>NZ_WNHC01000001.1:1630700-2344404 GCF_009718865.1 Alcanivorax sp. VBW004
TACAAAAAAGGCCCCCTAGCATTATGCTTGGGGGCTTTTTTTGTATTTGATTCGCTGCGCTCACCCTTTGGGCCAGCCTGAAAAGCGGCTGTTCGACTTCGCAAGCGAAGCACGTGGATACGGTGAATTATTCTCCCTACCTCGCGGCGAAGCCGCCATCCCGTCAAGCGGGACCGAGGTGTGACAAGCGATGCTCCGCAGGAGCCAGCTTGGTGCGCCGCAGGCGCCCCGAAGGGATGACGAGCATGCTCGTCACGCACTGTCGGTCATCGTCAGGCTCTTAAAGAAACAGAAAACCCTCGTCGCGAAAGCGTCGGGTTTTTTTGTGTTCAGGCTGGGCAGAAGCGGGTTTCCTGTCACAGCCTGGCGCTGCCAGGCCCCCGCCCCCCTCCCTGTAATACCCTTGCCAAAAAGACACGCCACACTGCAGCGATATCCACGTTGCGGAGTCTTTGCCATGCTGTTCTATACCGTCATTGCGGTCCTTCTTGTTGTTTTATTTATTTACCGGTATCGCAAGCTGATGTATCACTTTCGTGTGGTCAAACCCGGCAAGCTTTACCGTAGCGGGACCCTGGGGCCTGTAGGCTTGCGTATCATGCATCGGGTATTGGGGATCAACACGATTGTCAATTTGCGCCTGGAGTCGGAGTACAGCAAGAAGGGATGGTATGTACGGCAGCTCGCTTATTGTCGCCGCCATGGATTAAAGCTGGTCAATATCCCCATGGCCCAGGACACACCGCCAACGGAAGCGCAGATCCTGCAGTTTATGGATGAGATTGATCGCGGTGGAAGCCGCTGTCTGGTGCACTGCGAGATGGGCGTCATTCGAACCGGAATGATGGTGGTGGCAGTGGCAACACGTCGTTATGGCGTCAAGGATCTGGGGGTGTGGGAGCATTTCCCCCTGTACGGCCACAAGCTGGATCAACGTCGGCAGAAAGTTCGCGAGTTTGTCCAGCGTTGCGGCGGGCAGCAGGCATCAGCCTAACAGCGGGCTGTTTTCTGGCAGGTACAGGCGAAGCGCATTTGGAATGGAGCGGATGTGAAAGGTGGTATTTTGAATGGGCTCGCCGTCCAGGTTCAGGTTCATTGGCGTTGGTGTTTCAATGTGCATTTCACTGAGCCGGGTACGTATGAATAATCCTTCCTGGTTGGGGTCCTGACGGGCTTCGCTGTCGAACAGCTCTTTCACGCCGGCGAGCAAGTCCATGTCTGCGGGAAGGATCGCCACATCGAACAGGCCATTATTGACCAGGGCGTCAGGGCATAGACGCTGTCCACCACCTGCCTGGCGACCATTGCCCAGACCCAGGGCGAGAAATTCGCCCTCCCATTCAAAGTCTTCGCCCTTGAAGTGCCCTTTGGCGGATTCGATTTCCGAGAATCGACTCAGGCCGGTGAGCAGGTAGGCTGCCCCGCCAAGCATCTTCTTCAGGTCTTCCGATGTCTGGGTTGTGACTTCCGTACCGAAACCGCCGGTGGCCATATTGAGGAAATAATGGTCATTAACCTGTATGACATCGCAGGGGTGAGGGTCGTTTTCGAGCAAGCGAAGGCTGTCTGACGGCTCCGGTGAAATGTCCGCAGCAGTGGCAAAATCGTTAGCCGTGCCAAGTGGGAGGACCGCCAGCTCCAGATCTTGCTGGCCGCTTTCCATCAAGGCCTGGGTGATGTCGCGTACTGATCCGTCACCACCGCCGGCAATGAGCGTTTTAAAGCCGTTATTCAGGGCTTCCTGGACATAACGCTCGGCATCGCCGCCTTCCCAGGTGACTCGAACAGCCAGCTCGTGGCCCTGATCGCGCCAGTCCATAACCGCATCGCGAACTGCCTGATTAGCAGCCTGTTTGCCGTGGAGGATCAGTAAGGCTTTCTTGCTCATGGTGTAAACCCTGTCGTTGGCGGATGCCATAGAGTAAAGCACTGAGCGTGACTGGCGCATGATTTAGGGGGCAAGTTAACAATCCTTGATAATCGCGTAGTGATAATGATTGCTATTAGCTATTGTTGAGATATGGGAATAGCATTTCTCTATAGGGATAGGGTTGGCGATGATAGTCGAAAAGGAGGGCATCTCATGGCCAAGACAATCAGTTTCGGAGTAATGCATATTTCAGTGGCGTTTCTGGTCGTCTGGGCGATGACCGGCGACTGGCGTATCGGTGGTTTGACGGCGCTGGTGGAACCTTGTGTGAATACGGTGGCTTACCATTTCCACGAAAAGGTCTGGAAGCGTCGCCGAGACCCTGAAGCGGTGAGCGGAACGGTCATGGCTTAGGATAAACTCGGTGTTTACTCTGTGATGACCGTTGGTTAAGCTACCGCAAAGTATACATTGTAAGGGGTATTTGTCAGGTGCAGACAGGAAGCAGTGACATTGATGCGATTCGCCAGGTGGTGAATCAGGTGTTGGAAGTGCATGCCCGCGAAGAAGGGGGGCAACGCTCCCAGGCGCGGGCGGAGATCCTGATCCATTCCATGCAGGTTTTTGCCCAGCGCGGGTTGCAGCGTACGACAGTTCAACACCTGCTGGATGCTTCTGACGTGTCGCGCCGTACTTTCTACAAGTACTTCCGCAACAAGATGGATGTGTTGGAAAGCATTTACCGTATTTTTGTGGATAACATGCTGCTGCACTTCCACAAAGAGGTGAAGCAGGCATCGTCTGCCAATGACATCATCCGCAACACCACCAAGGTGTATTTCGATTATCACGTGAGCATGGGGCCGGTGATCAAGCTGATGATGGAAGAGGCCCGTTCTTCTGATTCGGCCCTTGCGCCACACCGTACTCGTGCCCAGACGCTGGCGTCGGAAGTGCTTGCGGTACAGATTAACCGGTTTACCGGCAAGAACTACGAGCCGCTGGTTTTCCTGACCATGCTATGGATGCTGGAAAATTACTCGCTGTATATTTTCGAGGACGGTGGTTTTTCCCAGGAACGCCTCGACCAGTGCTTGCGGGTAGCGGTGGGGGTGGCTGAATCTCTGGTGCTGGGTGAAGTCACGCCGGGCATGCTGGAGCGCCCGGCGCCGTAACGATTCTATCGAGCCGGGTTACTCCGGCTTGATAAACTTCAGTGTCATCCGGTCACTTTCCCCTATCGCTTCATAGGTGTCCCGGTCCTTGTCGCCAAGACGCAGGCTGGGGGGCAGTGTCCAGACCCCGGCCGGGTGGTTTGCCTGATCCTTGGGGTTGGCGTTAATTTCCGATTGATCCACCAGCTTGAACCCGGCCTGTTCGGCTTGGGCAATCACATATCCCTCGCTCATGTAGCCCGTTTCGATTTGTCTTTCCAGCGGGCGGACCTCCGGTGCACGATGCTCCACGATGCCGAGAATGCCGCCGGGTTTAAGGGCCTGGTAAAAGCTGGCAAACACAGCTTCCGTCTTCCCCGCTTTTGCCCAGTTGTGCACGTTGCGAAAAGTCAGCACGCGGTCTGCGGTGCCCGCCGGGGCGATAACCGTGTAAGTGGGGGGATTGAGTGCCGTGACCCGAACATGGTCGTAAATTTCCGGGTGCTCTGCCAGCTTGGTCTTGAACTGGGTCACCGAGCGGCGATAGAACGGGATGTCACTGTCTTCAGGAAAGTGGGCGGCGTAATAGGTGCCGGACTTGTAAAGCCAGGGCGCGAGAATGGAGGTGTACCAGCCGCCGCCGGGCCATATTTCCACCACCGTCATGTCTTTTTCGACATCGAAAAATTTCAGGGTTTCCACCGGGTGGCGGTATTCGTCACGGGCCTTTTCCTGCGGGGTGCGGTGGGGGGCGTCGGTCAGCTGATCGAGCGTTCCGGCGTGAATCAGGGTGGTGGAAAGCAACGCGGTAAAGATAACCATAAGTCGCATGATCTCGGCTCGTCCTATCTGAGGCCGCGGATCAACACCTTCATGTAGTCTGCGGCTTGTTGTTCGAGGCTGCCCTCACCTGTGAGGGCCCATGTATACGTGGTTCCGGTGACAAGGTTTACCATCATCAGAATCGTATCGCGAGTAGGCAGGGCAACAAAATAGCCGTCTTTGCGCAGTTCATTGAAAAAAGCATCGGCCACGGGCAGGTTTTGCTCCATCAGGGCCAGATACTGGCGCTGGATGTCACCCATGAAGTCGCCGGCCTCCTGAATCAGCACCCGGGAAAAATCCTGATTCTGTTCCAGATACCGAGCCACGGCTCGGCACAGGCTTTCCAGCCGCTCCAGGGGAGGCGCAACACCGATCAGTTCGGACAGGATCAGGTCGCGGATGGTGTTCAGGTTTTCCTTCACAATGGTCAGTAGCAAGGCTTCCTTGGAAGGAAAGAATTTATAGATGGTGGCCTTGCCCACGCCGGCCCGCTCGGCAATAGTCTTTACCTCGGCACTGCGAAAGCCTTCGCTGGCGAAGACTTCCTGGGCGCAGGTGAGTATGCGGGCGCGGCGGGGATCATCCATGATGGCCGTCCTTACAGGTATTTGATTTTTTCCAGCTGCTCGTCGAGCTTGGCCAGCTGGGAGCGATAGTCATCCAGCTTGGCTTTTTCCTTATCGACCACCGCCTGGGGCGCCTTATCGACAAACTTGGGGTTCTTCAGCTTGCCTTCCGCGCGGCCCACTTCCTTGCGCAGTTTGTCGGTTTCCTTGGATAGCCGCTCTATTTCCGCTTCCTTGTCGATCAGCCCGGCCATGGGCACCAGAATTTCCATGTCGCCCACCAGTGCGGTGGCGGAGGCGGGGGCGGAGTCTTCCGCTGCCAGCCAAGTAATGGATTCCAGTTTGGCCAGCTTGCTCAGGAAGACGCGGTTGGCCTCCAGCAGGGCCTGGTCGGAGTCCTTGCCGTTATGCAGGTAGATTGGCAGCGCCTTGCCCAGCGGGATGCCCATTTCGCCACGAATGTTGCGTACCGCACTGATCACCGCTTTCACCCATTCTGCACCGGTTTCAGCATCAGTATCGATTTTGGCGGGGTCGCTGGCCGGGAAGGCTTGCAGCATGATGGTGTTGCTGTTTTCACCTTCACTGTCCGCTGCTTTGCCTGCCAGCGGGGCAACCTTTTGCCAGATCTCTTCGGTAATAAATGGCATGAAGGGGTGAGCCAGGCGCAGGATGGCTTCCAGAACAGTGACCAGGGTGCGGCGGGTGCCACGTTTCTGGGCGGCGGAGTACTCGTCGCCCCAGAGCACTGGTTTGGAAAGCTCCAGATACCAGTCACAGTATTCATTCCAGATGAACTCGTAGGCAGCATGGCTGGCCACGTCAAAGCGGAAGCTGTCCAGTGCGTCGCTGACTTCCTGCTCGGCCCGTTGCAGGGCAGAGATAATCCAGCGGTCCGCCAGGGACAGCTCGATGTCGCTGTCAGCCGTGACGCCACAATCTTCGCCCTCGGTATTCATCATCACATAGCGGGCGGCATTCCAGATCTTGTTACAGAAGTTCCGGTAGCCTTCGATCCGGCCCATGTCCCACTTGATGTCCCGACCAGTTGAGGCCAGTGACAGGAAAGTAAAACGCAGGGCATCGGTCCCGTAGGGGTTGATGCCATCCGGGAAATCCTTGTGAGTGCGCTTGGTAATCTGCTTTTCTTTTTGCGGCTGCATCAGCCCCTTGGTGCGTTTGTCGATCAGCGCGTCCAGGGTAATGCCGTCGATCATGTCCAGCGGATCGAGCACATTGCCCTTGGACTTGGACATCTTTTGGCCGTCGTTGTCGCGCACCAGGCCGTGCACATAAACCTTCTTGAAGGGCACCTGGTCGGTGAACTTCAGGGTCATCATGATCATCCGGGCAACCCAGAAGAAGATGATATCGAAACCGGTCACCAGCACATCGGTGGGATGGAAGGTGCGCAGGGCATCGGTGTCTTCCGGCCAGCCAAGGGTAGAGAAGGTCCACAGGGCGGAGCTGAACCAGGTGTCCAGAACGTCATCGTCCTGGCTCAACGGTGTGTCACCAAGATTGTGTTCGGCGCGGACCTCTTCCTCGCTGCGGCCCACATAGACATTGCCGTCGGCGTCATACCAGGCAGGAATGCGGTGGCCCCACCAGAGCTGCCGGGAAATACACCAGTCCTGCAGGTCGCGCATCCAGGAGAAATACATGTTCTCGTAGTTCTTGGGCACGAACTGGATGTCGCCATTTTCCACCGCGGCAATGGCGGGCTTGGCCAGCTCTTCCACGGCCACGAACCACTGGTCGGTCAGGTAGGGTTCGATGACAACGCCGGAGCGGTCGCCACGGGGCACCTGCAAGGTGTGGTCAGCGACTTTTTCCAGCAGACCAAGGGCATCCAGATCATCCACGACTTTCTTGCGGGCATCCACGCGGTCCAGGCCGCGATAGGCCTCTGGCACTTCTTCATTGAGGGCCGCATCCGCAGTCAGGATGTTGATCATCGGCAGGTCATGACGCTTGCCCACTTCATAGTCGTTGAAGTCATGGGCGGGGGTAATTTTTACGCAGCCGGAACCAAAATCCGGGTCCACATAATCATCGGCGATGATGGGGATGTCGCGCTCTGCCAGCGGCAGGCGAATGGTCTTGCCGATCATGTCCTTGTAGCGCGGGTCTTCCGGGTGCACGGCCACGGCGGTATCGCCGAGCATGGTCTCCGGGCGGGTGGTGGCGACCACCAGATGGCCGGAGCCGTCGGAGAGCGGGTAGCGGAAGTGCCACATGTGGCCCTGTTCTTCCACGTTCTCCACTTCCAGGTCGGAGATGGCCGTGTGCAGGGCCGGGTCCCAATTGACCAGGCGCTTGCCACGGTAGATCAGGCCTTCCTTGTGCAGGCGTACAAAGACTTCGCGCACGGCGTTGGAGAGGCCGTCGTCCATGGTGAAGCGTTCGCGGGTCCAGTCCACGCTGGCGCCCATGCGGCGCAGCTGGCGAGTGATGGTGCCGCCGGATTCGCCTTTCCACTCCCAGACCTTGTCGAGAAACTTCTCCCGGCCCAGTTCGTGGCGGTTGGTGCCTTCGCCGGCCAGTTTGCGTTCCACCACCATCTGGGTGGCGATGCCGGCATGGTCGGTGCCCACCTGCCACAGGGTGTTGCGGCCCTGCATGCGGCGGTAGCGCACCAGGGTGTCCATGATGGTGTCCTGGAAGGCGTGACCCATGTGCAGGCTGCCGGTCACATTGGGGGGCGGGATCATGATGCAGAAGGAATCACCCTGGCCGCTCGGCTTGAAATGACCGGCCTTTTCCCAGTGTTCATACCAGGATTGCTCGATGCGATCGGGTTGGTAGGTTTTGTCCATGATCACCGCTTCTAAACCAGAAAAAATGAGGGCGAATTATAGCGAAGCGGGGCGGGTTCGTCGCGGGTTGTGAGAAAACGCCTGGCGCTGGGCGCCGGATGCCTGACGAGGGAAACAGAAAAGGCGGCTCACTTTCACAAAGGCATCTGGGCTGAGGTGCGTCAGGTCTTCCTGCGCAGGGCCGCGCGCAGCTTCAGGCGCAGGGCCTTTTCGAGCTTGGGCAGGGCCTCGGCCACCAGTTCATCAATGGCGGCGTCGATATCGTTGTTGGTCAGCGTCGGGCGAGGGGCTGCCGTCTGTGGGGCAGGGGTGGGGACGGAGGGCGCCGGTTGCGCTGGTGATGTGCTGGGCGCTGGACGACCGGACAGGAATGGATTGGCCCGTTCGCTGGCGAGCTGCCGGATCCGCTGAGAATCCGGAGCTGTGGTGTCTTCTGCTGAGGGCTTCAGTAGGGGCGGCTGAGTCGGGCTGTCAGCATCATCCAGCAGGGACTGAACATCATCCAGTTCCTTGAGTAGTGCGTGTTTTGCCGTCTCCTTGTTGTTGCTCATCGCCGTGTCGCTCGCAGTGGTCAGCCCAGTTCATGAGTGGTAACGGGAAAGCCCCGGTCCCGGTAGAAGCGGAAGCGCTCTCGTCCCTGTTGTCGTTCGGTATCGGCGCCGCTGATCATTTCGGCCACTCGCTGGAAGCGGGACGAAAAGTCCGGCACCTGGTCGGTGAGGTTGATCAGCACATCGTGATGATGACCGGGATCGTCGCCGAACCCGAGCAACACCGGTGCCTGGCCTTCCCCGCCCAGGGCATGGGGCAAGAAACCTGTAGCAGGAGATTGCCAGAATTGTGCGTCCACCTGTCGTGCATGGGCCTCATTCTGGCAATGCACATAAACCTGGCGACCTTGCCTCAGGGCTTTGTCGGCAATCCGCCAGGCCAGCGCCTGGCGTACACCGTCCCCGACCTTGCTGCTGAGATAGAACGTGACTTCAGTCAATTAAAGGCTCCATGCGACACGCCTGCAGGCAACACGCCGAGTGCGTTTGGTTCGCGTGCGGCTTGTCAGCATTGGTTCATCAAGTAGCGAGTAAGCATGGGCACAGGGCGGCCAGTGGCGCCCTTGCTCATGCCGCCGCTGACCCAGGCGGTGCCAGCGATGTCCAGGTGCGCCCATTTCACGTCTTTGGTGAAGCGGGACAGGAAGCACGCGGCGGTGATGGAGCCGGCCTTGGGCCCGCCAATGTTCTGCATGTCGGCGAAGGGGCTGTCCAGCTGGCTTTGGTACTCGTCCCACAGGGGCATGGGCCAGCCGCGGTCGCCGGTTTCCTTGCCCGCGGTGAGCAGGGCTTCGCTGAGGGCATCATCGTTGGCGTAAACCGCCTGGGCATGGGCGCCCAGTGCAACCACGCACGCGCCGGTGAGTGTGGCGATGTCGATGACGGTATGTGGCTTGTGCTTCTGCTGCACATAGGTCAGCGCGTCACACAGTACCAGCCGGCCCTCGGCATCCGTATTGAGGATTTCCACGGTCTGCCCGGACAGGGTCTTGACGATGTCGCCGGGGCGCGCGGCCCGCCCGTCGGGCATGTTTTCGGCGGCGGCCACGACGGCGACCAGATGGATCGGCAAGCCCAACTCACACACGGTCTTCACGGAGCCGAAAACGCTGGCCGCACCGCCCATGTCGTATTTCATTTCATCCATGGTGGCACCGGGTTTCAGGGAGATGCCTCCGGTGTCGAAGGTAATGCCTTTGCCAACTAGGGCAACGGGGCCTTGTTTGGTCGGTTTGGCGCCTTTGTACTCCATCACGATGATCTGGCCCTGGCGTTCGGACCCTTTGGCCACCGCATGGAAGGCGCCCATGCCCATCTTTTCGGCCTGTGCCTGGCTCAGCACTTTCACGGTGAGTTTTTCGTAATCCTTGGCCAGATCGCGGGCCACGCCGCTCAGGTATTCGGGGAAACAATCATTGGGGGGCAAGTTGCCCAGATCCCGGGCCAGGTTCACCCCAACGGCGACCGCCTTGCCGGTTTTGTGGGCCTTGGCGAGGGCGGCGTCTTTTTCCGCGTGCCAGAAAGTCAGCTTGGCCAGTTTGCTGGCCGGCGCCGGATTGCTACGGTAGGCGTCGAAACGGTAGGTGCTTTCTTCCACTACCCGGGTGCCTTCGCGAACCTGCCATTCCAGTGCCTGGGGCTGGGCGTCATCCAGCAGCCAGAGAGCCTGTTTCACCGGGGCGGCCGTCAGTGCCTTGGCGGTTTTTTGCACCAGGGAGAGCCAGCTGTGGTCGCTGAGTGGACTGTCACCGGTGCCGACCAGCAGCAGACGGGCCGCATTGATGCCCTGAGGGGCATGCAGCCAACCCAGTTGACCTTTGCTTGCGCTGAAATCGCCGGCCTTCATGAACTGGGAAATGTGTTCGCGGGTGCTGTCTGGCAGGGCCTCGGGAAGGTCACTTTTCTTGCTCAACAGTACGATCAGGGCGTCTGCCTTGCTTTTTTCCAGGGGCCTGTTGCTTACTGCGAAGTCCATGCTGTCTCCAGATCAATAAAAGGGTGGGGGCGCTATTCACCCGATAAATAAAGGAAATAGTGGGCCGTCACGCACGGAAACGCAATCCGTTCGGCGCTATCCATCGGTGGCCTTGTTCACACGGAATTATCACCTTGGTCGAGCACTCAGTTACACTAGGTGGCATTCACTGCTGCCGCAGGCGTTTTTTGCCCGGCGGTGTGTGCCGAGCCGCTGGCTATTCGCCTGCCTTTATTGTGCCCGGTGCGTTTTTGCAGACAGCAATGAGTGGGCCTGCCCTTGATTCTTCATCGATATATTAACCGGCAAGTGTTCATGACCACGGTACTGGTCACCTTTATTCTGGTGATGGTGCTGGTCAGTGGGCGCTTTATCAAATACCTGGCGGAAGCGGCGGCCGGTGAAATTGCCGCCGATGCGCTGTTCCTGGTGATGGCGTTCCGGATGCCGGAATTCCTGCAGATGATCGTTCCCCTGAGTTTGTATATCGCCTTGCTACTGGTGCTGGGGCGGATGCACATGGATAACGAGATGGTAGTGCTGCAGGCCGGTGGTCAGGGTAACGGCCGGGTGGTGCGTTCGCTGGTGGTGCCCATCTTGATGGCCACCACTCTGGTGGGCATGTTTTCTCTCTACGTCACGCCGCGCGGGGATGCAGAGGTGAACCGGATTTTTGAGGAGCAAAAGGACCGATCGGTGCTGGAGCTGCTTACCCCGGGACGCTTTCACGTCAAAGGTTCCAGCGATTCCCAGCGCGCCACCTATGCGGAACACCTGAACAGGGAAAAGGGGGTTCTGGAAAATGTGTTCGTGGCCGATGCCCGTTTTGAAAGCCAGGGCGAGGCCGGCCGCTTGCTCACCGTCTGGGCAAAAAGCGGCAAGCTGGTGGTGGAAGAAGGTATCAGCTACCTGTTGCTGACGGACGGTTTCCAGTATCAGGGCAAGCCGGGTCAGCTGGATTACAAGGAAGTGGGCTTCAAGGAAGCTCGTGTACGTATTGGTGGCGAAAAAACCGATAGTCGCCCCCCCAAAGTGCGGGGGCGCTCTACCCAGGAGCTGGTGGATCAGCGAGCCGACAACAAGGCGGCGCTGGCGGAGCTGCAGTGGCGCCTCTCGCTGATTCTCACCGTGCCGATCATGGCGCTGGCGGCGATTCCGCTGGCGCGGGTCAACCCACGGCAAGGCCGTTTCTATCGCCTTATCCCCGCGGTGCTGGGCTATATGTTGTACGTGGGTATGTTGCTGGTATGCCGCAGCGCCATTGAAGACCATAAAGGGGCGCTGCCCTGGTATCTGAGCATGGTCTGGATCCACCTGAGTGCCGGAGCAGTGGTCTTTCTGCTCTACTTTGGCGGGCGCCTGTTCCGGCGGAGGGCGCGCTCATGACATTGCTCAAGCGCTACTTCTGGCGGGCGGTAATGATCCCGACCCTGGCCATCCTGTTTATTATTGTCGGCCTGGATTGTCTGTTCGGCTTTGTTTATGAGCTGGAGTTTCTCCGCGGCAATTACCAGGTCATGGAAGCTCTGCAGTTTATCCTGACTACCACGCCGCGGCGCTTTTACGAATACATGCCCATGGCCATTTTGCTGGGCACCCTGATCGGACTGGGGCTGCTGGCGAATAGCGGCGAGCTGTCGGTGATTCGTGCGGCGGGGGTCTCCACCCTGAAAGTGAGCTGGCTGGTGCTGCGCCCGGTATTGGTGCTGATCATCCTGTCGATTCCCCTGGGTGAATACCTGACGCCTTACAGCGAGCAGGTGGCGCAGAGTAACCGCTCCATGGCCGAGGGCGGCGGTGAAGCGTTGCGCTCCAAGTACGGTTACTGGCATCGGGAAGGGCCCGAATTCATTCATATCAATGCGGTGCAGCCCAACGGCGTGTTGCACGGTCTGACCCGCTATCGCTTCAGCGACAACCAGAAACTGACAGAAACCCAGTATGTGGATCGGGCGATCTATCAAGGGGACTTCTGGTCGCTGGAGGGGATCCACGGCACTCGTTTGTTCGATGATCACGCCGAAACCTACCAGAAAGATCAGGGCGAGTGGCAAACGGAGCTGACGCCGCAGTTGCTCAGCATCGTGGTGCTTCAACCGGACAATCTGGCGTTGGTCAAACTGCTGGAATATACCCGCTATCTGAAGCGCCAGGGTCTGGAAACCGCAGACTATATGCTCAGCTTCTGGCAGAAACTGTTCATGCCGCTGGCGACCATCGGCATGGTGTTGATCGCCATCTCCTTTGTGTTCGGCCCCTTGCGGGAAGTCACCATGGGCCTGCGGCTGACGGCGGGTATCGTCGCCGGGTTGATCTTCCATTACGGCCAGCAATTCTTCGGCCAGTTGTCGCTGGTATTCCATACTGACCCGCTTCTGGCTGCCATGCTGCCGCCGTCCCTGTGTCTGGTGCTGGGTATCTGGCTACTGCAGCGAGTGCGATGAGATGAGCTGCTGGCGGGGGCAGGGACGCACCCACGCAGGCCGCCGGCCGGCCAATGAAGACGCGCTGGTGTGCCGTGACGGTGAGGGTTTATGGGCCGTTATTGATGGCATGGGCGGCCATGACGCCGGCGACCTTGCCGCCACCATGATCCGTCATGCACTGGACAATCTTGCCCTCGGGGGCGGTATTGCCCACCGGTTGCTGGCGGTGGATGCCGCCCTGCAAAGCGCCAATCATGCGATCCGTCACCACGCCGCCATGCACCTGGGCAGCAAGCCCATGGGGGCGACGGTTGTCGTGCTGCTGATTCATGATGGCGAGGCTGGGGTGCTGTGGGCCGGCGATGCCCGGCTTTACCGGCATGAGGCATCGCGAACCAGTGCCATCACCAAGGACCACACCCCTGTGCAGGCACTGGTGGACGCAGGTGAGATCAACGAAGAAGAGGCCATGCGCCACCCTCGCAGTCACGTGATCTATCAGGCCATTGGTAATGGAGACAAGCTGAAACTGGAACAGATCCGGTTTGCGGTAGGGGCCGGCCAGCAATTCCTGCTGACCACCGATGGCGTGCATTCTGTGCTGCGGGTGCCTGAGATACATCAATTGCTGGTCGAGGGCGCCAGCGAGTCTGCCATTCTCAAGGCAGCCTTGAACGCGGGCAGTCGGGATAACGTGACCGCGATCAAAATTGCGTTAACGTAAAGGCTGGAAAAGCCGTGAAGGGCTGGTATACTCGCGCCCCACTGCCAGAGTGGTGGAATTGGTAGACACGACGGATTCAAAATCCGTTGCCTTCACGGGCGTGCCGGTTCAAGTCCGGCCTCTGGTACCAAACAATAAAAAAGCCCGCTTCCAGCGGGCTTTTTTATGTCGGGCGTCGCAGGCTCTCGATAGCTCAAACTCGTCTGTCCAGGAGAGTGATCATGACCGAATATGCCCCGCCCGCCGGTTTGCTTAAGCGCTTGATGGCGCTGGTCTATGATGGCTTTCTGGTGCTCGCCTTGTGGTTTGTGACCACGGGTATCTTCGTGCTGGTCTACCCCAAAACCGGGTTGCCGATGGAGGATATTAATGGCGTCACCCGCGCTGCTCCGGATTACCTGAAGGGGATTCTGCTGCCGCTGTTGCTGGTGGAAACCTGGTTGTTCTACGCTTGGTTCTGGATGCGTGGTGGCCAGACCCTGGGCATGCGTGCCTGGCGGTTGCAGGTGCGGGACTATCGCGGTGGGCCGGTGAAGCTCTGGCAGACCCTGGCTCGTTTCGTCGGGGCTTGTGTGTCCTGGGGCCTGTTCGGGGCCGGCTATCTGGTGGTGCTGATCGCGCCGCATCAAACGCTTCACGATCGCCTGTCCGCTACGGCGACGGTGCAACTGTCGAAGAAACCCAAGACACCCTGAATCGCACCTTGTTTCCTGGCGGGCCGGCGACGTAGAGCGCTTGGTGTGAGGGGGTTTAGCAGGTATCCTTGGCGCCCCTTGAACTTCCGTGCCGGTACAGTACGTGAACGTCGACGATTTTGATTTTGAGCTCCCCGACGGGTTGATTGCCCGCCATCCGCCTGCTGAGCGCCGTGATGCGCGCCTGTTGGCCCTTACCCGCGATGCGCTGCTGCATCAGCAGTTTCCTGATCTGCTTTCCCATGTGCACCCCGGCGATTTGCTGATCTTCAACGATACCCGCGTGATTCCTGCCCGGCTGTTTGGCCAGAAGGAAAGCGGTGGCAAGGTTGAAGTGTTGATCGAGCGGGTGGTGGATGACCACGAGGCACTCGCCCACGTGCGCGCCTCCAAGTCACCGAAACCGGGAAGTTGGCTGGAATTTGATGAGGGTATTCGTGCCCAGGTGACGGGGCGTCGTGACGCCCTGTTCATCTTGCAGTTCTCGCTGCCGGGCCAGGGCTGCGACACCCTGCTGACGGCACTGGAGAAAATCGGCCATGTGCCGTTGCCGCCGTATATCGACCGCCCGGATGAAGATGGGGATATGGAGCGCTACCAGACGGTCTATGCCCGCGAACCCGGCGCTGTGGCGGCCCCGACCGCCGGCCTGCATTTTGACGATGCGATGCTGGCGGCCCTGGAGCAGCACGGGGTTGATATCGGTTTTGTCACCCTCCATGTAGGAGCAGGGACGTTCCAGCCGGTGCGCGTGGACAAGGTGGAAGACCATCACATGCACAGTGAGCGCTACCAGATCCCCGATTCCCTGGTTGAGCAAGTGGCCCAGGCCCATGCCCGGGGTGGCCGGGTGGTGGCGGTTGGAACGACCGCGCTGCGGGCGCTGGAAGCGGCCAGCCAGTCCGGTGGTTTGCAAACCGGGCAGGGCGAGACGGATATCTTTATCTATCCGGGTTACCGGTTCCGGCTGGTGGATGCCCTGGTGACCAACTTCCACCTGCCCAAATCGACGTTGCTGATGCTGATCAGTGCCTTCGCGGGCCGTGATCGGGTGATGAACGCCTATCAGGCGGCGATTGAGTCCCAGTACCGTTTTTTCAGCTACGGCGATGCCATGTTTATTGAAGGAACGCAGCATGCATCACGCGACACGCAACACGCGGGTGGGGCTGACGAATGATCCTGTGTTTCCCGTTTTTTGGCATGCTGCGTGAAGCATGCCGCGTGCAAGCGAGCTCTTACCCATGTCCCGAATGACCTTCCAGCTCAACGCCACCGATGGTGCCGCCCGCCGTGGTGAGATTACGTTTCCCCGGGGCACCATCCAGACGCCGGCGTTTATGCCGGTGGGGACCTACGGGACGGTAAAAAGCATGTTGCCCCGAGATCTGGCCGAGACCGGTGCCGAGATCTGTCTGGGGAATACTTTCCACCTGATGTTGCGCCCGGGTACCGAGGTCATCGAAGCCCACGGGTCCCTGCATGGCTTCATGCAGTGGGACAAGCCGATTCTCACTGACTCCGGCGGTTTTCAGGTATTCAGCCTGGGCGATATGCGCAAGATTTCCGAGCAGGGTGTGGTGTTCAAAAACCCCATCAATGGCGACAAGGTGGAGTTGAGTCCGGAAAAGGCCATGCAGGTGCAGCGCTCACTGGGCAGCGATATCTGCATGATTTTTGACGAATGCACCCCGTTTCCGGCCACCGAGAAACAGGCCCGCGATTCCATGGAACTGTCCCTGCGCTGGGCGAAACGCTCAAAAGACGCCCATGAAGGCAATGATGCGGCGTGTTTCGGCATCGTTCAGGGCGGCATGTACGACGATTTGCGCCGCGAATCCCTGGCCGGGCTGGTAGATATCGGTTTCGACGGCTACGCCGTGGGCGGCCTCAGCGTGGGCGAGCCCCAGGAAGAAATGCTACGCACCTTGGGCAACCTGACCCCGCATATGCCTGCAGAGCGCCCCCGTTACCTGATGGGCGTGGGCAAGCCGGACGACATCGTTGAAGCGGTGCGCCGTGGGGTGGATATGTTCGACTGCGTTATGCCCACCCGTAATGCCCGTAATGGCCACCTGTTCATCGCCGAAGGGGTGGTGAAAATCCGAAATGCCCGACACCGTCATGATCTGGCTCCCCTGGAGGCGGATTGTGACTGTTATACCTGCCAGCATTTCTCCCGCAGCTATCTGCATCACCTGGATCGCTGCAACGAAATGCTGGGCTCCCAGCTCAATACCATCCATAACCTGCGTTACTATCAGCGGCTGATGGCTGGATTGCGGGGGGCCATTGAAGGGGGTACATTGTCCGCCTTTGTGGACGACTTCTATGCGGCGCGTGGCCAGACTACGCCAGCGCTGTAGCTATTTATCGATTGGAGTATGTAATGAACATCGCAATGCGTTCCCTGCTGGCCCTGTTGGCCACTGCCATGGTTTCTCCGGCGTTTGCAGCCCCTGCTGCCCCTGCCGGCCCGGGCGGTGTCGAGCTGATCATGCTGGTCGTGATGATGGTGGTTTTCTATTTCTTCCTGATTCGCCCGCAGCAGAAGCGTGCCAAGGAACACAAAAACCTGGTCCAGAGCCTGAGCAAGGGTGATGAAGTGGTCACTAGCGGTGGCATTCTGGGCAAGGTAGCGAAAGTGACCGATGATTTTGTGGTGGTGGAAATCAGCAACAACCTGGAAATCAAGCTGCAGAAAAGCAGCGTCCAGGCCACTCTGCCCAAAGGCACCATCAAGTCGATCTAGAAGAATAGCAGCCCCGTCTTGAGCGGGGCTTTTGCTGTTGCGGTAACGCCAGCAAAACCCAATGTATCGAGCGGTTGATTAATCGTGCATGCCGGCCGCCTTTTTTCGGCGCTCGACGCACTGTCGCACTATTAAAAAACCGGCACTACCGGAAAGAACTATGACCCGCTATCCACGCTGGAAATTTTTCCTGCTTTTGGCTGCCCTCGTTGTTTGCGGCCTTTATGCGCTCCCTAATTTGTACCCGGATGCTCCCGCTATCCAGATCAGCCATTCCGAGGCGGGCGGTGAAGTGTCTGATGTGGCCAGGCAGCGAGTGCTCGGCGCCCTGGATGATGCAGGCCTGAGCCACGGTGACGGCGAAGTGGTGGGGAACTCACTGCTGGTGCGTATGGGCGATACCGAAGCGCAGCTGCGCGCCAAGGACATCGCTGCGGCGACGCTGGGCGATAACTACGTGGTGGCTTTGAACCTGGCGGCGACCACGCCCCAGTGGCTGCGTGAGATCGGCGCCAGCCCCATGAACCTGGGCCTGGACTTGCGTGGTGGGGTGCACTTCCTGCTACAGGTGGATATGGATTCGGTGGTGAAGAGCCGCATGGAAGCCTGGGAAGGTACCGCCAAGCTGACCCTGCGTGATGCGGGAGTGCGTTACCGCGCGGTGTCTGTGGATGGCACCACCCTGACCGCCACCTTTGGCGATCAGGTAGCTGCGGACGCAGCCCGTGCACCGCTGCGTCAGGCGCTGGACAAGCTGGCCATGCAGCCGGCCGGTGACAGCCCGAAAATTGTCATGACGCTGAACGAAACGGCCCTGAAGGAAATGCAGGATTACGCCGTGGACCAGAACCGTACCGCGCTGAACAAGCGGGTCAATGAACTGGGTGTGGCGGAAGCCGTGGTGCAGCGTCAAGGTGCAGACCGCATCGTCGTGCAGCTGCCGGGGATTCAGGATGCGGCCACCGCCCGCCGGATTCTGGGCCGCACCGCGACCCTGGAATTCCGTCTGGTAGACAACAGTGTGTCTTCTGCCCGCCTGCGTTCCGGCATGGCGCCTCCCGGTCTGGAATTCTTCCCGTTCAAGGGGCAAGAGGGCCGTATCGTCGCGTTGAATAAATCCAGCATTGCCACCGGTGATCAGGTGATCGATGCCAAGATGGGCTTTGATCAGCAGAACGGTCAGCCGGAAGTGAACGTGACGCTGGATTCCGATGGCGCCCGTCGCATGCAGCGTGTTACCGGCAAGAACGTGGGTAACCCCATGGGCGTGCTGTTTATCGAAACCAAGACCGACGTAAAAAAGGTGATCGACGAGGACGGCAACAGCGTTGATCAGATGACCAGCAGCACCGACAAGTATGTGATCAACGTGGCTACCATCCAGAGCACTCTGGGTAGCCGTTTCCGTATTACCGGGCTGGATAATCCTGCCGAAGCCTCCGAACTGGCATTGCTGCTGCGCGCGGGTTCTCTGGCGGCGCCGGTGAGCATCGTGGAAGAGCGCACCGTGGGCCCGAGCCTGGGGGCGGAAAACATCGAAGCCGGGCTCAAGTCCATGGCGCTGGGTCTGTCGCTGGTGCTGGTCTTCATGGTGATCTGGTACAAGCTGTTTGGCCTGATTGCCAACGTGGCCCTGTTGGGTAACCTGGTGATTATTGTCGGCGTCATGTCGTTGATCCCCGGGGCCACCATGACCTTGCCGGGGATCGCCGGCATCGTGCTGACCGTGGGGATGGCGGTGGATGCCAACGTGCTGATCTTCGAGCGTATTCGTGAAGATTTGCGCAGGGGGCTCAGTCCGCGCCAGGCCATTGAAGAAGGTTACGCGCGCGCATTCACCACCATTATCGATGCCAACATTACCACCCTGATTGTGGCGGTGATTCTGTTTGCGGCGGGTACCGGTTCGGTGCAGGGCTTCGCGGTTACGCTGTTCATCGGCATCCTCACCTCCATGTTCACGGCGATTATCGGTACCCGTGCCATGGCAGAAATGATTTACGGTCGAGGCGCCCGCGCCCCGAGCAAACTGAGCATCTGAGGCGGTTATGAGCAAAGCACCCATGAACATCAATTTTATGGCCGCCCGCAAACCGCTGGGTGTCCTGTCGCTGGCGCTAGTCGTTATTTCCGTGGCGCTGCTGCTGACCCGGGGTCTGAACCTGGGGCTGGATTTCACCGGTGGCACGACCGTGGTAGTAAAAAGCCCGGTAGATGTGGAACTGTCTGAAATCCGTGCGGATTTGGCCGATGCGGGGTTTGGTGATGCGGTTGTTCAGCATTACGGTTCGCCAAAAGAGGTCAATATTCGAGTCGCCCCCAGGGACGGCAAGGATGCAGACCAGGTTGGCCTGAATGTGGTCGCGGTATTGAAAAACCACAACCCGGACCTGGAAAAACAGAAAGTGGAGTTCGTTGGCCCGCAGGTAGGGGACGAGCTGCGTGACGAGTCGGGCACCGCCATGTTGTTGGCGCTGGGTCTGATGATGGTCTACGTGTGGTTCCGGTTCTCCAACAAGTTCGGCGTGGCCACCGTGGTCGCATTGTTTCACGATGTGATCATCGTGTTGGGATTGTTCTCGCTGATTCAGTGGCCTTTCGACCTGACCGTGCTGGCGGCGGTGCTGGCGCTGATCGGTTACTCGCTTAACGACTCCATTGTAGTGGCTGACCGTATCCGGGAAGATTTCCGCAATTCACGACAGACGGACCCGGTGGCCATTATCAATGGTGCGGTGAACCAGACGTTGACCCGGACAATCAACACCTCCGCGACTACCTTGTTGGTGCTGGTGGCGCTGTATTTCTTCGGTGGCGAAGTGATGCGTTCCTTTTCGGAAGCCTTGCTGGTAGGGGTCTTCGTGGGTACCTACTCGTCCATCTATGTGGTCAGCAATATCCTCTTCATGATGAAGGTCAGCAAGGAAGACTTCATGGTTCCGGAACCGGAAGAAGTGGATGAAATGCCATAACGGCAATTGATCATTAATAGTGGTTAATTGATAGTAAAAGGCCGTGATTCGTCACGGCCTTTTTGCTTTTCAGGCTGGCGGTGCTGGCACCGCAATGTTGGAGATAATCATGAAAAAAATACTGACCGTACTGTTGCTGTCTTTCCTGTCGGTAACCGCACAGGCATCGGAACAGGCGGACAAGACGGCTGCCGCCAAAGAGGTACTGGAAGCCAGTAATGCCAAAGCCATTTTCAGTGAAGCCCGGCGACAGATTGAAGGCATGACCGACCAGGCCCTGACGCAGACTATACCGGCGGACAACAAGGCCATGATGGAGCGCTATACCTCGCGGGTACAGACCATTCTGGAAGAGGGGCTGGACTGGGGCGCCATGGAAGAGCAGATGCTGGCCATTTATCAGCGTACCTTTTCCCTGCAGGAGCTGCGGGACATGGCCGAGTTTTATCAGTCAGACAGTGGCCGGGCGATCATGAAGAAAATGCCCCAGGTAATGGCTGAATCGGTACAGATTTCCCAGCGCCAGATGCAGCATGTGATGCCGTCCCTGCAGCAGATGTTTTCCGATATGGAAGCGGAGTTGGCCCAGGCAGACGCACAAAAAGGTGCGCAGAAACCGTAATCGAAAAAGCCGGTATGGGTCGAACCAGGTGTAGTCGTAATCCGGCATTGGACTCAGGACGATGGCGGGCCGGTTGGGTGCTGTTTACGCCCAAGCCAGCCCGTTTTTTGCGGCTTTCCTTAACTGAAGTTCTGTTTCTCCATCCAGGGAATAATTCGTTTGAAGGCTTCTTCGATCTGATCCAGCGAGGTGGAGTAACTGATGCGCAGGGCGTTGCGCCCGGCGTCCCCAAAGGTATCGCCGGAAATGGTGCAGACCCCGGTCTCGCGCAACAGTTTCAGCGCCACGTTGGCCCCGTCGACGCCTTCCGGTAACGAGGGAAACAGATAGAAAGCGCCATCCGGTTTGTAGCCGGTGAGGTGTGGCGTCTGTTCCACCAATTCCACCAGCCGATCCCGCCGGCGCTGATATTCCTCCACCATGTTGTCGATAAACTGGTTGCTGCCACGCAGTGCGGCGACGCCGGCCCACTGGCAGGGCGTGTTGGCCACCGTGGTGGTGAACATATGGTAGCGGCGCAGTTTCTTGATGGCGCCCTGGCTGCCGATCAGCCAGCCGATGCGCATGCCGGCCATGGAAAAGGTTTTCGAGAAACTGCTGATCACCATGACGTGGTCCAGATCCGGGCAACAGGACAGCACGCTGGGGTAATCCTTGCCGTCGTAGATCAGGTGGTCGTAGACCTCGTCACTGATCACATGGATGCCGCGATAGGCCGCTTCTTCGACAATGGCTTCGATGGTTTCCCGCGGGTAGATGGTGCCGGTGGGATTACTGGGGGAGTTGAGAATCACCGCAAAGGTATTGGGTCCCATGGCATCAATCACTTCCTGGGGATCCAGCTGATGGTTGTTCTCGGCGCGGGTGGCAATGTTGCGCACGATGCCACCGTTCATGCGGATCAGTGGGCCGTAGAGCATGAAAGACGGGTCCGGCACGATGAACTCCCGGCCGGGGGCCGAGGTGGCCGTTAACGCCAGATACAGGGCTTCGGTGGCGCCGGTGGTCACCATGAAGTTTTCCGGCACCAGGGTGCGTTGATAGCGTTTGCTGTAGTACTCCGCCAGCGATTCCAGCAGCTCCGGCAGGCCGGCGTCCATGGTGTAACCGGTCTGGCCAGCATAAAGCGCATCCACCCCGGCCTGGATAACGTGCTCCGGCGGTTTGAAGTCGGGCTGGCCGATGGACAGATGAATCACATCGTCCAGGTCGGCAGCCAGATTCACCATGCGGCGGATACCCGGCACCGGAATGGTCAACAGGGCCGGGTTCCAGATCGGGTCTTCGCTTTCGTAGAAATCCGTGTCCAGATTGCTGTTTCCCATCATCTGCTCCTTATCAAACGCCGGACGCCAAGCGCTGGACGCCTGACGCTAAAAGATAGCCCTATGCGCACCGTCGCGCTCCTAGTTCTGTAGCATCGGTGGTCGCTGGGTAAACGGCTGAGCCTGTTCAAAGGCGTGGCCAGCGGCGAGCACTCGGGCATCGTCGAAACGGGCACCGACAATTTGTAGCGCCATGGGCAGGCCGTTGCTGCTGAGCCCCAATGGCACAGACAATGCCGGCTGGCCCGTCAGGTTGAAGGGGTAGGTGAAGGGCGTCCAGGTGGGCCAGCGGGTGCTGGGCCAGTCCACCGGCACTTCCCGGTTGGTGTCGAAGGCCTCGATGGGCAAGCAGGGGGTGATCAGCAGGTCGTACTTGGTGTGGAATACGGCCATACGTTCACTCACCGCCATGCGTTCGTTCATGGCGCCCAGGTAATCCAGCATGCTCAGCTTTTCTGCCTTGGTGGCCACTTCCACCAGTGCCGGGTCCATCAGGCTGCGCTGGCGCTCGCCCAGGTCGCGCATGGCATTGGCGGCGCCGCTGTAGAACAAGTGGCTGAATGCCGCCAGCGGGTTGCTGAAACCCGGGTCGACTTCGCTGACGGTGGCGCCCAGTGACTCGAAAACCCGGGCGGCCTCACGGGTGGCTTTTTCGATTTCCGGGTTCACGTCGGCATAACCCAGAGTGGTGCTTAGGGCGATGCGCAGACCTTTGATGGGCTGTTGCAGAGCGGCGACATAATCAATGCCGCGGCGTGGCGCGGCCAGACTGTCGCGGGCATCGGCTTCGCTCATGACGGTCATCATCAGCGCGGCGTCGGCTACGGTGCGGGTCATGGGGCCGGCGTGGGCCAGGGTGCCGAAGGGGCTGGCTGGCCAGTGGGGGACTTCGCTGAATGTGGGCTTGTGGCCGACGATGCCGCAGAAGCCGGCGGGAATGCGGATGGAGCCGCCCGCGTCGGTGCCCAGTGCCATGGGCGCCATGCCGGCGGATACGGCGGCCGCGCTGCCGCCACTGCTGCCCCCGGCAGTTTTGCTCGGGTCCCAGGGGTTGTTGGTGGGGCCACACAGGGGGCTGTCGGTAATCCCTTTCCAGCCAAACTCGGGGGTGGTGGTCTTGCCCAGCGGCACATAACCGTGGCGTTCCAGTGCGGCGACGGCCGGGGAGCGTTTTTCCAGGGTGCTGGCGGGATCGATGGTTTTCGACCCTTTCAGGGTGGGCCACATGGGGGTAAGGAAGACGTCTTTGACCGCAACCGGCACCCCGTCAAGCAGGCCGTCGGCGTTGCCGTTCTGGTATCGCTGTTCGGCTTCGCGAGCCCATTGCAAGGTGGTATCACGGTCGATCAGACACCAGGCGTTGAGCGCCTCATCATGGCGCTCAACATGATCCAGCAGGGTGTTGCACACCTCCACGGGTGACAGGGCGCCGGTCTGGTAAGCGGCTTTCAGCGCCTGAGCGCTCATGGTCAGTAATTCCTTACTCATCGACGATCCTCCTGGGGTGGCCCGTCGCGGCGGGCTCACCGGTTGGTTACATAGCCGTGTTCCTTGCTGACGGGGTTGTCCAGTGGCTGACCCCGGCGCCAGCGGTGGAAGTTATCGACAAATTGCTGGCCCAGCGCCTGGCGCCAGCCAATGAAGTCCCCGGCCATATGCGCCGAGATCATCACATTGGGGTGATCCCATAGCGGATGGTCGGCGGGCAGGGGTTCCGCTTCGAACACATCCAGTGCTGCACCGGCCAGCCGGCCGCGTTGCAGGGCTTGCATCAGGGCGTCGGTGCGCACGATGGGGCCGCGACCGACGTTGACGAGAGCCGCGCCGGGCTTCATCTGCCGGAAGGTGGCGGCGTCGAAGAGGCCGTCGGTGTCCGGTGTTAGCGGTGCGGTGATCACCACATAGTCCGCGTCACCGAGCAGGGCAGGCAGATCCTGTTGTCGGTGGACCCGATCAAAGGCGCTGTCCTGGCGTGCATGGCGGGCGGTGCCGATCACGTTCATGCCCATGGCGCCGAGCACCGTGGCGACTTCCCGGCCAATAGAGCCGGCGCCTACGATCAGTGCATTGGCGCCGCGCAGCATGCGGGTTTCACGGTGTTGCCAGCGGTGCTGTTCTTTCAGTACCAGGTTGCCGAGCGTGTCCTTGGCGAACATCAGCAGGGCGCCCAGCACGTATTCGGCGATGCCGCGATCGAAAATGCCGCGGGCGTTGGTGACCACGATGTCACTGTGTTTGATCGGGTCGATCATCAGTGCATCGACACCGGCACTGGTGGCGTGGACCCAGCGCACCGGGCAGTTATCCGGCCACACTTCTTCCAGCAGGTCGGTGCGGAAATCGGTAACCACCAGTACCTGGGTGTCTGGCAGCGCGGCCCGGAGTGCATCAGGTGTGCGCACTTCCCGCACCCGGGCGTGGTCGCTGAGGGAGTCCAGGCCCGGCAGGGACGGTTCGTCTTCGGCCAGCAGGACGGTGATGGTGGTGTCGGTCATCGAATCTCCTTTTGAGTTGAAAGTGAAAAGTTCAAAGTTGAAAAATCCGGGGTAGCTTGTCGTAAGACAAAAGCCTTGCCCGCTTATATTCAAAGTACAAGCGCGGTTTCATAGGGGCCTGTTAACCCTATGCCGGGATCGCGTTTTAACTTTCATCTTTTAACTCATGTTTCTTTCAGTGCGGCATCAAACAGTTCTACCGCTTTTTCGATTTCCGCTTCGGTGACGGTGAGCGGTGGCAACCAGCGTACCACCTGGCCCTGGGTGCCGCAGCGCAACATCAGCATGCCGTTATTTTCGCAATGCTTGAGCAGCTTGCCGGCGCGGTCGCCATCGGGGGTGTGTGGGGCACTGACAATTTCCAGGCCCAGCATGAGCCCCATGCCGCGAATTTCATCAATGCAGTCATGCTGTTTTTGCAGGCCCTGCAAGTGAGTAAGGAGCTGCTGGCCGAGCTTGTCGGCGCGGGGCACCAGCTGCTCTTCCTCAATGACGTCCAGGGTGGCCAGTGCGGCGGCGCAGGCCACCGCATTGGCGCCATAGGTGCCGCCCTGTGAGCCGGGGTAGCCGTGGGTCATCAGGTCGCGGCTGGCGGCGATGGCGGAGAGTGGGTAGCCGCTGGCCAGCCCTTTGGCGGTGACGATGATGTCGGGTTTGACATCGAAATGTTCGTGGCTCCAGAACTTGCCGGTGCGGCCAAAACCGGCCTGGATTTCATCGGCAATCAGCAGGATGCCGTGCCTGTCGCAACGTTCGCGCAGGCCTTTCATGAAGGCGGCCGAGGCGGGGTAATAGCCGTACTCGCCCTGCACCGGTTCGATAATCATGGCGGCGGTGTCGGCCGGGTTGCACTCGGTGGCGAAGATATGGTCCAGCTCGTTGAGGCAGTCGGTGACACACTGATCCATGTCCTGATTATAGCGATAAGCGTGCGGGAACGGGGCGATGCTGACCCCGGCCATCAGCGGCTGCCAGCCGGTACGTACCTTGCTGGTGGACGTGGTCAGCGAGGCGGCGGCCAGGGTGCGGCCGTGGAAGCCACCGCGAAAGGCGATGAGATTGGTGCGGCCGGTGGCCTGGCGCGCCAGGCGAATGGCCGCTTCCACGGACTCGCTGCCGGAGTTGGAAAAGGCCACCGCATCAAGTCCTTTGGGCAGGTGTTCGTAGAGCCGGTCGGTGAGGGCCAGCATGTTGGGGTGAGTGACGGTGGCGTACTGGGCGTGAACCAGCTTGGCGGCCTGAGCCTGCGTGGCGGCGACCACTTTGGGGTGACAGTGGCCGGTGGAGGTCACGCCGATGCCGGAGGTGAAGTCCAGCCAGCGGTTGCCTTTTTCATCATAGAGCCAGCTACCTTCGCCGCGCTCTGCGCAAATCCCGCTGGACTGAACCAGTAAGGGGGACAAATGACTCATGGTGCCTCCTTTCTCATCGCTCATTGCCGTCGTTGTCTGATGCCAGCGGGATGAAAATACGCCCCGCTGGTGCTCTGACGTTACCGGCCCGTGTTACGGAGCCAGCAATGCGTAAAGCCGTTGTCCTGTTTCCCGGGTGCCGGTGGCCTGGGCCCCGTTGGTCAGTGTGGGGTCATTTCCCCTGGCCAGGTCCGCCGTTACCGTGTCATGCAGATGTTGTGCCGCATTGCCCAGGGCCGGGTGGTGGGGGGCGAGCCATTCCAGGGTCATGGCCAGGCTGAGCAGGGTGGCGCGGGGGTCGGCCAGATTCTGCCCGGCAATGTCCGGTGCGCTACCGTGGACCGGTTCGAATAACGCGGGAATACTGTTGTCGGCCGGATTCAGGTTGGCGGAGGGGGCGAGTCCGGGGCCGCCACAGAGTACCGCCGCCAGGTCGGTGAGGATGTCGCCGTGCAGGTTGCTGGCCACCACCACATCGAAACGCCAGGGACACTGGACAAATTTCATGCAGGCCGCATCCACCAGTTCGTGGTGGGTGTCCACATCCGGATACTCCTGAGCCAGGCGCAGGAAGGTTTCGGTGTACAGGTCGCCCCAGAAGGGCTGGGCGTTGCGTTTGGTGATCAGGCAGACCTGTGAGGCTTTTTCGTTCTTGAACTGGCGCGGCCGATGACGTTGGGTGGCCCGCTGGCGGGCGCGCTCAAAGGCATGACGAATCAAACGCTCAGTGGCGGAGGCGGTAAATACCTCCACCTGCGTGGCCACTTCGTGGGGCGTGCCGGCTCGCAGGCGACCGCCCTGGTTGCTGTATTCACCTTCGCTGTTTTCGCGAATCACCAGCATGTCCACATCGTTGGCGCGTGGATCGCTGAGGTACTGGGGCGCGCCGGGCTGCCAGCGGGCTGGCCGCTCACAGGCCCACAGGTCCAGTTGTTTGCGCAGCGCCAACAGCGGCGAGAGAGAAATGCTGTCGGGCAGCACAAAACGGTCCGGATCATCCAGTGGCCCCGGGTCGCCCAGGGCCCCCAACAAAATGGCATCAAAGGCGCGTAGCTGGTCGACGCCATCATCCGGCATCATCTGCCCGTGTTGCTGGTGCCAGGCGTGGGACGGCCAGGGGAAAGAGTGACAGGACAGCGGCAACTGAAAGCGGTCAATCAGCAGTGTTAACGCTTGTTCGGCCACGGCCATGACTTCAGGGCCGATGCCGTCGCCGGGGAGCAGGGCGATGTTTAGCCGTTTCGTCATCCTTAACTCCTTTAACCCAGCATGCTCCACGCTGCACACAACAGCGCGCCTTGCGTGTGGCGCTGGCTTCACGTCTTGTAACCGCGGGATCACGTTGATGCGCGAAGCGCGAGGGTATGCGTTATTACAGGCATTGCCCCGTGTGGTTGCGTGAAGCGTGTTGCGTGAAGCGTCTCAACTTCCCATGCACAGGTATTTCGTTTCCAGATACTCTTCCATGCCCTGGTGGGAGCCTTCGCGGCCCAGGCCGGATTCCTTGACCCCGCCAAACGGTGCGGTGGCATTGGAAATCAACCCTTCGTTGACGCCGACCATGCCGCTTTCCAGTGCTTCTGCCACGCGCCAGCAGCGGTGGATATTGTCGCTGTAGAAGTACGCTGCCAGCCCGTAAGGGGTGTCGTTGGCAATGCGGATGGCGTCTTCTTCCGTTTTAAAGGGAATGATGGCCGCCAGCGGCCCGAAGGTTTCGTCCTGGCAGAGTTGGGCATCGGTGGAAACGCCGGTGATCAGCGTGGGCTGAACGAAGCTGCCACCCCGTTCGTGGCGTTGGCCCCCGGTGATGACCCGGGCGCCCTTGCCCAGTGCATCTTCCAGATGCTCCATGACTTTATCGGAGGCGCCCCGGTTGATGAGGGCAGCCTGGGAAACGCCTTCTTCAAAGCCATCGCCTACTTTCATGGCTTCGATGGCAACCTTGAATTTCTCCACAAAGGCATCGTGGATGCTTTCCTGTACCAGGAAACGGTTCACGCACACGCAGGTCTGGCCGGTGTTGCGAAACTTGCTGGCCATGGCGCCTTCCACGGCTTTATCCAGGTTGGCATCGTCGAATACCAGGAAAGGGGCGTTGCCGCCCAGTTCCAGTGAGACCTTCTGGATGTGTTTGGCGCACTGGGCCATGAGCTGGCTGCCCACTTCGGTGGAGCCGGTGAAACTCAGTTTGCGAACCTTGGGGGAGTCGGTGATTGCCGTGGAGATGGCGCCGGCGCTGCCGGTGATGACATTGAACACCCCTGCTGGAATCCCGGCGCGGTCGGCAAGTTCGGCCAGCGCCAGTGCGGAGTACGGGGTGGCGCTGGCGGGTTTGACCACCATGGTGCAGCCTGCGGCCAGGGCCGCCCCGGCTTTGCGGGTAATCATCGAGGAGGGAAAGTTCCAAGGCGTGATCGCGGCGGTGACCCCGATGGGTTGTTTAATCACCACGATCTGCTGGCCGGGTTTGGACGCGGGAATGGTGTCGCCATAGGCCCGGCGCGCTTCTTCGGCAAACCATTTCAGGAAAGAGGCAGAGTAAGCGATTTCCCCTTTGGCCTCGGGCAGGGGCTTGCCTTGTTCCAGCGTCATCAGGCGGCCCAGGTCTTCCTGGTGCTCCATCATCAGATCGTGCCAGGCCATCAGCAGGTTGGCCCGTTCGGCGGCGGTCTTGTCGCGCCAGCCGGGAAAAGCCTGATGGGCGGCGTCGATGGCGCGGCGGGTTTCGGCTTCGCCCATGCGGGGCGAGGTGCCGATGTCTTCGCCGTTTGCCGGGTTGTCGACCGCAAAGGTGGCGCCGTCGTCAGCATCACACCACTGACCATCGATGTAGCACTGTTGGCGGAACAGGGTGCTGTCCGTGAGAGAAACTGTTGCCATGAAGCGTCTCCTTGCTGAACCGTTATACCTGACACGCTAGCAAAGCGTGCCGAGATGTCCATGCCACAGACAGCACTTTCGTATTGAAGTCTAAGGAGTTTTTACAAAACGGAGTGAGGGGACAGGCAGGAAAAACCCTTCCTCCGCAGCGGGAGGAAGGGAGAAGGTGAGGCTGTGCGGGGGTTAGCGCTTCAGGCTGTCGTTCAGATGAGGTTTGATTTTTTGCAGCAAGCCCTTAAAGACTTTCGGGCTGCCGGCGACGATACCGCCGCTTTCCAGGTACTTGTGGCCACCGCTCAGGTCGCCAACCAGGCCGCCGGCTTCGGTAATCAGCAGTACGCCTGCGGCCATGTCCCACTCTGCCAGGCCGAATTCAAAGAAGCCGTCCAGCCGGCCGGCGGCCAGCCAGGCCAGATCCAGGGCTGCGGAACCGGGGCGACGCAGGCCGGCGGTGGAGGCCGCGATATCCGCGAACATGCCGAGGTAGGCGTCCATATGCGGGGCCTGGTCCTTGCGGAACGGGAAGCCGGTGCCAATCAGACAGCCATCCAGTCCTGCCCGGTTGGTGCAGCGAATGCGGCGGCCATTGAGGGCGGCGCCACGGCCACGGCTGGCGGTGAATTCTTCGTCGCGGTTGGGATCGTAAATGACCGCATGCTCGATTTTGCCTTTGAATTTGAGGGCAATGGAGACGCAGTACTGGGGGAAGCCATGGATGAAGTTGGTAGTGCCGTCCAGTGGGTCGATGATCCACTGGTAGTCTTTACCGTCGCCACTGCCTTCGAGCATACCGGATTCTTCAGCCAGAATGCTGTGGTCCGGGTAGGCCTTGCGAATCACATCGATGATGCGCGCTTCTGCAGCGCGATCCACTTCGGTGACGAAGTCGTTCATGCCCTTTTTCGTGACAGACACGGGATCACTGCTTTCAGCAGCTCTGCGAATCAGATTTCCCGCCTGACGGGCGGCTCGCAGGGCGATATTCACTTGCGGCGCATGCATGGCATCTATCCTCAATATGACGTGTGGCGTAACGGCTAGGAGCCTCTGAAGAACGCCTTGTGTGCTCAGCGTGGTCTGAAACGTGCAGTTGTTGTGTCTTGTCTCGACGGGCAGGGTGGTTCCCTTTCCTAGAGGCAAGGCGCAGCAAATGGGCGTTTCAGACCGCGCCCTCCGGGTCTTCCAGGCTGGCCCGCACTCGTTGTTGCCCTTTTTCGATGGATCGACATACACCGTCAAAAGCGCGCCTAGATTGCGGGCCAGCCTGAAAGACTGAGCACACAAGGCGTTCTTCAGAGGCTCCTTTAAAGAGCGCAGGGCAGGGAAACTCGGGGTTCCCGTTCCGGGGCGCGGATTGTAGCAGAGCCCGCGCGATCAGGGCAGCCGCCGTGTTAAGATTAGCGCCTTTTTTAATGAGAGGCCTCCCATGTTGGAAAATGTGCGCATTGTGATGGTGGAAACCTCCCACCCCGGCAATATCGGCGCGGCTGCCCGGGCCATGAAAACCATGGGCCTGTCGGATCTGCGTCTGGTGCAGCCGCAGGCCTACCCCAGTGTGGAGGCGACGGCGCGCGCCTCCGGTGCCGGCGATGTGCTGGAGGCTGCACAGGTATGCAACAGCGTGGACGAGGCCCTGGAAGGCGCCACTCTGGTGATTGGCACCAGCGCCCGTCAGCGTCGCATTCCGTGGCCTTGCCTGACTCCACGCCAGCTGGCGGCTCAGTTGTCTCACGATTTGGCCAATGCGCCGCAGGATACTCGCATCGCGGTGTTGTTCGGCCGTGAGGACCGGGGCCTGACCAACGATGAGCTGCGCCGCTGCAATCTTCATGTGAGCGTGCCCACCAACCCGGAGTATGGGGTCTTGAATGTGGCGTCGGCGGTCCAATTAATCAGTTACGAGCTGCGCCTGGCGTTGTTGGGGGACGACTTTGAGCTGCAGGAATCCCGTTCCCGTCGCGAGGTCATGCCGTTGCCGGAAATGTTCTGGGATGAGCCGCCGGCCACTAACGAAGCGGTATCGGGGTTTCTGGACCACCTGGAAAAGGTGATGGCGCAGAGTGGATTCCTGAATCCGGAGCAGCCCGGGCAGGTGATGACGCGCATGCGCCGTTTGTTTATGCGCGCCCGACCGGACAAAATGGAAATGAGCATTTTGCGGGGCGTATTGGTGGCGTTGGAGAAAAAAATGCCGCGAGATGATGGCTGATGTGCCGTAACAAACGGTTATTGGCGTCATCCTAACGGGCCCAGGCCCAAGGCTTCGATGTTGAGGTAGTTATGTTTGATCAAGTGCGCGAGGACATCCGTTCGGTCTTTCACCGGGACCCGGCGGCCCGCAATACGCTGGAAGTGTTGCTCAACTATCCCGGTTTGCACGCAGTGCTTTTCCATCGGTTGGCCCATGGGCTATGGACGCGCAACTTCAAGCAACTGGCGCGGTTGTTGTCCACGTTTTCGCGCTGGCTCACCGGTATCGAAATTCATCCCGGTGCCAAAATTGGCCGTCGTTTCTTTATTGATCACGGCATGGGGGTGGTGATCGGTGAAACCGCAGAAATCGGTGATGACGTGACGTTGTATCACGGCGTTACCCTGGGTGGCACCAGCTGGAGCAAGGGCAAGCGCCACCCGACACTGGAAGACGGTGTGGTGGTTGGTGCGGGAGCCAAGGTGCTGGGGCCGTTTACGGTGCACAAGAATGCCAAGATTGGCTCCAATTCCGTGGTCACCAAGGAGGTGCCGGAAGGGGCGACGGTGGTCGGTATCCCGGGCCGGGTGATTAGCCATCCGTTGACCGAGAAAGAAAAGACTCGCCAGGAAATGGCCGAGAAAATTGGTTTCCAGGCCTATGGTGTCAGCAACGACATGCCTGACCCGGTGGCCGAAGCGATTCACCTGCTGCTGGATCACATGCACGCGGTGGACAACAAGCTGGATCGGGTCTGCACCAACCTGAAAAAGCAGGGCATTCAGGGTTGCGATGAGAAGCTGCCGGAGCTGAAGGATGAAGACTTCGAGCCAGTGAATGCGGGCGGTACGGACTAAAAGGGCAATGAATAGTTAACAGTTAATAATTAACTGCGAAACAAAAAAGGCCGCCCGGAAGGGCGGCCTTTTTTATTCGCGTGTTGCATGAAACGTGGTGCGTGCAGCGTTCTCTTATACGTTAAACCGGAAATGCACCACGTCACCATCCTTGACGATGTATTCCTTGCCTTCCAGGCGCCACTTGCCGGCTTCCTTGGCACCCTGCTCGCCGTTGTTGTCGATGTAATCATCGTAGCCGGTGACTTCGGCACGAATGAAACCTTTCTCGAAATCCGTATGAATCACGCCGGCAGCCTGGGGCGCGGTGGCGCCAACCCGAACAGTCCAGGCGCGCACTTCCTTAACGCCGGCGGTGAAGTAGGTCTGCAGGCCGAGCAAGTCAAAGCCGGCACGAATCACCCGGTTCAGGCCCGGTTCTTCCATGCCCAGGTCAGCGAGGAAGTCGGCTTTTTCTTCGTCGTCCAGTTCGGCAATCTCGGATTCGATTTTGGCGCAGATCGGCACCACGGAGGAATTTTCTTTCTCGGCCAGCTCGCGCACAGCGTCCAGCAGGGCGTTGTCCTCAAAGCCACCTTCGTCCACGTTGGCAATATACATGGTGGGCTTCAGGGTCAGCAGGTTGAGGCTTTTAATTGCCTTGCGCTCATCGTCAGTGAGCTCCACGGAACGGGCCGGGTCGCCTTCGTTCAGGGCGGGAAGTACCTTGTCCAGTACCGGCAGCAAGCCTTTGGCATCCTTGTCCTGGCCTTTGGCGGCCTTGGTGGCGCGCAGGTGGGCTTTTTCTACTGTGTCCAGGTCGGCCAGGGCCAGCTCGGTGTTGATCACGGCGATATCGTCCAGCGGGGATACCTTGCCGGATACGTGGATCACGTTTTCATCGTCGAAGCAGCGCACCACGTGAGCGATGGCGTCGGTTTCACGGATGTTGGCCAGGAATTTGTTGCCCAGCCCTTCGCCTTTGGAGGCGCCAGCGACCAGGCCGGCAATGTCCACGAATTCCATGGTGGCGGGCATGACCCGCTCCGGGCTGACGATGGCGGAGAGTTTGTCCAGACGCGGGTCTGGCACCGGTACCACGCCGGTGTTGGGTTCAATGGTGCAGAACGGGAAGTTCTCGGCATCAATACCCGCTTTGGTCAGCGCGTTGAACAGGGTGGATTTGCCCACGTTGGGCAGACCGACGATACCGCATTTGAAACCCATGACAGACCTCCATTTTTCGAGGCCGCAATGCTACATGAGCGGCAAGCGACAAGCTACAACGCGCCGCAGCTATGGAGGAGGCGTGTACGCCATGAGGTCGCTCTCATGGTCAGGCGCGGCTCGTTGCTTTAAATCAAAGAAAGCGGCTCTCGCGTTGTCGCGTGCTGCTTGGGGCGTGTGGCTGATCTTAAGCTTTAAAGCCGTTGAGGTGGTTCATGGCGCCATTCAGATCGCCGCGGAGCATATCGGCGGTGTAGTGGGCGGCTTCATCGATGGCGCGATCGATCAGGTCCCGATCGGCTTTGGAGGGTTTGTTCAGCACGTGGGGGGTAACCCGGTCTGCAGAGCCGGGGTGGCCGATGCCCAGGCGTAGCCGGTAAAAGTCGCGGCTGTTGCTATGTCGGCTGATGATGTCGCGCAGACCATTGTGGCCTCCGTGGCCGCCGCCTTGCTTGAAGCGGGCACAGCCGGGGGGCAGGTCGAGCTCGTCGTGAGCAACCAGCATCTGCGTAACGGGAATCTTGAAGAAGTTTGCCAGTGCGGCGGTTGCCTGACCACTGCGGTTCATGAAGGTGGTCGGAACCAGCAGGCGGATCGTTTCGCCTTCAAAGGAGAAGGTGGCGGTGAGGCCGAAATATTTCTTGTCTTCGGTAAGGAAGACGCCCTGGCGTCGGGCCAGGGCGTCTACATACCAGACGCCGGCATTGTGGCGGGTGTCTTCGTATTCGCGGCCCGGATTGCCCAGGCCCACGATCAGTCGAACAGGTTCCGCCACGGTGCGTCTTATTCCTCGCCTGAGGCTTCTTCGCCTGCCGCTTCGTCGGCATCGTCATCAGCGGACGCACGGACTTTCGGCTGGTGAACCGCAGCTACCGGCTGGTCGTGGTCGTCGCCCAGAGCAAGCTGGGTCAGCTCCACGCCTTTCGGCAGTTTCAGATCGGACAGGTGAATAACGGTCTCCAGCTCAGCGTTAGCCATGTCCACTTCGATGAACTCGGGCAGGTGCTGGGGCAGACAGCTCACTTCCACTTCCGCGTAGTTGTGCTGAATCTCGCCGCCTTGCTTCTTCACGCCGATAGAGCTTTCTTCGTTGATGAAGTGCAGGGGAACGTTCATGGTGATCTTGTGGGTCTTGTCGACGCGCAGCAGATCCACGTGCAGCGGGTGGCCCTTGGCAGGATGACGCTGCATGTCACGCAGTACGGCCTGCACACTGGCACCGTCCAGCTTCAGGGTCAGGATGTGGCTGTAGAACGCTTCGTTTTCCAGGGCTTTTTTCAGCTCGCGCAGTTCAACGCTGATCATCTGCGGCTCGGCTTCGCCACCGTAGAGGATGCCGGGAACACGTTCTTGCAGACGACGCAGGCGGCGGCTCGCACCTTTCCCTGTATCGCTGCGGCTTTCAGCATTAAGCTGGAATTCATTGGACATGGTCTGTCTCCAGTATGCTCTCGGGCTTCCCGCGACCAGGTCGGCCAGAGAGGTTGATAAAACCACGGAGGATTCCGCGGGGGCGCGATTATGGCCCTTCGGGACGCATCACGCAACTCGCGCCACGCAACAACACGACAAGTGGGGTCGGTTTCAGAACGTAAGAGGCCGCGCCCATAATTTGGTGCGCGGCCTCAAGGCGAGCAGATCAAAAGACGTGATCCGTGTTGTCGCGTGCAGCGTGAAGCGTGCTGCGTCTCCCTATACCAGCTCCAGCCGGTCGAACATGGCGCTCAGGGACTCTTCGTTGTTCACCCGGCGTACCGTCTCGGCCAGCATGGGGGCCAGGCTGAGGACGCGGATGTTGGCGCAGGCGCGGCCGGCTTCGGACAGGGGGATGGTGTCGGTGACAACCAGTTCGTCCAGGGCGCTGCTGGCAATATTGTCGATGGCCGGGCCGGACAGGATCGGGTGGGTGATGTAGGCAATCACCTTGGCGGCGCCGTGGTCTTTCAGGGCCTGGGCGGCTTTGCACAGGGTGCCGGCGGTATCGACCATGTCGTCCACCAGTACGCAGGTGCGGCCTTCCACTTCACCGATGATATGCATCACCTGGGACACATTGGCCTTGGGGCGGCGCTTGTCGATGATGGCCAGGTCGGCGTCATTGAGCTGCTTGGCCAGGGCGCGGGCACGGACTACACCGCCCACGTCCGGGGAGACCACCATCAGGTCGTCATGGTTCTGGCGTTCGATGTCCGCCACGATCAGCGGGGTGGCGTAGACGTTGTCTACCGGGATATCGAAGAAGCCCTGAATCTGGTCGGCGTGAAGATCCACGGTAACCACGCGATCAATACCAACGGCGGTGATCATGTCGGCGACCACTTTGGCGGTAATCGGCACACGGGCGGAGCGCACGCGGCGATCCTGGCGGGCATAACCAAAGTAGGGGACAACAGCGGTGATGCGGCCTGCGGAGGAGCGACGCAGGGCGTCGGCCATGACCAGCAATTCCATCAGGTTGTTGTTGGTCGGGTTGCAGGTGGATTGCACGATAAAGACGTCTTTGCCGCGCACGTTTTCCTGGATTTCCACGGCAACTTCGCCATCGCTGAACGTGCCCACATCGGCATTGCCGATCGGCAGGTTCAGGTTGTTGACCATGGCTTTGGCCAATTCGGGATTTGCGTTACCGGTGAAAACGACGAGCTTGGACACTGGCGCCCCCTGGGGTCTTGCGTCGTGAATTTGGGAACCACTAAGGGGAAGGGTAAGAGGTTCCTCAGAAGAAAATGGCTGGGGTACCAGGACTCGAACCTGGGAATAACGGGATCAAAACCCGCTGCCTTACCAACTTGGCTATACCCCAACACTCGGTCTCAGGCCCGCTTAAGCGGGTTTGCCTGAATTCTTTGTCTCTCGAAACTTCGCCAGTGTCTCTCCCAGAATCTGGTGGAGAGGAGAAGTATTACAGCTTCGAGCGACGAAACCTGTCCAGTGTTGTGGCAACTGTTGCAGCAATTGCTGCCCCTGTTGCAATCCGGTCAGGCGGGAAAAACAGCAAGCGCCTGTGCCGGTCATACGAGCATTGCCCGTATGTTGCTTGAGCCAGTCCAGCGTTTTTCCGATTTCCGGAAAGTGCCGGGTTGCCACCGCTTCACAGTCGTTGTGAAAGTCGCGGGTCAGCACCGCCTCAAGCGAGGCCGGTAATTTACTGATGGGTGTATCCCTTGTCAATTGCCGGTCGCCGAAAATTCGAGCAGTTGATACATGAATTCCGGGGTGAACGACCAAAAAAGCGTCATTTGGTAGTGTGACGGGGGAAATTTGTTCGCCGACACCTTCTGCCCAGGCACTGTGCCCCAGCACAAAGACGGGCACATCGGCGCCCAGCGCCAGACCGATATCGGCCAGCTCCGGCAGTGTCAGGCCCAGCTCCCAGAGTTGGTTCAGACCCAGCAGGGCGGTGGCGGCGTCGGAGGACCCGCCACCTACGCCGCCACCCAGTGGCAGGCGCTTGGTCAGGGTGATCGCCGCCCCCTTGTTGCTGCCGGTGTGCGCCTGCAGTGCTCTGGCGGCTTGCAGAATCAGGTTGCTGTCATCCGTGGGGAGGGCGCCCTGGTTGTTTTCCGTGTGGCATTGCAGCGACAAGGCGTCTGCCGGGGAGAATGCCAGGGTGTCGCCATGGTCGAGCAGGGCGAACACGGTCTGCAGTTGATGGTAGCCATCATCGCGGCGGCCAGTGATGTGCAGGAACAGGTTGAGCTTGGCCGGGGCCGGCAGTGTCAGTGCCGGGGCGGGTTTTGGTCGGGTCACGGGGCGCTGCTGCCGGGTTGCCAGTCCTTGATCAGCAGGGTGAAACGGTTGCTGTTCTGCTGGGCCTTGATGCGGTAGGGCAGGGCGACGCCGGCGATGGGCGCGTAGCGATCGAAGCTGAGCGACCAGCCCAGTTGCTCCAGTGAAATCAGGCGTTGCTGGTCATCGTATTCGGCATCCGCTGGTGCGCCGGGCCAGGGCAGGCCACGAGCCCAGTATTGCAGGGCAGACACGGGCAGCCAGAAGCCGGTGAGGTGCCAGGCCAGTTCGCCGGGGCTGCGGGCCTGGTAGGTTTCCTTGGTGGTGACCAGTTCCGCGCGGCCGCTATCCCAATGGAGGTCTGCGCTGCCAAAGCCCAGTGGTCCGGAAAAATGAATATCGCCCCGCTGGGGTTGTTGGCGCCAGTCAAAGGTGGCGCTGCCGCCGTCGTTGGCGGTGCGGTAGCCGAGCTTGCCGCTTATCTGCCATTGCTGGATCTGGCCGGGGTGTTCGAACTGGGCGGTCGTGGTGGGGCGTAGCTGGCAGGCGCTTAATGCCAGGGCTATCAGCGCCAGGCCAATAAGGCGGGTAAGGCTCAGGGTCACAGGCGGGCTCCGAGTTTTTCCATGACTTCGCGGATGTGGGGGGCGTCCGGGTCGCTTTCCAGGGTGTCGCGCCAGACCTGGCGGGCCTGGTTCTGGGCGCCCAGAACCCACAGGACTTCACCATAGTGAGCGGCGACTTCCGGGTCGGGGAATTTTTCATAGGCCCGGCGCAGATAGTCCCGGGCGGCTTCCGGCTCGCCGCGCTGGTACAGTACCCAGCCCATGGAATCGAGAATGGCCGGGTCGTCGGGGCGCAGCTCCAGTGCCCGGGAGACGTATTGATAGGCTTCGTCCAGACGATCGGTCCGGTTGCCCAGGGTATACCCCAAGGCATTGAGGGCGCTGGCATCGTCCGGGTTCAGGGTGATGATGCGCTTCAGGTCCTTTTCCAGCTGTGCCAGGTCGCCCACCTTTTCGGCGGTCATGGCACGGCTGTAGAGCAGCTCGGTATTGTCGGGCTGGTCACGCAGTGCGTCGTTGATCAGGGCGATGGCGCCTTGAGGGTCGCCGTTGCTGCTGCGCATTTCTGCTTCGGTGATGGTCAGGCTGTCCTGCAGTTCCGGTTGTTGCTGGGCCAGATCCTGCATCAGGGCGTGGGCCTGGCCGGCATTACCTTGCTGGTACAGCAGGCGGGCGGCTTGCACTCGCGCGCGGATGGCCTGGGGGCCACCGACTTTCAGGTAATGGTCGATGGCGCTGTCTGTGTCCATCTTCTGCTCGGCGGCCTGGGCCAGGTACAGATGAATATCGTCGGGGCGATAGTTCTGTGCGAGCAGGACGTTAAGCTGGGTCTGCGCGGCATCGCTGGCGCCAGCCTCCAGGGCAAGCAGGGCCAGCGAGAAGCGCAGGTCCAGATCCTGAGGGTTTTGCTCTGCCATGATGGTGAGTTGCTCGCCAGCCTCTTCCAGCTGGCCGGTGGCCAGCAGCATGCGAACGTAGGCGATGCGGGGGCGGCGCGCTTGCGGGTATTTGCGGACCAGCTTTTTCAGGTGGCGCAGGGCTTTTTGGGGCTCGCCGGTTTCGTAGAGCAGCTGCGCCTTGAGGAGCAGGGCATCTTCATGGCGGGGCATTAATTTGAGTGTGCGCTCGGTGGCGTCCAGGGCCGGTTCGGGCTGTTTTTCGTGTTCAAGCCACAGGGCGCGGGCGTACCAGAGAGGTGCCTGATCCGGATAGCTGTCGGTGAGCTGGGCCAGGGCCTCGACCAGTTGCAGGTTGCCTTGCTCGTCCAGGCCGCGTGCCTGGTTGACCAGACGACCCAGGGCGTCTTCGCCATGGGCGCTCAGTAACTGGTCCAGATGTCGGGTGGCCGCTGAAGTGTTGCCCAGACGAATCTCCGAGAGGATGGCCACTTGCAGGGCGTCCTCGCTGTCCGGCGTGGTGTCCAGCCAGAGTTCGCTCATGGCCAGGGCTTGCTGGGGATCTTCCAGATAGTGGGCCAGCTGGGCGGCCTGGCTGATGACGGCCGGGTCACGGGTGCTTTCCGCTGCCCGGCTGTAGTAGCCAAGGGTCACGCCCAGGGATTGGCGCTGGGCTGCCACTTCTGCCACGAGCAGGTCGGACAGGGTCTCGCTGTCATAATTCGGGGCGCTGGCCACCGGCACCGTGGGTTCCGGGGTGGGCTCAGGAGCTGGGGTCTGGCTGGCGCAGCCGTGGATCAGGAGTGCGCCGCAGAGCGGCAGAATCGCGTAACGGGTCATTAAGGTCGGTATGCCTGTTTTCTGTTTGGGCTATCATGGCACAGCGATTGGCCATTGCCCAAACCGTGAAGTGGTGTGCGCTACCATAACGGTTTGCTCTCCGGGCCGACATTGTTTTGGCAGGCGCTTTCGCGCAAAATGCCACACCCTTGCGCCCCGGCTTTTTCGGGGTTTTCGGGCTGGCCACGATCGCCCGCTGTCACTGTCGCGCACAGGAATGTATGAATCTAGTCGCTGTTGGCGTCAATCACACCACCGCGGATGTGGAGTTACGCGAACGTCTGGCGTTTTCAACGCAGCAGGCGGAAGCGGCGCTGGCCAGCTTGCGTGAGATGCCCGGTGTGCGGGAGGCTGCCTTGCTGTCTACCTGTAATCGCACCGAGCTGTATTGCCTCACTGACGACGTTTCCCCGAATTTTACCCAATGGCTGGCCTCGAGCCGTAACCTGTCCGCCGAACGGTTGTCCACGGTGCTGTATCAGCACTCCGGGGAGCAGGCGCTGGAGCACATGATGCGGGTGGCAGGCGGCCTGGATTCGCTGGTGCTGGGCGAGCCCCAGATCCTGGGGCAGATGCGTGAAGCCTATGCCCGCGCCCACGAGGCAGGCCTGCTCAATGGCGAACTGTCGCGCCTGTTCCAGGAAGTCTTTTCGGTGGCCAAACGCATTCGCACGGAAACCGGCATCGGTGCTAACCCGGTATCGGTGGCCTATGCGGCGGTTTCATTTGCGCGCCACATTTTTGCGGACCTGAAAAAAAGCCGGGCGTTGTTGATCGGTGCCGGTGAAATGATCGAGCTGGTGGCGCGTCATCTGGGCGAGCAGCAGGTGCAGGAAATTACCATTGCCAACCGCACCCAGGAACGGGCGAGCGAGCTGGCAGCGGCCGTGGGCGGCCGGGGCATCAGCCTGGAAGAATTGCCGGTGGCGCTGGAAAGTGCCGATATCCTGATTTCCTGTACTGCCGCCCCGTTGCCGATTCTGGGTAAGGGCATGGTAGAGCGGGCCCTGAAAAAACGTCGCCACCGGCCCATGTTCATGGTGGATATCGCCGTGCCACGGGATATCGAACCGGAAGTGGGCGAGCTGGACGATGTTTACCTGTACACCGTGGATCACCTGCAGGAAGCCATTCAGGAAAATGTCCGTGCCCGTCAGCAGGCGGCCCAGGAAGCCTCGGAATTGATCCGTGATGCCATTGTGCGGCATCGCCGTCAGCGTCGTGAGCAGGATGCCGTCAAGGTGTTGCGCGACTACCGTGAGCAACGCACCAGCATGGCGGAGAGTGAACTGGAAAAAGCCCTTCAGCAGTTACGCAATGGTGGCGATGCGGAACAGGTGCTGCGCAAGTTTCAGCATTCGCTGGTGAACAAGTGGCTGCATACGCCCAGTGTGACCTTGCGAAAAATGGCGGCTGATGGTCGCGCCGAAGCCCTGTTGCTGGCCCGCGAGCTGCTGCTCGAAAATCCGGGTTCCTCGTCCGAAGAAAACGAATAGCTCACCCGAATACACCCCTGAATAAAGCACTGTGCTTTAGAGGACTCTATGAAAGCGTCATTGCAAGGCAAGCTGGATAAGCTCGCAGACCGGTTCGAAGAACTGGCGGGATTGCTGTCTGACCCGGATGTGATCGGCAATCAGAACCAGTTTCGTGATTTGTCCCGGGAGTACGCGGAAATCGATCCGGTGGTGAAATGCTATCAGGCGTATCTGCAGGCTGCTGATAACCTGGACGCGGCCAGGGCCATGCAGGACGACAGCGATCCGGATATGCGCGAAATGGGCGCGGAAGAAGCCCGTGATGCCCAGGCGCGCATGGAGGAGCTTGCCGAAGAACTGCAGAAACTGATGTTGCCTAAAGACCCCCGCGACGGTGCCAACGTGTTCCTCGAAGTCCGCGCCGGCACTGGCGGCGACGAGGCGGCCATTTTTGCCGGCGATCTGTTCCGCATGTATTCCAAGTACGCCGATCAGCGTGGCTGGAAAGTGGAGATGGTCAGCGCCAGTGAGGGCGAGCACGGCGGGTACAAGGAGGTGATCGCACGGGTGATCGGTGATGGCGTCTATTCGCGCATGAAATTTGAATCCGGTGCCCACCGGGTGCAGCGGGTGCCGGCCACGGAATCCCAGGGGCGTATCCATACCTCCGCCTGTACGGTGGCGATCATGGCGGAAGCCGAGCAGTTGGGCGATATCACCATTCGCAACGAAGATCTGCGGATCGATACCTATCGCTCCTCCGGCGCCGGGGGGCAGCACGTTAACACTACCGATTCCGCGGTGCGTATTACGCACTTGCCCACCGGTGTGGTGGTGGAATGTCAGGACGAGCGCAGCCAGCACAAGAACAAGGCCCGCGCCATGAGCCTGCTCAGTGCCAAACTCTATGATGCCCAGCAGAACGCGGCCCACGCGGAGCAGGCGGCGGAGCGCAAGTCCCTGGTGGGCTCCGGTGACCGTTCCGAGCGCATCCGGACCTACAATTACCCGCAGGGCCGGGTGTCCGACCACCGCATCAACCTGACCCTGTATCGCCTGGGCGAGCTGATGGAGGGGGACATGGATGAATTGCTGGGTGCCTTGCTGGCGGAGTACCAGGCCGATCAGCTGGCCGCGCTGGGCGAGAGCTGATCACCATGCGCATTGACGCGGCCCTGCGCGATGCGCGTAGCCGGTTGAGCGACTCGCCGAGCGCCGCACTGGATGCGGAGTTGCTGCTTTGCCACGTGCTGGGCAAGCCGCGCAGCTATCTCTTTACCTGGCCCGAACGCGAACTGAGCACTGCGCAGCAGGCCGACTTTACGTCCTTGCTGGACCGCCGGGTGGCGGGCGAGCCGGTGGCGCATTTGATCGGCGAGCGGGAGTTTTTCGGCCACCTGTTTCGGGTGACCGCCGATACCCTGATTCCCCGCCCGGATACGGAAACCCTGGTGGAAAAGGCCCTGTCGCTGGATGTGCCCGCCGAGGCGCGGGTGGTGGATCTGGGCACGGGGACCGGAGCCATCGGCGTTTCCCTGGCGCTGGCGCGGCCGGAGTGGCATGTCACCCTGGTGGATCTGAGTGAGGCCGCCTTGCAGGTGGCCGCTGACAACGCTCATCGGCTGGGGGCCGCGGTGACTTGTCTGCAGGGCAGCTGGCTGTCGCCCAGCCCGGGGCCGTTTGATTTGATCGTTAGCAACCCGCCCTATATCGAGGAAAGTGACCATCATCTGGATGAAGGGGATGTGCGTTTCGAGCCCCGCTCGGCACTGGTTGCGCCCAATAACGGGTTGGCGGATCTGGCTGCCATTACTCAGCAAGCCGCCGGCAAACTGGTTGCCGGCGGTTGGCTGTTGCTGGAGCATGGCTTTGAGCAAGGTGAGGCCGTGCGTACCCTGTTGACGCAGGCCGGCTTCGTGCAGGTGGGTACGGCGCAGGATCTGGGTGGCAACGATCGGGTCACCTTTGGGCAGCACCCGGTGTAGGCGAAAGCCTGCTTGCGATCTTCAGGCTTCTGCCGTCACTTTCATAGACCGGCTTTGCGTGTCAGCGTGAAGCGTGTTGCATGCAGCGAGTCTTTTCATGTTTAACGACGAGCAACTCAATCGCTACAGCCGCCAATTGATGGTGGATGAACTGGATCTGGACGGGCAGGAGGCACTGGCAGCCGCCCGGGTATTGATCGTCGGTTGTGGTGGCCTGGCCAATCCGGCGGCGTTATATCTGGCGGGTGCCGGTGTCGGGCAGCTGGTGCTGGCGGATGACGACCGGGTGGAGCTGAGCAACCTGCACCGGCAGGTGGCCTTTCGCGGTGATCAGGTGCATCAGTCCAAGGCTGAGGCGCTACGAGATCAACTGCAACTATTGAACGCGGATGTGGACGTGCGCTCGGCGGTGGTGCGCGTGGATGATGCCTGGCTGGATGACGCCGTCACGGAGGCGACCCTGGTACTCGATTGCACCGATAACTTCGTCACTCGACAGGCCATCAACCGTGCCTGTGTGGCCCATGCCAAGCCTCTGGTCAGTGGTGCCGCTATTCGCATGGATGGCCAGTTGGCAGTGTTTGATTTGCGCGCCGCAGACAGCCCCTGCTACGCCTGTGTGTACGGGGACGGCACGGACGGTGATCTGGCCTGTAGCGAGGCGGGGATTCTCGGGCCGGTGGTCGGTGTGGTGGGAACCTTGCAGGCTCTGGCTGCCATACGAACGCTGTCCGGTGCCTCGGTGGCATCGGTGCTGCATTTGTTCGACGGCCGAACGCTGGGCTGGCGCCAGGTGGCGATTCCCCGCGATCCTCAATGCCCGGTTTGCGCGGCGCGTCAGTTGCCGGGCTGATTGTCCGTGGCGGCCGGCGTGTCCTGCATGCCTTCGGCCATGATCGGCGGGTCTTCCGCCATGACGCCAATCAGAACCAGAACAATGACCACAATCAGAAACGCCCATCCGATGAGATGTTTCATGGTGAGCCGCCCTCCCTGGGGGTTGCTGAGGTTGCGCTTTCGGGCCTGGAGGCGAACGTCGCCGGATCAGGCCGACAATTCCACCACCTGACCATTCAATGATTTTACCTGCCGGGCCATGTCTGTCAGCAGGCTGTGGATCATGCCGGGGTTGGTCCGGATCAGGTTCTTGAACTGGTGCTTGGGAACCTTGACCACCGAGCAGCGTGATTTTGCCCGCACCGTGGCGCTGCGTGGTGAATGCGTGAGCAGGGCGATGGCGCCGAGCACTTCTCCTTCGCTGACATGACCGACGACCACATTATCCACCAGCACATCCGCTTCACCTTCGAACAGGCTGAAAACATAGTCGGCGGGTTCGCCCTGGTGAATGATGATATTGCCGGGCTCAAAATAGGCGAAACCCGGTGTGGTGTGGTGCTCTTCGGGAACATGGGCGGCGAGAAGCCGTGTCAGCATGCCTTGCTGGGTGGTAAGAATCCGGGTCCACAGCCGTGCCATCTGTTCGTCGGCGAGAACCGCATCCACCAGTTCGACGGTGGGGTAGGCGGCCAGCAGCACGGAGCTTTCTGCGTAATAGGTAATTTCATCGTTGCCGGCGTCGGGGAGAATCAGGTCGCCCTCGTCCCAGGTGAACAGCTTGCGGTCCTGACAGCGCATCCCCAGCATGCCGCCTTTCACCACATAGGTGGTGTCGCGACACATGCCGTATTTCAAGGCATCGTCCGTGGGCGCCAGGGGCAGGGTTTGTGGCTGCAGCGGTAGCTGACCGATCAGTTCCTTGACGAGACGTTTGTACAGGCGGGTCAGGGCGGAAAAGCCGCCGCTGGCTTCGGCTACAGAAATCATACGCTGCCTCAATAATGGTCGGTTTCTGCATTGAGTATGCCGCAAGATCCCGAGAGGAAACAGGACTCGCTTGGCAGATCGATGAGGAGGGAAAGACACCGGGGCAAGGCGCCCCGGTGTGTGCGAATCGGTTCAGTAATCCCGTTCGCGAGGGCCGAACGTTGGCGCTTCTTTTTTCATGTTGGCCTGCATGGCGCGGCGCTGGTTTTTGCTGCGCAGCATTTTGAATTGCAGTTTGCTTTCCACGTCGAAAGCCTGGGCTTCCGGCACGTTCCAGCTTTGCTGAAACAGGGCCTTGCTGGCGCTGATGGCATCCGGTGAGCGGGTCTTGATCGCCTGTGCCAGTTTTTCAGCTTCTTCCAGGGGATCGGCTGCCACGCGGGTGACCAGGTTCATGGTTTTGGCTTCGTCACCGGTGAACAAACGCCCGGTCATGGTCAGTTCCTTGGCCACGTCCATGGGCACCAGTTCACGCAGGGTCACGGTGCCTGTCATGTCGGGAATCATGCCCCACTTGATTTCCATGATGGACATTTCGCAGTCTGGTGTGGTGATGCGAAAATCCGCTGCCAGCGCAATCTGCATGCCGCCACCGTAGCAGTAGCCGTGCAGCACGGCGATCACCGGGATGGGCAGTTCGCGCCAGCACCAGCACACTTCTTGAAAAAGATTGGTTTTCTTGATGCCGTATTTGGTGAAACTGCGCAGCAGTTTTACCGGCTGTTTCATGACGGTGCCGAAATCCAGCCCGGCACAGAATGCCTTGCCGTCGCCCTGAAGAATCACGGCGCGTAATTCACGGTCCTTGCGAATCAGGCGGGCGGTTTCCACCAGCCCTTCCATCATCGGGAAATCCAGGCCGTTATATTTATCGGGCCGGCTCAGGGTGACGTAGGCAATGCCGTCTTTCTTTTCCAGTTTTACCCGGTCATGGATCAGGCTCATTGCAGTTTCTCCTGCAACAGTTTGTTCAGTTGTTGTGGGTTGGCTTTGCCCTGTGTGGCCTTCATGGCCTGGCCCACAAAGAAGCCGATTTTTTTCTTTTTCTTGGCGTCGTCAGAGTTGCGGTAATCGTCCACCTGGGCGGCGTTGTTGGCGATGATGTCATCGACAATTTTTTCCAGTTCGCCGGTGTCGCTCATCTGTTTGAGGCCCTTGGCTTCAATGATGTCGTCCGGGTTGCCTTCGCCGGCCCAGCAGGCTTCGAATACCTGTTTGGCAATTTTCGAACTGATGGTGCCGTCTTTCAGTCGAGCAATCAGCTGGCCCAGCTGTTCGGCGCTAACCGGGCTGTCGGCAATATCTTTTTCTTCGGCGTTCAACTTGGCGGCGAGTTCGCCCATGACCCAGTTGGCGGCCAGCTTGGCGTCACCACCGGCGTTGGCGGCTGCTTCGAAGAACGCGGCAGTGGCGATGGAGCCGGACAACAGGTCTGCATCGTACTCTGACAGCTGATAGTCGTTGATGAAGCGTGCCTTGCGAGAATCCGGCAGCTCTGGCATGGCCGCTTTCAGCTCTTCGATGTCGGCATCGGTAATTGCGACGGGCAACAGGTCCGGGCAGGGGAAGTAACGGTAGTCGTTGGCGTCTTCCTTGCTGCGCATGGAGCGGGCGCTGTGTGTGTCGCCATTGTACAGGCGGGTTTCCTGAACGATTTCGCCGCCATCTTCCAGAACGTCAATCTGCCGCTCTACTTCGAGGGCGATGGCCTTTTCCATAAAGCGGAAAGAGTTGAGATTTTTGGTTTCGGTGCGGGTGCCCAGTGGCTCGCCGGGTTTGCGAACGGAAATGTTCACATCGAAGCGCATGTTGCCCTGGGACATGTCGCCATCGCAGATGCCGATGGAGGTGACGATGGCGTGCAACTTGCGGGCAAAGGCCACGGCTTCTTCGGCGTTGGCCATGTCTGGCTCACTGACGATTTCAATCAGTGGGGTGCCGGCGCGGTTCAGGTCGATGCCGGTCATGCCGTGGCCCCTTTCATCAAAGAAAGCTTCATGTAAAGACTTGCCGGCATCTTCTTCCAGATGGGCATGATGGATGCGAACGATTTTTTTCTCGCCCTCGCCACCTTGGTTGCCCTTCGGGGCCAGCTGGATTTCGACTTCGCCAGCACCGACAACCGGCTCCGCCAGTTGCGTGGTCTGGTAGCCCTTGGGCAGGTCCGGATAAAAATAATTTTTTCGTTCAAAAACACTGTGGCGGCAGATGTCGGCATTAATGGCCAGGCCGAACAGGGCGGCCTTGCGTACCGCTTCCCGGTTGACCACGGGCAGGGTGCCTGGCAGGCCCAGATCAACCAGTGAGGCCTGGGTGTTCGGTTCTGCGCCGGTGGACAGCTTGCTGCCGGAGAACAGTTTGCTGGCGGTGTTGAGCTGGACGTGCACTTCCAGACCGATAACCACTTCCCAACTCATTGTGCACCTCCAAACGCTGGCGCTTGCTTGTGCCAGTCAGTGGCTTGCTGATATTTGTGGGCCACGTTGAGAATCTGACCTTCACGGAAATAGTTACCGATGATCTGGGTGCCAGTGGGCAGGCCGTTGATAAAGCCGGTGGGCATGGACAGCGCCGGCAGGCCTGCCAGGTTAACGCCAATGGTAAAGACGTCGGCCATGTACATGCTCACCGGGTCGTCCTTTTTGGCGCCGAGTTTGAAGGCGGTTTCCGGTGCCGTGGGGCCCATCAGTACGTCCACTTTTTCAAAGGCGCGGGCGAAGTCGTCGCGGATCAGGCGACGGACTTGCTGGGCGCGGCGGTAGTAGGCGTCGTAGTAACCGGCGGACAAGGCGTAGGCACCGACCAGGATGCGGCGTTTTACTTCGTCGCCAAACCCTTCGGAGCGGGAGCGTTTGTACAGGTCTTCCAGATCTTTCGGGTCGTCACAGCGATGGCCGAAACGCACGCCGTCAAAGCGGCTGAGGTTGGCGCTGGCTTCTGCCGGGGCAATCACATAGTAGGCCGGCACCGACAGCTTGATGCTGGGCAGGGACACGGAGACGACTTTAGCGCCGAGTTTTTCCAGTTCGCGAATGGCGTCACGGCTGTTATCGGCGATGGCGCCGTCCAGGGTGTCCGGGAAAAATTCTTCCGGGATGCCGATGGTCAGGCCGCTGATATCGTCTTTCAGGGCGCCCAGATAATCGCCCACCTTTTCGTTGAGGCTGGTGGAGTCGCGATGATCGTGCCCAGCCATGGCCTGCAGCATGAGGGCACAGTCTTCGGCGCTCTGTGCCATGGGGCCGGCCTGATCCAGGCTGGATGCAAAGGCAATCATGCCCCAGCGGGAGACGCGACCGTAGGTGGGCTTGAGGCCGGTGATGTTGTTCAGGGCGGCGGGCTGGCGGATAGAGCCGCCGGTGTCGGTGCCGGTGGCGCCAGGGGCCAGGCGGGCGCCGAGACAGGCCGCGGCGCCGCCGGAGGAGCCGCCGGGAACCCGTTCCAGGTCCCAAGGATTCTTCACCGGGCCGTAGTAGCTGGTCTCGTTGGACGAGCCCATGGCGAACTCATCCATATTGGTCTTGCCCAGCATGACGGCGCCTTCGGCAGCCATCTTTTCCACCACGGTGGCGGTGTAGGGGGCAATAAAGTTGTCCAGCATTTTCGAGCCACAGCTGGTGCGCACGCCCTCGGTGCAGAAAATGTCCTTGTGGGCGATGGGCAGGCCGGTGAGCAGGCCGGCCTTGCCGGCGGCAATGGCGGCGTCGGCGGCATCGGCCTGGGCCAGCGCCTGGGTGTCGGTGACGGTGACAAAGCTGTTGAGGTCGCCGTCGTATTGCTGGATGCGGGCCAGGAAGTGCTCGGTCAACTCCCGGGAGGAGAAGTCCCGGTTGGCCAGGCCAGCCTTGAGTTCGGTCAGGGTCTTGTTGTGCATGGTCAGTCAGTCGCCTTTATACGGTCGTCGTTACTCGATGACCCGGGGAACCAGGAAACAGCCGTTTTCGGCTGCCGGGGCAATTGCCAGTGCCTTGTCGCGGATATTGGGCTCGGTGACCACGTCGTCGCGCAGGGGCTGGGTGACGTCCAGAGGGTGGGCCATGGGGGCCACGCCTTCTACGTCAGCCTGTTGCAGTTGGTCTACCATCGCGAGGATGTCATTCAGGCGATCGGACAGGGCGTCGCTGTCCTGGGGGTCCACTTTCAGGCGCGCCAGGTGGGCCACCTGGGCAACCACCTTGGAATCAATGGCCATGGTTCTCTCCGTAGGCATCCCCCACCGAAGGCTGGCAGAGGGGAGGTATGAGGCTTGGAAGGCGCAAAAAGTACCATAGACCGCCTGTCCGGGGCCACTGTCCGCAGAGCACGCCAGCTTGCCCAATGCCCCTGCCGTTGCTAGAGTTGCGCCATCTTATGAGATGCCCGGCTTTTTCCCGCCAGGCATCGTTTTTTCGCGAAAAGTTCAGGAAACTGGCTAGGATGTCCATGATCAAGCGTATTCGGGGGATGTTCTCCACCGATTTGTCCATCGATTTGGGGACCGCAAACACCCTTATTTACGTACGTGGCCGCGGCATTGTGCTGGATGAGCCCTCCGTGGTTGCCATCCGCCACCATGGTGCACAGAAGAGTGTGGCGGCCGTTGGCGCGGATGCCAAGCGTATGCTGGGGCGTACCCCGGGCAATATTACCGCTATCCGGCCCATGAAAGACGGCGTGATCGCCGATTTCGATGTGACCGAGAAGATGCTGCAGTACTTCATCAAAAAAGTGCACGACACCGGATTCTTCCCGCCAGCGCCCCGGGTGCTGGTGTGTGTGCCGTGCAAGTCCACCCAGGTGGAGCGCCGTGCCATTCAGGATTCCGCCTATGGGGCTGGCGCCCGTGATGTGTATTTGATTGAAGAACCCATGGCGGCGGCTATTGGTGCCGGCCTGCCGGTGGAAGAAGCCCGCGGTTCCATGGTGGTGGATATCGGTGGTGGCACCACTGAAATTGCCCTGATTTCCCTTAATGGCGTGGTGTATTCTGAATCCGTACGTATTGGCGGCGACCGTTTCGACGAAGCGATCGTGGCGTTCGTGCGCAAGGAATATGGTTCGCTGATCGGTGAATCCACCGCTGAACGTATCAAGCACGAAATCGGTACGGCCTACCCGGGTGCTGAAATCCGTGAAATTGATGTGCGTGGCCGGAACCTGGCCGAAGGGGTGCCGCGCAGCTTTACCCTGAATTCCGAAGAAATTCTGGAAGCCTTGAAAGAGCCGCTGGCGGCCATCGTCAATGCGGTGAAAAATGCTTTGGAAGCCTCCCCGCCGGAACTGGCCTCGGATATTGCCGAGCGTGGTCTGGTGATCACGGGTGGTGGTGCCCTGTTGCGCGATATCGATCGTTTGCTGTCGGAAGAAACCGGCCTGCCGGTGATTGTTGCCGATGATCCGTTGACCTGTGTGGCCCGAGGTGGCGGCAAGGCGCTGGAGCTGATGGACAGCCAGGGCTTTGACATGCTGGCCATGGGTTAACTCCCATGGTGGCCCCGGCCAAACCCTCCTACCGACTCATTATCGCGTTGGTCCTGGCTGTCGTCATGATGGTGCTGGACCAGCGTACCCCTTGGGCTGCGCCCGTGCGCCATGCACTGGGCTACCTGACGGCGCCCATTCATTACCTCGCCCACTTGCCCGTGGACAGCGGTGAATGGCTTTCTGAACAGACCCAAAGCCGCGGCACCCTGCTTGACGAAAACCGTCGTTTGCAGCGTCAGGCATTGATTCTGGAGCAGAAGGTGCAGCGTCTGGCGGTGCTGGAAGCCGAGAATGTGCGGTTGCGTGAGCTGCTCAATTCCTCGGCGGATCTGGATGCCAATGTGCTGGTGGCGGAAATCATCGGTGTGGATCCTGATCCTAACCGCCAGGAGATCGTCATCAACAAAGGGTCCGGGGACAATGTGTCCCGGGGGCAGGCGGTGCTCGATTCCCAGGGCCTGATTGGCCAGGTGGTGGATGCCGGCCCGCTCAGTTCCCGTGTGTTGCTGATCACCGACGCCAGCCACGCCATGAGTGTGCAGGTAAACCGTAATGGGGTGCGCGCCGTATTGGCCGGGGTGGGGCAATCCAGCGGTTTGAAATTGTTGTATGTGCCCGACACCGCAGATATCCAGGAAGGTGATCTGCTGGTCAGCACGGGCCTGGGGCAGTTATACCCCCGCGGCTATCCGGTGGCCAGCGTCACCTCGGTGAATCATCAGGCGGGCACCCCCTTCGCGCATATTGCTGCTCGCCCCACTGCGCAGCTGGATCGTGCCAGCCATGTGCTGCTGGTGCAGCCCACGCAAACCCCGGTACGTGCGCCCACCCCAGCGGAGGCCGACAATGATCAGTGATCGTCCCGCCGGCACCGGCGTTATCATCGTCACCCTGTTGCTGGCGGCACTGCTGGAAGTGATCCCGCTGCCGGCGAGCATTGATTGGGTGCGCCCGGAATGGATGCTGTTGGTGCTGGTGTACTGGGTGCTTTCCCTGCCGCATCGCATTGGTGTGTTGTGGGGCTTTTTTGTGGGGCTCTATCACGACGTGCTGGTGGGCACCACGCTGGGGCAGTGGGGGCTGGCCACGGCGCTGGGCGCCTTCGTGATGCTGGCGGCTTACAAGCGTATGCGCGTATTCACCGCGCTACAGCAGTGTGCGGTGGTCTTCCTGCTGGTGGGCACGGTGAGCCTGCTGGCGTTTCTGGTGCAGGAATCCGTGGGACGTACCCTGTACCCGCCTTACACCATTCTCTACTCTTCTGTGACCAGCGCGCTGTTGTGGCGTCCGGTATGTGCGGCGTTACGCTGGGTTCAGTTGCGATTTCTAGTACGATAAAAGCGTCGTTCGCAGTTGATAATTGATCGTTGACAGCGAAAACCCGGATTACTTTGGGCGCGGCTTCAATTTTTCAGTTCTCGGCATCACTGGGTCGCGCAGCTATCAATTGTCCATTATCAACTAGCAACTAATTCTATGATTCTTTACCTTGCCTCCGGCTCTCCCCGCCGGGCGGAATTGCTCCAGCAGATTGCCGTTCCCTTTACGGTGTTGCCCGCTCCGGCCATCGATGAAACGCCCCGTCCCGGTGAGGTGCCGCTGGACTATGTGCAGCGTATGGCCAGCGAAAAGGCGGCCGTGGGCCTGACCCGCATGCCGGCACCGGGTGCTGTACTGGGTGCAGATACGGCGGTGGTGTTGGGGGAGCGTATTCTGGGCAAGCCTGCCGATGATGCCGATGCCCTGGCGATGCTGGCGCAGCTGAGCGGACAGTCCCATCAGGTCATCTCGGCGGTTTGTCTTTGCCTTGAGGGTCGGCAAGCCGTGCGCTATTCGGTGACGACAGTGCACTTCCGGCCACTGGATGCCGCGCGCCTGCAGGCCTATGTGGCCACAGGTGAAGGGCGCGACAAGGCGGGCAGTTACGGCATTCAGGGGCTAGGCGGCGCACTGGTGGCATCGTTGTCTGGCAGTTACAGTGGAGTGGTTGGCCTGCCCCTGGAGCAAACGGTGGCGTTGCTTGAATGGGCCGACATTCCTTACTGGCAAGTCGACTGACTTATGGCATCGACCCACACTTCACGCTGGCGCCGACTGCTTCCTTCCCTGTGGTGGGCAGCCGCGATCATTTTATTGCTGATGGCTGCCTATGTGGTGGTAGGGCGTCAGCTGATGTTGCTGGTGCCGGATTACCGTGAGCGCCTTGAGCATCTCTTCGAAGAACGCATTCAGACCCCGCTGACCATCGCTGAACTGAACGGCACCATGTCCGGCCTGGTGCCCCAGTTCGTGGCCCGCCAGATTCGCCTGCCCGCCCCGGAAGGGGAGGCGCCATTGGTGCTGGATGAAGTGGTGCTCAGCATTGATGTGTTTCGCTCCCTGTGGCACCGGGACCTGGTGCTTGAGGAATTCAGTGTGCGCGGGGTGGATTTGAATCTGGTGCGCGGTGAAGACGGCAAGATTCGTCTGCGTGGCCTGGATGTGCTCGGCCAGAGTGACCCTGAATCCCGGCCGCCGCTGGAGCGTATCCTCAAGTTGTTTTACCGCCAGCAATTGTTGTCGATCAGCGATGCCCGCTTGTCCCTGGAATGGCCGGGCATGCCACCGCTGGCGGCATCGCAGCTGGATGCCACCATGACCAACACGGGTGGCGAACACCGGCTGGCGGTGCGTGTGGAAGCTAGGGACCGGCCTCTTTCCCTGCTGGCAAAAATACACCTGCACGATGATGCCTACGCGCTGGATGAGGTGGATGCGGATATCTATACCCGCTTCGAGGGCAGGCGCCTGCACGAATGGTTGCCCGATATAGACAAAATGCCGCTGGATCTTGGCTCGCTGGATGCCTCCGTGGCGCTGTGGGGCACCCTGGAAGGCGGTGAGCCGATCAGCGGCCAGCTGCAGGTTGATGTGCCCACGTTGACGCTTACCCAGGCAGATACGGCCTGGCCGTTAACCGGTTTGTCCCTGCGCGCCTCACTGCTGCGCGAGGACGATAAAGCGACCTTGTCGTTGTCCAGTCTGTCCGGCAAGTCGCCTTCCGGCCCGCTCACGCTGGGTGATATGGCGTTGCGCTGGGAGACCCGGGGCGAACGGCGCCAGTGGCAGCTGCGCGCCAATGAACTGCCCGTGCACGCCATCAGCCAGCAATTTCAGAGCTGGCCATTCAGCCTGCCGGCGCCCGCCGGCAAGGTGCGTCAGCAATTGTCGGTGTTGTCCCCGCGCGGTGTGGTGGAGGGGGTGTACCTGAGTGGCCACGCGCGGGATCTGGAACAGTTTCAGATGCGCTTTGCCGGCCTGGCCAGCCAGGCGGATGACCGGATTCCCGGCGTCAAAGGTCTGAACGGGTGGGTTGCAGGGTCGCCGGATGCGGGGCTGGCGCATTTGTACAGCGATGATCTGGCGCTGCGTCTGCCGCGCCTGTATGACCACGAACTGGGTGGCCAGATGGCCGGGGTGTTTGGCTGGCAGCGCCAGGGCGATGCGCTCACGGTGCGCTCCAGCCGCCTGCGCGTGGTGAACCCGGATGCTCACGGTGAGGCCATGGTTGCGGTGACCGTGCGCCCGGAGCAGGTGCCCGAGCTGCGTCTGGCGGCAGAGATTTACGATGGCAATGGTGCCCGTGCCAATCACTACATTCCGCTGAAGCGGTTGCCCGATGGCCTGTCCGGCTGGCTTGGGCAGGCCATCGGCGATGGTCATTTGCAGCGGGGCCAGCTGCTCTATCAAGGGCCGGTGAAAATCGATAAAAGCCGGCAGCAGGACCGGACTTTCCAGATGCGTTATCAGGGCGAGGACGTGCGCCTGTCGTTTCTGCCTGACTGGCCGCAGGCCACTGGGGTTAACGCGGATGTATGGATTAATGGCCGGGAAGTGCAGGGGGTGGCCAGCCGGGGCAATCTGCTCAATAGCCAGGTGGCGGATGTGCACGTGGACGTGCCGGCGTTTGATGATGAGACCGGGCCCCGCGTGATTGTCACCGGTAAGGTTCACGGCCCGCTCAGTGACCTGGATACGGTGTTTCAGGACACCCCGCTGACAGAACAGTTGCCCGACGAGGTGAAAGACTGGCGCTATCAGTCCGGCACCATGGGGGGGCAGCTGACGTTGAATATCCCGCTCAAGAAAGGTGAGGGCGCGCCCATGGTGATCGTGGATGCGTCCGTGGCCGATGGCCGGGTGGAAAATACGGAACGCAACCTGCTGCTGACTGAGGTGCAGGCGCCGGTGTATTTCCATCTGCGCGACGGGTTGCAGATGTCGCAGCTCAGCGCCTCCACGCTGGGTGGCAAGGTGACGGGCAAATGGACCACCGACGCGGGCAAGAGCACCCTCGCCCTGGAGGGGGCGGTGCCAGTGAAGTCGGTGCGTGAGTGGCTGGGTTTCAACTGGCTGGCCCCGGCCAGTGGTTCGTTGCCGTTGGCGCTGACCATTCAGGTGCCCTGGCAGGGCACGCCCTTTGCCCTGCACGCGACCTCCTCCCTCAAGGGCGTGACAGTGAAGGCGCCAGCGCCTCTGGGCAAAAGTGCGGCGCAGACCCGGGCGCTGACGCTGGACCTTACCGGCAATGGCCAGCGATTGGGGCTGCAGTATGGCGATGTCGTGCGCGGCGCCTTTGCGCTGGGTGAAACGGTGCGGGGTGACCTTCGATTGGGGGCCGGGACGCCGCGCATTCCCGCGTCTGGCATCGATGTGCATGGGCGCCTGGCCCGTGCCAGCGTGGAACCCTGGATCGATTTTGTCAGCGATCAGCTGGCGCCGGCCATGGAGGACAATACGTCGGATAGTGACGATTCTGGCGGCCAGCAAGGTGGGCTTAACAAGGTAAATGTGCAGGTGGCCACGCTGGATTTGTTCGGCGTGGATGTGCCCGGAGCGAGCCTGTCGGTGCTGCCCAGCGGCAAAGGTTGGGACCTGGCCCTGAGCAGCCCGACCGTGGCCGGCTCCATGACCATTCCCGAAGGGTTTTCGGCCCGGGGAGACGCGCCCCTGAATTTATCCGTATCGCGGATGAATCTGACCTTGCCGGAAAGTGCGGATCCGAAATCCGGGGCGCCGCTGTCGCCGATGAGTCTGCCTGCCGTGGATGCCCGCCTGGCCAACCTGCGTATCAACGGTGAAGACTTCGGTGAATGGCAGGCGGACCTGCGTCCCACGGCGCAAGGGGTGCGGATCAACAATCTGCAGGGCCGCTGGCGGGCCAGCCGGATACAGGGCACGGTGGACTGGACAGAAGACAGCGGCAATCAGTACACCCGCTTCAATGGATCGCTGGCGTCCGATAATCTGGGGCGTTCCCTGAGTGCCTGGGGGCTGCCGGAAATGATTGAATCCGATGACGCCAGTGCCAAGGTGTCGCTGGGCTGGCCACAGTGGCCACTGGCGCCGGATTACCTTGCTCTGGATGGTCAGGCGCGGGTGGATATCGGCGAATGCCGGATTCCCGATACCGACACCAAGACCTCGTTTTTGCGGCTTTTGGGTATCCTCAATCTGGGCACCATCCAGCGCCGATTGCGGCTGGATTTCTCCGACCTGTACAAGAAGGGGCTGAGTTGCGACAGCATCAGCGGGGACTTCGCCATCGACGGTCCCCAGGTGTCCACCAGCAATCTGGCCATTGATTCGCCCTCGGCCGCCATTCGTGTGAAAGGGGCCATCGACCTTGAAAAAGAAACCCTGAACCATCAGATGGAAGTCACGTTACCCCTGTCCAGCAACCTGTATGCCGGGTGTCTGGCCGGGCCTGCCGCCTGTGCCGGTATCTTTGTGGTGGAGCGCATCTGGGGCGATAAACTGGACAAGACTGCGACCATGGAATACCGCGTGAGCGGCAGTTGGTCGAACCCGAAAGTGTCTGAAACCGAAGGGATTTTCGAATGACGGTGCCTAACGCAGCGGCACAGGTTGCCGCAATACAGATGACCAGCGGTAAAACGCCGCAGGCCAACCTGGAGCAGGCTGCCGAGCTGTTGCAGGCGGCCCGGGACAAGGGCGCCAGCCTGGCGGTGTTGCCGGAAAATTTTGCGGGCTACGGCGGTGATTACCGGGTGCTGGCGGCAGAATACACCATGCTGGAGCAGTGGCTCTGTGAGCAGGCGTCCCGGCTGGGCATGGCCATCATTGGTGGTAGTGTGCCGTCGTTGCATCGCCCGGACGGTGAGCCTGTGTCCGCTCCACGGGTACGCACGCGCTCCCTGGCGGTAACGGCGGATGGCGAGATCGTTGGCCGTTATGACAAGCTGCATTTGTTTGATGCTCAGGTGCAGGACGCTCAGGGCCAATACCGGGAGTCGGATCTTTTTGAGCCCGGTGAAACCATCGTCACCGTGCCCCTGGCGGGTGTGCAGGTGGGCATGGCCATCTGCTATGACCTGCGCTTTCCGGCCCTTGCCCAGCGCCTGGTGAGTGCCGGCGCCCAGTTGTTGGTCTATCCCTCGGCGTTTACCGCCGTGACCGGTGCCGCCCATTGGGAGCTGCTGCTGCGTGCTACTGCGGTGCAGACCGGTTGTTATGTGCTGGGTGCCAACCAATGCGGGCAACATGGCCCGCGTCGTGCCAGTTATGGCCATTCCATGCTGGTGTCCCCCTGGGGGGACGTGGTGGCAAGTCTGGAGAATGAGCCCGGCGCGCTTGTGGCGCCGCTGGACCTTGCTACCATGGACGAGCTTCGCCAGCGAATGCCTGTACAGCAGCATCAACGATTACGTATTGAAGGTCCTTATGACGCAAACTGATGACGCTCTTTCTATTGCCGAATCCGTGCTGTTGGCTCCGGCCAATCTGCACACCCCGCAACTGGCGTCACTGCTGAATGGCAAACTGACCGGGCAGGCGGATTACGCCGATATCTATTTTCAGCACAGCCGCCATGAGGCCTGGGTGCTGGAGGATGGCATTGTTCGTGATGCCAGTTTCAATACCGAGCGCGGCGCCGGTGTGCGTATCGTGCAGGGCGACAAGACCGGCTTTGCTTACAGCGACGACATCACCCTGGCGGCATTGCAGCAGGCCAGCGGCGCCGCGCGGGCGATTACCCGGCAAGGCCAGGATCGGCAGATCCAACTGGCCAGCCGCGCCGCAACCGCCCGCTACACCGCCATCGACCCCTTGCTGGGCTGGCCCGCCCAGGAAAAAGTCGCACTGTTGCAGCGTATTGATGCCATGGCCCGCTCCCTGGACCCGGCCATTGTCGAAGTCACCGCCAGCCTCAGTGCAGAGCAGGATGTGGTGATGGTGGTGGCCAGTGACGGCACCCTGGCGGCGGATGTGCGCCCGTTGATTCGCTGCAATGTGAGTGTGATTGCCGAGCGGGCAGGCCGCCGTGAGCGGGGCAGTGCTGGCGGCGGCGGCCGCGTGGCCTATGACTGGCTGCTGCAGGAAGAGCGCATCGAAACCTGGACCCGCGAGGCGGTACGCGGTGCCTTGCTGAACCTGGAGGCCGAAGCGGCGCCGGCAGGGACCATGCCGGTGGTGCTGGGCCCCGGCTGGCCCGGGGTGCTGTTGCATGAGGCGGTGGGCCATGGCCTGGAGGGGGACTTCAATCGCAAGGGAACCTCCATGTTCGCCAAGAAAATGGGCGAACGGGTGGCCTCGCCACTGTGCTCGGTGGTGGATGACGGCACCCTGATGGATCGCCGGGGTTCCCTGAGTGTGGACGACGAAGGTACGCCTTCTGCCTGCAATACCCTGATCGAGAACGGCAAGCTGGTGGGGTACATGCAGGACAAGACCAATGCGCGCCTGATGGGGGTTGCCCCCACCGGCAATGGTCGCCGTGAATCCTATGCGCACCTGCCCATGCCACGTATGACCAATACCTACATGCTGCCGGGCGAGAGCGATCCGCAGGATATTATTGCCAGCCTGGATCGTGGCATCTATGCGGTGAACTTTGCCGGCGGCCAGGTCGACATCACGTCTGGCCGTTTTGTCTTTTCTACCAGCGAAGCGTACCTGGTGGAGAAGGGCAAGATTGTCTGTCCGGTAAAAGGTGCCACCCTGATTGGCAGCGGCGCGGAAGTCATGCGGGGCATTTCCATGGTGGGTAATGACCTGGCGCTGGATTCGGGCATCGGCGTGTGTGGCAAGGATGGCCAATCCGTGCCGGTGGGCGTGGGCCAGCCGACCCTGCGCGTGGATGCGCTCACCGTGGGAGGCACCGCCTGATGTCCCAGGTTCTGGATATTCTGTCGCGCATGCGCCTGTTTGCCGGCCTCAGTGATGAGGAGCTGGCGGTGCTGGAAAAGCTGGTGTTCGTGAACCGGGTGCCGGTGGGCGACGTGGTCTGCCGGGAAGGCGACCGCAGTGATTTTGTCTGCTTTGTGGTGCGCGGTTGCCTGGATATCGTCAAGGATAATGACGGCGGTGGCGAAGTCGTGATTGCGCATCTGCGCCCTGGTGATTCCATGGGCGAAATGGCGCTGGTGGACCACGAGCCCCGTTCGGCAACCGTGCGCGCGGCGGAAGACGCTACCCTGATTGTGCTGACCCGCAAGGGTATCGAGCAGTTGCGAAAACGCAGCCCCCATGCGGTGAGTCTGGTGATGGAAAATATCGCCCGCCTGTTATGCACTCACCTGCGCCGTACCTCGTCCCAGCTGGCTCAGTTCAAGCTGCCAGTGGGCTAATGAAAGCCTGTCGCTTATGAGAAACCTGTGTCTGTTGGTATTGCTGGGACTGCTGTCTGGCTGTGAGCCGGTGCAATTGCCGGCGGATGTGCGCATGCCTGATGGCGCCGTGTATGACGGCGACACAGAAGATAACCTGTTCCACGGTCAGGGTAGCCTGACCTGGCCGGACGGTCGGCATTACGAGGGAGAATTCCAGGAAGGCTTGATGACCGGTGAGGGGCGCCTGGAAGGCCGGGATGGTTGTGTGCAGGAAGGCCACTTTGTGAATGGCGTCCTCAATGGTGAAGGGAGTTATACCTGCCCGGATGCGTCCTATCAGGGGCAGTTCACCAATGGGGAGCTGACCAAAGGCTCGGTGGCGTATCTGGACGATAATTCCTATCAGGGGGAATTCCGTGATTTTCAACCGCACGGACAAGGGCTCTGGGTCACCGCATCAGCAGAACAGTTTGAAGGCACCTTTGCCGAGGGTTACATGGTGAAGGGAACTTACCGCAACGAGGAAGGTTACCACTATCAGGGCGAGTTCGATTTCTTCACCTTTGAAGGCAAAGGGGAGTTGACCCGTCCGGACGGCGTGGTGATCCGCGCCACGTTTGAAAACGGCCACGCGGAAGGCCCGGGGACGCGCACGCGGCCCCGTGATGAGGGCGAGCCCGTGGTGGAGAAGGGCTTTTTTGTACGGGGCGATTACTACCCCAGTGAAAAAGCCTGGCGGCAGCGCAAGCAGCAGCAGGCGGCGGCCATGGAAGCGCGGCTGTATACCGAATCCAGCCGATTACAGTCTGTCTTGTCCTCGTTGGCGCCCCAGCGACCCGGTGTGCGCGATGTCTATTTGCTGGTAGTCGGCGGTGATGGCACCGAAGCGGTGTTTGCCCGTGAGGTGGACTGGGTGGCGGAACGGTTGGGCTCGGTGTTTGATTTGAAGCGCCGCCATGTACGCCTGATCAATGGTGGCAGCGATGAGTTGCCGCTGGCCACCCGTACCAGCGTGCAGGAAAGTCTCAAGGCGCTGGATGCCTTGCTGGACCCTGAGGAAGATTTATTGCTGGTGCATTTTGTCAGCCATGGTTCTCCCGACGGTGATCTGCTGCTGGATGACAAAAGCCTGAAGCTCAACAACCTCACCGTGGCCGATGGCAAGCAATGGTTGAATGGATTGTCTGCCCGGCATCAGTGGGTGATTGTGTCGGCCTGTTATTCGGGCAAGTGGGTGGAAGGCCTGGCGACGCCGGAGCGAGTGGTGTTTTCCTCTGCGGCGGCAGATCGCACCTCGTTCGGTTGTGGCGATGATTCCGAACGGACCTGGTTCAGCAAGGCGTTGTACGGCGAGGCGATGGCCGCCGGGGTCAATGATCCGCAAGCCTGGTTCGACGCGGCGAATGAAAAAGTGGCGCTGATGGAAAAGGAACAGGGCATTGAAGGCGAGGCCCATTCGCAACCACAGAAATCCGTGGGCGGGCGTTTTTTACGCTGGTGGCAAGCGGATAAAGCCGCCCTGGTGGTTCCGGGGCGGCCTTGATATGGCTTTGGGCAACGCGCCGATGTCAGTACAGCGGTGCCGTCTTGTCCAGCTGGTTCAGGTAATTGATTAGCTTGCGGCGCTCGCGTTTGAATTTCTCCTTTTCCGCGGGGGGCGCGTCGGCGGGGTCTTTCACCCGGGCCTTCAGTGCATTGCGCGTCAGGTTGCGCAGCTGCTGGCGGTCACCGTGGGGAAAGAATTCCAGAATTTGTTGCACGGTGCTTTCCGCATCTTTGGGCTGTTCGCAGATTACAATCTGCTCCACCCAGTTGCTGAGACGCTGCTGGCGAAACGGATCATTGAGTTGCTCCAGCGCCTGAATGATCTGTTCGCTGTTGGTTTCGCGAATGAGCCGGCCGATGTATTGGGCATGGCGGCGGCGTGCCTCGTGGCTGGTGATGCGTGTGGCTTCAACCAGCGCGTATTGCAGATCGTCACGCAGGGGCAGGCGCTCGCGCTCCACCTGTTTCATGTCCATCAGTAACAGACCCAGCTCTTGCAAGGCATTGTCTTCGCGCTTTTGCTGGCCCTTGCTGGTGATCTGGTCGTCGCTATACTCGGTCATAACTGTTTAATACCCATCAATGGAACCGCTATTTTATGTCTGATTCCTCCCCAACGACAGCCGAACTCGACAATACGCAGTTACAACAGGCCAAAGATACGGCTGCCTGGCTGATAGAAGAGGCCAAACGGCAGGGCGCTGATGCGGCGGAAGTGGGAGTAAGCCTGTCCCAGGGCTATTCGGTCAACGTGCGGCAGGGCGAAGTGGAAACAGTGGAATTCCACCGTGACCGGGGTGTGTCGGTGACCGTGTACAAGGGGCAGCGTAAAGGCCACGCCAGTAGTTCCGATGATAACCGGGACAGTTTGCGGGCCACCCTGGCTGCTGCCACGGCTATTGCCGGTTACACCGAAGAAGACCGTTATGCGGGGCTGGCGCCAGCGGCTGATCTGGCAAAGGAAGTGACAGACCTGGATTTGTATCACCCCTGGGCCATGGATACCCAGGCTGCCATTGAGCAGGCATTGCGTTGTGAAACCGTGGCCCGTGACGATGCGCGCATCGTCAATTCCGAAGGTGCCTCCGTCAACAGCGGGGCCAGCCTGCGGGTGTATGCCACCTCGGAAGGGTTTTTGCACGGCTACCGTGGCACCCACCACAGCCGTGTGTGCAGTGTGGTGGCGGAAGATGAGGCCGGCATGCAGCGCGATTACTGGTATGACGGTGGGCGTGTGGGAGATCGTCTGGCGTCTGCCGAAGCCGTGGGGGAGCAAGCCCGTGAGCGCGCCCTGGCCCGGTTGGGTGCTGAGGTGCCGGAAACCGGTGAGCTGCCGGTGATCTTCGCCCCGGAAGTGGCGTCGGGTCTGTTGGGACATTTGGTTTCTGCGATCAGCGGCGGAGCACTGTATCGCCGTAGCTCTTTTCTGCAGGACTGCCTGGGCAAGGCGGTGTTACCGGCCGGGTTTCAGCTCACGGAAAATCCGCACCTGGCAGCGGGCAACGCGTCGGCGCCTTTCGATGGTGACGGCTTGCCCACCCGGGCTCAGGCGTTTGTGGAAGACGGTGTGCTGAAACAGTATGCGCTGGGCCTGTACGCCAGCCGGCGTTTGGAGATGGCGCCCACCGGCAATGGTGGCGGTGTTCGCAATGTGCGTATTACTGATACCGGTGATTCGCTGGCGGAGCTGATGGCCAAGGTGCCGAAGGGGATTCTGATCACTGAGGTCATGGGGCAGGGCATCAATTTGGTCACCGGAGATTACTCCCGGGGAGCAAGCGGTTTCTGGTTTGAGAACGGTGTCATACAAGGTGCCTTGCAAGAGTTTACTATTGCCGGTCACCTGGGGGAGATGCTGCTGGGGATTCAGGGTAGTGGCACGGATGTGGATTACCGCGGGAATATTGCCTGTGGGTCCCTGCTGTTGTCGCCCATTAAGATTGCCGGCCGGTAATGGCCTCCGGTGTGATTCGATTATTTTTTTGACTTGGGAAAGGGAAGGAACCAGCTAATGAGTGATATGAATCCGTATCAACAGCCGCAATCGGATGTGGCCAATGCGGCGCCAGCCAGCGCCAATGAGTTCACCATCATCGCGCCACGCAAAATTAGCGTGGGTGATGCCATGGGCTGGATTGGCAAAGGTCATGGCATGCTCAGCGGGCATTGGGGTGTGGTATTGGGCGCGCTGGTAGTGACTGTGCTGATCACTTCTGCCTTGCAGATCATTCCGCTTCTGGGTGCGATTGCCCAGATACTGCTGACACCGCTGCTGTACGCGGGCATTGTGAAAATCTTTCATCGTATCGATACGGAAAACCGTTCTGATTTCTCGGATCTGTTCGCCGGGTTTTCTGACCGTACCAGTCCACTGATCATGACCGCAGTGGCGCAGTTGGTGGTGCTGTTGGTGGCGGGCGTCGTATTGGGTGGCCTGTTTTTCCTGCTCGGCCGTGACGGCGGTACTGCGGCCATCGTGGTGCTTGGCCTGTTGGCCACGGTAGCCATGTTTGTCTTCATGTTCCTGTTTTACTTCGTCGTGCCGCTGATCTTTCTGGGGCAAAAAGGGGTGGTCGACGCCATGAAGCTGAGCCTGGATGCCTGCCTGAAAAATATTATTCCCTTCATCGTTTATACCCTGGTGATCTCCCTGATCCTGGTGGTAGCAGCGATTCCGCTCCTGTTGGGGTGGTTGTTCGTGATGCCGATTCTGGCCGGTGCGTACTACGTATCGTTCAAGCAGTTGTTTGTGGAATAAGCGCGACGGGCAATGATGCAGTGATAAAAAAAGGCGCCGGGTACGGCGCCTTTTTTTATGGTTCTTCGCGGACTGGAGTGAAGAACACGCTTCTCAACGTTTAATTGGGTTATCGCGAATGCCCGGCACGTTGCCAAACGCTTGACGCCGAATGCCTGACGTAAAACCCCTGGCCTGAGCGGCTGTCGTTATTGTGGGGATTTCAGGGCCATCATTAAGGTCGTGATCGGGTAATGCATTTTGCGCGGAGAGTATCGGGGCCAAGGTGTTCAGGTTTTGAATGCAAGCGTCCGTCGTCTGGCATCCGGCGTCCAGCGGCTGCCAAGGCGGGATAATGAGACAAGTTCTGAAGCCGGCTGATTACTCAATTCCGCGATGAACCTTTTTTATACCGCTCTGCGGCAGCAGCATGCTGCAAGTTATCACCATCGCGGCTCAGGTGAGGAGGTGTGCATACAGCACCGTGGCAAGGCCGAGGAAGGCAAAGAAGCCGACAATATCGGTAATGGTGGTCAGCACCACGGAGCCGGCCAGGGCCGGATCGATGCCGAGACGTTTCATGGTGATAGGTAGCAGAGCGCCGGCGCTGGCGGCCATCACCAGGTTGATCACCATGGCGGCGGCGATGACCAGTCCGAGGTTGGGGTCGTTGAACCACAGCCCGGCGGTAATGCCGATCACGGTTGCCCATAGCAAGCCATTGATTGCACCCACGGACAGTTCCTTGAACAGCAGGTAGCGGGTGTTGTTGGACTGGATCTGGCCCAGCGCCATGGCGCGGATCACCAAGGTCAGTGTCTGGCTGCCGGCGATACCGCCCATGCTGGCCACGATGGGCATCAGGATGGCCAGCGCCACGACTTTTTCCAGGGTGGCTTCAAACAGGCCGATGACGGCAGAGGCGGCGAGTGCAGTCAGCAGGTTGATGCCCAGCCACAGGGCCCGACGGCGAGCGGTTTGCCACACGGAGCCGAAGGTATCTTCGTCTTCATCCAGACCGGCCATGCTCATCAGTGAGTGATCCGCTTCTTCGCGGATTACGTCAACAACGTCATCAATGGTGATCCGGCCCACCAGCATGCCGTCCTCATCCACCACCGGGGCGGTTACCAAATCGTGGCGTTCGAAGATCTTTGCCACTTCGTGGGCGGGCAGGGTGGCAGTAATGGATTCCGTGTCGGTGATCATGGCTTCGCGCACGGTGGTGCCTGGGTCGCTGATCAGTACCTTGGTCAGTGGCAGCAGGCCGATGAACTGGTTTTTCCGGTTCACTACGGCCAGGTTATCCGTGGTGCGAGGAATTTCGCCGCGGCGACGCAGGTAGCGTTGAACAACTTCGAAGGTGATCTCCGGACGCACGGTGATCACGTCCGTGTTCATCAGGCCGCCGGCGGTGTCTTCCGGGTAGCTGAGCACATGCTCCAGCCGTTCGCGGTTCTGTTCGTCCAGGCTGGCCATCACCTGGGAGGTGACATGGTCCGGCAGCTCTTGCAGCAAATCCGCCAGGTCATCCGTGTCCAGTTCTTCGACCAGCGAGACCAGTTCGTCGGTGGACAGGTTACGCAGCAGTTCGACCCGGACCTCTTCGCCCAGGTATTGCAGGACTTCGGATTCCTGGTCTTTATGCAGCAACTGCCAGAGAATTTCCCGTTCCCGTGGCGGGGAGGATTCCAGTAAATGCGCCGCTTCCGCGCCGGGCAAATTGTTGATCAGCTGACGTACCTGGGTATAGGTACCGCTGGCCAGGGCGCGGTTAATGGCTTTTAAATGCTGTTGGCTACGGCTGCTATCAGCGGGCATGGCTCCTCCTTGCTGGAAGAGAGTTTACACGAGGCGGTGTGAAGGCCGAAGCGTCGCCGGTGGGATGGCGGTAAAGAGTGGTAAATTTCCCGGTGATTAGAAGGCTACTCGCCTTCGTCGAAACAGCGGGCGAACAGGTCTTCCAATTCGTCCATGGCGTGTTGTTCGTCTTCCCCTTCCACCTGAAAAGTGACGCTACTGCCTTTCGCTGCGCCAAGCATGAGCAGGCCCATGATGCTTTTTGCGTCGATGGTCTGGCTCTTGTGCAGGACCAGAATGCGGCTGTCGTAGCGGGAGGCCACGCTGACCACTTTGGCGGCCGCGCGGGCATGCAGGCCGAGTTTGTTGATTACGTCGAGCTTCTTTTCAATCATCGGGTGTCTTGTGGTCAGAAGTGATCTGAAAGGGAAAAGGCCGGGTGTCAGGTCATGGCCGCGTTATTGCTCTCTGGGCAGTTCCCGGTGGCGAACCTGAAGGGCAATGCCTTTGGCGCGCAGAGTCCATGCCAGCTGTTCGGTGATAAAGACTGAGCGATGGCGCCCGCCGGTACAGCCGATGGCGACTGTCACGTAGCTGCGATCGCTGTGGGCAAACGCCGGTAACCAGCGCGCCACGAAATCGCCGATGTCCTTGAGCATGTCGTGACTGGCCTGATGCTGGCTGAGGAAATCGATGATGCAGTCATCCTTGCCGGTAAAGGGGCGCAGGTCTGCATGCCAGTGCGGGTTGGGCAATACCCGTACGTCGAACACCAGGTCCGCGTCGGTGGGCAGGCCATTCTTGAAGCCGAAGGATTCCAGCTGTAGCGACAGGGCGGCTTCACGGCGAGCCACCCGTTCGCGCATCAGGTTGCGCAGGGTGTGCACGTCGTGGTTGCTACTGTCGATGACCAGATCGGCGCGCTGGCGGATGTTGGCCAGCAGTTCCCGTTCATGGCCGATGGCGTCGGCCAGTGAGCGCTCGCCGGTGCCCAGCGGGTGACGGCGACGGGTGGCGCTGAAGCGGGTCTGCAGGGTGTGGTCATCCGCGTCCAGGTAGATGATTTCACTGCCCACCTGTTGTTCGTTCAAGGCTTCAAGGATGTTGTCGAAAGCCAGTAGCTGGGCGGGGAGGTTGCGGGCATCAATGCCCACAGCGACCCGCTCAATCGGGGGCTCGCCCTCGCTGAGCTGTTTCGCCAGTGTCGGCAGCATGCCGGCGGGCAGGTTGTCGACACAATAAAATCCCTGGTCCTCCAGCGCTTGCAGCGCGGTGGTTTTCCCGGACCCGGAGCGGCCACTAATAATGGTGAGTTTCATGATTGCACCGCTGGCACGCCACACGTAGCACGCTGGCACGCAAGATCGATAGACAAGGGGGCGTTTGGGGCGTGTTGCATGATGCGTGAAAGCTTGTTGCGTTCCTTCATGATGCCAGTCGCAACTCCGCTTCGGACTCTACGGCCGTCTGATAGAGGTGTTGGTTATCGGTGCTGTGGCGCAGTTCCGCACGGTAGCTGTCGTCGTTGAACAGGGATGCCAGGTGGCTGAGTGTCTTGAGGTGCTGTTCCGGGTTGTCCTGGGGGACCAGCAATACAAACACCAAGTCCACGGGGTGCCCGTCAACGGCGTCGAAATCGATGGGGCTTTCCAGTTTCAACAACAGGCCTACTGCTTGCTGGCAATGTCCGAGCCGGCAGTGGGGAATGGCAATGCCTTCGCCAATGCCTGTGGAGCCCAGTTTTTCCCGGGCGACCAAAGCATCGAAGACCTCCTGTTCATTGAGGCTGTCACAGCTGGCCGCGGCCAGCTGTGCAACCTGATCCAGCAGTTGTTTCTTGCTGCTGGCCTGCACGCCATGATGGGTGCGGGCCAGAGTCAGTAGTTCGCGAACTCGCATAATTGTCGCTTTGGGTTAGTGACCGTGCTTGTGGCTGACGGCCTTTTCCTTGTGTTTGAGAATCTGGCGGTCCAGCTTGTCCGTCAGCTTATCGATCGCTGCATACATGTCTCCGGCCTCAGCGGTGGCGAAGACATCGGCCCCGGAAATATGGATTGTGGATTCAGCTTTATGGGTTTTCGGTTCCGGAGAGAGAATGACCTGGACGCTGGTGATTTGATCGAAGTGGCGCTCCAGGCGGGAGAACTTATCACCCACATAGGCACGCAAGGCATCGGTAATATCCAGGTGATGACCGCTGATATTAATTTGCATGGCTGGCTCCTTTACCTGTTTGGGATCCGTCCTGGCGCCCTACACCAAACGCTTGCGGGCGCTGGAAGACGGTATTCGCATCGCCTCTCTGTATTTGGCGACGGTCCGGCGCGCTACATTGATTCCCTGCTCATTCAGCAAGCTGGCCAGCTTGTTATCGCTGAGCGGCTTGCGGGGATTCTCGGCAGCGACCAGCTTCTTAATAATGGCACGAATAGCGGTGGAGGAACACTCACCGCCGCCGTCTGTTCCCACGTGACTGGAAAAGAAATATTTCAGCTCAAAGACACCGCGGGGTGTCATCATGTATTTCTGGTTGGTGACCCGACTGATGGTCGATTCGTGCATCTCAACGGCATCGGCAATATCCGCCAGAACCAGGGGTTTCATGGCCTCATCGCCATAATCGAAGAACCCTTGCTGCACATCGACAATGCGGGTGGCTACCTTGAGCAGGGTGTCGTGGCGGCTCTGCAGGCTCTTGATGAACCATTTGGCTTCCTGAACGCAATTGCGCAGATATTGGCCGTCTTCGCCGCTGGTGTTGCGGGCGATGTTGGCGTATTGCTGCTGCAGGTTGACCCGGGGGAGCACGTCGTCGTTGAGGCTGACCTGCCAGCGGCCCTTATGCTGACGGACGATCACGTCGGGAACGGCGTAGTCCACCTGGGGCTCGCCGATCTGCTCGCCGGGGGCCGGGTCCAGGGTGCGTAGCAGGGACAGGGCCTCCAGCAGGACGTCTTCGCTGGTCTGCAGGGTGCGACGCAGGGCGGCGTAGTCGTGTTTTTCCAGCAGGTCCAGGTGAGCCAGCAGGGCGCAGGCTTCGTCGCGCAGGGCGGTATCGGCGGGCAGTTGGCGCAGTTGTACGCCCAGACAGTCCGCCAGATCGATGCTGGCTACGCCGACGGGGTCGAACTGCTGCAGACGGTGCTGCACGGCAAGCACTTCGTCGCGCTCCAGTTCATCGCCTTCGGTGAGCAGCTCCGGCTGGGCGTTCACCATGTCGACGATGTCATCCAGGGGCACGGTGATGTAGCCGCGGTCGTCCAGGGATTCAATGATTGTCATGGCGATAATGCGGTCCACATCGCTCATGGGCGTCAGATTCAGCTGCCAGAGCAGGTGGTCCTGAAGATTGCCGGAGACCGCGTGGCGTTGCTGCCATTCGTCTGCATCGTCGGGGAGGGAGGCGGTGGCGCTGCTGGTCTGGCCGGAATAGACATCGTCCCACTCGGTTTCTGCGCCGGGTTCGTCCTGCACCAGTTCTTCCAGGGCGTCGTCACGCTCGGTGTCCAGCTCCTCGTCCTGACGTTCTTCGTCATGTTCGGGCAGGCTGTCGTCACCGAAATCGTCGGCCAGTTCCAGCAAGGGGTTGCTCTCCACGGCCTGCTGGATTTCCTGGCGCAGGTCCAGCGTGGACAGCTGCAAGAGGCGGATGGCCTGCTGCAGCTGCGGCGTCATGGTGAGCTGCTGGCCAATTTGTAGTTGTAGTGTGGGCTTCATACTGCTCGGTATTCTGCGGATCCCCAAAACACGAGAATACCAAGCTGATCACACAACAAGCAAGAATTGTGCCACTGGTCTTTGTGTGCTAGGTGAGTGACGTTGGCGGTTGATAGTGGGCCGTTGGTGGCGAGGCGAGCAGCAATGGGGGGGGCAGCAGGTAGCCGCGTCCAGGCATTGGGCGCGGCTACCTTGCTTTCAGGCCGGTCCGTGCTTTCACGGCGTCGCTGGCAGTCTGTTTAGAGCCTGAAGTCGGCGCCCAGGTACACATCCCGCACCTGCTGGTTGGCGAGGATGATGTCCGCATCGCCGGAGGCAATGATGTGGCCGGCGCTGACGATATAGGCGGTGTCGCAGATATCCAGCGTTTCACGCACATTGTGGTCAGTGATCAGGACGCCAATGCCGCGGTCTTTCAGGTGGCGGATAATACCCTTGATATCGTTCACCGAGATCGGATCCACCCCGGCGAAGGGTTCGTCCAGCAGGATAAAGTCCGGGTCGGTGGCCAGGCCGCGGGCAATCTCCGCTCGGCGCCGCTCGCCGCCGGACAGGCTCATCCCCAGCGAATCGCGAATGTGGCCGATGTGGAATTCCTTGAGCAGGCTCTCCATGCGCTCGTGGCGCTCTGCCTTGCTCAGCTCCTTGCGGGTTTCCAGAATCGCCATGATGTTCTCTTCCACCGTCAGGCGACGGAAGATGCTGGCCTCCTGGGGCAGGTAGCCAATCCCGCGCTGGGCGCGACCGTGCATGGGCAGGTGGGTGATGTCGCTGTCATTGATCTCAATGCGGCCGGCATCGGCTTCCACCAGCCCGACAATCATGTAGAAGCAGGTGGTCTTGCCGGCGCCGTTGGGGCCCAGCAGGCCGACAATCTGGCCGGCTTCCACGTCCAGGGAGACATCCTCGATGACCCGGCGGCCCTTGTAGCTTTTTGCCAGGTGGTGGGCGCGTAAGTGGCTCATGGTGTGCTGGGCTCCGCGTCGGGTGAGGCGGTGTCGTTACCGCCACCGGGGGTGTCGTTTGAGTTGCTGGTGTCTTCGTCGCCGGCAGCATCGTCGTCGGTGCGGGTGGCGTTGGTTTGATTCTCGGCCGGGATCACCAGGCGAACGCGCTGGTCGCCTTCACTACTGGCGTCCACACGTTTGGAGTCCAGGCTGTATTCCACCTTGGCGCCTTCAAATGTATTGCCCTGATGCTCGATGTAAGCGTCGCCGGTGAGGACCAGAGTGCGCGCGTTAATGTCGTATACCAGGTTTTCGGCGTGGGCATTCAGTCCCTCGCCTTCCTCCATGCGCACGGGGGAGCCGGTGGCTTCCACCCGGACCAGGTCGCCATTTTTGGTGAACAGGCGCATTTCGTCAGCAAACAGTTTGCGCTTGCCCTGAATCAGTTCCACGTTGCCCCGGTACAGGCCGCTGCCCGCATCCTGTTCGAAGCGGCCACTGTCTGCCGTGACCTGGATGGGGCCTTCCATGGGGGCGGCCTGAACGCCCAGGGGCAATGTCGCCAGCAATGCCAGTGCGGCGAGGCGGCGGGTGCTATGAAGCCGGTGCTTCAAACTCACTCTTTACTCCTTGTTTCAGGTTCAGAATGCCCTTGTCGAGATCGGCTTCCAGGGCGCCGGCACGAGTCTGGCCGGAGTCGAATGTCATTTCCACATCGCCGGGGGTGGTGGCGATATTGGTGTCGCTGTTGAAGCGCAGTTCGTCGGTGTCCAGGTTCACTTTCTGGGTGGGGTTGTCCACATTGACCTTGCCGAGAAAGGTGATCAGGTCGCCATTGTCTTCCACGGTGCCTTGCTCGCTGGTGATGGTCCAGCTGCCCTTGTCGTTCGCCATGACCAGCACCGGCGCTTCCATTTCGGTGAGGGGATTGTGGTCAAACTGCACCAGGTTGTCGGCGGTCAGGTGATATTGCAGGGTGCCGTCTTTTTCGCTGAAGGCGCGGGCGGTCACGTCGTCGGCAATAATGGCCGGCGCCATCATTACGGCGTTGTCCTGGCCGGGCAGGGTGCTGTCCCACTCGTGGAGCGTCATCAGCATGACCAGCCCCAGCATCAGAATGCCGGTGGCGCTGAGTAGTCCCTGTCGTTTCATGCCTGGCTCCGCAGGGCGAGAATGGCATCGCAGATTTCCCGTACTGCGCCTTCACCGCCGCGGCGTTCGGTAACGTGCTCGGCGGCGGTTTTGGCGCAGTCGTGGGCGTTGGCCGGGGCAAAACTGAGCCGGGCCCAGAGCAGGGCGCTCACATCGGGTTCGTCGTCACCGGCATAACCGGTTTCATGGGCGGCGATGCTCAGTGATTCAGCCAGTGCTTCCAGTGCCACCCCTTTGTCTTCGCGACCCTGAATCACGTGTTCAATGCCCAGGTCTGCCGCGCGTTTGGCCACCATGGGGGAGTTGCGCCCGGTGATGATGGCCAGGATCACGCCGCTGGCGGCCAGCTTTTTCAGGCCGTGGCCGTCCAGGGTGTTGAAGACTTTCAGTTCTTCGCCCTGGGGGCCGAACAGCAGGCGGCCGTCGGTCATTACGCCGTCCACGTCAAACGCCATCAGGCGCAGGTTCTGGGCATCAACGGAGGAAAATTGCATGGGCATTTATACCACTCCTGCGCGTAGCAGGTCCTGCATGTTGAAGGCGCCGAGGGGTTTGCCTGCATTATCGCAAACCATCAGGCCGTTGATTTTGCGGGTTTCCATGATCTGCAGCGCTTCTGCCGCCAGATGGCCCTGGGCGATGGTGATCGGGTCGGTGACCATGACCTCGGCAATGGTGGCTTTGCGGATATCAATGTCCCGGTCGAATATGCGGCGCAGATCCCCATCCGTAAAGATGCCGGCCAGGGTGCCGTCCTCGTGAGTGACGGCGGTCATGCCCAGGCCCTTATGGGTCATTTCCAGCAGGGCTTCGCTGAGCGACGTGTCCGCGCTGACCACGGGAAGCTGTTCGCCGGCGTGCATGATGTCATCCACTTTTAGCAGCAGGCGGCGGCCCAGGCTGCCACCGGGATGGCTGAGGGCAAAATCTTCCGGAGTGAAGCCGCGGGCTTCCAGCAGGGCGATGGCCAGGGCGTCGCCCATGGCCAGGGCGGCAGTAGTGGACGAGGTGGGCGCCAGGTTATGAGGGCAGGCCTCTTCCGCCACGGCCACGGTCAGGTGCACGTCGGAGAGTTGTGCCAGCGCGGATTGCGGCCGGCCGGTCATGCCGACCAGGCCAGTGCCCTTGCGTTTGATCACCGGGAGAATGGCCAGCACCTCGGCGGTTTCGCCGGAATTGGAGAGTGCCAGTACCACATCGTCCGGGGTAATCATGCCCAGGTCGCCATGGGAGGCTTCACCGGGATGCACAAAGAAAGAGGGGGTGCCGGTGCTGGCCAGGGTGGCCGCCAGTTTGCTGCCCACATGCCCGCTCTTGCCCATGCCGGTGACGATCACGCGGCCTTTGGCATTCAGCATCAGATCGCAGGCAGCAGAAAAGCTGGCGTCCAGGCTGTCTTTAAGGTTATCCACGGCCCGGGCTTCGATATCCAGTACCCGTTGACCGACGCTGATATGGTCGTGACTCATGCGTTCTCCTTGGCGTTGGCGGCGATTATACACCGGTTGCCCCCTTCACGTTGACCCGTAATCGGTAACCCGGCCTTCCGCGCGGGAACCGTATCGAACTTTGTGACTCCAATAAAACAACCAAGGTTCACGATGTTGCCGCTGTTGATGACTGGACAGGGGGTAAAGAACACCGTAAAACCGCCGGAGACTAACAGGGAGTAATCTATGCATTTGCAACGGTATATTCGAACGTGGCTGCACGCCGGCCTGGTGCTGCTGCTGGCAGGCATGGCCACATTGGCCCATGCCGAGAGTGACCCGCGCCAGGTGGTGTCGGACGCCGTGGAGCGCATGACATCCCGCATCGAGGCGGAACGCGAGGCGCTCAAGGCGGATCCGGACAAGGCCAAGGCGCTGGTCCGTGAAGAGCTGGCTGACCTGGTGGATTTCAAGCGCATCACTCGCATGGTCATGGGCGACTACTTTGGCCCGTCCAGCAAGGAGCAGAAATACCGTTTTCTGGATGTGTTCAAAAACAGCCTGATCAACACCTATGCCTCCGGCATTACCCTGTATGACGGCCAGAAGATCGAAACCCTGCCCATGCAGGACGGTGACCGTAAAGGCGACTATGCACGGGTGCGCATGGAGGTAAAAACCAACTCCGGGCAAGTGGTGCCGATCTACTACACCCTGTTCCTGCGTGATGATCAGTGGAAAGTGATCAATGTGTATGTGAATGGCCTGGATCTGCGCGATACCTTCAAGAGCCAGTTCGCCCAGGGGATGCAGCAGTACAACGATATCGACAAGGTGATCGACAACTGGTCTGCGGATGCCAAGATTGATGCCGGCATCGACGAGGCCAAACAGGGCGAGTGAACCCGCCTGCCGTGGTAAGGGGCAGCGTGCTCGCGTATTATTACGCCCTTGATGACGATTTGATGGAGCGGCTGCAGGCCGCTCCAGTGCTGTTTGGGCCTGACCAAGGCCCTGATGAGGAGCAAAGATGAATCCGGAAGAAGTTCAGGCATTGGTTGATGCCGGTTTTGACAATGCCGATGTGGCAGTGGAAGGCGGCGGTGACCGGTTCCAGATTCGTGTGGTGTCAGAGGCCTTTGCCGGCCTGATGCCGGTGAAACGCCAGCAGCTGGTGTATGCCACCATCGACGAGCAGATCAAAAGCAACACCATCCATGCCGTGCAGATTATTGCCTTTACTCCGGCGGAGTGGGAAAAAGCCCAGAATCAGGGCCTGTCCTGACCCCGGCCCCAGGCCGAAATCGGGTTGGAAGAACGCAACCATCTAGAGATTGTTCATGGATAAATTGATCATCACCGGCGGCCAGCGGCTGGACGGCGACATTCGTATTTCCGGGGCCAAGAATGCGGCACTGCCGATTCTGGCCGCCACGCTGCTGGCTGATGAGCCGGTGACGGTGGGAAATCTGCCGCACCTGCAGGACGTGACCACCCTGATCGAATTGCTCGGCCGGATGGGTGTCCATGTGGTGATCGATGACCGCATGAATGTGGAAGTGAACGCCACCACCATCAAGGAGCTGACCGCCCCCTACGAGCTGGTGAAAACCATGCGCGCGTCGATCCTGGTGCTGGGCCCCATGGTCGCGCATTTCGGCAAGGCGTCGGTTTCCTTGCCCGGTGGTTGTGCCATTGGCTCGCGGCCGGTGGATATTCACCTGCGCGGTCTGGAAGCCATGGGTGCCGAGATCGAAGTGGCCAATGGCTATGTGAATGCCAGTGTGGACGGTCGCCTGAAGGGCGCTCGCATCGTTATGGATGTGGTCACCGTAACCGGTACCGAAAACCTGATGATGGCGGCCGCGCTGGCCGACGGCACCACCTACCTGGAAAACGCAGCCCGTGAGCCGGAGGTGGTGGATCTGGCCAACTTCATCAATGCCATGGGCGGCAAGATCAGCGGTGCCGGCACCGACACTATTGTCATTGAAGGGGTTGAGCGCCTTACCGGTTGCCACCATCAGGTCGTTGCTGACCGGATCGAAACCGGCACCTACCTGATTGCCGCCGCCATTACCGGTGGCCGCATCAAGACCAAGGACACCGTGCCTGGCATTCTCGATGCGGTGCTGCAGAAGCTGGAAGAAGCCGGGGCGAAAATCACCGTCGGTGACGACTGGATCGAGCTGGACATGGAAGGGCGCCGTCCGAAGGCCGTGTCCTTGCGTACCGCCCCTTACCCGGCCATGCCCACGGATATGCAGGCCCAGTTCATGGCCCTGAATTTGGTGGCCGAAGGCACCAGCACCATTGTCGAAACCATTTTCGAAAACCGTTTTATGCACGTGCAGGAAATGAACCGCATGGGCGCGGATATCGAGGTGCAGGGCAACACCGCCATCTGCCGTGGTGTCGAGCAACTCACCGGCGCACCGGTGATGGCCACGGACCTGCGCGCGTCGGCTTCACTGGTGATCGCCGCGCTGGCGGCGTCCGGTGAGACCACCGTGGATCGCATCTACCATATTGATCGCGGTTACGAGTGCATCGAAGAGAAACTGCAATCGCTGGGCGCGATCATCCGTCGCGTACCACGCTGATCGGATCGGGATCTGTGATGAGCAAGCCATTGACCATCGCCCTCTCCAAAGGGCGCATTCTCAAGGAAACCCTGCCGCTGCTGAAAGCCGCAGGCATTGAGCTGCTGGAAGACCCGGCGGCCTCACGCAAACTGATTTTCGACACCACCCGTGACGACGTGAAAATCATCATCATCCGCGCCACGGACGTGCCGCCCTATGTGCAGCATGGCGCGGCGGATATCGGTGTGGCCGGCAAAGACGTGCTCATGGAACACGGCGGTGACGGGGTCTTTGAACCGGTGGATCTGGACATTGCCCGCTGCAAATTGATGGTGGCGGCCATGAAGGATGCCCCGGAAACCGGCAGCCGCCTGCGAGTGGCCACCAAGTTTGTGAATGTGGCCAAGGCCTACTACGCCCAGCAGGGCAAGCAGGCAGAAGTGATCAAGCTATACGGCGCCATGGAACTGGCCCCGCTGGTGGGGCTGGCGGACCGCATCGTGGATATCGTCGATACCGGCAATACCCTGCGCGCCAACGGCCTGGAGCCCACCGAGCTGATCGCCCACATTTCTACCCGTGTGATCGTCAACCGGGCCAGCATGAAGACCCGCCACAGTGATATCCAGACGATCCTGGACAAGCTGGCCGAGGCCGTGGCGTCCCGCGAAGCGGGTTAAAAGCGGATTAAGTTAACGCTTGCATGCAACAGGTTTCACGCGGTCACGCGGGTTGCTGAAGGTGTGCGGGTCTGTTGCGTTGAACGAGAGGGATCATGGAAACCACCAGGCTGAATGCCCAAGACGCTGATTTTGATGCCAAGCTCGCCGCGCTAACCGCCTGGTCGGAAGAGCGCGACGAAGAAGTGGCGGATCGTGTGCGCGGCATCCTCAAGGATGTGGCCAAGCGTGGCGATGCTGCACTGGTGGAATACACCAACCGTTTTGATCGTCGTGACGTCGCGAGCATGGATGAGCTGGTGGTGGACCACGCCCAGTTGCAAGCCGCGCTGGCGCGCATTCCTGCCGAGCAGCGCGAAGCCCTGGAAGCCGCCGCCGAGCGCGTGCGTCGTTACCATGAAAAGCAGAAGCAGGATTCCTGGCACTATCGCGAAGCCGATGGCACCTTGCTGGGCCAGCAGGTGACGCCGCTGGATCGCGCAGGCATTTATGTGCCCGGTGGCAAGGCGGCGTACCCGAGCTCCGTATTGATGAATGCGTTGCCGGCAAAGGTGGCCGGCGTGGGCGAAATCATCATGGTCTCGCCCGCCCCGGACGGCATCATCAATGACATGGTTCTGGCGGCAGCGGCCATTGCCGGTGTCGACAAGCTCTTTACCCTGGGCGGCGGGCAGGCGGTGGCCGCGTTGGCCTATGGCACCGAAACCGTGCCGGCGGTGGACAAGATCGTTGGCCCCGGCAACATCTATGTGGCCGAAGCCAAGCGGCAGGTGTTCGGCAAAGTCGGTATCGACATGATTGCCGGCCCCTCGGAGATTCTGGTGGTCTGCGACGGCAAGACCGACCCGGACTGGATCGCCATGGACCTGTTTTCACAGGCGGAGCATGACGAAGAAGCCCAGGCGATTCTGGTGTCCCCGGATGCGGCGTTCTTGGAACAGGTGGCTGAATCCATGGAAACGCTGGCGGCGACCCTGGAGCGTGAAACCATTATTCGCACGTCCATGAAGCACCGGGGCGCATTGATCCAGGTGCAGGATTTGGATCAGGCCATCGACATTGCCAACCGCATTGCCTCCGAGCATCTGGAATTATCCATTGATGATGCGGAGCAGTGGGCGAAAAAAATTCGTCATGCCGGTGCCATCTTTCTGGGGCGCCACACCCCGGAAGCACTGGGTGATTACTGTGCCGGACCGAATCATGTGTTGCCCACCAGTGCCACCGCGCGCTTTTCCTCGCCGTTGGGTGTGTACGATTTCCAGAAGCGCAGCTCGCTGATTGGTTGCTCCCCGGACGGGGCCAGCACCCTGGCAAAAATCGCCTCGCCGCTGGCGCGCGGCGAAAGCCTGACGGCCCACGCCCGCAGTGCGGAATATAGAATCAAGAAACGCTAACACGCCTCACGCACCACGCCTTCACGCGTGTTGCGTGTTGCCTGATGCATGCAGGCGGAATCACTATGAGTAAATACTGGAGCGACTTCGTTCATGGGCTGGAGCCTTATGTGCCCGGCGAGCAGCCCAAGATGGACAAGCTGGTAAAGCTGAACACCAATGAGCATCCGCTCGGGCCGTCGCCGAAAGTGATCGAGGCGATCCGCGCTGAAGCGGATGATCGGCTGCGGTTGTATCCAGACCCGGACAGCAGCCAGCTCAAGCAGGCCATCGCCGATTACTATTCCAATCAAGGCTACGGGATCGAGCGTTCCCAGGTGTTCGTCGGTAATGGTTCCGACGAAGTGCTGGCGCACCTGTTTATGGCGTTTTTCAAACAGGATCAGCCGCTGTTGTTTCCGGATATCACCTACAGTTTCTACAAGGTGTATTGCGGCCTGTATCAAATCGACTATCAACCAGTGCCGCTCGATGAGGCGCTGGGCATTGCGGTGGACGATTATCTTGAGGGCGACAAGCCGCGCCCCAACGGCGGTATTATTTTTCCCAATCCCAATGCGCCCACCGGCAAGCTGTTGCCGCTGAGTGAGATTGAGCGCCTGTTACAGATCAATACGGAAACCCTGGTGGTGATCGATGAGGCGTATATCGATTTTGCCGGTAGCCCGGGGCAGGGCGACACCACGGCAATTGCGCTGGTAAACCGCTACCCGAATCTACTGGTTACCCAGACCCTGTCAAAATCCCGCTCCCTGGCCGGTTTGCGTATCGGGTTGGCTGTGGGTGATGAAGCGTTGATTGATGGTCTGAACCGCATCAAGGACAGCTTCAATTCCTATCCGCTGGATCGCCTGGCCATTGCCGCCGGCGTGGCCGCGTTTGAGGATCAGGAGTGGTTTGAAAAAGGCTGTGAGCAGGTGATTGGCCAGCGCGAGTGGCTCAACGAACAGCTGGCGCAGCGTGGCTTTGAGAGTTTGCCCTCGGCGGCCAACTTTCTCTTTACCCGCCACGAGAAGCATAGTGGTGCTGAACTGGCCCAAGGGCTGCGCGAGCAAGGCATTATCGTGCGTCACTTTGGTAAGCCTGAACGTATTGCGGACTACCTGCGTATCACTGTGGGCACGGCAGAACAGAACCAGGCGCTGATTGCGGCGCTGGACGGGTTGAGTGAAAAGTTCAAAGTTCAAAGTTGAAGAGCGCGGGCTAAGTGTTACCACATTGAGACAAAGAGGCCGCGCCCACACTCTGGGTGCGGCCTCTTTGCGTTAACGGGTAAAGCCGCGCTTGAACTTTGCATTTCTTGAAGACGGCGATGCCACTGTGGGAAGCGATGCTTGCATCGCGAAGGCGCTTTAGCTTTCCACCGTTATTCGTGATGCGAGCATCACTTCCCACAGATATTACCAATGTTGGTTTTTTTTCAGAGGTCTTATCGCTCGTAAATCGCCTCTTGGCCGATGTCAGGGTTTGCCCGCTTGAACCTTTCCCATACCTGCGGTACTAACAGGCATCGCCCAACGGAAAGGCCTTATTAATGAAACGTTCGTTACTGCTTGCCTGTGCCCTGATCCCGATTCCCCTGTTTGCCGCTGACTTTGCTGTCACCGCTCCGGTGAGCAAGGCGGTGTTGTTTCCCGCCCAGGCTCATCTCAGCCGTACTTTCTCCCAGGCCTTGCCCGCCGGTGAGCACCAGCTGGTGGTGAAAGGTTTGCCGGAGCTGGATCTGGATAGTCTGCAGGTGGCGGTGAAAGGTGCCGAGTTGCTGGGGATGCGGCAAGGATTTGCCATTGCTGAGGGCGATGTCTCGGCCCGTCGTGCCGAGCTGGATGCGGCGATTCTCGAACTGGAGCAGGCCATGGCCGCCGCCCGGGCAGCAGACAGCCTGGACCAGCAGCAGATTAATCATCTGCAATCCCTGATGGGGCAGGCGCCACAAGGTGAGGCCGTGTTTGCCCAGGTGCCGGTGGAAAAATGGGCCAGTGCCTGGGCGTCCATTGGCAAGGCGGTGGCGCAACGGCAGGCGTCGATTAATCAGCGTGTGGTGACCCGGGAAGAACAGCAACGCAAGCTGGAGGCTCTGCGACAGGAGCGTCAGCAGCTGGGACAGGGACAGACTCGCAGCCGCGAACTGGTGCTCACTGTCGGTGCCGAAACGTCGGCTACCGCGCAGGTTGAATTGCAGTATTTTACCGGCCAGGCCGGCTGGCAGAATCAATTGCGGGTCGATCTGGATAGCGGCAGTGAAACGGTAGCCGTTACCGGGATTGCGCTGATTCATAACCGCACCGGCGAGGACTGGCAGAATGTCAGTGCCACCCTGGGGCTGGTGCCGGCCGGTTACCGTCACCTGCCGGATCCGCAGCCCTGGATTGTGCGTCTGGCGACGCCGCAACCGGAAATGCGCAAACAGTCCCTGCGCAGCGTGATGGCGGAACCGGCCGCCTTCGAAGCCGATATGGCCAAGCGCGTGCAGGCGATGCCGGTGGCCGCTCCGGTGGCTCACGGTTTTGATATGCGCGTGCCGCTTTCGTCTCCGCTGTCTCTGGCCAGTGGTAGCGCCAGTGCCCGGGTGCCCTATCAGCAGGCTGAATTGCCGGTGACGCTCAGCCGCGAAAGTTATCTCTGGCAGCAGCCGGCGGTGTTGCTGGTGGGGGAATGGAAGAATACCAGCGCGCTGCCCTGGCTGGCGGGGCGTGTCACTCTGTTGCGGGATGGTCAGCGGCTGGCCCGTTACCATCGCGGCGACAGCATCAAGCAGGGCGAGCAGGTGAAAATGAGTTTCGGCGATGACCCACGCCTGCAGATTGCCGTGGTTCGCGAGCCATCACAGCAAGGGGAGGTCGGCCTGATCAGCAAGGAAAATACCCTTTCTGCGCTGAAGAACATCACTCTGACGTCCCATTACGACAAGGCGGTGACGGTGAATCTGCTGGATCGCCTGCCGGTGGCCGGCAACGAGGATATTACCGTCACGGCCAAGGGCAAGGCCGCAGATGCCCGCGACGTGGATGATGTGAAAGGGCTGCAGCGCTGGCAGTTCACCTTGCCCGCCGGGGGGGAAGAAAGTTTCAAGCAAGGCTTCGAAATTCGCTACCCGGAAGAATCTACGCTGAGCGGTGTGGAAGGGCTTTAAAGGCAATTAATAGTTAATAATGAATAATTAATAGTGCGCGAGACAGGTTCTCTGTCTTGAAACGCAAGAGGTCGCGCCCATGGTTTGGGCGCGGCCTCTTGCTATCGGCTCAAAGACAGGCATTGTCCGCGTTGTTGCGTGAAGTCTGCCGCGTGTTGCGTCTCTTAGTCCGCTGGCGGGCGGGTGCCGATGACTACGTCCACGGACAGGGGCTGACGGTTGCGGATGACTTCCAGCGTTACGTTATCGTCCGGTTTCATACCGGCGATGCGATTCATGGCTTCGTAGCCGTCGGCCATCACGTCGCCGTCGATTCCCACCAGCACGTCGCCGGGTTGCAGGCCACCTTTATGGGCTGGGCTGTCGACCACCACTTCGGTGACTACGCCCCCGCGCACCTCTTCCATGCCAAAGGTGTCGGCCAGTGAGGGAGTCATATCCTGCACGGTGACGCCCAGATATCCACGAATCACCCGACCGTGTTCGATCAGGTCATTCATGACTTCCTTGGCAATCGAGGCGGGAGTGGCGAAGCCGATGCCCTGCCAGCTGCCGTCCGCAGAAAGGATGGCGGTGTTGATGCCGATCAGGTGGCCGCGGGTATCAATCAGCGCGCCGCCGGAGTTGCCCCGGTTAATCGCCGCATCGGTCTGGATAAAGTTCTCGAAGGTGGCGATGCCCAGGTGGCTGCGGCCGGTGGCACTGACAATCCCCATGGACACGGTCTGACCCACACCCAGCGGGTTGCCGATGGCCAGTACCACATCGCCCACCTGCACCGGGCCGTTGCCGTTCAGTTCCACTTCGGGCAAGGCTTCCAGGGCGATATGCAATAGTGCCAGGTCGGTTTCCGGGTCTGTGCCCACTACCCGGGCGGGGGCATCACGGCCATCACGCAGGGCCACCAGAATTTCATCCGCATCGCGGATGACATGATAACTGGTCAGCACATAGCCGCCGTCGTCGACGATTACCCCGGAGCCCAGGCTGCTCAGGGCGCGTTCACGGCGGGGCTGCTCCATAAAGCGGTTGAACAGCGGGTCTTCAGCCACGTCCTCGTTGGTGATGATTTGGGTGGTGTAGATGTTCACCACCGCCGGGGCCGCATGGTTCACCGCACCGGCATAGCTGGCAACGCCGGTGTCGTGTTGTGCGGGCTCGGCGTTGGGTCCCCACTGGTACCACCACAGGGCGACAAGGCCGACGGCCAGGCCGGTAATCACCGGGCCGGCCAGAAAACGAAGCAGTTTGATCACCGGTAATGCCCCCGTTAATGCTGTTCCCCGGTCTCATCAGGGCCTGGTGAAGGGCGCCCGGCGAGACAAGTGCGGGGTCAGATAGGTAAACTGCGCGCAATAGTAGAACCTGTGAATACTGATTGCTACTGCCGCCTGGCTGTGGGCGATGGCCACATTGCAAGGCTTGGCGCGGCTCTCACCTGCGGTTTACGTGGGAAACAGGATACACCGCACTCTCCCCGAGCGGATTGGCGCGGTGATCCGGGTTCACGGGTTTCGTGACCAAATGGCTCACTTTTTATTGTTCCGACCTTTATCCGGTAGGTGTCATGCTCAAGCGCGATTACATGTTGTCTCTGCTCGATCAGGAACTGGCCACGGACCGTTTCCAGGATTTTTGCCCCAATGGACTGCAGGTGGAAGGCCGGGAGCAGATCCACCGGGTGGTGTCCGGGGTGACCGCCTGTCAGGCCTTGATTGACGCGGCCATTGTGGAAGAGGCGGATGCGATTCTGGTGCACCACGGTTATTTCTGGAAAGGGGAAAGCCAGCAGGTCCGGGGCATGAAGAAGCAGCGCCTGCAGACCCTGTTGCGCCATGACATCAACCTGTTTGCCTATCACCTGCCGCTGGATGCCCACCCCACGCTGGGTAACAATGTCCAGTTGGCGCTTCGCCTGGGGCTGACCACCGAAGGCGGGCTGGATGATTCCCCCCGGCCCATCGGCAATGTGGGGCGGCTGGACAGCCCCATGAGTGCGTCAGAATTTGCCGCTCATGTGGAGGCGGTATTGGGGCGTACCCCGTTACATGTCGGTGACCCGGGTGATGAAATCGAAACCATCGGCTGGTGTACCGGCGGGGCCCAGGGCTTTATTGAAAAGGCTCAGGCCAAAGGCGTGGATGCCTACCTGAGCGGCGAAATTTCCGAACCGACCACCCATTTTGCCCGGGAAACCGGCATGCACTATTTCGCCTGTGGCCACCATGCCACCGAGCGTTATGGCGCCATGGCACTGGGTCAGTGGCTCAGCGACCATTACGGCATTGAGCATACCTTTATTGATATCGATAACCCGGCCTAGCAGGCAATAGGTTATCCAATAGCCTGCTAAACCGGGAGCAGTACGAGGGTTTCCTGTCTGATGAAAGTCACTGTGATTTACAACCCGACCGCCGGTGGCGGTCGGGAGGCGTTGCTCTGCCGTTTTGTGGCAGAGCTGGAGCGCCAGGGGGCCAGCGTGCGCCTGTATTACACCAAAGGCCCTAACGACGCCACGGACTACCTCAATGGGCTTTCTGACCAGGGCGATTGCGTGGTGGCCGTAGGGGGCGATGGCACCACCAACGAAGTGCTCAACGGGTTGGCTGCCGGGGTGGCGCTGGGCGTGTTTGCCACCGGTACGGCGAATGTACTGGCCAAAGAGCTGGGGTTGCCAAAAAAGCCGGAGCAGGCCGCGCAGGTGGTAGTGAAGGGCAAAAGCGTATCCGTGACGCCGGCCCGTCTGAACGGCCGGCGGTTTATCATGATGTGCGGCATCGGCTATGACGCCTGGGTGGTCAATGGGGTCAATCTGGGCATCAAAGAGCGCTTCGGTAAACTGGCCTATGTGCAGTCTATGCTTGGTCAGATTGGCCGTTATGGCCAGCGTCACTACCGGGTGGAAGTGGATGGCCGGCCACTGGATTGTTTCTCCGCCATTATCACCAATGGTCGCCATTACGGTGGCAGCTTCGTGTTGAGTAACGAGGCCAATATCCTGCGCCCACAAGTGCAGGTGCTGTTATTCCAGAAGCCCGGCGTGCGGTTTTTGCTGCGCTGCCTGATTGCCTTGCTGTTTGGGCGTATGGAGCGGGTGGATGGTGTGGCCAGCCTGCGAGCCCAGCGGGTGCATATCCGCTGTGAGAACGGTGATGAGCCGATTCAGGCGGACGGCGACCCGGCAGGTAGCTTGCCCGCGGAGATTGAGGTGGAAGACGCGCCGGTGCTCATGCGGGTAGCGGTCCTGTTTGATTCATAGGGTTTTACGTCAGGCATCCGGCGTCGAGCGTTTGGCAAAGTGCGGAGTAGTAACGATAAGCCAGTCAAACGGCGAGAAGCGCGTTGTTCACTCCAGTACGTGATGAACCATAAAAAAGCCCGCTCAGAGAGCGGGCTTTTTTATGTTTGCTTGCTGTGATGGAGCGGCAATCAGCCGGGTTTCTTGTCATCCGCCGTGTCGTCATCTCCCTCGGCATAATCCCGGGGCGGCTCGACCACGGTGTCAGGAATCGGGTTATCCGCCACGTCCACCGGCGCAAAGGGGCCGGTGGGCTTTTGCTGCAGGCCAAAGTCTTCCGAGAGCGTGCCCTTGGCGCTGGGGGCATAATCCAGCGGTGGCGCCATGGGTTCGCTATTCTCCTTGTCCGGTGCGGAATCCAGGGATTTGGCCACGGCCCGTTTTCGGCCCACTTCAGAGCAGAGTACCTGGGCGCCCTTGGACAAATGCTCATGCACGGAGCGGTACGCCTGGGTCATATCGTTGACCAGATCGGCGGTCTGCAGAAAATGATCGTCCACCTTGTCTCGATAATGATTCAGCGCCTGACGGGCCTCGTCACGGTCACGAATCAGTTGGCCGGCTTGCCGCCGTGCCGGTAACAACCAGAAAAGCAGTCCTGCACCTACTACCACGCCGGCAGCAAAGCACAGCACCCCAGTTGTCAGCATATCCATGGCATACTCCTGTAAGGTATCGCCAAGACGCTGGCGATAACGCTGAGGCTATTGCAGCACAGAGCTGCGCGGCCGCCAAGGGTGAAAGGCGTAACAGGATGCGATAGGAGTAGAAAATGGCAACACAACGGCAAACCTTATCCGGTCCAGCCGGGCAGCTGGAGGTCGTCGTGGAACAGGGCAGTGACACGCCACCGTTTGTGGCCATTGTCTGTCATCCGCATCCGCTGTTTGGTGGCACCATGGACAACAAGGTGGTGACCACACTGGCCCGCCTGGCCCGGGATGAAGGTGCCGTGGTGGTGCGCTTCAACTTCCGTGGTGTCGGTGAGAGCCAGGGGGCCTATAGCGACGGTATCGGTGAAACCGAAGATCTGTTGGCTATCCACAGCTGGCTGACCCACCAATATCCGCAATTGCCGCTGTGGTTGTCAGGTTTTTCCTTTGGCAGTTTTGTGGCGGCGCGCGGGGCAGAAATTCTCAAGGCCAACGGCATGCCGGCGCGGGAACTGCTGCTGGTGGCGCCGCCGGTGCACCATTACCCGTTTGACGAGATTGAAAATACCGGCTGTCCGGTGACGGTGGTGCAGGGTGAAGACGACGAAGTGGTGCCGGCGGAGCAGGTGTTTCGTTGGGCAGAGCAAACACCCCTGGCCCCCGATCTGGTCCGCTTCCCGGATTGCGGCCATTTTTTCCACGGCAAGCTGGTGGACCTGAAGGAGGTGGCGGCCAGCCACCTGCCGGGCTAGCTTTGCCCTGCGAGTGGATTTTCCCCGGACGGTTGTCAGCTGGCGGCCCCGGCGCTACATTGGCCCGCCCTTGCCGGGCCTGTTTCAGGCCCTGAGCCGGTTTCAACTACACAGTGGCAGGTCCGCGACCCATGACCCCTCTTGAGCAATACAAGGCCGACCTTCAGCGCGATGATTTTTTCCAGGACCCGGCCCAAGAGCGAGCCGTCGCCGCGCTGGACGACCTGTACCATCGTTTGCTGGCGGAACCCGCATCCGGCGGCCTGTTCGGGCGTTTTCGCAAACCCCGTCCGCTGACGGGGTTGTACATGTGGGGCGGCGTGGGGCGTGGCAAGACCTACCTGATGGATGTGTTCTTCCAGGCGCTGCCGTTCAAGGAAAAGCGTCGCATGCACTTTCACCGTTTCATGCAGAAAGTGCATCGCGAAATGCGTGAGCGCCAGGGGGAAAAGAATCCGCTGATCAGTATCGCCCGCAGATTCGCCAGCCAGGCACGGGTGCTGTGTTTCGACGAATTCTTTGTTACCGACATCACCGATGCCATGATTCTGGCCGGCCTGATGCAGGAGCTGTTTGCCAACGGCGTTACCCTGGTGGCCACGTCCAATATCGAGCCCGATGGTTTGTACAAGGATGGCCTGCAACGGGCCCGTTTTCTCCCTGCCATTGAGTTGCTGAAAGAGCACACCCAGGTAATGAATGTGGACGGGGGGAATGACTACCGCCTGCGCTTGCTGGAACAGGCCGAGCTTTATCACTGCCCGCTGGGAAAAGGGGCCGATGCCTTTCTGCAGGAGCGGTTTCAGACCTTGGAGCCGGACCATTCCCGCCACCGGGATCGTGGCAATGTGCTTATTGAAGGTCGCAAGATTGCCACCGTCATCTGTGCGGATGATGTGGTCTGGTTTGAGTTCAAGGAGCTGTGTGATGGCCCGCGCAGCCAGACCGACTACATCGAGATTGCCCGGGAATTCCACACCGTGTTGCTGGCCAATGTGGAGCAGATGGGGGCTGGCAAGGACGACATGGCCCGGCGTTTTATCAACCTGGTGGATGAATTCTACGACCGTGCCGTGAAGCTGGTGGTCGCCGCCGAGGTGCCCATCGAGGACATCTACGCCGGTGGGCGGCTGGATTTCGAATTCGAGCGCACCCGCTCGCGCCTGCAAGAGATGCAATCCTCTGAATATCTGGGCCGTGAACACCGCGCCTGACCAGTTTCCGGCAAGAGGGTCATTGGCCGGGTTTCACAGCCGGGCAGGGGCCTGAGCGTTTCGGTCATTGCCCGATGGCAGCGACAGTGAACATCATGGGGCATTCTGTGCCCCTGCCGGTCCGGCGTTGGGGCCACTCCCGATAACCTGATGCCGGAGAGCATGATGATTCCCCGTACGCTGTTTAGTTCTGACCACGAAACCTTCCGCGATACCGTGCGCAAATTCCTGGAAAACGAAGCCGTTCCCTTCAATGAAGAGTGGGAGCAGCAGGGCGTGGTGCCCAAAGACGTATGGTTAAAAGCTGGCGAACAGGGTTTCCTGTGCCCCATGGTAGGCGAAGAGTACGGTGGTATCGGCGCTGACTTCCTGTACAGCGTGGTGATCAACGAAGAAATTTCCAAGCTGGGCCTCACCGGCATCGGCTGGGGGCTGCACACTGAAATCGTCGCCCCCTACATTGAGCATAATGGCTCTGAAGTACTGAAGCAGAAATACCTGCCGAAAATGGTGACCGGTGAAATGATTGGTGCCATCGCCATGACCGAGCCCGGCGCCGGCTCCGACCTGCAAGGCGTGAAAACCACCGCGGTGAAAGACGGCGATCATTACGTGCTGAACGGTTCCAAGACCTTCATCACCAATGGCCAGAATGCGGATATCGTGATTGTGGTGGCAAAAACCGATCCCACCAAAGGCGCCAAGGGCATCAGCCTGTTTGTGGTGGAAACCGATTCCGAAGGGTTCGAGAAAGGCAAGAATCTGAAGAAAGTGGGCATGAAAGCCCAGGACACCTCCGAGCTGTTTTTCCAGGACGTGCGCGTGCCGGCAGAAAACCTGCTGGGTGAAGAAGGCATGGGCTTTATTTACCTGATGAAGGAATTGCCCCAGGAGCGTCTCGGTATTTCCATTGGTGGTCTGGCCATGGCCGAGTCTGCGTTGGCGCACACCATCGAATACGTGAAGGAAAGAAAGGCCTTCGGCAAACCGATCGCCGGTTTCCAGAACACCCAGTTCAAGATTGCCGAGATGCACACCAAGCTTGAAGTGGCCCGCGCCTATGTGGACCGCTGCCTGGAACTGCACCTGAAGAAAGAACTGGATATTCCTACCGCGGCGGCTGGCAAATACTATATTACCGACCTGCAGTGCGAAGTGATCGACGAGTGCCTGCAGTTGCACGGTGGTTACGGCTACATGTGGGAATACCCGATTGCCCGCATGTTTGCGGATTCGCGGGTTCAGCGGATTTATGGCGGCACCAATGAAATCATGAAGGGCATTGTTGCCAAGGCGGTGCTGGCCGATTAGAGGCATGCCGGTGCTCCACAAAAAGGGCTGCTTCGGCAGCCCTTTTTTTGTGGCTGAAGATTTTACAAATACTGGGGCTAATGGAAAAGTATGAGCCTTTTTCCGGCCTTGCTGTTATTGGCCTAAGTTGTGTATAAGTGGAATCAGATCGAGGAATGATCTGGCGTGTACGCCCATAATTTTAGGACATTCAGGAAGAGGGAGAGCAACAATGAAAAAAACAGGTGCGCTACTTATCGGTTCCGCTCTGGGACTGGCAGCCGGCCAGACCATGGCCAGTGGTTTTGGTGTGTCTTATCAGTCCGTCTCTGCGATGGGTACGGCCTATGCGGGTTCGGCAGTACTCAGCGAAAACGCGTCAAACCAATGGTATAACCCGGCGACGTTGGCTGAGCTTCGCTCAACAGAAATTTCTGTGCCACTGCACCAAGTGTGGGTGGACACGACCTTTAATTCGGACTCCGATGGCACCTCTTTGTTTGGCCCCCAAATGGGACAAGGCACAGGTGATTTTGAAGATGTTGAGCCCTTCGTTGGGAGCGTTTTCCTGGCGGTTCCTATGGGTGACACCATGACTTTCGGTCTTAGCGTTGTTTCGCCTTTTGGTACCAAGATTGAATATGAGAGTGGATGGGGTAATGCCTATCTTACACCGCCACCTCCTGGTGGGTTAGGTACGGTAACGGCTGGTGACTTTTATGCCACGGAGTCAGATCTTCAGACGATCAACATTAACCCGTCTCTGGCAATTCAGTTGACCGATAGCTTAAATCTTGGGGTGGGCATCAACTACCAGATGCTGGATGCAGATATTCAAAATGCGGCCACCCGTCTTGAGGGCGATGATGATGCCATTGGTTGGAACCTGGGCCTGACTTTCAGCGCTGACGATAACAATCACTTCGGCGTAGCGTATCGCTCAGAAATGAGCTATGAAGTGGAGGGTGATATTACCTTCAGTGATGCTGGCGCTGCGTTGTCGACTTTGGGAGGTAACCCAGTTGCACCGGGTACTTATGACGGGTCAGCGGATATCGATCTTCCAGCATCCTTGCAGTTGTCCTATGCAGGGGATTTGTCTGATCGAACTCAGCTGTTGCTTGGCGTGGAGTGGACAGAGTGGAGCTCATTGGACGCTCTGGTGGTGGAGAGTCCAGGGTTGGCGTTCAATCCCACAGAGGAATTTGACTGGAATAATACCACTCGTTATTCCCTTGGCTTGAACCACGCGCTTACCAGTGGAACTGTGCTGCGTTTTGGTGTGGCCAAGGAGGAGTCCACGCAGGGAACGGATAACCGTTCGGCTATCTCGCCTGACTCTGATCGTATCTGGGCCACTCTTGGTGCCGGTTTTAATCCGACCGATAATATGACCATTGACGTGGGTTACGCACACATCTTTGTGGAAGATGCGGATATCAGCCGTTCTGATAAAGGTGCTCAGCTGAAAGGTACCTATGAGTTGGAGGCCGATGTGATCGGTGCGCAGATGACCTACCGCTTCTAATCTGAGTGGTGGTTAAGCAGAAAAAGCGAACCTTCGGGTTCGCTTTTTTTTGGCTTTCGTTTTGTCTCACAACAGACACTGGTGCTGTGCCATGGGATTTTCGTGGCCAGGTTCATCGCGTCGATAAAGCCGTAATACGATTCAATCGGGATTCGTATCGCTGGGCCAGCGTCTTCGTCATGCAAGCATGGCTTCCCGTAAACGCCTGACATTTGTGGGGCAGAGGGCGGGGTATGGCGAAGCCGTGCCGATGTACGCGAATCACTTGGGTGGTGGTATGCTGCCAGAGAAAAGCCAGATAGATCACAGGGGCACGGGATGAAACGAGTTGTATGGGGTGGCATGGCATGCCTGTTATCACTGCCGGCATTGGCGGAAATTCCCAATAGTTACCGGGCGGAGCGCTGGGAAGGCAGCTTTCGTGTGATTGGCCTTGAGGGGCAGTCATTCACGGGGGATGGCGGGTCTCAAGCGAAGGTGGATGACGATATCGGGTTTGGTTTCGATATGGCCTATAACCTGGATGAAAAGCTGTCGCTGGGGTTTGCGCTGGAGTGGGTGGATACGGATTTCAGGACCACCACGCAACCGGTGGCCGGGGGCAGCGCCTTTGATGGCCGTGGCGACCTGGAAATGACCACCATGAACGTGAACGGCACCTACCATTTTTTCCGCAAGGCGCTAACGCCCTATGTGCATGGGGCGATGGGGGCCACTTACCTGGATACCAATGTGCCCACTGGGCCGTCGACGCCGGTGTGCTGGTGGGATCCGTGGTGGGGCTATTACTGCGGGCTGGATACGCCGACTCTGAACGATACGGTGTTCAGTTATGAAGTGGGCGCAGGTGTGCGCCTGGATGTGAATGATCAATTCTTCATGCGTGGTGGCTACAGCCAGCAATGGCTGGATGTGGACCGCAGCGCAGGCACGGTTGATCAGGGCCTGTGGCGTTTCGGTTTCGGGATGCTGTTCCAGTAGTCCCCTGTATGACGCCTGTCGTGTAGGTCGTGTTAGCCAAAGGCGTAACCCGACAGGTGTGCATTGCAGCCCTGCGCTTTTGAAATACGCCCGGTAAATCTGTCGGATTACGCCTGCGGCTAATGCGACCTGCGCGAGTGTGCTGTTGTCTTCTCGGTGCGCTTGCCTTCCTGCTGTTACTGTATTCCTTTCGGTGTCACGCTCCTTGTTGGCTGTTCAGTTGCTCTGCCAGTGCGAGTGCCATGGCGCGGTAACCGCTGGCGCTGGGGTGGTAGCCGTCTTCGGCGAGCAGGGTGGGGTCTTGCAGGGCGGGGTAGCCGAGATAGAGCAGGGCGCTATCGCCGGCGACCACATGGCGGTGTTGTTGATCCAGTTGTCTGGCGCGCCACCCGAGCAGTTGTCTTAACGGGATGGGCAGGGCGGTAAAGCGGTGCATGGGGGGCACGGCCAGCAGAGTGACGCGGACAGCCGGGTGCTGCTTGCGCAGCGCCTGGACCAGGTGGAGTAGCCCTGCCCGGTAGCGCCGTCGGGAAGTTAGCCCGGTGGTGTCATTGACGCCCATGCTGATGAAAACCTCATCCACCTCTGGCAGAGCGATGTCGGCAAGGTTGGCGAGCAGTGCCTCCAGCCGAATGCCGTTAACGCCGAGGGTGTGCCAGGCGACGGCTTGGCCGGAGTGCTGGTGCAGCTGCAGGGCCAGCTGGCTGGCCAGCCCCTGGCGATGATGCAGGGTGCCAACTCCGGCCGCCGTGGACTCGCCGACGACCAGCAGGCGTGTTGCCGGCGCCCCTTGCCCCCATTGCCCCCGGGGTTCGCCACTGGCCTCCGGGAGCCGCACGGTGGTGCGGCGGGTGTAGAGTGCCAGTGGTATCACCACGGGGCTGAGTGCGCCAACGCTGAACCAGAACGGCAAATGCATGGCTTAGCCCACAAACATTTTCTTGGCCAGCGGCAGGCCTTTCAGGCCGCTGATCGCTACGGTGGTAAGCAGGCCGCCGACCATGGCACCGACCACGCCGCAGGTCATCACGTCCTGCCCGGTAAGGTACAGGCCGGGGATGCGCGTTTTCGGTTTCAGCCAGTCCTGTTCGAACCGCTCGGGGGTGTGATCCAGGCCATAAATCTCACCGGTGCTGTAACGGCAGAAGTAGTCGGTGGAGAGCGGCGTGGACAATTCATAGTAGTCCACCTTGCCGCGCAGCTGCGGCATCTTCTCGTACAGCTTTTCCAGCAGACGCTGCGAGTACGCTTCCTTTTTGGCTTCGTAATCATCACCGCGTTTGCCCCAGGGCTTGTCTGCCCAGTCGGCATACCACTCGAACGGACCGGGCGCGACAATTTCCACGGTGGCGCGGCCGGGGTAGCGTGCCGCGAAGCTGGGATCCTTGGCGGAGGGAAAGGAAATATAGGTGAGCGGAATGTCGTGCTCATCCGGCGCCTTGAGGAAGTTGTCCACTTGGTTGGCGTGATCGGTGCCCGGATAAATCCAGAAGTTGGTCTTCGGCAGTTGCAGGTTTTCCGCCGTGTCCTGGATGCCGATGTAGAGGCAGACGCTGGCCATGGAGCGCTGCACGTTGCCCAGTTTCATTTGGTAGAAGGCTTTGTGCGGGGCGTTATCGGCCAGCAGCGGCCCGAAGGTGTTGTAAACCCCCGCGTTGCTGATCACTGCCGGGGCGCGGACGGTTTCTCCGTCGGCCATCAGCACGCCGACAGCGCGGCCTTTCTCAACAAGGATTTCTTTCACGTCTGCGTAGGTAAACACCTCGCCGCCGCTTTGCTGGATGACGGGAATGATGGTCTTTGCCATTTCCGAGGCGCCACCGACCGGGTAATAGCCACCATAAAGATAGTGGCGGGCAATCAGCGAGTGAATAATAAAGCTGGATTCGGTGGGGACCAGGCCGTTATCGCCCCATTGGCCGGTAAGGGCGGCGATCAGCTCCTGATTACCGGTGAGGCCTTCGAGCACCTCCTGGGTGGGGCGATTGAGGAAGGCAGGCGCCTTGCGGTTGGCCAGGCGGCGGAAGGGGCCGGCCAGCAGATTGGGCAGCACCTTTGCCAGGGTCACACCGGGCAGGGCCTTGGCGACCTGATTCAGGTAGCCCATGTAGGTATCGATGGCCTGATGTTCATCCGGGAAATCGTTTTTTAGGCTATCCACGAAGGCCTTGGGGCCGGCCATCAAATCGATCTGGCGGTCGCCAATAAACAGCCGGTCGTAGTTGGCGTCCATGGGGGCCCATTTCAGCTCACCGTCGGTGACATGGTCGAACAGGCGTTTGGCCATGGTGTGGTCGGCGCCCATGTCGCCGATGTAGTGCACACCCACATCCCATTCGTAGCCATTGCGGTCATAGCTGTGGGTAAAGCCCCCGGCGGTGTAGTGCTGCTCGAACACCACCACTTTCTTGCCCATTTTGCTCAGGCAGGCGGCAGCGGTGAGGCCGCCAATGCCGGAACCGATGACGATGGCGTCATAGGGGCCGTTGAGTCGTTTGGCGCGATAGCGGCGGCCGACACGGAGGGTGCTGGGAGTTGGGCTGCTCATGGGGTGTCCTCGTTGTTATCAATATGGTTATGAGTAGGGGCAATGGCACCTTCCAGCAACAGGCTGGTGATGCCTTCGGCGAGTTGGGGCTCGGCATCCGCATTGGGCAGATGGCCGTCGATAGTCAGCTGTGAAAGGCCGTGAACCAGCGACCAGGCGGTGGCGGTCATCAACGCGAGCGGTGCGGGCTTCAGATAGCCCGCCCGTTGGCCACGGGCGATGGTGTCCTGCAATACGTTGAACGCGTCGAGTCCGGCCTGATCGAGCCGTGGGTGAGCGCCTTTGGGGAGCACCCGGCCGCCAAACATCAGCCGGTACAGGTTGGGCTCGGATTGAGCAAACGCTACATAGGCCAGGCCGATGCCGATCAGCGCTGCGCGGGGCGCATGTTGATCCACGCTAAGCAGCTGCTGGCGCAGAGCGGCAAAGCCACTGATAGCCAGTTCAGCCAGCAGGCTTTCCCGGTCCGCATAGTGGCGATAAAGCGCAGGGGCGCTGACACCAATCTGCTTGGCAATGGCGCGCAGGCTGATGGCACCGTCGCCTTCAAGGCGCAGTACGGCCAGGGCCTGATCGTGGGCCTGCTGGTGGAGATCGCCGTGGTGATATGCGGTGCGTGCCATACTGATCCGTTGTCTCAAGTTAACGGTGTTAACATTGGCACGGATGAACGGCCTGCGTCAATGGTGTTTAGTAGCTTGGGAGTTGGCCAGGATATGCCGTCGCGCAGGCCGAAGATTGGCTTGTGTCGTTTTTTCGCCCGGTGATCTTATGGTTGGCGTCAGGCCTCAACGCGGCGTGCTGCATGCCGCGTGAAGCGTGCTGCGTCTCTTGCTACGGCGCCGGATACGGGAAGCGGGTATGGATGGCCTCCAGGGCTTTATCCAGCGCCTTGTCCCAAGGTGCATCGATGCTTTTCAGGTTCTCTTCCAGCTGCGCCAGGTTGGTAGCGCCAATAATGTTGCTGGTCACGAAAGGGCGTGTGGTAACGAACTGCAGCGCCAGTTGGGTCGGGCTGATGCCTCGCTCGCTGGCCAGTTCACAATAGGCCTCGGTTGCCGCGATAGCCTGGGGGTTGGTGTAGCGGGCGAACTGCTTGAACAGGGTGAGGCGAGCGCCTTCCGGCCACTGATCGTTGCGGTACTTGCCGCTGAGCATGCCGAATGCCAGTGGCGAGTAGGCCAGCAGGCCCACCTGTTCCCGGTGCGCCACTTCCGCCAGGCCAACCTCAAAGCTGCGATTGAGCAGTGAATAGGGATTCTGGATGCTGACCGGTGGCGCCAGGCCGATTTTTTCTGCTTCATGGATAAAGCGCATGGTGCCCCAGGGGGTTTCGTTGGACAGGCCCCAGTGGCGGATTTTCCCTGCATCCACCAGTGCTTTCAGTCCGGCAACGGTTTCGCTGATGGCAATGCCGTCCTCGCCGTCCCGGTGTTTATAGCCTAGGCGGCCAAAGAAATTGGTGGTGCGCTCGGGCCAGTGGAGCTGGTAAACGTCGATCACATCGGTCTGTAGGCGCTTCAGGCTGCCTTCAACGGCGCTTTGCAGGCTGTCGGCGCTGAAACGTGGGCCGCCACGGATATGCTTCACGTACTCGCCGGGGCCGGCTGCCTTGGTGGCCAGTACCACCTTGTCGCGATTCCCGGTGCGGGCAAACCACTCGCCAATGATGGTTTCGGTGCGAAAGGAGGTGTCCGGGCTGGCGGGAACGGCATACATTTCGGCGGTATCAAAAAAATTGATGCCGTAGTCCAGCGCCATGTCCATCTGTGCATGGCCTTCTTCGGCGGTGTTCTGGCTTCCCCAGGTCATGGTGCCCAGGCACAGGGCGCTTACCTCAAGGTCGGTGCGTCCGAGACGGCGGTACTGCATTGTCTGCTCCTTTAAACAGGGGGCTGCAAGGGTGTAGAATCGCGCTCAATCTCAACATGGCGCCGCCGGCTTCACAATGACCCGCTTGCACAGGGGGCATGGCTTTATTTGTGGCCATCCGGTGTCATGACAACAAATGCCCCCGAACTGCTTGTGTTCTTTTGGGGGCTTGGGTAGAATTCGCGCTCTCTTGCCCGGCGTAACCGTCGCCGGCGGGTGTTTACTACCCGTAACATATTGAATTTAGGGCAGAATTCCATGAAGACCTACAGCGCAAAACCGGAAAGCGTAAAGCGCGACTGGTATGTGGTAGACGCCTCCGGCAAAACGTTGGGTCGGTTGGCTACTGAAGTCGCCAGCCGTCTGCGCGGTAAGCACAAGCCGGAGTTTACTCCACATGTCGATACCGGTGATTACATTGTTGTGATCAATGCCGAGAAAGTGGCCGTTACCGGTAAGAAAGCGTCAGACAAAATGTATTACCGTCACACCGGTTACCCGGGTGGCCTGAAGGAAGCCAACTTTGCGACTCTGCAGGCGGAAAAGCCTGAGATGATCATCGAGAAGGCGATCAAGGGCATGTTGCCGCGTAACCCGCTGGGCCGCGCCATGTTCCGCAAACTGAAAGTTTACGCAGGCACTGAGCATCCGCATACCGCTCAGCTGCCGCAGCAGCTGGAAATTTAAGGGGTTTGTCGATGGCAACTGTAGAAACCAACTACGGAACCGGTCGCCGCAAGACCTCTTCCGCTCGCGTTTTTCTGCGTCCGGGCAGTGGCAAGATCAGTGTTAATGGTCGCCCGCTGGATGCCTATTTCGGCCGTAAAACCAACCAGATGGTTGTTCGTCAACCGCTGGAGCTGGTAGAAGCGACTGACAAGTTTGATGTGCTGGTTACCGTTAGCGGTGGCGGCAACAACGGTCAGGCTGGCGCCATCCGTCACGGTATTACCCGTGCACTGATGGAGTATGACGGTGAGCTGCGTGGTCAGCTGCGTCGTGCCGGTTACGTGACACGTGATGCTCGTGAAGTGGAACGTAAGAAAGTGGGTCTGCGCAAGGCGCGTCGTCGTCCGCAGTTCTCCAAGCGTTAAGCTTCAAGCACTACAGTTATACAAAAAAGCCCAGCAATGCTGGGCTTTTTTGTGTTCAAATCAGGTGTTTAGCGATTCTGTCGGGATAATAACCGGTTGTCAGGTGTGGGCTTTTTCTTTACCATTTGCGCCGCCTTACTCCGCCCGTAACGCGAGGATAAACCTCGAGTCTCGGACTAACCCCGAGCGTGGGATCTAAGGGGAGAATAACTCAATGAGCAACGACGGCGTTAATAGCAGCCGCCGCACTTTCCTGATCGGCTTGACTTCGGCGATTGGTGCCGCAGGAGCCGTTGGCGTGGCTGTACCTTTCGTTAAGTCCTGGCAGCCCAGTGCCAAAGCCAAAAATGCCGGTGCGCCGGTAAAAGTGGATATTGGCCGGTTGGAAGCAGGGCAGCGCGTAGTAGAAGAATGGCGAGGCCAGCCCATCTGGGTGGTGCGTCGCACGGACGATATGCTGGATACCCTGCCGAAGCTGGACGAGAAGCTGCGTGACCCTGCGTCCGAAGCGGATCAACAGCCGGAATACGCCAGGAACGAATGGCGTTCTATCAAGAAGGAATACCTGGTTCTGGTCGGTACCTGTACCCACCTGGGCTGCTCCCCGCTATTTGAGGATCAGCCGACGGTAGAGCTGGAGCACGGAGGCTTCTTCTGCCCCTGTCATGGCTCCAAGTTCGATCTGGCCGGCCGGGTGTACAAGAGCGTTCCGGCACCTACCAACCTGGTGGTTCCGCCGCATTCTTACCTGAGCGAAGCTGTCGTTATCGTCGGCTCTGAGGAAGGGGAGACCAAGGCATGATGGGAATGGTGAATCGCGTTGTCGATTGGGTAGATGCCCGTCTGCCCGTGGTGGACGCCTACAAGCGTCACATGTCCGAATACTATGCGCCGAAGAACTTCAACTTCTGGTACTACTTTGGTGTGCTCTCCATCGTGGTGCTGGTAAACCAGCTGCTCACCGGCATCTGGCTGACCATGTTCTTCTCTCCCAACGAAGGGTTTGCCTCCGTTGAATACATCATGCGTGATGTGGAGTGGGGCTGGCTGATCCGTTACATGCACGCAGTGGGCGCGTCTGCGTTCTTTGCTGTGGTGTACCTGCACATGTTCCGTGGCCTGATGTACGGTTCCTACAAGCCGCCGCGGGAGCTGGTGTGGATCTTCGGTATGCTGATCTACCTGGCGCTGATGGCCGAAGGCTTCCTCGGTTACGTACTGCCCTGGGGCAACATGTCCTACTGGGGTGCCCAGGTAATTATCTCCCTGGCGGGTGCGATCCCGTTTGATCTGCTGCCGTTCATTAGCGCGGCAGACGCCAAGGAAATCGGTGAAGGCCTGACTACCTGGGTGCGCGGCGATTACCTGCTGTCCACGGCCACGGTGAACAAGTTCTTCGCGCTGCACGTTGTGGCTATTCCGATTGTGTTGCTTGCCCTGGTGGTGCTGCACATTCTGGCGCTGCACGAAGTGGGTTCCAACAACCCGGATGGCGTGGAAATCAAGCAGAACAAGGATGAAAACGGTGTACCGGTAGACGGCATCCCGTTCCACCCTTACTACACCGTGAAGGACCTGCCGGGCGTGATCGTGTTCCTGATGATCTTTGCCGTGGTGATCTTCTTCTTCCCGGATGGTGGTGGTTACCTGCTGGAGAAGCCGAACTTTGAACCGGCTAACCCGCTGAAAACCCCGGATCATATTGCACCGGTTTGGTATTACGGTCCGTATTACGCCATGCTGCGTGCCACAACCATCGACTTCATCATGTCTTCCAAGGCATGGGGTCTGGTGGCCATGGGCGGCGCGATCGTGATCCTGTTCGTGATCCCGTGGCTGGATCGTCACCCGGTGAAGTCCATCCGCTATCGTGGCATCTGGAGCAAGGTCTTCATGACGCTCTTCGTGCTGGACTTCCTGATGCTGGGCTATTTCGGTACCCAGCCGGCAACACCAGGCAAGACGATGATGGCGCAGTTCGGCACGATCTATTATTTCAGCTACTTCCTGCTGATCATGCCGTTCGTGCATAAATTCGAGAAATCCAAGCCGGTTCCGGAACGGGTAACGGGGGGACACTGATGAAGAAACTAGCGGTTATTCTTTTCAGCTGCCTGCCGTTGGTCGCGTTCGCGGCTGGCGGTGGCCACAACGAGTACGTGGTGAAAGCGCCGGTAAACCTGCAAGACAAGGTTAGCCTGCAAAACGGTGCCAAGTTGTTCGTGAACTACTGTCTGGGTTGTCATACCCTGCAGTACCAGCGCTACAGCCGCATGGCGGAAGATCTGGAAATGCCGGAAGAGCTGGTGATGGAGAACCTGAACTTCGTCAGTGACAAGTTCGGTGACCAGATGCATAACGCTATGGACCAGGACGACGCGAAGAAGTGGTTTGGTAATGCACCGCCGGATCTCACCATGGTGACCCGGTACCGTTCTTCCGACTGGGTGTATTCGTACCTGATCAACTTTTACGAAGATGAGTCCCGTCCGTTCGGTTACAACAACCATGTGTTCCCGAGCGTGGGTATGCCCCACGTGATGGCGGGCCTGGAAGAAGAGTTGGGCGAAGACGAGTTCAAGCAGGCCATGGGCGATCTCACTAACTTCCTGACCTACACCGCGGAGCCGATTCGCCCGCAGCGTGAACGTCTGGGTGTTTATGTGCTGGTCTTCCTGGGCATCCTGTTGATCCCGGCTTACCTGCTCAAAAAGGAATACTGGAAAGACGTACACTGATCCTTCAGTGTAGGATTCCAGCGTTGAACAGGGTATCCGCGTAAGCGGTTACCCTGTTTCTGTTATAGATCACTAGTGCGGAGATGACTCGACAATGGGTGTGGTGACCAAGCGTTCTTCAATGACTTTCTTTTCTTCCCCGGAAGATCATTACAGCCATCGCGTGCGTATCGTGCTGGCAGAAAAAGGGGTCACGGTCGATATCGTTGATGTGGATAGCAGCAACAAGCCGGAAGATCTGGCCTCGCTGAACCCGTACAACGAAGTGCCCACGCTGGTTGATCGTGAGCTGACCTTGTTTCAGTCCACGGTGATCATGGAATATCTGGATGAGCGTTTCCCGCATCCGCCGTTGTTGCCGGTTTACCCGGTGGCGCGTGCCCAGAGCCGCCTGCTGATTCACCGCGTGGAGCGTGACTGGTGTGGCCATGTGGATGCGATTCTGGCCGGTGAAGAGAAAGAAGCCAGCCTGAACAAGCGCCGCAAGGAGCTGCGCGAGGCGATCATCGCCACCGCGCCGATCTTCAGCGAGCTGCCGTATTTCATGAGCGAAGAGTTCACCCTGGTGGATTGTGTGGTGGCGCCGATCCTGTGGCGGTTGCCGGCACTGGGGATTGAGCTGCCTGCCAAGCAGGTGAAGCCGCTGCTGGACTACGCCGAGAGGCTGTTTGATCGTGATGCGTTCCAGGCCAGCCTGACGGACGCCGAGCGCGAACTGCGTAACCCGCTGTAATCATGTCCGAAATGACCTCCAATCGCCCGTATCTGATACGGGCGATCCACGAATGGATCTGCGATAACGGCCTGACCACCCACCTGGCGGTAAATGCCAGTTTCCCGGGTGTGGAAGTGCCGCAGGACTTTGTGCAGGACGGCCAGATCGTGCTGAACATTGCGCCGCGCGCCGTCACCCAGTTCGTGGCGGATAACGATGAAATTGCCTTTTCTGCCCGCTTTGGTGGCATGCCCATGACGATCCGGGTGCCGGTGAATGCGGTGGTGGCGATCTTTGCCCGTGAGAACGGGCAGGGCATGGCGTTTGACCCGGTGGATCCACCGGAGCCACCGACGACCCCGGAGCCCGAGAAGAAAGAGGAAGGCAAAGGTAAGGTCAGTCACCTGAAAGTGGTGAAGTGAGAAAGTGAGACGCAGCACGCCTCACGCTGCAGGCAACACGCAAAAGCCCGCTCATTGAGCGGGCTTTTTGTTTTCCCTTCATGGGGCGTGACGCGTGAAGCGTGTTACCGGCGCGCAGCGCCTAATCTATATATTCAATGATCTTCACGATCTTCTGTACGCCATACACCTTCTGTACCTGGGCGACCACGGCATCGGCTTCGGCATGGGTGAGCAGGCCCATCAGGTAGACCACGCCGTTTTCCGTCACCACCTTGGTGCGCCAGCCCGGCGCGTCGCCGTTAATCAGCAGGCGGCTTTTGACCTTGCTGGTGAGCCAGGTGTCATTGGTACGCGCCAGGAAGGAGCCGGAGCCCACTACCTGTAGTTCGTTGTGCACGTTGCGCACATGGCGTACCTGGCTGGCGATATTTTCCGCCTGGGTGCTCAGGCCTTCGCTGGCCACCTGGCCCGCAAGCAAGACGTTGCCGTTGTAACTGACCACCACGATGCGGGACTCGTCGAGCTCGGCGCTGGCCCGTGACAGGTTGACGGCGACTTTTCGCTCGATGTTGCCATCTTCCACGAAGGCGCCAAAAGTCCGTGAACCGTGATCCTGGTCAGTGGGCTGATCGGACATGCCCTTGGACAGGGATGCGCATCCGGCAGTCAGTGACAGCAGCAGGGCAAGGGCGGATAAGCGGATGAAGCGTGCGACCATTACTGGCCTCCGAACAACTGCTGGTCGATGTAATCGCACAGCGAATGAATGACCAGGAGATGGACTTCCTGAATGCGGGCTGTGGAGGTGGCGGGCACCCGGATTTCGATATCGTTGGGGCCATACAGATTGACCATTTCGCCGCCTTCCTTGCCGGTCATGGCGACCACGCGCATTTCGCGATCGTGGGCGGCCTGGATAGCCTGGATCACATTGGCGGAGTTTCCGCTGGTGGAAATTGCCAGCAGGATATCGCCACTGCCGCCCAGGGCGCGGACCTGCTTGGAGAAGATCTCGTTGTAGCTGTAATCATTGGCGATAGAGGTCAGCGTGGACGAGTCTGTGGTCAGTGCGATGGCGGGCAGCGCCGGGCGCTCCATTTCAAAGCGGTTAAGCAGCTCGGAAGAGAAGTGCTGGGCGTCGCCAGCGGAGCCGCCGTTGCCACAGGTGAGGATCTTGCCGCCGTTGAGCAGGCATTCGACCATGGCCTGACCTGCGGCTTCAATTACGGTAGGCAGTACTTCGCCGGCTTTTGCTTTGGTTTCGATGCTTTCGGCAAACAGTTGCCGGATACGGTCCACGCTCATAAATTGTCCCTTCAATGTCCTGTTCGCTGAGTTCAGGGTCGCTCAATCTTTCACATTCTGCTGTGTAGCTTATTCGCTATAAAAGGCGTTTTGTATCCATTGGTAAAGGACAGCCTGCTGGCTGCCCGGTTCCATGCCCAGTACATCGAAGCGGCAGGGCCGGTGATGATGTTCTGGGTGGCGGGCCAGAAAGTGCTGGGCCGCGTTGATCAGTCGCCGTTGTTTATGCTGATCCACCGAGGCGAGCGCGCCGCCATGGCTCTGGTGTTTGCGCCAGCGCACTTCAGTGAAGACCAGGGTGTCCTGATCCAGCAGGATCAGATCAATTTCCCCCTGACGGCAGTGGAAGTTGCGCTCCACAACGGTCAGCCCCTGTTCAGCCAGCCATTTCGCGGCACGTTTTTCCGCGTCGCGGCCGGTGTCTTTTTTACTGCGAAGTAATGGCACGGGAGCTGTTTTGGCCTGGTTCGGCTACTTGTGGCAGCGTCTGTGCCTTGCCGCCTACGAAGACGGCCCAGTTAAGCTGGCGAACGATGCGCTGGTTTTCCATATGCAGCCGGCCAGTCACGCCGGGGAGCTCGCTGGAAGGCAGGGCATTCAGCAGGTATAGACGGCCCTGCAGTCGATAGGCATCGATGCCCATGGCAAACAGGCGCTCGTAGCGGCCATGCCCGTCCGGCCATTGTTCGTTGGCGGCGTCGTGCAGGGCCTGGTTATCGTCGGAGAGAATCCAGGGCATATCCACAAAGCGGATGCCGTTCAGGTCCTGATTTCGGCGCGGGTCTTCACCACTGTAGATCAGGGAGGTGGCGTAGACGGGCAAATCTTTCGCGTAGTGGAAATTCAGGGCCGGTTTCACCTGGCGCCCCTGATTGGGGTCGGCGAGCAGGAACAGGAAATCCATGTCCTGGCGACGGCGAGGCTGGTTATCCATCTTCAGGCTGGTGAAACGGCTGACCGCATTACCGCGCTTCTGGCTTTGTGCTACCAGCAGCATTTCCTTGACGGTTTCCCCTATGCTGGGCCCTTCCTGGTAGGTGCGGGTGATGGTGACTGAGCCGCCCAGTTCCTGCCAGCGATCGACGAAGGCCTGGGCAACGCGGTCGCCCCATTCCCCTTCCGGGTAGAGGATGCCGGCCTGCAAGGCGCCACTGCGGGCGCCATGATTGGCGATCTGGCGAGCTTCATCTTCCGGGGCCAGGCCGAACTGGAAAAAGTTGTCGGCGCGGTTGTCGGTGTCGATGTAGTTCAGTGCCAGGGTGGTCACTGGCAGTGTGCCCTGGGCGGCAATGGTGGCGGCCTTGTCCTTGGCCAGGGGACCAAGAATGAAATCGGCGCCATCGGCCACGGCCTGCTGGTACACGGCGAGGACATCGTCGCCACCGGAGTCGTAAAAACGCAGGGTCGGCGGCTGGCCGTTTTTCTGCTGCTGGTAGAAGGCGGTCATAATGCCTTCCTGCAGGGCCTTGCCGGCAGTTTGCAGTGTGCCGGTGGTTGGCAGCAGGATGGCGACCTGGCTGGGGCGCTGACTGGCGGCTTTTTCCAGAGCTTCCAGCATTTGTGGCACATCGTCGATGGCCGGGTGGGTGCGCCACTGGGCGCTCCATTGGTTCAGGCGGGTCACCTGGGCATCCAGGTCGGCAATGGGGTCGCGGTACAGTTGGGCCAGGGTCAGCCAGCCACGCAGATCGCCACTGCTACCATCAATGGCGTCGGCCAGATCGGTGTTGGGCAGCTGCATCAGCAGTTGCCAGATCATGTTGTGGTTGTAGCCCTGATCATCATTGCTGAGTAGCGGGTGCGCGGCGACGCGTTGCTGCAGGCTGTCCAGCAGCTTGCCTTGCATGGCCAGGGCGTCGGCGCGCAACAGATCCAGTTGGGCCTGATGCTCGGCGGGATATTGCAGTATTTCGTCCTGGTATTGCTGCAGCAGCGTCAGGGTCTTGTCCGCTTGCTGTTGGCCGAGCTGGGCGCGGCCACTGAGTAGCAACCAGGTGAAACGCTGCTCACTGCTGAGTTGTCCGGGGTTAAGGTCCGCGAGCAATTGGTTTGCATCGGCGGCCCGTTTTTCGCCCAGATAGGTAGAGGCCCAGGACAGCGTTGAGGTAATGCGTTCGTCGGCATCCATGCCGGCAAGTTGGTTGCGGGCGGCAGAAAGCGCAGCGGGCGCCTCTGTCGGTGCGCGGGGCGTGGCAACGGCGGGCGTTTCATAGACCTTGGTCTTTGATGAAGGGGTGGTGGAGCAGCCGGCCACAACAGCGGCAGCCAGAAATGCTGCCAGATAAGCCTTTCTAAATTCCATGGCGAGGTTCGTATTACCAGAATGAAGCGGCTATTGTAGGCGCTTTCCGGGCGTCTTAACACTTGAGTAGTGCACGAATATGAGCGGGACTTTGTTTATTGTCAGTACTCCGATCGGTCATTTGGATGACATTACCCGTCGGGCAATTGACGTACTGGCGGCGGTGGACTGGATCGCGGCGGAGGATACCCGGTACAGTCAGCGGATGCTTGATCAGTTGGGTATTCGCAGCCGCATGATCAGTTGCCATGACCATAATGAAAGCCAGCGCAGCGATGAGTTGGTGGCGCGGTTGCAGGGTGGCGAGCAGGGGGCGTTGATCAGTGATGCGGGGACGCCGTTGATTAGTGATCCCGGCTACAGGCTGGTTCGTGCTTGCCAGGAGGCACAGGTAAATGTAGTGCCGATTCCGGGGGCGTCGGCGTTGCTGGCCGCGCTGGCGGCAGCGGGGCAGCCCTCCGACCGGTTCCTGTTCGAAGGCTTTGTGCCAGCCAAGGGGGCGCCGCGTCAGCAAGCCATTGCGCGCCTGGCGGCCCTGTCAGTCACAAGTATTATCTATGAGGCGCCTCACCGGGTGCTGTCCTTTTTGGAAACCCTGAAAGAGCTGGTTGAAAAAGATCGTGAAATTACCCTGTGCCGTGAGCTGACCAAGCAATTTGAAACGATTCGTCGTGGCCCGGTAGGTGATATTTGCGATTGGGTGGCGTCGGACAGCAACCAGCGGCGCGGTGAGCTGGTGCTGGTGCTGTCGCCGGTGGCGCAGTCTTCGTCGTGGACAGACAAGGACGAGGCGCTGGCGAAAAGCCTGTTGACTGAGTTGCCGGTGTCACGGGTGGCCAAAATCATGGCGGCCCATACCGGGCTGAAGCGCCAGGAGCTGTATGCGCTGTTAGAGGCAATGAACAATTAATAGTTAATAATGAATAACTTGCGATCCGGTTTGGTCGTTTTTCAGGCACAAGAGGCTGCGCTCAACTTTGGGGCGCGTGGCCTTTTGCGCTTCAAGATCAGAAAACCTGGTCCGCGCAGCTATTAATTATTCACTATTAATTATTAACTGTTTAGACTCCGCCCCGGACCGGTTAGGCAGTCGCTGGCGGCGATTCTTTTTAAGGATGGCCGTTGGAGGAAAGTCCGGGCTCCACAGGGCAGGGTGCCAGGTAACGCCTGGGGGCCACACTGGGAACGGTGTGGTTACGGCTAGTGCCACAGAGAAGATACCGCCTGTTCCGTCCTTGTGTCGGAATCGGTAAGGGTGAAAAGGTGCGGTAAGAGCGCACCGCGCCGTTGGCAACAGCGGTGGCAGGGTAAACCCCACCCGGAGCAAGACCAAATAGGGATCCGTTGGCGTGGCCCGCGCTGGATCCGGGTAGGTTGCTAGAGGTTTGTGGCGACGCAAACCCGAGATGAATGACTGTCCACGACAGAACCCGGCTTATCGACCGGTCCACCTTTTTCCATATGCGACGCAAGCGACGAGTGCGATGACCTGAAAGGGCTTCGTGTTTCGTTGCTTGTTTCTCGCAATCACTCTCCTTGTTGACCTGGATCATGATTCAATAATCGTGCGCCGTTAGGCTTGCCCGCTCACGCAGTTCGGAGCTCGGCATGGCACAGGTGGATACCCTCTTCAGTGAAAATGGGCATGAGGTTCTGCGCTTTGCTGACCTGGTGGTGGGCGAGGGGGTACAGGCCAACCAGTTCTGCATCCGTCATAACGATAAGGCCGCGCTGATCGACCCCGGTGGCGATCTCACCTATACCCCTTTAACCATTGCGCTCAGTCGTCGCGTTAATCTGGACGGGCTGGAGTATATTCTTGCGTCCCACCAGGACCCGGACATCATCGCATCACTGCCGCGCTGGTTAATGCATACCCGCTGTCAGGTGGTGGTCAGTCGTCTGTGGTCCCGCTTCTTGCCGCACCTGGCATCGTCCTATGTCACCGGCAAGATGGGTGAGCAACTGCAGGCGCGGATTATGGGCATTGCCGACGAAGGCAAGGTGTTGCCGTTTGCCGGTACCAAGCTGTGGGTGTTGCCGGCGCACTTTCTGCATTCCGTGGGCAATTTCAGCTTCTATGATCCGCTCAGCGGTATCCTTTTTTCCGGCGACGTGGGCGCCAGCCTGGGCGGGGAAGAAGGGCGGGTGGATAACTTTGCGGATCATTGTCACAGCATGCAGGGATTCCATCGCCGCTACATGGCCAGCAATCGAGCCTGCAGGCTGTGGGTGGCGATGGTGCGTAAGCTCGCGCCGCGGATGATTGTGCCCCAGCATGGCGGGTACTTTCAGGATGACAATGTGGGGCGGTTTCTCGACTGGCTGGCGCAGCTGGAGTGCGGCGTGGACTTGCTGGATAGCGGAAACTACCGGCTCCCTTCGGCGGATTGCTGATGCGTCATGTGAATAATGATATATAAATAAAGTTAGTAATAACTAATCTGTCTAACACTTAAAGTGCTTTCTCACCTGCGCGTCCCAGCGCTCTGATTCGTCACGGAACTCCTTCCGTTTATCGCTTCCCGGCTCCCTCTTCTCTGCTCAAATAGCCAGCTAACAGGCTGATTTATTTGGAAATTCTTTTACGTTTCCCTGTGTCGTCACGCTTGACTTGGGCTTTGCAGTGGCCCTAGAGTGTCTCAATGTGGTGAAAAGTGGGAAAAAGTGGGAATTCCGTCGTGACAGGTGTCACGAAGTGGGGCGAAAGGCCCCGGGAAGGAACCGCATAACCAAGAGCAAGAGGACGGCCAGTGTTTACTGGGAGCGCAGCACTCAATCTGGATGCCAAAGGGCGGTTAACCATGCCGACCCGGTACCGTGCGTCGTTAATCGACACGTGCGGCGGCCAGCTTGTGCTTACGTTGCACCCGTTTGACGACTGCCTGGCGCTCTACCCACGCGCCGAATTTATGGATACCGCCAAGAAGCTGTCTGAGCAGCGTGATTCCAACCCGCAGGTGCGCCAGCTCAAGCGACGCTTCCTGGGGCAGGCTGCTGAAATCGAGATGGACAGCAATGGCCGTCTGTTGGTACCGCCGGAGTTGCGAGCGGCGATAAGCCTGGAAAAACGCGCCATGCTGATCGGTCAGATGCACCGATTCGAGATCTGGAAAGAGGAAAGCTGGTCCGACGTGGATGGCACCCTGGATCCGGCGGCCTTGCCGGAAAGTGTGCAGGAGCTGTCGTTCTGATGACGACCGAAAACACGCAGTACGCACACCAGCCGGTCATGCTGGAAGAGGTGCTGGATATGTGGTTCAGCCAGAGCGAAGGCTTTTATGTGGACGGTACCTTTGGCCGTGGTGGCCATAGCCGTGCCTTGCTCGCGCGCCTGGACGACAACGGCCGCCTGGCCGGCATTGATCGTGATCCGCAGGCCATTGCCGCCGGGCAGCAGCTCGCGGCCAGCGACAGCCGTTTTCATATGGTGGCCAGCCGTTTTGATTGCCTGCCGCAAGTGGTGGAGCAGGCGGGGCGGCCGATCGACGGGTTGTTGCTGGATCTGGGGGTGTCTTCACCCCAGCTGGACGATGCGGCGCGGGGCTTCAGCTTTCTGCGCGATGGCCCCCTGGACATGCGCATGGACCCGACTCAGGGCGAAAGCGTGGCCGAGTGGTTGTCCCATGCGGCGGAAAAAGACATTGCCAATGTGCTGTATCGCTATGGCGAAGAGCGCAAGTCCCGCTGGATTGCCAAACGCATTTGCGACACCCGTAAAGAGCAGCCGATTACCCGCACCCTGCAGCTGGCCAATTTGATCGAGTCCGTGCTGGGGCGCAATGAGCAGGGCAAGCACCCGGCCACGCGCAGCTTTCAGGCGCTGCGAATACATATAAACGGGGAACTGGATGCGCTGAATGAAGTGCTCGAACAGTCCCTCGAGACGCTCGCCATCGGCGGGCGTCTCGCCATTATCAGCTTCCATTCTTTGGAAGACCGGATCGTGAAACTGTTTATTCGCGACCATTCCGGCCGGGCGCCGAAGGGGCGTGGTGGTTTGCCGTTGGGCAATGAGATGCCTCAACGGTTGGAGCCGGTGGGCAAGGCCATGCGTGCCAGCAAGGCAGAGCTGAAAGTGAATGTACGCTCGCGCAGTGCGGTGTTGCGGGTGGCGGAGAAGGTGGCCTGATGGCGGCCCCGTGGATGATCCGTGCCCTGGTGGTGCTGGTGGTCATGTCTGCGTTGGCAGTCAGCTACAGCGTGCATCAGGCACGCCGTTTTACCGATGAGAGTCAACGTTTGCAGCAGCGTCAGACTCGACTGGAAAGCCAGTGGAGCCAGTTGTTGCTGGAGCATAGCACCTGGGGCAGCTACGCCCGGGTGGAGCGCCTGGCCAGGGAAAAGCTGGGCATGAAATTACCCAAGACCGATGAGAGAGTGCTGATCCGGCCATGAAGAAACAGGCCCGCAAGACACGGCAACCGAATCACCCGATGCGCTGGCGCTTTGTGCTGGGCTTCTGGGCGGTGTGTGCCTGTCTGTTGCTGGTTCGGGCGGTGAATCTGCAAGTGATTCAGCACGATTATCTGGCGCACCAGGGCGACATTCGCAACCTGCGTGTGGAGCCGCTGGCGGCGCATCGTGGCGTGATTCGTGATCGTGCCGGCAAGCCGCTGGCGGTGAGTACGCCGGTGGTGACGCTGTGGGTGAATCCCCGCGAAGCCATGGAGCATCAGGATCAGTGGGGTCGCCTGGCCGGCAACCCGGTGATCGACCCGAAAGCGTTTGCCCGCAAGGTCCGCCGGCATGAATCCCGCGAGTTTATCTATCTGGAGCGTGGCCTGGCCCCGGAAGCGGCCAAGACGGTGTTGAATCTGAATGTGCCCGGCGTTTATTCGCTGACAGAGTACCGTCGTTATTACCCGGCCGGCGAAGTGGCCAGCCATGTGGTGGGCTTTACCAATATTGATGATCAGGGGCAGGAAGGCATTGAGCTGTCCATGGAAGATCATCTGTCCGGCCATTCCGGTCGCAAGAAAGTGGTGCGCGATCTGCTGGGCCGGGTGATTCAGGATATTGAAGTGCTGGAGCCGGCAGAACCCGGTGAAGACGTTACCCTGAGCATTGATCTGCGGCTGCAATACCTGGCCTACCGGGAGTTACTCGGCGCGGTGCAGAAATTCAAGGCCAAGGGTGGCAGTGCGGTAGTGCTGGATGTGCGCACCGGTGAAGTGCTCGCCATGGTCAATCAGCCGGCCTACAACCCCAACAATCGCGGCAATCTGGATACCGGTGCGCTTCGCAACCGGGCAGTGACGGACCTGTTCGAGCCGGGCTCCACCATGAAGCCGTTTACCGTGGCGGCGGCCCTGGAAATGGGCATGGTGACACCGTCCACCACCATCAATACCCACCCGGGTACCTTGCGGGTGGGCAGCAAAACGATTCGTGATCACCGGGATTACGGTGTCATCGACATCACCACGGTGCTGACCAAGAGCTCCAACGTGGGCACCAGCAAGCTGGCACTGGCCATGGAGCCCCTGGCCCTGCCGGGCTATCTGGAGCGTTTCGGTTTTGGCCAGTCCACTCACATTGCTTTCCCTGGTGAGAGCAACGGCCTGCTGCCGCTGCGCAGCAAGTGGCGCGATGTGGAGCGGGCGGCGCTGTCCTATGGTTACGGCTTGAGCGTGTCTGCGGTGCAGCTGGCCCAGGCCTACGCCGTGATCGCTAACGATGGCGTCAAAGTGCCGTTGACCCTGAAAAAAGTGGATGGCGTGCCGCAGGGCGAGCAGGTGATTGGCAAGGCGACGGCCCGGCAGTTGGTGCAGATGCTGGAAACCGTGGTCAGCCGTGTGGGTACCGCGCGCCGTGCGCAGGTGCCGGGCTATCAGGTGGCCGGCAAGACCGGCACGGTGCACAAGGTGATGGCCGGTGGTTATGCCGATGACAACTATATTGGTTTGTTTGCCGGGCTGGCCCCGGCAACAGATCCGCGCATTGTCACCGTGGTGGTAATCGATGATCCGGGCGGAAAAGCCTACTACGGGGGGTTGGTCGCGGCGCCGGCGTTTTCCAACATCATGAGTGGCGTATTGCGTTCGCTGCATGTGCCACCGGACAAGCCCGACGGGCTGCTGGCCGGCGGCCCGGATGCGGAGGATCGCTCATGATGACCCTCCAGCAACTGTTACCCGATGTCACCCTGCCAGCTTCTGCGGCGGGTGTTGTGCTTTCAGGGCTACAGCTCGATAGCCGTAATGTTGCTCCCGGCGATCTGTTTTTGGCCGTGCCGGGCGTGGCCAGCGATGGTCGTCAGTTTGTCAGCCAGGCGATCGCCGCCGGTGCGGTGGCGGTGCTGGCGGACGCAGAAACCTTTGAGATTCAACAGGATCAGGCGGTGCCCTGTGTGGCGCTGCCGGGGCTGGGGCGTCGCGTGGGTGCGCTGGCGGCGCGCTGGTACGGCGAGCCCGGTGCGGCCATGAATGTGGTGGGCGTGACGGGCACCAACGGCAAGACCAGCATCACCTGGTTCCTGCGCGATGCCCTTAATGCCTTGGGCCACCGTTGTGCGCTGGTTGGCACCCTGGGGCTGGGCCTGAAAGGCGATGAGCAGACTACCGGCCATACCACGCCGGATCCGATTACCCTGCAGGCCGGTCTGGCCCGGGTGCGTGATGCGGGCGCTGATTGTGTAGCCATGGAAGTGTCATCCCATGCGCTGGATCAGCACCGCCTTGGTTCCACGCCGGTACCGGTGGCGGTGTTCAGCAATCTGAGCCGGGATCATCTGGACTACCACGGGGACATGGAAGCCTATCTGGCAGCCAAATCTGTGCTGTTCACCCGCGACGGCGTCAAGCTGGCGGTGATCAATTGCGATGATCCGGCGGCTTATTCGCTGATCGGCTGTCTGGCCGATGGCGTGCGCTGTGTCACCTTCGGCGATCAGCCGGGCGCCACCGTGCGCTGTGCCGCTGTCACCTTTACTGCCGACGGTATGCGCGCCGAACTGACCGTGGGCGGTGACCCGTTGACGGTCACGCTGCCGCTGTTTGGTCGTTTTAACCTCAGCAACGTGATGGCCGTTGCCGGCATTCTGCATGGCCAGGGTATCAGCACTGCTTCGCTGGGTGGCGCGCTGGCGGCGGTAACAGCGGTGCCCGGTCGCATGGAACCGGTACAGCAAGCGGGCTGTCCCACCGTGATCGTTGATTACGCCCATACCCCGGACGGGCTGGAAAAAGCCTTGCAGGCATGCCGCGCCCATTTCCATGGCCGGTTGTTCTGCATCGTGGGGTGTGGCGGAGACCGGGATACCGGCAAGCGCCCGCAAATGGCCGCTGTGGCCGAGCGCGGCGCGGATCGTGTGGTGCTGACCAGTGACAACCCGCGCAGCGAAGACCCGCAACAGATTATCGACGACATGCGAGCCGGCCTTGCCGATGCAGCGTCAGTGCAGGCCATTGTTGAGCGTGCCCAGGCGGTAATGGATACCGTGCAAGCGGCCAGTGACGGCGATGTGATTCTGCTTGCCGGCAAGGGTCATGAGGATTATCAGGAAGTCGATGGCGTGCGTTACCCCAGTGATGACCGCGACCTTGCCCGCAAGGCGTTTATCGCCCGGGGAGGTGCGCAATGATGTGGCTGTCACAGATCGCCCAGTGGACCGGCGGCACCCTGCAGGGTGACGACCTGAAAGTGAATGCGGTGGCCACCGATACCCGCGCCATCGAACCGGGTTGCTTGTTCGCGGCGTTACGCGGTGAGCGGTTTGACGCCCATGATTTTCTGGCCTCGGCCAAAACCGGTGGCGCCATTGCGGCACTGGTGGACCGTGAGCAGGACAGTTTCGAAAGCGCTGTGCGCGTAGCCGACAGCCGTGAAGGCCTGGGTCGACTTGCCGGCGGTTATGCCGCCCAGTTCGATTTGCCCCGCCTGGCGGTCACCGGCAATGCCGGCAAGACCACGGTGAAGGAAATGGCGGCGGCCATGCTGGGTGACGGTACCCTGGCCACCCATGGCAACTTCAACAATGACGTGGGAGTGCCGCTGACCCTGTTGCGCCTGCGCGCAGAGCATCGTTTCGCGGTAATCGAACTGGGCGCCAATGCGCCGGGCGAAATCGCCTGGACCAGTTCGCTGACGCGCCCGCAGGTGGCGCTGGTTACTAACGTGACCGGCGCGCACCTGGAAGGCTTTGGTTCCATGCAGGGTATTGCCGATGCCAAGGCGGAAATCTTTGGCGGCTGCACGCCGGGTGGTCAGGCGATCATCAACAACGATGACAGCTTCGCGGATTTCTTCGCCGAAAAAGCCCGTGCTGCTGGTTTGACGGTGGTGCGGGTCAGCATGGATGAAAGCACGCGAACCGGTGCCGACCTGTATGCCGAAAATATCGCCCTGCATCGCGATCGTGCGGAGTTTGTGCTTCAGCCGCTGGGCGAAGCGGTGACGGTACCGCTGCCCGGTGCACATCAGGTGAGCAATGCCCTGATGGCCTGCGCGGCGGTGCGTGCCTTGGGCGTAAATTTACCTCAGGTGTTGCCGCGTCTGGCAGCACTGAAACCGGTCCCCGGACGAATGCATATCCAGGCCGCCGGTGCCGGCGCGGTGGTTGATGACACCTACAACGCCAACCCGGGTTCAGTGCGCGCCGCCATCGATTGGCTGGCCGCGCAGCCGGCACCACAAATGCTGGTGCTGGGCGCCATGGGCGAGTTGGGCCCGCAGGCCGATTCGCTGGTAGAGGAACTGGGTGAATACGCTCGTCAGGCCGGGCTTTCCGGTTTGGTTGCCATGACCGGTGCAGCGGCGGCCGCACGGGGTTATGGCGAAGCAGCAAAAATTGCCGAGGACTATCAACAGGCGGCGAGCTGGAGTGCTCCGGTGCTGGCACAAGGCGGCACGGTGTTGGTGAAAGGATCCCGTAGCGCCGGTATGGAAGCGGTGGTGCAGCGGCTTACACAGGAACGCACACACACAGAGGGGGCACGCTGATGCTGCTTTGGCTGGCGGAATATCTGGCGCAATACCACAGCGGTTTTCTGGTGGTGCAGTACATCACCCTGCGCGGCATCTTGAGTGTGCTGACGGCGTTGTTCATCGCGTTCTGGGTCGGCCCGATCATGATCCGCAAACTGCAGGAAAAGCAGGTGGGCCAGGCCATTCGTGACGATGGTCCGAAGAGTCACCTGAGCAAGGCGGGTACCCCCACCATGGGCGGCGCGCTGATTCTGGTGGCCATCGTTATTTCCACCCTGTTGTGGGGCGATCTGGAAAACCGGTTTGTGTGGATCACCCTGGGTGTGCTGTTTATTTTCGGCGCCGTGGGCTGGGTGGATGACTGGCGCAAGGTGGTGGAAAAGAACCCGCGCGGCTTGCCCGCCCGCTGGAAATATTTGTGGTTGTCAGTGGGCGCGCTTGGTGCCGGTTGTGCCTTGTTCTTCACCGCGCAAAGCCCGGTGGAAACCCAGTTGATCGTGCCCTTCTTCAAAAGCGTGGCCATCAACATGGGTTGGTTCTACATCGTGCTCACCTATTTTGTGATTAACGGCACCAGCAACGCGGTGAACCTGACTGACGGTCTGGATGGCCTGGCCATCATGCCCACCGTACTGGTGGGTGGCGCCCTGGGCATCTTTGCCTACGCCGGGGGGCATACGGAATTTGCGACTTACTTGCAGATTCCCTATGTGGCCGGTGCTGGCGAGTTGGTGATTATCTCTGCTGCCCTGTGTGGTGCGGGTCTCGGTTTCCTGTGGTTCAACGCGTATCCCGCCCAGGTGTTTATGGGCGATGTGGGCGCGCTGTCCCTGGGGGCGGTGCTGGGTGTGATGGCGGTAATCGTGCGCCAGGAAATTGTGCTTTTCATCATGGGCGGTGTGTTCGTGATGGAAACGGTATCGGTGATGTTGCAGGTGGGCTCGTACAAGCTCACCGGCCGGCGGATTTTCCGCATGGCCCCCATTCATCACCATTTTGAACTGAAGGGGTGGCCGGAGCCGAAGATCATTGTGCGGTTCTGGATTATCACCGTGATTCTCGTACTGGTGGGTCTGGCGACCCTGAAAATCCGATAGGGGATTGAGTCAATTTATGGCGAAAGACGGGTTTGATCTGGTCATTGGTCTGGGTGTAACAGGCCGCTCCGTGATCCGTTATCTAACGGATCAGGGGATGCCCGTGCGCGCCATTGACACCCGTGCTGAGCCGGCCGGGCTGGATGCCCTGTGCGCAGAATTTCCGGACCTGAAAGTGCACACCGGTAGCTTCAAAAAAGGCTGGATGGGCAAGGCCCGTCGCCTGATCGTGAGCCCGGGCGTGGCGGTATCCACGCCGGCCATTGCCGAGCAGGTAGTGGATGGCAAAGAAGTGATTGGCGACATTGAGCTGTTCGCCCGTGCGGCCAGCGAGCCGCTGGTGGCCATCACCGGCTCCAATGCCAAGAGCACAGTGACCACGTTGCTGGGTCAGGTAGCGGATGCCTGCGGGATGAACCCGGGCATCGGCGGCAACCTGGGTGTGGCGGCGCTGGAATTGCTTGACGACCAGGCCCGGTTGTATGTGCTGGAATTGTCCAGCTTCCAGCTGGAAACCACTTACAGCCTGAGTGCAGAGGTGGCCACGATTCTCAATGTGTCCCAGGACCATCTGGACCGCTATGCCAGCTTTGCCGATTACCTGGCGGCCAAGCAGCGTGTCTACGACGGCTGCCAGGTGGCAGTCTGGAATCGCGATGATCTGGCCACCCGTCCGCCGGCCACCGTGGCGCGGCAGATCAGTTTTGGCGCCCACCCGGAAGCGGATTACCGGTTGGACAGCGAGAACGGTCAGTTGTTGTGTCGGGGTGAGCCGTTGCTGTCACTGTCCGAGCTGGCGCTGACTGGCCACCACAATGCCATGAATATTCTCTCGGTACTGGCGATCAGCGACGCGCTGTCCCTGAACCGGGACAAGGCCCTGGCCACGGTGAAAGCCTTCACCGGCTTGCCGCACCGTTGTCAGTTGGTAGCGGAAGCCGGTGGCGTGCGCTGGTTCAACGATTCCAAGGCGACCAATGTGGGCGCCACCCTGGCCGCGCTCACCGGTATCGGTGAAAGCATTGAAGGCAAGGTGATTCTGGTGGCGGGCGGTCAGGGCAAAGGGCAGGACTTTTCCCCGCTGGCCGAGCCGGCGCGCCAATATTTGCGTGCCGCCCTGTTGATGGGCGAAGACCGCAATACCGTGGCTCAGGGTATGTCCGCTGCCCCCTGCGAACTGGTGGCTGATATGGCCGCTGCCGTTGCCCGTGCCCATGCGCTGGCACAGCCGGGTGACGCGGTGTTGCTGTCGCCGGCCTGTGCATCATTCGACATGTTCAGCGGTTTTGCAGCCCGCGGCGATGATTTCACCGCCCGTGCCCGGGAGGTGTGCCATGACTGAGCGCATGATCCTGAAAGTAGATAGTACGGGCATCGACAAGCCGTTGTTGTGGACTGCTGTTTTGCTGTCGCTGGCGGGTCTGGTGATGGTGTCCTCCGCCAGCTTGCAGATTGCGGAAACGCGCCTGGGTGATCCCTTCTATTACGCCATGCGCCACGGCATTTATCTGGCGCTGGGGCTGGGTGTCGGCACCTTTGTGTACTACGCGGTGCCGTTGGCGCTGCTGGAGCGCCTGCGCTTTGTGATGTTGCCCGTGGCCCTGGTGGTACTGGTGATGGTGTTTATTCCCGGGCTGGGACGAACCGTGAATGGTTCCACCCGCTGGATCGCGTTGCCGGGCCTGACCATTCAGGCCTCGGAAATCGTCAAATTGTGCTTTGTGCTGTATTTGGCCGGGTACGTGGCCGAGCGCAAAGCTGCGCTGGAAACCGAATGGAAAGCCTTCCTGCTGCCGCTGGGCTTGCTGGGTGTGTTGATGCTGCTGCTGTTGCTGGAGCCGGATTTCGGCGCGGTGGTGGTGCTGGGCATTACCGCCATGGGCATGTTGTTCCTGTCCGGCGTGCCGACCCTGCGCTTCCTGCTGATTGGTCTGATCGCGGTGGCCTTGGGCGGGCTGGTGGCCTTTGCCGAACCTTACCGGGTGGCGCGCTTGATGACCTTTACCGATCCCTGGGCAGACCAGTTCGGTTCCGGCTATCAGCTCACCCAGAGCCTGATCGCCTTCGGGCGCGGCCACTGGTTGGGCGTGGGGCTGGGTAACAGCGTGCAGAAGCTGTTTTATCTGCCGGAAGCGCATACGGATTTTGTTTACGCGGTGATGTCGGAAGAGCTGGGCTTGTTGGGCAATGTGGCGCTGATCAGCGGCTTTGTTCTGCTGGGCTGGCGGGTGTTTCGTGTCGGCCATCGTCTGGAAGAGCGTGGGCTGCTGTACCACGCCTATGTGGTTTATGGCTGTGCCTTCGTCTTTTGTTCCCAGGCGTTTATCAACCTGGGCGTAAATATGGGGCTGTTGCCCACCAAGGGCCTGACACTGCCGTTTATCAGTTACGGCGGCTCTTCCTTGCTGATTTCTGCCGCCATGGTGGGGCTGATCCTGCGCGCCGGGGCGGAATCCGATCACCTGAAAGCCAGAGGGAGGGCTGCACGATGAGTCGCACCGTCCTGATTATGGCTGGTGGTACCGGCGGGCATGTGTTCCCGGCGTTGGCCGTGGCCGACCAACTGCGTGCGCGGGGCTTCGAGATCCTCTGGCTGGGCGCGGAAAACGGCATGGAAGGCAAGCTGGTGCGCCAGTATGGCTACGAGATTGCCGAGCTGTCCGTGTCCCGTCTGCGCGGTGGCGGACTCAAGCGCAAGCTGACGGCCCCGTTCAATTTGCTGCGGGCGGTGTTGCAGGCGCGCCAGTTGATCCGTACCCGTCAGCCGGTACTGGCGGTGGGCTTTGGCGGGTTTGCCAGCGGCCCCGGTGGCCTGGCAGCGCGGTTGTGCAAAGTGCCGGTGGTGGTCCATGAGCAGAATGCGGTTCCCGGGCTGACCAATCGCCTGTTGTCCCGCCTGGCCACGGTGACCCTGGAAGGGTTTCAGGGTGCCTTTGGTAATCCGCAGGCTTGTTGGGTGGGCAACCCGGTGCGCCCGGAAATTACGGCTCTGGATGAGCCGGCTCGTCGTTATGCCCAGCATCAGGGCGGCTTGCGGGTACTGGTACTGGGCGGTAGCCAGGGGGCCCTGGTGCTGAACCAGGATTTGCCCGAGCTGCTGCTGGCAGTGCTGGGTCGCGATATACAGGTGCGTCATCAGTGTGGCGCCGGACGTACTGCGGAAGCGGCGCCGATTTACCAGGCGCTGGGCCTGCAGGCTCAGGTGAGTGAGTTTATTGATGACATGGCAGAAGCCTACGGCTGGGCGGATCTGGTGATTTGCCGGGCCGGCGCGCTGACCGTGGCGGAAGTGGCTGCGGCGGGTGTGGCCGCCATGTTTGTGCCACTGCCCAGTGCAGTGGATGACCACCAGACATTGAATGCCCGTTGGTTGTCAGAGCGCGGAGCCGCGCTGCTGTTGCCCCAACGGGACCTGGGTGCGGCAAGCCTTGCCGGCACCCTGAAACCGGTTGCAGAGCGTGGCCTGCTGGCGCAAATCGCCGAGCGGGCCCGTGAGCAGGCGATGGCGGATAGCGCTGAGCGCGCCGCCACGCTGTGTGAGGAGGTGGCCAATGGCCGATAACGACATGATTCATACGGTGCCGGAGATGCGCCGCATTCGCGGGATCCACTTTGTGGGGATCGGCGGTGTGGGTATGTGCGGCATTGCCGAAGTGCTGGCCAATCAGGGCTATGCCATCAGCGGCAGCGACATCAAGGAATCACCGGTGGTAGAGCGCCTGCGCAGCCTTGGCGTGCGGGTGGACATCGGCCACCGTGCTGAAAATATCGACGGCGCGGATGTAGTCGTGACCTCCACGGCGGTGAATACCGAAAACCTGGAAGTGGCGGCGGCCCACGAGCGTCGTATTCCGGTGGTGCCGCGTGCCCAGATGCTGGCGGAGCTGATGCGTTTCCGCCATGGCATTGCTGTGGCCGGCACCCATGGCAAGACCACCACCACGTCACTGACCGCAGCGATCATGGCCGAGGCCGGACTGGATCCGACGTTTGTTATTGGCGGGCGCCTGAATAGCGCTGGCACCAATGCACGCCTGGGACAGAGCCGTTATCTGGTGGCGGAAGCGGATGAATCCGATGCCAGCTTCCTGCACCTGCAGCCCATGAGTGCCATCGTTACCAATATCGATGCGGACCACATGCACACCTACGGCGGCGACTTCGCCCAGCTGGAGAACACCTTTATTGAGTTCCTCCACAACCTGCCGTTCTACGGCGTGGCGGTGATGTGTGTGGATGATCCGGTGGTGCGCAAGTTGCTGCCCCGGGTCAACCGTCAGGTGATTCGCTACGGCTTTAGCGAGGATGCGGACCTGCGTGCCGAGAACGTGCGCCAGGACGGCATGGTCACCCATTTCCGGGTAGTGCGCGCCGAAGGCGAGCCACTGGAGGTGTCCCTGAACATGCCGGGTCGCCACAACGTATTGAATGCGCTGGCGGCCATCGCGGTGTCGGCGGACGAAGGGGCTGATGATGAAGCCATTATCCGTGGCCTGAATAACTTTACCGGGGTGGGGCGTCGCTTTGATGTGCAGGGCGAGTACCACTTTGAAGGCGGCAGCGCGACCCTGGTGGACGACTACGGTCACCACCCCCGTGAAGTGGCCGCCACTATTGATGCCATTCGCGAAGGCTGGCCGAACCGGCGCCTGGCCATGCTGTTCCAGCCGCACCGCTATACCCGTACGCAGGATCTTTACGAGGATTTCGTGGAAGTGCTCTCCGGGGTGGATGTGCTGTTGATGTTGGAAGTGTATGCCGCCGGGGAAGACCCGATTCCCGGGGCGGATGCCCGGGCATTGTGCCGCAGCCTGCGTAAACGCGGCCTGGAGCCGGTGTTTGTGGATGACCCGGACAAGCTGGCGAGTTTGTTAGCCAGCCAGCTACAGGACGGAGATCTGCTCGTCACGCAGGGCGCCGGTAATGTCGGTGCCATTGCCAAGCAGCTGGCTGCTCAGGGAGGCCGCCGTGGATAAGCGTGCATTGAAGCAACGATTGAGCCGGGTGGGCCGCGTGGCGGTGCTGGCCGGCGGCAAATCCGCAGAGCGCCCGGTGTCGTTGAAGAGCGGTGCGGCGGTGCATCAGGGCCTGCGCAATCTGGGCCTGATCGCAGAGCTGGTGGACCCGGCAGACAAGAGCGTGGAGACGCTGAAAGGCTTTGATGCCGCCTTCATTGCCCTGCACGGTCGCGGCGGCGAAGACGGCGTGATCCAGGGTGTACTGGAGCATCTGGAAATTCCCTACACCGGGTCCGGGGTGATGGCATCTGCCATTGGCATGGACAAGGTGCGCACCAAGCAACTGTGGAAAGGGGCGGGTTTGCCAACCCCAGCGTTTTACGTGGCCGGCCGTGAAGAAACGGATCTGGGGTTCCCGGTAATTGTGAAACCGGCCCATGAAGGTTCCTCAATCGGTATGGCCAAGGCGGATAACGCTGACGAGCTGGCCGAGGCGCTGGTCGCCGCAGAAAAATTTGACCAGGACGTGCTGGTGGAAGCCTGGGTCAACGGCCCGGAATACACCGTGGCAGTGCTGGGCGATGAAGCCTTGCCGGCCATCCGCCTGCAAACGCCCCATGCGTTTTATGACTTTGAAGCCAAGTACCAGTCCGACAGCACCGAGTACCTGTGTCCGGCGGGGCTGGATGATGCCGACGAGCAGGCGCTGCGGCAGCTGGCGCTGACCGCATTTCGGGTCGCCGGTTGCCGTGGCTGGGGCCGAGTTGATGTGATGCGCGATGCGCAGGGCCAGTGGCAGCTGCTGGAAGTGAATACGGTGCCCGGCATGACCGATCACTCGCTGGTGCCGATGGCGGCGAAGGCCACCGGCCGGGATTTTGATGTGCTGGTGGGTGAAATCCTGCTGGACGCACTGGAACGGGGTCGTGGCTAGAAACGCCCCCGCGCCGCGTGGCGCCCGCCGCAAGCCGGTAAAAAAGGCTGGCGTACCGCTGCGTGAGCGGATTGCAGCGGCGGTGCCGTGGATGCTGGTGAGCTCGGTGGCGCTGGTCATGCTGCTGGCGGTGATCTACCTGCCGTCAGCACTGGATGGTTACCCGATCCGCAAGGTGGGCGTGGACGGTGTCACCGATGTGCGCCGTCAGCAACAGATAGAGACCGCCTTGGCGGCGCTGGTGCGTGAAGAGAATTATTTCTCTGTGCCGCTGGAAGATATTTACCAGCAGTCACAGGGATTGAGCTGGGTGGAGGAGGTCTCCGTCCGTCGTCAGTGGCCCGATACTGTGGTGCTGACAGTGGAAGAACGTCGCCCGGTGGCAGTGTGGAACGAGGCAGTGTTGGTGTCGGACAGCGGGCAGCCGTTCAAGGCGCTCAAGCAGTATGACCTGACGGATCTGCCCCACCTGAGTGGCCCGGAGCAACGGCTGGAGGAAGTCATGGGCTTCTACCACAGCATGGGCAAAACGCTGGCGGATGTGGATCTGAGCATTCGCAGCATGGACGTCAATGCGCGCCTGACTGCGCGCCTGACGCTGAATAACGACATGGAACTGGTGGTTGACCGTGAGCATTACACCACCAAATTACGCCGTTTTGTGCGGCTTTATCGTGGCGTGCTGAGCACGGATAGCCGCCAGGTAGCTCGGGTCGATCTGCGTTATGCGGACGGCATGGCAGTGACCTGGCGCGAGCAGCAAAGTTAGGAGAAAGGGTGACATGGCGACAGCAACAGAAAACATGATTGTCGGACTCGATATTGGCACCTCCAAGGTGGTTGCCATCGTCGGCCAGACAGCAGCCGATGGCACCTTGGAAATCGTCGGGCTGGGCTCGCAACCGTCACGGGGCATGAAAAAGGGCGTGGTGGTGGATATCGAAGCCACCGTGCGTTCCATTCAGCGCGCTGTGGAAGAAGCCGAACTGATGGCGGGCTGCCATATCCACACGGTGTACGCCGGCATCGCCGGCTCCCATGTGCGCAGCCTCAACTCCCACGGCATCGTCGCCATTCGCGACCGGGAAGTGGCCCAGGCAGATATCGACCGGGTGATCGACGCCGCTCAGGCGGTGGCGATTCCGGCGGACCAGAAAACCCTGCACGTGCTGCCGCAGGAATACGTGGTGGACAATCAGGAAGGGGTGCGCGAGCCCATTGGCATGAGCGGTGTGCGCCTGGAAGCCAAGGTGCATCTGGTGACCTGTGCGGTGAATGCGGTGCAGAACATCGAGAAATGCGTGCGTCGCTGCAACCTGGAAGTCGATGACGTCATCCTTGAGCAGTTAGCGAGTGCTCACGCCGTGCTCACCGAAGACGAGCGTGAACTGGGCGTTTGCATCGTCGATATCGGCGGTGGCACCACGGATATCGCCATCTTCACCGAAGGCGCCATTCGTCACACGGCCAACATTCCCATCGCCGGGGATCAGGTGACCAACGATATCGCCATGGCCCTGCGCACGCCCAAGCAACATGCGGATGAAATCAAGATCAAGTACGCCTGCGCCCTGACTCAGCTGGCCGGCGCGGACGAGACCATCAAGGTGCCCAGCGTGGGCGATCGCCCGCCGCGCACCCTTAGTCGCCAGAACCTGGCGGAGGTGGTGGAGCCGCGTTACGACGAGCTGTTCACCCTGGTGCAGGCGGAAATTCGCCGCTCCGGTTTCGAGGATCTGATCCCCGGTGGCATCGTCCTCACCGGTGGTTCCTCGAAGATCGAAGGGGCCGTGGATCTGGCCGAGGAAATCTTCCATATGCCGGTGCGCCTGGGTGCGCCGCAGGGGATTTCCGGGCTGATCGACGTGGTGAAGAACCCGATTTATTCCACCTCCGTGGGCTTGCTCTTGTACGGCCAGCGCATGGAAAAGGAAGGCACCAGCGCCAAGGCCCAGGCCGGCGGTGGTGAGCTGGACTGGCTGGAACGTATCAAGAGCTGGTTCAAAGGCAATTTTTAACAAGAGTCGCAGCACGCTTCACGCATCAGGTAACACGCGGGAAGCGTCAAATTGAGCGCAAGCGGTTGTTCCGGGCCGCGGCAAGATGACCGGAACACTTCGACGTAATGAGTAGTAAACAGGGAAGCAACAACGGGAGATCAACCATGCAATTCAAACTGGAAGACAGCGTACCGCATGGTGCGGTAATCAAAGTGGTAGGTGTCGGTGGTGGCGGCGGTAACGCCGTGGATCACATGGTGCGTTCCGGTGTGGAAGGGGTGGATTTCATCTGCGCCAACACGGACGCCCAGGCCCTGCGTAATGCCTCATCCAAGACCGTGATTCAGCTGGGTAGCCAGGTTACCAAAGGGTTGGGTGCCGGCGCGAACCCGGAAATCGGCCGTCAGTCCGCTCAGGAAGATCGCGATCGCATCGCCGAGCTGCTGGATGGTGCAGACATGGTCTTCGTGACCGCCGGCATGGGCGGTGGCACGGGTACCGGTGCTGCCCCGGTTGTGGCTGAAATTGCCAAGGAACTGGGCATCCTGACCGTGGCTGTGGTCACCAAGCCGTTCCCCTTCGAAGGCAAAAAGCGCATGCGCTCTGCCCAGCAAGGGATCGAAGAGCTGAAAGAGCACGTTCACTCCCTGATCACCATCCCCAACGAGAAGCTGCAAGCGGTTCTCGGTGGCTCCACCAGCCTGCTGGACGCCTTCAAGGCTGCCAACGAAGTGCTGCAGGGCGCGGTGAAAGGGATTGCGGACCTGATCGTTCGCCCCGGCATGATCAACGTGGATTTCGCTGACGTGCGCACCGTGATGAGCGAAATGGGTACCGCCATGATGGGTACCGGTACTGCCAGCGGCGAAGGCCGGGCGGCAGAAGCGGCCCAGGCGGCTATCTCCAGCCCGCTGCTGGAAGATGTGGATCTGCGCGGCGCGCGGGGTATCCTGATCAATATCACGGCCAACGAGTCCATCGCTCTGGATGAGTTCTCTGAAGTGGGTGATATCGTCAGCGAGCTGGCCAGTGACGATGCCAACGTGATCATCGGTACCGCTATCGACCCGGATATGGGCGAGAGCATCAGTGTTACCGTGGTAGCGACTGGCCTGGGCGCGGCGGCACAGGAACTAAAAGTGGTACGCGGCCGTCAGACCCCTGTCGCGGCAGACGGTCGGGTGGACTACAGCGACCTGGATCGCCCGGCTGTGGAGCGTAAACGCGCCGCCCAGCAGGCTGCCGGTGGCCGTGGCCAGCAGGCAGTGAGCACCGCAGAAGATCTGGATTTCATTGATATTCCGACCTTCCTGCGCCGCCAGGCCGACTAACGGTCTGGCGAGATTGGTGCAAAATCGGGGTGTTCCAGTATAATCGCGCCCTAATTTTGTGTTGAGGAAAGCGGTATCCTCAAGGGTACCCGCAGCTGTGTGACAGACTGATGATCAGACAACGAACGCTAAAAAACGTGATCCGCGCCACTGGCGTAGGGCTTCACACCGGCGAAAAGGTCTACATGACCGTGCGCCCGGCACCGGTGAATACCGGTATCGTGTTCCGGCGTGTGGACCTGGACCCGGTAGTGGAGATCAAGGCTGCCGCGGACGCGGTGGGCGAAACCACCCTCTCTTCCACGCTGGTTCAGGATGGCGTGAAAGTGGGTACGGTAGAGCACTTCCTGTCCGCCATGGCAGGCCTGGGCATCGATAACGCCTTTGTGGAGTTGTCCGCCCCGGAAATGCCGATCATGGATGGCAGTGCCGGTCCGTTCGTCTTCCTGTTGCAATCTGCCGGTATCAAGGAGCAGGAAGCCGCCAAGAAGTTCATCCGCATCAAGAAAGAAGTGACGGTGCGTGAAGACGACAAAACGGCGACGTTCGTGCCTTTTGACGGCTTTAAGGTGACTTTTTCCATCGAGTTCGACCATCCGGTGTTTGAAGATCGTAACCAGCTGGCCAGTATCGACTTCTCCACGACTTCGTTCGTGAAAGAAGTGGCCCGTGCCCGGACCTTTGGCTTTATGCGCGATATTGAGTTCCTGCGCAGCCAGAACTTGGCTCTGGGGGGCAGCGTGGATAATGCCATCGTGGTGGACGAGTATCGTATCCTCAACGAAGACGGCCTGCGTTATGACGACGAGTTCGTCAAACACAAGATGCTGGATGCCATTGGCGACCTGTATCTGCTGGGCCACAGCCTGATTGGCGAGTTCATCGGCCACAAATCCGGCCATGCACTCAACAATGCGCTGTTGCGGGAAATTCTCCGTCAGGAAGATTCCTACGAGGTGGTGACATTTGAAGATGCCACCGATGCGCCTGTGTCCTATATGCGCCCTGTTCTGGCAGCAGAATAAGTGGCGGCAAAGCAGTAAAGAAAATGGTTGGCCGCTTCGGGTCAGGATGACCCGGAAGGATGGCTGACTCTGGCCGAAGCGATTCGGCTGTACGTCGAAGCCCTGTTGGCCACCTGGCTGTCTCCCGCAGTCAGGTGGCTTTTCGTTTCAAGGGTGGAGAGATAGAACGGTTAGCGTTTCTTAATCAGGTTCACCGCGGCTTGCCAGCCGCTGCAATGACGCTTTTAGCGCGTCATCCTCAATGGCTTCGGCCACAGCTTCGATGTGTCGAGCGCTTTCCTGGGCTAAATGTGGCCCCGCCGGTTTGCTGGCATGGTTATTGCTCGACATGGGGTGGCGCTTGCCGCCCACCACGATCTTGATTTGTTGCCCGGGCATGGCCTGTTGCAGTTTCGGTAGATGAAAGCGTAGTAGTTGCGCGGTGGCACTGGTCTCCGCGATGGCCAGCCAGCGATGCTGGTCTTCTACCAGAGTGACGCGCTCACGCAGGGCTGGAGGCAGGCAATGCAAAGGGTCATTTTGCTCCTGGGCAGGGGTCTTCCTGGCTTCTTTCGCCAAGGCCGAAAGAGCGGGGTGACCGCTTAGCAGGGCGAGGAGGGCTTTGGGCGACGTTGTCTTGCTCATGGGTTTTACTTAGACTAGCCTGCAGATTGTAAAAAAATTTATAAAAGAAAGATGCAACATATTGAATTGACTGACTTTTAGCCGGTGCGCTACGAAATCTTATGAACATCATAGTCCTTAACAGCAAGCGCGGCCATTCGCGCACACTGCCCGTTCCCCGCCATTGGCCCTGGTTATTGGCTGCGGCGTTGGTGGTGTTTCCCGCTATTATTGGCGTTAGTGCCTATCTTCTGGCCTATCGTGTGGGTGGTCAGCCTGAATTTACCCCGGTGATGACGGAGCGTTTCGCAGGTCAGCTGGAACAGCAGCAGCAGGTTCTCTCCCAGCTGGATCAACAGAGTCAGGAACAGTTTCGGGCTTTGACGCTCAAGCTGGCCCAGGCCCAGGCCCGGCTGGTTCGTCTGGATGCACTGGGTGAGCGGCTGGTGGAAGTGGCCGATATCGGCGGTGACGAATTCGATTTCAGCAGTGTGCCCGGTGTCGGTGGCCCGGAGTCCCCGGAAGAGGGGGCCAGCTATGAGTTGCCTTCCTTTATGGGCGCGCTGGATCAAATGACGGCCACTTTGGAGCGCCGTGAGCGGCAGCTGGATATTCTGGAAGATCTGTTGGCTGACAAGCAACTGGAAGATCAGACCTACCTGTCAGGCCGTCCACTGACCAAGGGCTGGATGTCCAGCCGTTTTGGCCGCCGTTCCGATCCTTTTTCCGGCCGCGTTGCCTGGCATAAGGGGGTAGACTTCGCGGGCAAAGAGGGCACGCCGATTGTGGCCACCGGTGCGGGGGTTGTGACCTATTCTGGTGAGCGTTCAGGATATGGGAAAATGGTTGAGATCAATCATGGCAATGGCCTCTCCACCCGTTATGGGCATGCTAAGGAGTTGCTGGTTGAGCCGGGTGAAATTGTTCGAACCGGTGATGTTGTGGGCAAGGTGGGGAGCTCCGGCCGCTCCACGGGCCCGCATGTGCACTACGAAGTGCTCAAAAACGGCGCTCAAGTGAACCCGCAGCCTTATATTTACCGCGCCCGTCGCTAAAACTGAAAATGCAAAACGGCCCGATGGGGCCGTTTTTCGTTATCGGGCCTTGATTACGGCGAATACCACCTTATCTCTCAATCCTATTGTGTTTAGAATGGCTCACCTTGCGGGGGAATAACCTTGCCGCCATCGGGCTGTTTGTCCTGACTTTTACTGAACCGGAAGTTTTATGCTGGGTACCATCGTAAAAAAAATCATCGGCACCAAGAATGATCGTGAAATCAAGCGAATGGCAAAGCTGGTCGACGCCATTAATAGCCACGCAGATGCGATGGGGCAGCTTACCGATGGCGACCTGCAGCACAAGACAACCGCTTTCCGGCAGGCCTTTAAAGATGGCAAAACACTGGATGAATTGCTGCCCGAAGCCTTTGCGGTAGTCCGCGAAGCCTCTACCCGGGTGATGGGGATGCGCCATTTCGACGTGCAGATGATGGGCGGGATATCCTTGCATGAAGGTCGCATCTCCGAGATGCGTACCGGTGAAGGTAAAACCCTGACGGCGACCCTTCCGGCCTACCTGAATGCGCTTTCCGGTGAAGGAGTGCATGTGGTCACGGTGAATGATTACCTGGCCGAACGTGACGCCAACTGGATGCGCCCGCTGTACGAATTCCTGGGCCTGTCAGTGGGGATCATCCTTTCCCAGCAGCCCACCGAACAGAAACGCGCTGCGTATGCGTCGGATATTACCTACGGGACCAACAACGAATACGGTTTCGATTACCTGCGTGACAACATGGCTTTCCGGCTGGAAGACCGTGTGCAGCGCGGGCTGAACTACGCCATCGTCGATGAGGTGGATTCCATCCTGATCGATGAAGCGAGAACCCCGCTGATTATTTCCGGCCCGGCGGCGGACTCCTCCGAGCTCTACCAGGCGGTGAATCAGCTGATGCCGCAGCTGGAGAAAGAAACGGAAGAGAGCGAAGGCGATTACTTCGTTGATGAAAAACAACGGCAGGTAGAGCTGACTGAATCCGGCCATCAGAAAATTGAAGGGCTGTTGGTCAGCAACCAGTTGCTGGAGCAGGGCGAAAGCCTGTACGCGGCCCATAACCTGGCGCTGCTCCACCATGTGCATGCGGCGCTGAAAGCCCATGCCCTGTTCCATATCGATCGGGATTACATTGTTCAGAACGACCAGATCGTGATCGTGGATGAACACACCGGCCGTACCATGCCGGGGCGTCGCTGGTCCGAAGGTATTCATCAGGCCATCGAGGCGAAAGAAGGGCTGAATATCCAGCAGGAAAACCAGACCCTGGCGTCCACCACCTTCCAGAATTATTTCCGTCTTTATAACAAGCTGTCCGGGATGACCGGTACTGCGGACACCGAGGCACTGGAATTCCGCCAGATTTATGGCATGGATGTGGTCGTGGTCCCCACCAACAAACCCATGGTGCGGATTGACGCCAATGATCTGGTATACCTGAGCCTGCAGGAAAAATTCGACGCTATCGTCAAGGAAGTGACCGAGGCGGTGGCCAAGGGCGCGCCGGTGCTGGTGGGTACTGCCACCATTGAAGCGTCGGAGTATCTGTCCAAGCGTCTGAAGCAGGACAAGATCGCTCACGAGGTACTGAACGCCAAGTTCCACCAGCGCGAAGCCCAGATTATTGCCCAGGCCGGGCGGCCGAGAGCGGTCACCATTGCCACCAACATGGCGGGTCGGGGGACGGATATTGTGCTCGGCGGTAATCCCGAAGAGCAGATCAAGCACATGGACACCCCGTCCGAGGCAGAAGCGGAGAAAATCCGTGCCGAGTGGCAGGCAAACCACGATACCGTTATGGAAGCCGGTGGTTTGCACATTATCGGTACCGAGCGCCATGAGTCCCGCCGTATCGATAATCAGCTGCGCGGGCGTGCGGGTCGTCAGGGTGATCCGGGCTACACCCGTTTCTTCCTGTCCATGGAAGATGACCTGATGCGCATCTTCGCATCAGACAAGATTCGTAACCTGATGCGCTCTCTGGGCCTGGAAAACGGCGAAGCCATTGAGCACCGCTGGGTAACTCGCGCCATCGAAAATGCCCAGCGCAAAGTGGAAGGGCGCAACTTTGATATCCGCAAAAACCTGCTGGAATACGATGACGTTGCCAACGACCAGCGTCAGGTAATCTACGGCCAGCGTGACCAGATTCTGGAAGCCGATGATCTGGTAAATTCCGTGAAAGGGATTCGTCGCGATGTGGTGACCGAAGTGGTCCACGATTACATGGCGCCGGGCTCTGTGGAAGATCAGTGGGATATCCCGGGCCTGGAGAAAACCCTGGATGCGGAATTCCAGTGCCATGCACCGATTGGCCAGTGGCTCAATGAAGACAATCAGCTGCATATCGAGGGCCTGATCGAAAAGCTGGTCGAGCGCATGGACGAGGATTACCAGCGTAAGGAAGGCGAGATCGGTACCGAGGATTTGCGCAAGATCGAGAAGCACCTGATGCTGCAAATTCTGGATCGCCACTGGAAAGAGCACCTGGCGAGCATGGATCACCTGCGCCAGGGCATCCACCTGCGCGGCTACGCCCAGAAAAACCCCAAGCAGGAATACAAGAAAGAAGCTTTCGAGTTGTTCCAGGGCCTGCTTAACCAGATCCAGCATGAACTGATTCGTGTGCTGCATAGCTTCCAGGTACGTCGCGATGACGAAGTGGAGCGTCTGGAGCAGCAGCGCGAGGAAGAAGCGCGCGTGCAGGCGGAAAAAATGAAGATGCAGGCGGTAGCCGAGCCGGGCACTGACGGCGATGCCCAACCCCGTCAACAGGGTGAACAGCCGAAGACAGTGGTCCGGGACGGCCGCAAAGTCGGCCGTAACGAACCTTGCCCTTGTGGTTCCGGCAAGAAGTACAAGCAGTGTCACGGTAAGATTGAATAAGAGCAGCAACAAGCTTCAAGCGACAAGGAAAACCAAAAGCACCGGCAACGTCGGTGCTTTCTTTGTTTGGGGCTTGTCGTTTTAATTCGTAGGTCGAATTAGCCTGAAAGGCGTAATCCGACAAACAGCCTGGGAGCAGCCCTGCAAAGCTCCACGCTTGGCAGGGCGCTTGTTTCGTAGCAAGCTTTCAATACATGGATAGCAGGAAAAACGTGATGACACAGTCTGAGTGGTTGCCGGTTCCTGGCGTGCGGCTTGCCGCCGTTGAAGCGGGTATCAAAAAAGCCAATCGCAAGGATTTGGTAGTGCTGGAGCTGGCCCAGGGGAGTCGTGTCAGTGGTGTGTTCACCCTGAACCGTTTCTGTGCGGCACCGGTGCAGGTGGCCAAGTCTCGCCTGGCTGCCACTACGCCACGCTACCTGATGATCAACACGGGCTATGCCAATGCAGGCACCGGCAAGAAAGGCCTGGAAAACTGCCTGGCCAGCTGTGAGTTGCTGGCGAAAGCAGCAGGTTGTGATGCGGATGAAATCCTGCCGTATTCCACCGGGGTTATCGGAGAACAGTTTCCGCTGGAGGCCTTTGCCACCGGCTTGCCCAAGGCGCTGGATGCACTGGACGTCCATCATTGGGGGCGGGCGTCGGAAGGCATCATGACCACCGATACCTACCCAAAGCTCACCAGTCGGCGGGTGGAAATGGATGGTGTGCCAGTGACGATCACAGGGATGTCCAAGGGCTCCGGCATGATCAAGCCAAACATGGCCACCATGCTTGGTTTTATCGCCACCGACGCACCGATTGCCAAGCCACTACTGGATGAGTGGGTGAAAGCCCTGGCGGATAAATCCTTCAACCGGGTGACGGTGGACGGGGATACCTCCACCAATGATGCCTGCATGTTAATCAGCACGGCTCAGGCTGAAATGGATGAGATCACCGCGCTGGATGGTCACAGTCAGCTGCTGTATCAGGCGCTGGAAGAGGTCTTCACTGAACTGGCTCAGGCGCTGGTGCGTGATGGTGAAGGGGCCACCAAGTTTGTGGAAATTACCGTGACCGGGGCCGCCAGCGAGAGTGACGCACGAGCGGTGGCTGAAACCATTGCCCATTCCCCCCTGGTGAAAACGGCGCTGTTTGCCTCGGACCCTAATTGGGGCCGTATTTTGGCTGCCATTGGCCGGGCGCCGATTGCGGCGCTGGATGTGGACAAAGTCAGTGTTTGGCTGGGTGATTTGCCGCTGGTAGAACAGGGCGGCGTGGCGGACAGCTACGAGGAAGCACAAGGCGCTGCGGTGATGGCGAAACCGGAAATCACCATTCGGGCGGATCTGGCGTCGGGTGATGCGCAGTGCACCGTATGGACCTGTGATTTCAGCTATGACTACGTAAAGATCAATGCGGAGTATCGGACCTAGAGACGCATCACGCATCATGTTTCACCGTAGGTCGAATTCACCCAAGGGCACAGAGAGCCTGAAAGGCGTAATCCGACAAGCCGCTGAGAACGAAAGGGGCTTGCTCGCAAGCGAAACTGCCTGATCGGCACGCCAGGCGGTTCACTTGCAAACAGGCCCCACAGACATTCGGAAAGAGTCCCATGCCAACACGCTCAACCCCTGCCATTACCGTCGTCGCCGCCATCATCCGTGGCAAAGATGGCCGTATTTGTCTTAGCAAGCGCCCTGACAATAAGCATCAGGGCGGGCGTTGGGAGTTTCCCGGTGGCAAGGTGGAGCAAGGTGAGGCGCTGAGCGCAGCGTTGGCCCGCGAGCTGGAAGAAGAGCTTGGTATGGCAGGGGCGACGTCCAGCCCTTTTATGACGATTGCCCACCAGTACGATGATCTGCACGTGACCCTGCACTTTCGTGATGTCCGCGTCTGGCAGGGAGAGCCGGAAGGCCGGGAAGGGCAGCGGGTGCAGTGGTTTCTCCCGGGTGAACTGGCGGACCTGCGCTTCCCGGCGGCCAATCAGCCGGTGGTGAATGCCATACAGTTGCCTGAGCAGTTAGTGGTCGCGCCGGAAGATATCACTCTTCACGAGTTGTTGGCCGGGATTGATCGGTTGAATGGGGAGCAGCAGGGGCTGTATTTGCGGCAGTGGAGTGACCATGCCGAGGTGGCTGCGGTTGTGGCGCAATGTCAGCAACGCGGCGTAAAAGTCTGGTTGCGTGCTGTGGACACGCAGAGTGTGGCGACAGCAAAAGCGCTGGGTGTATTTGCCGTGCATTTTCCGGGCAGAGCACTGGCCCAGCTGGATGAGCGTCCCGCATTTGATGGAATTACCAGTGCGGCGGTGCATGATCAGGCGGCCCGGGATAGGGCAGGCAATCTGGGACTGGATATGGCGCTGGTTTCACCTGTCCTGCCCACTCCGACACATCCGGGTAAGCCCGCATTGGGCTGGCCGCAAGCGGAGTTGCTAATGAAGGGGGCGCCGCTTGCCTGTTATGCGCTGGGAGGTGTGGCACCGGGCGATCTGATCAACGCCCGTGATCACGGCGCGGTGGGCGTGGCGGGTATCCGCGCCTTCTGGCCGTGATTAGTGTTCTCCGAGACAGATCTCTTGTCGCGTAGGTCGTGTTCACCCTAGGGCACAGAGAGCCGAGAAGCGGCGTAACCCGACATCCTGCAATCCGAATGACAACAACGCAGAGTTTTACTTCATCCTTTGTGTTGAGCGCTTACTAAAATTCTTCAAAGTCTCCGGGTGCATCGTCATCACCCGGAATAGCGTGGCGCTCTGTCGCCCAGTCCCCGAGATCAATCAACTTGCAGCGTTCACTACAAAACGGCCGCAAGGGGTTGTTGTCCCAGCGAGTGAGGCTTTTGCACTGTGGGCAGGGGTAAGTCTGGGTAGCTTTCTTGGCCGGGCTTTTGTCAGTCATGGTTTTATGCGCGCTATTTCTCTGTGCAGGTTTTCCCTCTTCGAGAAGAAGAGGGCGAATTGTGGGGCGGATGTATCTCTCAGGTATCTCTGCCGGAGCGGAATTGGTTACCGTTGTTGGATGGCGGAGCGATGCTGGCGCCGCTTTCCGCCCTATGAAGATGTCCCGGCCAATTCCAGATAGTGCTTATGCAGCATCCCCAGTTGCTCGTGGAGTGCTTCCAGAGAACCATGATTCTCTACGACATCATCCGCCTGATCCAGTCGCTTGCTGCGCGCCAGTTGCGCTTTCATGATCGCCGCGACCTGTGCTTCCGGTACCTGATCCCGTGCCATGGTGCGCTCTACCTGCAATTCTGCAGAGGCATCAATGACCAGAATGCGATCTACCAAGGCTTTTTGCGAGGTTTCCAGCAGAAGAGGGGAGACCAGCACAGTGTAGGGCGATTGGCTCGCCCCGATCTGCCGGCGAAGTTCGTCACCTATGGCGGGGTGGGTAATACCTTCGAGGGTTTTTAGTGCGTCCGGGTCAGCAAACACGATCTCGCGGAGTGCCCGCCGATCCAGCGCGCCGTCGTCGGCGATGACATGCTGGCCAAAATGCTCGGCGATGGTGAGTAAGGCGGGTTGCCCGGGCTCAACCACCACGCGTGATGCAAGATCCGCATCCACGATGGTGATGCCCTGTTGAGCAAGATAATCCGTGGCAGCGGTCTTGCCGCTACCAATGCCACCGGTGAGGCCAACAACAAACATGATGAGTTCCGCTTGCATGCATCACGCGGCACGAATCACGCGGTGCCTGTTGGCGTGCCTGCGTGTAGCGTGGGGCGCGTTTGCGTAATCAAAGTTTAAACATACCCAGATACGAGCTGACGATACTATCGCCCCAGAGCAGGGCAATCCACCCGGCCGTGGCCAGATAAGGACCGAAAGGGATTTGTGTGCGTTTTTCGCCGCTGAACATCATCGTGGCGATAGCGAAGACCAGCCCGACCACCGATGACAAAAGAATAATCACCGGCAGGTATTGCCAGCCGACCCAGGCTCCCAGCGCGGCCAGCAGCTTGAAATCGCCGTAGCCCATGCCTTCTTTCCCGGTGATCAGCTTGAACAGCCAGTAAACACTCCACAGCGAAAGATACCCGGCCATGGCGCCGATTACCGCATCGCTCAATGAAACCGGCGATACGCCTACAACGGCCGCCAACAAGCCTGCCCACAGCAACCAGTAGTTCAGGCTATCCGGCAGCAGGGTAGTGTCAGCGTCAATCATGGCGGCGGCCAGCAGTAGCCAGGTAGCAAAAAGCGTAAACACCAGCCAGGGACCATACCCGAAGTGCCAGGCACACAGTCCGGCGAGCACACCGCTGACAAGTTCGATAATGGGGTAGCGCTTGCTGATCGGGGTTTTGCAGCCCTTGCACTTGCCGCACAGGGCCAGCCAGCTAAACACGGGAATGTTTTCATACCAGCTGATCGCATGGCTGCATTTCGGGCAGCGCGAGCGCGGTGTCACCAGGTTGAAAATGCCGTCACTGTCTTCCGCTGGCAGCTCAAGGACTTCGCGGGCTTCCTGCTTCCAGCTCCGTTCCATCATCAGCGGCAAGCGGTGAATGACCACATTCAAAAAACTGCCTACCAGCAGTCCCATAACAACACAAAGCCCGACCAAAAGGGTCGGGCTGGAAGAGAGGAGGTTGAGTGTTTCGGACACGTTATACCACTTGGCCAAGCTGAAAGATGGGAAGGTACATGGCGATAATAAGGCCGCCGATGAGGACGCCGAGTACAGCCATAATCAATGGCTCCATCATGCTGGTCAGGCCGTCGACCGCGTTGTCTACTTCATCCTCGTAGTATATGGCGACTTTTTCCAGCATGGCATCGAGTGCGCCTGATTCTTCGCCAATGGCGGTCATTTGCAGTGCCATTGCAGGGAAAACGCCGGTGCTGCGCATGGCGAATTGAAGTTGTTGGCCAGTGGAGACATCTTCTTTCACTTGGAGTACCGCTTTTCGGTATACCACATTGCCGGTGGCGCCTGCGCAGGCATCGAGAGCGTCAATCAGTGGCACACCTGCGGCAAAGGTTGTGGCGAGAGTGCGGGAATAGCGGGCAATTGTGCTTTTGAAAGTAATGTCCCCAATAATGGGTAATTTTAATAAGGTACGGTCAATCCAGTTCCTAAAACTGTCGGATCGTTTGCGTGTCTCGCTGAAGGCAATCGCGAAACCGATTATCGACACGACAATGATAAGAAAATTGGCCTGCAGTGATTCAGATAAATCAATAACGAACTGAGTAAAAGCAGGGAGTTCTGCCCCAAAGCCTTGAAACAACTCCTGGAAAGTGGGGACCACTTTAATCAGCAGAATGGCGGTAACAATAACGGCAACACAGATAACCGCTATGGGGTACTTCATTGCTTTTTTAATTTTTTGCTTAAGCGCCTCACTTTTCTCTTTGTATAGCGCTACTCTGTCCAGCATAGTTTCTAAAGCACCAGATTGCTCCCCTGCATCAACCAAGCTGCAATAAAGTTCGTCAAAAAGTAGAGGATGTTTTTGCAAGGCGCCGGCAAAATTATTACCACCTTCCACGTCTGCCTTGATTTTCATGACCACATCCTTCATGGAAGGGTTATCCAGACCATCGGCAACGATCTCGAAAGCTTGTACCAACGGAACACCTGCTTTCATCATGGTCGCCATCTGCCGAGTGAAAATGGCGATATCCATGGGGGTGATTTTTTTCTTCCCCCCTAGATTGATTTCCCGCTTTTTAACTACCTTTTTTGCGTTGATACCCTGTTTGCGCAACTCGGCACGCACAAGAGCGGCGCCTTTACCTGACGTTTCCCCTTTAACCTTCTTGCCCTGACGGTCAAGACCTTCGTAGGTGAAAGTGGCTGATTTTTGTTGTACTGATTTAGTCGCCATAATTAATGTCCGCTGGTGACACGGTTAATTTCTTCCAGGCTGGTAACCCCTTGCATTGCTTTAACGAGGCCAGAACGGTGGAGGTCGTTAAAGCCTTCTTTTCGACACTGGTCGGCAATCTCGATGGAGTTCCCCTCTTCCATAATGATGCGTGCGATGCCGTCAGTGATTTTGACCACTTCATAAACCCCCACGCGCCCTTTGTAGCCGTTCTTGCATTTGTCGCACCCTTCCGGGCCGTATACAGTAAACCCGTTTGCAATGTCATCTTCAGTGAAGCCGATCTCAAGCAAGGATTGTTTGGGAACATCCACCGGTGTTTTGCAGTGTTCGCAAAGGCGGCGGGCTAAGCGTTGGGCGATAATCAACAATACTGAGGTGGCGATGTTGAAAGAGGGTACGCCCATATTGCGGAGACGAGTCAGGGTTTCTGGAGCGCTGTTGGTATGGAGGGTTGAAAGCACCAAGTGCCCGGTTTGAGCGGCTTTTACTGCGATTTCAGCGGTTTCCAAATCACGAATTTCCCCGACCAGAATTACGTCAGGGTCCTGACGCAGAAAGGCGCGTAGTGCCGATGAGAAATTCATGCCCTGCTTCGGGTTCACGTTAACCTGATTGACTCCTTCCAAGTTGATTTCTACCGGGTCTTCAGCCGTGGAAATGTTGAGCTCTGGCGTATTGAGAATATTGACCCCGGTGTACAAAGAAACAGTCTTGCCTGAGCCGGTGGGCCCGGTGACCAGGATCATGCCTTGTGGCTTGTGCAGCGCATCCAGGTACATCTGCTTCTGTTCGTCTTCGTAACCCAGCGCTTCAATGCCCATCTTGGCGGATTCTGGGTCCAGAATCCGCAATACAATTTTTTCGCCAAACAGAGTGGGGCAGGTGTTTACCCGAAAGTCGATGGCCCGGGTCTTTGAGATTTTCAGCTTGATACGGCCGTCCTGGGGAACTCGACGCTCGGAGATATCCAGACGAGACATAACCTTCAGACGAGCGGAGAGCTTGCTGGCGATATTGATGGGTGGCTTTGATACGGTTTGCAGAATACCGTCCTGACGAAAGCGAACCCGGTAGGTTTTCTCATAGGGCTCGAAGTGCAAATCTGACGCTCCGCCTTTAATGGCATCTAATAGAAGCTTGTTCACGAAACGAACAATAGGCGCGTCATCCGCGCCGGACTGGGTCTCATCTTTCTTTTCTTCGCCGCCGCCGATGTCCAGATTATCCAGTCCGTCATCCAGATCGCCGAAGGCATCGTCTTCAGTCTCAGACTCTACCGCGTCGATCCACTGTGTTAATTTGTCCTCTTCGACAATCACCGTCTCAACGTTTAGACCAGTATTAAAACGGATTTCTTCTAGGGCCGGGAGATTGGTGGGATCTGAAACGGCAACGAACAGGCGACTTCCCCGCCGGAAAAGGGGCAGAACGTGGTGCTTGTTGATCAGCTTAGGGTCAACAAGATCTTTAACCAAGCTGTCACGTTGAAAGCTGCTCAAATCGAGAATCGGGTCCCCGAATTCCTCTGCTACGGCACCGGCAACTTGTCTGGCCGTCAGTTTTCCGCTGGCAACGATCTGGCGTACCAAGCTGGTCTTCTCCTGGCGGGCCTGTTGCAGAATCTGCTGGGCGCTCTCGGCGTCCAGCAAGCCCTGCTGTATTAATCGGTGCGGTAAGCCGCTGAATGAGGCGGTTTGGCTAGTCATGGTAACCTGCTTGTTTATGCTTAGTATGGTCCGTGTACCCAACACTTTTTTCCTAACATACCGTGTGTGTTCGTGCCTGGGAAGGCCAGATGTCGCAAAATCAGTACCTTGCCACCGATTTCTCAACCATTTCCACCGTTTGCTGAGCCCTCACGCCATAGAAAGTGGTGTGCAGGCGACAGTGCTGCTCACTAATACTCCATCCGGGTGCGATGCAAGCATCGATCCCCGTTGCAGCCGTCAGGCTTAGGGACGCGATAGAGGGACTGGGTTTGTGGAAAGTCATGTTCCCACGACGAAGATATCGACGCGACCATTGGGGCATTGCTTCACAGAGTGGCCAATGCCCCTTGGTCTGTAGGAGCGGTGGTTCCACCGCGATAAAGCAATGCGCGCAGGTGAAAAGGGGCGTGCTCGCACCTGTAAGGTTGAGGATAGGTGGTGACGGTCCTGTCACATTATAAGGTTCCCGGGTCGGTAAAGCCGACAAATTACGTCAACCTCAAGTGGGTTGGTGACATGAAGTGTCAGGAGGTGACATTTAGCGTTGGCGGGTGAGGCCTGTTTTCGCTGTACAGTAGTAACAGTCATGTAGTCTTGAGGCGCAGGAAGCTGCCGTTCTAATGATTTTTTCCCAATAGCATTAAGTTGGCACACTCCATGCTTTGTACTTATGCAGATGCTCGCCAAGGGTGGGCTCAAAAAAGTTTGCCAATGATTGGAGAAAACAAAATGAAGAAGCAAATGCAACAAGGTTTCACCCTTATCGAACTGATGATTGTTGTGGCGATCATCGGTATTCTTGCGGCAGTGGCGATTCCCGCCTACCAAGATTATACTTCTCGCGCTAAAGTATCCGAAGTTCTTGGTTTCGCTTCCTCGATGAAAACGAGTGTTTCTGAATGCGCTCTTACCGACGGTGGCTTGACAAACTGTACCGCTGCTGCGTCAGGAATTGATGTTGCTGATGTTGCTGCCGCCAGCCCTTATATCACAAGTGTGACAGTGGCTGCTGGTGTGATTACAATCAATCCTGACTGGGCCGCTCTGGGTGCAACTGATGGCACTGGTAGCATCGCGTTTAACCCTACTTATAATGCCGGTGGGGTTCAGTGGAACTGTCTGGCTAGCAGTAACGTATCTAACAAATATTTGCCAAGCAACTGTCGTGCTACCTAATAGTTTGATTGGCTAAGTAAAAAGAGCGCCCTTGTGGCGCTCTTTTTTTTGGGGATGATTTTGATTTATGGAAGATAGAGGAAAAGTTGTTTTTTGTGGCATTTTTGCGATTGCGTTTTTCATGCTTTTACAGCCTTGGTGGAGGCCTGAAGGGCTGTGGGTTTATGATTACTCCCGTTGGGTTGAGGTTTTTTTTCTTTTTTCTGTTATTTTTGCGTCCTGCTTTTTCAAAAATGTAGTGCCGGGATTTGTTTGTAAGAATAAAACCCTCTTCTCTATTTTTATTTTTTCTACCTTTGCAGCATGTGTTTTGGGTGAAGTAGGGTTTAGGGGCTGGGTAGGTGGCGCCCGAATTCTGCTATGGTTTTTTGTGATAGTGGTTCTGATATCTGCCTTTTCATTGCTTGATTCCAGGAAATTGTCTTTTTTATCTAGAAGTATATTGATTGTTTCTGCAGTGCATATTCTTTATTTCAGTGTTGGTGGGTTGGCACTGTTTTACAATGGTTTGATAGGTGCAGATTACTTAATTGATGGTTTTTCTAATAAAAATCATGCGGTTGCATTCTATGTTCCGCTGTTGCTTCTTCTTCCTGCGTTGCGTTCGGTGTCTTTTTTTTCGACAAGGCTGGGTGCGGGGCTAGTCTTTATTATGGGTGTCTTCCTCGGAGCTATGATTTTGATCATAGGCTCCAGAGGTGGGATTTTATCCTTTTTTTCCGCATTGTTTCTGATCGCGTTTTTAGGGAAAAGCGATAATATAAAAATATATTTTCTTTGGATGGCTGCCTGTTTCCTTGTGTCGTTATGTTTGTTTTTGGGGCTGTTGTGGCTTCATGACACGGGATCAGCTGAGGGGGCTTTGCTTCATCATAATTATGCCTCTGATTCAAAACGGTTTTTACTTTGGCAGACTGCGTGGCTAGGATTTATTGATTCTCCTTGGTTTGGCCATGGTCCGTTAAGCTATTCTTTGAATAGTTCTTTGCATGTGGCGCATCCTCATAATTTCCTGTTCTTGATAGCTTATGAGTATGGAGTGTTCCTGGTTTTATTGGTGGGCGCCGGGACGGCTATATTTTATAGAATGCTATGGAGGGAAAGAGAGAGGCTAAGAGAAGATATTGTTTCGATCTCTGGTACTGCCGGGGTAGTCGCATTTATGGTTCATTCTTTGGTCGGTGCGGGGCCGTTTGTTCCTGCGGCAGCGATGGTTTTTGCTTTGTCGCTGGCGTTTCTTTTTTCTTCTTTGAAGGAAAAGGTTCTTGGCAGTGATATTGGGCGGGCCGATTCTTCGTTTGGTAGATTCGTTACTATAGGTGTTTTTTTTACTGCCTTAAGCTATGTCGTTTTGGTTTTTGATTATTGGCGTGATTTGCCAACCGAGGGGCATCTTGAGCCTCGATTTTGGCAGTTTGGTGAGCTTTTATAATGCGAGGATGAGGAGCAAGTATTAGGTTTGTAATCGCAACGACAAATCCGTGGCCTGAACATGCTTGGTCAGCGCCCCGGAAGACAAAAACCAGTGCCGACTCTTCGGTAGCCCACCTGCATTATCCACAGTTAAATTACCTGACACCTCCAGCGCTGATTCAATGGGCATCCCGGCCGCTTCTTTCAGCATTTCTACGCTAAAATTATCCAGCATAATCTGATCCGGCGTCAGTCCGGCTGCTTCTTCCAGCTCTGCCAGGGTTTCCACTTCCACAATAACCTTCTTTTCCGGTGCCAGCGCTCGAGCGCGCTCAATGGCGGCGGTGATGCCGCCGCAAGCCGTCACATGGTTTTCTTTGATCAGGAAGGCGTCGTAGAGGCCGATGCGGTGGTTTTGGCAGCCGCCGCAGAGCACGGCGTATTTCTGGCCGGCGCGCAGGCCGGGCAGGGTTTTTCTGGTGTCCAGGATGGTGACCTGACTGCCGGCCACGGCATCCGCGTAGTGGCGGGCGGTGGTGGCGGTGCCCATCAGGGTTTGCAGGAAATTCAGGGCAGTGCGCTCGCCGGTGAGTATCTTGCGGGTATTGCCGCGCAGGGTGCACAAAGTGGTTTCGGCTGGGAGGCGGTCGCCATCCTGGACATGCCATTCAACGTCCACGTCGCCCAACTGCCGGAATACTTCGTCGGCCCAGGGGGTGCCGCACATGACGGTGTCTTCGCGGGTAATGATGGTGGCGGTGCTGCGGCTGTCCGCGTCGATGAGCTGGGCGGTGATATCGCCATCGCGGATATCTTCTTCCAGAGCAAAGGTCACATTGCGGGTGATGTCGTCACGAATATAGTCGGGCAGGTTGGCGCTGAAGGTCATGGGATCTCTGAATACGGTTACAGGTCGCGGCCCCGCGCGCCTTCATCGAATGCTGGCGGCGGTGGGGCGTGACAGTGACGGTTGACGGCTGTAACCGTCAACCGTCAGGAGTTAATCCGGGCGGTTGGCGAAGAACTCACGGCTTAGCCGAACCACAATGGGGGACAATAATAACAGAGCGATCAGGTTTGGCACGGCCATCAGGATATTCATGATGTCGGCCAGTGCCCAGACGAAGTTCAGGCTGACAATGGCGCCTAACGGCACGGCCAGTACCCAGATAATCCTGAATGGCATGACAGCCTTGTTGCCGAACAGGAACTGGGTGCAGCGCTCGCTGTACAGGCTCCAGCCCAGCAGGGTGGTAAAGGCAAAGACGGCCAGGCTGCAGGCCACAATGATGTTGCCGGCACCGCCGAAGGTGGACGAAAACGCCATGGCGGAAAGCGGGGCGCCTTTGACGCCACTGTCCCAGACGCCGGTAGATACAATCGCCAAGCCGGTAACGGAGCAGACAATAATGGTGTCGATAAAGGTGCCGAGCATGGCGATGGAGCCCTGCCGTGCTGGATGGTCCGTGTTGGCGGAGGCGTGGGCGATGGGGGCGCTGCCCAGGCCGGCTTCGTTGGAGAAGATCCCCCGGGCCATACCGAAACGGATGGCTTCTTTCACCAGCGCCCCGGCAAAGCCACCGGCGGCGGCGGTGCCACTGAAGGCCCCTTCAAAGCACAGGGCCAGGGCATCGGGGATGGCGCTGGCGTGATCTGCCAGAACCACCAGGCCTGCCAACAAATAGGCCAGCGCCATAAAGGGCACAATGAAGGTTGCCACGGTGGCGATCCGCTTCATGCCGCCCAGCACCACCATGCCCACCAGGACCGCCAGAGTGACGCCGGTGATCCAGGGTGGCAGACCAAAGCTGTCACTGAGTCCGTGAGCCACGGAGTTGGCCTGGACGCTGTTACCGATCCCGAAGCCGGCAATCATGCCGAATACGGCGAAGGCGATGGCCAGCCAGTGCCAGTTCTTGCCCAGGCCGTTCTTGATGTAATACATGGGGCCGCCCACGTATTGCCCGGCGGCATCTTTTTCCCGGAAATGGACGGCGAGGACCGCTTCTGCGTATTTGGTCGCCATGCCCACCAGGGCGATCAGCCACATCCAGACCAGGGCACCGGGGCCACCGGAGTGAATGGCGGTGGCCACGCCGACAATATTACCGGTACCAATGGTGGCAGACAGCGACGTGGCGAGGGCGGCGCCGGCACCGATGGTGCCCACCCCGCGTTGCGGCCCCAGCATTTGCCGGAAACCGAAACCCAGCTGGCGCAAGGGCAGGAAGCCGAGAATGAGGGTGAGATAAATGCCTGTGCCGGCGATGAGAATCAGCGCCGGCCATCCCCACAGAAGACCACTAATCTGTTTGAGTATGGTAACCGTCTGTTCCATGACTATCGTCCAATGCCCCGAAAGGCCTTAGGCTAGGGGAATTTCCGGGGTAGGGAAAGTGGGGCGTTTTGTTTGTGAGTGCTCGCACACTATTCTGTCAGTGCCAACTAGTTCAAAATTCTTACTCTTGATGCATGGTAGCGTATTAAAGTATTAAAACGTTGGTGCCATATACGCCCTGTTTTGATGTATTTCACCCAGCCTGTCGCGGGTCCGCCTGCCGGGGGAGCAATGTCCAAGGTCACACAGCTAAAGCCGGTTTCCGGGAAAGCAACGCCAGGCAGCATGCCGCGGCCGCTTGAGAAGGTGTGTGCGCGTTACCTGTCTCTCAGTGCGGCCTACCTTGGCGATATGCTGGATGGTGCCGATGACAAGCTCTTTGACCTGGCCGAGAAGGAAACCGATAGCGAGCGAGAGCGCTATTTCGAGGCCATGCGCGAGCTGCGCATTCAGCGTGCTGGGCTGGTGGGCAGCTTCAAGCAGGCCATCAATCATCAATTTCTGACCCTGGCACGCCCCCCGGAAACCGAGACACTGGAACAAACGCCGGTAGATCTGGATTCCCTGACGTTGGTTCACGAGGATGAGCTGGAAACCTCGGTGGCGCTGGACAACATGGCACGCCGGGCCCGAAATGGCTGTAACGAGCAGCTGAAGGTCCTCTGTCATCGCATCGAATACCTGTTTGAAAGCAAACGGGAAGTGAACGAACACAACAACCCGCTGGAACCCCGCCAGTTGGTGGCCTGTTTCAGTGAAGGGCTGGAAAAGCTGTCGCTGGATATCAAAGCTCGTCTGATCATCCTCAAGCTGTTCGAGCGGGAAGTGATGGCGGAAACCGGTTATCTGGTCAGTGAAGCCAACAAGGTGCTGATTGATGCCGGGGTGCTGCCGGAAATGAAGTCCGCGCCTATCGCTCCGGCCCGCAAGCCCGGTTCCCGCTCACTGGCAAGCCAGAGCTCTGACAGTGTGATGCCCACGGCGGGGAATGCCGGTGGCCCCAGCAATGATCAGATGTTTGGGCTGCTGCAGGAACTGCTGGTGACCATGCGCGGCATGCAAGGTGGCCCGGGTGGCGGTGGATCCGGTGGAGCGCCGGGTGCTGCCAGTGAGGCGGCCATGGCCGTTATGCAGAATGGTGTGCCCTATATGAATGGCGCGCCGGTGGCTAACGCGGCGTCTGTGCATCAGGTCAGTTCCGATGATCTGCTCGGTGTCTTGAATCGCCTGCAGCGGGTAGAGCGTAGCCTCGGTGAAGATGAAGGCGAAGACCGTGCCGACCTGAAAACGGACCTGTCCGAGCTGCTCGACAATGAGCACGGCGAGGCCATCCATGCCCTGGATCAGGCCGATGATGATGTCATCAATCTGGTGGCTCTGCTGTTCGATTTCATTCTGGATGACGAAGGCCTGCCCTCGGAAATCAAGGCACTGATTGGTCGCCTGCAGATCCCGCTGCTGAAAGTAGCGATCATCGATAAAACCTTTTTTAGCAACGACAATCATGAAGCCCGTCTATTGCTGAACATGCTGGCCCGGGCCGGCAGCCAGTGGGATCCGCAGCAGGGTATCCAGGACGACCTCTACCAGCGGATTAATCAGGCGGTGCACCGCATCATTGATGATTACGAAGATGATGCCAGCCTGTTCTCCTCCCTGTTGCAGGAGTTCCAGCACTTCTTCGATAACCAGAAAAGCCGTTCCGATCGTGTGGAACAGCGGGTTCGCGAGGCAGAAGAGGGCAAGGCCAGGGCCGAACAGGCCCGTAGCGAAGTGGTGGCGGTGCTGGATAAGCGCATGGCCGGGCGGCAGCTGCCGGATGTGGTGGTGCGTCTGCTGCGCCAGGGTTGGCAACAGGTGTTGTACTTGACCTGGCTGCGCGAAGGCGATGATAGCGGATTGTGGCAGCAGCAGGTGAAGGTGGTCGATGCGGTGGTCTGGAGTGTGCTGGAGCACCGGGAGCAGGCGGCCCTGGAAAAACTGAAGGATCTGAGTCCGAAGCTGCTCAAGACCCTGCACAGCGGTCTCAGCCAGATTAACTACGATGCGGTGGAAACCAAGCAGCTGCTGGTTAAATTCCGTGATGTGCATCAGCAGCTGCTCAAGGGCCTGCAGACGGAGCGGGTGGCGGTGGAGCCAGAGCAGCCCGCCGAACCGGCCCAGCCGGAAACGGTGCCGGAATTGCCGGAAAATCATTTCCTGGTGAAGAAATGCAGTCAGCTGGCGCCGGGGCAGTGGATTGAAATTCAGGACGACGGCGAACCGCGCCGTGCCAAGCTGGCGGCCAACATCCGAGCTGGCGTGAAAATGGTGTTTACCAACCGCCGCGGTATCAAGGTGCAGGAGTTTTCTGCTTACACCTTGGCCGTTGCCCTGCATAACGGGACTGTTAAACTCATTGAAGAGGGAGCCCTGTTTGATCGGGCTCTGGAAGCAGTTATTGGCGATCTGCGTCGCATGCAGGGTAACGTGCAACACTAACCCCTGCCGTATTCATCCCGGCGCAGGCAAAAGGAGCTTGCGCGGGTGCTTACCCTTTCCGGACATCGTGTCGATCAGGCGCAATGGTGCCCATCCCCCAATTTTAACGAACGCCCTGATCCGGCCGATATCTCGTTGCTGGTGATCCATAACATCAGTTTGCCGCCGAGCCAGTTTGGCGGCGGCCATATCGAAGCGTTTTTTCAAAACTGCCTGAACCCGGCGGATCACCCCTATTTTGAAACCATCCACCAATTGACGGTGTCGTCCCACTTTCTGATTCGTCGTGACGGTGGCCTGCTACAGTTTGTGCCGTGCGATAAGCGAGCCTGGCATGCTGGCGTCTCCACGTTTCAGGGGCGGGAAAACTGCAATGATTTCTCCCTCGGTATCGAACTGGAAGGGGCCGATAACATCCCCTACGAAAACGCCCAGTACGACACGCTGGCTGCGCTGACGCAGCTTTTGCAGCATCACTATCCCGCGATTACCGATGCCCGCATTACCGGCCATGAACATATTGCACCGGGAAGAAAAACGGACCCCGGCCCGGCGTTCGACTGGCGGCGTTACCGTGAACAACTGGCCGATTTCAGGGAGGAAAAGGCATGAAGTTTATTGTGTTGATCGTGGTGATGGGGCTACGCCGGATGGATGCAGGCTGGTCGCCGCTGCTGGCCGGTGAGGAACGTCACCAGCGCTGGCTGCAACGCTGCGGTAGCCGCATTGGCCAGCCGAACCGGGTGTGGTGGGTCGCGGTGCTGCTTCCTGCGGTGTTGATCGCCTGGGGGGCGTGCTGGTTGTCCGGTTTCTGGGGTCAGTTATTGGTGCTGGGTCTGGGCACATTGCTGCTCTTGTGGCTGCTGGGCAGTCACAGCGAGTTTCGCCATGTGGATGAATTGCTGGTGCGCGGCCGTATGAATGACCCGGATGGGTTTGCTGCCCTGGCCACGGACGAATTTTCCGTTAACGGCGTGCCCGGCGATCCGGCCTACCACCAGCAACTGAGTGAGCAGATTCTGGCGCGGGAAGAACGCTTGTTCGTGGCGATTTTCTGGCTGGTGTTGCTGGGGTTCGGGGCGGCGTTTCTGGTGGTCCTGAACCATGCCTGGCTGCAGCGTCAGCGGCGTCACTGTAGCGAATCAGAGACCTTGGGTTGGCAGAAAGCACTGGATGACTGGTTGAGCTTGCCTGCCCGGCAACTGCTTATTGTCAGTATGTCGCTGGCCGGGGACTTTACCGCAGTAATGGAAAGAATGCGCGGCGCCTGGTGGCAGCTGCAGCCGACCCCCTCGCTGATAGTGTCCGTGGCCAATGTGGCACAGGAAGAAAATCATGACACCAGCCCCGGAACCTTGCACACCGCCATGGATCATCTGGAAGGGTTGCAGGGCCTGCTGCTGCGCTGTGTGGCCATCTGGCTGATTATGGCCGCGTTGTGGATCATGTTGCTGTGAACGTGCGGGCGTGAATAGCGTTTCAATAGAACCGACCTTGGTCGAATTCCGGTTTCCCTGCACCGGGTTCAGGATAGGGACATAACCGAAAAAAATGGCCAACATACTGTGTCGGCTGATTTTTTTCGTCACTGGCCAACTTGACCGCCAACCGGTCTACGGCGCTAGTATTAACGTACATCGGCGATTTGGCAGAGATGCCACTCCGTGCCCGATGTCGTGAGACTTCAGGTCTCAAGCCCAGCCACCCTTGGGCCTCTTTCAGCGTCGCTGCAGTGATCCTGCGGCGGCGCATGGCAACGCGAAAAAGGACGCACGCCCATGCAAAAACGCAGTTTTTTTGATGACGTTGATCCGGCTGAAACCCGGGAATGGCTCGAGGCCCTGGAATCGGTAGTTGAGCGAGAAGGCCCTGAGCGAGCCGCCTGGCTACTTGATGCGATCACTAATGAAGCCCAGGAACAGGGCGTTTATCGCACCCACCTTAATACGCCCTACCTTAATACCATTGCTCCCAAGGACGAGGCCGCCATCCCCGGTGACATGTTCATGGAGCGCAGAATTCGTTCGCTGATCCGTTGGAATGCTCTCGCCACCGTTATGCGGGCCAATATCGATAACGATGATGAGCTGGGGGGGCACATTGCTTCTTTTGCCTCTTCCGCGACGCTCTACGATGTGGGCTTCAATCATTTTTTTCGCGCTCCCAGTGACGAGAACGAGGGCGATCTGGTGTTCTTTCAGGGGCATTCGGCACCGGGCGTGTACGCTCGAGCCTATCTGGAAGGACGTATTAGTGAAGAGCAGCTGGATAACTTCCGCCGGGAAGTGGATGGCAAGGGCTTATCGTCTTATCCGCATCCCTGGCTGATGCCGGATTTCTGGCAATTCCCCACCGTTTCCATGGGGCTGGGGCCGATTCAGGCCATCTACCAGGCCCACATCATGAAGTACCTGCAGAACCGGGAATTGATTCAGCAGGACGACCGTAAGGTTTGGACATTTCTTGGTGACGGGGAAATGGACGAACCCGAATCCCTCGGCGCTCTTGCTCTGGCCGGCCGTGAGAAGCTGGATAACCTGGTGTTCGTGGTGAACTGCAACCTGCAGCGCTTGGATGGTCCGGTGCGGGGTAATGGCAAAATCATCCAGGAACTGGAAGGCGTGTTCCGTGGCGCCGGCTGGAATGTGATCAAGGTCGTGTGGGGGCGTTTGTGGGACCCGCTGCTGGAAAAAGACAGCGAAGGTCTGCTGCGTCGCCGCATGGAAGAATGTGTGGATGGGGAATATCAGGCCTACAAGAAAAACGGTGGGGCTTACACGCGCGAACATTTCTTTGGCGAGAACCCGGAGCTAAAGAAACTGGTCGAGCATATGAGTGACGATGACGTGTATCGCCTGAACCGGGGCGGCCACGATCCGTTCAAGGTGTATGCGGCTTATGATGCGGCGGTGAAACATACGGGGCGGCCCACGGTGATTCTGGCCAAGACCGTAAAAGGCTATGCGACCGGTGCCGGAGAAGCCGTCAATAAGGCTCACCAGATGAAGAAGCTGGATTTGGAAAGCCTGAAGGATTTCCGCGATCGCTTCGATATGCCGTTCACTGATGAACAGCTGGAAGACGTGCCCTATTACCGCCCGGCGGATGACTCCCCGGAGCTGCGTTACATGAAGGAACAACGCGACAAACTGGGCGGCTATATGCCCGTGCGCCGCCAGAAAGCCAGCCAGCAGTTAACCATCCCCGGATTGGATGTATTCGCCAACTTCCTGGAAGGCAGTGGTGATCGGGAAATATCCACCACCATGGCTTTCGTGCGCATGATGAGCACGCTGATCAAGGACAAGCAGATTGGTGAACGCGTGGTACCGATTGTGCCCGATGAAGCCCGCACCTTTGGCATGGAAGGACTGTTTCGCCAGTTGGGCATTTATTCATCCGGCGGCCAGAAGTATGAACCGGAAGATGCTGGCCAGGTGATGTATTACCGGGAAGACAAGAAGGGGCGCATTCTTGAAGAGGGCATCAACGAAGCCGGTGCCATGTCCGGCTGGCTGGCGGCAGCCACCAGTTACAGCGTCCATGACTTCGCCCTGATTCCGTTCTACATCTATTACTCCATGTTCGGCTTTCAGCGTGTGGGCGACCTGGCCTGGGCAGCGGGAGATTCGCAGGCGAGGGGCTTTTTGCTGGGCGCCACGGCCGGGCGCACCACGCTTAACGGTGAAGGGCTCCAGCATCAGGATGGTCACAGTCATATCCTGGCCGGCACGGTGCCGAACTGTGTCAGCTACGACCCCGCCTACAGTTACGAGCTGGCAGTCATTATTCAGGATGGCCTCAGACGCATGTATGAGGACAACGAGAAGGTGTTCTATTACCTGACCCTGATGAATGAAAACTACGTGCACGGTGCCATGCCGGAAGGTGCAGAGGAAGGTATCCGCAAGGGCATGTATCTGTTGCGCGAGGGCAAACCCAAAACCAGGAAAACTCCGCGGGTTCAGTTGCTGGGCAGCGGTACGATACTGCGCGAAGTCGAAGCGGCGGCAGAATTATTGCGAGAGGACTTCGGTGTGGCGGCGGACGTCTGGAGCGTGACCAGCTTCAACGAATTGCGCCGTGAAGGGCTTCGCATGGACCGCGATGACATGCTCAACCCGGAGCAGGAACGTGAGCTTAACTGGGTGGAGAAATGCCTGAAAGATCGCGCCGGCCCGGTGATTGCGTCTACCGATTACATGCGCGCCTTTGCCGACCAGATTCGTCCCTGGGTGAACGCCCCGTATTCGGTGCTGGGCACCGATGGGTTTGGGCGCAGCGACTCGCGTCAGAAGTTACGCCATTTCTTTGAAGTAGACCGATACTTCGTGGTGCTGGCAGCACTGAATGCCTTGCGCAAAGAGGGCAAGGTTGACGCAGCGGTGGTGAAACAGGCTATCGAGAAATATGGCATTGATACGGATAAACCCTATCCGGTGATGCATTGATCGCACCCGTCACTGATTATCGATCAGTGATCTCACTATAAGGAGTTCAGGTGTGAGTAAAACGCAAATTCATGTTCCCGATGTGGGCAGCAGTGATCCTGTTGATGTCATCGAGATCAGCGTAAAAGTCGGCGATACCATTAGCGCCGAAGACACCATTATTGTGCTGGAATCCGACAAGGCCACGGTGGAAGTGCCAGCGCCCCAGGGCGGAAAAGTTGCCGCAATCAGTGTCAAGGTGGGTGACCGCGTCAAGGAAGGTGATGCGATCATGGAGCTTGATGCCGAAGAGGCCAATGGCAGCGATGATGCTGTTGCAGCGGATGACGAAGGCGACACGGCGAAAGGCAACGGTGCAGGGGCCCAAGGGCAGAGTAAACCGAGTAAGCAGAGCACTAAGAGCAGCACAGACTCCAGTGATAAAGCGGAGAAACCGAAAGAGCTGACGGGAAGCCGCACCGAAACCGTGAAGGTGCCGGATCTCGGCGATATCGATGCGGCAGAGATCATCGAAGTCAACGTGGCTGTGGGTGACGAGCTCGACGAAGAGCAGGTCATCGTGGTGGTGGAATCCGACAAGGCGTCGCTGGAAATTCCGTCGCCGAACGCCGGCAAGGTGGAGTCGGTTAGCGTCAGCGTTGGAGACAAGGTCGGCACCGGTGATGCCCTGATTACATTGGCGGTTGCGGGTGGTTCGGCATCAGCAGAAGAAAGCGAGCGAGAACCGGAGAGTGAAAAAGAGGCTGATGCCGAAAACGCCAATAAGGATGAGACGGGAACCGGGAAAGAAAGCGACACAGGCGCACAAGGCAAGCCGGCACAGAAAAGCGAGCCTCCCTCATCATCCCGGGGGCAAGCCGCCGACAGTGGTGCGTCTCCGTCCACGCCTGTTCACGCTGGCCCAGCGGTGCGCAAGCTGGCACGGGAAACCGGGGTGGATCTGTCACAGGTTCGCGCCACTGGCCCGAAAGACCGCATTCTCAAAGATGACGTGCATGCCTATGTGAAGCAGCGCCTGGAAGGGCAGCCGGCCGGGGGCGCTGGCGGTGGGCTGGCGGTAGAGTTACCAGAGATTGATTTCAGCCAGTTTGGCGACATCGAACGGGTCGAGCTGAACAAGCTGCGCAAGGTCTCCGCCCAAAATTTGACACGTTCCTGGTTGACCATCCCCCATGTGACCCAGCATGACAACGCGGATATCACCGATCTGGAAGCGTTCCGCAAAAGCCAGAACAAACGCCTTGAACGTGAGGGCGTGAAGCTCACCATGCTGGCGTTTCTGGTGACAGCCTGCGCGCGAGCGTTGAAGGAGTACCCGCGTTTCAACAGTTCGCTGGAAAACAGTGGCGAGGCGTTGATTGAAAAAGGCTATATCAATATCGGTATCGCGGTAGACACGCCCAACGGTCTGGTCGTGCCGGTGATCAAGGATGCGGACAAGAAAGGGTTGAAGGAGATCGCCCTGGAAATGGGCGAACTGGCCGAGAAAGCCCGTAACCGCAAACTGACACCGGCGGACATGAAAGGCGGGACCTTCAGCATTTCGTCCCTGGGCGGTATTGGCGGCACCGCATTTACCCCGATTGTGAACTGGCCGGAAGTGGCGATTCTGGGGGTGAGCCGCTCTGATATGCAGCCGGTGTGGGATGGTAACCAGTTTCAGCCGCGGCTGATTCTGCCGCTGAGCCTGTCTTACGATCACCGTGTCATTGATGGCGCGGCCGCAGCGCGGTTCACGACCTACCTGAGCCAACTATTGACGGATATGCGTCAGGCGTTGCTGTGAAGATAGCTGTGAAAATGGTTGTGGAACAGGCACGTGATATTTCGAAAACCTACGTAATCTGCATAAACAAAAAAGGCCTTCATATGAAGGCCTTTTTTGTGAGTGGTGCCGCGTTATTGATTAACGCTCTTTGCGCTTTTCGTGGCGGTCGTCGCGGCGCTCTTTACGGTCTTCTTGCATTTTGGCCAGCTTTTCTTGCTGCTCGGGCGTCAGTAGTGCATTGATCTTTGCCTGGGTCTCATCGTGCAAGGCTTTCATTTTTTTACCCTGCTCTTCAAAGACGGTCTGCATCTGGGCGCTTTGGGTATCGGTCAGTTCCAGTTTCTTGGTCATGTGCTCGACCATTTTTTCGCCGCCCCGTTGACCGGGACCCATGGCAAAAGCGGATGTGGCAAAAACAGCAAGAATAACGATAGCGATTTTTTTCATGGGGCTCTCTCCTTATGACTCCATTGAGTCCTTGAATGTGATGGGGAGAGTATTGCGTAACAAGGTGCAAGGAATATGCAGGAAATGTGGAAGAGCAGTCACAAGATTAAAGTCTCGAGCTGCAAGGAAAATCAAAACCGGAACGACGCCTGATTTGTGCTGTAGGCGTTCCCTTCCAAGGGACGAACCTCGCGAAGCGAAGCGCTAGACGGGCGTTCCGCATGATTGATCGCCTTTCGGCGATTCCGTGCTGCGCACGGTTCGTCCCCTGGAAGGGAGCGCCTACAAGTCGGTGCGGTATCAAGGCGTTTCCAGCCGATACCCCACTCCGTAAACACTGCCGATCCAGTCATGGGATTGCTCGTCGCCGTCGCTGAGTTTACGGCGCAGTTTGCGGATATGGCTGTCGATGGTGCGGTCGGAAACCACGCGGTGGTCCTTATAGATTTCGTCCATTAGCTGGTCCCGTGACCAGATACGGCCTGGGTGACGAGACAGGGTGGCGAGCAAGGCAAACTCGATAGCGGTAAGGGCGATGCGCTGCTGGCCCTGTGGCTGTTTGAGAATGGCCTCGTAGCGCTCTTCATCAAGTTGTAATTCGTGCTCTTGTTCGGTGGGTTCGGGGTTGGCGCGGCGTAGCACCGCTTTCACCCGTGCCACCAGTTCACGGGGGCTGAAGGGCTTGCAGATGTAATCGTCAGCGCCCAGCTCCAGGCCCAGCAAGCGGTCCACTTCATCCACCCGGGCGGTGACCATGAGGATCGGCACGTTGCTGTGTTGACGGATCGCTTTGCACACTTCCATGCCGTCGCCGTCGGGCAACATCAGATCCAGCAATACCGCTTGAAAGGATTGCTCACGGGCCAGGGCAATGGCGGCTTTGGCGCTGTCGGTCTGTTCGGTCTGGTAGTGGGCGTGTTGCAGGTAATCCGCCACCAGCTGTGACAGGCGCGGCTCATCTTCTACGATCAGGATACGGCTCATTGGGCATCTCCCGGTAGCGAGATCTGGATGCGCACACCGCCCAGCGGGCTGTGTTCTGCATGAAGCGTACCGCCGTGGGCCTCGACAATGCGCAGGCATATGGCGAGCCCCAGGCCGGCTCCGCCGGTGCGGCGATTGCGTGAGCTTTCCACCCGGTACAAGTGGTCAAACAGTTTGGGCAGGGCATCGTCGGGGACGCCGGGGGCGCTGTCGTCCACCGTCAATTGCCAGGTGCTGTCTTTCTGTTGGTTCAGGGAGACGGCTAACTCGCCGCCGTCGGCGGTGTACTTGAGACTGTTTTGGAACAGGTTATCCAGTAACTGGCGTAGCCGCACGGGATCCTGCTGGATCACGGCCTGGTCGGGCAGAGTGATTTTGCAGGTGATGTCACGCTGCGCGAACGCACCTCGATAACTGTCGAGTACCTCTTCCACCAGGCTGCTCAAGTCTTCCAGGCGGAACTGATAGCGCAGGTTGCCACCGTCGGCCAATGCCAGGTCGTGCAGGTCGTTAATCAGGTGGGTCAGTTGAGCGACTTCACTTTCAAGCCCTTTCAGGTTTTCCTGATTCAGGGGGCGTATGCCATCGCACAGTGCTTCCAGCTCACCCTGGAGAATGGCCACCGGAGTGCGTAGCTCATGGGCGATATCCGAGAACCAGCGTTGCCGTGCCTGCTGGCCCTGGTCGAGACGCTCGGCTAACTGGTCAACCTGGCGGGTCAAGGTGCCGAGCTCATCCCGGCGGTCGCTGGCCAGACGAGAGTCGTAGTTACCTTCCTGCAGTTCAGCGGTATGGCGGGAAAGCGCCAGAATTGGTGCCACCAGGTGGCGGGCCAGCAGCCAGGAAACCAGTAGAGACAGGCCGAGCCCTACGCACAGCATCCACAGGGCAAAGCGAAGCTGGCGGCCCATGAAGCGGCGGTCGAGTTTATCGCGAATGGCTTCCTGGTCTGGGTAAGTCAGATAACCCACGATGCGGCGATCATCCTGAATGGGCACATCGACACGGTATTTTTCCGGGGCAGGCGGACCAAGCAGCACACGCTTGCGGGCATCGAGCAGTTGCAGGTGGCGGTGGTCGCCGCGGTCGTCTTTGCCTTCTTCCCGATCACCGGCCAGCCAGTAAAGTCGTTTCAGGCGGCGGGGATCGTCGCGCAGAAACTGCCATGATCCCTGTTGTTGGTAGAGAGTGCCCAGGTGATTGGCCAGGCGCTCTACCTGGGATTGCTGGCGTTCGTCCAGGTAGGTGTCGAGGCTGCGCACAAAAGACAGATAATAGAATCCGCTGGCGGCCACGATCAGCACCAGAAAGGTACCCAGGAAAATCAGAAACAGTTTATTGCGAATGCCCATGGCGCTACATCATCAGTCAGGACCTTCAGTGTAGCGCGCTAGCAGTAGCGGTGGGCCGGTTTGCACAATCTTTCCATAATGCGGCGCCAGATACCTGGCCAGACAAACACGGGCCACGAAGGGGCGGGTTTTCGCCTCTGGCGCTCCCTCACCTCACCGATCTGCTTTTGGCATCCACAAGGTTTCCGGGGCTTCGTGGCGCAGGTTGATCAGGCGGGCCATGACGAACAACAGGTCGGAAAGCCGGTTGATCAACGCCTGGCTCACCGGATTGATCGCCTCTTCGTCGGTCTCGTGCAGGGCGATAACGTGGCGTTCCAGCCGGCGCGCCACGGTACGGCAGTGGTGGCACCAGGCGGCATCCGGGTGGCCGCCGGGGAGCACAAATTCTTTCAATGGGGGCAGTTCGGCGTTGATGGTGTCGGCCTGGGATTCCACTTCCACCAGGTCGTGATCATCAATGACGCGGTGGCCGGGAATGGCCAGCTCGCCGCCGATGTCGAACAGCATTTGCTGGACCAGGCCCAGTACTGCGTCCAGATCGCTATCCAGCGGGCGGGCACGCAGTACGCCCAAGGCGCTGTTCAGTTCGTCCAGCTCGCCCAGTACCACGATGCGCGGGTGACACTTGCTCACCCGTGAACCATCTGCCAGGCCGGTTTCGCCGGCATCCCCGGTGCGGGTGATGACCCGGTTGATGCGGGTCTTGTCGCGGTTTCCGGTTCCGTTGCTATCACTCATTACAGCTCCATGCCCAGTGCGACCCGGTAATGGCGTTCTGGCAGCGGGTAGAGTACCGCGTTGCTGCTGGCCGGGTTGTAGTTACCGTAGTCCGCATTCACGTTGTCTTCCAGATTGTAGACACCGGCTTTGAGATAGAGTTTGCGATAGCGGGTCGTCAGTTGCAGATCGGTGGTGCGGTAGTGATCCAGTTTGCGGTACTCATTGTCCACGTCACCATCGTAATGCCGATCGCCTACGTAACGGTGGCTGATCTGGGCGGACAGCCAGGTGAGCGCCTGCCAGTCGGCAATCAGTTCCATGGTGTGTTCGGGCACCAGGGGCACGTCGTTGCCGCTGAAGGGACCGCCATCAAAACGGGCTTGCTGGGCGCTGGCGTTGGCGGTGAAGGTGATGTCCTTGTCCAGCCGCCAGCGGGAGTTGATGCTGACGCCCTTGTGCACGGTGCGGTCGTCCAGATTGCGATTGGCGAAGGCGATGGGGTCGTAAACGATTTCGTTGTCAATCTCGGCGCGCCAGAACGTCAGCGTGGAGTGCTGCCGGCCCTGCGACCAGCTGGCGCCGGTGGTGTAGCTGTGGCCGGTTTGCGGGTCGATGGGCGGGTTGAACGGGGACAGTTCATCCACATTGGCGATGCGTACACTGCGCTGGGCGCCGGCGAAAAGGGCCAGGTTGCCGGTGAAGGTGTAGCGGATGCCGCCCTCGTACATTTCGCCGTCCTGCTCCTTGTCGGCTCCTTCACCGCTGAGAGTGCTTTCCAGCTGGCGGGCGCCGGCGCTGACAGACAGTTTCGGGGTCAGGCTGACCAGGTTGTGCAGGTACCAGGCGCGTTGACTTTGTTCCAGTTCCCGGTCGCCGAAATTGGTCCGGCTGGTGTAATCGTATTCATGCAGATCCACGCCCAGCGTCCAGTTATGCATGGCACTGCCGGTGGCGGTCTGGCCTTCCAGCTTGGGAGTGAAGCTGTAGCTGTCCACCACTGACTCGCCGTTGAAACCGCTGGAGGGGTAGCGGTACTCCTGGGTCTGGCGGCGGCGGCTGGCGTCCAGAGTGAGCGCGGTATTGCCGGCCATGGCAATGCGCAGGCCGGGCATCAACCAGTAGCTTTCCTGCTCCGCGTCGTCGTCGGGGGTATCGGCCCCTTGCGGATCATTATTGAATTCCATGGGGTCGCGGCCCCCCGGCAGGTCCTGGGATTGCCGGGTGCCATTGGCGGTGAAATAGGCTTCAACACGGTCCTGCTGGTAGCGCAGGTCAGCGAAGGCGCTGTCGTTACGCAGGGCGTTGTTGTCGCGATAGCCATCGCTGTCCAGGGTGCTCAGCGCCACCGCACCGCTCAGGTTGCCGTGGTTGCCGGTGGCGTAGCCGTTGCCCCCGAGGCTGTTGTAACTGCCGCTGTTGATTTCCAGCCCGGCGCTGTTGCGATAGCTGCGGCGGGTGACGATGTTGACCACGCCGCCCACGGCGCCGTTGCCGTACAAGGCCGCACCGGCACCGGGCAGCACTTCGATGCGCTCAATGGCCGCCAGGGGAATGCCGGTCAGTTCCGGGGTGGTCAGGTCGATGTTGGAGAGTCGGCGGCCGTTCAGCAGGATCAGGGTGTTCTGGTTGCCGGTGGCGCCGAAGCCGAGCAGATCCACGCTGGCGTTACTGCCGTTGATGCCATACAGGCGACTGCTTTGCAGGCCGCCCACGGTGTCGAGCAGATCCGCCAGATTGGTCGCTGGCAGGCTGTCGATGGCTTCCCGGTCGATCACCACGGTGCCGGTGGGCAGCTCGCCAGCCAGGCTGGTGTTGCGGGCGCCACTGACTTTCACCGTGCCCAGGGCGTGACGGTCGCTGGCCGCGTCCGTCGTGTTTGTTGTGTCAGTGGGTTCACCGGCGATCCCCGGCAACGGGGCGGCGAGTAACAGGCTGACAGCAGCAGGTAAAAAAAGCGCGGGATAGCGAGTGGCGTGGCGAGTGGACATTCATCCTCCGAACAATGGGGTCTGCACGCAGGGGAGCTTACCAGAGCCAGCCGCTGAGGGCCTGTGCGTTTATGTGGGCGCCTGGCCTCTCAGGGCCTCAACCAGGCGACGGTGGGTGGGCAGGTCCAGGCCATGACGCTGTGCCTGGCGTAGCAGCCAACCGTTGATGGCCTCGATTTCCGTGGTGGCGCCGCGCTGCCGGTCTGCGCGCATGGAGGAGGTGTTGCCGGCGGTCGCTCGGGCCACCTGCAGCACGGCGGAAAACGAATGGCCGGGCCAGCGGGAATCCAGTGCGGTTAGCAGGGTGTCGGCCTCGGCGCAGAGCGCGCGGGCTTCCTGTTGCAAGGCTGGATCGTCAACGACGGCGCCGTTGGGCACATCGTGCAGGGCGGTGAGCGGATTGATCACCGCGTTGGCCACCAGTTTTTTCCATTGCACGAAGCGTATGTCTGCTTCCCAGTGCAGGTCGGGCCAGTGGCGCTGCAGGCCTTTCAGCCATTCCGGTGGCTGCTGGGTGCCACCCAACCAGGTGGTGTTTTCTGCCACGATGGTGTGCTGTGGTGACTGCCCTTTCACGGCGCTGGTGGTGATGGCCTCCAGCACGGCAGTGCCGGCAGGGAGTCTGCCATCCAGTGCACCCATGCCATTCTGAAAGCGCAGCACCAAAGTCTTGTCACTAAGATGGCCTTTCACCCGGCGTAACGCTGCTTCTGTGTAAGGCGTTTTGCTGGCCACCAATAAATGCGTAATGGTCGCGGGGAGCTGTTCCGGGCTGGCGCAGGAGAGGGTGAGTGACACGCTTTGGTCAGCAAAAAAAAGCTGTTTGTGCAGTGGCGGTTGCGGGTTGTCGGTAACGATGCTGACGGTATGGCCCGCACGGGTCAGATACCAGGCGGCCAGCGTGCCCATGTTGCCGGCACCGAGCAGGTACCAGTGTGGAAGGGATTCAGTCATGGGGGGAATGGTAAGCCCTGAGGGCCGTGAAATGGAGCGTTTTTCTCTGCGAAGGTGCCGGGAATGTTCGGTGTGTCAGGCGCTTGCTGCAGCGGAGACGATCCGTTTTTCTGCCAGGGCCTGCTCCAGCTCCAGGGTTGCCTGCTCGAGCATGCCGTCCGCACTGTTTCCGCCAGCCGATGCGGCCAGGGCGATGCTGACTTGCAGGCTGAGAAAGCCCGCGGCGGTCTGGTAGGCGCGGTGGTTCAGGCTGTCGTACAGACGCCGGAAGCTGGTGGGGTCGCAGTGGCTCAGCTGTGGCTGGTAGGTAATCAGTGCAAAGTGATCCTGCTGCAGGCGACAGAGATGATCCATGGGCCGCACGGATTGGCGCAGTCTCCGGCTGAAGGCGAGGACGCCTTGTTGCATGACCTTGTTGCCGCGCTGGCGTTGTTGTAGCTCGAAGTCTTCCAGGCGCATCAGCAGCATGCAGGCGGCGCCGCCGCGTTTCTGGGCGTGTTTGAGTGTGCTGTCCAGCGCGCGCAGGGCGTCCTGGCGATTGCCAAAACCGGTGAGCGGGTCGATCAGGGCCTGGCGTTTGAGCTGGCGGTTCACCGTCAGCATGCGCTGGTAGTCGGCCTGTACCCGATTGTGGCGCTGGATAATGCGGTCTGCGGCCATCACCCGGTGTTGCAGCTGTTCGGTCATGGTGGACTTGGAGACGAAATCGTCCACGCCCTGATCAAAGGCCTGCTGCAGGGCGTCCACGCCTTCGCGGGCAGTGAGCAGCAGCACATAGGTATAGCGGTTGTTGGCCTCGTCGTTCTGGCGGATGCGGCGGGTCAGCTCCAGGCCGTCCATGCCGGGCATCAACCAGTCGGCCACCACCAGATCGGCCGGTTTCTCGGCAAGCTGGCCAAGGGCATCGTGGGCGCTGTGGGCATGGCGGATACCGGTATAGCCGGCGGTGGCCAGGGTGCGGTTGACCACGGCGGCGGAAAAGCGGGCGTCGTCTACCACCAGGATATCGAGTTCAGAGACGGTCATCGGATTTCTTGTTGTTTTTTGTAAGTCTCCACTATAGCCGGTTTGCGAATTGATTGAAAAGTAGCCGATGAGCGGTGCTTTGGGTTAGTTCCTAAACGCGCTGTGGCGCTGGATCAGGTAGATCAGGCCCAGCACGGGCACGCCCATCAGGCTGGCCAGCAGGAAGAAGCCCGGGTAGCCCAGGTTGTCCACCATGCTGCCGGAGTAGCCGCCAATGGTTTTTGGCAGCAATGTCATCAGGGAGCTGAAGATGGCGTATTGCACCGCAGTGAAGGACACATTGGTGAGCTGCGACAGGAACGCCACAAAGGCCGCACTGGCCAGGCCGGCGGTGAGATTGTCGGCGGAGATCACCGCATAGAGGATGCGGATATCGTGGCCCGCATAGGCCAGCCACAGGAACAGCAGGTTGGTAGCCACGGTGAGGAACGCCCCCAGGTAAAGCACCCGGATAACGCCGTGGCGCATGGCCAGGACCCCGCCCAGAAAGCCCCCGGCAATGGTCATGAATAGGCCAAAGGTTTTTACCACGCCGGCAATTTCGTTCTTGGTGAAGCCCATGTCTTCAAAAAAGACGTTGGAAATCACCCCCAGTACAATATCGGAAACGCGATAAAAGCCCACGAAAACCAGCAGCAACAGGGCCAGGCGTTTGCCATAGCGCTGGAAAAAATCCTTCACCGGGTCGAGATAACTTTCCTGCACCAGCTGCTTGTCATACAGCGGGGTCAGGGAGAGTAGCTTGATCAGTGCGGCTACCAGCGTGATCGCCAGGGCCAGGCGCAGGGTTTCCACCACCAGGCCGGATAAGGCTCCGTTGTTCACCGCATCAGTGAGTGTCTGGCGGAAGGTGGCGGCGGACTCGGCGGTGAAGATGTAGACCGACACAAAGGCGGCGATGCCCACCACGAACAGGCTCAGAAATTTGAGGTACTGACGACTGGTGTACTGCGCGTTGGAGGGCCGGTGGTTTTCCGGTTCGCGAATGATCAGGGTGGTGACGGCCCCGACCAGCATGGTTAGCGCCATGATGGCATAGGTGCTTTGCCAGGCGGCGTAGCTGTAGGACTCACTGGTGGAGCCCAGCCAGCTGGCGAGTACTAAAGAGCCGGCCCCGGAGGTGAGCATGCCGATCCGGTAGCCGGCGATATAGGACGAGGACATCAGCGCCTGCAATTCCGCCCCCGCGGATTCAATCCGGTAGGCGTCAATAACGATATCCTGGGTGGCGGCGGTGAAGCCCAGCAACACCACGGCAAACGCCATGACATTCAGGGCGCCGGGCTGGGTGGGGTCGACCAGGGAAATACTGAAAATGGCGGCGGCGACCGCCAGTTGTGCCACCAGCAACCAGGCCCGCCGTCGGCCCAGCCAGCGGGTCAGGAAAGGAATAGGCAAGCGATCAATCAGCGGCGCCCAGAGAAATTTGAACGAGTAGGCCAGCGCCGCCCAGCTGAAGTAGGTCACCGTGGAGCGGTCTACGCCTGCTTCGCGTAGCCAGAGCGACAGCGAAGAGAAAATCAGCAGCAACGGAATGCCCGCCGAAAACCCGTAAAAAAACATGGTCTCTACACGGGGGTGCAGGAAGGCCTTCAGGGATTGCTGCCAGCTGGTCGATTGTGGGGGCATAGGACTCTTAGCGGGTATTGCCGATTGGCGAAAGGCTCATCATAGACACTTTGTTCGCAGGGGGCGATGCGGGTTCCCTAGATGAAATACTGTCTGGGCACGCGGTCGCCCAGCACCGGAATATTTTCATCCAGTAGCCGTTGTGTCTGAATTTCCCCCGAGGGGGTGCCGGCAAGGGCAATACAGCCATCGGCGCGCAGCACCCGGTGCCAGGGCAGGCGGGTGTCCTTGGGGAGCTGACTCATCAGCCGGCCAACAAAACGGGCATGACGGGGAAAGCCCGCCTGCTTTGCCACGGCGCCATAGCTGCTGACGTACCCGGGGGGAATAGCGGCGACGATCTGGTAAACGGCATCTCGGAATTCAGGGTTCATGAAAGGTAGCTTCCAGTGGCTAGCTTCCAGCTGCAAGTAAAAACGCAGAGCACAATAAAAAGAGGAAACCGGTGCCAGCCGATTTCCTCTTTGGGGTTGCCGCATCCTGCGTTTGGCATGGGGCGTCAGGCGTTGTTACCGTAACCCGCCGTCCATATCGATGCAGCGACCGGTGAAATAGTCGGTCTCGAAAATAAAGGCCACGCTGCGGGCAATGTGCTCGGCTTCGCCCAGACGTTTGAGGGGCACCGCTTGTACCAGGCGCTCGCGGGCTTCCGGTTTCATGGCGGCCAGCATGTCGGTGTTGATGGTGCCCGGCGCCACCGCACCGGTGCGAATGTTGTAGCGGGCCAGTTCTTTCGCCCACGTCTCGGCCATGGCGGCTACCCCGGACTTGGCGGCAGAGTAGTTGCTCTGGCCGAAGCTACCCTGGCGGGCCAGGGAGGAAATGTTAACGATCACGCCTTCTTCGGCGCCGGTTTCGACCATTTTGGCGGCGGCCTCACGGCCACACAGGAACACCCCGGTCAGGTTCACGTCGATCACGGCCTGCCACTGTTGCAAGCTCATCTTGCTGACCAGCTCTCCGTCTTTGGCCTTGATCAGCAACCCGTCACGGGTGATGCCGGCGTTGTTGACCAGGCCGTGCAGGGCGCCGAAATCGGCAACCACATTGTTGAACAGGGCTTCCACCTCTTCCTCTTTAGCCACATTGGCCAGGTAGGCGCGGGCTTCGCCGCCAGCGGCTTCACAGGCTGTTACGGTGGCGTCCAGGTCTTCCTGGCTCAGATCCACACAGGCCAGCCTGGCGCCTTTGCCGGCAAAAAAGGTGGCGATGCCACGACCCAGGCCACGGCCGGCGCCGGTCACAACAATCACTTTCTGGTTCAGTTCCATGGTGATTCCTTACACTGTCGGTTCACGTTGCAACGGATTATGGTGAGGTGCAGCGGGCAGGCCAATGACCGGATTGCTCAGGCCCGCCGTAAAACGGGAAACGGAGAGCAGGACCACAGATGCATCAGGAAGCAGAAGCCCAGTCGTTTATCTATCAGCACAGCCATGCGGCACTGGCTACCGTGGACAGTGAGGGAGCGCCGTTTGCGTCTGCCGTCAATGTGGTTCCGGACCATGAAGGGCGCCTGTTGATGCTGGTCAGTGCGTTGGCGGCGCATAGTGTGAACCTGGCGGCCAACCCGGCGGCATCACTGGTGTGGGTGGAGCAACAGCACAGCGACTGGCAGGCGGCCATGCGGTTGACCGTGTCCGGCGAGGTGGTGGCTGTGCCCCCGGCCGAGGGGGAGCGTTACTTTCAGGTGTTTCCTCACGCCCGCGAGTACCTCCAGCTGGATTTTTATTTTCTGGCGTTGCGCCCGACGACGGCGCGCTGGATACCGGGTTTTGCCCGGGCGACCTGGTTGAATGCCGAAGCGCTGGTGCAGCCGTGGGGTTGGGACCTGGCCCGTGAACAGGCCATGGTCGGGCACATGAATGATGATCACGCCGAGGCCATCGACCACTATCTGGCCTTGCTGGGCGCGCCGGGGCAGGGGGCGCAGATGCTGGCGGTGGACCCCTGGGGTGCCTGGCTGTGGCATGAGGCGCGGTTACGTCGGCTACCGTTCCCGGCCCGGGCGGAAGACGCTGGGCAAGTGCGTGACACCCTGGTGATGCTCGCCCGTACTCCTCCAGAGGATTTTTTCCTCGTCCGCCCTTGAATCCCGCCGTTACGACCCCATTCCACGGCCAGCAGGCAGGCGCAGGGAGCCCCGGCGATGATCGGTATTTCCTGTTGACTGTGCTGGCGTCCTTACTATGATTAGCACTCCACTCATGAGAGTGCTAATTCAGACTGTCGAGTTTGGCCGCTGTGGCCGACTTGGGTGTCAAAAGAACTAACTGGGAGTTTAAGGAAAAATGAGCATCCGTCCTTTGCATGATCGCGTGCTGGTTCGCCGTGAAGAGGAAGAAACCAAAACCGCTGGCGGTATTGTGCTGCCCGGTTCCGCTGCCGAGAAGCCGTCCCGTGGCGAAGTCATTGCCGTAGGCAATGGCAAGATCACCGAAAACGGTGATGTGCGCCCGCTGGATGTGAAAGCAGGCGACAAGGTGATCTTTGGCCAATACGCAGGGTCCACCGTGAAGGTGGAAGGCGAAGAGCTGCTGATCATGAGCGAAGCCGAAATTCTGGCCGTCGTTGAAGGCTGAACGCTGAATACGGCCCGGATAACTCTTCCGGTCTAGACAGACATCGAACGCCCGCAAGGGCATTCAGCCCATCACTGGGTAAAGAATCGCAGAGGTATATAAAACATGGCTAAAGAAATTTTGTTCCGTGACGAAGCGCGTCAACGTATGGCCAAAGGCGTCAACATTCTGGCCGACGCCGTTAAGGTAACCTTGGGCCCGAAAGGCCGTAACGTGGTGCTGGAAAAATCCTTCGGCGCCCCGTCCATCACCAAGGATGGCGTTTCCGTTGCCCGCGAAATCGAACTGGAAGACAAGTTCGAGAACATGGGCGCCCAGATGGTGAAAGAAGTCGCGTCCAAGGCCAACGACGAAGCCGGTGACGGCACCACCACTGCCACGGTACTGGCTCAGGCATTCGTAAACGAAGGCCTCAAGTCCGTAACCGCCGGCATGAACCCCATGGACCTGAAGCGTGGTATCGACCAGGCCGTGGCCGCCGTGGTGGAAGAGCTGAAGATGCTGTCTACTCCGTGTGACAACACCAAGAGCATCGAGCAGGTCGGCACCATCTCCGCCAACGCCGATAAATCTGTTGGTGAAATCATTGCCCAGGCCATGGAAAAAGTGGGCCAGGAAGGCGTTATCACCGTTGAAGAAGGCCAGTCCCTGCAGAACGAGCTGGACGTGGTTGAGGGCATGCAGTTTGACCGCGGTTACCTGAGCCCGTACTTCATCAACAATCAGGAAAAGATGCAGGTCGAGCTGGAAGACCCGTACATCCTGTTGGTAGACAAGAAAATCTCCAACATCCGTGAACTGCTGCCGGCCCTGGAAAATGTGGCTAAAGCAGGCAAGCCGCTGCTGATCATCGCTGAAGACATCGAAGGCGAAGCACTGGCGACTCTGGTTGTGAACAACATGCGCGGCATCATCAAGTGCGCCGCCGTGAAAGCGCCGGGCTTTGGTGACCGTCGCAAGGCCATGCTGCAGGACATCGCCATCCTCACCGGCGGTACCGTGATCAGCGAAGAAGTGGGCCTGAGCCTGGAAAACGCGTCCCTGGAAGATCTGGGTACCGCCAAGAAAGTGAACATCGACAAGGACAACACCACCATTGTTGATGGCGCTGGCCAGCAGGCAGATATCGACGCCCGTGTGGAGCAGATCCGCAAGGAAATCGAAAATTCTTCCTCTGATTACGACAAGGAAAAACTGCAAGAGCGCGTGGCCAAGCTGGCCGGCGGTGTTGCGGTCATCAAGATCGGTGCTGCCACCGAAATTGAAATGAAAGAGAAGAAAGCCCGTGTGGACGATGCCCTGCACGCCACCCGTGCTGCGGTAGAAGAAGGTGTGGTACCGGGCGGTGGTGTTGCCCTGGTGCGCGCTCTGGCCAACGTTGGCTCTATCAAGGGTGACAACGATGAGCAGAACGCCGGTATCGCTCTGACCTTCCGTGCGCTGGAAATGCCCCTGCGCCAGATCGCTTACAACGCCGGTGCAGAAGCCTCCGTCATCGTGCAGGAAGTGCGCAATGGCAAAGGTAACTACGGCTATAACGCGGCCACTGGCGAGTACGGCGACATGCTGGAAATGGGTATTCTGGACCCGGCCAAGGTGACCCGTTCCGCGCTGCAGGCAGCGGCTTCCATCGCCGGCCTGATGATCACCACCGAAGCCATGGTGGCGGACAAGCCGGAAGAAAATGCCGCTGGTGGCGCCCCGGACATGGGCGGCATGGGTGGCATGGGTGGTATGGGCGGCATGATGTAAATCAGCCGGTCATTCGACCATTGAAAGCCTTAAAGAAAACCCCGCCTTGTGCGGGGTTTTCTTTTTTGGGGCAGAAGCGAGTTGAAAGTTCAAAGTGTAAAGTTGAAACGCGGTTAGAACTCGTGCCAATCGACAAGCGTTTGAGCCGCGCCGAGAGCGCCTTAGCATGGCACCGCTCTTGCGAGGAATCGCGGGCACCGCCGGTTTTCGTGTGGCACTTCCCGACCCCGCGTTTCAACTTTACACTTTGAACTTTCAACTCACCCTTCCCATAATTCCCCTTCATCCCTGACAGGCAACCACATGCAACCCAGAGACAGAAAACTCCTCCCGCACTTTGCCCTGGTCGTCGTCGCCATGGTGGTGTTGGGGCTGGCGCATGCCTGGGTGAATCCCTGGCTGGCGTTTGATCGGGGGGCGATCGAGCAGGGGCAATGGTGGCGACTTTTCACCTGCCATCTGGTGCACCTGAATCACTGGCATATGCTGCTGAACCTGGCTGGCCTGCTGTTGTGTGGTTACTTTTTCACGGACCTGCTTGATCGTGCGCGATTCTGGAGCTGGTTGCTGTTTTGTGGGGTGCTCACCGGGCTGGCGTTGTATTTTCTGGATACCGGTTTGCAGCACTATGTGGGGCTGTCCGGTATCCTCCATGGCTTGCTGGTCTATTGCCTGCTGCAGGGCTGGCGGGGGAATCCCTGGTTGCATTCACTGGTGTTGCTGGTGATCGCCGGGCGCATTGTCAGTGAGCAGCAGGCAGGCTATGACGTGGAGTATCTCCGTAGCTGGATCGACGGGCGGGTTTATGTGAATGCCCACCTGTACGGTGCCCTGGCCGGAGTGTTGTTGTTTGGGGGAATCACGGGTGTCGAATACGGCAGAAAACGCAGAACAGGAAACACAGAAAGATAATAAAGCATCAGGGTGCATGACCATCCTGTTTCCAGGCGTTTTCCTGGTGGCAGGCCTGGCGGTGATGTTCTTTGTCGGGCTCAAGCCCGCCTTTCAATACTGGCAGGCCGGAAGCTGGGACCGGGTGCCGGCCACCGTGCTTAGCAGTACGCTCAATCGCAGTTATTCCGACGGCTCCACCACCTACAGTGTCAGCGCCCAGTACCGTTATGACTATAACGGGCGCAGCTATTCCAGCAGCACCGTGAGTCAGTACAGCGGCAGCGATAATTTCGACGATTACTGGCAGCGTCTGGCCAGCCGGCTGGAGTCCGCTCGCTCCCGGGGGCGTACTGTTATGGCCTGGGTCAACCCGGCGAATCCCTCCGAGGCTTTTCTGGATCGCACTCTGCGCTGGGGATCATTGGTGTTTGGCCTGGCCTTCGGCGGCGTCTTTGCCTTGGTGGGTGGCGGCCTGATGTTTCTGTTCAACCGGAGAAGCAAGGGCAAGGCGGATTTGGCAGAAGGGGGGCAGTACCACAGCAAGGAAAAATCCGGCCACTGGTTTCTGGTGGGCTTCGGCGCCATCTTCATCCTGCTGCCATCGCCGGCCTATCTGGCAGTCTGGGACAAGGTCAGCGGGGGAGATTATGCGATTCTGATGGTGCTGTTATTTCCTGCCGTGGGCGCAGGCATTGCCTGGGCGGGCTGGAAGATGCGCAGCAATTATCAGTTCTTCGGCCCCACCCCGCTGGAACTGGATCCTGAGCCCGGCCATGCCGGCGGTCAGGTAGAGGGCGCCATCCACCTGGGCAAGGCGTTGCCCCGGGAGACGGATATGGATGTGTGGCTGAGCTGCATCCGTGGCCGCGAAAGCGGTAGCGGTAAAGACCGCAAGACCGTGGAAGACATCCTCTGGCAGACCGACCAGCGCGCCCTGTGCCAGCCCACCCAGCAGGGCAGCGATATCCTGTTCTGTTTCGATGTGCCGGCGGAGCAGCCGCCGTCATCCGGTAGCGGTCGCAATTATATCTGCTGGCGAGTCGAGCTGGAGGGCATGGTTGAAGATCGCAAGCTGAAACGCAGCTGGGATATCCCGGTAGTGGCAGGAGAGAGTGAGAGCCGTTTCCGGCTGCCGGAGTCCCACGTCATGGCCGACCAGCGCGAGCGGCAGGTGGAGGCACTGGAATCCGCCAATGAACAGATACGGGTGGAGCAGACCAGCCAGGGCCTGCATCTGCAAAGCCGTCCGGGCCGCCACCTGGGGATGAAACTGGCGCTGCTGGTGTTTGGTGGCATTTTCGCCGCCGTGGGCACCGGGCTGTTTATCGCCGCCGCCAGCGAAGGCTTTATGTTGTACTTCATGGGCAGCATTTTCGGGCTGATTGGTTATCTCATTGTGGGGATTACCGTGTTCACCCTGGGCAGGGGTCTGGATGTGTGGATTCGCGGTGGCGAAGTGCGCAGCCTGCGTCGCTGGCTGGGAATCCCCGTGTTTACCCGCAAGGGCCAGTTACTGCGGGCAGAGCAAGTGGTGCTGAAGACGGGCATGAGCAGCACCAGCAATGGCCGCCAGACCGAGTACATGGCGTTGATCGCCGAGATTGATGGCAAAAAGATCCGTTTGGCTGAGGGCATCGCCGGGCGCGAAGCGGGTGACGCCTTGCGTGAGGCCGTGCTGCGCACCCTGCGACTGGTGTAAACTGTTCGCCAGTCTGAACTTGAAACGCAGGAGCGTGTAAGCGTGCTCCTGCGGTGAAAAGGGGTGATCCAGTCCCCCGATAATGTGCGAGAGATCCCATGAGCAAAGACCGCCTGATTATTTTTGATACCACCCTGCGTGACGGTGAGCAGAGTCCCGGTGCCACCATGGACCAGGATGAAAAACTGCGTATCGCCCGGGCGCTGGAACGCATGCGGGTGGATGTGATCGAAGCCGGCTTTGCCATCGCCAGCCAGGGGGATTTTCGGTCCGTAAAAGCCATTGCCGATACCGTGCGTGAATCCACCATCTGTTCCCTGGCCCGTGCCAAGGCGGCGGATATCGACCGGGCGGCGGAAGCACTGGCCGGGGCCGAATCCGGGCGGATTCATACCTTTATCGCCACCAGCCCGATTCATATGCAGCACAAGTTGCGGCTGGAGCCGGATCAGGTCATCGAACACGCGGTGGCGGCGGTCAAGCACGCGCGCAACCATATGGGTGACGTGGAGTTTTCCTGTGAAGATGCGGGCCGCTCCGAGATCGACTTCCTGTGCCGTATTATCGAAGCGGTGATTGATGCCGGCGCGCGTACGATCAATATTCCGGACACCGTGGGCTATGCCATTCCCGAGCAATTCGGCGACACCATCAGCCAGCTGCTCACGCGCATTCCCAATGCGGACAAGGCGGTCTTCTCCGTGCATTGCCATAACGATCTGGGGCTGGCAGTGGCCAATTCCCTGGCGGCGGTGCAGGCCGGGGCGCGGCAGGTGGAATGTACCATCAACGGGCTGGGCGAACGGGCCGGCAACGCCTCTTTGGAAGAGATTGTGATGGCGGTGCAAACCCGTCAGGACCTGTTCAATGTAGATACCGGCATTAATGCCCGGGAAATTGTGCCCACCTCGAAAATGGTGTCGCAGATTACCGGCTTCCCGGTGCAGCCGAACAAGGCCATCGTCGGCGCCAACGCTTTCGCCCATGAATCCGGCATCCACCAAGACGGGGTGCTCAAGCACCGCGAGACCTACGAGATCATGTCCGCCGAAGATGTGGGCTGGCACACAAACCGCATGGTGCTGGGCAAGCATTCCGGCCGTGCCGCGTTCCGGGCCCGGCTGGACGAGCTGGGCATCGTGTTTGCGTCTGAAGCGGCCATGAACGAAGCTTTTTTGCGCTTCAAGGACCTGGCGGACAAGAAACACGAAGTGTTCGACGAGGATCTGCAGGCGCTGGTCAGCGACACCAAACGGGCGGTGGAGCAGGAGCGCTTCAAGCTGGTGTTGCTGGAAGCCAGCGCGCGCACGGGTGAAACCCCGCAGGCCCGCATTGTGATGTCCATTGATGGTGTTGAACAGGACGCTACCGCCACGGGTGCCGGTCCAGTCGATGCCGCCTTCAAGGCGATTGAAACGCTGGCGGACAGCCACACGGCCCTGCAACTGTATTCGGTTAACGCGATTACTGCGGGCACCGACAGTCAGGGGGAAGTGACCGTGCGCCTGGAGAAGGGCGGCCGTATCGTCAACGGCCATGGCGCGGATGTGGACATCATTACCGCATCGGCCAAGGCCTACCTCAACGCCTTGAATCACTTCGCAGCCGGCGTGGAACGAGCCCACCCTCAAGCGGCGGATGTATGAAGAAACTGCCTGACGCCGGATGCCTGAGGCCTGACGGTAAGAGAGTCGGTGGTGCTCTTCTTGCGTGGTGCGTGGTGCGTCCGGCGTCTGGCGGCACCGGAGGTGCTCAATGAACGAAGCGCAGCGGCAGAGTTATCTCAAGGCCATGGGGCTGACGCCCTGGGTGGCCCGCGTGGCTTTGCCCGGGGCGGCGCCGTCACCGGCATTGGACTGGCCGGAGGAAGAGCAGGCTAATGCTCCTGCATCGGCAGGGCCTGCTGTTGATGTGGCGGTGCCGTCCCGGGAGCCTGAAGCTCCTGTCGATGTTCCCTTGGCCGCCGCTGAATCCAACCCGGCCGAGCATGCACCTGAGGCATCGGCAGCCGATGCATTGGCGAAAGCGCCATCGGCCCGTTCCGTGGCACCTGCCCAAGAGCAGGCGAAGGAGGAGGCCCCTGCACCAGCCAAGGCGAAAGTGAAAGGGCTGACCTTTACGCTGGAAGCCCACTTGGGTGGCACCACTTGGTTGCTGTGTGCCCAGGAAGACAGCCAGGCTCCGGGGCTGGGGCGTTTCGAAGCCCCGTTGATGGCCAACCTGTTGGCGCTGTTTCAGGGGCGTGCGCAGCGCCCGCGTCGTTTCTTCTGCCCTCTCACAGAGCAACCCATGCCGGCGCACGAAGCCGCCCAGGCCTTGTCCGCCTTTGTGGCCGGCCTCAGCGAGCAGAGCGGCGGAGAACGGGTGCTGTTATGTCTGCCGGAAACGGTGGCCGAGGCCCTGTTTGAACAGCCCCGTTACCAGCCTTTCGAGCTGGGACGGTTGCCGGCACTGGTGATCAGCAGCCTGGCAGAAATGCTGGCAGACCCGGTGCAGCACAAGAAAGCCAGCTGGCAAGCCATGCAGGCCCACGGCTACGATGGCGTTTGATGATGCCGGCCCGATTCGGGCCATGCAGGAGGTAGACCTGGAGGCGGTGCTGGCCATTGAAACGGCGGCGCAGTTGACCCCCTGGAGCCGTAGTCACTTTCTCGATTGCCTCGGCAACGCCCATTATCTGTGTCAGGTGGTGGAGGTTGAGGGGCAGCCAGCGGCGTTTCTGATTATGTCGCGAATTCTTGATGAAACCCATGTGCTCAATATCGCCGTGGCCCCTGCTCGCCAGCGTCAGGGTCTGGCCCGTCGATTATTGGAGCAGGCCATAGACGCGGCCCGCCGCGATGCCATGAGTGTGATCTACCTGGAAGTGCGGGAAGGCAATCACAGTGCCCGGGCGCTGTATGAGTCACTGGATTTCACGGTTTCCGGCATCCGCAAAAACTATTACCGCCGGGGCGATGGCCACGAGGATGCGGTACTGATGCAGTGCCTGCTGGCCTCGGGGCATAAATAATTACACTCTGCGAAAAAAGGTAAGCAAGGAGGCAAAGTGCCGTGACCCGCAGTGGTTTCTACGCAGCTGCTGTAGGAGTTCCCTTCCAGGGGACGAACCTCGCGCAGCGAGGCCATCGCCAGGAGAGCGATCAGGGATATCTGAGCTCGGCAGGTTTCAGCGGTTCCCTGGAGCCAACGGCGTGGTCCGACCCCCGGTTTTCCTTTTCAACTTTTCACTTTGAACTTTCAACTGAATTCCGCGGGCAGGGCGGCCGTCGTACGGCACCATCCCCAAACCGCGTTGCCGCGTGTAGCGTGAAGCCTGCAGCGGCTTCCTATTCCAACGGCATCCAGCCCTTTTCCGTATCCCGGAAGTGGATGACCCGTTGGCGCTGGAAGGTGTCGCCTTTCTTGAAATTGCCGTGTTCCACCCGCAACGCGCTCAGCGCCATGATCATGGCGAACCGGTCCAGGCCGGAGAGTTCCTCGTTCCCTTTTACCTGGTTGGTATAGCCCTCCAGGTCTTCCTGGGCCTCCAGGCTGTAGCTGACTTCCACGGTGTAGCGGCCATCGCCATCCTCGTAACCGTTGTGCTTTTCCACATCGGTGACTTCCAGCAATCCATCCAGATGGGCGTTACGCATTTCCGCTTCCAGGGCTTTCTGGGCATCGCCGGCATCGGGGCTACGGCTACAGGCGCTCAACAGGGTAAGGGCGAGCAGGGCTGTCACAATGTGAACGCAACGAAGGGTGGCAGACATGGCTGTGTCCTGATTGAAAAGAGGAGCGGTCACTCTAGCACCGCTTTAGCCGCTGACCCAATGGCGCCATTGTTAGCTACTGGACAGCGGGTCGATTAATGCCAACGATAGGGGAACAGAAAAACTTACCCAAGGAGGGATTGCCCATGTCCGAAAGCCTGTTTCGTCGTTTGCTGATCATGGTGGCGCTGATCTTTTGCGGCGCTTTTGCGGTGCTGGTCATCCCGCCGCTCATGGCCAACCCGGATATACTGGCTGCCGCCGCTGGCGGTTTCGTCAACCCTTATGCGGCTGGCTACGCCACCGATGTCATCCTGTGCTGGGTGATTCTGGCGATCTGGGTGCTGTTTGAGCGCCAGCGCTATCAGGTGCGCGGCGGCTGGCTGGCCTTGTTGCTGGGCGTGGTTCCCGGGGTTGCGGTGGGCTTTGCCCTGTACCTGCTGATGCGCCAGCGGCAACTGAAGGGTTCCGGGCTGGTCTGACGGGAAATGAGGCCGCGAAGGCTGTTATACTCGCGCCCTCGAAATACCCAGTCAGAGATTGAGCACCATGAGCCTGCAAGACCAGGTGGCCAAGCGCCGCACCTTCGCGATCATTTCGCACCCGGACGCCGGTAAAACCACTATTACCGAAAAGCTGTTGCTGTACGGAAACCTGATTCAGAGCGCAGGCACCGTGAAAGGCAAGAAGTCCGGCAAGCACGCCACCTCCGACTGGATGGAGATGGAGAAGGAGCGGGGCATTTCCGTGACCACCTCGGTGATGCAATTCCCCTACAAGGACGCCACGGTCAACCTGCTGGATACCCCCGGCCACGCGGACTTCTCTGAAGATACCTACCGCACCCTCACCGCGGTGGACTCGGCATTGATGGTTATCGACGCCGCCAAGGGTGTGGAGCAACGGACCGTCAAGCTGATGGAAGTGTGCCGTCTGCGTGACACGCCGATTCTTACCTTCATCAACAAGCTGGATCGGGATGTGCGCGATGGCATCGACGTGCTCGATGAAATCGAGGACGTGCTGAATATCGAGTGCGCGCCGATCACCTGGCCCATTGGCATGGGCAAGAGCTTCAAGGGTGTCTACAACCTGCTCACTGACACCACCGTGTTGTACAAGACCGGTCAGGGCCACACCGTACAGGACGTGCGTGAGGTCAAAGGGCTCGGCAATCCCGAACTGGATGAGGCCGTGGGGGCTGACTACGCCGAGGAGCTGCGCGATACCCTGGAGCTGGTGCAGGGTGCCAGCCACGAGTTCGATCTGGAGCGTTTCCTGGCCGGCAAACTGACTCCGGTTTTCTTCGGTACCGCGCTGGGCAACTTCGGTGTCGATCATATGCTCGATGGTCTGGTGCAGTGGGCGCCGCCACCCCAGCCCCGCGATGCGACGGCTCGCACCGTGGCGGCCGATGAGCCCAAGATGACGGGCTTTGTGTTCAAGATTCAGGCCAATATGGACCCCCGCCACCGGGATCGCATTGCATTCATGCGCATTTGTTCCGGCACCTACCGAAAGGGTATCAAGCTCAAGCAGGTGCGGACCGGGAAGGATGTGCGCATTCCCGATGCCCTGACGTTCCTGGCCGGTGAGCGGGATAATGTGGAAGAAGCCTTCTCCGGTGACATTATCGGGCTGCATAACCATGGCACCATTCAGATCGGCGATACTTTCACCGAAGGTGAAGAGCTGGCCTTTACCGGCATTCCGCACTTCGCTCCGGAACTGTTCCAGCGGGTGGTGCTCAACGACCCGCTCAAGAGCAAGCAGTTGCACAAGGGCCTGACCCAGCTGGCAGAAGAAGGTGCTACCCAGGTGTTCTTCCCGCTGCGCAATAACGATGTGATTCTTGGTGCGGTGGGTACCCTGCAGTTCGATGTGGTGGCGGCGCGGTTGAAAGGCGAATACGGGGTGGATTGCCGTTATGAGCCGGTCAGTGTGGCCACGGCTCGCTGGGTGGAAGCCGAGAGCGATAAAGAGCTGTCCGCCTTTGAACGCAAGGCCTATGACAATCTGTCCCGTGACGGTGCCGGGCACCTGACGTACCTGGCACCCACGCGGGTTAACCTGCAACTGGCCCAGGAACGTCACCCGGACATTCGTTTCCGCGAAACCCGGGAAATATGAGAAGGCAGTTAATAGTTAACAGTGAATAGTTAACAGCGAAAATCGAAGAACCTGACCCATGCTAAACATGGCCGTTTTACTGCGGGTCGGGCAATGGAACCCGCATTTGAAACGAGGTGGACATGGATGTCGATACCGCTCGCCAATATCTTCTCGGCAAGCCCGAAGCGATGGAGGATTATCCTTTTGGCCCGGATGTGGCGGTGATGAAAGTGCGCGACAAGATGTTCGCAACGCTGGGCCAAGAGAGCGGTGAAGGGCGCATGAATCTGAAGTGCGATCCGGATCAGGCCCTGGCGCTGCGGGATATCTTTACCGCCGTGCTGCCCGGCTATCACATGAACAAGAAACACTGGAATACGATCAAACTGGATGGTTCCATTCCTGAAGGGGAAATCCAGCGCATGATCGATCATTCCTTCGCGTTGGTGGTGGGTGGTTTGCCAAAAAAAGTGCGCGAAGGCATGGAAGTGCGCCACGGCCGCGAAGCGCTCTATGGCGGACAGAACTGAACAGGCAGGGAGACGGCAATGGCAGTAGTCATCGGTGGCATTATTATTATCTGGCTAGGCCTGACCATGGGCGCGGCGGGCTTGCGTTGGTTGGGTGTGGAGCTGCATTACCCGGCTCGTTTGGTGGCGCCGGTGTTGCTGGCGCTGCTGGAAACGCTACTGTTCTTGTTGTTTGTTCCCGGCACGGAGTTGTTGCCACAAAGCTGGGGCTGGCCCATGGCGGGCGGTCTGGTGGCTGCGGCCTGGCTGATCAACGGCGCTGTCGCCGGCCTGGACTGGCATCGCAATCGGCCAGTGAAAGAATCTCCGGCGACAGAATAACCCCCAGCGTTTTATTGCCACTGTAGAACGTGCTTGCACCCGAATTGCATTAGGAGTGAGGGACGAGGTTTGAGTTTCGAAAAGCTTTTTTCTCTCGTGCCTCGTTTCTCGCAACTCGGACCTAAGCGTTCGCGCCTCAAGTGGCGCTCCTACGGCGTCTATCCCTAAAAACTGCTCCAGCCGCTGAATTCCATCCCTCGATACAGCCAGTACTTCCACACCGAGTCATCCGCATACACCGCATAGTCGGTGCTGTGTTTTTCGTTGTAACGGTTTTCCCAGCGCCGTTCGAAGGTGTCGCCGGCCTGTTGCATGATGGGGTGGTCGGGGGCGGCGATCAGCCGCACGCTGCTCTCCAGATTCAGGTTGTCCAGATTACGCCGGGTGTAGTTGGCGGAGCCGAGGATCAGTTCGGCGCTGTTGGCGCTGCGGCGCAGCAGCATTTTGGTATGGCATTGTTCACCCTGGGTGTTGCACCAGCGCACCGGGATGCCGGCGTTGTGCAATTCACTCCCCACCTGGCGGTTGGGAATCCCGTTCTTTTCACGCCCGAAGGCATCCTTGTTGGGATCCAGCAGGACACGCAGTTGTACGCCCCGTTGCTGTGCCGCGAGCAGGGCCTTCATCAGCGGGCGATGGGACAGATAGAACACGGACACATCAATCTGGTCGCCGGCCTGGCTGTGGTTGAGGGTAGCGAGCAAGGCATCACGAATGGCGCCTTCGGTGAGCAGTTGCAGGCGTGCGTCGGCGGCCGGGTCAGCCGGTTGTGTTGGCAAGGTGGGTAGTGTGGGCAGTCGGGTGGCGGTCAGCTCTGCGACAGCCAGTTCACTGGCCAGCAGGTCTTTGACCGCATTGCCTTGAAAGCGTAGGCCGATATTGCTGTGGGCGCTGCTGCCATCGTGGGCATTGGCGGAGGTGACCAGGCCGGTCCAGTGTTCACCTTCGTCCACCACCAGGGTCTTGCGGTGATTGGCCTTGAAGTTCAGCAGCGTCAGGTAGCTGCGAAGGGGTACCTGTCCCGGCCCCATGGGATTGGACAGCCAGCCCTTGTCCGGGTTGTTGCCCAGCCACTGACAGCACACCCGCCACAGGCCGGACCAACTGGGGTTGGAATCGCGCAGTGCCGGCAAAGGCGTAGTGACGACGGTGACGCCGGCTTTCTTCAGGCGCGTAAGGTGCTTGCTGTGGAGCCCGCCATAAAGCGTATTGATGGGGTCGGTGATGACCACGATTGGCATGGCCGGGTGGCTGGCGCGTCGAGCCAGCAAGGCGTTGGTGAGCTCGCTGGACAATGCCCGTTCGGTCTCGCTGGCGGTGCCCTGAAAATCGTTGAACAGGAACATGTCGACCACGATGAGTTTTTCCGCCTGACCGATTAACCGGAAGAATTCGTCGAAGATATGTTGCCGGCTAAGCCGCGTGGTTTCGCCACCGTTGCCGCTTTCCCAAGTATCGTCTACCAGCAATTTGAGCCCGTACACCGCATGGGTTTCCCCTTGCACGTTCAGTCCCGGAGGAAGCGGCTTGTAGCGGTGCCAGAGGGCGGTGCTGGCGGTCAGTGCGACCAGCATCAGCAGGGCGAGTTTCAGGCGGGTCATAGGCAGTCCTGTGCATTCGATGGGGCTACCTTATCAGCTAATGAGGTGTGCGCCATTCGGTCCAGCCATTCCTTTCTCATTGGGTGGCACATTCGTGCAACATTCTGAAAAGAATGCCGCCATGCCGGTAACTATGGCACCACCGTACCGCAACAGTGTGGCGCCGGGATCTCTCTGACAATCAAGGTCTACCCGTGCGGATTGTGCGGATCTTAACAAGAACAATCAGCGGTCCACGCTGATCCCGGCGCGCCAGCGGTTGCCGCCCGGGGAGGAGCCTGCGATGAAAATGCCTGCGTTTGTCATGCCTGTCACCCTGACCCTTTTGCTCACCGCCTGTGGCGGGGGCGGCTCATCGTCGGTGCCGGTGACCAGCACCCCCCCTGCCGAGCCCACCCCCAATGAGCCCGCTGAGCCGATTGCCGGGGAAGGTGAAATCCGGGTGCTTTCCAACCGGGCAGACCTGATCAGCGGTGGCGATGCACTGGTGGAGGTGATCACCCCTGATGCGGCCCAGCTTGAAGGCGCGGTGGTGACACTGGGGGATAGGGCCGTCACCGACCAACTGACGGCTACTGACGCCGGTACCCTGAAAGGCCTGATCAATGGCCTGGCGCTGGGCAACAACCGGCTGACTGTGGTGCTGGCGGATGACAGCGTGCTGGAACGGATCATTATCAATCACCCCAATGGGGGGCCGGTGATTTCCGGGCCGCAGATTCAGCCCTGGCAATGCACCAATGCGGCGGCGGTGGATGCCCAGTGCAACCAGCCGGCTGAGTACAGCTTCAAGTATGTGCCCGCCGACAAATTGCAGAATTTGCTGACCAATTTTGATCCAGAGAACCCGGGGATTCCCGGCGCCTTTCAACCTTACGACCTGGCCAATCCACCGGCCCAGGAGGCCATTGCCCGGATCACCACGGATGCAGGTGTGGAGGTGCCCTTTATCGTGCGCATGGAAGAGGGCGTGCAGAACCGGGATCGCTACCTGATCATGACCCTGTACCAACCGGATCAACCCTGGACCGCGCTGAACCCGCAGCCCCAGTGGAACGGCAAATTGCTGATTCACCACGGCGGTAACGTGGGCGTGAGCTATGGCATGGGTAACCCTCCCCGAGGTGATATCGCCGGTACGGCCCCGGAAGGCGCCGAGCTGTTGCTGGGTGACAGTATCACCACGGCGCTGGGACGCGGTTTCATGACCCTCTCCACCGCCCAGGGTAACCTGGGACATAACGGCAATCTGGTGACGGCGGCGGAATCGCTGATGATGGGCAAGGAGCGCATCGTCGAGCAGTACGGTGAAATTCGTTACACCATTGGTACGGGGTGTTCCGGTGGTTCCATCACCCAGCAGCATGTGGCTAATGCGTATCCGGGCATTTATCAAGGCATGATCGTGCAGTGCTCCTACCCGGATGTGTGGACCACGGCCACCCAGTTCGCCGATTACAATTTGCTTAGCCAGTATTTCGGCAATCAGCTGCCTTCCGACCCGCAAGGCTTCCAGGATGTGGTCACCCGGTTGTTGAGTTCCGGGGTGATTCCCGCTGCGCAATGGTCCGCGTTCTATGGCCATCTGCCGTTGAATCCGCTGATTTCGGATCTGGCCTTTTTCCCGGCAGCCTATCCTGACCAGGAAAGCTGCCCGGGTCTGGAGGACGGGGTGACCGTCTATGACGCCCAGGACGCTCCGGATGGATTGCGTTGTGGCTTGCTGGATTACATGAAGTCCCAGTTTGGGCTGCGTTCGCCAGAAGTGTGGTCTGCGAACGAACAATTGCTGTCGCGGGGATTCGGGGGCATTCCGCTGGATAACGTGGGCGTTCAATATGGCCTGCGGGCGCTGCAGAGTGGTGTGATCACCGGTGACCAGTTCCTGACAGTGAACCGTGAAATTGGCGGCTTTAATGTGGATATCGACTATCAGCCGGAGCGCACCGTGGCCGATAGTCAGGCGCTGCACAATGCTTACCGCACCGGTGCCATTAACACCGCCGAGCACCTGGCCAATGTACCGATTATTGATCTGCGCGGCCCGGACCCGGGGATCGCCCACGATGCCTATCACTCCTGGCAGATGCGGGCCCGCCTGGAAAAGACCCAGGGGCACGCGGACAACCAGGTGATCTGGTACGGTCCGGCGCCATTGTTTGGCGATACGGTTTATACCACCGAGGCGCTATTGGTGATGGATTTGTGGCTGTCGCAAATTGAAGCGGACGCCTCGGCATTGAGCATTGAAGAAAAAGTCCGTGAGCACAAACCGGTCTACGCCCGTGACCGTTGTTTGTCGGTGTCTTCGCTGGTGGGGCCGGAAGGCCCTATCGTGCCGCTCAGCGGTAACCTGTTGTACCCGACCCCGATTTTGCCGGGGCTGGACCTGTCGTTGTTACCGGCGGCGCCGGCAGAGGCGGGCGTGGTGGTGGATGCGCTGACCGGTCAGGTCTGCGGGTTGGACCTGAGTGAACTGCCGGTGGTGTCCGATATCCCCGTGGTGGGCGATCTGCTGGGCACCGTGGCGGATTTGTTATCGCCGATTACCGATCCCTTGGTGGGCCTGCAGCAGACCGTAGTGCAGACCCGTTTTGGCACACCCCGCACGGTGGCAGGGGACAGCATTGAAACCCTGACCAACAAGTGCCAGCTCAAACCCGTGGACCCGGCGGATTACCCCACTGCGCTGGACCCGCAAGGGTTTGCCGAGCAGGTGGCGGAGATTTTCCCGCAGGGGGTATGCGATTACAGCAAGCCCGGGGAAGGTGTCGCACCCACCGAAACCTGGCTGCAATACGGTGATGCACAGCAGGTGATTTATGGTGGTGCCCCGCTGGCGGCTGATGCTCCTTCGTCAAGGCAGGGCTGGGCGTCGCCCGCCTTTGAGGTGGAGATTCGCTGATCTTCAGTGGCTGGGGATGCTGAGTGTCGAGTGTCGAGAAACGAGTTGCGAAGACGGGGAAAGGTTTTCGCAACTCGAAACTCGTACCTCGTTACTCACCCTTTCCCATCCGAGCAGCGTTAGAGATTGATTTGGTAAGCCGCCAGGCCGTTGTCGTCATCAAAGGTCATGACTGGGCCGTTATTTAACTGCACCGCCTGGTCACTCAGGGTGACGTGCTCATCTCCCAGTACCCCTTCGTTAAAGCGGTAAACCGGTTTCGGTGCCTCGGTCAGACAGTGGTCACGGAAACCCGCTTTCGCTTCACGCACTCCCTCGCGACGCTGCTGCCAGCCGGCGAATGCCTGTTGGCCGTGGCGCTGTTTTAGCATGGTTTCGGCGACCGTCGGTGATAGCGCCACGGCGGTGGCGTTATTGCCGCCGAAGCCTTTGGAATTGATCAGCGAGGCCTGCAATGCATCGTGGGGTTGATGCTCCAGACAGAAATTCAGGTGATCGCGGTGCACATCGTCGGCAATGTGGTCCACGGTGCGAATGCCCGGCAGCCAGCCCTGGGCAAAACTGCCCAGCGTGGCCGACAGCTGGTCGCCCCCGGCACTGCCCAGGGAGTGCCCCACATAGGCCTTGATGGCGACCACCGGCCAGTGCTCAATCCCGAAAGCCTTGGCGGTACGCTCCAGAATCACGGATTCGGTGATCCGGTTCTGCGGCGTACCGGTACCGTGGGCGTGCACAAAGCTGTGCTCGCGCAGGCCCTTTTCGCCGATCAGCTGGCGGGTGAGGGCCGCAGCCTTGCCCACAGTCAGGTAGTTGCCCACGCCGGGAGCCGATATGGATTTTTTGCCACCATCCGCATGGATGAACACATCCGGCACGGCGCCGAGAATATCGGCCCCCAGCTCCAGCGCCAGGGCATCGTCCATCAGCACCGTGAACTGGGCGGATTCCGCCATGGTGAAGCCACAGTTATCCGAGAAGGGGCGGCAGGCCCGGTTCAGGTCGGCGCTGGCGGTACCGTCCAGGGCGGCCAGCGCCTGGTCTTCGGCCAGTGCGCCCATGGCCCGGTACCCTTCCATGATTTCTGGTACCAGGGGGGCTTCGCTGGTGCCCACAATGGCGACCCGCACCCGGCCGTTACGAATGGCGTGGACGCCTTTTTCCAGGTTGTAGAGGAAGGTGGCGCAGGCGCCCAGCATGCCACCGGTGGTGCCGACGGAGTGCAGCACATAGGCATTGAGAAAGTCGGCGGTCATTTCCCCCAGTCCCAGCGGCACCTGTTTGGAGGTGATGCGCTGGCCGTTGGGCGGGAAGCGCATGACGCCGCCCAGGCCGTTGTCATCCATCTGCGACATGGCATTGCTGGCATACACGGCCACCTGATCCGGGCGAACCCGGGCGGCGACCTGCGCCCAGTCCATGCCCAGATCACCCAGCGCATCACTGATGCCAAAAATGGCCATTTGCAGCGCGCGGGGATGGTTACGGGAGGCGTAGAGCGCGCCGGGGTCAAAACCGTCCGGTAATTGCCCGGCGGCGCTGACCCGGCGCGGGGTGTCGTGGGGCACCCGTAGCCCCAGCCCGGCAGGCAGGGTGACGCGGCTGCGGCGCTTGTCCACGGCGCTGACCTGCCAGCCCGGGGGCAGGCTGTCTGGCAGGTCCATATTGCGCATTTCCAGCGTGATGGGGGCGTCGCTGGTGCCGGCGAGGGCGGCGTGAAGCTGGTGGCTGTCGGGGAGCGCCCGGATCAGGGTGCGGGCCAGCACGGTCTCGCTGTCATTGCCGGTGAGGCGGGACAGCGCATTCAGCGTGTCGCTCTGTCGGGCGTGATCCAGGGCATCGAAAACAAGCCGCTGAAAAGCGAAATGCTGGGCACTGCGGCCGGCTGCATTGACGCCGCCCATGGCGGTAATAACGGGTAATACTGACATGGTGCTCCCGGGCTTGTGCCCAACCCAAAACGGTGACTAGCCGGTCAGGGTACAGGTGAAATCCGGGTTTGCGTATACGACAGAGGGCGAATCCGGTCAGGAAAGTGCAACAGAATTTGAAAGTGAAAGCGGATGTTTCGGGGCCGGGTAGCTACGAAGCTGCTGTAGGAGCACCTCTCGAGGTGCGAACCGCGCTTGCGCGGAAATCGCCCGAAGGGTGATCAGAAATTTCAGGACCCGACAGGTCATTCTAAATGATTACACTCCTCTGCCGCCTCGCTCCGCTTGGTTCGCACCTCAAGAGGTGCTCCTACAGAGGGCGGGAAATGGGGCGCAGCCAACAAAAAACGGGGCCCGAAGGCCCCGTTTGGTCTGGCATCAAGCGTTGAGCGTATTACAGCAGCTCGACAGCTACCGCGGTGGCTTCACCGCCGCCGATACACAGGCTGGCCACACCGCGTTTGCCGCCGGTGCGCTTGAGCGCGTGGATCAGGGTCAGGATGATGCGCGAGCCGGTGGAGCCCACCGGGTGACCCAGGGCACAGGCGCCGCCGTGGATGTTCACTTTCTCGTGGGGGATGCCCAGATCGATCATCGGCATCATCGCCACCATGGCGAAGGCTTCGTTGATTTCGAACAGATCCACATCGTCCACGCTCCAGCCCACCTTCTTCATCACCGCTTCGGTGGCACCGATGGGGGCAATGGTGAATTCGCTGGGGTGCTTGCTGTTGGTGGCGTGGGCGAGGATGCGGGCCAGCGGCTTCAGGCCGCGCTCATTGGCCACGGATTCGCGAGCCAGTACCAGCGCTGAGCCACCATCGGAGATGGAGCTGGCGTTGGCGGCGGTGACGGTGCCGTCTTTGGCAAACGCAGGCCGCAAGGTGGGGATCTTGTCGATCTTGGCGTTGCCCGGTTGCTCGTCGGTGTCGACAACCACTTCGCCTTTACGGGTCTTCACGGTCACCGGCACGATTTCGTCCTTGAACCAGCCGTTTTCAACGGCGGCATTGGCACGATTCAGGGATTCGATGGCGTAGTTGTCCATGTCTTCGCGGGTGATGCTGCGCTTGTCGGCCACTTCCTGGGCAAAGGAGCCCATCAGGCGGCCGGTTTCCGCATCTTCGAGACCGTCCAGGAACATGTGATCCATGACCTGACCATGGCCCATGCGCATGCCGGCACGGGCTTTTTCCAGTATGTAGGGGGCGTTGGTCATGGATTCCATGCCGCCAGACACGACGATGTCGTTGGTGCCGGCCTTGATGGAATCGTAGGCGAACATGGTGGCCTTCATGCCGGAGCCACACAGCTTGTTGATGGTGGTGGCACCGGTGCTGTCCGGCAGGCCGGCCAGACGCATGGCCTGGCGAGCGGGGCCCTGTTTCAGGCCGGCGGGCAGTACACAGCCCATGATGACTTCCTGCACGTCCTCGGCTTTCAGACCGGCGCGAGCGACCGCTTCACGAATGGACGCGGCACCCAGTTCCGGGGCGCTGACAGCGGACAGGGAACCCTGGAAACCGCCCATGGCGGTGCGGGCACCGTTTACAATGACGACTGCATCATCAGACATGCTTTTCTCCTGCCAAACAGTTGAAGGCGCTCTAAACCGCACAAGACGAAAAAGAAACGCCGCGGAACGTAAAAATTGGGGCGCATTGTACTTGAAACAAGGGCATTGCGCCCCATCTGACAAGGACCTGCCGGTCACGGGGGCCGCTGGCGATTGATAGGTTTTGTCTATGATAGTGAAAGGCAATGCCTTACCTGCCAGTACCCGCAGTAGAGATCACGACCGGTAGCTTGTTATTATCGTTTGGCCGCAGGCCACCGGCAGGTTGTCTGCGGGGAATTTCGGCCCGTTGCAGTGAGCAATGGGACAACATGATGTCAGGGGACAAATTATGGCTTTTGAATTACCGCCGCTTCCGTTCGAGAAAAATGCACTGGAACCGCATATTTCTGCCGAAACGCTTGAGTACCACCACGGCAAGCACCACAACGCTTACGTGACCAAGCTGAACGACATGGTTGCCGGCACCGACAACGAAGGCAAATCCCTGGAAGAAATCATCAAGAGCGCCGAAGGCGGTCTGTTCAACCAGGCAGCGCAGGTTTGGAACCACACTTTTTACTGGAACAGCCTGAGCCCCAACGGCGGCGGCGCTCCCAGTGGTGATCTGGGCGCAGCCATCGACAAGGCGTTCGGTTCTTTCGACGAGTTCAAGAACCAGTTCAACGCCAAGGCAACCGGTAACTTCGGTTCCGGCTGGACCTGGCTGGTGAAGAACAGCGATGGCAGCCTGGAAATCGTCAACACTGACGATGCGGACACCCCGATTGCTCATGGCAAGGGTCAGGCCCCGCTGTTCACCGTGGACGTGTGGGAGCACGCTTACTATGTGGACTACCGCAATGCCCGTCCCAAGTATCTGGAATCCATCTGGAATCTGATCAACTGGGATTTCGCAGCCAGCAACTTTGCTGCCTAAACCGGGCTGCATAAGCCTGATGGCCCATCGCTGGGACCGTTCAGGCAATGAAAAAGGCCGCTTTTGCGGCCTTTTTTGTGTCTTTATGGCGGCAGAAGGGTAAGTTTGGTAGCGTCCGACAAGCTCGGGATCTTGTTGGCCGGATGACGGTCAAATCCCGGGATAATGATGACAATAACAAGGTGTTGTATGCGTTTTATTGGATTGGTGATGTTACTTGCCGGGCTGTGGGCGAACCCGGCCATGGCTGCCGAGCAGGCCAGTGACACAAAAGCAGCGCAAACAAAGAGCGCTGACGAAGCAGCAAAAAGCCCGGAACAACAGGCCATGGATGCCCTGGCCGAAGCGGGTATCCGCCAGGCCTTGCAGGCAATTCAGCGTTCCGGGGGCATGTACCCGTTTGGCTTGATCCGGTCTGGCGAAACGGTACAAGCGGTGGGCTATTCGGGCGAAAAAGAGGATGCGCCACCGGCTGATGAATGGGCGCGGGCATTGTTTGGCAAGTTGCGCGCCATTGGCAATGAGCAACCGGATGTGGACCTGATGGCCCTTTTTCGGCTCCATGAAATCACCAACGATAATGACGAAACAATCGTGGGTGTGTGGGCAGAAGTGGACCACCGTAACGTTCGGCCGTGGGTGATTTTTTTGCCCTTGGTGAAAAATGAAGAAGGCAAACATGAACTGGGTGAAATGATTTATTTCGCCACTGAGCAACCGCTATTCGATAAGGCCGTAGTGGACAAGTGATACGGCGGCTGACAGCACATCGGTTGAACGAAAAGTAGAGACCGTAAACGGTATTTTGGTGTGAACCTTGGCAACATATTAACCGAGGCTCTGGATTAGGATTTTGGAATGACGCGAGATCGTGAAGTCAATCTCGGTGACCTGAATGAGGTTACTGTTGATGAACCCCGAGCCAACACGTCCCGTGCGGCGTCGGGTGGCAATGGCAAAAAAGCGCCTCCCGGCGGCGGCAAGCCGGCGCCGAAACCGCAGAAACTGGCATCGTCCGGTGGCGGCAATGGTGGCTGGATGGCGGCCTGCCTGGTGCTGGTGGTACTGATTGCCGTGTTGGGCGTCTGGTTCAATAAGCAGGTGACGGGCCTGCAGGCGCAGCTGGATAATCGGCTGACGGAATCCAGCGAAAAAATGGGCAACCTTCAATCCCGTTTGTCAGCGACCGATGAAAGCCTCAACCAGTCCTCCGGCAAGCTGCTGGATACGGTTCAGTCCCACGGCAAGAAGCTGGAAGCCAATGAGGATGAAATTCGCAAGTTGTGGGATCTAAGCAACAAGCGGAATAAAGCGGCCATTGCAGAACAGAAAAAAGCGCTGAACACGCTGTCGTCTTCGGTGAAAGAAGTGAAAAAAGGGCAGGCCGGTGTGGATGGTAAATTAAAAAGCATCAGCACCGATGCCGCTGCGCTGAAAAAGCAGGTGGAAAGTGCTGTGGCGGCTGTGAACAAAAGCAGCGATCAGTGGCAGAGCCAGATCGGGCAAATGCAGACCCGGGTGGAAGTGCTGGTGGACAGCATCAAGCAGCTTGAGCGCCAGCAAGCCAACCTGAAAAACGGTTTGGACAAGGTGGAAAAAGCCCAGAGCAAGATTTCGACACTGGATTCCCGTGTGGATGATGTGGAAGCGGCGGTGGCGGCGTTTGATGCCTACCGGCTGCAGGTCAACAGCCGTCTGGATTCACTGGAAGGGCGTTGATTGGCTAACCGGCAGTGGGCTGGATTCTCCGGGGGGAGAGGCAGGCTCACTGCCGACTTCAATGTGAATAAACAATAATCAAGAAGAGCGTTTTGCCATGGCCAAGATGCCGCATAGCCCGTTATCGGAAAGTAAGGCAAACCGGTTGCAGGGCTTGAACCAGGATGTGTTGGCGGTTGCGCCGCCGGCGCCATCGCCCGATACCGAGTCCGCCCCGTTTATTTCCCCGCCCCGGCAGAGGCCGGTCAACATGTCCGAAGGAGGGCGCTCCGGGCTGCTCTGGCTATCCCTGGCGTTGGGTATGGTCGCGGTTGTCCTGGCGGTGGCGTTGTGGCTGGGCCAGCGAGCCGCCAACCGTGAACTGAGCGAGGTGCGGCAACAGTACTATCAGCTCGCTGCGGAGCTGGCAGAACAGACCTCCCGTTCCTCAACGGCGCCGCGGGCCTCTGCCGGAACATCCGCTGATGTGGCTGCGTCGGTGCGTGATGACCTGCGCCAGTTGAGCGCCAAGGTCCGTGGGCTCACCGTGGCGGTGGCCAAATTGAACAGCGCTGATAACGGCGAGGCGACAGTGGCACTGGAGAAACGTCTGGATGGGTTGGGTGTCAGCGTCAAGGCGTTGTCGTCGCGAGTGAGTGCGTTGGCGAATACGCGGCCACAGGTGCAGCCGGTCGTGCAGCCAGTGTCACAGCAGGATAATTCCCGGTTGAGTACGCTGCAAAACCGGGTCAGCAAAATCGATCAGGATCTGCAGGCGCTTTACCGCATTCTGCAGGGCGGTTAACCGGCTGGCGGGGCTGGTAATTAGCCGATAGCCTGCTAGAATAGCCGCCCACTGCGCCAGTGGTGGAATTGGTAGACACGCCAGATTTAGGTTCTGGTGCCGAGAGGTGTGAAGGTTCAAGTCCTTCCTGGCGCACCATCACAAAGAAAGGCCGCAACAGTTTCCTGTTGCGGCCTTTTGCGTTTTCTCTCCCTGTAAAAAATATGCTCAAGTGTCGCAATACTGTCGGTGGCATGGAGCTCCTGGATACGCCAGCCGTTATTCCGCCGCTTGCTGATTTATGCCAGAAAAATTCTGGGCTTTATGACTGAGCAGGGCGGGTATGCCAATGGCATCCCGCCGGGTGGTGGAGAACCGAGGGTTCTCCATTGCACAGGCACTAGAAGTTGTAGCGAACATCCATGTTGATGGAGCGGCCCGGTTCCAGCAGGGGTTCCACAGTGGCGAATTCCTGGCCATAGCTGGCGCGCTCGGTGTATTCCTCGTTGTTCAGGTTGTCCACTGACAGGCGCAGGGACAGGGCATCGATGGGGGTGTAGTTCACGTACACATCGACCACGGTGTAACTGTCCTGCTTTTCCCCAAGGCCACGGGACTCCAGGTCATCATTCTCCAGGGCGATTTCCGTGGTCAGGCCCAGGGCCCATTGTGTGTTCGGCCAGTAGAGTTCACCGCTGATGGCCACCTGTTCACCCAGCGGCACGGTGAAATAGTTGCCGTCGTAAGAAGTGGCAAATTCGTCATCCATTTTGGATTCGATATCGGCATAGGTCACTGCCAGTCGGCCCAGATCGGCACGGTAACCAACGGTGGTATCGAAGCCGTTGATATCAAAGTCCGAGAACAGATCCGGGCCACCGCCATAGGTGGGCACGCGCGCATCGCGCAGGCCGGTTTCGAACTGATTCGCTTCGACGAAGAAACCGTTCCAGTTAGCCTTGAACCCCACGGTGTGGTTGTGGGACTGCACCGGTTTCATGTCGTTATAAACCCAGGCGCCGTTGAGAATAAAGTTCTCGGCCAGCGCAGTGCCACCCCAGACATCCGCGTAACCGGCATTGATGGCAAAGTGTTCGTTGAAATGAAATTCGGCGAAGACGTTGCTGCTGGTGCCTTCGTCTTCATGGCTGGAGTCATCGGTGCCGGTGAAATCCTGCTGGTCATAACGCAGGCCGTAGGACAGGTCCAGGCGCTGGAACAGCGTTTGGCGGAACTGCACGAATGCGCCGGTGTTTTCGGCTTTTTCTTCCAGGTCCGGATCTCCCGCGTACTGGAACAGGGCGCTGTCATCGTAGTAGTCCATGCCGGCAGTGATATCCACGAAACCGGTGTGGAAGGTGTTTTTGGCGGTGGCCGAGACGCTTTCGGTGATGCCGGTGTATTCCACGGTGGTGTTGGGGGTGGCCAGCGGGTTTTCGCTGGTGACCAGCTCGGTCTCGTTATTGGCGAGAGTCACTTCCGGGTTCCACAGGCCACTGCCTTTCAAGCGGCTGTAACCGAGCACGGTGTTCTGGCGGGTCAGGTCATAGTTGCGCGATGCCGGTACGGGACGCCCGGCGGTGAGGCCGGAAAAATTGGCTCGATAGGGGCGCTCGGAATCGTCGTTGACCACTTCGTGGCTCAGTTCGATTCGGCCGATGTCGCCATTCTCGTAGGCCAGCTTGGCCAGGCCGCTGAGCAACCCGGGCTCGGTGTAGGGCACGTTATCGCCGTTGGCATCTTCGTAGTGATTGCCCTCTACCTGCTTCACATAACCCAGTGCTTCGAAACCGTTACTGCGACCGAACAGGGAGCCGGCCGTGGTGACGGCATCGCCATTGGAGGCATAGCGGCCGTTCAGGAAGCCACCCAGGTTATCACCAGGGGCGAGCATATCGGCCACGTCCACGGTTTCGTATTTCAGTGCGCCGCCCAGTGCGCCGGGGCCGTCATCGGCAGAGGCTACGCCGGCGGCGGCACTGGCGGACTTCAGAAGAGAAGGGTCAATCAGGTTGGTGGCGTTGTGGTGGAACACCTTGTTGTTCTGCCGGGCGCCATCCACGGTGACCAGCATGGCGGTTTCTTCCACACCGCGCACATAGACCTTTTCGTTGACCGGTATGGAGCCGCCCACAGAAACCGAGGCCTCGTTCTTGAACAGGTCCTTGGTGTCCTGGGGCTGCTGTCGTGAAATATCGCTGTAGTCGTAATCAAGAATATTCTGCAGGTTGTCACCATTGGTCGCACTGACGTTAACCGGCTCCAACGTGGAAACGCTGTTGTTGGCTTTGGCCAGTGAAAACGATCCATCCGGCTGTGCCTTTGCCACCAGGCCGGTGCCGGCGAGGATCTGGCTCAGACCCTGGGCCGGGGTGTAGCTGCCCTGCAGGCCCAGGCTCTGTTTGCCTGCGGCCAGCTGGATATCTCCGGCAATCAGGGTGCCGGAGGCAGTGGCAAAGCGGGTCAGGACGGTATTCAGGGGCCCGGCCGCGATATTGTATTGCTGCTGGCCGGTTTCTGCCTGGGCAGGAAGAGTCAGGGTCAGGGCGAGGGGAAAGGTCAGGCCCATGGCAAGGCGCAGTGTCATTGCCCGCAATGCGGGTCGGGCAGGTTGGTAACGGCTCACGGTCACTCCAGTATTATCAGGATTGTGGTGCCCCTTTTTGTCGGGACTTACTGATATATCGAATAGCGCCCTGCAAAGCGGAAAAGTTTTTTCGTTTTTTTGCTCAGGGGTTGGCGGGGTGGATATTGGTCCAGCCGGGCAGGGGGCGGGTGACCCGAATGGGCAGCGCGGATGCCAGCATGTCCAGAGCCTGCTGTGGATCGGTCAGCGGGAAGCCCCCGAACACGCGCAGGTCGGCCACTGCCGGGGACAGGTTGATGTAGCCATGCTGGTAGCGCCCGAGTTCATCAACCAGCGCGGCCAGGCGGATATCGTCTGCCACCAGAATCCCCTTGTGCCAGGTTTCCCGTGCGGGGTCGGCGGGGTGAATCGGTTGCAGGGCGTTGGCGGAAAAATGGGTTTGTTGCTGAGGGTGCAGGACGCTTTTCTGCCGTGCCTGGTTGGTGATTTCCACCGCGCCGTCGTAGACCGCAAGGAAGGTCGTGTCTGTTTCCCGGCGCACCGTGAAACGGGTGCCCAGTGGCTGGAGTTGACCTTGCGGTGTGAACACCACCAGTGGGCGCGGGTCTGCCTTGCCGGTTTCAATCAGCACTTCTCCCTGTATCACCTGGATGTGCCGCTGGGTGCCGTCCAGTACCGTATTGATAGCGCTGTTGGTGTTCAGCCACAGGCGGCTGCCGTCGGCCAGTTCCAGGGCGCGGATTTCGCCCGTGCCGGTGCGGTACTGTGCGTTCCAGCCCGCCACCAGGGTGGGCAGCGGGCTGTGCCGCCAACTCATCCAGCCCAGGCCGCCGGTGCCGATGGCCAGAGCCAGGCCGGTAATGACGCTGCGGCGTTGGATACGGTTGTGGCGGGCCTGTTTCAGGGTGGCTTCGGTATGCGCCGGGTGGTTGGCACTGGCGGTGCTGAACTGTTGTTCAATGTGCTCCACCATCTGCCAGCCGCGCAGGTGGTCCGGGTGCTGGCGGAGCCATTGCTGCCAGCGCAGCTTGTCGCTTTCGCAGGCCTGCCCGGAGCGCAGCAGGGCAAACCAGTCGGCGGCGTCACTGAGAATCTGGTGATCAATGTGTGCTGTGCCGTTCATGGCTGGGCGGCCACGCAGGTGCCTTCCAGTCGGGCCTGCAGGCGCAGGCAGGCAAGCATGGCCCTGGACAGGTAATTGCGCACGGTCCGTTCGGATACGCCCAGCTGCGTGGCGATTTCCTTGCCGGTGAGGCCATGCACCATGGACTGGATAAAGGCATGGGCCACCGCTTCGGGTAAGCGGCGGAGCATGGTGTCGACTTCCACCAGGGCTTCCAGGGCAGCGGTTTGCTGTTCAGCGGATGGGCTTTCCGGTTCGGGCAGGTGGAGCAGGGTATCCAGCCAGGCCTGCTCGATTTCCCGGCGCCGCCACAGGTCTACACACAGGCCTCGGGCCATGCGGCTCAGGTAGGCACGGGCGGTGTGGTGGTTCAGGTGGCGAGGTTTGCTGAGCAGGCGAATAAAGGCGTCGTGGGCCAGGTCGGCGGCATCATCACGGCTGCCAAGACGCCGCTGCAATATGCAATGCAGCCAACTGTGGTAGTCGGTATACAGCGTTTCCACTGACAGGGATTCCTGCGCCACCCCGGACATGATCCCGCCCCCCAGCGTTGTTCTGTAAAGAATGAATGCCGAATACTATTTGAGAATGGATATCATTACAATAATGAGAATGAAACGCATGGTATGACGCCTGCCCTGGTTTCCGTTTTTATTCGAGAAAAAATGTCACCATCGGTGGGCGTTATTCGTCTTCTATAGAGACAGGGAAAAAATGCGCGATACAGAAGGAGCTGAAGATGGCAGGTAAAGGCATGGATGAGGCCCCGGGGCTGACCGTTGAGGTGAGTGAGGGAGAAGAACGTGGCGGGGCGGCCAAGAGTAATGAGCAATGGTTGACCGGGGCGGGGCTGAAAGCCACGTTGCCGCGGGTGCGGATCCTGCAACACCTGAAAGCCGCCCACGATGAGCAGCGCCATCTGGGCGCTGAAGAAATCTATGCCCGCTTGTATCAGGCAGGGGAAAGGATAGGCATCTCTACCATTTACCGGGTGTTGCTGAATCTGGAGCAGGTGGGGCTGGTCACCCGTCATCAGTTTTCCCAGGGGGCGGTGAGCCGCTGTGTGTACGAGCTGTCATTCGGTGAACGCCATGACCACATGGTGTGCGTGGAAACGGAGCGGGTGATTGAATTCCGTGATCCGGTCATCGAGGCGCGGCAGGAGCAGATTGCCCAGGCCCACGGCTATGAGGTCGTTGGCCGGGAGCTGGTGATCCGGGTTCGCCGTATCACGCCGTAGCCGGCAGCGCGCGGCGCTTGTCAGACAAGCGGTCTGCCCGTGTCTTGTGCTTGCCCGGCTGGGTGGGTACAACCATAGATAGTCGGTATGGGAGGCACGGTGCGAGATACGATACAAGACAGCCACGATGACAATAACAGTCGCAATCGTCGCGAAGAGGCGTCGCGCTCGCCGCTACGGCGCGTGCTGGAAAAGGAAAAGCTGATGCTGCTGGCGTTGGTGGCTCTGGTTGCGGGCGCGTTGATGCTGGGCTTCTTTGCACACTCGGAAGGGATCGAGGCGCGCACGGCCCTGAAAGATATCCACGTAACCCTGACTCAGGCGGCCAATTCCCTTTAGGACGCCTCTCCTGTTGTGTTCAGCAATACGGCGCTTGATCAGGGGCAACAAGGCCGGGATGTTCCCGGCCTGTTTCCGTTAGCCCATCAACCTATGGCCATGCGTACCGTTTCTGCGGTGGTGATTTGCGCCGTGTCGTAGACCTGCCGGCGTCGTTTCGGGTCCATCATGTTGTAACCGAAAGCGGTCAGATCCTGTGCATTGGGTTCGATGCGGATGACGCGCTTGCCGTTTTTTTCCAACAAGGCGACTTCCCGATCCACGATTGTGGTCATGTAGCGGCGCACCCGCCGTTCTATCTTCATCAACGGAGAGCGGGGCTGGTCCGGCTGGCGTGAGGCCATGGGGGCCAGCACGATCACTTCATCCACTGCACTGTCGGCCAGCAGGTCTGCGGAGGTGGGCGAGGCGACGCCGCCATCAATGTAGGTGCGGTCGGCCACGGTGACCGGCGGGCACCAGAACGGCACTCCATAGGAGGCGCACACCGCATCGGCTATGGTGGCGCTGGGCGCGCCGCCCTTACCGAAAGGAATCCGTTTGCCGCTGTCTGTGTCCACCGCCATGATCCAGGTGGCCGGGTGGCTGACCCAGTCCTTGCCGGCGGTGGCGGTATTGACCAGCTGACGGAAGGGGGCCATGTCGAACTGCCCCTGTGGCAGCAACCCGCAGATCGCTGTCAGTGGCGAAATCTCTCCGCGCAATCCTTTCAGTGCCAGTTTGGCGCCGGTAAACCGGGCCCCGGGCAAGGGCGGTAGTGCGCCGCCGGTATCGGTGTCGTGGTCCCATTGGCAACGATCGCTGGTGCCTTGCTGGCAGTCGCGCAGTTGGGCCACGGACACACCGCTAGCCAGCAGGGTGGCGAGTACCGCGCCGGCGGAAGTGCCTACCAGAATGTCCGCATCGCGGGCGTCCCAGTTCAGTTGCTGTTGCAGATGATGCAGGGCGGCAATGGACCAGGCGCCGCCGGCGACGCCACCACAGCCAATGACCAGGGCGCGACGGGGTGTGGAAGAAGAAGCCGTTTTGCTCATGATCAGAATACCTTTTGGGTGGCAGAAGTCAGGGTGTAGTTGTCCGCGTCGAAGGTTTTCAGCAGACGCTGCATTTCCAGGGTGCTCCAGGGGAAGCCGACGCTGTTCAAGCCGTTCTTGTCCAGGTAATAGCTGGAGCAGCCGCCGGTGTTCCAGACCGTGCCCTGCAGGTCTTTCTGGACCTTGCGGTTGTACTGCTGCTGCACCTCGGCCTTCACTTCAATGCGGTCCAGCTGCTGGTCGCGCATGGTGGTCAGGGTGCTGACGATGTAGTTGATCTGCGCTTCGATAACGATAAACGCGGAATTGTGGCCGATCCCCAGATTGGGGCCGAGCACCATGAAGGCGTTGGGCAGGCCATTGATGGTGGTGCCCCGGTAGGCCTGCATGCCGTCTTCCCACATCGTGCTGAGCGATTCGCCGGCATCATTGAAAATATGGTTGGCGATGGGCGGTTCGGTGACAAAAAAACCGGTGCCGAGAATCACCGTGTCGACTTCACATTCGCTGCCATCCTGGCCCACCAGCGTGTTGCCGCGGACTTCTTTCAGGCCGGTGTGGAACACATCCACATTGGGTTGGTTCAGGGCCGGGTAATAGTTGTTGCTCATCAATACACGCTTGCAGCCAAGGGTGTAATCCGGGGTGAGCTTGGCGCGCAGTGTCGCGTCCTTGATAGCCACTTTCAGGTGCGCCAGGCCCAGCTTCTGGATTTGCCGCAGGATGGCCGGGCGGCGGAAGCCGATGCCGAAGGTTTCAAAACCGCCGTAGAGCATCTTGCGCCAGGCGCTCAGGGTGAACGGCAGGCGGAAGAAGTTTTCCTCGATCTTGGGGATGCTGTGATCCGGCTTGGGCAGCACCCATTGCGGGGTGCGCTGGAACAAGGTCAGGTGTTGGGTTTTCGGCTGTATCTCCGGGACGAACTGAATGGCGGAGGCGCCGGTGCCGACTACGGCTACGCGCTCGCCGGTCAGGTCGTGGTGGTGATCCCAGCGCGAGGAATGAAACAGCTTGCCCTGAAAGTTTTCCAGGCCGGGAATTGCCGGAATAATCGGTTCATGCAGATAGCCGGAACAGGCCACCACGGTGCGGGCCCGATACAGCTGGTCGCCGGTTTGCACTTCCCACAGGTTCTGGCTCTCGCGCCATTGCGCCCGTTCCACCGCCTGGTTGAAACGAATCGACGCAGGAATGTCGTAACGCTCAGCGGTATCGCGGACGTAATCGAGAATCTCCGCCTGGCCGGCAAAGGCCCGGGTCCAGTCCGGTTTCTGGGCGAAGGAGTAGGAATACAGCGCCGAGGGCACATCGCAGGCGCAGCCCGGGTAGGTATTGTCCCGCCAGGTGCCGCCCAGGTCGGCGGCTTTTTCCAGGATCACAAAGTTATCCAACCCGGCTTCCTTGAGGCGGATGCCCAGGCCGATGCCACTGATGCCGGCACCGACAATCAGGGTGTCATAAATCGGAGTGTTGGCTTGCTGTGTCATGGTCGGTCCGTGGTTACTGGTTCGGTTGCGGGCTGAAGAAATCCATCGCCCGGTTGGTCAGATTCAGGTTGGCGACTTGCTTGGCCAGGCTGTAGATATCCGGGTAGATCACCCGAGCGTTGCCCTTGCGAAAAGCGTTGTAGATTCGCTCAGCCAGCACATCCGGCTTTCCGGTGGGAATAAACCGGGAAGCGGGGCCTTTTTTAACCTGGCTGCGGGCATGGCTTTCCAGGCCGGAATAGATCGGCCCCGGGTAGACAGTGATTACATTGACGCCCTGCTTTTTCAGGTCCAGCCGGGCAATTTCCGACGCCAGGCCGATCCCCGCCTTGGCGCCGCCGTAATAGCTGCAGCCGCGAATCGGCACGCGCCCGGCCATGCTGGCCACATTGATCACACAACCGTGACGGGCTTCCACCATGGCGGGCAGCGCCAGGTCCATCAGCCGCATGGGGGCGGTGAAGTTGATGTCCATCAACAGCTTGCCTTTCTCCCAGCCCGTACCGGTGATGCTGATGATATCCATGATGCCGGCGCAGTTGACCAGCACGTCCACCGGGCCGTGGCGGTCTTCCAGTGATTGCCACCAGGCGGGCAGGGCGTCGATATCCGTCAGATCACAGGTTTCGGCCTGGGCGCCATGCTGGTCGGCGGCAATAGCCAGTGACTCGGCATTCAAATCGACCAGGGTGATGCGGGCCTCGGGGTGGTGCTGGCGAAATTGACCAGCGAGCTGGCCGCCAATGGCGCCGGCACCGCCGGTAATCAGGATATGGGTTGGGGTCATGGCTGTTGTTCCCTAGTGGTTGTGGTTGGCAATGGCGAGCCAGCAGGCGTCCCTTGCCTGTTTAAGGTCGCTATCACTGAGTGTCAGGTAGCCCAGGCGTTCTGCCTTGAAGATGCCGACAAAGGCACCCCAGAACAGGGCGATGGCCAGGTCCGGTTTCATGTGACTGCCGAGCAGGCCGGTGCGTTGGCCGATGATCACCATCATCCCCAAAGGGATTAGCAGGGCCTGCTCCTGGTGGCGGCTTTCCGCATCCAGATAATTGTGGTGGTCCTGAATTTCCAGAAACCGGAAGGCTTCAGGTTCTTCACGGGCAAAGGCGGTGAGCCGGGCCCAAAGGTTGTCGAACAGACTGCGCGACGGGTGCAGCAGGTCGAGATCACTGAGCAAGCGCTCCTGGAGGCGGTGTTTGCTGTCCTGAAAAACCGCATTGATCAGGGCTTCCTTGCTGTCGAAGTAGCGGTATAGCGTACCGACGCCGACCCCGGCCTCCGTGGCAATGGGGGGAACCGGTGTGCCGTGCAGACCATGTTCGGCAAACACCTTGAGGGCTGCCTGGACAATCAGGTCACGCTTGCGGCCTTCACGGGTATCGAGTGAGGGGCTGGCGGTCAGGCTCATAGAGGGCACACCAAATCAGAATGAATGTTCATTCCGTTAATGTGCCATTGAATGATGTCTTAGTGAAGAGCTGTTTCGGTCAGATGGGGCCAAATGACGATGGTGAATCGCAGGCGCGTCGCTGGCGGCGCGATCATTGAGGGTTGGAAAACTCGATGTACTCTAGGGCTGAGGAAAAGCAGAGGCGCTGTTGCGTTAACGGAAAAACAGTTTTGCCGGGATCCGGAATCGCGCCGCTAGCGAGGCTCCTGCGGATAGGGGGGGCTAAATAAGCCCCTTCTCCCGGGCGGCGTGCTCGGTGAGTTCCGCCACCAGGGTAACCGGGCGAGCGTAGGAGCGGTCGTAGTGGGCCTGGGACAGGGCGTGGCATTCGGCGCTGATCTGGTCGTACAGCTGACGTGGTGTCAGGCCGTCGCTGGGGGGCAGTGCCCGCAGGCCGAAATGGTCATAGGGGATCATCTTGGAGCCGGCGGCCTTGAGCAGCTCCGGCACCCAGCCCTGGGGAGACAGCTGGGGTTGGTAGCGAAGATTCTGAAAATCCAGCTCCGCAGCCAGTCGGTCGGCGTCTGCCACCACAAAATAGTTATCCACGACCTGGCATAGCAACAGGTTCAGGCGCCGCCAGACGATGGTTTTTTCCTCGTTGGTGTAGCCATTCCAGTGCACGACCTCGTGGCTGAAACGACGACAGCCACGGCAGACTGTGTCACCGAACACGGTGGAACAGACGCCAATACAGGGGGTGTGGATTCGATTTACTGCCATGGCGAAATCCTAACAGAAAACCCCGGGCCTGGGAGAGTCGCGCCGGTCGGTTGCCGGTAATTTGAGCGCTTGCCTGTTACGCCGCAGGCGGCGGGCTTCAGGGCCTGTGGGGGCGGCGCCTGCGGCTTGAGCAATGCGGGCAAATCGGCCATAGTTGGGCGTTCAACATTGCTTTACGTTGCACCCAATAATAAACAGGGCCGATCTGGACGCACCGGATACGGCAACGCTGGAGAATAATAATGCGATTGGCTGTGCTGCTGGCGGCTTGCCTTTGGGCACTTTCGGGTTGTTCCGGAGTCGGGATGGGGATTCCTTCCACGCCGGGTGCTTTTCTGGATGCGCCGAAGGGAAAAACCTTTGCCCCCATGGATACGCTCGATCCGCGTAATGCCATGGTCTATATCTATCGTCCGATTACCCGCTGGGGCTATGAAGAAGTTCAGGCGCCGGTATTTTTCATGGACTCTTCCCAACTGTTCGGCCTGAAGGCCGGGGCCTACGAATGGCTGGAGTTGCCAGCCGGCACCCACGATTTCTACGCCCGTCGCCCGCTCAGTGTGCTGTACCTGAAGATGGTGTTTGAGATGCCATTGCAGGTGGATGGTGGCCAGGAATACTTCTTCCGCTATTCGGAAACCCGTCCGCTGGACATGGAAGAGCTGGTTGCCAACCCGGAAGACTACCAACAGGCCGGGCCACTGCAGCAGGTGCCCCGTGCGCTGGCTCTGCGGGAAATTGCCGATCTGCGGCTGGATGAGCCGGGCGTGTATTACGGCGGCGATGACGTGAAAAAGAAGCGTTGGGCGCCGTTTTATACCTATTCGACAGAATAAGGACCAGCTACAAGCAACAAGCTTCAAGCTGCAACACGGGTGGAGCTGGTGCCAAACGAACGGTCGCCTTGGCCGCGCTTCGAGCGTGCTAATGAATCAAAAAAATGGGGAACCCTTTCGGGTTCCCCATTTTTATTTTTGCAGCTTTTTGGCTAGTCGCTTTCCGTCAACCGCCGCTTGGTCTGCAGCAACCGCTTCCACTGCTCCACATATTCCGGCAAGGCGGGGGAGGTCAGGTTCATGCCGGTCATTTCCTGCACGGTCTGGGGGCTGACAGATTTGCCGCCGTAGACGTTGGCGACACGCAGCAGGGCGTGGGTGTGCAGTTTGCGCTGGGACTCGAAGCGCTGGTCGTAGTACATGTATTTGTCGTCCCAGCCGAGAATTCGGGTGTGTACCTGGAATTGCTGATAGGGGCGCAGTTCACGGATATAGGCAATTTCGGTATTGGCTACCACGCCATTGCAGCGGGCCTCGAGCATGCGGTTGAGCAGGCCGGTGACCACCGCGTGTTCCAGCCGGCTGCGGTCCATGAACTTCAGGTATTTGGCATTGTTCAGATGCATGTTCAGGTCAATATCCAGCAGGCCCACCCGGAATTCCATGGTGACCACATCAAACAGCTGGTGCGTAGGCGGCCGTTTACGGCGTCGCGCTGCGCTGATCAGTTCAAGCATCCGATCTCCCTATGCCACGGTTATCACCGCAGCCCCATTTATTATCGTTGGTAACGTGTGGACAGAAAAACGCCGTTCAGTATAACGGCACTGGAACCGGTTCACACTATTTGCGGGATCGGAGGGTGACAGCTTTTACGTTCCCGCTATACCTGGGCCAGATGCAGGCTGAACAGGTTTTGCGGGTCTGTCCAGCAGCTTAGCGGGGTGAAGCCGGCGGCGACCAGCTCGGCACTGAAGCTTTCCACGGTGAATTTATAGGAATTCTCGGTGTGGATACGGGTGCCGCTTTTCAGGGTGAGGGTGCGTTCACCCAGGTGAATGTGTTGGTCGCTCAGGCACTCCAGGTGCATTTCGATGCGCTGTCGGGCGGTATTGTAGAACGCCACATGCTGCATGTTGTCGGTATCGAACTGGCAACCCAGCTCCCGGTTCAGGTGGTGGAGGGCGTTCATGTTGAAGGCGGCAGTAAGGCCTTCGGCATCGTTATAGGCGGCATTGAGGCGCGTATCGGGTTTTTGTAGGTCGGCGCCTATCAGCAGGGCGCCACCGGGGCCAGCCAGGGTGCGCAGCCCCTTGAGGAATTCGCCGCGGGCGGCCGGTTCAAAATTGCCAATGGTGGAGCCGGGAAAAAATACCACCCGCCCCGGTTGTACCAGGGCTTGCGGCATGGCCATGGCCTGGCAGTAATCGGCGCACACGGCGCTGATGTGCACGTCGGGAAAATCCTGGGCCAATTGGCGAGAGGCACCAAGCAGACATTCACGGGAAATTTCCAGTGGCATGTAGTGGCGGGGCTGCCAGGCATCCAGCAACAGGCGCACTTTTTCACAGCTACCGGCACCGGGTTCGGCAATGGTTTGCGGTTGGTTGAGGCGTGCCCGGATTTCTTCAGCGTAACCGGTGAGCAGCGAGGTTTCGGTGCGGGTGGGGTAGTACTCCGGGGTGCGGGTGATGCGGTCAAACAGGGCGGAGCCCGCTTCATCGTAAAAATACTTGGGGTGCAGGGACGGGGCGGGAGCAGAAAGGGACTGGCTGACCTCCGCAAGCATATCGGTGGCTGGCGGGTACAGGTCGTAAAACGTCAGGTTCGGGCAAAGCTGCTGGTGGTTCAACGGGGTGTGTTGATGCTTCATCTTAGCCTCTGCAAGAAGTCGGGGTGGCGTGCCTGTCAGCCATCATTGGCCCGCTTGTCGCAGGCGAGCCGAATGCCACTGAACTGCCAGCGATGATGGGGGTAGAAAAAGTTGCGGTAACTGGCGCGCAGATGATCGGTGCTGCTGGCGCAGGAGCCGCCGCGCAGTACCATCTGGTTGCACATGAACTTGCCGTTGTATTCGCCCACGGCCCCATGGGCGGCCTGGAAGCCCGGGTAAGGCAGGTAGGCGCTGGCGGTCCATTCCCAGACATCACCGAACAGATGGGCAAGGCGGGCGTCGCGGGCGGCACCGGGTTGAAACGAGCGATTATCGGACGGGGAATCCGCGAAGGTGCCGGCGATCGCCTGGCTGTGGGCCGCGTGTTCCCATTCCTGCTCTGTGGGCAGGCGTTTGCCCGCCCAGCGTGCGTAGGCGTCAGCTTCGTAGTAATTCACATGCGCCAGGATCTGGCTGTCGTGGAGGGGTTGCTGGCCGGCCAGGGTGAAATGCTCGGTCAGGGCCGGATTCCAGTACAGCGGACGTTCGACCTGTTGCTGCTGCACCCAGCTCCAGCCATCGGAAAGCCACAGGTCCGGTTTGCGGTAACCGCCATCCAGAATAAAGGCGCGAAACTCCCCCTGAGTCACAGGGCGGTTGGCCAGCAGGAACGGTTCCAGCCAGACCTTGTGGCGAGGTGTTTCATTATCGAACGCGAAGCCACCGCAAGCGCCAATCTCCACCAGTCCGCCCTCGAAGTCCTGAAACGTCAGCGGTGGCGTGTCCCCTGGGATGTCCACGGGCTGGGTGATGGCCGGTGACAGGGGGTTGAAGGAGAGGCTGTATTTCAGGTCGGTGAGCAACAGTTCCTGATGTTGCTGTTCGTGGTTGAGGCCCAGCTGTACCAGCGGCGTGAGGCTATCGGTCCGCGCCAGCAAATCGTCCATGGCGGCATCCACCTGGTGGCGCCAGGCCATCACTTCATCGTTAGTGGGGCGCGATAACAGATGGCGCTGAGGGCGAGGGTATTGCTCGCCGATGCCGTTGTAGTAGCTGTTGAACAGGTATTCGAATGCGGGATTGGCGGGCTGATAACCGGGCAGGTGAGGCTTGAGCAGAAACGTTTCGAAGAACCAGGTGGTGTGCGCCAGGTGCCAGCGGGGTGGGCTGGTTTCCGGGCAAGCTTGCAGGCCCATGTCTTCGGCGAGCAGGGGGGCACATAATTGCTCGCTGAATTGCCGGATGCGCCGGTACGAGTCGGCGAGCCAGGTGGTATCGTCCTGTCTGACGGTGTCGGGCAAGGCTTTCCCTCCCATGCCATGGGTCAAGGTGCGGTCCTGATGAATAATGACTGCAATGACGCAATCTCACCTTAAAGCAGTCCCGGTTTGAGCGAAAGCAACAATGAGACGCTTGGCCGGGCTGGGTATACTCCGGGTAACGTTTAATAGCCCGTTACCTTTCTACCTTTCACAAGAAGGAGAGCATATGAATATTACCGATAAAGTGGCCGTGATTACTGGTGGTGCCTCAGGCCTGGGCCAGGCGACTGCAGAAGCCATTATTGCCAAGGGTGGCAAGGTCATGATTTTTGATCGTGACGACAAGAAAGGCCCGGAAGTGGCGGCCCAGCTGGGGGACAATGCAGCCTTCACCCAGACCGATGTGACAGACGAAGCCTCGGTGAAAGCCGCGGTGGATGCTACCGTGGCCAAGTTTGGTGCCATTCATGTGTGCGTTAACTGCGCCGGTGTGGGTTCTGCCATGAAAACCGTGGGCCGTGAGAACAAGCCGCACGATCTGGGCGTATTCAACATGGTGGTGCAGATCAACCTGATCGGGACCTTCAATGTGGCGCGTCTGGCAGCGGCTGCCATGGCCGAGAACGAGCCGGGCGAAGATAATGAGCGCGGCCTGATTGTGAACACCGCTTCGGTAGCAGCTTTTGATGGTCAGGTCGGTCAGGTTGCTTATGCGGCAACCAAAGGTGGCGTAGTCGGCATGACCCTTCCCATCGCCCGTGATCTGGCGCCGCTGGGGATTCGTTGCAACACCATCGCCCCAGGGATTTTCAACACCCCGCTGATGAATGCGGCACCGGACAAGGTGAAGCAGCCGCTGATCGAAATGACCCAGTTCCCGAAACGCCTGGGGCATCCGCAGGAATACGGTCAGCTGGTGTGTCACATGATCGAGAACAAGTTCCTGAACGGCGAAACCATCCGTATCGATGGCGGTATCCGTATGCAGCCGCGGTAGCACAGGAGACGCAAGCACGCGTCACGCTACACGCAACACAAAAAAGCCCCGGTTTCCCGGGGCTTTTTGCTGTCTACGAAGCCGCTGTAGGAGTTCCCTTCCAGGGGACGAACCGAGCGCAGCGAGGCGACAGAGATAACCGTCTGCTGCAATCGACGGTTGAGCAACCCGTGATTTCGATCTTTCCATGTTTACGGGCCGGTTCGTCCCCTGGAAGGGAACTCCTACAGTGTGGTTCGTGATTAGCCGTTATCTGTTACCCCACCAACTCATAACAGGGCTCGTAATGGCTGCCCGGCAGTTTCATGCGCTGCTGTTCCACAAAGGCCTTGAGCAGCTCGTCCAGATGCGTCATCAGCGCGTTGGGGGCGTGCAGTTTGTAGGGGCCGTGCTGTTCGATGGCGCGGATGCCATGTTCCTTTACGTTGCCGGCGACGATACCGGAGAAGGCGCGGCGCAGGTTGGCGGCCAGCTCATGAACCGGTTGATCCGTGTCCAGATTCAGCGCGGCCATGGCCTCGTGGGTGGGCAGGAACGGGTGCTGGAAGGCCAATGGCACGTTGAGCCGCCAGTTGAAATAGAACGCATCGTCGTTATCCCGGCGGAACAGGGTCAGGCGGTCGATGCCGTGGCACATGGCAAGGGCCACGGCTTCCGGGTCATCGATAATGATCTGATAGCGTTCTGCGGCTTTTTCGCCCAGCGTGTAGCGAATAAACGCATCCACCTGGCGGAAGTAGTCAGCACTGCTGGCCGGGCCGGTGAGCACCATGGGCAGGGGAATGTCCGCGTTGTCCGGGTGCAACAGAACGCCCAGTAAATAGAGGATCTCTTCGGTGGTGCCGACCCCGCCGGGAAACACGATGATGCCATGGGCCAGACGTAGAAACGCTTCCAGGCGTTTCTCGATATCCGGCATGATCACCAGTTCGTTGACGATGGGGTTGGGCGCTTCGGCGGCAATGATGCCCGGCTCGGAAATCCCCAGATAACGGCCTTCCTTCTCCCGTTGTTTGGCGTGTGCCACATGGGCCCCTTTCATGGGGCCTTTCATGGCGCCAGGGCCACAACCGGTGCAGATATCCTTGTGGCGCAGGCCCAGCTGGTAGCCCACGCTTTTGCTGTAATCGTATTCGTGGCGGGAGATGCTGTGCCCGCCCCAGCAAACCACCATGTTTGGTGAGGCTCCGGCTTTGAGTACCCCGGCGTTGCGCAGAATATGGAATACCGCGTTGGTAATGCCTTCGCTGTTGTTCAGGTCGAAACGGTCGTTGTTCTGGATCTCGTTGGCCACGTAGACGATATCGCGCAATACCGCAGACAGGTGCTCGCGGATACCGCGAATCATGCGTCCGTCCACGAAGGCGCCAGCCGGGGCGTTGTCGAGCTTCAGGCGTAGCCCGCGGTCTTCCTGAATCACTTCGATTTCGAAGTCGTGGTAGGTTTCCAGTACCTCGCGGCTGTCATCGGTGGGGGTGCCGCAGTTCAGCACCGCCAGGGCGCAGCGGCGCAGCAGGTCATGCAAGCCACTGCCAGAGGTATCGCGCAGGCGCTCCACTTCATGTTGGCTGAGTACTTCCAGGCTGCCTTCCGGCGCCACAATGGTCGATACCGTTTCGGTCATAAGGTCGGTCCGTCGCAAATAATCAGGTCGGTTTAATACCGGTATTGAGCGTGTTCTGTCATCGCTTTCAGAGAAAGTACCAGAGCAAGAATGAAAGAGAGTACCGTAGTCCGGGCGAGAAAGGAGTGTTGGGGGTGAGGGCGCAGCTTTCAAGCTGGCAGCCCGCCCGTCGGCGGACAAGTGTTTTTACATTTTGCCGGGGAACGACGGGCCGGCACGTGCGTCCGATTTAACATCAAGGCGGGAATGTTCACGGCATTGTTCATGCAGGAACTTCCCGATACAGGCCAGGGCGCCTGTTATGTTGATATGGGGCAACGCCTTGTCATGAGGTTGTCGCCATTATCGGCCAGACTTGATCAGTTTCGGGGCCGCTGAACAGGCCTCAGCAGAGAGTGAGACTCAGGAGCAAACCATGTTGCTCAAGTATTTGAATCAACTGGAACAGGCCGTGAAAGCGGCGTCCGAACACCCGGATTCGGCTACCGTTACCCGTTGCGCCGATTGTGTGGCGACGCTGGATGCCTACCTGGATGCACAAATGGAGCCGGTGCAACGCCGCGGCCGGGAATTGATGGACGGGCTGATTCCGGCGCATCTGCACGACCGGGTTTGTCAGCGGCTGCACTAGGAACGCCCGCCACACGCTGCACGCAACAGACGTCAACGCGACTCTCTCTTTGGCGCTAACAATGAGCGCGAAGCGCCGCGGGCCACCAGCAAAATGTCGGATTACGCCTTTCAGGCTAATCTGACCTACGTCTGAAAGGCGTAATCCAACCTACGCTTCTGCTGATGTAGCCTCCGCGCGGGGCGAATGAATAGTCGGTTGCCCCTGACCTATCTCCGTGTTGTTGCGTGAAGCGTGCAGCGTGCCGCGTCTCCTGTCACATCCTGTTTCGCTGGCTATGCAGGGCCTTGTCCCGTTCTTCCGGGAACAGGTCCGGTTGTTGGGGGGCTTTCAGGTCGCGTAGCCGGGCGCCGATGCCCAGCAGGCGGGCCGGGCCTTCGCGCCGCTCCCAAAGCTGGCGGAACAGGGCCTCGAAGTGGGCGGAATCCAGGTCATTGCCGGCCTTGTCGCAGCTCATGCTGACAAAATCCTGATACTTCACCTTGGCGGTGAGCCCGCTGATCAGGTAATGCTGATCCAGTTTGGCAAACCGTTCCTTCAGCTTTTCAATCAGCCCCTCCAGCTCCCGGAGCCAGTCCGTCAGGGTGAGCTGGTCCTTGTCGTAGGTGCGTTCCACCGATACCGACTTGCGCCGCCGCCCGGTCTGGATCGGGCGGCTGTCTTCACCGCGGCACAGGTGATAAAGCCGCTCGCCAAAACTGCCGAAGTGCTGGCCCAGCTCCAGTCGGCTTAGCTGTTGCAGATCGCCGCAGGTTTTCAGGTTGAGGCCGGCCATGCGTTCACCGGTGACCCGGCCCACCCCGGAAATCTTGTTCACCGGCAGGGCGGCCACAAATTCCTCGACCTGGGCGGGAGGGATCACAAACAGCCCGTCGGGCTTGCGCCAGTCGCTGGCAACCTTGGCCAGAAATTTGTTGGGAGCGACGCCTGCGGACACGGTAATAGCCACCTCCCGGCGAACGTCCTGGCGCAATGCCTGGGCAATGCGGGTGGCACTATTATCGAATTGTTCGCTGGCGCTCACATCCAGAAAGGCCTCGTCCAGTGACAGCGGCTCAATCAGGCTTGTATAACGACGAAAAATGTCATGGATCTGGGCGGAAACTTTGCGGTATTTGTCAAAGTTCGGAGGCACAATAACCAGTTCCGGGCAGCGCCGCAGGGCCTGGGAGGATGCCATGGCCGAATGCACACCAAATTGCCGCGCCGGGTAGTTGCAAGTGGCAATCACGCCGCGCCGGTGCGGGTCGCCGCCCACGGCCACCGGGCGGCCGCGCAGGCTGGGGTCGTCCCGCATTTCCACGGCGGCGTAAAAGCAGTCGCAGTCCACGTGGATAATTTTGCGCGATGCAGGCGCCATGGAAGGCGTCATGGAAGGCGTCATGGAGGGTGTGGTGGAATGTGCCATGATGGGCTCGGGTAAGCGTTCACGTGTTGGCGCGGCTGTTGCAGGCCACAGGCACAGAGACGTGTCCGGTGGGCTGCAGACAGACCGGGCTACCCCCGTGGGCATAGTGCCAGGCAGGGGCGCCAATAAGGGTGCCATAAGGAGAGTGTACCATCGCCATTAGCGAGAACCGCACACCGCAGGTGCTGATTGTCGGTGCGGGCCCCACCGGGCTGGCACTGGGTATCGGCTTGCGCCGTCACGGTATCAACTGTTGCATCATCGATCGTCTTGAGGCGCCATCGCCGTATTCCCGGGCGCTGGGTCTGCATGCCCGCTCGCTGGAAATCTTTGAGGCGCTGGATGTGCTGGCGCCGATCCGCAAAGCGTCGCGGCGACTCAAGGCCGTATCGGTGTACGGCGATAAAGGGTTTCTCTTCGAACTGGATCTCACCTCCCTGAAAGCGCCGTACCCGTGGGTGCTCAGTTGCCCCCAATCCGAGGTGGAGGCGGTGTTGATCGACCGATACCGGATGCTGGGCGGGGAATTGATTCGCAGCGCCGAATTGCTGGATTTCCGTCAGGACGGCAGCGGCGTGCAGGCGCGCATTCGCCAGGGGGCGGAGGTACAGACATTGAATGCCGAGCTGCTGGTGGGGGCTGATGGCGTGGGCTCCACGGTCCGTGAGCAACTTGGCATTGGTTTCAACGGCGTGGATTACAGCGAGCATTTCCTGTTGGCAGATGTGCCTTGGGATGCTGCCCCCTGGAGCAACGACCGCTCCCATGGTTTTTTGCAGGAAGAAGGGCTGTTGCTGGCCTTGCCTTTGCCGCAGGGCTGGCGGCTGATTATGGCTAGCCGTGAGCCGCCGGAAACACCATTGAGTCTGGCGCCCTTTAGCGAACGGCTAACGTCGATTCTTGGGGACGTGCCTGATTTGGGTGAACCCCGCTGGCTGAGCCAATTCTCCGTGCAGCGCCGGCTGGCGCAGCATTTTCGGCGCAATCGGGTTTTCCTGGCTGGGGATGCGGCTCACGTGCAAAGTCCATTGGGTGCTCAAGGCATGAACACGGGCCTGGCGGATGCCTTCAATCTGAGCTGGAAGCTGGCATTTTACCTCAAGGGGTTTGGGCAGGGCGCCTTGCTGGATAGCTACGAGCAGGAACGGCGCCCGGTGGCTGAGAAAATGTTGTATGGCGTGGATATGCTGTCGCGGGCCTCATTGGTGAAATTGCCCTTGCTGCGGCGCAGTCGGGATTCACTGCTGAAACTGGCAGGTAGCCGTCGCAATATTTCCAGCCGACTGCTGCGCACGGCCAGCCAGCTGGATGTGCATTATCGCAATTCGCCGCTGGTCACCTGTGGGCCGGAGGCCGACGTGGGCTGGCGGCATCAGGGGCCGCTGCCGGGCGATCGGCTGCCGGATGCGGCGCTGAAATCCGTGCGCACCGGGCATCTGCATCAGCTGCACGGTTTGTTGCGCAAACCGGTACATCATTTGTTGCTGCAGTTGAGCGAATCCCCCGAGCATAACGAGCGGTTGGTGATGTATGCCTTGAGTGATCGTTTGGGGCAGGAATACCGTGAGCGTGTGCACCTGACCGTGATTGCGGCGCGGGCCACCGCCGATGAAGATGTGCCCCGGGAAGGTACCACCCGTATCTGGCGTGACCATGAAGGGGAGTTTGCCAGCGCATTCGGCGACCAGGGCCGGCTCTGGTTGATGCGCCCGGATGGGCATCTGGCGTACCGGGCGCCGGTGAGTAATGCGAATGATTTGTTGGGGTATCTGGAGCGAGTGCTTGGGAAGAGAGTAGAGTGAGAGGAGTGTGCGGTGTCGGATTACGCCTTTCAGGCTAATTCGACCTACGAGGAACACGGGTTTTGTAGGTCGAATTAGGCGTAGCCGTAATCCGACACGAACCCGACATCACGCGTGATAAAAACGAAATCTACGCCACCCGCCGCCAGCGTTGAATCACAAAATGTCCGTTCATGGGCTGGCCGGCCAAGGCGCCAATGCCGGCTTTCGCATCCGGCCGTGCCCGCCAGTGATGGGGCGTCATGGCCAGCAGGTTACGGAGTTCTTCTTCTGAGTCCGGCACCCATTGGCAATGCAGCGTCTCGCTTGAGATCAGCTCGAAACGCTCGTCCAGAAATTTGCCCGCATCGAAACTGCTTTGCCGCACATCGTCGTACAGGGCTTCGCGCAACGGCAGCAGGTGCGTTTCCCCGGTACCGACAACAATCAATTCCCCACCGGGTTGCAGCACCCGGGCGATATCGTCCACGAACAGGCGGGTGAACAACACAAATACGGTTTGCTGGCTGTCATCAAACAGCGGTAGCCGGGCGCCGCTGGCCACCAACCAGGTGATGCGCTTGTTACGCTTGGCAGCTGCATCCACCGCGAACTTGGAAATATCCACGCCCACACCATTCACGCCGCCCAACCGCTGGGCAAACTGCTCAGTGTACCAGCCTTCGCCACAGCCGATATCCAGCCAGGCGGGTTCTTCATCCGGCAGGTGGGCGAGCAGGGCATCTGCCAATGGCTGATAACGGCCCAGTTCAAGAAACGCCGTGCGCGCCTGCACCATGGCCTTGTCGTCCCCCGGTGACCGGGAGCGGCGTTGCTGCGCCAGCAACAGATTGGTGTAACCGCGCTTGGCACGATCGAACCGGTGGCCGTTATCGCAGTGCCAGCTATTGCCGGCAAGGCGCAGGACCTGTTCGCAACTGGGGCATTTGAGTGTGGGCATGGCATACCGTGTTCCGGGGCGTGATGCCGGCAGTGAACCACAGGATGCCGGGAAAAGGTAGGGCAGAAGGCAGGGAAGGTGAGAGCACGTTGAGCGGTGGAAGAAGAGAGAAAGGGCTAGCCGCCCTCGTATTATGGCGAAGCCGATATTTGTATTTCTGCACGTTGCAGCTTGGCTTCTGCGGTCAGGTTGCGCAGGTCACTTAAATACGCCTGATAGCTTTTATTCAGCACCGTTTCCACGTCGACCTGACTTCCCTTGAGTTGAGCCATGGCTGCGCTGTGAAGTTGGCGGGTCTGGCGGTCGATCTTGTCAATAATGCCGGGCAGAGACTCACTTGCCTGGTCGATGAAGGCGATTTGGGCGCGCAGTCGGGTTTGCTGGTTGGTCAGCTGGGTTAGTTGCTGGCGGATGCGCGTTTGGTCAGGACTGAAGTCATTGGGGACCAGCTGTTCTTTAAGCGAAGTGAGTCGGCTGGCATTGCTGCTGAGGGTGGATTCTATGTCACTGCGTTGTTTTTGATACGTGGCCAGTTTTTGCGTTAGTGCGTTGAGCTGTTCGGTTAATTGTCTGTTTTGTGCCTGCAGTTGCAGAAGAGTGGTTACAGCTTCCTGGAGTCTGGACGACGCGTGCAGCAGGTCGAGATCCGGGTGGTGCAAGCAGTTTTTTAATAGTGTCTTGCGCACATCGTCATCTATTCCTGAAGGAAAAATAACAGCCAGCGGATCGATGTGACCGCTTGCCTTCAGGATGCTCAGTTGGTCTTCGGCAAATTGACTTTGCGCTTCCACTTCCTGGTAAAGGGCAAGAGAAAGGCCGGGATTTGTGGTCCGTTGGTCGTGGGCGGCGCTCATCAAGCCAGAAAGGGTTTGCGGGCGGTAAGGGAAGTGCCGGGCGGTGCGTAGAAACCAGTTTTTTGCCTGCTCGGTGTTGTTTTCCAGGCGAAAACTTTCGGCCATCAACAGGCCTGCCTGAGCGCCGGATGGGCTGGCGGTTTCTATTGTGCTCAAGACTTCCCGGGCCTGAGTGAACTGGCTGTTAACCATCATCATGGCGGCTTGCCGCAGGCGCAGGCGGTTCTGTACAACCAGCTGTTCTGCTGGCTTCAGTGTCTTGCTGGCCTTGAGTGCCTCTTCAACCGCATGGTCAGAATTGGCGGAGGCATCCGTCAGTGGGGCCATGGCTTGGCCCACGTTGCAATGCACTGTCGTACTAAAAAAAGCCAGAAAAAGGGCCAGAAAAAACCGTTGGGCAGTTTGTGCCGAGATCCGTGTGATGAAGTTCACGTCCGTGCTGTCTCTCAAGTCCGTTTGCATAACCGAAAGTGTAGAATCGCCGCCTGTTAATTCGCCGCAGCACAATACACAACTACGAGAAGGCAATGAACCTTCCTGCTGCGGCAGTGTGATCATAATCGGCAAGGATAGCCATGTTGGGGGAAAACCCGTTGTTTCGTTACGGCGTTATCGCCGCCTGTCTCTGTGTGGGTATTGGAGGCGCTGGGGCGGTAATGGCCGCTCCTGCCCCGAATTCCCAGCAGCGCATGTTCGACCGCCTGCAGGAGCAGGAGCGCCAGCGTCAGCAGCAGCAGCTGGAAGATATGCAGGTGCCCGGCGAAGGGCCGGACCTGCGCATGCCTGTTCCGGAAGGCTCTGGAGCATCCGACCGCTGTTTTGAGATTGAATCGGTTCAACTCAAAACGTTGGGGGATGCTCCGCTTCCTTTTGGTCGCTGGTTTCGGCGGCCCGCCGATGCGGTAGAAGGCACATGCATTGGTATGAAAGACATTCGCGCCTTACAGGCGGTGCTTTCCAATGCGTTGATCGACAAAGGTTATGTTACTAGCCGTGTATTGATTCCCGAACAGGATATCGCTTCCGGCACCCTGGTGCTTCTGGTGGTGGCCGGTCGTGTGGAGTCCTTCGAGGCCGTGGGCATGCCCGTGCGCGTGCTGGAGTGGGCGGTGCCTGCGTCGCCCGGTGATCTGGTCAACCTGCGTGATCTGGAGCACGCGGTGGAAACCCTGGCGCGGTTACCCCATCTGGACGCGAAGATGGATCTGGCACCCGGGGAGGAACAGGGTGGCACGGTGGTGCTGGGTCAGGCGGAATGGCCACGGCGCTACCGGGGCACCCTGGTGCTGGATGAAGAGCACTATGGGGATGTTACCCATGGCACCGCTCAAGCAGGGCTGGACTGGGGCAGTCCCTTCGGACTCACCGACAGGATCTCTCTATCCCTGAATAGCGATCTGGATACGGAATTTTCGGATCGTGCCTGGGGGGCCGGGCTCAGTTATGACATTAGCCTGGGCTACTGGAACCTGGCGTTGAGCTATAACCGCCAACAATATGAAAACGAAATCCAGGGGATCTTCCAGCGTTTTGAAACCACTGGCGCCACCGATACCTCCCGTATTGAGCTCACCCGTACTTTGTATCGCAGCAACCGTTCCCGGTTGTCGTTCTCGTTGTTAGGCGCCTACTCCGATACCGAGAACCTGTTGGACGATGCGGTCATCCGGGTGAGTTCCTACCAGCTGAAAGCCCTGGGTGGGCGCATCAATGCCAAACACCTTTGGGGGCGCACTCAGCTGGCGGGCACGGTCACCGTGGAAGAAGGCTGGGGCACGGGGCCGGCGACGAACCTTCCGGGTGACGTCTCAATTGCAGAGAAAACGCACACTCGCTATCAGACATATCTTACAGCCAATCGCTTTATAAAGCCGTTATATGGCGCCCTGTCATTACGGTTGAATGCACAGTATGCCAACGACGTGTTGTTTCCCTCGGAACGGTTCTCGGTGGCATCCAGTTCAGTGGTTCGGGGGTATCGGGATATTACCCTGAACGGGAATTCAGCCGTGGCGGGCAGCGTGCAGTTCGATGGTTACCCGCCGATCACCGGGCCTGTTTCGGTGATCCCCTTTGCCGCGTATGACTCCGGAGTGGTGCCGGGCAATCAGAACGAGTTTGGTTTTTCACGCATAGATTCAACCACCGCCGGAGTGCGGTTGGGCTACCGCTCGGTGCGCCTTACCACCGAAATTTCCTGGCCCATGGAACAGCATTCAACGGAACTGACAGACAGCGAGTACACTCTCCATGCCTCACTTTATGCCGAATTCTGAGTCCTCCGCCAAGCCGGTCCGTCGTGGTCTGGTGTATACGCTGTCGTTGTTGCTGATTTGGCAGCCCATGCTGCTGTCCGCACAACCCATCACTCCCACCCATGGCACCAATGGGCGGCCGACGATGGATAAAGCCGCCAATGGCGTGCCCGTGGTCAATATTCAAAACCCCAACAGCAAAGGGGTGTCGCAGAATTTCTATAACGATTTCAACGTAGGCAGCAAAGGCGTTGTTCTCAATAACAGCCAGCAGGTAACGCAAACTCAACTGGGTGGCTACATCGAAGGCAACCCGAACCTGCACAATGGCTCCGCCAGCCTGATTCTCAATGAAGTCATCGGCCAGAACCCGTCCAACCTGGGCGGCTATATCGAAGTCGGCGGCGCCCGCGCCGATGTGGTGGTGGCCAACCCCAATGGCATCAGCTGTAACGGTTGTGGCTTTATCAATACCAACCACGCCACCCTGACCACCGGTAAATCCATCATGGAAGGGGGCGAGCTGCAGGGGTTTGATGTGCAGGGCGGCCGTATTGGTATTGGCGAGAACGGATTGAACGGTTCGAATACCGACCGCTTCGACCTCATCGCCCGCTCTGTCAAGGTGGCCGGTGAGCTGCACGCAGACTCACTGAACATCGTCACCGGCCAACAACGGGTAGACCGCAACACCCTGGCCACATCGAATGAAACCACCGGCACCAACAAGCCGGGCTTTGCCATCGATTCCAGTGCACTGGGCGGCATGTACGCCAACCGCATTCGACTGATCGCCAATGAAGAGGGTGTGGGGGTCAAGCTTGATGCGCCGGTGGCGGCGCAGAATGGGGATATGGTGCTGTCGGCCAATGGCAAGATCCAAAATTTCGATTTGGCAGCAACCGGGAATATTGCCATTGATGCCAATCAGAACGATATCATGTCCACAGGCACCGTGTTGGCAAAGGCAGACTTGAGTGTGAATGCAGCCGATTACACCAATAGCGGGTATGTGGTTGCTGATGGCATGGCGGATATTCAGGCCACCACCGTTACCAACACAGGCACCCTGGGGGGGCGCGAAGCGCTGACCGTCAAGGCAGACTCCATTCTCAATGATCAAGGCGGGGCCCTGCTCTCCGAAAACGATATCACCCTGTCAGCCGATCAGGTGACCAACCGGTTGGCAGATATCTATACCTCCGGGACTATCACTATCAGCGGTAACGATGGAGAGAGTGCAGAAAAACTGGAAAACCGGTCCGGGCGAATTGAGGCGGAAGGCGATGTTGCGGTTCAGGCGGAGCAGATTCTGAATGTGCGGGATGTACTCGATTGGGAAGACGTTTTGGTGGACGCCAAGGCGCAGTATTTCTGCATAGAATGCGAACATACGAACTTCACCATGCGCTATACCTTCACCGAAGAATTTGTGCGTGAGCTGGATGAGGCAACCACCGGGCGCAGCCTTCTGGTGGCGGGTGGCGATATGTCACTCACCGGAGAGGAGCTGGTCAATGAGACCAGCGACATTCTCGCCTACGGGAATATGAACCTTGATGTGGATCGCATTGACAATATTGGACTACATAGTGGCGAATATGTCCTGATCAACCATTACAAGAAATATCTTTCCGATGATGCGCATGTGGCTAATGTCAGATATGGAATCGAGCCATACAACAATCGTAATTATTTTGGTAGGGCTGAATATTGGGGCGATGGTGGGAATAAAGCCCTGGAATATATGCGCCTTCATCCAGGCTGGAATAACTCCAGCTATGATCCCGACAATTTCCTAAAGCGTGAAGATAACTGGGTTGTAAAGAACACTCCCCATATTGGTGAAGAAACCGTCCCACTTGAATCCGCTGAAATCCTGGGCGCCAATATTATCTCTGGCGGCGACCTGGACATGGGGGGAGCGGCCGTTACCAATGGAGACTTTGGCCACAAGCAGGCCGGGGGAGTTTCCGAAGAAGAGCTTATCGCCGTTGGCGAGGGCGCCGGCCGTGGTGGTAACGATATGGACAGCTACCTGGACGGCGCCAATGGCGGCCTGTTCTCCATTGCCGACCCGGACCATCCCTACCTGATTGAAACCAACCCTTTCTTCGCCTCCCGTGACGGTTTCCTGGGCTCTGAATATCTTCTCAACCGGTTGGGCTGGGACCCAAATGGCGCCATGCGTTTGCTGGGCGATGGTTTCTACGAACAGCAGTTGATTCGTCAGCAGGTGGTGGACCTGACCGGCCGCGCCCTGCTGGACCAGGAATATGTGGATGCCAATGCCCAGTATCGTGCTTTGCTCGATAATGGCCTGTTCGCTGCCGAATCTCTGGAATTGACAGTTGGGGTGGCACTCAACCCTGAACAGGTTAATAAGCTGACCCGAGACGTCGTCTGGATGGTGGAACAGGAAGTCGCCGGTGAGACCGTATTGGTGCCGCAGCTCTACTTGTCACCACAAAGCGCGGTGATTGACGAGAACGGTGCATTGATCGCCTCTGGTGGCGATATGGTGAATGACGGCGGCAGCATCGTTAACAGCGGGACCATACACATCGGGGGCGATACCCATTTCAATCTCAATGAAGAGGGTCTGCAAAATCTGGGCGGCGATATTATTGGTGAAGGTTTGGTGGATATTGAATCCGAAGGCGATGTCCGCAATGTCAGCGGCACCATTCGCGGGCGGGAAGTGGCGCTTAAGAGTGCCGAGGAGATTATTAACCAGCGTCTTGTCTACCAGAGCGAGATAAGCGATGGAACAGGCTGGAGAGAATGGCACACCCAGATGGGCAAAGCGGCAACCATCGACGGCCTGGAATCTGTAGCGCTTGATGCCGGCGATGATATCCGTATCACCGGCAGTCGCATCCAGGGGGGCAGTGTCGCGATCAATGCCGAAGGCGATATCGTCGTTGATACTGTGACAGATCAATCCGGGAGAAAAGGCAGCTACCACAGCGGCAAGCTCAGTGAGTCCCGTATCCGCCATATCGGCAGCGAAATCACCGCCACCATGAATCTGCTGGCCAGTGCCAGCAACGATTTCAACATCATCGGTTCCGACTTGGCCAGTGATGGTGGCGTACAACTGAGCGCGGGGAACGACCTGCTGATCGCTTCCGCGGCCAACAGCGACAGCTACGATTTCAGGGTGCGACACGATGGCGAAACCAGCCATAACATCCAGCGCAGCGTGCGCCAGCAGGGTTCCTCAGTTACCGCTGGTGGCGATGTGGTTATGGAGTCCGGGAATGATCTGACCGCGATTGCCAGTCGGCTGGAAGCTGGGGAAGATCTGTCGCTGATGGGTAAGGGAGATATTAGTATTCTGGCGGCCCAAAATTCTGACTACCGTTATAGCTATGAAGAGGACGATAGCAGTTTTGGACGCAGCAAGACGACAACGATCGAACATGAAACAAAAAATGCTATTGGCAGCCTCTTAACGGCAGGTGGCACCCTCTCGCTTGCGGCAGAAGCGGGTGATGTGAAATTGATCGCTTCTAACGGTCATGGCGAAGAGGGTGTCGAGGTTGAGGCCGGCAGGGATGTGCACATTGAATCTGGTGTCAATAGCGCATACACACGAATACAAACTACCGATAAAAATGCCGCCAGGATCAAAACCCGTGACACGGGAAGCATGGCTCAGACACTGGCACAAGCCGGGCTGACATCGGGAGCGGAACTGTCCCTTGATGCAAAAGGGGATGTGGTGCTGGGTGCCGCCCAGCTTGAAGCGCAGGGTGATCTGCGCATCGGGGATGCCGCCTTGGTAACGGCTGAGAACGGTGCCCTGAGGTTGGACGATGAAGGAAACCCTATTATTGAGCGCGGCAGTATCGACAATCTTTACATTGGTACTGTTGCCCTCGAAAACGAAAACTGGGATATAAAAACCCGTTCTTTGCGTGGCCCTGTCAAGGAATTGGCAAAAGCTTCCTCCGTCATTATGGGGGCCGGCGGCATGTATTTGCCAGGGCTGGCACTGGGGGCCAAAGACATGGAGGTAACGCTTTCCGAAAGTACGGAAAGCCGAGTCCATGAGCGTCGCGAGGTTGGCTCGGCGTTGCAAGCAGAGAATATCCAGCTTTCTGCCCAAAACGATATGACCTTGACGGGTTCGAGTCTGGAAGCTGACGAAGAGAGTGGCAAGGTCGTGATGCTGGCCGACAATATCCTGCTGGATACAGCGGTCACCGAAACGACGATCACTGAAAAAGATGAAACCGAGACCGCCTCCAGTATCGATCCCTCACTGAAAAAGGACGAAATCAGCCTGGGCGGGCTTCGGTTGACCGAGCTGGAGCAGGCAACGGTCACCAATACGCTAACGCATAGCGGTAGCAGTATTTCAGGGAATCAGATTGTCCTTGAGGCAGACAGCGAGTTAAGCCTGATCAATGCCGATATTGAAGCTACCGGGGAAGACGGTGTTCTGTCACTGGCTGGTGACAGCGTCAGCATTACCGGGGTGCAGGATGAAAAAACGGTTACGGAAACGCTGAAGGAAAAAACCACGGAAACGTCGGTAGGTATTCGCAATGCCTACGTGGATGCCGCGTATGCGGTGGAGGGCCTTAAAAAGGCGGGTGAGGCAGTTGGTGATGCGGTTGATGGGCTAAAAGAGGCGGAAAGGCGTGTCGAACGAGGGGAGCTGGCTAAAGATGCACTGGATGATTATCGCATTATGGTGGCCGCTGCAGAAGCAAACTTAGTCCAGGCTCAGCTTGCGCTAGGTATGGCGATGGCTGCCGGGACGGCAGCGGCTGGCACCGGTTTCTATGTCAGCGGTAGTGCTCAGCATAGTGAAACCACCTCGACTAGCACTGAAACACAAAAAGATTGGAAAGGTAGCACCCTCAATGCCTCCGCCATGAGCATTAATGCGGACAAGGCAAGCATCATTGGCAGTGACATTAATGCCGGTGTACTGGACCTGAATGCAGCCGATATCCTTATTGGAGCGGGTACCAACGAACAAAGCAGCCGCTTTGAACAAGAGAGCAAAAACGGTGGCTTCAGTGTCAGCACCAGCGGTGCGGGTAGCTGGAATGCCAATGTCGGTTTTAATGAAGCTGACTCCCAAAGTCAGGCCACCCAGTACGTAAATAGCCAGCTCAATGTGGGCCACCTGGCCAGTAACAGTGAGAGCCTGACGGTGAAAGGCGGCCTTATCACCGCTAACTCCGCTGAAATCGAAACCGGAGCACTACATATTGAAAGTCTGCAAGATACCTACAGCAGCAGCAACAGCAGCATGGGAGCAAATCTTGGAATCGCTGGTGCTGGAAACGAGAGAAAGCCTGCTAGCGGCAGCGCGGGCTTTAACATGGCAGAAGGAAGCAGCGAAGGCGCGCGCACCAATCAGCAAAGTGCCATTCTGGTGGCAGACGGCGAAAACAGCCGGGTCACGGCCAGGGACACTACCCTGATCGGTGGCATGATCGCAAATGCCAGCTATGAAGAAAATGCTGAGACTGGTGAGCTGGCGTTGGTGGACCATGGCAATCTGAGCTTTGCTACGGAAACATTAACGGTCGAAGATCTGCGCGATTACAGTAAGAGTGAACAGCAGGGTGTTGGACTGCAGGTAAGTAATGTTGGTAAGCAAGAATATGAAGGGACGCGAGAAGATCTAAAGGGCAAGGAGCAGACAACCGGAACAACGACAGTCAGTCTCCAGAATTCGGGGAGCCGCATGGAAGGTCAGACCCTGGCCACGATTGGGGCGGGTAATATCACCGTTGGTGGAGTAAGTCTGGATGAACATGCTGACTATGCCGATTTGAATCGTGATATCAATGAGTCGCAAGTGGTGACGCTTGATCAGCAGACTGGGGTGCTGGACGTCGGAGTGACGGTAGATAATCGTCTTTTCAGCGAAGTGGGTCGGGCCGAGATTGTGGAGCAACAATTAAGCTCAGGAACCAATGCTCAGACAGTGATTAGCGGAGTAGGCGGTGAGATAAGCCGTGGTGTAGACCTTGGTGTACGCATCTCGGGTGTAGATAATCCCACGGTGATGAGGGAGATAATCAATCAAAGAATCGGAGCATTCGGAATCCTGCCCACCGCACAGAACTTTGGCGGGCTTTTGGCACAGTTACCAGGCCAGCTCTTGCCTGGGAGCGATGCACACCAACAACAGATGGTGATTGCTACGGCAGACAATCCCTATATGCTGGCCAATCCGGAGTTGGGCTGGGTGCCGATTTCAGAAACGCCTGGCTATCATTTGATGAATGCTGCGCAGCAAGCAAAGCTGGCAGGGACAATGGTTAGCACGAACCCGCTGGCGATTGCCGCAGGAACGGCTACTTATCAGAATTCCACAAACGGCATGCTAAATACCCCTGCGCTGGCCTCCTACAACGCTGTGACGCAAACCCATGACCTGTTAAACAATCCTGAGCAGCCGGTATTGGTGACACTGAATTACAACCCGTCGCGAGGTGTGCTCGCTGACCTCTTTGAAAGCGCGCAAGACACGCTGTCGATTAAGCTGGGCCAATCATGGATGGCGACAAACGTGGCGGTTGATACGGGCATATTTGCGAATCAGGTGATGCTGGCCAGAGGGGACGATCATGCAAATCTTGCAAACCACTCACAGGGGAACTTGCTGAACTACTCGGGCTTGCTTGCGGTGGGGCTGTCTGAGGATATCGCGTTCGGCACAGCCGGTAATCCAAATTTCACCTGGAATATGTTTGGTTCCCCAGTGAATTTGAAGGATTTCAACACGTACCTCCATAGTAACAGCATGTTGCTTACTAGTTCCTCTGTTAACAGTGGCGATTTTGTAGGGCAGGGCCTAGGTGGAAATCACGGGCTATATGTCTATGGGAGTCATGGGCAGAGCGTTAGTGTCGTGGATCATTTCGACGCGACGACTAACTCACTGGTGACAATGGAGGTGCCGGCAGTGCCGTTTCATAGCGCGACACAAAATCAACCTGGTTGGGGCAATCCGCTAGAACTCTTTTCGGGATCATCGCCGCACTCAAACTACAGTTGTGTTACCCGTTGTGGAGCTAAAGCTCCATAATGAAATAGTCATGGGCATATGGGCTCACCTTGAGTTAGCCTTATTTTCTACTAAAAATCTGAAGGGTCGGCATGAGCCGGCCCTTTGCTTTTTCTCTGTTGACTTGAAATCCCGAATTTGAACACTATTCATAACGCTGGCGTTATGGGAGGATAAATCTTGTCTGCAAAAGTGCCGTTTTCATTACTGGAGCTTGCCTCGGTCCGTGAGGGCGATACCGTGGGCGAGACGCTGGCCAACAGCGTTGCCTACGCCCGCCATGCGGAATCGCTGGGTTTTCAGCGGTTCTGGCTGGCGGAGCACCACAATATGCAGGGGATCAGCAGCGCCGCGACTTCGGTGTTGATCGGGCATATTGCCGGGGCGACCGAATCCATTCGGGTGGGGTCCGGGGGGGTGATGTTGCCGAATCATCCCCCGCTGGTGGTTGCCGAGCAGTTCGGGACCCTGGAGAGTCTCTATCCTGATCGGATTGACCTGGGCCTGGGCCGTGCGCCGGGAACCGATCCAATGACTAGCCGTGCCCTGCGTCGTGAAGGTCTGGGGGCGGAGCAGTTCCCCCAGGATGTGGCGGAGTTGCAGCGTTTGCTCGGGCCGCTGGATGCGTCACGGGCTGTGAACGCGATTCCGGGGGCGGGCACCGAAGTACCGATCTGGTTGTTGGGCTCCAGTTTGTACAGCGCGCAGCTGGCCGCACAGCGTGGCTTGCCCTATGCCTTTGCCGGGCATTTTGCGCCGCGGTTGTATCGTGAGGCGTTGCGTATCTACCGGGATCAGTTTCAGCCCTCTGCTCAGCTGGACAGGCCCTATGCCATGTTGACGGTGCCTGCGGTGCCGGCGGATTCCGATGTGGAGGCCCAGTACCTGACCACCACCAGTTACCAGCGCATTCTGGCCCTGTTCCGTGGCCAGCCTTTGTGGATGAAGCCGCCGGTACAGAGCATGGACGGATTGTGGAATCCACAAGAGGAAGTAGGGGTAAAAGATTTCCTGGGCTTGCAGTTGCTGGGAACGGCAGCCTCTATGCAAGGACAACTGGATCAGTTGCTGGATTCGGTAGAGGTGGATGAGCTGATGGTGACGGTGGATTTGTATGATCCGGTGAAACGCCGCCATGCGCTGGATATTCTGGCGGCGTTGGAGCAGTTTCGGACGATGTGATACGTCTTCGCTTTTATTGCGTACCTGGATGTCGGATTACGCCTTATAGGCTAATCTGACCTACGGTCCGAGATCCGCCAGTGGTTCCTGCGAAACCTGCCGAGCGCCACGAGAGCAGTAAGCAAAGCAAGGGGCAGGCTACCGCCTCCACTACTGCTTCCTCCTCCACTGCTTGCTCCGCCGGTTTCTGTATTGCTGCTTTGCGTGACCTCAAAACGGCGAGCATAAATATCCGGCGCGTCGTCATCATTCGCTATCCAGCTTTCCCAGGTAACGATGAGCGAGTCATTGCTGTCTGTGGCAAGAGCCACATGGTTCTCTTCAGGCGTGGTGTAGGTGGATGCTTGTTGAGGGCCGCCTATAAGGCCGTTGACCGTGAGCTGTTGAGTGTAAAGAGTTTTATCGTTATATCCGCCGTTGCGGTTCCAGACGATAAAGGCATTGCCATCCTTGCCCTTTGCGATAGCCGAGATGGCATTATCTTCCTGCGTTTGTTGGCCCATGACGCTGCCAAGAACCCCGGTTAGCGAAACAGACCGTGCCATTGGGTCCCGGCTTCCATAATCACCGCTGTCCCAGGCTGCGATGAAGTGGTTTTCGTCTAGTGTGGCCGCGTGAACGTCGCTAGGGTAGCTGCCCACATCGGTTATGCTAAACAGGGTGGATGTTTCGCCTATCGGATTATCATTCGCAGCGAAAAGCGCGCCTCTAATAGCGTAATGCGGTGACGTTTCTTCTCCGGTTTTCTTGCCCTGCATATCTGCGCCCCATACGAGGAATATCGCGTTATCGGTATTCAGGGCAACGGCTGGAATAGCCCCCAGGTTGGTGAGCGGTATAGGCTGCGGGACGGTGACTCCGCTATTTGTGGCGTTGCCGCTTTTGCTATAACGCCGGAATGACAGTGTCTTGCTATTTATAGGCTTGCCCCGTGTAGTGGGAAAAGTTTGCCAGGCAATTACCAGACCGGTGTCGTTGTGGGCGAGGGCGGGTAGCGCTTCTTTGCCGTCGGTATTTGCAACGGTGACAGGCTCACCTGTTGGAGAGCCGTCGTTATTGAAGAATTGAAGCACCAGATTGTAGTCGTTATCGGTGTCACTGATGGGATCGCCGGTTTCCGACCAGGCGAGGGCAAAATCACCATCGTTCCACATGGTCATTGCAATGTGTGGGTAGTCGTTCTGTTCAGGAATGCGGGCGATATTTTGGTCCGCATCGACCAAGACTTTCTCTGGGCCAACGGTCTCACCAAATTGATTATAAAATTGGCCTTTAATGGTTGGGCCAACATCGGAGAGGCGGTTTTGAGAGGTCCAAACGATCAGTGTCTGATTGTTCCCGTCTACGGCTATGTGCGGTGTTGCTTCGTAACCGGATGATGAGGTGTTAACGAGGTATTCGGGGCCTTGGGCTTCCAGGTTTGCGAAACTGGGCGCCGCTGCGATGAATAATAAAAGTGCAATTACAGTACGTTTCATACGGTGCCACTGCATACTCAGCATGATTTCCCCATGTTTGGATTCGTCGTTTTAATTGGGGCGAAAGTATAAGGCAGGAGCGCACTTTCTCTTGTCAGCCATGACTTACAGGCGCGGCTAAAATTTATTTTCGGATAGGAGGATTGTGATCTATGTCACTTCTTCTTGCTGAAGAAATAATAATACAACGTGCCACCACTAATGTTGACGCAAGCGCACGCCCAGCAGCAACGCCATGAGCCCCAACCACAGTGACGCACCACCGCCCCCGCTGCTGCCACCTGCCGCTGTGTTAACGCTGGCGTTGTACTGCACGGTGATGTCGGCTTCTGTGTCGGTGTCTCCAGGCAGGTCGCTCTGATCGGCGCTGGCGTTGAAGGTAAAGGTCTGGCTGATGCCGGTGTCAGTGGTGAACTCCAGGGTCAGGGTCTGGTTTTGTTCCGGGTCGAGATCGCCGACAGGGCAGAACACCGGATTGCCTTGTTGGCAGCCCAGTTCCGCGCCGTTGACCAATTGAGTATTGGCAGGGAGCGGGAAGCTGATGCCGGTGTTGGTGGCGGCATTCAGCGGAGAGCGATTGCTCAGGGTTAGCGTTAGCCTGGCTCGGGTGGGGCTGCTGGTCTGTTGGGCGGCGGACAGGGCCAGGTCGGGATTGTCGGAGAAGGCGATTTCCTGTACCCGGTCATCGTTGCGGCGGCGGTAGTCGTTTTCATCGGCACTGGCGCTGAGCGTGAGGGTCACGACCTGGTCGGTGCCACTGCTGTCCGTCACCTCCACGCTGCCAGTGCGGGAAGCGCCTGCGGCCAGGCTGCTGGCCACGGTACAGCGGGTAGCGGAGGACAGGGCGCTGCAACCGTTCCAGTCAAAGCGGGCGCTGGTGGTCAGGCTGCCGCTGAGCGCTCGGCTCACTGTGGCGTTGGTGGCGGTATTGCTGGTGCTGTTGTTGCGCAGGGTAGCGGAGATGATTTGGGTGCCGTTCAGGGGTTGATAGTAGCGGGCCGTGTTGGCGCCATTGACGGTCATGTCCACCAGCGGTACTCCGCCCAGCGTGGTCAGTCGTTCGATTTCGGCGATTTCAGTGGTTACATGGTTGTACCCGGCAGGGGCGCCGGATGCACAGTTTTCCAGGCCGAAGCTGGTCAGGCCCACCAACCAGGGGTTGGGTTCTTCGCCGATAAACAGGGGGCCGCCGCTGTCGCCGAAGCAGGTGTCCTGGTTGATGCCGTTGATGGGGTTGAGCTCAGCGGCGCAGATGGTCGATGCCGGAATCGACAGGGTGGATCGCTCATTGCAGATCGTTCTGGGAATGTAATCCAGTTGCACCTCGCGCAGCCGTGTACTCAGGTTGCCGCTGCCCGTTTGGCCCCAGCCCAGGGCCGTTACCGCTTCGTCACGTTGGTTCAACGAGCGACTTTCCAGTTCCGCAAAGGTGCCGTTGTCCGCCAGGCTGGGCCATTGGTTGTTACTGGTGGCAGGTATGCGCAGCAGGGCCAGATCGTGAGCAAAGGAAAAATTGTTGTAGCTCTGGTGGCGGTAAATACCCTCCACCGCGATGCGTCCCGGCTGGGGGAAGGTGCCTTTGCGTTCGGTTTCGCCGATATAAACAAATATGCGGTCGGCGGTGGCCAGGGCATCGTTCTGGTACTGGGTGCAGTGATGTGCCGTGAGCACCCAGCGCGGGCTGATCTGGCTGGCACCACAGAGCAAGTAACCGTTGTCTAAATTGGGGTCGTCGATGGCGAGTTGTGTCATCCACGGCCAGAAGCCAGAGGGAGCCTGATTGCCCCCGACAATACGCGGGCTGGGGCCGTCGGCGGCGAGCAAGAGCGTGCCCGGGGCGGTCAGCAGACAGACGAGCAGGGCTGCGGAAACGGTACGAAGGGGCATGAAGGCGGCCTTGTCATTGTTTACGCCAGTTTAGCGCAAAGGGTGACAAGGCTGTGTGAGCGAAGCGTGTTTTGTTTGTTTCCGGTGCCCTGTGGCGGTGGTGTGCCGACAGCCAGCCGTTGGGGCTGGCCTTGAGGGTTCAGTTCATCGGTGGCGCATGGGCCAGCCAGTGGTTGTCCTCTTCCGTGGTGCGGGCCATGGACGTCTGCAGGTGAGAGAACGCCTGCTCCAGGGCCGCGTCGCCATCGGTCAGCGTCATCACCGCGGCGCGCAGGCCCGGGTGCCGGTCGCGCAAGTCATTGAGCAGCTGCTCGGCGGCGGCTGTAGCGGTGCAGGGCAGTAGCAGGGCCAGGTGTTGTTCATCGTAGCGGGCCGCCACATCGCTGCGGCGAATGCGCTGGGCGACCCGGTCGGCCAGGAGTGGCAGTTCGTTGTGCTGCACCAGCGCCAGGGTCAGCGGCGAGGAAATGCGATCGTGCAGGGGCACCAGCCAGCCAGCGGTACTGACCAGCGCTTCGCGGCTGATGAAGTCGGTATCCGGGTCACGCCAGGTGGCTTCCAGTGCGGCTCGGGAGAGGTGCTGGTTGCGCCAGATCATCAAGCCGAAGTAGAGCATGCAGGCGCTGAGTGCCGCCACCAGAAACAGGCTGGCAGAAGCCGTAGGAGCACTGGCATAGCTGAGCCGGATGGGCAGGACAAAGGCCAGCACGATCTCCGCACCGATGAGCATGATCAGAAAACGTTTGAGACCGTGCAGCAGGCCGTTACTGAGCACGGCGATAAACAGCAGTGCCATGGTGGGAGGCGGATCTCCCGCATCCAGCAGCAGCACGATACCCAGGGTGAGCAGGTCCAGTGCGGAGGCAAAAGCGTCGGCATTGACCGGGCGCCAGATCAGCAGTAGAAGCTGGATGCCGATATAGGCGCAAAACAGCAGCCACGGAGTCGCCTTGGGCAGGGTGAAGAAGAAATGGTCCGCGTGGTGGAAATACATCACGGCGAGACCGGCAAACAAGGCCCGCGCCAGATACTGCATCAGTACCACCCCCTGATCCGAGGTGATACGGCTTGAGGTGTTCATCATTGAGTCGATCCCGGGTTTATTAGGGGGCCTATGTTGCGGCACCGTGGCAGCGGAATAAAGATGCCCGGCAGTGTAATCTTGTTAAAACTGTACGTTGAGATGAATTTGCCGGTCATGGTTTCGACCTGAAGAGTGAGTATTGTAGGCGCCGGTGAATATTCCTGCACCGTAAGGAGGCACAGTGGATCACAGTGTAAATGCACCATTGCGTGATGATGTCCGTCTGTTAGGCGATTTGTTAGGTGAATGTCTGCGCCAGCAGGCGGGCGACGCCATGTACGAGACGGTGGAAAAGATTCGCCAGGCATCGGTGGCAACCCGCACCGGCGGGGGCGAGTCACTGGCGTCACTGCGTGACCTGCTGTCCCCCCTGGACGATGCTACTCTGCTGGAAGTGGCACGCGCGTTCAGCCAGTTTCTCAACCTGAGCAATATTGCCGAACAACATCACCGCGAGCGGCTGCACCGTCAGCACCAGCGGTATCCAGGCGATGCGGGCACCGATCAGGGGCTACAGGATGTGTTGCAGCGTCTGGCGGATAACCAGATTGCGCAATCGCAGATCTCGGGCACGCTGGAAGACCTTTCCGTGGAGCTGGTGCTGACCGCGCACCCCACCGAGGTCACTCGCCGTACCCTGATTCGCAAGTACGATCAGATGGCTGACCTGCTCAGCGAGCTGGACCGTTCCGATCTCAATGATGACGAGCGTGAACTGCGCCGTGAACGGCTACGCCGGGTGATCCTGGCGGCCTGGTGCACCGATGAAATCCGCCGTGAAAAGCCGACCCCGGTGGATGAAGCCAAATGGGGCTTTGCCACCATTGAGCAATCCCTGTGGCAAGCCGTACCGGATGTATTGCGCCGGCTGGAAGCGCAGTTGGCCGAGCAGGGCCTGCCCGCGCCGCCAGCGGATTGGGCGCCGGTGAGGTTGGCCTCGTGGATGGGCGGTGACCGGGACGGCAACCCCAATGTCACCGCCCCGGTGACCCGCGAAGTGCTGTTGCTGGCTCGCTGGATGGCGGCGGATTTGTACCTGCGGGATGTGGAAAATCTGCTGGCGGACCTGTCCATGAAAGCTGCCAGTGACGAACTACTGGCGGCCACGGGCCCTACCCACGAGCCGTACCGGGTGTTGTTGCGCGACGTGCGCAGCCGCCTGCGCTTGACCCGCCGCCAGATGGAAGCCCAGGTGGAAGGCTTGCCGGTGCCGGAGGGGGACGCGTACCTGCGTCGCGAAGAACTGATGGCGCCACTGCAGATGCTGGACCGTTCGCTACGTGCGGTGGGTTTGAGCGATATCGCCGATGGTGATTTGAAGAACACCTTGCGCCGCCTGAACTGCTTTGGGATTACCCTGTTGCGGCTGGATATCCGCCAGGAATCCACCCGCCACAGTGAGGTGCTGGATGCGATCACCCGCTATCTGCAGCTGGGCAGTTACAACGACTGGGATGAAGCGGCCCGCCAGGCGTTTCTGGTAGACGAACTGCAGGCGCGCCGGCCGTTGATTGATGCCGCGTTCCGCGATAGCGAACACTGCACCCCCGAGGTAGCCGAAGTGTTGGCCACCTGTGAGGTGATCGCCGAGCAGGGCAGTGAAGGGCTGGGAGCCTACGTGATTTCCATGGCGACCACGCCGTCCGATGTGATGGCGGTGATGTTGCTGCAGAAGATCGCCGGTGTCCGCGAGCCCATGCGCGTGGTGCCGCTGTTTGAAACCCTGGACGATCTGGACGGCGCCGAGCAGACCATGTCGGCCCTGTTGGCGTTGCCGTTCTACCGGGAGCGAGTCGCCGCGGGCCAGGAAGTCATGATCGGCTATTCCGATTCCGCCAAGGACGCCGGTTTTCTCGGTGCTGCCTGGGCCCAGTACCGGGCCCAGGAAAAGCTGACGGCGCTGTTTGCCGAGAACGCTATTCCGCTCACCCTGTTCCATGGCCGGGGTGGCTCCATTTCCCGCGGCGGCTCGCCCACCCGCATGGCGTTGTTGTCGCAGCCGCCGGGATCAGTGGCCGGGCGTATCCGGGTGACGGAGCAGGGTGAGGTGATTCGCTTCAAATATGGCCGCCCGTCGGTGGCGGTGTTCAACCTGGAGCAGTATGTGGCGGCCACACTGGAAGCCACCCTGTTGCCGCCCCAGGCGGCGCGGCCGGAGTGGCGCCAGCAGATGCAGGCGCTGACCGATACCTCTGTGGCGGGCTATCGCGGGGTGGTTCGCGATGAGCCCGAGCTGGTGCGTTACCTGCGTACCGTGACGCCGGAAACCGAATTGTCGCGATTGGCGCTGGGCAGCCGTCCGGCCCGCCGCAAATCGGATCAGGGCATCAGCTCGTTGCGGGCAATTCCCTGGGTGTTCGCCTGGACCCAGATCCGCCTGATGCTGCCTGCCTGGCTGGGCACCGGTGCCGCCCTGGAAGATGCCCAGAACGATGCGGCACAGAATGGCATGGTGCGGGAAATGGCCAGCGAGTGGCCGTTTTTCCAGGGCGTGGTGGATATGCTGGAAATGGTGCTGGCCAAATCCGACCTGCGGGTGGCGGCCTGGTATGAAGAGCGCCTGGCTGGCGATGATGCCGGCCTGATGCGTTTGGGCGAAGTGCTGCGCGAGCGGCTCACCGCCACAGTCAGTGCCCTGTCAGCGCTCACCGGCCGCGAAGATCTGCTGGATAACAACCCGGTGATGCGCTGGTCCATCCGCGTGCGTGACCCGTACACCGACCCGTTGCATTTGCTGCAGGCAGAGCTAATGGCGCGGCTACGTCAGCAGGACGGCGACGAAACGCTGGAAAGCGCCTTGATGGTGACGATCGCGGGGATTGCGGCAGGACTGCGCAACACGGGGTAAAGGCAATTGACAGCTGACAGCTGCGCGAAATCGGCTGTCTTGATTTGAAACGGAAGAGGCCGCGCCCAATCCTTGGACGCGGCCTCTTGGCTTCGACAGGCATGGCAACGCAATCGCGACGTTTTTGCCTGGTGACTATTCACTGTCCACTATCTTCGAATGACTGCCGTCGCAGATCATGCCTTTGCTGCTGTGTTTACAGCCGCAGAAAAACACAATCCTGTCCCGCGTGGCGGTGTAGGGCACCGGAGCGAAGCCGGTGCCCTTGTGGCTGCCGTCGCAATAAGGCTGTGTCTGGCTCAGGCCGCAGGCGCACCAGTAGACCGTATCGCCTTTTTTGACGGGTAGCGGGAACGGTACGGTGTGGGCGATGCGGGGGGTGTCCATGGTGCTCTCCAGGGGGCTTTCGTTAACGTCAAGCGCATTTTTCGTGTGTCGCGCAAATGTCATGCAAATGTCACTGCCTTGCCACGGCGGCTGACGACACTGGCCGAAACTGCCAGTGGAGTACACTATGCTTGCGCAAGCTGCAGGAAAGATCAAAGCGTTAAGCCCGCAATTGAAAGGGGCCTTCGCCAAGCCGTTCGTGGCCACCGCCGAGATTCTTCGCTTTCCCCGTGATATGGCCGCCGAGAGGGCGCTTGAGGCCCCAGCGCCGGGTCGTTTCACGGCCTATTTCACCCGCTCGCGCCGCGAGATTCTGAAAATCCAGCGCCTGCGCTATCGCATCTTTTCCCAGGAATACGGCGCCAGTTTCAGTGCCCCATTCGGGCTCGACCGGGACCGCTTTGATCGTCACTGCCTGCACCTGGTGGTGCGTGATAACCGCAATGGGGAAATCGTGGGTTACACCCGTGTGCTGCCTGGCGATCGCTTGCACCGGACCGGGGGTTTCTATTCCAGCGGTGAATTTGATCTGACCATGCTGGGTCGACTGGATGGCAAGCTGGCAGAGATCGGCCGTACCTGTATCCACCCGGAACACCGCAACGGGGCCGTTATCAGTGTGCTGTGGGCGCGGCTGGCGCAGTACATGCTGGAAAACGATGTGCGCTACCTGCTGGGCTGCGCCAGTATCGCTCTGAGTGAAGGCTATAACGTGGCAGCGGTTAATCAGCGTATCCAGGCGCGCCACCTGAGCCAGGCAGGGCATCGCGTGCAGCCGCATCTGCGCTTGCAGGCGCTGCCAGGAGATGCCCAGGCGGATAGTGTGAAAATGCCTCCGCTGCTCAAGGCCTACCTGCGCATGGGGGCTCAAGTGTGCGGTGAACCGTGCTGGGACCCGGATTTTAACTGCCTGGATTTCTTTGTGTTGATGGCGGTGGAGGACTTGCCCGCCCGTTATGTGCAGCACTTCATGCAGCCGGCCCAGGCGGTGTAAAGCCGGTTGGCAATGCATCGTGGGCAGTTGACGGCTAACGGGCGGGATAGATGAGCGAGATGAATCATAGCGCCAGCGTTTGCGCGTATTCCGAGGGTGGGCTCTGGCCGCAACTGCGCCGAGTGGGGCGGGTGATCCGCGTTGCACTCTATCTGTTGTGGGGTTTTGTGCTGGCGTTCTTGCTGGGGGCGTTCTGGTCTCCGTATCGGCCTGTGGTGCTGGCGGCGAAACAGCGTTGGTGCCGGCATTTTCTGCGTATCCTCGGGGTGGAGTTGACGGTCACGGGGAGCCGGGTGGAAGCCCCCGTGTTTCTGGTCAGCAACCATGTGTCGTGGCTGGATATTCCTGTGATTGCCAGCCAGCGGCATCTGTATTTTCTCTCCAAGGCGGAGGTGGGTGACTGGCCGTTGATCGGCACACTGGCCCGGGCCATGGGGACCCTGTTTATCAAGCGCGGCAGTGGTGAGTCGGTTCACAAGGCCCAGGAAATTGCCAGCCGCTTGCAGCAGGGGCACACGGTGCTGGTGTTCCCGGAAGGAACCACCACCGATGGCTCCAGCCTGCGCCGCTTTTTTCCGCAATTGTTTGATGCCCCCTTGCTGGCGGGCGTGCCGGTGCAACCGTTAGCGGTACGCTACCTGGATAACATGGGCGCTCCGGACCGGGGCCTGGCCTTTATTGGTGACGATGAGTTTCATCATCACCTGTGGGCCATGTTGCTCCGCCAAAAAATCCGCGTTCGCCTGCACTTCTGTACGCCCCTGGATGGTGAAGGCATGGACCGCAAACAATTGTGTGCCCAAGCTTACGAACGGCTTGAGGGGCAATTGAAAGTTCAAAGTTGAAAGCTTAAAAGCGCAAGAACGTTCAACTTGTCTCTCGGCTCTCCCTGCCTGTCGTCTCGCTTTGTTGTAGCATTGGCGCATCAATTGCCCAGGACCGCTTTCCATGACCCGCGCCAGTGAACTGAAAAAATCCGACGTTATCGAAGTCAACGGCACCCTGTATGCCATCCGCCAGATTGAGGTGCAGTCGCCTTCTGCCCGCGGCGCGGCCACCTTGTATAGGGTGAAGGCCAGTGCGGTTGGCGGTGGTCCCAAGTTTGAAGAGCGCTTCAAGGGGGATGACGACGTGGCCACGGTGGAGCTGCAGCGCCGCCCGGTGCAGTTTTCCTACGTGGACGGGGATGACTACATCTTCATGGATAACGAGGATTTCTCCCAATACTTGCTCAAGCAGGAAGATATCAGCGATGAGCTGGCGTTCATCACGGAAGAAACTGAAGGGGTGTTGGCCCTGAGAGTGGAAGAATCGGTTATCGGCCTGGAGCTGCCGGCGTCGGTGGTACTGGAAGTGACTGAAACCACCCCGGCCATGAAGGCTGCGTCTGCATCCGCCCGCACCAAGCCGGCCACCCTGAATACCGGCCTGGTAGTGCAGGTGCCGGAATATATCGTGGAAGGGGAAAAGGTGCGGGTGAATACCGCCGAACGTAAATTCATGTCCCGGGCCTGATTGCCAGCAGATGCGGTTATCTCCCCTGTGCAAGTTGCCTGCTGTCGCTGTGTTGTTGCTGTGCGGCGTTTTGGCGGGGTGTCAGGTGGGGTATTACGGCCAGGCGGTGAAAGGCCACTGGTCGCTGATGGGCAAGCGCGAGCCGGTGAGCACGGTGCTGGCGGATGCCAATACGTCGCCGGCACTGGCCGGCAAGTTGCGCTTCAGCCAGCAGGTCATCGCGTTTGCCGGTGAGGACCTGTTGTTGCCGGCCGACGATGTCTACCACCAGTATGTGGCGCTGGAGCAGGATGCGGTGGTGTGGAATGTGTTGGCGGCACCGGCATATTCCCTGGCACCGAAAACCTGGTGCTACCTGATGATTGGCTGTGTCAGTTACCGGGGGTATTTTGACAAGGGGCGTGCTACCCGCGAGGCGGAGGCACTGGCTGAAGACGGGATGGACACCTTCGTGGGTGGCGCCATTGCCTACTCCACCCTGGGTTGGTTTGCCGACCCGCTGACCACGCCCATGCTCGACCGATCCCGCCCGTCGCTGGCGCAATTGCTGATCCACGAGCTGGTGCACCGCAAGCTGTATATCAAGGATGACACCCGTTTCAATGAATCCCTGGCGACCCTGGTCGGCCGGGAGGGCGCAGTGGATTATTTTGCCCATAGCGGAGAGCCGCTGGCGGCGGACTACTGGCAGCAGCGCGAACAGGTGCAGGATGCCTTTATGGCCATTGTACAGGCGACGCGTGGGGCCCTGAAAACACTGTATGCGTCGCAGCAGGATGAAGACGCGCTGGCGCGGGAGAAAACCCGTATCCTGCAGCAGGCCCGAGACCGCTTTGCCCGCGATAGCCAGGCGCAACCGGCCCTGAAAGCCTACGCGGGGTTTTTCGACGGGCGATTGAACAATGCCCGCCTTAACGGCGTCAGTGACTATAACGATTATGTGCCGGCCTTTGCCCGCCTGCTGGACCAGTGTCGGCGGGACTGGGGCTGCTTCTGGCAACAAGTGGATAACCTGGTGGCCATGAAGGATACGCAACGCAAACAGGCCCTGGAGGCACTCGCATGGAACTGATTCGCACCCCCCAGGCAGAGCTGGCGGACCTGATTGAACGCACGCTGAAGCGCAATGGTTTTCAGGTGGACCGTCATGAGGACGAGGGGCAATTCGTGCTGGGGGTCCCCGATGCGGAGCAATACCCCCATGCGCGCCAGCTGACCGCGGAGCTGATTGCCGACTTGAAACGGGGCCAAAGCCAACAGGCTGTGGAGCCCCTGACCGGCCAGCCGCAGCCATTGTTGTCTGGTGGCTGGCTAGCCAGCATGGGGTGGGTGACCAGGATTGGGCTGGTGCTGTGTGTGGCCATCTTCCTGACCCCTTATCTATTCGGTGACGGGGTCTATCGTGCCTTGCTGTTCCCCGCGTCCATGGAGGGATTGACTAGCCAGCCCTGGCGCTTGATCACCCCCATGCTGCTGCACTTTTCCCTGCTCCATATCATCTTCAATTTGCTGTGGTGGGCGGATCTGGGGCGCTTGATTGAACGCCATCAATCAAGCGCCCAGCTGCTGCTGGTGACGCTGGTGACGGCCGCGGTGTCCAATGTGGCTCAGTTCTTGTACAGCGGCCCCATGTTCGGGGGCTTGTCCGGCGTGGTGTATGGTCTGTTGGGCTACCTGTGGATCTTCGGGCGGCTCAATCCCGGGGCCGGGTTTGCTCTGCGCCGGCAGATTGTGGTCTTCATGCTGGCATGGATGGCAATTTGTTTCGTAGGGCTATCGGATGTGGTGGCGAATGCGGCGCATCTGGCCGGGTTGGTAAGCGGTTGTTTGCTGGGTGGCATTTTCGGCATGGTGCGGCGCAGCCAGAAGAGCAGGGCGGTTTGAGTTACCCCCGGGGGGCTGCTATAAAGACAGCCAAAACGATGAAGTCACAATAATGAAAGGATGCCAGCGACCTATGCAGTGGCGCTCTGTACCTTACTGGGTACCTTCTCTCTTTTTCGCAGCGGTGGTTACCCTGCAAGGCTGCTCTCTGGCCCATGTTGACGACAACCTGCCCTATGGTGTCCTCAACAACAATGACCTGCAGCTGGTCGAAGACGGCCTGCCCACCTATTTGTTGATGGTCGATGGCCTGATTGAGAACTGGCCGGAAAGCGAATCCCTGCTGAGTAGCGGCGCAGACCTCTACGGTGCCTACGCTGGCTTGTTTGTGGAAGACCCGGAACGGGCCCGCAAACTCAGCAACAAGGCGCTGGAATACGGTTTTCGCGCTGCCTGCGCCCACCACAAGGATTACTGCGATTTGCGCAGCCTGTCGGTGCCCGAATTTGAATCCCTGCTGGATGATGCCGGTAAAGGCGATGTGCCGGTGCTGTTTTCCCTGGGCAGCGCCTGGGCCGGTTATATCCAGCAGAACACCAGTGACTGGAATGCGGTAGCGGAACTGGGTCGGGTGGAAGCCATCATGGTGCGCATCGTGGCGCTGGATGAAGGCTACCAGTACGGCCAGGCACATATGTACCTGGGGGTGCTGAACAGCATCCTGCCGGCATCGCTGGGTGGCAAGCCGGAACAGGCCAAGGCGCATTTTGAAGAGGCGGTATTGCTGTCCGACGGCAAGAACCTGCTGGCCCAGGTGCTGTATGCAGAAAAGTACGCGCGTCTGGTGTTCGATCGGGAGCTGCACGACAGCTTGCTCAATGAGGTGCTGGCGGCGGACCCGGATGTCCACGGCCTGACCCTGCAAAATACCTATGCGCAGCAGCAGGCTGAAGCCTTGCTTGCCGACGCGGATGATTATTTCTAGGAGTGTTTATGCTGCGCCTTGTCACTGTTCTGATCGCGCTGTTGCCGCTGGTAGCCACCGCTGCGACCACCTTGAAAATTTCCACTCTGTATCCGGATGGCACCACCATCGTCACCGGCCTGAAAAAAGCCGGCAAAGACATTGCGGCGCAAACCGAAGGCCGGGTAAAGCTGAAAATCTACCCTGGTGGGGTGATGGGGGATGACCGGGCGGTAGAGCGCAAAATCCGCATCGGCCAGCTCCATGGCCTGGTGGCCCAGGGCGGTGCCTTTGCCTCCGCTTACAAGGACAGTCAGATTCTCAACGTGCCGCTGGCCTTCAACAATTACGATGAAGTAGACGCGGTGCGCAGCGAGTTGGACCCGGTCATCCAGAAAGGCCTGGAAGACGGCGGCTGGGTCAGCTTTGGTCTGCTGGATGGCGGCTTTGCGTATGTCATGTCTGAGCAGCCAGTGAAAAGCGTATCCGATCTGCGTGAACAGAAACTGTGGTTGCCGGCCAATGATGAAGCCTCTGCCAAGGCGGCCAAGGCGTTCGAACTGTCCCCCATTTTGCTCAACATCGGTTCGGTGCTCACCTCCCTGCAGACCGGTGCAGTGAATGCCTTCGCAGCCCCCCCGGTGGCGGCCCTGACCCTGCAATGGTATTCCCGGGTGAACTACCTGACCGACATGCCGCTGCTCTATACCTTCGGCATGCTGGGTATCCATGAAAAATATTTCAAGCGTATGAGCCCGGAAGATCAGCAGGTGGTCCGTACGGTACTGGAAGCCACCTTTGACAAACTGGATGCGCAAAGCCGCAAGGAAAACCTGAGTGCCTTTGCCGCTGTCCAGCAGCAGGGGCTGGAAGTGATCAAGCCCAGCGACGAACAACGCGAGGAATGGCACAGCTACGCCGAGCGCGCTACTGCAGAACTGGTGGAAGAAGGCGAAATCAGCCAGGCCATGCTGGATCGACTTAACGGCATTCTTGCCAAGCAACGCGACGGGCAATGATGGCAGCGCTATTACGTGGGGTGCATCGCACCCTTCATCATATCGAGGACGGCCTTATCGTGGCCGTCCTTTTGTTTATGATCCTGCTGGCGGTGGCGCAGATTGTTTTGCGTAATTTCTTTGGCACCAGCCTGGTATGGATCGAGCCGCTGCTGCAGAACGCGGTGCTATGGATTGGCTTGCTGGGCGCGATGATAGCCTCACGTAATGACGAGCACATCCGCATTGATGTGGCCTCGTCACTGTTACCGGAAAAGTACCATCCCTTCCTGACCACCTTCGTGGATCTGTTCACCGCCTTTATCTGTCTGCTGGTGGCCTGGTATAGCGTGCACTTCGTAATCGAAGAGTATGAGTACGCTTCGCCGGCATTTGCCAGTGTGCCGAGTTGGTTGTTGCAAGCCATTATCCCGGTGGGTTTCTCGGTCATGGCTCTGCGCTACGTGGTGCTGTTTGCCTTGGGATTGATTGGCAAACGGCCGAAAATGCAGGAGCCGACGCCATGATCATTGCGGCGATTGTCCTGCTGGTGGTGTTGGCGCTGATGGGCGCTCCTCTGTTTGCCATTATTCTCGGCGCAGCCGCACTGGGTTTCTATACCCTGGAAATCGAGCTGGCGGTGCTGCACATCGACATCTATCAGCTGAGTAATTCCGTCGTGCTGATGGCGTTACCGCTGTTTACCTTCGCCGGCTTTTTGCTCAGTGAATCGAAAACCGCCGATCGCATGTTGCGGCTCAGCCAGGCCGCGTTCGGCTGGATGCCCGGTGGCATGGCCTTTGTTGCGCTGATTGCCTGTGCGTTCTTCACCGCCCTGACCGGCGGCTCCGGTGTCACCATTGTGGCACTGGGTGCGCTGTTGCTACCGGCGCTGGTGAAAGGCAATTATCCGGAAAAATTCAGCCTCGGTCTGGTGACTTCCTCGGGGAGTCTGGGGTTGTTGCTGGTGCCGTCGGTACCCCTGTTGATCTACGGCATTATTGCCCAGCAAATGTCTCAGCAGCTGGAGATGCCGACGGTAGAAATTGTCGATCTGTATCTGGCTGGTCTGTTGCCTGCGCTGCTGATGATCGTGCTGCTTTACGGTTACTGTGTGTGGGCCACGCGGGGCACCGATGTGCCTCGGCAGGCGTTTGATTTTCGTGAATTGGTGGATGCGCTCTGGGAAGCGCGCTGGGAGCTGCCGCTGCCGCTGGTGGTGCTCGGCGGGATCTTCTCCGGTTTCCTGGTGATCAGTGAAGCGGCGGCGGTGACGGCGCTGTATGTGTTGGTGGCCGAGGTGTTCCTGTATCGGGAAATCTCGCTGCGCAAGCTACCGACAATCATGCGCGATTCCATGATCATGGTGGGCGGTATCCTGCTGATTCTGGCGGTGGCGCAGGCCTTCTCCGATTACCTGGTGTATGCCGGTGTGCCGGAGAAATTGTTCGAACTGATCCAGACCCACGTTGAGAGCAAGATTACCTTTCTGATCCTGCTCAATATCCTGCTGCTGTTGCTGGGCGCGTTGCTGGATATCTTCGCGGCGCTGGTGATTATGGTGCCGCTGATCCTTCCGGTGGCGTTGCGGTATGGGATTGACCCGGTGCACCTGGGGATTATCTTCGTGGCGAACATGCAGATCGGCTACATCACTCCGCCGGTGGGCATGAACCTGTTTATCGCCAGTTACCGCTTCAAGAAGAAAGTCACCGAACTGTTCGCGGCGACGGTTCCTTTCATGCTGATATTGATCATTGCCTTGTTGATGATTACCTATATTCCGCAGCTCAGTCTCTGGTTGGTGCGGTAAAGGGCAGTTAATAGTTAACAGTGAATAGTTAATAGTTGCGCGGTCAGCGGTTGTTGATTGCTGGAAACGAGGAGGCCGCGTCCATTATCTGGATGCGGCCTCTTGCGTTTCAGTTGGTTGGTGAAGGAAAAACGTTATTTTCGTAGGGTTTTTACTTGGATGCTTTTGCCTTGCCCTTTCTGAATCTGGAACCATTTTGGGTAGGCACGAATCATGTCGCTGAGTTTCTTGTGGCCGAACAGGCGGGTGTCAAAATCGGGTTTGCGCTTGCTCAGGTGTTGGCCCACCGTGCCCAGATTGGCCCAGTCGTCCTCATCGGAAATATCATCGATCACGTTGGCGATCAGTTGCAGCGGCGGTGGCTCCTTGCTGACAGGTGTTTCTGCCTGGGCGGGGGCATCGGGTTTGTCTGAGGTGCTCTCGGGGGCATGGTCGGAGCGCAGCACTTCGGTGTAGATAAACTTGTCGCAGGCGGCCACGAAAGGCCCCGGTGTCTTGCGTTCACCGAAGCCATACACGGTCAGGCCTTCCTCCCTTAACCTTGCCGCCAGGCGAGTGAAATCACTGTCACTGGACACCAGACAGAAGCCGGAAAGCTGTTTGGTGTAGAGCAGATCCATGGCGTCGATGATCATGCTGCAATCGGTGGCATTCTTGCCCTGGGTGTAGGCAAATTGCTGGATCGGCTGTACGGAATGTTTCAGCAGCACGCTTTTCCAGCCACCCAGATTGGGTTTGGTCCAGTCGCCGTAGATTCGCTTGACGCTGGCGGTGCCAAATTTGGCAATTTCCTCGAACAGTCCGTCGACGATTTTGGGGGGTGTATTGTCTGCATCGATCAATACCGCCAACGATGTGGTGCTGAGCGGTGGGGAGTCCGTGTCACTGTTTGCGCCTGCCATGAGCCATTCCTTTTCCTGCGGTATCCTCAACATAACGGATTCGGCAGGGAAGCGACATGGGGTGAGCGAAACGGGCGCCGGTGGGGCGCTTGAGCCGCGCAGCGAGTGACGAGTTTCGAGTTACGAAAGGCAAAAACCAAAACCGGGATCTTTGGGAGGGCTTTCGAAACTCGCTTCCCGCGACCCGCAACGGTCTTGTTCGCGCCTCATATCCGCAGGGCATGGGGAGCTTCGTTTCTAGCGGTTTGTTGGTCAGCCATTCATCTCTTTTACCGATTTTTTATAAACGAAACTGGCCATGGCGCGCAGGGGCATCATGCGGATCCAGATGCTTTGCAGGGTGACAGACAGGCCCGGCAGGGCGTAACGCTTGCCCTTGTTCAGGGCGGCGTAACCCGCTTGAGCCACCTCCTCCGGGGTGGCGATTTGTGCGGAGACAAACTCTCTGATGCCACTGGAGGATTGGTGTTTGCTTTCGGCGGTATCCAGAAACGCCGTTTTGGTAGTGCTGGGGCAGAAGCAGGTGACCTGCACACCGTAGGGTTTCAGTTCTTCCTGTAGCGAGGCGCTCAGGTTAATCACGAAGGCCTTGCTGGCGCTGTAGGCGGCAAAGAAGGGCATGGGGCAGAATCCGGCCAGGGAGCCGATGTTCATGATTTTGCCTTCGCCGCGGGCCTTCATTTTTGCACCCACCAACATGCATAGCTTGCTGAGCAGGATGTTGTTCAGGGTAAGCATGCGCTCCAGCTTTTGGCTGTCCTGTTCCACATGTTCACCCATCATGCCGAAGCCCACGTTGTTCACCAGCACGTCCAGCTCGATGTCTTCACGATTCAGCCACTGGATGATTTCTTCAGCGGCACCGGGTTGTGACAGATCCATCTGCACCGGGCGGTAATCCACATCAGCTCGTTGGCTTTTTAGCTGCTGCCCCAGTGCATCCAGTTCCTCTTGAAGCAGGCTGAACACCAGGATGCGGTAACCGTCGGAATTAAACAGCTTGCAGAATTCCCGACCAATGCCGCCGGCGCCGCCGGTGATCAAAACGGTTTTTGTCATTGTTGTTCTCCTGTCAGGCGTTGCCGGGTGGGTTGTCTGGACCGAGCTGAAAAGGCGAAATAATCATGCTGCCGGAGTGTTCCCGGTGGTACTGCTCACGGGCTTTCCACACCTTGCCGTAGCGGTAGAACGGCACGGTGGGGTAGAGGTGATGGACCAGATGATAGTTCTGGTACATGAGAATCGGCGTGAGCAGCCACTCCTTGCCCATGCGCATCAGCGCGGTGGTGTTGGGGTTCTCATCCTGACGGCCCGTATGCGGGTAGTGCGGCAGCACCATGAACACCAGGCACATCAAGTAGAACGAAATGTAGGAGGGGATCAGCCACAGCATCAGCGCTTCGTAGGGCGCCCAGAGAAACAGGGCGGTCAGGGCGACGCCGGCCACGGCCAGTTCACGCCAGACTTCAGTCGGCTTCACGTTGGGCAGCACGTCCGGTTTGCGCAGGAAGTTGATCAGGTAAATGAAAGGCCAGAACCCCCACAGCGGCATGGTCCACAGGCTGCTGGCCATCCAGTGATCCGGATCCTTCTCCGGGTCGTTGGCGAAACGGTGGTGGCGCATGTGCAGCAGACGGAACATTTTGCCCTTGCCAAAGGGCACGGCCACAAAGGTGGCAATGGAGAGGATCAGGTCGTTGTGCTCGGACTTCTGCGCCGCCGCCCGGTGGATGGCTTCATGGGCGGGGGTGAACATGATGTAGCCGCCAATGCTGTTAATGATCAGGCCAACCCAAGCGGGCCACAGATCATTCAACACCATGACCCAGCTGAGGATGTTGGCACCGTGCGCGAGGATCATCAGGGTGACTGTGGGCCAGGCGATTTTGGGCGACACTTTCAGCCTGGCCAGTGTTTTCAGGGCGTCGCTATCGGTTGTTGTACTTGTCATGGCAGTCTCCCGCTTAGTCTGAAAACACAGTGTTTACCGTTGGCAAGGAAAAGGTAAGAACCGAAATTGCCATCAGGGGGATAAAAAGTGACAAAGAACAGCAGCAAGCCTCAAGCTACAAGCTGCAACACGGTACAGGCCCTCGCACCAGCAGCACTGTGCTTGCGAATTCAGGTCTGGCGCGGGCACTGCCGCCGCATCCCGACCCCTTTCTCCCGCGTTGCAGCTTGTAGCTTGAGGCTTGTCGCGTTGTTTTATTCCCGCCGGAAGCTGCCGGGGGTGGTGCCGAACCAGCGCTGGAAGGCGCGGCGGAAGCTGGCCACGTCGGTGTAGCCCAGATCTTCGGCCACGGCGGCCATGGTGTAGTGCGGCAGCCCGAGCAGTTGGGCGGCGCGGCGGCTGAGAGTCTGGTCACGGAGCTGCTGGAAGCGGGTGTTTTCCTGTTTGAGTTTGCGGATCAGGGTGCGTGGGCTCATGTGCAGCTGATCGGCCACGGTATCCAGGCTGGCCTTGCCATGGTGTTGATGCAGTAGCGCCAGCACCTGGTCGCTGACGGTGCCACGGTTGCGCAGTGCTTCCTGGCGGGCCTCGCATTGCTCGATGGCGATCCACAGCAGGTCTCGATCATGGCTGGGCAAGGTTTCATCGCCGTAGCGGGCAGGCAATTTGATGGCCGTGTAAGCCGCGTCAAAGACCAGCCGGGTGCCGGGGAAGGTTTGTGCGTAACACTCCGCGTAGTCAGGGGCCGGGTAATTGAAATGGACTTCTCCCCCGTCAATCGATTTGCCGCGCAATACCACATGGCAGGCGAACGCGGAGGCCATGACGGATTCGACCAGAAACTGCACGTTGTCATCCAGTGGGTAGGCGAATTCCTGTCGCAGCGTAATGGTGTCCTGCTGTTCTTCAAACACCGTGGTAAAGACTTGTGTGCGGGTGTTGATGAAGCGGGCAAACAACTGCATGGCATCGCGCAGGGTGGGGCTGGCCATGGCCGCCATGCCCATGGGGCCGTGCATGGCGGGGAGGGCACGCAGGCCGGTTTGCAGTGCGATATCCGGGCGGTCGCTGAGCTGGCGGGCATTGCTGATTAACTGGCGGGCGCCGGGCCAGTCGATGAAGCCATCGCTGTGCTGCAGGGTGTCCACGTCCACCCCGGTATCGGTTACCAGTTTTTCCAGGCCGCCCTGATCCAGGCCCAGGGTCTGGGCAATCATGCGGCAGTAGGTCATGGCCAGATCCGGTGTCATTACCGCGTGCCCTGGTGATCGGGTGGTGTGGCCATGTAACCGGCGACCATGCGGGTCAGCTCGTTGGCCAAATCGTCCTCGCGAATCAGGCCGTTGTTCTGGCTGATATGGCGGACCATGGTGAACAGCACACTGTTGGTGACGATAAACACCCGCACCTCCAGATTGCGAATCGGGTAGTCCCGATAGTGACGCAGGAAGTAGAGCCTGGCCAGATCCATGAAATGCTGCTGCAAGGTATTCACGACCCGGTCGGTGGGTAGCCGGTGCCAGTTGCGTACCAGCTCCAGGTAGAGCCCGTCGCGGGAGTTGAGCACGGCGAAACCAAACCGGATGGCGCTGCTGATCATTGCGTTCATATCCACATTATCCAGCAGCGGCAAGCGCTTCAGGCCTGCGCCGATATCGTCTGCCAGGCTCTCCATCAGCGCCTCGATAAGGCCGTCCTTGTCGCCGAAATACTGGTACAGGGACCCTACGCTGACGCCGGCCACTTCGGCGATGCGGGCGGTGGTGGTGTTGTCCAGGCCCTGCTGCTGGATGACTTTCGCGGTGGCGTCGATCAGTGCTTTTACCAGCTCCCGGGAACGCTGCTGTTGGGGACGTTTGCGCATGGAGCCTCTAATGCGAATTGAATGCGAATACATATTCGCATTATGTTTCCGGCCAATGCAAGCACACCGTGGAGGCCGAGATGACGGTTCAGGCTCATATTGATGCGACCCCAAGCCGGGCGCGCCCGTTCGAGAAAACCCAGCAACCCACGCCGGCGTTGCTGCGCAAGCTGCTGGGCCGTGATCTGGCCCCCAGCCGGGGCGAATTCAGTGCGGTGCTGGAGGCGCTCAATGTGGGGGATCCGGCCATGGATTTATTGGTGGACTGGATGATGGATTATGGCCCCCGTGAGTCACGGGCGCTGTTTGAAACCGCCATTACCGAGGGGCTGGCGGCCATCCCGGATTGCCCGGAACCGCTGCGGCTGTTTATCAAAAGTGTGGAAAGGCGCCCGGCCTGGGTCGACTTCGACCTGATTGATGAGGGCGCCCGCTTTATTCACTCCACCGGGATGACCGCGCCCTATGTACTGCGCGATCTGGCATTGATGGGGGGCTACCTGCTGTCCGGTTTCAATCAATCGCTGGTATTGACCGGGGCGTTGAATCAGGGCGCTTCGCGACGCATTGCCGAGACCGGGAAGTGGTGGGTCGATTGCACCGAGCAAGGCGGACTGAGACGTTTCAGTGCGGGTTTCCGGGGCACCTTGCACGTGCGTCTGGTGCATTCGCTGGTGCGCCGCAACCTGGCGAGCCGTGGCCAGTGGGATGCTACCCGGTGGGGCATGCCCCTGAGTCAGGTGGACATGGTGGCCACCTACCTGGGGTTCTGTGTGGTGATGCTGGGTGGCCTGCGCAAGATGGGGGTGCCGGTGACGCCGCGGGAATCCCGTGCGGTGATGCACCTGTGGAAATATACCTGCTGGCTGATGGGCGTGGACGAAAAGTGGCTGGTGGATCGGGAGCAGGACGGCATTGTGTTGCTGCACCATACCTTGATGACCCAGAGCCAGCCGGACTGGACCAGTCGGGAGTTGGGCAAGGCCCTGGCTGAAGAACCGCTGGAGCGTCACTTCCGCCGATTTGAGTCCCTGCAGCGCAAGCTTGCCTATCAGAAACACCTGAGTGTCAGCCGTTACTTTCTGAGCCGCGACAAGATGGCGCAGCTGGGGCTGCCGGAATCGGTATCGGCCTGGTACCCGCTGGCCACACTGTTGCCGCGACTGCTCTCGTTCAGTGGTCAGCATTATCTCCCGGGGCTACGCCAGTGGCAGCAGCATAGGGGACGTCGTGCCCAGCGCAAGGTGTTGGGGCAAATGTTCGGCGACGCGGAACAGGATCTTATCCGACCGGGCACCAATCACCCTGGCCATGCCTGAGGGTGGTGGTTCAACGGATCAGCAATAAAGGAAAACAGAATGACTGCAGTGCAAACGAAAACCGTTTTTATCACCGGTGCGTCCTCCGGCATCGGCTATGCCACGGCACGATTGTTTCAGGACAAGGGCTGGAATGTGGTCGCGACCCTGCGCAAGCCGGAAAAAGCCGAAACGCTGGCCGCCCTGCCGCGGGTGTTGTGCCTGCCTCTTGATGTGAATGACCGTGCCAGCATTCATGCGGCGGTTGAAAAGGCCATTGAACATTTTGGCGCTATTGATGTGCTGGTGAACAATGCGGGGTACGGCCTGATGGGGGCGTTTGAAACCCTGGACGAAGCCCAGATCATTCGTCAGTTCGATACCAATGTGTTTGGCCTGATGGAAACCTGCCGGGCCGTGTTACCGCATTTTCGCGAACGCAAAAGCGGCGCGCTGGTGAATGTGGCCAGCATGGTTGGGCGTGTACCGTTGCCGCTTTACAGTGTGTACAACGCCAGCAAATGGGCGGTGGAAGGATTCACCGAAGGGCTGGTGTATGAGCTTTGTCCGTTGGGCATCGGAGTGAAAATCATTGAACCGGGGGCGGTGAATACAGCGTTCTTCGGCCGCTCGGCGGATCGGGATAACCGCACCGGTGTCAGTACCTACGATCAGTATTCCAAAGCCCAGTTCGGCGTCATGGACAAGACCGGGCCGGGCGGTTCTAGCCCGGAAGATGCGGCGAAGGTGATCTACAAGGCCGCCAACGATTCCAGCCAACGGCTGCGCTATAGCGTGGGTACGGATGCTCGCATGTTGTTGCTGGCGCGCCGGTGGCTGCCGGAAACCTTATTTCGCGCCATGATTCGTATGAGCCTGTCGGAAAAGGCGTTCAACAGTGTGGGAAAGCTGCTCTACAAGTCCTGAATCACATATACGTGGCGTGTTGCATGCAGCGTGAAGCGTGTGGCGGCCGCGGAGCGGCAAAAAAATGGCCGTCGGGGGGACGGCCTTAAGGGGGAATCAATGGGCCCTGATGGCCCGGGGTATAACCACAGAGTGAGCGCAATGTGATTGGGTAGCTGAAGCGGGGTTCTCTTCAGCAATGGGATAAGTATAGGGGGCGTCTGCCGACCAACCCACGGGAATGGCTCGACCGGTTTGATCAGATTAATTGATCAATGGGCGGAGCAGGGAGATTCAGGGCACGCTCCGGTAATTCGTGTTACCCAGAACGCATGGAGCCCAGGCTTTTCAGATTTTGAATGAAAGCGTCAGTCGTCGGGCATCTGGCGCGCAGCGGTTGCCCGTGTTGCGTTCTGCGTGAGGCGTGTTGCGGTTCTTGATTCAGACCAGTGACTTGCGCATGTGGTGCCGGGGCAGGCGCACGCCATCGCGTTCAGCCTCTTCCTGGCCTTCACTGGTAAACCCCATAAAATGGAAAAAGTTGTGGGCCGTGAGGCTGGCGTGGGCGTTGAGTTCGGTGATGCCTTCCACCCGGGCGCCGTCTTCCAGGTGCTGGTAGAGCAGCGTGGCAATGCCCACGCGGCTGGCATCCGGGTGTACGAAGACCATGTTGATATAACCATTGACCCGGTGAGCAAAACCCACCAGCGCGTCGTCCCATTCGGCGACCACGGCTTCCCCTTCACTGAGAGCGGAAATCAGGCTTTCGTGGCTTTGAGCGCGGCTCCAGGCATCCCGTTGTTGCTGGTTGTATTGGTCGGCGGCGCTGATCTGGATGGCCTCACGGAATACGCCCAGCAGTTCACCCAGGTCGGCGCTTTCCAGTGGGCGAATCTGAAAGGGTAGAAACAGGGCGAGAGGATCGTCAACAGTGTTGGGGTATCTTCGGTGGTGTCGGTCAGAGTGGACGGTTCCGGTGTGGCCGCTCCAGCGGGCGCAGTGGGCCGATGGGTGCGGCGGAACAGGCGTTGCAGCCATTGCCCAATCATGGCGTAGTGTCTGCCGGGTTGGCGGAGGCGGATGCGTTATCCGAGGCTTTCATCGACTGGATCTGGGCGCGCAGTGCATCCAGATACTGCTCTTGTTGGTCCAGCAGTTCGCGGGTGGTTTGCTGTTGGGCTTCCAGCTCGCTGGCACGGGCTTCCAGTTCCTGCTGTTCGCGCAGGCGTGCATCCCGTTGTTCTGCCGTTAGCAGATCCGCGTCGCTGGTTTGCGATTGGGCGATGGCCTGGCTGCCCAGTAGGCAGCAAAGAAAAGTGAAGACGATACGCACGGAGTTCCCCGAAACCCGGTGTGGAAGACAGCCAGCATAGCAAAAACCGGGCGAGGGGTGCTACGCGCTACGAGTTCCGTAGGTCGGCTTAGTCGCGTAGCGGCGTAAGCCGACAATCTACGGTGGGGGGTCGGGAACGCAGAGTGTCGGATTACGGCCTGCGGCCTCTCTGTGTCCTTGGGTAAATGCGACCTGCGACAGGGAGTCCCAAATGCAGAAGGCCGCGTCCGTTTCCGGGCGCGGCCTTTGGGGTTTGGGGCAACAACGCGGCCGGGCCGCGTTGTTGCCTGTTGCGTTAAGCGTGCTGCATCTCTATTTCATCATCTGCCGCAGCACATAATGGAGGATGCCGCCGTTTTTGTAGTACTGCACTTCTGCCGCGGTATCCAGGCGGGAGAGAGCGTCCACTTTCTGCTCCTTGCCATCGCGGCGGAAGACCACGGTGACGGTGTCGCCCGGTTTCAAGTTGTTGTCCAGATCCGGAATGTCCACCTCTTCACTGCCGTCCAGATTCAGCGTTTTGCGGTCGGTGCCTTCCGGGAATTGCAGGGGCAGCACGCCCATGCCGATCAGGTTGGAACGGTGAATTCGTTCGTAGCTCTCGGCAATCACTGCTTTGGCGCCCAACAGGTTGGTGCCCTTGGCAGCCCAGTCACGGCTGGAGCCCGTGCCGTATTCCTTGCCGGCGACCACTACGGTGGGGATGCCGTCTTTCTGATAGCGCATGGCGGCGCCGTAGATGGAAATTTCCTCGCCTTCAGGCAGGTGCTTGGTAAACCCGCCTTCGATGTCCGGGGTCATTTCATTACGGATACGGATGTTGGCGAAGGTGCCGCGCATCATCACTTCGTGGTTGCCCCGGCGTGAGCCGTAGGAGTTGAAGTCGATGGGCTCCACATCGTGCCCCTGCAGGTAATGGCCGGCGGGGGAATCCGCCTTGATGGCCCCGGCCGGGGAGATGTGGTCGGTGGTGATGGAGTCACCTAACATTGCCAGGATGCGCGCGTTTTTCACCGGTTGTACATCGTCCATCTCAGCGGTGAGACCGTCGAAGAAGGGTGGGTTCTGGATGTAGGTGGAGCTGCTATCCCAGTCGTAGGTTTGTGAATCCGGAATGGGCAGGCTCTGCCAGATTTCATCCCCTTCGAACACGCTGGCGTACTGGCTACGGAACATGTCGTCGTTAATCTTCACCAACTCGGCCTGAATTTCATCGGAGCTGGGCCAGATGTCTTTCAGGTAAACCGGGTTGCCGTCCTTGTCCTTGCCGAGGGGGTCGGAATCCAGGTCGATCTTCACGGTCCCGGCCAGGGCATAGGCCACCACCAGTGGCGGTGAGGCCAGCCAGTTGGTGCGTACGCTCTGGTGAACCCGGCCTTCGAAATTACGGTTGCCGGACAGCACGGAGGCCACCACCAGATCGCCGTCGGAAATGGCCTTGTCGATTTCCGGGGGCAGCGGCCCGGAGTTGCCGATGCAGGTGGTGCAACCGTAGCCCACCAAATCGAAGCCGATATCGTTGAGCGGTTTCTGCAGGCCGGTGACATCCAGGTAATCGGTGACCACTTTGGAGCCGGGCGCCAGCGAGGTTTTCACCCAGGGCTTGCGGTTCATGCCTTTTTCGGCGGCCTTTTTGGCCACCAGGCCGGCGGCCAGCATGACGCTGGGGTTGGAGGTGTTGGTGCAGGAGGTAATAGCGGCAATCACCACGTCGCCGTGGCTCATGTGATGTTTCTTGCCGTCAATGACCACCGGCACATCGCCGCCACTGGGCTCGTGATTGCCCACGGCGGTTTGGCCACCTTCGCCTTCCAGCTTGCTGATTTCCTCGTCATTGAGTTTCAGCGTGTCGGTGACTACGTCGATAAAGGTGCGTTTCACCGCGGTGAGCGGCACCCGGTCCTGAGGGCGTTTGGGGCCAGCCAGGCTGGGCACCACATCGTTCAGGTCCAGCTCCAGCACGTCGGTGAATTCCGGGTCCGGGTCGCTGCTGGAGCGCCACAGGCCCTGCGCCTTGCAGTAGGCTTCCACCAGCGCAATGGTGTCTTCGTCGCGACCGGACAGCTTCATGTATTCGGTGGTGCGCTCATCGATGGGGAAGAAACCGCAGGTGGCGCCATACTCCGGTGCCATGTTGGCGATGGTGGCGCGGTCGGCCAAGGTCAGGTCGGCCAGGCCGTCGCCAAAGAATTCCACGAACTTGCCCACCACACCCCGGCGACGCAGCATTTCGGTGACGGTCAGCACTAGGTCGGTGGCGGTGATGCCTTCACGCAGCTTGCCGCTGATCTTGAAGCCGATGACCTCGGGAATCAGCATGGCGATAGGTTGACCAAGCATGGCCGCTTCCGCTTCGATGCCGCCCACGCCCCAGCCCAGTACCCCAAGGCCGTTGATCATGGTGGTGTGGGAATCGGTGCCCACCAGGGTGTCCGGGTAGGCGTAGGTGTTGCCGTCCTCGGATTCGGACGACCACACACCCTTGGCCAGGTATTCCAGGTTCACCTGGTGGCAGATACCGGTGCCCGGCGGCACCACGCGGAAGTTGTCGAAGGCTTTCTGGCCCCAGCGCAGAAACTGGTAACGCTCCCGGTTGCGCTGGTACTCGATTTCCACGTTCTCTTCGAAAGCTTGCGGGTTGCCGAACTTGTCCACCATCACCGAGTGGTCGATGACCAGATCCACCGGTGTCAGCGGATTAATGCGGCCCGGATCTCCCCCGGCTTTCTTGATTGCATCGCGCATGGCCGCCAGATCCACCACACCGGGGACGCCGGTGAAATCCTGCATCAGTACCCGGGCCGGGCGGTAATTGATTTCCTTGTCGGAGCGTTTCTGTTCCAGCCAGCGCATCACCGCTTCGATGTCGGCGCCGGTGACGCTGTCACCGTCTTCAAAGCGGAGCAGGTTTTCGAGAAGGACTTTGAGGGAAAAGGGGAGCTTGCTGAGATCACCCCAGCCTTTGTCGGCGACCGCATTGATGTCGAAATAATGATAGGTCTTGCCGTTGGCTTGCAGCGTTTTTTTGCTGTTCAGGGTGTCCTGGCCAATCCGTGTCACTACACACCTCCTGGGCTCTGATTGGAGTCCCGCGCGGGCGGAATAGAACGGCCGCCAACACGGAACACTGGCGCAGGATCAGTACAGCATTGCCACAAACCTAGGCACTGATGACCCTGCGTTATGACGTTAAGTCATTTCATACTACGCCCTTATGGCGGGGACATGAAACTGCCGGCTATGGTCTTTGCCGATATTCGCGGTTGGGAATGTAAATGCTTGTTGAAGAAAGAGGTTTTTGACGTTTTGGTGCTGTTGGGGCGGGGTGTCAGGGGGCGGTCTGGTTCTTGCGGGCGGTGCCTGTGTCAGCGGTTGCGTGTGTCCTGCCAGAGAAGCCAGAGCCGGGTATCCAGTTCCAGTTGATGGTAGTCCGGCGCCATGTGTGAACAGAGCTGATAAAACGCCTTGTTGTGGTCGGTTTCTTTGAAGTGAGCCAGTTCGTGGACCACGATCATGCGCAGAAAGGCTTCCGGCGCTGCCTTGAACTGGCTGGCGATACGCAGGCTGTTATGGCTGCGCAATTTGCTGCCGTGAATGCGGGTACGCCTGGTGTGCATACCCAGCGCCTGGCTGAGTGTTTTCAGCTTGGCGTCGTAGTGGGCCTTGCCCAGCGGCGGCGCCTTGCGCAGGTATTGTTGCTTCAGGCTGTTGGCATACTGGAACAGGGCTTTGTCACCTTGAATATCATGCTTGTCGGGGTAGCGTTGTAGCAGATAGTCACCCAGCCGGCCCTGATCCAGCAGAGCCTGGGCCTGTTGCTGAATCTGGGAGGGATAGCCTGTCAGATAATGCAGGGTATGCATGGGGCCGATTATCGCTTCGTGTGTATTTTGGGCGTTAGTGCCAATGTGATCCTTGGGCTGCGTGCGTATGATCGCCGCTCTCTTTGCAATGGACAATCCCATGTCATCAGCCCTGGACTCTGATTATCCCCGTCGCGGTAATGCTTTCTCCCGGTCGCTTGCCCGCGGTTTTTTGCGCCTGGCAGGCTGGCGGGTGACCAACCCCATGCCGGCAGTGCCCAAGGCGGTGATTATCGGCGGGCCGCACACCTCCAACTGGGATGGTATCTATACGCTGGCGGCCATGATGCAGCTGGGGCTGGATGCTCACGTGATGATCAAGGACAGCGCCTTCAAGGGGCCGTTTGGGGCCATGCTGCGCTGGATGGGGGCGTTGCCCATTGCCCGGCACAAGGCGGGTGGTGTGGTTGAGCAGACCGTGGAGCAGTTCAATAGCCGCGACAAGCTGGTGATGGTGGTGGCGCCGGAAGGCACCCGGGGCGGGGCGACACAATGGAAGACCGGCTTCTACCGGATCGCCCAGAAGGCCGGTGTGCCGATTGTGGTGGCCACCGCAGATTACCGCAAAAAGGAAATTACCTTTGCCCGTGTCATTGAGCCGTGTGGGGATGTAGAGAAGGATCTGGCCGAAATTTTTGAATGCTATGCGGCCATTCACCCGCGTCATCCGGATAAATTGTCTGCACCGTTGAAAGCCATTCGAGATAAAAAGAAGAGCGCTGGACGCCAAACGCCTGGTGCCTGACGCGTATAGCGGCCGCAGAGCGGCTAGGGTCTGTTAACAGGCCCTAAGAACCCTCCCTTTGCAGGGAGGGGGTGTTGCACTCCCCTCCGATGGTGCTGGAGAGGAGGGAGGGGGGTCGATCAGTTACAGGCGCTAGCGTTCGTATAGCTGCTATCCACCACATTATTGATCCACTGATCCATCAGCGCGGTGGCTTCGCCATGGGCAACGCTGCGGGCAATCGGTGGCATCATTTTCTGCGGATCATCTTCTGCGCTGAGACGGCAAGAGACGATGGAGCTGCCCGCGCTGCCGGGTACCAGCACATGCTGGCGTCCACAGGAACCGCCGCCGGTGGCCGTGGGCTTCTTGCAGACGCCATAGCTGGCGTTCACATCGCGGAAGTGATCCAGGTAATAACCGGTGTTGGACGCGGCGCCCTTGTCGTTGTGGCAGTGCTGACAGTTCACTTCCAGGTAGGCCCGCACACGGCTTTCGATATCCGCCGCTGAGTTGGCGGTTTCACCGCTGTCACCGGGCACATTCCAGCGTGGCAGATGCTCAATGTTGGTGGCCACCCCATTGCTGATGGTCAACTCCGGCACGCCGGTCAGAATCCCCAGATCTTTCCACTGCTTGATCTGGTTTACCGCCGGGAAACCGGCCTGACCGCTGGTGCCCATAAAGGCAGATTCCGCTTTGTAGGCACGGTTCAGGTTACGCGGCTTGGGCCCAATGGGGGCACTGCCAGCCGGTTGGTCATCATTGGCGTGACAGGTAACACACTGGTTGCCGTTAGGAATGGTGTAACCATCGGTGCTGCCAGTGAGGAGGGTGTTGGAATCCGCATCACGGTAATGCCAGGCAACCGACGCGGTGCCCCCGTTCATGGCCAGACGCGCAACCCTCTTGCCGTCTTCTTCCTCCCAGATGTAGGGCAGGCCTACCCAGACGGCGCTGTCCTGGCTGTTCCTGCGTTTGATCAGCAAGCGGGTTTCTACCGGTACTTCGGTGCCCTGGCTTTCGTCGGTGAAAGCAAAGGTTTTGGCAATCACGGTGCCTTCCGGGAAAACGATGCTGCCGTTAACGTTGTTGCCGTCCTGGCCATCGCTATACACCGCTTGCTCGCCGGGTGGTACAAACACGACTCGATACTTGGTTGAGTAATCAGAGAACAGCTTGGTGTTCAGCACAAAAGGCTGGCCGCTCTCGTTTGGTGTGCTACGTGGGTCTTGCGCATCGGCAAACAGGTTGTACTGATCCAGCGTCGGGCAGTTGTAGTTCAGTGCTTCGCGGTTGATCTCGCCGTCTGCAACGTCTGCACTACAGTAGAACTCTACAACTTCATCCGAAGGTGCGGGGTCGAACTCACCGCTGGGCTCGAAAGGCGGAATTTCTACCCGCGGCAGTGTTTCCAGTACTTTGCCGAAACGGGCCTGGCAATCATGCTCGGACATGTCGGTGTCGGAGGCGATATTCAGTAGTCCTTCAATGGCCCCTTTGATGCCTGCAGGGTCGAGAATGGAGAAGTCCTGCTCGGCAATGGCCAGTACCAGTTCCAGGCCATCGGTGCCGTGGAAGTTCAGGTAGGGGGCGCTGTCGCTGTTCAGCTCGTTATCGTGGATACAGGTGCCCCACTCCGGCAGGATGCGGTCGCCGTTTTCGTTGAACTTGTAAGCGTTGTAGTGACAGCTGGGGTTCGGGTGTTCGTTGGTATGAATGGGCTTGCCGCTGTCCCACATGGGAACCGGATCGCCATTGTTGTCCACCGGGTAGGGGCAGTCTTCATCCAGATCGTCACGCAGACCGTCCCAGACAATATGCGCGCCTTTACCCTGATTCAGAAGGTTAGGCAGGCTGCCCAATACTTCCAGAAGATTCGGCGAAAGCTCCGGCAGGTTTTTCAGGCCGATCAGGGTCGGCAGTACGCTTTCTACTTCGCCGTTGGCCAGTTTTTCCAGGTCCGGTGGTGGCAGGTCGTAACCGGAGTTTTTCATCACATTGTTATGGATGTGAAGCCCCTCGGTATAGGGGTCGATTTTTTTATCGGCGGTGTTGTTCTTGCCATCAATCAGCTCATAGCTGACGTGGATCACCGCCGCGGTGCTGTGATCTTCGAAGGTGTTGTTAAGGACTTCGATGTTGTCGTAACCCAGGGTAATAAAACCTGTGCCACGGGGCACCACTGACACCAGACCGCTGTGGGCAAAGTTGTAGGTGTTGTTGTTGCGGGCCACGTTGTTGATCATCACCGAGGTATCACCGTAACGGGTGATGTTTTCCAGGTCGTAGATCAGGAAGGCGCCGGTATTACACTCGGCAATGTTGTTGTCGTACTCGCCGCCCTGCACGTTTTCGATTTCAAAACCCATGACGTTATAAGCGGCACGGCTGTTACGAATGATGGCGGTGTTGGTCTGGCCAACATAGATGCCTGCATCGCTGGCGCCGATGGATTCACTGTCTTCTACCAGAATGTTCTCTGACTCTACCGGGTAGATACCGTAGCGGCCGCTGGCGGAACTGGGGGTGTAATCCGGGCTGGAATCTCCCTCGTTGTAGGGGGGCGCGGTACAGGACACATGGATCTTTTCCGCGTAGTTATCTGCGGTGATCGGTTCGCCGCCACCGGACCACATGGCACGTACGCCACGCAGGGTGCCCCACTTTACGCTCTTCAATTTGAAGGCGTCGCCGGGGGAATCGAGGATGGTCAGGTCTTCCACGGTAATGCCGCGAATATTCAGGGCTTCCAGACCGGTCACGTTGACACTGTCTTTGAACGACAGAATGGTTTCGTCTTTGCCGCAACCTTTGATCAACACATCTTCGGTGGCCTGGATCAAGATACCCTGGTCCAGTTCGAAGTAGCCGCACTCGAATTGCAGGGTGTCTTTTGGACGCAGCTGGACCATGGCGTTGACCATGTCTTCGGTGGCGTCTTCACCGGGGCTGATGAGGAACGTTCGGCCAACGGTATCGGGGGGCGTGGTGTCGCCACCGTCACCGCCATCGCCTCCATCATCGCCGCCGTCACCACCGTCATCTCCACCGTCGCCGCCATTGTCGGGATTGTTGGGTGTTGCGGAATTATTGGCCGGTGATGAGCCGCCGCCGTCACCGCCGCAGGCGGTGAGTACCAGAGTGACCGCCAGTGCGATGGCAGGCCAGAATCGGTTCATGTTCATGATCGGTTCCCCGTTGTCGTTTATTGTTGCTGCTGCCTGAAAGTTGCATGTTTCATGTGGAGGTATGGCCGCTATTGCGCGGCCTGCTCCAGTCGTTCCCACATCCGTATGTACGCTTCTGCCGAGGTGAACAGCTGGTTCACCGCGTCATCAATTTCTTCCTGTGGACGATCGCTGTTGAGCATCATGTCGGCGATCTGGTCCGCATAGAGTCCGTAGTGCGCCACGCCACGGCCTTCATAGAGACTGAAGGCGTGGTCACCGGTAATTTGTTTGTTGAATTGCACCTGGCCATCCACCGAGGTGAAGGGATAAAGCTCGGCTTCCTGATCGGGAGTGCCGGGGTTGCCGGCCAGATTGGCAATGCCGTTGACGTCAGACGCAAACGGGGCGCCACCGAAGGGGCCAACCTTGAAGGCCGGGTCGCGGGGGCGGTTGCCGTCGCGGGTCAGCTGGTCTACCCAATTGCCGCGCACGCTACCGAAGGACGCCGTCACGCCGCCCTGGCTGGCAATCTGATCGCGCAGGGCTTCGGTGCCGGTCCAGTTGCCATGGCTGTTGATAATCGGGTAATCGCGTGCACCGGTAACATCGAGAATCTGGGTGGCGGCCTTGCGGCTGATGTGATCAATCTCGATCATCATGCCGCGGCGGGTCAGTTCTTCGATCAGGAAGAAACCCAGGTCGGTGAGGCCGCGGGTGTTACAAAGGTGGTCGGTGCCACGGCGTGGATCGTAGGCGGCGAACTCTTCCGGCGTCGCCGGGAAGCGGTCGCCGACGTAGTCGATCTGGAATAGCAGCTGGTCAAAAATGCCCAGCGGTTGAAGCGGGTCTTCCAGTGCAATCGCGTCCCCTTCGTGGTCATGATCCGGGCAGTCCTCGAATTCCACCAGGTGCCCGGTTTCCAGCAGGTTGCCGCCATACAGCACGGCACCAATACCCACACCTTCCGACAGATCGGGCAGGTGGCCCCCGAAGGCATTATCGAACTTGTGTACCGGGAACAGGCTGCGTACATCCATGGCGTAGAGCCGGTCCAGCCGCTCTACGATTTCTTCGCGGGTACATTCCGGGGCATTGAGAAACTCGCCACAGTTGAGTGCCTTGGATGCTTCCACGCCGAGGATGACCGCCATTTTTCCGTCGCCGATGACCTGCCGGGCCTGGGCGGGATCGGTGACGATGCGGAACCAGCCCTTGCCGGGGCCACCGTTCTGGGCGTCGATGTAATCCTGCATGCGATGCATTTGTGTGGCCTGCATTTCAATGGCGGCCATGGTGTCGCAGTCATTCTGTTTCTGCGGATTGAGCTGGCAGAGAATCTCGTTATGCACCAGGTGGTTGACGAGAATTTTCATGCCCGCCAGGTGCGCCCGTTCAATCCATTTGTAGTAGCTCTGATGGTGTTGCAAAGAGTTGCTGCGGGGCCAGAACGTGTAGTCCGGCCAGCCCCGGGTTTCATGGGGACCAGGGTTGCTGGTGACTTGTTCGATTAGCCCGGTGAGCCCCTGGGGGCCATGGTTGACGGCACAGTCGTGCAGGGCATGGTCGACCCCGAACTTGTGGAAGGGGTCGCCGTAATTCACCCGCCCGCCGATAAATTCGTAGGCAGAAATATGGCTGTGGGCATCCACGAAACCGAAGATGTCATCGTCGTCCAAGCCGTCTACATTCTGGAAACGGGGAACCTCGGTCAGGTAATTGGCCGGGCCGTCATCTGCGACGGCGGCGTTGAGTTCGGCTTCCGGGTAAGTGCTACATCCGTCGCTGGGCGCCAGGGTGAAACGGTTGTTGTCAGCTTCCAGTTGCGGGGAGGTGAGAGTCAGACCGTCGTCGCCGGCGGTGAGTAGCAGGCCGGTCACGTTGGAGGCCAGAGTAAAGGTGTCGCCGTCGCTGCGGTTCAGGTTCCAGACGGTCAGATCGTTGGCGTCATCGACCATGGCCAGGCTGGGCTGGATATTGGTGTCACCCAGCCCGGTACCGATACCACCCAGGCTTTCGCCCAGTTCACGCAGCAGGCCACCGAGGGGGGCAACCGGGTCCAGAACCAGATTGAGGGTGTCGCCCAGCCCGGATACCAAATAGCTCAGCTCTCCGACAAAGTTGCCGCTCTGATCAAGAAACTCTCCGGCTGGATCGCTGATGCCGAGCAACTGTTTGCTGCCGGCACTGCCGGGATCACGTTGATAATCGGAAAGCAGCAGGTAGCGGCCCAGGTCAGTGGGCTTCATGTAGAAGGCGGTGGCCTGACCGGCGTCGTTGGTGAGGCTATAGCCGTCTTCGCTGGTGGTCAGAAACTGTTGCTGGCTTTGCAGGGTGTAGCAGCCATTGGCGAATTGGTAGCGGTTCAGGGGCTCGGGTTCCGGCTCAGGCTCGGGTGTGGGGTCCGGCGTTTCCGGCTCACGGGGCGTTTCCGGAGTCGTGGGGGAATCATTGGCAACGGCGGGTGCGCTGCTGCTGCCTCCACCGCCACAGGCGGCAAGCAGGCTGGCGCTGAGCATTAATGCCAGCGCAAGCCGGTGAGAAGCAAAGGCGGGAGCCTGGCTGAGTAAAAACATCGCTAACCCCTTGGTGGTGCCTGCAGTGGGCACTGTTCTTATTGGTCTAATGTGCAGGGCGTGCGTGTTTCTATGGCACTATCGTACACATTGATTGGTACAAGTGTGCACATTAATCAGGGGGCGGTGCTGTAGCGTTATTGTCAGTATTGGTGACAGTTTCTTTTCATAGGGATACAAAACGGCAAGGCCGGACGGGCCGGACATTGCCGTTTGCAGGGACCAGCGGATGGATTGTGTAGGCTGTCAGGCCGCCTGGCTGGTGGTGTGAGCGGTGGTGGGGCCGTCCAGCGGGCGGGTCAGGTAGCCGAGTACCAGGGTGGCCACATCCACATTGGGTTGATAGTGGAGAAACAGGCCGCCCAGGGTGCCGAAGACTCGGGCCAGCATGATGAAATCGCCGGGCAGGGTCTGTACCGGGTCATGTTCCAGCTGGCCGAGCAGTTCGCTGACCTGCTGCATCATGGCTTCCGGGCTGGGCCAGCCGGCCTGCTGATCGGGGTTGATAATGGCATCGCGGACCTGGTCGAGCACGGCAGACACGAATGCCAGCAGGGTGGCCGGATCGCCGCTGCGGGTGACAAAGCCGAGGGCGGTGAGGGTATCGGCGATGACGGTTTCATCACCCACGATGCAAGCCTGCAGCACCCGGAAGTAGCCCCGGCGGGCGTCGTCGGTGAGTGCTTGCGCGCAGCCGAAATCCAGCAGTACCAAGGTATTGTCCGGGGTGATCATGATATTGCCGGGGTGCGGGTCGGCATGGAACAGGCCGCCGTGCAGTACCTGGCAGAACCAGGCATCCAGCAGCGTACTGAGCAGGGCGCTGACCCGTGCAGGATCCGACGTTTTCAAACGATCCAGAGTCAGGGTGAGCTTCTCGCCCTGAATGAATTCGGTGGTGAGCACATGCCGGCTGCTGCACTCGGGCACCAGTGTCGGCACCCGAATCCCGGGGATGGCCGCGAGCTGCCGGCCGATGTCTGTCATGACCCGGGCCTCACGCTGATAGTCCAGTTCTTCACGAACGGTGCGCTGGATTTCGTTGACGATGGTGTCGATATCCATGGGCGGCAGGGCGGATTTCACCGCATCCATGAAGACCTTGAGCAGCGTCATGTCCAGTTCGACCACCTCATCAAGCCCCGGGCGCTGTACTTTGACGGCCACTTCGCGGCCATCGTGCAAGCGGGCGCGGTGCACCTGGCCGATGCTGGCCGCCGCCAGGGGCTGGGGGTCCACATGGGCGAACAGTGTATCCAGTGGCTGGTTGAACTCCTGCTCCAGTACTGCGGCAATGTCGGCAAAGGCCACCGGGCTGGCCTGGTCCTGCAACACGGCCAGTTCATCGACCCAGGCCTGGGGCAGCAGGTCCGGACGGCTGGAGAGCAGCTGGCCGATTTTCAGGAAAGCGCCGCCTTGCTCCAGGGAGGTGTCACGAAAACGTTTGGCGTTGCGCTTGTGCAGGTTGGCCAGCGCGGCATCGCGCATGCTGCCCGGCAGGAACGCGGCTCTGGTGCCCCACAGGCGGTAGCTGGTGACCACCTTGGTGAGCATCCAGCCGGTTTTGGTCAGGCGCTTGAGGCGTGCGGGCCAGCGGCGGGCTTCGTCGGCGAGCAGCTGCATTTCTTCGTTTACCGCATTGGCACCACGGGTGACGGCCTTGCAGGCAGTAATGGCCTGGTCGGCGATCTCCCGGCCTTGCCAGGCGGTTTTCTCGATGGCCTTGATGCAACCCTCGACCACGGCAATCCAGGCTTTCAGTCCGCTGTCTTGCTGTTTGCGCTCGGCAAAGTCGTTGAGCGGTTGCCAGTTCGGCACCTGGTCCGGCTGCGGCTGAGCAGGCTGGACAGGGGTGTTTTGCACTGATGTGGCTCGCATGGGGACGGGCCCTCCACAGGATTTGTGTATAAGTGTTCACAAAATACTGTGAAGCCGGGCAGTGGGCAAGTCAAAAGTGAACAAGTGTTCCTTTTTGTTTGACAATGCCACCTGGTATCCGTTTGTTGCTTATGAAAGGGCTCTGACCAGCATGGCGACCAGCTCTGTCTGTTTTCGGTAGCCGTTCTTGGATAGCAAACTTTTGATGTGCTGGCGGGCTGTGTGAACAGAAATGCCATTTTTATCGGCGATTTCAGCGGCATTGAGGCCGTGGATCAGCTCGGCGGCAATGCCCGCTTCGGCCGGGGTGCACTGGAACAGCGATTGCAGTTTGCCCAGGTCCGGTTCCATGTTGCTGTCGTAGCGGAACAGTTCTGCCAGCACGCCGTTGTGCTCTTTCTCGTCGGCGATCAGTGGTGTCAGGCAGATGGCGATTCGTTCGTGGCGGCTACTGACAAACAGGGTTCTGGTGGCGGGGGTGCCTTTCTGGGAGAGGATAAGGCAGGCGCTGATGGCGTCGCTGAGTTTGCGATTCAGGCGGGTGTCCCGACACTGGAGCCGTTGGCTTTCAGAAATGCTCAGGGTGTCGCTGTGGGCGAGCAAATCCAGGGCGTTGCGGTTGGCCTGGGCGATGGTGGCCAGAGCGTTGAACACGATGATGGGCTTGTTGACGTGATTGAGCGCCAGCGCCAGGCTTTCGTTGTTGCTGCGTGACTGGTAGAGCTTGAAGTGCAGGCTGACGGCATTCTCCACATGGGGCGCGAGCAGGTTCATCTGCAGAATGTCATGGTCCGTGTAGGGGCCAAAATCCTGATGGCGGTTGGCCAGGAAGACCACGTTGCAGTCGTTCTGGCGGCTCACCAGCATGCCGGCGCTGTCCCCCATGCCGACGGCTTGCGCCCAGGTGCGGCTTTCCTCGCTGAGCATATCAAGAATGCTTTTGCTGGCATTGCCGCGCAGGAAAGAATCGAACTGGCGGGGCGGCAGGGCCTCGTAGCGGGCCAGGGCTTCATCGCGCTCGGGCAGATCACTGTGGATATACCATTCTTCAAACCCCTCCGGGTAACCGAAGGTCCAGCCATAGATCATCCGTCGTGGATGGTCACTCAAGCCGAGAATGCCACCCTGGAGCGCGTTGAAATGGGCCTGGAAGGCATCGAAAAAAAGCTGGAAGCCCTGGCTGAAATGCAGGCAGCCGTAGAGAGTGCTTACTAACTGGTTGAAGCGCTGCAGTTCGTCGTGTGTCAGTGACGGAGCGGCCGGACTCTGCTCGTCAGACGGTTCCTGTGGGTTCACCAGAGTAATGGAACTGGAATGCATGCTGCGTTTTTCCTCACAGAAAACCCGGCGCAGGCCTGCGGCGGGTTGCCATTATTCTCGTCTATCGAATTGTCATCGTTAGGGATGAAATATTGTTATATCGCTGTGCCCCGGGCAAGGCCCCTGGCCGGGAAATGGCTTCCGCCTGTCTGCTGCCTTGCAGGCAGATCAGCCGCCCAGCAAACGGACCTCGGCGGCTTCCACGGCCTCCAGCGGGCCGTAGAGAATCACGGTATCTCCCTGTTCCAGTATCAGGTCTTCGTCCGGGCTTTCGCGGGTTTGTTCGGCGCGTTTTACGGCGCGAATTTCCACGTCACGCAGTGCGCACTCACGGATACTCCGGCCGATGCTGCGGGCTTTCTCGCTGAGTGTCACGGCGTGTAGCAGCCGGTACGGGTTGCCGGCGCTGTCGGTGGTGGGGAAGGAATCGCCGTGGTAATAGCCTTGCAGCATGCGGTAGCGGTCGCGGCGGGTCTTGCGCAGCATGGCCAGCACCCGTTCAAAAGGAACATCCAGCATCATCAGGGCATGGGCCACCAGCATCAGGGAGGCTTCCAGCACCTCGGGTACGACCTCGGCGGCACCGGCTGCCGTGAGTGCATCCAGGTGGGTGTCGTCCCGGGTGCGTACCAGCACCCGTACGTCGCTGTTGAGATCCCGGCAGGTGTGGATGATCCGTTCTGCCAGGCGCGCGTCGTCGAATGTCACTACAAGCAGGCGGGCGCGGTGAATACCCGCCCGTTCGAGAATGTCCTTGCGGCTGGCATCGCCAAACAGGATATGTTCGCCGGCGGCACTGGCTTCCTGCAGGCGTACCAGATCCATATCCACGGCCACGGCATGGTGGTGGAAGCGGTTCAGGTAGCGCATCAGGTTCTGGCCCACCCGGCCATAGCCGCACAGGATGACATGGCCGGTGATGTCATCGGATACCGGGCTGTCCTTGGGGATTTCCATCCAGGGGCGCAGCAGGCGACGGCTGAGTTTGCCGCTGTGTTGCAGCAGGGCGGGGGTCACCGCCATGGTGAGCACGGTGATGGACACCAGCAGGCCGGCTTTACCCGGCGACATGACCTGATGAGATACCGCCAGCGCGACCAGCACAAACCCGAACTCGCCACACTGTGACAGGATAAGACCAGTGCGCGTGGCGGTGTCGGCGGGCTCTCCCAGCAGACGCAGCAAAGCGAAAATCAGTACCGCCTTGAACAGCATCAGCGAGACGGCAGCGAGGATGATCCAGTGCCACTGTTCGGCGAACAGGTTCGGGTCCACCAGCATGCCGACACTGATAAAGAACAGCCCCAGCAACAGGTCACGGAAGGGGCGCAGGTCCGCTTCGATTTGATGGCGGAAGTGACTTTCCCCCAGCATCATGCCTGCCAGAAAGGCCCCCAGTGCCATGGAGAGGCCCAGCCAGTGCGTGACCCAGGCGGCGACCAGCGCCAGCAACAGGGCCGTCATCACAAACACTTCATCGGAGCGGGCGCGGCCGGTTTCTTCCAGCAGCCGTGGCAGTATCCATTTTCCCACCACGTAAATGCCGGCGAACAGCAACAGGGATTTTCCCAGGGTGATGCCGGCCATGGCCCACAAGGCGTCATCATTGCTGTTACTGATTACCGGCAACATCACCAGCATGATCACCGCCGCCAGATCCTGAAACAGCAAGATGCCGGTGGAGGCGCGACCGTAACCGGTATTGACGGCGCCGCGCCCGATCAGGTCACGAATGACGATGGCGGTGGAGGACAGGGCCAGCGCCCCGGCGGTGATGCCGGAGGTCATGGGTTGAAAGCCCAGCAAGCGCATTACAGCGAATACAGCGGCGCCGGTAAGAATGACCTGCAGCGGACCGGCGCCGAACACGATGCGGCGCAAGGTCAGTAAACGGGGAATGGAAAACTCCAAGCCCAGGGTAAACAGCAAGAAAACGATGCCGAATTCCGCCAGATGCTGGATCCCTTCCACGTCGCTGATCCAGCCGAATCCGAAGGGGCCGGCGGCGAGTCCGGAAAGCAGGTAGGCAAGAATGGGGGGCATGCCCAAGCGGCGGAACAGCACCACGGCGGCCACTGCGCTGCCGAGCAAAACCACAATAAGTGTCAGGGTGTCATGCATAACACTGCATTCCGAATGGTCGAAAGGGCAGTGTAGCAGCCCCCGATGCCGGGGGCAGTCTCGGTGTTTACCTGGCGAGTCTTGGAGAAAACGTTAGTTGCAGCTAAAGCGGTAGCTGTCGTCCAGTGCCACCGGCAGTGTCAGCGAGCGAAAGCTCAGGCTGTTCATGTGCTGGCAATGGATGTTGTGGCCTTGCGGGTCCGATCCGTACAGATAATCGATGTGCAGCACGGGTTTGCCGGCTTCAATAAAGGGGGTCAGCAGGTGGCATTCCTGCCACTGGTGGCAGGATTCATTAACCGCGAAGTCGGCGTATTCGACCAGGTCTTCAATCTGACCCAAATCGTTTTTCAGTGATACGGCCAGGCCGTGATCGTGAGCGGTGTCGAACAGGAAGCGGTTGTAGTCCAGTTGGCTGTTATAGCTCAGCGGGAAACCGGTGCGGTTGCTGTAGCCATCCACATTGTCCGGATCCACCCCGTCGCAGCCTTTGCTGGCGGCCAGGGCAATGCGATCAGACATGATCGCGCGGACATTGATCGAGCGGGTATCGAGCCAGCGCTCCCCGGGCCAGTTGCCCAGGCGTCGCCCCTTGTCGGCAGCGGTAAAGCGACCCTTGTCCTCGCGCCAGTTCTCGAAGGTGCCGGCGGAGAAGTAGCAGATCACCCGGCGGCCACTGGCGTGCAAGTCGTCGATCACATTCTGGGGCGTGTCGAACAGGTCCAGCACATAGAGGTCAGCGGTATAACCGCTGTTGATCGGGCCCTGGAGCTGAATTTGCCAGCTCACATCTATATCAGGCTGATACCAGCTTCCTTCGGGAGGCGGTGCCGTGGCAGGAAGCAAGGCAGAAACCAGCGCAGAAACGAGAGGAATAGACGCAGCCATGAAGTTGAATCCTGATGGGGTTCTCTTCGATGGTAGGCGTTTTGGGCTGTTGGTAATGTGAGAATATGCGGGTGTTTATGTAAGAAATAACGCCGGGACTGTAAGTCCCGGCTTACGCACAAATACTTAACTGCGTCTCCTATTGTGGCGTACGGATCACCAGCAGCCGTTCTTCGGTCATGTCGTTGATGGCCCAGCGGATGCCTTCGCGGCCCAGGCCGGAGTCCTTCACGCCGCCGTAGGGCATGTTATCCACGCGCCAGCTGGGGACATCGCCGATCACCACGCCGCCCACTTCCAGTTCGTCCCAGGCTTTCTGGGCCTTGTACAGGTCGCGGGTGAAGATGCCGGCTTGCAGGCCGAACTTGGATTCGTTGACGGTGTTCAGGGCATCGTCGAAATCGCTGAAGCGGCTGATCACGGCCACCGGGCCGAAGGCTTCTTCTTCCACGATGTTGGTGCCTTTGGGCGCGTTCTCCAACAGGGTGGCTTCGAGCATGGCGCCGTCGCGCTTGCCGCCCACCAGCAGGGTGGCGCCGGCATCGACGGCTTCATTGACCCAGTTTTCCAGCCGGGTGGCTTCGCCTTCGGAAATCACCGGGCCGATAAAGGTGTCTTCGTCTTTCGGGTCGCCCATTTTCAGGCCGGCGGTTTTTTCCACCAGGCGGGTTTTCAGTTCGTCGTAGATGGCATCGTGAATCAGGATGCGCTGTACGCCGATGCAGCTCTGGCCGGACTGGTAGAAGGCACCGAAAGTGATGCGCTCCACGGCGTCGTCCAGGTCAGCATCTTCGTCCACGATTACCGCGGCGTTGCCGCCCAGTTCCAGGATCACCGGTTTCTTGCCGGCACGGGCTTTCAGGTCCCAGCCCACGTCCGGGCTGCCGGTGAAGCTGAGCAGCTTGAAGCGTTCGTCGGTGGTGAACAGGTCGGCCCCTTCACGGTGACAGGGCAGGATGGAAAACGCGCCTTTCGGCAGGTCGGTTTCTGCCAGGACTTCACCAATGATGATGGCGCCGATGGGGGTGCGGCTGGCCGGCTTGAGCACAAAAGGGCAGCCGGCGGCGATGGCCGGCGCCACTTTGTGGGCGGCCAGGTTCAACGGGAAATTGAACGGGGAGATAAACGAGCACGGGCCAATGGGGACGCGCTTGACCATGCCCCGGTAGCCTTTGGCGCGAGCGGAGATTTCAAGATTTGGCATCTCACCGTCGATGCGCACGGCTTCTTCGGCGGCCACGCGGAAGGTGTCGATCAGGCGGCCCACTTCACCACGGGCATCTTTGATCGGTTTACCCGCTTCGATGCACAAGGCCAGGGCCAGTTCCTCGTAACGTTCTTCAAAGCGTTTTACGCAGTGGTACAAAATCGCCTGGCGTTCGTAGGGCGCCAGTTGTGCCATGGGCTTGGCGGCCTTGTCGGCGGCGTCGATGGCCTTGTCGATGGTGGCGGCATCCGCCATGGCCACACGGGTGGCCACTTCACCACTGTATTTGTCGGTGACATTCAGATCCTGGTTGGCGAAGACGGCTTCGTTGGCCAGGTAGTAGGGGTAGGCGTCTTTTAGCATCTTGGTTCCTTAATGGCGTTTAGTGGGCCATGAGGCTGGGAGTGATCAATCGCCAGCTAGCACGCTCCACGCAACACGCTGGCACGCAACAAAGCATGGTGCGTGTAGCGTGCTGCGTGTCAGCGTTATAGTTTGCTGCTGAGTTCGCGAATTTCCCGGTTGAGGATGCGGCTGTTGTCGCGGTAATCCACCATGCAGTCGATCACGTGCACGCCGCCTTGCTGGTAGCACTCTTCCACCAGCGGGCCCAGGCCGGCGGTGGATTCCACGCGGTGGCCGTGGGCGCCGTAGGCGCGGGCGTAATCCACGAAGTCCGGGTTCTGGAAGTCCAGGCCGAAATCCTGGAAGTCCATGTCGTTCTGTTTCCACTTGATCATGCCGTAGCCGTCGTCGCGCAGAATCAGCACCACGATATCCAGCTTCAGGCGCACCGCAGTTTCCAGCTCCTGGCTGTTCATCATGAAGCCGCCGTCACCGACGATGGCCATGACGCGGCGGTCCGGGTGCACCATCTTGGCGGCCATGCCGGAAGGCAGGCCGGCGCCCATGGTGGCCAGGGCGTTATCCAGCAGCACGGTGTTCGGTTTGGTGGCCGGGTAGTTGCGGGCAAACCAGATTTTGTACATGCCGTTATCCAGCGTCAGGATGCCGTCTTCCGGCATGACCTTGCGGATTTCATCCACCAGGCGCTGCGGGCGAATCGGGAAGCTGTCGTCCTGAATGCCTTCATTGATGTGCTTTTGCAGCGCATCGCGGATGCGGTGGAAGTCCGAGAAGCTCCAGTGTTCCTGGGGATCCAGGCGCTCCTTGAGCTGCCACAGGCTGTTGGCAATATCGCCGACCACTTCGATCTGTGGGAAGTAGACCGGGTCCACCTGGGCGGAGTTGAAGTTGATGTGAACCACTTCGGCACCGCCGGGGCGCATGAAGAAGGGCGGCTTTTCCACCACGTCGTGGCCCACGTTGATGATCAGGTCGGCCTGGTCGATGGCGCGGTGTACAAAGTCGCCGTCGGACAGGGCGGTGTTGCCCAGGAAATGGGGGCCGGTTTCGTTCACTACCCCTTTGCCCATCTGCGTGGTGATCACCGGAATGCCCAGTTTTTCTACAAACTGGCGCAGCATCTTGCTGGTCAGCTTGCGGTTGGCACCGGCACCGGCCAGCAGCAGCGGCTTGCGTGCGCCCTTGATGGCTTCAATCGCCTTGCAGATGGCCTTGTCTTCAGCAATCGGGCGGCGGGTCGCGCTGGGCTCGGTGACCGGCATGGTGGAATGTTCGCGGGCAATATCTTCCGGCAGCTCCAGGTGGGTGGCGCCGGGACGCTCTTCCTGGGCCAGGCGGAAGGATTCGCGAATACGGGTGGGGATGGAGTCGCCGCTGACCACCTGTTTGGTGAACTTGGTTAGCGGGCGCATCATGTCGACCACGTCGATGATCTGGAACTGCCCCTGTTTGCTGGTCTTGATCGGCTTCTGGCCGGTGATCATGACCATGGGCATGGCGCCGAGCTGGGCATAAGCAGCGGCGGTCACCAGGTTGGTGGCACCGGGGCCCAGGGTCGACATGCACACACCGGCTTTGCCGGTAAGGCGGCCATAGGTGGATGCCATAAAGCCGGCGGCCTGTTCGTGACGGGTGATAACCAGCTTGATGTTGGAGCCGCGCAGCGACTCAAGCAGGTCCAGGTTTTCTTCACCGGGAATGGCAAAAACGTGTTCTACCCCTTCCGCTTCCAGGGCGCGAACGAACAAATCCGATGCTTTCATGACTCTTTGTCTCCAGTTGATCCCGTTGCCGGCTTGTGGCCGTGCGGGTTCCACGATGCGTGGTTAAAAATAATCATCGCGGTTAATGCAAGGATGGTGCCGCTTTTTCCTTGTTCTGGTGCACAAAAGGCGCACCCAAAAGGTGCGATACCTCCATGTCGGGCTTCACTATAGCGCGCTCGGGGGGCAGGCCGGTATGGGGTTAACGAATCTGTTTCATTTAAAAATGTGATGATAAACCGCCGTGGGGATGGAAAGCCGGTGACAATCCCACTTGTTCTCCCCGGAGCGGACGGGCAGAGTCTGCGCAATAACAAACAACGGCGAAAATGCCGGGCCAGCAGTGAGAGAGACGCTATGAAGAAAACCGGATTGTGGGTATTGGTGGTCATCGTTGCCCTGATCGTGCTGGCCGTGGCGGGCGTGCATCGTTGGTTTAACCCGCCGGCGCCAGCGGCCCAGCTCTTTTTTAATGGCACGGTACTGACCATGGACCCGCAACAGCCGGTGGCGGATGCCATGCTGGTGAAGCGGGGCGAGATTGTGGCGCTGGGCGAGGTCGAGGCGTTGCGCCAGCAGGTCAGCCGGGACGTTTCCGTGATCGACCTGGATGGCGGCACGGTAATGCCGGGGTTTATTGAAGCCCATGGGCATTTCCCCGGTGAAGGGTTGTCTGCGGTGGCGGTGGATGCCAACAGCCCGCCGATTGGCGATTTGTACAGCATCGACACGCTGCTGGAGCGGTTGCGCCTGCTGGCTCAGCGCCGCCCGGATGGAATGCTGCTGGCGTATGGCTTTGATGACACCACCATCGGCGAGCAGCGTTACCCTACCCGGGCAGAACTGGATTCGGTGAGCAAGACGCGGCCCATCATGGTGATGCATATTTCCGGGCATCTGGGGGTGGTTAATTCCGCTGCGCTGGAAAGCATGGGTATCAGGGAAGACGTTGAGGACCCGCCGGGCGGGTTTTATGGTCGCGATGAAACCGGGCGGCTCAATGGTTTGCTGGCGGAAACCGCGTTTAACCCGGTGCGCAGCCAGGCGTTGGAACTGGCGCCCCTGGACGGTTTGCGGGTGTTGTCCCGGGCGTCGCATATCTATCTGTCGCGGGGCATTACCTTTGCCCAGAACGGTCTGGCAGACCCGGCGGCGGTTCGGGCGTTGAAACCCGCGCTGCAGTTCGGCCTGATTCCGCTACGCCTGAGTGTCTGGCCCAACGCCGATGCCGAGCAGCAGCGCCTGGCGGGTGATCTGGCCATTGTGCAAGGGGATCGCGTTCACCTGGGCCCGGTCAAACTGGTCAGTGATGGCTCCCTGCAGGGCTATACCGGGTTTCTGAGTGAGCCGTATTACACCTTGCCGGCGGATTACCCGCCGGACTATCTGGGATTCCCGACACTGTCCCAGGAGGCGCTCAGTGATCAGGTAAAGCAGTTTCATTGCCAGGGTCGTCAAGTGGCGGTGCATGCCAACGGCGATGCGGCCATTGATCTGAGTCTGAATGCGATAGCCGGCGCGCGGGCGGTCTGCCCGCAGGTGCAGGTGCAGCCGGTGTTGATCCATGCGCAGATGGCGACCCCGGCACAATTGCAGCGGATGGTGTCGCTGGATATGATCCCCTCGTTCTTCAATACCCATGTGTATTACTGGGGCGATCGTCACCGGGATGTTTTTCTCGGGCCGGAACGGGCTCGCCGGATCAGCCCGCTGGCGCAAGCGGAGCAAGCCGGATTGCGTTTTACCCTGCATGCGGATTCGCCGGTCGTGCCTTTTGAGCCGTTACAGCTGGTGTGGAATGCGGTGGAACGCAAAACGGCGTCCGGGGCCTTGCTGGGCCCGGAGCAGGCTGTGGACGTGGAGCGGGCGCTGCAGGCGGTGACCGTGGATGCAGCCAGACAGCTTGGGGTTGCGGATCAGGTGGGGCAGTTGCGTACGGGAATGCGGGCGGATCTGGTCTGGCTGGATCGGGATCCGCGGGAAGCGATTGGCGACTGGGCATCGATCCAGGTGTTGGGCACCTGGGTTGGCGGGGTTCGCCGCTACCCGGATGGGCAAGCGGACTAGCGAGGGCAAGCGATGTGGCCCTCTGTGCGCAGAGCCCTTGCTCAGGTGCTCTGCGAAAGCGGTCTGTGCGGCGCTAGTGCCAGGTCCCTTCCAGGTTCTCGCACTGATCAAGGAATTCCTCGGCGCTCATTTCCACCGTATTCGGGTCCAGATGTGACGCCACTTGCTCTTTCAGCTGCCCGACCACCTTGGACATGACCGTCAGGGTTTCTTCCACCTGCTCGATAGTTTCCAACAGGTCTTCGGCTTCTTGCTGGTAATCATCTCTGTCGTCGTAATCGCTCATGCGAAGCCTCCTGCAGTTGGGATGAGCCCTGATACAGGCTCGTTCCCATGTTGCCAATGATGATGGCGTAAAACAAACGGCAATTCCCCGAAATTGATGAAAGTTTGAGCGTTGATGATGAAAGGTCACAGGCATTTCGCAAGCGGCATCCCGCTATTCTGCAGGCTCTGGCTTGTGGGTGGTCAGAATCAAAGAGATTGCCTGAATGTTTCTGGCGTAACGGAAAACCACCGCTTGAACGCGCGCCGGAAGTTGGAGCTGTCGTGGTAGTTCAAAAGCGCGGCGATGGCGTCGACGGTAAGCTTGCTGTCGCGCAGATAGTTCGCCGCCTGTTGGGACAGGATGTCCTTCTGGATTTGGCGAAATCCGGTATTTTCGTTTTTCAGTTTACGCGCCAGGGTGCGCTTGCTCATGAATAGTGCCGCAGCGGCTTCTTCTTCAGCCAGTGTGCCTGGCGGAAAAGACAGCATCATTTTTTCTACCCGATAGCGAAAACTTTGCGTATTGGTGCGCAGTTCGGACAGCATGGTTTCGCACTGCTGAAGCGCTAGCTGGTAATTCTCATGGTTGGCGGCAATGTTGGGGTAGAAGCACAGGGCTTTAGGGATTTTTGCGATAAAGTTTTCTGCTGAAAACTCGTATGGGCCGGGTAGATGCTCGTTGTAGGAGGCTGCATAGGGCGGAGCCGGGTAATCTATCAAGGCCTCAACTTCATGGGCCGGTCGGCCCAGAATCGATTCGGCTGTCTCGAAAAACATCATGATAAAGGCTTCGGTCAAACAGCGGCGCATTTGATCCGTTAGCGTCATATCGAAGTGCCCGTAACACTCAAGCCAATCCCCACGATCAAAAAGCTCAATGCGCACAAAGTTCATCCGAGTTGGTGCGAAAAGGTGAATTGCTTGCAGAGCCTCAAACAGGTTCGCGCTGCTAAGAGCCAAAAACCCCACCGCACCGTGGGTAGCAGGGGTGAGCCGTCGGCCCAGACGAAAACCAAAGGCTGGGTCATCACTTATAGAGAGCGCATTGTTGAGTAACTGAACCTGCTGCTGCCCGGTGAGCAGGCTGTCTTCGTCAAGCAGCTGTTCAACGCTGAGCCCTGTGTTGGGTAGCAGCCGGCCAAGATCGGGGGCCTGAAGGCCGAGTTCGCGGGCAATCAAGCGAGCATAATGCGACGGGTTGGACGCCTGGCTGTTGGCTGGGCTGGGGGATGTTGTCATGGGAGGCTCTGTGCGGTGGCAAGTTTGATTGTCTTTAAATGACCCCTTGTTGTCAAAAAATGACCTGCTGATGCGGGATGGCTTGGCGCACTGTTGGGATAACACAACAACAAGGTGAGGCAGAGCGATGGCCAGTGTGACCATTATTGAGTTTGGCGGAACGGAGCATGAGGTCGAGATCGAGGCTGGTAAGTCCCTGATGCAGATCGCCGTGGATAACAGCATTCCCGGCATTGATGCGGACTGTGGTGGGGCCTGTGCCTGTGGCACCTGCCATGTGATTGTCTCCAGCGAGTGGTTTGCCAAAACCGGCAGCACCAGTGATGAGGAGGACATGATGCTGGGGATGACCCCCGAGCGTGCTGATACCTCACGTCTGGCCTGCCAGATTGAAGCCAGCGAAGCACTGGACGGCCTGGTGGTTCAGTTACCTGAATTCCAGATGTAAACCTTTGCTGTTTCGCCACCCACAGGGAGAGAATCATGTCACTGAAATCCACCGCGATGAATATCACTGCCCCGGTGATACCCGCCCATTGGCAGATCCGTGCCGTACACCGTTTTTTGAAGATCAAGAACACCCTATTTAAAGGGCCCTATGTGCCCACTTTTGTTGAGAGCCCGCTCCCGGAAGTGGATACGCTGGCCATTGAAGATATCGACGTCAGTAGCCCGTTTCTGTTTCGGCAAAAGAAATGGCAGTCCTACTTCAAGCGTCTGCGCGATGAGTGCCCCGTGCACTACCAGAAAAACAGTCCCTTTGGTCCGTTCTGGTCGATTACCCGTTATGACGACATCGTCTTCGTGGACAAGCACCATGATCTGTTTTCTGCCGAGCCGATCATTACCTTGGGGCGAACCCCTGAAGGCCTGGAAATTGAAACCTTCATCGCCATGGACCCGCCCAAGCACGATGAGCAGCGTAAAGCGGTACAGAATGTGGTGGCCCCGAAAAACCTGAAAGAGATGGAAGGGCTGATCCGTCAGCGTACCCGGGAAGTGCTGGATGAGCTGCCGGTTGGTCAACCGTTTGACTGGGTAAAAACGGTGTCCATTGAACTGACTGCACGAATGCTGGCTACGCTGCTGGATTTCCCCTACGAACTGCGGCACAAGCTGGTGTACTGGTCCGATGTGTCCACCGCCAGCCCGGAAACCACCGGGGGGCGGGTTGATTCAGATGAAATTTTTGCTGCTGCCGCGGATGCGGGCAAGCACTTCGTCAAGCTCTGGCACGACAAAGCCGCGCAGAGAGCGGCGGGGCAGGAAGCCGGGTTTGATTTGATTAGCCTGATGCAGGCGAACGAAGAAACCAAAGACATGGTCAAGCGGCCCATGGAATTTATGGGGAACCTGACCCTGTTGATCGTTGGCGGCAATGATACCACTCGCAACTCCATGACCGGCGGCGTGCTGGCCCTGAACCAATTTCCCGACGAATTTACCAAGCTGAAGGAAAACCCGGCCCTGATTCCCAACATGGTTTCCGAAATTATCCGTTGGCAAACGCCGCTGGCCTACATGCGACGCATTGCCAAACAGGATGTGGAGCTAAACGGAAAAACCATCAAGAAGGGTGACAAGGTGGTGATGTGGTACGCCTCCGGCAACCGCGATGAGCGCAATATTGATCAGCCGGATACCTTCATGATCGACCGTAAGGGTGCACGTAATCATTTGTCTTTCGGATTCGGTGTACACCGTTGCATGGGGAATCGATTGGCGGAGTTGCAGCTGCGTATCCTGTGGGAAGAGCTGCTGCAGCGCTTTGACGACATTGAGGTGCTCAGCGAGCCGGAGTGTGTGCAGTCAAACTTTGTGCGCGGTTACAGCAAGATGATGGTGCAGCTGACAGCGAAAAAATAATGCCTTGCGAGGGGCTTTTTCAGAAGCAGGTCTTGTAGCGTATTGCAGCCGCAGTGCGGAAAAGGGCGCGGAAGCGCCCTGTGGCAGTCCAAAAGGCGTTTCTCCCTGTGCTTGTTTGGTGCGCGCTTAAAACTGGAAACGCCCCATGCATCGCATAGGGCGTTTGAGTATGAAGCAGGTTAACGAATGTCGGTGTTGGCCGTTAGCCCGCTGCTTTGCTTCAGGGCACAATAAAATTCGTCTGCGTCCAGGTGCTGAACTGACCGTCATCATGGTTTTTCCTGACCCGGAAGTACCGGATGCCGCTGCCCAGGGAAGCGTGCTCAATGTTATAGAAGTTACGCTGCCAGCCTGTCAGGTCGACGATGGGAGAGGAGAAATCGGCGTTGTCATCAATCTGGAGTTCATAGCTGTAGCCTTGAGCAACAATGATTTCAGCCTTGTGCCCCGGATCTGAGCAATCGGCGCTCATGTCAAAGCAAAAGCGTTGCGCGATAGTGAGATTCGCCGTGTCTGTAAATGTGGTCAGATTGGACGGGGGAATCAGCCCGGGTGAAACCGCTTCAATCACATTGCCGACCGGGGCAATGGTTTCACCAATCAGTACCGCTTCCAGATTTTGTTGAATCGAGGCTGCATCCAGTCTTCCATTCGCTTCCTGCAAAGACAGCAGGGTGGCGTCATCAATGGGATCGTTGTTGATAACGTCTGCCCGTAACGCGTTGAGAAGAGTGGTCATGGTGTAAGGCTCTTCAATACTTCTTTCATTCACTGCCTCAGTGAAAAGCGATGAAATATAGAGCGAGTAGGCATTGTCCTCAGGCGTTGTCCCCGGGCTATTGATGATGTTCATTTTGATAAAGGGCTGGTTGGTCGGGATGTCTCCGGTCACCGCTGCCAGTACGGTTTTCACCCTGCTTTGCGCGTCGGCGGTGGCTTGTTCGTAGCTGTTGCCCTGGTTGATCAACTCCACGGCCAAATCGTGGCTTAGCAGCGTCAGGGTGTTCACAAAAATGTTGGCTTGCTGCTCCGGGGCCTTGTTGACCAGTGCCTTGAGCGTGACTGACTCTTCGGAGTACGTCGCCTCTGTTTCATCGTAAAAGCGCCCGGTGGTATTAACGGAAAGCAGTCCGGGTTCCACCTCAAGAAGGAAATCCCCAAGATTGTCCTGGATTTGTGAATTCGCGATCAGCGAGCTGGTATCCCCCTCAATCTTGAGGACATTGACTTCGCCATCCTGAATAAAGGGGCCTTTATAGGCTGATCCCGAAAGCGAAGATTTACTTCCACCATTGCCTGTGCCTGATATTCCGCCATCATTGCTGGCAAGAGGGTAGGATTCCCCGCCGCAGGAGAGCAGCAGAGCAACGAGAAGAAAGAAAGCAAGTTGGGTGGTCTTTTTCATTGCTCTGAGCCCGAGTCCATGGATTCTTCAAAATAATAGATACCAACGCCCGCTCGGTATTGCTGGGGGCTGGTCTCTTCTTGATGGTCAATTTCCCTGTCCAGCCATCGATCCAGCTTCTGCAAAAGCTCCAGGCTGTCCGCTTCAATCAGCACCTTTAACTTGGCTATCACCTCGGGGTTAACCCGGTTATAGGCAACGCTCAGCTGAAGGCGGGAGGTTTTTCCCTGTTGTTCAATGTTGTAAGTGCTGGTGTTCAGCAGGTCGTGAGCGGCCTGTCCCATCAGGAAAAGCAGCTCTTCATTGTCTTCGTGGGGAATATAGCTGGTGTCTTTCAGGGTCACGGTGTCGTCGTCATGGAGATCAACCAGCCCCGACTGTTCCAGTTCTCCCAGCACGGTAACGACAGTGACATCGCCACAGTACTGGTGGACCAGGCTTTCGAGGCTGGTGCCATCGCCGTAGAGGGGGAGTGCCTTTGGTTTGCCCTGTTCATCACAGTAGAGCGCTTCTTTCTGCCACGCATTGATGGCTCTGACAGCCCGGTTGGTTCGCTTGGTCTGTTGTTGCAGGAGGGCGCCCATGTCCTGATTGAGCTTGCGAAGGCGGGCGGTTTCCTTTCGGTCCAGGCCGGTAAGCAGAGCGATGCGGGAGGTGCTTTGTTTCTTGCCTTCAATGGTGAAGCCTTCCGCTTCTTCTACATAAATGGCCTTGAGCCAGAGGTAGAAATCATTCACTGAGATCCCGCGCTTGATGGCCATCCGCACAAGCGGACGCATCAGCTTGCGGACCGCTTTGTGAAACCCTGTGTTGGATGAGGTGCCGGACATTGGATACTAACCAGGTGCTGAAGATGAATTTCTGCGGCCCATTGTTTCCCGTGCGCGCTGCCTTGCTATCCGGGTGTTGGTATATCGCGCCAGCAACGACACTGCCGATGCTCTCGGATCTTGGGGCGAGGCAGTATATCTCATAATCCTGTCTCCCTTCGCAGCCTGCTCCCGGTTAGGGCCTGGATTCGTCGAACACTTCCCAACGTACAGCAATCTCACGATCCGCATGATGACGAATTGTAAAATATGGGATGTGTGACCCATATTTTGCTGAGTCTACCTCAACGGTAACGCGGCCAAGAATGAAGTGCAATCCTCTGTAATTACATGGTTTTTTTGATTAAAGGGGCCGTTTTTCAGGCAGTTGTGACTGAATTTTAACCCATTAAAAGGGTGTGCACGGGCAGGTTCCTTCTGATAGATTTCAATAAATGGGAAAATAAACCCAAAAAAATGAAAGAGGGATCGATTATGAAAGCGTGGTATTTGCTAGGTGCGGCATTGTTTTTGACGGCATGCGGTGGTGGTGGCTCCAGTGGCGGGGCGGCTCCGGTGCCATCTTCTACAGGCCCCACAGTGAAATTTTTCCCGGCAAGCGATGGTGCAAATAACTTGCAGCTGTGGAAAACGGACGGTACGGAAGCCGGTACGTCCATGGTCAAGGTGATCCATGTGGGCGGCGGGGCTGATATCGTCGTGCTTGGCAGTCTGGGTGGAAAAACCATTTTCCTGGCGGATGACGATGATCTCTATGGAGATGAGCTTTGGGTAACCGATGGCACTGAGGCGGGAACGACCCTGCTCAAGGATATTCGTGTTGGTACGGCAAGTACTTACATTTCCAGTTTTACGGTCGCTGATGGCACGCTCTATTTCGGCGCTTATGATGACGTCAGTGGCACCGAGCTATGGAAAACCGATGGCACTCCCGCGGGAACGGTCATGGTCAAGGACATACAGCCCGGGGTAAACGGAGCGGGGGTCAGTAATTTGGTCACCATGGATTCTACTGTGTACTTTTCCGCCAATGATGGCACCGCAGGTTATGAGTTGTGGACAACGGATGGTACTGCAACGGGAACCGTGATGGTGGCGGAAATTGCGCCTGGAGCCGCGTCATCCGGTATCTCTGAAATGATCAGCGTGGATGGCATGCTGTATTTCAGAGCGACGGATGGCACTACCGGCGCTGAGCTGTGGAAGAGTGATGGTACTACCGCAGGCACGGAACTGGTCAAGGATATCGCGGTTGGTGCGCCCAGCTCTTCACCCAACAATCTTGTTGCCATGGGGGGTGATATTTACTTTATTGCGGCAGAAAGTACTGGCCAGGGCAACGAGTTGTGGCGTACCGATGGGACCGAAGCAGGCACCGTTCTGGTGAAAGACATCAATCCAGTGGTCAATAACTCCAGCATCAATAATTCCAGCTCGAGGATTCGTTTTCTGAATGCCCTTGACGACAAATTGTATTTTACGGCTCGCCCCGATCCTACAAGTACCCTCAATGAGGTGTGGGTATCCGATGGCTCTGAAGCGGGAACTTTGCCTCTGTTCGATGCCGATAATGTTAACTACCTGATGTCCACGGGGGAGGCGATTCTGTTTAGTGGCTGGGATGTCACAAACGGCCATGCCATGTGGACCACGGACGGGACGGTGGCCGGTACCGTCTTTCTCAAGGATATCGAGCCAGGGACAGCAGACACTGACTTTTACTCGCTCGGCGAAGCCTATTTCCATGAGAATGATGCAGCCCCCCTCGTAGAAGTGTTGCCCGGTGTTGCACTGATTGTGGCCTACCGTTCTGATATTGGTGTAGAGCTATGGAAAACTGACGGCACTGCCGCCGGTACCCAGCTGATCAAGGATATCCATCCTGGTATGGGGAGTGGCTTTGATCTCTAATACGTGGGGCGACTCAACAGAGATTGCTCGCTACATTTTCTGATCGCCACAGTAAGCGCCCGGCTCAATTGAGTTGGGCGTTTTTCTTTGGGAGTGCTGAGGGTTTTCTACAAACTGAATTGGCACCAGTTCGCTAGACACCTTTCAGTCATCCAAAATGGCAACCAGAGAGGTATCTATGAGCAGCAAGTATTGCCAAGAAGAATTCAAGCTTCAGTCAGCCTGCTAGGTGGCTAATCGTGGAGACAGGCAATAAGGAAGGGGGAAGAGGTGCGCGTAGATTGTGGCGAAGAGCTGCTGAGGTAGAAGTGTGAGGGCGTTTAGTTGCACGTTTGCAGCTAAGTGCGATCTCCTAATGGCAAGAAATCTGTAAGTGATTGATATAAAAGAGGGCACGTTACCGCCTAATGGCAAACGTGCCCTCTCTAATGGCAACTCACACCTTTTTTCGTTATTCCCAGGAAAGCGCCCCGCCCACCTGGTACTCAGTGACCCGGGTTTCGAAGAAGTTTTTCTCCTTGCGCAGGTCCATGATTTCGCTCATCCACGGGAACGGGTTGTTCACGCCTTTGAACTGTTCTGGCAGGCCCAGCTGGGCCAAGCGACGGTTGGCGATGAACTGCAGGTATTCTTCCATCATCGCGGCGTTCATGCCCAGTACACCGCGCGGCATGGTGTCGCGAGCGTACTGGATTTCCAGCTCGGCGCCTTCCAGGATCATCTGGGTGGCTTTGTCGCGCATCTGGGCATCCCACAGGTGCGGGTTTTCCAGTTTGATCTGGTTGATCACGTCGATGCCGAAGTTCACGTGCATGGATTCGTCACGCAGGATGTACTGGAACTGCTCGGCGACGCCGGTCATCTTGTTGCGACGCCCCATGGAGAGGATCTGGGTGAAGCCGCAATAGAAGAAGATACCTTCCAGTACGCAATAGAACGCGATCAGGTTTTCCAGCAGGGCCTTGTCGGTTTCCACGGTGCCGGTGGTGAACTCCGGGTCGGACAGGTCGCGAGTGTACTGGATGCCCCACTGCGCTTTCTTGGCGACGGAGGGGATCTCCTGATACATGTTGAAGATTTCGCCTTCGTCCATCCCCAGTGATTCGATGCAGTACTGGTAGGCGTGGGTATGAATGGCTTCTTCAAAGGACTGACGCAGGATGTACTGGCGACATTCCGGGTTGGTGATCAGGCGGTAGATGGCCAGCACCAGGTTGTTGGCGACCAGGGAGTCGGCGGTGGAGAAGAAGCCCAGGTTGCGCTTGACGATGCGGCGCTCGTCGTCGGTAAGGCCGTCGGCTTTCTTCCACAACGCCAGGTCGGCGTTCATGTTCACTTCCTGGGGCATCCAGTGGTTGGCGCAGCCATCCAGGTATTTCTGCCAGGCCCAGTCGTATTTGAACGGGACCAACTGGTTCAGGTCGGCGCGGCAGTTGATCATGCGCTTGTCGTCAACTTCCACACGGCCAGAGGCGCCTTCCAGTTCGGCAACACCTTCTTCGATATCCATCTTGGCCACGGTGGCCTGGGCGCGGGCTACGGCGTCTGAGGCGGCTCGGGCGGCGGCGGTGTTGTCTCGTCGTTGTTGCTCGACTCCATCATCCGCAGTACTTCCCGTTCCCGGTGCTTTAGCTTCAGGTGCCGCTTGGTCAGATACCGTCTCAGATTGCGGCGGCGTTGCGCTTGCGGGCTGCGGTTTGGCGACAGGCGTCTCTTGCGCATTAAATTCGTCCCAGCTCAGCATGTGTTCTCTCCATTCTTTCAAGGGTGGCGCGATGGCGTCACCGGTGGTGCATTCTTTAAGTGGCCTGATGCTGGATGCCTGACGCCGGACGCTTAAAGAAAGGCGTGCGTTGAGCGTCTGGCATCTGGCGTCCGGCGTTTATTGGCAGGCTTCGCAGTCCGGGTCATCCAGAGAGCAGGCCTGGGGCACGTCGGCGGCCTGGCCGAATTCCGCGGCTGGCTCTTCCACCTTGGAGGAAACCCGGTTGAGCTTGCCATCATTGATGGTGGATTTTTCGGTCTGGGTGGCGCCGATGGCACGTAGGTAGTAGGTGGTCTTCAGCCCCAGCAACCAGGCCATCTTGTAGGTCACGTCCAGCTTCTTGCCGTTCGCTTCCGCGATGTACAGGTTCAGGGATTGAGCCTGGTCGATCCATTTCTGGCGACGGCTTGCCGCTTCCACCAGCCAGCGTGGCTCCACTTCAAAGGCGGTACGGAACTGTTCTTTCAGGTCCGCCGGAATCCGTTCGATGGGCTGTGCGGAGCCATCGTAGTATTTCAGGTCGTTGACCATCACGTTGTCCCACAGGCCGCGCTCTTTCAAGGCGCTGACCAGGTACGGGTTGACCACGGTGAACTCGCCGGACAGGTTCGATTTCACGTACAGGTTCTGGTACGTGGGCTCGATGGACTGGGAGACCCCGGTGATGTTGGCAATGGTCGCCGTCGGCGCGATGGCCATCACGTTGGAGTTACGCATGCCTTTCTTGGCCATGGCGCGCACGCTGTCCCAATCCAGGGTCTGGCTGCGATCGACCTTGCAGTAGTCCTCGCCACGCTGGTTGACCAGGATCTCGATGGAGTCGATGGGCAGTACGCCCTGGCTCCACAGGGAACCGTCGAAGGTCTGGTAGGCACCGCGCTCTTCCGCCAGCTTGGCGGAGGCCTGGATGGCGTAGTAGCTCACCGCTTCCATGGAGTTGTCGGCAAAGGTCACCGCGTCGCTGGAGGCGTAGCTGATGCCCTGCTTATACAGTGCGTCCTGGAAGCCCATGATGCCCAGGCCCACCGGGCGGTGCTTCATGTTGGAACGCTCCGCTTGGGGCACGCTGTAGTAGTTGATGTCGATTACGTTATCGAGCATGCGCACGGCGGTGTTGATGGTGCCTTGCAGCTTCTCGATATCCAGGCCGTTTTCGTCCACGTGCTGGGCCAGGTTCACGGAACCCAGGTTACACACGGCGATTTCTTCCTGGTTGGTGTTCAGGGTGATCTCGGTGCACAGGTTGGAGGAGTGCACCACGCCCACGTGCTGCTGCGGGCTGCGCAGGTTGCACGGATCCTTGAAGGTGAACCAGGGGTGGCCTGTTTCAAACAGCATGGAGAGCATCTTGCGCCACAGGTTGATGGCGGGCAGACGCTTGAACAGTTTCAGTTCGCCGCTGCGGGTTTTGGCTTCGTATTCCAGGTACGCCTTCTCGAACGCTTCGCCGTACAGGTCGTGCAGGTCCGGGGCGTCGTTGGGGCTGAACAGGGTCCAGTCTTCTTCGTTGATCACACGCTTCATGAACAGATCGGGAATCCAGTTGGCGCTGTTCATGTCGTGGGTACGGCGACGGTCATCACCGGTGTTTTTGCGCAGCTCCAGGAATTCCTCGATGTCCATGTGCCAGGTTTCCAGGTAGGCACAGACCGCGCCTTTACGCTTGCCACCCTGGTTCACGGCCACGGCGGTATCGTTGACCACTTTCAGGAAGGGCACGACACCCTGGGAGCGACCATTGGTACCCTTGATGTAGGCGCCCAGTGCGCGCACCGGGGTCCAGTCGTTACCCAGGCCACCGGCAAACTTGGACAGCATGGCGTTGTCCTGGATGGCGCCGTAAATGCCGTGCAGGTCATCCGGCACGGTGGTCAGGTAGCAGCTGGACAGCTGCGGGCGCAGGGTGCCGGCGTTGAACAGAGTCGGCGTGGAGCTCATGTAGTCGAAGCTGGACAGCAGATTGTAGAACTCGATGGCGCGTGCTTCGCGGTTGTCTTCTTCCACCGCCAGGCCCATGGCCACACGCATGAAGAAGCACTGGGGCAGTTCGATGCGCACGTCGTTGTGGTGGATGAAGTACCGGTCGTACAGGGTTTGCAGGCCCAGGTAGGAGAACTGCAGGTCGCGGTTGCCATCCAGGGCAGCGCCCAGCTTGTCCAGGTCGTACTCGGCCAGTTGCGGAGACAGCAGTTCCAGCTCGATGCCTTTGCCGATGTAGGCTTTCAGCGCTTCACCGTAAAGGGCGTTCATTTCATCGTGGCTGGCGCGCTCGGCGACATTCAGGAACTGCAGGGCTTCGGCGCGGATCTTGTCCATCAGCAGGCGGGCAGTGACCTGGGAGTAGTTGGGCTCCACTTCGATCATGGTGCGCGCGGTGATCACCATGGAGGTGTTCACGTCGTGGATGGAGACACCGTCGTACAGGTTCTTCACCGTTTCGGTGATGATCTTGTCGGCGTTCACGTCTTCCAGGCCGGAGCAGGCTGCGCGAATCAGGTGCTCAAGGCGTGCCATGTCCAGCGGTGCCTTGCTGCCGTCTTCCATGGTGACGGACATGTCCACCTGGTGGGTCGGTGCGGGCAGATCGCTGCTGTGCTCGGCGGCGCGCTTGGAAGCCTGCTGTTCGCGGTACAGCACGTAGTCGCGGGCGACTTTCTGTTCGCCGTTGCGCATCAGGGCCAGTTCCACCTGGTCCTGAATTTCCTCGATGTGGATGGTGCCACCGGAAGGCATGCGACGCTTGAACGTGGCGGAGACCTGTTCGGTCAGGCGCGCCACGGTTTCATGGATGCGGGACGATGCAGCGGCGGTGCCGCCTTCGACAGCCAGGAAGGCCTTGCTGATGGCAACGGTAATCTTGTCGTCATCGTAGCTCACTACCTTGCCATTACGCTTGATCACGCGCAGCTGGCCGGGGGCGGTGCTGGCAAGGCTCTGGTCCTGATCGTTGCTGTCGCTGGCAGGGGAGCCGGCGTTCTGTGGGTTTTGGCTCATATCCGTTTGCATGGTGCCCTCTCCGTTGTCGGTGCTGTTCTGTCTATGTTGTGTGTTGTGGGCGCGGTGTCATCACCACGCAAAACGCCACGACCGCTAGGCCATGGCGTGTTAAATCGTGTCTTGGGTAGTGCCTGGTGGTATCGCGAGCGCGCGAACCACAATATGTTGTGTCTTATCCATGACGTTCTGCTTTCCCCTTCTGGTCGGGAAAAGGCTAAATCGCTGATGCGGCTGCACTTTTCCACGCTGTAGACTGTTTTGTCCTGGGGTGGCGCCTTTTTTACAAAAACCCAACATCTTGGGGTCGGCGTCCAAGTTCAGTACAAGTTATAGTTGCGTCCGCTTTTTTGCAAGCACTTCGCCTGGGGAAATCTTGTGGATAACCTGTGGGGCGATGTGGGTGCAATTAGGGTGCTTTTTTTCTGTGCAGACACATACTAGATATAGTGTTTGTCAATGGGGAAAAACGGTCACGTGGTGCACTGTGTGCAGGCAGGGGGCGCCATGCGCAAGCGCGGTATGGCGGTTGTTTGTACGATGGGTAGCCCGAGAGGTTGCCGTGCACAGCGTGTATGCGTATAAACATCCGATAGGGATACGTTTGTTACAGTTCGCCGGGTTGGCGCTGAAACAAAACGACAATAACGATACAAATTCAAAAGGATAAGGACGGGATGACAACGGTGCAGGATAACCCGCCAGCCATCATGATCGTAGAAGACGACGAGCGTCTTGCCGATTTAACCTGTGAATATCTTCAAAGCAACGGCCTGGATGTCACGGTCGTCAGCGACGGTGAAGAAGCCATTCGCCGTATTCGTGCAGAACAACCGGATCTGGTGGTGCTGGATCTGATGCTGCCCGGCGCCGACGGCCTGACGGTATGCCGTGAAGTGCGCAGTGCCTACAAGAATCCCATCCTCATGCTGACCGCTCGCACGGATGACATGGATCAGGTGCTGGGGCTGGAAATGGGCGCGGATGACTACGTGGCCAAACCGGTGAAACCCCGCGTGTTGCTGGCACGGATTCGTGCCCTGTTGCGCCGGGTGGAAACCGACAGCGAACGCGACAACTCCCCGGCCCGTCTGGAATTTGGCGCCCTGGTGATCGACAACTCTGCCCGGGAAGTAACCCTGGCGGGTGAGTCGGTGGACCTGACCAGCGCCGAATATGACTTGCTCTGGTTGCTGGCGTCCAATGCGGGCACGGTGCTGTCACGGGAAACGATTTTCGAGAAACTGCGCGGCATTCAATATGACGGTCAGGATCGTTCTATTGATGTACGCATTTCCCGGATTCGCCCGAAAGTGGGGGACGACCCGGAAAATCCCAAGCGCATCAAGACGGTGCGTTCCAAGGGCTATCTGTTCGTCAAGGAAATCGGCGCGGCATAACGGCTGCTTTGGCCGTCGCGGCGCAGGGATGACGCTGGGTGACGTTTGAATAGTATTTTCCTGAGGCTCTACGGGGGCCTGCTGCTGGCGCTGTGTTTTATCGGCGCCATCACCTATGGCGCCGTGGAGCTGGTGAACAGCTACCGATCCGATCTGTACCGGGAGAAAATGGCCCGCGGTACCTTCTTCCTGATGGCGGAGGGCTACCAGCGCTATGAAGCCGGGGAGCGCGATCGCTGGAGCCAGGTGCTCAGCAAGCTGTTCAGTGCCGAGATAAGCCTGAAGTCCCGCGAGGAGCTGGCGCTGGGATACCGGGAAACCCTGCATCTGGAAGATGGCCTGGTGGTCATGCGCCTGAATGACGATGCAGGCTACGCCGACATTCTGTTCCAGATCCCCGACGAAGACGCCTATATCAACACACGCATGACCAAAGTGTCCGAGCAACAGGCCCGGGCCACGGCGGTGTTGATCCTCAATCATTTGTCGCATTTTCAGGAGTCCGAGTGGGCTTCGGCACTGGCTGATCTACAGCATCAATTCGGTTATCCCCTGACACTGGTTCAGCGTGATGACGTTTCCCTGGATGGTGAGCAGGAGCAGCGTCTCAACCGCCGTGAGGTGGTCATTGCCCTGGATGACAGTACCCGCAGCGATTCCAGCATCCGCATTTATGCGCCGGTGGCGCAGACTGGCAAGCTGCTGATGATCGGCCCGCTAAGCCTGTTTGATCAATTCCCCATTGAACTGTTGCTGATTGCCGGGGCCACCAGCTTGCTGGCGGTGGCGCTGGCCACCTACCTGCAGGTGAGCCCGTTGCAACGGCGGCTGAAACAACTCGACGGTGCGGTGAGTCAGCTGGGCAGTGGGGACCTGGGGGCCTATGCCAATATTGAAGGCAGTGATGCCATCGGCCAGGTGGCGGCGACCTTTAATGGCATGACGGCGCACATTCGCCGGCTTATTGAATCCCAGCGGGAGATGACCCGGGCGGTGAGCCATGAGCTTCGCACCCCGGTGGCGCGCCTGCGTTTTGGCCTGGAGATGCTGGCGGATATCGAGTCGGCGGAGCGGCGCCGTGAAAAGCTCAATGCCATGGATCACGATATCGAACAGCTGGATCAGTTGATCGACGAAATTCTGACCTATGCTCGCTTGGAGCAGGGTACGCCCAATATCGAATTCCAGCCGGTGGTGATTGGCGAGCTGTGCGAGCAATTGCGCGATGAGCTGGAAACCATCCGCGATGAAACCGCCATCACCGTGGCGAACCCCTATCCGACCCTGGAAGTGGAAGCGGAAGAGCGCTACCTGCACCGGGTGTTGCAGAACCTGGTAACCAATGCCCTGCGCTATGCCCAATCGCGCATTGTCATGCGAGTGGAAGAGAGCGAGGATCAGGTGGTGATCCATGTGGATGATGATGGCCCCGGCATTCCTGAACACGAACGCGAGCGAGTGTTCAAACCCTTTGCCCGGCTGGATAAAAGCCGTCACCGGGCCAGCGGCGGCTATGGTCTGGGCCTGTCCATCGTGAAGCGGATTGTGGATTGGCACGGCGGAGAAATCCGCGTGGATGAAAGCCCGGAAGGCGGTGCCCGCTTTACCGTGACCTTGCCCAAGAGCCAACAGGGCCAGCATGTGCTGGGCCGGATGAGCTAGGCGAATAGTGACCCCGTTAAGGGTGATGGCGTCGGGCGACAGTACGAAATCGTTGGGGGAGCGCAGGCCAGCCCAGGCCCGCAATGGCCGATAAGGTCTATCGGGTTGGCCGTTATCGTGCAATCTGTCATCTGGCCTTCATTTAAAATACGCTTCCCGTGGTATCTCGCGGTGTTTGTTTGATCCCGCCCCCCATACTGATAACAAGGTTAGCCGAGTCATGTCTTATATCCTTTCCATCGACCAGGGGACTACCAGTTCCCGCGCCATTGTTTTTGATGCCAGTGGCCGTGCCTGTGGGCAGGCGCAGAAAGAGTTTCGTCAGCATTTCCCCCAGGATGGCTGGGTGGAACATGACGCCATGGAAATCTGGAATGACACTCTGGCCATGTGTCAGCAAGCCTTGCGCAATGCCCGGGTAGAGGCGCAGCAGCTGGCGGCCATCGGTATTACCAACCAGCGCGAAACCACCGTGCTGTGGGATCGGGAAACCGGCGACCCGCTGGCCAAAGCCATTGTCTGGCAAGACCGGCGTACCGCGTCCACCTGCGAGGCGCTGCGTGATCAGGGCCATGAAGATCAGGTGCGCAGCAAAACCGGGTTGTTGCTGGACCCGTATTTCTCTGCCACCAAGCTGGCCTGGCTGCTGGATAACGTGCCCGGCGCCCGCCAGCGTGCCGAGGCCGGTGAACTGGCGTTTGGCACCATTGATAGCTGGCTGCTGTGGCAGCTGACCCGCGGCAAGGTGCACGCCACCGACGCCACCAATGCCTCACGGACCCTGTTGTTCAATATCCACGAGCAGTGCTGGGATGAGGCGTTGCTGGCCTTGTTCAATGTGCCTGCGTCGGTGTTGCCGGACGTGCGTGACAGTGCCGCAGACTTTGGTACCACCTGCCCGGAACTGCTGGGCGCAGCCGTGCCGGTGGCCGGCATTGCCGGCGACCAGCAGGCGGCGCTGGTGGGGCAGGCCTGTTTTGCCCCGGGGATGGTGAAAAGCACCTATGGCACCGGCTGCTTCATGGTCATGAATACCGGCGAGGCGGTGGAATCCCATAACCGTTTGCTGACCACCGTGGGGTATCGCCTGAATGGCAAGACAACCTATGCGCTGGAAGGCTCCATCTTTGTGGCGGGTGCGGCGATCCAGTGGCTGCGCGATGGCCTCAACCTGATTCGCGATGCCAGCGAAACCGAAGCCCTGGCCCGCCGTGCCGGTTCCGCCGGCGGGGTGTATCTGGTGCCGGCCTTTACCGGCCTGGGGGCGCCCTGGTGGGACCCCCATGCCCGGGGAGCCTTGACGGGGCTGACCCGCGACACCGGGATTGCGGAGGTGGTAACGGCGGGGCTGGAAGCGGTGTGCTATCAGTCCCGGGATCTTCTCGATGCCATGGCGGCTGATTGTGGCACCCGACCGACCACCCTGCGGGTGGACGGGGGCATGGTGGTGAACAACTGGCTGAGCCAGACGTTGTCAGATGTGCTGGGCGTCTGTGTGGACCGCCCGGTGGTGACCGAAACCACGGCTCTCGGCGCAGCTTATCTGGCGGGCCTGGGGGTCGGGCTATATACATCACTGGATGCCGTGGCTGAGCAATGGCGCTGTGAACGGGAGTTTTCCCCCCAGCTGGATGAACCGGAGCGCCAGAAACGCTATCAGGGCTGGCGGGATGCCGTCGCTCGGGTCTGCCAGGCTTCGCCGGGTGCCTGAGAACAGTAAATGGCATAAAAATCAGGGGTTTTGCCGTCGGTAAAATGCGTTTTACAACGATGAGCGGTTCGGTTTAGGGGATGGTCAAACTGTGACGGAGTAGGCACTTGGTATTACTATTGGTTCAATATTAATACTAATTTGCTATCAGTTGGTGCGGTTGCTAGTGGGAGAGGGGCGCACCGAATCGGGAATCCGCATGGATCAAACGTTACCGCTCCACCCTGTGGCCATGCAGTCGCAACGGCTACGTCGCGTGCTCTTCGCTATCCTCGCGGGAGGTGGTGCGCATACGCTACTTTGCTGGATTGCCTTGCAGCTGGATTTTTTCCGCGGTGGCGAGGTCCTTTTCTATTCTCTTTTTGCTGGCCTCTGGGCCGGGCATCTGCTGTTTATTCTGTTCATGTTGGTGGGGTTGAACCGCCGGCTATCCGAACCTTCCATGATCATGCCGCTGATGGTGTGGTCCACCACCGGGCTGCTGGTGACTGCCCTGGTCGTCGATCAGGTGCGTCTGTGCATCATGCTGATTTTCTTTGCCATTGTTCAGATGGGGGTGTTGCAGGCGTCGCTACGGCAATTCCTCGCCCTGGCCGGGTATTGCGTGCTGGGTTACGCGGTGGTGCTGGGGGTTGTTTGTGTGTACTGGCCGGAAGTGGTGGATGTTCGCGGCGAGTGGATCCAGTGGGGCCTGTTCAGTGTCATGGTGCTGGCGGCCATGCTGGTGGCGTCAGAAATTTCCACCATCCGCTTCCAGCTGGGGAGGCGTAATCAGCAACTGGGGCAAATTGTTGAGCGCATTCATGACATGGCGGTGAAAGACGAGCTGACCGGTTTTTACCGTCGTCGCCATGCCATGGAACTGCTGAGCAAGGCGTGTGGGCAATCCGCTCGCGGTGCCTATCAATTGGGGGTGGTGTACCTGGATCTGGACCATTTCAAAAAAACCAATGATCAGTATGGCCATCGCATGGGCGACCTGGTGCTGCAGCGCTTTGCGGACGTGACACAGCGTCACCTGACCAATCAGGACTTCGCCGCCCGTCTGGGTGGGGAGGAGTTCATGTTGGTGTTGCCGGTGAGTGACCCTGAGGAGGCGCGTAATCTGGTGGAGGGCATCCTGATGGGCATGCGCAGTCAGCGTTTCAAGGATGCGCCCGGGTTGGTGGTTACGGTTTCCGGAGGGCTGGCCATGCTGAATCACGGTGAGACGCCTGCGCAGTTGATCAGGCGGGCGGATCAGGCGCTGTACCGGGCCAAGGAAACCGGACGCGATAGATTGATTGTCGGGGAGAAGGAATGAATCAGGATCTCCACCAGGCAGAAAAACTGACGCTGAGTGAAAAGCGCCTGATGCAACGCCATAGCCGTTCGGCCATGGCGATTATGGCCATGCATACCTTGCTCTGTGTGGTCTATTTTCAACTGGGTTATATGCACATCGCGCTGCCGGAAGCGCTGGTGCTGGTGTCGTTGATCTGGATTTCCCTGTTGGCGTACCAACTGTTGATGGCAACCGGTGTTACCTTGAATCTTCGTGAGCCAAGCCTGTCGCTGCCGTTGATTCTGTATTTCACCGGGGTGTTCATGGTGTCGGGGTATTACGTGGATGAGTTTCGACTCAGCGTGGTAACCCTGTTTTTTGCGGCGTTATTGATGGTGTCGTTCCGCCTGAGTGGCAAAGTGATGATTGCGGTGGCGTTTCTGGCCAGTGCGGCCTATGCGTTGATGCTGTGGGTGGCACTGATGGATCGCTGGGTGCAGTTGAGTCTGTCGGTGGAGCTGTTGCAATGGCTGGTGTTCGCCATGATTTCGGTCAGCTTTGCGGTTACCGGTGGGGGCGTAAACCGCCTGCGGAATGCGCTGGCAGAAAAAAACCGGGAGCTGGCCAACGCGGTGGAAAAGGTGCGGGAAATGGCCATCCGTGATGATCTCACGGGGTTGTTTAATCGTCGCCACTTGCTGGAAATTCTGGAGCGCCAGCGCGCCCTGTCTGACGGCAAGGGGGTACCATTTGCCGTGTGCTACGTGGACCTGGATCACTTCAAGAAGATCAACGACCGGCACGGTCATGACTGGGGCGACCGGGTGCTGCGCCAGTTTTCCGAGCTGGCGTTATCGGGCATGCGTGATGGTGACTACTTTGGTCGCCTGGGCGGGGAAGAGTTCTTGCTGGTGTTGCCGCAAAGTGATGCCCACGGCGCCCTGCTGGTGGCTGAACGTCTGCGTCAGCGTTGGCGTGAACAGCGTTTCGATGCCCAGGGCGGCCCGGCCACTGTCAGCCTGTCTGTGGGTGTGGCGGATTATCGGGATGGCGAAAGTGTCGATGAGCTGCTTAACCGGGCCGATCAGGGTTTGTACAAGGCCAAGTCCGGGGGGCGGGATCAGAGCCAGGTGGCATGAAGAAATAGTGAATAATTAATAATGAATAGTTAATAGTTGCGCGACAAAAGTCAGTGTTTTTTGGAAGGTGAGAGGCCGCGCCCATGGTTTGGGCGCGGCCTCCTAGTATGTGCAGACAACGATTAGTCTGGTCGCGAGTTATTAACTATTCATTATTAATTGAAAAAGTGACCAAATGCTTGGTGCCCAGCCGCACATGCAGGTTGTCGCCTTCCACCACATTGGTGTGGCTGTCGGTCTGGCAGAGCAGGGTTTCGTTGGCGCCAACCCGCAGGTGGTAGAGGATGCTGGCGCCGGTGAACTGGCGGCGGGTGACGGGGAGCGCCAGGGGGGCGGATTCGTCGGCGATCACGTCTTCCGGGCGCAGTAGCACTTCTACTTCAGTGCCCGGTTGCAGGGGGGTATGGCTGCGGCCGGTGACATCGCCCAGGGTGGTGTGAACGGTGTTGCCATCACGCACGGTGCCGCGCAGGAAGGTGCCATAACCGGCGAACTCTGCCACGAACCGGTTCGCCGGCGCGTGGTAAATGTTATAGGGCGTATCCCATTGCTCCAGGTGGCCCTGTTGCATGACGCCGACCCGGTCGGCCAGCGCAAAGGCTTCTTCCTGGTCGTGGGTCACCAGCAGGGTGGTGACCTTTTCCTGACGCAGGATGTCTCCCAGTTCCTGGGCCAGAGCCCGGCGCAGATCCAGATCCAGGCTGGAAAAAGGCTCATCCAGCAATAGCAGGGCGGGCTGGGGGGCCAGTGCCCGGGCCAGCGCCACGCGCTGTTGTTGGCCGCCGGAGAGTTCGTGGGGGTAGCGTTGCTCCAGGCCGCTGAGCCGTACCCGTTGCAGGCTCGCGTGTACCCGCTCTTCGCGTTCCTCCCGGCTTTGCTGTCGCAGGCCGAAAGCCACGTTGTTTGCCACGGTGAGATGAGGAAACAGGGCGTGTTCCTGGAATACCATGCCCAGGCCGCGCTGGTTGGGAGGCAGCTGACGATGGGGGCCGGAGACCTGTTTTCCCTGAATGCTGATAGAGCCGGCGGTTACCGGTTCCAGCCCGGCGATGACACGCAATGTGGTGGTCTTGCCACAGCCGCTGGGGCCCAGCAGGCAGGCAATTTCACCCGCCGCCAGTTCCAGTTTTAACCCCTTTACCACGGTTTGCTGGTGATAGCCGCAAGCCAGGTTTTCAAGGCGCAGTAGTGGCTCTTTCATGGTCGTGCGCTCCAGGCGTCCCGCTGTACGCAGCACGGGGCGATGCCCGCGTGCTGTGCCTCGCATGGTGCGTGCAGCGTTGCCATCAATGCTGCCCGGTGAGCAGGAATTCCAGCAGGGCTTTCTGGGCGTGCAAGCGGTTTTCGGCTTCGTCCCACACCACGGCGCGAGGGTCGTCCATCATTTCATGACTGACTTCCTCGCCGCGGTGGGCTGGCAGGCAGTGCATGAACAGCGCATCCGGGTCGGCCCTGTCCATCAACTCCGGGGTGACCTGATAACCGTCAAAGGCGTTCAGGCGTGTTTGCTGTTCGTCTTCCTGCCCCATGGACGCCCACACATCGGTGACGACCAGGTGAGCGCCCTGCACGGCGGTGGCCACGTCCGGCTCCAGGCTGACCCGGTCCGGGTAACGGCCCAGCAGATCGCTGTCCGGGGTGAAGCCATCCGGGCTGCTGATCACCAGTTCGAAATCAAACTGGTTGGCGGCGTTGATGTAGCTGGCACACATGTTGTTGCCATCGCCGACCCACACCACTTTCTTGCCCTGAATGCTGCCGCGGTGCTCCACATAGGTTTGCATGTCGGCCAGCAACTGGCAGGGGTGAAAGTCGTCGGTTAGGGCGTTGATCACCGGTACCGCAGAGTGGTCGGCAAAGGTCTGCAGGGTGGCGTGGTCAAAGGTGCGAATCATCACCGCGTCGACCATGCGTGACAGTACCCGGGCGGAATCCTCGATCGGTTCGCCGCGGCCCAGCTGGGTGTCACGGGGTGACAGGAAAATGCTGGAACCACCGAAATGGGTCATCGCCACTTCGAAGGAAACACGGGTGCGGGTGGATGATTTTTCGAAAATCATGCCCAGCGTTTTGCCCTGCAGTGGCTCGTGGTGCTGACCATTGCGCAGCATGGTTTTCAGCTCGATGGCGCGCTGGATCAGGTAGCCGAGCTCATCCGGAGTGAGGTCGGTGAGGGTCAGGAAATGACGGGTCATGCGACCTCCTGCTCGTCGGCAAAACGGTGGATCAGCGTCGACAGGGTGTCCACCAGGTGCTGCATTTCCGCCTGGCTGATCACCAGTGGCGGCAGTAGCCGCACTACGGAACCGGCGGTGACATTGATCAGCAGGCCGGCGTCGCGGGCCCGGTTGACCAGTTCGGCACAGGGGCGATCCAGCTGGATGCCCAGCATCAGGCCTTTTTGGCGAATTTCGGTGACCATGGGCAGATCGGAAAACGCCTGCAGAAAGGCGTCTTTCAACCAGCTGCCTTTATCGGCCACGCCGTCGATGATGTCGTCGGTGAGAGTGTTCACCACCGCCAGGGCCGTCGCGCAGCCCAGCGGGTTACCGCCGTAGGTGCTGCCGTGGTTACCGGGGCCGAAAACACCTTCAGCCTTGCCGGCCACCAGGCAGGCGCCGATGGGGAAGCCGTTGCCCAGGCCTTTGGCGGTGGTCAGTACGTCCGGGGTGATGCCGGCGCCCAGGCAGGCAAAGTAGTCCCCGGTGCGGCCGTTGCCGGACTGGATTTCATCTAGCATCAGCAGCCAGTCATTGCGGTCGCATAGGGTGCGCAGGCCGGCCAGGTAATCGTTGGCGGGGATGTGGATACCGCCTTCGCCCTGTACCGGTTCTACCAGTACGGCGACGATATCGTGATTGTCAGCCAGGGCTTCCACCGCTGCCAGATCGTTGAACGGCACACGGATGAAGCCGTCCAGCAGGGGCGCAAAGCCTTCCTGCACCTTGGCATTGGCGGTGGCGGACAAGGTCGCCATGGTGCGGCCATGGAAGCTGCCTTCCATGACGATCACGGTGGGGCGCGCAATCTGTTTGCGCGAGCCGTACAGGCGGGCAATCTTGATGGCGGCCTCATTGGCCTCCGCGCCGGAGTTGGAGAAAAATACGTTCTCCATGCCGCTCAGCTCGCACAGGCGCTGGGCCAGGGATTCCTGGGCGGGAATGCGATACAGGTTGGAGGTGTGCATCAGCTGCCCGGCCTGTTCGGCCAGGGTGCGGGTGACCGCCGGGTGGCAGTGGCCCAGGTTGCACACGCCAATCCCGGAGATGGCATCCATGTATTTGTGGTCGTTTTCATCGTACAACCACACGCCCTCGCCCCGCACGAAAGCCACTGGCTGGCGCGCGTAGGTGGGAATCAAAAATTGCTGGCTCATTACCCTGACTCGTTAAAGCGAATTCGTCTGTTTTGGCATGACCAAAACAAAAAACGGCAGCTGTTAGGCTGCCGGGAACCCCCGATAATAGCGCACATTTCAGTGAATAGTTAACACCCTGCATGGATTGGCGTTAGGCTTGTTTGCCTCAAGGGTTAATGGTTTTAGCTATTAACTATTCACTGTTAGCTATTGATCGCCTTTATGAATCCTGTCCAGCTGAGTATTTTTGCCAACCGCCTTGCCGGTGTCTGCGATGAAATGGGCGCGGTGCTGCGTCTCAGTGCCCTGTCTCCGAATATCAAGGACCGGCTTGATTTCTCCTGTGCCATTTTTGACGCCCGGGGCCGGTTGTGTGCCCAGGCGGCGCATATACCGGTGCACTTGGGGTCCATGGCCTACGCCATGGCCGATCTGGTTGCTGGCAGGGAGTGGCAGGCGGGGGACCTGATGGTGGTGAATGACCCTTACCTGGGCGGCACGCATCTGCCTGATGTGACGGTGATCGCGCCGGTGCTGGTGGGGCCGACGTTGCTCGGCTTCGCGGTGACCCGCGCCCACCACGCCAATATCGGTGCTCACAGCCCGGGTTCCATGCCGGTGTCTACGGACCTGGCCCAGGAAGGGATAGTGATTGCGCCCACGTTGCTCAAGCAGCAGGGGCGGTGGGATGTGCCGCTGTGCCGGCGCCTGGCTGGGCTGCAGGCTGACGCCCGGGCGGTGTTGCCGGTGGACAATGCCCGCTTTGCCGATTTCGCCGCCCAGGCCAGTGCCTGTGAGGCAGGGGCGGCTCGTCTGGCGGCGTTGGCAGAGCAGGATGGCGCGGCGCTGGCCCAGGCGTTTGATGCGCTCAATGATTACGGTGAGCGGCGGGCCCGGGCGCGTATCGCTGCGCTGCCAGATGGACAATATCGTTTTGAAGATTACATGGATGACGACGGCCAGGGGCAACAGGATATTCCCATTGTGCTGGCGCTGACGATCCGTGGGGAAGAAGCGTCGCTGGATTTCACCGGCACGGCCGGGCAGGTTGCCGGCAACATTAATTGCCCCTTGTCCGTGGCGGCGGCGGCGGCCTATTACTGTTTTCGTTGTTTGATGGACGATGATGTACCCGCCTGCGATGGTCTGTTCCGCCCCATCAAGTTGTATGCACCGGAAGGTTCACTGCTTAATGCCCGTCGCCCGGCGGCAGTGGCAGCCGGTAATGTGGAAACCAGCTCCAGGGTGGTGGATGTGGTGTTGGGCGCGCTGGCCCAAGTGGCTCCTGACGTTATTCCGGCAGCGAGCCAGGGCACCATGAACAATGTGGCCATGGGAGCCGCGGGAGAACAGGGCTGGGATTATTATGAGACCATGGCCGGCGGCACCGGTGGCCATGCCTCTGGTGCGGGACTGTCCGGGGTTCACAGTCATATGACCAATACCCTGAACACGCCGATTGAGAGCCTTGAATCCCACTACCCTCTGCGCGTGCACCGCTACCAGCTTCGCCACGGCAGTGGAGGGCGCGGGCAGCATCGAGGGGGCGAGGGCATCCTGCGGGAACTGGAATTTCTGGGGCCAGCCAGTGTAACGCTGCTGACCGAGCGTCGCCGTTACCGCCCCTGGGGGCTGGCTGGCGGTGGAGAGGGCGCTGCCGGTGAGAACCGCTTGAATAATCAGGCTTTGCCCCCCAAGTACAGTACCGAGGTCGCCCCCGGCGACCGGCTGATCATCGCCTCCCCGGGTGGTGGCGGTTATGGGGGGTGACAGTGGTACAATGGCCACTATAGGGCGTAACTCTGTGGCAGAGGTGTTGCCAGATGATTACGTGCCGCGAGATTTACAGGCGTAACGGCACTCAATACGAGATAGGTGAAGTAATGGATGTGATGCAGGTCATCAAAGACCAGATCGAGAAAAACCCGGTGATCCTCTACATGAAAGGGTCTCCCCAGTTTCCCCAGTGTGGGTTTTCCGCCCAGGTGGTGGAAGCCATGACCGCCGTTGGCAAGCCGTTTGCCTATGTGAACATTCTGGAAGCGCCGGAAATTCGCCAGAACCTGAAAGAGTATGCGAACTGGCCCACGTATCCCCAATTGTGGGTGGGCGGCGAGCTGGTTGGCGGCTGCGATATCATCATGGATATGTACCGTTCCGGTCAGCTTAAAGAGCTGGTGGACGGTGTTGCAGTGGAGTCGGATGAGTCCGAGTCCTGATTTGAATTAAATTCGGGAAACTTTTTTATTTTTCTCCGAATAATATTCAGCATTAAAAAACCCGGGTGAACCGGGTTTTTTAATGCTTGGCTACAAAAAGTGTATTAAGAATAAGTTTCAATCTTGTTTCTTCTTCGTTTAAATTCCCGCCGTTGTTATCACTCAATTCTTCTTCATTAGGGAAGGGAAGAAACATGTTCAAGCGTACCCTTATGGCTGCGGCAATGGCCGCTGTGCCTTTTTCTGCGCAGGCGGCGCAATCCGCCGAAGACCTGCAGAAACAGATCGACATTCTTGCCCAGCAAGTAGAAGCACTGCAAAAAGAGCAGGGCGCCTCCTCCAATCCGTTCGGTAAAGTGAGCATCGGCGGTTACGGCGAGCTGCACTACAACCATTTCAATAAAGACCCCGAGTTCGGTGGCAAGCAGCAGAATGACGAAGTCGATGCGCACCGTTTCGTGCTTTTCTTCGGCTACGATTTTACGGACAAAGTGCGCTTTTTCTCCGAGTTTGAGCTGGAGCATGGCCTGGCCGGGGAAGGCAAAGACGGCGAAGTTGAGCTTGAGCAGGCCTACATCGAGATCGATACGACCGCCAATACCAAGCTGAAGCTGGGTCAATTTTTGGTGCCGGTGGGGATTATCAACGAAACCCATGAGCCGAACACCTTCTACGGTGTGGAGCGTAATCGCCTGGAAAGCGCGGTGATTCCTGCGACCTGGTGGGAAGCCGGCGCCATGTTCAGCCAGGATCTGGGCGCGGGTCTGACCTATGACATCGCGGTGCATTCCGGCCTGGATTTCCAGGGCAGCACCACCAGCATTCGCGGCAGCCGCCAGAAAGTCTCTGAAGCAGCGGCCAATAAAGGGGCGGCCACGGGGCGTTTGCGCTTTGTCGGCATTCCCGGGCTGGATCTGGCATCGTCGGTTCAGTACCAGCAAGACGTAAATCAGGATCTGGGTCCGGAAGATGTCAGCGCCCGCCTGGTGGAAGCCCACGCCCGTTACACCATCGCGGGCATCACCGCGACGGTACAGAAAGCCCGCTGGGACTTTAACGGCTTTAATACGGCTGCTGACCGTCAGGATGGTGAGTTGTATGAGCTGTCCTATAAGGCTACCGAGAAGCTGGGTGTGTTCGGTCGTTATGAGAACATCAACCTGCTGGCGGAAGATGGTACTGACAACGAAGCATCCATGATCAGCACCTTCGGTGTGAACTACTGGATTGTGCCGCAGGTGGTAGTGAAGGCCGATATGCAGAATGTGAATTACAAAAACTCCACCGAGGATGATAAGGCTGACGACAGCATCAATCTCGGTATTGGCTGGAGCTTCTAGGCCTTGCGCTTGAGATCGCTTCGACAGGCAGCAGGGTGGGCGTCGCTCACTCTGCTGCTGTGTCTGTCAGGAAACGCCCGCGCGGAAGATGTGTATCTTTCCGTCGCAGATTTTATGGCGCAGCAGTTTGCGGCTGTGCCAGCGCCGGCCATGCTTTGGCTGGATGAGACGCAGCGCCAGCAGGCGGTTGCGCTCAGCAAGGAAGACCCGGGGTTCCGCCAGCGTTACTGGTCAGATGGAACAACCAGTGCCTGGGTGCTGAACGTCATCGGGCGGGATCACCCCATTACCCTTGGTATTAGTGTTAAAGACGGTAGAATCGCTTCTTTGCGCGTGTTGATTTATCGCGAATCCCGGGGCTGGGAAGTGCGGCATGCCTTCTTCACCCGGCAGTTCGATCAGGCGCAACTGGAAAACGGCAAACTGGACCGTTCCATCGATGGCATTACCGGTGCGACCTTGTCGGTGGATGCCTTGCAGCGTGCGGCCCGGTTGGCTCTGTGGCTGGATCAGCAGCTTACGCCGTAGCGGTTGCTGCGCATTAACGGGTTTTTTGAATACCGAGGCCGTCATGAACCAACGCAAACCGACCCGGCAGTGGCGCCGCTGGCATCGCTGGTTGGGGTTGGCCGTGGCGCTGCCCGTGCTGGTGCTGTCTGTCACCGGCGTCCTGCTCAATCATATCGACTCCTTTGGCTGGTCGTCCCGGCCGCTGCCGCCGCTGCTGGCTCGCTGGTACGGTGCGCCGGTGCCAAAGTCCGTGTCGGGTATCGCCCTGGATCACCGCTGGTATGCCCAGGCCAATGACAGCCTGTTTATTGACGGGGAAAAGAGCCTCTATTGTCGGGCGCCGTTGCGTGGCGTGGTGCAGGATAACGGCTGGACGGTGGTCGGCTGTGCTGACGCACTGTTGCTGCTGGATGCTCAGGGCCAGCAGGTGGAACGCATGGGGCCGGCCTATGGGGTGCCGGCATTCAGTGCCATGGGGCGCAATGATCAGGGGCTGGTGCTGAAAACCGAGCAGGGGTTGAGCCAGTACGATGTGGATCAGCTGGCCAGTGTGACGTTGCCGGATGATGCCGCCTGGACGCCTTCTCGCCAGCAGTCGCTGCCTGACACCATGAAGCAGCGCATTGTGGCGCAGAGTGTGCCGCCGTCACTGAATTGGCAGCGCTTGTTGCTGGATCTGCATGCAGGGCGCTTGTTTGGCCTGGCCGGGCAGCTGGTCATGGATTTGGCGGCGCTGGTGCTGGTGATCCTGGCGCTGACGGGGACCGTGATCTGGAGCCGGTCCCGCCGTTGAATTGGCGGTGTTTTGCGCAAAGTATTCACATTCGTGCCAAACAACCAGGTCAACCTGTTGAAAGCCGGGGAGGAATCCCCATGATTGTGCGTAGCAGCACTCAGCGGCCCCATGCAGTATTGCTGCGGGCGTTGTATGATCGCTGCTCCACAGGATTTCAAGCGGCCAGAGCGAGCGCTTTGCTCTGGCTATACCGTAAGAATGGAAACAATGGAGAGAAACAATGGGCGTTCTGGTAGGTAAACCTGCACCGGATTTTACTGTTCCTGCTGTACTGGGCGATGGCAGCATCGTTGACGAGTTCACCCTGTCCGAAGCCATCAAGGGCAAGTATGGCCTGGTGTTCTTCTACCCGCTGGACTTCACCTTTGTGTGCCCGTCCGAGCTGATCGCTCTGGACCACCGCATGGACGCGTTCAAAGAGCGCAACGTGGAAGTGATCGGTGTTTCCATCGACAGCCACTTTACCCACAACGCATGGCGCAACACCCCGGTTAACGATGGCGGTATCGGCCCGGTGAAATACACTCTGGCTGCTGACATGAACCACGGTATTGCCCAGTCCTACGACGTTGAGTCTGAAGGCGGTATGGCCTTCCGCGGCGTGTTCCTGATCGACCAGAACGGTGTGGTGCGCAGCCAGATCGTTAACGATCTGCCGCTGGGCCGTAACATGGACGAGCTGATTCGTCTGGTTGACGCCCTGCAGTTCCACGAAGAGCACGGCGAAGTGTGCCCGGCGGGCTGGCAGAAAGGTGATTCCGGTATGAAGGACACCCCGGACGGTGTGGCCGAGTACCTGTCTGGTAATGCAGACAAGCTGTAATAGAAAGCAGCACAAAAAAAGGGGCGCTAGAAATAGCGCCCCTTTTTTTTGTGCTTCATGCGGCATGCAACACGCGGGCACGCGGTGGTTTTAGCGTGTGGCGTGCCTGCGTGGAGCGTGTTGCGGCTAATTCAATCCAGCGCTTTCGCCAGGGTTGGCGGGATGGTTTTTGCTGGTGGTGGTGGCCAGCCGCCCAGGGTCTTGAAGCGGTTGACCATGGAACAGAACAGCTCGGCGGTGCGGGTGGCGTCATACAGCGCGGAGTGGGCTTCGCGCTGGCTGAAGCGGATACCCGCGGCTTCGCAGGCTTTGGCCAGCACCGTTTGCCCGTACACCAGTCCGGCCAATGTGGCGGTATCGAAACTGGAGAAGGGGTGAAACGGGCTGCGTTTGATATCGGCCCGGTCGGTGGCGGCGTTCAGAAAGCCCTGGTCAAAGAAGCTGTTGTGCCCAACCAGTACGGCGCGGCTGCAACCGTGTTGCTTCACGGCCTTGCGTATGGGCTCGAATACCCCTTTCAAGGCGGTTTCTTCCGAGACGGCGCCGCGTAGCGGGTTGCTCGGGTCGATACCGGTGAAATCCAGTGCCGCCTGTTCCAGGTTGGCCCCGGGGAACGGGTCCACATGGAACTGGATGCGGGTGGACGGGCGCAGGTTGCCCTGGGCGTCCATTTCTATCAGGACGGCGGCGATTTCCAGCAGCGCGTCGGTCTGGGAATTGAATCCCCCGGTTTCCACGTCAATGACTACCGGCAAAAAGCCGCGGAAACGTAGCGCCAGGCTGGGATGCTGATCGCTCATGATCACTCCATCAAACACAAAGACCCCGCAGAAACCGCAAGCGCAGCTGCGAGCGGGGCTTATGCTACCGGAATCCCCACCCCGGCAACAGGCGAAACCGGGCCCGGCGCTGCCTGGAGGTGACGTGCAAGGGGGCGGACGGGTACAATACGCCCCCTCGATATGCCCCACGATTCATCGGGGGCCGGCCCACGCGCTGCCGGTCGCCCATTTGCGGAGTCTTTCAATGTCCAAGATCAACAAGGTGGTACTGGCTTATTCCGGTGGCCTGGATACTTCAGTTATCGTCAAATGGCTGCAGGATACCTATGACTGTGAAGTGGTGACATTCACCGCCGATATCGGCCAGGGGGAAGAAGTGGAGCCGGCCCGCGCCAAGGCAGAAGCCATGGGCGTGAAAGAGATCTACATTGAAGACCTGCGCGAAGAGTTTGTGCGTGATTATGTATTCCCCATGTTCCGTGCCAATGCCATCTACGAAGGCGAGTATCTGCTGGGCACCTCCATTGCGCGCCCGCTGATCGCCAAGCGCTTGGTGGAAATTGCTGAAGAAACCGGTGCCGATGCCATTTCCCACGGCGCCACCGGTAAAGGTAACGACCAGGTGCGCTTCGAGCTGGGCGCCTACGCCCTGGCCCCGGGCATTCAGGTGATTGCGCCGTGGCGTGAGTGGGACCTGAATTCCCGCGAAAAGCTGATGGCGTACTGCGAAGAGCGCAATATCCCGGTGGATTTCTCCAGCAAGAAGAAGAAATCCCCGTACTCCATGGATGCCAACTTGCTGCACATCTCCTACGAGGGCGGCAACCTGGAAGATCCGTGGTGGGAAGCGGAAGAAGACATGTGGCGCTGGAGCGTGAGCCCGGAAGCCGCGCCGGATCAGCCCACCTACATCACGTTGGGCTTCGAAAAGGGCGACATCGTCTCCATCGACGGTGATGCGCTGAGCCCGGCGCAGGTGCTGGAAAAGCTGAACAAGCTGGGTGGCGATAACGGCATTGGCCGCCTGGATATCGTGGAAAACCGTTATGTGGGTATGAAGTCCCGTGGTTGCTACGAAACACCGGGGGGCACCATCATGCTGCCGGCCCACCGTGCCATTGAGTCCCTGACTCTGGATCGTGAGTCCGCGCACCTGAAAGACTCCGTCATGCCCAAGTACGCCGAGCTGCTGTACAACGGTTACTGGTGGAGCCCGGAGCGCCTGGCCCTGCAGAAGCTGATCGATGCCACCCAGGAACACGTGAACGGCGAAGTTCGCCTGAAGCTCTACAAGGGCAGCGTGACCGTGGTAGGCCGTCGTTCCGACAACGACAGCCTGTTCGATGCGTCCATCGCCACCTTTGAAGACGATGCCGGCGCCTACGACCAGAAAGATGCGGAAGGCTTTATCAAGCTCAACGCGCTGCGCCTGCGTATTGCCGCCAAGACGGGCCGCAAGTTGGGTTAAAGAGACGCCGCACGCGTCACGCAGCACGCAACACGGAAACCGCCGCAAGCCTTTGGCTCGCGGCGGTTTTTTTATGTCAGGCGTCAGGCATCGAGTGTCTGGCGTAATACGTTACATAACAACAAGGAAAATACATTTAGATTGTACGATCGTCTCAATTAACCTGTGGGCAGCGATATATCGACAACAACAGGCTCATTTGAGGAATCGCCATGCTGGATCGTCAACCCGTTTCGCCGACCCCATTCTTGCCCCAGACCCTGGGGGCCCTGGCTTTGTGTGCCTCTTTGTTGATGACCGGCTGTGGCGGGGGCGGTAGCAGTTCGGCCCCGGCCGCCGCCCCTTCAGGGGAAGAGTCCGGTCGGGAGGTGTCTGACGAAGAGGTGCCCGACACCGAAACGCCGGAGCCGCCCCCCGAGGTGGAGCCCGCAGGTCCGCGCAAGGTGATTTTCGTGGGTAATAACTGGGAAGGCATGGTCGATGTGATTGATGCCAGCACCTACACGCGGCTGGGGCGCATCAATGGCATACCGGACCAGGCCGAGCGGGAGCAGGCGATTGCCATGAACCCCGTGGATCTGGTGTTTTTCCAGGGCATCCGCGTGTTGATTGGCGAAGGCCATCACCAGTACGTGGATGATATGTACAGCTCCAATGACGGCCGCCTGCTGATCGTCTCCCGCCCCAGCTATGCGGATGTGGCCGCCATTGATATTGCCACCGGTGAGGTGGTCTGGCGTTTTGAGGTCGACGGCTACCGTTCTGATCACATGGCATTGTCTCCGGATGGCACCCAGGTGGCCGTGTCCGCCTCAACCGGCAATGTGGTCCATATTCTCGATGTGGAAACCGGTGAAGAGCAGGGCAAGTTCCCGTCCGGTGACTCGCCCCACGAAAATATCTACTCCGAGGACGGCAAGCGCATTTATCACGCCAGTATCGGTACCGTGTACACCCCGCTGGACAGCGAGCTGCTGGGCGGCGTCACCGATGCCCTGCTGGGCAAGAACCTGCTGGATGCGACCAAGGGGGAGCGGGTGTTTCAGGTAGTGGATGCCGACAGCCTGGAAATTATTAAAACGCTGGATCTGGAAGCCGATCTGGAGGCGGCCGGCCACGGCAACCTGAGCACCGCAGTGCGGCCCATGGCGCACACGGCAGATGAGCGTTATTTCTACTTCCAGCTGTCTTTTCTGCACGGCTTTATCGAGTACGACATGGAAGAGCAGAAAGTGTTGCGTCTGGCCGAGTTGCCGGACCTGACCGGTCCACTGGTGACCCGGGAAACCTATGTGAACGATTCCGCCCACCACGGCATTGCCCTGAGCGCCGACGACAGCACCTTCTGTGTGGCCGGCACCATGAGTGACTATGTGGCGCTGGTGGACCGTGACGATTTCTCCTATGAACTGAAAACCGGTATTGGCGAAAAGCCTTACTGGGTCACTACCAGCAAGGACGGTGACCACTGCTATGTGTCCTGGAGCGGCACCGACCAGATGTCAGTCTTCAACTATGCCAGCGGCCAGGAAGTGGCCCGGGTGGATGTGGGGGATCACCCGCAGCGTATCCGTGAGGGCAGTGTGCCGGAAGCCTGGGTAGACGATCAGGGATCCCTGTTCCTGCCCTGAAGCAGGCGGTGTCTCACAAGCGAACCGTTGAAAGCCGGTTGTTCTTTGCAATGAGGAACCGCTCACCGGCCGTCATTCAGGGCAGGGTTTCATGTGCCAGGGCTGGCCGCGTGGCCAACCTTAGCCGCTTCTGCATTGGAAGAAAGTGCCAGACCCCATCTGGCACCTTTTTCTCTTTAGTGATCCGGGTCCCGTCGCCTCTGAGCAGGTGAGCACATTCCTGTCTATTCCCTTTTGTTCTGGTTGCATTGTCAGGTGTACGGTCGTGCACTCAATAAAACAATAATACCAAGGGAGAGAGGCATATGTTGCAGATTCTGCATGCAGGGGGCGGTAGCCGGCTGGTTAAGGTGCTGATGCTGATAGTGGCACTGGGCCTGCCGATGCTCGCGTCCGCCAGTTGGTGGAATTGGTGGGATGATGAAGAAGAGACGGGGGGGAGTACGGCGCAAGGCGCGCGCGATGTGATCTTCGTGGGCAACAACTGGGAAGGCATGATTGATGTGATCGACATGGCCAGTCACGAGCGGTTGGGGCGTATCAACGGTATTCCCGATAAGCAAAAGCGGGTGACCCAGATCTATTTGAACCCGGTGACGCTATTGTTCTACGAGGCGATCAAAGTCTTCATTGGCGAAGGCCACCATCAGTACGTGGACGATATGTACAGCAGCAATGATGGCCGCTTGCTGATCGTGTCCCGGCCCAGCTTTGCGGATGTGGTTGCCATCGATATTGCTAGCGGTGATATTGCATGGCGCTTTGCGGTGGAAGGCTATCGCTCCGATCATATGGCCATTTCCCCGGATGGCAGCCAAGTGGCTGTGTCGGCGTCCACAGGCAAGGTCGTGCATATTCTGGATGTGCAAACCGGCACCGAAGTTGGCCAGTTCCCGTCAGGCAATTCCCCGCACGAAAATGTATATTCCGAGGATGGGGAGCGCATTTACCATGCCAGCATTGGTCATGTTTTCCTGCCGCTGGATAGAGACCCCATCAAGTTGAAAGGCGAGCGAGTCTTTCAGGTGGTGGATGCAGCCAGCCTGGACATCCTCAAAAAAATCGACATGAAAGTGAAGCTGGAAGAGGCTGGCCTTGCTAATCTCAGCCCGGCGGTCCGGCCCATGGCCCATACCCCGGACGAGCGCTTTTTCTATTTCCAGCTTTCCTTTCTGCATGGCTTCATCGAATACGACATGCAGGAAGACCGGATTACCCGCCTGGCGGAATTGCCTAACCTTGTGCCGGACATGCCGATTGAAAAGTACGTCAATGATTCGGCCCATCACGGTATCGCCATGAATGATGCCGGGGATACCCTGTGTGTGGCGGGTACCATGAGCGACTATGTGGCTCTGGTGGAGCGTGGCACCTTTGAATACCAGATTCACACCGGGGTGGGCGAGAAACCCTACTGGGTGACCACCAGCCAGGATGGTGAACACTGCTATATTTCCTGGAGCGGCACTGACCAGATGTCAGTGTTCAATTATGCCAGCGGCCAGGAAGTGGCTCGGGTGGATGTGGGGGATCACCCGCAGCGTATCCGTGAGGGCAGTGTGCCGGAAGCCTGGGTAGAGGATCAGGGGTCCCTGTTCCTGCCCTGAGTCGCGATAACAGCAGTGGCGAGTTGCGAGTGTCGAAAGGCAAAACCTCAAAGAGTGAAATCTTCAGGTTCTCGCGACTCGCACCTGATGTCGGGGTAGCCCCCGGCGTGTCCGCTATGAGCGACGGTGACCTGTATATTTTACAGTGTTCCCCTCCGCAAACCCACTTTTTCATTGTCAATCGACCCTTCTCGCACCACACTTCGCCCTGACACGGCAGGCGCTTCCGGCACCTGTGCATTTCCTTGTTGTCAGGAGTTTTTCTAACCATGCGAATCCTGCATACCATGCTGCGTGTGGGTGATCTTGAGGCGTCCGTCGCTTTCTATACCCAGGTGCTGGGGATGACCGAATTGCGGCGCAAGGACTACCCGGAAGGGCGCTTTACCAATGTATTTGTGGGCTACCAGCCGGAATCTGAAGGCGCGGTGCTGGAGCTGACCTGTAACTGGGACCAGTCGTCCTACGATCTGGGTGACGGCTATGGCCATGTGGCTCTGGCCGTGGACGACGTGTACGCTGCTTGTGAGCGTATTCGGGAAAGAGGCGGGCGTATCACCCGCGAACCGGGCCCCATGAAGCACGGCACCACGGTGCTGGCATTCGCGCAGGATCCGGACGGCTATAAAATCGAATTGCTGGGACGCGATTGATGGCATTGAAAGAGTCGCAAGTGACGAACAAGGTCACCGTTGGCTGGCGGGAATGGGCGACGTTGCCTGAACTGGGTATCGACGCCATCAAGATGAAGGTGGATACCGGTGCCCGCACGTCCGCGTTGCACGCCTATCAGGTGGAAACGTTTGAGCGCGATGGCGCCGAGTGGGTGCGTTTTTGCATTCACCCGATCCAGGATCAGGATACTATCCGTGAATGCGAAGCTCCGGTGCTGGATCGCCGTGTGGTCACCGACTCCGGTGGGCACAAGGAAGAGCGCCCGGTGATTCGCACCGAGATTGTGTTGGGCGGGCGTCACTGGCCCATTGAGATTACTCTCACGGACCGTGAGAACATGAAATTCCGCATGCTGCTGGGACGAACCGCCATGGACCTGATTACCGTGGACCCGACAGCGTCATTCCTCCTTGGCGGCACAAAAGAGCAACCATGAAAATTGCGATTCTTTCCCGAAACAAGCGCTTGTACTCCACGCGACGCATGGTCGAAGCCGGCGAAGCAGCGGGCCATGAAATGCATGTGATCGACACCCTGCGCTGTTACATGAGCATGGTGGCTCACAAGCCGGAAATTCACTACAAGGGTGAAGTGCTGGAAGGGTTTGATGCGGTGATTCCGCGTATTGGCGCCTCGATTACCCAGTACGGTACGGCGGTGGTGCGTCAGTTTGAAATGATGGGTGTCTTCCCGATCAATGAATCGGTAGCCATCTCTCGCTCCCGGGACAAGTTGCGTTCGCTGCAGTTGCTCTCGCGCAAAGGCGTTGGGTTGCCCATCACCGGTTTTGCCCACTCCCCGGATGATATTCCCGACCTGATCAACATGGTTCGTGGTGCGCCGCTGGTGATCAAGATGCTGGAAGGCACCCAGGGCATCGGCGTGGTGCTGGCGGAAACCCGCAAGGCGGCGGAATCGGTAATCGAAGCCTTTATGGGGCTGAATGTGTCGGTGATGGTGCAGGAATACATCAAGGAAGCCGGCGGCGCTGATATCCGTTGTTTTGTGGTAGGCGGCAAGGTTATTGCAGCCATGAAACGCCAGGCCGCGCCGGGCGAGTTCCGCTCCAACCTGCATCGGGGTGGCAGTGCCAGCCTGATTCGTATCACCCCGGAAGAGCGCGCCACCGCTGTGCGAGCCGCGCGCATCATGGGGTTGAATGTGGCGGGGGTGGATATCCTGCGTTCGCACCATGGTCCGGTGGTGATGGAAGTGAATTCCTCCCCCGGCCTGGAAGGGATTGAGATGGCCACCAACAAGGATGTGGCTGGCATGATTATCAAGTTCATCGAAAAGGATGCCCGCCCCTACAGAACCCAGACGAAAGGATCCAAAGGCTGATCCTCGCTTCTGTAGGAGCGCCACTTGAGGCGCGAACGCGAAGATGTTGCACCGTAGGGTTATCTTTCATGGGAGGCGCCTACAGTGGATGAAATTTTAGTGCCTGTTTCGGGTGAGAAATGAAAAATCCAAAAGAACCGAAAAACGCTCCCTTTGAAATTGATGGTATTACCGTTCAGCCCGGCTCCCGCACAAAAGTGGAGCTGCCGCTGGCTCAGCTTTATACCCAGACCCCGCTGAATGTGCCTATTCACGTGATCCACGGTCGCAAGCCCGGGCCGGTGTTCATGGTCAGCGCGGCTATCCATGGCGATGAGCTGAACGGCGTGGAAATCATCCGCCGCCTGTTACGCCATTCTGCCCTGAAAAACCTTAGCGGCACGCTGTTGGCGGTGCCGGTGGTGAATGTGTTCGGCTTTATTCACAAATCTCGCTATCTGCCGGACCGTCGGGATCTGAACCGCTGCTTCCCGGGCTCGGAAACCGGCAGCCTGGGCGCGCGCATGGCGTGGCAGTTCAAGACCCAGGTACTGGACCGTGCGACCCACGCGGTGGACCTGCACACCGGCGCCATTCACCGCGATAATCTGCCACAGATTCGTGCCAACCTGTCCAACGACGATACTGGTGCCATGGCCAACGCCTTTGGCGTGCCCGTGGTAATCAACTCGGTGCTGGGCGAGGGCACGCTGCGTGAAGTGGCGGAAGCCCAGGGCATTCCCGTTATCACTTACGAAGCAGGCGAGGCGCTACGTTTTGATGAGTCCTGCATTCGTGCTGGCGTCAAAGGCGTGCTCAACGTGATGCATCATCTGGGCATGACCGGTTCCCGCCGCACCAAGGCACCCGCTGAGCCCTATATCGCTCGCTCCTCCAGCTGGGTGCGTGCCGAGCGTGACGGTGTCTTCCTGTCCCTGGTGGCCCTGGGCGCCTGGATCAAGAAAGGGGATCTCATCGGCCGTATCTCCAGCCCCTTTGGCGGCGATGACATTAATATCCACGCCCCTGCCGCCGGCATTCTGGTCGGCCGCAACAATCTGCCGTTGGTTAACGAAGGCGAAGCCCTCTACCACATCGCCCGTTTCGAGGAGGTGGGGGAAGTGGCGCAGTCGCTGGAAGAGTTCACCCACGATATTGAAGAAGGGCCGACCCTGTCGGGGGAGCCGCCAATCGTATAATCCGGCCCGCAACCTGTTGCAGCTCAGGCAGGCGTCAGGGGGGCGAGTCCCCCTGGCGGTCTGATTGGACGGCGGTTGCCGCTGTCTGCCTTATTCTTGTTTGTGTTTTCCTTATTACTTATTGCCGGGCCGACCTGGTGCCGATCCTTTGCTATACTGCGCCGCGAAATGGATCCCTCGTTGATTAAGCATTTGGAGTGAATAGATGGTCGCTTTGGTCAAGCCGCATGGTGCGGACGCATTAACCCCCCTGTACGTCGCCGATGAAGCTGCCCGCGTTGCCCTGCAGCATGAAGCGGAGTCTCTGCCGTCGGTGGTGATCAGTTCCGCGGCTGCCGCCAATGCGGTGATGATGGGGGCCGGTTATTTCACCCCGCTGTCTGGTTACATGAACAAGGCAGATATGCTGTCAGTGGCCGAAAACCTGACCACTGCCGATGGCCTGTTCTGGCCGGTACCGATCGTCAATATGCTGAAGGATGTCAGCGCGATTGAAGGTGCCAAGCGCATTGCCCTGCGTGACCCCAATGTGGACGGCCAGCCGGTGATTGCGGTGATGGACGTGGCGGCTATCGAAGAAGCCTCTGACGCGGAACTGGAAGCGGTGGCCGAGCAGGTCTTCGCTACCAACGACAAGCAGCACCCGGGCGTGGCGAATTTCCTGGCGGCGGGCAACTTTATCGTTTCCGGTGATATCCAGGTGCTGAGCTATTCCTACTTTGCTGACGACTTCCCCGACACCTTCCGCACCGCCGTTTCCATCCGCAATGAGTTTGTTGAGCGCGGCTGGAGTAATGTGGTTGCTTTCCAGACCCGTAACCCGATGCACCGTGCCCACGAAGAATTGTGTCGCATGGCCCAGGAAGCGCTGAACGCCGATGGCATCCTGATCCACATGTTGCTGGGCAAGCTGAAAGCCGGTGATATTCCGGCCGAAGTGCGTGATGCCTCTATTCGCAAGATGGTAGAAGTGTATTTCCCACCCAATAGCGTGATGATCACCGGGTACGGTTTTGACATGCTGTATGCCGGCCCCCGTGAAGCGGTGCTGCACGCGGTGTTCCGCCAGAACTGTGGTTGCAGCCACTTGATCGTGGGTCGTGACCACGCTGGTGTGGGTGATTATTACGGTGCCTTCGACGCACAAACCATCTTCCAGGAGAAAGTGCCGGCTGACGCTCTGGAGATCAAGATCTTCGAAGCCGACCATACCGCCTACTCCAAGAAGCTCGATCGTGTGGTGATGATGCGTGATGTGCCGGATCACACCAAGGACGATTTTGTTCTGCTGTCAGGCACCAAGGTGCGTGAGATGCTGGGCCAGGGGATTGCCCCGCCGCCGGAATTCTCTCGCCCTGAAGTGGCGCAGATCCTGATGGATTACTACCAGGCGCTGGACGCCGACAAGTAATCAGGGCTGACCTGGGCACGTTCGCTCAGTAGGCATCTAGGCATCAGAAAGATAAACAAAAAAGCCTCTTTTAAGAGGCTTTTTTGTTTTTCGCGGATAAGTGTGAATAACGCGCTACTCGCCGTCTTAAGGGTTTATCGCGAATACCCGGCGCTTTGCCAAACACTTGACGCCGGATGCCTGACGTTAAAACCCCATAGCCTGAGAAGTTGTCGTTATTGCGGTACCTTTTTTGAGGAGTACTTTGAGGGATTGTCAGGACGATTATTTCGGCAATTATCGGGTAAGGAATTTTGCGCAGAGACCATGGCGACCAAGGTTTTCAGGCTTTGAGTGCAAGCGTTCGTCGTCGGGCATCCGGCGTCCAACGCTTGCCAGGACTGGATAATAGGACAAGTTCTGAAGCCGGCTGATCACTCAATTCCGCGATAACCCCTATTCATTGCCGGCAGCCGTTACTGCTGGGGAGCCTGCCCGGTGCACTGGAAGGTCGCGTTCACTGTCCAGCCGATACAGTCACCGTCCTGGGTTTCATTGCTGCAGCTCTGGCTGGGTTTGCCACTGGGAATCGCGCCGCTGTAGCCCCAGCCCTGACATTGCGCGCTGGCTTTTTGCAGGCCTTGTTGCCAGTCCATCTGTGGGTTCTGCATCAGGTTATAGTCGGTGGCCAGGGTCACGGTACCTTCATTCTGGTTCCCGTCAGCAACCCGGATCGGGGAGGCGGCGGTTACGCAGGCGACCAGGGACGCGGCGGCAAGCACGGTCAGAAATCGAATGAACATGATTGGCTCCAATCGGTGAGTAAGCATTATCCACAAAGCCTACGGGTTGATTTGAAGGACTCAAGCGGCAATCTGTAAAGAAAGCAAAAAAGTTACGGTGATGGCGCTGCCGGGGCCGAATCGCTTTCTATCCAGTGGCGACGGTTCCGGTCCGGCTGTTCCCAGTGGAGATTTTTCACTTCATGCATGGGCGTCATGGGACTATGGAAGAACATTACCAGCCGCAGGCCATCGGTAATAAAGGGATCGCCGGTGAGGTTATGGCCGGGGTTGTCGATGTGTTTGGCTTCCATGGCGCGTACATACCCGAACTCGGCCAGCCGTTGTGAAAAAATCATGTCCTGGAGCAGATAGTCCCGGGCCTCATCCACATCCGGGTCGATTTTGTGGGTGGTCAGGGTGGGTGACTTGAAGGTAAAGCGTACACCGATATCCCGACTGATCTGTCCCAGCCAGACCGGTTCGCCGTCGCATAGTAGTGGCGCCCGCCAGAGGCGCAGGTGATTGCGCTGGTGAATATTGCCACGGGCTTTTTGCAACGCCATATCCTGGGGGCGATCCAGGGCATAAAGGGAGCTCACCGGGGAGTAACGGTAGCTGGAACCCATCAGGAAGGATTTGGTGGTTTTCCAGATCGAGCCACCATGGATGCGCTCGGTCAGGTCCCAGCCGCGTTGCACCATGGCGCTGAGCAGCAACTGGCTGTCGCCGACCAGGACGAAATTGATCGGGTCGCCGCTGGCGCTGCTGTCGTCGTTGTGGGTGCAGCAGGGCTGCTCTGCTAGCCAGGTGCGCAGGCCATCGCGATCCACTTCCAGGTGGTCCTGCTCGTTATACAGGGTGGTGATATCGACTTTTTCCACATCGAGTTTGATGCCCGGCACGTCGATGATGAATGACGATTGCCAGCTTTTTCCGCCTCCCAGCAGGTCCACATTGACCACCTTGACGCCAAGATCGCGGTTGGTGAATACAAAGCCGCTGGTGCGCTTGCCGGTTGGCAGGTTGATGGGCATGGCACGGGAAACGAACATGCGGTCCACGGCTTTTTCATCTTCCTTGCCGAACTTTCCCTTCACTTTCCAGGCCACTTCCAGTGGCGAAAAGTATTGCTGGTCGGTGGTGACAGGGAGGTAATACAGCGGCGTTCCGGTGTTGTTGTCCACTTCCAGCCAGACGGCCTGAATGCCGTGTATGCCCAGGGCCACGCCAAAGATGTCGTGGGCATCGCTGTCACTGATGACGCTGGCGCGTACGGTCAGCGCTTGTTCCGCATGTTGCGTGGCGCCTTCGCGCAGAGCGTTGTCATCGACGATGCCGGGTTGAAAACTGCATGCGGCAGTGAAAGCGAAAAGACTGAATAGCAAAGCGAGCCGTTGCATCATTCCCAAACATCCCCTGAACCCGTGAAGCTTGATGTTAACACCGCCATTGGCGGGATGTTGATGATTGACACTGAATCAGTACGCGGCGCGGCTGGGTGCGTGGGGGATATGCAATTGGGCGAGAGGGTGCGGGAGAACGTTGAAGAAAGTTGAGGAAGGTTGAACGTGGTTGAAGGAGGCCGGCGATGCCGGCCCCTTCAATGGAAGATTAAAGCTTCTTGAGCTTTTTCTTCAGTTTCTTCACAACATTTTCTTGCTTGCTGATCTTGGCTTTACTGTTCTTGATGGCTTTTTTCAGCTTTTTCTTCTGAGACATGGTGTGCTCCGTCGTTTATATCGAATACAGGTTTTATCGGTTTCAGTCAGTCGCCGGAAGGCGCTTCCTGATTCTTGATAAAGTCGCGAATAAACCGGCGCACTTCCCTTGCTGCACTGGTATCGAGTTCCTCACAGAGCTCGATAAAGCGCACACGCTCTTCGTCGTTGATTCGGACGATAAGCTGGCTGTTTTTCTTTTTGGCTTTGCTTTTTGCCATTGGTCATCACCATGAAAAATCACGCCGCATCGTCGCCGGTTCACGCTCGACTTTCAATGAGGCTATAGGCTATCTTTTAGATAGTCAATGTATATACGTTTTTAGCCCTTGTACGGATAGTCCAGGCTGCCTTTCATGGCCGCCTTGTCGTCGTCGCTGAAGTCGGGGAAGGGCAAAGCCTCATCTTGACTGCGTTGCACCGTGGGAGTGCTGCCTTCGGTGTTGTTGACCCATTGCTGAACCGGCACCGCCAGGTGGACGCCGTTATCCTCCAGGATTTGCAGGATGCGCAGGTTCAGGTCTTCAGCCACGGCCAGAAATTCGCCGTAGGCACTGCTGTCCACATAGCAGTTCAGGGAAATGCGGTAGCCGTCCCGCAGGATTTCCTCGAAGCGCACTCGGGCTGCACGCTCGGTGAGCCGTGGGTGGCTGTAAATCAAGCGCCGCAGGTCGACCAGTAACTGGCGCAGCTGGTCGGTGCTGGCACCCAGGCGGATATGCAGGTCGCGGTGGTAGCGACGGAAATCGGACTCGCTGATGTTCTCGATGCTGGCGCTGGCGAGTACCGCGTTGGGAACGTACACCACGGTGCGGTCCGTCTGGCGAATGCGGGTAGAGCGCAGGCCGATTTCCTCGATGACGCCGGCGGTGGCGCCAACCCGGCAGAAGTCGCCGGGTTGAACGGGTTTGGCAATGTACAGGGTGAAGGCGCCAATCACGTTCTCCAGGGTCTTTTGTGCGGCCAGCGCCACGGCGATGGAACCAATGCCCAGCCCGGCCAGCACCGTGGTGATGTCGTAGCCGGAGTCGCTGAGCCAGAGCAGAAAAATCACCACAGCGGCGATCATTTTCAGGATGGTACGAACTGGCCGGATGATGCCGGACCAGTACTTCTGGTTCTGGGCGCTGCTAAGGAACAGGGCGGAGAGCAGCTCGATAACGCCCAGCGCCAGGAACAGGGTGGCCAGATAGCCCAGGGCGGACTGGTTCAGGTACACCTGGGCGCGGATGGACAGGCCCAGTTCGGCCACGCCCAGCTGCATCATTTTGAAGAACAGGTACCAGCGAAACGGCATGGAGAAGAACTGGTGCAGGGTATTGCGGTATCGGTCCGAGAACTCCAGCAGGCGCAGTGTCAGCCGGCGCAGCAGGGAAGAGGCCAGCCAGGCGCCGATGATGATCAGTATCAGCCCGGCCACCTGCCAGTTCTGCATATAGAGGACCGTGAAATCCGGCAGATAATCCGCCAAACGGGTGATGGTCGGGTTGTAACCGAACAGCTCCCAGAGATGGGGGATTTGCTGCACTGTGGCGTTGGAAATTTTCCAGATACGACGGTCGTCATCGCCGGGTACCCGCTGCAGATAGAGGGTCAGGGTGTCGTCCGGCAGGGTCAGGGTGGCGATCTTGTCCCGGTAGCTGGGCAGGCCGTCATCCCGGTGCCCCTCCGGGTGGGTGGATAACCGGGTCAGGTCCAGAATGCGCTGCTGTCCCCAGACAATGTTCAGCTGCTCCATCAAGGTGGCGGCGTCCTTGTCGGCCATGTCTGCGGGCAGGTAACGCATGTCCAGGTAAGCCCCGGCGGCGTCCCAGTTTCCGTCCTGGGCGGCGTCCATGATGGCCAGCATGGTCGAGAGGGGGGTGTCACCGGGTCGAATGCTGTCATCTTGCAGGGAGTCGGCAATCACCGCTTCGGCTTTCTCCCCTGTATCAATGACATCCTTGATGGTCAGCGAGCTATCGTCGGCGTGGCTCCACTGTGCCAAGAGCAGCAGGCAGGCGATCAGGGGCAGAATTCGGTGCGTCACAGGGTGGATTCCTCAAGGGTGGCGGCTGTTGTGCAAAGGCAAGGCTAGAATGTACCGCTAACCGGGGTGTCGGCCAATGATGGCGGCCCCGGCAGGGCCGGGGCGAACAGACCGACGGGCCTGTCAGACAGAGCAATGGCGGCAATTGGCAGGTATTATCCCGGTTTTACGGGGGATTTTGCTTTAAAATCCCGTCCGTCGATTTTTCGGGCAGCGCGGGTTGCCTCGAACCTGGAATCAATGAACCAAAGGAAAACAGATGACCGTGATTCTGGCCTGTCTGCTGATTTATGCCGGCTGCATTATTTTTATTCGGATGCGTAACCGGGAACCGTTTGGCCTGAAGCGCCAGCTGTCGGACTTTTCCACCTTTATGGTGCCGTTCAATATTCCGGCCTATTTGCTGTCCAAGGTGCCAACCACGCCGCGTCTCAGCTTGTCGCATCTGCCGGAATTACAGTTGATCGAAGACAACTGGGAAACCATTCGCGATGAGGCGGTGGCGCTGTACCACGGTGGCCTGATTACGGCGAAAGAAGATCTGCCGGCCAGCAGTTTTTACAAGGACAATCGCTGGACCAGTTTTTATCTGAAGGTGTACGACAACAAGCTGCCCTCGGCCTACGACTTGGCGCCGAAAACCATGGCGCTGCTGGAGCAGATTCCCACCTTGAATATTGCCCTGTTCGCCGTATTGATGCCGGGCAAGAAGCTGAATCGTCATCACGACCCGTTTGCCTATACGCTGCGCTACTCCATTGGGCTGAGTACGCCCAATGATGAAAACTGCGGGTTGACGGTGAACGAAGAGGATTACATCTGGCGCGATGGCGACAGCATTATCTTCGACGAAACCTATATTCATTCTGCGTGGAACCGCACCGAGACGCCCCGCATCATCCTGATGACCGACGTGGACCGTCCCTTGAAGAGCAAATGGGTGCAAAAGGGCTACTGGTTCTTTGGTTGGTTTTTCAATCGCCTGTTCATGATCGACAACGTGGACAGTAGCCACACCGGTATTGGTAACAAACTGGGCAAGGGTGTGATCGCCTACAAGGGTTTTCTCAAATCGGTGAAGCGGAAGAACAAGCGATTCTATGTAACCGCCAAGTGGGCGGTGGTCCTGGCGGTGCTGGGCGGGATCAGTTATCAATTGGTGTGAATGCTGTTCAATTTCCGGAGGGCGATAAACGGTAGCATTGCGGCGAAGATCCGCCGTGCGGTGATTGGCAGCCGTTGAATTGCCGTGACAGTATGGGTGTGGGGAGATAATCAGAAAAACATCGGACAAAATAAGAACAGAAACAGGAATAATAACAATGATAAGGACTGTCATTGCCCGCAGGAGCGCCGTGCTCTTGCCCATCGTGTTGTTGTCGCTTTCCTTCACCACTTATGCCGACGTGGCCGTGGCGCCGGCTGGGCCCTTTTCCGCCAGTGGTGAATTGGCCATGAAAAAAGGCCGGATACCGGTGTCCTGTGAAACCACCTTTGATGGCCGCGTGGATGCCGCCGGTGGGCTTCGTGTTACTGAGGTGACTTTCGGCGGGCTCAATCCTTTGTGTAAAAGCATCAAGGCGTTGGGGCTACCCTGGCAAGGGCAAGTGGATAGCCCCCGCAAGCTCACGGTGCATGATATGCAGGTAAAAGTCCGGGTGCCCTTGCTCGGGGGTGTTTGCGGTCCGGGCCCGGTGTCGCTGGTATGGCGCAATGCCGAGGCCTCGGCCAGTTTTGAACAGGTTAACCTGGGGCCGGATTGCGCCATGAATGGCACCATGCTGACTACGCCACAGGTGGATATCCGTCATCCGTCGCAAGCCGGTGCGGTTACACAAAGTGCGAGTTCGCCCTGAAGACGTATCAGCTTTGTTATTCCGGCCTGATCGGCGTTTCCCCTGTGCCCATCGCCCCGTTATTATGGCCAGCTTGATCGGCTGCCTGATGGGGTAGCCTGGGCACATAGAACAGGCAAGGACATAACAATGCAAAATGTGGTGGCGATTCCCGCAAACCCGGCGCTGGTGAACAGCACGGAAGATTTCATCCACGCTGTTGAAAACGACCGCAAGGACAGCGCGGAGAAGTTTATCCAGATGGCAGATCATCTGACCGACCGTGTTCTCAGCCTGTTTCTGGTGGAGCCGGCCAACATGACCGAACTGTCCGGTGGCCAGAAAAAAGTCATCGATTTTGCCGTTTCTACTGCGGGTAAAGCGTCCAGCATGCTGACTCGCCAGATCTTCAAGAAAATCACCAGCAAGGAATTTGCACCGGTACTGGCGAACGTGAAAGCCATGTACTGGCAGGCCGGTGACGATAACGGTAACCAGGCCCATATTTCATTCCCGGTGGATGACGCCTTTGCCGAGACCTTCCGCAAGGCCACCGAGTTGTGTGCGGCGGGCAAAGGCACCGAGGATGTGGCGCTGGTCACCCGCGCCATGGGCGATGTGGCCGACAAGATTATCGATGAAGTTTTTGTCGCCAACACCAAGGAAGTGAAGGTAGGTTTTGTGACCCAGAAGGCCCTGAATGTGGGGGTGGATGGCAGCCGCAAAGCGGTGCATGCGGTGAACAACAAGGTGCTGAAAGACCTGAGTGATGCCGAGCTGCAAGGTTATATGGCCCACTACCAGGGGCTGTTACGCCAGCGTTAAGGGTTGGCGTCAGCATAAAAAACGGGGCCAGTTGGCCCCGTTTTTTTGTCGGGCGTCAGGCGCCGGACATTATGAGTCATGTCGCGATTCAGGCTTTATTGCCATTTGCCGGACGGTTGTTGCGTTGCGGCCGGCGCCGACGCTGCCCGTTCCCGGCAGGTTTTCCGGCGCCCGCATTGCCGCCATTGCCGCTGGCCTTGTTGCCTTGCTGGGCGCGTTGGCCGTTACCGGACGACTGCCCGCCCCGGTGACCACCGGAGGAGGGCTTTTTCGGTTTCTTGGGCCGCGAGCTTTTCGGAGGCAGGGGCGCGCGGCCAGCAGGAAGCGGTTCGCCGGGTTCAAAGCCCGCCACGATTTTGCGCTCCAGCTGTTGCTGGGTCAGGCGTTCAATGTCCTTGAGCTGCTGGAATTCGTCGGCACTGACCAGGGAGATGGCCTGACCGGTGGCGCCGGCCCGGCCGGTACGGCCGATACGGTGCACGTAATCCTCGGGCACATTGGGCAGGTCCACGTTGACCACCTGGGGCAACTGCTCGATATCCAGACCGCGAGCAGCGATATCGGTGGCGACCAGGGCGCGGACCTTGCCGTTCTTGAAGTCGGCCAGAGCGCGAGTTCGGGCGTTCTGGCTTTTGTTGCCGTGAATGGCGGCGGCTTCAATGCCGTTGGCTTCCAGTTGCTTGGCCAGCTTGTTGGCGCCGTGCTTGGTGCGGCTGAATACCAGTACCTGGAACCAGCCGTGTTCCTGAATCAGGTGGGTCAGCAGGGCGGGTTTGCGCTTCTTGTCCACCGGTGCGATCCATTGAGTGACCAGTTCGGTGGTGGTGTTGCGCGGGCTGATATCCACTTCCACCGGGTCGTTAACCAGCCCCTTGGCCAGCGCACGAATTTCCGGCGAAAAGGTCGCAGAGAACATCAGATTCTGCCGCTTGGGAGGCAGTTTCGAGAGGATCTTGCGGATGTCGTGGATAAAGCCCATGTCCAGCATGCGGTCGGCTTCATCCAGGATCAGCACTTCCAGGTGATCGAACTTCACCGCGTTCTGCTGATACAGGTCCAGCAGGCGTCCTGGTGTGGCCACCAGCACATCGCAACCGCCACGCAGGCGCTGCATTTGCGGATTGATCTTCACGCCACCGAATACCACGCTGGACGTCAGCGGCAGGTTCTTGCCGTAAGTGGAGACGCTTTCCGCCACCTGGGCGGCCAGCTCGCGTGTTGGCGTGAGTACCAGGGCGCGGACCTGATTGTTGCGCGCGGGGGTGCCGGTGCGAAGGCGTTCCAGAAGCGGCAGGGTAAAGCCGGCGGTTTTGCCGGTACCGGTCTGGGCGGCGGCCATCACATCACGGCCGGACAGTACGGCGGGAATGGCCTGGGCCTGAATAGGGGAAGGCGTGTCGTAGCCACGCTCAGCCACGGCCGCTTGCAGGGCATCACACAGCCCGAGATCTGAAAAATGCATGAAGTTGGGAGGATCAGCTGGAAAAGGGCGGCAAGCCTAACTGATCCGGGGCGTGAACACGAGTAATGCTTGGTAAAGCCGACGGCCGGTTCAGGCCGCCTGGTAGCTGATATCGTGGCTTTCTATGGATTCCCATTGGCCGGCGTCGGCGGCATGGCTGTCTTCGAAGATGCCATCAAGCTGCTCGGGGAGCCAGTTCAGATCCAGAGACTCATCCTGTTCCATTTTTCCTTCCCCTCTGTTTATTCTGTGTACTAACGGTAGCGTGATCGGGCGGCGGGCTTCTGTTGTGTCGATGTAAGCTTTTGCTTACATATGCGTCTCAATGGTAGCCGGGTTGGGTTGCTGTCAGTGGCCGTGGGCAAAACCCCGTACCCCTATTAAGCAAGGAGAGCGATATGCAGGAACTGGACTGGGCGCAGGTGGGGACCCACCTGATTCAGCTTGGCGCCGCTTTTGTGCTGGCGCTGCCGGTGGCCTGGAACCGGGAGCAGAGGGCGCGAGGTGCTGGCTTGCGTACCTTCCCGTTGGTCTCCATTGCGGCTTGTGGCTATATGTTGGTGGGAATGCAGGTGTACACCGGTTCCGATGCGGAAGCGCGGGTCATGTACGGGATTATTACCGGCATGGGTTTTATCGGCGGTGGGGCGATTCTCAAGGATGGGGCTAATGTGAGCGGTACCGCCACGGCGGCGAGCCTGTGGAATACCGGGGCGATCGGTATTTCGGTAGCTTACAGTCGTTATGAAATTGCCCTGGTGCTGTCGCTGATCAATTTTTTGATTCTGCAGTTTTCTCGATCATTCAAACGCCAGGAAGAGGAGGGGTGACCCTCCCCGCGTGACGGGAAGGGCCGGGTAACAGGGCTTTACGTGGCAGGTTAACGTGCCAGCAAGGCCAGTTCCGCGTCCTGCTCCAGGACGACCCACCAGCGTTGCCCGTGGTCAGCATCGAAGCCCACCAGTGGTTCCGCGTCGCAGCCTGCGCTGCGCACCGGTGGGGTCGCCAGGAAGCTCTCATCGAAAGGTTGGTTGATTACGCAACCCGCTGAGGTGACGGCCTGCCAACCGGACTCACTATGCATACCCAGAGTAGTCGTCTCAGTGGCGATACCGGCGGCGACATCAAAGGTGAGGGCGTAGCGATCTGAGACTGCACTGCTCAAATCCCAGTCCTTGCTGGCGCTGGCGGGCAGGATATGGGCTTGCTTGGCGGTGCCGTCCGGCTGGCTGCCTGGCAGGCCGGTATCGGCTTCCAGATCCTTGATCGCGCCATAGGCACTGGAGTAAGTGCCAGTCTGATTCTGGGTGCCACTGATGATCAGAATGTCGCTAAGGGTGTCTTCTGTGGCAGGTTGCCAGCTCATGGCCACATCTTCTTTCAGGTCCATGGTAGTTTCCGGAATATCCAGCACATTGCTGTCGCCGCTGTTGGGGATGACCCGGTTTTCCGCGTTCAGGTTCGGGGTCCAGGGCTGGTTGTACTGGAACAGGTATTGATAAGACAGGCGCATCAAATCCGGCACGCTCTCGGCTCGGCTGAACCCGGGGGTCAGTTCCATGTCCCGGGTGCGGCTTTCCAGGCGGTTAAAGGTGTTGTTGGTGCCGGCCACCATTCTGGCAGTACTGCCATCGTCTGCGCGGCAGTCATTGCTGATGTACTGGCTGTCCAGATACATGACCGGGCGGGTGCCGTCGGGAATGGAGTTGGGGTAGACCACGCGCTCGCAGCGGTTGCTGGTACGTGAAAAACGGTCCAGCAATTGCCAGTTCGGATCAGCCAGTTCTTTCACGCCGTCTTCGTTGCTACTGATAGTGTGTTCGGCAAACCATGACTCGTAATCCACTCGCGGGCCCTGGAAGGTCAGTACTGAAGCATTCACATCGTAGGCGGTGGAGCCGTTGCTCTTGGTGTTCATTTTTTGCTGCACGATGCGCTGCACCAGCTCGCGTTCCCCGTAACGGAATTCGTAGCCTTTGTAGGACGCGTTGCCGGAAACGATCTGGGTGTACTGCGGCAGCCGGTAGTTGCCTTCCTCTTCGGTCCAGGAGGCGGGATCCACATAAATCGGGGCGGTGATAACAGAGCGCTGATACATGTGCTCGTGGCCCTGTACCCAGATCACGTCATTGCGGGCGAAAAAGGCGCGGATATCATCCCACTGGTTCATCAGCAGATTGTCGCCGGTGACGCCTTCCACGATCATTTCGCGGGTTTCCCCGTATTTGGCGCCGATCAGGCCGTCGTGGCTGGCGATCACGATATGGTCTACCTCATCGCGATGGGTATTGACCGCCTGCTTGATCCACTGAAAAGCGATCGGCAGGTTGTAGTACTTGAGCAGAACAATCATCACGTTGTCGCGGATCACGTAATAATTCAGGTACTGCGCGCCGGCCATATGGACGGCGTCATCGGGAATGTAGTGCTTCATGTTTTCAACCCACTCCACGGAGTAGGCATAGCTGTCTTCGTGGTTGCCCATCAATGGCAGAAATTCGATGCCGGCATCGCGGTAACCTTCGGCAATGGAGGTCCACTGTTCAAATTCGCCGGTGGTGCCGTGGTCGGTCAGGTCCCCCACGGGGATGACGATGTTGGCGCCCAGCGCCTGTTCTTTATCCAGCACGGCTTTCATCGGGTGCATGGCCACGTTGTCGCCGCCGCCCTGGGTATCGGGCAACAAGCCGATGCGCAGGGTGGTTGTGGTGGCGGGGGTGCTGCCTTTATCAGTTGTGTCGGTGTCGTCGGATGAGGACGACGAATCGCCCCCGCAGCCGGTAAGCGCAAGTGCGGCAAGCAGAGCCGCAAGGTTGTAATTGAGCCGTTTCACAATGGATTCCCCAGTCAGATAAGAGTCGGTCGGGGGATTGTGGAGAGGGCGTGTGTGGGAGGATTGACGATCCAGTGAATTTTATTTGAACGTCCGTGCTGAATCTGGCTCAGTGCGGATCAGCACTGAGCCAGAATGGCCTGGCGGACACAGTGAAGGACGCCGGTGGGCCAGTCGTCAGCCAGTTGTTCCTTGATCTGGCGGTAGCTGAAAGTGTCTTCCGCCAGGTTGGCCTGGCTGAGCAGGGCGTCCTGAATGATACCGATTTCCACGTCGCTGAGGCCCAGGGCCTGTTCCAGTGACAGCTTGCCGTTGACCACCAGCTGGCTCAGCTCCCGGTAGATGGTCTGCTCGTTCAGGTTCTGCTGCCGGGCGATGGCGGACGGGTCCATGTTGGCCAGGGCCAGGGTGAGAATCTCGTTGCTGTCCGGGCCGGCGTCTTCTGCCTCGCCGGCGCTGCTGCCATTCGCGGCTTTATTGAGAACGGCAAGAAAGTCGTCGCCGTAGCGCTCCAGTTTGCGATCCCCTACACCGCTCACGGCGGAAAGTTCCATGCGGTTGCGCGGGCGGATGGCGAGCATGTCCATCAGGGTCGCGTCGTGGAAGACCACGTAGGGCGGCACCCCTTCTTCTTCGGATAGCCGTTTGCGACAGGCGCGTAGTGCTTCCCACAGGGCGCGATCCGCTTCCGCCACGTTGGACTGGCTTTTGCGGGTGCCGGCCTTTTTCGCTTTGGCAATTTCCTTGCGCAGGTGCAGGGGCTGTTCCCCGCGCAGGTAGGGGCGGCAGGCGTCGGTCAGTTGCAACGCGCCGTAACCGTTCATGTCCACGGTGAGCAGGCCGCGGGCCACCAGTTGACGGTAGATGCTTTTCCACTGGTTGGCGTTGAATTCGTTGCCGATGTTCCAGGTAGACACATGGTCGTGCCCGGCGCTGGCGACCTTGTCGGAGCGGTTGCCGGTTAGCACGTCGATCAGGTGATTGACGCCGAAGCGCTGGCCGGTGCGGTAGACACAGCTCAGGGCCTTTTGGGCGGCTTCGGTGGCGTCGAAGGTTTCCGGTGGATGCAGGCAGGTGTCGCAGTTACCGCAGGGTTTTTCCAGGGTTTCAGCAAAGTAGTGCAGCAATGCCTGGCGGCGGCAATGGGTGATTTCGCACAGCCCCAGCATGCTTTCCAGGCGCTGGTTTTCGTTGCGCTTGTGCTGCTCGTTGCCGCTGCTCTGGGCGAGCATCTGTTTGAGCTTGATGGCGTCTTCCAGCCCATAGGCCATCCAGGCTGTGGCCGGGTTGCCATCACGGCCGGCCCGGCCGGTTTCCTGATAGTAGGACTCAATGCTCTTGGGCAGATCCAGATGCGCCACAAACCGCACGTCAGGTTTGTCGATGCCCATGCCGAAGGCAATGGTGGCGACCATGACAATGCCGTCCTCGCGCAGGAAGCGCTGCTGGTGTTTTTCCCGCACAGGGCCAGAAAGCCCGGCGTGGTAGGGCAGGGCATTAATGCCCTGCTGGCATAGCCATTCGGCCACCCGGTCCACCTTGTTGCGCGACAGGCAGTAGACGATCCCCGCTTCACCGGCGTGCTCGGCACGCAACAGGCGCAGTAGCTGATTACGGGCGCCGTCCTTGCGCTCGATGCGGTACTGGATGTTGGGGCGGTCGAAGCTGGAGACAAAATGTCGCGCCTGGGTCAGGTCCAGTCGCTCGGCAATTTCCGTGCGGGTGCGCTGGTCCGCGGTGGCGGTTAACGCAATGCGGGGCACCTGCGGGAATTCCCGGTGCAGCAGAGAGAGCTGCAGATAGTCGTTGCGGAAATCATGCCCCCACTGGGACACACAGTGGGCTTCATCGATAGCGAACAGGGCGATCTCGGCCTGTTTCAACAGCGCCAGCGTGCGCGGCTGTATCAGCCGCTCCGGGGCGATGTAGAGCATGTCCAACTCGCCTTGCAGCAAGGCGTTTTCCAGCTCGCGTACTTGCTCCAGTGACAGGGTGGAATTAAGGAAGCCGGCTTTCACGCCCAGCGCCTTGAGCGCATCCACCTGATCCTGCATCAGGGCAATCAGCGGGCTGATCACCACACCGGTGCCGGCACGGACCAGGGCCGGGATCTGATAGCACAGGGATTTACCCCCGCCGGTGGGCATCAGCACCAGCGCGTCGTCGCCCTGTATCAGGGTATCGATAATGGTCTGCTGTTCACCGCGAAACTGGTGGTAGCCGAAGACGTGTTCGAGAACGGAGTGGGCATTGGATTGCATGGCCGGGAGTATACCCGTGGGGCCGGGACGATGACATCCGGGCGACAGGCATTCGATTGCCATGACGGTGTGGTAGCGTTCTGGGCCTGTAGATGGGAAAGAGTGTAGGTGATGACAGAAATTTTTCGCCAGTTTCTGCTGCTGGGGTTGATCAGCTTTGGCGGCCCGGCGGCCCATGTGGGGTATTTTCACCAGCGATTTGTGGTGCAACTGCAATGGTTGAGCGAGGCGGACTTTGCCCGCTTGCTGGCTCTCACCCAGTTTCTGCCGGGTCCGGCCTCCAGCCAGTTGGGTTTTGCCATTGGCCGGGTGCGCGGTGGCGTGGCGGGGGCTTTTGTTGCCTTTGTGGGCTTTACCTTGCCGTCCTTTTTGTTGATGGCACTGCTGGCCATGTATGCGGCAGCACTGCCGGAGTGGCTCCAGGGCGGTGTTGTCACAGGCCTGAAGTGGCTGGCGGTGGTGGTAGTGGCCGATGCCGTGTGGAATATGGGTACGCGCTTTTGTACGGCCCCGCTGACCAGGGGGCTGGCACTGGGCGTGGCTCTGTTGCTGCTGCTTTGGCCTGCGCTCTGGGGGCAAGTGGTGGCCCTGCTGCTGGCGGCAGCGGTGGGCTGGCACTGGTTGCGGCCCGCAAACGTGGAGCCGTTGCAGGGCAAGCCGGTCTGGCGCTGGTTGCCGTTGGGGCTGTTGGTGCTGCTGGCACTGTTGGCGGTGCTGCCCGCCGGGCGGCTGCTGGGTCTCTGGAATGATTTTTTCACCGCCGGTGCGCTGGTATTCGGTGGTGGCCATGTGGTGTTGCCATTGTTGCAGGAGCTGGTGGGGCCACAGATGAGCCCGGACTCGTTCCTTACCGGTTATGCGGCTGCCCAGGCGGTGCCTGGCCCGATGTTCTCGCTGGCTGCCTACCTGGGGGCGGTTTTGCTGCCAGCCAGCCCCTGGTGGGGCGCCTTGCTGGCCACACTGGCGATTTTTCTGCCCGGTTTTTTACTGGTGCTGGGAATGATGGAAGGCTGGCAATGGTTGTCCTCCCGCCCGGCACTGGCCGGTGCGGTGGCGGGGATCAATGCGGCGGTGGTCGGGTTGCTGCTGGCGGCGCTGTATCAGCCGGTGTTGGTCTCTGCGGTGCATGATGGGTGGGACCTGTTGATCGTGGTAGCGGGATTCGTGGTGCTGCGCAGCAAGACGGTGCCCTTGTGGGGGATGGTGCTGGGCATGGCGGCGCTGGGGGTGTTGGCAGGCTTGTTGTAGGCGCGTCGCTAGCGACGCTCCTGCCGCATCGAGCCGCGCGACAGGTGGTGCTTGCTCGAAAGTCGGAATCATGATTCACTTCTTTTAAGAAATGAATGTGGATTCCGTTTATGGCGTACCGGGAAACCGACAATGTGAAAGCCCGCAAGGCGGCCCAGCGTGCCCACTTGCTGCGTAATGCAGAGCAGTTGGTGCGTGACAGCGGTTTTGCCGGGCTGACCATGCAGACGCTGGCCCGCCAGGCTGGCGTTGGCGTGGGCACCCTGTATCGCTATTTCGACAACAAGGCGATGCTGGCGGCGGAGGTGTTTCGCCTGGCCACCGAGCGGGAAGTGGCGGCGGTGGCCCAGGCCATGGAGCAAGACGGCGATTTTGCCCAGCGGCTGGAATACGTGCTGCAGGTGTTTGTACGCCGGGCGCAAGCCGCGCCCACGCTGGCCTGGTCGTTGATCGCCGAGCCGGTAGACCCGGCCGTGGACGCGGAGCGTCTGATCTACCGTCAGCGTTATGCCGAGCTGTACCAGCAACTGCTGAGTGACGGTGTCAGCCAGGGCTCCCTGCCGCTGCAGGACACAGCCGTCAGTGCCGCCGCGTTGGTGGGTGCCATTGCTGAGGCGCTGGTGGGGCCGCTGTCCGAACCGCTGCCCAAGGCCAGCCTGGCGGAATCCCTGACCCAATTTTGTCTGCGCGCGGTGGGTGCTCCCCGGGCGCAGGCGCAAGCTATTCAGCAGCAACAGACTGCGTAAAAAGCGGCAACGGCAGCGCGCTTTCCCTGTGTGGGGAGTGGGGCGTGGAGCTTGTTGCATGAAGCGTGAAACACGCTGCGTTAATAAACCGGGAGAGCTCATATGAATGCCAAGCACGATACCCTGAAAGCGGACCCGCTGGCCCAGACCCATGAGGTCTTCAACCAGGCCCGGGCGCTGGAAGATTACAACGCTTACGACAACGATACGGCCCTGCGCGAGGCGGTGGCCCGCCATGGCGCGGGCTGGGCGGAGGATGCCCTGTCTGCCCACGGTGCCCGCACCGGCAGTGCCGAGGTGATCGAATGGGGCTTTCTGGCCAACGAACACAAGCCACAGTTTTTTTCCCACGATCGTCAGGGGTACCGGGTGGACCTGGTGAAATACCACGAGTCCTACCACCGGTTGATGGCCCTGGGGCTGGAGTCCGGCATGCACTCCTCGCCTTGGTCAAACCCCAAGCCAGGTGCACACGTGGCCCGGGCAGCGCAGAGCTATTTACAGGCGCAGGTCGACGCTGGTCACGGTTGCCCGCTGACCATGACGTTTGCCTCGGTGCCCTCCATCAGCCTGACGCCGGCACTGGCGAAGGAGTGGTTACCCAAGATTCTCAATAACGCCTATGACCCGCGCAATGTGCCCCATACCGAGAAGCAGGCGCTGACCATTGGCATGGGCATGACGGAAAAGCAGGGCGGTTCCGATGTGCGTGCCAACACCACCGTTGCTACCGCCATTGGCAATGAAGGGCCGGGTGAGGCCTATGAGCTGGTTGGGCACAAGTGGTTTACCTCTGCACCCATGTGCGATGCCTTTCTGGTGCTGGCGCAGACGCAAAGCGGGTTGAGCTGTTTTCTGGTGCCGCGCTGGCGCCCGGATGGCAGCAAGAACCCGATCCAGGTGCAGCGCCTGAAAAACAAGATGGGTAACGTGTCCAACGCTTCCTCGGAAATCGAGTTGCGCGGTGCGCTGGGCTGGTTGGTCGGCGAAGAAGGCCGTGGGGTGCCGGCGATTATCGAAATGGTGGCGATGACCCGCTTCGATTGCATGATCGGATCGGCATCGGGGCAACGTCAGGCGGTGGCCCAGGCCGTGAACCATGCGGCCGGGCGTGCAGCTTTCGGCAAAACGCTTCTGGACCAGCCCTTGATGCGTAATGTGCTGGCGGATCTGCAGCTGGAAGTGGAAGGTTCCCTGGCCATCGCCATGCGCATGGGCGAAGCGCTGGATCAGTCCACACTGGACCCGTCCAACAGCCATGAAAGCCTGCTGCTGCGTCTGGGCTTGCCCGCCGGCAAATACTGGATTTGCAAACGCACCCCGTTCCATGCCTACGAGGCTATGGAGTGCCTGGGTGGCAACGGCGTGACGGAGGACTTCATCATGGCACGCTTGTATCGCGAAGCGCCAATCAATGCGATCTGGGAAGGCTCCGGCAATGTGCAAGCGCTGGATATGCTTCGCGCCCTCGGTAAAACGCCGGCAGTGCTGGATACCTGGTTTGCGGAACTGGCCAAGACCCAGGGGAGTGATGCCCGTCTGGACAAGGCCGTGGACGCGCTCAAGCGCGAATTCAGCGATATGGATGAGGCTGAATACCGGGCCCGGGATATCGTGGATCGGGTATCACTGACCATGCAGGCCAGCCAGCTGGTGGCCGCCGGCAATACCGCCGTGGCTGAAGCGTTCATTGCTTCGCGACTGGGTGAGCATGGGGATCGCAACTACGGCACCTTGCCCAAAGGGCTGGATCTGGGGGAGATTCTTGAGCGGGCAAACCCGTGGGAAGGCAATTAATAGTTAATAATGAATAATTAATAACGTCGCGGATCAGGAGTTTCTGATTCCGAAAGCAAAGAGGCCGCGTCCAGATACTGGACGCGGCCTCTTGCGTTTCAAACACCCTGGAGCGGGCTCGCGCCAGCTATTAATTAGAGTTTCAGTTTCCCCGCAATCTCGAACCACATGGCGCGGAAGGCCTGGGCGGAGGGGGTGTAGGGGGCGAATTCGCCGACCGGGGCCCGGTGGTCGCCCATCTGCTCCACGTGGGTGGAGTAGGGAATCCAGCCTTTCAATCCGCCCTTCATGGCCTTGGGGCGTTTCACCAGCATTTCCACGTGCAGGTCGCGATGGCGGTCGACCATGTTGAAGAACGGTACTACGGTCAGGTTCTTGTAGTTCTTGCTGTCGATCCAGTCGAGCACCTGCTGGAAGGCGCGCACAGACAGGTGGGTGGGGATGACCGGGACAAACAGGTAATCCACCGCGGCAAAGATACTTTCCGCCACCGGGCTCAGGGTGGGCGGGCAGTCCAGGATTACCAGTTCGTAGCTTTCCCCCAGCGGGGCAATGAGCTGTTTCAGGCGGTTTTTGGCGCCGCCATTCTCGAGCAGCTTGATATCCGCATTGCGCATGGACAGGTCGGCAGGGATCGCATCCAGGTTGGCCCAGCGGGTTTCCCGTTTCAGGCGGCCAATGGGCTGCTTGCCCTTGATCAGGTTGGCGGCCTTGTAGCCATCGCCATCGTCCACCCCCAGGTAAAAGCTGGCGGCACCTTGCGGGTCCAGGTCCCAGAGCAGGGTGCGGTGTTTCCAGCGTGCAGCGTGCCAGGCCACGTTGACTGCGGTGGTGGTTTTACCTACGCCCCCTTTCAGGTTGTAAAAGGCAATGGTTTGCATGGCGTCCCTTTCCTGTAAGCTTTGAGAGTGGAGTGCCCGGGGCTCCCGTCTGCCTGCCCGCGCGACCAGCCATTATAGCGGCCCCGGCCGCGTTATAGGCTGGGCTCAGGCTAGCACGAACCGGTGAAATGTCCCATGTCGTGGCCAGACCCGGCTTTTGGGTCAGCGGGCTGGCTTGTGATCAGGGCATTCAGGCGCTTTAATAGCCCTCCACAGGCACGGCCCGGCGGGCCGGAATAACAAAGAAAGAGGTTTTGATCAGGGTGAGCGCGACAGCCAACAAACGCTATCAAGTCTTTATCAGCGCCACGTTCCCTGATATGCAGGGCGCGCGCCAGGCACTGATACTGCCCATGCTGGAGCACGGGCTGATTCCTACCGGCCTGGATAGTGCGGCGGCGGACGGCAATACCCTGTTGCCGGTGATCCAGAAGCTGATCGAAACCAGTGATTATTTCATCCTGATTGTGGGCGGCCGTTACGGCACCCTGTCGCCGATGGGGCTCAGCGAGATCCACCGTGAGTACATCTTCGCCGCCACCAAGCGCAAACCGATAATTGCCTTTATCCATGAAAATCCCTCCGCCTTGCCGGAAGCGCAGCGTGAGCCGACCCGGGATGGTCAGGTGCGCCGTGACGATTTTGTGCGCCTGCTGGAAGAGAAGGTGACGTGCTATCGCTGGAGTACTGAAGCAGGCCTGAACGAGCTGGCTGGCAAGGTGATTCCCCACCTGATGCGTGAACACCATGCAGTGGGTTGGGTGCGTGCCGATCAGGCGGGCGAGGGCGGTGGTGCCCAGGCGGAGGCGCTCAAGGCGCGCATTGAACTGCTGGAAAAAGAGCGTGAAGAAGCGCTCAGCCAGGCGCGCCCCCCCTTGAAGACCCTGGCCCGTGCCGGGGACCAGGTGGCGCTGGATTATTCCTGCAATGTGTATGAAGGCGGTGACTGCAAGCTGGCCATGGTGACCACCAAGATTAGCTGGGATCAGGCCTTTTCCTGTGTGGCGCCGTTGATGTTGAACCCGGCGGCGGAATCGGTGTTGCAGAAAGCGCTGGAAGATTTTATCGGCCGCAAGGCTCTGGGGGATGTGCAGAACGATTTCCCTCGAGCCCACGCCGTGCGCAATGTGGTGCTGGCAGCCCATGCCTTTAATCAGGTGAAAATCCATCTGCGGGCATTGGGGCTGATCAACCGGTCGGCAGAAAAGGACAGCCGTGGCCTGCCGCTCTGGCAGTTGACCGCCCATGGCGACAACACCATGAGTCAGGTGATGGCAGTGAAAAGGACTGTGAAGCTTTAAACTGAAGCTTCTTTTCGGAGCCGCTGTAGGAGCGTATCTTGAGGCGCGAACCGTGCGTAGCACGGTATCGTCCGTAGGACGATCAGGAATCCCGGATTTCAAACAGACTTTATTCATTTCCAGTTTTAATAAACAAAGAGGCCGCGCCCAAAGGTTGGGCGCGGCCTCTTTGTTTATTGCTTTGTTAAACACCTGTCGAGTGTTCTGATGCTTGATCGTCCTGCGGACGATTCCTCGCTACGCGAGGTTCGCACCCTGAACGGTGCTCCTACAGGTGTGGTTAGCCAAGTTTGGATTTGATGAACGCCACCACCTCATCCACCGGCACTTCGGTCTTGTCTGCATCCCCACGTCCCTTGTATTCCAGCACGCCGTTGTCCATGCCACGCTCGGCGATGACGATGCGATGGGGGATGCCGATTAGTTCGCTGTCAGCCAGTTTGACGCCCAGGCGTTCCTTCTCGCGGTCATCGAAGATCACCTCAATACCGGCAGCGGTGAGCTCGGCGTAGAGCGTTTCTGCCAGCTCACGCTCCCGGGGGCTTTTCTTGATGTTCACCGGAATCAGGGCCACCTGGAACGGGGCAATGGCTTCCGGCCAGATGATGCCCCGGTCGTCGTTGTTTTGTTCAATGGCGGCGGCCACCACGCGGGTCACGCCGATGCCGTAGCAGCCCATGGGCATCACCACGGATTTGCCATTTTCATCCAGCACGGTGGCGCCCAGTGCTTCGGAGTACTTGGTACCGAGTTGGAAAATATGCCCCACTTCGATGCCGCGTTTGATGCTCAGGGTGCCGGTGCCATCCGGGCTGGGATCACCATTGACCACATTACGCAGGTCGGCGATTTGTGGCAGGGCCACGTCCCGTTCCCAGTTGATGTTGAAGTGGTGTTTGCCATCTTCATTGGCGCCGGCACCGAAATCGCTCATCACCGCCACGCTGCGATCAGCGATGACCGTAAATGGCAGATCTACGGGGCCCAGTGAACCGGGGCCTGCACCTATTGCTTTGCGAATCTCATCTTCGCTGGCAAATTCCAGTGGCGTGGCGACGGCCTCCAGCTTCTCGGCTTTAATATCGTTCAGTTCGTGATCGCCACGTACCAGCAATGCTACCAGCTGGCCTTCTTCGGCCCCTTTCACTACCAGCGTCTTGATGGTCTTCTCGATGGGCAGATCGAACTGGGCCACCAGTTCCTCAATGGTTCTGGCATTGGGGGTATCCACCTTTTCCATGGCGGCGCCGGGCGCCGGGCGCTCTATGGCAGGGGCCAGCGCCTCCGCCAGTTCCACATTGGCGGCGTAGTCGGAGCCATCGGAAAAGGCGATATCATCCTCACCGGACTCGGCCAGCACATGGAATTCATGGCTGGCGGCGCCGCCGATGGCGCCGGTATCGGCTTCCACCGGGCGATAATCCAGGCCCAGCCGATCAAAGATGGCGCAGTAGGCCCGGTGCATGATCTGGTAGGTGTCTGCCAGGGAATCCATGTTGGTATGGAAGGAATAGGCATCCTTCATGATGAATTCCCGCGAGCGCATGATGCCGAAACGTGGGCGAATTTCGTCACGGAACTTGGTCTGAATCTGGTAAAAGTTGGCCGGCAACTGTTTGTAGCTGTGCAGCTCGTTGCGCACCATGTCGGTGATCACTTCTTCATGGGTCGGGCCCAGGCAGAAAGGGTTGTTGTGGCGGTCGGTAATGCGCAGCAGCTCCGGGCCATAGGCCGGCGCCCGGCCGGATTCTTCCCACAGTTCCATGGGCTGCACCACTGGCATCAGCACTTCCTGCGCGCCGGCCCGGTCCATTTCCTCACGAATTACCTGCTCCACCTTGCGCAGTACCCGCAACCCGGATGGCAGCCAGGTATAGAGGCCGGAAGCCAGTTTGCGCACCATGCCGGCCCGCAACATCAGCTGGTGACTGGTCACAACGGCGTCCGCCGGGGTTTCTTTAACGGTAGCAAGCAAATACTGGGAGGTGCGCATAAAGATGTCTTCGGCCAGTTGATTCGATAGCCCTCCATTCTATGGCCAAAGGGCATTGCTAACCAGTCATCCGGCGTTTCCCGCACTGTGTTTATCTGGCGAGCTCTCGTATGCTTGAGGTTTTACCGTATTGATTGAGAGATGGATATGCTGAATGCGCAGCAGGTGCAGGATGTCATTTACCAGGGCCTGCCAGCGGCCTCGGAAGAAGGGTTGCGGATTGAGGAAGTGGGGGCGCGGCGGGCGCGGGTGCGTTCGCCGTTCCGGCCGTCGACCTTGCGCCCAGGTGGCAGTATCTCCGGGCCGACCATGATGGGGCTGGCGGATGCGGCCATGTACGCGGCGATCCTGGGTGAGCTGGGTCGGGTGGAAATGGCGGTGACGCAGAACCTGAATATCAATTTCCTGTCACGCCCGGCCCCGGCGGACCTGATTGCCGAGGCGGTGATTCTGCGGTTGGGGCGTCGCGCTGCGGTGCTGGAAGTGCAGCTGTTCAGTGAGGGCAACGATGAAATGGTTGCCCACGTCACCGGGACCTATGCGCTGCCGCATTGAACTGCAAGCTGCAAAAACGGGATAGGGTAACGGGGACGCCTCACCCAGTTTCCCTTTTCACTTTGAACTTTCAACTGAGTTTCGCGGGCAGGGCGGTCACAGTGTGGCACTGCCCCAACCCGCGTTGCAGCTTGATGCTTGTAGCTTGCCGCGTTCCTTTACCTCAATTCTTTTTCCCAGATCAGGTCGATGCTGTTCGATTCACTGCTGGAGCGGGCCTCAAGGTGCAGGCTTCGGGTCAGGGTATAGCGCAGGATGACGGTGGAAATGGCATCGAACAGGCCCACCGCGTAGGTCAGATACAACCGTTCGGAGAGTTGTTTGCCGAGCATCAGTGCCGCGTCGTCGCTTTCCCAGTCGCTACCCACGCTGATGTCATCCACACCGAGTTTGTCGCCGATCTTTTCGGTGACACCGCTGCCTCTTTCCAGCCCGTATAACGCCAGTGCCTGGGCAATCTGGTTGCCCTCGCTCTTGGAGCCGCTTTCCAGTGGGCGGCCGGTGAGCAGGTAGGACATGGCCTGGCTTTGTTCCATGCTGGGGTCGGAAAACAGAGATGCACTGGGTTCTTGCAGGGTGCCACTCAACTGCACACCCACCACTACGCCTTCGCTGGGGATTTTTCGGATGGCGCGAATATCCAGGCCGGGGTTGTCCGGTGGCCCCTGGAAAATCAGCTGGCCGTCGCTGATGGCCAGGTTCTGGCCGTAGGCCCGGTAGCGGCCTTCGCGAATCACCAGCTCGCCATTGAGTTGCGGTGGCCGCTGGGGTTTCTGCTCAACCTGCAGTGTGCCGCCGAGCATGGCGTCAAGCCCGAAACCCTTGAAGTGGACCTTGTCACCCAATGTCAGGGTGACATCCATACCCAGTGGCAGCTGACTGTTGCTGTCGCCTTCCTGATGCACCAGCACCTGATCGTTGCTGACCGTGATGGCGCCTTCCGGAATTTCCACTGGCCGGATTTCGGCTTCCGGAATGGCCAGGGCGCCGGTCAGGTTCAGCCCTTCCAGGTCGCCCGCCAGGGTCAGATCCGGCGTTAGCAGGATGCGGGCATCGGGCCGGTCAGCGGCAAGCAGGCGTTCGCCGCCAAGTGTCAGCTGCAGGGGGATGTTTTTCTCGCCGGGATCCACCGTGCCGTTCAGATTCAGAGTGCCCGTGCCCATCTGAGCGGAGCCGGTGATGTCCAGTTTGCCCTGGGGATTGCCCTGAATGGCCACCTGCAAGTCGGCGATATCGATCCCGAGAAAAGGAATCAGCGCTTGCCCGTTCTGCAGCTTGATGGCGCCGTTCATGATGGGCTGACGGACCGTGCCGGCCAGGGAAAAGTCGCCGTGAATACGGCCCTGCACTTCGCGGAGGTCGGCGGTGAACAGTTCCACAAAGGCCAGGCTGTTCAGAGTGAAATCCACGTCACCTCGCAGCGACGAGTCCAGTGCCAGGCCATGTTCGAGTTGCGCGTGAGCATTGCCCAGCGCGGTGGTCAGGGTCAGGTTGCTGCTGAGTCGTTGATCGGCGAGCGTGCCTTGCACGGTGAGCGCTTCGATCTCCACCGGGGGAGGGGCATCTGCCGTGTTAACGGTGATCTTGGCGTCCCGGGTTTGCAGGGAGAACTGGCCATCGGGCTTGTCCAGCGGGCCGCGTAGGGTGATGTCGGCATTCACGGCGCCCTGCAGGCTCAGGGTGGGGCCGAGCAGGCTATTGGCCAGGGCCAGTGGTAGATCTGCCAGGCGTAGCTCTGCGTCAACGCTGTTTTGGGCGTTGGCTGTATGACTGCCCTGCAGGCACAGCTGGCTGGGAGCCTGTACCAGACAGAATGGAGCAAGTGATTGCGATTGGGCAGAGACACGCAAGCTGCTGTCCGTGTCCTGTTGCCACTGCCCCAGGCGAGTGTGTTGCAGCCGGGTGCCGGAGAGGGTGCCTTGCCATGCGGTGGCCGCCGGGTCGATGCCGCCATGCAAGCGGGTTTCCAGGCTCACCTCAGCGCGGCTCGCTTCAGCCTTGAGCTGATGCTGGCCCCAGCTGCCGTTGACGGTGACGGAGAGGGTGCTGACCTGTTCGGTGTTGCCTTGTTTGAGCTGACTGCCGGTCAGGCTTAGCGCCATGTCACCGCGGTGCGAGGTTTGCGGCAGGCGCAGTTGTGAGAACCGGCTTTGCACCTGTGCTATCTGCCAGTCCTGCCAGCCCAGGGTATTGCCGGTGAGTTGGCCGCTGAGTGCCGGGTCGCTATATGTGCCCTGCAGCTGAATCTGGCCAGCCAGATTCCCGCTCAGCCCCGGGTATAATTGCTGCAGGCGTGCCAGTGTCAGGTTGCTGCGTAGTTGCCACTGTGGCCACACCTGGCCGCTGGCCTGAAGCTGGTTGTCTCCCCAGCTGCCCTGGGTGTTCAGCTGCAATTGTTGTTTGCCATCGGGCGTCTGGCTTTGCAGGGTGCTGGTGAATGACAGTGCCTGCTGGCGCACCTGGCCGCGCAACGACAGCTCACTGGGCGACAGGGTCCAGCGATCGCCGTCCCATTGCCCCTGGCTGTGGCCGTCGATGGCCAGTTGGCCGGGGAAGAGCGGGTGCAGCAGGGCGGTGTTGAGGTCGCCGCTGAGATCCAGATCCCAGCTTAATGGGCTGAACATCACCTGGCCGTTGCTGGCCAGCGTCTGGTCGCCGTCCTGTACGGTGAATTCATGCAGGGTAATACCGCCGGGAATGAGGACGCTGTCCACGGTGATGGCTACATTGCGCTCACCGCTGGACAAGCCGGTGTGGCCGTTCAGGCGCAGTGCGTCGAGCGGGCCGCTTGTGTCCAGTTCGCCTTTGCCCAGCGACAAAGGCTGCGGCAAGGCAAGCGGCAACGGCTGGGCTGGCCAGCGATGGTGCAGGGCGATTTGCCATTGCTCATCCTTGAGCCGCCACTCCCCCTGACTTTGCATTTCCACCGGGCCGGTAAGCTGATGGTGCAGCTGAAGTTGGCTCAGTGGGCCCGCCAGGGTGAGTTGGCCGCTGGCGTGTTGTGCCTGCAAGGTATCGGTGTCGGGCAGTGGCAGCTGCCAGCTAGCGGTGCCTTGCACATCGAAGGGGGCGGTCAATTTGCCCTGGGCGGTGGCCTGCACCCTGGCACCGGCCAGGGTGTGAGTGTGCAGGCGGGCGATCTGGAAGCGTCGCCAGGCCGCGAGGCTGTCTGCTTCCAGCTTGCTGACCAGTACCGTGTCGTTCAGCTGAAAGGCATCCACGGTTAACCGGTCGATACGTATCCCGAAGGGCAGTGCCTGGCTCTCTGGCAGGGCCGCCGGTTGCGGCTCGGTGTCATCTCCGGGCGCAAGCGTAATGTGCAGGGTGCCAAGGGACAGGCTTTCCAGTTCCAGCCAGCCACTGAACAGGGCTCGTGGCACCATGTCGGCGCTGACCTGATCCAGGGTCACGGTCAGCCCCTGATAGCGGTAGTCGATGTCATTGAGGGTGATGCCGCTGAGCAGGCTGCCGTGCCATTCGCCCAGGCTGAGTTCGCCGGGGATAAAGGGGGAGGCTTTTTCCAGTAGCCAGCGGTTGCCGGTGGCGGTGCCCAGCAGCAGCGTCAGGCCCAGCAGACAGGCCAGCAACAGGCTGAGTAATACCAGCAAGCTGCGGGCCAGGACGGAGCGCAGGGCAAAGCCGTTTTGAGGTTCGCGCCCGATCACAGGTCCGGCCCCATGCTCAGGTGTAGGCGCCAGTCGCGGTGCTCGTCCACGGCCCGGGCAATGTCCAGGCGAATCGGCCCCAGTGGCGAGCGCCAGCGGATGCCGATGCCGGCACTGTGGCGCGGCTCGAAGGCATCGAAATCGTTGAAGGCGTTGCCGGCATCGGTGAAAGCTGCCAAGTGCCATTTCTCGGTGAGCGGGTGATCGTATTCCAGACTGCCGGTGGCCAGGTGACGCCCGCCGATGACGTCGCCGTTGCTGTCTTCCGGGCCCAGGGATTCATAGGCGAAACCGCGCACGCTGGAATCGCCACCGGCGAAGAAGCGGATGGAGGCTGGCAGTTCGGTCACATCATTGACCTCGGTGTAACCCAGATCGGTGCGCATCAAAACGCGCCCGCCCAGCAAGGGAAAGAGAATCTTGCCACCGCTGGTGAGTTGCAAGAAGGAGGCCGTGGATGACAGGTTCTGATCGGCGAACCGTACGGCGGTGTTCAGGCGCCACCCGAAGGTGGGGTAGACCGGGTCGTCGGCCTTGACGCGGCTTAACTGGAAACCGGGAATCAGCAGTTCGGCCTGATCCACCTGGTCGGCGATCTGGTAGGTCTCACGCAGGAATTCCAGGGAGGTGGTGGCCACCCAGCGATTTTCCAGTTCGACGATATAATCCGCCCCGGTGCTCCAGCGCTCGTTTTCATTACTGTCAGTGTTTTCGTTGACGAAGCTGGTGTGCAGGTCCAGCCGTTCATGGAGCGGGTCCTTCAGCGGGATCTGGTAACTGGCCCCGGCCCCTTGCTGCACTTCGGACAACTCGGTCTCCGCCCGGAAGCGGTGGCCGGCCTTGTTGACCCGGCGATTCTCTACCCCCAGCCGGACCCGTGGCCCGGTATCGGTGCTGATGCCGACACCGGTGAGCAGCGACCAGCGGTTGTTGTCCGTCAGTGCGATGCTGACGGGAATCCGGCGGGTGGTGTCGTTAGGTTCCCCTTTTTGTACCCGCACGGCGCTGAAGTAGCCGGCACCAAGAAACGATTGCTGGGTTTCCAGCATGCGGCCGCTGTCGTAGGGCTCGCCTTCCTGGAAGCTGACATAGGCGTTAATCAATGAAGGATTGAGTACGCTGCCGCTAACGGTGACTTCACCGAAGTGATAGCGCGGGCCGCTGTCCACATGCAGCGTAATGCTGGCCCGGTGGGCTTTTGTGTCCACCTTGAGGGTGTGGGTGGTCAGCTCGCCGTGGACGTAACCGCGACTGATGAGGTGCTGTTGCAGGCTCTTTTTCAGGTTGCTGTAGCGGTCATGTTGCAGCCGCTGACCGGTGGCCAGCTGCGCCTGCTCCACCAATCTGGTGAACGCCGGATCCTGGGCCGCATCGCCGGTGATTTCCACTTGCACGTGTTTGAGTATCACTGGTGGGCCGGTGTTCACGTCCAGGGTCACGCTGACGCAGTCGCCGTTTTCATCGGCGGACAGGGAAAGCTGGCTGTCGTAGTAGCCCATGGCCTGCAGGGCATCGGTACTGTTGGCAATGATTTGCCGGCGGATCAGGCCGTACTGGGCCCGGGGGGGCCGGCAGGGATAGCGAGACAGGTCCACCAGCGCCCGAATGTTGTTGGCCACCGCCTCACTGGCGTTGCCGGTGATGTGCAGGTTTGGCGTGTCTTTGGCGAACGCAAGGGCGGGAAACAGCATCAGCAGCATCAGGATGAACGTCTTGCTCTGCCGATTGTGGTATCGATGGTGCGCCAAGCTCTGCATCCCTGTTTACGTCAGCCCACAGTGTAAGCCAAGGGCGGGGGGAACGAGAACCTTAACTGCCTGGCGGGTCAACCTTGTGGTGCGGGTTTTCTCGCTGGTTGTCACGTGAATAGTCGCTGGCACTGGGCCGTTTTTTCAGCCGGCGTTGCAGGGTGCGGCGGTGAATGCCAAGGGCGTCTGCAGCCCGCGAGATATTGCCGCCGTGGGCGTCGAGGGTGCGCTGGATATGTTCCCATTCCAGCCGCTGCAGTGAGGGCGGGCTGTCTGGCAGGGGCAGCGCTTGGCTGGCCGGGTCGGCATCCAGTGCCTGCAGGATGTCGTTGGCGCCAGCGGGTTTGGTCAGATAGTTGTGGGCGCCACGGTGGGTGGCGGCGACGGCGGCGGCGATACTGCCGTAGCCGGTCAACAGGATCACCCGGCAAAGGGGGAACTGCTGGCGGACCGGTTCAATCAGGTCGAGGCCATTATCGCTGCCCAGGTTCTGGTCCAGAATCGCGCCGTCCAGCGGGGTGTCTTGGGCGGTGAGCTGCGCGATCAGCTGCAATGCCTGCTCGCGATCATGGGCCACATGGACCTGGGCACCATGGCGGCTTAGTGCCCGGGCGGTTTGTTCAGCGAGCAAGTCGTCGTCTTCTACCAGCAACAGCTGACGGCTGAGAGAGGCGTTGTTCATGATGCGGCTCCCGGGCTGTCGGTTTGCGGCCAGTGAATCCGCGCCTGGGTCCAGCTGTGGCCAAAGTCCATTTCCAGCTCGGCACCGATTTGCGCTAGGCTGGAGTGCACCAGCGTGAGCCCCATGCCCAGCCCTTCGCGCTCTGAATCCGGGTGGGCCGGGCCATCATCACTGAGCTGGAGCCGATAGAGGGGTGCATGGTCGCTGACAGTGATGGTCAGTCGCGTGGCGCCGGCGTCCATGGCGTTGTAGCCCAGATTGCACAGTACCCGGAACCAGCTCTGACTGTCGGCCACTTGAGGGTCCGTTTCCAGCGCATGCGTCACGCTGAGGGTGGGTGCCAGATGACGCAAATGCTGCTGTAACTGCTGGATCAGGACGCTGAGAGGCAGGCCGGATTCCAGCTGGGTGGCTGTGCCTTGTTTCAGGCGGCTGGCCACGTTGCGGGCCAGGTGGTCCATTTGCTCGACTTCCGGACGCAGGGAATCGGGCATTTCAGGGGCGTGGAGAAGATTGTCTGCCAGCATCACCAGTGTGCCCAGCGGGGTATTCAGTTCATGGGCCTGGTCCGCCAGGGTCGCGGCTACCTGATACATGTGCTCACGGCGCCCGGCCAGATCCAGTGCCTGTTCCTGTTGTCGTTGTTGTTGTCGCATCAGTCGCTGGATGACCTGCCCGAGCAGGCTGAGCATGACCAGCAGGGCAATGAAGACAGCGGCCATGCCGGCACTGTGCAGGCCACTGAGCTGGTGGCTGAGGGCGTGTAGCGGGCTGTTCATGGCGGGCATCTGATACCAGCTCAGCGACACCATGTAGCCGCCCAGTGCCAGCAGGGCGACCAACAGTCCCCCTGTCATGGGCAGAGTCAGCGAGGCCATCAGGGCGGGGACCAGCAAGTAGAATGAAAGCGGATTGCCGGCACCACCAAAGCCCTGGATCAGGCCGGCAAACAGCACCACGTCCATGGCCAGCTCCAGCGTCAATAATTGGCTGTGGCGGCGACCGTGGACCTTGCGGGTGAACAGGGTGACCAGGTTGGGCAGCAACAACGCGCCCAGCCAGCCCAGTTCGGCCAACTGATAGCCGGTATGGCCGAACCGTTGCAGCACGATCAGGGCCAGGGTGATGGCCAGTACCAGCAGGCTGCGCAACCAGATGAGTCGCAGGCGCCAGTTCAATAAGGGAGGGCGGTTATCCATGGTGGCTATTGTAGCGGTAAATCGGCGCGGGGAGGTGTGGCAGTTTGCCCGGGTGAGGGCGAGTTGAAAGTTCAAAGTGTAAAGTTGAAAAGCGCGTCATAGCGCCGTGCCATTCCATGGCTCAGCACCCGCACACAGTGCCGCAGCGCGAAGGAACGCTTTTCAGTGTCGGCACGAAATTATCATCGCGTTTGAACTTTACACTTTGAACTTTCTACTGCTCTTCAAGGCCGCAGCAGTCGCCCTTCGTATAGCTCGCCGGCAAAGGCGGGCAGTTTGGGATGGCGGTGCTGGCGGGCGGTCTCGGCCTGAAAACCCGCACGCTGGAAAATACGAGCGGTATCGCGGGTGAGCTGACAACCGCAAGCCAGCGGTTTCCACGCTGGATTCAGGGTTTTTTGCAGGCGTTGAATCCAGGGGCGTTCGCTGAGTACATGCTCCAGTGACAGCAGTGTGCCGCCGGGCTTGAGGACGCGAAAGGCCTCTTTCGCCGCTTGATCCGGGTCCGGAATGGTGCAGAACACCAGGCAGGCAATCACCGTGTCAAAATGCTGATCGGGATAGGGGAGCTGTTGGGCATCGCCTTCTTGCAGATGAAATCGTTCGGGCGAATCGCACTGTTGGGCACTGTCACGGGCCAATGAGAGCAGCCCGCCGGCTGGCTCAATGCCATGAATTTCGGTGGCGGTATGGCTGTAGAAAGGGAAGTTGGCGCCGGTGCCGACGCCCAGCTCCAATACCCGGCCGCTGGCCTGGGCCAGCAGACGTTGCCGGTCCCGGTAGACCGGGCGGGTGGCCCAATCCAGTAATACCGGGAACAGCTTGTCTTCATAAAAGGACATGCGTTGCCTGTTAGTTGCGCTCGGGCAGGATGTATTTGTCCGGGTTGTTCAGCATATCCATGCTCAGCGGGTCGCTGATAATGCTGGTCAGGTTCCGGTCGGTCTTTTTGCTGTACTTGCGACGCAGTTTCTCGAACTTGCGGAAGCTGCGGAAGTTGAGCGCATACAGGCGCACTTCCTGCAGGCGCTTGTAGGAGTACATGACGTCCAGCGCATCCATGGAATATTCCGGACGAATCTTCATGGCTTTTTCCAGGTAGCTGATCGCTTCGTTCAGGTCACGCTTGCGGTTCATGTAGATCAGTGCGTTGGCGTATTCGTAATTGACGATGGGAATATCCGGAGCCAGCGTCAGGGCGTCGGCAAAGGATTCTTCCACCGTGGTGGTGCGCGCGCCATAGGTCATGCGGCCGGTGAACTTGCCCACCCGGCGCATAATGCCGGCGTCCACGCCGGCGCGGAAAGCATGTGCCAGCGGTTGGTCGGGCATGATCTCAACCACTTCCTCAGCGCTGTTCTTGATCTTGCCGATATAGCGACGGGCGACCACCACGGGCACCGGGGATTCTTCCGCGATGCGGGCAATGGCGTAGGCGTAACCGAGTTTCACCGAGGCAACAATGGGGGCCACGGCAGGATCGTCGGCCGCTTCTTCCATGTCATCAAAGTACTCTTGCGCCTGGTTGGCCACGTCTTGGAGCATCATGTATTTGGTGCTCTGGCGATCGGCCAGGTAGATGGCGTACATCAGCTGGGAAAACAGGGCAGGGATCTTGCCGATGGGACCAAGCTTGAGGCCTTCTTCGCGGGCTTCCTGGAAGTCACCGGCAAAGAACTTGCGCCATACCTGCAGGCTGCGGGCCTCCAGCACCTGATAATCACCGTTCCAGCCCTCGATGTCTTCTTTCATGAAGGGGTACTTTTCGAACTGTTCCTTCATGTAGGCGGCGGACGGGTAGGGCACCTTCAGGCCGCGCATCAGGTATTCCCATTTGTCGCGGATCTGTTTGTCGGTATAGGTGAAGTAGCTTTTCTTGTAGGGCACTTCATTCCATTTTTCGACAAAGATGCGTTCATCCACCGGGATTTCCTGCATTTGCAGTTCTTCCGGGGTGACTTCATCCATCTCGTCGTCGGCCTCGTCATCGCGGGCCGCATGGACTTGCAAGCTGATAGCGCAAAGCGCGATCAGGCACAGAGAGCGCCAGAACGGTACAAAATATGCTGCCATGATGTTTACAGCTCTTGTTGTTGTTGTGTGTTGTAGGCGAACAGGTTCGCCGGGCCCCGATAGCCCTTGGTTGTGACCTAACAATGCCACGCAGGCGGGAAGTGAACAAGTTCTGCTCAGTATGAGTTTGTCAGCAGGAGTGTATCGTTAATGTGCCTGCCCGGTTTGGCGGGCAGGCGAGGGAGCAGGGGAGCGGATCAGGCGTTGGCGCCGGCGTCGCGCAGGGCTTGCGCGTAATCCTTGCCTTTCGGGTGCTGGGCAACCAGGTCCAGCAGGGTGCGGCCTTGTGGGTCACGGGCATCCAGATCCCGGTTCTGGTCCTTAAAGAACGTCAGAAAGCGGGCGAAATCCTCGGCGCGCAGGGCGCGATACGCTTTTTCCAGCAGGTGGAAGTCCCCGTTTACGCCCTCCTCGGGAGGGAAGTCGAAAAATACTGCGATCTGTTCATCGGTCATCGGCTCGCCGATCACCTTCTGCTTGTCTTTACGTTCAGCCATGGGGGTCTCCTCCGTATGCGGCGGCATTATAGAGGCTTGCGGCCTTTGGGGGCCAGCGCAGGGCAAACAAGTCGGGGTGGCGCGATGAAATGGGCGGGGAGAGAGGGAGAGCCCACCGGGCGCCAGGCACCCGGTGGTGGAGCATGAATCAGGCGGTCATATCTTTCAGTTTCTTCAGCGGACGAACCTTGACCATGGTGCGGGCAGGCTTGGCAGCGAAGGTGGTGGCTTCCCCGGTGAACGGGTTGATGCCCTTGCGCGCTTTGGTGGCGGGCTTCTTCTGGGTCACGATTTTCAGCAGGCCCGGCAGGGTGAATTGGCCGGCGCCACGCTTTTTCAGGTGACCTTCCATGATATCGCCAAGCTCGTCGAAAACCGCGTTGACGTCTTTCTTGGTCAGGCCGGTGGTTTCGCTGATCTGGTTAATGATCTGGGTTTTGTTCATCGGTTCGGTGATGGTTTTCACCTTGCGAGCCGCTGTAGCGCTGGAAGCTTTAGCAGCTGTCTTTTTCTTTGCAGCCATGGATTGCTTACCCCTTTTTGGTGTCTTCCTGATGTTGTATTGGTTCCGCAATGGTACGGATAACCGGCGGTGCTTCCTTGTCAGGTCTGCCCCTGGACTGCACAACACAGAGGGCGCCTGATAGGGTTCGCATCTTTTATATGCCATGGATTTTCAGGGCACAAGGCGTAGGGACACTATTTTTCAAGGTATTTTGTGAAATTAGGTAGGCATGTGGCCCGTTTGGCAGTGAATCGCCGTCTGGCATGGCTCGTGGACGGTTGAATCGCTATACTGTGGCGCCTTTTTCAGTGGTCCGGCGTCGGGGCAGGCTTCAGTCAGCCTGGGGTCGCCTTCAATAAGCCGGACGGCGTAATCAGAACACAAGCGGACGTTAAGCATGCGAAGCCATTATTGCGGTGATTTGCGAGCCTCCCACGACGGAGAAACAGTAGAGCTTTGCGGTTGGGTCAGTCGCCGCCGTGACCACGGTGGGGTGATCTTCCTCGACCTGCGCGATCGTAATGGTCTGGTGCAGGTGGTGTTCGACCCGGATACCGTTGAAGCCTTTGCCCTGGCCGATAAAGTACGCAGCGAGTATGTGGTGCGCCTGAGCGGCCGGGTACGCATGCGTGACGAAGCGGTGCGTAACAGCAAGATGTCCACCGGCGACATCGAAGTGCTGGGCAAGGAACTGACCATCCTCAATGAGGCCGAGACGCCGCCGTTTGAGCTGGATGCCCACTCTGCTGCCGGTGAAGAGGTGCGCCTCAAGTACCGCTATATGGACCTGCGCCGCCCGGAAGTGCTGCGCAACTTCCAGTTTCGTTCGCGCCTGACCCACGTGGTCCGTGCTTTCCTGGAAGGCGAGGGTTTCATGGACGTGGAAACCCCGATCCTGACCCGGGCGACTCCGGAAGGTGCCCGTGACTATCTGGTGCCCAGCCGGACCCATCCGGGCAGCTTTTTTGCGCTGCCGCAGTCTCCGCAGCTGTTCAAGCAGCTGCTGATGGTGGCGGGCTTTGATCGTTACTACCAGATTGCCAAGTGTTTCCGTGACGAAGATCTTCGTGCGGACCGTCAGCCCGAATTCACCCAGATTGACTTGGAAGCTTCCTTTGTAGAGGAAGAAGACATCATGGGGATTACCGAGCGGATGGTGCGTTCGGTGTTTAAAGAATTGCTCGATGTGGAGCTGCCGGACTTCCCGCGCATGCCGTTCTCCGAAGCCATGCAGCGTTTTGGTTCCGACAAGCCGGACCTGCGTATTCCGCTGGAGCTGATCGACATCGCCGATCTGCTGGCTGGAGTGGACTTCAAGGTATTCTCCGGTCCGGCCAACGATCCGAAAGGCCGTGTGGCGGCCATGCGTGTACCGGGCGGTTGCTCCTTGTCGCGCAAGGATATCGACGGCTACACCAAGTTCGTCAGCATCTATGGCGCCAAGGGCCTGGCCTATATCAAGGTCAACGACCTGGCCGCTGGCGCAGAAGGCCTGCAGTCACCGATCCTGAAATTCCTCACTGAGGATGCGATCAAAGGGATCCTTGAGCGCACCGGCGCCGAGACCGGCGACCTGATCTTCTTCGGTGCCGACAAGGCCAAGATCGTCAACGAGGCCCTGGGCGCCCTGCGCGTTAAAGTGGGCCACGACCTGAACCTGGTCGAAGGCGAGTGGGCGCCGTTGTGGGTAGTGGACTTCCCCATGTTCGAGGAAGACGAAGGGCAGTACCACGCCTTGCATCACCCCTTCACCATGCCCAGCTGTAGCGCGGAAGAGCTCAAGAGCAACCCGGCAGAAGCGTTGTCGCGGGCCTATGACATGGTGCTTAACGGCACCGAGCTGGGTGGCGGTTCCATCCGTATCCACAACCCGGCCATGCAGCGCACCGTATTTGAAGCCCTGGGTATTTCCGATGAAGAAGCCGATGAAAAGTTCGGCTTCCTGCTCGATGGTCTGAAGTACGGAGCACCGCCCCACGGTGGTCTGGCGTTCGGCCTGGATCGCATGGTCATGCTGATGACCGGCTGTGAGTCGATCCGTGACGTGATTGCTTTCCCGAAGACCCAGACCGCAGCGTGCACCATGACCAACGCGCCGTCACCGGTGGACAACAAGCAGCTGCGTGAAGTGGGCGTACAGGTACGAAAAGAAGAAGGTTGATATAAAGAGACGCAGGCATGCACCACGCAGCACGCTTCACGCAAAGAAGCGTGCCGCAAATGTGTTGCGTGACGCGTGCTGCGTGCTGGCGGAGGTAACATGGCAGGACATAGTAAGTGGGCCAACATCAAGCACCGCAAGGCGGCCCAGGATGCCAAGCGCGGCAAGATTTTTACCAAGCTGATTCGCGAGCTTACCGTGGCCGCGAAGATGGGTGGCGGCGAACCCAACGATAATCCGCGTCTGCGGGCGGCTATCGACAAGGCGCTGGGCCAGAACATGACCCGCGACACCATCGACCGGGCCGTGAAGCGTGGTGCCGGCGGTGATGACGACGGCAACATGGACGAAATCACCTATGAAGGCTACGGCAAGGGTGGCGTGGCGGTACTGGTAGAAACCATGACCGATAACGTGAACCGCACCGTGGCCGAAGTGCGCCATGCCTTTTCCAAGTTTGCCGGTAATCTGGGTACCAGCGGTTCTGTGGCCTTCCTGTTCACCAAGCGTGGCGAAATTTTCTTTGAGTCCGGTGTAGACGAAGAAAAGTTGATGGAAGTGGCCCTGGAAGCCGGCGCAGAAGATGTGGAAGAAGTCGGAGACGACGGCTTTGTGGTCACCACCACACCCGACAAGAGTTTCGGTGAAGTGGTTGATGCCCTGCGTGAAGCGGGGCTGGAATTCGCCGAAGCGGAAGTCACCATGCACCCGTCCACGGAAGCGGAAATGGATGCCGATACCGCGGAAACCGTGCAGAAGATGATCGACATGCTGGAAGATCTGGATGACGTGCAGAACGTTTATACCAACGCCAGCTGGCCGGCGCCGGAAGACGAGTCGCAATAAGCGTCCAGCGTCTCGCTGCGAAACAAACAAAAGCCCCGGATAGCTCGGGGCTTTTTGTTATCTGGCGTTTGCTGGTGGCTTCGTGCTGGCAGTTGCAATCCATTCCCGGGTTTTGGGCGTGCCGCATCAGGCGTGCCGCGTGAAGCGTCTCCTGATCAAGCTGGACATCCGGACAGTGGTCAGGTAGAACGGAGGCAATTATCAGGTGCTGGATTGTGGTGCCTGTCTTTCTATTACGGGTCTATGGAATATGGCGCTTATTCTGGGTATTGATCCCGGCTCGCGACGCACCGGTTACGGCGTGGTGGATGTGGTGGGAAACCGTTCCCGCGCGGTGGCTTTCGGTACTATCGCCACTACCCACAAGGAGATTCCGCCGCGCCTGGGGGAAATATTCGCGGGCATTGATCAGGTGGTGAAAGAATTCGGCCCGGCGGAAGTCAGCATTGAAAAAGTCTTTATGGCGCGCAATGCGGATTCCGCCCTGAAACTGGGACAGGCCCGGGGAGCAGCCATTGCTGCCGTCATGCAGGCCCATGTTCCGGTGTTTGAATATTCCGCTCGCCAGGTGAAGCAGGCGGTGGTTGGCAAAGGTGGGGCGGAAAAGAATCAGGTGGGGGAAATGGTGAAGTACCTGTTAAAGCTGGAACAGCGCCCCCAGGAAGATGCGGCCGATGCGCTGGCTATCGCCCTTTGTCACGCGCATATGCGTGTTTCTCTGGCCAGGTGGGCGGCGCCACGGCTGTCAGGCGAGGGCGGCTTCGTTAAGCGCTCTTCAGTTAATTGCAAATAACACGGATAAACCCATGATCGGACAACTTCGCGGAACCCTGCTGGAAAAACGCCCCCCGGTATTGTTGCTGGATGTGAGCGGCGTTGGCTACGAAGTGGAAGCCCCCATGACCGTGTTCTACGACCTGCCCGACGCGGGCGCAGAACTGACCCTGCATACCCATTTTGTGGTCCGCGAAGACGCCCAGTTGTTGTATGGCTTTGCCGACCGCTATGAGCGAGAGCTGTTTCGTGCCTTGATCAAGGTGAACGGTGTGGGGCCGAAAATGGCCCTGGCGATTCTGTCCGGCATCGAAGCGGATCGCCTGGCGCGCTGTATCCAGGATCAGGACACTACCTCGTTGGTAAAGGTGCCAGGCATTGGCAAGAAAACCGCCGAGCGGCTGGTGATCGAAATGAGTGATCGGCTCGACAAGATTGACGGTGGCCCGGTGAGCTTGCCCGGCCGGGTCGATACCCGACAGCCGGATGACGCCCGTAGCGATGCCATTGCCGCCCTGGAAGCGCTGGGCTACCGCAACAAGGACGCTGCCGCGGCGGTGGCCAAAGCGGCGGATGAGGATGGCCTCAGTAGTGAACAATTAATCCGCAAGGCACTCAAAAGCCTGGCCCGCTAGCGCTGCATCCTGATGTTGCCCCTCACTTTGTGATAACAGTAATAGCAGTACGGCATCGGGGTGCGATACGCTAGCGACTCCCACGATATAGAGGCAAGCCCGCCGCAGGCATGGATAACGAACGAGTCATTACCGCGGCTGCGGTTGGCAGCCACGAAGAGCAACAGGACAGGGCCATTCGCCCGGCCAGCCTGGCGGATTATCACGGGCAGGCGAAAGTCAGCGAGCGCATGGAAATCTTTATTGATGCCGCGCGCGGTCGCCGTGAAGCTCTCGACCATACCCTTATTTTTGGCCCGCCGGGTCTCGGCAAGACGACCCTTGCGCACATTATTGCCCGTGAAATGGGTTGCGAACTCAAGTCCACCTCCGGTCCGGTGCTGGAAAAAGCCGGGGATCTGGCCGCCATCCTGACCAATCTGGAAGAGGGCGACGTGCTCTTCGTGGATGAAATCCACCGCCTCTCCCCGGTGGTAGAGGAAATTCTCTACCCGGCCATGGAAGACTATCAGCTGGATATCATGATCGGTGAAGGCCCGGCCGCTCGCTCGATCAAGCTGGACCTGCCGCCGTTTACCATGGTGGGCGCGACCACCCGCGCCGGTTTGCTCACCGCTCCATTGCGCGATCGCTTCGGCATTGTGCAACGCCTCGAATTCTATTCCGTGGATGACCTGTCCGGCATTGTGAGCCGCGCCTGCGACATCCTGGCCATTCCCATTGAAACGGCGGGAGCCATGGAAGTGGCACGCCGCGCCCGGGGCACCCCCCGTATCGCCAATCGCCTGTTGCGCCGGGTGCGCGATTACGCCGAAGTGAAAGGCGATGGTCGCATTACCGAAGACATCGCTCAGCGGGCACTGGATATGCTGGAAGTGGACAGTTGTGGCCTGGATGGCACAGACCGCCGCCTGCTGGACATGATCATGCACAAATTTGATGGTGGGCCGGTGGGGCTGGAATCCCTGGCGGCGGCGCTCAATGAAGACTCCGGCACCCTGGAAGAGGTGGTGGAGCCTTACCTGATTCAGCAGGGCTTCATTCAGCGCACCCCGCGCGGGCGTGCGGTGACCAACCACGCCTGGCGACATTTTGGCCTGCAGCGCCCGCGGCAGGACGGTGATTTGTTTAATGATTGAAAAAGATCAGGAAAACGGGGAATTTACCCTGCCTGTGCGCGTCTACATCGAAGACACTGATGCCGGTGGCATTGTCTATTACGTGAATTATCTGAAATTCATGGAGCGGGCGCGCACCGAGTTTCTGCGTACGCTGGGCTACCAGCATTATGCGCTGGCGGACGACAATTTTCAGTTTGTGGTGCATTCCGCCAATGTGCAGTATCGCCAACCGGCACGTATTGATGATGCGCTGACCGTGACAGCCACATTGAAAAAACTGGGTAAGGCCACGCTGGTGTTCGATCAGCAGGTGCGCAAAACGGGCGCCTTGATCTGCCAGGCAGAGATTAAAGTGGCCTGCGTGAGCGCCGATACCCTGAAGCCGTCGGCACTTCCGCCGGCACTGTATAAAAAATTTAGCGCGGCCAGCAAAGGAGAAGGGCTACATGGTTGAGGCATCCGACATGTCTGTCGTCAGTTTGATCAGCAATGCCACCGTGGTGGTGCAGCTGGTGATGGCGCTGTTGATTATGGCGTCAGTGACGTCCTGGTACATGATTGTGGGCCGTTTCCGGGTGCTCGGCCGTGCCCATCGGGCGGGACGGGCTTTTGAAGAAAAGTTCTGGTCCAGCGATGATCTGGCTTCTCTCTATAATCAGAGCCGCAAGGATCCGGATGTGGATTCCGGTAGCGAGGCCATTTTCCGTGCCGGCTTCCAGGAGTTCGCCCGGCTTTCCAAGAGTACCCGCGGGGCCGAAGCGGTCATGGATGGTGCTCAACGGGCCATGCGCGTGGCCCTGCAGCGAGAACAGACCCGGCTCACCAAACATTTGCCTTTTTTGGCCACGGTCGGCTCTACCAGTCCCTACGTGGGCCTGTTCGGTACAGTCTGGGGCATCATGAACTCCTTTATGGCGCTGGCCAACGTGAAGCAGGCCACCCTCAGTGTGGTGGCTCCGGGTATCGCAGAAGCGCTGATTGCCACGGCCATTGGTCTGTTCGCGGCGATCCCGGCGGTGATGGCCTATAACCGCTTCTCCGCCCAGAGCGACGCCCTGCTGACGGAAAATGAAATGTTTGCGGAAGAGTTTTCTTCCGTCCTCCACCGTCAGGCCCACGGGCGCGGAGCATGAGCATGAGCGGCGTAAAGATACGGGTGCCGCGCAAGCTCGTTGCCGAGATGAACGTGGTGCCCTACATCGATGTGATGCTGGTGCTGCTGGTGATCTTCATGGCCACGGCGCCGATGATGACCCAGGGCATCAATGTGGACCTGCCGGACAGTAACAGCGACCCCATTGATACCACCAAGAACGAGCCGGTGATCATTTCCGTAACCGCCGATGGCAGCTATTTCATCGATGTGGGTGGCGACAGCCAGCAGTCGTCCAGCCTGGAAACCGTGAAAGGCCATGTGCTGCGCATCCACAAGCACAAGCCGTCCACCCTGTTTTTGGTGGAAGGCGATGGCAACGTGGCCTATGCCCGGGTGGTGTCGTTGATGGGCGCGTTACAGGAAGCGGGTATTTCCCAGCTCGGGTTGGTGACGGAACCGCAGGGACGCAATGAGTGATCGCCGCGTTGGGTTGCTGTTCACGCTGTTTATCCATCTGCTGGTGTTCGGGTTGCTGGTGTTCAGCTGGAGCACAGACCCGTCCCTGCACAAGGCTCCGGTGGTGCCGCCCCATGTAAAAGCCACCATGGTGGAACGCTCGAAACAACAGACGGCGCCCGTGGCGAAGCCGAAAACGGAAGTGAAGCCAACGCCCAAGCCGGCAGCAAAGCCGAAGCCAAAGCCTGAACCGAAAACGGAGCCAAAGCCGAAACCAAAACCAAAACCCAAGCCCAAGCCCAAGCCTGCGCCGGACAAAAAACCGGATCCGGTGAAGAAGCCGGACCCGAAGCCAGCGCCCAAACCGGATCCAAAACCGGTAGTGCCCGACATTGACACTCCCAGCGTGGAAGAAATGCTGGCCGAGGAAGAGCTGGAAATGGACAGGCAGAGCAAGGCGTCCGATCAGCCTGATCAGGAAGCGGCCAGTAATGCGGACCAGGCTGATGCCGAAGTGGCCAGTTTTACCGATGCCATCGCCGCCCATGTGGGGCAGCGTTGGCGGATTCCCGGCAATTACCGTAACCGGGATGACATCACCACGCGGGTAAAAATACAGATGATCCCGGGCGGTGAAGTGATCAATGTATCGGTGGCACAAAGTAGTGGTTACCCGGATTTCGACGAATCGGTCATGAATGCCGTCAAGCTGGCCAGTCCGTTACCGGTACCGGATGGCCAGTTGTTTAACGAACAGTTTCGCTCACTGGTGATCGAATTTGATCCTGGAGTTGCACAATGATAGGTGTGTTAAGGATGCAGCAAGCCTGTAAACGCAAAGTGTGGACACAAATCAGTATCGCCCTGATGGCAGCCCTGTGGATGGTAAATGCCCAGGCAGAGTTGCTGATCAAGGTGACCGAAGGTCGCGTGGACGCGGTGCCGATCGCCGTTGTGCCCTTTGATGGCGCACAAAATGCCCCGGAAGATGTCTCCCAGATTGTGCAAGCCGACCTGCATCGCAGCGGTCAATTCAAGCCGCTGCCCCCGGAAGACATGCTTAGCCGGCCCCGTAATGAACAGGAAATGATCTACCGGGACTTCAAGGTGCTGGGCACGGAATATGTGATTACGGGCAGCATGAAGGCTCAGGAAACCGGTGGTTATGAAGTCAGCTATGCGCTGTTCGATGTGGCCCGGCAGAAAAAACTGATGTCGGAAACCTATCGCCCGCCAGAGTCTCAGCTGCGCGATGTGGCCCATGCCATCAGTGACCGTATCTACGAACAGCTCACCGGTATTCCCGGTGCCTTTTCCACCAAGATTCTTTATGTGACGCACAACCGTCATGATGCCAACCCGTATCAGTTGCAATATGCGGATGCGGATGGCCATCGTGTGACCACGATTCTGCGCAGTAAAGAGCCGATCATGAGCCCGACCTGGTCACCGGATGGCAGGAAAATTGCTTACGTATCGTTTGAAGATCAGGGACGCCCGGCCATTTATATTCACAGCCTGGCCACCACCGAGCGCGAAAAAGTGTCCAGTTTCAGTGGCATCAACGGCGCCCCGGACTGGTCGCCGGATGGCCAGAAGCTGGCTCTGACGCTGTCGCGTGACGGTAACCCCGAAATTTATATGCTAAATCTGTCCACCAAAGGGCTGACCCGGCTAACCAACAATTACGGCATTGATACCGAGCCGCGCTGGTTGCCCGATGGCGAACATCTGGTGTTCACCTCCAGCCGTTCCGGTGGCCCACAGATTTATAAACTGAACATAAATGATAAGTCGGTCCGGCGGGTTTCGTTCCAGGGCGCCTATAATGCGCGCTCGGATGTGACCCCCGATGGCCGCTATCTCGTTTATGTGCATCGACGAAATGGAAATTTCAATGTCGGTGTGCAGGACCTCCAGCGCGGCACATTCAATATTGTGACCCGCACCGATATGGATGAATCGCCCAGTGTTGCACCCAATGGAAGTATGGTAATTTACGGGACGCAACACGGGGGAACGGGGGTTCTGGAAGCCGTATCCATCGATGGCAGAGTGAAAGTTGAGCTGCCGTCGAAGGAAGGGGAAGTCAGAGAACCGGCATGGTCGCCGTTCCTCTGAGTGGTTCTCGGAGTCCAATACTAGGAAATTATAGGAGCTTTTCGCATGCGTTCATTACTTAACCCGCTGTTTGCCATTGTGCTGGCAGCTGCCCTGGCAGCCTGTTCCAGCACCCCGACTGAAGACGACACTTCTGCGACTGACAACATGTCTCAGCAGACTGACACTTCTCCGGTCACTCCGGTTGAGCCGTCAGAGCCGGTTAAGCCGGACACCAGCAGCATCCCGCTGACTGCTGACAACTTCTACAACCATCCGTCCAACTACGACGGTACTACCGATTCTCGCGTTATTTACTTCGCGTTCGACAGCAACACCGTTCCGGCTGCGGCTTTCGAAACCCTGCGTGCCCACGCGACCTACCTGAAGAACAACGCTAACGCGAAAATTCGTCTGGAAGGTCACGCTGATGAGCGCGGTACCCGTGAATACAACGTTGCTCTGTCCGAGCGTCGTTCCAAAGCGGTAGAGAAGTTCCTGCGCGTACAAGGTGTTGCTTCCTCACAGCTGGAAATCGTTTCCTACGGTGAAGAGAAGCCGGCAGCCTTTGGCCACGGTGAAATGGACTGGGCCAAAAACCGCCGCGTAGAAATCAACTACCTGTCCGGCCGTCCGTAAGGCATGAAGGTAGTGATGACAGCGCGCCTGTTCGCAGGCGCGATGCTCAGCTCCCTGGTGTTCTGTGCGCATGCACAGAGCACTGGGCCGCTGGCCGTTGAAGAGCGTAGCCTCGCCCAGGCGCAATCCCAAATGCGCAATACCTCCACACCGTCTGCTGCGGTGAACGAGGATGGGTTGATGGTGTTGATGCAACAGCAGCAACAGTTTGAAGAACAGATTCAGCAGCTGCAGGGTCAGCTGGAAGAGTTGCGACACGAGCTTTCCACTCTCAAGGAAGCCGAGCGTGAGCGTTATCTGGATCTGGATACCCGAATTAATACGCTGGCTGAACGGGGACAGACCGAGCAGCCAGAGGACGGCGCTGAAGGGGATAATGACCCGGAAGCGGACCGTGCCGCCTACAATGCTGCCAAGGACAAATTGGTCAGTGGTGACTTCAAGGGTGCCATTGCCGGTTTCGAGGCGTATCTGGGTGAATTCCCGCAGGGAATGTCCCGGGCCAACGCCCATTTCTGGGCGGGCAAGCTATACAGTGACCAGAAAGAGCCGGACTTGAAGAAGGCGGAAGGCCATTTTCAGGCGGTGGCCGACGATTACCCGGACCATAGCAAGGCCCCGAAAAGCCTCTATATCCTGGCCGTCATGCAGGCCAAGGCCGGTGAGGTTTCGCCCGCCAAGGTCAATCTGCACAAGCTGATCAAGCAATACCCGGATAGCAGCGAAGCCGGCCAGGCCAAGAGCCTGCTGGACCAGCTCAACGCGTAACACCTTCCTGTCACCTTTACCGGCGGCACAGAGGCCGGCAAAGGTGATAGAATCCGCGCATTTCCGCCCCAACAGACGATTAAGGGGCCCTCAGGAGATGTTGTGGAACTCCGTCTTACCGAAATTTTCCATTCCCTACAGGGTGAATCCCGCACCGTGGGCTGCCCGACGGTATTCGTGCGCCTGACCGGCTGCCCGCAGCGCTGTGTCTGGTGTGATACGGAATATGCCTTTTCCGGAGGGGAGAAATGGACCTTGGCGGCGATTCGCGAGCAGGTAGCCGCCCATGGGGCGCACTACGTGACGGTGACCGGTGGCGAACCGCTGGCTCAGCCGAACTGCCTGCCGTTGCTCACGGCGCTGTGTGATGATGGTTACCAGGTGAGCCTGGAAACCGGTGGCGCCATGGATATTGTCGGAGTGGATGAGCGCGTTTCTGTGGTCATGGACCTGAAAGCGCCGGGTTCCGGGGAACAGCACAACAATCGTCTGGAGAATATTCCCCTGCTCAAGGCGCACCATCAGGTGAAGTTCGTACTGGCGGACCGCAAGGACTATGACTGGGCGCGTTTCATGCTGGACCAGCACCAGCTGCATAAACGGGTCAGCGATGTGCTGTTTTCGCCGGTGCAGGACGGTCTGGCGCCGGGAGAATTGGCGGACTGGATTGTGGCAGACCGCTTGCCGGTACGTTTTCAGCTACAGCTGCATAAATACCTTTGGAATGATGCCCGGGGGCGCTGATGGGCGTCCGACGTTGACTGCCTTCTGTACAGCCCCAAAACCCGAAACCTTCAAGCTATAAGTAATTAAGGAGCCTTGCCATGAAAAAAGCCGTGGTGTTGCTATCCGGTGGCCTGGATTCAGCCACTTGCCTGGCCATCGCCCGGGATCAGGGCTATGAATGCCATACCATCGCCTTTGATTATGGCCAGCGTACCCGTTCGGAGCTGGATGCGGCGGTGCAGGTGTCCGGGGCGCTGGGGGCATTGAGCCACCGTGTTATCGAGCTGGGTATGGGCAATATTGGCGGCTCCGCCCTGACCGATCATTCCATCGATGTGCCGGAAGATGGCGGCGAGGGCATCCCGGTGACCTATGTGCCGGCGCGGAATACCGTGTTCCTGTCATTGGCGTTGGGCCTGGCGGAAGTGGTTGATGCACAAGCCATTTTTATTGGCGTGAATGCGGTGGACTATTCCGGTTACCCGGATTGTCGCCCGGCGTTTATCGAGGCGTTCCAGTCCATGGCCAATCTGGCCACCAAGGCCGGGGTGGAAGGCCGGCCGATGCAGATCGAGACCCCGTTGATGCACCTGAGCAAGGCGCAGATTATTCAGCAGGGGGTAGCGCTGGGGCTGGATTACGGGCTCACGGTGTCCTGCTATCAGGCTGACGAGAATGGCAATGCCTGTGGCAAATGCGACAGTTGCCGCTTGCGCAGCCAGGGGTTCGAGGATGCATTGGTTAAAGATCCAACAAACTATCAATAAAGCGGAAAAAAATTCGGTTAACCCCTTGTCACCCAGAAATAAATCCGTATTATTTGCGCCTCCTTCGGGAGCGGGTCGTTAGCTCAGTTGGTAGAGCAGTTGGCTTTTAACCAATTGGTCGCTGGTTCGAATCCAGCACGACCCACCATATTTAAAAGGGCTCGCCTACGGCGGGCCCTTTTTCGTTTCAGCCTCCCAGCTTCTCTCTCCCTCCGATGTTCCGTGCGGGCAGCGATCGATCAGCGCTGCAGTTCGCCAGTGCGTTGAAACAAGCGGTTGTCGTGTTCCTCGGCGGGCTTCCACACAGGCAGGCCGGCCAATTCAGCCAGCTCCACCATGTGTGCAGTGCCGCGCCCGCCAGGGAAGGCGATGACGCCCTGTGGGCGACCATGATGCAGCATGCGGCGGTTACGCATGGGGCCGGCGGCCCGCCCGTGGGCTTTCCAGTTGGCGGGGTAGCTCACCTGGTCGATGCCGTGGTTGTGGGCCCACTGGCCTGCCAGGCGGTCGGCGCCGCTGGCGTTGCCGTGAATCAACAGGCTCAGGGTGTCATCCCGGTGCAGGCGGCAGAGGGTCTGCTCCAGCAGGGCATGGTTGTCAAAATCGCGGCCACCGCAGACAAGAATACGCATTATACTGTCCATAATGTCAGTGTTGCGGGAAGTATAAGCATAGGGCCCGGCGATTGCACCTTTGTGATTGTTGTCTTGCAGGCACGTGATGGATAGATGGATAGCCGCATTCACAGGTCGTTGACAGAGTGACAGGTTAAAGTTGTACAAGATTTACTTCGTGTACAACATGAAAGAGCCCATGCATCGTGATGCTCTTTCATGCAACCAGTGAGGTCGCTCCATGGACAGTGCTCAATCATCATCATCGTTGTCGACGTTGCCCGGGATGCGTATTCCGGTGGGGATCAGTGCCTGTCTGATGGGCCTGGAGGTGCGCCATGACAAGGGGCATAAGCATTCCCGCTACTGTACCGAGGTGCTGTCGTCGTACTTTGAATTCCGCTCGCTGTGCCCCGAAATGGGGGCGGGGATGCCGGCGCCGCGCAAGGCCATGCATCTTGTCGAGCCTGCCCAGGCAGAACAGGAGCCGGGCAGCGAGGCCCTGCGCCTGCTGACCACGGATGGCGAGCGTGACTGCACCGCGCTGATGCAGGATTTTATTGACCGTACGCTGCCGTCTCTGGCCCCCCTGCGCGGTTATATCCTGATGGCCAAATCCCCCAGCTGTGGCATGGAGCGAATCCGTGTTTATAACGCTGCCGGCAATGTGCAGCGCCGTGATGCCAGCGGGTTGTTCGCGGCGGCGCTGGCAGAGCGCTACCCGCTGATGCCGCTGGAAGAAGAAGGGCGATTGAATGATGCGACCCTGCGGGAGAATTTCATTGAGCGCGTTTTTCTGTATGACGACTGGTGCCAGATGATGGAGCGGGGGCTTACCGCCCAGCAGCTGATTGCCTTCCACAGCCGGCACAAATTCCAGTTACTGGCCCATTGTCAGAAAACCTACCGTGAATTGGGCCCCATGCTGGCGGATATGAAGGCGCGCCCCCTGGAGGACATTGCCCGGGATTATATCCAGGCGGTTATGACCGCCATGAAGAAGCGGGTCTCCCGCGGGGCGCATGTGAATACCTTGCAGCACCTGGCCGGGTTTCTGCGCCAGGACCTGGGAGATGCGGACCGGGCACTGATCAACGAGCAGATTGATGCTTACCTGCGTGAAGAGGTGCCCTTGGTGGTGCCGATGACGTTGCTGCGCGGGGCGCTGCGCAAAACGGACCAGCCGTACCTGGCCCAGCAGCGTTATCTGTCGCCGTACCCCGATCCGCTGGGCCTGAGAAACCGGGTATGAGTGACTCGGTGGAGGTTTCCCCGCTGCTTGCTCCGCAAGCCGATGGCGTCAGTATTCAGCAGGTCAGCACGCGCTGCGGTATTCCGGCGGTCACCCTGCGGGCCTGGGAGCGCCGCTATGGCTTGCTGTCCCCTGGCCGGACCGAGAAGGGGCACCGGCGTTACAGCGAGGCTGATATGGCCCGTATCCAGCAGATTCAGCAGTGGCTGGAGCGGGGCGTGCCGATCAGTCAGGTGAGCGGCTTGCTGGCCCAGCCGGACACGGCGGACAGTGCTCGCTATGAGTCGAGCGATGGCCCCTGGCAGGAGGCTGCCACTGCGGCTATGGCAGCGCTGGAATCGCTTAATACCCGCCGTCTGGAGCAATTGCTGAACGGGCTGTTGAACGATTACAGCCATGCACTGGTGCTGGAGCAGTTTTGTGATCCGTTGCGGGCGCAACTGGCGGCCACGCCGTCGCTGGGCGGGCTGTTGACCGTGCTGGATAGCGTGCTGGTGGCTAAGTGGTCGTCGCGGGCGTTGTCGCTGGCGCCACGCCGCCGGCAAGCGGGCTGGCTGCTGGTGCCGGTGGGCGGCGCCTTGCCGGCTCTGGAGTTGGCGATGGTATTGAACCGTCCGCTTTGGTGTTTGGGGGCAAATCTGTCTGCCGGCGAGCTGCGCAGCGTGTTCGAAGGGCTGGCCGAGCGGGGTGGAGGCGTGTTGTGGGTGCTGGATCGTTGGCCGACGGCGGCAGAGCGCCAGCAAATGGGCGTCGCGTCCGCTCGCGGACTTGCCGAAGCGTGCTGGGGAATGGATGTTTCTCAGCTGCCATTGCCGGCAGAGGTATCACTGCTCACCGGCCGCCGGCAGGCGCTGCTGAGCGAACTGGATCGGCTACAACACACCTGGAGCACGACATGAACCTGGTCTGGTATCGCAATGACCTGCGTGTGGCCGCGCATTCGCCCTTGCAGGCCGCCCTGTCGGAATCCTCAGGGGAAGCCGTGTCCGGGCCACGTGCACTGGCGGTGTACTGTCTGTGCCAGGGGCAATGGGACCGCCATCAAGTGGCGCCGTTACGGCGCTGGTATGTGCTGGAAAGTGTCCGTGAGCTGGGGGAGGCGCTGGCTCGCCGGGGGATTGATCTGCATGTGCTGGAGGCGGATACCTTTGCTGCGGTGCCGGAGGTGCTGGCCCGGTTTACCCAAGAGCACGGTGTGACGCATCTGTACTGCAATCGTGAGTACCCATTGAACGAAAAACAGCGCGACAAAGCGGTGGCAGAGCGGTTGCGTGGGCAGGGTGTTTGCCTGCAAGGATTCGACGACGGGGTGTTGGTGCCGCCGGCAGCATTGCGTACCGGAAAAGGCACGCCCTATACGGTGTTTGGTGCCTACAAGAAACGCTGGGATGTCTGGATGGCGGACCATCACCCGGAGGTGACGCCGGCTCCGCCACAATCTGATCACCGCGGTGACTTTGTCGGGGCTGCGGTGGTGGACAAGGCCCTGAAAGCCCTGAGCGTCCCTGAGGCCCTAACGCAGCAGTGGCAGCCCGGAGAAGAGGCCGCCTGGCAGCAGCTCGACCAGTTTGTGGAACAGGCATTGGCGGGTTATCGCCGCCAGCGGGATTTTCCCGATATTGCAGGCACCAGTGGTTTGTCGGCAGCGTTATCCGCAGGGGCCTTGTCCGTGGCCAGCTGCTACCGTGCGGCAAGCCAGGCCATGGCGGATGCGGGGAGCCGTGACGGCGCCACGTGCTGGATCGGCGAATTGGCCTGGCGGGATTTCTATCGGCAGATCATGGCCCAGTTTCCCCGTGTCAGCCGCGGACAGGCATTTCGTCCTGAGACCGATCTGTTGCAATGGGACCAGGATGACGAACGCTTCGCCGCCTGGTGCGAAGGGCGTACCGGTTACCCGCTGGTGGATGCGGCCATGCGTCAGCTGGTTGCCACCGGCTGGATGCATAACCGGCTGCGTATGGTGACAGCCATGTTTCTCAGCAAGCATCTTTGGCTGGACTGGCGTCGTGGAGAAGCCTTCTTTATGGCCCACCTGATGGATGGGGATTTTGCCGCCAACAATGGTGGCTGGCAGTGGAGCGCATCGGCGGGCACGGATGCGGTGCCCTATTTTCGGGTCTTCAACCCGGTGCGTCAGGGGCAGCGCTTTGATAGCGAGGGCCGTTTCATTGCCCGCTGGGTACCTGAATTGCGAGGCCTGGATAGCAAGCAAATCCATGAGCCCTGGAAGCAACCGTTACTGGCGCCGGATTATCCGCCGCCCATCGTGCCCCATGCCGGGGTGCGTGAGCGGGTGACCACCGCGTTCAAGGCAGCAAAGACACAGTTTGATCAGGAGCAATCCATGGGCTCGGCTATGGATGACAACAGGGATAACAACGGAAAGGGAAAAGCATGAGTCAGCGTATCGCCATCGTCGGAGCCGGGATCAGTGGGCTGACCGCCGCCTGGTATCTGTCCAAAGCGGGCCATCAGGTTGAGGTGTTTGAAGCCAATGACTATCTGGGCGGCCATACCTGTACGGTGCCGGTTTCCCGGCCCCACGGGGAGTACGCGATTGATGTGGGATTCATCGTCTTCAATGACCGCACCTATCCGAACTATCTGCGCCTGCTGGATGAGCTGGGCATACAGGGGCAGCCGACGCCCATGGGTTTTGCGGTGAGTGACCAGAAGAACGGGCTGGAATATTGTGGCGATGGGCTGGGGGGCATGTTTGCCCAGAAACGCAATCTTTTCAGCCCATCACACTGGCGCTTTATTGGTGACATCTTGCGATTCAACAAGCAGGCGCCGGCCTTGCTCAATAGCGCAGAGGGAGACATTCCGCTGGGGAAATATTTGCGCGAGCACGGTTACGGTGAGCGCTTTTCCCGGGATTATATTCTGGCCATGGGCGGTGCTATCTGGTCCTGCTCGCTGGAGCAGATGGAGGTGTTTCCTGCCCGGTTCTTTATTCAGTTTTTCCAGAACCATGGCCTGCTGTCGCTGAATGATCGCCCGCAGTGGTTTGTGGTGCCGGGTGGCTCCAATCAATATGTGCAGCCGCTGGTGGACGGTTGTGATGCCGCGTTCCATGTCGCCACACCGGTGCAGGGGATACGTCGAGATCATGGCGGAGTGCACGTCACCGCACAGGGCAAAGAGCAGCACTTTGACCAGGTGGTGCTGGCCTGCCACAGCGACCAGGCTTTGGCATTGCTGGATGATCCGGATGCGCGAGAAAAAGACGCCTTGTCGCAATTGGGTTATCAGGATAACGAGGTGGTCTTGCACACGGACGCCCGGCTTTTGCCCCGTCGCGAGCGGGTCTGGTCCAGCTGGAATGCTCTATTGTTTGAACAGGATCAGGAGCGGGTCCAGGTGACCTACAACATGAATATCCTGCAGGGCATCCGCGCCCCGGAAACGTTCTGTGTGACGCTCAATGCCACCGATCTTATTGATGAAGAGCAGATCCTGGCCCGCTACCGTTTTGCGCACCCGCTGTTCACTCCGCATACCGTGGCGGCCCGCGAGCAATTGCTGAAAGAAAACGGCAAACAGGGTACCTGGTTTGCCGGTGCCTGGTGCCGCAATGGCTTTCATGAAGATGGCGTGGTGTCTGCGTTGAACGTGGTGGAAGGCATTGCTGGCGCAGCGCAGCCGGGGAGCGCTGCGTAATGCGTGCCTCGGCAGAGCAGGCGGTGATGTCCAGTGCCATTGCCCAGGGGCGGGTCTGGCATCAGCGCTTGCAACCCTTTACGCATCGCTTTGACTACCCGCTGTGGATGGTCTGGTGCGATCTGGAAAAAATTGATGAGCTGCTGGGGCGACACTGGGCCTGGGGCCGCGCCTGGCGACCGGTGACGTTTCGTGACCGGGACTACCTGGATGGCCGTTGCATTCCGTTGGCGGAAAAAGTGCGGGGAAAAGCGGTCACTCTGGGGTTGGACTGGTCCCGGGGGCGCACCTTTATGCTGGGGCAGTGGCGTACGTTTGGTTCCCTGTTCAATCCTCTGGTGCTGTACCTGCATTTTCCTGAAGGGCAAAGCCAGCCCGACAGCATGATTGCCGAGGTGCAGAATACGCCCTGGCGGGAACGCCACTTTTACCCGCTCACCTTTTCTCGTGGTGATAACGACGCCCTGGTGGTCGATCACCCCAAAGCCTTTCATGTCTCGCCGTTCCTGCCCATGTTGCTGCAATACCACTGGGATCTTCACGTTGCCTTACCCGATCTGCGAATAGGGTTAGAGGACCGGGATAACCAGGTTCCCGTCTTCAAGGCCGGGGTGAAATTGCAATTATTTGCGTCAGAACCGGCGATGATGGGCAAGGGCATTTTCCGGTTTGGTGCACAGGGGTTGGCCACGCTGAAACGCATTTACTGGCAGGCCTTCAAACTGTGGCGCAAGGGGGCGGTCTTCCATGGCCACCCCGCTGGCAAGCGCGATGACTGAGATCAAGGAAACAGGGAGTGAGACACATGCTGTCTGGCGATAAAGCTTCTGACAATAAAGGTGACCAGGCCGGCACACTGAGTTGGCCGCAATCGGTGGCGCGCACGCTGGTGTTGAATCAGCTTGAGAAACTGCCCCGGGGTGGCCTGCGTATCGATGAGCCGGATGGCAATACGGTCATGCTTGGCTCCGCGGTGCGGGGCAATAATGCTCAGGCTAATGACCTGGGGCACATCGTGCTGGCCGACTGGCGCACCTACAGCATGATGATGAGCGGTGGAGCGCTGGGGGCGGCGGAAGCGTTTATGGAGCAAGGCTGGTCCAGCCCGGACCTGATCAAGGTGATTCGCTATTTCGCGGCCAATGTGGATGCAATGCAAGCCCTGGAAGGCGGCTTTGCGGCCCTGTCCAAGCCGGCGCTGAAAATGCTGCATCGCTACAACCGTAATTCGCTGCAAGGTTCCCGCCGGAATATTTCTGCCCACTATGATCTGGGTAACGACTTTTTCAGCCTGTTTCTTGATCGCACCATGATGTATTCCAGTGCGGTGTTTCCCCGCCCGGATGCGTCTCTGGAAGAAGCGTCTGTGCACAAGCTGGAGCTGATCTGTCAGCGCCTGCAATTGCAGCCGGGAATGACCCTGCTGGAAATTGGCACCGGCTGGGGTGGGTTGGCCCTGCATGCGGCACAGCATTATGGCGTCACCGTTACCACCACAACCATCTCCCGTGAGCAGGCCCGCTATGCCCGCCAACAGGTGGCCGATGCCGGGTTGGATGACTGCATCAGCATTCTGGAAAAGGATTACCGTGAACTCACCGGCCAATACGATCGTGTGGTGTCGGTGGAAATGATTGAAGCGGTAGGAGCAGAATTTCTGCCGGGATACTTTGATGTGCTCGGCAAACGTTTGAAGCCGGAAGGGCTGTTGTTGATTCAGGCGATCACCGTGCCGGATCAGCGTTTTGACTACGCGCTCAAGCAGGTGGATTTCATCAAGCGTTACATCTTCCCGGGCGGCTTCCTGCCCAGCGTGTCGGTGATGTGCGATAACCTGACCCGCCATACTCGCCTGGTGGCCACGGAGTTGCATGACATCGGTCACGATTATGCCCTGACCCTAAATCACTGGCGGCAACGTTTTCATGGTGCCTTGCCCCGCATTCGGGAGCTGGGGTTTGATGAGCGGTTCGTGCGTATGTGGGAGTACTACCTGTGCTATTGCGAAGGGGCTTTCCTGGAACGGGCGATCAGCACGGTACATCTGTTGGCCGCCGGTCCCGCCTACAGGCCTTCCTGTAAGTCTCCCTCGCAGGCTTAAGGAAGGCTTGAAAAGCGCCGCTCACGCGCCCATTTTTGTCTCTACAGGGCGAGTCATTGACCGCGATTCAGCGGTTCTTTGATGTTGTGGTATTATGCCCGCCTTATTTTTCGTATTAACTTTCCAAGTTGTTGATATCAGGGGGGAACCCCGGGCGGTAAGGCAATGACTGCAGAGGCAAAAGCACGGGTCCAGGCACACCTGGCCAAGGTGGAGCCGGACGACACGCTCAGCGATGAGCAGCGTGCATCCTATCGTGACCGGATCAAGGCGCTGTTGCGTCAGCGCGATGCGGTGCTGGTGGCGCACTACTACACAGATCCCGAGATCCAGTCTCTGGCGGAAGAAACCGGTGGCTGTGTTTCCGACTCCCTGGAAATGGCCCGTTTCGGTAAAGACCACCCTGCGTCCACGCTGATTGTGGCCGGGGTTAAGTTCATGGGTGAGACCGCCAAGATCCTCAGCCCGGAAAAACGCGTTTTCATGCCGACGTTGGAAGCCACCTGTTCGTTGGATATCGGTTGCCCGGAAGACGAATTCTCTGCCTTCTGTGACCAGCACCCGGACCGTACGGTGGTGGTTTATGCCAATACGTCTGCTGCAGTGAAGGCCCGTGCTGACTGGGTTGTCACTTCCTCTATTGCAGTGGAACTGATCGAACACCTGGACAGCAACGGTGAAAAAATCCTGTGGGCGCCGGACAAGCACCTGGGTGGCTATGTGCGCGACAAGTCTGGCGCCGACGTGCTGTGCTGGGACGGCGCGTGCATCGTGCACGAAGAGTTCAAGGCCAAAGGCTTGCACGACTTGAAAGCGGCGTACCCGGATGCCGCCATTCTGGTGCACCCGGAATCTCCCGCGTCAGTGGTGGCCATGGCGGATGTGGTGGGCTCCACGTCGCAGCTGATCAAGGCTGCCTGCGAAATGGATAATGACGCCTTTATTGTTGCTACAGACAAAGGCATTTTCTACAAGATGCAGCAACTGGCGCCGGGAAAAACCTTCCTTGAAGCGCCGACCGCAGGGGCCGGCGCCACCTGCCGCAGTTGCGCCCACTGCCCGTGGATGGCCATGAATGGCCTGCAGAGCATGCTGGCGGTGCTGGAAGATGAAAACGGCATGGGCCAGGAGATTTTTGTGGACGAGGACCTGGCAGAGAAAGCCATGGTGCCGCTGAACCGCATGCTCGATTTCGGCCAATCCCTGAAAGGGTAGAATAACCCGGGCCTGACCAGGTGATCTGCGTAACAGGTTGCTGGGTCAGGCGGTTACGGGGTGCGAGTGGCGACAGGCGAAAGCCCGGCGGATTCTCGTGCCTCGTTCTTCATTCCCGCTCTTCATCAAAATTCCTCTTCGGATAACCGCTTCATTTCCCGTAAACGCCCGTTCAGTTTGCTGTACAGGGCAAAGTCATTTTCTGCATCGCGCAGGGCATAACGCATTTGTTGCTGGGCCTTGGGGTCGTTGCCGCGCAGAAACTGGCTTTCGGCGCGGGCATGCAGGGCGCGCACGGTATCGCCACTGTTGCCGTAGGCATCCGCGGCCAGGTCCCAGATGTGCGGATCATTGGCGTGCTCATGGACAAGCGGTTTGAGTAGCGGCAGGGCCTTCTCCGGCTGCTTGCTGCGCAGATAAGCCTTGCTCTGCAGGATGGACGCCGCGTAGTTGTCCGGAGAAATGCGTTGTACCCACTCGGTTTCCTGAATGGTCAGTGGGTAGTTACCTTCATCCAGCGCCACCTCTGCCAGCCCCAGGCGGAACCAGAGTTCGTCGGGATACTGGTCGGCCAGCCCCTGCATCAACTCCCGGGCCTGATCGTAATGGTTGGCTCGCAGATAGCTCAGGGCCAGGCCATAGCGCGCCGCTTTCAGGCCCAGGGCACTGCGCTCGTTGCTGTAGCGTTTGAAGTATTCAATGGCCTGATCATCAGAGGTGATGAAGCCCGCCTTGAGCCGCGCCTGGGCCAGCAGAAAGCCGGTGGATACTGATAGCCGTGCCGGAGGCAGGGTGCGAGCCCGTGCCCGGCTGTCGGCAATACGGCTTTCGGTCACCGGGTGAGTGAGCAGGAACTCCGGCGGATCGCCGGAGAAACGTTGGCTATCGTGCATGCGTTCGAAAAAGCGTGGCATGGCGCCAGGGTCCATGCCGGAGGCCGCCAGGGTCTGCATGCCCACGCGGTCGGCTTCCCGCTCATTCTGGCGTGAGTAGGCCAGTTGGGCCTGAATGGCGCCGGCCTGGGTGGCGGCAATGCCGGCCATGCCCGCTTCCCCGTCACCGGCAATGGCCACGGCCAGGCTGGCCAGCATGGCGGCCAGCACGGCGGTGTTCATTTTTTTCGAATCCAGATAGCGGCGGGCAAAGTGCCGCTGGCTCACGTGGGCAATTTCGTGGGCAACCACCCCGGCCACTTCGTCTTCGCTGTCTGCATTCAGAAACAGGCCGGCGTTGAGTCCGATGACGCCGCCGGGCACCGCGAAGGCGTTAATCTGGCGGCTGTTGATGACCACGATATCCAGGTTCGGCTCTTTCAGGTCGCTGTAGGACGCCAGGCGATAGACCAGGCTTTCCACGTACTCCTGCACCATGGGGTCAGACATGATGGAGGTCTGTCCGCGCAGGCCGCGCAGCCAGGCCCGACCCAGGCGGTATTCCTGATCGGCAGACATCAGCGCGGCAGTGGGGTCCCCGAGTACCGGCAGGTTGTCATCGGCGGCGGACGGGCTGGCCAGCCAGCAGCAGCCGAACAGCAAAAAAGTACGTAAAAACAGCGTCAACAAATTGTGGCTCCGTCCAGCGACGAGTAACGGGTCATGAAATTCCGGGTATCGCTATGCGGGCACTGATTCAATGCCCGGCTTGTGACTATAATGCCGTCAGGGCGGCGATGAATGAAGCGATTACAATGACTGAAAACCCTGTATTCGAACAAATGGTTGATCTCCATGTGGATGCCTCCACGTTACAATGCCCACTGCCGTTATTGAAAACCCGGCAGGCGTTACGGCAACTCCGCGCCGGGCAAGTACTGGAAGTGATCGCCACGGACACCGGCTCAGCCAGTGATATCCCTGCCTATCTGAGACAATCCTGTCATGAGCTAGTTCGCATGCAGGAAAGCAAAGGCCGCTACTGTTTTGTTATCCGCTGCGGCACACAGGAGCCTTGATGCTACGCATATTGAGAAACTGGGCCGATAACTACTTCTCGGATGAAGAAGCGGTGTATCTGGTTGTCCTGCTATTGGTCATTGGTCTGACCATCGCGTTCTTCGGCGGCATGCTGGCTCCGGTGTTCACGGCCATGGTGGTCGCTTACCTGATGCAGGGGCTGGTGGGGGCGCTGGAGCGCCGGGGTGTGAAACGCATGCTGGCGGTGGGGCTGGTGTTCACGCTGTTTATGGGGCTGTTAATTGCCACGCTGGTCGTGTTGTTGCCCATGGTCTGGCGGCAGCTGGTGCTGCTGGTTCAGGACCAGTTGCCCCATGTGCTCAAGAACGGGGAAATCTGGTTGCGGGGGTTGCCGGCGCATTACCCGGAAATCATTTCCATGGAACAGGTGAATTCCATTGTTGCGGTGATTCAGCGGGAAGTGGCGGAAGCCGGGCAAGGGGTGCTGACTCTGTCGCTGGCGTCGATCCCGAACCTGGTGGAAATCATGGTGTTCCTGGTGCTGGTGCCGTTGCTGGTGTTCTTCTTTCTGAAGGACCGGGAAACCCTGGTGAACTGGATGCTGGGTTTTCTGCCCCGCAAGCGGCGGATCCTCTCCCATGTATGGCAGGAAATGGACGGCCAGATTGCCAACTATGTGCGGGGCAAGGCCATTGAGATTTTGTTGGTGGGCGGGGCGACCTTTATTGCCTTTGTGCTGCTGGACATGAATTACGCGGTGCTGCTGGCGGTGCTGGTGGGGTTGTCGGTGGTGGTGCCGTATATCGGCGCCACCGTGGTGACCTTGCCGGTGGCCGCAGTGGCCTACGTGCAGTTTGGCTGGGGCGGCGATTTCGCCCTGGTGATGATCGTGTACGGCATTATCCAGTTCATTGACGGCAATATCCTGGTGCCACTGCTGTTTTCCGAGGCGGTGAACCTGCACCCGGTGGCGATTATTACCGCGATTCTGTTGTTCGGTGGGTTGTGGGGGTTGTGGGGAGTGTTCTTCGCCATCCCGCTGGCCACGCTGATCAAGGCGGTGATCAACGCCTGGCCCCGGCAGGCGGATTATTCTCCCGGGAAGCTGGAGGCGCAGCCAGAGGCTTGATAAACGCCTGACGCCTGACGCCGGAAGACGACACGCTTCCGTCACTGCAGCGCCAGGCGTTGGGCATCAGGCGTTAGGCGTAATCCCCAGCGCATCCAGTTCTGCCAGCAGATCCTCGTGATGAGACTTGGTTTTGAATTTGTCCATCACCTTCAGCAACTTGCCATTCTTGCCGACGATAAACGTGGTGCGGATGAGCCCCATGAATTCCTTGCCCATGAACTTTTTCATGCCCCAGCACCCGTATTTTTCGGCGGTGGCGTGATCTTCGTCGGATAGCAAGGTGAAGTTCAGGTCATGCTTGTCGATAAACTTGGGCAGGCGAGCAACCGCATCCGGGCTGATACCGAACACAACCACGCCACGCTTTTCCAGCTCGGCCTTGGTATCGCGAATGCCGCAGGCCTGGGTGGTACAGCCCGGGGTGAGGGCCTTGGGGTAGAAAAAAATCACCACCGGGTTCTTGTCCCTGAAGGATCGCAATTCAATCAGGTTGCCGTCCTGATCCGGCAGTTTGAAGTTGGGGGCCAGATTGCCAATCTTGGGGTGTGCCATGTCTGTGTCTATTTCCCTTGTTTTGGTTGATGTCTTTTGCTTGCTGCGTGAAGCGTGCTGCGGATTTTAACGCTTCGGTGTCATGGTGGCGTCCAGGTTGCGCGCTTCACAGAAATCCAGGAACGCATCGCGCAACTGGGCCACGGAGTGCTCCGCGCTCATGCTCAGGACCAGCTGCAGGCTGAACATGCGGGTGCCTGTATGGGGCGCAGCGTAGGTACCGGTATGCAAATCATCAATATTGATATTGCGCGCGGAAAAGAAATTGGCGATTTCATGGACGATGCCGGGGTTGTCCATGGCGACAACCTCTACCTCATAGGGCAGGGCGGCAGGGCGAGCATCCGGGGCGCGGGTGCGCTTGAGCGTGATCAGCAGGTCCAGTTGTTCGGATAGTTGCTGCTGCCCGGCTTCCAGGTTGTCCAGGGTGGTTGCGTTGCCGGCGACCAGCATCAGCACGGCAAATTCGCCGCCCAGCACCGTCATGCGCGAATCCATGATGCTGCCATCGTATTCCAGCACGGCCTTGGACAGGGCCTGCACTATGCCGGGCCGGTCCGTGCCCAGGGCAGAAATGACAATCAACTGGTCCATGGCTGCTCTCCATCAGTGGTGGCCATTTGTTTATGGCCCTGCAATACCGGGGGATAGACATCGGCATGCCGGGCTGCATTCGCCCTCTGCAGGGGCGTGTATGGCCAATCAGTCTACCCAGTTCATCCAGTACTGAACACTTGCCGGTGTGGGTGGTCTTAACCCTGGGCCCTCAAGGCGTTGCCGTTTTTCGCTTCCTCTTGCTTTTGCAGGGGGAAACGAAGGACTCGCGTCTTGTCCGCCTTGGGGGCGAGGTTTACCATAGCGCCCTTCGGTCGACGATAGCGCCTGCTGGCAGGAAGCGTCGCGGTTAATTGGCGCATAGCGTTTGCGCAGAACAGGAGACAGGCATGATTCGCGGCAGCATAGTGGCCTTGGTGACCCCCATGCGTGCAGATGGGTCCGTGGACTGGGAGCGTTTGCGCTCGCTGGTTAACTGGCATGTAGAGCAGGGCACCCACGCCATCGTGGCTGTGGGCACCACGGGTGAATCCGCCACGCTGGGCTTTGAAGAGCATGACAGCGTGATCCGTGAAGTGGTGGCACTGGCCAAGGGGCGCATTCCGGTGATTGCCGGTACCGGCGCCAACAATACCGAAGAAGCCATTCGCCTGACCCGCGACGCCAAACGTGATGGCGCGGATGCCTGTCTGCTGGTGACGCCTTATTACAACAAGCCCCCCCAGGAAGGTTTGTATCAGCACTTTCTGGCAGTGGCTCGTGCCGTGGATATCCCCCAGATCCTGTATAACGTGCCGGGGCGTACGTCCTGCGACCTGCTGCCGGAAACCGTGGAGCGTTTGAGCAAGGTGCCTAACATCGTGGGCATCAAGGAAGCCACCGGGAACCTGGAGCGGGCCCGCGAAATCCGTGAGCGCTGTGGCGACGACTTCATGCTTTACTCCGGCGATGACGCCACCGCCCTGGACTTTATCCTGGCTGGCGGCCATGGCGATATTTCTGTGACTGCCAACGTGGCTCCGGCGAAAATGGCGGCCATGTGTGAGGCGGCCCTGGCCGGTGATGCAGATAAAGCCCGTGCACTGAATGCGGAACTGGAACCCCTGCACCGTGATCTGTTTATTGAAGCGAATCCGATCCCGGTGAAATGGGCACTGTTTGAAATGGGGCTGATTGACGCAGGCATCCGGCTGCCGCTGGTGTCGCTGTCAGAAGCGGCCCAGCCGCGGTTGCGTGAAACCATGCGCCAATGCGGCCTGCTGGAGGTTAAATGAAGAAAGCGGCGTTGCTTGCCCCCCTTGCGCTCGCCCTGCTGGTTACCGGGTGTAGCTGGTTACCGGACAGCAGCCTGGAATACCGTAAAGCGGACGTGACGGACCCGATAAAGGTCCCGGAAGGTGATGTCTTTATTGGTGAGCAGCCGCTCTACGCGGTGCCGAGGCAGGATGAGCGGTTGACCGCTCCCCGTGAAGATGAAGACCGTTTCGAGCCGCCACGCCCGCCGCAACTGGTGGTGCTGGGGAATGCGCCGGACAAGGAAAACGATGAGCCCGCTCCGGAAGGGGAGTCTGCCAGGGCGCTGCTGGGCCGTGACGGCAACGGCTACCCGATCATCATGATGTCCACCCGGTACGCCTGGGCGTGGGAATATGTGGGCGATGCCTTGAAGAAAACCGATTTGAAGGTGGGTGACCGTGATCGCGAAGTGGGTATTTTCTATCTCAAGGTACCCAACCGTTATGAACTCGGGGCCCGTGAAGCACAGCTGAAACTGAGCCACACCACCAACGGTATCCAGGTGGCGGTCCTGAACGAGAAAGGCACCGCGCTGGTGGAGAAAACCCCGGGGCTGGCCATTCTCGAGCGAATCTACGACGAGCTCGATTAATGCAGCTGGCGTCACTGGGCAGTGGCAGTAAAGGCAATGCCACGCTGGTGCAGGCTGACGATACCCTGGTCCTGATCGATTGCGGTTTCACGGTGAAAGAAACCGAGGCGCGGCTGGGGAGGCTGGGCCTGACGGCGGCACAGCTTAGCGCGATTCTGGTCACCCATGAACACGGCGATCATATTCGCAGCGCCGGGGCGCTGGCCCGCAAGGTGGGCTGTCCGGTGTATAGCTCCTTTGGCACGGCCAGCGCTGTGCACGACAAGCGCGCGACGCTGAAAGGTGCCGACTGGCAGGAAATCCGCCCCGGCCGCACATTCGGCCTGGGAGCCATGGAAATACTGCCGGTGCTGGTGCCCCACGATGCCCGCGAACCTTGCCAGTACCGTTTCTCCTGGCAGCAACGCACCGTGGGGGTGCTGACGGACCTGGGAGCGATTACTCCTCACGTGGTGGATGCCTACCGGGAATGCGATGCACTGGTGCTGGAATGCAATCACGACCCGCAGTTGCTGGCGTCTGGCCCCTATCCGTCATCGTTGAAACGGCGCGTGGGTGGTATGTTAGGGCATCTGAGCAATGATCAGGCGGCGGCGTTGCTGCGCCAGGCCAATGTGGATCGCCTGCAACATCTGGTGCTGTCGCACCTGAGCGAACAGAACAACACGTCCCGGCACGCACTGGATGCGGTCGAACGGGTGATTACCCAGGGGCGTGAGCGAATTGGCGTTGCCAGCCAGACGGAAGGGTTTGACTGGCTGCAAGTACATTAATACTGACCTGAGTAATAGGCCTTTCCATGGAAAAACGCGACGAGTTGTATGCCGGCAAAGCCAAGTCTGTGTACACCACCGATGACGCGGACAAGCTGATCATGCTGTTTCGTGACGACACCTCCGCCTTCGACGGCAAGAAAAAGGAGGCGTTGGCACGCAAGGGAGCGGTGAACAATCAGTTCAACGCAGCCATCATGGAAAAGCTGAAGGCGGCGGGCATTCCCTGCCACTTCGAGAAAACCCTGTCCGCCACGGAATCCCTGGTCAAGAAGATGGACATGATCCCGGTAGAGTGTGTGGTGCGTAACATCGCCGCCGGCTCTATTTGTCGTCGTCTGGGGGTGGAAGAAGGGCTGGAGCTGAACCCGCCCACCTTTGAATTCTTCCTCAAGGATGACGACCTGGGGGATCCCATGGTCAATGATTTCCATATTCAGAGCTTTGGCTGGGCCACCGATGAACAGGTGGCGCAGATGAAAGTGCTTACCTTCCAGGTGAACGATGTGCTCAAGCAGCTGTTTCTGGACGGTGAAATGCTGCTGGTGGATTACAAGCTGGAATTTGGCGTGTTTAATGGTGAAGTGCTGCTGGGCGATGAATTCAGCCCGGACGGTTGTCGCCTGTGGGACAAGAACACCCGCGAAAAACTGGACAAGGACCGCTTCCGTCAGGGGTTGGGCGGCGTGGTAGAAGCCTACGAAGAAGTGGGCAAGCGTCTGGGGATGACGTTCGAGTACTGATCAACGACATGAGCTTGCCGGGCCGACCGGTGCCGGCAGGCTCCCAATAATAAGTAGAAAAAAAAGGAGAAGGTATGAAATCCGTAATGCGTCTGGCCGTTATTGGCCTGTTGGCCGCGGTTCTCAGTGGCTGTTTCCTCACCAAGCTGGCGACTACGCCCATGCGTTTAGTGGGGGCGGCCGGTTCCGTGGTCGGGGCGGTGCTGTCGATTATTCCGGTGGCGGGTAATGCCGCTGATGAAGCGCTGGAAAAGGTCGACGGGGCCATTGATGGGACCGCGGACAGTATCGATAAAATCCCGCTCTGATCCACGCTGAATTTTCCCCGGCCGGCGTTTGCGCCGGCTACGGGTGACGCCCTGGCGCTTGTAATCGGCCAGGGGGTTGTGAAAAATACAGGCTCTTATTGCCGGGGCTTGCCCGATATAACAACAATAAACTGGAGTTTGCCATGCGTCGCTGGCTGCTTTCCTTCCTTGCGTTGCTGCCTCTGTCGGCGGCGGCGGACGATGCCCTGATCGGTATCGGCTATCTCAATGGTCTGGTCGGGCTTAACCTCGAATGGGCTACCGAAAAGAACAGTTTCTACGGCATGCCTGCCTATTATGTGGATTCCAGTGGCCTGGATACGGAAGAGTTCCGCTGGGTAGCGGGCTGGCGCCGCAAGATGGAGCGTGGACTCATGTCAGAGAAGGGCTTCTACACGGGCCTGATGGCGGGCGATCTGGGTGGCGAGCGCCACTATGAGCGGCTGGGTGCTGGCGTTGAACTGGGCCACCAGTGGGTGAAACCGTACTCGCGCTGGACCGTGAGCGCGGCGGTGGGGGTGCTGGAAGCGCTGGAGTGCGGCGAGTACCGTGGCATCAGGGCTTGCGATAGCGAGGAAGAGCGGGATCGGTATGATCTGGATATCGAACCGGTGGTCGTGCTGGGGGTGAGTTTCAGTCTGCGCCGCTGATTGCTGCTGAGCCCGAAATCACCGTTTTATGGAAAAGCCGCTTATTGAGCGGCTTTTCTCGTTCTGATCACTTCGCTTGCCTGCCGCGCCGGGTAAAAACTGTAAGCCCGATTTTTCGTTAATCAGCCATGCCTTTCTCTTGCTTTTTCCCCTTATGCCCTGTTGGCGGGCAACAGTTTTGCACAGCGAACACGCTGATTTCACCCGATGCGTGAACGTTGGAGGCTAAGCTATTGATTTGCAGTGCGTATTTGTAAGTTACTGATTTTAAACGGTTTAATATTGTGGCCATTTTTTCATCATTCTAATGACATGGCAGGCACGACAGGCGGTGGCGGCAGTTCCTGACAGTCTATGCACAGAGTTATCCACAGAAGTTGTGAGTAACTTTTTTGCGGCGCCCTAGGGTTCTGGCGGGGGCTGTTTTATCGTTTGAGCATGGGCAAGGGGCGCCAGGGCTGGCTGAGCAGTTGCTGGCCGCTGAGCTTCAGCAGTAGCGGATGAAAGCCCGCATTGGGGAAGCCCCGTTTGATCAAGCGGATCCGCGCCATGGGAATGCCGAAACGCAGCAGCCCCAGGCTCACATCAACCCAGTCAGCCCGGCGGAACACTTCGGTGAGGTCGAGATGGTTGCGGCTGAAGCGGCTGATTTTGTGGTGGTTCATGATCATGGTGCGCACATCCTGGCTCCAATCTTCCAGGCCTTCTTCCTGAAGGTAGTGTTCAGCGAGCCGGGCGGAGGGTTGTAAATAGTCAAAGGTGCCGGCCAGCCAGATGCCGGCATCATGGAAAAAGGCGGCGACTTGCAGCTTGCCGAGCTCTTCGTCATTGACGGGGCGTTGCGCCATGACCAGGTTTACCAGCCGATAAACATGGTTGCGGTATGCCGTCTGTTGTTTGCCAAAACGCTCTGCGTATTGGTCAAACAGTTGCTCGACTCTGGGTAACTGGGTGATCAATTCCTTGTTCATGCAGCTCCGCCCGGTATTGGGTGTGGTCACAGTTCTTATTGTGGGTGAATCCGTGCTGTGGCTTGGTCAGTATGGCACTGATGCATTTGATACTGGCGGGGGATGGTTGGCAAATCCAGTACTTGGTGGTGGCTTTCTTGTGTACTATAGTCGGACAAACCTAATTGGATTGTTCAACAAGTACCGGGGGTTCGGTGAGCTTCAAAGCGAAGGAAAGCCTCTCTGAGCAAATTGCCCAGCATCTCGCTCAGCAAATCATCCATGGCGACATGTTGGCCGGTGATCGCATTCAGGAACTGCGTGTTGCAGGGGAGCTGGATGTCAGCCGGGGATCTGTGCGTGAGGCGCTACTGATTTTACAGCGCCGCCAGCTGATCGACATTTTGCCGCGCCGGGGTGCGGTGGTGAAAGAAATGTCCGAAGCCCATGTGCGCAGCCTGTATGAAGTCATGCAGGTGTTGCTGGGGCTGGTGATTCGCAAGGCCATTAAGGTGGTGCGCGAAGAAGACCTGGATTCGTTCATTGAGCTGGTTCACGGGTTGCAAGTGGCGGCGGAGGAGCGCGACCACGATGTTTTCTTTACCCTCAGCTTTCGCTTTCTGGAGCATGTCTATCCGTTCGCCCGCAATGTCTTCGTGGAAGATGTTCTGATCAATATGCAGCCGGCCATGCAGCGGGCTTACTTTATGGCCCTGCATCTGGAGCCGGATGAAATCAAGGAGTGCCTGTCGTTCTTCAAGGCGCTGGTGGAAACCATTTTCCGTCGTGATGTGCGTTCGGCCCTGGAGATTATCCGCGAGTTTGCCGAGCATCAGTCGGATTTGGTGGAAGAGTCCATCACCCGCGCACGTCAGATTGAAACCGCCTGGGGCTCGCGCCGCCGCAAGTAATGCGGCGTTGGGATAATGGCATTTGAGGGATGACCATCAATCTGCAACGAGGGTCTTGCCCTGACGGATCAAGCTGCATAGAATTGCCACCCTCTTTAGGCACGTAGCTCAGTTGGTTAGAGCACCACCTTGACATGGTGGGGGTCGGTGGTTCGAATCCACTCGTGCCTACCAGATACAAACGAAAAGGGCTTGTCGCAGCGGTGCGGCAGGCCCTTTTTCGTTTTCGCTCCTTCAGTATCGCGCCCGGTAGAATATCAACGTCTCAAGCAGGAGAGGGTTGCAATGCCTGACTCGGATTACCTGGGTGCTGCCCGGCCAGGACTGATGCTGTATCTGCCTCACCGGCCCATGGGAATGGTCCCGGATGTGGGCGCGTTGGTGGCGGCCAACTCCAATCACTGGCGAAAGATCCTGAATCTGCTGGCCAAGGTGGCGTGCCCGGTGGCGGAGGATTGGCGGCGCTACCGGGATCAAGCGCTGTTTCAGGAGACGGCGCTGTGTTTTGCGCCGGTGTTGGCTCAGGGGCCTTGCTGGCACTGGATTGGTGGCAAGGAAAACCTGCTGCGCTTTACCGGCTTGCGGCACCACGCCCGACCATTGCACGGCGCTGCGGAGATTGCTGTGGACCCGCAAAGACGCTTGCTGTTAACCCCTTACCCTGACTATCGCCAGCTCAGTAATGCCCGTGTAGAACAGGTGCGCAGGGTTCTCCGGGAGCACCATTTCTACCCAGGTGTTGCATGAAGCGGCCTTATTTTCTGGGGTGCCCGCAGTGGCAGCATCCTGCCTGGGATGGGCGTTTACCTGCTGGCAACAGCCCCTTGGGGCGTTATAGCCAGGTGTTCAATGCGGTCGAGGGCAATACGTCTTTTTATGCTACGCCCTCAGCCCGTCAGTGTGAGCAATGGCGTGCCCAGGTACCGGCGGGGTTTCGGTTCCTGTTCAAATTTCCCCGACAGATTACCCATGATGATTTGTTACGGGGCGGCAAGGAGCCGGTACGGGCGTTTGTGGACAGACTGGCTCCGCTGAACGATGTGCTGGGCCCATTCCTGCTGCAGTTGCCTGCGGCCTTTGGTCCATCGAATCTGGCGGATCTGTGGCGATTTCTGGAGGCGTTGCCGGCATCGCTGGATTGTACGGTGGAGGTGCGCCACCGGGATTTTTTCGCCAAGGGCGAAGCGGAAAAGGCACTTAACGGTGGTTTGCGGGAGCGTCAGCTTGCCCGGGTCTGTTTTGACAGTCGGGCATTGTTTGCTGCCCCTGCTGAGGACCCGGCAACACGGGATGCCCAGCGCAAGAAGCCCCGGCTGCCGGTACATGTGTTGCCGGGTGAAGTGGCGCCGGTGATTCGGTACGTGGGCCACCCGGATTTGCAGGCCAACCGGCTCTTTCTCGCGCCCTGGGTTGAACGGGTGGTGTGCTGGATCGAAGCGGGCAAGCAGCCCTATGTGTTTATTCACATGCCGGATAATGGTGATGCGCTGGCTCTGGCTGCGCTATGGCACGAGATGCTGGCGGAACGTTTGCCGTGGCTTGCACCGTTGGCGTTGGGGCAGCAGGTGAGTCAGCCAGGTTTGTTCTGAGATAACGCTGAGATGACTCTCTCTGCGATGACAAAGAAGCGAGTTGCGAGTTTCGAGGCGCAGAACCCGGCGGGGGCGTCACTCGCGTCTCGCTGCTGTCTGTTAATTCAGAGCGATGAGCGTGCCATCGCGGCGGCGGGAGTTTTCCGCCCACACCAGAAGATCGTAGTAGCGGCGAATATGGCGGACGTACACCACTGCCTGACCGCCCCGGGCATTGCCGTAGCGAAGCTGGTCTGCGTAGGCGGATTTGGCCAGCAGCGGCAGGCGCTGTTTCACATCCTGCCAGTTGTCCGGGTCGCCGCCCTGGCGCTGGGTCAGCACGCGGGCATCTTCCAGGTGGCCAAAGCCCACGTTGTAGGCGGCCAGCGCCATCCAGGTGCGGCTTGGCTCGGGAATGCGGTCGGGAATCCGCGCATGGGTGCGGCGAAGGTAGGCGGCGCCGGCACTGATGCTCTGTGACGGGTCGGTGCGATCACTGATACCCATCTGGCGAGCGGTATCGTTGGTGAGCATCATCAGGCCCTTGACCCCGGTGGGGGAGATGGCCTGGGGATCCCACAGGGATTCCTGGTAGGCGAGGGCAGCCAGCAGGCGCCAGTCAAAGCCACTGTTGTCCTCGGCTTCCTTGAACAACCCTTCATACAGCGGCAGACGGTCGTCTAGGTGGCGCATAAAGCTGCGCGCGGCGTACAGGTTGAACTGTTCCACATGCCCGTAGAAGCGGTCTTCCAGCTTGGCGGTGGTGCCGTCGGCCTTGGCCTGGGTCAGGTAGCGCTGCGCTGCCATATACAGGCTTTTGTCATCTTTCGGGTTGAAGGCCCAGGCCAGCGGCATATCGGTGGCCACGGTGTAATCGGCAATCAGGTCGGGCCACAGCGCACGCTGCAGGGCGTAACTGTTGGAATTGATCAGGGTGTAGTCGACCTGACCGTCTTCCACCAGCGCCAGCAGCTGCTCCGGGGTGGCGTTTTCCACTTCCCGGAATTCAAGCTCGGGATTGTCCAGCTGTGCCTTGATCAGCAGCTCGGCGTGGCTGGAGCCGGCGCTCACTGCCACTTTTTGGTCGTTCAGCTCGCTCAGATCGCTAATTCGCGGGCTGCTCAGGCGGCGTACCAGCAGGGTGTCGATATTCTGGTAGCGAGTGCTGAAGCGCAGGCTTTCGCTGCGCTCTGCGGTGGCGACCAGGCCAGCGGCTGCAATGTCTGCCGTGCCCTTGCGGATAGCGTAACGGATGTAGGAGAGGTCGTCGGATTCGAGGATGCGCAGCTCTACCCCCAGGCTGTCAGCGAACCCTTTGGCGAGTTCGTATTCCATGCCGGTGAAGCCGTGCTGATCTTCATAATAGGTCGTGTTGGACGGGCGGGTTAGCACTACCAGCTCGCCACGGGCGATAACGCGCTCCATGGCAGAGGGAGTGGGACGCATGGCCAGCATTAGCCCCAGTACGCTGAACAGCGCCAGCGGGGCGAGCAAATGCTTGCTGTGTCGAAAGAATACCGTCACTTGGTGGTACCTCTGTCAGGTTGTCCAGACAGGTCGATACTGCTTACCGCCGACCGGTGGAAGGCCCTATGCCTTCGCTATTGTTCCTTACTTGTGATCTATATCACGAAATTGCGGCGCAACTCTATCATCGGCAAATGGCTGTTCTGTAAAGCTTTGTCGAACAATTGCTCCTTTTTTGCACAATTTTTAAAAGTCAGGAAAAGAGCATTAAATTGCGTATCAGGCGTCATTCGTAGGCGTTTTGCTACTGCCTGATGACAGGGCCAGCGGGCCTGCGCCGGGCGCAAATTGCGGAGTAAATCGGCGGCTTGAGAGGCTGCGAGCGGCGAGCAAATCCCGTATCATTGCCAACCTGAATAAATGCCCTGAACATCTGGCACCCCTCAATCCCCATTGGTAATCATATAAGGCGCACTATGCTGATCCTCTCCGGAAGCCCGGCCCTGTCCGCATTTCGTAAGGAAAAACTGCTTGAGTCCCTGAACGGCGTATCGGCCCTGTCGGCGCGCTATGTGCATTTTGTGGAGCTGTCTGCGCCGCTGAACGCCTCGCAGCAACAGGTGCTGGAAGGCCTGCTCGAGTATGGCCCCAGTGTTGAAGAAGCCCGGGTTGAGGGGCAGCGTTTCGTAGTGGTGCCGCGCCCGGGTACCATTTCGCCCTGGTCATCCAAGGCGACGGATATTTGTCATAACGCCGGCCTCACCCAGGTGGAGCGGATCGAGCGCGGGATTGAATATCGCCTGGACGGAGGCGGCGATCGCGACGCTCTGGCTGCCGCCCTGCACGACCGGATGGTCGAGGTGGTGCTGCCGGAGCTGGATGATGCCGAGGCCTTGTTTACCCATCACCAGCCCCGTGAACTGACCACCGTGGATATTCTCGGCGGTGGCCGTGGGGCGCTGGAAGCGGCCAATGGTGAGCTGGGTCTGGCCCTGGCGGCGGATGAGATTGAATACCTGGTGGAACAGTTCATTGCGTTGGGGCGTAACCCGTCCGATGCGGAATTGATGATGTTTGCCCAGGCCAACTCCGAGCACTGCCGCCACAAGATTTTCAACGCGGACTGGACCATCGATGGCGAAGCGCAGGATCTGAGCCTGTTCGGGATGATCCGCAATACCTACAAGCATGCGCCGGAAGGGGTGCTAAGCGCTTACAGCGATAACTCGTCGGTAGTGGCCGGTCCGGTGGCTGATCGCTTTTTCCCCGTGCCGGGCAGTCAGCAGTATCAGTTCGTGAACGAACCGGTGCATATGCTGATGAAGGTGGAAACCCATAACCACCCCACGGCGATTGCGCCGCATCCGGGGGCCGCCACCGGTTCCGGTGGTGAAATCCGTGACGAAGGCGCCACCGGGCGTGGTTCCAAGCCCAAGGCCGGGCTGAACGGTTTTTCCGTGTCTAATCTGAACATTCCTGGTTTTGGCCAGCCCTGGGAGCAGCCCTACGGTAAACCCGGGCGTATCGCCTCCGCGCTGGACATCATGATCGAAGGGCCGATTGGCGCTGCTGCCTTCAATAACGAATTTGGTCGCCCCAACCTGTGCGGTTACTTCCGTACCCTGGAAATTAATGCACCGGGTGTGAACGGTGACGAGATGCGCGGTTACCACAAGCCGATCATGATTGCCGGTGGTCTGGGCAACATCCGTGATGGCCATGTGGAAAAGAATCCGATTCCCGCCGGCGCCAAGATTATTGTGCTGGGTGGCCCGGCCATGCTGATTGGGCTGGGCGGCGGGGCAGCCAGTTCCATGGCCTCCGGCCAGTCTGCGGAAGCGCTGGATTTTGCTTCCGTGCAGCGTGAGAACCCGGAGATTGAACGTCGGGTGCAGGAAGTGATCGATCGCTGCTGGGCCCGCGGGGACGATAACCCGATCGTATCCATCCACGATGTGGGCGCCGGCGGTTTGTCCAACGCCTTGCCGGAGCTGGTCCACGATCATGATATGGGCGCCCAGCTGGAGCTGCGCAAAGTGCCCAGTTCCGAGCCCGGCATGAGCCCGGTGGAAATCTGGTGTAATGAAGCCCAGGAACGTTATGTGCTGGCCGTGATGCCAGACGATGTGCCGGACTTCGACGCCATCTGTCAGCGTGAGCGCACCCCCTACGCCGTACTGGGCGAAGCCACCGATGCCGAGCACCTGACCGTGAGCGATGAGCATTTCGGCAAGGCGCCGGTGGATCTGCCCATGGATCTGCTGTTCGGCAAACCGCCGAAAATGCTGCGCAGCTTCGAGCGCGAAGATTTTGTGCGTCAGGCGTTCACCACCGAGGGTATCGACCTGAAAGAAGCCGGTGAGCGGGTGATGCGCCTGCCGTCCGTGGCCTCCAAGAGCTTCCTGATTACCATTGGTGACCGCTCCATTACCGGGCTGGTGCACCGGGACCAGATGGTTGGCCCCTGGCAGGTGCCGGTGGCCGATTGCGCGGTGACCGCTACCGGCTTTAACCCCAACGCAGAAAACAAAACCACCGGCGAAGCCATGGCCATGGGGGAGCGTACCCCGGTGGCACTGGTGGACGCAGCGGCGTCCGGGCGGATGGCGGTGGCTGAATCAATCACCAATATTGCCGGCGCCCATCTGGGCGATCTGGGCCAGATCAGCATGTCGGCCAACTGGATGGCTGCGGCGGGTCACCCGGGTGAAGACCAGGCTCTGTTCGATGCGGTGAAAGCGGTGGGCATGGACCTGTGTCCGAAGCTGGGTATCGCCATTCCGGTGGGCAAGGATTCGTTGTCCATGCGTACGGTCTGGAACGACAAGGGTATCGATAAAAGCGTCACCGCGCCCATGTCGCTGGTGATTTCTGCCTTCTCTACGGTGACCGACATCGACCTGACGGTGACCCCGGAGCTGAAAACCGGTGTGGACAGCGAACTGCTGCTGCTGGACCTGGGCCGTGGTCAGAACCGCATGGCCGGCTCCGCACTGGCGCAGGTGTACGGTAAGGTCGGTGATATCGCACCGGACCTGGACGATGCCAAAGACCTGATCGCTTTCTTCGAGGTGACCCAGCAGTTGCTGGCCGAACGCAAACTGTTGGCGTACCACGACCGCTCCGACGGCGGTCTGTTCACCAGCCTGGTGGAAATGGCCTTTGCTGCTCGTACGGGGCTGGATATTTCCCTGGATCACTTGGCCGGCGATACCCCGGAAGCCATCGCGGCGTTGTTTACCGAAGAGCTGGGCGCGGTGTTGCAGGTGGAAAAATCCCAGGCGGAAGAAGTGGTTGCTCGTTATGCCGAAGCGGGTCTCGGGCAGTGCGTTCACCGTTTGGGGCAACCGGATGGTGACGATGTGATTCGCCTGCGTTTGGGGGGCGGAATTCTGCTGGAAACCCCGCGCCGTGAATTGCAGCGTATCTGGGCGGAAACCAGTTATCAGGTGCAGTCCCTGCGGGATAACCCGGACTGTGCCCGTCAGGAATTCGATGCGATTCCGCACAGTAATGGCCCGGGCCTGAATGTGCGGTTGACCTTTGATATGACGGAAAATCCGGCGGCGCCGTTCATCAATACTGGCAGCAAGCCGCAAATGGCCATCCTGCGCGAGCAGGGCGTTAATGGTCAGACAGAAATGGCGGCGGCGTTTGATCGCGTCGGCTTCTCCGCCGTTGATGTGCACATGAGTGATTTGCTCGAAGGCCGTGTGAAACTGGATGACTTCAAGGGGCTGGTGGCCTGTGGCGGTTTCTCCTACGGGGACGTGCTGGGTGCCGGCGGTGGCTGGGCCAAGACCGTGCTCTATAACGACGCAATGCGCGAAGCGTTTAACCGTTTCTTCTTCCGTGAAGACACCTTTGCGCTGGGGGTCTGTAACGGCTGCCAGATGCTGTCGCATTTGAAAGACCTGATTCCCGGTGCGGAACACTGGCCGCGTTTTGTGCGTAACCTGTCTGAGCAGTTTGAGGCGCGTACTTCCCTGGTGGAAGTGCAGGATTCCCCGTCCATCTTGTTGAAAGACATGGCTGGCACGCGCATCCCGATTGCCGTGGCTCACGGGGAAGGCCGAGTGGAGCTGGCGGATGACGCCCTGAACCGCAATATCGAGCAACGCCTGGTGAGCCTGCGTTATGTGGACGGCCTGGGTAATCCGGCCGAACAGTACCCGGCCAACCCCAATGGCTCTCCGCAGGGGGTAACCGGTTTTACTACCACTGACGGGCGTGTCACCATCATGATGCCGCACCCGGAGCGGGTGTTCCGGGTGTTGCAGAACAGCTGGATTCCGGACGACTGGCGTGGCCACGAGAATGGCCCCTGGTTGCGGATGTTTGCCAACGCCCGCAAGTGGGTGGGGTGAACAGCAATTAATAATGAATAACTCATAATTAATAACGAAACATAAAGGCGGAAATGGGGTGGCCATTTCCGCCTTTTTTATGTCCTTTTATGAGCTTGAGCTACAGAGTCTCTCCCCTCAAAATCAAACGATTGTTTGAATCCTTTCGTTATTAATTATTCATTGGTGATCTGTGTCTGAAAAAACCTTCGGGCCTTTTGAGTTGCAAAAGGCCTATAAAACCGAGCCTGTGCCCAGTGATTTTGCACAGCGCCGCCGTATCAGTGCGGCCATGCAATTACTGGCCGAGCGGTTGATTCGTGCAGAAGCGGATGAAGCAACCCTCGCCGGTTGGGCAGCGCAACTGGAAGCCATGGTGGAGACAGTGGGCATACCGGAACGTCGTGATACCCGTGAAGCGAATCGAAAACTGTTTACCGGCAAGGCCACCGCGGACGATATCTATCACATGATGGACTACGACCCGGTGGGCGGCCCGTCCAACCCGATCGCTCCTCAGGTGCAGTGGCTGCATGAAGATCAGGATGGTATCCGTGGAGAAGTCAGCCTGGGGCTTCAGTATCAGGGGCCGCCGGGACGGGTGCACGGCGGGGTGATCGCCTGGCTGCTGGATGCGGGGCTCTCCCGTGCGCTGCATGCCGCGTTTCGTTTGGGCGTCACCGGTACGCTGAATATTCGTTATTTGGCCGCGACACCGATAGAAGCGCCGATTGAATGTCGGGCGCACATTACCGGCCAGGAAGGGCGGAAAATTTTTGTAGAGGGCGGCATCTGGCACGGGGACACCCAGACCGTCAGCGCAGAAGGTGTCTGGCTGACACCCAAGAGTCTGGGGTAATCGATGACGGAAACCACCTACCATTTTCGCGATATTCGTGTGGCGGAAACGCCGGAACCTTCAACCCGGGCACAGTTGCATCGTCAGCTGGGCAAAGAGTTGGCTGGCCTTACCGAACAGGTGCTGAGGCTGGATGCGTCGCAGGATAAATTGCAGGACTATATCGCCCAGGTGCAGCAGTTGCGTCAGGCATTGCAGCAGGAAGGGCAGCGCGATTACAGCGAGATTTTGCAGCGACTGCTGGCCGGGCAGGGCAGTGGCGATGACGTGACCGACCTGGTGGATTTTGAAATTCTTACCGGTAAAGCCTCGCCTCTTTCGCCGCCACTGGAATTGTGGATCGATGGTGACCGTATTCGTGGCCGGGCCACGTTTGGCTCGGTGTTTCAGGGGCCGCCCGGGCGGGTGCACGGTGGCGTGCTGGCCCTGGCATTGGATATGCTGATGGCCAAGACGCAGGATTATGTCCGCCAGATCGGTATGACTGGCACTTTGAATATCCGCTATCTGGCGGCCACGCCGTTGAACACGCCGGTGGATTTCGAAGCCCGGCTGGTTTCGCTGGAACGCCGCAAATTACGCTGTGAAGGCCGTGTCTGGGTGAACGGTGAGCAAACGGTTTCGGCAGAAGGGATCTGGATTTCGGCCCATGGTGAGTATGCGTTGAAACCGGAATTCGCGTCTGCGCTACCGTCGGATACCGGGGTGGCGTCGTAACGTTCAACGCACCGGGAGGCAAGAATGACAGAAGCCAGTGATCAACATTACAAGTTGTGCTTTTACGTGCCCGTGAGCCATGTGGAACAGGTGAAAACGGCCATTTTCGAGGCCGGTGCCGGGCACCTGGGCGATTATGATCATTGCAGCTTTCAGACGCTGGGCCAGGGGCAGTTCCGGCCCCTGTCAGGGAGCCAGCCCTTTCTCGGTCAGCATGACCAGGTGGAGGTGGTGGAAGAGTATCGGGTGGAGACGCTTTGCCTGGGCGCGTGCCTGCAAGCGGTCATCAGTGCGTTACGCCTGTCGCACCCCTATGAAGAACCTGCCATCGATTTGTGGAAGCTGGAGCCGCTGCCGGGTACGCACTGAGAGTCGCTGCCGGGCTTCGCTTATTCGTCTTTCGGGCGACGCTTGAGCGGCTGGATGTCCTGAGTGCGCACGGGAAAATCGTTGCGGGCGAGGTCATCAATATAAAACCGCAGCGTGCGCCCGATGGTGGGGAAGGCCAGCTCATCCCAGGGGATGTCATCCAGAGCAAACAGGCCTGCGTCACTGCTCTCTTCGCCGACGCCGTATTTGCCGTCTTCCACGTCCCCCAGAAAGAAGACGTATACCTGATTAATGTGGGGCAGGTTGAAAACCGTATACAGGTCGCCGATGGCCACCGTGGCGCAGGCTTCTTCCCATGTCTCTCTGGCCGCGCCTTCCTGCAGGGTTTCGCCGTTTTCCATGTAGCCAGCAGGTAGCGTCCAATAGCCTTTGCGCGGTTCGATGGCCCGCTTGCAGAGCAGCACTTTTCCTTCCCATATTGGCACGGCGCCCACCACGATCTTGGGATTCTGGTAATGGATCGTTTCGCAATCCGGGCACCAGTAACGGGGGCGATTATCTCCTTCCGGAATACTGAATTGCAGGTTGGGATTGCCGCAATGGCTACAGAATTTCATGGAAAACTCACTATAAGCGGTATGAAAAGCCCCCAAAATAACGCCACAAAGGTAATTGCCCACTTTGGGTATGAATGATATGGCAATAGTGAATATAAAAATAAAGTGATATTTTTTGTGACAAACATCACCATTTTACATATTTTAAAATATAGCCGATAGAACTAGTGCTACTGGAAAATGGTGGACATAGACTAACGATCCCGGTTGGCAGATGCCAGCCTGCCGACAGACCAGGTTGATAATGTCTGTGTTGGTAACGTGAAGGGAGCGATATTTCGTGGTCCATTGGCCATGAACTTGGGGAAAGGGACATTGATATGGATGTGTCGATGGCGCACGGGGCGCGTGACGAAAGCAAAACCTATTTGGTGGTTTCACATTGCAACAATCTTGCAATCCGGCTTTTAGCAAAATCCATTGAGAACCAGCGAGGCGTATCCTGCACCGCAATCAGCCGTGATGATCTCTTTTGTGATCATATCCAGGATGATCTGGTGCTTATTAATGTGCTGGACTTTTCGACTCCGGAAATGGAAAAGTTGCTTGGCCGTGTCCAGGAAAATATGCCCCTTTGCAGGGTTATCCTAGTTAATGCTGATCGGGGCGATAATATTTTTTTCCTGCTTAACTGGCCGGTGGTTAAAGGCGTTATTTATCAGCAGGACAACGACGCCCTTATTTCCAAGGCGCTGGATGTGGTTTGCAAGGGGCGCAGCTGGTTCCCGCGCAGTTACATGGATTACCTGGTCCGTCACCGCAAAACCCCAACCAGTTGCGGGCATGTCTTTGAAAGCCTCACCAGTCGTGAACGGCAGATGCTGGATCATGTGGTGCGTGGCATGAGTAACCATGAAATCGCTGATGCCCTTTGCCTGAGTACGCATACGGTGAAGGCTCATTTGCAAAGCCTTTACCGGAAGGTGGGCGTGAAGAATCGGGTGGGTGTGATGCGCTGGGTGCATGAGAACCACCTGGAAGAGAGCGGAGAGTAGCTGTGTGTGGGCTGCGATTGGCGTGGGTGCCATTCATCTGCAGTCTCCTCGCATTTTCCGGGACAGCGGCCGCCCTGAATGAAAAAGACATGGGGGTGGTTGTCGATCAGACGATTACCCCTATCGGCAAACGGTTTTATCAGCAGTTTGCCTATCAACGTCATTACCTGTTTCCCGACTCGCCTTTCAGTATCAGCATTTATGAGCAACCCTCCGCCCGCAGTGGCAGCATTATTACAGTGAAATCGGACGATACGACGCTGGAGCGCTTTGTGTTGTCGTTTGCGTCCAACTGGGAAGATGCTCGGGTACAGCAGATGGTGCAATCCATTGAATTCAGGGTCCGGCGCATGAAAGTGCTGGATACTCTGGTAGGCAACCCTGATCTGGCCAAGGACGGCTACTAATGAAAACGCTTTATTGTCTGTTTGTTCTTGTTGCTGGCCCTGTTGCGGCCAGTGAGCTGATTTACCAGCCGGTCAATCCAAACTTTGGAGGCAACCCCCTTAACGGTTCCCACCTGCTGGGCAATGCCCAGGCGCAAAACGATTACAAGGATCCGGAAGCGTCTTCGTCTGCGTATGAAAGGCCTTCTGATCTGGATCGCCTGACATCCTCGTTGCAGTCCCGGCTATTGAGCCAGCTGCTGGCGGATGTGGGGGCGGGCAACGAAGGCAGCATCGTGACCGATGATTTTGCTATTAACATCATCGATGACCAGGGTGTGTTGTCCATCATTATTGAAGACATCAATACCGGCGAAGTCACCCAGATTGCGGTCGATGGCCTGGTCCCTGATACCTTTTAGACGCTCTACGCTGGGAAACTCAAGGATGAATCGTTACAACCGTTGCGGGCTAGTGATGCTGGTCTTGCCGATCCTGTTGTTGGTTGGGTGTGTGACTCCGCCTCTGGAGCCGGAAGCCCCTGAGCTGGTGAAAAAATCCGATGTGGCTCTGGATCTTGAAAGCATGCCGCCCCCCAAAGGTCGAATCATGGCCTCGGTATACAGCTTTCGGGATTTGACCGGGCAATATCGGCCGGCGCCGTCTTCGTCATTTTCCACGGCGGTCACCCAGGGCGCTGCGGCGTTTCTTATTGATGCCCTTAATCGCTCTGGTTGGTTCCTCACTCTGGAACGGGAAGGACTGCAAGACCTGCTGACTGAGCGCAAGATTGCCCGTGCCGTGGTAGAAAAGCGCCAGAAGGAAGGCGTGCGCGTGGCGGATGTCCCTGACCTGTTTTCCTCGGACATTCTTTTTCAGGGTGGCATTGTTGCCTATGAGTCCAATATCAAGACCGGTGGGCTGGGCGCGCGTTATCTGGGGGTCGGCGCATCGGAGCAATACCGAACGGACCAGGTAACAGTGAATCTGCGGGCTGTTGATGTGCGCACAGGGCGGATCATCAACACGGTCTCAACACGCAAGACTATCTATAGTAAAGAGCTGCAGGTCGGTGTGTACCGGTATATCGACTTCAAGGAATTACTGGAAACCGAAGCCGGGGTCACCACCAACGAGCCGGTTCAGCAATGTGTCAAACTGGCGATCGAAGCCGCAGTGGCACACCTTATCGTCAAGGGGGTTATGGACGGCAACTGGCAGCTTGAGAACCCCGCTGATATGGATTCCGAGGTGATTCAGCAGTACGGCCTGGCCTTGAGGGGCGAGACATTAGAAACCTCTGGCCGGCGTGATCGCTAATAAAACACCGCCGGTTAGCCGGGGCGGATTGCTGCAGACTTGCCTATCTGTTGCTAGGAACGATGAGTTGGTGACTAAAGCGAACCAGGCGCAAAGATGCTCGTGGTATTGGCCATTAGCGTGTCACCCCGACGGATGGTGGCGGTGGCCGTAACGGTATCTGTTGGCATGATGTTGATGGCGATATTCCCAGCCTGATTTTTTCCTGCATGCGCTGAAAGATGACCGGATTGACGGGTGCGGCTGCTTCCGTTGGGCCCTTTTTTCTCAATGCCGATTTCATAATGAAGATTGCTGTCGGCTGCCTCGCATTGGAGCAGCAGGTGGAAACGGTGTTGCTGTTTTTCAGCAGTGGCAATGATGTCCACAGTGCAGGGTGAAGAATGGGCGGCCATGGGTGTCGCTGCTCCGATGAGTAACAGGGTAAGCCCCGCTGCGCGGGTGAGGGTGCCGAGGCACCGTTGCCGATTAGAACTGATGTACCGTTGCATGATTGCCCACTCCAAACTGGATGATTTTCCCCGAACTATTGCCCGCTGATTGCAGGATTGTTGCGGTGCTTCCCTCGATATCGCGAAGCGGGCTGTGCTGTTCAATGGATGCCCGGCTGTCCATATGACTCTGCGCTGTCAGCGCGTCGTTACCCGTGCCGTACTGTGCGATGCTCGCGTCGATATCCGACCCGTTTGACTGCTCTATATCAGCTCGAGAGGACGGTGACTGATTCTGTTGGATGCTGCCTGTGGCGCTATCGGTGTGGTCTTGTGATATGCGTGCCTCGCTATGATGAGACTGCGTCTGATCAATGTTGGCGTCATTGCGGTGGCTGTGTTGCTGGCTGATTATGGCATTGGCGTCATGGCTTAGGGATTGCCGAATGATTGCAAGGCTGGCGGTGCTGCTCTGTTGATAGAGGCTGGCGGTATTAATATTGCTGTGTTGTTTAATTTGCGGGGTGCTGCTGTCTGCAAGCAGAAGACAGGGGGGCAGCATAAGCGCGGGAAAAATCATCCGCAGTGCAGGCGGCAGCGCCATGACATTGTCCTCTTGGGTCCGGCCCCCGGGTTAGGCGTTGGTATTATGGGTGGGCACAACGAGGTCGGGGCCACAGTGTGGCCCCGACGTGATCACGGGGTGATCAGTTCTGGTGGATAAAGGCGTTGTTACCGCCGCCGCCCATCTGGGTGATGGTGGCTGAGTCCAGCGTGGCTTCCTGCAGGATGGTGGCCACGTTTTCATTGCCTGAGGCGCCAATGCCGAACTGGGTAATAAAGGCTTCGTTGTCAGAGCCAGGCTGGGTAATGGTTGCGATGCCGTATTCTGAAATGGCGTCCTGCTCTACGTTGGCCAGGTTGTTGTCACCCAGCTGGTCCACATCGATAACGCTGTTGCCGCCGTGGGAGTGTGCCACTGCTACGTTGGCGTTGCCGTGTTGGTCCACGTTAGCCAGGTTGTCGGAGCCGGATTGGTCCACTTCCGCATCATTGGCTGTGCCTGACTGGTTCACATAGGCGGTATTACGGTCGCCCAGTCCCTGGTCAACCTGTGCAATGTTGGCGTCGCCACCCTGAACGATTTCTGCATAGCTGCTAGTGGATTCGTCCTGGATGATATCCGCATCGCCGTTGGTGCCGTACTGATCAATCATTGCGTCAGAGTTGAACGAGAAATCCTGGCTGATCAGGCCGTTGTTGTTATCGCCACTTTGGGTGATGCTGGCGGTGGCATTGTCGGAAATGGCCACTTGGCTGATGCTGGCAATGTTGTCTGCACCGGTCTGGTCTACGGTAGCGGTGGCAAACCAGGAATCATCCTGCAGCACGTCGGCGGTGTTGTTGACGTTGGACTGGTTAACCGTGGCCGTAGACCCAATCAGATTGTTCTGGGTGATGTTGGCGAGATGGTCGACGCCGGTTTGAGTGATGGAAGCATCCGCGTTCAGGCTGGCACTTTGAACGATGGTTGCGTCGCTGGAGAAGGCGGATGTCTGAGTGATGCTGGCAACGGAGTCTTCGTTACCTGCGATTTGCTGAATGGTGCCATTGGTGTTGTCGGAAATGGCAACCTGGGTGATGGTGGCGGTGTTAAGGGTGCCGTCCTGCTCAACCGTGGCAGTGGCGAACCAGCTGTCATCCTGGGTGATGGTGGCAGCGTTGTCGTCACCTACGGTGTCGATGTCGGCAGTCATCATGTTGACGCTGTTGGCCTGGCTGACGTCGGCGCTGTTGTTGTTGCCGGTTTGATCAACCGTGGCAACCGCATCGTCGGTGCTGCTTTGCACAGTGCTGGCGGTGTTGCCGGCGCCGGTCTGGTTGGTGGTGGCTGAATTGTTCGCAGCCCAGGATGCAGTTGCCAGGGTTGCCAGAATGGCAGCGGCAAGCGGTTTCAAGGTTTTCATGGGTGTATCTCCTCAAGGTTTAGGCTAGGTCTTAGGCAAAATAACGTCGTCCATTTCAATCCCATTGCTGAATGGAGACGTGGAGTCCGGCCCCGATCTGGGTAACCGAAACAGCGTTGGCGTTACCGTATTGCGCCACATCGGCGTTATTGCCGACCCCGTATTGGGCAATGGTGGCGCGGTTGTAATCGCCGTTTTGATCGAGCGAGATTGTGTTGTGGCTGCCTTTCTGGAAGAGAGAGGCGTTGTTGCCTGTGCCGTATTGGCTTACCACTGCCAGGTTTTCCCAGCCGAGCTGGGTGATGTCCGCTTGTTGCGCCGTGCCGTGCTGAATGATGTCAGCCTGGTTGGCGTAACCCTTTTGCTGAAGTGAAGCGGTATGGCTGAGGCCTTCCTGTTGGAGGGTGCCGGTGTTTTTTCCCTGCTGGGTTATGGAGGCATTGAGATCCGCACCGTCCTGGGCAATGTCCGCGCTATTGCCGGCGGGAATTTCATCGAAAAATGAAAGGTCGGTAGCGTTCGCCTGTGTTCCCAGAATCAACAAGAGTCCTGCAAGAACAAGGTGGGCTATGGTTTGCCCTGTCATCATTTTCATCCCTGATAATTGAACCTCACGCACTCAGTCTTGCGCGATTTTTCCTGCAGTGACATTCGCCATCGGTGCTGAATTTTTCAGGCCGTGACTAGTCGGTGGGGTAATAAAAAGCGGAGAGATTGCGTTTTTGGGCCGGGCGGTTTTCAGAAAAAACCGCGGAATGCTTGTAGAGCAAGGGTTTGAGAGCCTGTTGGCAGTTAGTTCGTTTGGTGTAAGCCAATGTCTTGCCGCGTCAGGAAAGGAGGGCGAGTTTGTGACCGGTGGTCGGCGATGGGCTTTGACAAGGCTTGCCCAGGGCGCCCGGGCTGTTCAAACTACCGTTTGAATTTCAGAATTGGAGAAGGGTGTGCTTGAGCAGCTCAGGCAGCGTTTGCCTGATTACAGACGCACAGAATTGCCCCTGGCGTTGCCCGAGGCCGCCGTTCTGATGCCGTTGGTCGATGTGCCGGAGCCCCGGGTCATCCTGACGGTGCGTTCCAATTCCATGCCGACCCATGCCGGTGAGGTGGCCTTCCCGGGTGGAAAGCGGGATCCGGGCGATAAAAACCTGCTGATGACAGCCTTGCGTGAAAGTCAGGAAGAGGTGGGATTGTCGCCGGATTACGTGGATGTATTGGGGCAGTTGTCTCCGCTGGCTTCCCGGTATGGTATGAAGGTAACGCCTTTTGTGGGCATCGTTCGCCCGGAGGCACAGCTGCAAGCCGAGCCTGGCGAAATCGATACCATCTTCCAGGTGCCCCTGCAGTTCTTTCTGGATGAGGTTCCGGAGCTGTCCAGCCCCATTGATGTGTTTGGTCGCCAGTTCCGTATTCCCAGCTATTACTATGAAGACAAACGCATTTGGGGCCTGACGGCCTTCATGATTCTGGATTTGATCAACCACGTCTATGATGCGGGCATTGAGTTTGAGGTGAAGGGCTAGCCTTCGGCCGGTCACGCTCTGCCTGGCAAGAGAAAACAAAGGGGAGTCGAATGATTTACAAGATCGGTGAGCGCCGCCTGGAGCAGCGTGGTAGTGGCCACTGGATTGCAGACAATGCCACCGTCATTGGTTCGGTGATCATGGAAGCCAACAGCAGCATCTGGTTCAACGCGGTATTGCGGGCCGACAACGATGTGATCGAAATCGGCGAAAACACCAATATTCAGGACGGTGCTGTGCTGCATGTGGACCCGGGCGTACCCATGAAACTGGGCCGCGACGTGACCGTGGGCCACAAGGTCATGCTGCATGGCTGCACCGTGGGCGATAACAGCCTTATCGGTATCAATGCGGTGGTGCTCAATAAAGCCGTGATTGGCAATAACTGCATTATCGGCGCCAATTCGCTGGTGCCGGAAGGAATGAAAATTCCAGACAACTCCCTGGTGATGGGATCGCCGGCCAAGGTGGTGAAGGAAATTGGTGAAGGGCACAAGGCCATGCTGACCATGGGCAGCATGCATTACGTGGCCCATGCCAAAGAATTCGATCAACACCTGGAGGTGGACGAACGGTTCCATGACTGACAGGCAACTGGTGTCGCCGTGTGTATCGATCTGCGCACTGGATGAAGAGGATATCTGTGTGGGCTGCTTCCGTACCGGCGGGGAAATTTCCATCTGGGGCTTGCTCTCGGATGATGAAAAGCGAGAGGTGTTTCGCCGTATTGATCAGCGAATGAACGGCGAGCCGGCCCCCTGTGTGGTGCGCAAGGAGAAAAAGCCATGACAACACAGATTGGTAGCCAGGAGCCGGTGCGGCCCGTTGTCGGGTTGGCGTTAGGCAGTGGTTCCGCCCGCGGCTGGGCGCATATCGGGATCATCCAGGCGCTGGAAGAAATCGGTGTGCAGCCACAGGTGGTGGCCGGAACATCCATTGGCGCATTGGTAGGGGGCGCCTATGTGACCGGCACGCTCAATGCCTTTGCCGACTGGGTGGAATCCCTCACGGTCAAGGATGTGTTTGGTCTGCTGGATATCAGCTTTTCCGGCGGCATGGTGAAAGGGGAGAAGCTGTTCAGCTTTTTTCAGGACCACCATGAAAACCCGGAAATCGAGACCCTGGACAAGAAGCTGGTCACCGTGGCCACAGACATGAAAAGTGGCCGTGAAGTCTGGATAACCAAAGGGCGGATGCTGGATGCCGCGCGGGCATCCTGTGCCTTGCCGGGGCTGTTTTCTCCAGTGAAGATGCAGGGGCGCTGGATGCTCGATGGTGGCCTGGTGAATCCGGTTCCTGTTTCTGCCGCTCGCGCCATGGGCGCAGATGTGGTGATCGCGGTGAATCTCAATGCCCAGTTGGTGGGCGCCCACCTGTCCCGGGACACCCGCAGCCAGGCAGAGGGAGAAGAAGGCACCGCTGAAGAGCGCAGTATCTGGCAGAAAATGATGGATTACTTCGCTTCAGGAGACGGTCAGGATCCGGGCTTTTTCGATGTGGTGGCGTCCAGCATCAATATCATGCAGGACCGCATTACCCGCTCGCGTATGGCTGGCGATCCGCCTGAAGTGACGCTGGTGCCAATGCTGGAAGACTTCGCGCTGATGGATTTTCACCGTGCCAAGGAAGCCATCGCCGAAGGGCGTGCGTTGGTGAAACGCTACGAGGCCGATATTCTCGCCTGGGTTGGGTCGCCGATCGCGGATCGGGTTTGAAAACAGCTGATAGTGGGCAGCTGACAGCGTCTCGATAAGCTGTGGTTTGGATTGAAACGAAAGAGGCCGCCTCCATGCTTTGGAAGCGGCCTCTTTCGTTTGGATTTTAAGATAACCAGGGATGCGGCGCTGTCAGCTGTCCACTATCAACTGTCAACTTGCTCTGCTTTCCTGGCTCTTACCGCCTTCACCATATTGTCTTTCACCTGCAGAATTTCGATCAGGTACTGGTCGATTTTCACCGAAATGTTGGCGTCGGGGATATCCTGAAGGTATTCCAGAATCAGGCCGTTCAGGGTTTTCGGGCCATCGGTGGGCAGCTCCCAGTGCAGCGCACGATTAATGTCACGCAGGGTGGAGGAGCCGTCGATCACGAAGCTGCCATCGTCCTGGGGGTGGATGTCCTGGCTGGTGGCGGCCAGATCGGTGGTGAACTCGCCGACAATCTCTTCGAGAATATCCTCCAGGGTGACCAGGCCCTGCACGTCGCCATACTCATCCACGACAATGCCGATGCGGCGTTTGGCATTCTGGAAGTTGATCAGCTGCTGGTGCAGGGAGGTGGCTTCCGGTACGAAGTAGGGCTCCACCGTGTACTGCATCAGTTCAGCCTTGTTGATGTCTTCCTTGAGCAGCAAGCGGCTGAGTTTGCGCAGGTGCAGCAGGCCGATCATGTTGTTGGGATCGCCATTGAAGACCGGCAGCCGGGTATGTTGGCTGGCGCGCAAGGTGGTAAGGATTTCGTGCATGTCGTCATCCAGATCAATGCCAACCATCTCGTTACGCGGGACCATGATGTCCTCCACGGTCACGGTTTCCAGATCGAGGATGTTAAGCAGCATTTTCTGGTGATTTTCGGGAATCAGTCCGCCGGCTTCATTCACCACAGTGCGAAGCTCTTCCGGGCTCAGGTGATCGTCGTCCTGTTCATTGGGGCGAATGCCACCCAGACGCAGCAGCATGCTGCTGACGCCGTTAACCATCCACACCAGTGGCGCCAACAGTACCTGCAACGGCTTGAGCACCAGGCTGGCAGGAAACGCGACTCGCTCCGGGCGCATGGCGGCGTAGGTCTTTGGCGTGATTTCCGCGAAGACCAGCATGATGATGGTGATTACCACCGGGGCCACGGCGGCACCGCTGTCGCCCAGCCAGCGAATCGCCAGAATCGCAGCCACGGTGGCAGCAAAATTATTGACGAAGTTGTTGCCGATGAGGATCACGGAGAGCAGCCGGTCCGTGCGTTTGAGCAGGGCTTCAACCCGGCTGGCCGCTTTTTGTCCCTGACGGGCAAGATGTCGAAGGCGGTAGCGGTTAATAGCCACCATGCCGGTTTCACTGCTGGAGAAGAAGGCAGAGGCCAGAATCAGAATAATCAGGGCGCCAATCAGCCACCCGTCAGAGTAGGTATCCAAAGGAAATATCGTTTATCCGCCAGTCGGCCCGCTATTGTTCGGGCCGGGGGGTTAGGGTGTCAAGGAGAGCAGGAGCGAGTTGAAAGTTAAAAGTTGAAACGCGGGCCCAGGGTTGGGGGTCACTCAAAGGCTGGAGGCCGCGTTTGGGCTCTTTTAACGTTAAGCGCGTTAGCGTTTCAGGATGAATTCCAGAACCAGTTGGCTGCCGAAGAAGGCCACCAGTAATACGGCAAAACCGCTGAGCGTAAAGCGAATGGCGGTACGCCCTCGCCAGCCACGGACGTAGCGTCCCGCCAGCAGGATGGCGAACACCACCCAGGACACCAGGGTCAGCACGGTTTTGTGCATCAGGTGTTGGGCAAACAGATTGTCCACGTAGAGGAAGCCGCTGAAGATGGCAACGGTGAGCAGGATTTCGCCCAGCCAGATTGCCTCGAACAGCATGGATTCCATCACCTGGATCGGCGGGAAAAGCCGCATGACGCCACGGATATGGCCGCTCTTGAGTTGACGGTCCTGAATCCAGAGCAGAATCGCCTGGCAGGCGGCCAGGGCCAACACGGCGTAGGCAACGATGGAAAACAGGACATGTACGCCCAGGCCGTGGGCCAGCGGGTGGGCGGTGTAACCGGTGCTGACCCACAGCATGGCGGGAATGGTGCACGCGGCAAAGGGATAGACGAGCGCTGAAATCCACTCGAACGGGCGATACAGGCTGGACACGACGACCACGGCGGCCCCGGTCATGGCCACGGCGGAGGCGACGGGGAACAGCCCCAGTTGCAGTCCGCTGGTGGTGATCATCACCTGCCACAGGCTGGCGGCATGGGCGATAACGGCCAGGGTGCCGGGGATCAGAATGCTGGCCCGGGACGGGACTGTCTGGCCGCGAAATTGCCGATAGAGGATCAGGCAGGCGGCGAGATACAAAACAAACGCCGCGAAGCCGTTGATCACGGAAAAGTTCATAAGTCGTTGTTATCCGAAGTAGGCGCCCAGCATAAAATGGCGGGCCAAGCCCGCTGAAGTCTGGCATAGCCGCCAGTTATCTATCAACAATCATTCTCATTTTGTGCCGTGAAAGGGAAGACTGCGGCCGGGGCCCATGACGTTGGTGCCCAAGGAGGGCTATAATCGCGCCCCTGTCACTGCGGCAGGCACGCCCGGCCGCAGACATGGTGCATTTGGAGGTAGACCCATGTTCGAGAATCTCACCGATCGGTTGGGATCGTCGCTTAAAAGCCTGGCAGGTCAGGGTTCCCTGACCGAAGACAATATCCGCGACACCCTGCGCGAAGTGCGCAAGGCACTGCTGGAGGCCGATGTGGCCTTGCCGGTGGTGAAAGAGTTTGTCGAGCAGGTAAAGGAAAAGGCCCTGGGGCAGGAAGTGCTGCAGAGCCTGAACCCGGGCCAGGCGTTTGTGAAGATCGTCAACGACGAGCTGGTTCACACCATGGGCGATGCCAACGACGCCCTGGATCTGGCCACCAAGCCGCCGGCCATTATTCTGATGGCGGGCCTGCAGGGTGCCGGTAAAACCACCTCTGTGGCCAAGCTTGCGCGTTTCCTGCAGGAGCGTGAGAAGAAGAAAGTCATGGTGGTGTCCGCTGACGTCTACCGCCCGGCGGCTATCGAGCAGCTGAAAACCCTGGCGGGGGAAGTGGAGACCAACTTCTTCCCGTCCACCGGCGACCAGGACCCGGTGGATATTGCCAATGCGGCGCTGGAAGAAGCCCGCCGTCGTTATATGGACGTGCTGATCGTCGATACCGCGGGCCGTCTGCATGTCGACGAAGACATGATGAGCGAGATCAAGCGCCTGCACGGGGCCATCAGCCCGGTGGAAACCCTGTTCGTGGTGGACGCCATGACCGGTCAGGATGCGGCCAACACCGCCCAGGCCTTTAATGAAGCGCTGCCGCTCACCGGTGTGATCCTCACCAAGGCCGACGGTGATTCCCGCGGTGGTGCGGCGCTGTCTGTGCGTCAGCTCACCGGCAAGCCGATCAAGTTCATCGGTATGGGTGAGAAGACCGACGCCCTGGAGCCGTTTCACCCGGATCGTATCGCCAGCCGGATTCTCGGCATGGGCGACGTGCTCTCCCTGGTGGAAGAAGCCGAGCGCAAGCTGGACAAGAAGAAAGCCGAAAAAATCGCCAAGAAGTTCAAGAAAGGCAAGGCGATGGACTTCGAGGATCTCAAGGACCAGTTCCAGCAGATGCGTAATATGGGCGGCATGGCCGGCCTGCTCGACAAGTTGCCGGGCATGGGCGGGATGATGGAAGCGGCCCAGGATCCGGCCGCCATGAAACAGATGAAGCACATGGAAGCCCTGATTGATTCCATGACCCCCAAAGAGCGCCGTAACCCGGATCTGCTTAAGGGCTCCCGGAAGAAACGCATTGTCGCCGGTGCCGGCCTGGAGATTCAGGACCTGAACCGCCTCATCAAGCAGCAGAAGATGATGGCCAAGATGATGAAGAAGATGCGCACCAAGGGTGGCATGAAGAACATGATGCGAGGCATGGAAGGCATGATGGGCGGTGGCGGCCAGGGTGGTCCGGGTGGCGGCATGCCCCCGGGCGGCATGGGCGGCCCAGGCGGCATGCCGCCGATGTGAGGCTGCGCACGCATCACGCGGCATGCTTCACGCAACAACGCGGGCAGAGCGGGTGGGATTCCACCTCTCTGCCCGCGTTGCGTTTGGGGTCGCTGCTGTGAAACCGTGTTGCGTGGAGCTTGTTGCGTGGTGCATCTCCCTGTATAATTCGCGCCCTTCGCGGCCTCTCCGTGCTTTTCACGGGTGGCTTTCAAGCGGATACGATGGTCTGGCTGTCTTTCCCGATAGTCCGGCCGGGAAACCGGATTGATAAAAAGGTACGTAAACCATGGTAGTTATTCGTCTCGCTCGTGGCGGTTCCAAGAAGCGTCCGTTCTATAGCATCGTTGTTGCTGATAGCCGTTACTCACGTGATGGTCGTTTCATTGAGCAACTGGGTTTCTACAACCCCATCGCCCGTGGCGGTGAAATCCCTCTCAAGCTGAACCTGGAAAGCCTGGATGCCTGGGTTGCCAAGGGTGCACAGCTGTCTGACCGTGTTAAGACCCTCGCCAAGCAGGCCCGTAAGGCAGCCTGATGGCAGAGCGAGGACAATCCTCTTCTGAAGAGGGCGCGTCCTCCAGGCTGGAGGTCGTCGGCCGCATCCTCGGGGTGCACGGCGTCAAAGGATGGGTAAAGGTGTATTCCCATACCGATCCGATGGACAACCTCCAGCAGTACCAGCCCTGGCACCTGAAACAGGGTGGCCCGCATTCAAGTGGTCAGCCTTCAGGTGGAGAGTGGAAACCGGTGAAAGTGACCGGATTCCGCCCTCAGGGGAAAGGCCTGATTGCGCAACTGGAAGGGATTACCGACCGGGAAGCGGCAGCGGCCCTGGTGGGGCAGGAGATCGGCGTACCCGCTGATTTGCTGCCACAATCCGGGCAAGGCGAGTACTACTGGCGTGACCTGATTGGCCTGCGGGTAAAACATGTGAATGGCATGGACCTGGGCAAGGTGACGCGAATGCTGGAAACCGGTGCCAACGACGTTGTCGTGGTTCGCGGTGACAGCAATAGCTTGGATCGGCGTGAACGGCTGATTCCCTGGCTACCGGATGACGTGATTACTGCCATCAGCCTTGCAGAAGGGCAGATGACAGTGGATTGGGACCCGGACTTTTAAATGATGGCGACGAAGCCTCCGTTTGCCGTCACTCTGGTAACACTGTTTCCGGAGATGGCGCAGGCGATTACTGACTTCGGCGTGACCCGGCGGGCCGTGGAAAACGGCCAGCTGCAGGTGGAAACGGTGAATCCTCGGGATTTCACTGAAGACCGCCACCGCACCGTGGACGATCGCCCTTTTGGTGGCGGCCCCGGCATGGTGATGAAAGTGGAGCCCTTGGCGAAAGCCCTGCAGGCTGCACGCACTGCCAACCCGGCAGCGAAAGTGGTTTATCTGTCCCCGCAAGGGCAGCCGCTGACCCAGGCCAAGGCCGCGGCGTTGGCGGAGCAGCCCGGCCTGATCTTGTTGGCGGGGCGTTACGAGGGCGTAGACGAGCGGTTGCTTGATGCTGAGGTGGATGAGCAGATATCCATCGGCGACTACGTGCTAAGCGGCGGCGAACTGCCGGCGCTGGTGCTGATCGATGCGGTCAGCCGATTGATTCCCGGAGTGCTGGGTCACAAGGATTCCGCCGAGCAGGACTCTTTTTCGGGTGACTTCGAAAACCTGCTCGATTGCCCGCATTACACCCGCCCGGAGGTGTATGGCGAGCAGGCAGTGCCACCGGTACTGCTCAGTGGCAATCACGAGCTGATTCGCCGCTGGCGCCTTAAGCAGGCGTTGGGACGGACCTGGCAACAGCGTCCGGACCTGCTGGAGGCCCGCCGGGCGCGGGGCTTGAGCAACGAAGAGCAACAACTGCTGGACGAATACATCGCCGAGCAGTCGTCGCATACAGCAAAAAACTCTGATTAGGAGCACTGCCATGAGTGGCAAGAACCTTATTATCCAGGGCATCGAAAATGCCCAGCTGAAAACCGAAGTACCGGAATTCGGCGCCGGTGACACTGTTACCGTGCAAGTGAAAGTAAAGGAAGGTACCCGTGAGCGTCTGCAGGCGTTCCAGGGTGTGGTTATCGCTCGTCGTAACCGTGGCCTGAACTCTGCATTTACCGTGCGCAAAATCTCTCACGGTGTGGGCGTTGAGCGTGTATTCCAGCTGCATAGCCCGCTGATCGATTCCATCCAGGTGAACCGTCGTGGTGATGTGAGCCGCGCCAAGCTTTACTATCTGCGTGATCGCTCTGGTAAGTCCGCACGGATCAAAGAAAAAATCCGGTAGATTGCGGATTCCTTCTACCGCGAGCGAATGTTGGTTTAGCCTTTGCTGTAGGGCATGCGAAATCAACCTCTGGCCCGGTAGATTGCTCCAACAAAAAAGCCGCTTCCTTTCGGGAAGCGGCTTTTTTGTTGGTCGCTTTGCGGCTGCCTCACGCAAGACGTCTCCCGCTGCGTCGTAGGTCGGAAATGGGCGTGAGCCCATCTCCGACAGGGTATTTCCGCCCTACGGTTCCATCATTGGCATCAGGCTTCTAGCCTTTCTTCACCATCCGGTACAGGGCCAGCAGCACCAGCGCGCCGACGATGGCGGTGATGAAGCTGCCCAGGCTGAAACCGCTGACGGAACCGCCCAGGCCGGTAATAGAGCCCAGCCAGCCGCCGACCACGGCACCAGCGATACCGATCAGAGTAGTAACAATAAAGCCGCCCGGGTCCTTCCCCGGCATAATCCATTTAGCGATGATGCCGGCGATCAGGCCGAATACAATCCAGGATAAAATTCCCACGATTCCTCTCCTTGGTGACGATTTCTTGAAATTTTGCTGGTCTCCATTGTTGCCCTAAATCGCGGTGTTTGTCGTTAATGACGTCGGCGCTATGCGTAATATTTGGTAAAAGAGCGGCAGGGGCGGAAAGGCGCTGATGCTGGGTAACTCATTGTTTTTTCTCTTTGAATAAGGCTTCATGACGTAATGGGAACGGAAACGGACGGGCAACCAACGGATGCGCATGGTCGGCTGATTGATAGCTGGCTGGACCAGCAGTGGCTGGAGAAAGGCCTGAGTGAGCACAGCCTGTCCAATTATCGCCGGGACATTAGCCAGCTCGCTGTCTGGTTGCAGCATCAACAGGCGACTTTGCTGGCCTGCGAACGGTATCAATTACTGGAGTTCCTTGCCGCCCGCCACCAGCAAGGCCTTAGTGCACGCTCCGTTGCCCGGCAGCTGTCGGCGGTGAAAAGCTTTTACCGCTGGCTCAAGCGGGAAGGCCGCATTGCGGAGGATCCGGCACTGCTGATCGAGCGACCCAAGCTGGGCAGGCCGTTGCCAAAGACCCTGAGCGAAGCGGATGTGGAAGCCCTGCTGGCGGCGCCGGACCTGTCCACGCCGCTGGGCCTGCGTGACCGTGCCATGCTGGAGGTGCTTTATGCCACGGGCCTGCGGGTGACTGAACTGGTGACATTGACCCAGAGCCAGATCAATCCGCGCCAGGGGCTGATCCGGGTGATCGGCAAAGGCGACAAGGAGCGACTGGTGCCGCTGGGGGAAGAGGCGCTGCACTGGCTGGGCCGCTATGCGCAGGAGGGGCGCCCCCAATTGCTGGCCGCGGATCAGCAGGGTGGCAATCAGGAGCTGCTCTTTCCCAGCCGCCGTGGCACCTGTATGACACGGCAGACATTCTGGCATCGAATCAAGCAGTTGGCAGTGGTCGCGGGGGTGCAAAAAAAGCTCTCTCCCCATACACTGCGGCATGCATTTGCCACGCACCTGTTGAATCACGGCGCGGATTTGCGGGTGGTACAGCTGCTGCTGGGGCACTCGGATCTGTCGACGACCCAGATCTACACCCATGTGGCACAACAGCGGTTACAAGACGTCTACCAGAAACATCACCCCCGATCGGGAACCTGAGCCAGCTGGCGGGTTCTCACAGGTAAGAGAAGGAGTAACGACACAATGAAAAAGGTTTTGCTGTTTGTATTGTTGGGGCTGATGACCGCATGTGGCGCCAGTTCTGAAAGCGCCAAGGGTAACGCCGAGATCGATGGTGAACAGGCGAAAGCGGCTTTCGAGAAAGCCTTTCCTGCTGTTGAAGTCAGTGATGTGCGTGCTGCGCCCATGGCGGGCATGCTGGCGCTGGAAGTAAACGGGAGTGAAACCGTTTACATGAGCGAAGACGGCCGTTTTATCATGATCGGCAAGTTGCTTGAGCTGAAAGACGGAGAGGTGGTCAACCCGGCGGAGCAGCGCCTGGAAAAGGTTCGCGCTGAAGGTATCAAGACGCTGAACAAGGACGACATGATCACTTACGCTGCTGAAGACGAGAAAGTGGAAGTGTACGTGTTCACCGACATTACCTGCGGGTATTGCCGCAAGCTGCATCGTCATATCGACGAATACATGGCGTCCGGCGTGACGGTCCACTACCTGGCCTTCCCCCGCGGTGGCCCGACCACCAAGGCAGCGGCTTCCATGCGTCATATCTGGTGTGCGCAAGACCGCCAGCAGGCGCTGTCGGATGCCAAACTCAATGACAAGATCAACAATGCAGAGCTGGGCGAGTGTGCCAAGCCGGTTGATGAGCAATATGAGCTGGGCCTGACATTCGGGGTTCGCGGTACACCGGCGATCTACACCACCGAAGGCAGGCAGCTGGGTGGCTATTTGACCCCTGAAGATATGCTCAAGCGGCTGGACTGATTCGCCTGTATCCCCCGTATTACGGTGCTTTGCTGCCGTAAACACGGTGCCGGCACATTGACGACGCGGGGTTGCGCCGTTAATGTGTCGGCCTTCTTTTACTCCTACCCAAGGTGCTGTCGTGGAAACCGATTTCCAGCGAATCCGTCGTTTGCCGCCCTATGTCTTCAACATTGTTGGAGAGATGAAGGCGGCAGCGCGAGCGCGGGGTGAGGATATTATCGATTTCAGCATGGGCAATCCGGATCAGCCCACGCCAAAACATATTGTCGATAAGCTGACAGAAACCGCTCAGCGGGGCGATACCCACCGTTATTCACAGTCCCGGGGGATCCCTCGCTTGCGCAAGGCCATGACGGACTGGTACCAGCGCCGTTATGACGTGGAGCTGGATCCGGAATCCGAGGCCATTGTCACCATTGGTTCCAAGGAAGGCCTGGCGCATCTGGCACTGGCGACCATGGGCCCCGGGGACACCGTGCTGGTGCCGAACCCCAGCTACCCGATTCACCCCTATGGGTTCGTGATTTCCAATGCGGATATTCGCCACGTACCCATGGTGAAAGGGGTGGATTTCTTTGTGGAGCTGGAACGGGCGATCAAGGAATCCTGGCCCAAGCCGAAAATGCTGGTGCTGAATTTCCCCGGCAATCCCACGGCCCAGTGTGTGGAGCTGGATTTCTTCGAGAAAGTGGTGGCCATTGCCCGTGAGCACCAGATCTGGGTGGTGCACGATATCGCCTACGCGGACATCGTGTTCGATGGCTACAAGGCCCCCTCCATTCTGCAGGTGGAAGGCGCCAAGGATGTGGCGGTGGAGTTCTTTTCCCTGTCCAAGAGCTACAACATGCCCGGGTGGCGGGTGGGCTTCTGCTGCGGCAATAAAGAGCTGATCCACGCCTTGGCACGCATCAAGTCATACATGGATTACGGCACCTTTACCCCGATTCAGGTGGCGGCCATTGCCGCGCTGGAAGGGGACCAGAGTTGCGTTGCCGAGATCTGCGAGATGTATCGCCAGCGCCGGGATGTGCTGGTGGAAGGGCTGGGCGACATTGGCTGGCCGGTGGAAAAACCCCGTGCCACCATGTTTGTCTGGGCTGAAATCCCCGAAGCCTATCGGGCCATGGGCTCGCTGGAGTTTTCCAAGAAGCTGCTCACCGAAGCGGGTGTAGCAGTGTCGCCGGGCATTGGTTTTGGCGACTATGGTGACGATCATGTGCGTTTTGCGCTGATCGAGAACGAACAACGTACCCGGCAGGCCATGCGCGGCATCAAGAAGATGTTCCGTCAGGATGGGCTGCTGGGCTAACAGGCTGCGCCTTGTGCGCCCCTGCATAAAGAGAGGAAATGACGTGAAGTCGGTGAAGGTGGGTATTGCTGGTCTGGGCACGGTGGGTTCAGGCACCGTGAATGTACTGAAGCGTAACGCGCGGGATATTGCCCGCCGCGTGGGGTGTCCGATTGAAATTACCCATATCGGTGCCCGCCGCGACAATGCGGCCTGTGATACCAGTGATATTCGTCTTTCCCGCGATATTTTTGCGGTGGCGACAGACCCGGATATCGACATTCTGGTAGAGCTCATTGGCGGCATTGATACTGCACGTGAGTTGGTACTTACCGCTATCAAGAACGGCAAGCACGTGGTCACCGCCAACAAGGCGCTGATCGCCGAGCACGGCAACGAAATCTTCCAGGCGGCCCAGGATAATGGCGTGGACGTGGCGTTCGAAGCCTCTGTGGCCGGCGGGATCCCGATCCTCAAATCACTGGGTGAAGGCCTGGCCGCGAACCATGTGAACTGGCTGGCGGGCATTATCAATGGCACCGGCAACTTCATCCTCACCGAAATGGAAGAGGGTGGCCGGGCCTTTGATGACGTGTTGGCAGAAGCGCAAGCGCTGGGTTACGCGGAAGCGGACCCCACCTTCGACGTAGAAGGTATTGATGCAGCCCACAAGCTGACCATTCTGGCCTCCATTGCGTTCGGTATTCCGCTGCAGTTTTCCAAGGTCTACACCGAGGGGATCAGCCGGATTACCACCGAAGACGTGGCCAGCGCCGCGCATTTCGGTTACCGCATCAAACACCTGGGGATTGCCAAGGACACCGGTAACGGCATCGAGCTGCGTGTGCACCCGACCCTGATTCCCAAGGAAACCATGCTGTCTGCCGTGAATGGCGTGATGAACGCCATCATGATCGATGGCGATGCGGTGGGGCCGACCCTGTTCTACGGCGCCGGCGCTGGTGCCGAGCCGACGGCTTCCGCTGTCGTGGCTGACATCATTGAACTGGGCCGCGCACTGACCGTGGACCACGACGAGCGTGTACCGTATCTGGGCTTCCACACCGACCAGATGTCCGATGAGCCGATTCTGACCATCGATGACGTGTCCTGCAGCTTCTACCTGCGCCTGCACGTGCAGGACAAGACCGGCGTGCTGGCCGACGTGACTCGCATCCTCAGTGATAACAATGTCAGCATTGATGCACTGGTACAGCGTGAAGTGGACCAGGGCTTGGTGCCCATCGTGATGATGACCCACGTGGTGCGCGAAGGGGACATGAGCGCCGCGCTCGCCAAGATCGGTGCCCTTGAAGCCGTGAATAGCGATATAATGCGTATCAGGGTAGAGACGCTTGATGCCTAAATAAATAACGCTTGCAGGCTGCACGCAGCACGCCTGCACGCCAAAACCGTGATGCGTGTTAGCGTGTTGCGTGTAAGCTAATGAAGAGAGACCAAAACCATGCCTTTTCGTGACCGTTACACCGGCCTGATCAACCGTTACCGTGACCACCTGCCGGTGAATGATGACACGCCGATCATCAGCCTGGGCGAGGGGAATACCCCGCTGATTCGCTTGAAGAATATCCCCAAGCTGCTGGGCAAGGACGTGGATATCTACGTCAAATACGAAGGCCTTAATCCCACCGGTTCCTTCAAGGACCGGGGCATGACCATGGCGGTGACCAAGGCCGTGGAAGAAGGCAGCAATGCCATCATCTGTGCCTCCACCGGCAACACGTCTGCGGCCGCTGCTGCCTATGCCGCCCGTGCCGGGATTACCGCTTTTGTACTGATTCCGGAAGGCAAAATTGCCATGGGCAAGCTGGCCCAGGCAATGATGTACGGTGCGGTGATCATGCAGATCCGTGGTAATTTCGACCAGGGCATGGAACTGGTGAAACAGGTGGCCGAGAAGGCGCCGGTGACCATCGTGAACTCGGTTAACCCGTACCGTCTGCAGGGGCAGAAATCCGCCGCTTTCGAAATCGTCGAAGAGCTGGGCCGCGCCCCGGATTACCACTGCCTGCCGGTGGGCAATGCCGGTAATATCACCGCGCACTGGATGGGTTACAGCGAATACCACAAGTCTGGCATCGTCAATGCCGCCCCGAAAATGGTGGGTTACCAGGCCGAAGGTGCCGCGCCGTTCATGCGTGGCGAGCGAGTGAGCGATCCGGAAACCGTGGCAACGGCCATTCGTATCGGCAACCCGCAGTCCTGGGACAAGGCCTGGAAACTGCAGGAAGAATCCAAAGGCTGGTTCGACGAGCTTAGCGATCACGAAATCCTGACAGCACAGAAATTGTTGGCCGAGAAAGAAGGGATCTTCTGTGAGCCCGCCTCTGCGGCCTCCATCGGTGGCGCCATGCGCGACATCAAGGCCGGCAAGATTCCGGAAGGCTCTACCATCGTCTGCACCTTGACGGGTAACGGCCTGAAAGACCCGGATACCGCCATTGCCCAGTGCCAGGACAGCCGCATGGTCACCATCGATGCGGATCTGGATGCGGTGAAAGGCGCGATCCTGTCCAACATGTCCTGATCGCTTCAGGCGTAATAAAAAAACGGAGCCTTCGGCTCCGTTTTTTTATGGTTATCTCTGCCGCTGGTGCCTGCAGGGATACGCGGGGAAAAGGCAGGCATCGTCACGATGTGCTACCATGCGCGCTCTTTTGTGGCGAAAGGAACGACGACCCGGTGTCGAGATTACTGAAACCACCTACGTGTAACACCTCCTCTCTGGGCTGACTGCGCCCATGCCCTGGCTGGATTCTTCCCGGCCAACCCCTGACTGATGTCTTGCTCTCTGCTGATCCGAACTTTGTGCGTGCTGGTGCATAGCCACAGAGAGGTATTTGACATTGGTCGACCACTATTTAGTCTGTTTAAAGACGACAAAGAAGGGAGAGACTGATGAAAGCATCGTTATTGGCGACGCCAAACGTTACCGGGGCCCCGTATGGCTCCCTTGTCCAAGGGATTGCAGCGTATTTGTATTGTTGACGATCTGATCAAGGCTGCGACCAGAAGGGTCGCTTCGCGTTCAGGTGATGTCTGGCTGTGAAGCTATAGAGGAGCCCAACCCGGTCTCCTCGCATCGTCCGGACCGACTGGCTGAAAGGCAGATAATCTGCCCCTCGAAGCAAGACGGAATACGGAGCTTAAATGAAAATTGATTACGAGACCGACTATGACGTCGGCCAGGACAATGTGCAGGTCATGGGAATGGACATGCACAATCCTGTCTTCTTTATCAGTGCTGTACTGATTCTTACTTTTGTGATTGGCACGCTGATCTTCCCGGAACAGGCCAACGCCTTGCTGAATGGCTCCAAGGGCTGGGCGATTGAGCATTTCGACTGGCTGTTCATGGTCAGTGGCAATTTCTTTGTATTGTTCTGCCTGCTGCTGGCGGTGCTGCCGCTGGGTAAAATCCGCCTGGGTGGGCAGAGTGCCAAACCGGAATTTTCCACGCTTTCCTGGTTCGCCATGTTGTTTGCGGCGGGCATGGGGATTGGTCTCATGTTCTGGAGTGTGGCGGAGCCGGTGGCCTACCTGAATGGCCAGTGGTACGGCACGCCGCTGGCGGTGGAAGCCGGGTCGGAAGCGGCGCGGCATACGGCCATGGGGGCGACCATGTATCACTGGGGGCTGCACCCCTGGGCGATTTACGCCGTAGTGGCGTTGTCGTTGGCCTTCTTCACTTATAACAAGGGCATGCCCCTGACGATCCGCTCTGCGTTCTACCCGCTACTGGGTGAACGGTGCTGGGGCTGGCCGGGCCATATCATCGATATCCTGGCGGTGCTGGCCACCATTTTCGGTCTGGCGACGTCGCTGGGTCTGGGTGCTCAGCAAGCTGCCGGTGGCCTGCATTTCCTGTTTGATACGCCCAATGCGATCAATGTTCAGGTCGGTATTATTGTCGGTGTTACTGCTGTCGCGGTGCTTTCGGTGGTGCGCGGTCTGGATGGCGGCGTGAAGCTGCTCAGTAACATCAATATGAGCCTGGCTGTCTTTTTACTGCTTTTCGTGATTGTTGCCGGGCCTACCATGCTGATCATCACCGGCTTTGGCACCACTGCGGTGGATTACATCAGTAATATCATTCCGCTGAGTACCTGGTTTGGCCGTGAAGACAGTGAGTGGATGCATGGCTGGACCGTGTTCTATTGGGCCTGGTGGATTTCCTGGTCACCGTTTGTGGGGATGTTCATTGCCCGCATTTCCAAGGGACGTACCGTGCGTGAGTTCATTGTGGCGGTGTTGTTGGTGCCCACGGTGATTACCATTATCTGGATGAGCACCTTTGGTGGCACAGGGCTGGAGCAATCCATCAACGGCGTGGGTGAACTGGCCAACGGGGTGAGTGATGCATCGCTGGCCATGTTCCAGATGCTGGCGCATCTGCCGTGGACCGGCATCATTTCCTTTATGGCGATTGCACTGGTCCTGATTTTCTTCGTGACCTCGTCGGACTCCGGCTCTCTGGTGATCGACTCCATTACGGCGGGTGGCAAGGTGGATGCACCGGTGCCTCAGCGCATTTTCTGGGCCGTTATGGAAGGCCTGATTGCGGGTGTACTGCTGTATGGCGGTGGCAAGGAAGCCCTGAAGGCTCTGCAATCAGGGGCTGTCACAACCGGGTTGCCGTTCACCATCGTGTTGTTGTTGATGTGCGTCAGCCTGTTTATTGCCCTGTCGGCGGAACGCAAGCGTCTTAAACTGGCTTGATCCCGTTCTGTTGATCCCTAAAAATGCCCGCTGATGCGGGCATTTTTTTTGGGTGTCATATGCGAATGCCGAGCGCATGACGGGAAGACTGACAGAGGAGGCACGCATGTCTTTTCAGGTAACGGTCAACGGGTTTGAACAGGACGAGGTGGGGGATTGGGTCATGTTACTGTCCTGCGGCCACCGCCAGCACGTTCGTCACCAGCCGCCCTTTATTAACCGCCCCTGGGCGGTGAGCGAGGAGGGCCGCCGGCAGCATCTGGATATGGTGGTGACCTGCACCCAGTGTCAGCGGGGCATGCCGGTGCCGGAATGAGCCGCTGCACGCACCACGCTTCACGCAACACGTAAAACCCGTGAAAGCCGGTACGCCCTCTAGGAGCGGTGGTTCCACCGCGATGCTTTAGGCGGAGATCCCTTGCGCAAACGCGGGGGGCGAAGCCGCTGTAGGAGCTTGGCTGCAAGTGATCCGAGCGACAGCGAAATAGCAGAAGCGAGTTGCGAGTAACGAGTTTCGAAGATCAAAACCCTACCCCATGAATTAGGCGGCTGGTTTTGCCTTTCGAAACTCGTAGTTCGAAACTGTCTGTTCCCCTCGTGCAGGCTCGCGATCGTCAGGCGTCAGGCGTTCAGCGTAACTTGGTATGCCGGTTGATGGTGTGCTGCAAGCCAAACAGGGCCGGCAGGTGCGGGCCAATCACGCCTTTGCCCGTGGTCAGCAGGGCGCCGCTTAACGCCCGTTGCGGATCCGCCCAGCAGTAAATGCTGATAAAGCCCAAATGCCCGAAGGATTTTGGGGCGCCGGGGCCGAACATGCCCATGCCCCGGTTGCCGAGCATAAAGCCGTTGGAGAAGTTCAGTGGCAGCATCAGCGTCCGGTCGAAGCGGGGGCGATGGTAGGCTGGCTCCAGGGCGCGAGCCACGGTGTCTGGCTGGAAAATCTGCTGGTCGCCATAGCGGCCGCCGTTCAGCAGCATCTGGAAAAAGCGGCTGGCTTCTTCTGCGGTGGCATACAGGTTGCCTGCCGGTACGGTGGCTTCCTGGAAACGGTCGTCGTTGGTCACTTCCACGACTTCATCGATACTGCCGCCCACCGCGTAGCTGAGGAACAGGTCCACCAGTTTCAGGGGGAGCCCGGTGGATACATCGACGGCCCGTTCGGCGCCGGTGTTCCCGAAGGTGAAATACTTCATTCCCATGGGCTGGCGAATGACCCGGTCGAGGGTGGCGTTCAGCGATTCTCCGGTTACGGCTTCCACCACGGCGCCAAGAATGAAACCGGCGGTTATCGCGTGGTAGGCTTGGGTATTGAATCCGCTGGGCTTGGCGGCGCAGAGGATGTCGATAATCTCCTGGGGCCGATAGAGAATGTCGGCTTCCACCGGTTCCTGCGGGCGGGGAATTCCGGCCTGATGGGTAAGCAGGTGGCGCAGCGTGGTACGGCCCTTGCCGTTCTGCCCGTAAGCGGGCAGGTAGCGGGTCACGGGGTCGTCCAGATCAAGTTGACCCTGTTCCACCAGATGATGTACCAGCATGGCGCTGACCACTTTGGAAGCAGAGAACAGGCATACGGGGGTATCCGGTGTCATGATGCGCTGGGTGGTCGGGTCGGCATAGCCGATGCTGCGGTTTAGCATGATCTCGCCGTGGCGGCGCAGGCAGAGGCTGATCGCCGGGCTCATGCCGCTGCGATAGAGCTTGCGTGTGGCTCGCCAGATAGACTCAACCTGTTCGGAGCCCATGCCGGTCTTGTCCAGTGGCGCTTCATCACCGTGCTGAATCAGCCCGTCGAGGCTGCGGGGAATGGGGTTGCCATGCTTGCTGATCAGGCGGCGTACACGCGGGCGAAGGGCCATAAAAGTCTCGCAAAAAAATGGGGAGTGCAGGGCGCCGAGTATAAAGGTCGACACTATATTTATTGTGAAAGTACGCCATTGTCCATGATCAAGGGGGGACTGCAATGGCTGGCTGTGCCATCCGATTGGCGTCAAATCACAATAAATTGACCCGTTGAAACCCTGCCATTGCGTTACACTGGAACGGAATGTTTACCCGTCAGCCGCTGGTTACAAGAATGGGGCTGAGCGCTGTGGCAAGCTTAATACTGAGAACAAGAGCATTTAACAGGAGGTCCCATGGAGACCATCAAGCAATCTGACTTTCAGAGCTTCGCGGAGTTTTATCCCTATTACCTCCAGGAGCATGGCAACCCCACCTGTCGCCGGCTGCACTTCTTCGGCACCCTGGGCCTGTTTGGCGTGCTGGCCGGTGTGTTCATGACCGGCAACCTGTGGGGGCTGTTGCTGTTACCGGTGGTGGGCTATGGCTTCGCCTGGGTGGGACACTATGTTTTTGAAAAAAACCGCCCAGCTACCTTCAAGCACCCTTGGTATAGCCTCGCCGGTGACTTTGTCATGTTCAAGGATATCCTCATCGGGCGGATTGAGTGGTAGCAGGAGACGCATCACGCACCACGCTTCACGCTGACACGCGGAGGGAGTAATGACCGCGGTTGGGATTTTTCGGCCGGGTGAATCGCTCGCCAAGGATAGTGACCTGCCTGACCTGGATTGCCGGGAAAATATTGACGCCATGGTGCACGGGTTTTATCAGCGCTTGCTGAAGGATCCGGTCATGGCGCCGGTGTTTCTGGAGGTGGCGGGGATTGATCTGCAACAGCACCTGCCCACCATCTGCCAATATTGGTACAAAATGTTGTTGGGTGAGCAGGACTATCAGCGCCATATGATGGCAAAACACCGGGCACTGGATGATCGCGAGCCGCTTACCGGGGAGCATCACGAGCGGTGGCTGGGCCATTTTATGGCGAATCTGGAGGGGCGCTTTGCCGGGCCGATGACCGACCGCGCTCGGCTGATCGCCCAGCGTGTCATGCATAATCTGTATATGCAGCTCAGTGCCCGACGGGGCCATGGCTCTGGAGAGGGCTGAAAAGTGGGCTCACCGCGGAATGGGGTGATGAGCCGATTCCAGGCTTTTGGCCTTTCTCATCAGGCATTCGGTGCCGGGCGCCAGCAAGCGGATTAGAACAGCGGCAGCACGATGTTGCCGGCCAACAGGCCGGCGCCGCTGAGGTAGCAACTCCCGATCAGGATGGGGTCGGAACCGAGAGCCTGGCGCCGGAGATGAAAATACAGGCCGGAGGCTAGGGCCTGTTAACACTACCGAGATAACGCCTGCTGGATGCATTTTTTCGTCCAGTGGTGTCAGCCGGTGTGCCGTGTAGTCATTCTACATAAACAACGGATGGCGCTGCTGGGCGGAAAAAGGGACCAGCCCTTTGGGTTGAGCCCCAAAAGCCGTCACTCGTTGTTATTCGTCACTCATTTGGAGCCACCAAACATCACTCCTCATGCCTAGATTGACGGCTTTTGGGGCTCAACAGGTGTCATCTCGGTAGTGTTAACAGGCCCTGGCAAGCCCACCGCAACAACGCACACGCCAATCCAGAGAATCTGGGTCATGGTGATGTCCTGCTTTCGATGACGTTTTTTATTTTTAACGCTGTGGCTATGTCGCCGTCAATAATGCCGTGGGCGTTAGCCAATAATGCCCTGTGCCTGCAGGTCTGCAAATTCTGCGTCACTCAATCCCAGCTCATCACGGAGCACGGCGTGGTTATGGCTGCCCACCTCGCCACCGGGCCAGCGGGTTTCGCCGGGGGTGTCGGCCAGCCGTGGCGTAATGGCAGGGACCTTGAGCGGTTTGCCGTTGATTTCCACCTGCTGGAACAGGCCGCGGGCCTGGAAGTGTGGGTCCTGCATCATGTCGGCTACGGAATAGATGGGGCCGGATGGCACTCGGGCTTCTTCGAGAATGGCCAGGATTTCATCGCTGGGCAGGCTGCGGCACCAGCTGTCCAGCGCGGCGTCGATAGCCTCTTCGTGCTCCACGCGACCGGCGTTGTTAGCCATGGCGGAATCCTCGGCCATATCGGGGCGGCCGGCGGCGGTCATCAAGCGTTTGAAAATGGAATCGCCATTGCCGCCGATCACCACGAACTTGCGATCGGCGCAGCGGTAGGTATTGGTGGGCACAATGCCGGTGACGGTGGAGCCGGCGGGTTCACGAATGACTCCGGCCCCGTCGAATTCCGGTATGACTCCCTCGAGAAGATTGAACACGGACTCGTACAAGGCCACATCGACAACCTGGCCTTGCTGGCTGTTTTGTCGCTCGAACAGTGCGAGCAAAATGCCCAGCGCTGCGTGCAGTCCGGCAATGGTGTCGCCCAATGAGAGGTTGGGGCGCACCGGGCGCTCGCCGGGAAAGCCGTTCACGTAGCGCAGGCCGCCAATGCCTTCGCACACCGAGGCGTAGCCGGGTTTGCTGGCGTAGGGGCCGGTCTGGCCGTAGCCGGAAATGCGGGTATAAATCAGCCCCGGGTTGTCAGTGGCAAAGCTGTCCGGGCCCAGTCCCCAGGTTTCCATGGTGCCCGGGCGGAAGTTCTCGATGACCACATCGGCACCCACCATCAACCTGCGAGCCAGCGCCTTGCCCTGGTCGGTTTTCAGATCCAGGGTGACCGACTTCTTGTTGCGTCCCAGGCTGCGCCACCAGAACGAGGTGCCGTCCTCATCCAGTTTGCGCCAACCGCGAATCGGGTCGCCACCGGGGGGTTCCACTTTCACCACATCGGCGCCGAAGTAGGCCAGCAGGGTGCCGGTAAAAGGCCCGGCGAGTAGCTGTCCCAGTTCGATAACGCGTACCCCGTCCAGGGGCAGGCGGCGTGATGAGGGTTGAGTCATGGAGCCTCCAGAGAGTGTTTTTTCAGGCCCACAAGCCTAGCGGATTGGGCAGGGGAGTGGCAGTGTCCAAAGTGCCCGCGCCCGGTCGTTTGGCGTCAGTCTGGCGTAACAGTCATGGGGACAACAGTGGCAGCCGCCGGTACAGAGCGAGGGGCTGAAGTTTTGCCATCCGGGCTGCGCCCTATACAATCCGCGGCCTGCTACGAGGAAAAGCCATGACCCCGGAACGTTACCGCCGCATTTGCGAGACCCTGGACCGCCGCCAGCCTGACCTGACTGTGATCATGGATGGCGTACACAAACCCCATAATATTGCTGCCATTGTGCGTACCTGCGACGCGGTGGGGATTCTCGATGTGCATGCAGTGTTACCCAAAAACCGGGCGCGTATGGCCGCCGGCACGGCCATGGGATCACAGCGTTGGGTACAGGTACACAAGCGTGATGAAAGCACCGACGTGATCCGTGAATTGCAGGGCCAGGGCGTGCAGGTGCTGGCGGCGCATTTGTCCGATGATGCAATTCCCTACCGGGAGGTGGATTACACCCGGCCAACGGCGCTGTTGTTGGGGACCGAAAAATTCGGCGTCAGCGACGAGGTGGCCAGCGTGGTGGATCAGAATGTGACCATTCCCATGATGGGCATGGTGGAATCATTCAATGTGAGTGTGGCGGCGGCAATTATTCTTTCCGAAGCCTGTGAGCAGCGCCGGGCGAAAGGGTTTTATGATCAGCCGCGGGTGGCGGCTGATCGCTACCACGAGCTGCTTTTCCGGTGGGGCTATGCCCGGATTGCCCGCTTGTGTGATGCCCACGGGGTGCCGTATCCCGAGCTGGATGAAGAGGGGCAGGTGAAAGACAGCGCCGCGCTTACGGCGCTGTTGCAGAAGACCCAGACAGAGGCGTAGCGGCGGGGGCGGCCGCTGCAGGTGCCGCCTCGGGGGGATGCGCAGGCTTGCTGGCTGGCACTGCAACTGGCCCCAGCGGCGTCGCTGTCGGGGCGTGGCTGACCTGCCACTGAAAGTCGCTGGCCCCACCTTCGCCTACCCAGGCCGGGAACCACAGGGTGTTGTCCATGGTGGCATAGCGCAGGCGGCGGATATCGATACCCTGATCGCTGGCCAGGGTGATCATTCGGGCCAATACCTGGCCGTGATGAATCTGGTCCACCGCCGGGGTGGTGTCGACAATGGCCTGGTGGACGATTTGGTTGAAGGTGTCTCGGGGAATGCCGGAGAAATTCATCCGGTCCAGATCCGCAATAAAGGCATCGGCCAGCTCATCCACGGTGCCGATGCGACCATCGGCTTTCAACTCAGCCAGCTTCTTGTTGACCACTTCATCGTATTTCTCGAATGCGCCGTCCTGTTCGGCTGCCGCCAGGGCCACAATGGCTTCGCCCAGGCTGTCCATGTTCTGGAAGTCGAGCTTGGGGATCGCGCCCATCAGGTCGATCACCGTATCGGGAATGCCTTCGCTCTGGAAACCCAGCCGTGGGGTGGCGCCTGGATCGTGTTCGTACTTAGTGGTGCTGTTGGCATCATCCTCGTAGAACATGTTCATGGTCACGCCATCCAGGAAGGCATCGAACAGGCCGTTGGGCACTACCGGCATGTGATTGCTGAAGAACATTTCCCAGCCCTGATTGGAATCCAGGTGTAGCCAGTCGCCAGGCAGGCGGGTGGCATTCATGCGGGTTTCAAAGTCGCTCATGGTACCGTCCACGATCCCGTATTGTTTGTCGTCGTAGACGGAATCAAAGGTCAGCCGGGCGCCATCCAGGTTCTGGAAATCAATGGCAAAGTGAATGCGCGGCTCACGCAGGAACATCAGGAAAAACTTCAATACCTTCATGCTGCCGATGGCGAACCGGGAGGGAATGGTCACCGACTGTTCGTAGAAATCCACCTGGAATTTCTGGCTGAAAAAGGTGGGCAGGTAGGCATACCAGACCCGCGCCTTGACCAGCATGGAGGCGCGCACGGCGCCGTCACGCACGGCCAGGGGCGTGGCCTTGATGTTCTTGCGGGTATCCAGGTCCACGCGCAGGTTCTGGTTCAGGATGCCGGTGCTGATATTCACATACACATTATCAAAGACATTTTCGTCCTTGTGGGGGCCCAGGCGCGGTGCCATGGACTGGATCTGTGTGAAATCCTTGGGCTCATACTCCATGCGCATCAGGGTGGTCTGGATCCAGCCTTCGTCCAGATTCACCTCCACATAATCCGCCCGTGAACGTTCGCTGTTATTGCGCACCAGATACAGATAGCGGGGTTTGTTACGCGGCGAGTCGAGACGGATTTCTTCCAGCATCTGCCCTTCGGCCAGGGTGTGCTGCGCCGGATCGAAGCGGTCCCAGCCGCCATCGCGGAACATGAAAACCAGTTCATCGAAATCGTCAAAAATGCCGGGCTCGCCTTCCGCCTTGCTGTCGTTTTCACCCTCAATCCAGATCAGGCCGGTCTTGTCGAACTCGTCTATCTGGTAGGGCACCGGAATCAGCTTGCCGGCCCGCACGGCCATTAACGACAGTTCCTCGGTAGGGATGCCGTTGTGGCGGGGCAGGTCGTAGCCCTTGATTTCCATGGGGTACAAGTAGGTGAACTGGGTGGTATCCAGCGCTTTAAGGGTGTAATCCAGCTGTTCGGTGGAGATGCGAGTCAACCCGGTGGCCCAGCGGCCCATGGCACTGGGATCGGCCTTGTAGAACTCCACGAAATGTTTGAAATAGGCGTCGGGTACGCCGTCTGTCCAGATTTCCCTTGCCTTGAGGGGGCTGGTCACACTGAGCAGTAGCGCGATAACGCCAATCCATCCCTGTCTGCCGGTCATTTTGTTATTCTCTTCGACGATTTCGGATAGGAAAATGAAGGCCCTAGAGTATGACAACAGAACAGGAAAAAGTAGGCCTCAACGCCTTGCACGAACGGCTCCACCGCGTATTACCGGCGGTGTCCCTGTCGTGCCAGGCATTGCCACAAACGCCGGCCCTGCGCCTGTGGCTGCTGGATGAGTTGTTTCCGGAGCAGGCGCTGGACCCGGAAATCGTCAACGCGATCATGGAAGAGCCGCCATACTGGTCGTTCTGCTGGGCTTCGGGGCAGGTGCTGGCGCAGTATCTACTGGATAATCCCGAGCAGGTGGCCGGCCGTTGTGTGGTGGATGTGGGGCCGGGTTCCGGGGTGGTGGCCATTGCCGCTGCCATGGCGGGAGCACACCGGGTCATCGCCTGTGATCTGGACGAGGATGCGCTCACGGCCACGGCCATGAACGCCCGGGAGAACGGCGTCGAGGTGGCGCTGAGCAATGATCTGGACTCCGCCTTGGCAGAAGCCGATCTGGTGACAGCCGCAGATATTCTCTATGACCGGGAAAACCTGCCGTTACTGGCCCGCTTTCAGGCTGCCGGCGCCGTGCTGCTGGCGGATTCCCGGGTACCGGACCTGAACCCTCCGGGCTACCGGCTGCTGGGGGAATGGCAGTCCTGTACCTGGCCGGATCTGGGGGAATCGCGGGAGTATAACGGCGTTCGTCTGTTTGCTTCGGAACCGTAGACGCTTGCGCTGGTCAGAAAAAAGTGGGTGACGCCCAATCCCCGGTACCAGCGATTGCGGGTCGGGCATTTCTGGGTGGCATCCGGTACTGGACTTTTAGCCCATCATCCCTTTTATCGATGATGTTTTCCTTGAAACAGGAGGAACAACCGTTGTTTGAAAAAACGTTGTCTACGCAAAAAAAACCAATCCTTCCCGTCGTCTGGGTGCTGACGCTGTTATGCGTTGCCTTTTCCCCGGTTCAGGCGGCCTTGCCTGCTGTCACGGCAGAAGGGGACGCGCTTCCCTCGCTGGCGCCCATGCTGGAAAAAACCTCGCCGGCGGTGGTGAATATTGCCATCGAAACCCGGGTGCGGGCGGCGCGCAATCCGTTGATGAATGATCCTTTCTTTCGTCGCTTTTTCGACATGCCGGAACGCCAGCGGCCCTCCGAGCGCCGCGCTGCCAGTGCCGGCTCCGGGGTGATTGTGGATGCTGCTGAAGGCTATGTGCTGACCAACGCCCATGTGGTCAAGAACGCGGACAATATCGAAGTCACCCTTACTGATGGCCGTGAACTGTCGGCGGAACTGGTGGGTGTGGATGAGGAAGTGGATCTGGCGGTACTGAAGTTGGAAGAGTCGGACCGACTTACCCAAATTGCCATTGCCGATTCCACCGGTCTGCGGGTTGGCGATTTTGTGGTCGCCATTGGTAACCCCTTCGGGCTCGGCCAGACCGTGACCAGCGGCATCGTTTCCGCGTTGGGTCGCACAGGCCTGGGCATTGAAGGCTATGAAAGCTTTATCCAGACCGATGCGTCCATTAATCCGGGCAACTCCGGTGGTGCACTGGTCAACCTGCGTGGTGAGCTGGTGGGTATCAATACGGCGATTCTGGCGCCGGCCGGTGGCAATGTGGGCATCGGCTTTGCCATCCCCACCGAGATGGCCGAGAACGTGATGCAGCAGCTTATCGAACACGGTGAAGTGCGCCGCGGCATGCTCGGCGTCACCATTCAGGACCTGACGGCGGAGTTGGCAGAAGCCTTTGGTGTTGAGCGCCAGCGCGGCGTGGTGATCACCCAGGTGGTGGAAGACAGTGCGGCAGAGAAAGCGGGCCTGAAGAGCGGTGATGTAGTTACCGCCGTGGACGGTCGACCGGTAAACCGCGCGGCCGACCTGCGTAACAAGGTGGGCATGGCGCCGGTGGGTGAGAAGGTCGAGCTGAGCATCCTGCGTGATGGCAAGAAAAAAGACGTCACCGCTGTGATCAGTGAGTCATCACGGGAAACCGCTGGCGGTGAGGCCGTTTCCAAATTCCTGGAAGGCGCCAACCTGCGCGACCTGCGCAAGGGCGAGCTGCAACATGCCGATGCCGGCGTGTTGGTGGACGAAGTAGAGCGAGGCTCCCCGGCCTGGCGCGCCGGGCTGCGTAACGGTGACGTGATCATTAACGTGAACCGCCAGGACGTGGACACCATGGACGAGTTGCGCAAGGCCGTGAGCGATAAAGAAGCGGCCCTGTTGCTGCGGGTTAACCGCAACGGCGGCGTGTTCTTTGTGGTGGTGCGTTGATCGACTAACCATACCAGCTGTATCAAAAAAGCCGGCATTGATTGCCGGCTTTTTTGTGGGCGTTCCAGTTTTCGTAGGTCAGCTTAGGCGTAGCCGTAAGCCGACACGGTTGTTGCGTAGCCCGAAATAAAGCCGATTGTCGGATTACGGCTACGCCTAATTCGACCTACTTTAAGCCGCTTTACGTGTCATCTTTTTCAAAGCTCCCGTGGCGGCCTGCGCCTTTTGCGAAACGTTCTGCGCCGGCCAGGGCTTCTTCAAACACTACCGGGAACCCTCCGGCTCCTTCGTCACGCAGTGCGATTTCCTGGTCCTTGTCCCATTGTTGGTAGGCGGATAGCCGGTCTGCGCGCAGGCAGCGTTGTGGGAAGGCGGCGATCTGGCGGGCCAGGATGATGGCTTCGTCCAGGGCTTTGCCTTCCGGGGCTACCCGATTGGCGAGGCCAATCTGCAGGGCTTCTTCCGCGTTAACCGGACGGCCGGTGAGAATCATGTCCATGGCGCGGCTATGGCCGATCAGGCGGGGCAGGCGGATGGTGCCGCCATCAATCAAAGGCACACCCCAGCGCCGGCAAAACACGCCAAAGGTAGCGGTGTCCTCCATCACGCGCAGGTCGCAGAACAGCGCCAGTTCCAGTCCTCCTGCTACCGCGTAGCCGGATACGGCGGCGATTACCGGTTTGCTTAACAGCATGCGCGACGGCCCCATGGGGCCGGGGCCTGTTCCTGTGGCTTCCACCTCATTTCGCAGTGCCGGGTCGCCCATGGCAGACAGGTCGGCCCCGGCACAGAAATTACCGCCAGCGCCATGAAGAATGGCCACATGCAGAGTCGGATCTTGCTCGAAGTGGTCGAAGGCCGCACGCAGCGCATCGGCGGTGGGCCGGTCGACGGCGTTGCGTTTTTCCGGGCGGTTCAGGGTGATGATATAAAGGCCGTCGCGTTGTTCTGTTAAAACCGGGTCGCTCACAAGGTCACCTTGGTTGTCTGCCACAGGGGAATCATTACAGTGGGGATCTCTGCAGATGGGAACATCTAAGCATAAGACTTGCCGGTATGTCTGCCGGTAGCGGGTGAGTTTGTTGGAGACGGTGATGGCGTATGCGCGTGAGTACGAAGATGAGAGCATTACCCGCGAGCAGCTGGATCAGAGTGACGGGTTGAGACTGCTTGAATTCGGCGCCAATTGGTGTGGTTACTGCATTGCGGCCCAGCCGGATATCGAAGCGGCGCTTGCGGAGCACCGCGAGCTTCCGCATATAAAAATAGCGGATGGGCCGGGAAGGCCCTTGGGGCGTAGTTTCCGGGTTAAGCTCTGGCCGACGTTGATTCTGATCAGGGACGGTGAAGAAACCGGGCGTATTGTCCGGCCGGAGAGTGAGAAAGATCTGAAGGAGTTTCTTCGCAGCTGTTGAAAGCGAGCAAGATGGCGGGGCAGGGCCCGCCGTGTGACTTAGTGGCTAAGCGTGATGATGGCCGTGTTGGACCAGGCGCCCGCCTGATCCTTCACCCGATATGTAATCGAGTCAGTTTTATTGCCAAAGAAGAAGGGAAAATACCGTAGCTGGCCATCTCCAAGATTCTCTACGTAGCCCCGACTCGGGCCTTGTGTAATCTCAAGAGACGCTGGATCGATGTTGTTTTCCGCATCGGTATCGTTTTCCAGTGGGCTAAGGTACTGCCAGCCCCAATAGCCGATAGAGAGATTGTCGTTATTGGCTTGGGGGGCACTGTTTTGGTAGGAGACGGTGATTGTGGTGGAGTCCTGGTCTTTGAACCCTTCGTCATCTGTCACGGTCAGCGTCGCCGTTATGATGATGTCATCGTCATTGGCACCAAGGTTGGGCGTTTCAAACTGTGCCACGGCCTGGTCTGCGCCGGTAATATCAATATCAGGTTGATCCAGTGTCCATTGATATTCTGCGATGTTGCTGTCGTCGGAGGAAAATTGTCCGTGCAGGGTGAACGTCTGGTTCTGGCCTGTTGAGAATCCAGGGCCAGCATTGGCTGTCGGGACGCTGAGGTGGCGAGCATTAAGCGCAATGGTTCCCAGGAGGGCAGGGTTCTGAGTGCCTCCACAGTGCTGGGAAAAACTGGCCATGAAGCTGTCGACCTGGTCTTCCTGTTGTTCAATGGAATGAACGGTAAAGCCACCTGAAATCGTGTTGCACCCTCGGCCGTCGCCGGAAATGCTGAGTCCACCAAGGCCATCGCTCTGGAAGGGGAAGCGCTCGGCCTGATAGTTGCCAGGTTGTAACGCCGCATTGTAGGGCGCGGCAAAATCGGCCCGCCAGTTATCGCCATCATCAATGTGTACGGACACGCCATTGTCGTAATTAATGCTGGAGTTGAAGGTGCTGAAAGCATCATCGAAGTACAGCTGTTTGCCTTGCCCGATATAGTCACCTTCAGGGCTGTTAATCTGCATATAGGTTAATGGCGCACTTTTACTCACCAGTGGAAGCGTTAGTGTTTGGGAATTGTTTTTCCCAAGGCTGTCAGTGACGGTGAGTTTTAGTGTGAGTTCTTCGCCATCCAGGGGCAGGGAAGGGACGGTAAAAGATGGTGTTGCGCTGTTCGTGTTCGTCAACGTAATTGCGGGGCCATTCAATTGCTCCCACTGGTAGCCGGCAATAACACCGCTATCGGAATACGACTTTTCTGCAGACAGGGTTACATGGGTGTCGTCAATGAGCTGGCGCATGGGGCGCTCAATAACCGCAACGGGATGCGGTAAATTTTCTGGCAGGGTGGAGTTGATGCGGATGCTACCGTTCAGTGGGGCATCGTTATTGCCGCAGTACTGTACGAAGTCCAGTGCTATGACCGGATTCGCTGCTGCGAGATCCAGTTCATGAATGAAGAAGTCACCGTCAATGGTGTTGCAACCGCGGTGATCCATGGAGACGGAAAGGCCTGCTCGCAAGGCACCTTTAAAGGCATTTCGTTGTGCATTCAAATAGTGCTCTTCTTCCAGTACCTGGTTGTCCGGTGAAGAAAAAACCATGTCCAGGTCGGTGTTCGTATCTTCGTATCCCAGGGTCAGCTGGGATTGTGTGTAATCCAGGCTGATGGTTCCGGTACTGTCAGAGAGAGTTTGCGTAATCCCGCCTCCAATATAATCCCCTGGTTCGCTGTTGAGGTGAATTGCACTTCCTGCTGTGGCAACTGCGGGCGCCAGAATGCAAGGAAAAAGGCTCATTAACGTCAGTTTCATCGTTCCCCCTTGTGTGGTCTTGGTCCGGTTTGATACCGGTGTCACAAGGAGTATAGGAATCGCCAGGGCAGGGAATGTGCGATATATCGGACAATGCTGTAGGTCATCACGTTAATGTCAGAGGGTGTGACCGTTGTGGCAGTTTAAAGAGGGTAGAAATTCAGCGCTGTTGGTGTCACAAACGTTCGAGCACCACCTTGCCCACCGATCTCCCCGATTGCAGTAGCGCCAATGCCGTCTGGGCATCGTCGAAGGCAAAGCGATGGCCCACATGGGGTGGGGGCAGGGCAATGGTCTGTAGTTCGCTGAGCAAGGCCTTCATGCTGGCTTTCTGTTCCCATAGCCAAATCAGATTGAAGGCCATCACCGACCGGTTGCTGCTGATCATATCCATAACGTCATAGCGGGGGCGGCGCAGGTAGCGCCAGGCGGCTTTGAGGTAGTTGGGACGGTTGCCGGTGGGGGTGAATTCCGCAGCGCCGAAAACCACCAAACGCCCCATCGGCTTGAGTGCGGCAAAGCTGGCTTGCTGGACGGTGCCGCCGATGGCGTCGAGCACCAGATCGAAACGGTGGCCGGTTTCGGTGAGTTGTCGGGAAAAATCCGGTTGGCGTACCAGCACATTCTCAAAACCCATTTCCTGCAGCATCGCGGCTTTGTCGGGGCTGCCCACCGTTCCAATGGGGTTGGCGCCCAGCAGTGTCGCCAGTTTCATGGCCTGCAGGCCGACTCCGCCGGCGGCGCTGTGAATCAGCACACGCTGCTCCGGCTGGATGGCGCCGAGGGTGGTCAGAGCATACCAGGCGGTGAGGGTCTGGGCCGGGAAGGCGGCGCCCTGAGCGAAGCTCCAGTCGTCGGGCAGGGGGATCAGGTAATCCGGTTCACTATCAATAATGGAGCAATAACCGCCGAAGCGGGTGACGCCCATCACCCGGTCGCCAATCTGGAAGGCGCTGTCGGTATTGTCGGTGTCAGAGCCTGTGCCGATGACCGTGCCGGCAAATTCCAGCCCGGGAATGAAGGCCCCTTCCGGGGTTGCGGAGTAAAGACCGGTAAGGGCGAAAATATCTGCAAAATTCAGCCCCACGGCATGAACCTGCACCCGGAGGTGCCCGGCGGACAGAGGAGGCAATGGCCGCTGTTTTTGAACCAGATTGGCCAAGCTGCCTGCCTTGGGCGTTTCCCAAACCGTTACCTTTGGCATGGTGGTTTCCGACGGTGAAACGTTCAGTATGCGGTGCCGCAGGCTGGGGCTCAATGCGTGTGGGGCTCAGGGGCTGGGCCTGTTCAAGCCCTCCGCAGAACGGGAGTTATACGTTGCATATTCATCTTGTTGCCTAGGTTTCTTCATGTCAGTCTTTACCTTGGATCTATGTCAGCCGATTGCCGGCGGACAACAAGGAGAATAACGACATGGAAACGTCGCCACAGGGACGAGCGGTGCGCGTCTGGCTGGGCTATGCCTTGCCGACACTGGCTCCGGCTCCGCATCGGCAGACACTGTATGACCAGCTTGGCCAGATTTTTATTCCGGCCACGGTTCAGTTTATGGGGCCGTTGGGATTACAGGCCTATATTCCTTCCATCGTACCGACCAGCCGCCATGCGGCGGTGCCTGACGAAATCGCCCTGGTGTTTTACCCGGACCAGGCGACCTACGAGTCGGCGTGCCATGAAAGCTGTGGCGGGCGCGCCTATGCATCGCTGCACAGTACGGTTTTCAGTTTCAGTACAGAGGCGGGCCGGCCGGCGAGCCACAGTGCATTCCCGGCGCAGTTTCGCGGTGACCCCTCCCAGACCGGGGCCATACAGGTGCTGGACCATGGTGAGAGCTGGCAATCCGGGCGGGTCATCAGCGAAGTGATGGTGCGTACAGAGCAGACGCCAGAGGTATTCCGGGGCGCGGTCTGTAACCGCTTTACGGGCTTGCTGGAGGTATTGCCCGCTGGGCTGTCTGGCGTGTTCCTGTACCTGGACGATGATCTCTGTGTTTGTTGGTCGCTTTGGACAGGGAACCCGCAACCGCTGGCCGAGGGGCTGGGCGAACGAGCGTTGCTGAGTGAATCCGTGCCTTGCTCTGTGCCACCGTCTCCTTTTGCCCACTATGCCGGACTCCATGTGCAGGCCGGCGATAGCCTGAATCTGCAGTTCGCCACGCGTCTCGCGGTGTCTGCGCCGTCGGAGGAGGCCGGCTGATGGGGTTCTCCAACCGGGATTTCACCTTGCTGGACACGCGTCTGTTCAAGGCCTTTATGGCAGCAGCAGAAACGCGCAGTTTTACCCATGCGGCCACGCGGGCTCACATGACACAATCCGGGGTGAGCCAGCATATTGCCAAGCTGGAAGAGCAGATTGGGGTCACCTTGTTCAAGCGGATCGGCAAGAAGGTGGTGCTCACCGATGCGGGCGATGCGCTGACCCAGTACATTCGCCACCAGATGCTCACCACCCAGCAGTTCATGGATGAAGTGCATGCCATGGAAACCCGGATTGTGGGGCTGGTGTCCTATGCCATGCCGCCCAGTTGCCTGATGTCGCCGCACTTTCCCATGTTGCTGGAGCGACGTCTTGCACACCCGGATATCGAGCTGAAGATTTCCCTTACCTCCACCCAGGATGTGGTGCAGATGGTGCTGGATGACCGGGCCGATTTTGGTTTTGTGACGGAAAAAAATGATCACCCGTTGCTGGAATACCGGCTGTTCTGCCAGGAAGAATATGTGCTGGTAAGCCGTGATCCGTCTGACGGCAAACGGCCCAGCGAAAGCGTGATACTGGAGCAGGCATTTATCAATTATCCAGGCTCAGGGTATTACTATGATCGCTGGCTCAAACATGCTCTGCCGGAGCGCTGTAACCTGAATGCCTATTCGTTGACCTATGCCGGGGAAATTAACTCGATTCACGGTGCCATTGATATGGTGGTGGGCGGCCTGGGAGTTGCGGTGCTGCCCAGCCATTGTGTTGCTTCACAGCTGGAAGACGGGACCCTTCATCGCGTGGAAACGGGCAAGCCACTGATGAACAATATCTATATCACCACTATTAAAGGCCACGATTACCCATCCCGGGTGGAACAGGTAATCGACTGGTTTTTCGACATGACACACTGATCAGATCAGTGCGATTAATGGCCCCTGTGTGCTGTTGATTACCAGCAGCCGACTGCTTCCCGCGTTCACCGCCTGTTTGGCCTGACAGGTCCAGCCCTGGCAGTCCGTGTGAAAACGATTAACGGTGAGCTGGCCGTTACCGGTCTCGTAGGCAATAAAGCCGGGTCCTTCCTGCAGGGCAACCGTAGCGGTCTGCGTGGTGTCCATGGACAAGGGGAGCTTGGTGCCCACCGGGTGCGATCCCTGGGAGGGATCGTCCATGTAATGGTCGATGTTCACCGCGTTGTAGCGTGGGTTCATCTTGAAGAAAAAATTCTCCCCGCCCAACGTGAAAAAACTGAAATTCTCCCAGCCTTTTGCCCATTCCTTTTGCCAGGTCATGTCCACGCCAAGCGGGGTGTTGGGAGGTACAGTGAGTTGATAAAGGCGGCTGGTGCCGGTGCTTTTATTGTAGGCCATGAACTGGCAGCTATCCCTGTAAGCAAAGGCATGTACGGTGCTAAATCCGGCGGTGATGTCACCGTAGGTTTTCTGGAAGCGACATTGGTGAGCGAAGTGGTCGGGCATCACGCGGAAGAAATCAAAAATACCGTCTGAATCGTTGTAGGCGAGAAGATGCAGTTGGTTACCCAGCATAAAAGGGCTGAGTTGTTGATATGGTTTCTCCGCATCCAGCTCAATAATGGGGCTAAAGGTATGTGTTTTTTCATCCACCAGAACCATGGACAGCATGCCATTGTGTTGGCTGATGAACAGCTCGCTGCCACGTGCACACAGGCTGCTGGCGTTGCCCAGAATCTGTTCGCCGCTGAAGGGTGCCAGTGGCGTCAGGGTGACCCGGTCCCGTTGTTCCTGGGCACACGCGGAAAACCATTGAATTGCTGTACTCATTATCCTTTCTCCTTTCGGTCAGCTTCGGCGGCCAGCAAGGCCCAGGTGGCCAGTGCGCCGTTGTAACTGGTGTAGAGGCCCTGCTCCCGGTAGATGTAACCGGCCCAGCTGTCCTGCAGTGAGGCGGGCAGGGCGCCATTGATAACCGGGTCGGACACATTGCGCACAAAGCCGAAAGCGGTTTTTTGTTGCTGGCATGCCATGCCGACCACGGCATCGTCCATTTCCACCAGGCAACCCAGCTTTTCCAGGCCGTTATCGGTGGTGCCGAACAGGAAAGTGTCGGTGGTGATGATGGGTTGTTCTGTGACCACTTTCAGTTGAGCGGCGGCCGGGTCAGGGTCAATGTGGGAACCGGCGGGGTACTGTGGGCTCACGGGCAGGATCTGCGGCCCACGAGTCTGGAGTACTGCTTTCTGGGCCAGGGACAGATAACGGTTATCTGGCTGCCAGGTGGACGTCACCGTGCTGTGATTAAAACGGGCATTGGCAAAGTGTTTCAGGCAATGGAAATAGGCCTGGTTGGTAATCAAGGCGCTGCCCAGGGCGTCTTCGCTGCGTACGCCGCCGCCAGTACCGATGGACAACAGCAATGAGGGCCGGGCTTCTTGGCAGATCTGTTCAACAAAACGTATTAGCGGTAGCTGGCTGCCATCCTGGGCCAGGTGCATGCCGGATTTGACCAGCAAGACGTTTAAGTCGCCGATGCGGACCTGGCGGAAGCTGCCCCAGCTTTCGTTGTACAACGAAGGCGCGCCGCCCTGGAAGGTCTTGGAAACATCCACCATATATTGATAAATCTGGTAGTAGTCGCGTTGGTAAGACAGCCAGCCTTCCTGCCATTCATGGCTGTGCAACTGATCCGGTGTGAGTGGATCACGCCGGTTGGTGAGTACCTGATTCATGGCGGCCCACTCTGCCAGGGTCCAGGTCATCACGACCACGTCGGCTTTGGGTAAGGGAGAATCGGGTTGGTGGTTTGTGGCTGTTTCAGTATGAGGGATCCGGCTATCCGGAGCGCCCAGGTTCTTCCAGTCCACCGCAGGCAGGTGATCGGGGTTTTCAGGTAGCGCCATGATGCGTTGCGCGTTGAGCAGGGTCTCGGGTATCAGAGATGCGTCGAGGCTCATGAATCGTCCTTGTTCTCTTTTTATTGCCGGCTCCCCCCAAGGTACGCTGTGGACCGCTTCCCTGGTTGCCGGGTAGTCTCCATCCTACCCGGTAATTTTTCCCCGATTCATTATAGTTAATGATGGTTGTGATCATCGCGGATAATGCATCTGTGATGATGGATTTCATCACCATCCATAATTTCCCAACGCTGATATTTCGCTCTGATACTGATTGCGCCAAATGGCACATCGTGAGGCATGGAAATGCCCGATAAAAAACATCATCAGGAGAATGATTATGAGCGATATGACGAAAACGCTTTGGGGACAATTCATGACCGCCTTCCAGGATCAGATCAAGATCGAAGGCGTACCGCAAATGTTGACCGGGCCGACCCCGTGGAACTGGGGTGGCAAGAACCCGCCGATGGGCTCGCTGCCGTATCAGCAAGTACAGTTTCTCAATATTGTGCCCGCCAGCCCGCAGGTAGACCCGAATACTTATGGCATGAAGCAGGGATTCGGCGACCAGTACCGCATGTTTCTGAACTTCCTTATGGCCGATGGCGGTGAAGCCGGCCAGGCGCTGCAGCAGAAGATCTCGGATGCTTCGCACAACCTGTTTCAGATCCAGTCCAGCGTGAATGTGGCTTATCAGAACTTTAAACAGCAGACCAGCAGCACCGAGTCATTCGATGACTGGTTGGCTAATGAAGGGCTGGCATCCGCATCGCAGTTGAATCAGGCAAAGGCACAGCTCAAGGAAGCCAACAGCAACTACACGGAATACATGCAGAAACTGAAAGGCCCAATCAGTGAGGCGACCAAGCGTTATGACGATAACCTGGTAACGGTTGTGGGCCAGGATGGCAACTCGGTGAAGGATCAATCCGCGTTTCAGATCAGTGAAACACCCTGGGACTATGTTAACCGGATTACCGGTAACAACTTCGGTGGAGCCGCTACCGCTGGCTCTGCCAAAACCTTCTCTCTGGATTCCTCCACCAAGCAATGGTCAGACAGCACCGTCTATGGTGAAACAGAACTGGGCGGGCTGTTCGACTTCTTTGGCTTTGAAGCCGGGGGCGAATACAAGAAAGTGTCGACAGAACACTTCTCCAGCCAGTACGACATCAGCTTTGCCTTTGAAGATGTCTCCATCGTCACGGTGACTCCGGGCAACTGGTTCAACGCGGCCATGCCGGCCAACTACCTGAATGGTCCGTTCATGCCGGGGCATTCAGGTTTCAAGAACGGCGACGATGCCTATTACTTTGGCAAGGGCGGCAACCTGGCACGTATTGTGTCACAGATGATCGTCGGTTATCGCCCAACCATCACCATCAATGCCGGTTCCGAGTTTGCCCAGCAAGTGACTGAAACCATTCGCGGAGAAGGTGGCTTCTTCATCGGACCGTTTGAGTTTGGTGGCGCTGGTGGTTCCGACAGCGATAAAGGCACGGTGAAAGTGGATGGCGAAACCATTACCTGTACCTCCAGCAGTAACTGGGGCACGGTGATTGGCCTGGGCACTAACTGGGTGGTTAACCCCCGCTAGGAGCTGACTATGTTACAGGTAGAACGTATGGGCGATGTCCGCAATGCCTATGGCAACATGAATGCAAACCAGGAGCGTGATGCCCGGCTTGCCATTAATGCCATCGACTTTGCCGATGTCTGGCGCGGTGCCGGTACTATCGTGAATCAGGGGCTGGTCAGGCTGGATGTTCAGGGCCGCACTGCGGCCGGCGAACAGAACCTGCAGGTCCAGATCAATGGCGTGAACGGTAACAGTACGGTGGCTGCCGCACTGATCGCTGAGAGCGTCCAGGATGCCAGTATCGAGGCGCAGCGGGTGTATGCTGTGCGCAAGATAAAGGACGCCCTGTTCAGCAGTATGAACGATGGCCATATTTATCGCGTAACGGGGACGCCTACCTAGCGTATCCATCTAGCGTAAAGTTGCACTTCGCTAGCACCTTGGCCGCCCTTTGGGCGGCCTTTTCTTTTTCAGAAAGAAAGGGAAGAATGGTTGCTTCTAAAACCGCAATTGGTGGAGCCTGACCATGCTGAATAATCCGGATATAGGGAAGTTGATCTTACGCCTGTCGTTGGGTTTGATGCTGCTGCTGCATGGCGTGCACAAGCTGCATGCCGGGGTTGGCTGGATTGCAGGTGTGCTGGCGGAACACCACCTGCCTGGGTTTCTGGCCTACGGGGTGTTCATTGGCGAGGTGATTGCGCCGGTGATGGTGATTATCGGTTATCAGACCCGTATTGGTGCCGCGTTGATTGTTGGCAATATGCTGGTCGCGCTGGTTCTGGCGCATATGGGCGAACTGTTCAGCCTGAGTAATACTGGCGGCTGGGCAATCGAGTTGCAGGCGTTCTATCTGTTCACCGCTGCCGCGCTGGTCTTTCTGGGGGCCGGCAAGTACGCCATGAAGAACTGATTAATACGCTGTATGCATACAAGCCCGATGCAGGACGCTAGAAGACAAGACGGTTCCGTCAGTGCTTTTCTTCGTCCGGCATCGGGCTTTCGGCATCAGGCCATGAAATGCCTTAGGCCAGACGGTTTTTCTCAGCGATCTGGCCATTCAGTGTCCAGAAATCATAGAGAATCCCCAGCCCGAACAGCCCGGCAGTCAGCAGGTAGACAATACCGGTGATGACCTTGCCCATGTAGAAGCGGTGGATGCCGAAAATGCCGAGAAAGGTGAGCAGAATCCAGCCGATATTGTAATCGACGCTACCGGCTTCATAGCGTGTGTCGGCCGCGTCGTCCATGCCGGGGATCAGGAACAGATCGATGATCCAGCCGATAAAGAACAGCCCGAGAGTAAAAAACCAGAGTGTGCCGGTAAGTTGACGGCCATAGTAAAAACGGTGGGCGCCCATAAACCCGAAAATCCAGAGTAAGTAACCGATCACCTTGCTGTGCGTGTCCTGATTCTGCATGTGCGATTCCTTGTTGGTAGTAGGGATTACAGGTCGACGTTGAGTGCAGCGCTGGCGGTGTTTGCCTTATCGCGTGCGGCTTCAATGCTGTCAGCTTTTGCCAGCGCTACACCCAGGCGGCGGCTGCCGTTGATGTCCGGCTTGCCGAACAGGCGCACTTCGGTATCCGTGTCGGCAAGGGCGGTGTCCAGGCCACGGTAACGCATGGCCTCTGATTGGCCCTGTACCAGTAGCACGGATGACGCGGAGGGGCCCCGTTGTTCGATCGCGGGTACCGGCAGGCCGAGAATAGCCCGGGCATGCAGGGCGAATTCGGAAAGGGTCTGGGAAATCAGTGTCACCAGGCCGGTATCGTGGGGGCGTGGAGACACTTCGCTGAAGTAGACCTGGTCGCCTTTGATAAATAACTCGACCCCGAAGATACCCAGGCCGCCCAAGGCATCGGTAATCGCCAGCGCCACCTCGCGGGAGCCCTGCAAGGCGGCTTCGCTCATGGGTTGGGGTTGCCAGGATTCCTGGTAGTCGCCGTTCTCCTGCCGGTGGCCGATGGGTGCACAATAGCTGGTCTTTATTTCGTTGCCGGCCTTGTGGCGAACCGTCAGCAGGGTGATTTCGTAGTCGAAGTCCACAAAGCCTTCCACGATGACCCGACCCTGGCCGGCGCGGCCGCCGGATTGCGCGTATTCCCAGGCGGGTAGAACGTCGTCGTCGTTCTTTAACGTGCTTTGCCCCTTGCCAGACGAACTCATGACCGGTTTCACCACGCAGGGAAACCCGATCTCACGTACGGCCTGTTGATAGTCTGCTTCGTTATCGGCAAAGCGATAAGGGGACGTAGGCAGTGACAGCTCTTCAGCGGCCAGACAGCGGATGCCTTCGCGGTTCATGGTCAATTGGGTTGCCCGGGCAGTGGGCACCACGGTATAGCCTTCCTCTTCGAGTTTGACCAGTTCATCGGTGGCAATGGCCTCGATTTCCGGAACGATCAGTGCCGGTTTCTCCTGTTCGACCAGTGCCCGCAAGGCGGCGCCATCGAGCATGTTGATGACATGGCTGTGTTGCGCCACCTGCATGGCGGGGGCATGGGCGTAGCGGTCTACAGCGATGACCTCGCAGCCATAGCGAATCAATTCCAGGGCGACTTCGCGGCCCAGCTCGCCGGAGCCCAGCAGCATGACGCGGGTGGCGTTGTCGGTGAAAGGGGTGCCAATGACAGTCATAACAGCTCTCAATATGTTCGGTGCCCTGATTGTAATGAAAAGCAGAGGCTACGCCAGCGGCGGGCAGCGCCGACCGGAATGGGACGCTTCGTTCTGTGCGGGTAGGGCTTGCGGTACACTTCGTCTGTGCGATGCCATGTGTGTGTTTTGCGGGCATGGAGACAGGATAAGGAGAGCGGGTGGACGATCAATACTGGATGCAGCAAGCCCTGGCCCTGGCGCGCCAGGCTGCAGATAACGGGGAAGTGCCGGTGGGTGCCCTGGTTGTCCGGGATAATCGGTTACTGGGTAAAGGGTATAACCAGCCCATTATCGCCAGCGACCCCAGCGCCCATGCGGAAATAGTGGCCATGCGTAGCGCTGCGCAAGCGGAGCGTAATTACCGGCTTAGTGGCAGTACGCTCTATGTCACCCTGGAACCGTGCACCATGTGTTTTGGTGCCATGGTTCATGCGCGTATCGGCAGGCTTGTGTATGGCGCCAGTGAGCCGCGTGCAGGGGTGTGCGAAAGCCAGCTACAACTGCCGTCGGTGGATTTCTACAATCATCGGATGGACGTGGAGGGGGGCGTGTTGGCAGAAGAGAGTGCGCTACTGCTCAAAGGTTTTTTTGCTGAACGCCGGAAAAAGTAGCGATAGGTGAGATTGAGCGAAACCGGTTAGCGGCTTCGTTCCCACAACGCGCATGCCTGCCACGTTTTTAGCGTGTTGCATGCCCGCGTGAACCGTGTTGCGGCCGCAGCGCGGCACAAAAAAAGGGCCGGTAAAAACCGGCCCTTTTTTCAGTCAGCGTGATTCCTTACTGGAATTGCGCTTCCTTGGTGGTGGCTTTCATGATGGTTTCCACGCGACGGTTCTCGGCGCGGCCTTCGCTGGTCTTGTTGTCAGCGATGGGCTTCTCTTCGCCGTAACCTACGGTGGTGATGCGGTCCGCGCTTACGTTGTAGTGATCAACAAGTACGGTCTTCACAGCATCTGCACGCTGCTGGGACAGTTTCTTGTTGTAAGCCGCAGAACCGGTGCTGTCAGTGTGACCTTCCAGTACCAGATTGGCGGACGGGTACTGACGCATACCTTCGGCCAGGTTTTCCAGAGACGGGTAAGAGGTCTGACGGACTTCGGCTTTGTCGTGACCGAATTCAACGTACAGGGTCTCTTTTACGTCCTTGTCCAGGTACTTCTGACAACCTTTGTCGTCAACCAGTGCACCGGCCGGAGTGTTGGGACATTCGTCCATGCTGTTGACGATGCTGTCGTTATCGTCGTCCAGCTCACAACCCGTCGCATCCACTTGAGCGCCTGCCGGGGTGTTGGCGCACTGATCACGCTCGTCCGGTACACCATCGCCGTCGCTGTCGGAAACGACATTTTCAACCGGCGCCGGCTCTTCTTTCTCGCTGGAACCGCCAATGATGAAGTTCAGGCCTGCATAGACTTCTGCATCCCAGCGTTCGGTGCGGAAGCTATAGTAAGGACGAGCGCCCACGTCCAAGAGGAAATGCGGGTGCAGCATGGTCTGAAAACCGGTTTCCAGCGTACCGATGGTTTCTTTGAAATCGTTGGAGCTGTCGCTGTTCGGCTCGGTGCGGAACTCACCGGCACCGATACCCACGTAGGGTTCGAATGCGGAGTTGCCGGCAAAGTGTTTGCGGATAGCGCCGTGAGCAATGTTGATGTCCGCGTCGCCAAGCAGATCGGTGTTGGAGTTGTTACGCTCCCACCAACCTTGAACAGACCAGTCACGGTTGAAACGGTAACCCATTTGGGCACCGGGAAGGGTAACTTCGTTTTCGCTGGTGTTTTGGTCAATGTGGTCGCCCACATCCAGCCAGTTTTCGCTGATGTGCCCGCCGAAGTAGAAGTACTGTTCGGGGATCTCGTCAGCAATGACGGTGGTGGTCGCGGTGACCGATGCGCAAGCAATGCTCGCCGCTAAAAAGCGTTTAGCGTTCATAAGCTCCTTCCTTGTCTTATTCAGTAGGCAGATCAAACACGGTGCCAGTGTTGGCTAGCCTGTCTCCCATGTAAATCCTCACTACAGAGATTAATAAAAAAATTTACAAATATGGAATTTATTTGGTAGCGGGAAGACACTTTTTTGTAATGTTGTAGTGTGAAAGTATTAACGGGGCAGGGTTTGCTGGGCCCTTAATACTAGGGCGGGCTTAGGCTGGTCACGTCGCCGGTTGATAGGCTGTTCAGGAAAGCGCCGGCGGCGACGTTTTTTCACGTCCTTCGTTGCGATTCTGGTAAAGCGCGTAGTCCGCTTCGTTAAGTAGCGGGTTGAGGCTGCGTCCACTGTTTTCTGTGCTGGCGACCCCGATACGGGCGCATACGGTAACCGCTTCCTCGGGCTGTGCGGCAGTGCCCGGGCTGGAAAGCTTGAGATTGCCAGCCAGGGCCTTCAGGCCCTCACCCATGCGGGCGGCATCATCAAAATTGGTGTGGGGAAGTACCAGCAGGAACTGGGCCCCATCAAACCGCCCAAAAAGATCACTTTCCCGGATTTTTTCACGAATGCAGTCGGCAAACAGGCGAAGCGCTTTTTCCCCTGTGTGGCGGCCGTAGCTATCCAGCAGCTGGGTAAAATCCTCGATTTCAATGAGCAGGATAGAGACGGTGTAATTGTGTCGCTGGCTGAGGGCCAGCTCCCGCTCCAGCATGCCCAGCAGATGGGGGCGGTTGAAAAGGCCGGTGAGGTGATCCTCGCGGGCCAGCTGCTGCAGCTGATGGTTGTACCGGTCCAGTGCGATCAATCGGCAGCTGAATAGATAAAGTGGCGGGGCCACCAGTAACAGAGGGAGCAGGGCGGCAAGTACCAGGGGTGACAGCCAGTCGCGTTCACCCACCAGCATGATGGCGATGCTGGTAAGCACGAGGGAGACAAGAATGGAGCTCAAGGTGATGACGGCGGTGCCTTTCAGGGCGGAACGGCGGTCGCTACGACTGACCAGTCTGGCGGACGTCGCTACCACATGAAAAAGCTTGGCCATGCTCGGTAATCCCCAATAAACGTGCTGATTATTATGCCTCTCAGTATCACGTTTGCGTGCATGCCGTGCAATAGCAGGCAGGGGAGGTCATTGATCCAGCAGGTTTTCCTTCAGCGACTGGGAATAGGGCGTTTCGCCAAACCAGATACGCAGGTAGTGGCGGGCAAACGTGGCGCCTGTTTCGCTGGCAAGGGGCTGGTTATTCAGGGCCAGGGTCAAGCCGTCTTCGCGATAGGTCAGGCTGTAGGCGTCGCCATCGTTGATGTCCTGGTAATGGCTGTTGAATGCCTGGAAACGGTCCTGGTACCGGTTGAATTCCGTTGCCTGTAGGTTTTTTTCCAGAAAGTTCAGCGCGGCTTTGGCAAAGGCATCGCCAGGAACGTCGCGAAAATAACGGAAAGTCAGCCGCAACGGCGGTGACTGCAGGTCGTCGGTCTGGCAGTCGTGCCGGGACAGGGTGGCTTCGCCCACAGTGATGAAGCGCAGGGCTTTCACATCGCTGCGGGTGCAAACCTGCCAGGGTTGGTCGCTGGCGTTGGCATAACCTGGTGCGGCAGTTGCCGCACCAGCCAGTAGCAGCGCGGCCGGGGTTAGTCGTGCTCTCTTAGCCATCGTGTCATCGGTCCTATTACGGGCAAATGCTGGTCCACGCCCTGGCTGCTGTCCCAGAAATCCTGCTGAAAAACGACTTGCCCCTGCGCGTTGAAACGCAGCTGGCTGATGCCAATGGTGCGAGACAGACGTTCGCTGCCGAGCAGGCTGAAGCGTGCCTCCATGACCCAGCGCAGATACACATCGCTACCGTCTTTGATGATGTGGTTGACGGTCAGGGACATGCTGTTCAGCCCTTCGGCGGTGGCTTGTAAATGCTCTGCCAGCTGGTCGCGCTCGGTCAGCGTGACCAGGGTGTCGTTGAAATACAGGGGATCAGCATAGAGGGTGTCGATCTGTGCAGGGATGGTGCTGGCATCCAGTGGGTTGAAGAACGCAATAAAGCGATCAATTGTCGCTGAATCAACCGGGTGGCCGCTGGGGGCAGACGTGAGCGCCTGTTGATACCGGTCGGTATACCCGTAAGGGCCTTTGGGGGCACTGCTGCAGGCGGTTAATAGCAGCGTCAGCAGCAGTGACAACGATAATGTCATGGGAGCATTCATAAGCTGACTTTGGCGCGGGGGTGGTGAATCGGTTGTGAAGCGTAAACGCTGAAGTCAGGGGTGGGGCTGGCAACAGGCGTTGCGCCACGATTCACAGCGCTTTGACGAGGGATGCCGCAATGTAAGGCGATGAGACTTCATGCACGCGCCGTCATCGTTAACGTCATTTCGTTCCAGTTGCTCTGGGCGGCCGCGGTGTTGGGGGCGGCGCAGGGTGTGAGTGTGCTGGCCTGGGGCGTGCTGGGTGTCATGGTTGTCGCGCAAGTCGCGCTGACACGCCAGTGGCGCCAGGACCTGCTGTTGATCGCTGCCGGTGGCCTATTGTGTGTGTTGATGGAGCCGCTGTGGTTACGGCCGGAGGTATTGCAGTACCGCAACTGGGATCAACACTGGTGGGCGCCACATTGGGTATGGACGTTGTGGCTGGGCTTTGCGGTGAGTTTTCGCTATAGCTTGAACTGGCTGTGTGGCCGACCGGTACTGGCCGCGTTGTTAGGCGCCCTGGGAGGCGTGTTTTCCGTCACCATGGGCATTCGCCTGGGGGCGGCGACTGCGCCACAGGGCTGGCTGTTGCTGGCAATGGTTTACGGTGTCAGTTGGGCGATAGCGGTACCGTTGCTGGCGCAGGTTGCGACGATCACAAAACAGGGAACCAAACATGCCTGAAATCCATTACTTGTTGCTTATCGCCTTGCTGATTGTGTCCACCGTACTGTGGCTGCAACAACGCCAGACACGCAACGCCGGTTGGGTGGATGTGTTCTGGGCCTGGTCGGTGGGCATTGTCGGAATGAGTTTTTTGGTGACCGGAAACGGAGCCTTGGTTCCCCGTGTGGCGGCAGGCGTGCTGTTATTGTTGTGGTCATTGCGCTTGGGGAGCCATATTTTTCAGCGGGTTAGCCAGGAAAGCGCGGAGGACGGCCGTTACGCCGCCATGCGCGAGGCGCTGGGCAGTAAGGCGCAGCCGGTGTTTCTGGTGTTTTACTGGGGTCAGGCACTACTGGCCTGGGGTTTTGCACTTACTTTCTGGGTAGTGGCCGAGCAGGATCAGTTTGCGCCCCCCCTTGTGCTGCTGGGCGTTGCGATCGGATTGCTGGCCATCGCCGGGGAAGCGCTGGCAGACAAACAGTTGGCAGCTTTCAAAAAGCGCCCGGACAGCAAGGGCAAAACCTGCCGTGAAGGGTTCTGGCGCTACAGTCGCCACCCCAACTATTTCTGCGAGTGGTTGCACTGGGTCAGTTACCCGGTGATTGCCATCGGTGCGCCGCATGCGGGTTGGCTGTGGGTATTGCCCCTGGCCATGTTCGTGTTCCTGTGGTTCGTCACGGGTATTCCTTATACCGAAAAGCAGGCGCTCAAATCCCGCGGCGATGACTACCGCGATTATCAGCGCACAACCAGTGCGTTCTTTCCCTGGAGACCCAAATCATGATGATTCAAATGGCGGAATCCGGGCTGTTGCCCGATGGATTGGTGCGTTTTGGTATTCGCCGCCTGCTGGGGCAGCGCCTGGAACAGGAAAAACAACGCAGTAACCGCCAGACGTTCGAAGAGGCCTTGCGACAGGGGCCTGTTGCGGTGGGGCAGGACGAGGCCAATGAACAGCACTATGAAGTGGATGCCCGTTTCTATGAGCAGGTGCTGGGCCCCTATCTGAAATATTCCAGCGGTTATTGGCCGAATGCCTCAAGCACCCTGGAAGACGCAGAACGAACCATGCTGGCAATGACCTGTGAGCGAGCAGAGCTGGAAGATGGCCAGGACGTGCTGGAAATGGGCTGTGGCTGGGGATCGCTGACATTATGGATGGCGCAGCAGTATCCCAACAGCCGGATTACCGCGATTTCCAATTCGTCATCCCAACGGGCCTTTATTCTTGGCCGTGCCGCAGAGCGGGGCCTGAGCAATGTGGATGTGATCACTGCGGATGCTTCCGTGTACCAGCCGCAGCAGCCCTATGATCGGGTGGTGTCGGTGGAAATGTTCGAGCACATGCGTAATCACAAAACCCTGATGTCGCGTATTCATGATTGGTTGAAGCCGGGTGGCAAGCTTTTCATTCATGTGTTCTGCCATCGTGATCTGACCTACCTGTTCGAAACCGAGGGCAGCAAGGACTGGATGGCCAAGTACTTCTTTACCGGTGGCATGATGCCGGCCTATGACTGGCTGCCACATTGTGCCGGTGATCTTCAGGAGGAGCAGCGCTGGGCAGTGAATGGCACCCACTATGCGCGCACTCTGGAGGCTTGGCTGGTGCTAGCCGATGAAAAACAGGCCGCGCTGACCCGGCTGCTGGACGACCTTTACGGTAAAGGACAGGGGAAGGTATGGCTGCAACGCTGGCGTATGTTTTTCATGGCGTGTGCGGAGCTGTTTAACTATGGTGGGGGCGAAGAGTGGTTCGTTGCGCACTACCGTTTCGCCAAGCCTGTGGCGAATTGAGCGCTGTTTTCGCGAGCCATGGTGAATAGCCATAAAACGAGCAAGGCATGAAAAAAACCGGCGTTCAGCACCGTCTTACCCGCGTCTATCTGGTTCAATTGCTGTTGATCAGCCTGGCCACTGTGCTGGGGGTGTGGGCGACGGCCAATATCATCGAGCATGTGCTGGTCAAGCAGGCACTGATCAAGGAAGCCGACCACTATTGGTCGTTGGTGGAGGAAAATCCCACCCAGCCGCGTCCCAATACCCGGCATCTGCTTGGCCTGCTGAGCAGTGATGCGGTGCAGGACCCGGTTCCTGACGTGCTGGCGGATTTGCCCGATGGGTATCAGCGTGTGGATCTGGCCGGTGAGCGGCCCATTGTGTATATCGAGCATCGCGACGGCGCCCGGCTGTATCTGATTTTTGATGAAAAACGGGTGTCGGTGCTGGCGTTCCTGTTTGGCATCCTGCCGTTAACCGGTGTGCTGTTGGTGATCTATATCACCTCATTTCTCGGTTGGAAAAAATCCCGCGATTTATTGTCCCCTCTTGTGCAGCTTTCTGATGCGTTGCGGCATACCCCGGTGAATGACCCCAGTGTGGCCCGCCCTGACTTGAGTGACATTGCTGCGGATTCGGGTAGTGAAGTGGCGGTATTGGTGGCGGCGTTGGATGGCTATGCCGACCGGCTGGTGTCATTTGTGGAGCGTGAACGTCAGTTTACCCGCGATGCCAGCCATGAATTACGCACGCCACTGGCAGTGTTTCGCGCCAATCTGGAATTACTGGTGACACAGGTGGGTGACCGCCCTCTGATTCGGCGTATGGATGACACCGTCGATGACATGGAAGCGACCCTGGAAACATTGCTGATGCTGGCGCGCACGGAGCAACACAGCCAGCAGAGTGAGGATGTGATCGTCAACGATCTGGCGGTGAACCTGATTGAACGCCTGAACCCGCTGGCCGAGCGTAAGCAAATTCGCTTGCAGGTCAGGCAGACGGCGCTACTGAGCGTGAACTGCCCGGAGGCGGCACTCACGATCGTGCTGACGAACCTGGTCCGTAATGCCATCAACTACAGTGGTTCTGGTGATGTCACCATCGTGGTGATGGATAAGGCCGTGCAGGTTGTGGATTATGGCGCGGGCATGGATGCGGATGAACTGGCCCGGGTGCTGCAACCCTTTGAGCGGGGCGGAAGCGGAAGCCTGGAAGGGGGGCATGGCCTGGGGCTGGCCATTGTGCAGCGCTTGTGTGAACGCTATGACTGGGAGCTGATGGTTGCCAGTGAGCCGGGTAAGGGAACCGAGGTTCGGGTGCAATTTTCCTGAGGCGCGTTTCAGCACACCGTTAACGTTACTGCGCCGAAGCCTGTGGTGAAGGATCAATGCGCACCAGTAATTGCTTGGCGTTCAGGGCGTCGCGAATACGATGGATCACGCGCTGGGCTTTTTCTTCGTTGGTGTCGGCCAGAAGAATACCAAAATGGTTTTTGCCCAGATGGGCGATGCTGTCTTGCTCGCGCAGCAGTGCTGCCAGGGAATCGGCGATCATCATGCTGTCGCTGTCCTCTGGCGCTTGCAGGTAGAGCGTTGATGATTCCATGCCGAAATCCCGGCTGTGCTGTTGCTCCTGTGCCTTGATGTCCGCCCAGCCTTGTTCTCCGGGCAGGCCGGTATCGGCACAGCGATCCGGGTGTTCCACAAAAATGCTGACCCGCTGTTGTTGTGCTTCCTGCAGGGCATTACTGAGCAGAAAACCGATCAGGCGGGCTTCGTGCTGCAAAGCGGGCAGAGCCTGCTCCAGTGACGGATCCTGAGGGTTAGGATCCAGCGCGCAGAGGGTGCCGAACAGCTGGTTGTCCCGATCCACAAGCGGCAACCCGATGTAGGCGCCAATGGTCAGGTCGCTGTTGATGGGGACATCGTTGTAGCTGGGGGTATGCTGAGCATCGGTGGCAATGCAGGGGGCGCCCAGTTCCACCATCCGGACACAGTAGCTTTTTTGCCATTGCAGGCGGTGACCCTGTGCCAGCCCATAGTGATCGTCGCGGGCACGCAGTATCACCAGATCGTCGTCGCGCAGGCGGGTGATCATCCACAGGGCCATGCCGAAGCGCTGTTGCAGTTCGGCAAGGTGGGCGTCCAGTAATTCCTGGCAGGAAGAATAGCTGGCTAACGGTGTGTCAGTTTGGTCGGCTGGCATAAATAGGGAAAATGGCTTTTTCCCTATTCTCAGCCGGGTTCCTATCAATGTGCAAGTGCGCAGCGCCTTACTGTGCGGTTTCCGGTGTTGCCTGAATGCTGAAGCCGACACCGGGCAAGGTGTTGAGCAATGCATGCTCGAAAGGTTTGTCCACGGCTTTGCGCAAATTATACAGATGGCTGCGCAAGGCATCGGAGTCGGGCACCAGGTCGCCCCACAGTTCGTGCTCCAGTTGTTCCCGGCTGACCACCTTGGGGGATTCGCGCATCAGAATGCGCAGAATGCGAAAGGCGGTGGGGGAAAGTTTCAGCAACTGGCCGTCACGGCGTACTTCCTGGCGGGCCGGGTCCAGTTCCAGATCGGCAATCTGCAGGGTGTTGGCGGTAACTTCCTTGCGCTGCCGGCGTACCAGGGCAGCAACACGGGCAGAAAGCTCCGGCAGGGCGAAGGGTTTGACGATGTAATCGTCGCCGCCACGATCAAACCCCTCCAGCTTGTCTTCCAGTTGATCCCGGGCCGTCATGAAAATCACCGGCATATCCAGCGCCAGCTCCTTGCGCAGGTACTGGCAGAAGCTGTAACCGTCTTCGCCGGGCAGCATGACGTCCAGCAGCATCAGGTCGTAGTGATGTTCCTGAACCAGCTCCCGGGCCAGCCGCGTGTTGCCGGCATAATCCACACTGGCGCCTTCCTGCTCCAGGTATTCGAGTACGGTCTGGGCCAGTTGGCGATGGTCTTCTACCAGTAGAATGGACAGGTTATTCACAGGACTCTCCTTGTTTATCTGTGAGTATCCTCACTGCTTGCGCGTCAAGGTTCCGTCAATTGTCTTCACGCGCATCGATCAGTCCACTTTCAGCGGTTTCTTTCCACCGCGCAATCCGCAGGCGATCAACGGTCGAACAGAAACAGCACCAAGGAGTTATTCAGAGGTTCCTTAGTCATTCAGGGCGCCGGTGCGGGCAAAGCGCTGTCGGTAGTGGCTGGGGGACAGGCCGGTATGCCGTTTGAATAACCGTGAAAAACTGCTGACATCCTGGTAGCCCACTTGCTCGGAGAGTTTGGCCAGGTTGTTGGTACCTCGTTCCAGCATTTTTCGGGCAGCCTCGATGCGCACTCGTTGCAGGTATTGCAATGGTGGTTCGCCCAGTGTGGTGGTGAAGCGGCGCTGTAACTGACGCGGACTTAAATGCACGCGTTCGGCCAATTGCCCCAGGCTGGTATTTTCCTTGTAGTGCTCATGAATCCAGCCCTGAATGGCCTGCACCTGATCGTCTTGATGATAGGTATGTGCCGGCAGCCCGGCGTAGATGCTTTGCAGATCGTTACGCACATCGATGACAAACGCCCGGGCCAGTTCCCGGGCCAGATCGGCACCGCAAAAACGTTCTACCAACAGGATCGTCAGGTCACGCCAGGCGGTTCCGCCACCGGCGCAGAAAATGTTGCCGTCGCGGGTAATCAATTCCCGTTCATTCAGATTCACCTGCGGGTAGCGATGGCGAAATTCCTGGCTGAAGCCCCAGTGGGTGGTGGCCGTTTTGTCATCCAGTAAACCGGCTTCAGCCAACAGGAAAGCGCCGGTACAGTTACTGGCCAGATCGGCGCCGCCTTGATGCAGAAAACGCAGCCAGGGCAGTGCATCCTGTTCCTGGGCGAGCACGGTTTCAATTTTTCCGCCAATGGTCGGCACCACCACCAGATCGGCCTGATCCATCTGCTCCAGGGAGCAATCCACAGCCATGCGGATGCCATTGGTGCAGCGCACCGGGTTGCCGCCGCGAGACACAATCTGAACCTTGAACTGCTGGTCCAGGGGTTGCCCGTGGATGCGGTTCCAGGTCACCCCGGTCAGATTGAGGAGATCTACCACCCCGGTGAGGGCAGAGGCAAAAACGCCGTCAAAGGCTAATACTGCTACCGTGAACATATGTCGTGTTCCACCATGAATTAGTCATAGGCGACAATGCCAGACACAGCCTAACGATGGCAAGCTGTTGTCCAAAATAACCGGAGCGCTACTGTGAGTGATGTGATTCTCGACCGCCGTGACTTGAGCTTTCAGCTTTTTGAGGTGCTGGACACCGACAGCCTGTTCGCCCGCCCGCGTTTTGAAGATCACAGCCGCGAGACTATCGAAGCGGCACTTGATACCGCAGAAAAACTGGCACGGGAAAAATTCGCCAACCACAACGCGCTGTCCGACAAGGAAGAGCCTACTTTTGTGGATGGCAAAGTGGTAATGCGGCCGGAAGTGAAGGAGGCCTTCGACGCCTATATCAACGCCGGTTTTCTCTCTTCCCGGGCCAGCTTTGAAGAAGGCGGGATGCAGCTGCCTGAAATTGCTGCTGCGGCCTGTAAAGGTATGTTCACCTGCGTGAACCCCAGTTCTACCGGCTACGCTTTCCTGACAGCGGCGGCGGCCAACGTGATCCGCAACTTCGGTAGTGACACCCTGAAAACCCGCTTCCTGGAACCAATGATGGCAGGGCGTTTCACCGGGACCATGGCCCTGACCGAGCCCCATGCCGGCTCTTCCCTTACCGATATCCGCACCCGCGCGGTGCCCCAGGATGACGGTAGCTACCGGCTCAAGGGCAACAAGATTTTTATTTCCGGCGGTGAAAATGAACTGGCGGATAATATCGTCCATCTGGTGTTGGCAAAGATTCCCGGCGGCCCGGAAGGGGTGAAAGGAATTTCCCTGTTTGTGGTGCCCAAATACCGTCTTGATGACGACGGTAATCCGGATGCGCGCAACGATGTGATTCTGGCAGGACTGATACACAAGCTGGGCTACCGTGGCACCACCAGTACCGCTCTGACGTTTGGTGACGGCGATGATTGCCATGGCTATCTGGTGGGTGAACCTCATCAGGGCCTGCGTTACATGTTCCAGATGATGAACGAAGCCCGTGTGGGCGTAGGGTTTGGTGCGGGATTGCTGGGTTATCGTGGTTACCGGTTTGCGCTGGATTATGCTCGTGACCGTGTGCAGGGCCGCCATCCGGATGATGCCGATTTTTCCAAGCCACAGGTGCCGATCATTGAGCATGCTGATGTGAAACGGTTGCTGCTCACCCAGAAAGCCTATGCGGAAGCGGCAATTGCCATGAGCCTGTACGGTTACCGTCTGGTTGACGAGATCCAGACCGGGGAAGAGGCGGCCGCCAAAGAGGCAGAGCTACTGCTTGATTTGCTGACCCCGGTATTGAAAACCTGGCCTTCTGAGTTTGGTTTGAAAGCCAATGATATGGCGATTCAGGTCTTCGGGGGCGCGGGTTACACCCGTGAATATCCGGTGGAACAGGTGTGGCGTGATAACCGCCTTAACCCGATTCATGAAGGTACGACGGGTGTGCATGGGCTGGATTTGCTGGGCCGTAAAGTGTGGATGGACAACGGCAAGGGCATGATGCTGCTGGCCAGTCGCATCATGGCCGATGTGCAGGCCACCACGGATGAACGCTGCAAGCCCATGGCCGAGGCGTTACAGGCCATGCTGCCGAACATTGAAAAGGCCACCCAGGCGGTGGGCAAGCAAATGGCCAGCGATGGTCCGCGTGCGGCATTATCTAATGCCAACGCCTACTTGCAGTTGCTGGGTCATACCGTGGCCGCGTGGATGTGGTTACGCCAGGCCAATGCGGCGGTGGCGCTGAGCAATCCTGACGATGCGATTTTTGCCAAAGGAAAATTGCAGGCTGCACGTTATTTCTTCCGCTGGGAGTTGCCCCGGGTGGAATGGGATGCGCACCAGCTGATTAATGGTGATGACACCTTTATGGAGATGGATCCAAGCTGGTTCTGATTATGTCCTGATCACGGCGTTGTCGTGATCACTGGATTAACCGAGTGTGCCTATCGTCATCAGGCTCGGGACCTGCCATTGGCAGGAGAAGCTATGACGGTATTTTTTGAGCCCCCGCCAGGGGGCTTTTTTTTGCCGCTCTGCGGCCGCAATACCATTCACGCAACATGCCGCCTGCTGCAGGTTTATCCCGCGCTTCTCGCCCCTGGCTCCCCGCTGTCTGTCCTTGGGAGGCTTCTCCTTGTTGGTGCAATAAAACAGTCATATAGTCGTCATGATCTTGCGAACGACACTGATCTTGCGAACACACATTGAACGGGGAATAAACGTGAAAAAGACTTTGCTTGCGGCCTCTGTTGCCACAGCCATGCTGCCTGTGGGTGCCATGGCGGCACCGACCTTTTACGGCAAACTGAATCTGAGCGTGGATAAAACCAGTGATTATCCCGATACCGCGTTGGTATTTAGCCAGGATGACCTGTCCGACGCCTGGTTTGTGTCCAGCAACAACTCCCGGTTGGGGGTGAAAGGTGAAGAGCCGCTGTATAACGACAGCCTGTCGGTGATCTATCAGATGGAAGTGGGCTACGACGCGGACGGTGATAGCAGTGCGACCTTTTCCACGCGGAACAGCTTTCTTGGTCTGGGCACCCAGGTGGGCAAGATTTTTGCCGGCCGCTACGACAGCGTGGTGAAACTGGCAGAAGGAAAAATTGACCAGTTCAACGATACCGTGGCGGATATGGACACCGTGTTTCTCGGCCAGCGCCGCAACAGCAACAGCCTGAACTGGGAAAGCACGGATCTGGGCGGCATTGTGGTGCGGGCACAGGTGGCACCGGGTGAAGACGATGTGGTGGGCAGCGTTCCCAACACGAAAACCAAGGATGGCCTTACCGATACCTGGGGCTTGTCTGCCACTTACAAGCAAGATGCGCTTTATGCGGCTCTGGCGTATGAAAAAAGCTATACAGAGGTGGCCGTTGGGCCGCTTGGCGTTGGTGCTGACCTGAAAACGATGCGTGGCTCTCTGGGCCTGAACGTGAGCAGCAATGTGGCACTCGGTGCCATTGTAGAACGCAGCAATCTGGATCCTTATGGTGGCGCTGACGGCGACCTGATGTCGTACCTGCTGAGTGGCAAGTTTGGTGTCTCTGAGCGTGTGGCCCTGAAGGCGCAGGCGGGTATGCTCGATAGCAGCGATCTGGATCTGGATGTGGCCACGCTGACGCTGGGGGCTGACTACAAGCTGGGTGATTTCACCACTGCTTATGGCCTGGTCTCTGCCTCAGACACGGATTTCGATCCGGCGGGCACCATCAATGACGTGGACGAGTCCGGCATGGCGTTTTCCGTGGGCATGATCCACAAGTTCTGATTCGGCGCCTGTCCCACTGGGAGCGGAAAACCACAAAAAAGCCCGGCTACGGTAAGTGCCGGGCTTTTTTGGTGAGGGCCGAATAACGCTTTTGGCATCGTCAGCCATTACTGCACAAGGTCGAACTCAGGCTTCCCATTTACGCAGCACCAGGCTGGCGTTGGTGCCGCCGAAACCGAAACTGTTGCTCAGCACGGTGGTCGGGCCGCTGTCTTTGCCTTTCACCAGCACCGGCATGCCTTCGGCTTTTTCATCCAGTGTTTCGATATTGGCACTGATGGCGGTGAAGTCATTCTGCATCATCAACATGCAGTAAATCGCTTCCTGTACCCCGGCCGCGCCCAGGCTATGGCCGGACAGGCTTTTGGTAGAGCCAATCGACGGGCACTGATCGCCAAACACTTCACGGATGGCTTTCAGCTCTGCCACGTCCCCCACCGGCGTACTGGTGCCATGGGCGTTAATGTAATCCACCGAGCCTTCGACTGTTGCCAGCGCCTGGCGCATGCAGCGCGCTGCGCCTTCACCATTGGGGGCGACCATGTCGTGGCCGTCGCTGGTAGCGCCGTAACCGAGCACTTCGGCGTAGATGGTCGCGCCACGGGCCTTGGCGTGTTCCAGCTCTTCCACCACTACCATGCCGCCACCGCCGGCAATCACGAAACCGTCGCGGGTGGCGTCGTAGGCGCGGGATGCTTTTTCCGGCGTGTCGTTATACTTGCTGGACAGGGCGCCCATGCCATCGAACAGGCAGCTGAGCGTCCAGTGTTCTTCCTCACCGCCACCGGCAAAGACCACATCCTGCTTGCCCAGTTGAATCTGTTCCACGGCGTTGCCGATGCAGTGAGCACTGGTGGCGCAGGCGGAGGCGATGGAGTAGTTCACCCCTTTGATCTTGAACGGCGTCGCCAGGCATGCCGACACGGTGGACGCCATGACCCGGGGCACCATGTAGGGGCCAACCCGTTTCACGCCCCGGTTGCGGGCAATATCGGCGGCTTCCACCTGGTTAAGGGAGGAGTGGCCACCGGAGCCGGCAATCAAACCGGTGCGTTCATTGCTGACCTGTTCGTCGTTGAGGCCGGAATTGGCAATGGCATTTTGCATGGCCACGTAGGCGTAGGCAGCCGCATCGCCCATAAAGCGGCGTGGCTTGCGGTCAATGAAGTCGTCCAGCTGGATAGTGGGTGTGCCTGCTACCTGGCTGCGCATGCCGATTTCCTGGTATTCCTCTTTAAAGCGAATACCGGAGCGGCCTTCCCGCAATGAACGGGTGACGCTGTCTGTGTCGTTGCCCAGACAGGAGACAATGCCCATCCCGGTGATAACTACGCGGCGCATGAATCGCTCCTAAAAACCGTCGGTAGAAGTGAACAGGCCAACTTTCAGGTCGTCGGCCTGGTAGATGTCTTTCCCGTCCACGGACACGGTGGCATCGGCCAGGCCGAGCACCAGTTTGCGGGAAATGACCCGTTTCAGGTCGATTCGGTAAGTCAGTTTCTTGGCCGTGGGCAGCACCTGGCCAGAAAACTTCACATTGCCCACGCCCAGAGCGCGCCCACGGCCCGGGTTGCCCACCCAGCCCAGGAAAAAGCCCAGCAATTGCCAGGTGGCATCCAGGCCCAGGCAGCCCGGCATCACCGGGTCACTTTCGAAGTGGCAATCAAAGAACCAGAGGTCCGGCCGGATATCCAGCTCGGCAACGATTTCGCCTTTGCCGTATTTGCCGCCCTGTTCGCTGATATGGGTGATGCGGTCCATCATCAGCATGTTGGGTAAAGGCAGTCGCGCATTGCCGGGGCCAAACAGCTCACCGTGCGCACAGGCGAGGAGGTCCTCGCGAGAATAGGAAGATTTCTGTGTTGTCGTAGTGCTCAAAGTCTTACTCCATGCAGGCCAGGGCGGCGCATTTTGAGTATATGGATTATTTGTGACGTTTTATCTTCAGCGCGGTGACACCCTGTCATGTAAGCGCTGATAGTAGCAAAGCGAAGTGAGAGCATACGAATAGCAACCGTCTCAAAATATGTCTTGGCGCCGTTTTACCGAAAATGACCGATGAACGGAGTCAAATGACCGTGGTCTATCTTCTTGTACCGCTCAGGGGGTCTTTTCATTGCGGCACCGCCACGGACTTGCAATTGCCGGACCATCTACCGATGCTATGCGCGCCGGATCGCGCCAAATAGCCGCGTCCGGCCGCCCCTTGACCAGTCAAAAACGCAAGTCGTATATCCAGTCGTATAAGTAAGGAGCTCTCGTGGCGGTAGAAATCGGGCATCTTTCCCTGTGGTTGGCACTGGCTGCTGCCCTGTGCCTATCAGTTTTTCCCCTGATTGGCGTTTATCGCAACCTGCCTGCCTGGCAGTGGTATGCCCGTCCGTTGGCCTGGGTGCAGTGGTTGGCCATGACCGTTGCCATGGTCGCGCTGGGCTATTCTTTCTATATCAATGATTTTTCCGTGGCCTATGTGGCCGGACACAGCAACTCTGCGCTGCCGCTGGAGTATCGTCTGTCTGCTATCTGGGGCGGCCACGAAGGGTCCCTGTTGCTGTGGGGCTGGATGCTGTCCGGCTGGGCGGCCATGGTCGGGTTGTTGAGCCGCAGTGTGCCATTGCCGATGGTGGCGCGGGTGCTGGCGGTCATGGGGATGATTTCCGTGGGCTTCATGTTGTTCATGCTGCTCACCTCCAACCCCTTTGACCGCAACCTGCCCTGGTTCCCGCTGGATGGCGCCGACCTGAACCCGCTGCTGCAAGACCCCGGGCTGATTATTCACCCGCCCATGCTTTATATGGGCTATGTCGGTTTCTCCGTGGCGTTCGCGTTTGCGGTGGCAGGGTTGCTGATGGGCAATCTGGACCCGGCGTGGGCCCGCTGGGCGCGGCCGTGGACCACGGTGGCGTGGAGCTTTCTGACCGTGGGCATCGCACTGGGCTCCTGGTGGGCCTACTACGAACTCGGCTGGGGTGGCTGGTGGTTCTGGGATCCGGTGGAAAACGCTTCCCTGATGCCATGGCTGGCGGGCACCGCCCTGATTCACTCCCTGGCCGTGAGCGAAAAGCGCAACATGTTCCGCGCCTGGACGGTGTTGCTGGCGATCATTACCTTCTCTCTGAGTTTGCTGGGGACTTTCCTGGTGCGCTCCGGGGTGCTGACGTCGGTCCACGCCTTTGCCAATGACCCGGCCCGAGGGGCCTTTATCCTCGGTTTCCTGATTGTGGTCGCCGGTGGGGCATTGATCCTGTTTGGCCTGCGGGCGTCGGCGTTGCGCAGTAATACCGGATTCAAGCCGGTATCCCGGGAAGCCTTCCTGTTGGGTAACAACCTGATTCTGCTTACGGCCACCTCTGTGGTGTTGATGGGGACGCTGTTCCCGTTGATCGGCGAAGCACTGGACATGAAAATCTCCATCCGCAGCCCTTATTTCAATGGCTTCTTTGTGCCATTGGCCTTTGTGCTGATTCTGCTGATGGTGCCGGGCATGTTCAGCAACTGGAAACGCCAGGACGGCAACACCCTGCTCAAGCGCATGGCGCTGCTGGCCCCCGCTGCCATTATTGCCGGCTGGTTTGGCTCCCGCCTGCCAGAGCCAAGCCCCTGGCAGGGCGTATTGGCGATCATGCTGGCGCTGTTCCTGGTGTTTGCCCACGTGGACGATGTGGTTCGCCGGGCCCGTGCCTACAAGCAAGGTTTTGTCACCGGGCTGGGCAAACTGGGCCGCGGCTACTGGGGCATGGTGTTGGCCCATTGTGGCCTGGCGGTATTGATTGCCGGCATTACCCTGGTCAGCTTCCACGAAGTGGAGCGTGATATTCGCATGGCGCCGGGGGATACAGCCAAACTGGGGGACTACACCTTTGTGTTCGACAGCCTGGATGAATACCGTGGCCCCAACTTCGATTCCACCCGTGGTCATTTCCACGTGAGCCATAACGGTGACCCGGTGGCGGTGATGCACCCGGAAAAACGCACCTATCACGCCAGCCGTCAGGTTATGACCGAGGCGGCGATTGATGCCGGTTTCTGGCGCGACCTTTATGTGGCCCTGGGTGAGCCGCTGGATAAAAGCAATGCCTGGGCAGTACGCATTTACTTCAAACCGGGGATTCGCTGGATCTGGCTGGGCGCCTTGATCATGGCTCTCGGTGGCGCCCTGGCGTTGACGGACAAACGTTATCGCCGCAACCGTTTTGCGACCAACGACGCAGGAGCTGCCAATGAAAGCTAATTCACCCTGGGTGTTTCTGCCCCTAGTCGGCTTTGTGCTGCTGGCGGTGCTGTTGGCCAGTGGCCTGGGCCGTGATCCGCAGGAGCTGCCTTCAGCGCTGGTGGGCAAGCCGGTGCCGTCATTTTCCCTGCCGTCCTTGCTGACCGAAGAAACCTATACCGAGGATTCCCTGAAAGGGCGCTGGCAGTTATTGAATGTGTGGGCCACCTGGTGCCCGACCTGCCATGTGGAGCACCCGTACCTGCTGGAACTGGCGGCACGAGGTGTGGCCATTTCCGGGTTGAACTACAAGGACGAGCTGCCGGCTGCCCGCGAGTACCTGGCTAATCTGGGTAATCCCTTCACCCATGTGATTGTGGATGCCGATGGTCAACTGGGGCTGGATCTGGGGGTCTATGGGGCCCCGGAAACCTTCTTGATCAACCCGGCAGGGGAGATCGTGTTACGCCATGCGGGTGACTTGAACGCCCGCGTCTGGGACGAAAAGTTTGTTCCTTTATTGCCCACACAGGCGCCAGCGCCGGGGCAGGGTGAGGGAGAAGAATAATGCTGCGTATTGTGTTGCTGCTGATGCTGTCCATGCCGGCTTTTGCGGCCATTGATGTTTATCAGTTCGATAATGAACAGCAGGAACAGCGTTTTCGTATCCTCTCTGAGGAATTGCGTTGCCCGAAATGCCAGAACCAGAGCATCGCGGATTCCGATGCCGGCATTGCCCAGGATATGCGAACGCGAGTGCATACCATGATCCTGGAAGGCAAAAGCGATGAGGACATCGTCGACTACTTTGTGTCCCGTTATGGTGATTTTGTCAGCTATCGTCCGCCAGTGAATGCCGGTACATCCATTCTGTGGCTGGGGCCTATTTTGCTGTTACTGGGGGGCGCTGTACTGATCGTCATTTTGCTGCGTAACGCCAGCCGTAAAGCGGCAGCAGACGATGAGGCATCCCAGGATAAAGAACCGGAAGAGGGCACGAAATGATGTTGTGGGTAATGGCGCTGGTTCTGTTGCTGGTGATGGCCGCTGTGCTGTGGATGATGTGGCGCCGTGAAGGTCGCAAGGCCGGCAAGAATATGAAGGGGGCGCTAGGTATCCCGCTGGTCATGGCGGTTCTGGCCGGCGCCGGTTACGGGCTGATCGGCCTTAACGAACACACCGCCACCTGGTTGGAGCACCAGCAGGAATACGGTGAAGTGGCCCGGCAGATTATTGCCGGCCAGCCGCCGGAGAAAGCGGCCTCGGAAGTGCCCGCCGGGGCGCTGGTGCGGGTGCTGCAGTCCGAACTCTCCCAGACGCCCTCTGCCGTGGGCTGGTATGCCCTGGGCGCTCTGTACGATCAACTGGGCGCGCCGGCGCAGACCGAAGAAGCGGCCCGCAAGGCCTTGCAGCTGAACCCGGATGATGCCGCCATGCACCTGCTGCTGGCTCGCGCCTTGATCGAAAAGAACGAAGCACGGCTGACCGATCCTGCGCTGGAGGAAATCCGCTGGGTGCTGGACCGTGAACCGAATCACGATGGTGCCTGGATGTTGCTCGCCATGTCCGCAGATCGGGCCGGGCGTTATGCGCTGTCTGAGCAGGCCTGGGCGTCCCTGTTGTCGCGGCACAGCGAAGGCGAAACCGCAGAGCTGTTGCAGCGCGGTCTGGATCGGGCCCGGGAACAGAAGCAGCGGGAAGGCGTTTTTGCCAACCTTGCGGCTACGGTCAACGGTGAAGGCCTGCCGGCTGGCGGCACCTTGTTTGTGTTTTTGCGCAAGGCCGGCAGTGCCGGCCAGCCGCTGGCGGCGCAACGCAAAGTGGTCACGCATTTCCCCATCACGGTGTCGCTGACCGCGGCCAACTGGCTGCAGGGCTATCCGGACGAGCAGGCGGACCTGGTCATTGGTGCCCGCTATACGCCAGCGCCGGGTGCCTCGGTGGATCAGGCGGCGATTACCGCCGTACCAGTTTCGTTACAACTTCCCCAGGCGCAGCCTGCAACCCTCGATTTGTCCCGCCAATAGGGGCTTGCCGCCCCGGGCTGCTACCTAAGTAGCAGCCCCTATCCCTTGTGATGAAGGGGGCCTCAAGGTAAAGTTGCACCCCTTCGGAGGCTGGGTTCCTCTGATTTGTACACCCATACGCTTGGAAATTACGCCAGTTTACGCTGTCTGCGGCGGGCATTGCGCCCTCTCGTGGGGTGAGCGTGGGCCGTATCCAGAGCCGCAAGGCACTTGGCCGAGGCGATGGGGGTGAATAAATCAGAGGGACTTTTTGCCTCTTCTGACGACAGTAAGATGGAGAATCCTATGCGTGTCATCCTGCTTGGTGCCCCCGGTGCGGGCAAGGGCACCCAGGCGCAGTTCATCAAGGAACAGTTCAATATTCCTCAGATTTCTACCGGTGACATGCTGCGCGCTGCGGTCAAAGCAGGCACTCCACTGGGCCTGGAAGCCAAGAAAGTGATGGATGCGGGTGGTTTGGTCTCCGACGATATCATCCTCGGCTTGGTGAAAGAGCGTATTACGGAAGATGATTGTGCCAACGGGTTCCTGTTCGACGGCTTCCCCCGCACCATCCCCCAGGCGCAATCTCTGGTGGAGCAGGGCGTCGATATCGACTTTGTGGTGGAAATCGACGTGGACGACGAGGAAATCATTGAGCGTTTGAGCGGTCGCCGCGTTCATCCTGCTTCCGGCCGTGTGTACCACACCAAGTACAACCCGCCGAAAGTGGAAGGCAAAGACGACGAAACCGGTGATGAGCTGGTTCAGCGTGATGATGACAAGGAAGAGACCGTACGCAAGCGTCTCGAGGTTTATCAGGCGCAGACTCGCCCATTGGTGGATTTCTATCAGGATCTGGCCAAAAACGCTGAGGCAAAAGCGCCGGGTTATGTGCGCGTCGCTGGCGTGGGCTCCGTGGATGACATCCGCGATCGGGTATTGTCCGCCCTGAAAGGCTGATTATCCGCTTGTCAGTACCGATCAGGTGCTGATGATCAAAAACGGGAAGCTTCGGCTTCCCGTTTTTTTTGGGGTGTATCGCGGATTAGAGTGAAAAGCACGTTCCAGCCTCTCGCGCTGCGCAGGACGCTCAATGCCGAATGCCAGACGCGAAAACCACACAAACAGGAAACCAAATCCTGCTACCGCGCCGCTGTAGGCGTTCCTCTTGAGGGGCGAACCTCGCGAAGCGAGGGAATTCCCAGCAGGCTGGCTTGTTCTGCAGATAACGTCGGGCGCCTGCCTGATCACCGCTGCCTGGCGATTAAAGCAACGGGGAAAGTGCCCTCATTGCTCACCGTTAAGCGGAGGGGGTTATTCTCTCAGGCAGGCACCGGGTATCAGGCGCCAGCGCCTCTGTGCGGTGTACTCGTCTGGCAAGACATCAAATATCCTCACCATTCTCTAATTCCGCGATGGGCCTTTTTATGCGCGCGCACTGTAGCGGACGGATAGAGCGAGCCTGGCCCATGAGGCCTGGTAGTAATGATTTCCCCGTAGTGCCCTCACGGCCCTTCATAGTGTGAATGTCACCCCTGCGCTGGCGACGGTCTTCGCCGTCACTGCTCCGAAATCCATTAGGCCAGCAAGTGGCAGGGCCTTGTGGGCCGTATATCGAAGATGAAGCCTTCTTCCTTCCAATGAACCTTCTTTAGTAAGCCACATTGCGGCGTGTTGGTATTTTCTTCCGCGTTCAGAAAAGGGTTGGCGTCCTGTTGCGAGTGGCTTCAGCAAGAAGGAAGAAGCCCGTGCGGGTATTGGTTTTTGCTTATTTAGAAAGCCAGCCCATGGAGGGGGGCGACTCAGTCTCGGGCCTTGAAGAGTGAAGAATGAACGGCATTTCTCGCCAAGCAATGGGACTTTTTTTTCTGACACGTTGTAACGGTTCTACACAATCGAGCTTATCGGTTTCCTGCGAATAGCCCGGCAAGGGCTGCGTATTTGGCGGAGAGAATCTGTCTTTTCTTGGCGCGATAGCGGTGGCGACGTTTCTTTCCGGCGATGTCTTTTATACGTAAGACGCTGTCGAAGGTGTTAACAGGCCCTGGCAAAGCGTCTTTTCACATGGGAATAGATTTGTGTTGTTGTGTGAAGCAGGGCGTATTGTTCACAACAGAGAGCGTAGAAAAACGTGCAGAAATACTGGCCCAAGAAGATTTAATCGTCGTTGGCAGGGAAATTAAACCACTTAAAAAAGAAAACGCAGAAGGCTAAAAGAGAAACGAAACAAAAGAGTGATGATCAAAGGCTGTGAAAAAAATCAGAAAAATTAAAAGTAGGTTGATTAAATAATGTACCAACTGATTTTTTTTTATGCTATTTTCCACTTGTCGCAGTACTGATGACAATGCCATAGCTTAGGAGATCAATCATGGCTCGAGCAAAGAAAGCCGCCGCGAAGAAAACTGCGGCGCGCAAACCCGCAGCGAAGAAAGCCGCCGTTGCAAAAGCACCGGCCGTTCCCAAGTCTGTTACTAACGCTGAAGCCAAGGTTAAATTGCAGGACAAGGCAGTAGCCCAGGCTGAAAAGAAAGTCACCCAGTCGCAAACCAAACTCGATAAGCATCGCGCCAAAATCGACGCAGAGAACGCCAAGCTGTCGAAACTGCGTGCCGATGTTGCAGCCAAGCGTGAAAAAGCGCAAAAGACCTCCACTGCCGCAGCCAAGCGTGCCGTTGAAACTGCACGCGGGCGTATGAACACCGCGCGCCTGAAACTTCAGGATATTCGTGGCGAAGCAAAACTGATTCGTGCCGAGATCCAGGCCGCCAAGAAAGTGGTTGCCCGCGAAGTGAAGAAACTGCGTACGGCTGAGCGCAACTTCAAAGCCAAATTGCGTGATCACGAACGCAAGCTGGCGAAGAAAGCCAAGGCCGAGCAGAAGAAAGCGGAGCAGAAAGCCAAAGCAGCTGCACGTAAAGCGGCAGCGAAAGCCAAGCGTGTTGCCAAGAAAGCGACCGCTCGCAAGCCCAAGGCAGCTGCAAAAAAAGCAGCAACCAAAAAGCCTGCCACTAAAAAGGCGCCTGCCAAAAAAGCGGCTAGCAAGAAACCTGCAGCAAAAAAGGCAGCAACCCGTAAAGCGCCTGCCAAGAAAGCGGCACGTAAGCGCACCCCGGCCAAGAAGAAGTCCTCCTGATACGTCAGAAGGGTTTATGAAGGCCAAAAGCCCCGCTTTGCGGGGCTTTTTTATGCCTGCCAGGCAAGGCCTGACCCTGGGATTGGCTGAGTGATAGAAGGGGAAAGTCCAGTCGATTTAATTTTTTTGCATATCGGCCGAACGGCCTCGGTAACGCGAAATCAGGGCCTGGAGAATAGATTCCCCAAAGTAGTTGATAATGATTCGCGTTAGGTTTAGCATCCTTTCCAGAGATTGAGGAAAGGCGACTTATGTACGTATGCATTTGTAAGGGCATTACTGACAACCATATACGGGAAGCGGTCGATTCTGGCTGCGACAGCCTGCGTGATCTTCGTCGGGAACTTGGGGTTGGAAGTCAGTGTGGTAAGTGTGCCCGTCACGCCCGCCAAATTTTGCGTGAGACCCGTAGCGCAAACGAGGCGACCTCTTTCTCGAACTCTTCTACTGCCGGTGAGGCGGTTGTTTTCTGGCCACAAACCGCATAAATAATCGTTCTCATTTGCATAAGCGCTTGTATTTGAAGCGCTTTTTTTCTCTCCTGCCTTGTCTCTGTCACACACTTGCTGAACAATAGGGGTTACCCCAAGTTCATGTGACGGAGATCCCCCAATGAAAGGCGACGCCAAAGCGATTGAGTTCCTCAACCGTGCACTCGGCAATGAGCTGGTTGCCATTAACCAGTACTTCCTCCACGCCAAGATGTACCAGGATTGGGGCTTGCAGGCACTCTATGCCAAGGAATATCACGAATCCATCGACGAGATGAAGCATGCGGACATGCTGGTCGAGCGCATTCTGTTCCTGGAAGGCATTCCCAACCTGCAGGATCTGGGCAAGCTGATGATTGGTGAAAACACCAAGGAAATGCTGGAATGCGATCTCAAGCTGGAGCAGATGGCTGTGCCAGACCTGCGTGAAGGGATTGCGTACTGCGAATCCATCCAGGATTACATCAGCCGTAACCTGCTCAAGGATATCCTCGAATCCGAAGAAGAGCACATCGATTGGCTGGAGACTCAGCTCGGTCTTATCGATAAAGTCGGCCTGGAAAATTACATGCAAAAACAAATGGCTGCTGCAGAAAGCTGATTGCCGAACTTTTAACCGATCTACGCTTGACTCACCGCGGGGCTTTCGGAATAATGCGCAGCCTCTCGCGGCGTTACAGCAACGAGATTTGCACCGGTAGCTCAGCTGGATAGAGCAACTGGCTACGAACCAGTAGGTCGGGGGTTCGACTCCCTCCCGGTGCACCATACGAATAAAAGAAGGCTCCCAATCGGGGGCCTTTTTTTATGCCGCTCTGCGGCCGCTGCACGCTTAATGCCGAGTTCAACAGGCTACGGGCCTCGCTGGCTCAACGCTGTCCGAGTATGTAGCGACCCCCCTCAGTATTCCCGACGCCGTATTGCACTTCATTCCATAGCGATATTTTTTACTCCACGGTCTGGGTAAATCTGTCCTGCACGCCGTCAATTGATCAAAACCACCAACCCGTTCCTCGCATGTCTCATTGCGGATTGTCGACAATCTGTCTACATTGCCCTTAACCCCGCGAGAGCAATACCGGCTCACAAGGCCACCTTGATGCCCGCCCAAACGGCGGCGCCTTCGCTTTCGCACGCGGTGACTGAATCCGCTTTTGGAACCAAAAGGAGTGTTCCATGAACGCTATGATGGCTCAGGGTGTCGAGCTCATGCTGGTTGGCATGGGTGTCGTGTTTGTTTTTCTGATTGTGCTGGTGGCCGTGACCACAGCCATGTCGACGCTGGTGCAGAAATTCGGCCGCGAGGAACCGGCGCCGCAGCCTGCTTCAGCCCCCCCGCAGGACATGCCTTCGCCGGCCATTATCAAAGCCATCGAAAAAGCGGTGCAGCAGCACCGCCAGTCTTCTCTGTCATAGATACCGGATTATTCCATGAGTGACCTGAAACCGTTGGGCATTACCGATGTGGTGCTACGCGATGCCCACCAGTCCCTGTTTGCCACCCGCATGCGTCTGGATGACATGTTGCCGATTGCCGCGGAACTCGATGACATTGGCTTCTGGTCACTGGAATCCTGGGGCGGCGCGACCTTTGATGCCTGTATCCGTTATCTGGGCGAAGACCCATGGCAACGCATCCGCGAATTGAAGCAGGCCATGCCGAAAACGCCGCAGCAAATGTTGCTGCGGGGGCAGAACCTGCTGGGCTATCGCCATTACGCGGATGACGTGGTGGATGCCTTTGTGGAACGTGCAGCGGAAAACGGCGTGGATGTGTTCCGTGTGTTTGATGCCATGAACGACATGCGCAACATTGAGCGAGCCATCGCCGCTGTGGTGAAACAGGGCAAGCACGCCCAGGGCACTATCGCGTACACGGTCAGTCCGGTGCACACCATGGACATGTGGGTGGAGCAGGGCAAAGTGATCGAACAGATGGGGGCCCATTCTGTTGCCATTAAGGACATGGCCGGACTGCTGCGGCCTGCGGTGGCTTTCGAGTTGGTGAAACGGCTTAAGGCTACGCTCAATATTCCCGTGCACATGCAGTCCCACGCGACCACCGGGTTGTCCACCGCCACGGCCCTGAAAGCGGCAGAAGCGGGCATCGACAACGTGGACACCGCCATCTCGTCCATGTCGATGACCTATGGTCATAGCCCAACGGAATCCGTAGTCGCCATGTTGGAAGGCACGGATCGGGACACCGGGCTGGATATCAAAAAACTGAATCGTATCGCCGGTTATTTTCGCGAGGTTCGCAAGAAGTACGCCGCCTTCGAAGGCAGCTTGCGCGGTGTGGATGCGCGCATCCTGGTGGCGCAGGTGCCCGGCGGCATGCTCACCAATATGGAAAGTCAGCTCAAGGAGCAGGGCGCAGCGGACCGGTTTGATGAAGTGCTACAGGAAATTCCCGGCGTCCGTGAAGATCTGGGTTTCATTCCACTGGTGACGCCCACCTCGCAAATCGTCGGTACCCAGGCGGTGCTGAATGTGCTCTCCGGCGAACGCTATAAAGTGCTCAGCAAGGAAACCCGCGGCATCCTCCGTGGCGAATATGGCGCCGCACCGGCACCGTACAACGCGGAGCTACAGCAGCGCGCCCTGGAGGGCGATGAACCGGTGACCTGTCGTCCGGGTGATTTACTCGATAACGAGATGGACAGTCTCCGTGATGAAGTGCTGGCCCTGGCAAAAGACAAGGGCATGGCGCTGGCGGAAGGGGAGCGGTTGACCGATGACGTACTCACCTATGCGCTGTTCCCGCAAATCGGCCAACGTTTTCTGGAAAACCGGGGCGATGCCTCGGCGTTTGAAGCCGCGCCCGGCGAACACAAAGAAATCACCAGTGGCGGCAGCCAGTCAGACGGGGTTTATACCGTTGAGGTGGACGGCCAGCAGTACACGGTGAAAGTGAACGAGGGCGGTGATGTAACCGGCCTGCGTGCGATGGGTGATGCTTCTGCCCCTGCGCCATCCGCACCCTCTCCAGGTAACCCGGCCAACAGCGTGCCGGTGCCTGCGCCGCTGGCGGGGAATATTTTTCAGGTACTGGTGAAGCCTGGCGATCAGGTCACCGAAGGTCAGAAAATCATGGTGCTGGAAGCCATGAAAATGGAAACGGATGTGTCCAGCACCAGCGCAGGCGTGGTCAGCGAGGTTGCCGTGAAAGAGGGCGACGCCGTGGCCGTGGGGCAAACCCTGCTCAGCGTGGAGCCCGCCAATGGATAAGCTGCAAACCCTCTGGCACAGCACCGGGCTGTTTCACATGAGCGGCGGCCAGCTGGTCATGCTACTGGTCTGTCTGGGCCTGCTGTGGCTGGCCATCCACAAAAAATTTGAGCCATTGCTGTTGTTGCCCATCGGCTTTGGTGGCCTGCTGGCCAATATTCCCATGGCCGGGCTGGCGGAATCGGCCATCAGCCAGGCGCTGCATTTCGGCTCTGTCGACCTGTTGGCCTCCATGGCACAGGTGCTGGGCATGGAGGCCGGGGCAGGGCGTGACGCGCTTTATACGGCCGCGCAGGCGGCAGGGCCAGCGGTGCAGGACCAGCTGCATTATCTGGCAGTAAACGCCAATTACGGTGACGGTATTCTCTATTTGATTTATACCGTAGGCCTGACCACCGGTATTTTCCCACTGCTGATCTTCATGGGTGTGGGGGCGATGACGGATTTTGGGCCGCTGCTGGCCAACCCGCGCACCCTGTTGCTGGGCGCGGCGGCGCAATTTGGCATCTTTGCCGCCTTGCTCGGGGCGCTGGCGCTGAATTTTCTGGGCATGGAATTTTCCCTGTCGGATGCCGCCGCCATCGGCATCATTGGTGGCGCAGACGGTCCCACCTCCATCTATGTCACCACCAAGCTGGCGCCCCATCTGCTCGGAGCCATCGCGGTGGCAGCCTATTCCTACATGGCGCTGGTGCCCATTATCCAGCCGCCGATCATTCGGGCGCTGACCTCGCAAAAAGAGCGCCAGATCAAAATGGAGCAACTCCGCCCGGTGAGCCAGGTAGAGAAAATTCTGTTCCCGATCCTGTTGCTGGTTCTGGTAGCGCTGGTGTTGCCCGATGCGGCGCCACTGCTGGGCATGTTCTGCCTGGGGAACCTGATGAAGGAATCCGGGGTGGTGAACCGGCTCGTGGATACCACCAGCAATGCCCTGATCAATGTGGTGACCATCATGTTGGGGCTGGCCGTGGGGGCGAAACTCAGTGCAGAACAGTTTCTGGTCATGGAAACCCTGGGCATTCTGGCCCTGGGGCTGGTGGCCTTCATGATCGGCACCGCCACCGGCGTGTTGATGGCCAAGCTGCTCAACCGCGTCAGTCGCCACCCAGTGAACCCCATTATCGGCGCAGCCGGTGTGTCCGCCGTGCCCATGGCGGCACGGGTGGCCAACAAGGTCGGCCTGGACGCCAACCCCCACAACTTCCTGCTCATGCATGCCATGGGGCCCAACGTGGCCGGCGTCATCGGCTCCGCCGTGGCCGCCGGCGTATTGCTCAACTTCGCCGGCTGATCCTCCCCGCGTGGCCTCCGCGCCACGCCATCACCTCCGCTCCCTGTAGGAGTTCCCTTCCAGGGGACGAACCGCGCGAAGCGCGAAAAGGATCCGAAGGATCATCGGTTGAGTCTGATTTTCGTCTGTCCTTCTATTATCGCAATAGACGGAAAGATGCGGAGCGGTTTTCGTTCGTCCCCTGGAAGGGAACTCCTACAGCGGGAGGGCTTTGTCCGAAACCTCCGCTGCCATCGGGAACCCACAGGGCTATAGTACGTCGAAGACGCAACCCCCTCGACGGAGCCACACCTTGCCGCTGACGCTACAAACCCTCACTGACAAGCTCTATCAGGTCCGCCATGTCTGGGCGCTGATCAGCTTTTCGCTGGGCCTGAGCAGTTATTTTCTGGTGGAGCGACAGCCCTGGCTGGCCGCAGTGCTGACCGGGCTGCTGGTGTTCAGCTGGCTATTGCTGCTCACCGAAGGGATCTGGCAGAACAAGGTGATAGGCACCCGTTTTGATGGCCTGCCCCAGGGCATGCTCAAGCTGTTGTTGCAGGCGGTGCACCAGGAGGCGTTCTTTTTCAGTCTGCCGTTCGTGCTGCTGCAATGGTCCGGTGGCGCGGAATATATTTTCTTCACCACCCTGGTAGTCAGTGCGGCGGCCATCAGCATTATTGACCCGGTTTATTTCTGGCTGGCCCGACATCGTGCGCTGTTCTTCGGTTTTCACGCCTGGGCGTTGTTTGTGGCGTTGCTGGTGCTGTTGCCGCTGATTTTCCACTGGGGCACGGATTCTGCCCTGGCCTGGGCCGGCTGGCTCACGGCCCTGTTTGCGTTACCCAGTTTCTGGCGATTTGGCGGGCCGCGAAAATGGTTTCGCTGGCTCGGGCTGATTCTGGTCTCGTGCCTGATCGCGTTGTCCCCGCGCTGGCTGGCCCCGCTGGTGCCACCGCTGACACTCTCGCTGCAGGAACGTGCCGTTGCCCTGTCGTTTAACCGCGCCGAGCGCAAGCCGCTGGTCAGCGGCGAAGTGTTCAGTGCAGACGAAGTGGCAGGCGGCTTGTATGCCTACACCGCCATCAAGGCGCCATTGGGGTTGGGGCAGGAGGTCTATCACTACTGGTTTCGTGATGGCGAACAGGTGGACCGCATTCCCTTGAAGGTCTTCGGTGGCCGCGAATCCGGGTTTCGCACCTGGTCTCACAAGCGCCATATTCCTGTGCCATCAGAGGGGCGCTGGCGGGTAGAGGTACGCACCGGGAATAACCAGATCATCGGTGTCATGCGTTTCACCATCACGCCCTGAATGCACCCCTTGTCAAATTCCTTAGGACTTTGTGGGAGATGAAGCTTGCATCACGAAGGGGGCATGGAATTCGTCATGCAAGCAGGACTTCCCACAGCCTTCCCGCCGCTGGTATCGGGCCAGTGGGTTCATACGGCTCCTCCTGCTCCCAATCTATAGAACAATGAGCCCAACCGTCATTCTGAAGTGAGGTCGTGCTCAACAGAACCAGCCATATCTTTGTAGGAGATGGCTTACAGAAAATGCTAAACGGTTGATATAGAGTGGTTTTCGGAACGGGGGGATCGGGGTAAGTCAGGAAATAGGCCGCTTCTTCGAGCCCACAGGGCTTGGCTGTGAAATGAGAGGAGTGATCTTCGTTGCACTCGTTATGTTTTTTGTTAGAGAGAAGTTTTGAAGACATTGGAACAATTTTTTTATTTTTCTTTGCTGTGAGTCTGCTTTTCACAGGGATTTGGGGGGCTTGGAATGGAGAGCTTAACCTTGGTGCGAAGGGTTATTTTGAAGGAAAGCAAGCATATTTAATATCTGCTGCATTCGTAGTGTCTGGACTGGGCGCACTGGTAAGCGGAATATATTGGAAAAAATCAGAACGATTTCAGGCTGTGGGTGGTGTCATTATTGGTCTGGGATTTTTTGCTCTATGGTTTGCTTTTTAAGAAACGTGAGTTAATCAGACCTCTTTTTTCCCTTATTGTTCGAGTCTCCAGCAGGCTGGTCCGGGAAGTGAGAGATCTGTCCGCCAGGGATATCGGGAAAAATGCGAGGCTCGTTTGAGATGGCGCTCTAATATGGGTATGAATTAGTGCGTATGCTTGGTTTTGGGATTTTTGATGAATAATTTCAATGGAATGATATTTATAGTCATTTTCTTGTCTATTGCTGTCTTTCTTCTGTATGCGTTTCTTAAGTATAGATCTAGAAAAGCAAGAGATGGGATTCTCGGTGAGCTTGGGTATTTCCCCTGCAGGGTAAAGAATGAGGTTCCATCATTTGATGCGAAAATGATTTCTGATTTTTTGTCTCGCGGAATATGTCTGAGTAGCAGTAGAAGAAAAGATATTAACAATGGTGTGCTTTATTTCTTGGATGTTCTTTCCGTATTTGGCAGAGGAGCCTATTCCGGTCCGTCACATGTATCATGCTTATTGTTTAAGCCGGCTTTCCATGCTCCAGACTTCAAGCTAAGGGCCGCGAGGCTCCTTGAAACTAAGTATGAACTTCGTGGGTCATCGATAATTGATGAGTCTAAAAAACTCCATTTATGGGGCGATTTTCAGGCTGAATCCTTTATTGCTTCAAACCGAGCACTTTCGGAGCTGTTAGGGCGGGATGCTCATCTTTGCCTTAACGTTGAGGGTGGTTGCATGTTGCTCTGGTCGCTTGAGGGGTTCTTTCGTAATCACGAGTTAGAAAGCTATCTTTCGACGTTTGAAAACTCTTTTAGGAACGTTCGGCCAATAATTTAACAAAACGTTGGTTCCTCAGTTGTTCTCCGGGAGCTGGGCAGCTTTCTTTAACCGCTTCAAGCTTTATCCTCTGCAGGTTTGGCTCAGCACCAAACCCTAAAACCGCACCTTCCCCAGCGGCACCAACAGCACCGCCGCGCCAATCAACGCCGCTGCTGCCCCCAGCAACCCGGGTGCAAAACTGCCGCTACTTTCCAGCAACCGCGCCGTCACCACCGGCCCCAGTATCTGCCCGACCCCATAACAGGCTGTCAACGCGCCCAGGGCGGCGCTGGCGGCGTGGGGGGCGAGTTGGCGGCCGCAGTACATGCTCAGGGCGACCACGGCGGTAAAGGTGGCGCCGACCAGCAGGCCACTGATGATCAGCCCGGTGAGGCCCGGTAGCCAGGCGGGGGCGCTGACGCCCACTGCCTGTACTAGCAGCGCGGCCATGAGGGCATTGCGTTCGCCGGCATGGCTGGCGAGCTTGCCCCACAGCAGGTTGGCGGGCACGGCGGCCAGGCCCACGGCCAGCCAGGTATAGAAGGCGGCGCTGTCCAGGCCCGGCAGTTGGGCTTTGGCGATCACCGGCAGGTAGGTGGTGCTGGTGATGTAGCCGAAGCCGGCCAGGGTGTAGCTGGCGATCAGAAAGCCCAGGGCCGAGCGGTTCACCGGCGCGCGTTCGTGCTGGCTGTGTTTGGCGTGGGGCAGGGCAGGGATGCGGCGCAGCAGCGGCAGCAGGATCAGGGCCAGGGCGCCGCAGGCCAGCCACATGGTGGCGTAGCTGCCGTGCAGGCGTTCAATAAAGGCAACGGTGAGGGCGGCGATGCTGATGCCAAGGCCGATGCCGGCATAGTGAATATTGCCCAGCCGGGCACGCAGGTGATTGGGCATGGCGCCCAGTACCAGCGCTGAGCCGTTGACCATAATGATGGCGCTGGCCACACCCGCGAGAAACCGGTTAATGGCCCAGGGCGTGAAGGTGGTGCTCAGGCCCATAAGGATGCTGGTGATTATGCTTGCCCACAGTGCCAGCCAGAACGCGGTGCGTGCCCGGTGGGCGGGCACCGCCATGGCGAGCATGGCACCGGCCAGGTAGCCCCCATAGTTGATAGCCGCCAGGTAACCGCCACTGACAGCGGTGAGCATTGTCTCGGCAATCATGTCGGGCAGGGCCGGGGTGAACAGGAAGCGGCCAATGCCCAGGGCAATAACCAGACTGAAGGCGCCGGCTATCGCAGTGAGCAGGTGATCTCTTTCGGTGGTCGTCACGCAGTGTCTCGCAGGTAATCAAATGGGAAGGCGAAGTCGGGAAAACCAATATAGGGCGACGTGCCGGGTCTCTCCGATAATCCAGCGCGCAGCCTAACAGGCCGTGGCGTTTTCGGCTTCATCATTCGAATGATGTTCATTATTCACCCCAGTGATAAATGCGGCTTTGGTCGCAAAGGCTCCCAGGCAGTGCGTGGTTTTTTCACCAGGGCGGTGCAAAGCGCGGGGTTTGTGGGCGGAAAGCACTGTTGCAGTAAAGAGGTGATGCATTTTGGTGAGCCGGGGCTGACTCACAACGGTGCTGGCTGGGCAATAAACGGGCGCGGGAAATTGGGGTGGTGGTTAGCTTTACCGTTAAGTCGATGAAAACCAAGGCATTTAAAAACTGGCACAGCATTTGCGTTATGACAGGGTAAGCACAGTGGCAATGCTGTGCAGACAACCATCTTCGTGGTCAACGGCGGCCACGAGCAGATTCGAGCAAAGGCGCTCAGAGGACCCGGCCAACGAAGGCGGGGGGCTTTGAGCGCTTTTTTATGCCTGAAAAAAACGGGCAGACGAGGGAAGGATGATGAACGGTTTCAAAAAAACCTTTTGTGGCGTGTTGGCCGCGATGACGTTGGGCCTGTCGGCTACCTCCGTGGCGGATGATGCGCTGGGCTGGCCGGAGAAGGCGGATCTCAAGTTCGGCTTTATCAAACTCACCGACATGGCTCCGCTGGCCATCGCTTACGAGAAAGGCTACTTCGAGGAAGAAGGCCTGTTTGTGACCCTGGAAGCCCAGGCCAACTGGAAAGTCCTGCTGGACCGGGTCATCGACGGTCAGCTGGATGGCGCGCACATGCTCGCCGGTCAGCCGCTGGGGGCCACCATTGGCTATGGTACCGAAGCCCACATCATTACCGCGTTCAGCATGGACCTGAACGGTAACGGCATCACTGTTTCCAATGCGGTGTGGGAAGAAATGAAAAAGCATATTCCCGAGGAAAACGGCAAGCCGGTACATCCCATCAAGGCGGACGCCTTGAAGCCGGTGGTGGAGAAGTACAAGGCGGAAGGCAAGCCTTTCAACATGGGCATGGTGTTCCCGGTGTCCACCCACAACTACGAGCTGCGTTACTGGCTGGCCGCCGGTGGCCTGAACCCGGGCTACTACGCGCCGCACAAAGGCGACACCAGCGGCCAGCTGCAAGCTGACGTGCTGCTGTCGGTAACGCCGCCGCCGCAAATGCCCGCGACCCTGGAAGCCGGCACCATCTACGGTTACTGCGTGGGTGAGCCCTGGAACCAGCAAGCGGTGTTCAAGGATATTGGTGTGCCGGTGATTACCGACTACGAAATCTGGAGAAACAACCCGGAAAAAGTATTCGGTGTGAGCAAGGGCTGGGCCGACAAGTATCCCAACACCCACATTCGTGTGGTGAAGGCGATGATCCGTGCGGCCAAGTGGCTGGATGAGAACGACAACGCCAACCGCCCGGAAGCGGTGAAAATTCTGTCCCAGCCAAACTATGTGGGTGCGGACTATGACGTGATCGCCAACTCCATGACTGGCACGTTCGAGTACGAAAAAGGTGATGTGCGTGAGGTTCCGGATTTCAACGTGTTCTTCCGTTACAACGCCACTTACCCGTTCTACTCCGATGCTATCTGGTATCTAACCCAGATGCGCCGTTGGGGCCAGATCAGCGATACCAAGCCGGACAGCTGGTACATGGATGTGGCCAAGAACGTGTATCGCCCGGACATCTATGCCCAGGCGGCCAAAGCCCTGATCGCTGAAGGCAAGATCCCGGCTGACCAGTTCCCCGACTTTGCCACTGAAGATGGCTTCAAGCCGCCGCAGAAAGGCTTTATCGACAACATCACCTACGACGGTCGCAAGCCTAACGAATACCTGAAGAAATTCCCGATTGGCCTGAAAGAGGGTGACGCGCTTTAAGGGCGCGCTCCCCTGAGGAGAAGCAATCATGGTGACCCTGACATTCCCGACCTGGATGGAACCTTACCGCGCCCTGGCCACCGGCAAGATGACCGGTGAGCAGTGGCAGGCACTGCTGCGACAGTTGATCTGGCCGGTGATGGGCATTGCCGCCTTCCTGTTGCTATGGCAACTGGCGGCCCAGCGGATTGATACCTCGCTGGGGCAGTTCCCGGGGCCAGCCGATGTCTGGGAGCAGGCCGGTTCGCTGGTGGATGAGCATCAGGCGTCTCGAGCCAAGGAAGCGGCGTTTCATGAACGCCAGGAAAAATACATCGCCTCGCGGCTGCAGCAGCAGCCGGAGTGGGAGCCGGTCCACCGGGACTACACTGGGGCTCCGACCTTCTTTGATCAGATCGGCACCAGCCTGATCACGGTAATGAGCGGTTTCCTGCTGGCCTCTGTGATTGCGATTCCGTTGGGCATTTTTATCGGCCTGAGCAACACGGCCCATGCGGCCATGAACCCGCTGATTCAGTTGTTCAAGCCGGTGTCGCCGCTGGCCTGGTTGCCACTGGTGACCATGGTGGTGAGTGCGGTGTACGTGACTGATGATCCGCTGGTGGCCAAGTCCTTCCTCACCTCCATGTTCACCGTGACGCTGTGCTGTCTGTGGCCAACGCTGATGAACACGGCGGTGGGTGTGACGTCGGTGAGCCAGGATCTGACCAATGTCTCCAAGGTGCTACGTCTTAACGCGCTGAGCCATGTGCGCAAGATCGTACTGCCTTCCGCGCTGCCGATGATGTTCACCGGCCTGCGCCTGAGTCTGGGGATTGCCTGGATGGTGCTGATCGCCGCCGAAATGTTGGCGCAGAACCCGGGGCTTGGGAAATTCGTCTGGGATGAATTCCAGAACGGCAGCTCCCAGTCTTTGGGCCGGATCATGGTGGCGGTGATCGTGATTGGTCTGATCGGTTTCCTGCTGGATCGCCTGATGCTCATGCTGCAGCGCGCTCTGGTGTGGGATAAATCTTCGGTACAGCGTTAAGCCATCAGGTGAGGAGAAAAAACATGAAAGCATTACTGGAACTCTCCAATGTCGGCATGAAATTCGATACGCCAAAAGGCCAGTTCGAAGCGCTGAAAGATGTGAATCTGAAAATTGAGTCCGGCGAATTCGTCTCTCTGATCGGTCACTCTGGATGCGGTAAATCTACCGTGCTCAATATCGTGGCGGGCCTGCTTCAGGCCACCGATGGTGGGGTCATTCTCGACAAGCATGAGGTGACCGAGCCAGGTCCGGAACGTGCCGTGGTGTTTCAGAACCATTCGCTGCTGCCCTGGCTGACCTCGTTCGAAAATGTGGAGCTGGCGGTCAAACAGGTCTTCAAGAAGACCAAGAGCAAAGCGGAAATTCGTGACTGGGTGGAGCATAACCTGGAGCTGGTGCACATGGCGCACGCCATGCACAAGAAACCGGATGAAATTTCCGGTGGCATGAAACAGCGTGTTGGTATTGCTCGCGCGCTGGCCATGCAGCCCCAGGTGCTGCTGATGGATGAGCCTTTCGGTGCTCTCGACGCGCTGACCCGCGCTCACCTGCAAGATTCCCTGATGGAGATCCATGCCCAACTGGGCACCACGGTGATCATGATTACCCACGATGTGGATGAGGCCGTACTGCTGTCAGACCGCATTGTGATGATGACCAATGGTCCCTCCGCCACCATCGGCGAGATTCTGGATGTGAAGGTCCCACGTCCACGGGACCGCCTGGCCCTGGCGGATGACCCCACCTTTGTTCGTTGTCGTCAGCAGGTGCTTCAGTTCCTGTATGAGAAACAGCGCAAGGTGGAGCCGCTGCCAAAGCGTGACAGCACTAAAGCTGAAGCGAACCGCAAGCGGGCCTGATTTAAACGCATAAAACCTGGATTAACCCTTCCGCTTTTTCGCGCACCGAAAAGCGGGAACAGGGAAGGTGCGCCCTGAATTTACGACGTTAACTTTTTTAATTTTGGGAAGTGTTGAGGAAACGATGATGAAATATTCTGCCATTGCTGCCGGTGTCCTTCTGTCCACGCTGGGCTTTACGGGGACAGCCAACGCGGAAGACGATGCCTTTATTACCGCACTGAAAGACGGCACACCGCTGCTGAACATGCGCCTGCGTTATGAAGACGTGGACAGTGATGCCTTTACCGAAGACGGCCAGGCGCTAACCCTGCGTACCCGTTTGGGTTACCAGAGTGGCAAGCTTCACGGCTTTGATGTGATGGGGGAGTTTGAAGATACCCGCATCGTGGGCCAGGTGGACAACTATGCGCCGCAGCAGGCCGGTTACCCGGTCATTGCAGATCCGGAAGTCACTGAACTGAACCGCGCCGCTATTCGTTATACCGGTAGCCATGCCCTGGAAGGCCTGGTGGCGACTTACGGTCGCCAGCGGATCATCTACGACAACGCCCGTTTTGTGGGGAACGTGGGCTGGCGCCAGGATGAACAGACCTTTGATGGTGCGCGGATTGATTACGGCATCAGTGATTTCAGTGTCTCTGCGGCCCATCTGACCCAGGTGAGCGGCATTACGCCGGGGTTTGATGCCAATGTGACCAACAATCTTTTCAATGCCAGCTGGGAGGGCATGCCGGGTGGCTCGCTAACCGCGTACGCCTACTTGCTGGAAACCGATAACGTAACCGACTCGCAGAACGATACCTACGGTGTGCGTTATGCCGGTGCTTTCGATCTGGATGCGGTAAAGCTGTTGCTCACGCTGGAAGGGGCCCAGCAGGAAGTGGAAGCCGGTGATACTGACTATTACTTTGCCGAGCTGGGCGCAGAGGTGGCCGGAGTAACGGTAAAAGTGGCACAGGAAGTGCTTGGTTCAGATGACGGCCTGGTGGCTTTCCAGACACCATTGGCGACCAAGCATGCCTTCAACGGGTGGGCGGACCAGTTCCTGGCCACGCCGGCTGATGGCCTGGAGGACACCTTCGTGACCGTGGGCGGCAAGCTGGCCGGGTTCAAGCTGGCGGCGGTCTACCACGACTTCCAGTCCAATGAAGGCAGCACGGATTACGGCACGGAAACCGACCTGCTGATGGCTCGCCCCATCGGTAAGCACTATGTGGTTGGTCTGAAGTATGCGCAGTACAGCGCCGACGACTTCAAGGATGACACCAGCAAGTACTGGGCCTGGGGTGAGATTAAATTCTGATCACATTTTGGTGCCGGAAGGTGCGTCGCCTTGGTGCACTTTTTCGGTGCTGGATTAGAGGAAAACTAAATACATTGAAAATCATCAGGTTAGGGATGTGATGACTGGCACAACCGTTGCAAAACAACCCGTAACGACAACGATTCCGGACGCGCCTGACATGATGGTTCCGAAAATAAGATGGCTCTGAAAATCATGCTGGTAGATGACCAGCCACCCCGTGCCGCGATTCTCGAGCGGGCCCTCATTGATGAGGGCCACGAGATCCTGTGCCGCCTGACCAGCGCCGCCGGTTTGGCGGAGAAGGTGCGCAGCAGTAATCCGGATGTGGTGATTGTCGACATGGATGCGCCTGATCGGGACACCCTGGAAAGCATGGCCCTGGTGCAGCGGGATATCCCGCGGCCCATGGTCATGTTCTGCAACCAGGACGACGAAGAGCTGGTGGTGGCGGCGCTGCGCGCGGGCGTCAGCGCCTACGTGGCTGGAGAAACCGACCTGACCCGGGTGCGCGGTGTCATGCGCGTGGCGACGGCCCGTTTCCGGGAATACCAGGCGTTGCGTGAAGAGCTGGAAGAAACCCGTGAGGCCCTGGCTGAGCGGAAAATCATTGAGCGTGCGAAAGGGTTGCTGATGCAGCGTCGCCGGCTCAATGAACAGGATGCCTACAGCACCCTGCGTCGCCAGGCCATGAACAGCGGGCAGCCGTTGATTCAGGTGGCCCGGTCGGTGCTGGATTATGCCGAAATGCTCAAGGCGCAAGGGTGAAGAACGCCAGACGCTGGACGCCGGAAGCCTGACGCAAAAAACAGGAGACAAGATGCGACGAGTGATGCCATTGATGAAGGCGCGCAGCCTGATCGAGACACCGGAGAAGACGGTGAGCCGGGCACCGGCCGTAGAGGGCGTCAGGTCGGTTCGCCGTCAGGCGTCCAGCATCCGGCGTCCGGCTTTCATGGAGCAAATCTCATGAAGGTGCGTATCGGCTATATGCCGCTGACAGACAGCTTGCCGCTGGCAGTGGCCCAGGAGGCAGGCTTCTTCGCCGCCGAAGGGCTGGATGTGGAGCTGCAACCGGAATGGAGCTGGGCCAGCCTGCGCGATCGGCTATTGGTGGGGCAGCTGGATGCGGCGCCGATGTTGGCGCCGATGCTGTTGTCCACGTCGCTGGGGCTGGGCTGTATCAAGAAGCCCCTCGCCACGGCATTTTCCATGGGGTTGAACGGTAACGGCGTGACAGTTTCGCCGATGCTGTTTCAGGGACTGTGCGCCTTGTCGGAAGGGCCGACACCCAACGACATCGCCGCCGCCATGAACAAGCTGGTGGCCGCGCGGGCTTCCAGCGGCGAAGCACCGCTGGTGCTCGCGGTGGTCTTTCCGTTTTCCTGTCATGCCTATCAGTTACGCCACTGGCTGAGTGTGGCCGGGCTGGATCCGGATCATGATGTGAAGCTGGTGGTGCTGCCGCCTTCGCAAATGGTGGATCACCTGCGCATGGGCCACATTGATGGTTTCTGTGTGGGCGAACCGTGGAATAGTCTGGCCGCACTGACCGGCGCCGGGCACTGTATTTTGTCCGGTTATCAGATTTGGGAAAATGCCCCGGAGAAGGTGCTGGCGGTATCCCGTGACTGGGTGTCACGTCATCCGGATACCCATCGTGCATTGCTGCGGGCGTTGTACAAGGCGGCCTGCCATGCGGATGAGAACCTGGTGGAGAGTCTGTCGTTACTGGCCCATCCCGCGTGGCTGGATGTGCCGGCAGAAATCATTCGTGCACCGTTCAGCCAGCGGTTGCCCGGTGGCCTGACGGGCCAGCCGTTTCCGGCTCATCACTTTCATGTGTTTGCCGGTTTTCACGCCAATTTTCCGTGGCGCTCCGACGCTGCCTTTCTGTTGCAGGAAATGCAGCGCTGGCGACAGTGTTCGCTGGAAGAAACCAACACCTTTGCGGCCCAGTGCTACCGTACGGATCTGTTCCGCGATGCGGTGGCCGATCTCACCAGCTTGCCGCTCATGGACAGCAAGCCGGACGAACGTCATGCCGGCCACTGGCAATTGCCCGGCGAGCCGACCCCCCTGGAGCTGGGGCCGGACCGGTTATTGAAAGTCATTGAGGCGGAGGCGTCGGGGGAGAACTGACCTTTGCCCTCCGTCCTTTCTGTAGGAGCGTCGCTTGCGGCGCGATAGCCGAAAAATATCGAGTTGCGAGAAGCGAGTTTCGAAGATCAAAATCTGAAACCGGGATAGTCAGGTTTTCGCTCCTCGTATCTTGCTCCTCGTCACTGTTTTATCGCGCCGCGAGCGACGCTCCTACGGGACGGCTAAACCCGTTTAACAGTCTGTAGGTCGAATTAGCCTGAAAGGCGTAATCCGACATCCCCCCGTTTAACAGCAGGACTAGCCTGCCTGGCGTAACTGTTTCGCTGCATTGACCATGTTGGCCAGCGCCCCACGGGTTTCTTCCCATTTACGGGTTTTCAGGCCGCAGTCCGGGTTCACCCATAGCCGTTCCTTGGGCAGCCGCTCGGCGGCTTTTTCCATCAGCTGTACCATCCATTCCACGTCGGGTTCGTTGGGCGAATGAATATCGTAGACGCCCGGGCCGATGTCGTTCGGGTAGTGGAAATCCCGGAAGGCATCCAGCAGTTCCATGTTGGAGCGGGAGGTCTCGATGGTAATCACATCCGCATCCAGCGCCGCGATGGCTTCGATGATGTCGTTGAATTCCGAATAGCACATGTGGGTGTGAATCTGGGTGTCGTCGTCCACGCCCACGGTGGCCAGGCGGAAGCAATCCACTGCCCAGTCCAGATACTGTGCCCATTCCCCCTGGCGCAATGGCAAGCCTTCGCGCAGGGCGGGTTCGTCAATCTGGATCACCTTGATGCCCGCTTTTTCCAGGTCCTGCACTTCATCGCGCAGGGCCAGGGCGATCTGGCGACAGGTGTCGGCGCGGGGCTGGTCGTCACGGACGAAGGACCATTGCAGAATGGTCACCGGCCCGGTGAGCATGCCTTTCACCGGCTTGTCGGTGAGGGACTGGGCGTAACGGGCCCATTCCACTGTCATGGCATGGGGGCGTTGCACGTCGCCGAAAATGATCGGTGGTTTGACGCAGCGTGAGCCATAGCTTTGTACCCAGCCAAAGCGGGTGAAGGCGAAACCGTCCAGCAGTTCACCGAAGTATTCCACCATGTCATTGCGCTCGGCTTCGCCGTGCACCAGCACATCCAGCTCCACTTCTTCCTGGTAGCGAATGCAGCGGGCAATTTCTTCCTGCATCTGCTGATGGTAGTCAGCGTCGATCAGCTTGCCGGCTTTCCAGTCCCGGCGTGCGGTGCGAATTTCCCGGGTCTGCGGGAAAGAGCCGATGGTGGTGGTGGGGAAGGCGGGCAGCTGCAGGGTTTGTTGCTGCCGGGCAATACGGGCGGCAAACGGGCTGAGGCGGTCGCGGGAAACCTGGCTGGCGTCTGTCAGGCGCTGGGCAACGGCAGGGTTGTGAATCCGCGAGGACAAGCCACGGGCTTGCAAGGCTGCCCGCTGGGTGTGCAGGCCGGCATTGACGCTGCTGTCGCCACGCAGGGCGCCACCGAGCAGCGCCAGCTCTTCCAGTTTCTGTTTGGCAAAACTCAACCAGCTTTTCAGTTCGCTATCGAGCTTGTCTTCCTGGTCCAGATCCACCGGGCTGTGCAGCAGGGAACAGGACGGTGCCAGCCAGAGCTGGCCGCCCAGTTCATTGCGCAGGCCAATCAGACCATCCAGGGCGGCGTCCAGATCGGTGCGCCAGATGTTGCGACCGTTGATTACCCCCAGCGATAACACCTTGTCGCCGAGCCGGGGAACAACCTGACCCAGGTCATCGTTGCCGCGTACCCGATCCAGGTGCAGGCCGTGTACCGGGAGCTCCAGCGCGGTGAACAGATTATTGCCCAGTCCACCGAAGTAGGTGGCCAGCAACAGTTTGGCCTGGCTGGCCGAGGCCAGCTGGTCGTACACGCGCAGGTAGGCGCGCTGCCAGCTGTCTGGCAAGTCCAGCACCAGAATCGGCTCATCAATCTGTACCCATTGCACGCCCTGGTCGGCGAGGCGGTGAAGGATGTCGCGGTAGACCGGGATGAGCTGATCCAGCAGCGCCAGCTTGGCGCTGTCGTCGGCACTGGCAAAGGCATCGCCCTTGCTCAGGTACAGGTAAGTGAGCGGGCCGGGGATCACCGGTTTCGGGTTGTGGCCCTGTGCTTTGGCTTCTTCAACCTGCTCGAACAGGCTTTCGCGGGCAATGCGGAAGGTCTGGTCGGCGGCCAGCTCCGGGACGATGTAATGGTAGTTGGTATCAAACCACTTGGTCATTTCGCAGGCTGCGGCGGGGGTGCCGGTGGGCGCGCGGCCACGGGCCATGCGAAACAGGGTGTCCAGCTCCACCGGTGCCTTGGCATTCTGCTCGAAGCGTGGCGGGACCACGCCCAGCAGGCAGGAAAACTCCAGAATCTGGTCGTACCAGGCGAAATCGCCCACCGGCATCAGGTCCACCCCGGCGTCGGCCTGCAGGGCCCAGTGGCGCTCGCGCAGGCTTTTGCCCACGTGCTCCAGTTCGCTCTGTTGCAGGTCGCCTGACCAGTAGGCTTCCTGTGCCTGTTTCAGTTCGCGGCGGGCGCCGATGCGCGGAAAGCCGAGATTATGCAGGGTGGTCATGTTGGATTCCTTGGGATGACTGACGGGCAACAGGGTTTATGCGAGATGCACTGTGCCCGTGGTTTGTTTGGGATCGAGGCTATTGTGTCTCCCTGCAGAGTTGAGGCAAAATCAAATATCTAATCTTGACTATGAATTTCACTCAACTAACGCTGGCCTGGCTGTAGGCGCGCCTGCAGCCGTTTTGTCCACCACGGAGATTTCCATGCTCGAACTCAGACATCTGGCCACCCTGCGTGCCATTGAAGAGGCAGGGTCACTGGTGGAGGCAGCAGAGCGGCTGCATGTCACCCAGTCGGCGCTGTCTCACCAGTTGAAGGATCTTGAGCACCGTCTGGGGGTAGCGTTGTTGGTGCGACGTACACGGCCGGTACGCTTTACCACAGCCGGGCTGAGAGTGCTGGCGTTGGGGCGGGAGATTCTTCCCCGGGTGCAGCAGACGGAACGGGAGCTGAAGCGTCTGGCCGCCGGGCAGACCGGGCGGCTGCATATCGCCATCGAATGCCATTCCTGTTTTCAGTGGCTGATGCCCGCACTGGATGCGTTTCGGGAGCACTGGCCGGAGGTAGAGCTGGATTTGTCCGCGGCCTTCAGTTTTGCGCCGTTGCCTGCGTTGGTGCGCGGGGATCTGGATATGGTGATCAGTTCCGACCCGGTGGAAAACGAGGCTGTACTTTATGTGCCACTGTTTCGCTACGAGCTGGTGCTGGCGGTGTCGCGGCAATCGCCGTTGGCGGCGCAGAAGTGGATTCTTCCGGAAGACTTCGCTGACCAGACCTTGATTACCTACCCGGTGGAGCGGGAACGACTGGATGTGTTCACCGCCTTTCTGGACCCGGCCGGCGCCGAACCGGCTGCTATCCGCACCGCCGAGCTGACCCCCATGACCGCACAACTGGTGGCGGCAGGCCGGGGTGTGGCAGCGCTACCGAACTGGGCGCTCACCGAATACACCGAACACGATTTATTGAAAACCGTGCGGCTGGGTGAAAAGGGGGTGTGGAGAACGCTCTATGCGGCGGTGCGAGCTGAGGACGAACAGACGCCTTATGTGCAGGAGTTTCTCGGTACTGCGCGGGATTTATGCTTTAAAACGCTGAGTGGCATTAAGGCTGTGCGTTAAATTGCCTCGAGACGTTGTTCTACTGTGGGAAGCGATGCTCGCATCGCGAAGGTGCCGGCGTGGCGTTATTCGCGATGCGAGCATCGCTTCCCACAAACATGGTAGGCGGGTTAAGCGTTCTTGAGGGGGTTCCTGGTTTTGAATTCATGCGTCAGGCCTTAGGCGTCCAGCATCCGGCTGGCAGGCTATTCCCCGTCCCGATACTGGATCTGCAAGCCCTTGAGAAAGTTGCGCAGAATCTGGTCCTTGCAATCCCGGTAGTGCTTGTGGCCGGGTTTGCGGAAGAAAGCGCTGAGTTCGTGTTTGCTCATGCGGAAGTTGGCCAGCTCGAGCACCGCCAGCACGTCTTCGGCCTGCAGGTTCAGGGCGATTTTCAGTTTCATGAAAATCATGTTGTTGGTGAGGCGGCTTTCCGGTTCCGGTTGCTGCCCGGGTTTCTTGCCGCGCAATGCATTGATCAGGCCGTTGAGAAAAATCGCCAGGGTACGATCGGTGCATTTTTGAAAGGCCGGGTCGTCGTCCTTTTTCAGCCACTCGCTGACCTGTTCCCGGGTGACGGTTTCGCCGGCTTCGGCGAAAACGCCGATCATGCGAGTGTCGTCGAAATCGAAGATGTACCGGGTGCGGCGAAGGACGTCGTTATTGAGCATGCGGGACCTGTGGTGAGAGAAACGGAGGGGCGTGACCGCCATGGTTCAAATGTAATAGTACAGGGAACCGATGGTGGGAACACGCCTGCATGTCCGTCGACGTTTCAGGGGGTAAAGATTTTCAGCCCCACAATGCCCGCCAGAATCAGCCCGAGACAGAGTAACCGTGGGGCGTTAACCGCATCCTGGAACAGCAGAATGCCCAACAGCACGGTGCCGATAGTGCCGATGCCGGTCCACACCGCGTAGGCGGTGCCTACGGGTAAGGTCTGCATGGCCTTTGCCAATAGCCAGAAGCTGGCGACCATACCGATAAGAGTAAGCAGTGAGGGAAGCGGGCGGGTGAAGCCGTGGCTGGCTTTTAGTCCCAGCGCCCAGCCGGTTTCGATAATGCCTGCGAGTATAACCAGGGCCCATGCCATGACGTGTCTCCTGTCATGGGGTCGTCCCCGTTATGTGATTGATGCGGTGGCGGTGAATGCCGGGGTCGTCCCCGATATCCATTGGTGTGAAGTATAGCTCAGACCCACTGGCGGAATCAGGGTTCCTGTGGGGCGAGAATTTTTTCGATGCGCTCGGGGTCATGACAGAGCGTGAGCAGGGAGTCCTGGAAGGGGCGTTGTGCTTCCTCGTCGAAATGGTGCTGTATCCACTGCCTGAGCTGCTGCTGGTAATGGAAGTAGGGGCAGTCTTGCACCGGTGTGGTTTCTATATGGGCGAACAGCGGTACGGTGATTTCCCGGTGCTGCTCACCGGTTGGGGGTGCGATGGTGCGCGTTTCGGCCACCGCATCCGGGTAAGCCGGGTGGCGAATTGTCCACTGGTCCGAGGCCAGATAGCTGGCCGGCATGGCCATATGGAAACCGATATGGGAGCTGCCGGGCAGGGTGAATTCCCCTTGCGCATTGCTGGTGGTAGTGCGGGGCGGCTCAGGGTCATCGGGCGAGACAATCAGACTGATGGTGGCGCCGCTGATCGGGGCGCCGGTGTCGCCATCGATGATGGTGCCGCTGACGGGTTGGGCGTCCCACATCCGTTGAATAGTGGGGATGCAGCCGATCAGTAGCAGGGCAAGCGCTGCTCCAACCAGTGGGTAGACGAGTGCCTTCTTTGTGGATGACCTGATCATGACATGGTCTCTATCAGACTGGAGAGAAAGGTATCCGTTTGCTCTGGAAAATAACCGCTGGCCAGGCCCAGCAAAATGAGCGCCCACAGGCTGATGCCCAGCAAGATCCAGATACCGTTGGCGAGCGTCAGTCGATTATTGAGCAGGCCGTGTTCATCCCCCTGGGACAGGTTGATGGCTTTTTGTGCCTTGAACAGGACGGCCCAGGTGACGGGTAGAAGCGCCAGTGAAATCAGGTCCAGAATACCAAAGGTTTCCATGTTGGCGGCGGCCCGGTCAGACACGGTGCTGATCAGGTAGGAGAGAATATACAGGGTCGCCATGGTGGCGACCGGTAAGGGTTTTGCCTTTCCTTCGTTTTCGTCATTGATAGTTTTCACCAGCGAGCCAAAGAAAAATACGCTGAACAGGGCGCGTGCTACGGGTTGCACTTTTTTCTGCCGGATGTCTTTTTGGTTCTGCCAGTTCCGGAAATTCCAGTAGACGTCATAGATGCCCAGGGTCGCCCAGAAAAGCAGATTGAACTTCCAGGGAGCGACAACATAGAGCGCTACCCCCGAGGTATCTGATTCCGGTGTGATGATCTCGCTGTCCGGTGCCTGGTAAAGGTTGGATTCCATTCGCTGTTCCCCGCATCGGCGCTTGCCGATGGTATTTTTGGATAATGCTGGCTGTGATTACGGCCAGTTCTTATAGGGTGTGGTGCTTAGCGCACTGTTGTAATAACGGCTGTCACCGGTGACCTCGTCCCCCAGCCAGGCCGGTTTTTCAAAGGGCGTGGTTTCGCTGGGCAATTCGATTTCTGCCACGATCAGCCCGTCGTTATCGCCGTGAAACACATCAATTTCCCAGCACAGCTCACCTTGTGGCAGCCGGTAACGGGTTTTATCGATGACGCCGGCGCCGCACAGCTCGGTGAGCATCTGGCGGGCATCCGCCAGCGGAATGGGGTATTCGAATTCACTGCGGGTGGCGCCCACGGTTTTGCCCTTGATGGTCAGCCAGGCAGTGTCGCCGGTGGTGCGCACTCGCACGGTGGCGTTCCTGTCATGGCTCAGGTAGCCCTGTGTGAGCCGTTCTCCGGCCAGGGTGTCGATGATTGCTGTGTCGCTGACTTGAAACTTGCGCTCAATTTCCGTTGCCATGGTTGTCTGCCTGAATGTTTCATCGAATGCATGGCAAGCGTAACACTGGCCAATAGCACTTCCCCATCATTTGTCGCCAAGCGGTTACGGTGATTCATTGATGAGGGCTATGCCGAATTATTCAGGTCTATGCCCAGTTGATCAAAGCTGATGTCAAAACCCAGTGCCTTGTAGCCGTCGATGATGTCCGCAGGCAGATAAAACGCCGGCTCGTCCATAAAGAAGTACTGTGACACCCCGATGCCGTAACGATAGTGCGTTTCCCACATGCTGTTATGCGGGTCGGGATTATCTGCGTTGGGGTTGTCCAGGACAGACAGTTGTGGCGCCAGTCGCTGCAGCTTGTAGAGCAGCTTTTCAAAATGGTCCCGGTGGCTGGTGGTGTGATCCAGCTGGCTGGAGAGAATCCAGCGATTTTCCTGGCGCAGGGCCTCGGGGACGGCATCGCTGTAGGTCTCGCCTTCGCGCCAGTAGTCGTCCGCGCTTTGTCCCAGGAGCAGGTCCAGCTGCTGCGGGTCGTGGTCAAAGCCGAATACGGCGAAGTAGACGTGGTGCTCCATTACGGATTATCCGGGCGCAGTGTGCGGTTGCGTTCCAGCTGATTCACGGGAAAGCCCTTGTCCTCGGCCACCTGTACCAGGGCTTGGTACTGGTCATCGTTGAGTTCCGGCTGGCGCGCCAGTATCCACAGATACTCGCGGCTGGGTTCGCCGATCACCACGGTCTGGTAGTCCTTGTCCAGGGCGATTATCCAGTAGTTGCCTTCGGTAATGGTGGGAACCAGTTTCGATACCCAGTTATCAAAGCGCACCTTCAGCTTGGCATTGCCGGAATCGGGGACAATGCGAGCGGTGCCTACCGCTTCACTGGCTTCGTCGCCTTCGCGCTGGCAACGGTTTACCACCTTGACGGTGTCATCGTCATTCAGGCTGTAGGTGGCGGTGGAGTCGTAACAGCCGCGCTGAAACCATTGCGGCAGACGGGCGATTTCATACCAGGTGCCTGCATAGCGTTGCAGGTCTACCTGATCCACCGTAGCCAGGGGTTTGTTGTCGCCGCCACAGGCGGCCAGTACCCCGCTGATCAGCACGATAGACAGGAATCGGGTGGCACGGGCAGTGTGGGTTACGAACATCAATGTCTCCTCTGGGGTGGAACTAGCTACAGGCTATCGGCTTCTTGCTGGCGATCAAGCCCGTTTTGAACTGTCGTGCTATACTTCGGCGCTGTTTTAGGGAGCCCGATTTGAGCCAGCCATCCACCCATTCTGATGCCGAAACCGCCCCCCGGCTTGTGCTGGAGCAGCTCAGCTGTGAGCGCGATGACCGGCTGTTGTTCAGTGGTTTGAGCCTGACCGCATCGGCCGGTGAAATCTGGCAGATCACCGGCGCCAACGGTGCCGGCAAAACCACGTTGTTACGCATTCTGGTAGGGCTGCACGGCTTCTACGAAGGCGTATGCCAGTGGTGGCAGCCTCAATGGCAACAGGAATTACTTTACCTGGGCCACCAGCCAGGAGTACGTGAAGAGCTCAACCCACTGGAAAATTTGCGTTACGCCTGCGCGCTGAGCGGGCAGGGGGGCGACCCCATGGCGGCGCTGGCAGCGGTGGGGCTGCAAGGTTTTGAAGATGTGCCGGCGGCGCACTTGTCCGCCGGGCAAAAGCGCCGTATTGCCCTGGCGCGCCTGTGGCTGGAGCACAAGGCAGTGTGGGTACTGGATGAGCCCTATACCGCCATCGATCAGGATGGGGTGGCGGCGCTGGACCAGCAGATCCAGCAGGCGGCCCAGGCTGGCGCGTTGGTGATCTACACCTCCCATCACCAGGTGGGCGATGGCGTGCGGCGGCTGCATCTGGCCCACGGGCAGGCAGAAGTGACGTCAGGGGGGCGGGCATGAGCGTGTTCCGTGCGGCCCTCTCCCGGGAGTTATTGGTGCTGTGGCGCAGCCCGGCAGAAATTATCAATCCGCTGTTTTTCTTTGTGATGGTGATCAGCCTGTTTCCGTTGGCCATATCGCCGAAACCGGAACTGCTGGCGCTGGTGGCCCCCGGCGTACTCTGGGTGGCGGCGTTGCTGGCGGTGATGCTGTCGCTGGATGGCCTGTTCCGGCGCGACCAGGAAAGTGGCGTGCTGGAATTGTTGCTCACCGCGCCGGTAATGGCGGTGGTGCCGGTGAGCGCCAAGCTGCTGGCGCACTGGCTGCTGACCGGTTTGCCGCTGGTGCTGATCTCCCCGGTGCTGGCGCACATGCTGCAGCTGCCCGATGCGGTGCTGGGCACGGTGATGCAGAGTTTGTTGCTGGGTACCCCGGCGCTGACCATCATCGGCGCCATCGGCGCGGCGCTCACCGTGGGACTGAACCGGGGTGGTATTCTGTTGGCGGTGCTGGTGCTGCCGCTGTACATTCCGGTGCTGATTTTTGGCGCCGGAGCAGTGAGTGCCGCAGCCGAAGGCGGTGCGGTGAATGGCATCCTGGCGATTCTTGGCGCCTTGCTGGCGCTGACGGTGAGCCTGGGGCCGCTGGCGGTGGCCGCTGGCCTGAAGATCAGTTCCGGGAATTAAACGCGCGGCTATCCGACGGGAAAGCGGGCGGTATTGAAAGTACGTAGGTGAAGGTAGGTGTCTGAATGGTTTGGCAAACGATAAAACGCTGGTACCACATGCTCGGTTCGCCGCGTTACTTCTATACGTTCAGTTCTGCGTTACTGCCGTGGCTGACGCCCATTGCGCTGCTGGTGTTTACCGTGGGCATCGTCTGGGGGCTGGCGTTTGCCCCCAGTGATTATCAGCAGGGCAACAGCTACCGGATCATCTTTATTCATGTACCTGCGTCCAGCGGTGCGCTGATGGGCTACATGGCCATGGGCGTGGCGGGCCTGGTGGCCGTGGTCTGGCGCATGAAAATGGCAGAAGTGATGATGAAGGCCATTGCCCCTTTCGGCGCGGCACTGGCGGCCATTTCCCTGGCCACTGGCGCACTGTGGGGCAAGCCAACTTGGGGTACCTACTGGCAGTGGGACGCCCGCATGACCTCCATGCTGATTCTGTTGTTCATGTACGTGGGTGTGATTGCCCTGCAGAACGTGATCCGTGACCCGCGCCAGGCCGCCCGTGCTGCCGGTTTGTTGGCCATGGTGGGGGTGATCAATGTGATCATCGTGAAATATTCGGTGGAATGGGTGCAGACCCTGCACCAGGGGTCGACCCTGAAACTGGTGGGTGAATCCACCATCAACCCGGCCATGAAATACCCACTGCTGATCAGTATGTTGGGAACCTGGCTGCTGTATGCGGTCAATGTACTGGTGCGAGCGCGCACCGAAGTGATGTGGCGCGAGCGGCGCAGCAAGTGGGTGCGCAAGCTGGTGAAGGGCGGGGGGCAATAGTATGTATTTCGATAGCCTTGCCGATTTCCTAGCCATGGGGAAACACGGTTTTTATGTCTGGAGCGCCTACGGAATCAGCGCGTTCCTGATTATGGCCAGCATGGTGCTGGCGATGCGCGGGCAGCGGCAGGTGCGCCAAACGCTGGCGCGGCAGTGGCGACTTGAGGCCCTTGCCAGAGAGCAGGCTCAAAAAACGCAGCGCCGCCAGCAACACACTGAGCAAAAACCTGAGGTAGATGATGAATCCGGTACGTAAGCAGCGTCTTTTGGTAGTACTCGCCGTTCTGATCGGGCTGGGCATTGCCTGTGGCCTGATGTTTTATGCGCTGCGTCAGAACATCAACCTGTTCTACACCCCGCAGCAGATTGCTTCAGGGGAAGCGCCACTGGATGCGCAGATGCGCGTGGGCGGCCTGGTAGAGCCCGGCACGGTAATCCGCAACCCGGATACCCTGGACGTTACCTTCGGGCTCACCGATGGCAAGGGGCGCTTCACCGTGCATTATCAGGGCATCCTGCCGGACCTGTTCCGCGAAGGGCAGGGCATTGTGGCCAATGGCACGCTGGTGAGCCGGACCCGCTTTGAAGCCGAGGAAGTGCTGGCCAAACACGACGAAACCTACATGCCGCCGGAAGTGCAGGAGGCTCTGGAGAAGGCAGGGCATCCTGGTGCGAAGAAGGCAGGCGAATATAATGAATAATGAATAACGTCGCGTGATAGCGCGGTGTTTTCCCTCCCGCAGAAGCCGCGTCCAAACCATGGACGCGGCTTCTGTGTTTAGAGGCCGGAGGAGCCGGTTCGCGTCGTTATTAATTATTCATTATTAACTATTAATTTTCCTTGCTCTCACCCTCCCACAAGCCCTAAATTCGCCACTATCGGCACCCCGTCGCGGTGCCCCCCTTTTTGTCAGGGCTTTTCATGAGTCAGGTCATCATTCTGGTAGACGATCCCGCCGACTGGGCCGCCTACTATCCCGCCCGCCATCTCCTATCTGCCAAGGACTACCTGCAAGCGCAGCAGCCGGTCTGCACCGACAAGAAAGTGCAGGTAATTAACCTGTGCCGCAGCTATAAATACCTGAGCCCGGGCTATTACTGCTCGTTGCTGGCGGAAGCCCGTGGCCAGCGGGTGTTGCCTTCCGTGCGCACGGTGAATGATCTGAGCCGCAAGGCGCTTTATGGCCTGCATTTTGGCCAGTTCGAAGCGGCCCTGGACAAGGCCATGAAACGCAAGGGTGGCAGTGGTGATCATTTCAGCCTGCTGTTGTTCTTTGGGCATACCGAGCAGGAAGGCCTGGCTGACCTGGGCCGACAGATTTTCGACCAGCTGCCGTGCCCGTTGTTGAAGGTGGATTTTCGACGCCGAGAGCAGTGGGGCATCGAGGCGCTGAAACCGTTGACTCTGAAGCAGCTGAAAGGGGCCGAGGAGGATGCGTTTGCCCGGGCGTTGGAGCAGTTCAATGCCCGAGTGTGGCGTAACCCGCGCCGGCGTCGTGGTGACCGCTACGAGCTGGCCATGCTGGTCAATGAGGAAGAGACGTTGCCGCCCAGCAACAAGACGGCTCTGAAGCGGTTTGTTCGTGCTGGTCGGCAATTGGGTATCAAGGTGGATCTGGTGGGTCGCGATGCCTATACGCGCCTTGGCGAATACGATGGCCTGTTTATCCGTGAGACCACCGCGCTGGATCACCACACCTACCAGTTCGCCCGCAAGGCGGAGCAGGAAGGCATGGTGGTGATCGACGATCCGGGCTCCATTTTGCGCTGCACCAACAAGATTTATCTGGCTGAGTTGATGCAGGCCAAGAACGTTCCTGTGCCGCCAACCGCGTTTGTGTTCAGCGACGATGATGCCCAGATCGACCAGCTGGTTGAAGAACTGAAACTGCCCATGGTGCTGAAAATTCCGGATGGCAGTTTTTCCCGGGGGATCAGCAAGGTGGCCACCCGTGAGGCGCTGGCGGAGGCGTTGCGTGGTTACCTGAAACAGTCCTCCGTGGTGCTGGCGCAGGCGTTCATGTACACCGATTACGATTGGCGCATTGGCGTGCTGAACCACCGCCCGTTGTTTGCCTGCCAGTATTTCATGAGCAAGGGGCACTGGCAGATTTATCACCATCAGAGCAGCGGCAAAACCGCCTCCGGTAACAGCCGAACCTTGCCGGTGCAGGAAGTGCCGCCCAGGGTGCTAAAAGCCGCCTTAAAGGCCGCCCGGTTAATGGGGAACGGCTTGTATGGGGTGGACCTGAAGCAATCCGGCGATGATGTGGTCGTCATCGAGGTGAACGACAATCCCAATATCGATGCCGGGGTGGAGGATGCCTGGCTGGGTGAAGACCTGTATCGGCAGGTGATGCTGGAATTCCTGCGACGTCTGGAGGCCAAGCGCATCGGCCTGCCGGTATAAAGGCGAGTGACGAGAAGCGAGCTACGAGTCGCGAAAAGCCCGTTCGGTTACCGGTTTTCGTTACTCGCCGTCCCTTTCCTGTTGAACACCCCGTGACATCCCCGGTTACCCACATGGATTGCCTTTGCGTCCCCCTTGCTGTCTGATCGGAAAAAAGCACAAGGGACTCTGCATGCAACTTCTTGGTTTATTGCGGCGCGAGCTGCGTAGCGAATGCCGCCAGTGGGTGGCCGACGGGGATATCAGCGAGGAGCAGGGTAACCGGATCCTGGCCCGCTATGGCACCCGGCTGGACGACGATGCGGACAGCTCGTTGGCCTACAAGGTACTGGTCACCGTGGCGATGCTGTTCGTGGGCCTGGCCATACTGTTGCTGGTGTCCGCCAATTGGGAAGAGATTCCCCGTGCGGTGCGCATGCTGGGGCTGATCGCCACCACCATTACTTTGAACCTGATCGGCATCCGGGGTTATCTGAAGCAGGGGGAGGGCAGCGGCTGGCTGTTTCTGGGCGGGATCAGCTACGGCGCCTCCATCATGTTGATCGCACAGATTTATCACCTGGGCGAACATTTCCCCGATGGCCTGTTCTACTGGGCGCTGGGGGTAGCGCCCATGGCCTGGCTGGTACGCAGCCGGTTGTTGGCGCTGTTGATGTTGGCTGTGGCGTTTCTGTGGATGGGGGCGCAAGGTCAATACACGCCGCCCTGGGCCATGGTGCTGTTTCTGGGCGTGGCGGGTGTCATTGCCCTGCGGGCGCATTCCGGAGGCCTGTTGCTGGTTGTCATTGCGGTATTAGTGAGCTGGCTGAACCTGCTACTCGGTTGGGTGTACGGTGACGGCTGGGGGCCGGATTTTGAAGCCGGCCACCTGTCCCTGAATATGGGCTTGCTGGCGTTACTGTATGCATTCAGTCACCAGGCGGCGCAAAGCGAGGCTCATTATCTGCGACGCTCAGGCAGCCTGGTGGGCCTATGGTCACTGCGTGGCTATTTACTGTTGCTGCTGATGTTCTCATTCAGGGAGTTTTCCGAAGGGTATCTGCATGAGCTGGTCGGGCTGGCCGATCCGGGGTTGTGGGCCGCGTTGCTGGCGGCGCTGTTGGCGTCTGTGTGGGTGGTCGTTCGTCGTTTGGGATCCAGTGGCCCCCGCCTGCTGGTGATGCTGTTGCCCTTTTTGCTGCTGGGTATTCATGCCTTTGGGGGTACTGAAATGGCGCGTGGGGATGCGGCATGGCTGTTTGTGGTGGCGATGAATCTGCTGGCGCTGCTGTCTGCCATTGTGTTGATTCAGGAAGGACTCAAGCGCGGGCTGACCCAATACTTCTATAGCGGCATTGTGTTGATACTGCTGCTGGCGTTGATGCGTTATCTGGATCTGTTTGGGGACTATCTGGGGGCGGCGGCCATGTTCCTGGTGGCCGCCGCGGTGCTATACGGCGCTGCCCGCTTCTGGCGGCGACAACAGAATCAGGAGGCGGCAGGCAAGGCCAGCGCCGCCGGGGAGGGGCAATCATGAAGCGCTGTCATGTGATGGGGTTGATGGTGGCCCTTGGGTTACAGGTCGTGGTGATGGCCGGGGTGTTCCTCGGTGGGGTTTATCCATTGTGGGTCGGTGAGGAAATTCGCCTGGAAACCCGGCCGGTGGACCCGCGAGATCTGTTCCGCGGCAATTATGCCCGCCTGGGTTATGACTTCAGCACCGTGGAAGCGTCAGATTTGCGGCCGGGTGATGTGGTGTATTTGCCTCTGGAAAAACAGCCGAATGAAGCGCTGTGGCGGGGCGGTGAGCCCCAGGCTACTGAGCCGGAAACCGGGTTGTACCTGCGGGGTCGCGTGGCCGGCCAGCCCTGGAGCGCAGGCAATACCGTGAAGTATGGCATTGAGGCGTTGTTCGCCCCCAAGGAAAAAGCACTGGCGCTGGAACGACAGTTACGCGATAGCGCGGTGGCGGTGGTACGTGTGGCCCCCAACGGCAAAGCCGCGCTGGTGGCAGTGGAGGCAAAGGCAATTAATAATTAATAACGCGCGATCCAGGTTTCCTGCTTTTGAAACGCAAGAGGCCGCGTCCATGGCTTGGGCGCGGCCTCTTGCGTTGCAGGGTTATACGCGCTTTCACGCGTCGTTATTAATTATTCACTATTAATTCTTAATGGCTTCACCCCATGACTTTCTGGATAAAGCCGGACTCTTTCTCGATGGTTTGTGCGAAGGGCGCCAGGGCGTGCATGCGCTCAATGTGTGCGGCCAGGTTCGGGTAGCTGGCCGGGTCGATCACTTCGCCGCCATGGCGGAAGTTCACCATTTGGCTGGCCAGGGCAATATCGGCGATGGTCATGCTGTCGCCCACCAGGAACTCGCGGCCGTCCAGGGTCTTTTCCAGATAAGCGAATAGCGGCGGGATAGTGGTGGTCAGGGCATGCTGGACCTGTTCTTCATCGCATTCCTTACCGAGCAGCCGCATCACCACGCGGTTACGGAACACCGCAAAGGTGCAGCGCATGGCAAGGTCGTAATCGATGAAACGCTCAAACCAGATGGTCTGGCCCATTTCCATGGCGTCGCTGGGGTAGAGCGCCGGTTGCGGGTGTGTCTTTTCCATCCAGGCACAAATGGCAGCGGAGTCGGCGAGAAACTGACCATCCACTTCCAGTGCAGGAATCCGTTTCATGGGGCTGATCTTTTCATAGCCCTCCGGGGTGTTGTTAGGGTCAATGTGGACGGATTCGAATTCGATCCCTTTCAGTGCCAGAGCAACCCGGGTCTTGCGGACGAAAGGTGACAGGGCGGCCCCGTACAGCTTGATGGACATGTTTCTCTCCCGATAAGTGAATGTTTTTTCGCCAATTTGATGGAATCGGCAGGGTTATAGCGCGTCATTACTAGAGCAGCATGACTTTTTCGGGTCAATGATGGTCTGCGACAAAATTTTTCCTTGACGATTGCCCGGCAGATACCTATTCTACGCGCCGCTTTGACGTACCAAGTCAAGCCCGGGTCCCCTTCGTCTAGTGGCCCAGGACACCGCCCTTTCACGGCGGTAACAGGGGTTCGACTCCCCTAGGGGACGCCACTAATTCGCTAGTGATTAGCTGGCAGCAAGTTTAGCGGGAATAGCTCAGCTGGTAGAGCACGACCTTGCCAAGGTCGGGGTCGCGAGTTCGAATCTCGTTTCCCGCTCCAAACAAGAAAGGGACCCAATCGGGTCCCTTTTTTTTGTGCCGCTCTGCGGCTGCAACGCGCTTCACGCAACACGCATACACGCGACCCACACCTAATCCCCCTCTCATGGTTTGCTTTCGCTATGGCGCTCCGTACACTAAGGCCTGACCCAAAGTGAAGAGACTATGGCGCGCCTACACCCGCGATTGCTGGAAGCCCTTAACCTGTTACCGCAGGACAAACCCGTTCATTTGCTGACGCGGCACTCTGTGCGTGAACTGGCCAAGAACGGTTTTGCGGATTACCGCCTGCCCCTGACGCCGGAAGGCATCGATATGGCCCGGGAGTGGGGTAGCCAGTTGGCGCGTCCGGTGGATGCGTTCTTTTCCAGCCCGGTGGGGCGTTGTGTGAACACCGCCAAGGCCATGGCCGAAGGGGCCCGCAAGGCTGGGCTGCTTGAGACGATTCCCGAGATTACGACCGACACCACCCTGGTAGAGCCAGGCTGTTACGTGGAAGACCTGAACCAGGTTGGCCCCACGTTCCTGAAAATGGGTGCGTTCAAATTCCTTAATCAGCACTTGCAGCAACCCTTTGAGGGCATGCTGTCGCCGGCGGAAGGCCGCGCCAAGCTGGCGCGCTACCTGAGTGAGCGCGAACCGGCCCCGGGGCACCTGAATGTGCACGTGACCCACGACACCATTCTTGCCGTGCTGGTGGCCGAGCTTCACGGGCATCGGCGTATTACCGAGGATGACTGGCCCTGGATGATGGAAGGGCTGTGGCTGTGGTTCAGTGGCGGCCAGCTTCACTGGATATGGCGTGGTGATCACGGCCACCGTGCGCTGTAACCACATTTCTAAACCGATTTCTCCGTTTACCGACTTCTGACGAGGTGTGCCTTGTCCGCGCTGACAATTCGCAATTTGACCAAAACCTATGCCAATGGCGTGCAAGCGCTTAAAGGCATTGATCTGGAGGTGAAGAAGGGCGACTTTTTTGCCTTGCTGGGCCCCAACGGCGCTGGCAAATCCACCACCATTGGTGTGATTAGCTCGCTGGTGAACAAAACCGGCGGGGACGTCAGTATCTTCGGTTACTCTCTGGATACCCAGCGGTCTCTGGCCAAGAAGCAGATTGGTGTGGTGCCACAGGAGTTCAACTTCAACCAGTTCGAAAAAGTGTTTGATATCGTGGTGACCCAGGCTGGTTTCTATGGCATTCCCGCGCCGCTGGCCCGTGAGCGGGCGGAAAAGTATCTGCGCCAACTGGGCCTGTGGGACAAGCGGGACAAACAATCGCGGACCTTGTCCGGGGGCATGAAGCGCCGGCTGATGATTGCCCGAGCGCTGGTTCACGAGCCGGAACTGCTGATTCTGGACGAGCCCACCGCCGGCGTGGATATCGAACTGCGTCGCTCCATGTGGGATTTTCTTACCCGTCTGAATGAGCAAGGCAAAACCATCATTTTGACCACGCACTACCTGGAAGAAGCCGAGTCGCTGTGTCGGCATATCGCCATTATTGATCATGGCATGATCGCGGAAAATACGGACATGAAATCCCTGCTGGAACAGCTGCAGGTGGAGACCTTTGTTCTGGACCTGGCCCGGCCGGTGACCGAGGCTCCGCAGCTGGAAGGTTTTGAGGTATGGCTGCGCGATGCCAAGACCCTGGAAGTGGCGGTGCCGAAAAGCGAAAGCCTCAATACCCTGTTTGTGGAGCTGGCCCGACTCAATTTTGAGGTCATGAGCATGCGTAACAAGGCAAACCGGCTGGAAGAATTGTTTGTGCGGTTGGTCGAGCAGAATCTGCCAGGAGAGCAAGCCTCATGAGTGCACGCGAGCAATGGGTGGCGTTCCTGACCCTGGTGACCAAGGAAATTCGCCGTTTCACCCGTATCTGGCCGCAGACCCTGCTGCCACCGGCAATCACCATGACGTTGTATTTCGTGATTTTCGGCAATCTCATAGGCAGCCGTATCGGAGAGATGGGCGGGTTCGATTACATGCAGTACATCGTGCCCGGGCTGATCATGATGAGCGTAATCCAGAACAGTTACGGCAACGTGGTGAGCTCATTCTTTTCCACCAAGTTCCAGCATTCCATTGAGGAAATGCTGGTCTCGCCGATGCCGTCCCATGTGATTCTCAATGGCTATGTGGTTGGCGGCATGGTGCGTGGCATGCTGGTGGGGCTGATTGTCAGCCTGCTCAGCCTGTTCTTTACTCACCTGTCCATGCAGCATGTCTTTATCACCATCACGGTGGTGGTGCTCACCGCAGCGTTGTTTGCATTGGGCGGTTTCATCAATGCCACCTTCGCCACCAAATTTGATGATATCGCCATCGTGCCCACGTTTATCCTGACGCCGCTGACGTATCTGGGCGGGGTGTTTTATTCCATTGATCTGCTGCCGGAGTTCTGGCGCACCGTGAGCCTGGCAAACCCCATCGTGTATATGGTGAACGCCTTCCGGTACGGGGTGCTGGGCGTGAGTGATGTGAATGTTTATGCCTCGCTGGGCGTCATTCTGGCGTTTGTGATCGCTTTCTACTTATTCGCGCTGTGGTTGCTGCATCGTGGTACCGGTATTCGGCACTAACGAAACCGGTTAAATCCGGCTATGATTAAAGTCAGTCCCATGGACGGGAGTGCCAAGAGGTTATCATGAGCTATCTGAAGGAAACGCCGCTGGGTCGCTCCAGCGAGTATGTGGACGAGTACATGCCTTCGCTGTTGTGTCCGGTGCCGCGCTGGGATGCCCGCGAGTCCCTGGAGCTGGAAGACACCACACTGCCGTTCCACGGTACCGATATCTGGAATGCGTACGAATTGTCCTGGCTCAACGAGAAGGGCAAGCCCCTGGTGGCCATGTGCGAGCTGCGTGTGCCCTGCACCACCCCCAATATTGTCGAGTCCAAGTCGCTCAAGCTGTACCTGAACTCGTTTGCCAATACCCGCTTTGAAAGCCGCGATGCAGTGCGTGCAGCCATCGAAAAAGATGTGGCTCACACCGTGGGTGGCGATATCGAGGTGCTGCTGTATTCGTTGCAAGAGTCTGCCGGTTTCCCCGTCTGGGAAGACCGTGGTGACTGTGTGGACAATATCGATCTGTCCTTTGAGCATTATGAGTACCGTCCGGATCTGTTGCTGTGCGATCAGGGCTCCGAGCAGACTGGCCAGCTCTATTCTCACTTGCTGCGCAGTCATTGTCCGGTCACCGATCAGCCGGACTGGGCTACCGTGGTGATCCGCTATACCGGCCGTGCCATCAGCCCGGCCAGCTTCTTGCGTTATGTGGTGTCACTGCGAAACCATCAGGGGTTTCACGAACAGATTATCGAACAGATCTTCGTGGACCTGATGGCCCAGTGTTCGCCCCGTCACCTGACGGTGTACGGCCGGTTTACTCGCCGGGGCGGCATTGATATCAACCCGTTCCGCTCCAACAGCGAACAACCCCTCCCCAACCGTCGCACCATTCGTCAGTAGCAAGGATGGTGGCGGGTTTTATTTTTCAACAAGGAACCTTTGAATGAGCGAAGAAAATAACAGCAATGGTCTGGCGAAGCAGGAAGAGCGGAGCCTGGGTCTGGCATGCCACCTGTTGGCCTTTGTCGGTATGGTATTTCCGTTCGGCAATATTCTGGGGCCACTGGTGATCTGGCTGGTTAAAAAAGACGATAGTGCCTTCGTGGATGATCAGGGCAAGGAAGCGTTGAATTTCAATATCACTATTTCCATCGCAGGTTTTGTCGCCTTCCTGCTCACCTTCGTGGTTATTGGCGCCATCCTGCTGCCGATTATTGGTATCTTCTGGCTGGTGATGACCATCGTGGCTGCCGTAAAGGCCAATGGTGGAGAGCACTACCGTTATCCGCTGACGATTCGATTGATCAAATAATAGCTAGAAGTTGAAAGTTTAAAGTTGAAACGCGAGTAAGCGTTTTAACCGTTTTCAAATTAAGAGGCCGCGCCTGTGACTTGGGCGCGGCCTCTTTGCGTTCTGATCAGAGTGACCTGTCACGCGTTTCAACTTTAAACTTTTCACTTTCAACTCACGGCCCCAGCGGCCAGCCAAACCCGATCCACACGCCCAACAGTACCGACCACCCCAGCAGCAATGTCAGGCTGTAGGGCAGCATCAGGGCGATCAAGGTGCCGATGCCCGTTTCCGGCTGATAGCGCCGGGCGAAGCCCAGGACCAGCACGAAGTAGGGCATTAACGGGGTGATGATATTGGTACTGGAATCGCCAACCCGGTAGGCCGCCTGGCTGGCCTCGGGGGAAATGCCCAGCAGCATCAGCATGGGAATGAAGACCGGGGCGAGAATGGACCATTTGGCCGAGGCGCTGCCGATCATCAGGTTGATCAGCGCAGTGAGCATGACAAACAGCAATAGCAGAATGACCTTGGGTACCGACAGTGCGCCAAGCCAGGCGGCGCCTTTCACCGCCAGCAGCAGGCCCAGCTGGCTGTAGTTAAACCAGGCCACGAACTGCGCTGCAAAGAACATCAGCACCAGATACCCGGCCATGGATGCCATGGTGGTTTCCATGGCGGTGATAATGTCGCCACTGCTGCGAAATTGCCCGCTGACCCGGCCATACACCGCCCCGCAGATCCCCGCAATCAACGCCACGATGACCACCAGGCCATGAATGAACGGCGAGCCCAGTACGCTGCCGGTGTCGGGGTGGCGCAGTGGCGCGTCACTTGGCAGTACCAGTAACGCCAGCCCGGCGAGCAGCACCACCAGGGTCAAACCCGTCCACCGCATGGCGCGGGGATGAGTATGTGGCACCTCCGGGGAGGCGGCCGTCGCTGCACCGGAATGCGCCAGCCGGGGTTCGGTCAGTTTTCTTGTGACCAGTGTCACCAGCCCGGTCACAAGAAAGGTGGAGGCGATGATGAACCAGTAATTGCCGGTGGCATCCACGGTGCGTTCCGGGGCAATAATATGCGCCGCTTCCGTGGACAGCCCGGCCAGGGTCGCGTCCACCGGCCCCACTAGCAGGTTGGCGCTGAAGCCGCCGGAAACGGCGGCAAAGGCGGTGGCGATACCGGCGATGGGGGAGCGTCCAGCCAGCTGGAATACCAGCCCGGCCAGGGGAATGAGTACCACATAGCCGGCGTCCACGGTCAGGCTGGAGAGCACGCCGGCAAACGCAACGGTGAACACCAGGGTGCTGCCGGAGGCGCGTCGTACCAGGCTGGCCAGGCTCACCGATAGCAGCCCGGACTGTTCTGCCACACCCAGCCCCAGCATGGCGACCAGCACCACGCCCAGTGGCGCAAAACTGGTGAAGTTGCCCACCAGCGTGGTGAAAAGATAGCGCAGGCCGTCACCGTCGAGCAGCGAGCGAGCGTTAATGGTGTCGTCGGTGAGAGGATGAACCTCGGTGATATCCAGTGCGCCCAGTATTGCGGTGAGGGGAAGCAGCAGCAGGCAGAGCCAGACAAATAACAGGGTAGGGTGGGGGAGCCGGTTGCCCAACTGCTCCAACCGAGCTAGCCAGCCGTGGGTATGAGTCATGGATATTCCCCGCAAAATGAACGTCTACTTTAGCGAGTTGAGTGAATCGCGGGCAAGTGATGGTGGAGCGCTATACGCTTGAGGCCTGAGGCCTGACACTAATGCCTGGGAGCTGCCACCCTGTGGCCGCAGGGTTGGGGGGGGGGGGGAGCGTGTTGCGTGCTGCGTGAACCGTATTGCGGCCGCGAAGCGGCATAAAAAAAGCCCCGCGTTTGCGGGGCTTTTATATTTGGCGGTGAGGGAGGGATTCGAACCCTCGATACCTTGCGGTATACACACTTTCCAGGCGTGCTCCTTCGGCCACTCGGACACCTCACCAGATTGTCGTCAAAAGCGCACTGGGCAACTCTTGAGGGCGCGTAGAGTACCGGAGGGCGCGGCGGGAGGCAAGCGTCCCGCCGCCCGGTTGCTCAGGGTTTGAGCAGTGACAACAAAGAGCAGGCTTGATCCACGGCCAGCCAGCTGACCAGGGCGACCTGCACCAGGAAGAAGCCAAAGCGAATCTGTACCAGCCAGTGATTGACGCCAACCAGATGGATCGTGCTCTGGGCCACACGCGCGGCAACGATCCAGGGCAGGAGGGTGTCACTCAGTGCGGTGTTGCCGAGCCACAATGCGGTGGCCACGACAACGATGAGAACGCCGAGCAATTCCAGTGTGTTCTGGTAAGCGCGATGCAGCCGGTTGAGCGGGCAGGCCGGGTTGTAGTGGTAGGGCGGAAACCCGTCCGCTTTGCTCTTGCCGCTCAACACGGCCAGGGAGCGGGCGGTGATCAGCAGGATAAGCAGAAACAGTGCCCAGCCCGCATACGCAAGCAAATAAAGGTGAGTGGTAATAATGGTGATGTCAGCAGTCATGGCAATCCGATCCTCGCAAGATAAAGACCCTGATATTCGCAGACCTGTGTACCGTTGGCACTGGTACCCTGCGCCAAAATTGACAGTGTGGCTTTCCCGCGGCGTTGCAGTCGCTGCTCGAAGCGGTGGATGTCGTCGGCGCTGGCCGAGGCAGTGATATGCATGTCGCTGTCCAGCGGCAGCAGGTACTTCAACCCGGTTTCAACGGCAACCACATCCGCTGTTGCCCCCGCCTGCCGGGCCAACAGGGTCGTCAGGCTCCAGCCCGCCAGGGTCAGCAGGGCCGACTGGCTGCCAGCGAAGAAGGTGCCTTTGTCGTTGTGGTTGGGTGCCAGTGGTGCGGTAAGGGTCAGCGACTGGCCATCGAAGGTCTCAAGCTGAAAATCCAGATGCCGGGTAAGCGGAATGGCATCGCGCACCTGTTCTGCCAGCGTCGCCAGATCCATCATGGCAGTTCGCGGATGAAATCAGCGGGGCTGTCGTTGGGCAGGGATTTCAGGCTGCCCACGGGTTTGCCCAGGTACAGGTAGGCGACGACCTGATCCTTGGCCGCGAAGCCGAGCTTTTCCTTGGCCAGGGTGGAATTGGCCATGGCACCGGTGCGCCACATGGCGCCAATACCCTGGTCGTAGGCGGCGAGCATCATGTTCTGCACTGACGCACCCACCGACAGCACCTGTTCCCAGACCGGAATCTTGTGGCCTTCGGTCACTTCGGCCACGGCGACGATAATGGTAGGGGCACGCAGGGCCTTGCTGCGGGCGATGTTCCGGGCGCGGTTATCGGCGTCGGGTTGTTCCTCAAGCAGGTGGGCGACCATGATGTCGCCCAGGCGCTCGCGCTGGCGGCCCTGTAGAACGATGAAGCGCCAGGGGCGCAGCAGGCCATGATCCGGGGCGCGGATGGCGGCACGCAGCAACATGTCCAGTTGCTCATCGCTGGGGCCGGGGGCTTCCAGGCGCGGGGCGGATACACGGGTGGTCAGGGCGGTGAGGGTGTCCATTCAGGGCTCCTATTACAACGGCGCCATGGTAGCCCGAATTGCAGATAAGTCCCAGTTGCAGGGTGTGCCGGTTTTCCGGTGGCAGGGAATAGCAGACCTTTAGTCATCCCAGTCTTTTTTCTTAGAAGGGAAACCGCTAAGCTTCGCAGAAATCGCGTGAAACCGTTCACATGACCTCCATGACCAAAAAGAAAGCTCGCCGCCCCCAGCTGGGCCCCATGGAGCGGGCGCGCCGTCAGGCAAACTACATCCGGCTATTGGCTTTTCTGGTGGCCGCCATGATTCTGATGGCGGGCCTGAAGCTGAACCTGTTCCCCGAGCTGTACATGCTGGGGGTGGCCGGGCTGCTCATCTATCCCATGTCCGCCCAGGGGTTGTTGTTCCTGTTCGACAAGCAGGACCGGCCCACCAAAACCGTTCACCAGTTGTTAATGCAGGCTGATGCCATGGTGATTGGGCTGGTCTGTGCCTTGCTGCACTTTGCGCTGGTGCCGGCCATGGTGTTGTTGATTATTGTGCATGCCAACTCCGTCAGCAGTGGTGGTCTCAAGCCCTGGTTGCTGAATGTGTTGATGACCGGGGTCGGCGCCTTGTTGATGGGCTGGATGCTGGGCTTTCAGGTGCTGTCGCCGGAACAGACGCCGGTGTTGTTGTCGGTTATTTCCATGCTTGGCCTGGGTATCTATGTGGGCGCCTCCTCCGCGTTTGCCCACCTGCAGGCCCGTTACCTGAAGCAGGCACAGGAGTTGGTGGGGCGCCAGCAGAAGCAGGCGGTGGATATGTCCCGCAAGCTGGCCAAGTACCTGCCGCCCCAGGTATGGGGATCGATTTTTTCCGGCAAACGTGACGCCAAGCTGGAAACCCGACGCAAGCGCCTGACCGTGTTCTTTTCCGACATCAAGGGATTCAGTGCCATCTCCGAAGAGCTGCCGCTGACCACGCTTACCAAAATGCTCAACACCTACCTGAGCGAGATGACGCGCATTGCCCTGCGCCACGGTGGCACCATCGATAAATTCATTGGTGACGCGGTCATGATCTTTTTTGGCGATCCGAAAAGCGAAGGCGCCCAGGAAGATGCCTACCGGTGTGTATTGATGGCCATCGAGATGCAGGAACAAATGAAGCTGCTACGCCAGCGCTGGCAGCGCGAAGGCATCGACCACAAGCTGGAAATCCGTATTGGCATCAATACCGGTTACGCCACGGTGGGCAACTTTGGTACCGATTCGCGCATGGATTACACCATTCTGGGCACGGATGTGAACCTGGCCAGCCGCCTGGAATCCGCCTGCCGCCCAGGTGGCGTGTTGATCTCGGAGGCGACCCAGGCGCTGGTGAATAACCGGATTCAGTGCCGCAGCATGGGCGACATTCAGGTGAAGGGGTTTAACCGACCGATACCGGTGTTCGAGGCGTTGGGTGCCAAACGGGATGCGGGGGCAAAGAACCGTTATGTGTCTGCGCAAACCGATGGGTTTGGCATCCACATCGATCTGGAGCGCATCCGTAATTTCGACAAGAACACGATTCTACGCACCCTGGCTCGCTCCGCCACGGAACTGAAGCAGGACAAAACGGTGGCCGTGGACTATGAAGCGGAAGGCTTCAGTCTGCACGTGCAGAGCGACATCATGAGAAAACGCGACCGTGAAAAAGTCATCGAGATGATGGGCCGCGCTGCGAAAAAAGTGCAGACCGAGGTGAGAGTCTGAGCTACAAGCTACAAGCTACAAGCTACAAGCTACAAGCTCAGACAGGAGAACCGGAAAAGCTCCCCCGGTTTTCCTTTTCAACTTTTTACTTTGAACTTTCAACTGATCTTTCGCGGACAGCCCCGCAGGTCGGCTTAGGCGTAGCCGTAAGCCGACATTCAGAGGCTCCCTAATTCAACGGGAACGCCGTCCAGTTGTCTGCCCACGTCTGCGCGCTGCCCGGGCGCATGGCACCGAGATAATCCGCTGCTTCATCCCAGAACTCTCCCTGCGGAATCGCCGTGGCGCCATTGCGTGCAGGAGAGCGTGAGGTGGGGGCAAAATCCGGGTGGGACGTGCTGGTCGCATCGCGGGTCAGCAGCGGGTCGGTGCCAAACTGGGCGCCCACGGTACGGCTCTGGAAATAACGGCGCTCGTCAAAACCGTTGTCGTCATCATTGTCCATGCTTTCTGCGTCGAAGAACGTCAGGCCCCGGTTGCCGACCTTATGAACCATCATGCTGTTGAACGTGAGCTCGCCTTCCTGAATCCGGCGCACGGTCTCGCCGCCTTTCAGGTCGATGGTTTCCCCGGAGAAGCCGTCAATAATCATGTTATTGAAATGCCCGCCGGTGCCCACTTTGAGGGTCATCGCACGGTGGTATTTTTCATGGCTGCGCGGGCTGATCAGGGTCACGTTATACATGACCGGGGCGGAAATGGGCGTGGCATCCGGATTCGCCTTGAGGTTATCGCCTTCAAAGGCATTGTCACCCACATTGGCATGCTGCTGCGCCACCAGAAACTGTACCCGGCCACGCCAGCCCATATCCCAGTCCAGTGAATCATCCGCGGCACCGGTAATAATGATGTGCTTGAGGTCCACTGTGCCACCGAACACTTCGATACCATCGTCCAGCGCGCGATGGACCTGCACATTGCGGACAATGGTGCTGCTGCCGCAGCCACCCAGGGTCAGGCCATTCAATTCATTGTTGGCGTAGACCTCGAAGCCGGCGAACTCCACGCGAGTGTATTCCATCACACCGCAGGAGCCGTTCGCATCGCTGCCGCCAAAGGCTCCCCGGGTATCGCCGTCGGGAATGCCTTCAATATGCGCGTTGGCCACGTTCACCGGCGCGCTGCCGAGCATGACCACACCGCCCCAGTCACCGGCGGTACGGGTGCCTTCCGGTTGGGTGCTGGTGAATACGATGGGTGCGTTTTCCTGACCACGGGAAAACAGGGTGGCGTCCCGGGTAATCACCAGGGCGGAGCCGGGTTTGCCTTCAATGCGTGTGCCCGGTTCGATGGTCAGGCTGCCGCCCGCTTCCACATAGACAATGCCATCCAGTACCCAGGTGGTGCCGGCATGCCAGGTGTTCTGCCCGAACAGGGAGCCTTTTATGGTTTGCTGTCCGGCGATCATTTGCCGTACCGGGTTATAGGCGAAGTACCCCGTTATGCACAGCACCACGAGGGCAAGGGCCAGCCAAGCATACATGCCTGACGGTTTGCCGGTGGTTGTCTGTCGGCTGCCCAGGGTTTCCGCGATATCCGGGTTGGTCAGTGTGGTCGGCAGGCTGGCGGAAGGGCGTTTGTGGAGCAATACGCCGTCCCGGTTGGCTTCCTGCAGCTTCAGCCCCAATGTCCGGATTTTTCGGTTGTCACTTTGAATGGCGCGGGTAATGATTTCCGCTCGGTAGACCGGGTCGTTCAGCAGCGTGTTGAAATGCACAAATCGCAGACTGCTGTCATTTTCCTGATCAAAGTTCTGTTTAAGCTGCCACAACAACTCGACCAATTGTGCACGCGGTGATGAAACTGCATCGACCATACATCCCCCCAAACGGATATCACGCAATCACCAGAAGGGGGGCAGTGTGTAAAATAAATATGACAGTAGGGTGAAACAAGCGACGAGTTGCGAGCTACAACATGATAGATAGTAAAGGCTGGAAACGTGCTCCAGCTTTCGGGTTTTCTACGAAGCCGCTGTAGGCGTTCCTCTTGAGGGATGAATCCGAGCTAGGGCCGGTCAGGCATCCGGGTTCGACAGGTCAGCAAAAAGGGGAACCCGATGCCTCTGTTGCCTCGCTGCGCTCGGTTCGTCCCCTGGAAGGGAACTCCTACCCATTCTTCGCGGGCGGGGCGGTTGCCGTGTGGCGTCCCGTCCCCCGCCCTCAACCAGCGTTGCTGCTTGTTGCTTTGTTACTTGCCGAGAATGGCGTCAGCCGCTTTTTCGGCAATCATCACGGTCGGGGCATTGGTGTTACCGCCAATGAGTGTCGGCATGATGGAAGCATCTACCACGCGCAGGCCTTCCAGGCCGTGTACGCGCAGTTCCGCGTCCACCACTGCCATGTCATCACTGCCCATTTTGCAGGTGCCCACGGGGTGATAGATGTTGTCGCACTTCTGGCGCAGGAACTCGCGGATCTCTTCATCACTCTGCGTGTCCTTGCCCGGGAAGAGCTCTTCGCCGCGCCAGTCATTCAGCGCCTGTTGGGCCATGATCTTGCGCAGGGCCTTAACGCCGCGAACCATGCCTTCCATGTCGTCCGGGTGCTCCAGGAAGCGCGGATCGATCAGCGCTGGTGAGCGCGGGTTGGCATCACGCAGGGTAATATTGCCGCGGCTTTTCGGGCGCAGGATGCAGACATGGCCGGAGTAGCCGTAGCCCATGCTGAACAAGGTGTTGAGGCCGTGATTGTCCAGCTTGGCCGCGGTCAGGTGCAGCTGCAGGTCCGGGATTGTCTCTTCCGGGCGGGATTTAATGAACCCGCCGGCTTCCGCCACGTTGGAGGTAAGCTGCCCATTACGGCGGTAGAAGAAATTGAAGATGCCTTTCAGGCCCGTGGTGAGCAGCGCGCCGGGGGCCAGGCTCAGGGTGTCTTTGCGCAGACTCTTGTGCACCACCAGAGCATCCGGGTGATCCTGCAGGTTTTCGCCGACACCGGGTAGCTCATGAACCAGCGGGATGTTGTGCTCGGCCAGCTCGGCAGCCGGGCCCACCCCGGACAATTTCAGTACCTGGGGAGAGTTGATCGCACCGCCCGACAGGATGACTTCGTTGTCCGCTTTCAGGGTGCGAATCTGCCCGTTGTGTTCCACTTCCACACCGATGGCGCGCTTGCCTTCGAACAGGATGCGGTTTACCAGTGCACTGGTGAGTACGGTCAGGTTGGGGCGATCCATTACCGGGTGCAGGTAGGCCTTGGACACGCCGCAGCGCTCACCATCCTTCTGGTTGACCTTGTACATGCCCACGCCTTCCTGGACATCATTATTGAAGTCGTCGGTGGCGGGGTGACCGGCTTCCACGCCGGCCTTGATAAAGGCACTGCTCACCGGGTGGGTGAAACGCAGGTCGGCGATGTTCAGCTTGCCGCCGGTGCCATGGAAGGGGCCTTCACCGCCTTCATAATGCTCAGAGCGTTTGAAAACAGGGAGTACGTCGTCAAAGCCCCAGCCCTTGTTACCCAGGGCGGCCCAATGGTCGTAGTCCGATTGGTGGCCACGGGTATAGCACATGGCGTTGACGGCGGAGGAGCCGCCCAGGGTCTTCCCGCGGGGAATATAAAGCTGGCGGTTGTTGAGGGCCTTCTGCGGCACGGTGTAGTAACGCCAGTTCCGTGCGTTGGAGCGCATCATCAAAATGATGCCTGCCGGTATGCGAATGAACAGGCTGTTATCGGCGGGGCCGGCTTCGAGCAGGCATACGCGATTATTCGGATTTTCGGAAAGGCGGTTGGCGAGTACGCAGCCGGCAGAACCGGCGCCGACAATGATGTAATCAAACTGCATGGTGTCTGCCTTCGGCTAATGGCACAGTAAACAGAGCATTCTAGGAATTTGGCCCATGAAAACGAGGTTTGTTTGTGACCGGCAAGTCCAATGTATACCACGCTGGGTGGCGCTGTCTTTGGCCCTAATGCCTGTTCTGGCGGTTTCGGGCGCGCCGCAGGGCTGGAGGGAAGTGGAGTTCGCGGGGCATACGGAGTACCGGCAAGTGAACGGTTGCTGGCAAGCTCTTGCGAAAGGAACGGCCTCGGGCCTGGTGAGGGAGCAGGAGGTGGATCTCAACCAGACACCCTGGCTGACCTGGCAGTGGCAGGGTGAAGTCATCCCGCCCTGGCCTGACACGCTGGAGCAAACCAAGGCGGGGGATGACTTTCAGGCTCGCGTGTACGTGGTGAAAAAAGGCTGGTTGCCCTGGCAGACGCGCGCCATCAACTATGTCTGGTCCCGTGACGCTGAGCCTGGCGCCCATTGGCCCAACCCGTTTGCCAGCCAGGCAGAGATGGTCGTGGTGCAGGGGCCGGGTGGTGCCGGCCCCTGGCACCGGTTCTCGCGCAATGTGCAGGCTGATTTCAAGCGCTTTCATGGCATGGAGGTGGATGTGGTGGATGCCGTGGCGATCATGACGGATGGCGATAATACCGGCACGCGGGTAGTGAGCTGTTACCGTTTGCCGGTGTTTCGTGCTGCTGCACAGGATGAACGAGAGTGAAGAAACGGATAAGCGAGGGATAAGGGAGGATAAAGAAAGTTGCGGCCATCACCGCGAGCTGTTTATTATTTATTCAATCCGGTGTCTGTGATTAGCCTGTCGAGGCAGATTAATCAGAGATAACCGGGTAAAGGCGCTGCCATCGTGTTCATACACAGCCACAGGCAATTCACTTTCCTCCGCCGGTCCGTGCCGGACGGTGCCCCTGCCTCTCCCTGTCCCTTGCTGCCGCCCCTTGTGTCGCAGAATCGTCATTACTTTACGTTTATATCTGACACAGCCGTGCCTGATCACATTGCTGAGGTTGCCCATGAGTGAACGGATTCTGCGTCTGGATAAAGCCGGTACACCGGTCGAGTGGCTCGACTGGCAAATGGCCGCCACCCTGTATGCGCGCGGCTTGGTGACCTGGACGCTGGGGGATGTGATCTTCCAGCTGCATGGCGGCACCAGCCGCCTTACGGGCACCCGTTCCTGCCTGTCGCTGCATTCGATCATCGCCTGCGATGGCGTGACCCATAACCACAGGCGCCCAGCACCGCCTTTGACCAACCGGGCGTTGTTCCGTCGCGACCAGCATCTGTGCCTTTATTGTGGCAAACCGTTTCCTGAAAATGTGCTCACCCGTGATCATATCGTGCCCACTTCGCGGGGGGGCAGGGACCGCTGGCTGAATGTGGTATCAGCCTGTCGGCGTTGTAACCAGCGCAAGGGCAGTCATCGGCTTGACGAAATTGAGATGGAATTACTGGCGTTGCCCTACGTGCCTAATATGGCCGAGTACCTGGCGCTGATTAACAGCCACCGTATTCGCGGCGATCAAATGGAGTTTCTGCGCAGTCAGTTTGGTAAAGAAAGCCGGTTGTTATAAAACAAAATGTAAAAAATGCAGAGGCCGCTGCGTTTTTATTTATCCCGTGACTGTTTCACTTACCATATTTCACTTTGTCTTGATGGCAATTCAGTTACACTGAAATAGCGTTCGCATTTTATTGCCCAGGGGATAATCCATTCGCCACGTTATTTTCTCTTTCTGCTGCTTGATTGCTGTTGCCGCCAGCGCGGTAGAGAGCGGGACTGATTCCAAAACGGCGGCTTTTTATTACGGCCCGGATATCCCATGGCCTTCATTGGCCGCGTATGACTTTCCTGTGGTGGAGCCGGACCAGGCCGACAGCGTGCCGCAGGCGTATCGGGACGATGACTTTTATGCCTACGTGAGCCTGGGGGAGGTGCTGGCCCAACGGCATTATTTTGCCGGGCTGGACAAGGCCTGGTTGCTGGGCGAGAACCCGGACTGGGGCTCGTTCATTCTTGATCAATCTTCTCCGGCGCTACGCCGTTATTTTATCGATGCGGTGATCGAGCCGCTCTGGGCCCAAGGCTACCGTGGCTTTTTCCTCGACACCCTGGACAGTTACCAGCTGGTTGCCAAAGACGAGGCCGAGCGTGAACGCCAGCGGCAGGGGCTGGCAGCGCTGATTAATGCCATCGCCGAGCGCCATCCCCAGGCGGGTTTTATTTTTAACCGTGGTTTCGAACTGATGCCGCTGGTGCAGGCCCGGGTGGATGCGGTGGCGGCCGAGTCCCTCTACCAGCGGTGGTTGCCGGACAAGGATCAGTTTACTGCTGTCCCGGAAGAAGACAGGGCCTGGCTGCTGGGCCAGTTTGAACAGGTCCGTGAGCGTTATGGCGTCAGCACTATCGCCATTGATTATGCGCCTCCTGCGTCCCGTGACCAGGCGCGCAAGATCGCCAGCGACATTGCTCAACACAACGTCATTCCCTGGGTCACTAACCCGGCGCTGGACATGATGGGCGTGGGGGAGCTGGAAATCCTGCCCCGCCAGGTGCTGCTGGTGTACGGCGGCAGCTCGGAGCGCACCTGGGAATTGACCGATGCGGTGCGCTACGGGCTGATGCCCCTGCAGTTTCAGGGCCTGGTGCCGGATATTCGTGCGGTGGATGCGCCCATGCCGGCGGGCACACTGGCCGGCCGCTACGCGGGCATTGTTATCTGGCTGGAAGATTCGGAAGTCGCCAGTGATGGCTTTGAAGACTGGCTGGCGCAACAGAAAGAGGCTGGCGTGCCCATCCTTATGCTGGGTTATCCTGCCATTGACCCGCAGGGCCCCCATGCCCGGGACTTCGGTTTTGAATCGCGCAACACGCCGGCAAGCCCGCCACAGATTGTTTCTCAGCACCCGGACATGGGCTTTGAGATTCCGTTGCCGAAACTGCTGGAGCTGTCTGCGCCGGTGGACAACGACAACGCCACTCCCTGGTTAAAATTACGCAGCGAGAACCAGACGTTTACCCCCGCAGCGACAACCTCCTGGGGCGGTTACGCCTTCCAGCCCTTTCTGATTCGTTCCATTTTGCCCGGCGTGCAAGGCGACGGCATGGATCGCTGGGTGTTGAACCCGCTCAGTTTTACCCGCGAAGCGCTGCAATTGCCCGACATGCCTATTCCGGACGTGACCACCGAAAACGGGCGGCGACTGTTGTTTGCGCACATGGACGGCGATGGTTTCCCCAGCCTGGCAGAAGTGGAAGGGTACCGGGGGCGGGCGGATGCCCTGGTGCTGCTGGATGAAATTCTCGAGAAATTTGATATTCCCACCACCATCTCCGTGATTGAAGGGGAAGTGTCCAGCGATGGGCTGTACCCCAAAATGGCCCCCGAACTGCAGCGTATTGCCCGTGCCATGTTTGCTCTGCCCCATGTGGAAGCGGCAACGCACACTTACTCGCATCCCTTTTTCTGGTACGACGCCCAGGCAAACCCCGGGGAGCTGTACGGGCCGGAAGGGCAGCTGCGGCTACCGCTGCCGGACTACCGCATGGACCCGGTGCGTGAAGTGGTGGGGTCGGCCAATTATATCGAGCGCGAGCTGTTACCGCCGGGCAAGAAGACCCGCATGGTGCTGTGGAGTGGTGACACCATTCCCACACCGGAAGCGCTGAAAGCGGCCCGTGAAGGTGGGCTGTTGAACATGAACGGCAGCGACACGACCATTACCAACAGCGCGCCCACCTGGACACTGGTGAAGGGCATTGGCATCCCGAAAGGGGATGAATACCAGGTCTATGCGCCCAACCAGAACGAGAATATTTATACCAATGAGTGGACCGGGCCTTTCTATGGGTTTGAGCGGGTTATTGAAACCTTCAAACTGACCGAAACGCCTCATCGCTTCAAGCCGGTGGATATTTACTACCACACCTATATTGCCAGCAAGAATGCGTCACTGGAGTCCCTGCGGCGGGTGTATCAATGGGCCAGCGATCAGCCGTATTTTCCGCTGTTCGCATCGGACTACAGCCGCAAAGTGCTGGATTTCAACGACATGGTGATCGGCCGCCGGGGCGATCAATGGTGGATTCAGGGCAACGGCCAGCTACGTACGTTACGATTGCCGGACGGGCTGGCGCTTCCCGCCTTGGCACAAAGCAGTGGTGTGGCCGGCTACCGCGAGGACAAGCCCGGGCGTTATGTGCATTTGAGCGGTGAGCAGGCACATTGGCGAGGCCAGGCATCCAGCGAGAACGGCAGCCGGGTGCCGTATTTGCAGCAGGCGAATGGCCGGCTGACGACTTTTTCCCGCGACGGGCGAAACCTGCGCTTCTCTCTGGAAGCCATGACGTCGCTGGCGTTTTCCCTGGGCAATGCCCGGGGCTGCACGTTGTCTCATCAGGGAAAAACACTGAAACCTGCCGGCAAGGAAGGCCGGCTCTACCACTACAGGAGTGCGGCGCGTGAGCTCAATGAGCTACGGCTACAATGTCCGCACTGAACGGCTGCGGGTTCTTGGTCTACCGGAATTATTTGCCTTTCTGATTCTTATCGGGGTGGTGTGCTGGATGGTGTTCCCGCGGGACCTGTCTTCGTCCCTGCGTAGTGCGCGGCTGGACGCGGTGACGTTCAGCTATATGCAAGCCTGGCTGAAAGCCAAGCCGGATGACCACGAATTGCGCCTGTTGATGGCCCGGGAATTGATTCTGCAAGGTGATTTCGTGGCGGCAGATGAGCAGCTGCAAGTCGTGACTGCGGACAGTAATGGGCGCTATGACACCCAGATTGCCTGGCTGGAACTGCGCCGGGATTTTACCCGTTTGATGGCCATAGATGCTGACAACCGCCGTGGCACCATGCTTGAGCATGAAACCCTGACCCGTTTGCGCGGGATTGACTGGGCGGCCCTGAACAGTGAAAAACGCATTCGTTTCGCCGAGATGGCTCTGGCCATGGGCAGCGTGGACCTGGCGGTGCAGGCCTATCGCCGGTTGGCTGACAGCGCGGCCAACCCCAGCCAGTGGTACGTCAAGGCGGCGAAAGTACTGCTTGCCCACGGGCGCTATTCCGAGTCTGCGGATGCCTACATTGCAGCCATGGATGCGCGCGGCAATTACACGGTGCGTAAACGCTATTTCCTCGCCGCACTCAGCGCACTGCAGTCGGGTAGCCTGCATGACAAGGCGCTGCGCCTGGCTCAGGCGCGGGAGCGTGCTTTTTATAACGACAAGGCGGTGTTGTACCGCTTGATGACCCTGGCCCAGGCCGGCGGCAACATGCCCCTGGCCGAGCACTATGCGGTGTTGTTACTGAGTCTGCCGTCCGAGGAGGGCAGCCGATGACCCGCCGCTCGCTGATACGACGATGGCTCCATGCGGCCATTTTTCCCTTGGCGCTGTCTACCGTACCGCTTGCTCATGCGGACACGCCGGCACCCTATGTGGAGCGCTACTACGACCGCAGCTACCAGGTGTTCGTGGGGTCGGGGAACCTGGTTCGGGCCCGGCAGGTGGCTGAGAATGCGCTTTACTGGCGCCCGGATGATGAACGCTGGTGGCGCCGGCTGGCGGAGATATCCCGTTGGCAGGGGGATCCGGAAACCTCACTGAAAGCCTGGCGGCAGGTGGCTTTGCGCAGTAATGATCCGGAGGCCTGGAAGCAGGTGCTGGTGTTGGCACCGCTGACTTACAGCAACCGCCTCGCGCTGCGGGCCAACAAGGCGCTGTTGAGCGCCTCTCCCTACGATGCCGACATCATTGCCACCATCAGTCAGCAGTATGAGCTGCTGGGGCAACCGGATGAGGGCCTGCGTTTCTTCGCAGACTGGCGTCGGCGTTACCCCAGTAAAGCGGCATTACGGGAAATGCAGCGGCTCGCCTTGAATCAGGGTGAGGATGTGCTGGCTGCGCGCTACTCCCGTGAATACATGGACCGCTTTGGCCCGGAAGAGGCCATGGCTGCCCAGGCGGCAGACCTGTTCTGGCTTAATGGCCAGCGCGAAAAAGCCCTGCAGGACCTGGACCGTGACGCCAGTGATTTAGCCTATTCGCCGGCACTGGCCCGGCGTATTGCGGTGATGGCCGGAGAGTTGGGCGAGTGGGATCTGGCGCTGGATCGTTACCAGCAATTGGTGGATCACGACGACGACCAGATTACCGATTTGTATCATTACATCACCCTGGCCCGTTATTACCGCCCGGATCGTGTGGCATCACTGATGGATCGGGCCTGGCAGAAGAACCGCAATCCGCAATTTGCCTTGGGGGCGCTCTATCAGCTGAACGATCGCCGTGATGATGAGGCCATTGATGTTTTCCTGTCAGGGTTGAGTGAAGAGCAGTGGCAAACGCTGATACAGACTCCGGAATTTCTGCGCTTCTATGCCAACCTGCAATTGCGTCGCGGGGACCCGCAAGCCGCGCAGCGCTGGTTGCAGAAAGCACTGGCCCTGAATCCGGCTGACCGGGAAACCCGGGTCAGCTGGATGTGGCTGCTGATTGCCACCGGCCAGGACCGGGAGCTTCGCCAGGCCCTGGTCACCTGGGAAGGCGCGGCCCGAAGTGATCGGCGCTACTGGGAAGTGCTGTCGGCGTCACACATGGCATTGGGCAATGCGGAACAGGCCCTGCGCTATGAAACCGAATTACTGAAAACGGCCCGTCAGAACTGGGAGCGTCAGTGGTATTACGCCCAGGCGTTGATTGCCACCGGTCGAAACGGGCAGGCCTGGCCTGTGCTGCGGCACCTCAAGGAACAATTGCCCTTGACGGTCGAGCCGCAAAAGCAGGCGATTTACCGGGATATGCAATTGACGTTGAGTCTGTTGTTTGACGATGGCGATACCTCGCTGAAGCTGGCTCGGACGCAAACGCAAGGCATGGATAGTGATCCGGTGGCCCGGGCCGAGTGGTTGGCGCAATGGGCGATCGGGCAGTCAGAGCCTTTGCTGGCCCAGAGTTGGTATTTGCGTAAACAGCAGGCGCAAGGGGCGCTCAAAGCCGGCTCGGCACTGGCTTTTGCACTGGTGCAGGATGATCTGGACGCGGTGGCGCAGATCCGTGAGCAGTATCAGGGCCAACTTACCCTGTCCGAGCAGCTGGAAGCCCAGGTACGGCTGGATGAACCGCGCCGTGCTACCAGTACCTTCATGGCCATTCAGGCCGGGTCGCCGGAACTGGCCGGCAGCAATAACCTGCAGGAAAGCCTGCTATTGCCCATGGCCCGCTCGTCACAGTTTCATATTGAACAGCGCCGTTTGGGGGCGCTGGATATTCAGGATCTGCAGTTTGTGCAGTACCAGCCGCTCAGTGATTTCACCCAGCTGTCTGTGGAAGCCCGCCAGCGCAATTTCAGCAGCAATGATGATGAACTGCTGCAAATCAGTGATGACGAGCAGCGGCTGTCGATGGCGCTGGCTTACCAGCGTGAGCGGTTCCGCAGCCGCCTGGAGCTGGGCCAGCGCAACCTGTTGGGCAACAGCGAAACCATGGCGGATCTGGAGCTGGGCGCCAACTGGACCCGGTACTGGTCCGGTAGCCTGAATTACCAATGGCGCATGCCCGCAGATGAGTCGTCCCTGCTGATTCTCGGTGCGTCGCGCACGGGTAGCCAGTGGTTGCTGAACTGGACGCCATCTTCTACCTGGCAAAGCAGTGTGGATTGGGCCAACTATGACTATCAGGATCTCAATGACAGTGATCTGGGCAGCGGCAGCATTATCAATGCCCAGAGCACCTGGCGCCCCTGGTTGTCGCGCTTCTCTCCCGGGGTACGGGTGAGGCATACCCAGGCAGACTTTACCGCCGGTGAAGACAGCATGGCCGAAGTGCGTGCCTTGCTGCCGCCGGGTGCCCAGACGTTACCGCTGCCGCAGGACTATCACGAGTCGGAAGTGGTGCTCCTGCTGGGCCAGCCGGATGTGCATATTCGTCCGCACCGTTTGCAGGGCTGGGCAGAAATAGGTTACAGCCATAACAGTCTTTCGGGAGCGGGTTTTACCGGCCGCTTCGGTGTGGAAGGGCCGCTGATCGGCCGGGATGAATGGAAGCTGTATGCAGAACAACAGCTCAATAGTGGGGGCAGTGGTGAAGACAGCTACCGCTTCGGGCTGCAATATAGAGTTTATTACTAGGAGTGAATCCAATGAGACTGAGCATTCCGCTACTGGGAACCTTGCTGTTAGCCACCGTGCTGGCCGGGTGTACCCATGTTCGCAGCAGCCAGGATGTGGAACTGTCCGGTGAGGGCAACTGGCTGGTTCTGCCGATGGTTAACCGTACCGCGACGCCCCAGGCAGGCTTACGGGCGGCGTCCATTGTCGAATCCGTGCTGTACCGCCATGGCGTGAATAGCGTAACCCGCTACCCGGAAAGCGATAATGAAGGGGTGTTGTTTGAAGGCACCTCGGCGGCCAACCGCAAGAAAATGAATCAGTGGGTTGCCTCACAATCGGCTCAGTATGTGGTGAGCGGGGTGGTGCACGAATGGCGCTATAAAACCGGCGTTGATGGTGAACCTGCGGTGGGGGTGATGATCGAAATTCGTGAGTTGCCGGCAGGGCGTATCGTCTACAGCGGCACTGGCTCACGGGCCGGCTGGGCACGCCAGTCGCTCAGTGAAACCGGGCAGAAGGTCATCGATAAATTGCTCGCCCCGGTGGTGCAGTAATGCTTGAGCGCATCAGCAACGGCAAGCTGGCGGGGCTGTTCATGCCCGAGCCAAGAGTGCTGTGGTCGCTGTGCGAAGCAGTGATTCTGATGGCGCTGGCGGTTGCCATGGGGTTGTGGCTGCGCGAGGAGGATCCGCTGACACTCATCGGGACCTTCCGTTGGGTGTTGCTGGTGCCCATGTTGTTGGCGCTGCGTTATGGCAGTTTGCTTGGGGTATTCGGCATGCTGTGCCTGGTGGCCAGCTGGTTTGTGCTGACCGCCCTGGGCTTCTATCCGGGGATGGAGTTTCCGGAATCCACCATGCTTGGTGGTTTCGTGATTACCCTTATCTGCGGTGAGTTTGCGGATATGTGGCGCGTCAAGCTGATGCGCGCAGACAGTGCCGCCAGCTATGCGCTGGAGCGCTTGCAGAACCTGACCCAGCGGTATGTGCTGTTGCGCCTCTCCCACGACCGGTTGGAAGAAAATCTGCTGATCAAGCCGTATACCGTGCGCGATGCGCTGGTGCGGTTACGTGATCTGACCCTGGACGAAAGTGACAAGGTGCGCCTTCCTGCGGCGGATGATCTGATCCACATGTTGGCAGAATATTGCCAGCTGCAACGTGCCGCGCTTTACCGGGTGGTGGATGGCGAAATCGATGATGAGCCGGCGGCAAAGCTGGGGGAGAACCGTCCGCTGGAGCGCGACAATGATTTGCTCCAGCACGCGCTGGACAACCAGCTGCTTGCCCATATTCAGCAGCACGATCACGACAGTCATTACCATGGCCAGTACCTGGTTGCGGCCCCCATTATCAACAGTGGTGGCGCCTTGATCGGGGTGATGGTGATTGAGCGTTTGCCATTCCTGTCCATCAATTATGAAAATCTGCAGTTGCTGTCGGTGCTGCTCAACTTCTATGCGGACGTGGTGCATGCTGGCGATGAAGTCGATGACATGCTGGATCGCTGGCCCACCATGCCGTTCCGGATTGCCAGTGAGTTGGCCGCGCTGGTGCGTCTGCGCGAGGGCGGCCGGGTGGATACCTCGCTCACCTTGTTTGTCGCCGATGACAGCGAGCAGGCGGGACTGATTCTGGATGCATTGGCTCGTGGTTTGCGTAGCCTGGATCTGGCCTGGTGGGTAAACGACAACGCGCTGATGATCATGATGCCGATGACCGGGGAATCCAGTCTGGAAGGCTTTGTGTTACGTACCGAAAAATGGCTGGCCGATGAGTATGCCTTCATGAGCCTGCGTCAGGCCGGGGTGCAGTTCTATTACCGTCACCTGGATCAACGTGGCGGGATGGAGCAGGTGGCTGAGCTTCTGGAGGCGGCGAGTGTCTAGTCTCAAGCTGCTTATTTATGCGATCAGCGCGGAGATCGCCTCCCTGCTGTTGCTGTTGAGCAGACAGGCAGACCTGTCCCTGTTCGTGCTGTACCTGTTCTCTCACGGGTTGGCATCGGCATTGCTGTCTGTTGTGGCCTGGGGGCTGCTGCCGCCACGTTTCAGAACGCCAAAGATTCTTTCCTGGGTGCTGATTTTTTCCTTTGCGTTTTTTATTCCGGCGGTGGGGCTGGTCACTATCCTGGGTGGGGTCGCCTTGGGTATCTGGCTGCCGGCGTTGTTTCGGGACAAGCCATTCGGGCTGGTGGACCAGCCCTATTTTACCCCGGTGCAGGTCAATAGCGCGGCCGGTTTTCGGCAAATCGATCTGAAAAGCCTGCTGACCACATCAAGGGCGCCCAATGCCCTGCGGGTGCAGGGCATGCTGGTGCTCAAGGACATGCCAGCCAAGGTAACCGGCAATTTGTTACGCCATACCCTGGGGGATTCCTTTGAAGATTTGCGGCTACTGGCCTACGGGATTCTTGATCAGAAAGAAAAGGAAATTACCCGGGATATCGAGCGCGCCCTGCACCTGTTGGAGCGGGCCAAGGAGTCACGCCGCTACCGTTTGGCCCGTCGCCTGTCCGAGCTGTATTGGGAGCTGAATTATCAGGACCTGGTGCGCGGGGATATCCGTACCCTGACGTTGGAACGGGCAGCATTCTATGCCGACATGGGCTTGATGGAAGCGCCGGAAGACGCCGGCTTGTGGTTGCTGCGCGGGCGGATTCAGTTAAGCCAGGGTGAAATCGGTGAAGCACACCAGTCCATGACCTTTGCCCGTCGCCTGGGATTGTCCGCAGCGAAAGTGAACCCTTGGCTGGCCGAGATTGCGTTGCAACGTCGGCAAATACCGCTGGTGCGGCTGCTGATGCGTGAAATTACCGATGACAGTCAATTCACCCAACTCAATAAATCCGTTGAATTCTGGAGGGCCTATGAGCCTGCCACGGGCGGATAGCGCCGATATCTGTTTATTACTGGAAGGCACTTTCCCCTATGTGAGTGGCGGCGTGTCCAGTTGGGTAAACCAGATTATTCGTGGTTTTCCCGAATATACCTTTGCCTGCTGTTTTGTGGGCAGTCGCCCGGAAGACTACGGCGACATGAAATATGAGCTGCCGGATAACGTGGTGCACCTGGAAGTGCACTACCTGCACAATTTTCAGCGGGGGGCGCAAAAGCGTTCCCTCAAGGGCAATCGCAAGGCCTATGCCGATCTGCGGCGTTTCCATGAAATGGTGAAAGATGGCATTCATTCCCGGGAGCGCAGCGAGCTGTTCAGCCGCATTGTTACGCACCTGGGGGAAGGCGAGGATTATTCCGAGGAATCTTTCCTGCACAGCCGGGCCAGCTGGGATTACATTGCTGAATCGTACCGCGAGTTCAGTCGTGATCCGTCCTTTGTGGATTATTTCTGGACCATCCGCATCATGCATTCGCCCATCTGGGTGCTTAACGATATTGCCGACAACTTGTTGCCGGCAAAGATGTACCACACCATTTCTACCGGTTATGCGGGCTTTCTGGGTGCCATGCTCAAGCGCCGCACCGGCAAGCCGTTGCTGCTGTCCGAGCATGGTATTTATACCAAGGAGCGCAAGATCGACCTGTTCCAGAGCGAATGGATCAGCGATAACCGCGGCCTGGTAGAAAAGAACAATGCGGAGATGGCCTATTTTCGCGAAAAATGGGTGAATTTTTTCACCGAGCTGGGGCGCGAGTGCTACCAGGCATCGGACCGCATTGTGGCGCTTTATGAGCGCAACCGTGAGCGGCAAATGGAAGATGGCGCGCCGCCAGAGCGCACCCTGAATATCCCCAATGGCATTGATTTGCCCCGCATGCAGAAAGTGCGTGCCGCCCGGGGTGACAACATTCCCCCGGTGGCTTGCCTGATTGGTCGTGTGGTGCCCATCAAGGATGTGAAAACCTTCCTGCGCGCCATGCGTACCCTGGTCAATGTATTGCCAGACGCGGAAGGCTGGATTGCCGGCCCGGAAGATGAGGACAAGGAATACGCCAAGGAGTGTCACGGTTTGGTGGCCAGCCTAGGGCTGGAAAAGAATGTGAAGTTTCTGGGCTTCCAGAAAATTGATGAGCTGTTACCGAAAGTGGGCGTGATCGTGCTCAGCTCCATCAGTGAGGCGTTACCGCTGGTGTTGCTGGAAGGGTTTGCTGCCGGGGTGCCGGCAGTGTCTACCGATGTGGGTTCTTGCCGTCAGCTGATTGAAGGCCTGGGTGAAGCCGATCGGGCCTATGGAAAAGCGGGCGAAGTGGTGGGCATTGCCGATCCGGAAGCGCTGGGCAATGCGGTGGCCGCGCTATTGAAAGACAAGGACGCCTGGCACCAGGCGCAGCAGGCAGGCATTCGCCGGGTGGAGAACCTTTACACCCAGGAAATGATGTTTGGCGCCTACCGTGACCTGTACCAGTCGCTGGTGGAGGACACGGACGCAGCCAGCCCGCAAGAAAGCAACAATCGTCGCCGGGAGGGACGCCACTAATGGCCGGCATTGGTTTTGAACTGCGTCGATTGCTGCGCAAGGACACCCTGCTTGGCCTGATCCGGGCCTATGCCTATGCCGGTGTAATTAGCTCCGGCCCCTGGGTGTTGTCGATCATCGGTATTCTGATTATCGGTATCTTCAGTTTGGGTATGGTGGTGCCGGATGCCTCGGTGACACAGTTTCAGGTCACGGTGACCTACCTTATCGCCATCAGTCTGATCCTTACCGGCATTGTGCAGCTGGCCTTTACCCGCTTCTGCGCGGATCGCTCGTTTGAAAACCGTGAAGACCTGATTCTGCCCAATTTTGGTGGCGTTACGGTGTTGGTGACGGTTATCTCCGGCGTGCTGGCGTTGCCGGCGGCCATGTTCCTGTTTCCCGGGCAAAGTGTGCTGTTCCGGGTGTTGCTGATCGCCTGTTTTGTGGTGCTGAGCAATATCTGGATTGCCACGGTCTTTCTCTCCGGCATGAAGCAGTACAAGGCCATTCTGTTGCTCTACGCCCTGGGCTACACCATTACGGTGCTGGGTGCCCTGATGCTGCGGTTTCTGGACCTGGATGGCCTGCTGTTGGGCTTTCTGCTGGGGCAGGTGACCCTGCTGGCGGGGATGCTGGTACTGATTGTGCGAGGCTACCCGGCCGAGAGCATCGTCTCGTTCGACATGTTCGGCAAAAAATACCTGTACCCCAGCCTGATGCTGGTGGGCTTTTTCTATAATGCCGGGGTGTGGGCGGACAAGGCCATGTTCTGGTTTTATGACGGCACCGGTAGCGATGTGATCGGGCCGCTGCGGGCCTCGTTGATCTACGACATTCCGGTATTCCTGTCCTATTTGTCACTGATCCCGGGCATGGCCGTGTTTCTGGTGCGTATGGAAACGGACTTCGTGGAGTATTATTCCAACTTTTATGACGCGGTCCGTGAAGGTGGGTCGTTGTCCTATATCGAAGACATGCGCAACCAGATGGTGTTTGTCATCCGCCAGGGCATCTTCCAGATCCTCAAGATTCAGGCAATCTCGGCGCTGGTGATCATGGTGGCCGGTGCGCAGATCTTTAACGCTTTGGGCATTTCGGAACTGTACCTGCCGCTGCTCAAGGTGCAGCTAATCGCCACCGCGCTGCAGGTGGTCTTCCTCGCCATCATCAACGTGTTCTGTTATCTGGATCAGCGCCGCATGCTGGTGTTGCTGACGGGGCTGTTTTTCGTGCTCAACGTGATCTTTACCGGCATAAGCTTGTACCTGGGGCCCCAGTTCTTTGGCTTCGGTTTCCTGCTGGCGTTGGCCGTGTGTGTGCTGCTTGGCCTGTGGCTGGTGAGTCGCAAAATGGCAGAACTGGAATATTCCACCTTTATGCTTAATTGACAGCCTGCCAGGCCCCGGTTTTTTGGGGCGAACCTCAAGATGTACGCCTGCAGCGGGTTTATGGAAAGCGTCAAGCATGCTGCGTGAGGCGTGTTGCGGCCGCAGAGCGGCAAAAAAAAACGGCGCCAAAAGGCGCCGTGAATAGTTTGGCTCGGGAGAGCTATCACGGAGTAAAACTCCGGAGCCGGTGAATGGGACTCACCGACACCCGGAAGTATGTGGACAACTGTTCTCACAAGCATTCGCTTTGTAGACTTTTTGTTTAGCCTTCTAGGTCAATATTTGCACTGCCGTTCAGTTTTTGCCCGCCATCAGGCATCAGATTGCATTGCCGCAGGCGCTCCTGCCAGAGCGAGACATGGTGCTTGAGCGCCCGGTTTAACTGGCTTTGCAGGCCTGTATTGGAAAAATAATGGTCCTGCCACTGTGCAAAAGCAGGGGGTGTGGGGGCCAGCAATGCTTCTATCTTCGCCAGCGCGTTGGCCAGTTGCTTGCGCTGGCGCTGTGCGTCTGCCAGGGCCTGTTGCACCTGGCTGCCCCAGATATTGTCCAGCACATTGCGCAGTTTTCGGGCTCGAGGCGTGGGTCGCCCTTTGGGGCAGAGCGCTACCGGGTCAATGTTTTCGAGCAGGGTGTTGCCTCGTTCCAGCTCCCGCAGCGCCAGCGCCAGCCGCCGCAGCAGTTGCCCGCCGGCCTGGCTGTGCGCGATTTGCTGCAAGCGGGCTTCCAGCCCGAACAATTGCTCCGGGCTTGGCAGGGTCTGGCCCTGAAATGGAGACTGGGCCAGTTGCTCCAGGCTTAACAGCGCTGCCTGGCTGTCGCCGGCCATGGCAGAGGGCGACTGGCTGAAAAACTGACGAAATTCCGCGCTGGCCACCAGCGCATTCCAGTACAGGGCGGGTAGCGCCGCCTGCTTCTCGGTGACCACCTGTTCAAGCAGGGTGATCAGTGCCTGATTGTCCAGTTTGTCACTGGCCAGGCACTGGCGGGCACGGCGAATAAAGGTCACTTCATGTTTGAATCGCAAGGAGTCGGCCTGCAGCTTGCCGAGCACGCTATTGCGTTCGCTGATCAGCGACATCAAGTTGCAGTGGCGCAGTTCCAGATAATCGAGCATGTCGACCCGGTGCTCGGGGATCGGTTGGTGCAGTTCCCGGTTGCCGGGGTAGGGCACTATCGGCAGGGGTGCCCGTTCGGGAACGGCCTGTTGTGAAAGCCGCGCCAGGCGGGAGAGATAATCCTCCCAGCGGGCCTCGCTGTCGTTGCCGGGCATTAGCCACCACAAGGTGAATGCCACCAGAAAAACCGCCGCAATGATCAGGAAACCCGTTTTTATCCTTGCTGCCAAATCCATCCCCTGGATGCCGTTACTGACTGCTGTGCGCCGCCTGCTTAGCCACTTGTACCGTATCTTGTTTCTGAATGTGCGGCCTTGTTTCTACGCGATTTCTTGATGTGATAGTTGCGACTATCGTCGAACGGAAGTCCCATGTCTGTGGTATGTTTCCCACGTTAACCATTTTGCCAGGGAAGGGTGTTATGCCAAGTCGGGGTTTGTCTGTTTTTCGTCTCTTGATGTTGTGGGCTGTGCTGCTGATCACGGCCTGTGATGATAAGAGTGACACCACCGGAAAGGGGGAAAGTAACGGCGCTGTTGCAGAGCAGGGTGAGACCGACCCAGCCGTCTCCCCTCTGGATGACCGCTGGCAAACCCATCTGGCAGCCCTGCCGGCCGGTACCATCAGTGCCCGGGCGCCACTGGTTGTGCGCTTTAATCACCCGGTGGTGACTCCTGATCAACTCGACAAACCTCAATCCGGGGTCGCGCGGCTGTTGCCGGAGCGGGCTGTCACGGCGGTGTTTACCGCCGAAGATCGGCTGGAAATTCGCCCCGCCGAGCCGTTACCCGGCGGGGAGTCGTTGACCCTGGTGCTGTACGCCCAGGGGCTGGCCAATGTGGATGATGCCTTGAGTCCCGCTGAGTTCTCCCTGCAGGTGCTGCGCCAGCAGCTGAGCCTGACGGTGGAGTCCCTGTTGCCCACGGACGATGGCGGCGAAATGGTACTGCGCGGCAGTCTGGAGACTCGCGATCTGGCGGACCAGGCTCACGTAGAGGCGGTACTGGATGCCCGCCAGAACGACAAGACCCTGGCCATTAACTGGCAGCATGACAGCGCCGGCCTGCGCCATGATTTTTCGGTGACCGGGATTGTGCGCGAACAGCAGGCCAGTGATGTATCACTGCGCTGGGATGCGGCGCCCCTTGGCGTGGACAACGAGGGCAACCGTCATTACACGGTGCCGGCACTGAAAAACTTCGCGGTAACCAATGTGCGGGCGGTCAGTTACCCGAAACCCCATGTCCAGGTGAACTTTTCCGAAGCCTTGCAAGCCACCCAGAACCTGAAAGGGCTGGTCACGTTGAATGGCAAGGCGCCGCGAGTGGAAGTGGATGGCAGCACCCTGCGCATTTATCCGCAGGATGAGTTGGAAGACGATGTGAAGCTGGTGATTGACGGCAGTCTGCGCTCCGCCAGCCAGGGTCGCCTGGCCGAGAAACTGGAAAAAACCGTCACCCTGATGACCAATAAGCCCGGTGTGCGCTTTGTGGGTGATGGCACCATCCTGCCCGACGGCAAACAGCTCAGCGTGCCGTTTGAAGCGGTGGGCGTGCGCTCGGTGAAAGTCCAGGCGTTCCGGGTTTTCGATGACAATATCGGCCGCTATCTGCAAGGCAGCGAGCTGAATGAAGCCGACATGGACTCTCGCAGCGGTCGCTACCTGTGGCAGAAAACGTTGACCCTGCCGGGCAATGGCGATGGCTGGCAACGTTATCAGCTGGATCTCACCGAGCTCATGGCCAAACATCCCAACGGCCTGGTGCATCTGACGCTGGCGATTGATGGCGACGACATCAGCTACAGCTGCCCGGACGGTGCCCTCAAGAAAAAAACCACTTTGCCGGACAGCTATGAAGGCCCCGGGCAGGATGAGGACCGCTCTGACCTCTACGAAAATTACTATGCCGACGCGGGCTACCTGAGCTGGTATGAGAAGGATAACCCCTGTTCCGACAGCTACTACCAATACAACGATCTGGCCAGCAGTACTCGCGCCTTTCTGGCCTCCAATCTGGGCCTGATCGCCAAACGCGGCCAGAACGATACCCTGCTGGTGGTGGCCACCGAGCTGGACAGCAACACCCCCGCCGAAGATGTGGTGCTCAAGGCCTACAACTACCAACTACAGCAAGTGGGTATGGGACTCACCGATGCCGAGGGCATGGCCAGCCTGACACTGGATGGTTCCGCCTATTACCTGGAAGCAGTCAAGGACCGGGACACCGGCTACCTGAAACTGGCTCGCAACCGGGCCCTGCCCACCAACCAGTTCAACACCGGTGGTCAGCAAGTACGCGATGGCCTGAAAGGGTTCTTCTACGGCGAGCGGGATGTGTGGCGCCCCGGTGATGACATTCACCTGACCTTTATTCTGGAAGACCAGGACAACACCATCCCCGAGGGCCACCCACTGACGCTGGACTGGTTTGATCCCCGTGGTAACAAGGTGAAAAGCTATACGCTGGACAAGCCGGTGGGTGACTTTTACGCCTTTACACTACAGACAGAAGAGGACGCGCCCACCGGGAACTGGCGCGCGGTGGCTCGGCTGGGGCAACGCTATTTCGATACCCCAATCCGGGTGGAAGCCATCAAACCCAATCGGCTGAAAATCGAGCTGGATCTGCCGGAGACGCTCTACACCAACGACGCCGCCGACATTGGGTTATTTACCCAATGGTTTAACGGTGCCACCGCCGCCAATTTGAAGGCCGACATGAAAGTGCGGGTGAGCGCGCGCACCACCCGTTTCAGTGGCTACGACGCTTATCACTTCGACGACCCCACCCGAAAGCTCAGCAGCGAACCTTTCACTGCCTTCGATGGCAACGTGGATGCGAAGGGCAACGCCACCGTGCCGCTCACCGTGAATGTGGAGCAGACACCGGGCATGCTGCGCGCCACCCTGACGACCCGCGTGTTTGAAAACAGCGGCGATTACAGTACCCAGATTCGCAGCGTGCCGGTGTACCCGTTCAAGCATTGGGTCGGCATGCGCATTCCTGAAGGCAGTGGCTGGGGCGGGGCACTGTCCCGTGAAGGCCTGCATGCCATCGACCTGATCAGCCTGGACAGCGACGGCAAGCCCGACGCCAGTCGACCTCTGGATATCAGTGTCTACCAGATTGATTGGCGCTGGTGGTGGGACCGGGCCGGTGACGACCTGAGTAACTACATTAGTGACCCCAACACCAAACGTGTAGCCGATGCACAGATCACCACCGACGCAGAAGGTCGCGCCCAGTGGAATCTGAACGGCGAAGACTACGATTGGGGTCGCCATCTGATCCGCATTTGTGACCGGCAAAGCGATCACTGCACCGCACAAACCGTGTACCTGGGCTGGAGCTGGGAGCAAGCCAGTGGCAGCCAGGATGCAGCCACACGGCTGTCCCTGTCAGCGGATCAGGACCGTTACGCCGTTGGCGACACGGCCCATATTCAATTGCCCGCTGTGGCCAAGGGCCGCCTGCTGGTGAGCCTGGAAACCGGTTCACGGGTACTGGATCACTACTGGCTGCCCGCCAACGGTGAAGCGCAGACCCTGGATATCCCCATCACCGCCAACATGGCGCCCAACGTCTACGTTCACGTGGCGCTGCTGCAGCCGCACAGCGGCCGCAACAACGACCGGCCCATCCGACTTTATGGGTTGGTGCCGCTATTGGTGGATGACCCGAATACCCGTCTTGCCCCGCAAGTGAGCGCCCCGGACAAGGTGAAACCGGAAGACACCTTTACCGTGAAGGTCAGTGAAAAGCAGGGCAAGCCGATGACCTACACCCTGGCGCTGGTGGATGAGGGCCTGCTTGGCCTGACCAACTACCAGACCCCGAACCCTCACGACAGTTTCTACCGTCGCGAAGCCCTGGGCGTGCTGACCTGGGATCTGTTCGACATGGTGGTGGGGGCCTACGGGGCAGAACTGGATCAGCTGTTGGCACTGGGCGGCTCCGACGGGGCTGACGATGGCCGGGAAAAGCAGCGTCGCCGCTTCCCGCCGGTGGTGAAGTTCCTGGGCCCGTTCACGCTGGATGCCAATGAAACCGCCAATCACGAGATTACCTTGCCGCCGTACATGGGCCAGGTGCGGGCCATGGTGGTGGCCGGTGACAACGGCGCCTACGGCAAGGCCGAACAGGACATTACCGTCACCCAGCCGCTGACGGTGTTGAGCACCTTGCCACGGGTACTGGGGCCGGGTGAAAGCGTGTCGCTGCCGGTTACCGTGTTTGTCACCGACGACAGCCTGAAAAAAGTCACCCTGACCGTGGACGCCGATGAAGACCTGTTCGAGGTGGAGCAGGGCAAAGCCACACTGACCTTCACCGGCCCGTCCGATCAGATTGCCATGCTGAAAATCACCGCCAAACAGCAGGTGGGCACTGGTGACATCACCGTCACCGCGAAAGGCGGCAAACATCGCGCCTCGGAAACCGTGCACCTGCCGGTGCGCGCGGCTAACCCGCCCACCACCCGCGATACCCGCAAGGTGCTGGCGGCCGGTGAAATCTGGGCGCTGGAATCGCAGCCCCACGGCATGGCCGGGACCAATAGCAGCACCGTGGTGGTCAGTGCCTTGCCCGCCATGGGGTTGGAGCGACGTCTGGATTATCTGCTGCGCTACCCGCACGGGTGTATCGAGCAGACCACCTCATCGGTGTTGCCGCAGCTGTACCTGAATCAGTTACTGCAGCTGGACGAGCAGCAAAAGCAGGAGGTGCAGGACAACGTCACCGCGGGCATCGAGCGCCTCAAGCGTTTCCAGCTGGCCAATGGTGGTTTCAGCTACTGGCCCGGCCTGGCCAATGCCAGCGACTGGGGCACCAGCTATGCCGGCCACTTCCTGCTGGAAGCCAAACGGCTTGGCTACGCGGTGCCGGCCACCATGCTGGATAACTGGACGGCCTATCAGGTTCGTCGCAGCCAGAGCCTGGGCGACCGCCCCTGGCAGTGGAGTGCGGAAGCCTATCGCCAATACACCCTGGCCCTGGCGGGCAAACCGCAAGTCGGCGCCATGAACCGGCTGCGTGAGCGGCTGCAAATGGCCAAGCCGGATTACTCACGCAGCGCCAGTTATCACAGTGGCCGCTGGTTGCTGGCTGCCGCCTACCTGCAAATGGGCCTCAGCGATGTGGCGGCGGAGCTTACCGCCAACGCTGCCGCCGAGCTGGAATACGATGGTGCCAGCTACACCTATGGCTCCTTGCTTCGCGATCAGGCTATCCGCCTCACCGTGGCCGATGCCCGTGGCGATACCGCCGAGGCCTGGACCTTGGCGCAGGACATCGCCAGTCAGCTTTCTGCCGATCACTGGTACAGCACCCAGACCACGGCCTGGTCGCTGATGGCCATGGCGCGCTACGCGGGCAGTCAGAGCGATGAGCAGGGATATCAATTTGCGGTGCGTGAAGGCAAGCAGGGCTGGCAGGACATCGCGGCCACCTCACCGGTTTACCGCCAGGCACTGACCGATAGCGAAACCGCCCTGGCCTTTAGTGTCCGCAACGACAGCGAACGCAAACTGTTTGTCACCTTGAGCAACACCGGCACGCCGTTGCCGGGGAACGAACAGGCCAGCAGTGACGGGCTCAGCCTGACCACCCGCTTCCTGGCAGAGGGCAAACCGGTGAACCCGGCCAGCTTGCCCCAGGGGCAGGATTTTGTTGCCGAAGTCACCGTGACCAACACCGGGAACCGCAGCCTGGAGAATCTGGCGCTCACCCAGATCCTGCCGTCCGGCTGGCAGATTACCAGCAGCCGGCTGGATGGTAGCGCCGACGATCAGGAGCGGGTCACGTACCAGGATCTGCGCGACGATCGGGTGATGCATTACTTCGATCTGAAACCGGGCAACAAGCACAGCCTCACCGTGCGCGTGGCGCTCAACGCCTCTTTCGCCGGCCGCTTCTACCTGCCCGCCTGGAACGTGGAAGCCATGTACGACGGCACCCGCCAGGCCCGCAGTAAAGGGCAATGGATTGAGGTGAAACGCGATTAGACCCAAATGCTCAATGTCGGCTTACGCCTTCAGGCTAAGCCGACCTACGGGGAGTGGCCACGCGATATTTTGACGCCCGGGCGTGTAGGTCGTGTTAGGCGTAGCCGTAACCCGACACCCTGCCTCGTTGCTTGCAGCACATGCCCAATGTCGGATTACGTCTTGCAGGCTAAGCCGACGCAGGGGTTATTCGTTACCAATGTCGTCCGGAAGCAGCGGATTGCCGCCCCAATCAGCCGGATACAGGCCACGGGCCACGTCGCGGTGGAAGCTGCTGTAGGGCCAAGCGGCGGGTTGGTGGACGTAACCATGCTTTACTGGGTTGAAGTAAATGTAGTCGGTGTGATTATACAGATCGCTTTCATCTCGAAGGGTGTGTTCCCAGAAGCGGTTTTGCCAGATCGGGGTGTCTATTTGGCGATTTTTTGTGACCATTCCTTTGAGTAAACGCCAACGGGTTGAGAAATCATGATCTTCTTCCGGCAAGGTCCAAATGCAGTGGAGATGGTCCGGAAGGATGACGATGGCGTCGATGCGCAAAGGGTGACGTTTTTGTACGGTTTTGAAAGCGTGGCGAAGTGCGTTAATCGTCGGTTCATTGGTCAGAATCGGTTTGCGTTGATGTGTGACCAAGGTGAAAAAATAGCAGCCGCCGGAGAGATAATTGCGCCGGTAGTGCATGGGGCCTCATTGTTTGTTTTGGAATATCAGATTACGACCCAATACGCGAGAAAACGAGAGGACATTCGCGCAACCCATTGTCGGCGTTATGCCCTCCGTGCAGCCCTCTGTGTAGGTCGAATTAGGCCGAAGGCCGTAATCCGACAGGCCTGGGTACTGCCACCTCTAACCCTTGTGTCGGATTACGCCTTTAGGCTAATTCGACCTACATGCAGGAGCTCGGTCGTAGGTCGTGTTAGGCGCAGCCGTAACCCGACAATGGGACTTGTTCCGGGCTCTCACCGACAATGAACCTGCGCTACGTCTTCCTGATCCCGTTAATCACCGCCGTGCCGATCGTCGCCGCACTGCAGTTCTGGCCGCTGCCGGATCGGCTCACGAACACCCCTTACGCCACCTTGATGCTGGACCGGCATGACCGTCTGCTTGGTGCCCGTATTGCGGCGGATGAGCAATGGCGCTTTGTGCCGGTGGACACCTTGCCGGACAAATATCGCCAGGCTTTGTTGAACTACGAAGACAAACGCTTCTTCGCCCACCCGGGTGTGGACCCATTGGCCATTGCCCGTGCGGCCTGGCTTAATGCCCGCGCCGGGCGGGTGGTCAGTGGCGGCTCCACACTCACCATGCAGCTGGCCCGGCTGTTACGGGATGATCCACCCCGAACCTTGCCGGAAAAGGCCCGCGAAGCGGTGCTTGCCCTGCAACTGGAGTGGCATTTCAGCAAGGATGAGCTACTGATCGAGTACGCCAGCCGGGCACCGTTTGGCGGTAATATCGTTGGATTGCGGGCCGCGGCCTGGCGCTATTTTGGCCGTGAACCGGCGGCGCTCAGCTGGGCGGAAGCGGCGTTGCTGGCGGTGCTCCCCAATGCCCCTTCGCTGATTCACCCCGGGCGTAACCGGGAGCGGTTGCTGGCCAAACGCAACACTTTGCTGAACGCTCTGCACAGCCAGGGCGACCTGTCGACGACAGACCTGAAGCTGGCCTCGCTGGAGCCCTTGCCCGATGCGCCCCGGCCGCTCCCCGGCAGCGCCGACCACTTGCTTACCTCGCTCACCGCCAGCAGCCCGCAACACCTGTTCCACACCACCCTGGATGCCGACCTGCAACGCCGGGTGCGCGAGCTGGCGCGCCAGCATGGCCAGCGGTTAGCGGGGGAGGGGGTGCATAACGTGGCGGTGGTGGTGATCGACCACACCGAATTGGTCACCCGGGCTTACGTGGGCAACATGACCCACGGTGATGCCCGCGAATACGGGGCCGCCGTGGATATCGCCCGTTCGCCGCGCTCCACCGGCAGTGTGCTCAAGCCCTTGTTGTATGGATTAATGCTCGATGACGGCCTGCTGCTGCCTGACACTCTGGTGCCGGATTTGCCCACCAACTACGGTGGCTTCAGCCCGGAAAATTTTGATCACGAATACCGTGGCGCGGTCCCGGCCCATCAGGCGCTTAGCCAGTCCCTGAATATTCCGGCCGTACGCATGCTGCGTGAATACGGGCTCGGCCGTTTTCACAGCCAATTGCAGCGCATGGGCATGAGCACCTTGTTCCGCAGTGCGGAAGAATACGGCCTCACTCTGGTGTTGGGTGGCGCGGAAGGTACGCTCGATGAACTGACAGGCATTTATGCGCGCTTGTTTGCCAGTGCCATGCGGGCACCGTCCTACCCGGTGGCAACGCTGCAGCCGCTATTGGCCGGGCGGGAATCTGCTCGCCCGGTGCTCAGCCCGGGGGCGGCCTGGCTGACGCTGGATGCCCTTCGTGATGTGGCTCGCCCTGGCACCGCCCGCCAGTGGCGGCTGTTCAGCTCCAGCCAGCCCATCGCCTGGAAAACCGGCACCAGCTATGGCCTGCGCGATGCCTGGGCTATCGGCAGTAACGGCCGCTACACCGTGGGTGTTTGGGCCGGTAACGGCAATGGCGAGCCGGCGCCCAGCCTGGGGGGCGCGGCCACCGCTGCACCGCTGATGCTGGATGTGTTCAGCCTGCTGGGGCCAGCGGCCTGGCCGGAACCGCCACTGGCAGACCTGAAGACCGTGCATGTGTGCAGTGATGATGGCTATCTGGCCGGCGGTCGCTGCCCCACGGTGGAGCGGCTGGCCCCGCTGCACAGTCATTTTGAAACGGTGACGCCGTACCATGTGCGGGTGCATCTGGACGATAAGGGGCAGCGGGTTCACAGCCAGTGCGAGTCGGTCGATGCCATGCGCCACCGGGACTGGTTTGTGCTGCCGCCGGGGCAAGCCTGGTTCTACCAGCGCCGTCACCCGCACTACCGGCCGCTACCCGCCTGGCGCGACGATTGTCTGGCCGGGGCGCGGGCCATGAATAGCGCACCGCCCATGGCGTTGATTTACCCCCATGCGGGCACGGCGATGTATATTCCGGTGGAGCTGGATGGCCGGCTGGGCAGGGCGGTCTTTCGCGCTGTCCATCAACGGGCCGGCGCCACGCTCTACTGGCATCTGGATTCTGCTTATCTGGGCGAGACCCGTCATTTCCATGAATGGGCACTCACCGCCGAGCCCGGCTGGCACACCCTGACGCTGGTGGATGATCAGGGCTTTCGGTTAAAGCAGCGCTTCAAGGTGCTGGGAAAGTGAGACGCTTCACGCAGGCATGCTGCACGCAACCACGCTGCCCAATCCTTTTCCCGCTTGCGGGAGAAAGACAGTGTTCATTGTCGGATTACGGCCTTCGACCTACAAAACTCAAGCATCAAGTAGGTCGAATTAGCCTGAAAGGCGTAATCCGACAAGCAATCTGGATGAGGTTTTTCTCCTTGGGGTAGGGGATGAGCGCAGCGAATTAAAGAAGCACACACATCCACCGCGCCTTTTTCACGTGAATCTGATAAACAAGGACTTTAAGCGCAACGAACGGGGCCAAGGATGAAGCACCTGCACTATCACACCTGCAATCTTTGCGAAGCCATGTGCGGTATTGAGATAGAGCACTGCGGCGATGACATACAAGCCATTCGTGGCGACAAGGCCGACCCCTTCAGCCGTGGCCATATCTGTCCCAAGGCGGTGGCTCTGCAGGATCTGCACAACGACCCGGACCGCCTGCGCCACCCGGTCAAGCGTACCGCCGATGGCTGGGTGCCGATCAGCTGGGAGGACGCCCTGGACGAAACCGCCCAGAGGCTGCACCAGATACAGCAGGAACACGGCAAGAACGCGGTGTCCCTTTACCTGGGCAACCCTACGGCGCACAACCATGGTGCCTTGTTTACGCTATTGCCGTTCACCCGGGCGCTGAACACCCGCCAGCGCTATAGCGCCACCTCTGCGGATCAGCTTCCCCATCAGTTGGCCACCTACAAACTGTTTGGCCACCAGGCGCTGTTCCCGATCCCGGATATCGATCGCACGGATTACTTCATGGTTATCGGGGGCAACCCGGTGGCGTCCAATGGCTCGATCATGACGGTCCCTGACGTCAAGAACCGCATCAAGGCCTTGCAAAAGCGGGGCGGGAAAATGGTGGTGATTGATCCCCGTCGGACCGAGACCGCCAAGGTCGCCGACGAGCACCACTTTGTCCGTCCGGGGACCGATGTCTATCTGCTGCTGGCGTTGGTGCAGGTGCTATACGTGGAATCGCTGGTGGCGCCGGGGCGGCTGGATAGTCTGCTCGACGGCAAGAAAGCGCTGGAAAAACTGGTCGCGCCCTGGACACCGGAGAAAGCCGCAGCGGCGGTGGGGCTGCCTGCTGCTGCCATTCGCAAACTCGCCCGTGACATTGCCAGTGCCCCCAGCGCGGCGGTGTATTCCCGCGTGGGCGTCACCACCAGCGCCCATGGTGCGCTCAGCGCCTGGCTGGTCTACGTGATCAATATCCTTACCGGTAATCTGGACCGGGAAGGGGGCGTCATGTTCACCAATCCGGCCTTTGATATCCTCGCCATGAGTGGCCTCAGCGGTGATACCGGCAGCTTCGACCGCTACCGCAGCCGGGTAAAGGGTTACCCGGAATTCGGCGGCGAATTCCCGGTGACCACCGTGGCCGATGAAATGCTCTCCCCAGGGCTGGGCCAGGTGAAGGCGTTTATTTCCCATGCCGGCAATCCGGTGCTGTCCTGCCCGGATGGCAGCAAGCTGGACCGGGCCCTGGCCGGGCTGGATTTCATGGTCAGTATTGATTTCTATATCAACGAAACCACCCGCCATGCCGACATTATTCTGCCCCCCACCGGGCAGCTGGAGCATGGCCAGTTCGACCCGATTTTTCAGGCGGTGGCGGTGCGCAACGTGGTGAAATATACGCCACCGCTGGTGCCCCGGCCGGAAGGCATGCTGCATGACTGGGAAATTTTGCTCGGGCTCACCTCACGGTTGAACCGGCTTAAAGCGCGCACTCGCCGCAGCCGGGTGAAAGCGGCCGCCGCCGACCGTTTTATCCGCAAGCTGGGTGACCGGGGGATTATTGATCTGGGCCTGCGCCTGGGTCCGTATGGCAGTGGCGGCAAGGCCATGGCCAGCCTGAAGAAGAACGGCCTGCATACGCTGCCCAATGTGGCCTGGCGCCTGTTGCGCGGGAAGGGTGAGGGGCTGACGTTCAAGCGCCTGCAAGCGGCTCCGCATGGTATTGATCTGGGACCGTTGACGCCCATGCTGCCGCAGCGCCTGTTCACTCCGGACCAGCGCATCAATCTGGTTCCCGCACTTTACCACCGCGCCTTGCAGGGCTTGCCGGTGCCATCTGTTCCACAAGAGAATCAACTGCTGATGATTGGCCGGCGCCATATCCGCAGCAATAATTCCTGGATGCATAACAGTCAGCGCCTGATCAAGGGCAAAGGCCGCTTCACGGTGATTGTGCACCCGCACGATGCCCTGCGATTGGGAGTGGAAGAAGGCGCCGATGTGACGGTCAGTGGCAGTGCCGGCTGCATGACGTTGCCGGCCGCTATCAGCGACGACATCATGCCGGGCGTCATCAGTGTGCCCCACGGTTGGGGCCATGACCGCGAGGGTGTGCAACTGGAAATTGCCCGCTCTACCCAGGGCAGTAGCGTTAACGATGTGATCGGCACAGAGCGGGTGGAAGCGGTGACCGCCATGGCGCAGCTCAACGGCATTCCCGTGACCCTGGCCCCTGTGACCCCATGCCAGTGAGTGTCGCTCCGTGGTGCCGGGTTGTGTTTATGGCCGGCTGGGTGCCGCTGGCCGGCGCAGCGGCGGTTACCGAAACCGATGCGTTTATGGCGAACGTGGAGAAGGGCAGCCATGCCCCCAACCTGGAAAAGGGTAACTGGGTGGTGGCGCCGATCCCCGTGTCGAACCCCACCATGGGTACTGGCTTGCAACTGGCGACCCTGTATTTGCACCCGTCTCGTGATGGCAACGGCGGCCCCAACCCCACCAGCGGTCTGGGCGCCATGTACACCGATACCGATAGCTGGGTGGTGGGCGCATTCCATCAGGATTATTTACTGGATGATCGTTTGCGGGTAACGGCCGCCGCCGGCACCGGCTCCCTGAAGCTCAAATATTATGGCTTTGGGGGGGAGGGCTTTTTCGCCAATAATCCGCTGGATTACACCATCGACATGGCCATGGGGTTTGCCCGTGCCCAGTGGCGCTTGCCGCAATCCGATCACTGGTTCCTGGGCCCGGCGCTGATCTACTCGGACGGGGATGTGGAGATGGAATTCGATCAGCGTATTAGCGGGCTGCCGGGGTTGAGCAAAAATATCGCCGTCGGCGGAGCGGGGATGGTGTTGACCTATGATTCCCGCGACAACAATTATTTCCCCACTCAGGGGATCAATTTCAGTGCCTCCTATTTTGATTTTGCCGAGGCCCTGGGCAGCGATTTCGACTACGGCAAAACCCGGCTGGACCTGAGCTATTACAAACAGCTGTTCCCGGATCTGGTCCTCGCCACCAACGGTGCCTGGGAAAGCACCTCCGGGCGGGCGCCGTTTTTCAATCAGGCGTCGGCCGGGGTGCGCGGGTATAACCGGGGCGAATACATGGATGACGATGCATTGAAAGCCAGCATCGAAGGCCGCTATTCGATCTTGCCGCGCTGGGTGTGGGTGGGGTTCTACGATTATGGTTGGGTCAACGACGGGGATGAGCCGATTTTCCAGGGCAAGACTGCCCATAGCATCGGCACCGGCCTGCGCTGGCAAACCACCCCGAGCAAGCCTCTGCACATCGGTGTGGATGTGGCCTTCACCGATGACGATACCGTTTTCTTTATTCAGCTGGGCGAAAGTTTCTAGACCGGATTTCTTTGTTAAGATCTTCCAAGCATCGCCCCCCACAGAGAGGCCACATTTTGTGGGGCAGTGGTTTTGTGGGAAGCGATGCTTGCATCGCGAAGAAAGAGGCACACCTTCTTAATATCCTCAAAAGGTCAATAATCAGATTCAGATGACAGCCATGTCCTCTAAAAACTGACAGCTACCCCCGCCCCGGCTCGTTACGCTCTATGGATGACTCACCGCTACCACAGCCACGCCTTGAGAAAAGGGCGCTTCTCCCAGCAGGGAAGGCCCTACCTGGTTACTTTCAGCACAGCGGGTAGATCCCCATGGTTTTCCCGTTTCTCTATCGCTTGCCAAGTGTGCAGATCTATAGCTCAATCAGATATTCAGAACGCCAGCCACACGTGGTGCTATGTGGTCATGCCGGACCATGTGCACTGGCTGTTGTCCACAACCGATAAGCATGATCTGTCCCAAATTGTCAGGATGGCCAAGGCCAGAGTGTCCCGTTCCTTGGAGCAAGCCATCTGGCAATCTAGCTTCCATGATCGCGCGCTGAGAAGCGAAGCGGAGTTGAAACCAGCGGCTCGTTATGTCATCGCAAACCCTGTGAGGGCAGGGCTGGTGGCTTCAGTGAGAGATTACCCATTTTGGAATGCTGCCTGGCTTTGAGTTGTGGTCGGCAGAATCTTGCCGTTCTTCTTCGCGATGCAAGCATCGCTTCCCACATAAACCGCGCTTCCTTGTGGGAAGTGATGCTCGCATCACGAAGGGTTCAGGTTTGCGATCATCAGGGCATTGGCAAACATGGAGTAAGAGCAGGTCACCACACCTGGGGCACTTTCTGCAGTTTTTCCAAGCTATAACCCCGCTCTTTGGCGGTATCCAGCAAGTGCTGGTAGACGCTGGCATCCAGTTGCGGGCTGCGTGCCATGATCCACAGATAATCCCGTTTCTGTCGTCCCACAATGGTTGTCTGGTAATCCGGGCTTACATACAGCACCCGGAAATCCGCCTTGAATGGCCAGAGAAAGCGCATCTTCCAGATGGCCGGATTCTCGTCGCTGACAAAGCCGGTGGGCGTCATGGTTTTCAGCTCACCGTCCGGGCCATCTTTGCGGAAGGTGAAGGTGGTCTCAATTTCATTGGGGCCAGCCCGGCGATAGGTCTCGATGGCGTTATAGGCGCCTTTTTCCGGAAAGGTGGGAATATTGGCAATCACATACCACTGGCCCATGAAGCGGTCCAGATCGAGTGGACTCGCCACTTCAATGGGGTCAGTCGGCGTGGTCTGGCAGGCGTTGAGCATAATCAGGCTCACTATCAACAACATTGGGCGCATAGGTTTCTCCATGAAAGAGAGAATCGCATCCGCGGGTGCAACGCCGGGTGAATCTTGGTGATTCCGTAGGTAGACTTAGGCGTAGCCGTAAGCCGACAACCAAGCCTTGCTGCCCATCCACAATGGTTGAATGTCGGATTACGCCTTTCAGGCTCTCTGTGCCCTTGGGTAAATCTGACCTACACACCCGTTACCCTTGAAAGTCCTCCACGTCATCACAACCCCTGTTAATACCTAACCGGAAAAGGAGAACCGCGTGAACGTTCTTATTGCAGGTGCAAACGGCAAAATTGGTCGCCGGCTGATTCCCCATCTGGTGGCAGACGATATCCACGTTACCGCTATGGTGCGCGATGCAGCCCAGGCTCAGTCCCTGAAAGAGCTGGGCGCCAACGATGTGGTGGTGGCCGACCTGGAGGGTGATTGCCGTGAGGCGTTGAAAGGGCAGAACACGGTGATTTTTACCGCAGGCTCTGGTCCTCACACCGGTCCGGAGAAAACCCTCGACGTGGATCAGAATGGCGCCATTGCGTTGGTGGATCAGGCGAAAGAGCAGGGCGTGGACCGCTTTATCATGGTCAGCTCTATGCGCGCCGATGACCCGGACAGTGGCCCGGAAAAAATGCGTCATTACTTTGAAGCCAAAGGCAAGGCGGACACTCACCTGCGCAGCAGTGGTCTGGACCATGTCATTGTTCGCCCGGGGCGACTAACAGAAGAGCCGCCGCTGGAGAAGGTTAGGCTGGAGTCGAAAATAAAGGACTTTGGAGAAATTTCCCGCGAAGATGTCGCCAAGGTGCTGGCGGAAGTCACCCGGATGGAGATTCGCAATCAGGAATTTGATGTGATCACCGGAGAGACTCCCATCCGGGATGCGCTGCAAAACGTTTGAGGTATACATGTCGGCTTACGCCTTAAGGCTAAGCCGACCTACGGTAAGTATTGCCAAGGCGGGGTCGTAGGTCGGTTTAGGCCGAAGGCCGTAAACCGACACCTCTTCGCTCTCCATTGGAAATCATTCCCTGAATTGTCTGACAATCTCGCCGATCCCTCCCTCATCCTGTCCCTAGGTATAAAGAGGCCTGCGTCACCAATACGTATGAATTACGTAGAGTTAGTGCTGAAACCCATTCGCATTGCAGTAAACAAACTGTAAAATGCCGCTGCTTGTCATATGGATGACAAAAAAAAGTACGCATAATCCGCCCCTCGATGTTAGAACAGCTGGATAGGATGTCCTTAGTGCAGTTTTCTTTACAGCTCACCCGTTGGTGCCTCGGGGGCTTGGCCTTTGTGTGCGCCACCAGCGCACAGGCCGCTTCGCCCTGGGTGCCAGCCGGCGATCTATCCGCGCGCCATCATATCGAAGCGCTCCAGTCCCAGGGTTGCCTGGATGGCGTTACCCTCAGCTGGCCGATCAGCTGGGCCGCGCTGATGAAAAGCTACCGCCTTGCCCGTCACAGCCTCCCGGAAGCGGAAGCCAAACGTTGTGAAAACCAGCATGCCGCCTTCCTCGAAAAAGCCCTACAGCAGGCCCAGCAAAGCACCCGTGGTGTTTCCATTGAACTGGGTGGCGCCAACCAGGAGCCGCTCTACACCAGCTTCGATACCCAGGTAGAAGACGAATTCACCAGCCAGGTGACACTTTACGGCATGGGTGATCGTTGGGCCGGGCAGCTGGCGGTGGGCTATGTGGATGGCGAGCGCGACAACCAGTATGTGCGCTTGGATGATACCTACCTGGCCGGCATCATCGGCAACTGGCAGCTGGGCGTCGGTGCTGTCGATCGCTGGTGGGGCCCGGGCTGGCAAAGCTCGTTGGCCCTGTCCAATAATGCTCGCCCGGTTCCCGGGCTATGGCTATCCCGGCAAATGCCGCTGGCACCGGAAAGCCCCTGGCTCAGCTGGATCGGCCCCTGGGACCTGCAACTGATTGCCGGGCAATTGGAGCAGGACCGCGCTATCCCGGATGCCCGCCTGCTGGGTGCCCGCTTTGTCTTCAAGCCACTGGATTCCCTGCAAATCGGCCTGTCGCGCCTGGCGCAATGGGGTGGGGAAGGGCGTCCGCAGGGCCTGGATGACTTTTGGAATGCGGTTATTGGTCGCGATAACGGTGAAACATCCGGCCTGGAAGAAGGGCAGGACCCCAGTAACCAAATTGGGGGAGTGGATTTCCGTCTGTCTTTGAACCCGGGTGACGTTCCCCTCGGTATCTATGGACAATTCATGGGTGAAGACGAAGCGGGGGGCTTGCCCTCGAAGCTATCGTCTTTGGCTGGCGTGGATGTGGTCACCGGCTGGGGCAAGGGCTCCCAGCGCTTCTTTGTGGAAGCCACCGACACCGTTGCCGGCAGCTGGTTTAGTGACCGCCGCCACAATGTCATGTATGAGCACAGCACTTATCAAAGCGGTTTCCGCTACCATGGCCGCAACATGGCCAGTACCTGGGAAGGCGACGCCCAGGCCGTCACCCTCGGCATTCAGCAGTTTTTCCGCCACGACGTGTCGGTGGCGCTGAGCCTGTCGCAAGCGACCCTGAACGAAGAGGGCGGGATACGCGCGGTGGTCACGGAAGATGGCGACGCTATCCTTCAGGCCGTTGAAGAACAGGACATCACCCTGGCTGAATTGCGCATCGGCCACCCCTTATTCGGCGGCCGCCTGAACTGGCTGCTTTCTGCTACGGATGAACCCGTAGTGACCTATGAAGAGCGGGAGCGGTTCACCGCCGGCCTTCAGTGGACCCGCCACGTGAATTGGTAACAGAGTTTATGCAGGTATCTATGAATCCTTTCGGGAAATTTCTGGCTGTCGGCCTGCTTGCCACGCTGGCAGGCTGCACTGTTGTCCCCGGGTCCTACCATTCACCCACGCCTGGCTGGTTTCTGGATGAAGATGACTCTCCTGAAGGTGAGCCCTTGCCCGATGTGGTGGAAGTGCATTCTATTGGGACCGCCATTTTGAAAAAACAGGATATACACCCTGTCGACAAGGGCGTCCCAGAAGCGATTGATCTGTCCGATGAGGATTACCACTATCTAGTGGGACCAGGGGATGTGCTGCAAATTACCGTCTGGGATCACCCCGAGCTGACTATTCCGGCGGGGTCTCTGCGCAGCTCAGCAGAATCGGGTAACTGGGTGCATAATGATGGAACGATTTTCTATCCATATGTGGGTATCGTAAGCGTCCAGGGTCAACGAGTGACCGAAATCCGCGACATGCTTACCCAGCGCCTTTCTAAATATATCGAAGATCCGCAAGTCGATGTGTCGGTCGCGGCCTTTCGGCACAAGAAAATCTATGTCACCGGTGAAGTTGATGAGCCCGGCCTGTTTCCTGTAACAAACGTGCCCACTCGCCTGATTGATGCTATCGGTGAGGCCGGAGGTCTCACTGAGGCTGCCGATTGGAGTAGCGTGGTTCTTACCCGTAACGGTAAGGACTACCGTCTTTCATTGCGTGATATCTATCAGTATGGCAATACCAGCCAAAACGTTCTGTTGCAGCCCAATGATGTTATCAACGTAAACCCGGTGACAGATGCCAAGGTGTTCGTTCTGGGGGAAGTGGGTAAAGCTACTTCTTTGCGGATGGGGCGCAATGGCATAACGCTGGCGGAGGCCTTGGCAGAGAATGGCGGGCTGAATCAGCGCCAGTCGGATGCGTCCGGCGTCTTCGTTTTCCGTAAGGCTCCGGTGGCAGCGGATCATGGTATTGATATTTACCAGCTGAACGCAAAGGATGCCGCGGCTTTGGTGCTGGCGGACAGTTTTACGTTGCAGGAACGGGATATCGTTTATGTTACTGCGGCGCCTCTCGCCAGGTGGAACCGCGTGCTTAGTCTGATTTTGCCCTCGGTGAGCGCCTTGTATTTGGGTAGCCGAACAGAAGAAGCTCTGAGGGATTAACCATGTTCGACCGGATCCTGGTGGTGTGTGACGGCAACATCTGCCGCAGCCCCACCGTGGCCGCCATGCTGCAAAGCCTGAAGCCGGAAAAAAGCATAACCTCAGCGGGGCTAGTCGGGCTGGAAGGGCAGGATATGGAGCCAACGGCAAGGAATGTAGCTGAGAGCAATGGCTTGGCCTGTGGCCCTCATATTGCAAAGAAGCTCACCGCTGAGCTGTGCCAAGACAGTGATTTGATTTTGGTAATGGAAAGCCGACAGAAAGAGCGTATCAGCAAGCGCTTTCCCGAAGCCAGCGGTAAAACGTTCTTACTGACGCAGTGGAATGGAAAAAATGACATTCCAGACCCTTACAAGCGTGGGCGAGATGCCTTTGAACGAGTCTACCCCATGATGGAAAAAGCTACCCGGGCATGGGCAGAAAAACTCTAAGAGCCACCCTGCTGGCAATGCCATTTAGAAACTCTCGGAATCAAGGCGGCTTAGAAAGCCTTGCATGACAACGAACAGAGCAAATTAGAATGACAGATAACAGCATGCATACTCAGCGCCAGAACAGCGCTATGGATGATGATATTGATTTTGGCTATTTATTCAGTCTGTTGCTGGATAACAAATGGTTGATTCTCGGCACTGCATTGTTTGCGTTGGGGCTGGGGACGGCCTATGGCGTTGTTGCTACGCCTATCTATAAAGGGGATACGCTGCTTCAAATTGAGCAGAAAAGCAGTGGCGTACCTGGGCTGTCAGAGCTTAATCAGATTTTTGAGCAAGAAGCGTCAGCGTCAGCGGAAATTGAAATTTTGCGGTCGCGTATGGTTCTTGGTGATGTGATTGAGCAACTGAAAATGGACATCACGATTGCGCCTGAGCGCCTTCCTTATATCGGGCGTTTTCAGGGGCCGGATAAAGCAGCGCCAACTGAACAGCATCCCCTTTTTGCAGGCTATCGCGATAGCGAAACGTTTGTCACTATCGAGCGTTTTCAGGTGCCTGAGCGGCTCCGTGGGCGTTCGTTTTTGTTGGCAGAAGAAGAGGGTATGCCCGCTCTGTATATGGGCGAAAAACGGGTTGCAAAAGCCCCAGCGGGTGAAACGTTAATGAATGAAGGTGGAGATATCCAGTTGGATATCTCACGTTGGCAATATGGTGGTGAACCTTTAATTCTGGCAAAACAACCCGAAATTGTCGCCACTAACCGTCTGCGTGGTTCGCTTGAAATTGAGGAAATGGGTAAAACCGGCATGCTTAGTATGACGATGACCGGTCCGAACAAAGCGCGAATAAAAGCAGTGCTGGATGCGATTAGTCAGACCTATTTGCTACAGAACGTGGAGCGCCGTTCAGCCCAGGCAGAAAATAGCCTGGAATTTCTCGGCGAGCAGCTTCCTAAAATCAAGGAGAAACTCAACGAGGCTGAAGAAAAGCTCAATGCCTATCGCCTTAAAAGCGAATCGGTTGACTTAAGCATGGAAACTCAGTCAGTACTGGAGCGAGTGGTCAGCATTGAAGCAAAGATTAACGAAATGAAAATTCGTGAGAGCGAAGTTGCCACTCGGTTTACCAAGGAACATCCGGCTTATCAGACTCTGATGAGGCAGCGGGCATCATTGATTGAAGAAAAGAAAAATCTTGATGCTCAGGTCAAAGGGTTGCCGGAAACTCAGCAAGAAATTCTCCGCTTAATGAGAGATGTGGAGGTCACACAGCAGATTTATGTGGGGCTCCTTAACAAGGTCCAGGAGTTGCGCATTCTTAAAGCCGGCACTGTTGGTAGTGTACGCATTATCGATAGGGCGCTCATTCAGCCTTCGCCAATTAAGCCGAAAAAGTCACTGATAGTCGTTATCGCCGTTGTGTTAGGGGCCATGATTGCGGCTGGATATGTATTGTTGCGCGCTGTGCTCAACAAAGGCATTGAGTCGCCGGAAAAACTGGAAGAGCAAGGGGTAGCGGTGTACGCCACTGTTCCGCTATCAGAGAAACAAAAGAAGTCGGAAAGTCTGCTTGGTTTGAAATACCGTAGGGCCAGCAAGGGAGCGCTTCCTCCTATTCCTTTGTTGGCCATTGAAGATCCTAACGATTTGGCAATCGAGGCTCTGCGCAGCCTAAGAACCAGCCTTCATTTCGCCATGATGGATGCAGAAAACAAGGTATTGATGATTACAGGGCCGAGTCCAGATGTCGGTAAAACGTTTCTATCTGCGAATTTGGGTGCGGTGTTGGCGCAAACCGGGCAGCGCGTATTGGTTATCGATGGGGATATGCGAAAAGGCCATCTGCATCGTTACTTTCAGACAACCAATGCAGTGGGCTTGTCCGATTACCTTTCTGGCCAAAGCGAGAGCCAGGGCATTGTTCAGCCCTCGGGCATTGATAATCTGGACTTTATATCACGGGGTAAGGCGCCACCAAATCCTTCAGAGCTTCTCATGCACAGTCGGTTCGCTACATTAATGAAGTCGGTCAGCGATAATTATGATTTGGTTTTGATCGATACCCCGCCTATTTTGGCTGTCACGGACGCCGCGATTGTCGGTCAGCTGGCTGGCAGTAGCTTGTTGGTAACCCGGTTTGGGGTAAATTCCGTGAAAGAGGTTGATGCAGCATTAACGCGTTTTGCCCAGAACAAAGTGGAAATAAAAGGCGCTATCCTTAATTGCATGGAACGTCGTGCGTCTAATGAATATGGGTACTACGCTTACGAGTACGGAAAGAGCAGCGACTGAAGTTGTTTTGTAGGAGCGTGCTCGCAAGCGAAACGTAAGGTCTTCCTTACAAGGGGCGACCCGCCTCTGTAGGAGCGGTGGTTCCACCGCGAAACTTCCACCGTGAAATAAGGCATCGCGGTGGAATCACCGCTCCTACAGAGGCTTTTGCTGTTTTAAAGAGTCGGAGCGCAGGAAGGTTAACCGTAAAATGCCTCTCGAGGCCTGAAAGTGGCGATAACCGTAAAGAAAGCCAAGCAAACAGCGCACAAAGGAATGGAAAAAGAATGGAACTGAATGGCATCAAGCTGGCAGTAATTGGGTTGGGCTACGTTGGGTTGCCACTGGCGGTCGAGTTTGGCAAGGGCCGGCCTGTTATCGGGTTTGATATCAATCAAGTCCGCATTGATGCTCTCAACAACGGCCATGACGCCACATTGGAAGTGGATGATGAAGAGCTGGCCAGTGCGGAACGCCTCAGCTTCAGCAATGATCCGTCAGCCCTAAACGACTGCAACGTCTACATTGTCACTGTTCCCACCCCCATCGATGAGCACAAGCGCCCGGACCTTACCCCGCTGATCAAGGCTTCCGAAACAATCGGTAAGACCCTCAAGAAGGGCGACATCGTCATTTATGAATCCACCGTCTACCCCGGCGCCACCGAAGAGGACTGTGTCCCAGTACTGGAAACGGTCTCCGGGCTTACGTTCAACCAGGATTTCTTTGCCGGTTACAGCCCGGAACGGATCAACCCGGGCGACAAGGAACACCGTGTCACCACCATAACCAAGGTGACTTCCGGCTCTACCCCCGAAATCGCCGAACTGATCGATCAACTCTACGGTTCCGTTATCACTGCCGGTACCCACAAGGCGTCGAGCATCCGCGTAGCCGAAGCCGCCAAGGTCATTGAGAACACACAGCGTGATCTGAACATCGCCCTGATCAACGAACTCTCCATGATCTTCAGCCGCATGGGCATTGATACCGAAGAAGTGCTTCAGGCGGCAGGCACTAAATGGAATTTTCTGCCATTCCGTCCAGGCCTGGTAGGTGGCCACTGCATTGGCGTAGACCCGTACTACCTAACCCATAAGGCTCAGGCCATCGGCTACCACCCGGAAATTATCCTCTCCGGCCGCCGCATTAATGACGGTATGGGCAGCCATGTGGCCAGCGAACTGGTGAAAGCCATGCTTAACCGTTGCATTCAGGTTAACGGCGCCCGTGTTCTGGTCTTGGGGCTCACCTTCAAGGAAAACTGCCCGGACCTTCGCAACACCCGGGTAGTGGATGTGATCAAGGAACTGCAGGAGTACAACATACAGGTAGATGTCCACGATCCCTGGATCAACCCGAAAGAGTCGGAACACGAATACAGAATCAGCCCAGTGGAGCAACCTGAGCAGGGCACATACGACGCCATCATCCTCGCTGTAGGCCATAACCAGTTTAAAGCCATGGGCGCTGACAATATTCGCACCCTCGGCAAGCCCGAACATGTGCTCTACGACCTGAAATACATCTTCCCGAAGGAAGACGTAGACCTTAGATTGTGAAGGCAGCAGCTAGCTGTGAGCTGCGAGGAAAAAACAACACCCGTAGGAGCCTGCCTCCAGGCGAAGCTCCCACAGAAGATGTAGGCGCCTCGCTTGAAAGGCGAATGCCCCGGAGGGGTGAGCGGAGCGAATAATCCATGCTTGCATCGCGAACAGGGCTTTTGATTTTCCTCGAAGCTCGTAGCTAGCAGCTCACAGCTTGATTGGCTCCACCAAACGAATAAACGAGACAGGCAACACCATGACAACCCGCTACGAACAGGTACAACAAGACCTCAAAGCCAACCCTAAAACCTGGCTCATCACCGGTGTGGCGGGTTTCATCGGCTCCAACTTGCTCGAAACTCTGCTCGGCCTCGATCAAACCGTAATCGGGCTAGACAACTTTGCCACCGGCCACCAGCACAATCTGGATGAAGTACAACAAACGGTCATCGCAGACCAATGGGCTCGCTTCACCTTCATCGAAGGCGATATTCGCAACCTGGATGACTGCCATAAAGCGGTAACCGGTGTGCATTATGTTCTTCACCAGGCTGCCTTGGGGTCTGTTCCGCGCTCAATCGAAGACCCCATCACCACCAACCAAGCCAACATCGACGGATTCCTGAACATGCTGGTGGCTGCCAAAGACGAAAACGTGACCAGCTTCACCTATGCCGCTTCCAGTTCCACCTACGGTGATCACCCCGGCCTGCCCAAAGTAGAAGACAAGATCGGCAAGCCGCTGTCCCCTTACGCGGTCACCAAATACGTCAACGAACTCTATGCCGACGTGTTCGCCCGCACCTACGGTTTCAACACCATCGGCCTTCGCTACTTCAACGTGTTCGGTAAGCGTCAGGACCCAAATGGCGCCTACGCCGCCGTGATCCCCAAATGGACCGCTGCCATGATCCAGGGAGAGGACGTCTTCATTAATGGTGATGGCGAAACCAGTCGGGATTTTTGTTTCATCGAGAATGTGGTGCAGATCAACCTGCTGGCCGCCACCGCAGAGGCAGAAGCCAAAAACCACGTCTTTAACGTGGCCTTGGGCGACAGAACCACCCTCAACATCCTGTTCGATTCTCTGAAAACAGGCCTTAAAGAGTGCGGTGTGAACTATGAAAACGATCCTGCTTACCGTGATTTCCGCACCGGCGACGTTCGCCACTCCCAGGCGGATATCAGCAAGGCGAAGGAACTCTTGGGCTATGAGCCTGCCTACAGAATTTACGATGGCATCGGCAAGGCCATGCCTTGGTATGAAAACACCCTGAAAGGCGGGAGCGACGCATGAAAATCCTGGTCACCGGCGGCGCCGGCTTTATCGGCTCTGCCGTTATCCGCCACATCATCGATAACACAGACGACAGCGTCGTTAATGTGGACAAGCTCACCTATGCCGGCAATTTGGAAAGTCTGGCGAGTGTGAGTGATAGCGCTCGCTACGCCTTCGAACAGATGGATATTTGCGATCGAAATACCCTAGATCAGGTATTACAGGACCACAAACCCGATGCCATCATGCACCTTGCGGCAGAAAGCCATGTGGATCGTTCCATCGATGGCCCCGCCGCTTTCATGGAAACGAACATCATCGGGACTTACACCTTGCTGGAAGCGGCACGCCAATACTGGAATACCCTGGACGACAACGCTCAGCAGGCCTTCCGCTTCCACCACATCTCCACCGATGAAGTGTACGGCGATCTGGACGGCCCGGAAGACCTGTTTACTGAAATCACCCCCTATGCGCCCAGCTCACCTTATTCGGCCAGCAAGGCCAGCTCCGACCATCTGGTGCGCGCTTGGCGCCGTACCTATGGCTTCCCGACGCTGATCACCAACTGCTCCAATAATTACGGTCCTTTTCATTTCCCGGAAAAGCTCATCCCTTTGATGATTCTCAATGCTTTGGACGGGAAACCGTTGCCCGTCTACGGTCAGGGCACTCAGGTGCGTGACTGGCTGTACGTGGAAGACCATGCCCGTGCTCTCTATAAAGTCGCCACCGAAGGGAAAATAGGGGAGACCTACAATATTGGGGGCCATAACGAAAAGCAGAATATCGAAGTGGTCCACTCCCTCTGCGATCTGCTCGAAGAGCTGGTGCCGGAAAAACCAGAAGGCATCAGCATGTACCGGGACTTGATTACCCACGTCCAGGATCGCCCCGGCCACGACCTGCGCTACGCCATCGACGCCAGCAAGATCGAGCGAGAGCTGGGCTGGGCTCCACGAGAAACCTTCGAAACCGGTATCCGCAAGACTGTTCAGTGGTATCTGGACAATAGCGAATGGTGCCATCGGGTGCAGGATGGCAGCTACCGGCGCGAACGACTGGGTACAGGAGAATAAAGATGAAAGGCATTATTCTGGCAGGCGGATCGGGCACGCGGCTTTATCCCATAACCATGGGCGTATCGAAGCAGCTTCTGCCGATCTATGACAAACCAATGATTTATTACCCGTTATCTGTGTTGATGCTCGCAGGAATACGGGATGTACTCATCATAACCACACCGAACGATCTGGCCAGTTACCAGCGCCTGCTGGGCGACGGCCAGCAATTTGGGGTAGCCATTAGCTACAAGGTCCAGCCAAGCCCAGATGGTCTCGCCCAAGCCTTTATTTTAGGCGAGAATTTTATTGGGCAAGACAGCGTGTGCCTTGTTCTGGGCGACAACATTTTCTATGGCCCGAACTTCAGCCCTAAACTCAAGACAGCAGCGGCTATCACTAGCGGCGCGACAGTTTTCGGTTATCAGGTAAAAGATCCGGAGCGTTTTGGCGTCGTCGCCTTTGATGAAAATAAACGCGCTATCTCCATAGAGGAAAAACCGGCAAGCCCGAAGTCCAATTACGCAGTGACAGGCCTATACTTCTACGACAACGATGTTATTGAAATCGCCAAGTCCGTGAAACCCTCTGATCGAGGGGAGCTGGAAATTACCAGTATAAACCAGGCCTACCTAGAGCGGGGTGATCTCACGGTCGAGCAGCTGGGCAGGGGGTTCGCCTGGCTGGATACGGGCACCCATGAGAGCCTTCTGGAAGCGGCGCAGTTCGTAGAAACCATCGAGCGCCGTCAGGGCTACAAGATTGCCTGCCTGGAAGAAATCGCGTGGCGAAACGGCTGGCTCAGTACTGAACAAGTTCAAGCGTCAGGTGAGGCTCTCTCGAAAAATGGTTATGGTCAATACCTGCTGGATATCATCAGGGGGCCACAGTGATACCCGTCGTAAAACCGTACCTGCCAAGCCGTGAAAAGCTGGATAAGTACCTTGACGGTATTTATGAGCGAGCTTGGCTGACGAACAACGGCCCACTGGTGCAAGAACTTACTGCTCGTCTGGAAGAGTATTTGGGTGTTGAGAACCTGCTTCTGGTGGCAAACGGTACCTTGGCGCTTCAGGTCGCATACCGTGCGTTAGGGGTAAGTGGTAACGAAAATGGCGAGCAGCAAGAAGCCATCACCACGCCATTCACCTTCATCGCGACCGCCAGTTCTCTGAAATGGGATGGAGTACAGCCGGTCTTTGCGGACATCGATCCGAATACCTGGTGCATAAGCCCGGAAAATATTGAGCAAGCGATAACGTCAAATACCAAAGCCATTGTGCCAGTACATGTTTTTGGCAATGCCTGCGACGTAGAAGCCATCGATGAGATAGCCAGACGCCATGGCCTGAAAGTCATCTACGATGCCTCCCATGCGTTTGCCGTCCAATATAAAGGCGAAAGTCTCCTCAAGCACGGTGATGCCTCAACCCTCAGCTTCCACGCCACAAAGCTATTTCATACTGGAGAGGGCGGGGCCATTATCTTTAGACGCAAGGAAGATCTGGAACGTGCGAAGAAAATGATTAACTTCGGCATCACTGGCCCTGAGAGTATTGGCGAAGTTGGCATCAACGCAAAAATGAACGAGTTACAAGCAGCAATGGGGCTGTGTGTGCTGGATGAGATGGCAGAAAACCTGACTGCGCGGGCAGACGTTTGGCAGCGGTACCAGGAAGCACTAGGTAACGCTGTACAACTCCAAGCCAAAGGCCATGCGCTTAGCTACAACTACGCTTATTTCCCCATAGTTTTCAACAGTGAAAAACAAGCCGTGCATGTGGCTGCCGCTCTCAAAGAGAATGGTGTGCTGGCCAGAAGATATTTTTACCCCTCACTGAATTCGGTTGAGTGCTTTGAGGCCAAAGCAGACCAGTCAGTGTCAAAGGATATAGCCAGCCGGATATTGTGTCTTCCGATTTTTTCTGAACTCACAGAAATAAACCTAGCACAAATAACGGATATCATTTCTGACTCTCTTGGTGGACGGTCGCATGACTGAGTATAACTGGAACCAGCTTTCCCGACTTTTGGATGAAAATGAAGGCGTGATATTTATCGCGCATATGGACCGTTTTAGGTCAAATATTAATGCTCTCAAAGCTGCATTCAATGGGCGCTATAAAAACATCCGCATCGGATATTCGTACAAGACAAACGACCTGCCCAAGTTGTGTGTCGAAGCGAATGAGCAGGGGCTATATGCTGAGGTGGTTTCCGGTAGCGAATTTGAAATAGCGGAAATACTTGGGGTTCCTGGGGAGCAAGTCTTATTTAACGGTCCAACCAAGACAAATGCAGAATTAAATAGAGCCTTCGCTTTAGGATCTCTAGTAAACGTCGATAGCCTTAGTGAAGCTAGGCAAATTGCCAGTATTGCATCAGAGTTTTCTGGAGTAATCAGACTGGGGCTTCGTTGTAATCTAGATTTCAACTGGAAAGATCGAGAATCAAGGTTTGGACTCAGTGAAAATAGCGGTGAACTAAATAAAGCTTGGGAACTGCTTAGTGCTTACAAAAACATCAGCCTAGAAGGGCTCCACTGCCATACTTCCTTTGACAGATCTGCGACTTCTTATAATCGGAGAATCGTTAGGCTCATTGAAATCGCTGATCGTTTTTTTGGTCCCCAAGGCCCGCAGTTTATAGATATAGGTGGCGGCTTGTGTGGCCCAATGTCTGATGAATTGCGCAGTCAGTTTGTAACGCCACCGCCTACCTTTGATGAGTACGCCGTTGCCATCTGTGGGCCCTTGCATCAACGTTACGGGAATCAGGGGCCGGAACTTATTTTAGAGCCTGGCGTCGGGCTGCTCGGTAATGTATTTGATTATGCCTTCCGGGTAGAGCATTTAAAGAAAATTGGTTCCAAGTGGTTTGCGGTGACTAGTGGTGCACAGCACCACATTAAGATCGTGCCTAATGGTTTTAATTTGCCCACAAGCGTCATTATGTGTCCAAGTGTCACAGATGGTGAGCGTGAAGGTGGCTCTATTGATATCGCCGGCTATACCTGTCTTGAGCATGACATTATCCACCGTGATTTCGAGAAGCCGTTAGCATGCGGCGATATTTTAGTTGCGGAAAACGTTGGCGCTTATTCGGTGGTTAGTAGTCCGGACTTTATCCGCACCAATCCGCCAATTTTTGAACAGGGCGAAAAAGGCTGGATAAAACTTCGCGACAAGCAGTCAGTACACAGTTATCTGAAAAGCTTCAGTTGGTAAAGGTAATCATGGAATCTCATATTCTCAAGCATGCGAATAAGCGGTCCAAAGACTTTCGTCCTAATGAAAAGTTGGATCGTTTGATTTCTCAGCTGCGTATGTTGTTAGCACCAGTGCAGCAGTCGGTTAACGATTACAGTGTGTTTCCGTCTCATCCTTTAATCGGTATCGTAGGCTGCCCGCGGTCTGGCACCACTTTTATGACTCAACTTCTAGCCGCCACGGGGGCAGTTTCGTATCCAAGTAACCTTTTGTCACGGTTTGCCTACGCCCCACATATTGGGGCTTTGATCCAGCAACTATTAATGAACCCTGAGTATGATCTGGGACAGGAGTTTGCTGACCTGAGATCAAGCAATGAGTTTTCCTCGAACGTGGGAAAAACTCGCGGTGCCCTGGGTATCAATGAATTTTTTCATTTTTGGCGCCGTTTCTTCCCACACCACGACCCCGGCCATCTTACTGAGGGGGAGTTAGAAGAGGTGGAGATTGAGAACTTACGACGAGAGGTTGGCAGTATTCAAGCGGTATACGGTAAACCGTTTATGTCCAAGATTATGATGCTTCAATACAATTTAGCCTACTTTGCAGAAAAAATGCCTGAGTTAAAAATTGTTTATGTGCAAAGGGATCCCCTTTACCTCATGCAATCGGTCAGCCAAGCGAGAATCAAGTATTACGGTAGCAATAAGGTTTGGTGGTCAGTAAAGCCGAAAGAGTACAGTTTTTTGAAAGATCAGGAGCCTCCTGCGCAAGTTGCGGGCCAGGTTCTCTTCAGTGAACAGGCCATTTACAACCAGCTTAAGGCTCTGCCTGAAGATCGCTGGATAATGGCTTCTTACGAAGATGTGTGTGAAAGCCCGCGGATTTTTTTGGCCAAACTTGCAGATCGTTTCTCAATGCCTGAGCTGATTAAAGATTTATCCGGAGTGGATGAGCGTTATAAGTCCGGTAACACCAAGCGGCTGAGCGAGGAAGAGTTAACCATTCTCCAAAACGAATACGAGAAGCTTGGTGGTAACCTGAGAGGGGAGGCTGCAGGGTGAATGTATTGTTGACAAGCGTTGGGCGCCGCAGTTATCTGGTCGATTACTTTAAAGAGGCATTGAAAGGAAAAGGGCAAGTGGTTGGTGCAAATATGTTTGGTAACGCAGCAGGCATGGTTGCCGCTGATATTCCAGTAATAACGCCTCCTGCTAATCACCCCGAATATATTTCGTTCCTTGCTGATGTTTGTAAAAAATATGAAATTGGTCTTTTATGTTCACTGCATGACCTGGACGTTTATATGCTGAGTCAGAATCAGCAGTGGCTAGCGGATGCCTGCATTGCGCACACATTGCCCACAGCAGAGTGGGGGCGTATATCTTTAGATAAATATGAGTGTACTAGATTGCTTGAGCATCATGAGATACCGGTTCCCAAAACAATGGTAAGTATGAAGGGGGTTCTGGAAGCTATCCGCAACGGTGAGATACGTTTTCCTCTTATGGTGAAAGCAAGAGCTGGCTTTGGCTCGTTGGGGTTAGCCAAATGTCAGAACGTAGCTGAGCTAAAAGCAGCCTATAGTGCGGCAGCTGATCAGGCTCTTGCTTCAGGTAGTAATCAGTATATTCCTTTACCTGAAGATGCAATGGTTTTGGTGCAAGAGGCAGTCAGCGGTCGCGAGGTTTGTGTTGGTATCGTTAATGATCTCAATGGTGAGTATCGCGCACATTTTGCCTGTGAGGTGAAAACTATGCGTTCAGGAGAAAGTGATTGGGCAGTTAGTATACCCAGAGCACCTCACGAAGAAATCGCGAAGAAGTTTAGCAACATGACTGGCCACCTAGGTATTTGGGGTGTGGATTTTCTAGAGGACGATGGAACCTATCGAGCGATCGATGTTAACCCGAGATTCACGGGTGACTATCCATTCCACCATCTTGCCGGGGCAAATATTCCAAGGGCGTTAGTCTCATGGGCGTCTGGAAACGACGCGCCAGAAAGCTGCTATTCGAGCACTCCAGGCATAGCTGGTTTTAAAGACTTGGTTCCAAAGGCAGTAGCGCTTTGTAAGGAATAAAATGACCGGAAAAATCAAATAAAAAAGCGTGCAGGTATTTTGGGTTTTGTTGGTTGGTGAAAAATATGCCTCTGTTCGCAGAATGCAGGTGCCACGCCTGGGGGGAGTTTAGGGCTTGCCGCACTCTGAACTTCAACATTCAGTTTGTTCTTTAAGCCCGAAAGCGTCAATGCGGTGATATCAACATATGATATTCATTTAATGTTCAATAGTACCTAGAAATAAAATATCTTGATCCGTTGGAGTCTATACTATAATTGGGCAGATTGCGGCTATTAACAGCTCTGTTGATCAGGGTGTTGCCTATTTACCAGATCAGAAGATCAGAAGATCAGAAGATCAGAAGATCAGAAGATCAGAAGATCAGAAGATCAGAAGATCGGTATGAGATTTTTTCCGCCGGCCGGAGTTCTACTTTGTTGAAATCGCGAGGCGGTTGAAGGGCCACAGTCAGGAAGAGTCAAAGCGGGCCATGAAACAGTTTAGGGAATTAAAGAATGAGTAAGACTGTATTACGCAAAATGACCGATCGGGTGGGTCGGTTAACAATGGAAGTCCGGAACCAGCGGAAGGCTGCAGGCAAGGTTAAGTGCTTCTGCATCGGCAGAAACAAAACCGGCACTACTTCCTTGAAAGCTGCCTTCGGTGCCCTTGGCTACCCTATCGGGAATCAGCTTAAAGCGGAAATTCTTACCGGTAAGTACTATTTTGAAAGCAACTTCCAGCCAATTATCAACTACTGCAAATCGGCCCAAGTGTTCCAAGATGTGCCGTTCAGCTACCCGGAACTGTACAAACGGCTTGATCAAGCCTACCCCGGTAGCAAGTTCATTCTCACCGTCAGGGACAACCCGGAGCAGTGGTACCGTTCCATCACGCGTTTTCATGCCAAGAAGTTTGGTAAAGACGGCCGTATACCTACTGTAGAAGACCTGAAAGCAGCCCAATATGTTCGGCCAGGCTTCATGTACAACGTCATCCGTGTGCATGGCACAACAGACGAAGATCCTTACAACAAAGATGTCATGATCGCCCATTACGAGCGCTACAATCGTGAAGTCATGGAGTATTTTAAAGATCGTCCCAGCGACCTTCTGGTGATCAATATAGCTGAGCAGGGGGCTTATCAAAAATTTGTCGAATTTCTTGGGGTTGATTCGCCTTATGATGACTTCCCTTGGGAAAATAAAACGTAATGCAGGGCAGTATTAAATGCAGTCAATGAACCAAAAAATCGGTGCAGGCGTGTTGTGGAACCTGGCAAGCATGTTTCTAACGCGCGGAGCCAGCACCATTTTTTTGCTATTCCTGGCGCGCATACTGGCGCCCGATGCCTTCGGTTTAATTGCCATGGCCACGGTGGTGTTTGAGCTAGCCAACGCCTTTGTCAATTCAGGCCTAGGCGCTGCGCTGATTCGCAGCAAGAGCGTATCGGATGCCGATTTAAACACCGTTTTTCTTACCAACCTTGGGCTTAGCGTGGCAGCCTATGCCGCTATCTTTGTCAGTGCGCCCTATATTGCACAATTTTATAGCCAGCCCGAGCTGGCTGCGGTAGTGCAGGTGATGGGATTGGTGGTTTTCATCAATGCAGCGAAGATAGTTCAAGTCGCTGTGCTCAGCCGTAAAATGGACTTCAAAACCCAAATGAAGGCCAACACGACCGCCGCTGTGGTGTCTGGTGTCTTGGCGGTAACAGCGGCGTATCAAGGCTGGGGCGTATGGAGCCTGGTTGTGCAAATGCTCAGCCAGGCCGCCGTATCAGCAGTGATTCTTTGGGGGGCTAGCTACTGGAGACCCGGGTGGCAATTTTCAATAGAATCATTTTCAAGGCTGTTCGCCTTTGGCCGAAACTTGCTTGCCGAAGGCCTGCTCTCGGTAGCTTTTCAGAACTCGTATATCCTCGTGATTGGCCGCTTCTTCAGTGCGGAGTTAACGGGCCTGTATTTTTTTGCAAAAAAAATCAGCAATCTAATTTCGCAACAGTTAACCGGCGCAGTTCAGCAAGCGACCTTTCCGGCGCTCGCAACCTTACAAGACGACAATACCACACTGAAATACAAATACCGCCAGGTCATGCAGCTGATGATGTTCATCATGGCGCCTATAATGATTCTGCTGGCAGCCCTGGCATCGCCACTAATCAGCCTGGCCTTTGATGAAAGGTGGCAAGGTGCGGTGCCATACCTCCAACTGCTGTGTATCGTGGGAATAGTCTTTCCCCTCCATGCCTTGAATATAAATTTGCTCAAAGTAAAAGGGCGCTCCGACCTCGTCTTTAAAGTGGGCTTGGTAAAGAAAACGGTTAACTTAACCATGCTGTTTCTGGCTATACCCTATGGTGTGTTAGGCATCGTAGTCTCCCAGGTAATCGGCACCTTCTTGGCGCTGGTTCCCAACACCTACTTTTCAGCCAAACTGGTGGGGTATTCGTTGGGCGAGCAGGTTAAGGACGTGATCAAACCTATCTGCGCTGCGCTGCTTGGCGGCGCAGTTGCATGGTGGCTGGCGGGACATTTACAAACACACTCGGCGGTTACACTGATCCTCTCTGGATTTGTGGGTGCAGGGTCATACATAGTTGTCAGCTTTGCTGTACGTGCGGAAGGGGCCTTGATGTTATGGAGTCAGGTTTCCAAGCTACTACAGCGTGCCTAGGTTTTCGGAAAATAGGGTTTTTATGGCAGTGGAACATTTAATAAACGGGGTTTTGGCGCCTAAGCCGCCAAAGCCTAGGGCGGAGGAAGAAATTGCTGCGGGGTGGAGAGGCGATATTAAACGCCCTACACTGACAATCTGCTGCATCGTATACAATCATGCCGAATTTATTGCAGACGCGTTGAATAGTTTTTTAAACCAAAAAACTGATTTCCGGTTTGAAATAATCGTGCATGACGATGCTTCCACAGACGGCAGCCAAGAAATCATCAAAAAGTACCAAAAAGACTACCCCAATATCGTTAAGGTGATATTTCAGGAAGAGAATCAATATTCCAAAGGTCGTCGGGCACTTGGTTTCTTTCAGGGATTATCGGGTGCCCCATATCTCGCAATTTGCGAAGGGGATGATTTTTGGTCTGATCCTCAAAAGCTCCAAAAACAAGTCGATTATTTGGATAGACATCCCGAATGCGTCATTACAGGACATGATGCATTTATCATGGATGATGCTGGCATCATACTAAGCCCATCGAAGTTGCCAAACACCCAAAAGCGAGATTGGTCAGGAAGAGAGTTGTCTGAAGGAAAGGCTTGGATATTAACCATGTCCTGGGTCTATAGAAATGTGATTTCGGAATTTGCACCTGAAAGGAACATGGTTCGTAATGGAGACACGTTCTTTACGGCTATTTTAGGGCAGTATGGAAGTAGCCACTATCACGCTGAGATACAGCCAGCGGCCTATAGAGTTCATGGTGGCGGAGTGTGGTCATCATTAGATAACGAAGATAAGCTTGATACGCAAATGAATACGTGGTTTTGGATGTATCGTTATTTTAAAAGGGTGGGTGAAGAGGATGTTTCCAGAATTTTTCTTTCTAAATTCAAGGCTAGTGCTTTTAAAAAGTCATCTGGCGTGGAGTTGATAAAGGAGCTGATTGTTAGATTGACTATGATTCGGGTATTAAAGAAGGTGGTCCTCACTTTATTGGGGCGGTCCGGTGTGCAACAGCTTAAAAAGTTTATTGGAAAGTAGGTCTAGCGTATCGCTTTAACGACTTGGTTGCCTGTATGGGGCGAATGTTGTTATCGGGTAAATATGTACTAAAACTATGCTTGAAAGTGTTGAGGGCAGCTTTATTATCCCTCACTGCACATAGAGTGCTCTTGTGTATTTGACATTAAGCGATGGAGGTTGTCTTTATCTATAAGGACTATTTTATTTTTTGGTTGTAATGAATTGCTTACCAAAATCGTGCTCAACTTATAGTGTTTTTAATGCGATGAGGCTAGGCTCTCGTATATCCTTAGGTGGTTCGGTAAAGCAGTGCATTGGAAGGTAAGCCGATAAATTCATTTTTTTGCGCAAGGGAACTTTTAAACTTTAGGTTGTTAAAGAAATGCCAAAATTAATTATTCGCGTTTTACTATGATGAGCTCAAAAGGGTTTTCCCGAAGGCTCGCTTTGTCATTATTTTTCGTGAGCCTAAAGATAATATAAGAAGCATTTTGGCTCGGCTCGATGTCCCGGGAGATGTTGAAGACATTGATCTGCCAAATTATCCAAAGCTATGGCTGTCGCCAGCTGGAGGGTTAATTTTGATACTTCCTGGTTGGGTTGTTGTCACGAAAATTACATCGATGCTTTGGGATATCGTTGGAAACTGTCCGCCGATATTTATTTTAATGCAGAAGATGATTTTTTGATGATTCGGTATGAAGACTTTATTAAAGACAAGCAAGCATTGGTCGAAATTCTGTTTCATAAATTAGGCTTGAAAGTGAAACAAGATATATCTGGGATTGTCGATAAGCAGTACCAGAGTAGAGGTAAGCAGGTGAAAGACTACGGTGGTTATTATAATAAGAATAAACAATTTATTGATCATCAAACCAAAAGCTTTTCTGAAAAGTTAGGTTTTTGATTGGTTGTTCTTTTCTCAATGACCGGTGAAAAGGATGCATGCCACCTATGTGGGGTTGTTGTCATGAGGGCGTTTCTGCAGGCGTTTTTTTGCAAATGATTATACATTCAGTAATGTTAATGACTAAATTTAATGCTGGCATTAAAATGCTAATGGTTCTGTTATATGTGGTTTTCAGGTTGTTTTCATGATATGGGTTTTAATTAATCAGACAGGGAATGTTGATGACAAAGCGTAAATTATTGGCACTTTTCCCTTCTTACCATTCTGCGTACTACCCACACCCTGTTGGGGGTGGTGAAATTTCAAATAGGTTGCTGCTTGAGGCATTAGTAGCTAGAGGTTGGGATGTTTCGGTAGTGACTTGCAGAACTGACATTCAGGGTGTTAGTTCCGGTGTTAAAGTATATAAAACGAAAGGTTTTAAGAATAGATTTTTGGCTATTGTTTTCCGAAACTTTTTTTTGAAAAAAGAAAGTTTTTTTCGGGCTAAAGAAATTGATCCCGATGTTGTTGTCTGTGGGCCAACGGCTCTCGCTTGTGCTAGGGATGTAGGTGCTACTTGTAGCGTCAGAATCGGTCTGATTGTTAGAGCGTTTGAGAATTTCAAATTTCTTATTGAAAGAGATTTTGAAAGTCGCAGCATAAAGAGATGGGTTGCAGCGTTATTCATTGGGAATTATCAGGTAGTAAATAAGCCGGCTGATTTTTATATTTATAATAGTGAATATATGAGGGCTACCATTTCACCTTGCATAAATGGTAATGGCTATGTGGTATATCCATCCGTAGATATCCCTGTCAGTAAGAGAATAGTAAATCAAATAAGCAATGTGCATATGGTTGGGCTTTCGAGGGAAAAGGGTTGCGGCATCCTTTTGAAAATTGCAGACAGGTTTCCTGAATTGAGTTTCTCTGTTTACGGAAAATGGGATAAATCAATTAGCCTTAATGAGTTGCCTGGAAATGTTAGCTACATGGGCTGGACTGATCCGGATGGCATATATGGAGCCGCTGATATATTTTTGGTTCCTTCTCAGGTTGATGAAGCTTTTGGCAGGGTTGCTGTCGAGGCTTTAGCGTATGGATGTATTGTCTTGGTTTCTGATAAAGGTGGATTGCCTGAGACGGTTGATTATGATGATCGATTCATTATCAGTTCTGAGGATTCAGATGCTTGGTGTTCAGCAATAGATGCAGCCATTCTTTCTAGTCTTGAGTTTGCTGAAAGTGAACGAGATATTCGAAATAGAACGAGAAAGTATAGCATAGATAATCAGGTTGTTGAGTTTGAGGCGGCGCTGCTCAAAGAAACCACTTCATGAATTTTTACCTGGCTGGGGTTCCGGCATTTATATGAATATTGTTTTTGTGTGCTCAAGTTTAAATGGTGGTGGGGCAGAGCGTGTGGCTGTTAATTTGGCGAATGGTTTTGCTAAAGATGGGCATTCGGTTATTTTTTTTACTCGGCATAAAACAGATGATTGTTATAGCTTGGAGAGCTCTGTAGTAAGGCTTTTTTCGGACAGAGGGGGGCTTATAAATCAGGTTTTATCAATAAGGCGGCTGCTGAAATTCAGAGACGTCGATCTGCTGATAAGCTTTACAGACGTTCCTAATATTGTTGCTTTTCTGGCGTGGATTTTTTATAAAAAATCTTCTGTTTTTATTCCGACTGTCCACACAAACGTTAAGGCGCGTGATGCTAGGCTGGTTTGCGATTTTAAATTTCGAGTAATTAGGTTTCTGCATAAGTTGGCCTGCCGTAATTCGTCTTCAGTTGTTGCTGTTTCAAGCGGGGCTGCGTCTGCGTTGATCGATTACTATGGTGTTGAACGTGAAAAGGTCGCCACGATTTGGAATCCTGTCCTTAGTGATGAAGTTGAAGTCTTTAATGGTCATACTAGGAGCGAGAGCTCAAATCAAGTAAGGTTGGTTGCTGCTGGTCGTTTAACTGAGGCAAAAAATTATTATTTGATGCTCGATGCACTTAAGATCCTTGATCAAAAATGGCCAAACAAGTTTGTCTTGGATGTTTTCGGAGAAGGTGAGCTGAGAGAGAGTCTGGAATTGTATAGAAATAATATTGGTTTGAGAAAAAGTGTTAAATTTAAGGGGTTTGTTGATGACTTGCAGTTGAGGTTATTAAATTACTCGGTTTTTGTTTTTTCTTCTAATTGGGAAGGTTTTGGAAATGTTCTTGTGGAGGCGCTGACGGCTGGAATTCCAGTCGTATCTACCGATTGTCCATCCGGCCCTAGAGAGATTTTAGCTAATGAGAGGTTTGGTCGTCTTGTGCCGGTCGGGGATGCGGAATCACTTTCTGCTGCTATTCAGGAATCGCTTTCAAATCCTTTGTTATTTTCCAGAAATGAGCTCATTAGTCACTTGAATGATTTTAGAGCGAGTGCTGTATTGAAGAAATATATGGACTTGGTTAAGTATGTTAAGTCATTTCAGAAGTAGGATTAATTTGTATCGCAGGTACTCTTATTGGGAGAGCATGAAGTGTGTTTTCGTTCATGTTCCTAAAGCGGCCGGAACCAGTGTCAACACTGCTCTATACGGCAGAACTTTAGGGCATTATTCAGCAACGCAGATACAGTCCCGTTTTCCTTCCTTGTTTTCGGATTGTTTTACGTTTTCTTTGGTGAGGAACCCCTGGGATAGGGCGCTCTCCGCCTATCGCTTTGCTCGTATTGGTCGAACTGAATCAATGGGGGTTCACAAGCCTGAGCAGTATCAGATTCCTGAATTTTCCAACTTTGAGCGTTTTGTTTGTGATTGGCTTCCTTCAAGAGACCTTTCAAATTGTGACTTTATTTTTCAGCCACAATATTTATTTGTTTGTGATCATAATATGAAGATCATGGTTGGTCATTTGGGCTATGTTGAGCGACTGACTGAGACGGTCAGTTTTGTTGAGGCGCGTCTTGGACGGACTCTTGAGGTGAAGATGGCAAACTCAACCGCTACCCTGGATACAAATTATCGTGATGCCTATGTCAGTAATGAAATGATCGAAACAGTGCGTTCCGTTTATAGAGATGATATTGATCTCTTTGGATATGAATTTTAAACCTGCAGGGTTTTGACATGAGATTGATGCATTTTATTGCTGCGCCTGCAGCCGGAGGCGCTGAAGTTTACGTCAAGGACCTGTGCAAGGCGATGGTTCGGGAAGGGCATGATGTTCATTTAGTGTTTCTGAGTCGCGCTGAGGAGATTGGTCGTGATCCTGATTATGAGCAACGCTACCTTAAAGAAGTTGACTCAGCAGGAGTTGCCTATTCGTTTATGCCGCCGGGCTCAAGGCGGAGCCCTTTTAAATCAGGGCTGCATCTCAAAAAAATTGTAAGTGATTACTCGCCGGATCTGCTGCATTGCCACCTTTATTACTCGTTGCTGTTTGCATTTTTTGTTTCTTCTGTGCCTGTTGTCTATACGCATCATAATATCCTTCTGAAAGTACCTGCGTGGTTGTATCGGATTTTCGACTTCAGGGTTACGGCCTATATCGGTATTTCACAAGCTTGCGCTAACCTGTTGCGATCAGTTTCTGGCAGGTCGGTTCAGCGGATCGATAATGGCGTCGATTTTGACCGGATATTGCCCGTGGTTGCCAGGCGAGAGGTGGTTCCACATGTCGCAATGGTTGGTACTTTATGTGAACAGAAGAATTACGACCTTTTTCTTGAGGCTGCTGCGTTGTTAGGGGACATCGAATTTTCGGTTTCCATCGCTGGCGAAGGTGAAAGTAAGTACTGTTTGTTGAAAAAGGTTGATGATCTTGGGCTGGTCCGTAAAGTTTCCTTTCTGGGCAACATCTCGAATGTAAAAGAACTATTGGCAGGGGCTGATATTTTTGCCATGTCGTCCTCGTGGGAAGGATTGCCGATCTCCCTTCTGGAGGCGACTGCGGCTGGCCTGCCTTCCATTGTTACGAATGTTGGGGGGTGCTCAGAAGTGATTCACTCATGTCAGAGTGGCGTGGTAGTCGATGAGTCGACCCCGCAGGAATATGCGCACGCCTTACGCTCTTTGATTGAATCTCATGCATCTCGTTGCTTTTATGGGGATAATGCTTCTCGTTACTGCAGTAAATATAGTATCCAGCATTCTGCTGAAAGGCATTTGGCTCTTTACGATCAATTGGTTCGAGCATGAGGTTGTTCTGTGGGTGATCTCGGCTCTTCTGCCATTCAGCTTGTTTCATCTCTATTGGTCCTCATCTTAGGGGCTATTATTTGTCTCGCCCTGAGACGCGCTTTTAGCTGTTCGTCTTCTCGAATTTTGCTCATCTATTTTTGGCACTCCTTGTTTTCGGTAGTCTCTTTTCTCTACATCATCAATTACGGTGGCGATGCGATTGGGTATTTCCATTATAGTTTTGCTCCTGATCTGGGGTTTTCGTTTGGAACCGCGGCAATACGGTTTCTGGCCTCTTTTTTGACCCAGGGCTTTAATTTTTCATTGCTAGGTTGCTTTCTGGTATTTCAGATATTTGGGGCGATTGGCTTGATCGCTTTCGATGCGGCTTTGCGAGATGTGACGTGGCATAAGTCGCGTAATTTGCGGCTATTAGCTACGGGTATTGTATTTTTGCCTTCGGTGAGCTTCTGGTCTTCTGCGTTGGGCAAGGATGCGTTGTCGTTTTTCGCAATGGGATTGGCACTTTGGGCCGCATTGAATTTGAGGCGTCGGTGGGTATTACTGGGCGCTGCCATGTGTGTGATGCTCATCGTTCGGCCGCATATGGCTGGAATGCTCGGTCTTGGCCTCGCCGGTTCTTTCGTGTTTCAAAAAGGCATTCCACTACAGCAGAGGGTGGTTCTGGGTTCATGTGCTTTGGTTTTAGCGATCTCGCTTGTTCCCATTGGTCTGAGTTACGCTGGGGTCGGCGCTGACGCCGATGCCGGTGATGTCATGGAATACATTGAAGGGCGGCAGGGCCATAACCTGAAAGGTGGCGGTGCTGTTGATATTTCCGGGATGAGCCCCCCCGTTCAGATGTTCACCTACCTGTTCAGGCCCACGCTGATCGAAGTGCGTAACCTTTTTTCTCTGGCTGCAGCGCTGGATAATACCATTCTGCTTTTCCTGTTTGTCGCTGGGGGCTGGGCGCTGATCAGGAAGCCTTTGCCTGCACACTTGTTGGCCCACAACCGCATGTTCTTGTGGATTTACTCGCTGGGTGCCTGGCTGATTCTGGCGATGACCACCGCAAACCTGGGCATTGCGCTGCGTCAGAAGTGGATGTTTGCGCCGATGCTGATTTTTTTGTTGATTTCGGTGATGGGTCGGTCTCGGCTGCCTGTTGAATCGGAGTCGGCCAGTTTGGAGGAGACCAAGCGATGACAAAGCCGGTTTTCTTGTTGGTCGCCAGCTTTCCCGACTCTCTTATCAAGTTTCGTGGGCCGTTGATTGAGGCCTTGCTGGCTGCGGGTTGTCACGTGCATGTGGCCGTTCCTGGCCTTGACCCCCATTCCGATATTGCTACACGGCTGAGTGCACTGGGTGTACAGGCCTACGATATTCCTCTCCAGCGGACGGGTATGAATCCGCTCAAGGATCTTTCTGCCTTGTTTGCTCTGCGCAAACTGATGCGCCAGATCCGTGTTGACTATGTACTGAGCTATACCATCAAGCCTGTGATCTATGGTTCCCTGGCTGCCTGGATGGCGGGGGTAACCAACCGTTTTGCTCTGATTACCGGCTTGGGATATGCCTTTACTGGTGAGGCGACAGGCTTGCGTAAGGTACTGCGGGTGTTGATTCAGCAGCTGTATAGGTTTTCCTTGTCTCGAAATCGTCTGGTGTTTTTCCAGAACCCGGATGATGAGTCTTTGTTCAGACAGTTGAAACTATTGAAGCCGGCAATTCCTTCCCGTGTGGTGAATGGATCAGGTGTCGATGTGGCGGAATATGCAGTGTTGCCTTTGCCAGAGGCGCCGGCATTCCTTCTCATTGCTAGGCTGCTTGGAGACAAGGGGGTTCGCGAGTACGCACAAGCTGCTGCCTTGGTAAAAGCACAGTATCCTGAAGCGGTGTTCCGGCTGGTGGGCTGGATTGATGATAATCCGGATGCGATTCGTCAGCAGGAACTGGATAGCTGGATAGCGGCAGGAACCCTCGAGTTCCTTGGTAAGCTTGCGGATGTTCGTCCGGCAATTGCAGAAAGCGGTGTGTATGTGTTGCCTTCCTATCGTGAAGGGACGCCTCGCACCGTGCTGGAGGCCATGGCCATGGGGCGGGCAGTCATCACTACCGATGCCCCTGGGTGCCGTGAAACCGTGGTGGATGGCGATAATGGCTATCTTGTGCCGGTGCAGGACGTTAACTCGCTGGCTGAGGCCATGATCAGGCTGATAGAACAGCCTGAGCCAGTGGCTTTGATGGGGGCGCGTTCAAGGACTATCGCTGAAGAAAAGTACGACGTACACAAGGTAAACGCGGTGATGCTCAGGGAAATGAAGCTGACATGAAAATGGAGCTGACATGAAGCGGTTGATGGATATTTTAGGCGCCATGACGGGTTTGCTGTTGCTGGCCCCAGTCATTGTGTTTTTGTCCTTGCTTGTCAGAATCAAGCTGGGTAGCCCGGTGCTGTTTCGGCAGACTCGCCCAGGTAAAGCTGGGCAGGCGTTTGAGATGGCCAAGTTCCGTACCATGACCGATGACTGCGGCTCCAATGGTGAGCTACTACCGGACGTAGACCGGCTTACCGGGTTTGGGCAGTTCCTTCGTTCCAGCAGTCTGGATGAGTTGCCGGAACTGTGGAATGTCCTCAAGGGGGATATGAGCCTGGTGGGGCCGCGTCCTTTGCTGATGGACTATCTGCCTCTCTATTCCGAGCGCCAGGGTCGCCGCCATGAGGTGCGCCCCGGTATTACTGGCTGGGCACAGATCAATGGCCGTAATGCCCTTTCTTGGAATGAGAAGTTCGAACTGGATGTGTGGTATGTGGACAACCGTACTTTGTGGCTTGATATCAAGATCCTGTTTCTGACGGTGTGGAAGGTGGTGAAGCGGGATGACATTAACCAGGATGGTGAAGCAACCATGACTCGCTTTACCGGGAGAGATCAATGAAGCGTCGTCTTGGCATCATTGGTGCCGGAGGCCACGGCAAGGTGGTGGCGGATACGGCGTTGCGCTGTGGCTGGGAAGAGGTGGTGTTCTTTGATGGGGTTGCTGCTAAGGGTGCCTATTCCATTGGCCGCTGGGATGTGGTGGATGTGCCTGAGAATGCATCCCGCCATGTTTGTGATGCTTTTTTTGTTGCCATCGGCAATGCACTGCATCGTAGAACCTGGAGTGAAAGGCTGGTTGCCGATTCCCTTGCGTTGACAACCCTTACGGATCCCTCTGCGGTGATTAGCCCTTTTGCGGATATTGGTGAGGGGGTGTTGGTGGTAGCGGGTGCGGTCATCAATGTTGATGCGCGGGTTGGACGTGGCGCTATTATCAATACCTGCGCCAGTCTTGACCATGATTGTGTGATCGGCGATTACAGCCATGTCTGCCCAGCCGTTGCACTGGGCGGTGAGGTTACTGTAGGTGAGGGTTCATGGCTGGGGATCGGTTGCCAGGTTAAGCAATGCATTGCTATCGGTAATGCTGTGACTGTGGGCGCCGGTGCCACGGTAGTATCTGATATTCAAGATGGTTTGACGGTGGTGGGTACGCCTGCTCGCCCGCAATAATTTTTCTGAGGTTTTCCATGCTTAATGGCCCTTTTTCGCCCTGGCCTTCCTTTACCCAGGAAGAGTCCGATGCGGTGTCTCGCGTACTCTTTTCCAATAAGGTGAATTACTGGACGGGCCAGGAGGGGCGTGAATTCGAGCGAGAATTCGCCGCCTTTGCCGGTACCGAGTATGCCATCGCGGTGGCCAACGGCACCTTGGCGCTGGATCTCGCCTTGCAGGGCTTAGGTATTGGCGCAGGAGACGAAGTGGTGGTAACGCCGCGGACGTTTCTTGCGTCTGCTACTTCCGTAATTAATGCCGGGGCGACGCCGGTGTTTGCTGATGTGGACCCGGAAACCCAGAACATTACCCCTGAAACTGTCGCTGCCGTGATTACCCCGAACACCAAAGCGGTCGTTTGCGTGCATCTGGCGGGTTGGCCCTGTGACATGGATGGTTTCATGGCATTGGCCGAGCAGCATGATTTGTTCGTGATCGAAGACTGTGCCCAAGCACACGGTGCTACCTATAAAGGTAAACCGGTGGGCGGCCTGGGGCATGTGGGTTGCTGGTCGTTCTGCCAGGACAAGATCATGTCCACCGGTGGAGAAGGTGGCATGGTTACGGTCAATGACCGTGGTTTGTGGTCCCAGATGTGGAGCTTCAAAGACCACGGAAAAAGCTGGAACGCCGTTTATGAGCGTGAGCATCCGCCCGGCTTCCGTTGGTTGCATGAGTCGATAGGCACTAATTTTCGGTTGACGGAAATGCAGTCCGCTATTGGTCGGATTCAGTTGCAGCGTATGCCCGAATGGACCGCTGCACGCCAGGCTAATTGCCGTGCAATCTGGGAAACGGCGGCCTCGCTGCCTGGGTTGCGTGTGCCGGAGGTGCCAGAAGGCATCGGCCATGCGGGTTACAAGTGTTATGTGTTTGTGGATGAGGCTGTTGTTAATGAGCCTGTAGCCGATGTGCGTGACCGGATTATGAATGCCGTTGTCGCAGAAGGGGGGCCGTGTTTTTCAGGGTCCTGTTCGGAGGTATATCGGGAAAAAGCGTTTACGGATCTTCGGTTGGGGCCGCAGGAGCGGTTGCCGGTTGCCAAGGCCTTGGGTGAAAGTTCGTTGATGTTTTTGGTGCACCCGACGTTGACTGAGGTTGAGATTGATATGACCTGTGAGGTGTTGCGCAAGGTGATGAGTTCGGATGTCGGGTTACGGCCTTCGGCCTAACACGACCTACGCGCGATTGCTTTGTGTTTGTGGTTTGTAGGTCGAATTAGCCTAAAGGCGTAATCCGACAATGAACTTGGCAGGTGAGTGCAGCGGGTCATGGCTATGCCTGGTTCGATCTATGGATGGATGAATGTCGGATTACGTCCTTCGGACTAATTCGACCTACCGATGAGGTGGGTGTTTGATTCGATTGTGCCGGTTCTCGGCGAGCTTTCTGCTTTTTTCTTTTCTGGCTTTTCTGCTGGTGTTCCACTTTACGTATGCGGTGCTTCCCCTCATCGCTGGGGCGTCAGCAGTGCTGTGCCTGCTGTTTTCGGGGCGGCGTTTTAGTGGGGCATTTGCTGTTGATGACTACCTGATACTGGCGGTTCTGGTCTTGTTTTCTGCAGTGTGGCTAGGCGACGTCTGGCGTACTGGACAGTGGCCGGTGGGAGAAGGGCGGCAGGGTGTCTGGCTGCCGGTGTGGCCACTGCTGGCGGGTCTGGTTTTGCTGGTATGGCGATGCGTGCCACCGACAGCCACAGCGTGGTGGTTTGGGGTGCTGGTTGGCGCGCTGTTGGCCGGCGGAATTGCTGCTTATGAGTCTCTCTGGCTTGGTGGTGGGCGCGCACACAATGGGATGAACCCGATCCCGTTTGGGAACCTTGCGTTATTACTGGCGACGCTCTCACTGGTGCTACTCGTATATCCGCGTGCATTATTTGGGCATGAATACTCGGGCTGCAAACGGGTCCTGTGTGTATTGGGCGTGTTCGCGGGGCTTCTGGCTTCGGTGTTATCCGGTACACGAGGGGGCTGGGTGGTGTTTCCTGTATTGGCGCTGATTTTGTGTTGGGCTGCGTCATTTATGCTGCCCCGCAAGGGCATTGCTGTCTGGTCTGTGCTTTTGTTGTCTTCACTGTTGATGATCGCGCTATTGCCGCAGGTGTCGGTATCGAATCGTGTCAGCCAGGGAGTGGGAGATCTTGAGGAGTACGTTGATGGAGAGCGGGACTCCTCGCTGGGGATACGTTTGGAGATGTGGGAGGCCGGTTGGCTCCTGATCAAGGCAAAGCCGTTGCTTGGTTGGGGCGAGGGCAGGCTTGAGGTGCGCCGGGATGAGTGGGTCGCTGAAGGTCGTTTTACACAAGGGGTGAGTCTTCATGATCAGTTGCATAGCGACATGATTGATACCTTGGCGCGCCGCGGTTTGTTGGGGTTGTTGTCATTGCTGGGATTGTATGGGGTGCCGCTATGGCTTTTCTGGCGCTATTGGCGGCAGGGCGCAAAGGCGGGGAACAGTGAGGTGCAGGCTTTTGCGCTGTGTGGTGTGCTGATTGTGGTGGCCTTTGTCGGGTTTGGACTCAGCCAGTCCATGTTGCGGGACGCCCGGGGATTGTCTGGTTTCCTGGGCCTAATGGTGGCCTGTTGGTGCCTGCTCAAACAGGCGGCTGAGTGTCAGGGCGATGCCGGGTTACGGCCTTCGGCCTCTCTGTGCCCTTGGGTAAACACGACTTACGAGTAGATGGTGTGGTTTGTAGGTCGAATTAGCCTGAAGGCGTAATCCGACAAGGGACTTGGCAAGTGAGTGCGTCTGTCATAGCTGTGCTTGGCTTGGTCTATGGATGAATGAGTGTCGGATTACGTCCTTCAGACTAATTCGACCTACCGGGTTGCCGCGGAGCGTTCGTTTGCAACAGATTGAAAAAGATTCACGATTACGAGGCAGCGTCACTGACTGTGGTTGCCATTTGTCGCTTAATTGTCACGGTTTATGACTAGATTGCACCTAAATTAGTGCTTTTTACCCGTTGGATATCCTGAGGAACGGCCTATAATGCTCCTCCGGCTAATTAGTGTGACGAAAGTCACAGACGTATGGCTAAGAGGGACTTTGCCGTATTAGTCGCCCCTGTGGTCGCATGGATGGACCTGTTATGACGAACAAGTATCTGTATTCCCCCGTGCATCAGATGGTATCACTGTCTCGTGCGGCTAAGCGCTTGATTATGCTGAGTGCGGATGCGCTGGCGGCGCCTTTGCTGCTGTGGCTGGCTTATGGGCTGCGCCTGAATTCGGCAACGCCAGACGTTGCTGACCTCTGGTTGCTTGTGGCCGGGCCCATGGTGCTATTGCCTGCCTTGTACGCCTTTGGCTTTTACCGCTCGATTGTGCGTTACCTCGGTGCAGAGGTGGCGTGGTCTATTTTGGCTGGCGTGACGTTTTCCGTGGTATTGCTGGCTGCTTCCTCCTATATGGTGTCGGCGTCGACGCCCCGTTCTGTCTTTATCATCTTCTGGGCGTTGTTGGTGCTCTACCTGGGCGGCAGCCGTTTCATGATGCGCCGCTTTCTTTACAACGTTTTGGGTAAGCGTATTGCCAGTGAGTCAGTGGCTGTTTTTGGTGCCGGCGGTGCTGGCGCTCAGTTGGTGTCTGGCCTGCTTTCCACGGCGGAGTTACACCCGCTGATGATTGTGGATGATGCGCCAGGCAAACAGGGTACGCTGCTTTGCGGCGTGCCGGTAGTCAGTCGCCGCAAGCTTGAAAAGGCCGTTGAGCGAGGTGTGATCCGGACTGTGCTTTTGGCACTGCCTTCTGAAAGCCGTGCCACGCGTATGGCGGTGGTGCGTTGGCTGGAAACGCTGAATGTGCATGTGCAAACGGTGCCTTCGTTTGCTGATATTGCCAGCGGCAAGGCGCGCCTTGAGGAAATCAAGGAAGTCTCCATTGATGACTTGCTGGGCCGTGATGCGGTGCCGCCCCGTACGGATTTACTGTCGCGCTGTATCAGCGGTAAGCATGTTTTGGTGACTGGGGCTGCGGGTTCCATTGGTAGTGAGCTGTGTCGTCAAATCCTCAAACTGAATCCCTCCCGATTGGTGCTGCTGGATCAAAGCGAGTTTGGCCTGTATGCCATTGAGAAGGAATTGCGGGCAGCACTGACTAGCCTGGGCAGAGATATCGAGGTTGAGGCGGTGTTGGGCTCGGTGGTGAATCGTGGACTGATGGAGCGCCTGTGCCGTGAAAACCGAGTCGACACTGTGTACCACGCGGCGGCTTACAAGCATGTGCCGATTGTGGAGGCGAATCCAGCTGCAGGTGTGCGCAATAATATTCTGGGGACGCTGGAAGCAGCCTTAGGCGCGGAAGCGGCCCATGTGAAGCATTTTATCCTGGTGTCTACCGACAAGGCGGTGCGCCCTACCAATGTGATGGGGGCCACCAAGCGTTTTGCTGAACTGGTGCTTCAGGCCATTGCCGCGCGGGGCTCGGAAACGGTGTTTTCCATGGTCCGTTTTGGCAACGTGCTGGGGTCTTCCGGCTCCGTGGTGCCCCTGTTCCGTGATCAGATTCAGAAGGGCGGGCCGGTGACGGTGACCCATCCGGATGTAATTCGTTATTTCATGACTATTCCGGAAGCTTCCCAGCTGGTGATTCAGGCCGGCGCCATGGCCCGGGGCGGCGAGGTGTTTGTGCTGGATATGGGTGAGCCGGTGCGGATTGTGGACTTGGCCCGCACCATGGTGCATTTGATGGGTATGTCCGTGCGGGATGACAATAATCCGGACGGCGATATCGATATTGCCTTTTCCGGTCTGCGTCCGGGTGAGAAGCTCTATGAAGAGCTGCTGATTGGTGACTGCAGTACGCGAACCGAGCACGAGATGATTATGCAGGCCCATGAAGAAAAGCTTGAATGGGATGAAATTTATTTTGCTCTGGAGGCGTTCCGCAAGGGATTGGCTCGCGCTGACCAGGATGCCCTGCGCGCCTTGCTGCGCAGCTATGTGAATGGCTACGAGCCCGGTGGGGCGAGTATCGAGTCGCCGCAAAGCGCCCCAAGCCGCGAATTGCCGGCGATGGTGGCGAAAACGGCGAGCATGGCAGAATAGTCTTGCCTGATTGTCGGGTTACGCCTTTAGGCTAACCCGACCTACCAAACTACACGTTGTGGGAGCGGTGGTTCCACCGCGATGCAAACCCCTTGATGGTGAGTTCCGTAGGTCGAATTAGGCGTAGCCGTAATCCGACATTATTCTGTGGGTGTTGTTTTTTGCTTATAGTAAATTTGACTAAGCCCTCCCTTTTTATATTCCCTTTGCCCTGTAAAATGCCCTTTTGCTGCGGGATTTCTCACGTGGCGTCTTGGCTTGTGTGGTTGACCGAATGACCGTGGACATACTGATAACACTGCTGATTGTGTTGGCTGTGCTGGGGGCACTGGTCAGTAACCGTGTGCCTGCGGATATGACCATGATGGCAGCACTTGTTCTGGTGTTGATCACAGGCATTATTTCTCCAGGAGAGGCTCTCTCTGGTTTTGCCAACCCGGGCCTGATGACTATTGCTGCGCTGTACGTGGTGGCAGCCGCCTTGCGGGATACCGGGGCCATTTATTGGGTGGCGCACCGGTTGCTAGGGCAGCCCAAGTCGGTACTTTCCAGTCAGTTCCGTTTGATCGCGCCCGCTTCCATTCTGAGTGCCTTTCTCAATAACACCACCGTTGTGGCCATGATGATTCCTGCGGTGCAGGAATGGGCGCAACGCTTACGGTTGTCTGCCTCCAAACTGCTGTTACCGCTGAGTTATGCGGCTATTCTCGGCGGCACCTGTACGCTTATCGGCACGAGCACCAATCTGGTGGTGGACGGTTTGGTACAGGAAAAAGGCCTGCCGGCATTCGGCATTTTCGATGTGGCCTGGGTGGGTGTGCCGGTGTTGCTGGGTGGTGCGGCATTCATGTTGTTAATCAGCCGCTTTTTGTTGCCGAACCGGGCCAGTATGGCGTCGCAGTGGGAAGATGCCCGTGAGTACCACGTCGAGATGCTGGTCGCGAAAGGCAGCCCGCTGGCAGGGCGTACTATCCAGGACGGGGGGCTGCGGAACCTGACCTATGGCTTTTTGACCGATATTCAGCGTGATGAACGCCTGTTTACGGCGGTTGGTCCGGAAATGACGCTGCAGGAAGGCGATTTACTGGCGTTTGTCGGGGTGCCGGAGTGCGCGCGGGAGCTGCAACGCATTAACGGTTTACAGGCCGCCCATGGTGGTGCGCACAAGCTGGGCCTGAATAACCACCAACGCCATCTTGTGGAAGTGGTACTGAGCCCGGAATTTCCGGGTATTGGTCGTTCTGTGAAGGAAACGGGGTTTCGCACCCGTTATCAGGCAGCGATTTTGAGTATCAGCCGCAATGGGAAGCGTGTGCCCGGCAAGGTGGGCGAGCAGTGTTTGAAGGTGGGGGATACCCTGCTGCTGGAAACCAGTCAGCAGTTTGTCGAGCAGTACCAGTATCGTCGCGATTTCATGCTGGTGAGCCCGTTGAAGGATTCCACGCCCCCGGACTTTCGCCGTGCGCCGCAGGCAGTGGCAGTGTTGGTGGCCATGGTGATGGCGAATGTGTTGGGGCTGGCCTCGACCCTGGAGGCGGCCATGTTCGCAGCCGGGCTGATGATCGCGCTGCGTTGTGTCACCGTGAACCGCTCGCGGATGAACGTGAGTGTGAACTTGCCGGTGTTGGTGGTGATCGGCGCCTCTTTTGCGTTAGGCAAAGCCATGGAGTCCAGCGGCGCGGCCGCCTGGATTGTGGAACAGGTGATCCCGGACGGCGGTTTGTCGCCCTTTATGGCGCTAGTGATTATTTACCTGCTCACAGCCGTGTTCACCGAAATGATCACCAACAATGCCGCTGCCGTATTGGTTTTTCCCATCGCCATCGGTGTGGCGGAACAACTGGGCGTTAGCCCCATGCCCTTCATCGTCGCGGTCATGTTCGCCGCCTCTGCCAGCTTTATGACCCCGCTGGGTTACCAGACCAACTTGATGGTCATGGGCCCAGGTGGCTACACGTTCAGTGATTATCTGAAGATCGGGTTTCCGATGAGTGTGGTGGTGGCGGTGATTAGCCTGACGGTTATTCCGATGGTTTGGGGATTTTGAAAGTTTCGAGATTCGAGTTGCGAGTTTCGAAATACTAATGCTTGGACAAGGATGTCCTGGTAAGGAGTAAGGATGCGGTTCGAAGAAATGGAAGTATGGCGCCGGTCAACGTCCCTATGTATTCAAATGTATCGGCACTTTCGTGAGTGTCGTGATTTTGGCTTCAAGGACCAGATAACAAGGTCTGCCCTGTCTGTGCCCAGCAATATTGCGGAGGCTATGAACGGCTATCTCTCAAAGATAGAGGGAGGTTCTGGAGTTATGCAAAAGGTTCGGTCGGCGAACTAAGAACCCAGATACATATTGGAACTGAAATTGATTACATCGATGAAGACATTGCAGGCCAATGGCTTTCGGAGACGGATCAACTTTCCAGAATGCTTGGTGCGCTGATTCATGGCATCAGGCGGCAATTGGATGAGTGTTGAAGTTGCTTTTCGTAACTCGCGGCTCGTAACTCGCAACTTGAAACTAAGGAATATCGCATGTCTGAGAAATCCCCATACCAGGAAAAAGCAAACGAATCCAAGGCCCATGTCGTATGGCATGAGTCTAATGTGTCCAAGGCAGACCGCGCGAAGGTTAAGGGCCAGAAGCCGAAGTGTATCTGGCTGACGGGTCTGTCCGGTTCCGGTAAATCTACACTGGCGAATGCGCTGGAAGTGGCACTGACCGAGCAGGGCCAGCACACTTATTTGCTGGACGGCGATAACGTGCGCCACGGCCTGAACAAGAACTTGGGCATGAGCGATGAAGACCGCACCGAGAACATCCGCCGGGTGTCTGAAGTGGCCAAGCTGATGGTGGATGCAGGCCTTATTGTTGTCACCGCCTTCATCAGCCCGTTCCGGGCGGACCGTGATGCCGCCCGTGAGTTGTTCGAAGATGGCGAGTTCGTGGAAGTGTTTGTGGACGCGCCACTGGAAGAGTGCGAGAAGCGCGACCCCAAAGGCCTGTACCAGAAAGCGCGCCAGGGCATTATCAAGGAATTCACCGGTATCGATAGCCCTTACGAAGCCCCGGCTAAGCCGGAGCTGGTGGTGAATACCGCTGAAAACGATATTGAAGCCTGTGTGAAGCAACTGATCGCTGCGATTGTTTGAGTTCTTGATGCATCAAGCGATAGGTCAGGATGACTGCTGAAGTTTATCTGTAAGTGGTGAGGGGCGGCTTCGATGAAATTCCTTGCAGTAAGCTTCCGCAGTAAAGCAGCGATTATTAGCCATTGATTTTGCAAGCGAAATTTTCCACAGGGCAGCTTGCCTGTTCCCTTTGTGCTGCGGTCGTTAGATTGCAGTTGAGACGGTGTTGGTTGGGGCGCTTGGGTTGTATACTGGGCTGCTTTTTCTTGTCCGGCTTGGATGGCCGGGCTGTAGTCTGACTGTTGGGGTCGAGAATGAAGATTGCGGTAGCCGGAACCGGTTATGTGGGGCTTTCCAATGCGGTGTTGCTGGCCCAGCACAATACGGTGGTTGCGCTGGATATTGATGCGGCCAAGGTGGAGAAGATCCGGAACGGAATTTCGCCCATTGAGGACGCACTGATCGAGGAGTATCTGGCGGGCAAAGCGCTGGATCTGCAAGCGACGACAGACAAGCAGGAAGCCTTTGAGGGCGCTGACTTCGTGGTAGTGGCGACGCCGACCGATTACGACCCGCAAACCAACTATTTCAACACGCGCACGGTCGAGGCGGTGATCGGTGATGTGCTTGAGATCAATCCTTCCGCGACCATTATTATCAAATCTACCGTGCCGGTGGGCTATACCGCCTCTCTCCGACAGCAGTTCGGGGGAGAGAACATTCTGTTTTCCCCCGAGTTTCTTCGGGAGGGAAAGGCCCTTTACGACAACCTGTACCCTTCGCGAATCATTGTCGGTGGGCATTGCGACCTGGCAAAAACCTTTGCCGGTCTGCTTTCGCAAGGGGCAATCATTGACGATGTGCCAACGCTTTTTGCCAATTCCACTGAAGCTGAGGCTATCAAACTATTCGCCAATACCTACCTGGCCATGCGCGTGGCCTACTTCAACGAACTGGACAGCTATGCGGCTTCCCATGGTCTTGATACCCGGCAGATAATCGATGGGGTCTGTCTGGATCCGCGCATTGGTGACCACTACAACAATCCTTCATTTGGGTACGGTGGCTACTGCCTTCCGAAAGACACCAAGCAGCTGCTGGCTAATTATTCTGATGTGCCCAACAACATGATCCAGGCGATCGTGGATGCCAACCGTACCCGTAAGGATTTCGTTGCTGAAGATATCTTGCGAAGGGGGCCCAAGCGAGTAGGGATTTATCGACTGGTGATGAAGGCTGGATCGGATAACTTTCGGGCCTCGTCCATTCAGGGGGTGATGAAGCGCCTCAAGGCCAAAGGAGTTGAAGTGGTGGTGTACGAACCAGCGTTAGCAGAAGATTCCTTTTTCAATTCGGAGGTTATCCGGAATTTTGACACATTTACATCCGGTTGTGATGTGATTGTATCCAACCGGATGGTTGAGGAGCTGGCTCCCTGTGCTGAGAAGGTTTACACCCGGGATCTGTTTGGCAGCGACTGAGTGATGCGTTATGGGTAGAGTCTGGCGAGTTTTCCTGCTGGCTGTCATCACCCTGTTGTTTATGTGTGGTGCGATGTTGCCGGGTGAGATGAGAGAGACAGTAAGCAAAGCCCTGTCACTGGGCGGTATTGATGCCTATGCCCACGTATTCTTTTGTGCCTTGATAGCACTATTGTTAGGTTGGAGTTGGGCATCTCCCTCTTGGGTGTTTGTCTTGGTGATGCTGCTGGGTGGCCTGATTGAACTGGTTCAGCTTTGGATTCCATACCGCTCAACCACTTGGAGTGATGTGGCTGGCAATGCGGTTGGCTCGATTATTGGGCTGTTAATATTGTGGCTAGGCAGACAGCTCTTGAAAAGAGGGAGTAATGGTTAGAAAAGCGGTGTTACCGGTGGCGGGATTCGGTTCGCGGATGTTGCCGGCGTCAAAGTCGATTCCCAAGGAGATGCTGCCTATTGTCGACCGCCCTGCCATTGAGTATGTGGTCAAGGAAGCGGTTAGAGCCGGCATCAAGGAAATTATCCTAGTATCTCATTCTGCCAAGACGGCGATTGAGGACTACTTCGACACCCAGTTTGAGCTGGAGCAGCAATTGGCCGAGAAAGGCAAGGACGCGCTGCTGGCCGAGGTGCGCGATATCCTGCCTGATGATGTGAGTGTGATTTCGGTGCGCCAGCACCGTGCGTTGGGCTTGGGGCACGCTGTGGCCTGTGCGGCGCCGGTGGTGGGGTATGAGCCGTTCGCGGTGCTGCTGCCGGATGTGCTGGTGGACTGCGAGGGTGAGGCTGAAGACTTGGGCTTGATGGTGGCGGCTTATGGTACCAGTGGTGCGGCGCAGATCATGGTAGAAGAGGTGCCTGCGGAGCGTGTGGATCAGTATGGCATTGTGGCACTGAAAGGTGGGGTGCCGTTACCCGGTGAATCTTCTGCCATGACGGCGGTGGTCGAGAAGCCCGCTGTTGAGGATGCGCCATCTCGTTTGTCCGTAGTGGGGCGGTATGTTCTGCCGGGGGAGATCATGGCGATTCTGGCCGAAACCCCGCCGGGTGCAGGTAATGAGATTCAGCTGACTGATGCCATTGCGACTTTGATGCAACGTGCGCCGGTGGAAGCCTATGCCATGCGCGGCCGAACGTTTGACTGTGGTAACAAGGCCGGCTATTTGCAGGCTGTTTTCCATTATGCGGCCCGGCACCCGGAGCTGGGCGAGCAGGTGCGAGCAATGATGGCGGCGGAGTTAGGCGAAGCAGGAGCGAGTTGAAAGTTTAAAGTTTAAAGTTGAAAGGGAAGTCAAAGGCATGACCGGCGCTTGTGGGCAGGGAACTGGATTTGTAGAAGGCTGCTGCTGTTTGCAGGCGAAGTGCTTGGGGTTTCGCCTGTAGGTCGCTCCCGCGTAGGGGCGTGGGCTCCTACAGGGCAGCAAAACGGAAGGAAAGTATGCATATAACGGTATACGGCGACACCTTGTGTGCTCAGGTGACGGCCACGGCCATGGCGCAGACGGGGCATCAGGTTAACTGGTGTGTGGTGGAGCCCGCGTCTCGCGAGCGACTTGCCCAAGGAGGTCCGCTGTTTCGTGAGCAGGGGCTGGATCGCCTTTTTGCGGACCAACTGGAAAGCGGCCGTCTGACGACGTGTTTCTGGGAGGATGTGCCGCCGGAGGGGGCAAGTGCTGTTTTCCTGGCCTTGCAACCGGGCCAACGCGGTGTGGCCGAGGAATTGATAAAGAGTCTGGTGCACTCCCATGGATGTGGGGTGATTGTTAACCAGACCGTGGGGCCGGTGGGCTCTGCCGAGTTGCTGCGCGACATCGCCAAACAGATTGATCCCGATGCTGTCTTGGTCGCTCTGCCTGATTTGATTCAGGAAGGGAATGCCTTCCAGACGTTTACTCGCCCGGACAGCATTTTGCTGGGCTGTGACGACGGCGAGGGTGAGGCATTGGTGCGGGAGCTGTTGCGTCCCTTCAACCGTCGCAAGGACGTGATTCAGGTGATGAGCCTGCGAGAGGCGGAGTTCGCCAAGCTGGCCATCAGTGGGATCCTGGCTACCCGTATCAGCTATATGAATGACATGGCCAGCTTGTCCGAATCGTTGGGTGTCGATATTGATGTGGTGCGAGTGGCCATGGGGGCCGACCCGCGCATTGGCGAGGCCTACCTGTATCCAGGCTGCGGTTTTGGTGGCCCGGGCCTGAGCAGCAACGTGCTGGCGCTGGTGGACGCATTGAATGAGCGGGCCGCGGAGCCGGGTCTGCTTGAGCGTGTGCTGCAGACCAATGAGCGCCAGAAGGAAGTGCTGTTCCGCAAGTTCTGGCAGTTCCATCAGGGCAATGTGGCAGGAAAGAAGGTGGCGCTGTGGGGGGTGGCGTTCAAGCCCGGCACCCATCGCGTAGACAATGCGCCTGCGTTGAAAGTGATTGAAGCTCTGTGGGCTCAGGGGGTAGAGGTCACGGCCCATGATCCCAAGGCGCTGCCGGATCTGGAAAGCTGGGCCCAGGGGCGGGGTGCGCTGACCCTGTGCGACGACCCGTATGAAGCTGTTCAAGGGGCAGATGCGCTGATGTTGATCACGGAGTGGAAGCCTTACTGGAGCCCGGACTGGCAGCGGCTGAAACGCGCCATGCGCGAGCCGTTGATCCTGGATGGCCGCAATATTTATGAGCCTGCCTTTGTCAGTGAACAGGGGCTAGTGTATAGAGGGATAGGGCGTTAATCATGGTTCCGGAACAGGACGTTCTCACTATCAGTACGATCTGGTCACAGCTGGCACAGCGTGCCGAACAGGAAAAATTCCTGCATCTGGCAGATCTTTTCGCGTCGGATCAGGGCCGTTTTGGTCGTTTCAGCCTCGAAGACGCTGGGTTGCTGGCGGATTTCAGCAAGCAGCGCCTTACTGACGAGAGCCGGGATCTGCTGGTTAAGCTTGCTGATGAGCGCCAGCTAAGACACTGGATGGATGCGTTGTTTGCTGGTGCCGAGGTGAACTGTACCGAGGGCCGCGCCGCCAAGCACTGGTGCCTGCGTGAGCCTGTGGACAAGGCGCCGGGCGTGCATGAGCAGCTGGGTGCCATGGAGGGTATGGCGGATCGTATCCTCAAGGGCCATTGGCGGGGCGTGCTGGGTGATGCCATCACGGATGTGGTTAATGTGGGCGTGGGGGGATCGGATCTAGGCCCCTTGATGGCTGCCTTTGCCTTGCAGTCTTGTCTTCCTCCTGAAGAATTGTGTCGCCCCCGTATTCACTTCGCTTCCTCGATGGATGGCAGTCAGGTTTCCCAGATACTGCAGGAGCTGAATCCGAGGACAACTCTGTTCCTGGTGTCCTCAAAATCCTTTACTACCGTCGACACACTGCATAATGCCCGGACTGCAAGGCAGTGGCTGGCTCGGGGGCTGGGACTGGATTGCGACGATGGGGCATTATTACGCTGTCATTTCATCGGCATTTCCGCCAATGCCGAGCGTATGGTCGAGTGGGGCATCACGCCGGACAACCAGCTGCTTTTCTGGGACTGGGTGGGGGGGCGTTACTCGCTCTGGTCTGCCATCGGTTTGCCGATTGCGCTGACGGTAGGCATGGCAGGATTCAGGGAGATGCTGGCCGGCGCCCATGAGATGGATGAGCATTGCCGTACCCGACCCTGGGAGACCAATATTCCGGTCATGCTGGCGCTGGTGGATGTCTGGAATATTAATTTCCTCGACATCAGGGCTCGGGCCGTGCTGCCTTACGACGGGCGTCTCAAGCACCTGCCTGCCTATCTTGAGCAGCTTGAGATGGAGTCCAACGGCAAGAGCGTTTCCCGCTCCGGGAAGCCGCTGGATTATGACACCTGCCCGGTGATCTGGGGCGAGGTGGGCACAAATGCCCAGCATGCTTTTTTCCAGCTGCTGCATCAGGGAACCCAGACTATTGCCTGCGAGTTTCTGATGACCGCCAAACGCTACACTGAGTCCGTGCATTCCGCGTCTGCGTGTGAGCTGGAAAGTCAGCATGCCTTGTCGAATGCCAATTGCCTGGCTCAGTCTCGTTTGCTGGCATTGGGTGAGAAAGCCCTGGATCCCTCGCTGGCGTTGCCATCCTATAAGCGTTATCACGGTAATCAGCCTAGTACCACTCTGGTCCTGGATGAGCTTTCTCCTCGTGTGTTGGGAGCGTTGCTTGCCATGTATGAACACAAGGTGTTTGTACAGGCTGTTATCTGGGGGATTAATCCCTTTGATCAGTGGGGGGTAGAGATGGGTAAGGTGATCGCCACCGATATGCTTGAGGTGCTGGCTGACCCGAGCTCGACAGCTGGTCTGGATGCTTCCACTTTGGCCCTGGCCCGGCACGTTTCCAGAAAGCAGCAATGACTTTCCTGGAAAGATTGAGAGTGTATGTCTTCTCCGGCCGCGCCCTGGCCAGCAACCCCTTTTGGGTGCCCGGTGCACCTTAATGAGGATGAGCTTACATGCTGATCACTGCTACCCGCATTCCTGATGTCAAACTGATCCAGCCTGAGGTCTTTGGCGACTCACGTGGTTTTTTCATGGAAAGCTGGAATGCTCGTGCGTTTGCAGAGGCCGGGATATCGGCAGATTTTGTTCAGGATAATCATAGCCTTTCGGTCAGGCACACGCTGCGTGGGTTGCATTACCAGCTTGATCAACCTCAGGGGAAACTGGTGCGTTGTAGCCGGGGAGAGGTTTTTGATGTGGCTGTTGATCTGCGGATGGGGGCGCCCACCCGTTTTCAGTGGGTCGGGACCTATCTGTCTGGTGACAACAAAGCCCAAATCTGGATTCCTCCGGGCTTTGCTCATGGCTTTCTTGTGCTCAGTGATGTCGCAGAGATCCAGTATAAGTGCACCGAATTCTATTCCTCGGCTTCGGAGAAGTGTATCCACTGGGCTGATCCCGAACTAGCTATTCGTTGGCCTCAGGAAGGGCCTGTGCGGCTATCCGAAAAGGACGCTCAGGGGCGTTCATTGGCTGAAGCCAAACTGCCAGGCTGAGTATCTTTGGCGGCGCCTTTGTCGAGTGTTCAGCATTTGTGGGGCCACCATAGGACTGGCATGAGGCATGAGTCTCTGCGGCCTGCGATTCCAACGCATTTCACGTATGATGGCGCCTTAAGCATTCGGCCAGTTATCAGGATGATTTCCCTAATGAGTACCCCCATTCCCGCCTCAATTTTCCGAGCCTATGACATCCGCGGTATTTACGAAGACACGCTGACCGATGAATGGGCATATCTGATCGGACGAAGCATCGGCTCGGAAGTACTGTCACACGGGCAAACTGCTATTGCGGTTGCGCGGGATGGCCGATTGTCGGGGCCGGCGCTGGTAAAGGCGCTGAGTGACGGTATAAGGGCTACAGGCTGCGATGTGGTGGATGTGGGTATGGTGCCCACCCCGGGCCTCTACTTCGCGACATACCATCTCGAGGGGCTCAATTCCGGTGTAATGCTGACTGGAAGCCATAACCCCGGCAATTACAACGGGTTCAAGATCGTGATTGATGGCACTACCTTGTCAGGTGACCGTATCCAGGCGTTGCGTAAGCGGATTATTGAGGGTGACCTGGAGACGTCAGAGCAGCGGGGGAGCTATCGGGGGTGTGATGTGCTGGAAGCGTATCAACAGGCGTTTCTGGCCGCTCACTCGCTGACGCGCCCGATGAAGGTAGTAGTGGATTGCGGTAATGGCATTACCGGCGTGCAGGCTCCTCAAGCCCTTGCTGCCCTGGGGTGTGAAGTGGTGCCACTTTTCACCGAGGTAGATGGCACCTTCCCCAATCACCACCCGGATCCGGGTGATATGAAAAATCTGGTTGACCTGATTGCCGCCGTGAAGTCAGAAAAAGCAGATCTGGGGTTGGCGTTTGACGGTGATGGAGACCGGGTAGGGGTGGTTACGCCGGCAGGCGAGGTGGTCTACCCGGATATTCTATTGATGGCCCTAGCCGAGGACATGGTGAGCCGTAACCCCGGTGCGAAGGTGATCTTTGATGTGAAATGCACGGGGTCGCTGTTCGATGTGATTCGTCACGCTGGCGGTGAGCCGGAAATGTGGCAGACTGGCCATTCCCTTATCAAGGCACGGATGAAGGAAACCGGGGCCTTGCTGGCTGGTGAGATGAGCGGCCATATTTTCTTTGCGGAAGATTGGTATGGCTTTGATGATGCGCTGGTGGCTGCCGCCCGGATTCTGGCAATTATCAGTCGATCTGAGGGCGATGCGGGTGCACTCTTCAGCCGTTATCCCGCACTGTGCACTACGCCAGAAATCAATATTAATGTTACGGAAGAAAATAAGTTCGCCATTGTGGCGTATCTTCAAAATCAGGCAGAATTTGGAGAGGGGGAGCGTCGGGTGATTGACGGTATTCGCATGGATTATGCGGATGGCTGGGGTCTGTGTCGGGCGTCGAATACCTCGCCAAAGCTGGTGCTGCGGTTTGAAGCGGATAATAAGGGCGCTTTGGCCCGAATTCGCAGCCTGTTTGAAGATAATGTGGCCAAAGCCATGTCGGCAGTTGGTTGAAAACTGTAGGAGCTTGCCCGCAAGCGATCAGCCAAGTCGCTGAGTAACCTGGACGGTGCTTGAAAGTGGGGTTCCGCTTGCAGGTAAACTCCTGTGGTAAAATGTCCCCGGCTCTAGGGCGTATATCAGATCAGGATGACATCAATGAAGAAAGTGCTTGTTACTGGTGGGGCTGGATATATCGGTTCTCATACTGTCTTGTTATTGCTTGAGGCTGGGAATGATGTTGTCGTGCTGGATAACCTTTCCAACAGCAGTGAGGAAAGCCTGCTGCGGGTGCAGAAGCTGGCTGGCCGTGAGCTGACTTTCATCAAAGGTGATATCCGCGATAACGTTTGCCTAGATCAACTATTTGGTGAGCACAAAATCACTGCGGTGATCCACTTCGCAGGCCTGAAAGCGGTGGGTGAGTCTGTTGACCAGCCGCTGCGTTATTATGACTGTAATGTGGTTGGCTCCATTCGTTTGCTGGAGGCTATGGAGCGTGCTGGTGTAAAGCGACTGGTGTTCAGTTCTTCTGCCACTGTTTATGGTGACCCAGCCTCTGTACCTATTCGTGAAGACTTTCCCTTGAGCTCCACTAACCCGTATGGGGCAAGCAAATTGCATATCGAGGATATGTTACGTGACCTTTATCGATCTGATAGCAACTGGGGGCTGGCGATACTACGCTATTTCAATCCAGTGGGAGCCCACGAGAGCGGAGAAATTGGCGAAGATCCCAACGGTATTCCCAGCAACCTGATGCCTTTTATTGCCCAGGTTGCGGTTGGAAAGCGTGAAAAATTGAGAGTGTTTGGTGGCGATTACCCGACTTCGGATGGCACAGGGGTGCGAGATTATATTCATGTCATGGATCTAGCCGCTGGCCACCTGGCTGCACTGCAGGCGCTGGAATCAAGCCCCGGAATGTTTACCACGAATCTTGGTACTGGACGTGGCTACAGTGTTTTGGAGATGATTTCGGCGTTTGCCAATACGTCAGGCAGGGATGTGCCTTATGACATTGTGGGCCGCCGTGCAGGAGATGTTGCGCAGTGTTTTGCTGACCCGTCGCATGCCCAGGCCGCCCTCAATTGGCAAGCGACTCGCGGCGTGGATGAAATGTGCAGGGATCATTGGCATTGGCAAGAGAGAAACCCTGACGGCTACAAGGGATAATTCACTCTTCTACTTCTCAGATGGATTTATTTCACTTCCGGGGAATGAAGCCAGCCCAGCCATCTTGCCAGAGCAGGAAGCTTGCTTCTAAGTACTCCTCGAAGTGCGTAGTTAGCAAAGTAGTAGCTGGCGAGGACTAGTGATAACCCTTCTTCCTTTCGATAAAGCTGCCAGTTATAACCGGCAGTTTTTCCCTTGTTTGACGATAGCGAGTTGCCCATGACTCGATACGTCGTTAACGGCTCGCTGTTGATTCCAAATCCTTTTGACGTGAGCTTGAGAATTTTCAGCCAAAGTCCGAAGTCTTGTCGCTTGCGCATATCAGGCATGAATACCTTGCCAACGACGGCCGTATCGTACATCGCGGTGGAGCAGCCGATGACATTGGTTTTGAGCAGCTCTCTGTAGGTGATGGTCTCCGGGACACCGACAAGGCTTATCAGGTTGCCGTTCTCATCAACTCGGGCATAGCTGGTAAATGATAGCGGCCAGTTGTTGCTTTGCATCAACTCTAATTGGCGCTCCAGTTTATTCGGGTGCCAGCTGTCATCAGCATCGAGGAAAGCAATGTAGCGCCCTTTGGCACGCTCGATACCTGCATTTCGGGCAATTGCAGCGCCGCCATTTTCCAGTTGTCGGATTAGATGAATGCGAGTGTCCGCATCACAATAAGCTTGGGCTTTGTCGCACGTATCATCCGGTGAGCAGTCGTCCACCAGCATCAGTTCCCAGTCGGTGAAAGTCTGGGCGAGGATCGACTCCACGGTCTTGGGCAGGGTGAGGGAAGCGTTGAAGCACGGTGTAATCACGGAAACGAGAGGCTCTTGCATGGCTTATCGTCTTTCCAGCTTGCCGTTAGCCAACAGTCTGACTGTTTCTGCAAGTTCGATGAGCCAAAGCAGTGTCTGTACGCGTAGTACCGTGGCTTTTTGTCTTGCGGTGATTTTTGGGTTACGCAAGGCATACCAGAAAAGCCAAACGGGAGGGATTAGTGTTTTGAGGATGAACTTTGCCCGCCGGGGTGCCGGGCCGGAACGAACTTGGCCGCCTTTCTGGCGTTTCAGTTTGGTAATAAGTTCCTGCCAGCTGTCCCTGGCTGGGTGCAGGACTTCGGCGGCAGGCAAGTAGGCCAAAGGAAAGCCCTCGACTGCAGCCCTTTGACAAAATTCCGCGTCACCCCCGGAGAAGCGCTGCTCATCAAACGTGCCTATCGTATCAAATACTTGGCGTGGAATAGAAAGGTTCGCGGTAACGGCATAGCCTCGTCGAACATAACGAGCCTGAGGAAGCCCCATCGCCATGTCATAGACTTCAATCGGATTGGGCTTGCCATTGTGGAAGCGTTTTACGGTGACAGCACCAGCGATTAGTTGTGGTTGCTCCTGTTCCTGATAGGCCCGCCAGAGCAATTCCAGCCACTCTTGCTGTGGCTTGCAGTCTGCATCGGTAAATACCAGCAACTCTCCCTGCGCGTGTTGCAGGCCCTTGTTACGTGCTGCATAGGAGCCTGGTGTCGGGCACTCCAGTAACGTCACAAAATCGGGCAGTTCGCTTTGATCGGGCACCTGATCGGAGCCGTTATCAACAATAAAGCACTCCCAGAGCTCTTTGCTCAGGGTTTGTGCGCGCAGGGCATCAAAAAGAACAACGGTGAGTTCCCAGTGTTGGAAGATGGGAATGATGATGCTGATTCTTGGTATGGTTTTTGCCATCACATGGCACCAAAACCGGTGGCGATGGTTTTGAGGGTGCGCATGGTGACCAGGAAATCCAGCGTCGGGGACAGATTCTTGATGTAGTAGAAGTCGTGCTCCACTTTTTCTCGAGTGCTTTCAGTGTTGGTGGCGTAGCCATGGTTCACCTGCGCCCAGCCGGTGATGCCGGGGCGAACGATATGGCGGTAACTGTAATAGGGGACTTCGTCCTCGAATTTTTCCACAAAGCCGGGTTGTTCGGGGCGTGGGCCGATCAGGCTCATGTCGCCTTTCAGTACATTGAAGAACTGCGGTAATTCGTCAATGCGAAATTTACGAATGAAGGCGCCAAGTCGTGTGATTCGATGTGCATCCTGATCTGCAAACTGTGGGACAAGGTTGTCGTCATCATGGGGACGCATGGAGCGGAATTTATACATGCGAAATACGCGGTTGCCTTTACCGATGCGGTGCTGGACAAACAGGGCCGGGCCGGGGGAATCGAGGCGAACCAGGCCGGCCACGATTAGGCACACCGGAAGCAGCAGTGGGGCTACCAGCAGCGTCATCAGGATATCAAAGGCGCGTTTGGCGGCCAGGTAGACCGGCTGCGGCTGCAGGTTTGCCAGGTCGGTGCTCTGCAGGGTGGTAAGGTTGACCTTTCCATCCAGTGTTTCCGTGACCTTGCGGGCATTGAATACGGGCATGCCGGAGATGTTGCAGTGACTGATGAATCGGATCCATTCGTCTTCTAGATCCGCATCCATATCGACAACAATGCCATCAAAGCGTGTGTCACCAAGTGACGGCGTTTCCAGCACCCGAAACTCAAGGTTCCTGGCATTTCGGGGCAGCAGTTGTTCAATGGCTTCTGAGGGGATGAAGGCCAGTTTCAGACTGCGAAAGCGGCGGTTGATAATCACGGCCAGCACTTGGGTCGCCAGCAGAATGACGACACCCAAAAACAGTGATGTGCGTGCGTATTCGATTCTGAGGAGTAATACCAAGGCGATGACCAGTGCCACTGCAACCAGGCAGGTGCCCAGCATATGCGATACCGCCTTGCCCCCTGCGAACTTGGCAATATTCCTGCCCAGATAAATGCTGATGATGTAACAAGCCGCAAGCAGCCCCAAGGTAATTGCCTGGTTGTCATTCTGGATCCAAGCTTGGTAGCTGATGAACTGCGCACAGGGAATGATGGCTGCCAATGCCAGCAAATGGCCAATCACCGGATTCAGAAGGATTCGCTCATACCAGCGATTGTGGCGTGATGGCGAGATGGCGCTGGGATCCTGGTGCATGCTTAGCTCATTATGGGGGGGCAGTGTCAAAGCCTGTCTCCGTGTTATAGGCAACAATCAGGCGAGAGGGATATTCTACCATGCTGAAAGCTATCCACAATTCGTAGGGCCGGGGTTGGAGCGGGAAGGTTTTTTCATGGGGGGCGGGGTTGCAGTTTGACGGGAGTTTATACGTCGTTTGATGGCGGCTCCGCTATGCCGGCATGGGCTTCCACTGGGTAAGGGGGGGGGCGTAATTGTTACAAAAAAAGGGCCTACCCGATGGGTAGGCCCTTTCTATTTGGCTCCGCCTGCTGGGCTCGAACCAGCGACCCAATGATTAACAGTCATTTGCTCTACCAACTGAGCTAAGGCGGAATGTCTTGAGGCGCGTATATTAGTGACGCCTCCCGGGGTCGTCAACACCCCGGGGGTGCGTTTGTTGCTTATTTAGCCAATGCCTGCTCAATCCGGCGGATGGCTTCTTTCAGGGTGTCCATGCCGACGGCGAAGGACAGGCGCATGCAGCCGGGGGCGCCGAAGGCGGAACCGGGCACCAGCGCGACTTCAGCCGTTTCCAGCAGCAGGGTGGCCAGGTCGGTGTCGGATTCCACGCCATCCATGTTGGCAATGGCTTCGGAGAAGTCCGGGAAGGCATAGAAAGTGCCGTCACCCTGGGCACATTTCACGCCAGGCAGGGCATCCAGTGCGGCGGTGAGGTAGTCGTGACGTTCCTTGAACGCTTTGACCATCTCGTCCACGCAGCCCTGATCGCCGGCCAGTGCGGCTTCAGCGGCAGCCTGGCTGATGGAGGCCGGGTTGGAGGTGGACTGGGACTGCACCTTTTTCATGGCAGCAATCAGCTTTTGCGGGCCTGCCGCGTAGCCGATGCGCCAGCCGGTCATGGAGTAGGCCTTGGAGACGCCGTTCATGACCACGGTGCGGTCGTACAGCTCCGGGGTGGCATTGACGATGTTGATGAACGGCTTGCCGGTCCACAGGATATGCTCGTACATGTCGTCGGTGGCGACGATGATGTTCGGGTGCTTCTTCAGTACCTCGCCCAGAGCGGCCAGTTCTTCCAAGGAATAGGCCATGCCGGAGGGATTGGAGGGGCTGTTGATCACGAACAGGCGGGTTTTCGGCGTAATCGCCGCTTCCAGCTGTTCCGGGGTGATCTTGAAGCGGCTGTTCACGTCCGTTTCGAGGATCTTCGGTACGCCGCCGGCAACCAGCACCATATCCGGGTAGCTCACCCAGTAGGGGGCCGGAATGATGGCTTCGTCGCCGTCATTCAGCAGGGCCAGTGCCATGTTGAAGAAGCTCTGCTTGCCACCGCTGGAGACCAGCACCTGGCCGGGCTCATAGGACAGGCCGTTATCGCGCTGGAACTTGTCGATAATGGCTTTCTTCAGGCCGGGAGTGCCGTCCACCGGGGTATACTTGGTTTTGCCGGCCTTGATCGCTTCAATGGCGGCGTCTTTGATATGATCCGGCGTATCGAAATCCGGCTCACCGGCACCCAGCCCAATAATGTCTTTGCCCTGCGCGCGCAATTCACCGGCTTTGGCGGTGATGGCAAGAGTGGGAGACGGCTTGATGCGTTGTACGCGGTCGGAAAGGCTGATATCGGACATGCACTCCTCGTTCATCTAGAGAGTCGTTGGGCCGCGCTTTTGGCGCAGCAATCGACCCAGAAAGGGGCGTGCATTTTACCGGATCAGGCAGGGAATGTCCCGTATTTCCTGTGGGGGACGGAGGGGAGAGTGGTTTTTTGTAGGCGAGCCAGCTGGCCGGTGGAATAGGGTGTTAGAGGCGAGTGACGAGTTTCGAGTTGCGAGCACCACCCCTCAGAAGCCCCAGGTTTTGCCTTTCGAAACTCGCTTCTCGTTACTCGAAGCCCAGTGGTTCGGCCACCAAGTTGGTGCTCCCACAGGAGAGTCTGAGCCATCACGCCTTTGCCATGCCGGCTCTGTTACACTACGTCTCGATTTTTTAAACCATGATTTTGCTTCCTTCCTGGCTTGGAAGGGTAGCCATCAGGAAGACCCCATGCCCGAAAGCCTCTTCAAGCTCCATTCCGATTACCAGCCTGCCGGGGACCAGCCCAAGGCCATTGTCCAGCTGATTGAGGGCATTGATGACGGCCTGGGCCACCAGACGCTGCTCGGTGTCACGGGCTCGGGCAAGACCTTCACCATGGCGAACGTGATCGAGCAGACTGGCCGGCCGACCATCATCATGGCGCCCAACAAGACGTTGGCGGCGCAGTTGTATGGGGAGTTTCGTGAGTTTTTCCCGGAAAATGCGGTGGAGTACTTCGTTTCCTACTACGACTACTACCAGCCGGAAGCTTACGTTCCCAGCTCCGATACCTTCATTGAGAAAGATGCTTCGGTGAACGAACAGATCGAGCAGATGCGCTTGTCTGCCACCAAGGCCATCCTGGAGCGTCCGGATACCATTATCGTGGCCACGGTATCGGCTATCTACGGTCTGGGTGACCCGGCCAGTTATCACGCCATGGTGCTGCATCTGGTGCGGGGCGATCATATTGACCAGCGTGAGCTGCTGCGGCGCCTGGCCGAACTGCAGTACACCCGCAACGAAATGGATTTTCGTCGCGCCACCTACCGGGTGCGTGGGGATGTGATCGATATCTTCCCGGCGGAAGAGGAAAAGGAAGCGGTGCGCATCGAGTTGTTCGATGACGAAGTGGAGTCCATCAGCATCTTTGATCCGCTCACCGGCGAGGTGATCCGGCGTATCGGGCGCACCACCATCTACCCCAAGAGCCATTACGTGACGCCCCGGGAAACGGTGCTCAAGGCGGTGGAGATGATCAAGGAAGAACTCACCGAACGGCTGGCGGAGCTAAAGGAGCAAAACAAGCTGGTGGAAGCCCAGCGGCTGGAGCAGCGCACCCGGTTCGACATCGAGATGTTGCAGGAGCTGGGTTACTGCAACGGCGTGGAAAACTACTCCCGATTGTTTTCTGGCCGCGCGCCCGGCGATGCGCCGCCGACCCTGTTTGACTACCTGCCGGACAATGCGCTGCTGATTGCCGATGAGTCCCACGTGACCATTCCGCAGCTGGGCGCCATGTACAAGGGCGACCGCTCCCGCAAGGAAACCCTGGTGAGCTTCGGGTTCCGCTTGCCCTCGGCCATGGATAACCGACCGCTGAAATTCGAGGAATGGGAGCAACTGGCGCCGCAAATGGTGTTTGTCTCCGCCACCCCCGGGCCCTACGAGCAGAAATACGCGGGGCAGGTGGTGGAACAGGTGGTGCGGCCCACCGGCCTGGTGGACCCGAAGATCGAGATCCGCCCGGCGACCACCCAGGTGGACGATCTGCTGGGGGAAGCCAAGGAGTGCATTGCCAAAGAGCAGCGGGTGCTGGTGACCACGCTCACCAAGCGTATGGCGGAAGATCTTACCGAATACCTCAATGAGCACGGCATCCGTGTGCGTTACCTGCATTCCGATATCGATACGGTGGAACGGGTGGAAATTATCCGCGATTTGCGTCTGGGCAAGTTCGATGTACTGGTGGGGATCAACCTGCTGCGTGAAGGCCTGGATATGCCGGAAGTGGCGCTGGTAGCGATTCTGGATGCGGACAAGGAAGGGTTCCTGCGCTCCGATCGCTCATTGATCCAGACCATCGGCCGCGCCGCCCGGAATGTGGAAGGGCGGGCGATTCTCTACGCGGACAAAATGACCGGCTCCATGGAGCGGGCCATCGGCGAGACGGACCGCCGCCGCGAGAAGCAGGAAGCGTTCAACAAGGCCAACGGCATTACCCCGCAGGGGCTCAACAAGAAAATCCGCGACATCATGGATGACAGCGGCGGCAGCCGTTTCGATCGCAAGTACAAGGGCGAGAAGAAGGTGGCGGAATCCGCCGCCGATTACCTGGATGCCCGCTCCCCGGCGCAGGTGGCCAAGGAAATCAAGGTGCTGGAAGCCAAGATGCTGGAGCACGCCAAGAACCTGGAATTCGAGGATGCCGCAGCCACTCGGGACAAGATTCACCAGCTCCGGGAGCTGGGCTTTATGCGGTAGGTAGAGAGTAATTAATAGTTAATAATGAATAATTAATAGCTGCGCGAGCAGCGGTAACCGTATTGTAAAAGCAATGAGGCCGCGCCCAGACTCTGGCCGCGGCCTCATGCGTTTCCGAACATGAAAAACCGTCTCGCGACGTTATTAATTATTCATTATTAACTATTAATTCTCCACTTAGCTGTTCTACCCAGATCAGCGTTCCGGCAATCACCGCTACCGGCATGATGAACAGGTTCACCAACGGGATCATGGTCAGGGCCATGACGATGGCGCCGAAGGTGAGCACCAGCCAGCGTTTTTCTTTCAGCCGCTCCAGCATCACCTCAAAAGGCACCTGGCGGTTGTCGGCGCCGAAATCGATGTACTGCATGCCCAGCAGCCAGCCTGACCACAGAAACCAGATGGCCGAGGCGAACACATTGATCACCGGGATGAAGTAAACCACCCCCACCACAAACAGAATCAGCACGGCACGCCACAGCCAGTACCAGGTTTTGCGCAGCTCGCGCTTGAAGGTGCGCACGATCATGGCGGGGATGGATTCGTCGTTCATGGGGTGGCCGGTGACCTGGATATCCACTTTTTCCGCCAGAAAGCCCATGAAGGGCGCGGCAATCAGCTGTACGCCAATAGAAAACACACTGGCGAACAGGCCCAACAGCAGAATCCACACCAGTATGACTGCCGCATCGACCAGGAAGTGCAGAGCGCCATTGAGAAAGCTCCAGAAGCCGGTCAACGCCCAGTCCGCGGTGGCGGCGGTGATCCAGCCGGCAATCCAGCTGCCGCTGAGCCAGTACAGGCCGCCAAAGACCAGGATGTTGAAGATCAGAGGGATGATCACATAGCGCCGCAGTTCCGGGGTGCGGGCCAGTTTCAGGCTGCGGGACAGGTAGGCAATGGCATCGGCTATCTGGGACACGGGTAATCCTTGTATCAAGAGACGCTTCACGGATCATGCAGCACGCGCTGACGCGAAGACAGGCTGTGGAGAATGTTACCTGTCGTGCCCCGTGCTGCACAGTGTGCAGGCAAGTTGCAAGCGACAAGCCTCAAGCTGCAAGGGAAAGCGAGAGATGTCGGGGCGTTTTGCCGTTGCCGGTGCCCTGCGGGCATTTGCGGTTCGTCCCTCACCGAGCGAAGGAATGCCTGTAAAGGCGGCCCCGAAAGGGTGAGCGCAGCGAATAATTGGGACGCCTGCGGTCAATCTCCTTTGCGAGAGCGGTCCTTCGACCGCGAAGGCTGGCATATGCCCTGAAAACATCAAATGCGGTAAAACGTGTCCGGGTTTGCGGTGTGCTGCGTGCACGATGAAGCGTGCCGTGGCTTTTATCGGTATCTCGGCTGATGAATTCGACTGCGGTTGTCGCTAGACTTAGCCCTTTTAGTGCCCAGGCGCGCCGTAATCGCTTCAAGGGGCGGCGAAAACCTTTGTTTTTGCCCAATTTTTGGCCTGTTGGCCCGAGTTAAGCAGACACTATGCGACTGAAATCAATAAAACTGGCCGGGTTCAAATCCTTTGTGGACCCTACCACCACCAATTTCCCGGAAAACCTCACCGCCGTGGTGGGGCCCAACGGGTGTGGGAAGTCCAATATCATTGACGCGGTACGCTGGGTGATGGGGGAATCCTCCGCCAAGCACTTGCGCGGCGAGTCCATGGCGGACGTTATCTTCAATGGCTCCAATGCCCGCAAGCCGGTGGCCCAGGCGTCCATTGAGCTGATCTTCGATAACTCCGATGCCACCGTTACTGGCGAATACGGCAAGTTCAACGAAATTTCCGTGAAGCGCCAGGTCACCCGCGACGGCCAGTCCAACTATTTCCTCAACGGCACCAAGTGCCGCCGCAAGGACATTTCCGACATCTTCCTGGGCACCGGCCTGGGGCCGCGTAGCTACGCCATTATTGAGCAGGGCATGATTTCCCGGCTGATTGAAGCCAAGCCGGAAGAGCTGCGGGTGTATATCGAGGAAGCGGCAGGGATCTCCAAGTACAAGGCCCGCCGCCGCGAGACCGAGAACCGTATTCGTCGCACCCGTGAAAACCTGGAGCGGCTGACCGACATCCGCGAAGAGCTGGAGCGTCAGATCGAGCGCCTGAGCCGCCAGGCCAACGCGGCAGAGAAATACAAGCAGTACAAAGAGGAAGAACGCCTGAAAGGCGCGCAGCTCAAGGCGTTGCGCTGGAAAGGGCTGGATGTTCAGGTCAAGCAGCTGGATCACGTGATCGGCGAGCTGGACGTGTCCATGGAAGCGAAAGTGGCAGAGCAGCGCCACGTGGACGCGGAAGTGGAGCGCCTGCGCGAGAAGCACCACGAAGTGCAGGAGCGCTTCAACGAAGTCCAGCAGCATTTTTACGCTCTGGGGGCGGAAGTGGCACGCCTGGAGCAGAGCATCCAACATCAGCGCGAGCGCAAGCAGCAGCTGTACGAGGAGCTGGACCAGGTACGCGCCAGCTGGAAAGAAGGCGACGAGCACCTGCGCATCGACAGCGAGAAAGTGGCGGAACTGGATGCCATTCTGGCCGAGCGCGAGCCGGAACTGGAAATGGTCTCCGAGCAGCAGGAAGCGTCCAGCGAAGCGCTGGCACTGGCCGAAGAGACCATGCAGAACTGGCAGCAGGCGTGGGAAGAATTCAACGGCAAATCCGGGGAATCCCGCCGTCAGGCCGAGGTGGAGCAGTCCCGCATTCAGCATCTGGACAAGTCCCAGGAGCGGCTGCGCGACCGTATCGACCGTCTGAAGAAAGAGCAGGAATCCCTGGATGCTGGCCCGCTGGCCCAGGAAATGCGCGAGCTGGAAGAGCAGGTGGAGCAATATCGCGGGCAGTCGGAAGAAAACGAACTGCGCAGCGAGTCCCTGCAGGAAGAGATCAATCAGCTTCGCCGTGATAACGGCGACCGGGGCCGGCAGCTGGATGAGGCCCGCGAGAAGCTGCAAAGCCTGAAGGGCCGTCGGACCTCCCTGGAAGCCCTGCAGAAAGCGGCCATGGGCGACGATGGCGCGGTCAGCGACTGGTTGACCCGGCATGAACTGGATGACGAACCGCGCCTGGCCGACCAGCTGCAAGTGGCGGAAGGCTGGGAAAAAGCCCTGGAAGCGGTGCTGGGCGACAGCATTCAGGCCGTCGCCGTCAGCGGCTTTGATCAGCTGGACGAGTGGCTGGATGACCTTTCCCATGGCCGTGTGGCGCTGGTTAGCCCCAGCGCCACGACGGCGGCGGGCAGCAAATCCACGCTACTGCGTGAACACGTTCAGGGGCAGGCTCCGGAAGGTCTGTTGGCCGGGGTGTACGTGGCCGATAATCTGGATGCGGCCTTGACCCTGCGTGGCCAGCTGGACGCCCACGAATCCGTGGTGACCCGTGACGGTATCTGGCTGGGCCCGGACTGGCTGAAAGTGGCCAAAGAGGAAGATCAGGAAGCCGGTATTCTGGAGCGCCGCCGTGAGCTGGAGACCCTGGAAGGCGAGATTGATACCCTCCAGGCCACCGTGGATAGCCTGAAAGAACAGCTGGAAAGCACCCGCGAACAGATTTCCGAGCTGGAAGAAGAGCGCGAAGAGGTGCAGCGTCAGGCGAGCCGGATCAACCGTGAGCTGGGCGAGATCAATGCCCAGGTCAGCGCCCGGCAGGTGCGCCTGGAGCAGATCACCATGCGCCGTGAGCGTCTCAGCCGGGAAATGGACGAGACCAACGAGCAGCTGGAACAGGAACAGGAACACCTGAAAGAGGCCCGGGCGGTGCTGGCGGAAGCGCTGGACGCCATGGAAACCGACAGCGGTGAGCGCGAAGCCTTGCTATCCCGCCGGGATGAGCTGCGCCTGCGGCTGGACGAGTCCCGCCAGAAAGCGCGCCACGACCGCGATCAGTCCCACCAGTTGGCCATGGAAGTGCAGGGTGCCCGCACCCAGGCAGACTCGCTGCGCCAGAACCTGAGCCGCCTGGAGACCCAGGTGCAGATGATGGCGGAGCGCAAGGCACTGCTGGAAGAGCAGACCAATGAGGGCGACGAGCCGGGTACGGAACTGCAGATGCAGCTGGAAGAAAAGCTGGAAGTGCGTCTGGAAGCCGAGCACAAGCTCACCGAAGCCCGCCGTGAGCTGGAAACGGTGGACCATGAAATGCGTAACCTGGAAGGGCAGCGTGGCCAGTTTGAGCGTCAGGCTCAGGAAGTGCGCAGCACCATGGACCAGAAGCGCATGCAGTGGCAGGACCTGAGTACCCGCCGGCAGACCGTGGCCGAACAGCTTTCTGAACAGAATTTTGATCTGGATACCGTGCTGCAAAACCTGCCGGACGAGGCGGATGAGCAGCAGTGGGCCCAGGAAATGGACATGATCGGCCAGCGGATCTCCCGCCTGGGGCAGATCAACCTGGCGGCCATTGACGAGTATCAGCAGCAGTCCGAGCGCAAGAATTACCTGGACAGCCAGAACGAAGACCTGGAAGACGCACTCGGTACCCTGGAGAACGCCATCCGCAAGATCGACCGGGAAACCCGGGCGCGCTTCAAGGAATACTTCGACCGCATCAACCGTGGTCTGCAGGAGCTGTTCCCGAAGGTCTTCGGCGGTGGTCATGCGTACCTGGAACTCACCGGCGACGACCTGCTCGACACCGGTGTCACCATCATGGCGCGGCCACCCGGCAAGCGAAACAGCACCATTCACCTGCTTTCCGGTGGGGAAAAAGCGCTCACCGCCTTGTCACTGGTATTCAGTATCTTCCAGCTTAACCCGGCGCCATTCTGCCTGCTCGATGAGGTGGACGCGCCGCTGGATGACGCCAACGTGGGGCGTTTCTGTAACCTGGTGTCGGAAATGTCTGCAAAAGTGCAATTTATCTACATCACTCATAACAAGATTGCGATGGAGATGGCTGCTACCCTGATGGGGGTCACCATGCATGAACCCGGTGTATCCCGTCTGGTATCGGTGGATGTGGAAGAAGCGGCCGAAATGGCGGCGATGTGAGGAATCGGTGCCGCTGTAACAGCGGCACTTCAGCACAAGCAAGGAAGAAGAGGCAATGGGCCTGAACCTGGAAACATTGATTGGTATTCTGGTTATTCTGATTCTGCTGATTCTGGCCGACGGCGTGCGGCGGATGATCCGGGAGCGGCACGGGCGGTTGCGTATGCGCATCGACCCGCGCTATCGCGATCAGGCGGAGGAAGAAGAAAGTAGCGGTTACAACCCGGAGCTGATTGGTTCTGCTCGGGTGATCCGTCGGGCCATGGAGGACGCAGAGCAGGATGAGCGTCCGCCCATGGTGATGGAACCCGATGAAGCGGCTGCTGAAGCGCGTACTGCAGAACAGCAAAGCCTGTTCGACGGTGAGCAGGAACCAGAGCCCCAGCCAGAGCGCACGGCGGAGCCTGATGTCGAGCCCGCCCCGGCGCCGACACAACCGGTAGCGGAAAAGCCGCCTGAGCCGAAACCCGAGCCCGAACCGGCCCCTCGGGTTTCACCGCGTCAGGCGCCTCGCCAGGAAGCGCGGGTAGAAGCTCGGCCGGCACCCAAGGCGCCCCGTGAGCCCCAGCCCGTGCTGGAAGTGATTGTGGTACACCTGATTGCCCACCGTGGCGCGCCGTTCGAAGGCAGTGCGCTGTTGCGCATGTTGCTGGAAGCGGGCCTGCGCTACGGCCGCATGAATATTTTCCACCGGCATGTGAGCGTGCAGGGTGCCGATGAGCTGCAATTCTCCATGGCCAACGCGGTGGAGCCGGGTACCTTCGATCTGGATACCATGGAAGACAAGACCTTTGCCGGTGTCACTTTCTTCCTGAAATTGCCGGGGCCGACGGATGCTATTGGCGCTCTGGACAAGATGCTGTCCATTTGTCAGCGCCTGGCCGCTGAGCTGGACGGTGAACTCAAGGATGAACAGCACAGCGTGCTGACCCCGCAGACCATGGAACACCTGCGCCAGCGCGTGCAGGAATTCGAGCGTCGCCAGCGGGTACCCAGCGCGTAACGGGCCGCTGCACGCATCACGCAACAAGCTGCATGCTTAAACCGGAACCCTGCCGGGTGCAGTTCGATGCGCCCGGTGCCTGCTTCGACACACTGTACATTGTAGGAGCGCCACTTGAGGCGCGAAGCGGTATAAAAACAACACCGGGTTCGCGCCTCAAACCGCTTCCTAAAGAAGATTAAAACACAGGAAATCACCGTCCCGTGAGCCAACCTCCCCATAAAGTAGTCCAACGAGTCGAAGAGCTGCACGAGCTCTTAAATGATTGGGCCTACCATTACTACGTCTTGGACAACCCCAAGGTTCCAGATGCAGAGTACGATAGAGCTTTTGTAGAACTGCAAGAGATTGAGCGTGATCACTCTTCCTTGTGGCAACCGAATTCTCCAACTTCTCGGGTCGGAGGCGAACCTTTAGATAAGTTTGAGGCAGTTGTTCATAAAGAGCCAATGCTGAGTCTGCAGACACTGACGTCAAGTGAGCAGATGGTTGCTTTTGATAAACGTCTCTCATCTTTGTTTATTGAGGAGACGGGTAAGGTTGACCTTTTTGATAATGATTACTTTGAAATTGAATATTGCTGTGAGCTTAAGTTCGATGGACTTGCTATAAGTTTACTTTATGAAGATGGTGAGCTTGTCAGGGCCGCAACACGTGGTGATGGGCATACTGGAGAAGATGTAACTCGCAATGTTCGAACTGTGCGGTCAGTACCGCTTAAACTGAGGGGCGGGGGGTGGCCAAAGCTTCTTGAGGTGCGAGGCGAAGTTTGCATAACAAAACACAAGTTCAATAAGTTGAATAATGAGCTGCAGAGTCAAGGCAGCAAAGTTTTTGCTAACCCCAGAAATCTAGCAGCGGGAAGTATTCGGCAGCTTGATTCAAAAGTGGCGGCCAAAAGACCATTGGAATTTAATACCTATGGCGTAGGTTATTTTGATGGCGGAGAACTTCCTGATAAACAAAGAACTCGATTGACCTATTTGGGGCGATGGGGTTTCAAAGTTGCCGATGAGGTACGGCTTGCTCATGGCCTTAATGAGTGTATTAAGTATTTTGATGAGATTGGAGATAAGCGAGAAAAGCTCTATTACGATATTGATGGAGTGGTTTTCAAAGTTAATGATGTCGAGCTTCAAAAGACAGCAGGGTTTCGAGCACGAGAACCCGTCTGGGCAGCAGCCCTGAAGTACCCACCAATGGAAGAGCTCACCGTTCTTAACGGCGTGGACTGGCAGGTGGGCCGCACCGGTGCACTGACGCCGGTGGCGCGATTGGAGCCGGTGCACGTGGGTGGGGTCATTGTCAGCAACGCCACCCTGCACAATATCGATGAAATTCAGCGGCTGGATATCCGTATTGGTGACACCGTGGTGGTGTACCGGGCCGGGGATGTGATTCCCAAGGTGGTGCGGGCGCTGCCCGAGCGCCGCCCGGCGGACGCCCGGGATATTGCCTTGCCGCCGTCCTGCCCGGTGTGTGGTAGCGACATTCTGCGCGGCGACGATCAGGTGGTGGCTCGCTGTACCGGCGGGCTGATCTGTGGGGCCCAACAGCGTGAAGCCATCAAGCATTTTGCGTCCCGCCGCGCCATGGATATCGATGGGCTGGGTGACAAGCTGGTGGATGCGCTGGTGGATCAGGAGCTGATTGCCACCGTTGCCGACCTGTACCGCTTGAAAGCCGAACAGGTGGCGGGCCTTGAGCGCATGGGCGAGAAATCCGCGGATAATCTGATTGCCGCACTGGAGACGTCCAAAACCGTGGGGCTGGGCCGTTTCCTGTTTGCGCTGGGCATTTTGCAGATCGGTGAAGAGACCGCCAAGAATCTGGCGGACTGTTTTGGTGATCTGGAGGGCATTCGCCGCGCCCCCTTGCTGCTATTGCTGGCGGTGCCGGATGTGGGGATGGAAGTGGCCAAGGCCATTGGCGCCTTCTTTGCGGAAGCGGATAACGAGGCGGTGATCGACGGCTTGTTGGCGGAAGGGGTGAACCCGCAGGCCAGCGGCGTGCCCTCGGCAGCCTTTGTGAACAGCCTGACGCTGGCGCAGTTGCTTAAATCCGCCAAGCGATTGGGCATGAATCTTGAGGGCATTGGTGACAAGTCGCTGGAAACCCTCGGCGGGCACTTCCGCACCGTGGCTGAATTGAGCGCTGCGGCGGCTGAAGGCGCGGGCGACGAGCCCAAGGGCGTGCGCTCCGGGGTTATGACACAACTGGCCAGGGCGCTGGCGGAGAACGGTTGGCAAGCCCGCTTGCAGGATGCAGAGGATCAGGTTGCCGCCCTGGCTGCCCGCGCCCCGGCCCAGGCCGAAAGTCGGCCTCTCGAAGGGCAAACCTGGGTGCTTACCGGCACCCTGGAGCAGCTTACCCGTGACCAGGCCAAACAGGCCTTGCAGCAGTTGGGAGCAAAAGTGGCGGGGTCGGTGTCCAAAAACACCAGTACGGTGGTGGCGGGCGCGTCGGCGGGTTCCAAACTGGCGAAAGCGGAATCGTTGGGCGTTGAGGTATGCGACGAAGCTGCGCTACTGTCCATGTTGACCCAGCACGGCATTGATCCGGGAGCGTTATGAAAATCTGGCTAACCCTGCTTTTGGCAGTACTGACCCTGAGTGGCTGTGCTGGCACACCGACCAACACGGATAATGTCTGCGCGGTGTTCGATCAGCGGGGTGGCTGGTTCAACAACTGGTACAAATACGCCAAGAGTGCGGAAAAAGAGTACGGGGTGCCGGTGCCCGTGCTGATGGCGACCATCTATAAGGAATCCGGGTTCAACGCCAAGGCGAAACCGCCGCGCACCAAGCTGCTGGGCTTTATTCCCTGGAAACGCCCGTCGTCGGCCTACGGGTATCCCCAGGCGCTGGATGGCACCTGGGATTGGTACAAGGACGCCACCGGTCGCCGTGGCGCGGACCGGGATGACTTCAAGGATGCGGTGCAGTTTGTTGGCTGGTATCACTACCAGAGCTACAAAAAAAACGGCGTGGCCAGGAACGACACCTATAACCTTTATCTCAATTACTACGCCGGCCACGGCGGTTATGCCCGCGGTACCTGGAAAAACAACAAGTGGATGAAAGGCGCGGCCCAACGCACGGCATCCATGGCCAACCGGTACCAGCAGCAAATGCAGGGATGCGGACGATAAAAAAATTGAAAGTTGAAAAGGGAAGGGGCCTGCGCGTTAATGCAGAGACGATCCCGCAGCGGAGAATGTCTCCTGGTTCACTCTTTATTGGTTGGTGTTCAACAATACGGTGAATCGCGGCGGTAAACTTGTTATTTTTAGGAGAATATTTCTCGCGTTGAAACTTTCAACTTTGAACTTTCTCCTGCTTTTCGGGGTGTTTTTTGGATAACGAATCCATCGTTTACGGTTGCATAAAGCATTTGCCATTTGGCAATTTGCAGGAGCGCAAGACGAGCTGTTTTCAGAACCGTAAAGCCATTCGGCAATTGCCGCAGGCGGATGAGTGGCCGTTCCTGTGCCGGGAGATGTTTTCCGTGCCCGGCGATGACTTGATGGGCGGCACCTTCCAGACCCAGGTGATTCATTTCGGCATGTCTTACCGGGCGGTGGAGTACGAGTGGGAACACTGGATCGCCAAGTTCGAATCCTTGCTCAAGAACATGTACTGGGTGAATGCGGTGGTGCATCTGGAAACCGAATTGTCCGGGTTTCATACCTTCGTGTGGGACAGCGCCGATGTGTACCACGAACCCTCTGATGCCCCCCTGCGGGTACGTTGTGAATGGGCCCGTGAAGGGGCTATTGCCTGACTCTTCGCTTCATTGTAACGATCCTGTTGAGTGTTGGATTACGGTCTTTGGCCTAATTCAACCTACAGCTAATAACGACTGCTCCATCGGCTCCCGCTTGTAGGTCGTGTTAGGCGTAGCCGTAACCCGACATCTGGCCTCGCTGATTGTGGTAAAAATCCAATGTCGGATTACGCCTTTAGGCTCTCTGTGCCCTTGGGTAAATCGACCTACGCGATACCCCCTTTCCCTTTGTCTTTTTTCCCCTTTCTGTGATTGCATTCTTATCCCCTTGCGGCATAGTCGAGGGAGACGATTATAAAAAAGGTGAGGATGATGGCTCTCGATTATTCGTTGCTTGATGTATTCGCGGGTGCACCCTTTCAGGGCACTCAGGTACCGGTGGTTACCCTGGATGCGGCTAACAGTAGTGATGCCAGTAAAACGGCCATTGCCGGGGAGTTTCAGCAAACCGAAACGGTGTTTATCGAGCCGGGCAACAGCGCCTCGCCAGTGACGGTGTTCAATAGCAAAGGCAGACAATTATTCGGTGCCCATACCATTCTGGCTGCGTCTTATGTGGCCTATGAAATGGGGATGACAAAAGACGAGGGCGAGTTCGCTTCGTTTCTGCTCAAGCAAAACGAGCAATGGATTGAGAGCTTTATTGATAAGGGGGACAGTGCCCCCGGTGCGATTCAGTTTGCCCGGGTGCTGACACCGACCATTGACCGTTACACCCCGGAAATTCCTCGTCTGGCGGCGGCGCTGAATATTGATGAGAAACACATCTCTTTCAGCAAGTACAAGCCGATGGTGGTGAGTGTGGACAAGCCCACGCTGATTGTGCCGTTTACCAAACCTGAGCACGTACTGGCCGCGAGTCTCAACCCGGATCGTTGGTCGGACCTGTTCGGTGATGTGTATACCTCGGAGCTGTTCCTGTTTGCACCGGGGACCATTACCGGCTTCACGGAATTCCATGGCCGTTTGCTCAACCCGACATTGCCGCGTGATGCTTTCCCTCCCATCGGGGCGGTGATGCCCGAGTTTATTGCTTACCTGGCAGAGCAGGGTGAGGCCGCGCCGGGTACGCATACCCTGTCTGTGGACCGGGGCAGCCATGAGACGCGCAAGAGCATTTTGCATGCAGAATTCGACAAGCGCCCGGGCAAGGAAGTGCGCTGCCGCATTGGTGGCAACGTAATCAAGATGGGGACGGGATCACTGTTGTATTCGTGACCCTAAACTATTCGTTACCTGAGCGATTTTTCAGATAGACGACGAAGGCCACCGTGGCGATGACGCAAAGGAATACCACGAAAGCGGTGATCAGTTGATCGAGAGTCAGGTTATTGAGCATGTGGGGTTCCTTGCGGAGTCGTCGGCCCTGAGAATCGTTAAAGTATGGCAGCGCAAGCGGTGCTTGCAACGTTCACGTCACACCCCTCCCGCAATGGGAGGAGTGTGGGTTGCCTTATCCTGTTTCATCTTACTTAATCGCACACAATTCTGACCGGGTTTTGTCCCATCCCAGGCAGCCATCGGTGATAGAAAGGCCGTATTGAAGCGGTTTCTCCTGGCCTTGCCTGCCATCGTGGAGATGGCTTTCCAGCATCACCCCGGCGATAGCCGTTTGCCCCTGAGTACGCTGCTGTAGCAGATCCTGTAACACCGCTGGCTGGCGCAGCGGGTCTTTGCCGCTGTTGGCGTGGCTGCAGTCCACGATCAGTCGCGGGTTGCAGCCCTTGGCCTCCAGTGCGTCGGCGGCGCGTTGCACGCTGGCGGCATCGTAGTTGGGGCCGTCGTGGCCGCCGCGGAGCACCAGGTGGGTATCCGGATTGCCGGCGGTTTGCAGCAGGGCGCTGTGACCGTGCTCATCCATGCCCAGATGCGTGTGTGGGTGGATGGCCGCGCCCATGGCGTCGCAGGCCACGCCGATGCTGCCATCGGTACCATTCTTGAACCCCACTGGCAGGGGCAGGCCACTGACCATTTCCCGGTGAATCTGCGATTCCGTGGTGCGTGCGCCGATGGCCGCCCAACTCAGCAGGTCGCCCAGGTAATCGGCGGCCATGGGGTGCAGTAGCTCGGTGGCGAGTGGCAAACCCAGCCGGGCCAGATCCAGCAGCAGGTGGCGAGACACATTCAACCCGGTGGCAATGTCATTGCTGCCATCCAGATGCGGGTCGTAGAGCATGCCTTTCCAGCCCACAGTGGTACGGGGCTTTTCCACGTAGGCGCGCATGACGATGAAGATTTTGTCGTCCAGCTGCGTAGCCAGCTCCGCCAGGCGGTGGCCGTATTCCAGGGCGGATTGGGGGTCGTGGAGGGAGCAGGGCCCGGTGATCACCAGCAGGCGGGAGTCTTCGCCATTGAGAATGTTGCGAATGGTCTGGCGCTGGTGCTCAATTTGCGCGGCGAGTGCGGCATCCACCGGCAGGCGCTGACGCAGTACCGTGGGCGAGGGCAGCGGCAGGCTGCGTCGCGGCGAGGCCTGATGGTCGTGGATTGGGCTGTCGGTGTTCTCTGTCTGTTGGCTGTTTACCTGTTGCATGATCTTCCCTTAATACTGCGGCGCGTTATCGTCGCGCGTGATTCGTCGATCGTTGTGTGGCGGTGCGCTGGCGTAGCCAGCGACTAAATCGGGTGGTCAGGCGGTTCGGTCGATAGCGATACATGGTGTTGTCCCTGTGTTGCATTTGTCTGTTTGTCTGGGCAATAAAAAACCCCGGGCGGGTTACCGGCCGGGGTTTCATGTGTTCGGCAGGCGTCCCTTAACGGGCGCGCCTGAGTACTGATCAGGCGCGCGAGCGGCTAAACCAATACCCGTAATAAGACGCAGCAGACACCGCCATACCGGCCATTGGGCCAGTCAGGGTACGTGTGTTGAGCTGTGCTGCGTGCATGGTCATGTCTCTTGAATTCGCTTCATTGAAGGTCAAAGAGTAGCGGCAGCGCGGGGATGGTGCAAGAGGCTGGAGTCATACTGCACGATAGCCGGTGGCTATTTCTGGATGCGGGTAGTAGTGCTTTCGTGGCCACCGCAATCACGCGCAGCAGGACGATTTAGCGTGATGCATGCAGCGTGAAGCATGTTGCGGTCGCAGAGCGACAAAAAAAACGCCCACCGAAGTGGGCGAGGAAGGTGGAGACAATCCACATTTAAGACAAGACGGAGAAAACAGAATCAGAAGATGTTGGCATCCTCAATGGCGTCGGTAATGGTTTTGGCATAGTGGTCCGCGCCTTTTTCCAGCCCCTTGAAGCCGCCGGTGTTGAAGCTGACGGTCTTGCCGGTCCAGACGATGGCCTTTTGCTCCACGTCCCACAGCTCCAGGCGAGCGGTGTAGATATCTTCGTTGATAAAGAAGTCCGGGCTGTAAACCTGCGGGGTCATGGTCATGCCGGCGCTGGCCGGAATGGCCACGCCTGGATCGCCTTTGACCTCAGTGGTTTCCGTGGTCAGGTCTTCCAGATGGATCGCCAGAGCACTGTCAAAACCGTTATCTCTCATGCGCTTGGCCAGGTAGTCCAGGCTTTTGCCTTCGACGCCCTTGTCGCCATAAACGGTGTAAGCTGCGGTGGCTTTTACGCCCATGGCCGCAAACTTGGCCACAATGGCATCTTCCAGATGTTCACGCAGTTCATGATCGACCAGCACGCCAACCACCAGGGATTGGTACGGGCCCTTTGGTGCAGGCTGGGAGCCGGTTTCGGCGCTGATGACTTTGGTGTCGTGATAGCCGCTGGCACAGGCAGTAAGCAGTACAGCGAACAGGGCCACCAGGGTAAATTGCAATTTTTTCATGGTTTCCATCCTCTTGAGAAAAGCCGGCCGTGGCCGGCTGTTTCACTATCCGTTTAGAAGTTGTAGGTGGTGCTCAGGGACAGGTAATCCCGGTCTTCGACCACGCTGTACTCTTCGTCGTTATAGGTTGTATAGGACAGGTTGGCGCTGAGTTGTTTGTAGGCCATGCCCAGGCTTACGCCGACGGTACGCTCGTCTTCATGCATGGCGTCGTCGCTGGAGTAACCCTCAACACCGTGCTGGAAGGTCAGGCCAGGGGTCAATGAGACCGCGCCGATGGCGTTGGCGTAGGTGGAGGTCAGGCTCAGCTGATAGCCCCAGCTGAAGTCGGTGACATAACCGTCTTCTCCCAGTTCGCCGACACCAAAGTTGGTGTGGCGACGGAAGCGCATCTGGTCCTGCTTGGGTAGATCAGGAATAAATTCCGAGCCCACCTGCATGGAAACGACGGTTTTCTGCGCGCCCATCAACTTGGGGATGATGGTGGTGAAGGCCAGCTCGGCACGCTGAATGTCAAACTCCTCAAAGCCGTGCACTTCGCTGCCGGAGTTGTAGACGTAGTCGATGGTGCCCTGCGGGATGGTCGCGAACCCTGAAGCTGCCGCAGCGGGAACGCCGTTGGCTTCCAGTACGCGAGCCGTGGTCATGTCCGGGGTATTGATCTGGATCGGCATGTCCGGCAGGTAGCTCAGGTTCAGCGCCAGGTTGCCCACGCCTTCAAAGGTCTTGTCGGCGGTGAGGCCGAATACCTGAATGTCTTCCGGGTATTCATAGAAGTAGGCGATATCGTTGCCTGCGGTGATGCCCTGGGGAAGCGGGCTGTCTTCCTTGGTCACCGAGTAGTAAGGCAGTCGGCTGTGATAATTGAAGAAGTAGGTGCCGATCTTGGCCTTGGATTCCGGGAACGCGTAGTCAAACTTCAGGCCGTACTGGCCGCCGTCCTTGGGTTCATTTTCATCCCTGCGGGGAATGTAGGCACCGGCGTTGTAGGCATCCTGGTTCGGGATGACGGCGGAGCTGGAAAAGGTGGCATCACAGCCCAGTGCGGTGTTGTCCAGGGTAGAGAAAAAGGTCCCGCAACCGTCCAGATTCGCCGCACGCCACTCATACTGATAGAAGGACTTCATGCTCAGGCGGTCAGTGAAGTTGTAATCCACGGTGACCATGCCAGAGGGCGTCAGAAATTCCGTGTATTCCGACCCGGGGCGGTGCAATGCGGCCAGGTCGACCGCATTCAGTGAGCTGAAGGAGCCGCGTGAATAAAGGCTACGGCCCCACAGGAGCAGTTTACGACCTGCTGCCACTTTCAGGGGTTGTTCGTTCACCTGGAAGGTGCCGTGGGCAAAGACCTGCTGGAACGTTGCGCCCTGGAACTGGGAATTGCGATGGAAGCCGTCGTCGCTCAGCTTTCCCCCCTGGAATTCATTGGGGTAGTTGCCATGGGGAACATAGCCTTCCTTCTGGGTGTAGTCGTACCAGGTCTTGGCCTGTACGAAGAGGCCGTAGTTCTTGTACTGCAGGTTGAAGTCACCGATGGCCTTGACCACGGAGGAAACCACTTCGCCACCGTCATAGTTCAGGTTACCGTCATCGGAGACCGCAGAGCCTGAGGTGCCGCCGGGGGTGTCACCGGCGAACAGGTTTTCCTTGCTGGCAGATTCCATCCGGGAGATGGCGCCCACGGAGGCCTTCAGGTTCCATTTGGCACTGAAGTCATCGTTGAACTTGTATTCACCGCCGGCCATGGCCGGGGCGGCAGCTGACAGCAGGCCCAGGGCCAGGACGCTGCTGTAGCCGACAGCGATTGCTTTGCTTCGCATTATTTTGCTCTCCCACTGCACCGGGGATGAACCGGGCAGACATTCCGTTTGTTGTTGTGAACGTTGTTGTAGCGCACTGCTGAAACTCGCCCGGTCCCATCGGGCGTTAAATTCCTGACTTGGAAGATTACGAAATTCTTTTTTTGAACAATGATTCCGAAAACCGGCAAGTCACGCTCAATTCATACATACCGCTTGGTATGTGGTCAAGACGACAAAGGGGGCAAAAAGAGGCTGGAGGGGAGTGTCATGAGGGTGGATCTGGCTTTTTTTGGGGCAAGCGTACCAGGATATCTGCGTGTAAACCGAGAAAAGGAAACACTGGAATATATAAAGTTTACTTTTGAACCTTGTTCGTTACCTCAGGTAACAAGCAAAAGAATGTTTCGTTTTTGGTGATTTTTTTTGCCGGTAGACACATTTTCTAATGATTGTGAGGTGGTTCTCTGTTGGGAGGGGGCGCTGGTTCGTGTCGCAATGAGATTGCCGATGGTCTCAGGAGGCATGGCTACGCGATGAATTTTATCGTCGAAGTACCGTGTGATGACTTTGCAAGCTTGCGGTGGCCAGGGCTGATCCACAGGCATCGCAGGAAGGGTTGGGCAGCGGTTATCAGGCAGGCGTCCGACGTTATCTGCGAAAGAAGTCAGCCTGCTGGAAATCCCCTCGCTTCGCCAGGTTCGTCCCTCAAGAGGAGCGCTTGCAGCGGCGCTGTAGCAGGGTTTTATTTCCTGTTTGTGTGGTTGTCGCGTCTGGCATTCGGCGTTGCGCGTCCTGCACAGTGCGAGAGGTTCCCTAATGCGTGATGCAGCAAAAAAAGGGGCACCAGGCGGTGCCCCCAAGGGGAAACAGAATCAGCGCGATTCCGTTTAGAACACTTCGAACAGACCTGCAGCACCCATGCCGCCACCGATACACATGGTCACGACCACATACTTCACACCGCGGCGCTTGCCTTCGATAAGTGCGTGGCCGGTCATGCGGGCACCGGACATGCCGTAGGGATGGCCAATGGAAATCGCGCCGCCGTTGACGTTGTATTTTTCCGGATCGATGCCGAGCTTGTCACGGCTGTAGAGACACTGGCTGGCAAAGGCTTCGTTCAGCTCCCAGAGGCCGATGTCATCAACGGTGAGGCCGAAACGCTTGAGCAGTTTGGGCACCGCATACACCGGGCCAATACCCATTTCGTCGGGATCACAGCCAGCGACGGCCATGCCGCGATAGGCGCCCAGCGGTTGCAGGCCCAGGCGCTCGGCTTCCTTGCTGTCCATCAGTACGCAGGCGCTGGCGCCGTCAGACAACTGGGAGGCGTTACCAGCGGTAATAAAGCCGCCTTCCTGTACCTGTTGGCCACCCTTGAATACGGGCTGCAGGGACTGCAGGCCTTCCAGGGTGGTCTGCGGGCGGTTGCCTTCATCTTTGTCCAGGGTGACTTCCACGTCGGAAATTTCCTTGGTCTCTTTGTTCATCACTTTCATGACGCTGGTCATGGGGGCGATTTCGTCATCAAACTTGCCGGCTTCCTGGGCGGCAGCGGTGCGCATTTGTGACTGGAAGGCATATTCGTCCTGGCTGTCACGGGACACGTTATAACGGTCTGCGACAATTTCGGCGGTTTCCAGCATGGACATGTAGATGTCCGGGCGGTTTTCTTTCAACCACGGATCGGCAGCGCGGAAGGTGTTCATCTTGTCGTTCTGCACCAGGGAGATGGACTCCAGGCCACCGGCCACGGCCACGTCCATGTTGTCGACGATGATTTCCTTGGCGGCGGTGGCGATGGCCATCAGGCCGGAGGCGCACTGACGGTCCATGCTCATGCCGGATACGCTGGTGGGCAGGCCGGCGCGCAGGGCCGCCTGGCGGGCCACGTTGCCACCGGTGCTGCCTTGCTGCAGCGCGGCACCCATGATCACGTCCTGAATGGAGGAAGGATCAATGCCTGCGCGCTCCACGGCATGTTTGATGGCGTGACCACCCAGTGCCTGAGCCTGGGTGTCGTTGAAGGCACCGCGGTAGGCCTTGCCAATGGGGGTACGGGCGGTGGATACGATTACGGCTTCTCTGGTCATTGCTCTCTCCTGGTCCAGATAAGGGCTGCTGTGAGGGGAGGGTGCAGCAGCCTGAAATATGTGAGAAGCGAGTGACGAGTACCGAGTTTCGAAAGGCGAAACCAGAACATGTTAGCAGCCCGGTTTTGTGCTTCGAAACTCGGTACTCGCCTCTCGCTACGGTTCTTTAACCCAGCTTGATGCCCTTGGCTTTGGCGGCCATGGTCAGAATCTTGGTTACGTGGTCGCCGCCGGCCATCATTTCGCTGGCGTTGTCCATGTTGCCGATTTGTTCAAAGTGGGCGGCTACGCCATCCACATTACGCTCTTCGTCACTCAGGTAAACGCCTTCGCTTTCCATCAGACGTACCATGGCGTAGCAACCGGCACCGGCCAGCAAAATGCGGTGGGTGGGCGCTTCCGTACTTGCCAGGAAGAGCACGGCCGGGGTGATTTCCTTCGGCTCCAGCATGGCGAGCACTTCCGGGGGCATCAGGTCTTCGGTCATGCGAGTGGCGGCGGTAGGGGCGATGCAGTTCACCTTGATGTTGTACTTTTCACCTTCCAGGCACAGGGTGTTCATCAACCCGGCGACAGCGGTCTTGGCGGCGCCGTAATTTGCCTGGCCGAAGTTGCCGTACAGGCCCGAGGTGGAGGTGGTCATCACGATGCGGCCATAGCCTTGCTCACGCATGATTGGCCAAACGGCCTTGCTGCAGATTTGTGAGCCGGTGAGATGGACGGCCACCACCTTGTCCCAGTCGTCCTGGGTCATCTTGACGAAGCTCTTGTCGCGCAGAATGCCGGCGTTGTTGATCAGCACGTCGATACGGCCCCAGGTATCCATGACCTCTTTGACCATGGCCTCAACCTGGGTCACGTTGGACACATCCGCGCCATTGGCAATGGCGTCGCCACCGGCGGCCTTGATTTCAGCAACCACCTGTTCGGCGGCTTCACTGGAGCCACCGCTACCATCGCGGGCCCCCCCGAAATCATTGACCACCACCTTGGCGCCGAGTTTAGCCAGTTCCAGGGCGTGGGATTTGCCCAGGCCGTTGCCCGCGCCGGTGACAATGGCCACCTGATCATCAAAACGAATTGTCATGCTTCTTTACTCCTGAAGATAAGTTGCGAGTACCGAGTTACGAGAAGCGAAAGCAAGGCCGAACCCGGGCTTTGGTTTTCGCTACTCGTTACTCGCAGCTCGTCGTTCGCGACTGTTATTTGACGATTGCCAGGCTCAACCATTCCGCAATCAAGGCGGGTTTTTCCTGCCCTTCGATCTCGACCTGCACCCCGTGGCGAAGTTGCCATTCATTGTCGGAGCGCTGTTTGACTTCCAGCAGGGTGAACGAGCCTCGGATTTTGCTGCCTTCGCGGACCGGGTTCATGAAGCGAACCTTGTCGAAACCGTAGTTGATGCCCATGACCTGCCCCTTGATGGTGGGCAGTACATCAATGGCCATGGCAGACAGCAGTGACAGGGACAAAAAGCCGTGGGCGATGGTGGCGCCGAAGGGGCTTTCCTTGGCGGCTCGTTCCGGGTCGGTGTGGATCCACTGGGGATCTTCAGTCAACTCGGCAAAGCCGTCGATGCGCTGTTGGTCGACGGTGCGCCACTGAGATTCGCCAACGTTCTTGCCAACGTTTGCCTGCAGCTCTTCGATGCTGGTTTGCTGTTTGCTCATGGTGCTCTCCCGTTGGTGGCCCGGATAATGGCTACCGAGACCTGCTTTTCAAAATGTTGTTTTAAAAAGAATCAGTATGCGAGCGGCGTAATCAGCCGTAAAGGGTGAAAAGCGCCATGGAGGGCGAGAAATCCGTCATGGCTTGCCTGTGTGGTCAATGGTGGCTCTATCAAGTTATGTCAGACTCCAGTCGCAAACCGTCCCAAGAGCGAGCAGACACAAAGAAAGGCGGTTGCAGGGCTCCTTTAAATCACCGTGGCGGAAGGGTGAAGGGGGCAAAAGGCAAGGATGAAAGGACGGGAGACACGAGTATGGCGAATCCGAATGAGGCATTGGTAAACGAACCGCGTGAAGCGATTCTCGACGCGGCCGCGCTGTGTTTCATGGAGCGGGGATTCAATGCGACCAGTATTGATGATATTGCCCGTCGCCTGTCTGCCACCAAGGGCATGGTGTATCACTATTTTAGCTCCAAGGCAGAGCTCTTTTTCGAGATTCACCACCGTGCCATGGATGCGCTGTTTGACGGTCTGACCCCGATTGCTGAATCCGGGTTACCCGCCCCGGAACGTTTTACCGCCATGGCGGAAAGCTATGTGCGCACCCTCATTCTGACTCAGCCTTATCAGCGCACGGTCTCGGAAGCGGTGCAGATGTTATTGCGTAGTAGCACCACAGCGGAGCAGCGTGCCCAGCTGGAACGCCTCCAGGCCCGGCGCAATCGCTGTGAAGAATTGTTTATGGCCGTTCTGGAAGAAGGCATTGGCAATGGCACCATGCAGGCAGTTCGCCCCCGGGTGTCCATCAAGCCGGTGTTCGGAGCGATGAACTCGGTGATTCAGTGGTACCACCCCCGCGAGGGCGATACGCCGGCACAACTCACCGAGTTGATCAACGAAGTGGTGCAGGTGTCGCTGCGTGGGGTGATGAAGTGACATCAAGCCAGACGCCAGACGCTAGAAGCAGTTAGGTTTTTCGGCTGTTTGCTTCAGGCACCGGGCGTTAGGCGCCTGGCGCCCCCCGCAGTGAATTGATCAGGCAACACTCTCAAACCATTGCCATTCCCTCAATGGCGTCATGAGCTTTATTTCTTCAGGAACCCGGCGAACATCGCCCGCGTGTCGTCACTGAACATGCGCTCGGCAAACATCACACTTTCTTTTTCTATCTGCGTCTTGATGGCGGCGTCACTCAGGCGCGTCAGCTGTTTGGTCATGGCGATGGCGGCCGGGGTTTTTGCGGCCAGTTTATCCGCCAGTGCCTGCGCTTTGGTCTCCAGCTCGGCCACGCCCACCCGATAAGCAATCAGTCCCATCCGCTCGGCTTCCTCCGCGCTGAAGGTATCCCCCGCGAGCAACAAACGGTTGGCGTTCTGGCGACCAATCAGGGCGGGAAGAATCAGGCTGGAGCCGGCTTCGGGCACCAGGCCCAGGTTGATAAAGGCGGTGTGGAAGCGGGCGTCATCGGCGGCAATGACCAGGTCGGCGTGCAGCAACATGGTGGTGCCGATGCCGGTGGCGTTGCCCTGTACCGCCATGATGACGGGTTTATCCAGAGCCATCAGGGCATGGATGAGCACCATCGCCGGGCTCAGTTTGCCGTCGTCGCGGCTGGCCGGGTCCGCCTGCAGGAAGTCCTGGATATCGTTGCCCGCGCAGTAGCTGCGCCCTTTGGCAGTAATAAGTAGTGCATTCAGGTCATCCTGTTCTGCCAGGTGTTGGACCGCTGCGGTGAGGTCCTGATACATGGCGACGGTGAGCGCGTTGAGCTTGTCAGCGCGATCCAGGGTGACGTGCAGCACGGCGTTGTGCTCACGGGTTTGAATAAATCCGCTGGTGAGTGTCAGGTCCGTCATGGCGAATCTCCGGAAAGGGAAAACCATGGACGATATCGGAACAGTGTTCCGAATAATAGTTATTGCGGAATGCATAGAATTTATTGAGCGGGATGCAAAATATCAATTTCACTAACTAAAGACCCTGATCTAGTCTGGTCCAATCGCTTTTCAGATCACGAGGATTCGCGCATGACCCAGTTCTATCTTGTCCGCCACGGGCAAGCGTCGTTCGGTACCGATAATTACGATCGCCTTTCCGAACTGGGTCACCAGCAGGCACGCTGGCTGGGCGAGTATTTTGCCGAACGGGATATGGGCTTTGATGCCCTGGTGTGCGGTGACCTGGTGCGTCACCGGGAAACCGGGGCCGGCATTTGCGAAGGCCTGGGCGTGGCCTTGCCCGAAGACATTCAGCCGGGGCTTAACGAATTCGATTTCCAGTCGCTGGTGGATGCCTATCTGACGCAGCATCCGGATCAGGTGCCCGGTGAAGGGGCTCCGGTGGCGGCGTTCTATAAGGCTCTGAAAACCGCCATGAAACACTGGCGCATGGATACACTCACTGGCGATCTACCGGAAACCTGGCAGGGCTTTTCCGACCGGGTTGCCGGCGCTCGCGATCACATCCAGCAACAGTACAGCGGCAAGGACCGGGTGCTGATTGTCAGCTCCGGCGGAGCCATGGCCATGTTTATCAAGCATGTACTGGGGGCGTCGGATGATGCGGTGGTAGAGCTGAATCTGCAGATTCGCAACAGCAGTGTGAGCCACGGCTTTTTCAATCAGAAGGTGGTGCGCATGGCGAGTTTCAATAACGTGCCGCATCTGGACCGTCCGGACCGCTTCGAGGCGATTACTTATTATTAAAGAAAGACATTCAGCACCCTTGATGGCGCCTTTGCCTGTAGCGTGAGGTGTGCTGCGTGCCGCATTTTTCAATGGGAGAGCTTCATGGATTTTCAGTACACAGAAAAAATGCAGACATTGATCGCCCAGGTGCGCGATTTCATCAACACCGAAATTCGCCCGGTGGAAGGGTTGTACCACGAGCAGCTGGAAAAAAGCCCGTGGGAAACTCCGCCGATCATGGATGAGCTGAAGGAAAAGGCCAAAGCCAAGGGCCTGTGGAACCTGTTCCTGCCCAAGGAATACGGGGAGTACAGCGCCGGCCTGAGCAATCTGGAATATGCCCCGCTGGCGGAAGAAATGGGTCGCTGCCGCATCGCTTCCGAGGCGTTCAACTGTGCCGCACCGGATACCGGGAATATGGAAGTGCTGGCCAAATACGGCAACGAAGCCCAGAAGAAAGAGTGGCTGCAGCCGCTGCTGGAAGGCCGGATTCGCAGTGCCTTTGCCATGACCGAGCCGGAAGTGGCGTCTTCCGATGCCACCAACATTGAGACGCGTATCACCGAAGACGGTGATGACTACGTCATCAATGGCCGCAAGTTCTACATCAGCGGGGCCATGCGCAAGACCTGTGAAATCATGATCGTCATGGGCAAGAGCAGCCCGGACAACCCCAACCGCCACCAGCAACAATCCCAGATTCTGGTGCCCACCAATACGCCGGGGGTGAACATCGTCCGCCCGATGCAGGTGTTTGGTTACAACGATGCTCCGGAAGGCCATGCGGAAGTGATTTTCGACAACGTGCGTGTTCCCAAGGCCAACATGATTCTGGGTGAAGGCCGGGGTTTCGAAATCGCTCAAGGTCGTCTTGGTCCGGGCCGGATTCACCACTGCATGCGCCTGATTGGTGCTGCCCAGGAAGCGTTCGAGCTGATGTGCAAGCGGGTCAACCAGCGTGAAGTGTTTGGTGCGCCCATGAGCAAGCAGGGTTCCGTGCGCGAAGATATCGCCAAATCCTACTGTGAAATCGAGCAGGCCCGGCTGCTGACGCTGAAAGCGGCAGACGCCATGGATCGCGCGGGTAACAAAGACGCCAAGGATTTGATTGCTATGATCAAGGTGATTGCGCCCAATATGGCGTTAAATGTCATCGATCGGGCGATTCAGATCCACGGTGCCGTGGGCCTGAGCCAGGATACGCCGCTGGTTCACTTCTTCAGCTATGCGCGCACCCTGCGTCTGGCCGATGGCCCGGATCAGGTGCACATGATGCAGCTGGGCCGGAACATGGCCAAACAATTCGCCTGATTTCAGGTGCTGGCCCGGAGCGTTAACAGCGCTCCGGGCTTTGCTATTAGCGCAGCAGAACAGAGAAGAACAGGAGAGCTCCATGTCCCAGGTGGATACACTGGATACACAGAAACTGGCTGAATACCTAGAGCAGCATATCGACGGCTTCAAAGGCCCCATCGAAGCGGACAAGTTCGAGGGTGGTCAGTCCAACCCCACCTTCAAGATCACTGCCGCCTCCGGCGCCTATGTGCTGCGTCGTCAGCCGCCGGGCAAACTGCTCAAGTCCGCCCATGCGGTGGATCGCGAATTTCGTGTTATGGCCGCATTGAAGGACATCGATGTACCGGTGCCCAATGTGCTGCACCTGTGCGAAGACCGTGATGTTATCGGCTCCATGTTTTATGTGATGGAGTTCTGCGAAGGGCGCATCCTGTGGAGTGCCGGGCTGCCTGAAATGGGTGAGGGCGAAGCGGCGAATGCGGTGCGTGGTGAAATGTACTCGGAGATGAACCGGGTGCTGGCGGCCATGCACAGTGTGGATCTGGAGGCCGTTGGCCTGACGGATTACGGTAAGCCGGGCAATTATTTTGAGCGCCAGCTCGGCCGCTGGACCCAGCAGTACGAAGCCTCCAAGTTGCAGGGAATTCCAGCCATGGATTCGCTGATTGAATGGCTGCAGGCCAATCAGCCGGAAGACGATGGCCAGGTATCGCTGGTGCACGGTGATTACCGCCTGGACAACATGATGTGGCATCCGGAAAAACCGCAAGTCATTGCGGTGCTGGACTGGGAGTTGTCCACCCTGGGCCACCCGCTGGCGGACCTGGCGTATCAGTGCATGGGCATGCGAATGCCACAGCGTGGCGCCAAGATGGCCGGCCTGCAGGGCAAGGATCGCACCGCGCTGGGTATCCCCACCGAGAAAGAATACGTGGCCATGTATTGCGAACGCCGGGGTATTTCCCATATCGATAACTGGGAATTTTACCTGGCGTTCAGCTTCTTCCGTCTTGCGGCCATCTGTCAGGGTGTGGCGAAACGGGCTGAAGACGGCAATGCCTCCAACAAGCAGGCTGCCGAAGTGGGGGCCCTGGTCGAGCCGTTGGCTACCATGGCCATGCAGATCATCAACGAAGGGGCGTAAAAGGCCGCTTCACGCTGCACGCAACAGGTAACACGGTAAATCAAAAACAGAACTTACAGCGCGGCATCAGGATTGGACGTTTGCTCCGGGCCTGATCCGTGTTGTCGCGTGTTGCCTGACGCGTGTTGCGTCAATTTTAATCGGGAGAGTCGTAATGAGTACCAAGCTTTTTAACCTTGAGGGCAAGATTGCCCTGGTCACCGGTGCAAGCCGGGGTATTGGCGAAGAAATTGCCCGTCTGCTGGCAGAGCAGGGCGCTCATGTGATTGTGTCCAGCCGCAAGATTGATGGCTGTCAGGCGGTTGCTGATGCCATCAAGGCTGACGGTGGCAGCGCGGAAGCCTTTGCTTGCCATGTGGGTGAACTGGCACAGATTGAAGCAGTGTTTTCCCATATCCGTGACGTGCACGGCAAGCTGGACATCCTTGTGAATAACGCTGCCGCCAATCCGTTCTTTGGCCATATCCTGGATACCCCGGTAGATGCCTTCGACAAGACTGTCGACGTGAATCTGCGCGGCTATTTCTACATGTCGGTGGAAGGGGCCAAGTTGATGCGTGAACACGGCGGTGGTGCCATCGTGAATACCGCTTCAGTGAACGGTTTGACTCCCGGTGAAGGTCAGGGGGTCTATTCCATTTCCAAGGCGGCTGTTATCAGCATGACCAAGTCTTTCGCCAAGGAATGCGCACAGTTCAACGTGCGTGTGAATGCCTTGCTGCCGGGCCTGACCAAAACCAAGTTTGCCGGTGCCCTGTTCACCAACGAAGACATCTACAAACAAGCCCTCAGCCAGATTCCCATGCGCCGCCATGCGGAGCCAAAGGAAATGGCCGGCACAGTCCTTTACCTGGTTTCCGATGCATCCAGCTTCGTGACCGGTGAGTGTGTTGTGGTTGATGGTGGCTTTACCATTTAACACTAACGTTGCTATCAAACCGCTGTAGGAGTTCCCTTCCAGGGGACGAACCGCGCGAAGCCCGAAGGGCGTTCTCGGTATGGCAGGGCGGGATGGATTTTTAGCGTACTGCTGCTTAGCGTTTTGCCACCTTCGTTCGCGCCCTTAACGGCGCTCCTGCAGCGGCTTTGTAGCAAGTGATGGATGTTAAAGCGGAGAGTGAGTTTGCCTCGCCGCGGTTCGACGAAGGAGAACACAATGGATCCGATTCTCGATTTTACCGGCAAGACGGCACTGATTACCGGTGCCGCCAGCGGGTTTGGCAAGTTGCTGGCAGAAGAGCTGGGCAAGCGCGGGGCCGCGTTGGTGCTGGGCGATATTAATATGGATGCGCTGAATCCGCTGGCCGATGCGCTGGCGGGGCAGGGTGTGAAAGTCGCTGCGTTGCGCTGTGATGTCTCCAGCGAAGCCGACTGCAAGGCCATGGTGGATACGGCGTTGTCCCAGTTTGGTCACCTGGATCTGGCGGTGAACAATGCGGGTATTGCCCACGGTTTTATTCCGTTCGCGGAGCTGACCGAAGAAGTGCTGGATCAGCAGATCAATGTGAACGTGAAAGGTGTCATGTTCGGCATGAAGCACCAGATTAATGCCATGAAGGCAGGCGGTGGCAGTATCGTCAACGTGAGTTCCATGGCGGGATTGGGTGGCGCGCCAAAGATTGGTGCCTACTCGGCGGCCAAGCATGCGGTGATTGGCCTCACACGCACCGCAGCGGTGGAATACGCCAAGCGCAATATTCGGGTCAATGCGATTTGCCCGTTCTACACCCATACACCAATGCTGGATGAGGGTGAGCTGTCGCAGGATAGAGAGCAGATGCATGCCATGCTGGCATCCGGGTGTCCGATGAAGCGCCTGGGGCAGCCTGCGGAAATCGTGACAGCCATGTTAATGCTGCTGTCACCAGCCAATAGCTACATGAATGGTCAGACCATTGCTGTGGACGGTGGGGTGTCTGCATTCTGATCGGTCTTTGCACCACAAAAGCCTCGCTCTGCGGGGCTTTTGTGGTGGTCGAATAATCCCGCCTTTTTTTCTCACCATCCAATCGTCATGCCAGCATAGAGAGTGCGCCCGGGCGCAGGTTCAAAGTAGCCGCGGTCGGCAGGATCGGGCCTGTCGCTGTTCGCGTTGATGCGAATATTGCTGTAGTAGTCACGGTCGAAAAGATTGTTGATGCCGGCGTGTAATTCCAGCTCCCGACGATTGAAATGCCAGCGTTTTCCAATGCGGGCGTTGACCACGGTATGGCTGCCGATGCGAGTCTCATTGGTGTTTTCCGCATAAACCGCGCTGGCAAAGCGCGCATCGCCGATAATGAAGATACCGTTACCCGGGCGCCAGGCGGCTTCGGCAAAGACAATGTGTTGTGGCAGACCAGGCATGTGGTTATCGCTCACATCCTGGCCCTGTTGTTGATCGACGAAACGCTCGAAACGGTAGTGAGCCCAGGTCCAGGCCAGTGTGGTGGTGAGCGTGTCGTGGGTGAAATGTTCAAGCGCCAACTCCATGCCTTCGCGGCGAGTGCGGGCGGCATTTTCATAGAAAGTGCGGCCGCCGAGTTCGTATGGCGTGATTTCATCTTTCACATCGACGCTGAATAGCGTCAGCTCATAGAGCAGGTCAGTGCGCAGGCTGCCGCGCAAGCCTATTTCCTTGTTCAACGCTTCTTGGGGTTTCAGGTCTGGATTGAATCCGCCCACGCCGGCGGGGTTCGCCAGCTCAGTAAACGTGGGAGTTTCAAACGCGGAGCTGACAGATGCGTACAGGGTGTGGGCGGGGTGGGCGTGCCAGGCAATGCCGGCACTGAAGCTTCCTTCATTGAATTGCTGATTGCCACTGTTGTCACCATCGCTGAGAAGATCGTCGTCTATCCGGAATTCAATGCGGTCGGCCCTGGCGCCGAGAGACAGTGTCAGGCTGTCCGTAATGAAGCTGTCTATCTGCAGAAAAAGTCCGTTGCTGGTGGCGATCTGGTTTTCGTTTGCAGTGATGCCGGTAACGGCGCCGTTGGCACTGACGCTGCGGCGTCCCCGGTCATCATGCTGGCGATCCATATCGACGCCGATCAGGTAACGGTGTCGCAGCCCGAACAGGTCCAGGTCGTGGCTGTATTCCACCCCGATTCCATAGAAGAGCCGCTGGTAATCAATCAGGCTGCTGCCGGGAAAGGGAAGTTGCTGATTAAAATCCCGCTGGCTGATGAATGCCTGTGTTTGCAGCAGGCCCCCACCGAGGGCGGCATGACGGTAACGAACCCCCAGCCGTTGCTGATCCACTTTCTGGCCCGCATCGAGTTGCTCTGCCAGGGTTGTTGCCTGCGTTCTGTCTGCGTGGGCCTGACGGCGTGTCAGGCCGCTGGGATCTTGGCCATAAGGGGTGTCCAGTGCCGTCAGGAACAGGTCAATGTCTTGTTCGTTATCCAGTTCCCAGCCGATGCGGCTGTTAACGAGATATTTTTCCACGGCGCTTTGTTCCCGGTAGCCCTCGTAATTGAGACCGGTAACGCCGAGGTAGTAATGCGCGTTGTCTTTTCTGCCGCCGCTTTTCAGGTGCGCTTTTCGGTAACCGTCTTCACCGCCAGACAGCTTCAGCTCACCGTTGCCGGTGATGGTTTTTCCTGACAGGGATTCGAGGTCGATAACGCCGCCGGTTGCGTTGCCGTAAAGCACCGATGATGGGCCGCGTAATACGGTTGCCCGGTAGAGAGAATCCAGGTCAATGCTGTCTACTTGTGACTGGCCATCTGGCAGTGTCTCGGGGAAGCCGTCAACACGGATGCGAAGCCCGCGTACACCGAAAGGGGCGCGGGCACCAAACCCGCGGATGGACAAGCGCTGGTTCTGGGCAAAGTTGTACCGGTTTTGCAGATAAAGACCGGGCACCCGGGCAAGGCTTTCATCGAGTTGGAGGTGCTGCTGGCCCTGTTGGGCCTTGCGGGTATCTACCACGCTGACGGCAGCGGGGGTGTTCAGCAGGCTGCGTTCCATTCGGGTTCCCTCAACCCGGATGCTGTCGAGTTCGATGGGTTCCGACAGGGCCGCCAGCGGTAACTGAACGGTCACGAGCCCCAGTGTGAGTCGATGGAAAAAAAGCATAGGGTATCTACGGACTTTATGGCTGGCGGTTAGCGCTACGCTATGTGCTTACGCGCTTGTCCTCAATAGATCCGCTGAGAAATCCCTGTCTTTTCTGTCGCTTCTTTTTCCTCAACGTATTCTGAAACCAAAAAAAGGGCCGCATTGAGCGGCCCTTTGAGAGAGTGCGGCAACGCCTACATCAGTGGGCTTTTTTGCCCTTGCGCTGGCTGGCCTGGGCATGTTGCTCGGTGAGCATGCCATCGGCGCCGAACAGTTTCTCGCGCCATTGGTCCAACAGGGCATCGGTGTCGTGCTGCGAGGGATGGAAGTCCCGCTTGAAGAAATCCAGATACTGGGGCGCCAGCTTGGTGAACAATCCCTTGCGGCCGAACAGGAATTTCATGCCCTGCCAGTTGTTTTTCAGCTGCAGCAGGCGGCCGTCTGAGGCCAGCATGCGGGCCTGGAACACGGCCAGTACGGCAAAGAAAATCACGGTGGTGGGGATCATGGCTCCCGCACGAATAGCGTAACTACCGCTGACCTTTTCATAGACATCATAGGCGACGGTTTTGTGTTCGTTTTCTTCCAGAGCGTGCCATAGCCACAGTTTTGCGGTGGCTTCATCGAGGATTTTTTCCTGATGCTCACTTTCGCGCAGCAGTTGTTCGGCAATGATCGCAGTGTAATGCTCGAGACACACGGTGGCGGCCAGCTGGAAGATCTTGGGGGTGCGTTTTTGCACCAGGCCCAGCAGTTTGCCCAATGACTTGTCCAGCTTGTCAGTGGGGTAGCCGAATTTCACGCCCATTTCGTTCCAGGCTTCATGCTCTTTGCTGTGCATGGCTTCCTGACCAATAAAGCCGGCCACTTGCGCTTTCAATTTGCCGTCGGTGATGTCTTTACGGTAATGGCGCACGGAATCCACGAAAAAGGCTTCGCCTTCCGGAAACAGGGCAGACAGGCTCAGCCAGAATGCGCTCAGGAAGGGGTCGTTGTCATAGAAGTAACGCGCCGTGGTCTTGTCATCGAACTGGAAGTCGAGACGACGGGGCGGAATATTGACGGTGGCGCCCAACGGGACTTTCTGGGCCTTTGCCTGGCCGGACGCAATGGTGGTGGATGCTGTTGTTGTCATGGTGTCCTCCTGATCTCTGGCGGCAGGGGCGCCGCTGAATGTCACACTGTGACATTTGCTGATGTAACGATGGTCGGGGTTACAGCAGATCAGGTAAATGGCACTTTGGCGCCCCGGGCGGGGCGCTAGTGCCAGTACACAAAATGAGGGATTTTGTGTCGGGTTATGACAGGGAAGGCATTACCCCGGCAGGAACAGGGATTTGGTTTCCAGGAACTCTTCAAAGCCGAAGCGGCCCCATTCCCGGCCAATCCCGGATTGTTTGTAGCCCCCAAAGGCGGCCTGTACATCCGGGCCGGCCCCATTGATATGGACGTTGCCGGTACGCAGGCGTGTGGCCACCTGGCGGGCCTGGGCATCATCCCCGAAGACATAGCCGGACAGGCCATATTCGGAGTCGTTGGCAATCGCGACGGCATTGTCCACGGTGTCGTAGGGGATCATCACCAGCACCGGACCGAAAATTTCTTCCCGGGCGATGGTCATCTGATTGTTCACCTCACTGAATACCGTGGGGCGGGCGAAGTAACCCTTGGTGATACCGTCGGGCTTGCCGGGGCCGCCGGCAACCAGTTTGGCGCCTTCTTCCTGGCCTTTCTCAATCATGGCCTGCACGCGCTGGTATTGGCGGCCATTGGCGATGGGGCCCATCACGGTGGCGTTATCTGCGGGGTCGCCGACCACGACCTGGTCGCAGACCTGCGTTGCAATGCGTTCGGCCTCGGCCAGTTGATCCGCCGGCACCAGCATCCGTGACGGGGCATTACAGCTCTGTCCGGTGTTGGTCATCATGGAGCGCACTCCGTGGGTAACAGCCTGCTCCAGATCGCAGCCTGGCAGCAGGATATTGGCGGACTTGCCGCCCAGCTCCAGCGACACGCGTTTAATGGTGCTGGCCGCTTCCCGGCTTACCGATTCCCCGGCGCGGGTGGAGCCGGTGAGAGACACCACATCAATGCGCGGGTCGCTGGACAGCAAGGGGCCTACGGCCGCGCCATCGCCATACACCATATTGAAGACCCCGGCGGGGACTCCCGCTTCGTCGATAATCCGTGCCAGCAAATTAGCAGACAGCGGGGCGAATTCGCTGGGCTTGAGCACCATTGTGCAACCGGCGGCCATGGCGGGCGCGACCTTGCACATGACCTGGTTCATGGGCCAGTTCCAGGGCGTGATCAGGGCGCAGACACCGGCCGCCTCCCGGCGGATCAGTGATTGGCCCGCGGTTTCTTCAAACGGGAACTCCCGGGCGATGCCCAGAGCAGTTTTCAAATGGGCAAGGCCCATGGGGGCCTGCACCTTGCTGGCCAGGGAGATGGGGGCCCCCATCTCCTGGCTGATGGCCTCGGCCATTTCCGGCAGGTGGGCCTGATAGGCTTCGAGCATTTTTTCCATATAGCCCAGTCGCTCTTCCAGTGACAGAGCGGACCAGGTGGGGAAGGCCTGGTGGGCGGCGTCGATTGCCGCATCAATATCGGCAGCCTGTGCCAGCGGCAAGGTGGCAATCTGTTCTTCATTGGCGGGGTTGATAACGGCGTGGGTGGTGGCTCCCGGCGCGGGAGAAACCCAGCTGCCGTTGATGTAGAACTGCTGCAGCGTATCCATGGAATCGTCCTTTTATCGGTCTTCCATTGTGTGTGGTGGGTCAACATTACAATAATGAAACGTAATTTTAAAATATTGACCGCCATGGCTGAAGCGTGACATGGTAAATGTTCCTGCCGTGCCCGCGCCCCCATTGTGCTTGAGAGAGGGACGTCGGGCCATGGCCGGTTTGAGCCGCGGGCAAGCGGTGTCTTAGGCAGGCGAAACGCTTTTTGTTATATTTGCGAGCCTAATACATAACTATAAATGGAATCGATGTCCGGTTAGCCGGAACAACCGGTTTCAGCCAACCCGAAGCCTGATACAGGAACGAGAAGAATGCGTAGAGCTGTTGCCGATCTCGGCGCCAATGATAAAGACCGTAATTTCGTCACGGCCCTGGCAAGGGGGCTGGATATTCTTCGTTGCTTTGGGCCTTCGGATGAATACCTTGGCAATGCGGAGCTGGCCAAGCGGACCAGCATTCCCCGCCCCACCGTATCGCGGATGACCGCGACCCTGACACAGCTGGGCTACCTGCGTTATGTGCCGCAGCTGGAAAAATACCGGCTGGGGCCGGGCGTACTGGACCTGGGCTACCGCTATCTGGCCAGTGAGGGGGTGCGGGATCTGGCGCGGCCTTACATGCAGGAGCTGGCGGATTCCACCGATTGCATGGTCGCCATTGGCGCGCCGGATGGCGCTCAGGTGACGTATATCCAGGTTTGCCAGGGCAATGGCCCACTGGTGTTGCGGCTGGATATCGGTTCGCGGGTGCCCATGGCCACCTCGGCATTGGGCCGGGCGTTCCTGGCGGCCACGCCGGAAGTCGAGCGGGAAATGTACTACGAGCAGATTCGCCAGCAGGACCCGGCGGCCTGGCCGGCGCTGGAGCGCAGCCTGCAGAGTGCCTATGACGAATATGAACAATACGGCTTCTGTACCTCTGACGGAGAATGGAACCGCGACGTGAGCGGCGTGGCGGTGCCGTTGATTCTGGATGGTGGCGCCCAGGTGGTGCCGTTCAACTGCGGGGGGTCATCACTGCGCTTGAGCCGCAGAACGCTGCTGGAGAATCTGGGGCCACGGCTGAAAGACGTGGTCGGGCAGGTCGCGCAGATGGTACAGGGCCGCGCCTAAACCGCTGAGCAGTGGTACCGGGCCACAGGTAAAACTAAGGAACCTCTGAATAACTCCTTGCGTACTCAGTCTTTCAGGCTGGTTCGCAATCTATACCCCATTCGGGGGCACAGAGGGCGCGCTTTTGAAGGTGTCCCCTAACTGGGATCGAGATATGTCCATCCATCAAAAAAGCGCAACAACGAGTGCGGGCCAGCCTGAAAGACCCGAAGGGCGCGGCCTGGAGCGCCCATCTGCTGCGCCTTGTCTCTCGGAAAGGGAGCCACCCTGACCATCGAGACAAGACACAACAGCTGCACGCTTCAGGTCACGCTGAGCATGCAAGGAGTTATTCAGAGGTTCCCTAACAATGAGTGCGAGAGTATGAGTGCAGTTCCGCCCTCCAAAGGGTTTTCCCTGGCTGATGCCAATACCCGTTTTGATATGGGTTTTCCCTCCCTGGTGGGGTTTCATTTCCTGGAATGGGAAGAGGGCAGGGCCGTGCTGGGGTTGCAGATCGAAACGCGGCATTTGAATCTGGGCGGCGTCATTCATGGTGGGGTGCTGGCTACCCTGATGGATGTGGCCGGGGCCTGTGCCGGGACCTGGAGCCCGGACCCTACGCACATTCGCAAGGCGGTTACCCTGTCCATGACCACCACGTTTACCGGGCAGGCCAGTGAAGGCTTGATCCGCGCGGTGGGTATCCGCCGTGCCGGAGGCACCCGGATCTATAACAGCACCATGGAAGTGTTCGATGAAAAGGACACGCTGCTGGCGCTCGGTGAGGCAACCTTCCGTTTACGCAGCGAGTAATGTCCTTCCGCGTTATCTCTTGCCGTTTGCAGCCTTGAGAGGCCTCTGTCCCTTTTGTTTTGCAGGTCGGATTAGCCGCGTAGCGGCGTAATCCGACATTTGTCTGTATTTTTCAAAACATACTAACGGCTGGCCATGTGGGTGGGCTGCTGTGCCTCCCAGCCGCCGCCGAGTGCGCGATACAGTTCTGTTTCATTGGTCAGCTGCTGCAGCTTCAGCGTCACCAGTTGCTGGCGGGCGGAGAGCAGGGTGCGCTGGGCGTCCAGCACCGCAAGGTAGTCATCTGCACCTTGCTCGTAGCGTTGCTGCGAGAGCGTCAGGGACTGCTCGGTGGCGGTGACCAGTGCCTGTTGGGCCTGCTGCTGGCGGGCCAGGGTATCGCGGGCCTGCAGGGCGTTGGCCACTTCCTGGAAGGCGGTCTGAATGGCTTTTTCATACGTGGCTACGGCCTGATCCTGACGCACTTCAGCCAGATCCAGATTGGCCTTGTTGCGGCCGCCAGAGAATATCGGCAGGGAAATACTGGGGCTGAACGACCAGGCTTTGGAGCCGCTGTCGAACAGGCCAGACAATTCGCTGCTCATGCTGCCATAGGCGCCGGTGAGCTGAATGCTCGGGAAGAAGGCGGCTCGCGCGGCACCGATGCTGGCATTGGCAGCGCGTAGCTGATGCTCCGCCTGCTGCACGTCCGGTCGCTGGGTCAGGAGGCTGGATGATAGCCCTTCCGGTACCGGCGCCACCAGGGAGAGGGTGTCGCTGTTCAGGTTCACCGATTCCAGTGCGGGCAGGGGCCCGCCAACCAATACGGCCAGGGCGTTGTAATCCTGGCTGACCTGGCGCTCAAAGCTGGCCTGGTTGGCGCGGGCGCCTTGCAGGGCAATCTGTGCCTGTCGTACATCCAGTTCTGTGCCCAGCCCGCTTTCGAAGCGCCGCTGGATCAGTGCCAGAGAATCCTCTTGTGCGGCGACCGTTTCACGGCTGATCGCCAGATTCTGACGGTCGCTGACCAGGGTCAGGTAGCTTTGCGCCACCTGGGCCACCAGTGCCAGCTGGGTGCTGCGCTGGGCCTCTTCACTGGCCAGGTAAGTTTCCAGAGACGCATCCTTGAGGCTGCGTACGCGTCCGAACAAGTCCAGTTCCCAGGCGGTGACGCCAACCTGAACACCGTATTGATCAGAAAGGGTGGAGCTGCCGGTGGATGACAGGTCGCCGGGCAGGCGCTGGCGAGTGCCGCTGCCATCCACGGACAGGTTCGGGTACAGGTCGGCGCGCTGGATCTGGTACTGGGCGCGCAGGGCGGCCACATCCAGAACGGCCAGGCGCAAATCCCGGTTGTTATCCAGTGCGCTCTGGATGAGTTGTTGTAACTCGGCGCTTTGGTACAGCGTGGACCAGCCCGGCAGTGTCAATTCGGCGGTGCCGTCAGCGGTGGTTTCGCCCAGCTGGGCGGGTACCGGGGAGGCCGGTTGTTCGTAGCTGGGGGCCAGGGTGCAGCCACCCAGCATCAGCCCGCCCAGAAGGGCGAGCGTCAGAGGGTTACGGGTCATCAGGGTTACTCCGCTTGGACTTACTCTTTGCCTTTCTTCTTGCCGTCGAGGGGCACGCCGGACAATTTGCGCACCGCCACGTAGAACAACGGAATGAAGAAGATGGCGAGGACGGTGGCGGTGAGCATGCCGCCGAATACCCCGGTGCCGATGGCGTTTCGGGCGCCGGCGCCGGCGCCGGTACTGATCATCAGCGGGGTTACACCGAGCATGAAGGCCAGTGAGGTCATCAAAATCGGGCGTAGCCGCATGCGTACCGCTTCCAGTGTGGCCTTGAGCAAGTGCTCGCCTTTCTGCTCCAGCTCCAGCGCGAATTCCGCAATCAGAATGGCGTTTTTTGCCGAGAGCCCGATGGTGGTCAACAGCCCCACCTGGAAGAAGACGTCGTTGTTCAGGTCACGGAAGGTGGCAGCCAGTACCGCACCCAAAATACCCAGTGGCACCACCAGCATGACCGCGAACGGGATGGACCAGCTTTCGTACAGGGCGGCCAGACAGAGGAATACCACCAGCAGGGAGATGATGTACAAGGCCGGGGCCTGGTCACCGGACTGACGCTCCTGATAAGACATGCCGGTCCATTCGAAACCGAAGCCGGCGGGCAGCTTGGCAGACAGTTCTTCCATGGCATCCATGGCGTCACCGGTACTGTAGCCGGGTGCCGCGTTGCCCTGGATGTTCACCGAGGATACGCCGTTGTAACGCTCCAGCTTGGGCGAGCCATAGGTCCAGTGGCCGGTGGCGAAGGTCGAGAAGGGCACCATTTCGCCCTGGTTATTACGCACGAACCAGTCGTTGACGTTTTCGGGCAGCATCCGGTAGGGCGCATCGGCTTGTACATACACCCGTTTCACCCGGCCCCGGTCCACGAAGTTGTTCACGTAGCTGGAGCCCCAGGCAATCTGCAGGGTGTTGTTGATGTCACTGATGGACAGGCCCAGCGCCTTGGCTTTCTGCTGGTCAATGTCGATCTGGTATTGCGGGCTGTCTTCCAGGCCGTTGGGGCGCACACCGGCCAGGCGCGGATCCTGGGCGGCCATGCCGAGCATCTGGTTACGCGCCTGAATCAAGGCCTCATGGCCCTGGCCGGACTGGTCCAGCAGCTGGAAATCGAAGCCGCTGGCATTGCCCAGTTCGGGAATCGAAGGCGGATTCAGGGCAAACATCATGGCTTCACGGATGGTCGAGAAGTAGCCCATGGCGCGGCCAACTACATTATTGGCACCGTCCACGGACAGGTCCCGTTCCGACCAGTCTTTCAGGTTCACGAACGCCATGCCGGCGTTCTGGCCCTGGCCGGTGAAACTGAAACCGGCCACGGTGAACAGGCCATCCACGGCAGAGGACTCTTCGTTGAGATAGTAGTCCTCCATCTTTTTCAGCACGTCTACGGTCTGTTCCTGAGTGGAACCGGCGGGCAGGGTCACCAGGGTGAACAGGATCCCTTGATCTTCTTCCGGCAGGAAACTGGACGGCAACCGCATAAAGCTGAAGCCGAGCACGCCGACGATGACCACATAGATGAACAGGTAACGCCCCCGGCGGCCGAGGATCTTTTCCACGCTGCCCTGGTAACGGCGAGTGCCACGGTCGAAGGTGCGGTTGAACCAGCCAAAGAAGCCGTGATCGGTCTGGTGCTCGCTGTCCTTGGCCTTGAGCATGGTGGCACACAATGCCGGGGTCAGGATCATGGCCACCAGCACGGACAGCACCATGGCCGACACGATGGTGATGGAGAACTGGCGGTAAATGGCACCGGTGGACCCGGGGAAGAAGGCCATGGGAATGAATACCGCCGACAGCACCAGGGCAATACCCACCAGGGCGCCAGTGATCTGGCCCATGGATTTGCGGGTGGCCTCCTTGGGCGGGAGGCCTTCCTCGTGCATCACCCGTTCCACGTTTTCCACCACCACGATGGCGTCATCCACCAGCAGGCCAATGGCCAGCACCATGCCGAACATGGTCAGGGTGTTGATGGAGAAGCCGAAGGCAGCCAGCACGGCGAAGGTGCCCAGCAATACCACCGGCACCGCCAGGGTGGGGATCAGGGTGGCGCGGAAGTTCTGCAGGAACAGGTACATCACCAGGAAGACCAGGATGATGGCCTCGAACAGGGTGTGCACCACTTCCTCGATGGAGATGCTCACGAAGGGCGTGGTGTCGTAGGGGAACACCATTTCCATCTTGTCGGGGAAGTAGGGTTCCAGCTCTGCCAGACGGGCACGCAGGGCCTCGGCGGTGTCCAGGGCATTGGCGCCGGTGGCCAGGTTGATGGCCAGGCCGGCGGCGGGCTGGCCGTTATAGCGGCCCTGCACATCGTAGTTCTGGGCCGCCAGTTCCACCCGGGCCACGTCTTTCAGGAAGACTTGAGAGCCATCCGGGTTCACTTTCAGCAGGATGTTCTTGAACTGGTCCACATCCTCCAGACGGGTCTGGGCAATGATGGTGGCGTTCAGTTGCTGGCCTTCCACGGCCGGCGCGCCGCCCAGCTGGCCACTGGCCACCTGATTGTTCTGCACCTGGATGGTCTGGGTGATGTCCTGGGGAGTCAGATCAAACTTGTTCAGTTTGTTCGGGTCCAGCCAGATACGCATGGCGTAGGGGGAGCCGAACAACTGGATCTGGCCCACGCCCGGTACGCGGCTGACCGGGTCCTGGACGTTGGAGGCAATATAATCGGCCAGGTCTGCCCGTGACAGGCTGCCATCCTCGGAGGTGAAGGCCGCCACCATGAGGAAGGAGTCAGAGGATTTGGTGACCTGCATGCCCTGCTGCTGTACTTCCTGGGGCAGCAGCGGGGTCGCCAGTTGCAGTTTGTTCTGCACCTGTACCTGGGCGATATCCGGGTCGGTGCCGGGGGCGAAGGTCAGGTTCACCGCGGCGTTACCGAAGGAGTCACTGCTGGAGCTCATGTACAGCAGGTTGTCGATCCCGTTCATTTGCTGCTCGATCACCTGGGTGACCGAGTCTTCCACGGTTTTCGCCGAGGCGCCGGGGTAGTTACCGGCAATGGACACCTGTGGTGGCGCAACGGTGGGGTACTGCTCAATGGGCAGGGTGTAAATGGCCAGGGCACCGGCCATCATCATGATGATGGCGATAACCCAGGCGAAAATTGGACGGTCAATAAAAAATCTGGCCATGGGAATCCCGTTTCTCGTCGTTGCGCGTTATTGCGCTGCGCTTTGTGCCTCGCCGGTGCTCTCGGCGGGGGACTGGGGCTGTGCTTGCTGGGCGGCTTCGCCTGTGTTGTCGCCATTCTCGGTGTCTACCGGAGTGACCGGGGCGCCGGGCTGAATACGCTGCAGGCCGTCAACAATCAGGCGGTCACCATGTTTCAGGCCGCTGGCAATCAGCCATTGGCTGCCTACCGCCCGCTCCGTACTGACCTTCACCCTTTTCACTTGATCATTGCTGTCGATCAGCATGGCATAGGCCTGGCCTGTGGGATCGCGGGTGATGCCTTTCTGGGGCACCAGAATGGCGTCCTCGCGCTGGCCTTCCGGCAGGCGACCGCGCACAAACATACCGGGCAGCAGATCGCTTTCCGGGTTCGGGAACAGGGCGCGCAATGTCACTGAACCGGTGCTCTCATCCACGGCAAATTCGGAAAATTGCAGAACGCCGGGTTCCTGGTAATGAGAACCGTCTTCCAGAATCAGGGTGATGCGGGCTTCATCCTCGCTGACTTGCTGCAGCTCGCCGGCTTGCATGGCCTGACGAAGCTGGCGCAGCTCATTGCTGGACTGGGTCAGATCCACGTAGATCGGATCCAGCTGACGAATGGTGGCCAGCGTGTTGGCCTGATTCGCTGTGACCAGGGCACCTGCGGTGACGCTGGAGCGACCAATGCGGCCACTGATGGGCGCTTCGATGGTGGCGTAGTCCAGGTTGATCTGGGCACTTTGCAGGTTGGCGCGAGCGGCTGCCACAGCGGCCTTGTTCTCATCCAGCTGGGCCTGCGCTTCGTCGTACTCCTGCTGGCTCACCGCTTTGTAATCCAGCAATTTCTTGAAGCGCTTGGCGCGCAGGTCGTTGGACTTCAACGTTGCCTGGGAGCGTGCCAGCTCGGCCTTGGCTGTGGCCACGGCGGCCTGATAGGTGCGCGAGTCGATCTTGTACAGCGGTTGGCCGGCTTCCACTTCCTGGCCTTCCTCGAACAAGCGCTTCTCGATGACGCCGCTGACCTGGGGCCGCACTTCGGCAATCTGATGCGCAGTGGTTCGCCCGGGTAACTCCCGATTCAGGGTGATGGTTTCGGCTTTTACCGTGACGAAACCGGCTTTGGGGGCCTGCTGTTGTTGTTGACCGGGCTGGCCGGCATCGCCGCAGCCGCTAAGTTGCAGGACGAGTGCGCCTGCCATCAGGGGGAGAATGAAACCGCTGCGCATAATCACCTCAGTGCTTGGAAACACGCTAAAGCACGCCACAGGCCGGTCCCGTGCAGACGGACCAGTGACGCTTGCATGAAAATTGAATCAGGTTCAGTATATACATTCGACAATGTATGTATAGGCCTGTAGGCCAACTTGCACAAAAAAACCTTAATTCCATTTGGGAGCCTCCTATGGTCAGGCGCACCAAGGCAGAAGCGATGGAAACCCGTACCCGGATTCTGGATGCGGCTGAGCAGGTATTCCACCGCAAGGGTGTGTTGTCCGCCTCATTGAATGATATTGCCAGTGAGGCGGGCGTGACACGAGGGGCAATTTACTGGCACTTCAAGAACAAACATGATGTGTTTGTGGCCATGGCGGACCGTCGGCGCTTGCCCTTTGAGGCCCTGGCCCAAAGGGCGGAGGCGAATGACGAAATGGATCCGTTGGGCCGTCTGCGCGAGTTTATGGTCTATTTGTTGCAGCAAGTGGCACGGGATCCGTCACAGCGGCGGGTATTCGAGATCATGTTCCAGAAGTGCGAATTCAGTGGTGAGAACCTGGATCTGCTGCATCGTCAGCAGGATGCGTGCAATGACGCGTCTGACGGGCTGGCCACCACGTTCCGCAATGCCATGGCCAGAGGGCAGTTGCCTGCCGGGTTAGACGTTAGTCGTGCGGTGACCATGCTGCACAGCCTGCTAACCGGGCTGATTATGCACTGGCTGCTGGAGCCGTCGGGCTTTGATCTGGCGGAGTCCGCGCCGGATTATGTGGATACCTTTCTGTTCAGCCTGCAGCATTCCCCCTTCCTGCTCGGCGGGGCTGAAGCCCCGGCCTGACGGGGCGTGGTGCCACGCTTTCCCACCAATAAAATACTTGTCCGAATTTCCGATAGCCGGTGTGTGCCTTGGGCATACCCGGTGGTATGTTCTTGGTCCTCCTCCCTGCCTTCCCGCTTTTCCCCTTTGTTATATTTGTTTTCAAAAAACAAAACGTAGTTCCAAAATAGTATTGACGCTCTCCGTGGGCCGTGTCAGATTGACCGGCGAGTCAACACTTTGTATTCACCGATAAGCAGGCTGCGCTAGCCGGATCTTGTCGGTTTTGCCCGCTTTTTCCGGGCATCAACAATAAAAGCAGCTCGGCAAGGGCTGCAGTTCGGGAGAGTAAGACATGTCTGATCGGCATCATGCGGTCTGGCCAGAGAATATGCCCAAGCATCTGAGCCTGCCGCAGACCAGCCTCTATACCAATCTGGAGGTGTCTGCACTGCGTTACCCACAGCGGGACGCGATCAACTATTACGACAGCCCCCTCACGTTTGCCCAGTTGAAGCAGCAGGTGGATGCCCTGGCGGGCTACCTGCAATCACTGGGGGTGGAAAAGGGCGACCGGGTGCTGCTGTTCATGCAGAACGCCCCCCAGTTCATTATCAGTTACTACGCGATCCTGCGGGCCAACGCCATTGTGGTGCCGGTGAACCCCATGAACCGGGCGGCGGAGCTGGAGCACTATCTGGAGGATACCGAAGCCTCGGTGGCGATTTGCGGTCAGGAGTTGCTGGCGGCGATTGCGCCGGTGGTGGGCAAGGTGAATCTGCGCCACCTGATTGTGGCGGCTTACAGCGATTACATCGTCCGTGACACGGACCTGCCCCTGCCGCCGGAGGTGGAAGCGCCTGCTGCTGCGCTGACCGATCCGGCACACCTGGCCTGGAAGGACGTTATCGCCGCTGACAGGCAACCCAGCGAATTGCTGGTCGGGCCGGATGATCTGGCGGTCTTCCCCTATAGCTCGGGGACCACCGGTGCACCCAAGGGTTGCATGCATACCCATGCGTCGGTGATGGCTACCTGTGTGCAGGGGGCGGTGTGGAGCCATGGCACCACCGAGTCTGTCACCCTGGCCACGCTGCCGTACTTCCATGTGACCGGCATGCAAGGCTCCATGAATTCGCCCATCTATGGTGGTTCGCTGATTGTGTTGATGACCCGTTGGGACCGCCGGGTGGCGGCCAAACTGATCGAGCGCTACAAGGTGAGCCGCTGGGTGAACATTGTCACCATGGCCATCGATCTGCTGTCCGATCCGGAAGTGGAAAACTACGAGCTGTCGTCGCTGGAAAATATCGGTGGCGGCGGGGCAGCCATGCCGGCGGCGGTGTCCGATAAACTTTTCAAGCTTACCGGCCTGCGTTATATGGAAGGCTACGGCCTGTCCGAAACCATTGCCGGCACTCACATCAATCCCACCGACCGTCCCAAGTCCCAGTGTCTGGGGATCCCGGTGTTTGATATCGATTCGCGCATCATTGATGTGGAAACCGGCAAAGAGCTGGCGCAGGGCGAAGTGGGTGAGATCATTACCCACGGCCCGCAGGTGTTTCAGGGTTACTGGAAACGTCCGCAGGAGACACAGAAGGTTTTTCTGGAGCTGGATGGCAAACGCTTCTTCCGCACCGGAGACCTGGGGTACATCGACGAAGAGGGCTACTTCTTCATCGTCGACCGGGTCAAACGCATGATCAATGCGTCCGGTTTCAAGGTGTGGCCGGCGGAGGTGGAAAGCCTGATGTACCGCCACCCGGCGATCCAGGAAAGCTGCGTGATTTCCGCACCGCACGAACGCCGTGGTGAAACGGTGAAAGCCTGTGTGGTACTGCGCGATGACATGAAAGGCACGCTCACCGAGCAGGCCGTCATCGATTGGTGCAAAGAGGAAATGGCGGCCTACAAGGTGCCGCATGTGGTGGAGTTCCGCGATGAACTGCCCCGTTCGCCCACCGGCAAGGTGATGTGGCGGGCCCTGCAGGAGCAGGAGTGGGCCGGCCATGAGGAACAGCAGGCATCGTAGATGACTGCACCCGGGAGCGTCTGGATTCAGGTGCTCCCTTGCGACCTGTCTAATGGTGGGCAGGCCGAGTCAGCTCCAGCATAAACAAATAAGCGGAAGCGCTACTCCGCGGAGCTGAATAACAACGCAAAACGAGAAACCGGTGCCTTACGTGGTCTGTAACCGCGAGGGAATGGCGGCATGTCGCCGGCGGGTTTCTCCCAAACAGGAGGCTTTGCCTTGGAACTGTTCTTTCAACAAGTGCTCAATGGCCTGACGCTGGGCAGCATCTACGGGCTGGTCGCCCTGGGGCTGACGCTGGTGTATGGCATTCTGCACGTACCGAATTTTGCTCACGGGGCGCTGTATATGGTCGGCGCCTATGTCTCGTATATCACCATGGTCGACTTCGGTGTGAACTACTGGGTGGCCATGCTGTTGGCTGCTGTAGCGGTGGCGGCGCTGGCGGTTCTGTGCGAACGGCTGGTGTTCAACCCGTTACGCGATGCGCCCCCGATTCACGACAAAATTGCGGCTATCGGCATCATGCTGTTTCTGGAAGCGCTGGTGCAGATGCAGTGGGGCGCCGAGTTCCGCCGCATGCCGACCCCCTATACCGAGATTCTGGATATTGCCGGCATGACCATTCCGGCTCAGCGGGTGCTGATTATTGCCGGTGCGTTTTCACTGATGGCGGTACTGCATCTGTTCCTGAGGAAAACCATGACTGGCTCCACCATCGTGGCCATGGCCCAGAATCGTGAAGGCGCCTTTCTGGTCGGCATTGATGCCAACCGGGTGGCGATGATGACCTTTGCCATTTCCGGGGCGCTGGCCGCGGTGGGTGCGACCCTGTTTGCGCCGATCAACCTGGTCTACCCGGCCATGGGGCATCTGCTGATCATGAAAGCGTTTGTGATCATCATCCTCGGTGGCATGGGCTCCATTCCCGGTGCCATTGTTGGCGGCCTGATCATCGGCTTTGCCGAAGCGTTCGGTGGCTTTTATATCTCCACCGATTACAAGGACATCATCGCGTTTGCGCTGCTCGTGGTGATTCTCTCCATCAAGCCGACTGGCCTGTTCAGCAAGGGGGTCCACTGATGAACGCCCTGACCAAGATTTCCAATTTTTTCATGACCCCGGCGATGAAGATCGTAATGATCGTGGCGGCGTTGCTGTTCCCCTTTGTGGCGGGCAACGAGTACCAGATCTACGTGATGGCACTGGCGTTTGTCTGGGCCATTGCCGTGTACGGCATGAACATCATCACCGGCCTGTGTGGTCAGTTGAATCTGGCCCACGGTGGTTTCTTTGCCATCGGGGCCTACACCCTGGCGATTCTCACTGTGGATAATGGCTGGGCTTTCTGGCCGGCGTTTATCGCGGCAGGGGCCGTGGGCGCTATCCTCGGTTTTCTGGTGGGGGTGATCTCCCTGCGCCTGAAAGAACACTACTTCGCCATCTTCACCCTGTGCGTGGGCTTTATCATTTATCTGTTGCTGGATAAGTGGGAAGAGCTGACCCACGGTGCTCTGGGGATTATCAATATTCCTGCGCCGAGTGGCTTCGGGCTGGTGGACTTCACCGAGACCACCCCGTTCTATTACCTGGCGTTGGCGTTCATGGTGCTGTCCATCTGGCTGGCATCGCGGATCGCGCATTCCCTGTTGGGGCGGACCTTCCTGGCCATTCGTATCAGTGATGATCTGGCGGCGTCGCTGGGGATCAACCTGATGCGTAACAAGGTGCTGGCGTTTGTGCTGTCTACAACCTACGCCAGTGTGGCGGGTGCGCTGTATGCCGGCATGGTGCGTTTCATCGGCCCGGCGGAAGCCGAGGTGACACACACCTTCGACATGATTACCTACCTGTTGGTCGGTGGCATTGGCACCCTGATGGGCCCGCTGCTGGGCACCCTGGCAATTACCTGGCTGACCCAGTCACTGCAGTTCCTGGAAGAGTACCGGATGATCGTGTTCGGGCCGATGCTGGTGGTGCTGGTGATCTTCTTCCCGAAAGGGGTAGTGGGTTCCTTCCTGTCCTGGCGCGGTCGTCGCCTTGCGGCGGCGCACGATGCCAGCCAAACGAAAGAGAAGGCGGCCAGCAATACGTCGTCCAACAAGTCCTCGGCAGCATCCACGCAGGAGGCCGGTAACCATGCTTAAGATTCATAACCTTACCAAGCGTTTCGGTGGGCTGGCGGCGGTCAATAACGTCAGCATCGAATTCGAAGCCAACAAGATCAACGCCATCATCGGTCCCAATGGGGCAGGCAAGAGCACCTTCTTCAATCTGGTGGCCGGTGCCATGGCGCCCACCGAAGGGCGTATCGAATACCAGGGCATGGACATTACCGGCATGGCCTGTGATCGCATTGCCCGGCTGGGCATTGCGCGCACTTTCCAGACCACCATGCTGTTCGATCAGTCCACGGTGCTGGACAACCTGATTGTGGGGCACCGTCTGCGCACCCAGTCCCGCCTTTGGGATGTGATCATCAATTCCAAACGCCTGCGTGATGAAGAGAAAAAGTGTCGTGCCCGGGCGCAGGAAGTGCTGGATTTTGTCGGCCTGTCTCACATCGGTCACCGCATTACGGCGGATATCAGCCAGGAAGAAAAAAAGCGCGTGGCGTTTGCCCTAGCGCTGGCCACAGATCCTGAGCTGGTATTGCTGGATGAGCCTGCAGGCGGGATCAACCCGGAAGAAACTGAAAATCTGGCGGCCCTGATTCGCAAGATGGTGGATCACGGTGTCACCGTCTGCCTGATTGAACACAAGATGGACATGATCATGAGCCTGGCGGACAAGATCATGGTGATCGACCATGGCGAAAAAATTGCCGAAGGCACGCCGGATGAAGTCAAAAACAATCCGTTGGTGATCGAAGCCTATCTGGGGAGTGATGAAGATGCTGCAGCTTAAAAACGTGGAAGCCCGTTACGGCAGCTTCAAGGCGCTGGAGCAGGTCTCCATGTCGGTGGCGCAGGGCGAACTGGTGGTGCTGCTGGGCGCCAATGGCGCAGGCAAGAGTACCTTGTTCAATACCATCAGCGGCCTGATCAAGCCATCGGCGGGCACCATCACCCTGGATGGCACCGATGTCACCGGCCTGAAGCCGTCGGGGCTGGTGCAGAATGGGGTGGTGCAGTGCCCGGAAGGGCGCAAGCTGTTCCCGGAAATGTCGGTATTGAAAAACCTGATGCTGGGCGCCTATGTACATCGCCGCAACAAGGCGGCCATTAAAAAGACACTGGAAGACGTGCTGGCACTGTTTCCGATTCTTGATGAAAAGAAGGATCAGTCTGCTGGGTCTCTCAGCGGTGGCCAGCAGCAAATGGTCGCCATCGGGCGCGCCATGATGGGCCGGCCCAAGCTGCTGTTGCTGGACGAGCCCTCGTTGGGTTTGGCGCCACTGGTGGTCAAGCAGATGTTTGAAACCATCAAGGGCATCAACGAGCAGGGCACCACGGTTTTGCTGGCGGAGCAGAATGCGTTCGCCGCACTCAAGATTGCCCACCGTGCCTATGTGATCGAAAACGGTCGCCTGGTCATGGAGGGTGATAAAGACGCAATGCTGGGTAACGAAGCTATTCGCAAAGCCTATATCGGCGCGTAATCGTTATCCGGTAGCAGCGTGTGCGCTACAACATAATCAATTGCTACAACACAAGACTCACGGTTTGAGCAAAACAACAACGGGAGAGTTTCATGGGTAACGGAAAACAGACTCTGGTTAATCGCTTTCGTCGCTTGGCCTGCGCCAGCGCAATCGCCCTGGCAGCCACAGGCGCGCAGGCGGCAGAAGAGGTCAATATCGGTTTCACCGGGCCTTTGAGTGGTGGTGCGGCGTTATACGGCCAGAACACCCTGGAAGGTTTGCAGATGGCTGCAAAGGAAATCAACGAAGCGGGTGGTTTCACCGTGGGTGGCGAGACCTACGAGATCAACCTGGTGTCGCTGGATGACAAGTATTCGCCCAGTCAGGCAGCGGTGAACGGCAAGCGGTTGGTGCAGCAGTACAATGCGCCGGTGATTTTTACTCCGCACTCCGGCGGGACCTTTGCGCTGCAAGCGTTCAACGAACGCGATGGTTTTGTGGTGATGTCGTACACCTCGGTGCCCACGGTGACGGAGAAAGGCAATGAGCTGACCGTACGGATTCCGCCCACCTTTACCGGTTACATGAAGCCGTTTACCAAAATCGCCATGAAGGAAAACGGCAAGAAAGTGGCCGTGGCCAACGCCACCCACGACTATGCCAAATACTGGACCAAAGCCTTTGTTCCCACCTGGGAAGCCATGGGCGGCACAGTGGTGGCGGATAACCCGATGGACTACAACAAATCCGCTGATTTCTACACCGGTGTGAGCAAGGTGCTGGCGGAGAAGCCGGATGTGATGTTCATTGGTGGTGCGTCCGAGCCCACTGCGCTGGTGGCGAAACAGGCCCGTGAATTGGGTTTCAAGGGTGGTTTCGTGATTATGGACCAGGCCAAGATGGGTGAAATGTCCAAGATCATCGGTGGCTATAAAATGCTGGAAGGGTCCGTGGGCGTGGTGCCGCTGACACTTTATGAAGAGCCGGGTGCCAAGGCGTTTGTGGCCAAGTATCACAAGCAGAACGCGGAGAAGGACCCTACCACTGAAGTGGCCTATAACTACTTCGCTCTGCACACAGTGGTTCAGGCCATGCAGGAAGCCGGTACCGTTGAAGATGCCGAGGCAATTCGTGGTGCTTTCAGCGCGGCGCTGAAGAGCCTGAAGCCGGAGAATAACCCTTACGGCGTGACGGCAATTGATGACAAGGGCGGCATGATGGCTGATCCGAATATCGCGACCGTGAAAAATGGCGAAGTGGTATTGCAGCGTATGTCTGAAGTGCTGGCTGAATAAGCCGTTATCACGAAAGCGGGGCGCCAGGCGCCCCGTTTTTCGGTCCTTTTCTAATAATGAAATTATATTCCGAAATAATTGAAACCCGCTTGTCTTTGCTTATACTGGTATGAATCTGATCCTTTCGAGTGCGGCCCGTTAACAGGGCTGGCGCTGCCTTTTACGCCGTACCGGCGATGCAGACTGGAAAGGACGTCCTGAGGAGAGTCGTAATGAGTAACCCGGTCAGCCTCAGTCGCGATAGCGACATTGGCGTTATCCGCATCAATTATCCCCCGGTCAATGCGCTGGGCCATGGCGTACGTGAAGGCCTGCAGCAATGCCTGCGTGACGCGCTGGCAGATGAACAGATTCGGGCGGTGGTGGTGATCGGTGAAGGCAAAACCTTCCCGGCCGGTGCCGATATCCGTGAATTCGGCAAGCCCCCCCAGCAGCCGGCATTGCCGGCGGTCATTGACGAATACGAAGCCAGCGACAAGCTGGTAGTAGCGGCCATCCACGGCACTGCGTTGGGTGGTGGTCTTGAAGTGGCGCTGGGCTGTGACTATCGGGTGGCGCTGGACAGCGCACGGCTGGGCCTGCCGGAAGTGAAGCTGGGGTTGCTACCCGGTGCCGGTGGTACCCAGCGTTTACCGCGCCTGGTGGGCGCGCAAAAAGCGCTGGAAATGGTCGTCGGGGGTAACCCGGTGAAAGCCAAAGAGGCCCTGTCACTGGGGTTGGTCGATGAGATGGTCAGCGGTGATCTGCTGGACGGCGCGCTGGCGTATACCCGTCAATTACTGGTCGATAACGCCCCCTTGAGAAAACTCCGTGATCTGGCTGTGCCGGATGCACAGGACGGTTTGTTCGACCAGTTCGAGCAATCCATCGCCCGTAAACAGCGCGGTTTCAAGGCGCCATTCTCTTGCATCAAGGCGGTGAAAGCGGCGGTGGAGTTGCCGTTCGACAAAGGCGTGGAGCGCGAGCGTGAGCTGTTCTTCGAATTGCTGGTGTCCCCGGAATCGGCGGCCCAGCGTCACGTGTTCTTCGCCGAGCGTGAAGTGGCCAAGGTACCAGGCCTGGACAAGAACACCCCCAAACGTGAGATCAATCAGGTGGCGGTGATCGGTGCCGGAACCATGGGTGGCGGTATCGCCATGAACTTTGCCAATGCCGGCATTCCCGTGCGCCTTCTGGAAGTGAAGGAAGATGCGCTGGAGCGCGGTGTGGCGGTGATTCGCAAGAACTACGAAAACACCGCCAAAAAAGGCCGTATCACCGATGAGCAGGTGGAACAGCGCATGGCGCTGATTCAGCCCACCTTGAGCTACGATGATTTGAGTGATGTGGACCTGGTGATTGAAGCCGTGTTCGAGAACATGGATGTGAAAGAAGCCGTGTTCAGCGAACTGGATCGGGTGTGCAAGCCCGGTGCCATTCTCGCCACCAATACATCCACGCTGGACGTGGATCGTATCGCCAGCTTCACGCAGCGTCCGGAAGATGTCATGGGCATGCATTTCTTCAGCCCTGCCAATGTCATGAAGTTGCTGGAAAATGTCCGCGGTGAGAAAACCTCTGATGAGGTGATCGCCACGGTGATGGACCTGAGCCGCCGGATTGGTAAGGTCGGTGTGCTGGTCGGCGTGTGCCACGGCTTTGTGGGCAACCGTATGTTGCATCGCCGTCAGGCGGAAGCGGTACAGTTGGTCAATGAAGGCGCCAGCCCCCAGCAGGTGGACAAGGTATTGTTCGACCTGGGCTTTCCCATGGGGCCGTTCGCCATGTCTGACCTGGCGGGCATGGATGTGGGTTACCGCATTCGTGAAGAGCTGCGCAAGGAAGATCCGGCCAATGGTCCGGCACGTAACTGGACTGACGAGCTGGTGGAAGCGGGGCGTCTGGGCCAGAAAACCCAGGCCGGCGTATTTGACTATAAAGACGGCGATCGTACCCCTGTACCTTCAACTGCTGTGGACGGCATTATTGAACAATACCGCAGCAATAACGGCATCACCCCGCGTGAGATCAGCGACCAGGAAATTCTGGAGCGTTGCATGTACGTGATGGTGAACGAAGGCGCCAAAATCCTGGAAGAAGGTATCGCTGCCCGTCCACTGGATGTGGACGTCATCTGGATCTACGGCTACGGCTTCCCGGTGTACCGGGGTGGCGTGCTGTTCTGGGCAGATCAGGTGGGTGTAAAAGCCATCTTCGAAAAAGTGAACGAGATCTATCAACAAACCGGCTCGGATGTCTGGAAGCCTGCCAAGCTGCTTAGCGATCTGGCAGAGCAGGGCAAGGGCTTCTACAGCAAATAAGCATTAGCTGAGGTAATCATGGATATTAACTTTACCCCGGAAGAACTGGCGTTTCGTGATGAAGTGCGCGTCTTCCTGGATACCAAGCTGCCGAAAGAAATCGCCAGCAAAGTGAAGAACGGCCAGCATCTGAGCAAAGACGACACCGTGCGCTGGCAGAAAATTCTCAATGAACAGGGCTGGATGGCCCTGCACTGGCCGAAAGAGCATGGTGGCACGGGCTGGTCGCCGATTCAGAAGCACATTTTTGAAGAAGAATGCGCAGAGTACGGTGCCCCGAGTGTGTTGCCGTTCGGTGTGAACATGGTGGCGCCGGTGATCATCAAGTTCGGTACCGAAGAGCAAAAGCAGAAGTACCTGCCGCCCATCCTCAACAGTGATGTGTGGTGGTGCCAGGGTTACTCCGAGCCGGGCGCCGGTTCTGACCTGGCCGGCCTGAAAACCAAGGCGGTGCGCGAAGGCGATCATTACGTGGTCACCGGCCAGAAGACCTGGACTACCCTGGGCCAGCATGCCGACTGGATTTTCTGTCTGGTACGCACTGACCCCAGCGCCAAAAAACAGGAAGGCATTTCTTTCCTGCTGATCGACATGAAAACGCCGGGCATCACGGTGCGCCCGCTGATCACCCTGGACGGCGAGCACGAAGTCAACGAAGTGTTCTTCGATGAAGTGAAAGTACCGGTAGAAAACCTGGTGGGTGAAGAGAACAAGGGCTGGACCTGTGCCAAGTACCTGCTGACCTTCGAGCGTACCGGTATCGCCGGTGTGGGCCAGTCCAAGGCAGCCCTCAAGCACCTGAAAGAGGTGGCGCGCAAGGTACAGCAGAACGGTAAGCCGCTGATTGACGATCCGCTGTTCCGCAACCGTTTGGCCGATGTGGAAATGGAGCTGATGGCGCTGGAAATGACCAACCTGCGTACTGTGGCTGCGGCCCAGGCCGGTGGTGTTCCCGGTGCAGAAAGTTCTTTCCTGAAAATCATGGGTACCGAACTGCGTCAGGAAATTACCGACCTGTTCCGCCGTGCCGCAGGCCCTTACGCCCAGCCGTTCCTGCCGGAAAGTTTCGAGGCGGATTATGACGGTGAACCGGTTGGCCCGGCATTCGCCAACACGGTATCCACCAAGTACTTCAATATGCGCAAGCTGTCGATCTTCGGCGGTTCCAATGAAATTCAGAAGAACATCATCGCCAAGATGATTCTCGGTCTGTAAGGAGTATTGAGCATGGATTTTAAACTGAGCGACGAACAGCGCATGCTCGAAGAAACCGTGGGCCGCTTGGTTCGCGATGGTTATCCCTTCGACGTACGCGAAAAAGCCCGCACCAGTGAGCTGGGGTATTCCGCTGAAATGTGGCAGCAGTTTGCCGAGCTTGGCCTGTTGGGCGTGCCGTTCTCCGAAGACTTTGGTGGCTTCAACGGCGGCGGCCCGGAACTGATGGTCGTGGCCGAAGGCTTTGGCCGCGGCCTGGTGCTGGAACCCTATCTGGCCACAGTGGTATTGAGCGGGACCCTGATCAATTCACTGGGCAGTGATGCGCAGAAAGAAAAACTGATCAGTGCGATTGTTGGTGGTGAGTTGCGTCTGGCACTGGCGGCTTACGAGCCGGAAGGCCGTTACGACCACACCCACGTGGCAGCCACCGCAGAGAAAAGCGGTGATGGCTACAGCCTGACGGGTAACAAGGCCGTGGTGCTCCACGGTGACAGCGCCGACCAGCTGGTGGTGATTGCCCGTACCGGCGGTAATGGCACGGACCGTGATGGTTTGTCTGCGTTTATCGTGGATGCCAACGCCGACGGTGTCAGCCGTCGCGGTTACGAAACCATCGACGGGCTGCGCGCGGCGGAAATCACCTTTAATAATGCGGCGGCGGAATTGCTGGGCGAGGAAGGCAAGGCCATCGATGCGCTGGAAGCATCCCTGGCGCTGGGCATTGTTGCCCTGTGCGCAGAAGCCACCGGTGCCATGGAAGTGGCCTGTGATCAGACGTTGGCCTATATCAAGGAACGCCAGCAGTTTGGTGTGGCCATTGGCAAGTTCCAGGCGCTGCAGCATCGCATGGTGGAAATGCGTATGGAGCTGGAAAAGGCTCGCTCCATGACCATCTTTGCGGCCTGTTCTCTGGACGCTCCGGCCCAGGTTTGCGCCAAGCGTGTGGCCGCCGCCAAGGCGATTATCGGCAAGTCCGGTCGCAAGGTGGCGGAAGAAGCCATCCAGTTGCATGGCGGCATGGGCATGATGGAAGAAACCGCAGTGGCCCATTACGCCAAGCGGATTGTGCTCATTGATCACCAGCTGGGTGATCTGGGTTACCACATGCAGCAGCTGGAAAGCTTGCTGGATGTGGATGACGATGCAGCATAAGTAGACGAAAAAGGGCGGCTTCGGCCGCCCTTTTTGGTTGTGGTGGCGGTCGCTAACGACACAGGGGCGGCCTGAAACGACAATCCACGCAATGCGCTATTTGAAGCGGGCCTGCCTTCCCCCAGTGTGTGGACTGACTTTTACTGTTTTGCGTTTTACGGGAGAGAAAGCATGAGTGTGAATCGCCAGATTATTTTATCCGAGTACCCCAAGGGGATGCCCCAGCCTGAACATCTGCCTTTGAAAGAAGGCGCGATGCCTTCGCCAAAAGAGGGCCAGGTCCTGATCAAGACCATCTACCTGTCCCTGGACCCGTACATGCGTGGGCGCATGAGCCCGGCCAAGTCCTATGCGGCCAGCGTGGAGCTGGGTGATGTGATGCAGGGCGGCACCGTCGGCCAGATTGTGGAATCGCGCCTGGAAGGCTATGAAGCCGGTGACTACGTGCTGGGCTTCGGTGGCTGGCAGGAATACTCCGTGCAGGGCAAGGAAATGCTGCGCAAGCTGGACCCGAAACAGGTGCCGATCAGCACGGCGCTGGGCGTGCTGGGTATGCCGGGCTTTACCGCCTATGCGGGGCTGCTGGAAATTGGTCAGCCCAAAGAAGGCGAAACCGTGGTGGTGTCTGCGGCCAGCGGCGCGGTGGGTCAGATTGTTGGGCAGATCGCCAAGATCAAAGGCTGCCGCGTGGTCGGCGTTGCCGGTGCACCGGACAAGTGCCAGCACGTGGTGGACACCTATGGCTTTGATGCCTGTGTGAACTACAAGGACGACGACTTCGAAGCTCAGCTGAAAGCCGCCTGCCCCAATGGCATTGATGTTTACTTCGAGAACGTGGGTGGCAAGGTGTTTGATGCGGTGATGAAGCTGGTGAACGACTTCGCCCGTATTCCCCTGTGTGGTCGCATTGCTCATTACAACGATACCGAAGCGCCCCAGGGGCCGGATCAGTTGCCCGCGTTTCTGACCAAGCTGCTGGTGAAACGGGTATTGATCAAGGGCTTTATCCAGTTCGATTATGCTCACCTGATGAAAGATTTCGTCCGCGACATGAGCACCTGGATGCAGGCCGGCAAAATCCAGTACCAGGAAGATGTGGTTGAAGGGCTGGAAAACACCGTGGATGCCTTCCAGGGGCTGCTGCAAGGGCGTAACCGGGGCAAGCTGCTGGTACGGGTCAGCGAAGATACCTCCCGGTAATGGCAACAGTGGAGGCGCAGGTCCAGGCGCTTTTTGCTCTGCATGGCCCGCGCTACCGCTGGCTTGCAACGATAACGGTGATGCTGGGCACCATGTCCGTGGTGCTGGCGTCCACCATTATCAATGTGGCTATTCCCACCATCATGATCGAGTTCCAGCTGGCGCAGGATCAAGTGCACTGGCTGGCGACCGGTTTCCTGGCAGCAATGACAGTGGGCATGCTGCTCAATGCCTGGTGTACCCAACGATTTGGGGCCCGTGGTGCTTATTTGCTGGCCATGGGCCTGTTCGTGGTGGTGTCCATTATTGGCGCTGCCAGTGAACATTTCCCCTTGCTGGTGGCGGCCCGGGTAGGGCAGGGCCTGCTGGCCGGGCTGATCCAGCCGCTGGCCATGATTACCATCTTCCAGGTGTTCCCTCTCAATCGTCGCGGTCAGGCCATGGGTATCTATGGGCTGGGTGTTGTCCTGGGCCCGGCCATTGCTCCGGCCATTGGCGGGGTGCTGGTGGATACGTTGTCCTGGAGAGCCGTGTTCCTGGTGGTGTTGCCGGCCTGTGTCGTGGGGATGGTCATGGCAGCCCGCTACCTGCCACGGCGTGAAGCCGAGGCGGACCCGGTTGCACTGGACAGGGTGGGGCTGATCTCGCTGGCGCTGGGCATCACAGCCTTGCTGTGGGCACTGGCCAATGGGCATCGCCGCGACTGGATAGACCCACTGCTGTTGCTGGCGTTTTTCGGTGGCCTGGGGCTGTCCGCGTTTTTTGTTTATTGGCAAACCCGTCTGCAGCATCCGTTAATGGATCTGCGGGTGTTTCGCTACCGGGGCTTCACTGGCAGTTTCCTCATGTCCATGGTGATTGGTGCCGGGGTGTTCGCTTCCACCTACATCACTCCATTGTATTTTCAGCAAGTGCTGGGCGAGAGCGCGGCCAGCGCGGGGCTGATGTTGATGCCGGCGGGCCTGGCCATGGCCTTTACCTTTCCGGTAGCGGGCCACCTGACCGACCGTTTCCCGGAAACGCGGATCATGGCAGCGGGGCTGGTGTTGTTTATCTTCAACATGGTGCTGATGGCCGGTGCCAACCTGGGCACGTCAGCGGTGTGGCTGGTGTGGTGGACCTTGCTGGGCCGGGTGGGGTTGGGGCTGATGATGCCGCCATCGTCCACCGGGGCTCTGGGGCTGTTGCCGCCGGCGCTGATCCCCCAGGGCTCGGGCATTTTTAATTTTGGTCGCCAGATTGGTGGCGCACTGGGTGTGAACCTGTGCGCCCTGTGTATTCAGTTTTTCAGTGAATCCTTTGCCCAGACTCGGCCGGATGCGTCGGCGGCGCAATCGTTCGAGGCGGGTTTTGATATGGCATTTCTGCTGTTGCTGGCCATCTTTGTGGCGGCACTGTTGCCGCTGCGCAGCATGCAGCAGGGCATGCGACATTTGGGAGAACAACGAACATGAACAAGACCGGGAATGACAAGCCGGACATTCTGGTAATTGGCGCCGGTGCTATCGGCAGTTTTTATGGCGCGATTCTGAAGCGGGCGGGTTGTACCGTGAGCGTGGTGCTGCGGTCGGATTATGACGCAGTCAAGGCCGACGGCTTTCGCTTTACCAGCCCTCTGGGAGAGCTGTCGTGGACACCGGATCAGGTCTATCAACCCGGCGATACCCCATCGAGGTTTCCGGATTATGTGTTGTTGTGCGTCAAGGTGCTGCCGGGCGTGGACCGGGCTGAACTGGTGCGCCCCTGGCTGGGCGAGCATACCGGGCTGGTGTTGATTGAGAATGGTCTGGATATCGAGCGTGAGCTGGCGGATGCCTTCCCGCGCAATCCTCTGGTGAGCTGTCTGGCGTTTATTGCGGTGAGTCGCACTGGCCCGGGCACCGTTAATCACCAGGCCTATGGGCAGCTGGTCATGGGCAATTTCCCCACGGGCTTTGATCATCATTGCGCGCAGTTGGCGGGCTTGTTCCGCGAGGGGGGCATCGATATCAACGAGACGGATGCGGTGGTGGGTGAACGCTGGCGCAAGTGCGTCTGGAATACTCCGTTCAATCCGTTGAGCGTGCTGGCCAACGGGGCCGATACCTTGACCATGCTCGATGCGCCAGGCGGTGAAGCGTTGATTCGCACCTTGATGGAAGAGGTGATCGCGGTGGCCCAGGCCGATGGCTACCCCATGCCGGACGGCATTATCGAGAAGAACCTGTCAGGAACCCGGGCCATGGGCGCGTATAAAAACTCCATGGCGCTGGATTATCTGAACGACAGGCCCATCGAGCTGGATGCGATTCTTGGCAACGTGGTCGCCATAGCGGACCGCCTGAATGTGCCCGTTCCCCATCTGCGCACTGTGCTGGTAACGCTGCGCATCCGGCAGGCATGACGATCTGCCACTGAAGCGAATCATGTCAATCAGGCCGCAACATGATACTTATCGTCATGTTGCGGTTTTTTTTGTCACCTTTTTGTTAAGCAATAAATTGATCAACGCAAAAGCGCTCAATGAAGATCGGCCGGAGGACGAGCCTGTAAAAGAAGGGGTGAGTGCTTGAGACGGATACACAGGAAATGTCCCCGTATACCGTAAAAGTAGATAAAAGCCTGATTTTTGTAGATTTTTAAATTACAAACGCTAACGCGCAGGCACTGGCGCGCTGTCGCATGCATCCGTGACTATGTAGTCCGAAAACAAGAAAAGGGTGACATGATGCGTATAATAAAACTCCCCGCCATCGCCTGCCTGCTGCTGTTGCCATTGCTGCAAGCCTGTGAAGAAGAACCGGATGTGTTCGTGCCGCCGGACCCTGGCAATGCCCTCATTTACGCTTACCCCTCCAGTGGCATGGTGGACTTGCCTCTGGGAAGCAAGCTGCTGCTGACGTTTTCCAACGGTATTGATGAGGCTGCGGCCAGGGAAGATTGCCAGCCCGACGGTGACAACTTTGTTGGTGCGCTTTGCCTGGCGGACAGCAAAGGGAATCTGGTTGACCTGGCCAGTGCCGAGGTGTCGAACCGGAATCGGACCTTGACGTTTTCCATGGAAAACCTGCGTGCCGGTGAGCAATACCGCCTTTGGGTGTCACCCGAGATTGCCCCGGGAGTGGTAAACCTGGGCCAGGACGGTCCGCTGATCACCTTTCGCACTCGCCAGTACCACCCAGTGCCTGATCAGGTGCCCGAGGTGTTGGCTATCAATCAGGAAAGCCCCGGGGTCTATCTGCCTGAGCCTGAAGGGGCTGAACGTTTTCCGTTCATGGATTTTTCGCCGGTACGCATCACCTTTACCGAGCCGCTGGTGCAAACCACCGTACGCTATGGTGACACGGTACAACTGGTGCATCAGGAATCCGGGGAGCTGGTGGATGCGCACATTCTGAGCGAGCGTCATTACATTACTCTCGACCCGAAAACCGATCTGATCGGCGGTGATACCTACACGCTGACGCTGGAGGGGCTGCAGGATTTTGATGAGGACGTGCTGGAGACGGTGGTTTATGAACTGACGCCCCGGTTATCCAAGGATGATGTGGCCGATCTCAATCCGCCGATCAAGCAGTTGATGAAAGCCCAGCCTGCGCTGGGTGATCCGGGGTACCCGGAAATGTCACGCCTGCACGGGCTGCCGCTCAACCAGTTCAACCTGGTCACCGAGGCCCTGGGCCTTACCCAGGTGGATGCCAAGCCGCTGGTGCTGGAAGGCTGGATGGGGCGCCCGGATGAGCATGTGCAAGCCGTGCCGGTGGTGGCCCGCGCCGGTCAGCAGCTGCGTATTACCGGTATCGATCCAATCCTGCTGGGCGGTGAAGTGCGCACGCCCATGTTCACCGGTGACCTGATCGGCACCTTTGTCACTGACGTCACCGGTTATCTGACCACCAATCCCTATCGGCCCGAGGGCTTTCAGCCCGATGACGATTTTGCGCCGATGTATGTCCACATGAATTTCGATCTCGCCATGCATGCGGTGGAGCCACGAGGCAACGCGTCGGTTAACCAGAACCTGATGCATGTGCAGGCAGTCGGGGTGGTGGACGTAAAGGATGGGGCCCTGACTTTCGAAGTCTTCCGTACTTTGGAGCTGGATATCCTTAGTGGTGCAGCCAAAGTGAGTGCGGACTTTGCGTTGGGGGTGCGTGCGGATTCGGCATTCGAATTTGAACAGCTCAACCGTGATCCGCTGCAGGTTACCGGCTCCTTTCCCGAACATACCCAAACCCAGGTAGAGCCGAGCAACAATATCATCGTGGTATTCAACGAGCCGGTGAGTGACGAGGGCATGGAAGGGGTTCAGCTGTTCCGCCAGGCCAGCAGCGAGCCGGTGCCGATTCAGGTGCGCAGCAGTGGCTCCAATCTGGTGATCACGCCGCTCGATGAATTGGCGGCGGGTGAACGCTATAACCTGGATCTGGGCGATAACCTGAAAGACATGGATATCTTCGATCCTTCTTACCTGGAGTTTGTGCCCGGTGACGCCACCGACGGTAGCGGGCAGATTGTTTTTGATACCGCCAGCTACGCGGCCAACAACGATGCTCCGGTGCTGCCGCCGGTGGTGCTGGGGTTGTACCCGGGTATCGGCTGTGCGCTGGAAGACCGTGGTGTCGAGCGCCAGGATGCCCAGGGTAATACGCTGGAAATGGCGGGGCGCTGCGTGGGCGGCCTGGCCGACGACTCACTTTACTATCCCTTCTTTTACGACGTCAGCCGCCCCATTGAGGTGAGCTTCAATATGCCCATGGAGCTGGCGTCCATGACCTTCGGCACCATTGCGGCTGATGGTGAGTCCTGTGAAGGCGGAGCCATGTGTCTGGCTGAAGCAACGGAGAGCGGTTGGGCATCTATTCCGCTGTCAGCCCGCCGTAACAGCCTGCGTCTGCGTGCGGTACCGCCGCCCAACACCCTGGTGCCGGGCAGGGCATACAGGCTGGTGATCAACGGTGGTGACAATGGGGAGGACGTATTCCGTAGTCATGACCGATTCGACAATCTGGGTATCAATACGGATCCGCTCAATGGCATGGGCACCTGTGGCCCTCTGTCCAACATGCCCTGCGAAGGTGGCCCACCCATTCTGATTGATTTTACCGCGACGCCGGATGTGGGGGCGGCCTATGCCACGGTGCTGACTCGCAAATACACGGACGTAAACGGTAACGGTGTTCAGGATGTTGACGAGCCGGGCGCAGAAAAAAACCATGCCCGGGGCTTTATCAAAAGCACCGGCGGTTTGATCGGCGGCGCCAATCTTGATGAGGGCGACCAGATCTTTACCAATGCGGCGCTGCCCATGGCGTTTCTGCCCAAGGTGCCGCTGGACCTGAGTTACATCGGTCTGGTGGATGAAGGGAATGGTCGCTGGTGTGCCACCGAGGAAGATGCCGATGGAGATATTTATTGCATCCAGACGGTGGGGGACACGGCTATTCCGGTGGAAATTAATGCCCAGCATGTCATGGGGACGTCGCTGGTTGCCAACGCAAACCTGGCCATTCCCGTGTTGGGCGATTTGATACCTCTGCCATTGGAAACGGGAGCGCTGGTGTTGCGTTTCCGGCCCTATGACGACATGCCGCCGCAGCCGTTGCGGGGTTTTGTCATCAACGCCATCGACCCGGACACCGGTGAGGAAATTGACGACCCGGTTTTTATTACCCGTCTGGATGCCTGGCTGGATGCACCGGATGTGCGACTTTTCTCGGCGCTGATCCCCGGCGGGGCAGCCATTCCGAATGTGGCTGACGCCAACGTGAGAAGCCTGCCGGTGTCTGCCTATCTGAACGGACCGGTGAAATTCCTGCGCAATGGCCAGATTACGCTGGAATCGAGTAATGCGTCTGCCATTGCTGCCTCTCTGAATCTGAGTATCGACCTGGGGGCCCTTATCCCGGTATTGGGTGACCTGCTTGATCTGATTATTGGCGGGGTGCTGCCGGAAGAGGGTGTTGGCTCACTGGAGCTGGGCATTGCCAAGGACGACTTCCGCATCCGGGTGGTCAACAATCCGGCCCACGCGCGCTTTACCTCGGCTGGCCAGGAAAACGCGGGAGATCGGTAATCATGAAAATAACAATGACCAATAAAAAACGGGTTTACCTTGCTGCCGTATTAACACTGCTGGGAGGCAACGCCAGCGCCGCTCAGGATCTTTACGGACCGGACTATCCCGGGGTGAAGTTCACGCAAAAACTGTTTGGTGAGGACCGGCTTTATTTTCGTCTCGGGGCTCTCTATATGAGCCCGGATGTGAAGACCAACTCGATCACCTTGAGCAACCTGTCGGAAATTGCGGAAGTGGCGGTGGAATCAGGCGAACAGGAAGGCGATGCCTTTAGTGACCCGCTGATGATTCCGGCGGCAACGATTGGCTATAAACTGCGATGGGGAGCCTGGGGGGGGGGTTGGTCAGTAGAAACGATGGCGGCCATGCCGCCGACTCTTGAGCTAAAAGCCAAGGGGCGCATTGCCGATGTGCCCCTGGTGACCGAAGCCAACGGGATTCCCACCGGTGTTCCAGCCTTGGGGGAAAAAGTGGCGGAAACCAAGGTAGCGCCGCCCATGGTGACGTTGGTGAAACGCTTTCGTAACGAGCGAAATTTCCGCCCTTATGCCGGGTTGGGAGTGGTGTATTTATTCACCTACGACAGCCACGTGACTAACCCCATTCTTACTGAAGTGGGCGAGCCGGAATTGGAAATCGAGAACAAGTTTGGCTGGGTTGGCCAGGTGGGGGTGGATTGGCGGATGACGGACTACTGGTGGTTGGCGGCGGATTTTAAATACATCAGCGTGAAAGATGTTTCGGCCACGGTGGAAAGAACTTTCATCCGGGCGCCGGGTTTGCCGCAGTACCAGTATGCTGAAGTGGGGGATGCGGAGTTCAACGCTGACATGAATGTCTATGCGTTCAGTCTGGGGGTGGGTTTCACCTTCTGAAGCGCGTTGCCAGTTGGGTTACGCCGCGTTGCGGCGTAACCCAACCATTCGTCAAGGAAACGAGGCCGGTGTTACAGGCCGTTTTCTATTTCCGCGAGTTGCTCCTTGCCCAGCACGGAAACACTCTCGGTGGTCTCATCGAAGACCACAAAGACCTGTTCCTTTTTCAACTGTTCGCGTACCTGCTCCACCTTGGTGGCGGTGGAAATTTCCGTGTCGCCGTAGTCGGTGCCGTCTCGCGTCACGAATTCTTCAATCAGGTTGTGAAGGGTATCCGGTGGCAGGTCTTTCCAGGGAACGATGATGGGCATATATCCAGTTCTATAAAAAAGTGAATATTGTCAGGGAAGCATTCGATGACGTGCAAAACCCTGAATTTCTGTTTTCTCTTTCGTCTTTAGCGCCAGGCATCTGGCGTGGAGCGTCACGCTTCCAGCCTATACCAACAGCAACTGGATGCCGGTGCCGACAATGACAATCCAGGATGTGAGGATGCCGAGCTGGCGGGGCAGGTTGGCGCTGCTGCGGGGCACCAGCATGCCATAGGCGTAGGACACGCGCCCGGCCAGCAGCAGGATGCCGTAAACGTGCAGGGCGCTATTGCCGCCGCCATTGATTTCCAGCAATGCCATCAGGATCAGCGCCAGCGGAATGTATTCCACCGTGTTGCCGTGGGCACGGATCGCGCGGTTTACGTCTTTGTGGCCACCGTCACCCAGGGACACCTTTTTTCCCAGACGGTAGCGAACCACGTTAGCGGCCAGGGCGACGACAAGAAAACCGCACAGGGCGGCGTACAGGGCGGTAATGGGCAAGCTGATTAATTGCATGGTTTCCACTCAGGTTGTTTTTTGCGTTTGCGAACAATAAACCGGGATGGGTCCAGGGCGTCAACCAATTGTGAGTCTACGGGCAGTGCTTGCCCGGTTATCAAATCGGCCAGCAGGTCGGCACATAGCGGTGTGCCAGTAATACCCCGGCTGCCGTGGGCCAGGTTCAGGTACAGGCCGGTGGCCGCGCGATGCGGGTTGTCGGTGGCCACGGGCAACGGGCCGCACAGAGGAACAAAGTCGAGGCTCTGGCAACGAAAGGCCACGCGCCGGTCCTGGATGACAATGGTTTCCCCGCCTAGCGCCTGCCAGTGTTCGGGCAGGTAGTGTTTCAGTTGTGCCAGGTTGTCAGCGTCGTCTGCATCGGTGGGGCCGGGTTGGTTGTCGTGCAGATTGAAGGTGGCGCCTACGCAATGCAGATCATCCAGTGCCGGCGTCAGGTAGCCGCCATGGCATTGGGCCTGCTGCCATTGCCGGGAGGCCTCGGTGGCCTGGCAATAACTGACCTGGCCGCGAATGTGTTTAAGCGGTAGCCAGGCCAGGCCCGATAGCTGCTGGCTGGCCCCGGCGGCGCAGACCACCACGGCGTTGGCGTACAGTTGGCTGCCATTGTCCAGCATGACGCTGGCGGGCGTGCCTTCGTGTAGTGAGGTCACGGATTCACGAAGCAGGGTGATGCCCGGGTGATCAAGCAGGTGCTGGCACCAGCGATCCGGGCGCAGGTAGCCGCCGCCCACCAGTTCCACGCCATTGCTGGCCGGCGCCGGGCGCAGCAGGTCGGCAGGCCAGGCGCCGCTGTCCATGGCCGCGGTGAATTTGTCCCGTTGTTTGTCGTTTACAAAGTGCTGGATGACCCCGTTGAGCTGGCCGTCCTGATCGCTGGCGGGAAAGCTGTAATAGTGCAGCCAGCGTAACGCATGACGGTAGCTCACTTGGTAGAAACGGTTCTGTGGTGTCAGGTGCGGGCTGGCGGTGCTATACACCACGCCGGCCAGATTGCCGGACGCGCCGGCGGCAATGCCCCGGGGGTCCACAACGGTCACTCGCCAGTTCCGTTCGGCCAGGGCGCGGGCTGTGGTGGATCCGGCCAGCCCGGCGCCGATGACGATGGCATGCGGGCAGACAGGGGCTGCGGTTTCGGTCATGGCAAAGACGGCCCCTTTAATCGGGTGGAGATCGGGGCAGTGGGCAGGGCAGAGATCATGGAACCTGTGTGGTTGGCGGCTTCGCAGAGCGCCTAGGGTAACACGTTGTGATTACGGGGCCGGCACGCTCTGGGCCGCCTTGAATTCTGCCAGTACACGCTTTGCCTGTTGTAGCAGCCAGACGGTTTTCTGCCGATAACTGGCGTTGCTGATGCGAATGAAGTCGTCGTTGATCAGGGTGACCAGTAATGCCTGGTTCTGAATCGGGCGGTTGGGTTCTATCCAGCGCATTTGTGACTGGGCGCTGGGGTTGCCTTCCAGGTCGACCAGTCGCTCGCTGATGATGCTGAGCGCGTTGGCGCTGTCACTGAGCGCCTTGTCGACCCGGCGCTGGCGCAGCTCGCTGTAGTAACCGGCCACGGCGCGCTCGGGTTTCATGGTATCCCAGCCCGTGGGCAAGCCGGACAGGGTGAGCGAAAGCTGCTCCTTGCCATCCGGATCCCGGTAACGCAGGGTGCGCGCGTGTTCGGAACTGATCTCTCCATCGAATTGCAGGCCGGCCAGGGTCTTGGGCGCCTGATAGAGCCCAAGCTGCGCCTGGCGATCGGGCAGTGCGCGGGCCTGATTTTCCGAACCCGTGGCTTTCAGGCTGGCCTTGTCCAGCTTTTGCACGTTTAGCGGTGTATCCGGGGTTTCCTCCACGGGCTTGCCGGCACAGCCCGCTAGTAGAAGCACCAGTGTGAAGGCAGGCAAGAGATAGCAAGCTTTTACATTCATGGGTCGCAGCATAGGGCAAGGTAAACATCTTGTTGTAAGGATATGCCGTTGTGTTCAGAGATGTGGCAAAGCCTAAGTAATGGCAAACTACGAGCATAACCGTTTTCAGGGCAGGCGGATGGAAAAGCCATCACATAATGTGTCGCCAGACAGATCGCAGTCAGCGCCGGGTTTGCCGGTTGTGGGCCTGCGAACCAGTGCGGCCATGCTGTTGCTGTTTGCGCTAATCACCGTGCCGTTCGCCATCGCATTGGTGCTTCTGATTCAACACCGCCTGGGTATGCTCGATACCTACGATACCATGCGTGAAGACGTGCGCCTGTTCGATGAGGGGCTGGCCGCGTTCCCGCCGCTAAATGACATGCGCGATCTGGCCCCGGCGGCAATTCATACCCAGGAGCCGGAAATTGTCTCCCGTTTTGAGCTCAGCCGCTCCCGTGCCGGTAGCCGTTTGCTGGCCTTCCTGCAGCTTGTCCGCCAACGGGATATTCCGGGGCTGAATGATCAGGGCGGCTTGCTGAGCGAAGCCTGGCGCGACCTGACGGTGAAAACCGGTATTCCCCTGGAGGATGTGGTCGGCCCCTTCGATAACGTCAACCAGATTACCCAGCGGTTGAGCAATGCCTTGTCCACGGTGCTGTTTGTGTCGGATCTGTCCATTGGAGAGGGGCTGGAACCCAATGAGGTGCTGTCCCTGCCGCTGGGCTCATTTCGTCAGGCCCAGGAAGACATTGGCCTGATTCGGGCGCTGGCCCTGTATGTGAGCCTGCGTGGTGGTTATCTGGGGGACAATGATGCCCGGCGTCTGGAGAATGCCTGGCAGCGATTGCAGCATCAGATGAGCATCATCGACAGCGAAATCAAGGCGCTGGTAGCCCGTACCGGTGCCATTGAGTTGCAGCAGCAGTGGCGGTTGGTGCAGGGCGGCTTGCTGTCGTTTCTGGAGTGGTCCGAACGTGAGTTGATTCTGGCACCACGGATTCAGGTGTCCTGGGAAGGTGCCTACGATCGCAGCCGCAATGCCATGAAATCACTGGACGGGCTGTCTGCCACGTTGATTTCACTGGCGGACCAGTTGCTCAGCAATGCTCGCCAGGAGAAGGCCAGGGCCACGGTCTGGATGATGCTGGGGATCGTGTTGTTGTATGTGCTGGTGCTGGGGCTGGCGTTGTGGGTTTACCGGGCCAATTCCCGGGCGATCAATGCCCGTGCCGAGAGCCAGGCGAAGGGTCTGTTCCTGGCCCGCATGAGCCACGAAATCCGGACGCCACTGAACGGTGTGATCGGTCTGGCGGAATTGTTGCGCGAGACCGACCCGTCGCCACGGCAGCAGGAATATATCAGCCTGATTGATAGCGCCGGCCGAACCCTGACGGCGCTGATCAACGACGTGCTGGATTTTGCCAAAATTGAAGCCGGCAAACTGGAGTTGGTCGAAGAGCGCTTTGATCTGCCGACGCTGCTGGCGGAATGTGTGCAGATGTTCAATTTGCCGGCCAGTGATAATGGTACCCTGGTGATTCTGGATGTGGATCCGCACACCCCGTCGGATGTGGTGGGGGATGCGATCCGGCTGCGCCAGATCCTCATCAACCTGATCGGTAATGCAGTGAAATTCACCCGCAATGGGCGGGTTGTACTGTCGCTGGTGTGCCGCCGTCACGGCGGTGAAGCGCCGCTGTTCACCTTTGCGGTGACCGATACCGGCATTGGCTTGACCCAGGACGAGCAAACGCAACTTTTCCAGCGTTTTACCCAGGCATCTGCCAATACCGCCCGCCGTTATGGTGGTACCGGGCTGGGGCTGTCCATCAGTCGGGAACTGGTGGGGCTGATGGGCGGTGAGATTCATGTGCACAGTGCCCCGGGGCTGGGTTCCCGGTTCAGTTTCAGTATCCAGATGGCCAGCGAGCAGGATGAAATTCCGATGATGGCCGAGCTGCCGCCAGCCAGTTGGCTTTGGGATGCGCAGGGAAGCCTGGAGGATTGGCTGGTCGATGACCCACGTTTTGAAACCGTGAAAGTGGTGGAAAACACCGGGCAACTGGCGGAAGCGAACGGGGAAATCCGCAGTGGCGTTTTGCTGATCAATGGCCTGCCGGAACAGGCGCTGCTCGACGAAGCGTTGCAGATGGTGCGTCTGAACCCCGCCCGTATCCAGGTCTTGGTGTTGATTGGCATGCGTTGCGACACGCCGGACTGGTTACCCAGGGAGGTGCGTGTGCTGCGCCGCTCGGTGGTCACGGTCAATGATCTTCAGCAGTTACTGGGAAGCTATGTGCCGGGGGCAATCCCGATTGTCACCGAGCCGGTGGCAGTGGAATCCATTTCCAGCCTGCGTGTTTTGATTGTGGAAGATAACCCGGTCAATCAGATGGTCACCAAAGGCTATCTGGAGCGGCTGGGCATTGCGCACATCATCGTCGCGGAAGATGGCCAGCAGGGAGTCGACTGTTTTGACGCTGAGGATGGGGAGCTGGACCTGGTGTTGATGGATCTGGACATGCCGGTGATGGACGGGTTTACCAGTGCCCATCATATCCGCGAATTGGAGGCGCAGCAGGGCTGGGCACCCTGTCAGGTATTGGCGCTCAGTGCCCATGCCATTAGCGAGCAGGGAGGCCGGGTTTCCAGGGCGGGGATGAACGGGCAGTTGATCAAGCCCCTGTCTCTGGCGGCCATGAAGCAGGCGCTTTCCCAGTATCTGGGCGTTACGGCATAAGGTAGACCAAGGTGTCCTGCATGGCCGGCGGTAGCAGCGGCGCAGACCACACCAGCACCATCAGGCTTGCCAGAATTGCGCCTTCAATACGCCAGGCCCGATGACGGCGTATGGCGTGAAACAGGCAGGCGACGACTGCCAACCCAAGGCCACTGAAAAAACTGGCCATGCTGACCAGCTGCCATTGAACATCATTGAATGTCAGGCCGATGCCGCAGGCGGTGAGTGCTGCAGCGCAAACGGTGAGGAATGAAAATGACGAGTGATGGTGAGTGGCTGGCATGTTCAACATCCGAAAGGTAATCCCCGTGGTAACGGATGGTGCAAGCAAGCACCGTGCCGAAACCTGTCCTTTGTTCATCTGAAGGCTAAGCATTATTTATGAAACCTGTGTGAATGCCCTCGGCGTATCGGGTTAATATTTGTCTTTTTTCTACCCCATTTATGATTAAAAATGGTTAACATGTGTACGCATTAGTTCGTATAATGCCCGCCGCAATACCGGCAATCGTGATTTATTGATTTCTTGCTGTGCAAGCCAATGGGGGCTGGCAACAGAGAGAAATGGGGGAAATATGCGTATTTTTGCAATTATTCTGACTCTTTCCGCTGTGTTGCCCGCCCAGGCCCAGTTGAATCCGGGGATGGAGGGCCGGCTGTGCCAGGCGGCGTCCCAGGACAGTGCTTTTGGCGCGCTGGTGGATCAGTTGATTGAAACCGGAGAAGTGCAAATGACGGCCGGTGAGTCCCTGCTTTCCATCGATTGTCAGGATGGGCAGACCGTACTCACCCATATGGTCAAAGGTCGTCACGCGGAAAATCTGGAATATGCGGTGATTGATATGGGTCTGAGCCTGTCAGCGTCCCAGGTGAGTCTGAACGGCCAGACGGTGAGTCTGGGGGATGCCCTGGCGCGCCTTGGTGCTGACAGCGATGCCGCCACCCGGGACTTTGTAGATAGCTACCTGGATGATCTGGCCGACGAGGACTTTAATCCCAACTTGCGGGTCAGCCTGAAGTAAGCCCCCTTTCTGTCGGTTCGCGTTTCTCGTTTTTTCAGACGGCTGCATCCGCAGCCGTTTCTCCCCGGCTCCACACACCGCTATAATCGGCCCGCAGACGAATACCGGGGCCTCTATGTCAGACCAGCATGATCGCATTTACGCCACGTCCCACCAGCAGGTGGCGCGTTTTTCCTTCGACGATACGGTAGTGCGGGTTTTCCCCGACATGATTCGTCGTTCGGTGCCCGGTTACCCCACCATTATCGATATGATCGGGGTGCTGGCGGCCCGTTATGCCCAGCCCGATACCTGCCTGTACGACCTGGGCTGTTCCCTGGGGGCGGCGGCCACGGCCATGGCGTCGCTGACGGAAGAAAGTGGGAACCCGATTGTGGCGGTGGATAATTCCCGCGCCATGATTGAGCAGGCTGCCACTTTGCTGGCAGACGCCGGTCAGGCCCACCGGGTGACACTGGAAGAAGGCGATGTGGCCGAGATGGCATTCGCGCCTTGTTCCATGGCGGTGCTTAATTTCACGTTGCAGTTCATTGCCCCGCAAAAACGTGACGCCCTGATTCAGCGCCTGGCGGAGGCCACGGTGCCCGGCGGCATTCTGGTGTTGTCGGAAAAAATCCGCTTTGCCAATGAGGCCGAAAATGCCTTGCAGACCGAACTGCACCATGCCTTCAAACGCAATAACGGTTATTCCGAGCTGGAAATCAGCCAGAAGCGTACCGCGCTGGAAAATGTGTTGATCCCGGAGACCCTGGCCGATCATGAGGCGCGCTTGAAAAAGGCGGGCTACCGGCATATTCATGTCTGGTTCCGTTGTTTTAATTTCATCTCTCTACTGGCCGTACGCTGATGCTTACCGATTACCTTCAGGCCTGTGAACGCGGGCTTGAGCCCCTGTTTGCTCCGCAACCCTTGTCCGCCGTGATGACGCTGTCCCGGGAGCGTCTGGTCGACCGTCCCCACGGGGATTTGCCCCGTTGGCTGGCGGCACTGGAGGCGTTGCCGGTGGGGCCGGCGGCGTGTGCGCTGGACCAGGACACGCTGACCATTGGCGGGGTCGGTGAGCATGACACGGAGGCGGTGAAACAGGCGCTGCAGGGCTTAATCCCCTGGCGCAAGGGCCCGTTTGAATTCTTCGGCGTGCCGGTGGAGACGGAGTGGCGCTCGGACTGGAAATGGCAACGGGTGGCGCCACATCTGTCGCCTTTGGCGGGGCGACGTATTCTTGATGTGGGTTGTGGTAGTGGCTACCACTGCTGGCGCATGGCGGCGGCCGGTGCCAGTGCGGTCGTGGGGATCGATCCGACCATTCTGTTTCTGGTGCAGTACCTGGCGGTGCGGCGTTTTGCCCCTGAGTTACCGGTGTGGTTCCTGCCCCTGCGCATGGAAGAGCTGCCCGCGGAAGGGGGCCAGTTTGATACGGTATTTTCCATGGGCGTGTTGTACCACCGGCGTTCACCGCTGGATCACTTGCTGGAATTAAAAGGCGCGCTATGCGCCGGCGGCGAGCTGGTGCTGGAAACCCTGGTTGTGGAGGGTGACGAGCGCACCGTGTTGATGCCGGAAGATCGCTACGCGGTCATGCGCAATGTCTTTTTCCTGCCTTCGGTGGCCATGCTCACCCGCTGGCTGGAACGGTGTGGTTTTGTGGATGTGCGGTGTGTGGATGAAAGCAACACCACGGTGCAAGAGCAGCGATCCACGGACTGGATGCGTTTCCAGTCGCTCCCGGATTTTCTGGATCCGGACGACCACCGCCTTACCCGTGAAGGTTATCCGGCCCCTCGTCGTGCGGTGTTGGTTGCCCGAAAGCCGTAAGGTTTGGCCGTCGATGTCGTGCGCGTGGAGGCGTCGAGCAGGTGATCCACCAACTCCAGGCGCGCGCTTTCATCCAGTGCGTTGATGAAGGGGGTCAGGGTGTCGAGCAAGCCATCTTTGCGGGCCTGCGCCAGTAACGCATCGCTAAGCGCCTGGGGCTGGTTTGCTTCATTTTGTTGTGTGTCTTCCTGAGCCTGGGCCTGCTGGTTTTGTTGCCTCTGCGCCTGGGGGGAGAGGATGCGCTGGCCGCGCTCCGCGGGTTGGCGCAACAGCTTCAGGGTGTCGTTGACCAGTCGCCCGGTGCCTTCGTTGTCAGCGCCGCTGTGCACATGAACGGCAATGCGCACGTTCAGCGTGACGCGAAATTCATCAATCCTGAATTCGTGCTGGTTTAGCCAGTCCAGTAGTCGCCCGGCGGCGATGTCCGCGCCGTCTGCATGGGTGCCGGGCAGGGCCAGAAACACCACCTGATTGCTGCGCGTGGTAATCAGGATATCTTCACAGCGTTTGCGGTTATTCAGCTGTTGGCAGAATTGTGCGAACAGTGGGGCAATGTAATGCTCGCCAATTTCAGCCTGCAGGGTTTTCAGTTCCTGCAGGTCGATGGCAAGGAGTGCGAAGGGTTGTTTGTGTCGCCGGCAAAACGATAACGCCTGTTGCAAAACATGTTGGCTATGGCTTTCTGCACGTTGCGGGCTTGTCACGGCAGTCATTGGCACCTCGGGACCAGAGATTATGATGGCATCCTGCTCATGTTGTAGGCTTCCATTCCCGCTGACATAACTCTAGCGGGTTCACGGCTGTCCGGCATCGGGTGCATACTCTATTTAACAACAATGTCGGTCACTGTTACGCAAGCAGTTGCCAGCAAGCGTGGCCCGGAACGGGTTTCACTCAGAGGGATCAATCATGTCGGTTACCTGGATTGTCGCGTCGGCGCTGCTTAGCTCCCTGTTCACCCTGCTGGCTGTCGGGGTGTGGGCACATTTCTATTTTCAGCCCCGTTTGCGTGACAGCCTGCAACGGGAGCTGGATGAACAGGTGGAGAAGGCCGCACAAGTGCTTTCGGACCGGGTAGAGGAAGGGGTTCGCCGGGGCTTGGTGGAAGGGGTGCGTAATTTGCCCTCCAAGGAATTACTGGAAGGCGCCAGCCGCAACCTGGCGCGCACCAGTGCCGAGATGGTGGGGGAGCGTCTTGGACAAATCTTCGGGCGCAAAGACAAGCCGTGACTTTGGCCCGGTTTGCCGGTTCCGGGTTATAGCGTCAGGCGTGGTGTCTCCAGCATCGGGCTTTTATTGAAGCCGTTTTGGCAATAAACGAATCACCAGGCAGGCGATGCCCAGGCTGAGCATGGCCAGGGACAGGAAGTCCTGTTGTAGCGCATGCCAGGTGGTTTCCCAGAGATCGGATGCCTTCATCAGCGATAGCAGAATCAGCAGCATGCCTGTGAGGGTAAAGAACTGGTCCAGTTTACGCGCTCGCTGAAATTCGCCGCGCAGTTGCCGCAGCTCATCAAGGATGTCTTCCTGCAATAATTGTTGTTGCGCCATCTGCTCAGCCAGCTGGCCCACTTGCCGGGGCAGGGTGGCCAGCTGTTCCAGCCAGACCGGATCTTCCCGGCGCAGCAGTGCCAGCAGCTCCTTGAGCCGTACGTGGTCGTCCAGCCAGTTACGGATCAATGGCCAGAGGCTGAACTGATTGATCAGCTCGGCCAGTTGGGCCACATGGGCGTCGCTACCGGTGATGCGTAATGATTCGTGGTCTTCCAGTGGTTCGCTGGCAAACAACCAGTGGACCATGCCGCCCAGCGGGCCGCGAACCCGGATGTCCACATTGCCTTCGTAGTCGGTCAGCAGCTCGACACCGTCTTCATAAATCAGCACGTACAGGACCGAACGCGGGCGTTCGGCACGGATGCGCACCACGGTTCCATGGAGGGCGGCGAGGCGTTCTCGTCCTTGTTGTGTCCCTGTCAGGGCCTGGTTAAGGGCACTTTCCAGGCCCCCGAGCACGATAAGCTGGGGGAAACTACCGGTTTCAGGCATGGTGGCAGCGCGGTCCTGTCTTTATGTTGGGCCGAAGTGATGTTTTCGGTCCCGTTTTGTTGCCAAAAATTACGCGATGTCGCTTATATTTGGCATGACGGCTCCCTATACTATGCATTTTCATAATTAAACAACATTGGCTTTTTTGACTTGGATAGGTGTACTCGGGACCTGTTCGCCTTGGCACTGTCACGTTACAGTGCACCAGCCCTTGGAGGGGAGTTGTTTTTAAATGCTGGAATCTTTGCTTGCGTACCCGGATTTCTGGAAGTACGTCAGTATTCCGTTCATCGCTGGTGCCGTCGGTTGGACAACCAACTGGATGGCCGTGCAGATGACATTCTATCCCCTGGAATTTCTGGGCATCCGCCCTTTTTTCGGCTGGCAGGGCATCATCCCCTCCAAGGTCGAAAAGATGGCGGGTATCGTGGTAGACAAGGCGCTCTCGAAGCTGGGCAGCCTGGACGAGTTCTTCCGCGAAATGGAACCGGAAAAAATCTCTGCCCACCTCACCCGCACCATTCAGGTTCGTATCGAAGAATACACCGACGAAGTCATGACCGAGCGCAATGCGGTGCTGTGGGAAAACCTGCCGCTGTTGGTGCGCAAGCGGGTCTATAGCCGTGCCCGCCGGGCCATTCCGGCCGTCATGGACAACGTGGTTGACGATATCAGCCGTAATCTGGACAGCCTGGTGGACATGAAGCACATGGTTGTCACCCAGATGAGCGAAGACAAGCAGCTCATGGTCCAGATGTTTCGCGAAGTGGGCGACCCCGAATTCCGCTTTGTGACCAACTCCGGTTTGTATTTTGGTTTCCTGTTCGGCTTGATCCAGGTTCCTGTCTTTATCTTTATGCCGGAAAACTGGGTGTTGCCGCTGTTCGGTTTTATTGTCGGGATTGCCACCAACTGGCTGGCACTGAACCTGATTTTCCGTCCACTCAACCCCATCAAGGTTGGGCCATTCCGGATTCAGGGACTATTCCTGAAACGTCAGAAGGATGTGGCGGAATCCTTTGCCCGTCTGTCCACGGACCAGGTTATTACCCTGCGCAATATTATGTACCAGGTGGTGAACGGGCCGCGAGGTGACCGTACCAAAGCGCTGATCAAACGCCATTTGAAACCGCTGCTGAACGGTGGCGTGGTGCGTACTGCCGCCCAGCTCACCGTGGGGCCGGAAGGCTACGCTGACCTGAAAAAGGCGGTGGAAGAAAAGGCGGTGGATCTGGCGGTGGAGCCTTTTGAGGACCAGGGCTTCAACAAGGAGCGCGGACAAATTGTGGAACGGCTCATGTCCGAGCGCATGCAGGCACTGAGCTCCGATGAATTTCAGGATTTGTTGCGCCCGGCCTTTCAGGAAGACGAATGGATCCTGATTGTGGTGGGTGGTTTCCTGGGGGCCATGGCCGGTGTTTTCCAGCTAGTGTTTATGTTTGGAGTCAGTTGAATGCAGGTGCTGCAGATAGACATGGCCACCCTTGGGTGGTTGTTGTTTGCAGCGGCGGCGGGCTCTTCGCTGCTCACCCTGATTTTGCTGGGTATTATCGGGCATTTCTGGTTGGCTCCCCGGGTTGAGCGCAAGATAGACCGGCGCCTTGAAGAGGGTGCAGCACAACTTGAAGAACGGTTGCGGCAGCGTTTTCTGGATCTGCTGACCGGCCGCTCGCGGGACGTTATCCGTGACAGGGCCCGGGATCTGGCCCGTGGTGTCGGCTTGATCAGTGGCCGTCGGCAAGGCGCCAGCGACAAGGATGATACCGGCGAATAAAGCCTGAATAGTGCAGGCTGTCTGGATTTTGAGCACTTGGCATAACAGGAAGGGATCTCCTGACCAACACTGTTTTATTGTTCGACAATGCGCCGCTACCCGGCGTCACTACCCCCCTATAATTCACTCCGCGCGCTGATAATGCTTGTGTGTTGTTTTCCCGCTGCATTCGCTCGTGGAATTGCCTTCGGGAGTTTGGACCATGTCCGACCAAGAACAGAACCAGAACGAAAAAGACGGGCGTCAAAACCCGCTGAAAGCCCTGAGTGGGGCTTCACGAGATATTCGCAAGTACACCCATCAGATCTGGCTTGCCGGTCTGGGCGCCTTTGCTCGCGCCGAAGAAGAGGGCAGCGGCTTTTTTGATGCTCTGGTGGAAGCGGGCCGCGAAGTGGAGCGGCACACCAAGGACAAAACCGAGTCCCGGGTGGAAGAGATTAAAGAACGGGTTCGCCACCATACCGGCGAGACCATGGATAAAATGGAAAAAGCCTTTGATGACCGCTTTAACAAGGCTTTATCCCGTTTAGGCCTGCCTAACAAGCGGGAGGTCGAACAGCTTGAAAAACGGGTGCAGGAATTGACTCAGGCGCTGGATCACGCCGAGGAAAAACCTGCCCCGAAACGCCAGACTCGTAAAAAGAGTTAACGGCATTCAAACCGTGTTGTAGCGCACACCGCTAACCCCTTAGTGGTGTCTTTCAGCGGGTACCCTCCTTGGGTACCCGCTTTTTTTTGGTTCATCGCGGCATTGAGTGATCAGCCGACTTCAAAGCTTGTCTCATTATCCCGCCCTGGCAACCGCTGGACGCCGGATGCCCGACGACGGACGCTTGAATTCAAAACCTGAAAACCTTGGCCGCCATGCTTTCTGCCCAGAATGCATTACCCGATTAAGGAGATGCCACAAGAACGACAACCTCTCAGGCTATGGGGTTTTACGTCAGGCATTCGGCCTCGAGCGTTTGGCAAAGTGCCGTTTATTCGCTATAAACCCATCAGACGGCGAAAAGCGAGTTATTCACCCTAATCCGTGAAGAACCTTTTTTTGGTCTCAGGGCGGGGGCGGGCGCTTGCCGGATTCAGTCGGGCTGATCGTTTTGGTCATTGAGGCGCCGGAAGGTAATGTGAAATAGTATTCCGAATACTGTTTCCCTATGGGCTGCCATGCACCGTCCAGCGCTTCCGTTATTCGACCACGATCACGCGCTTGCCACTGAAGTCGTTGCTGGCCATGTGTTGGTGGGCAGCGTTTGCGTCTTCAAAGGGAAAGGTTTCCAGCGGCAGGGGCAGCAGGGCGCCGCTGGCAAACAGTGGCGCCAGCCGGTCATTGAAAATCTGCGCCAGGCGAATGCGGTTTTCCAGCGGCTGACTGCGCATGGTCATGCTTTTCAGGGTCTGGCGTTTCATCAGCAGAGCACCAAGATTCAGCTCGGTGCTCAAGCCGCCAAGAACGCCGATATTCACCAGGCTGCCTTCTGCACGGAGGCCGCCGAGCAGGTCATTCCAGTCCGGGCCGACCATATCCAGAATCACCGCCACCCCGTCGCCGTGGGTAATGGCGTTGAGTTGGGTGGCGAGGGTACCGTCGTCACTCACCTGGGCGGCGAGGCCCATGTCGTTGGCGGTGTCGAGCTTGCTCAAGTCCCGGCTGCTGCCGATGGGCCGGGCGCCAAGGGTGTTGGCCAGCTGGGTAGCGGCAAGGCCTACCCCGGCGGTGGCCGGGCGCACCAGACACCACTGTCCCGGTTGCAGGCCGCCTTCCAGAAACAATGCCCGGTAGGCGGTCAGAAACGCTTCCGGCAGCGTGGCGGCGCGGGCAAAGTCCATGCCTTCCGGCATGGTCAGGGCTTCGCGTTCATGGGTGATGATCTGCTCGGCATAGGCGCAGCCGGGCACCAGCCCCATCACCGCATCGCCCACTTTCCGTTGCTGCACTCGCTCGCCCACGGCACTGACAACACCGGCATATTCGAGCCCGGGGATGCGGCTGCTGGTGCCCGGTGGCGCCGGGTAGCGGCCCAGCACCTGCAGCAGGTCTGCCCGGTTAACCCCAATGGCTTTGACTTCAACGCGGATTTCTTCCGGCCCGGGTTGCGGGTCGGGCAGGGTGTCCAGTTGCAGTTGCTGATCTTCAATACACCAGGCGCGCATGGTTGTGCTCCTATTCGCCGTATTTAGCAGTAGAAGGAAAACGTTATGACGACGTCCCCATTAATCTATCCGTTTACTGATCTGCCACCGGCAGGTCAGCGTTTCAAGGTGGCCGAAGGCGTTTTCTGGCTGCGTTTCCCGCTGCCGTTTGCGCTCGACCATATCAACCTCTGGTTGTTGGAAGATAACCAGGGTTGGGTGATTGTGGATACCGGCCTTGGTGTTCGGCGCAGCCGGGAAATCTGGCAGCAGCTGCTGACAGAGCAGCTCGACGGAAAACCGGTCACCCGGGTGATCGTTACCCACTATCACCCGGATCATCTGGGTATGGCGGGCTGGCTGCAGCAGCAGTGCGAGGCGCCGGTGATCATGAGCCGCGGCGAGTGGCAGCTGGCCACCAGTATTTGTGATGCCACCGATGCCCAGACCATTGAGCGCTTCAAGGGCTTTCTGGGCAGCCATGGGTTGCAAGGTGAAGACCTGGCCAAGGTGGCGGGCAAGGGGAACGGTTTTCGCCGGGTGGTGATGCCCTTGCCTGAGAGCCCGGAGTTGGTGGCCGAGGGTGACACGCTGACCATCAATGGGGAGCGTTGGCAGGTGTATATCGGCCGCGGCCATGCACCGGAGCATCTGTGTCTGTATCGCAGCAGTGACCGGGTATTGCTCAGCGGGGATCAGGTGCTGCCGACCATTTCCAGTAATTTGATGGTGCGCCCCACGGAGCCGGACGCCAATCCGGTAACCGCCTTTGTAGATAGCCTGACAGTAATCCGCGATGCATTGCCGGAAGACACGCTGGTGTTGCCCGCCCACGGTTTGCCTTTCCGGGGGCTGCATACGCGGATCAATGCGTTGGCGGATCACCATGCCGAGCAGCTGGATCAGGTGCATGCTGCCTGCCGTGAGCAGCCTCATAATGCCCACGATGTGTTGCCGGTGATGTTCAAGCGGACCCTGGATGTGCAGCAAATGATGTTTGCCATGGGCGAGAGTATTGCGCATCTCAATTGCCTACTGGAGCAGGGCAGGGTGCAGCGCGAAGACCGCGATGGGATCTGGCTCTTCGCGGCTTGATCTGAGGGTGAGTTGAAAGTTCAAAGTGTAAAGTTAAAAAGCGCGAAAACTGGCAAAGCCATCCGATAAGTGCTTTCCCTCGCGTTTCCACAAAGTGGGCAACGCGGGCACGGCTTAACTGTTCACGACAGGCTCGCGCGCGCTTTTTAACTTTACACTTTGAACTTTCAACTGCTCTCACAACCATTGCGTCATCACCCCAATCCACAACGCCAGCATTGGCACCACCAGCACAAAGAACAACCCATTCCAGTGCCAGGCGATCCGGTAGGGGGAACGGCGAATCAGTTGGCTGAGCACCAGCATGGAGGCGGTGAACGGGGACGAGATCATCGACAGGCTCCAGGCGCACATCAACCCGACCGCCAGAATTCTCGGGTCCACCCCGACGCCGTCACCCAGCAGGGAGGCGAGCAGGGTGACAGAGACAATCGGGTTCAGGCCCACTTGCGCCAGCCCGACCACCAGTAACATGGCTGCCACGGCCATGGCGGCGCCTTGCAGATGGGTGGCCAGTAGCAGCTCGTGCAGGGCATGTTGATCCACCAGGGGGGTAATCAATGCGCCCAGGCAGGCGGAGCCGCCCAGCACGGCAATTTCTCCCCGATTGGAACCGAAGATCAAGCGCGAATGACGGGCGAGCAAGGTGAGCGATCGGCGCAGCCCGGTGCCGCCCCCCAGTCGCCGCCTCTGCTTTGCCATCCACAGGATGGCTGCAAGCGGGCAGGCAATCAGGACGGCGACGGGCAAACGCAGATTTCCTGCCAGGGCGACGGCAAATACGCTCAGGGTGATCAGCAGGGCCAGCAAGGTGAAGCGAATCAGTGGCGATAGCGAGGGCGGTTGTGTTGCAGGGACCCGTTGCGCCAGTTGTTTGGGTCTGAGCTGCCAGTCCAGCCACCAGCCGAGCAGAAAAAAGAGCCCGGCGGTGGGCAGCGCCACCGGGGCCAGGCTGGCCCAGGTGAGACTGGGCATATTGGCCAGAATGACTGCCATGGTCACCCCCAGAGGCGATACCAGAGGGGCCAGGGCAAAGCCGCGCAAAATGGACAGCATCATCCGCCGTTCGCGGGCTTGCTGGATATCATCGTGGCCACCAGCGGCCTTGAGTGTATTGCTGCGCATCACCATGGCCCCGAACAGGTTCAGCACTCCGATGTTAATAATGATGCCGAACAGCGCCGTCCCCAGGGACAGTGTGGGGTAGCGTAGGGCGGGCTTCTGGCGGATCAGGGTCTGCCCGGCATCGCGAACCAGCCGCGAGCGCATGGCAGAGACGCGCAGCAGGCCCAGTGATGAAACGAAAGTGGCGAAAAAACAGAGGCGGTCCAGGGCCTGCAGCAAAACCGGAACAGGCAGGGCTTCACGCCAGATAACAACGCCGGCCATGGCGATAACCACCAGCAGAATTCCCTTGGCCATCCGCGCTTGCCGGGGCCATTGCACCAGCAGGTAAAGCAGCAGTGTGACCCGCGCCAGCCAGGCCCCGGCGTCCAGATCGAACACCAGAGACAGTATTGTGCCGATCATGCACAGGGGGAGGGTGTAATCGAGGGGGCGGGTCAGGGGCATGGATGAGCTGCAAGTTGAAAGTTTAAAGGCGCGTTCAGGGGCAAAGCTAATTGATGAAATCAGTGCCCGCGATTAAATGTCGTATTCGCGATGCAAGCATCGCTTCCCACAGGGATCAAAATGGCGGCTGTTTTTGTGGGAAACTATGCTTGCATAGTGAATACAGCCTGTCGGCGCGGCTCCGACTTTGTTCGATTGGCAGCAACAGCGATTCGCTGTTTCAACTTTAAACTTTCAACTATTCCCCGCCTGCCGTGCCAGTTCCCGGGCGATGACGATCTGCTGGATCTGGGTGGTGCCTTCATAAATGCGGAACAGGCGCACATCGCGATAGAAACGTTCCACCGGGTAGTCGGCCATGTAGCCTGCACCGCCGTGAATCTGCACGGCACGATCGGCCACCCGCCCTACCATTTCCGAGCAGAACAGCTTGCAGCAGGAGGCGTCCAGGCTGACCCGTTCTCCCCGGTCCTTGCTGCGGGCGGCTTCCAGTACCATGGAGCGGCCGGCGAAGGCTTCTGCCCGGGAGTCAGCCAGCATGGCTTGAATCAGCTGGTGCTCGATGATGGGCTTGCCGAACTGTTTGCGCTCGGCAGAAAAATTCACCGCGTCCTCGATGAGCCGGTAGGCAACGCCCACGCAGATGGCGGAAATATGCAACCGGCCCCGGTCCAGCACTTTCATGGCGGTTTTGAACCCCTTGCCTTCCTGTCCGCCGATAATGTTCTCTGCGGGTACCCGGCAATTTTCAAAAATGATGTCGCAAGTGTGGGCGCCTTTCTGGCCCATTTTCACGTCCGCCTTGCCGCGGTGAATGCCGGGTGTGTCACCATCGACGATAAAGGCGGTAACGCCGCCACCGCCTGGGATATCCGGGTTGGTGCGCGCCATCACGGTAAAGAGGCCGGCGTGGGGGCCGTTGGTGATAAAGCGTTTGGTGCCGTTGAGGATATAGTGGTCGCCGTCTTTTTCGGCACGGGTTTTCACTGCGCCGGAGTCGGAACCCACGTCCGGTTCGGTCAGGCAGAAGGCGCCGATCACCTCTCCGGTAGCGAGCTGGGGAACGTATTTCTGTTTCTGTTCGTCGGTACCATCAATCAGGATGCCCTGGGCGCCGATACCATTGTTGGTGCCCATGAGGGAGCGAAACGCAGGCGAGGTGCGACCCAGTTCAAAGGCCACCATCACTTCCTCTTCCATGGTCAGCCCGAGTCCGCCAAGCTCTTCCGGAATCGACAGTCCGAACAGGCCCATGGCCTTCATGTCGGCGATAATGTCGTCGGGAATGGCGTCACTTTCGGCCACTTGCTGTTCGGCGGGAACGAGCCGTTCGCGTACAAAGCGGGCAATGGTGTCAGTCAACTGCGAGAGGATTTCGGCATCACGAATCATGGCTGGGTCCGGCGGCTATAATGTGGTTCGGGGCGGTAACGGCAGATTCTTGTTGGGTGGTTGCGGCCAGGGGAGGCATGTCCTGTGACTGCCCGGTTGCACCACTTGCATCGCACTCTGTCACGGCCTATTCTGCCCGTCAAGTTTCAAAACATCATTCCGCATAGCGGACGAACTGGCTGCAGCACGCTCCAGGCAGCACGCAACAACGCGGTGGAAGCCATTGGATTTGGTGACCTTTTTGCGCGCGCCCCACACTGACTCGTGGGCACGGCCGTGACGTCTGGCCGAGGGCGTTTACGCGTTGCTGCGTGTTGCATGGAGCATGCTGCGCATTCGGAGAATGTAATGCTTGATGCCTATATTTACGATGGTCTGCGCACCCCCTTTGGCCGCCACGGCGGCGCGTTGGCGCCGGTGCGGCCGGATGACTTGCTGGCCGGGGTGATCCGCGAGCTGGTACAGCGCAATCGTTTCGAGCCTGCGGGCTTTGAAGACGTGGTCATCGGCAACACCAATCAGGCCGGTGAGGATGCCCGTAACGTGGCTCGCCATGCGGGTTTGCTTGCCGGCCTGCCGGAATCGGTGGCGGGAATTACCGTGAACCGGCTTTGTGGCAGTGGCCTGGCTGCGACCCTGGATGCCGCCCGTATGGTCACTGTGGGGGAGGGGGAGCTGATCATTGCCGGTGGTACGGAATCCATGAGCCGGGCGCCGTTTGTCATGGCGAAGGCGGAAAAAGCGTTCAGCCGGGATATGACGATTTTCGACAGCACCATTGGTGCCCGTTTCCCCAACCCGACCATCCTCCAGCAGTTTGGTAGCGATACCATGCCGGAGACGGCACAGAATGTGGCTGAGGATCTGGGCATCAGTCGTGAATCCGCGGACGCCTTTGCCGCCCGATCCCAGCAGCGTTACCAAGACGCCCGTGAGCGGGGCTTCTTCCGTGAAGAAATAACACCGGTAACGGTGCCGCAGGGTCGCAAGAAAGCCCCGCTGACGGTGACTGACGACGAGCACCCGCGTCCGGGAACCGGCGTGGACAAGCTGGCCAAACTGCCGGCGATTGTGGACGGTGGCATTATTACTGCCGGCAATGCGTCGGGGGTGAATGATGGGGCGGCGGCGCTGATCGTGGGCTCCCGAGCGGCGGGAGAAGCGGCTGGCATTGCCCCCCGTGCCCGTATTCTGGCGGGGGCCGTTGCTGGTGTGGCGCCTCGGGTCATGGGGCTGGGGCCGGTTGAGGCCTGTAACAAGGCATTGGCCCGGGCCGGCCTGACGCTGGAGCAGATGGATGTCATCGAAATCAATGAGGCATTCGCCGCCCAGGTGTTGGGCTGCTGTAAGCAGCTGGGGCTGGCTGGCGATGATGAACGTCTGAACCCGAATGGCGGCGCTATAGCCGTGGGCCATCCGCTGGGTGCCTCCGGCACCCGCCTGGTCCTCACCGCCACGCGGCAGCTGGAAGCCACCGGCGGTCGCTATGCACTGGTGAGCCTGTGTATCGGGGTGGGCCAGGGTGTGGCCATGGTGATTGAAAGACAGTGAACAATTAACGATTCCGCAGCGCGGACATTGACTGATGAACATGTCCGCTTTACGGGAATGAACCGAACAGGATTGAAGATGCAGAGATTTGATTGGAAAGATCCCTTGTTGCTGGAAACCCAGCTCACCGAAGACGAGCGAATGATCCGTGATGCGGCGCAGGACTACTGCCAGAGCAAGTTGATGACGCGTGTGCTTGAGGCGAATCGTCACGAGATTTTCCACCGGGAAATCATGACGGAAATGGGGGCACTGGGCTTTCTCGGCCCCACCATTCCTGAGCAATATGGTGGCGCCGGCGTGAACCATGTCAGCTATGGCTTGGTTGCCCGTGAAGTGGAGCGGGTGGATTCCGGTTACCGTTCAGCCATGAGCGTGCAGTCGTCCCTGGTGATGTTCCCTATCTACACCTTTGGCAGTGAAGCGGTGCGCGAGAAATACCTGCCGAAGCTTGCCACCGGTGAATGGGTGGGCTGCTTTGGGCTGACCGAGCCGGACCATGGTTCTGATCCGGGCTCCATGAGCACCCGTGCCAAAAAGGTGGATGGCGGTTACCTGCTGAATGGGGCCAAGACCTGGATTACCAATTCGCCGATCGCGGATGTGGCGGTGGTGTGGGCCAACCTGGACGGCAAGATCAACGGCTTTGTGGTGGAGCGGGGCTTTGACGGCTTCAGCACCCCGAAGATCGAAGGCAAGTTCTCTCTGCGTGCATCTATCACCGGGCAGATCTCGCTGGACGATTGCTTCGTGCCGGAAGAAAACCGGTTAGACGTGGAAGGCCTGAAGGGGCCGTTCAGCTGCCTGAACAAGGCGCGCTACGGGATCAGCTGGGGCGCCATGGGAGCGGCGGAATTCTGTTGGCATGCGGCTCGCCAGTACACCCTGGACCGCAAACAGTTTGGCCGCCCCCTGGCGGCGACCCAGCTGATTCAGAAAAAGCTGGCTGACATGCAGACCGAGATCACCCTGGGCTTACAGGGCGCCTTGCAGCTGGGCCGGTTGATGGATGCGGGAGACTGGTCACCGGAAATGGTCTCGCTGATGAAGCGCAATAATTGTGGCAAGGCCATTGATATCGCCCGTCAGGCCCGTGACATGCATGGCGGCAACGGGATCAGCGATGAATACCATGTGATTCGTCATGTGATGAACCTGGAAGCGGTGAATACCTACGAAGGTACGCACGATGTTCACGCCTTGATCCTGGGCCGGGCACAGACCGGCTTGCAGGCCTTCGGCTAACAGGCGAACCCTGCCACTCTTGCCCTGAAGGTGTGTGCTTGAGGGGCAGGGTGGCAATGGCGAACGGGATAGGGGAAAGGAAAGTGGCCTGTTATATGCACGGCTGTACCAGGGTGTCACCCTTGGTAACGTGTGGCTGCCCCAATTTTGTACACAGTTTTTTGTCAATGCTCTTTTTCTGCAGAAAAAAATGACAACTACGTTAAATACCCATAAAAAATAGCGTAACTTGCTGATATTAAAATGAAAAAATGATTGGTCAAAAAGTGATCATGTCGTCCTGAGGCGTGATTTTTGGGTGATGTTGCAATGTTTTCTACCGTCTATTCACAGGGTTATCCACAGGATCTGTGGAAAAAGTCTGGCAGTCAGGGAGACACTGATCTGCCATAGACCGAAAACACAGGTTCGTTATGACAGATATATGATTTGTCTGGCGCTTTTGCACAAGCTGATCGCTCCCGCCATTTTGCCAACCGGGTCAACCTCTTTCTGTGAATAGCGTAAAAAAACACCAATAAGTCACTGAATAATCAATGATTTCTGATTCGCGTAAAAATAAACCAGTTTGCGGGAAGCGGCGTATGCCGGGCGCTTCGGGGGCTTTTAGTCAGGTTGTTCACAAAGTTATGCACAGCTTTTGTGGAATAATCCCCAGCACAGAAAAAATCATGATGGGCTTGACCTTTCGCTGTTTGTCCGAGCCTGTGTTCGCCTGGTGAAAAACCACGCAAGTCGCTGGAAGGCCCGCCACCACTGGCTTTGGCCGCGTTATCCGACACTCGCTAACAGTGTTATCCACAGATGCCGTGGATAGAAAACCGGGTGTGAGTAATTGTGCTGGTGTTAACAGGCTGATGCCCGCGATGTGTTTATCTGTGGACTGCAGAACCAAAAAAGGCGCCGTGAGGCGCCTTTTTTGTGCTTCTTTGCAACGAGTGCGCTAGAAGCGGTACTCACCACCGTCGATGCCGTTTTGCGTGGCTTCGTCCAGTTTCTGGTAGCAGCTTTCACCAGGCAGCAGCGCGTACACCGCGTTGCTTTGTTGGCTCAGGTCATACTTCTGTTCCTTGAGCTTGTTTTTCTGGTGCTTGAAGGTGCCCGTGGTTTCCATGGCTTCTTCGTTGATACGCAGGAAAACCGGAATGGCGTAAGGCGGCAATTCCCGCTTCAGGTACTCACACAGGCCCTGGAAGTCAAAGTCGCTGTGGTTACCGGTCAGGCGGATCTGGCCCATGCCGGCACGGCCGTTGGTGTTGGGAATCTCCACACCGTAGACCACGGATTCCTGGATGCCGTCGTAGCCATCGAGAATCTGTTCCACTTCGGTGGTGGAGACGTTTTCACCTTTCCAGCGGAAGGTATCCCCGAGGCGGTCCACGAACTGGGCGTGGCGGAAACCGATATCGCGCATCATGTCGCCGGTGTTGAACCAGGCATCACCTTTGGCGAACACATCACGGTAGATGGATTTCTCGGTTTTTTCCGGATCGGTGTAGCCGTCGAAAGGGGTCTTCTCGGTGATCTCGCCCAGCATCAGCCCGGATTCACCCTTGCCGACCTTGATCATATGGCCCTTGCTGTCACGCACCGGCTCGTCACGCTCTTTGTCGTATTTGACGATGGCGTAGCTGACCGGAGAGAACCCTACGGTGTTGTCGAAGTTGAATACGTTGGTGAAAGCCACGTTGCCTTCCGAGGAGGCATACAGCTCGACCACACGATCAATGCCGAAGCGGTTCTTGAAGTCTTTCCAGATGCTCGGGCGCAGGCCGTTACCGACGATGGTGTGGATCTTGTTGTCCTGGTCGTTCGGCTTTTCCGGTTGCTCGTGCAGGTAACGGCACAGCTCGCCCACATAGCCGAAGGCGGTACAGTTATGGCGGCGGATGTCGTCCCAGAAGCCACTGGCGGAGAATTTGCGCGCAATGACAATGGCGCCGGCACTGGCGATCACGGACGCCCAGCAGATCACCATGCCGGTGGCGTGGTAGAACGGCAGGGTGGTGTAAATGCGGTCATCCTTGGTCAGGCGTACGGCGGAGAAGCCGAAGCCACCATAGGCTTTTTCCCAGCGGCCGTGGTTGAAGACCACCGCTTTGGGCAGACCAGTGGTCCCGGAGGTGTAAATGTAGAACAGCGGGTCGCGCAGGAAAGTCTGCTTGCTGGACGCCGGGTTCTCACTGGAGCAATCACGGCTTTCGCTGGCCAGGTTCTTGTAACCCGCGGGGGCTTCACCGGGGTTCTCCAGGGTATTCTGATCCGCAAAGAAGAAGAAATTGTCTTTCAGATCCAGATCACCGCGGACTTCTTCCACGGCATCAATCAGTTCTTCGCCAACGATGGCGGCTTTGGGTTTCACCAGATTGAAACTATGGATCAGTACCTTGCCGCGCTGGGAGGTATTGATCAGGGCCGCGCAGACGCCCAGCTTGGCGCAGGCAAGAACAGTGGCCAGCAGCTCGGGGCGGTTTTCCACGTTGACGGCAACGGTATCGCCTTTTTTCAGGCCGATAGAGGCCAGGTAGTCTGCCAGGCGGTTGGCCCAGGCGTTGAACTGCTTGTAGGTAAGTTCTGTGTCCTGGTAGATCACGGCAGCGCCATTCGGGTTCATGCTGGTGGCGCGCTCGATAGCAACGCCCAGCCCCAATGGCTTGCTGGTGTCAGTGATTTTCGCCATCTTCGAGCCCTTGATCAGGCCGGGAAGATTGGTGATTACCTCTGGAACCTTGGACAGAAGCTTGGGCAACGTGATGATGTCGGCGTTGCTCATAGGATCTCCATTGTCTGTGTTCTTGGAAGGCCCGGAAAAGCCGGGAGCCCAGTGTTGGCAAGCGGGCGCTTACCTTAACCGTAGCACCAGGGCAGGGCAAGCGCCCTGCCCGGTGGCAGTGCCCGGGGAAATTGTTGGGCCCCGTTTTGGCCCAATTTGCCCGGTGCAAATTATTGGAGCACAGCGGAGCATCCCTCTCCGTGGCTAAATTGTCACTGACCGGATGTGACAGCTGCATCCGGGGTGACGGTAACCAGCAATTGCTGGCGTTTTACCTGGCTGCCGGGGCTCAGATCAAGCGCCTCTACCTTGCCGTCGCAGTCTGCCTTCAGGCTGTGTTCCATTTTCATGGCCTCCATGACCACCAGAACCTGCCCCTTGCTGACGGTATCGCCGGCTTTCACGTTCACGTCGATAATGGCGCCGTCCATGGGGGCACGGATCAGGCCGGAACCGGCTTGGTCGCTGCTGCCGGCAGCGGTGTGGGTATCATCGGTGAAGCAGGCGGTGCGGCCCTGACATTGCAGCCAGTATTGCTTGCCATCCTGTAACACTTTGACGTCCACAGCGACGCCGTTGACGGCCACGCGGTTGTCGCTGAGCGGCGCCAGGGTGATGGCTTGTGCCGGGTCGCCGACGCTGATCTGTGCCGCGTCATCCTGATAGCGGATGTAGAGCGTCTGGGTGTGCTCGCCGCAGCGCAGGGTGACCGGCTGTGCGCCCAGGGTGCTGGAGTGCCAGCCGCGGAGGGCATCAGAGGGGGTTTCGCTGCGACAGTGATACAAGGCCGCCAGTGCCCATAGCAGGGCGTCCGGGGCATCGCCGGCCAGGCTGCTGTCGTCGGCAAAGTCATCACCAATAAAGGCGGTAGTCGCCTCACCACGGGCAAAGACCGGATTGGCGAGGATTGCCGCCAGGAACTGACGGTTGTCGTTGACGCCCATCAGGGTGGTGTCTTGCACGGCACGAATCAGGCGGCGACGGGCGTCTTCACGGCTATCACCCACGGCAATGATCTTGGCCAGCATGGGGTCGTAATGGCTGCCGATTTCGGCACCTTCCACGAGACCGTGGTCGATGCGAATACCGTCACCACTGGCCGGTTGCCAGCGCAACACCGGGCCGGTTTGCGGCATGTAGTTCTGCGCGGGGTCTTCCGCGTAGAGGCGAACCTCCATGGCGTGGCCGGTGAGCTGTACCTGATCCTGGGTTAAAGGCAGGGGCTCGCCGCGCGCCACCTTGATTTGCCAGGCGACCAGATCCAGGCCGGTGACCAGCTCGGTGACCGGATGCTCTACCTGCAGGCGGGTGTTCATTTCCAGGAAGAAAAAGTCTCCCTCCGGAGCAAGCAGGAATTCCACCGTGCCGGCGCCCACATACTGGCAGGCCCTGGCCGCCTGCACGGCGGCCTCGCCCATGCGTTGGCGCAAGGGTTCGTCCACGGCCGGGGAGGGCGCTTCTTCCACCACTTTCTGGTGACGCCGTTGCACGGAGCAGTCGCGCTCGCCCAGATGGATGACGTTACCGTGGCGATCACCGAATACCTGGATTTCCACATGCCGGGGCTGCAGGACAGCGCGTTCCAGGATCAGCTCGTCACTGCCGAACGCGTTTTTGGCTTCCTGACGGGCGCTTTTCAGCTGAGCGCTGATATCACTGGCGTCGGTAACCACGCGCATGCCCCGGCCACCGCCACCGGCACTGGCCTTGATCATCAGCGGCAGGCCGATACGTTCGGCTTCCTGCTGTAGGCGTTCGTCGCTTTGCTCTTCACCCTGATAACCGGGGATACACGGCACACCGGCATCCTGCATGGCAATCTTGGAAAGCCGCTTGGAGCCCATCAGTTGAATGGCGTCTTCATCGGGGCCGATAAAGGTAATGCCTGCCTCTTTGCATGCCTTGGAAAAGGCGGCATTTTCGGAGAGAAAGCCGTAACCGGGATGCACCGCATCGGCACCGGTTTGCTGGCAGGCGGCGAGCAGGGCGTCCATGTTCAGGTAGGAGGCGCTGGCCAGGGCCGGGCCGATGCAGACGGCTTCGTCAGCCAGTTGCACATGACGGGCACCGGCATCCGGCTCGGAATAGACCGCCACGGTCCGGTAGCCCAGGGATTGGGCGGTGGCGATGACCCGGCAGGCAATCTCGCCACGGTTGGCAATCAGGATTTTTTCAAAGCTCATTGTGATTCCTTACCGGTGTTCCGGTTGAAAATGCTTTCCCGCACAGAGCGGCGCTTTAGGCGCGAACAGCTCAGTAGCGTGGGACCAGTGACGAGTAGCGAAATGCAAAAAGAAGCCATGGTTCCAGGTTTTCGCGACTCGTTACTCGTTGCTCGCAACGTTTGGTCTTATTGATTCCAGGACGCCGGGCGTTTTTGCACGAACGCCATGGTGCCTTCCTGGCCTTCTTCGCTGTTAACCGCCGCGGCAAAGTCGGTGGCGGCCTGGTCCAACAAGGTATTCATGGGAATGTGGTCCACGTTCAGCACCAGCTCCTTGGTAACCCGGTTAGCATGGGGCGCGCAGCGACGCACCGCCTTCAGGGTGTTTTCCAGGGCGGTATCCAGGGCGTCGCTGTTGTCAGCAACCTCATGCACGATACCCAGCCGCAAGGCTTCGTTCCCTTTGAAGCGTATGCCGGTCAGCGCCAGGCGGCGGGCCTGGGTCAGGCCGATGCGTTCCACCACAAAGGGGGCAATTTGTGCGGGGATTACGCCCAGCCCGGTTTCCGGCAGGCCGAAAGTGGCGTCTTCGCTGGCGATGGCCACGTCTGAAATACACGCCAGGCCAAAGCCGCCGCCAAGGACAGCCCCTTCCAGCACGGTGATTACTACCTGTGGCTGACGGTTGGCTGCGGTAATCATTTCCCCGAAGCGACGGTTCAGTGCCTGGAAGGCATTATCGTCGCCGCCGGCGGCCTGCTGGCGCGCCCCGGCCATGTCCTTGATGTCGCCGCCGGCACAGAAGTGCCCGCCAGTACCGCGCAGAACGATGGCGCGAATGTCGGTATCGCCGGCCACGCTTTCAAACACCGCCATCAATTCGTTCACCATGGTCAGGCTCATGGCATTGCGGCTTTCGGGCCGGTTCAGCGTGATATGCAGGACGGGGCCGTCAAGGTTGATTAGCAAGGTTTCGGTGCTGGGTAAGCTCATGCTTCACCTCGTTGTTTTCTGTAGGAGCGTCGCTGGCGGCGCGATTCTCCGACCGTTTTTGATCGCGCCGCCAGCGACGCTCCTACGGATGGGTTTTGCCTGCTGTTATTTTTTCTTGCCCGGCAGAATGTCCATGGTCTTGCAGATAATGCCCAGCATGACTTCGTCGGCGCCGCCGCCGATGGAGCCCAGGCGACCATCACGGTAGAGCTGGCCGGCGGGGTTTTCCCACATGAAGCCATTGCCGCCCCAGTACTGAAGGCAGCTGTCGGCCACTTCGCGGCTCAGGCGGCCCACTTTCAGTTTGGCCATGGAGGCCAGCTGCAGGACGTCCTTGCCGTTCACATACATTTCGCAGGCCTGGTAGGTGAGGGCGCGCAGTGCTTCCACTTCGGTCTGCAATTCGGCCAGGCGGAAATGCACACTCTGGTTATCGATCAGCGACATGCCGAAGACTTTGCGGTCCTTGGCGTAGGCGATGGTTTCATCGATCACATGTTCCATGCCCTTGAGGCTGTTGGCGGCGGCAAACAAACGCTCTTCCTGGAACTGCATCATCTGCATCATGAAGCCCATGCCTTCCTGACCGATCAGGTTGCGCTGGGGCACGCGCACGTTATCGAAGAACACCTGGGCGGTTTCCGAAGAACGCATGCCTAGCTTGTTCAGAGGCTTGTCCACGGTGATGCCGGCGGCATCCTTGGGCACCACAATCAGGGATTTGTTGACGTGGGGCTTGGCGTCGGAGGTGTTGGCCAGCAGGCAGAAAAAATCGGCACTGGGCGAATTGGTGATCCACATTTTGGTGCCGTTGATCACGTAGTCATCGCCGTCTTTGACCGCGGTGGTTTTCACGGCTGCCACATCGGAACCTGCATGGGGTTCGGAAACCGCGATGGAGGCCACCATGTCGCCGGCGATGGCGGGGGCCAGGTAGTCACGACGCAGTTCATCGGAGCCGAAGCGGGCGATGGCTGGAGTGGCCATGTCGGTCTGTACACCCACGGCCAGCGGTACGCCGCCACAATGGACGCGGCCCATTTCTTCGCTCATAACCATGCCGTAGGAGTAGTCCAGCCCCATGCCGCCAAACTCTTCCGGCTTGGTTACACCGAGCAGACCCAGATCGCCCATTTTCTTGAACACTTCATGAATGGGGAAACGCCCGGCGTCTTCCCATTCACGCACATGGGGGTTCAGTTCCTTGTCGACAAAATTACGGACTGTACGGCGAAGTTCTTCGTGTTCCTGAGTGAATTGCATGGGAGGCTCCCTGTTGTGTTCGTTGTGTTCGGTTATGTCGGCCATTCTTGGCTGTGTGGGTTGCCAAAGCGGCTAGCCACGAGCTTCTAGCTGCCAGTAAAAACAAGCCCGCGTTTTATGGTTGCTCGTAGCTAGAAGCTCGTAGCTTTTATAGTCTCGCCACCCCGAATGAATTCGGGTGTAGCTGGCGTTGTTCTGCGTCATCGCAAATATCCAGGGCGTAGGCCACCACTCGGCGAGTGTCGCGCGGGTCGATAATGCCGTCGTCCCACAAACGGGCCGTGCCGTAGAGTGCCGTGGACTGGCTGTCGAGTTTCTGGGCGGTGGTCTGCTGTAGCATGTCGAGGACTTTCGGGTCCGGTTCGATACCGTTGGCCCGCTGTTTTCCCTCGGCCACAATGCGCAACACCATGCCGGCCTGCTGGCCACCCATGACCGCGACTTTGGAATTGGGCCAGGCAAAGATGAAGCGTGGATCCAGTCCCCGGCCGCACATGGCATAGTTGCCGGCGCCGTAGGAGCCGCCCACCAGCACGGAAATTTTCGGCACCCGTGCGTTGGCCACAGCCTGCAGCATTTTCGAGCCGTTCTTGATGACCCCGTTCTGTTCTGCGTCGGTACCGACCATGAAACCGGTGGTGTTGTGAAGGAACAGTAAGGGGCGACGGGTCTGGTCACAGAGCTGGATAAACTGGGCGGCCTTGGCTGCACCGCGAGGCGTAATCGGGCCGTTGTTGCCGATGATGCCCACGGGGTTGCCTTCGATCGTGCTCCAGCCGCAGACGGTGGCGCTGTCCCATTCGTTCTTGAAGTCCAGGAAATCAGAACCATCAACGACGCGGGCGATGATTTCGCGTACATCGTAGGGTTTCTTGGCATCGGCGGGGACCACGCCGAGCAGTTCTTCCGGCGGGAATTTGGGTTCTTCATGCTCGGGAGCGGTTGCTGCCGCCCGGCGCCAGCCCAGTAGTTTCACCAGATCCCGAGCCTGGCTGATGCCGTCTGCATCGGATTGCGCCAGGTACTCGGCTGTGCCGGCCGTACCCGCATGCATCTCTGCGCCACCCAGTTCTTCGTCGGTGGCAATTTCCCCAGTGGCTGCCTTCAGCAGGGGCGGGCCGGCCAGGAACATCTTGGCCCGTTCGCGAACCACTACCACGTAATCAGACAGGCCCGGTTGATAGGCGCCGCCGGCGGTGGCGTTACCGTGCACCACGGTAATTTGAGGGATGCCTGCGGCGGACAGGCGTGCCTGGTTGGCAAAGGTGCGGGCGCCATCCACGAAGACTTCTGCGGCGTAGTTCAGGTTGGCACCGCCGGATTCCACCAGGCTGACCACCGGCAGTTTGTTCTCCAGCGCAATGCGCTGCAGGCGCAGGGTTTTGTGCAGGCCGGAGGGGGAAATGGTGCCGCCCTTGATGGCCGAGTTGGAGGCGGTGACCAGGCAACGGACACCGGACACATAGCCAATGCCGGCAATGGTACTGCCTCCGGCTTCGGTGCCGTCCTTGTCGTCGTGCATCTTGTAGCCGGCCAGATTCATCAGGCTTAAAAACGGGGAGCCTGCATCCAGCAGCCGGGAGATGCGTTCGTGGGGAAGCAGCTGGCCACGTTTTTCAAACTTGGCGCGTTTGCTTTCCGCGGTATCCACCACGGCCTGTTCGATGGCACGGAATTCCTCCACGGCCGCGAGTAAGGCGTCGCGGTTCTGGCGGTATTCTTCGCTGTTGGGGTCAAGTGCGCTGTCGAGAGTCGCCATTAGAGGTCCTTGAACACGTCCGGGGTGGTGGCACGGTGGAAGCCATCGAACGGCTTGCTCTTGTCGTGGGCGGGCAGCGGGAAGATCGCCACATTGCCCTGGCTGGCGGCGCCGTCGATGCGCAGGGTGTCGCCGCTGATAAAGGCGGAAGCATCGCTGAGCAGGAAGCAGATCGCGCCGGAGACTTCCGATTCATTGCCCATGCGTTGCAGGGGCACAGCGGCGCGCAAGGTTTTAAGCGTCTCTTTAAAACCATCAGGGTAGGTGTCCATGCCGCTGGACATGATCCAGCCCGGTGCGACGGCGTTGACGCGCACACCGCAGCTGCCCCATTCGTAGGCAGAGGTCTGGGTGAAGTTGACCATGCCCGCGCGAGCGGCGCCGGAGTGGCCCATGCCCGGCATGCCGCCCCACATGTCGGCGACAATGTTGACGATGGCGCCGCCGTTTTTGTTCATGCCCTGCAGAAACACTTCCCGGGCCATCAGAAAGCCGCCGGTCAGGTTGGTGCGCACCACGGTTTCCCAGCCTTTCTGACTGATCAAGGCCAGCGGAGAAGGGAATTGGCCACCGGCGTTGTTGACCAGACCGTGGACCACGTCTACAGCCTTGTAGACGTCGCCGACGGTGGCTTTTACCGCTTCTTCATCACGGATATCACAAGAAAAGCCCAGCGCCTGTCCGCCGTCTTCGGCAATTTCGGCGGCCACGGCATCCAGCTTTTCCTGTTTGCGGCCGATGAGTACGACACGGGCGCCCAGGGCCGCCAGTTCGTGGGCGGTGCAACGGCCAATGCCGGAGCCGCCGCCGGTGACAATGATGTTCTGGCCGGCAAACAGGTTTTCTTTAAAGACGGAACGGTATGACATGTTTTAGTCCTTGAAGTCCTAAAGGTGCCTGCATGCGTCACGCTGCATGCAGCACGCTAAAATCAACGTTATTTGCCTACTTCGTCAGCGATGGTCTGGCTGACGGAGATAGGCATATCCAGTAACTGCTGGGCAAAGGCCTTGCCTTGCGGGTCAATGCGCAGCGAGGCGATGCCGCCGCCGCCCAGGGCATTTTTCAGCAGAAAGTTGAAGGCATTCATGCCCGGCATGGACCAGCGGTGAACGCTGCCTGCGTCCGGATCCAGCACGTGCTGCATGTAAGTGGCCACGGCCTGTTCGGTCAACGCCGCATTCAGGTAAGGCAAATATTTTGCCTTGCGGGCGATGACGCCGATGTTGGCATGGTTGCCCTTGTCGCCACTGCGAGCCCAGGCCAGCTTGACCAGTGGCACCGTGGTGTCGGTGTCAGTATCGCCGTTGGCGGTGCCGTAATCCGTGTCCTGGGGCAGGGCGCTGGCATCAAAGACCTGACCGGTGGGCATGTCGACGGAGTGCGTGTTGCCGTCCAGATCCACGGTGGCGGTGACCGCGCTTTTGTCTACCAGGGTAGAAAACAGGCGGATGCGCGGGATGGGTTTGGGGCGCCCGCCCACCAGGCCGGAAAGGCCCGGTGCCATGCCGGTGGCGGCCTGGGCGATTTCCCGGGCAAACAGGCCCAGGGCTTTCTTGTCATCGTGCAGGGCGGCGATTTTGACCACCACTTCACGGGTGTCCGCGCGGCGGGCATTGGCGCCATAGGTGCTTTCGCTGCCGAGCACTTCCACACTGGTGTCGCGGAACGGGGCCATACCAAGCTGCTGAAAGAGGCCGGCCACTTTTTTGAGTATGGCGTCGGCAACCACCTGGCCTTTGGCGGGTGCATCGATGCCCCCCATCAAAAAGGAGGCGGTAATCCGGTTGCCGTCCGGGTAGGTGGCGGAGACTTTATAGCTGTCCGTGGGGGGCAGGCCCCGGGCGCCGGAGACACTGACCCGATGCTCGCCGACCTGCTCCAGTGTCACCTGGGTAAAATCGCACACCACGTCCGGCAGTAAATAGGCCCGGGGGTCGCCAATTTCGTACACGATCTGCTCGCCCACGGTGGCGCAGGTGACCAAACCACCGGTGTTGTCAGGCTTGGTGATCACAAAGTGGCCATCCGCATGGCATTCGGCTACCGGGAAGCCCATGTTGTGGAAGTCCGGTACGTCGCGCCAGTCGGTGAAGTTGCCGCCGGTGCATTGGGCGCCGCATTCGATCACGTGCCCGGCCAGTGACCCCTGGGCCAGCTTGTCGTAATCCTCGGCGGACCAGTCGAACTCGTGCATCAGCGGGCCCAGCACCACGGCGGAGTCGGCAATGCGGCCGGTGAGCACGATGTCAGCGCCGGCATCCAGCGCCGCCTTGATGGGCAGGGCGCCCAGGTAGGCGTTCATGGTGACCGTCATGGGGGGCAGGGGAGCGCCACTGTCCAGTTCGGTTACGTTGGCAAAATCGTCGCGGCGTGTATTCAGGTCGTCCCCTTCTACCAGTGCGATTTTCATTTCCACACCGGCGGCCGCAAACGCTTTGTGCAGGGCATCGCGGCAAGCACGGGGATTTACGCCGCCGGCGTTGCTGATCACCTTGATGTTTTTCGCCTTGATGTCCTTGGCCAGCGGGGCCATCACATTGGTGACAAAATCGTGGGCATAGCCTGCGTTGGGGTCTTTCATCCGTGCCCCGGCCATGATCGACAGGGTGACCTCGGCCAGGTAGTCGAACACCAGGTAATCCAGCTCGGTCTGATGAACCAGCTGGAAGGCAGCGCTGTTGGTATCGCCCCAGAATCCGGCGGCACAACCGATGCGAACAGGCTTTGACATGGTGGCTCCATTTGCGTGTAAGTTCATGGTCTCGTAAGCTACCAAGCAAGCGCTTGGTTTGTAAAGGGCCGCGTGCACGCAGCATGCATCACGCAGCAACACGAATCGCGAGTGTTGCTGATTGGCAAAGCATCAGCCGCGTCCATGGCTCATAAGGGCGCGGTATCGGAAAAATACCGGATTGCGTTGTTCCGTGATGCATATTGCCCGATGCTTCTTTAACATCTGCTCGCGTTGTTGCGTGTTGCATGCAACGTGAAAGCGAGGATTGAATGGCTGAGTCACTGGCAATTAATGGAATCGATGATTCTCCCCGCGGGCGTCTGCTCAGTGCGGCAGCTCACCTGTTTCGGGACAAGGGGTTCGACCGCACCACGGTCCGTGATATTGCGGCGTCGGTGGGGATTCAAAGCGGTTCCATCTTTCATCACTTCAAGACCAAGGAGGATATCCTCTATGCGGTGATGGAGGAGGTGATTCACTTCAATACCGAGCGGCTGCGCCAGGCGGTGGCGTCCCATGCGACCGGCAAGGAGCAATTGCGGGCGCTGATTCGGGCGGAGCTGCAGTCCATTGTGGGTGATACGGCCGAAGCGATGACCGTGATGGTCACCGAATGGCGTTGCCTGAGTGCAGACAAGCAGGCCCGAGCACTCAAATTGCGCGGTATTTATGAGCAGCTGTGGCTGGATGTATTGTCGGAATTGCACGATCAGGGCGCATTCACCACGGACCCCTTCATTATTCGTCGTCTGCTGACGGGGATGACCGGCTGGGCGCCGAACTGGTTTGATCGCGAAGGCCCGCTGAGCCTGGATGACCTGGCCGATATCATGCTGGCCCGGGTCATTGGTGAGTCCGCACCATGATTGGTAATGCCATAGCCTGGGGGAAAACCGGTTACTCCATCATCGAGGAGGGCGAGCTGAACCGGCAGACCTGGGCGCTGGATGTGCATCATTACCTGATTGCCAAACCCAATGGGCAGTCTTTGCCGGGAAAATTCACTCTGGAAGAGGCAAAAGCGAGAATCGAGGCGCTGGAGGCAGAGTAGATCGTCCGCGGTGCTTTTCATGGATCGGTGCCATTTCGCCGCTTTTGTGTCCGTTTTGTCCAAGTTTTAGGCGTATCGCCCATTTTCTAGGCAAACGAACGGCTTTCTGAAAAAAAGCCGTTGACACCCCCGGCCCAATCCCTAAAATGGCGCCCACTTCGCAGCGCGAACAAGGGTGATTAGCTCAGCTGGGAGAGCATCTGCCTTACAAGCAGAGGGTCGGCGGTTCGATCCCGTCATCACCCACCATATTTAGCAAGTGAAAGAATTCCGTAAGGGATAAGTGGAGCGGTAGTTCAGTTGGTTAGAATACCGGCCTGTCACGCCGGGGGTCGCGGGTTCGAGTCCCGTCCGCTCCGCCACTATTCAGCAAGAAAGGCTCTCCTTCGGGAGGGCCTTTTTTGTATGTGAAAAACGCTGCAAGCTCCTCGCAACACGCTGCATGCCAGTAACTTGCCTGTTTTTCTTCTTTGCTTTTCCGTGTTGCCTGCCGCGTGAAGCGTGCAGCGTCTATTTCATGAACTTGTCACCTTCTTTCTGTCTAATTTCATGGACGACATGTGAAACGATAGAAGGAGAAAGACAATGGATGATTATCTGGAAGAGCGTCTGGAAGAAAAACTGCTGATGGAAAGCCTGGAAGAGTGGCTGGAAGATGATGATTGGGCAGATGACGGCGAGGAGTTGTAATCCTTCGCTGTTCTCTGCCCCTCTTTGGTTGCCCCTCCGTTCATCCCGCCTCATTTCTGCCTGCCTTTTCTGCCGCAACGTGACTTCGGTACTGTTCTGATGGCGTCGTCTGACGCAAGCTATTGGCGTGACTTTTGTTTAACTGCCTTTCAGGTCACACTCTTTCCATAAGGCCTGACTATAATTGGCAGCGCCGCGACTGTGGGTGTCACTTTTGGGAGTGACTCGATGTGCGACGCATCTGCCTGCGGCGGCCACCTATAAAATAATTTCAAGGGAAGGACCGGCACCATGGCTGCATCCTCTGTTACCTCGGAAGCGATTCTGTTTTTTGATCATCGGGGTATTTCCAAAAGCATGCTCTACGCAGATTTCGAAGCCATTCTTGACGGGATGGTCGGGGTGCCTGAGTTTGCAGACAAAGAGGTGCGGGGCGCCTATTGCCTGGTTAACGGCCAGTTGCGGGTGCGCTCCCTGGTGTTGTTTACCATCGATTTTGATGAAGACGGAATGGCCGATACCACCTGGAATGTGCCATTGCGCCACCTTGCGGAACACGCAGGCCAGGGGCCAGATATGGGAGCGGGGCCGGTTCGTCTTGCGTGTCGCAGCCAGTGCCCGGTGGCCTGGCATCAGGACCAGATGTGGGATCCGGGAATGAAGCCCGGTGCCAACGACTTTATTGCCATCCGTGATTCCATTCGTGAGCGAGGCCCGAAAATGGGGCTGGAAATGGATGACGAGATGGATGTCGCGCCTCCGCCCGTGGTGGGCACATCCGCGCCAACGATCGCGCCGGAAACGGATGAGTCGCAAAAGAAAGCAGACCAGGAGCGTGTCCGCTTGGCGCGCATTATCAAGGAGCTGCGCCTGCGGGTGCAGACCCTTGAGAATACCCAGTCTGAAGACGCCGCCAAGGTGCGGTACGCGGCCCAGCAGAAAGAAGAAATCCTCAATGCCCAGCTGGAAAAAGTGATGGGGCAGTTCAAGGCGATCAAATCCCAGAATGGCGCCTTGCGGGAGCAGAATGAATCCCTGAAAGGGCAGCTGCTGTCCCTGAATCAGAGCCTGGAAGAGCAGAGCCGCCGCAGTGAGCACCAGGGAAGTGAGATGGAGGTGCTGACGGAGCAATACAAACTGGCGCTGGAGCAGCGGTTGGAGGAAGAGCGGGCGAAGATGTCGGAGCAGTTACATGCGCTGGAAATGGATGTGCTGACCCGGGATGACCTGATTGGCCAGCTCCGTGGGGAAATCGCCGAACAGAAACGCAATAAGGCAAAAGACGCCAATAGCGGGGCGCAGAAGACCCTGGAGAAGCTGGAAGAGCTGGGGCTGAGCTTTATCGCCTTTCACCCCGGCGCGGGGCATATCTCCATCGCGGCGGACCAGGTGGCCAGCTACATGGAAAACCCCATTGCCTTTGCCGCCCGTAAATGCCTGGTCACCGAAGACCATTACCGGGCCTGGTTGGCGCACTATGAAAGCCCCACCTGCCAGGTTCCCGTGGGGGCCGATGAGACGCCTTGTGGCAAGCGGGTGATCCGTGTGGAAGTGCCCAACCAGTTCAAGCCCGGGGTGTCCGATTGCAACGCCAACCGCTGCCCGAACTGCCGCAATGATTCCGCCATCGACAATGTGCTGCGTTTCCGTTGAGCGAATAACTGTGAACTGGTTCCGCTAGGTGCTTGATTGGTAAGATTTTTGCAGTACTTTTTTCTGATCAGGGCTTTGGCCCGGCAGCATTGCAACAACCATTGCAACAACAAGAACATCGGGAGTCGCTGTTATGGCGCAGGAATCCATCGATAAAAGCCTGTTACAGACGTTTGTGCCGGTTAATGCCCTGTCCGGCGATCAGCTGGACTGGTTGCTCGACCAGCAGGAAGTGTGCCGCTATGCGTCAGATGATGTCCTTTTTTCGCTGGGTGACCAGGATAACACCACGATTTATCTGCTCAGTGGCCGGGTAGAGCTCACGGATGAAGAGGGTAAAAGCCATACGGTAAGTGCCGGTGATACCGCGTCCTGGCATCCGCTGGAGCATGCTCAGCCCCGCCGTAGTACCGCGAAAGCCGTGGGTGAGGTGAGCGTGGTGCGTTTTGACAGCTTCCGGCTGGATACCATTTTGTCCTGGGATCAGTCGGCGGGTTACGTCATTCTTGATATTAATGCCAACTCCGCCTACCAGAACGACCGGGAATGGATGATCCGGTTGCTCAAGTCCAAGCTTTTCCACCGGGTGCCGCCGACCAATATTCTGGAAATTTTCCGTCGCCTCAAAGCCACCCGTCACAAAGAAGGCGAGGTGATTATTCGTCAGGGAGAGGCGGCTGATTGCTGCTATATCCTGAAAGAAGGGGTGTGTGAGGTGTCAATCGGTCTGGGCGAGGGCGAACCGACTCCGGTAGCCATGCTGGAAGAGGGGCAGTGGTTTGGCGAAGAAGCGTTGTTATCGGGCAAGCCACGTAATGCCACGGTGACCATGGCCACAGACGGGGTGCTGATGAAGCTGGACCGGCAGGACTTTGATGCTCTGCTGCGTGAGCCCATCATCAACACCATGCCGGGGGATCAGGTACTGTCTTCTGCCGAGAAGGGCGCCTGGTGGCTGGATGTGCGCACCAGTGATGAATTTGATCAGGAGCATCTGGTGGGGGCCACCAACATGCCCCTGAATGTGTTGCGCCTGAAATCCCGCCTGTTGGACCCGGGCAAGACCTATATCGCCTACTGCGATACCGGGCGACGTAGCGCCACCGCCGCTTTTCTGTTAAAAAACGCCGGCCTGGATGTGATCGTGCTGGATGGCGGCCTGAATGCCAATGCTGGTACCCTGCACGAGTACCTGACTCAGGGGTAGCGCTTGCCGGATGGTGAGGTTGCCCGATTTTCGGGTTTCGCATCACCCAACGCAGCTTTACCTGAATGAGATCCCCCTGTGGCGCAAGAGAAATTTCGCAATATCGGATTAATTGCTCGGTCGGAAAGTGAGCAGGCGCTCTATTCATTGCGTCAGCTGATCCACTTTCTGCATGGCCGCGATTGCACCGTCATCCTCGATAAACACATTATCGGCAATCTGCCGGAGATGGGTTTGCAGGCCGCCAGTGCGTCGCAAATGGGCGAGTCCTGCGATCTGGTGATTGTGGTCGGGGGCGATGGCAGTTTGCTGGGCGCTGCGCGCATTTTGTCCCGCTATAACGTGCCGGTACTGGGCGTGAACCGCGGCCACCTGGGTTTCCTTACCGATATTCTTCCTTCCGAAATCGAATCCCGGGTTGGTCAGGTGCTGGATGGTGAATACAGCACGGAAAAGCGCTTCCTGCTGGATCTGGAAGTGCGCCGGGGCAAAACCGTGGTGGGTGAGGGCAGTGCCCTGAACGATATCGTGTTGCTGTCGGGTGACAGTGTGCACATGATCGATTTTGAATTGATGATCGACGGGCACTTTGTTTATGGACAGCGCTCCGACGGCCTGATCATCTCTACACCTACCGGCTCTACCGCCTACGCCCTGTCCGGCGGCGGGCCCATCATGCATCCCAAGCTGGATGCCATGGTGCTGGTTCCCCTGAACCCCCATACCCTGACCAGCCGCCCGCTGGTCGTGGCCGGTGACAGTGAAATTAAAATCCACATCACCACGGAAAAAGTACGGCCCCTGGTCAGCTGCGATGGCACAGAAGGGATTCGTCTGCAGGTGGATGATGTGATTGCGATCCGTAAAAAACCGCATCGTCTACACCTGATTCATCCTCCGGGGCACGATTTTTATCAGGCATGTCGGTCCAAGCTGGGCTGGAGCTCCCGGCCCGGTGACAATAGCTAATAGTGAAAAGCCGAGCCGTGCTGTTATTCCGTTGTTTAGTCATCTTCGCATGGTGAATCTGTTCGGGGTAAATAAAGCGGGTCGCAGGCTGCAGATTTTTGAAGAGTGAAACCAATGAGCTACCAAAGTTTTGAAGACCTGATTGCTTCCATGTCTCCGGAGGCCTGCGACAACATGCGCCGTGCGGTGGAAACCGGGAAGTGGGCGGATGGCCGCGTTTTAAGCCGTGAACAAAAGGAGCTTTGCCTGCAGGCGGTGATTGCCTGGGAACAGCAGAACCTGCCGGAAGAGCAACGCACCGGATATATGGAACAGGCTTGCAAGAGCGGTGAGGAAAAACCGGAAGAGCAGCCGGTAACCTTGCGTGGCCCGGATACGCTGCAGTAAACATATTTTAATTATTTGAATACTTTTCGTCGGTGACCGACGAGTCGTCCCTGAAAAAACGCCTGCCGGCGTTTCCCTCCATTATTTTTCTGTTCCGCGCGTTTGTGGAAAAACGGAATTAATGTATTCTTCCTAGAAACCCCGCTTCGGTAGTGGGGTTAGCGTAGGCACAAATAATTCGTTTGGCTAAAGAGCCTTCTGCTGCTTGTATCAAGCCCCCCTGAGTGTAAGTGCAGGCAACGGCAGGAATTAGATAATAAAAAGTGGTTTGGGAGAGATCATGAATACTTATAAAAAGGTACTGCCTCTGGCAGTGGCTATGGCGCTGGCTGCCTGTGGCGGCGGGAGCGACACGGTACCGGACCAGAGCGAAGGAGCCACCTTCCACGGTACATACCCGAAATTTAACCCCGTTACATCGGATCTGCCTCTCAATACTGATCTGATTTTTGCCGATGCGCCTACCAGTGATGGCACTGCGAATGTGGGTGTCGCCACGAACCCAGTGGAGGCGGCAGTTAATGGTCTGGACGGTTTCTCTACCAATGCCTATTTCGATATTGCCTTTGAGGGCAGTATTGATTCTGCCAGTGTCTGTACGCTGACAGACGCTACCGTCAAGATGGCGTGTGCTCTGCCAAACGTCTTCCTGTTGCCCCTGAATACCGGTGCAGGTGACGCATTGGATCCGTCCAACATTGATCCCATGTCGCCGGTTCTTTCTGCAGCGATTACACCGGTTACCGCATCCGTTGTGTCCCTGGATGGCGGCACCAACAATGTGCTGAGGGTTATCCCTGAGCAGCCGCTTCAGGCAAAAACCAAGTATCTGGTGTTCGTTACTAACACAGTTATGGATGCCAATGGTGATCCGATCAAGGCATCAACAGCCTATGATTTGCTGGGTGAAAACGAGCCTGCAGTGTCGGGCTCACTGGCGGCGGTCCGTGGTGCAATTCAGGGCTGGGAAGCCATTGCTGGTGGTGTTCTTGCAGTTAATGGCCTTGCTGCAGACCCTGTGTCTGGTAAAGACCAGGTGGCTATCTCCTACACCTTTACAACCACTGATCCAATCGCGCCTTTGGTCGGCATGGCTGCACCAAGAGCAGCTTTGGCTGGGTTAGGTGTGCCATCCGCGAGTATCAATGGGCTGCAGGCAGGCGGGTTCTTGCCCACGCCGGTAGAGTCTGAGCTTGTAGGTGTGCCTGCAGCGACAGAAACAGACATCGCTGGTTTGACAGGGCTTCCAGCTAATATCGCCAATCTGTACACCGGTTATATTCAGCTTCCCTATTATCTGACCACCCCGGAAACTACCGCCAGCGCCAGCTATACTCAGGATAGCTGGGTGCCGGATGCCACGTTGGCGGGCGCATTGGGTATGAGTGTGCCACAGGATGTGGATGGTTCTACCAATGTCACTTACCGCTATCCGTTTGCCACTGAGCAAAGCCTGGAGACCGTGCCGCTTCAGGTTACGTTGCCGGGCTCTGCAGCGGGTGGGGGCGCTTGTGCGGCTCCGTATCCTGTTGTGATCTATATTCACGGGATTACCAGTGATCGTAGCTCTGTGGTTGCGCTTGCCCATAGTCTTGGCAATGCCTGCGTGGCGACGGTAGCGGTTGATTTGCCCTTGCATGGCGTAACCAACAACACCGGTTCACCACTCTATGGTCTGAATGTAGAAAATCCTGCCGGACTGGGTGCGGCGTTTGCCGGGTTGGGTGAAAATGCGCCCCGTGAGCGTCACTTCAATGATGCGGCTGGTTCTGGTGGTCAGTTCATTAATTTGGCTGTACTTCAGAATACTCGCGATAACCTGCGTCAGTCGGTCATGGATATGCTCAACCTCAATGCCAGCTTGACAGTGATCAGCGATAATCTTGAGGCTCAGACGCTGGGCAGCCTGGATACTTCTGACGTGAAAGTGGTTGGTGTGTCTCTTGGTGGCATCGTCGGTTCCGTTTATGCAACCGTAAATCAGATGTCGATTGGCGCTGATGGCATGGCAGGTTTTACCAGCAACCTCAAGCCGCTTAGCGGTGTCGTATCGTCTGCTTCTGGTGGTCAATTGACCCAAATTCTCGCCAATTCCCTGGCGCTTGGTCCTACCGTAAATGCGGGTCTGGCGGAGGCAGGAGTGAATCAGGGCACGTCAGATTATGAGAAGTTTCTGTACGCAGCACAAAGCACTGTTGATTCCGGTGACCCGGTGAACTTCGCTTCCACGTTGAGCGGCATCGGTGTACCGGTACTGATTCAGCAGATCAAGGGTGGTGGAGATGCCAGTGGCCTTGGTGATACCAAGGTCTACACTGCGGACAAGGTTATCCCTAATAGTGTTGACGGTGCGCCGCTGGCCGGCACCAGCCCACTGGCGACTCTCGCTGGTGCGTCATTGCCAAGTGCGGCACCGGGTGCGTCTTCAGCAAATCTGTTGACCAGTCTGACTATTGGTCATCACGCCTCTCTGTTGCGACCGAGTGAAGATGGTGTGACGCCGGCTACCACAGGTGAGACGCTAGCCACAGGAGAGCTGCAGACTGAAGTGGTCTCTTTTGTGCTGGATCCGACCAACATTGCGGTTGGAACTGCGGGAAGCAATGCTGCGTCTGCATTCGTTGAGGTCGACGCTCCGTAGCTCCTTTTATCCTTCCGTTAGAACGACAACACCTCGCTTTTGCGGGGTGTTGTCGTTCTGGGGACGCGTTAAACTGCGCCTTCATTGATTCTTCCTGTCAGGAGTTGTTCTCATGGAAATTGGTCATGCAGCCGTCGCTATCACACGCCTTCAGGATTATTGTCCTCCTGCCTATCTGGTCGATAGCGTGGCACTGGATGTAGATATTCGCGATGGTGTGACCACGGTGACCAGTAGCCTGTCTCTGCGTCGCAATCCCGCCTCTCCTGACGCCACAGTAATGACCTTCAACGGTGAAGGCCTCCTCTTGCGCACTCTGGCGCTGGATGATGTGGTGCTCGATAGGGACCGCTATCACTATGAGAATGGCCTGTTAACTGTTGAGGGGTTGCCTGAAGTTTGCACACTCACTTCTGTGGTGGATATTGAGCCGGAAAAAAATACCGCGCTGGAAGGGTTGTACCAGTCCAATGGTATGTACTGCACCCAGTGCGAGGCGGAAGGCTTTCGCCATATTACCTTTTTCCCGGATCGCCCGGATGTGCTGGCCCGGTTCACTACCACCGTGCGGGCTGATAAAGCCCGTTATCCGTTGTTGCTCTCCAATGGTAATCCCGTGGCTTGGGGGGAGGAAGAGGAAGGCGGGAGCGGTCGCCACTGGGTGACCTGGGAAGACCCGTTCCCGAAACCCTGTTATCTGTTTGCGCTCGTAGCCGGAGACCTGGCGTGCCTGGAAGACACTTTCGTGACGGTATCCGGCCGCAAGGTGGCATTGCGCCTGTATGCCGAGCATCGTGATCTGGACAAGCTGGACCATGCCATGGCGTCGCTGAAAAACGCCATGCGCTGGGATGAGCAGGTTTACGGCCGGGAATACGATCTGGATATCTACATGATCGTGGCGGTCAGCCATTTCAACATGGGGGCCATGGAAAACAAGGGGCTGAATATTTTCAACACCTCCTGTGTGCTGGCGCATCCCTCCACCACCACAGACGCAGGGTTCCAGCGGGTGGAATCCGTGGTGGCTCACGAATACTTCCATAACTGGTCCGGTAACCGGGTGACCTGTCGCGACTGGTTCCAGCTAAGTCTGAAAGAAGGGTTTACGGTCTTTCGCGATCAGCAGTTTTCGGCGGACATGAATTCCGCCGCCGTTCAGCGGGTGGAGAACGTGGACTTCCTGGTGAACCACCAATTCCCGGAAGATCAGGGGCCCATGGCTCACGCCGTTCGTCCGGAGGAATACCAGAAAATTGATAACTTCTACACCCTGACCATTTATGAAAAGGGTGCGGAAATTGTTCGCATGCAGTATCACTTGCTGGGGGCGGAGAATTTCCGCAAGGCGACAGACCATTATTTCGAGGCGAATGATGGCAAAGCGGTAACCTGTGATGACTTCGTAGCCAGCATGGAGGCCGTTTCCGGCCGTGATCTGGGCCAGTTCAAGCGTTGGTACAGCCAGGCGGGCACGCCGGTGCTGACCGTTACCGACGAGTACCGTGAGGGGCGATATCACCTCACTTTTCGGCAACATACTCCTGCCACCCCCGGTCAGGAGGACAAGCAGCCTCTGGTGATCCCGATCCGTCTGGCCCTGTTGGATGGCCAGGGCGCCCCCTGTGCGCTGGACGCGAACGGGCAGGGTGAGCAGGTCATCATTGTGGACCAGGCACAAGAAACCGTGTCTTTCGCGGTGCCTGAGGGCGTGACGCCTTCGTTGCTGCGCGGCTTCTCTGCCCCGGTGGTGCTGGATTATGACTACACGCAGGCGCAGCTGGCACGACTGCTGGCTTATGACAGTGATGGCTATTGCCGCTGGAATGCGGCTCAGCGCCTTTACTTCGCCGCCCTGGATCGGCTGGTGGTTGAGCCCGGAGAGGCGGATGCAGAAGCTGCGGCGCTGGTGCCCGTGCTGGAGCAAGTCATTGCACGCAGCGATGAAGATCCCGCTCAGGCCGCGTTGTTGCTCACCTTGCCCAGTGAAGTGGCATTGGGTGACCGGCATACTCCCTTGAACCCGGCATCCATTCATCTGGCTCACCGTGCCATGAAACGGGCATTGGGCAAGGCCTTGCAGTCACACTGGCTGTCTCTGGCAGAAAACCTGCTGGCGACGGAATTGAGCATGGATGGCCGTGCCATGGGGCGACGGCAATTGCGTAATCTGGCGCTGGACTTTTTGGCAGCAGGCGGACACGACGAAGCGGCGCGATTGGCGGTTGAATTGTTTGAGCTTCCCCTGTGTATGAGTGAAGAGCTGGGGGCGCTGAAGGTGCTGGTGCACCATGACTTGCCGGGGGCGGACCAGGCTCTGGCGCAGTTTGCTGAGCGGTGGCAGGACGAAGCACTGGTGATGGATCAGTGGTTCGCGGTGCAGGCCACTGTACCGGGCGAGCAGACCGTCGATCGGGTCAATGGCTTGCTGGAGCATCCTGCCTTTGATTGGAAAACGCCGAACCGGGTGCGGGCTCTGGTGGGAACATTCACCAATGGCAACCCGTCGGCTTTCCATGCGGAAAGTGGGGCGGGGTACCGCTTGTTTGCCCAGGCGCTGTCCCGGTTGGATGCGATCAACCCGCAGGTGGCGGCCCGCCTGGCCAATGGCGCGGCGCGCTTGCCCAGGCTCGAACCGCAGCGGCGGGAGCGGCTGGCAGAAGTGCTTGCTAATGTGCAAAAAAATTCATCCGGTAACGTGGCAGAAGTGCTGGGCCGCATCCTGTCATCCTGATTCTGCGGACCTCACCGGATGGAGCTGTACGGGGCCAATAAAGGGATGACCGGCTAGTCGTTAATAATAGAGTACACAGGGGATTTATTTTTTTTCCTGATGTGTAAGAATTATGCATTAGCTCGGGCGGTGGTTTGTATCAGGAAGAATGATGGGACCTGCTGCAAATGGGAGCTGCTGTTGCCCGAGTAAAAAACAATAAAGCCATGCGCATGGCAATTCGGAGAGCTACATGAATAATAATCACCTGCGTAAAACCAGGCTGGCTATGGCTGTTGCCAGCATCACTGCCCTTACCGGGCTGTCCCTTCCTGCTTCAGCGGTCCAGCTGGATTTCGAGAATCCTGACTGGTCAGGGCGGCTGGATACGACCTTGTCAGTTGGTGCCCTGTTCCGGACGGAGGGGCAGGATTCCATGCTTGCCGCCACCGGTGACGTGGTGGACATGACCAAGGCCGGTTACGGTTCTCAGATCAACAAGAACGATGCCAATAATAACTACGATACGGGCCTGGCCTCTCTGGTGTACAAAATCACCCCGGAGCTGGATCTGAGCTGGCAGGGCAAGTACGGCATGTTCCTGCGTGGCACCGCCTTTTATGATCAGGTGATTATGGGCGGCGACCATAATGGCGGTGTTCTGAATGCGTCTGCCCCGTATGTACCAGGAAATGGTTTCAGCCGTTACGCGACCTATTCGGATTATGCCAACAATGGCACGGGTGATGACTTTACCCGTGATGCCGAGCGCTACGCCGGCCAGCGTGCGCGTATGCTGGATGCGTACGTGTGGGGCAACTTCGATATGTTCGAGCGCCCCCTGAACGTACGTCTTGGTCAGCAGGTGATTAACTGGGGTGAGGCGCTGTTCATGCAGAATGGTGTTAACACCGCCAACTATTTTGATCTGAATGCCTTGCGTCTGCCGGGTTCTGAAATCAAAGAGGCCTTGCTTCCCCTCAATAGCTTGTACTTCTCCTACGGCTTGACCTTCAATGCCACCCTTGAGGCGTTCTACCAGCTGGACTGGAAGAACTCGGAAGATGCGCCAACGGGTACCTACTTCTCCACCCATGATGCCTTCCCGGGCAAGGGTGCCGATAATGTGATCATCGATGGTCGGGTGGTTGCTCTGGGTGCTAACGCTCCGGGTCTTGAAGCTGCCTTTGCTGCTTACACTAGTGCAACCTATGGCGCAAACTTTGGCCCCAATGCTTCGAGCTATCCCTACGAACAAACCCAGGTCACGGTAGACCGCATCAGAGACAAAGAAGCTTCAGACAGTGGTCAGTTTGGCCTGGCATATCGTTATTTTGCTGAAGGCCTTAATGGCACGGAGTTCGCGCTGTATTACACCCGCACCCATGCGAAGACGCCGGTTGTGGGGGCTCGTCTGAATAATGTCCAGGCGGCACAAGGTGGTGGCGCGGCAGCGATGCCATTGATCATCGACACTGCAGAATATCAGATGGCGTACGCCGAAGATCAGGACATGATCGGTGGTAGCTTTAACACCAGCATTGGCAGCATGTCGCTGGCCGGTGAAATTGCTTACCGTCCCAAGCGTGCGATTATCAACGAAGCGGGTGATGACCTGATTTCTGCCCTGGCAGGAGCCGCTGGTAAATCCGCCGGTTTGCTGGGCCCTGATACTGTCGTGAGAATAGAAGATCTGACCGGGCATTGTGTGCGTGCAGAATTGGGTGGAAGCTGTCTGTCCGGCGATACAGTAGTCACTGATAGTGAGCTCTATTACTTCTATGACGAAGTGGAGAGCTACAACGGCTCTCTTGTCAGCATCTTTAACTTCGGTCCTACATTCGGTTCTGATGGCCTTATCGCCTTGCTGGAGCTGGGTGTTGAGCACATCGAAGGGCTGGAAAGCCCGGATGAAGAATACAACTCAACAGCGGCAATTCTGGAATCAGAAGCACAGATCCTGAGCCCGGATGATCCGAACAAGTACAACCTGGACCCCACCTCCTGGGGCTACCGTGCGGTGCTGAAGGCGGATTACAGTAACGTTTTCGCGGGTGTTTCCATGAGCCCAAGTGTACGTTTTGCCCATGATGTAAACGGTAACTCTCCGATTGGCGGCAACTTTATGGAAGATCGTAAGGCAGCCACCCTGGGCGTGAGTTTCCTGTACTTGAACAACCTGGAAGTGGCCATGTCTGGTACTACCTTCTGGGGCGCCAAATATTCCAACAAACTGGCCGACCGGAACAACGCTTCGGTTTCTGTTAAGTACTCTTTCTAATTTGTTCCAGGCCGGAATGCCGGCCTGTTTTTAACGGAGAGCAATCATGTTGAAGAAATTGACCGCAATGGGTGGTGCACTGGCACTGTCTCTGAGCGTAGCGGCCAATGTGCACGCTGGTGTTTCCAGCCAGGAAGCGGCGAAGCTGGGTAAATCCCTGACGCCATTCGGTGCACAGATTAAAGGCAACGGCAAAGCGATCTCTACAGGTCTGGGTATCCCGGATTACACCGGTGGCATTCAGCGCAAGGATATTCCCAAGGAATACACCCGCCCGGGCCAGCATCACCCGGACCCGTACAAGTCTGACAAAATCGCCTTCACCATCAACGCCCAGAACGTGTCCCAGTATGCGGACAAGGTGCCGGATGGTGTGCAGGCCATGCTGAAAACCTACCCGGACACCTTCAAGCTGAACGTGTATCCGAGCCATCGCTCCACGTCTGCACCGCAATGGGTGTACGACAACACCAAAAGCAACGCGACCAAAGCCAAGCTGGGTGAAACCGGCGTGGATAACGCCTTTGGCGGTATTCCGTTCCCGATTCTGAGTGGTAGCAACGAGCAGAAAGCCAAGCAGGCAATCTGGAATCACATTCTGCGCTGGCGTGGTCTGTACGTGGTGCGTCGTGCGTCAGAAGTGGCCGTTCAGCGTAGCGGTGCCTACTCGCTGATTACCTCGCAGCAGGAAGTGTATTTCCGTTATTACGATCCGAAGTACAACTTCGACTCCCTGGATAACATCATTTTCTACTACCTGTCCTTCACCAAAGCGCCGGCACGTCTGGCCGGTGGTGCGGTACTGGTACACGAAATGCTGGACCAACAGAAAATGCCGCGCCAAGCGTGGGGCTACAATGCCGGCCAGCGTCGTGTGCGTCGTGCACCGAACCTGGCTTACGATACGCCGATTGCGGCGGCCGATGGCCTGCGTACGGCAGACGACACCGACATGTATAACGGTGCGCCGGACAAGTACAACTGGAAGCTGGTTAGCGATAAGCCAGTAGAAATGTTCATCCCGTACAACAACTACAAGCTGGACAGCCCGGATGTGAAGTACGAGACCTTGCTGCAGAAGGGTCACGTCAATTCGGATTACCAGCGCTGGGAGTTACACCGTGTCTGGGTGGTGGAAGCAACCTTGAAAGAAGGTGAGCGCCACATCTACGAGAAGCGTCGCTTCTATATTGATGCGGATTCCTGGCAGATTGCCGCCATCGACCAGTACGACCGTCGTGGCGAGCTGTGGCGCGTCAGCCTGGCTTACATCAAGAACTACTACGAAGTACCGACCCAGTGGACCGCTCTGGATACGTTCCACGACCTGCGTGCTCAGCGTTATCACGTGCAGTTCCTGGATAACGAAGAGTCAACGATGCTTGATTACAGCCAGCCGGTACCCGGCGACCGCTATTTCCACCCGGCAGCGCTACGCCGCCGCGGTCGTTAATTATAAAAACGCCGGCTCCTTGAAGCCGGCAATGCAAAACGACCGGGAGGCCGCCCATGGCTCCCGGTCGTTTTGTGCTCGGCCCTGAAAAAGGGCCCTCGGGAAGAGTAAGGGACAATGAAAAAAACAGTGCTAATGGCTTTTTCGGCCATACTGTCTGCGCCCCTGCAGGCAGATTTCGTTTCGAATGATGCGCCTTTGGTCACCGCTAACAATTACCTGGATATCGCCTATGCTGATAGCCGGATTGTTGCTGTGGGCGACCGGGGTAAAATTCTCTATTCCGATGATCAGGGCGATCACTGGAAGCAGGCGGTAACGCCATCTGAAGTATTGCTTACTTCGGTGTGTTTTGCTGATGCTCGCCACGGCTGGGCGGTTGGCCACGATGCGGTGGTACTGGGCAGCGATGATGGTGGGGAAACCTGGACCGTGCAGTACAGCGACCCTCTGGGTAGTGGCGAGGATGATGCGGCGCCGGTTGAGGAGGAGCTGGATGACTACGCCATGGATGATCTCTATGGCGACCCGTACGGTGATGATGCCTACGGTGATGAAGGCGACGATCTCTATGGCGATAGTGCTGCCATGGCACCGGTAGATACATCCGGTGCACCGTTGCTGGATGTGTTCTGCGATAGCCGTGATCGTGCGGTTGCTGTGGGCGGGTATGGCTACTTCCTGCGAACCACCGATGGTGGCGAAACCTGGAATAAAGCCCTGGATAGCCTGGATAACCGTGATGGCTGGCATTTGTATGACTATGCCGCTGCCAAAGGCGGGAACGATCGTTATGTCGTGGGCGAAAAAGGCGTGATGTTCCACTCTGCCGACAAAGGTGTGAGCTGGGAAAAACTGCAAAGTCCTTATAACGGTACCCTGTTCGGGGTGACGGCGATTTCTGATTATAAAGCTTTGACCTATGGCCTTCAGGGCAATGTGTGGTTGACGGCTAATCGGGGGCGCAGCTGGGCAAAAATTCCCTCAAAGCTGAGCCGCGGCGTGAACGATGGCACCGTACTGGCGGATGGCACTGTGGTGCTGGTCACTAACGCCGGTGGCATCCTTACCAGCCATGATGGCGGTCAATCTTTTTCCCTGCGGTTCTTGCCGGATCGCGATTCTATCTCCGCAGTTCTTCCCCGTGATGCGGGTGGCATTCTTGTCGCCGGGCAGGGTGGGTTGCGTGTGATCGAAGACGTTAAATAAGGGGCACAGCAATGTCAGGTCGCATTTCCAAAAGTATTGCCAGTGGGCTGTTCGCTGTTCGGCCCCTGATTCTGCTGGCCTTTATCGCAGCCACCGTGCTGTTGGGTTTCCAGGCCAGCAAGATCGAACTGAACACCGATATCCGCAAGATGGTCCCGCTGGATCATCCTTATATCCAGAATTTCCTCGAACACCAGAATGATTTGAGCCTGGGTAATGACGTCCGCGTGATTGTTGCGGAAACCCAGGGCGATGACATCTTCAACGAAGACTATGTCAACGCGTTGAAAGAAGTCACTGACGAAGTCTTTGCACTGGAAGGCGTTGATCCGAGCAAAATCCGTTCGCTGTGGACCAGCAATGTTCGCTGGAACGAAGTGACCGAGCAGGGCTTTCAGGGCGGGGAAGTGATTCCTGCAGGCTATGATGGCTCACAAGATTCACTGGAACAGCTGCGTACCAACGTGCTGCGTTCCGGGCAGGTGGGTCGTCTGGTTGCCGATAACTTCCAGTCCAGCGTGGTGCACGCTTATTTGCTGGATGCCTTGGGCGATGACGGTGTCGATATTCCGGCCCTGTCGGCCCGGCTGGAAGAGATCCGCGGCAAGTATCAGGATAAATACCCGAACGTTCGTATTCACATTGTCGGCCTGGCCAAAAAAGCCGGTGACGTGATGGCAGCGGCGGAAGAAGTAGCCATGTTCTTCTTCTTCACCCTGGGGTTGATCGCGCTGTTGCTGTTGATCGACACCCGCTGCCTGCGCAGTGCGCTGACCGTGACGGCCTGTTCCTTTGTGGCCGTGATCTGGCAGCTGGGCATTGTCAGCAGCCTGGGCTTCACCATTGACCCGTATTCCATGCTGGTGCCGTTCCTGGTGTTTGCCATTGCGGTATCACACGGTGTTCAGATCGTTAACACCCTGGCCAACTATGCAGCAGAAGGGCGTAGCTCGCTGGATTCGGCCCGCTCTACGTTCCAGGCGCTGTGTGTGCCGGGCATGGTGGCGCTGGTGTCGGATGCCATCGGTTTCCTCACCCTCTACATGATCGATGTGGGCGTGATTCGTGAGCTGGCGATGGCGGCGAGCATCGGCGTGGCGGTGATCATCATTTCCAACCTGGTCGTTGTCCCGCTGGTATTGTCTTACTTGGGCGTGAGTGGTGCTTCCATTCGCAAGATTCAGGCAGGGGAAAAGAAAGATCACCCGCTGGCGGGGCTGTTTGCCCGCTTTACTCGCACTCCGTTGGCAGCGCTATCTATTGTTGTGGCTGTTGCGGGTTATGGTGCCGGTATTTATCTCAGTCAGGATCTCAAAATTGGTGATCTGGACAAAGGGGCCCCCGAATTGTGGCCGGACCCGTGTGAAGACATGGATTGCCCGCGCGGCTATGAGCCCAAGCCACGCTACCGTTACAACCATGACGTGAACTTCCTGGTATCCAATTACTCGGTAAGTGCGGATGTGCTGGTGGTCATGGGCAAGACACCTATGGAGTCCTGTAATACCTATCAGGCCATGCAGACCGTGGATGACCTGGCGTGGAACCTGCGTAACGTGGAAGGAGTGCAAGACGTCACGACCATCGCGTCTGCAACGAAGCTGATCTCGACCAACATGAATGAAGGGTCCATGAAATGGGCGACCATTTCCCGGGATCAGTATGCGCTGAATAACGTCATGAGCTTCATGCCGGACAGCCTGTACAACCTGGATTGCTCCCTGACGCCGGTTTACGTGTTCCTGGACGATCACAAGGCAGAAACACTGGAGCGCGTTACCGGGGCTGTGGCAGAGTTTGCCGAGGCCCGTAACAACAAGGATGTGATGGAGCTGAAGCTGGCCTCGGGTAACGCGGGCGTGGAAGCAGCAACCAACCAGACCATCGCCGCCAGCCAGTACCCCATGCTGGCTCTGGTTTATGCGGTGGTGTCGGTGCTGATTCTGATCGCTTTCCGTTCTTTCCGTGCGGTGATTTGTATCATCGTACCGTTGGGGCTTACCTCGATTCTCTGTCAGGCACTGATGGCTCACCTTGGCATCGGGGTAAAAGTCGCCACTCTGCCGGTGATTGCTCTGGGTGTGGGTATCGGTGTGGATTACGGTATTTATATCTACAGCAAGCTGTCTGAATACCTGAAGCAGGGTATGGAGCTGGAAGAAGCCTACAAGCAGACCCTGAAAACCACGGGTAAGGCGGTGGCGTTCACCGGTATTACCCTGGCGGTAGGTGTTGTCTTCTGGGTATTCAGTTCCATCAAGTTCCAGGCGGACATGGGCATCCTGCTGACCTTTATGTTCCTGTGGAACATGATCGGCGCCCTGTGGCTTCTGCCGGCTCTGGCTCGCTTCCTGCTCAAGCCGGACCCGGCCCGCGCCAAACTGCGCAGTTAACTGGCGCGCTGATTTCGTTGGTTATGTTCAAGCCCGGCTCTGCCGGGCTTTTTTTATGCCGTTTCGCGGCTGCAACACGGTTTTCGCTACATGCAGCATGCCCGATGTAGTGGGCTGTGGGAGCGGGTGGCTCATGGGCCGGGACACCATTCGCCCACTGTCGGACACAAAACATCGAAGTCACCGGGGCCGTTGGCTATAATGCCGCCGATTACCACCGATCGGGTTATTTCATGCTGTACTCCCTGGCACGACCTTTACTGTTCTCTCTCTCTGAAGAGCATTCCCACGAGCTGACGCTGGCAATGCTGCGCAAGCGGGCAGGCAAGTTGTGGCCTGGCACGGTGCCGGCGGCGCCCAAAGAAGTGATGGGAATCGAGTTTGCCAATCCGGTGGGGCTGGCTGCAGGGCTGGACAAGAATGGTGACTGCATCGATGGGCTGGCTGATCTGGGTTTTGGCTTCCTTGAAGTGGGGACGGTTACGCCACGTCCGCAACTGGGCAATCCTCAGCCGCGCCTGTTCCGCCTTCCCCAGGCCCAGGCCCTGATCAACCGGATGGGCTTCAATAATCTGGGAGTGGAATATCTGGTAGGGGCGGTGAAACGTAGCCGCTATAAAGGAGTGCTGGGGATCAACATTGGCAAGAACAAGGATACCCCGGTGGAAGATGCGGTTCAGGACTACCTGATCTGCCAGCAGAAAGTGCACGCCTATGCCAGCTACCTGGTGGTCAATGTGTCCTCACCCAATACGCCGGGTTTACGCTCTCTGCAGCACGGTGCGGCTCTGGATGAGCTGCTGGGTACGTTGCGCGAAGCCCAGACGCGCCTGGACCAGGAACACCGTCGCCGGGTGCCGCTGGTGATCAAGATTGCCCCGGATAACAGCGAAGAAGAGCTGCAGGGGATGGCAGAAGCCTTTGTGCAGCACGGAATCGACGGTGTGTGCGTGGGTAATACCACCTTGTCCCGCGAAGGCGTGCAGGGCCTGAAGCACGGAGAGGAACAAGGTGGGCTCAGTGGCGCGCCGTTAACCCCCATTGCCAACCGGGCGCTGGCTGCCATGCGCCATGCGCTTAATGGTCGTATCCCGATTATTGGCGTGGGGGGCATTAATAGCGCCGATGATGCACTGGAAAAGCAGCGTCAGGGGGCGGATCTGGTGCAGATTTACAGTGGCCTGATCTACCAGGGCCCGGGCCTGATCGGTGATATTGCCCGGGCCTGGCCGAAAGGCATTTGAGCTACAGGCGCAACGGGTTGTCAGCAGCCTGCTAGAGCTTTATACGGAGTCGCTGTAGGCGTTCCCTGCCAGGGGACGAACCTCGAGTAGCGAGGGTGTTCGCTGTGGTGAAAGGGTTTGATTGTGACGGGCATTAAAGACGGACATTAAAAAGGGCCCGGGTGGGGCCCTGTGGGTCGGCGCGTTGAACGCGTCGGCGTTGTGAAACTGGAAGAAATTAACCGATATTTTTCAGATTCTGAATGCTGGCGACGCCGAGCATTCCGTGAGCAAAGTCAGTGCGACCTTCGCGCCATCCCCCCATCCAGTTGGTGCGTGCCTGGAGCGTGCCAAACGGGCAGTCTTCACGGGATTTTCCATCCAGGCCGGCGTTGTATCCCCGGTTGTAAGCGCGGTCGTCTTTACTACGTTTTTGTCGCTTCATAAACGCTTTCCCTTTCACAGATAGCGGTACCGAAAAATGGCCCCTCGGCTAAAAACGTAGCCAAGTAGCGGGGCCGACACATTCAGTATGGGAAAGCGGTAAGGTGGTGTCGAATACCATGTAGCAATATGGTCAGTGCTGGTTAAGCATATGACGTATAAAGGACAGGTTGATGACCGTTTGTGTAATGCCATGAAAAACAAGTAGTTAGTTTTTCGCATAGGGCATGAATCAGTCACTTAAGAGGATTTGGTAATGGAATTTGTGGCCACCTGCATGCCAGGCCTGGCAGATTTGCTCAGTGACGAATTGTCTTCACTGGGCATATCCGTAACAGAAGCTGGGCGGGCTCATGTGAGTTTCTCCGGGGGCTCGGCGGACGCCCTCAAGGTGTGCCTGTGGTCTCGCCTGTCCGAGCGGGTGCTGTTGCATCTGGCGACGCTGGGGGTGACGCCGGACATTGCTCCGGAAAAGCTGGCGGCTAGTCAGGACTGGCTGTCGCTGGTAGCGAATGACGCCCCTGTACACGTGCATATTGAGCACGGTGCGGAAGTGCGTGGCGATAACCGGATCAGTGCCAAGCGTTTTATCCAGGCGCTGCCCGAGCAGTTTACGATTTCCCGGGAGCCGAAGGGTAGCTGCTGCATCCGTGCCCGCCTGGACCTGAACGAAGCGCACTTGTGGCTGGACCTGGCCGGTGAGCCCCTGCATCGCCGCGGCTACCGCCTTGCGGGCGGTCGGGCGCCACTGCGTGAAACCCTGGCGGCGGCCATGTTGTGGGCCATTGGTTGGGGTAAAGCAGAGCGACCCCCTGCCTTGCTGGACCCGTTCTGTGGCAGTGGCACCCTGGTGATAGAGGCGGCCCTGATGGCTGCCGGGCGCGCCGCCGGTGCCCAGCGTCAGCACTACGGCTTCCAGCACTGGCGGGGTTGTCGTCGCCAGCTGTGGCTGGATGCCCAGAAGGAGGCGGGGGAGAGCGCCAATCGTCCGGTGCCTGCGCTGTCGTTGAAGGGGTTTGATGCTGATGGCAAGACTTTGCCGTTGGCGTTGCAGAATGCCGAGCGCGCCGGGGTGCGCAATGCGATCCATTTTGAGCGCCGGGAGCTGGGTGCGTTGCGACCGCGTGACTTTGCGGCCAACGGCATTGTGGTGGGCAACCCGCCCTGGGGCGAGCGTCTGGACGAGAAGCAGCAGGCGGGCTGGCTACACTATGCCATCGGCCGGATTCTGGCGCTGCGCGCGCCCGGTTATCAGGCGTTACTGTTGGGCGCGGATGTGGACGTGATGGACCGTTCCGGCATGAATCTGGAGCGGCAATGGCGCTTGAAGAACGGGCCGTTCAATAATTTTATTCGCCTGTATTCACCGCGTAAGCCGACGCCACCTGCTGTGGCACAAGTCGCCGACGAGGGCGCATTCAATGTCCCGGAAGGTGCGCAACCGTTACTTAACCGTTTGCGTAAAAACGGCAAGCACTTGCGTCGCTGGCTGGAACGGGAGGATATCCAGTGCTATCGCCTTTACGACCGTGATCTACCGGAATTCAACGTGGCGGTGGATATCTATGGCGACCAGGTGCTGGTGCAGGAATTCAAGGCGCCGAAAACGATTGATCCTGAAAAGGCCAAAGCGCGGCGTGACTGGGCGGTAACCGCGGTGCGTGCTGCCCTCGGCGTACACCGTGAGCAGGTGCACTTGCGCACACGCGAGAAGCAAAAGGGCAACCAGCAATACCAGAAGCTGGATACCCAGGGGCACTACCGGGTAGTGCGTGAAGGCCAGGCTCAGTTGCTGATTAACCTGCAGGACTACCTGGATACCGGCCTGTTTCTGGATCACCGTCCCACGCGTTTGCGCATTGCGGAGCAGGCCAGCGGGAAACGCTTCCTGAATCTGTTTGCCTACACCGGGTCGGCCACGGTGCATGCTGCCGTGGGCGGCGCCAAACGCACGGTGACAGTGGATTCGTCGAAGCGTTATCTGGACTGGACCGCCTGCAATCTGGCGGCCAATGGCTTCTCCACCGACCAGCACGAGCTGGCTCGTATGGATGCCATGCGCTGGCTGGATGAGTGCAAGGAACAGTTTGATCTGGTGTTTTGCGATCCGCCCACTTTTTCCAACAACAAATCACGCAGTGACTTCGTGGTGGAAGAGCATCATGGCGATTTGATTCGCAAGATCATGCGTTGCCTGGAACCGGGTGGGGTGTTGTATTTTTCCTGTAATTACCGCCGTTTCCAGATGGATGAAAGCATCAGTAAATGGTTCGACGTGGAAGATATTTCTCGTTGGAGTATCCCTGAAGATTTCCGCCGAAATGAGAAAATCCATTACTGTTACGCGATTCGCCATGTGGAGGATGCATGACGGTTGTGCTCTACACCACCCTGGGTTGCCACCTGTGTGAGCAAGCGAAGGAACTGGTGGCCATGGTGAATCCGGGGCTGGTGCTTACCCCGGTGGATATCGCTGAGGATGATGCCTTGATCGAGCAGTACGGTGAGCGGATTCCGGTGTTGGTGCGCGAGGGCAAAGAGCTGGCCTGGCCGTTCGGTGTGCTCGATGTGCAGCAGTTCCTGTCCTGATGTGGGGGCCGGGTGGTGCCGCCCAGGCTCTCTGTGCCCTTGGCTAAACCCGGCCCGCAGCCCTTGCGGCTCCGTGATGGAATGACGGGCCGGTTAGCGAAATAACGCTAACGCATTTTGATAGGTCATGGCGGCCACGTCCTGTGTCTGCTGCCCGCGTAGCTGTGCGACCCGCTGGCCAATCCAGGGGAGTAGTGCCGGTTCGTTACGGCGTTTTTTCGGGGGAGGCTCCGGCAGGTCCCGGGGTAGCAGGTAGGGGGCGTCAGTTTCCAGCAGCAGGCGCTGATCCGGAATATTGGGCACCAGTTCTGCCAGTGGCTTGCCGCGGCGCTCGTCGCAAACCCAGCCGGTAATGCCGATATGGCAATCCAGATCCAGATAGTCAAACAGAGCCTGACGCGACCCGGTGAAGCAATGCACGACGGCGCCGGGCAGATCGTCGCGGAACGCTTTCAGGATAGGCAGAAAACGCTCATGGGCATCGCGCTCATGGAGGAAAACAGGCAGTTTCATCTCTGCCGCCAGCGCTAGCTGGGCCTCGAAGGCGCGCTCCTGGTCCGGTCGTGGAGAAAAGTCCCGGTTGAAATCCAGTCCCATCTCACCTGCAGCTTTCGTCTGCTCATGGGCGAGCAACTCGTGCAGTTCTTTTTCCAGGGCAGGCGAGTAAAAGCGGGCGCTGTGCGGGTGCAGCCCGGCGGTAGCAAACAGGGTGGGATGTTCGTCGGCCAGGGCAATGGCGGCGCGTGACTCGTCGATGTTGGTACCGGTAATCAGTTGCCAGGCAACCCCGGCCGAGGCCGCCCGTTCAATCACCGTTTCGCGATCGTCGTTGAATTGCCGGTCGGTCAGGTTAACCCCGATATCGGCCCATTGATCAGACGCGGTGTTCTGCGTTTCCGAAGGCGTGTTGCTGTGAGGTGCGGTCATCGGTGTCCTGTTCAGATAGCTGCTCGCGCAGGGATTCTACCCGACGACGGTTCGCACCTAAATCCCAGTAGCCTGTCCGCGAGGCCGAGCGCACTTCCACCACACCGTTATCGCGAACATAGAAGGTCACATCGTCCACAAACCGCAGAACCCGGCTGGTGAAGCGAGCCTGGATGCGTGACTGACCTACCACGTCATAGTCCACACGGGGCAGGTTGCCAAGCAGGCTTTCCAGCTTTTTCAGGCTGCTTTGCCGGTCGGCGCCTACCTGTAGAGGAGCGACTCGCTTGTCGGCCTGTGTCGCCAGGCTGGACACACAGTTGGGTGAGTCCGGACAGGGCGCAAGAAGATGGGTATCAGCCATGGCAAATGCACTCCATACAATCAGGCAAGTGCCTATACCCGTGTGGATACAGGCTTTAATAAGAGTTCGGATCACGAATCAGCCCCACGAAAATGCCTTCGATGATAAGTTGATCAGCGGGCACCTTGATCGGCTCATAGGCTTCGTTGGCCGGCAGCAGGGTGGCGCTGGATTTATTCAACTTTAAGGTCTTCACCGTGACTTCTTCGTCAATGCGGGCCACTACGATTTCACCCGTGCGCGCCACATTGGATTTGCGTACCGCAATCAGGTCACCGTCGAAGATACCCGCATCTACCATACTGTCGCCCTGTACCTTCAACAGGTAGGTAGGGCGTTGCTTGAACAGCCCCTGGGGGACCGGCACGGTGCGTTCCACGTTTTCGATGGCTTCGATGGGAACGCCTGCGGCGACCCTGCCGACGATGGGCAGTTCTTCTTCGCCCCAGTAGGCGTTATCCAGCAGCTGAATGCCCCGCGAGCGGTCACTGTGCAGCTTGATATAGCCCTTGCGTTCAAGGGCACGGAGATGATCCGAGGCCGCATTCTTGGACTGGAACCCCATGATGTCGGCAATCTCTGCACGGGTGGGGGCCATGCCGCTGTCCGAGAGGCATTCGCGGATGCAATCGAGAACCTGCTGCTGTCGGTCGGTAAGTTTGCTGCTCATAACCTTCTCCCTGTTTCCTGCAGAGTGGAGTGCCCGCCGGTGGCCGTGCAGGCAACCTTGCCGGGGTCGTATTCATCCCATGCCTGTCACGGGTGGCTGTAGGCATTTGTATGGTTGCGTGCCTGGGCTTGTAAGTCGTGGCTGACAGGCAGTGCTACATTCTGGATGCTAGCACAGGCACTGATAATATGAACAGTGTTATTTGAACAGTTGTCGGGCGAGGTTTTATCCCGCTTTTACGTCCATGTCGTTGCTCTGTTAAGGCGCGGGTACTAGCATGTGGAGTTGATAGAAATGCCATCAAGACAGTGGGGATAATGGATGGAGCAGGCCAATAATAACGATTTCGGCCAGCAACGGCGGCGCCAGCTGTTGGCTGGTGTGCCGTTTTTTAATGAAATCGCCCGGGATGATCAGGACGAATTTGAACAGCTTGAAAAGACTACCCGCCTTTGGGTGGCGGCTTCCGGAGAAAGCGTCATTCGGGCCGGTGATGTGGATTCCACTCTGTATTTTCTGCTTCGGGGGCAGCTGGAAGTGCTCTCGGACACCGCGCCGGAATCCCCGCTTTATTATGTATCTCCGGGGGAGGTCTTCGGCACCCTGTCCATGCTGTTAGGGACACCGCGCAGTGCCACGATTACGGTGGCAGACAACGCCCGCGAAGCGGTGTTGGCGAGCCTGGATTTCAATGAATTCAATGACGATGATGGCCCTTATTCGCTGGCGACCCGATTGGCGTTTTTCCATATGATTGTTCACCACATTCGCTGGACACTGGAAGTGAAGCGAATGCAGGCGCCGACCCATGAACTGGTGCATTCCATGCGCAAGCTGCCGGTTTTTCACGGAGAGAAGAACAGCCCGGAAGAGCTGGCCGCGTTGAAGGTGCAGGCCCAGGGGCTGGCTGAATTGCTGTGCCGCTGGAATGGAGAAGGGCAGGCGAGCACCGGCACACTACAACTGACCTGATTCACGCTTGCGCCAGCTTGCGTGCGGAATTCCTTTACGGCTCGTTGCGGCTACTGATCGACCTTGACGGCCAGTACGTCGCAATGAGCCCCGGGCACCAGGCCGCGTGCGGTCGAGCCCAGCAGCAGGGCCAGCCCACTGCGGGTATGGCTGCCCACCACGATCAAATCCGCCCCTATCTTGTCCGCCTTGTCGAGAATGGTCTTTTCGATGGACCCCATATCCACATAAACGTTGGCTTCGGGAATGTTGTATTGCCCTGCGTATTTGTCCGCCATTTCACGGGCCTGTTTCATCAGGCCGCTTTGCAAGTCCGTCACATCCATGGGCACATCCGCCCCGTAGGCCAGGGCCAGTGGTTCGATGACATGGATCAGATGCAGCTCACCGTCATTGCCTGACAGCACGCCTGCTGCGCGGGACAGCACCTGGGGGGATTCGTCGCTGCCATCGATGGCAACCAGAATTTTGCGGTAGGGACTGGGCACGGTTCTCTCCCTGAAAACGTGAGGTTTCCTGCAGTATAGCGCGCTTTGTCGGGGTTGCCAGCGGGCTGTTTCACAGATGAGGGTTGCCCTGACCGGTCTGCCTGTACTACTACTAAAAAAGGAAAACGGGGGCACTTCCTGCTTGACCCGCCTATACCGGCGCTGTCTAAATAGCGCCCATCACGAGCCTTAGACCGGATGTTGAGTACCTGAGAATGGGAAAATCGTTAGTAATTGTGGAGTCGCCTGCCAAGGCCAAGACCATTAACCGCTACCTGGGCGACGACTTCATCGTGAAGTCCAGCGTCGGCCATGTGCGGGATCTGCCGGTCAGTGGCGGCTCCAAAAAGAGCACCCCTCAGGAGCGGGCCAAGGAAGCGGCCTACACGCGCTCCCTGCCCAAGGAGGAGCGGGATGCCTATAAAAAGAAGAAGGCCAAGAAGCAGCTGGTTAACCGCATGGGGATCGACCCGGAAAAAGGCTGGGCGGCCCACTATGAGGTGCTTCCCGGCAAGGACAAGGTGGTCGACGAACTGAAACGCCTGGCTGCGAAAGCAGACCGCATCTATCTGGCAACGGATTTGGACCGCGAAGGGGAGGCGATTGCCTGGCACCTGCGGGAAGTCATTGGCGGAGAGGATGACCGGTTCGACCGGGTGGTGTTCAACGAAATTACCAAGAAAGCGATCCAGGCGGCGTTCGAAGAACCTGGCAAGCTGGATCTGCACCGGGTAGAAGCGCAGCAGGCCCGGCGTTTTCTGGACCGGGTCGTGGGTTTCATGATCTCCCCGTTGTTGTGGGAAAAGATCGCCCGTGGCCTTTCTGCCGGCCGGGTGCAGTCCGTGGCTGTGGAGCTGGTGGTAGAGCGCGAACGTGAAATCCGCGCCTTTATTCCTGAAGAATTCTGGGAGTTGTACAGCGACACCCACAGTGGCGATGGCGAAGCCCTGCGCCTGCAGGTGGCAAAGCATAACGGCCAGGCGTTCCGGCCCAATAACGGTGACGATGCCGGTGCCCACAAGCAGGCACTGGAAAACGCCGGCACCCTGACCATCAGCCAGCGTGAGCAGCGGCCCACCCGCTCCAAGCCGTCGGCGCCTTTTATTACCTCTACCCTGCAGCAGGCCGCGAGCACCCGCCTGGGCTTCGGGGTGAAAAAGACCATGATGATGGCGCAGCGGCTTTATGAAGCCGGCCACATTACCTACATGCGTACCGATTCCACCAACCTGAGTTCAGACGCCGTGGCGGCCTGCCGGGAGTGGATTGGCGAAAAACTGGGTGACAAGTACCTGCCAGATGCGCCGCTGTCCTACAGCAGCAAGGAAGGCGCCCAGGAAGCGCACGAAGCCATTCGTCCTTCGGATGTGCGGCGCACCTCTGATTCCCTGAAAGATATGGAACGCGACGCCCAGCGCCTGTACGAGCTGATTCGTCGACAGTTCATCGCCTGCCAGATGCCCCCGGCGGAATACCTGAGCTCCACCCTGACGGCCACCGGCAACGGTTACGAGCTGAAAGCGAAAGGGCGGATTATGAAGTTCGATGGTTGGACCCGCATTCAGCCGCCGGCTTCGCGCAAGGGCCAGGAAGACACCCTGTTGCCGGATGTGAAAGAAGGCGATGTGCTGTCTATCGATAACGTGGATGCCAACCAGCACTTCACCAAGCCGCCAGCCCGTTTTACCGAGGCGAGCCTGGTCAAGGAACTGGAAAAGCGCGGCATTGGCCGCCCGTCCACCTACGCAGCGATCATTTCAACGATTCAGGATCGTGGTTATGTGCGTCAGGACAATCGCCGTTTCTACGCTGAAAAAATGGGCGACATCGTTACCGACCGTCTGGTGGAAAACTTCCCCAACCTGATGGACTACGGTTTCACCGCCAGCATGGAAGAAACCCTGGATGAAGTTGCTGAGGGGCAACGGAACTGGCAGGACGTGCTGAACGAATTCTACAAGGATTTCGTCAGCAAGCTGGATGCCGCCCAGGGCGAAGGCACGGGCAAACAGGCAGTGGGCGGCATGCGCGCCAATCTGCCCACCGATACGGATATTGAATGTCCCACCTGTGGCCGCCCGATGCAGATTCGCACCGGTTCCACCGGCGTGTTTCTGGGCTGTTCCGGTTACGGGTTGCCGCCGAAAGAGCGCTGCACTGCCACCATGAATCTGCTGCCCGGTGAAGAAGCCGAAACGGTGAAAGCAGACGATGATGAAGAAGCGGAAACCAACGAACTGCGCAGTAAAAAGCGGTGCCAGAAGTGTGGCACCGCCATGGAAAATTACCTGATCGACGAAAAGCGCAAGCTGCACATCTGCGGTAACAACCCGGATTGTGATGGCTATGTGGTTGAGAAGGGTGAATTCCGTATCAAGGGTTACGATGGCCCGGTACTGGAATGTGAGAAATGCGAAAACGACATGCAGTTGCGCACCGGTCGATTCGGCAAGTTCTTCAAGTGCACCAATGACGAGTGCGGCAACACCCGCAAGCTGCTCAAGAGTGGCGAGCCGGCTCCTCCGCGTGCGGACCCCATTCCCATGCCGCACCTGCAATGCCAGAAAGTGGATGATCACTACCTGTTGCGTGACGGGGCCTCTGGCCTGTTTCTGGCCGCCAGTAAATTCCCTAAAAACCGGGAAACGCGCCCACCGCTGATTGAAGAAATTCAAAGCGTGGCCAAGCAGCTGGATCCGAAGCACGCGTATCTGGCTGAGGCTCCTGCCGCCGACCCGGACGGCAACAAAGGCGTGCTGCGCTACAGCCGCAAGGCCAAAGAGCAGTACGTGATGAGCGAAATCGACGGCAAGGCCACCGGCTGGATGGCCTTCTATCGCGACGGCAAATGGGTCGAAGAACAGACCAAGAAAAAAGCCCCCGCGAAGAAGAAGGCGGCTGCCAAGAAAAAGGCAGCGAAAAAGAAAGCCCCGGCCAAAAAGGCCGCCGCCAAGAAGTAATCCAGCGAGCATCACGCTTCACGCATGCGGGCGATAGCCTGCGTGTCGCGTGGTGCGTGCAGCGGAGTGTTTTATGTCCAGAATGGTTCGAGACAACACCGTAAGCGGTTTGCGCGAGCGGATTTACTTTGCCAATGCCCTGTTACGCCAACTGACCCACGAGCAGGCCGAGGCCACGCCCACCGTGCGCCTGGCGCTACGCGGGGCGGTGGTGTTTCATCTGTATTCGGTGCTGGTGGGGCTGGCGCGACAATCCGGCAAGACCTTTCAGGTAGACGGTGCGGACACCTTGTTCAGCCTGGCGGCGCTGGAGCAGGCCTTTCGGGATGCCGGCGTTGAAGCGCCAGAGATCGCTATTCTGGCCCGCGCCCGTGCCGACCGCGGGGATCTGATTGCCTGGTTGGACGGGGAAATGCAGACCGCACTGGGCGCCGCAGGCCTGGCTCGCCGCCCGGCGCCACCCAGCGAAGAGAATGCCCTCAACCTGATGGCCGAAGACCGCTACGCGCCTTTGGCCGAAGGGGATCTCCAGCGCCTTGCCGACAGCGTGACCCGGGTGGGCGAGCTGGTGGAGCATTGCATGGGCTACCTGGAAGAGTGGTGAAGGTCAAAGGTTAGGTGACAGTTGATAGTGGACAGTTGGCAGTGCGCGGCTGAGCACTTTCATTCGCTCCAACGTAAGAGGCCGCGCCCGGAAAACGGGTGCGGCCTCTTACGTTGGAAACCAGAAGCACCGTAGGGGCACGTAGCTGTCAACTGTCCTATCAACTGCCAATTATCTTTTGGCCCCTTCTGGCATCGCTGTTTCTATCCAGATCGCTATCATGGTAAACATGCTGTTGCCCGCTTTGCCGGCGCAGCCCCAGACATGTACACCGTGAGGAATGCGATGAACGCCCGTTTACTGCCCGCCGCTTTGTTAATGGCCCTGGCCGCACCTGCCGTATTGGCCCAGACCCCGGAAGAAAAAGGCCTGGAGATCGCCCGGGAGGCGGATAGCCGTGGCGAGGGCTTTGGGGATTTTCAGGCCGACATGAAGATGGTGCTGATCAGCAAGAGTGGCCAGACCTCGGACCGGGAGCTGCGCGTGAAGACGCTGGAAGGCACCGGCGAGGAAGAAGGCGACAAGAGCCTGACCATCTTCGATACCCCCCGTGATGTGCGCGGCACGGCCATGCTCACGTTCAGCTACAAGACCCGTGACGACGACCAATGGCTGTACCTGCCCGCGCTGCGCCGGGTGAAGACCATTGCCTCACGGAACAAGTCCGGCCCTTTCATGGGCAGTGAATTCAGTTTTGAAGACATGCGCGGCCAGGAGGTGGAGAAGTACACCTACAAGTATCTGCGCGATGAACCCTGCGGCGAACTGACCTGTTTTGTGGTCGAGCGCTACCCGCAAGATGAGGACTCCGGCTACACCCGGCAAGTTTCCTGGATCGACCAGCAGGAATACCGCACCTGGAAAGTGGACTATTACGACCGCAAGAAAAGCCTGCTCAAGACGCTAACGGCCAGTGACTTTTCACAGTATCAAGACAAGTTCTGGCAGCCCGCCAAGATGTCCATGGTTAACCACCAGACAGGCAAATCGACGGACCTGTTCTGGAGCAACTACCGCTATGACACGGGGCTGAGTGAGTCAGACTTCAACAAGAACAGCCTGAAGCGCGCTCGTTGATTTCTTCCGCCAAGAATATGAAAAACGGGTTGGCTACGGCATTGCTGTTGGCAGTGCCACTCGTCTCCTCTGCGTGGGAATTCCGCGGTGAAGTGGCGCTGGAAGGGCGTTATTTTACCCAGGACTCTCCCTATCCCCAGGCGGATTATTCCACTAATGGGTCCGGCTATATCAAGCCGGAAGTTTTCCATGAGTGGAACAATCGTGATGACCTGTTCACCTTTATCCCCTATGCCCGGGTAGATGAACATGATGCGGAGCGCACCCACTGGGACATCCGTGAGCTGTCCTGGATTCATGTGGGCAATGGCTGGGAATCCCGGGTGGGTATTCGCAAGGTGTTCTGGGGCGTCACCGAAGGGCGCCACCTGGTGGATATCATCAACCAGACCGATCAGGTGGATCAGGTGGATGGCGAAGAAAAACTCGGCCAGCCCATGATCAACCTGTCCACGGTACGGGACTGGGGGATCGTCGATGTGTTCGTGCTGCCCGGTTTCCGTGAGCGTACCTACGTGGGTGAAGAGGGGCGTCCGCGTACACCTTTGCCAGTGTCCGATAACGCGCAGTACGAATCCTCGAAAGAAAACCAGCGTGTGGATTTTGCCATTCGCTACCAGCAGTACTTCGACAACGGGCTGGAGCTGGCCCTGTCGCATTTTTCCGGTACCAGCCGCGACCCGCTACTGATTCCGGATTCGCTGACGCTGGCTGAGCTGCAGGCACTGATCGCCACCGGGCAATTGCCGTCGGGGAGCGACCCGGAATTTACCCCGCTGTACAACGTCATCGACCAGACCGGCCTGGAGCTGCAATACCTGAATAGCGGTTGGCTATGGAAGCTGGAGGCGATCAGCCGGTCCGGGCAGGGCGAGCGCTTTAATGCCGTGGATGGCGGTTTTGAATATACCCAGGTCGGGCTGCTCGATACGGCCACGGATCTGGGCTGGATTGTGGAGTACATCTGGGAAGACCGGGATGACAGTCTGGCGTCTCCTCTGGCCAGTGATGTGTTGCTGGGCACCCGGTTTACCTTCAACGACGTAGCCTCGACAGAAATCCTCGCCGGGATCATCTATGACACCGAGGACGAGGAAAAAGCGATCAGCCTCGAGTCCAGCCGCCGTTTCGGCAACAGCCTGAAAGCCAGCCTGGAGGCCCGTTTTTATACCGATACCGGGAAGCCGCAAAGCGCCTCGCAACTGTACCGGGATGCCCTGCGCAATGTGAATACCAACCCGGGGCTGGGGCCGATCAGTCGTTCTGACTTTATCCAGGCGGAATTGGTGTATTACTTCTAGCGGTTCCCCTGCCGCTGGACGCCGGATGCCCGGTTTCACGTCAGGCACCGGCGTCGAGCATCCGGCGCAGTGCGAGCTATTCGCGATAAGCCAATCAAACGGACCGAAACCGGTTGTGCACTCTTATCCGTGAGGACGCTTTCCTTCTTGACCCTCTTATCAGCCAAACGTATGTTTGAAACGTATGTTTTGAACACACAGGGCAGGGTATGGCACAGGCGGGCACAGTAGACCGGATTCTTGATACCGCAGAGGTATTGTTTGCCCAGAAGGGCTTCGCGGAAACCAGTCTGCGTGCCATTACCAGCAAGGCCGGGGTGAACCTGGCAGCGGTGAATTACCATTTCGGCTCCAAGGAAGCGCTGATTCAGGCTGTTTTTGAGCGGTTTCTGACACCGTTTAGCCTGGCGCTGGATGCCAAGCTCGACGAGATGGAAGCCTCCGGCATCCCCGATACCCCCGAAAATGTGCTGGGGATTGTGTTCCGCCTGGCGCTGGGCACACATCCCGAGGACCCCCAGCGAGCCGCCATCTTCTTCCGCCTTTCCGGGCAGGCGTACAGTCAGCCACAGAGCCACTTGCGCGAATATCTCCACCAGCACTACAGCGCGGTCTTTGCCCGTTTGCAGCGCCATCTGCAACAGGCCGTACCGGATGTACCGCCCATGGAATTGTTCTGGCGCGTACAGTTCAGCCTCGGGGCGGTCATCTTTACCCTGTCGGGCATGCAGTCGCTGCAAAGCATCAGCAAAGCCGATTTCAATATGGACGCCAGCACGGCGGATATCACCAAACGCTTGCTGCCGTTTCTGGTCGGTGGCATTCAGGCAGAAGTGCCGGATCAGCCGTTGCATACGGGCAAGTAAAGGCGGCAACGCGTGAGGCTGGCAGGTTGCGTGGCCTGGTGATGTGGTAAGAGTTCGCGTTGCAACTTCGCACTTTCAACTTGAAACTATCCCCATGGAACTGATTATCAACTTGTCTGAACAATGGCTGGAGCTGCGTGGCACGCGGACCGAGCGCTTTGCGATTTCTTCCGCCGCTAACGGTGCCGGCGAAGCCATGGGCAGCGGCGCCACGCCCCGAGGTGCCCATGTGGTCAGGGCCCGTTTCGGTGCCGGGCTACCGCCAGGGGCGGTGCTGCTGGGGCGCAAGTTTTCCGGTGAAGTGTTCGACGCCGCGCTGGGCGCCCGCTTCCCCGAGCGTGACTGGGTGCTGAGTCGCATTCTTTGGCTTGGTGGCCTGGAACCAGGACAGAATCTGGGCGCTGACGTGGATAGTTTTCGGCGCTTTATTTATATTCACGGCACACCGGACAGTGAGCCCATGGGCACACCTGCCTCCCACGGCTGCATCCGGATGCGAAATGATGCGGTGATCCGTTTGTTTGACCAGGTGCCGGTGGGCACCCGGGTAACGATCACCGATTAATGTCTTCTGCCTACAAGGTTGCCATGTCTGCATCCGCCTCCCCGTTATTAATGCTCGATCTGGAAGGGCTTGAGGTCAGCGCCACGGAAAAAGACATGCTGGCACACCCCGGTGCCGGTGGTCTGATTCTGTTTACCCGTAATTATGCCAACCGCGAACAGCTGGCCGAACTGGTGCGCCAGGTCCGTGCCGTACGCCCGGACATGCTGATCGCTGTGGATCAGGAAGGCGGGCGAGTGCAACGCTTCCGCGACGGCTTTGTCCGCCTGCCACCCATGGCGGCGCTGGGGCAGCGTTATGACCAGTCTCCCACAGAGGCGGTGCGCGAAGCAGCGCTGCTGGGAGAGCTGATGGCATCGGAGCTGACCGAGCTGGATATCGATATCAGTTTCGCGCCGGTGCTGGATCTGGACTACGGCAACAGCTCGGTGATTGGTGATCGCAGTTTCCATGGTGACGCAGATGCCATGATCGCCCTGGCTGGCGCCTTTCTTGATGGGATGAGCGCCGCTGGCATGGCGGCCACGGGAAAGCATTTTCCCGGGCATGGCCATGTGGTTGCCGACTCGCACCTTGAATTACCGGTAGATCCGCGTCCGCTGGCGGATCTGGAAGCGGCGGATATGCGCCCCTTCATGGCGTTGGCGCCTAAACTGGACGGCATCATGCCCGCCCATGTGATCTATAGCGCGGTGGAGCAGCAGACCGCTGGTTTTTCCCGTTATTGGTTGCAAACGCAGTTGCGTGAGCGGCTGGGTTTCCGGGGCGTCATTTTTTCCGATGACCTGTCCATGGCGGGTGCCCACGGTGTGGGAGGTTATCCGCAACGGGCGCAGGCGGCGCTGGATGCCGGTTGTGACATGGTGCTGGCCTGCAATTGCCGTGAAGGGGCGGAGCAGGTACTGGACTTCCTGGGGACGAACCGGTTTCAGGGCCAGGTGCCGGCAGCAGGGCTGCGTGCCCGGCCACGCTTGCCCATGGTGCCGGAGCGCCGGGCCATTGCCACTGAGCTGGCCGCTGCATTGCGCGAGCAGGCGGCAACCTAAAACAGACTCTCACTGAACAGTAAAAGCGAAGGAAGACATTAATGAACTGGGACTGGAATCAATTGCTGCAGTGGCCAACAGTCGAGACACCAATGGATATCTGGCTGACTCAGCTTTTTATCATTGTGCTGTGTACTGTCTCCATCAATTTTATTCTGATGCGTAGCATCGATGTGGCAGAGCGGTTGATTGGGAAAACCGAAACCCTGTGGGATGACGCCTTGCTGGAGGCTGCGCGTATCCCGGTTCGTCTGGTGTTCTGGGTGATTGGCTTGTCCGTGTCCATGGAGCTGTTGCAGGCGGTGTCCGCTGAGGAAAACGCCCTGTTTGAGTTAGTGCCCCAGGTGCGTCGTATCGCCTTTATCATCATTATCGCCATGTTCCTGAACCGGTTTGTTTCCTATACAGAAAAAAACCTGATTGATCCGGGGCGCATGCGCAAGCCGATGGATCGGTCCACGGCCGCTGCGGTTGCCAAGCTGTTACGGGTATCGGTGATTATTACCTCTCTGCTGATCATTTTGCAGACACTGGGCTACAGCATTTCCGGGGTGCTGGCCTTTGGTGGTATTGGTGGCATGGCGGTGGCCTTTGCGGCCAAGGATCTGCTGGCCAATTTCTTTGGCGGCATGATGGTCTATCTGGACAAGCCGTTTCGGGTCGGGGATTGGGTGCGTTCACCGGATCGCTCTATCGAAGGGAGCGTGGAAGATATCGGCTGGCGCCTGACCCGCATCCGCACCTTTGATCAGCGCCCCCTGTATATTCCCAATGCCATGTTTACCTCCATCGTGCTGGAAAACCCGTCGCGGATGTACAACCGCCGTATCAATGAAAAAATCGGCATTCGCTATGATGACTGGCAGAAGATGCCCGGCATTGTGGCTGACGTGCGCACCATGCTGATTGAACATGAAGACCTGGAAACGGAAAACCGTACCCTGATCGTGAACTTCGATAGTTATGGGGCCTCTCACCTGGAGTTCTTTATCTATACGTTCACCAAAACCACCCAATGGGTGCAGTACCATGAGATCAAGCAGGACGTGTTGATGAAAATCATGAACATTGTCCATGAGCATGGTGCCGAGTTTGCGTTCCCCACACGCACTCTGCATCTGGTCAGCCAGAATGATGATGGCCCGGCCACGGGCCTGGAAGACAACAACCCGGAGGACGCACAGCATGTCCAGCGCTGATGAATTGCAACAGGAATTGATGAGGGTTCGGCGCAACGCCATCGAGCTGCATTCCTCCGATCAGGTACAGGAAGCCATCGCCAAGCTGGCTTTCGAAGTGACCGAAGCCTGTTCCGGCAAGGTGCCTGTGTTCGTCACCATCATGAATGGCGGCATGATCTTCGCGGCGGAACTGGTCAAGCGTCTGGATTTTCCCCTGGAGATGGATTACCTCCACGCCAGCCGTTATCTGGGCGCGACCAGCGGTGGCGATGTGGAATGGATCGTAACCCCCAATGCCACCCTGGAAGGGCGCCACGTGGTTATCGTGGACGACATTCTGGATGTGGGGTCCACGTTGTTGTCGATTATTGAAGCTTGCAAAGCCCAGGGCGCGGCGTCGGTGAAAACCTGTGTGTTGGTGGACAAGCAGCACGACCGCAAGGCCAGGCCGGGCCTGAAAGCCGATTTCACCGCGCTGGAAGCAGACGATTATTACCTGTTCGGCATGGGCATGGATTACAAGGGATTCTGGCGTAATGCGCCGGGTATTTATGCGGTAAGAGAGAGCGACCTCTGATGTTGGCCTTTATTGGTGGCACCGGCCTCACGCGCATGGATAACTTGCGCATCATCGATACCCACACGGTGGAAACCCGGTTTGGTGCACCTTCCGCACCGGTGTTGGAAGGGGAGCTGGATGGCCAGCGGGTCCTGTTCCTGGCCCGCCATGGTGATCCGCATGTGTTGCTGCCCCATCAGGTGAATTACCGCGCCAATCTGGTGGCCCTGAAAGAAGCGGGGGCCACGGCGATTGTGGCGGCTAATGCGGTGGGCGGCATTACCGCCCAGGCGCCCACCGGGGCACTGGTGCTGCCGGATCAGATTATTGATTACACCTATGGCCGGGCCATGACCCTGTTCGATGATCTGGATGAGCCGCTGGTGCATGTGGATTTCAGCTGGCCGTTTGATGTGACATTGCGCAATGCCCTGAAAGCCCGCCTGGCGGCGGCAGAACTGAGCTGGAATGATGGCGGTTGCTACGGTGCAACACAGGGTCCCCGGCTGGAAACCGCCGCTGAAATTGCCCGCCTGGAGCGCGATGGCTGCGATATCGTCGGCATGACCGGTATGCCTGAAGCGGTGCTGGCCCGGGAGCTGTCGTTGCCTTACGCCATGCTGTCCCTGGTGGTCAATCCGGCCGCCGGCAAGTCCACCCATGAAATTACCATGGCGGAAATCGAAGCAGTCATCCACGATGGGATGGCCAATGTGCGTCAACTGCTGGCGGACTTTGCTCGACATTATTCGCCGTCATAACCCCTATTCAGGCAGCCTGTTTGTCAGGTCGCTTGCTGGCATAAGGAGCATGCATCGGTGACGTTGCTGATTATATTCGCCACCATTTCCATCGGTTTTTCCTTTGTGTGCTCCGTACTGGAAGCGGCACTGCTATCCATTACGCCCAGCTTTATTGCTGGCCTGCGCGACACTAACCCGAAGCTGTATAAAAGCCTGCGCGGGTTCAAGGATGATATCGACAAGCCCCTGTCAGCGATTCTGACCCTTAACACGGTGGCGCATACCGTTGGCGCTACCGGTGTTGGTGCCCAGGTGGCCGTGGTGTTCGGGGAGGCCTGGCTGGGGGCGGCGTCGGGCATCATGACGCTGGCGATTCTGGTGTTCTCCGAGATCATTCCCAAAACCATCGGTGCGAAATACTGGCGTTCACTGGCCACCATGCTGCCGCCCACGCTCAAGGTCATCATGGTGTCGCTGTTACCGTTTGTCTGGCTGTCCAAGCTGATTACCAGCCGCATTGGTGGCAACGAACATGATGTGGATGTACGGGCGGAAATCCGGGCCCTGGCGGACATGGGCGAGGATCAGGGCGCGCTGGATGACGATGAGCACCGGGTGATTCACAATATTTTGCGCCTGCATGATATCCGGGTCGGCACCATCATGACCCCGAGCACGGTCTGCCGGGTAGTAGAGCCGGGCCTGACCGTGAGCGCGTTCAAGGAGCGGGAAAAGGGGCAGCCGTTTTCCCGTTACCCGGTGATGAGCGCCAGTGGTGAAGCGAAAGGCTATATCCATAAATCCGATTTGCTGGATAGTGGCCCGGACCAGACCATGCAGGCGTTGGCCCGCGAAGTGTCCATGGTGCATACCACGCTTAATATCGAAGACTTGTTTAGCGCCATGTTGACCCAACGTCAGCATATGGCGGTGGTTTATGATGACCACGGCACCTGGGTGGGCCTGATCACCCTGGAAGATATTCTGGAAAGCATCCTGGGCCGTGAAATCATGGATGAAACCGATAACGTGGCCGACCTGCGCCTGTATGCGCGCCAACGCTGGAACCGGCGGCTGAAAAAGCAGGACAAACCACAGTAAGGCATCGCGCAACGCGCGCCGAGAATGGAGGAGAGCATTATGACCGGCATTTACCAAGACAATAGCGAAACCATCGGTAATACCCCCCTGGTGAAGATCAATCGCATCACTCAGGGCAATATTCTCGCCAAGATCGAATCCCGTAACCCGGCGGGCAGTGTGAAGTGCCGGATCGGCGCGTCCATGATCTGGGACGCAGAGAAGAGCGGCAAACTGAAGCCGGGCATGACGTTGGTGGAGCCCACCAGTGGTAACACCGGCATCGCGTTGGCCTATGTGGCTGCGGCCCGGGGCTACGATCTGGTGCTGACCATGCCGGATTCCATGAGCCTGGAGCGTCGCAAGATCCTCAAGGCGCTGGGTGCCAAACTGGTACTGACGCCCGGCCCGAAAGGCATGCCCGGGGCTATCGCCAGGGCAGAAGAGCTGGTGCAGGAAAACCCGGACAGCCACCTGATGCTGCAACAGTTCAACAACCCGGCGAACCCGGCGATCCACGAGAAGACCACCGGTCCGGAAATCTGGGAAGCCACCGGTGGTGACATCGATGTACTGGTGAGCGGGGTTGGCACTGGCGGCACTATCACCGGCGTGGCCCGTTACATCAAGAACAGCCAGGGCAAGGCCATCACTGCGGTGGCGGTGGAACCGGATTCTTCCACCATGATCTCCGCCGCCCTGAAAGGTGAAGAGCCGACCCATGGCCCCCACAAAATTCAGGGCATTGGCGCCGGCTTTGTGCCGAAGAACCTGGATATGTCAGTGGTGGACCGGGCGGAGCAGGTCAGCAACGAAGAGGCCATGGAGTGGGCCCACAAGTTGATGCAGGAAGAAGGCATTCTGGCGGGTATTTCCTGTGGGGCGGCCATGTGTGTAGCGGATCGTCTCAGCCAGCAGCCGGAATTTGCCGGCAAGACCATCGTGGTGGTGCTGCCGGATTCCGGCGAACGTTACCTCAGCTCCCCCTTGTTTGCCGATACCTTCACTGAACAGGAGCTCGGCCAGTAGTCCGTCGAGGTCAGTTTGTAGGTCGGCTTAGGCGAAGCCGTAAGCCGACTGTCAATATTCGCCGCCCGGTTTATGTCGGCTTACGCCTTTCAGGCTAAGCCGACCTACGACATGTTTTGGACTCCTTACCGAGGTGGCCAGTAGAGATTCGAGAGTAGAATGTGGTGTGCAGTTTGGGTTGCCCCCTGTGGGCTGTCCGGGCTGAGCGCTGTACTGTCAGCGGCGGGCAGGGTATAACTGCATCATAAGCCCGTACACGGGCAGTTTCCGCCTTCAGGCGGGCTATTGGGGGAACACCATGAAATACCTCGCAGTCATGCTCTGCGGTGCCACATTGCTCAGTGGTTGTTACTTTGAAGAAGATGACATCAGCAGCAGTGATCGGCAGGAACAACTTCCTATTGTGCAGAATGATGCGCCGCAAGGCACCCGCGTAGTGCCGGGCGAGCAGGTCATGAGCAGCGGCCGCTATCGCAACGACATTCAGGTGGCCAATGGCGCTGCCGCGATCAAGGCGACCAGCGAACATTACGGCACCACTGCCGAAATTTCCGTTATTCAGTAATCACCGGTTTGGGCCGTAAGCCGGCCCGCCGTCCGAACGGCACCGATGGCACTAGCGGTGCATCCCCGTTATCCTTGCCGGCCGGATTCAGGCTGGTGGTTTCATGTCAGATAAAGCAGGGGCAGGCACAACCCAGGTAGATGTGGTGGTTATCGGTGCCGGCGCAGCCGGGCTGATGTGTGCGGCCACGGCGGCCTACCAGGGCCATCGGGTGCTGGTGCTGGACCATGCCAACAAGGCCGGCAAGAAGATTCTTATGTCCGGTGGCGGGCGTTGCAACTTCACCAACCTGAATACCACACCGGAACATTTTGTCTCCGCCAACCCGCATTTCTGCAAATCGGCTCTCAAGCGTTACACCCCCTGGCATTTCCTGGAACTGGTGGAGCGCCATGGTATTGAGCACGTGGAAAAAGCGCCCGGGCAGCTATTCTGCGCGGATTCGGCCAAAGACATTCTCGGTATGCTGCTGACGGAATGTGAGTGGGCCGGAGCCGAGATCCGCCTGAAGACCGATATTCGACGCGTCAGCCAAACGGAATCGGGCTTTTCGCTGAGTACCAGTGCGGGGACCGTCCAGTGTGCGAAGCTGGTGGTGGCCTGCGGCGGCCTGTCGATTCCCACCATGGGGGCCACCGGTTTTGGCTACCAACTGGCGGAACAATTCGGGTTAAAGGTTCTGCCCACCCGTGCCGGCCTGGTACCCTTTACCCTGCAGCCGGATGACAAGGCCTGGCTGGCTGCCCTGTCAGGCATCAGCACCGACGTGGTGGCGCAAACCTCAGCGGCGTCTTTCGCCGAGCCCATGTTGATTACCCATCGTGGCCTGTCCGGGCCTGCCATGTTGCAGGTCTCCAGCTTCTGGACGCCGGGCCAGCCGGTGAGCGTGGATTGGTTGCCCCAGGTGGCAGATCCGTTCGCGCAACTGGTGGAAGAGCGCCGGGCACACCCCAACCGTGGCCTGGAGCGATGGTTGCGCCAGTACTTCTCCCAGCGGCTGGCGGCTGCACTGGCCGAGCAATTCGGCTGGCAAGGCAATCTCCAGCAGTTCAGTAATGAACGGCTGGCCAGTGTTGCCGCGACGTTGAAAGGCTGGGCGTTCAAACCCTCTGGCACAGAAGGGTATCGCACCGCGGAAGTGACGCTGGGCGGGGTGGACACCGATGCCATTTCCTCAAAAACCTTTGAAGTGAAAACCGTACCCGGGCTGCATTTTATTGGCGAAGTGCTGGATGTGACCGGACAACTGGGAGGCTTCAATTTCCAGTGGGCGTGGGCCAATGGCTGGTGCACGGGGTTGGCGTTGTAAAGCGCTGCTCTGGTGGGCGATTGGATGCAGTGAACGGTGGCCTTAAAGCTTGCCCCCCTGATACCCCCTTTCTATGATGAAGGTTAATAAGCGGTGCGCGGGCAGGTGGGGTGGTGGTGAGTGACACGGATAATGATGAGCTAATCGGGCAGATTTACGAAACCGCGCTTTCTCCCGGCGACTGGGTGGATCTGGTCGATACCATTACCAGCTGGACAGATGTTCCCTCAGACCCACCGTCGGGCTCGGTGAGCACCGATATTGATAGCCGCAGAACCCCTGCCGAAGTCGAAGTGCTGATCAATCATCTGGATCGTGCCGTGCGTAGCAGTGCGTACATGCATGCGCTTGAGGATCGCACCCGTATCCTCAACGACATGTATAACCAGATGCCCTGGCCCATGCTGATGCTCGATGAGCGAATGGGGGTGCTCGAATGCAACCCGGTGGCGGAACAGGCGTTGTCCAGCGGCCCACTGGAGATCCTGCCGGACCGCTCTTTGCAATTCAGTGACCGGGAGTTGCGCCAGTCGCTGAAGCGGGTGATTTCACTGGAAGCGGGGCGGGAAACGCAGCTTCTCAACTCCCAGCAAGACTCGGTTTCCTTACTCTGCCTGCCAGTGAAAAAATCCGATGCGCCGGGCAGTATTTCTCAGGTACGAACCATTGTCTGGGTATTGGCCGGACAGAGCATGGTGACACCCTCGCCGGAGATGCTTCGTTCCGTCTTTCACATTACCCATGCAGAATCCCGGCTGCTGCACCTGCTGTGCAAAGTCGGCAATCTGAATCTTCTTGTTGGTTAAAAAATAAAAGCACTTTAAAATCAGTTGCTTACTGGTATTTTTGCATGGTGGTTTTTGCTTTGCCCACCATGCTGCCCACCACTTTTAAGTCCTTGATTTAGCTTAATGAGCAAATACGCGGGGCCTTTTGGAGGAGGGTGGGTTGCTGAAAAGGCGGGGTCCACGTGCCCGGTTTTTCAGGTCGTGACGATAGGGTTTCTGGTGAATCTATTCACTGGAGAGCAAGATGACAATTCGTTGGCGTTACCTGGATGGATGGCTGGTAGCTAATCACGAAGAAGGGTCGGGGCTGAAGATCTGGGAAGCGGATTCTTCATTGGGCCCGGCGCTGGCCTTATTGCTGAATAAGGCTCCAGAACTGTCATGTCTGTTAGTGCAGGAATTTGGTCAAAATTGCTGGCGCAGGAGTCGTTGCTGACGGCAGTACGATTTCTGGTCTTTGGTGCGCTCGCGAGGCTATTATTGGGCGTAATGGTGTCTATTTTGTCCATTAAATGCGACAATTGGACAAAATAGTATCCATATAGGTGTGATATGGTCGCCCTACTTGATGATGCCGATGTCCAGCAGGCATTTGCCACCCATCTGCGACGTTTGCGCAAACAGGCCAAGCTATCTCGCGATGCGCTAGCTGCGCGTAGCGGGGTGCCGGCATCCACCATCAAGAAATTCGAGCTCACCGGCCAAATCTCGTTTCGGCAGTTGCTGCTGCTCTGGCAGAGTCTGGATGATCTGCGCCGCCTGTACGCGCTAACCCGCCGTTCCCCTGAACAATCTGAGATGCCATCCAGCATTGCCGAGGTGTTGAGCGATGATCTTTAAGCCGGTCCGCAAGCTGACGGTAACCCGCACGCTGGCAACGGGGCAGGCGGTGACGGTTGGTGTGCTGGCGCAGAACCGGCAGGGCGTCTTCTTTCAGTACGATGCGGATTATCTGGGGCGATATGGCAACCTTTCGACCTTTGGTCTAAAGGCAACCACTGAGCTGCAGCTTGCCCCCAAAAGGCCGCATTCCGGTCTGCATGGCCTTTTCGGCGACAGTCTGCCTGATGGCTGGGGTTCGTTATTGCAAGACCGGGTGTTCCGACAGCATGGCATTCTTCCTGCTCAGATCACCGCCATGGATCGCCTGGCGTTTGTAGGGGCTTCCGGGATGGGGGCCTTGTCATTCTCTCCGACCTCGGAGTACCAGCTTGCCTTAACCGGCGACATCGACCTGGCGATGCTGGGTCTGGAGGCGCAGGCGTTTTTTGACGGTCAGACGGAAGAGGTGCTGGCGGATCTGGTGGCAGCAGGCAGCTCCGGTGGTGCCAGACCCAAGGCGCAGTTCTACATCTCCCCGGATGAGCCAGATCGCTGCCGCACGGTGGCGAGGACAGGCGATGAGGCTTGGCTGGTCAAGTTTACCTCCCGGAATCTACCTCTCGGCCATGAAGAAGGGCTCTGTGAAGCGGTCTATTTGCACCTGGCCGGAAAGTTGGGGTTGGAGCCACCTGAGTGGCGGCTGTTTGAGGCGCCAGAACAAAGTGGTGCCCGAGCATGGCTCGGGGTAAAGAGGTTCGATTGGATAAGCCGCCACCAAAAGGCAGGTCGACGCCACATGCACAGTGCCTGTGGCTTGTTGGATGCGGATTTCCGGACCCCTAGCCTGGATTACGAAGATCTGATCAAGGTCAGCCGCCATCTGTGCCGGTCGCCAGCGGTCGGCAAACTGCAGTTCCGCCGGGCCATGTTCAACCTGTTTGCCTGCAACCAGGATGACCACAGCAAGAACTGGGCTTTCCTGCAGGATGATGCGGGTGAATGGACGCCTGCCCCTTTCTACGATGTGACCTTCAGTCCTCACCCATACCAGGAGCATGCCACTGCTTATGCCGGTTTCGGCAAGAATCCGCCGCTAAAAGCCATCCAGGCGCTGGCGGCGCGGGCGGGCTACGCCAAATGGGAGCAGGCCAAGCACGATATTGATGAGATCGTGGATGTTCTCGGCGATTTCGCTGTCGTTGCCAGAGAGTTTGGAGTGGATAGTGGTGTTGCTGAGCTGATTGACCGGCAGCTTGCTGGTTTGAGAGGTGGGTATGAAAGCTAGCTTGTCCTCTATTCAAGAGGGGCTGAGACCAGGTGCTGTGGCTGTTCCTTCTCAGTTTTTCTGTGGTCTGCGCCCCTGATTGGTGCTGCTGTGGTCCTCGGCTTGAGCAAGTGAGGCCGCCGCATTTATCCGGTTGTGGAAGTAGTCGAGCAGAGACTGGTGTCTGTGCAGGGCTTCTTGTTTCTCATCTGGTGTTAGCTCAAGGCTTTCCTCTGCTTGTATGTTAAGGGCGACCTCAAGCTCGACCAGCCTAAACAATATATTGCTCATCTCTTTCTGGGTTTCCGAGAGCTCCGCCTGGAGCTCTTCATTATGAAATATCAGCTTCGAGCGTTCCTTCTGCAGGTGGTCGAGTTTGCCTGCGGCGGACTCTTCGTGACGCTGAATATTCTCCTGAATAGCGTTCTGGATTGCTGCATTCCTGTCCTTGAAATAGTTGCTTTCCTCTTTGACTAGCCTCTCCACAGTTTCGGAAACACTTGTTCTCTTGGAGAGGTTGGCAAGCTGCCTTTTCACGCGTGGACTGAGCCTGACTTGGACCACCTGGTTTCCGTGCTTTTTGTCTGATTTGTATCTTCTCCATGCGGCCTTGAGGTTCATGAGCTCCTTCTGGCTGCTGCTATCGGCGATCAAATAACGAGCGGCTTCTAGGAGTGCTGGGCGAGGGTTATATGGGTTTAAAACCTGGATGGACGCGCCTTTTCGTCTCAAGTGCTGCTCCAGCCAAGTCAGCATTTCTTGATCATTCGTGAGCCAATCCTCTAGAGGTATCTCTGCCCTTGCCATGTTGAAAACCTTGAAAAATCAAAAAGTACGATTGAGACGTATTATAAACGTATATTCGTACTACTAAAAACATGCCAGGTGGTATAATTACGATAAATAGAAAGGAATAACATATTTCGGAGGGGTTTTTGCGTGCTTGGATTGCTAGGAACATCAGCGGAATTTGACCGGGCGAATGGTCTCGCGTCTATTGCAGGGCCAACTCGTTACTTCTTGTATCGGCTGCTTTGCGACGATGAGGGGCGTGGCGTTGCGTTTACAGTCCAGGGCTATGTCGAGCGCTTTAAGCTAAACGACAGGGTGGTGAGTAAAGCAATCCGGGAGTTGTCTGAGAGCGGGGTGTTACAGAAACGATTTGTCGATGGGGGGCTGGGAAAAAGAAGGGCGTGCCTGGAGTTGAGGCCTCAGCTTGAGGAAGAGCTTGCTGGTCTGGAAAGTGAGCAGCCGGTCGTTGAGCTCCGCAGTCTTGCTGAACATGTGTTAACTGCGATAGGAGATGATATCGGCAAACCAGGCCAGAAATGGTTGACTCCCTACAATCGATTGGTACTGGCGGTGCTGTTGGTGAGGTCTAATTCAGCGGGCGCGGTATATGGGGTTGGGGGGAGTGATCTGAAGCGCTTGGCGGGCCTGACCGATGACGGATTGAGATCCCAGTTGAGTACGCTGATGCAGGGTGGATACCTTCGGAGCCGGGTTGCAGGAGTAACCGGAAGGCATTTGTTGGGAATGTCGAAAGGTGCATATTTCATTAACCTCACTCACCCTGACTTTATGAGTATTGGTGGCGCTGCCTGCTTTCTAATCAGGGAGGCCAAACTAAGTAGTAAAGAGAATCGGTACCGTACGGCTTTGGGTATGTACAACGCAGCCAAAGTGATTGGTAGTTTGCAGCAGAAGGAGGCGAGTGAGGCTAATAAATCGGCTAGGTGGAGAGCAGGTGATACGGGAATACTACCTAGCGCCCAGACGGCCATGGAGTTTGAGAGGGCTTTTACTGCAAGGAGAGAGTTGAGGGCTCCATGCAACTTGCATGAGAACTTTCGAGATACACCCAGTGAGAGATTTTCCCGATACCTGCAGATGCTCATCAACCGATATGCCAGCCAGATTGTTAATAGTTGTCTACATCATGGAGGTTGGGATGGTAATGATGAAAATGGAGAGCTTCGGACCGAAATAAGGCAGCATTTGGGTACCAAGGCGGCTCAGGCACCGTTGGCTGTGGTGGATGCGGTTGTCTGTGCTTCAATCCACGAGGCAGTCAAGGTATGGGAAGTTTTGGTTTCGGATGCGGAGATCAGGAGGGTGGTCATATCAGGGGTGAATTGCCTCATACTGCCACTATTTGAAGTGCGGCACGCTCACGTGGTTACTCCTATTGTCTTATCTGGTGAAGGGATTCCTGACGAGATGAGGGGGGAGTGCTGGAAAGTGAGCATGCTGCCTGATCTGGGAAGGCGGCTATATAGGCAATCGCACAGGAGGCATGCGGGGAAAGAGCAAGAGTTAGGTGCTCAGGCCGAATTATGGGGGTTGCGAGGTGTCGGGAAGAGATACCCCCTGAATAAATCACATGGATCCGGCCTGGCGGAAGCTGCGAGTTTCAGCAATTTGGTCACCGGAGCCCCTCCCACTGAAGGCGATTGATTTGCTTTAACCTTTGAGTGGGCTGCAATAATTGGCGGGGGGTTACAGGTGCTAAAGACAAAATTTGTCCGTGTGATGGTGGGAGAGGGAGCTAGTCATACAAAAGCCGATTGACGATCGGTTTTAGGTGTGTCAGTCTGATTACCAGATTGATAATCTCTAAGTGGTTAGGATTCATGCAGCTGGGTGAACTAGAAAAGCAAGTCTTGCAATACTTCTGGAAGGGGCGGACGGCAGACGCAAAGTCTGTCTATGCGCATTTCGAGAAGCAGCGCGGAGGTACCTTGAATACTATCCAGAGCACGCTGGATCGATTGTTCAAAAAAGGGCTCCTTTCCCGTGAAAAACAAGGGCATGCCTTTCAATATAGTGCAGCCATGGATCGCCAAGCTTTTATCGCCAAGCTTATCGAAGAAATTGGCGAAGATTACAGTGCGGATCCTGGCAGTACCCTTATTGCAGCTTTCAGCACCTTTTCTGAAAAGCTGTCGGATGATCAGGTTTCGGCCCTGGAAAAGCTGATTGAAGCGCGCCGGGCTGCCGACTCGGAGAGTAGTTGCTGATGATATTCGGCTATCCGGCGTTGTTTCTTCACTTGTTGACGATCCTGATCTTGGGAATGGTCACAGGAACGATGATGGCTAGTCTGCTGGTTCGTCTGGTTGCCAGTCGTCTGCCGCACTATCAATTGGCTATACGAAGAAACCTACTTTGGGCCTTTGCCGTTTTTCCGCTGTTTGCCGGGGTGGCTGCAGCGTTGCTTTCCTACCTCCCTGAGTGGAAGCCTCAAGCGAACCTGTGGCTGGCCGACATTATTCATTGGCATCATGCCTATCTTTTCTCGCCCGCATCCTGGCATGGGGTATTCTTGCTTTTTTGCCTTATTGGGCTGCTGGCCTTGTTTGCTTGGAGGGGCTGGCAAGGGGTGTCCGAAGTTCAGCGTCAGCAACTTCTCGGACTGCTCAGTGAGCGCGACAAAGATGGACTAGCAGAACTAGACACCCCTGTGCCAATGGCGTTTGTGGCCGGTTTGTGGAGTCCCAAGGCCTATATTACTCGAGGCCTTGCCTCCAGAATCAGTGCGAAAGAGCGGCGGGTTATTAGTCTTCATGAACAGGCTCATATTTGTCGCCGCGATCCGTTGGCCAAGTTCGCCTTCTCCCTGTTGACGTGCCTGTATCCCCCCGGTGTACGCCGTTTCCTGCAGGCCGAGTTTGAGCTGGCGATTGAACAGTTGGCTGATGAGTGGGTTGTGCAGCGCTATCCCCAGCCTGCAATTATCGCTCAGGCGTTACTCCAGGTGGAGAAAATCGCCGTAAACGCTCAAGACAGGCAAGCAGATGATGCATATAGCTATTTTGCCCGCCATGCGGTTGAACGGCGTGTTCATCACCTGCTAGGCGTCAGTGAATATCGTGCTTTGCCTGTGGTGACTGTTGTAGTGCTTGCTATTTCTGCAACATTAAGCAGCGCGGCCGGTGTTGACGTGCTCCATCATTTATTCGAAACCCTTTTCCTTCATTGAGAGAGTTCAGATGAGCTGGATTTCTGTTTTTTTTACGCGTAAAAAACCGATTGCCAATCGGTATTTGTCGCACTTGATGCTGCCCATTTTACTGCTGATAGGTCAGACCGCTTTAGTGGAGGATGCGGCGGCAGCCTCGCTGACTCTACAGCAAGCTATTGAGCGCAGCCTCACTCAGCATCCGCAACTGGAAGCCATGTCATTTCGTGCTGGCGCGTCACAGGCAAAAATTAACCAAGCCAAATTAAGAACCGCTACCGAAGTCCAGTTCGAAGTAGAAGATGCGCTCGGTAGCGGTGTCTACGAAGGGGCTGACAGCGCCCAGGCGACCTTGAGTCTGAGCTGGGCTTTGGAAGGTAAACAGATAGATAGTCGGGTCGGCGCCGCTGAAGCGCGCCAGTCTCTGGTTTCCATCGAGCTTGAGCGCCAGCGATTTGATGTGGGAGCGCGTACCGCACAAGCATTTCTCACTGCGCTGTCTTACCAGGAACGATTGGCTGTAGCCGAAGGGGCAAGAGACAGTGCGGCCCAATCTCTTGAAGAGATACGTCGCCGTGGTCGGGCAGGGGGGGCATCCCGAGTGGATGTCCTGCGTACAGAGGTGGAATTGCGTCGCCGTGAACTTGATGTGGAAGACCTGGAGCATGAGCTGGCGGTAGCCCGTCAGCAGCTTGCAGCGCAATGGGGTAACAGTGATTCAGCGGACTTTGAGCTGCTCGGACAGCTTCAGACAAATCAGACGCTGGTATCCATGGAGGATCTAAAAGTCAGACTCAAAGACAGTCCTAGAGTCAAAATCTTCCTAACCCGAGCCAGGGTGAATGAATCGGAGATGGCGATAGCCAAGTCCGATGCGCTTGCAAGTTGGCGCTTTTCTGCGGGTGTGCGTCGCTATGAGGCGACAGATGATTTTGGCGTAGTGGCCGGTGTTGCGATTCCTCTGGGTAAAAATCGGCGCAATGAAGTAAGGGTCAGCGAATTGCAGGCTAAACGATCAGTCAATCAAGCCATGGCGATCAGCGAGGAATCGCGTTTAAAAGCCAGGCTGTTTGAGTTGTATCAAGCCTTACAGCACAGCCGGCATCAGACCAGCACCTTGCATGAAGAAATTATTCCTCGGCTACAGAAGGCGGTGGCTGAGGCAAATAAAGCATATTCGGTTGGCCGTTTTACTTATCTGGAATGGCAATCCGTTAAACAGGAATTGCTGGATGCTCGATTGGCGTTGATCAGTGCGCAGTTGAGCTCCCACGTTAATCTCACAGAAATTGAACGTCTCACCGGAATATCTCTCTCTGCAAACAGTAAGGAGAAAAATTAATGAAAGTAGCAATAAAAAATATTGGTCTGCTGTTAGTGGTTTGTCTATTGGCGATTCTCCCTACTGTTGGTATTGCTGCTGGTGCTGTTGAAAATGAAGAGGCCGAGCCTGATAAGGGACCCAATAACGGTCTGATGCTTCGCGAAGGAAGTTTTGTGGTGGAGCTGGCTATCTTTGAGACCGGAGTGCCGCCAGAGTATCGCGCCTGGATAACCGACGATGGTAAGGCAGTGGATCCGGAAGTAGTGGAACTTGAGGTTGTGCTGACACGGCTTGGCGGCGTGCGTGATGAAATCGGTTTTACTGTTCAGGAGTCGTTATTGCGCGGAGATATGGAAATATATGAGCCTCATTCATTCAAGGTGACGGTAACCGCGCAATATCAGGGGAAGAACTACCAATGGCAGTATGACAGTTTTGAAGGCCGCACAACCATCGATCAAGAAGTCGCTGACTCCATGGGTGTTGTCACGGAGGTCGCTGGTCCCGCTCTCTTGCATGAGACTATTTCTGCCTACGGAAAGCTGAAGCTTCCTCCTTCTGGAAAGCGAGAGCTGCGAGCTCGTTTTACAGGACAGATTGTTCGTGTGCACAAAAAACTTGGTGATACGGTTTCCCGTGGAGATATTCTTTTTACTATCGAAAGTAACGATAGCCTACGGTCTTACTCATTGCGTGCCCCTATGCCCGGTGTGATCGCTTTTATGGATGGGGGGGCTGGTGAGGCGACCGGAGAACGTATCTTGGCCGTCATAGTAGATATCGAGCAAACCCAGGCAGAAGTCGCGGTCTATCCTCTTGACCGCCAGCGGGTAAAAGAGGGTAACCGGGTCATTTTGAAGCAGGCAGGTGGCAAGACGCCGGTGTCTGGCGAGGTGATCTTTATTGAACCTATGGCTGTCTCAGGCCAGTCCCAGAACGTGCTAATAAAACTAGACAAGCTTACTTTAGGCTGGAAGCCGGGGCAATTTGTGGCTGCTGAAATCGAAGTGGCTAAGCATCCGGTCGACCTTGCTGTGAAACGTATTGGGTTGCAGGGATTCAGGGATTTTACCGTAGTGTTTGCCAAGGTAGGGCAGCAGTATGAGGTGCGCATGCTGGAGCTGGGTCGCCAGGATAAAGAGTGGGTGGAGGTGCTCGGTGGTTTGAAGCCCGGCACCGAATATGTCAGTGAGAACAGCTTCCTTCTCAAGGCCGATGTCGAAAAGTCCGGCGCTTCCCACGATCACTAAAGGCCTGTAGATATGCTAGAAATCATAATTCAACACGCCATCCAGCGCCGCCGTTTGGTGCTGGTGGTTGTCGCTCTTCTGTCTTTTCTTGGATTGTGGAATTTCAGTCGCTTGCCGATTGACGCGGTGCCGGATATCACAAATGTCCAGGTGATGATTAATACTGAGGCGCCGGGATATACCCCGTTGGAAGTTGAGCAGCGGGTTACCTATCCGATTGAAACCACGTTGGCTGGCCTACCTGGGCTCGAATATACCCGCTCGGTCTCCCGTTATGGCTTATCTCAAGTAACAGCAATTTTCAGTGACGACACTGACGTCTACTTTGCTCGACAACTAGTAAGTGAGCGGTTATCAGGTGCCCGTTCGGATCTGCCTATGGGTTTGCAACCAGAGATGGGGCCAATCGCTACCGGGCTGGGTGAGATCTTTATGTTTACGGTGGATGCGGAACCCGGTGCCGTTGATGCACAGGGCAATTCCATTACACCCACGGACCTGCGTTCAGTGCATGATTGGATCATTCGCCCGCAATTGTTGCGTGTGCCCGGTGTTGTTGAGGTGAACCCCATTGGGGGCTATAAGCGGGAAATTTTGGTGGCTCTTGATCCGGGTAAGTTACTTGCAGCCGGTATCAGTCAGCAACAGATCGTAGAGGCTGTGGAGGCCAATAATCAAAATCGTGGTGTGGGATTTGTAGAGCAGAACGGCTCTCAATGGTTGCTGCGGGTGCCGGGTCAAGTTGTCTCACTTGAGGCTCTTTCCAATACCCTTGTGACGGCAGAGGATGGCAGTCGGTTACGACTTAAGGATGTGGCTACGGTAGAAGAGGGGCTGGAGTTACGTTCGGGAGCGGCAACCCAGAATGGCCGAGAAGTGGTAATGAGTACGGTGTTTATGCTGGTCGGTGAAAACAGCCGAACGGTCGCTAGCGCAGTGGGTGAAAAGCTTGAGGAAATCAAGGCTGGCCTACCGGAAGGTATTACCGCCACCGCTGTCTACGACCGCACCGGTCTGGTAGAAAAAACCCTGGAAACTGTACAAAAAAACCTATTGGAAGGGGCGTTGCTGGTCATCGTTATCCTGTTCCTTTTACTGGGTAATGTTCGTGCAGCGCTTCTAACTGCTGCTGTGATTCCCATTGCCATGTTAATGACCATTACTGGCATGGTACATGCGCGAGTAAGTGCAAATTTGATGAGCCTGGGTGCGCTGGATTTTGGTTTGCTGGTGGATGGTGCAATCATCATCGTGGAGAATTGCCTGCGCCGACTGAGCCAAGCGAAGGGAGCGGGGTCGTCACCAAGTCAGAAAGAGCGTCTGGTTATTGTCTTTACGGCAACCAAAGAGGTGATGCGGCCTGCACTGTTTGGTGTCTTTATCATTACCGCCGTCTATCTTCCGATATTTTCCTTGTCCGGTGTAGAAGGGAAGATGTTTCATCCCATGGCGCTGACAGTGATCATAGCCTTGGCTAGCGCCATGTTGTTGTCAGTAACGTTTGTGCCTGCCTGTGTAGCTTTGCTTTTTCGCAATGGAGTGGAAGAGAAGGAAAATAGAGCCATGATAGGGTTGCGAAATGGCTACCAACGTCTGGTAAAAAAAGCCGTAGATCTGCGTATGGTGGTTGTCTCTTTGGCTGTATTCGTTGTGCTCGGATCAATGTTTATGGCCAGTCGTCTTGGCAGTGAGTTCGTGCCGAATTTGGATGAAGGGGATATTGCTATGCATGCCCTTCGCATCCCTGGAACCTCCCTTGGTCAGGCAATTTCGATGCAGAGAACGCTGGAAGAAAAAATCCGGAAGATGCCTGAAGTGGAGAGAGTTTTCGCCAAAATTGGCACAGCCGATGTGGCAACCGATGCCGTTCCACCCAGTGTTGCGGACAACTTCATTATTCTCAAGCCTAGGGACCAGTGGCCAGATCCAGGGAAATCCAAGGCGCAAGTCGTCGAGGATTTATCTGCCATCGTCGATACTGTTCCGGGTAGTCGTTATGAATTTCTGCAACCGATACAGATGCGCTTTAACGAGCTGCTTGCCGGTGTTCGCGCGGAGCTGGCTATTAAAGTATTCGGTGATGACTTCAAACAGCTTGAGGCAGTGGGAAAGCAGATTGAAAGTGTGGTGTCTGAAATAGACGGGGCTGCGGACATTCAGATGGAGCAAGTAACTGGCCTACCTGTTTTGACGATTACACCTAAGGAGCCAGTGTTATCGTCGTATGGCCTAGATAAGTCAACGCTGCAATCCCAGTTGTCTATAGCATTAGGGGGTGAAGTGGCAGGGCGTTTCTATGAGGGTGATCGTCGAGCCGATATCGTCGTTCGACTGGCTGAAAAATATCGAACCGACATGGAAGGCTTGGGATATCTTCCTATTCAGGTTCCTGGTTTCGGTTCGATTCCCTTGCGCGAGCTGGCTAGTATTGACTTGGTTGATGGATTCAACCAAGTAAACCGTGAAAATGGCAAGCGTAGGGTGGTCGTCACCGCTAATGTGCGTGGCCGAGATCTAGGTTCGTTTGTGGAGGAAATTCGCGAAGCCATCAATGAAACCGTACAGGTGCCGGCAGGTTACTGGGTGGAATACGGCGGCACCTATGAAAAACTGCAATCTGCTAGTCAGCGACTGACGCTGGTTGTGCCACTGACATTGTTGATGATTGTGGCGCTGCTGTATTTTGCACTGGGTTCTATCAAGGATTCACTCGTGATCTTTACTGGTGTGCCGCTAGCGTTGACGGGCGGTGTGCTAC
>NZ_WNHC01000001.1:2344504-2641743 GCF_009718865.1 Alcanivorax sp. VBW004
CGAGCTGGCTAAGCAGAGTGATAGGGTGGGGGCGCTATTGGCGTCACTGCCTGTCGTTACACTAATGGTCTTGGTGTGGCTTTATTTTGAGGGCCAACCCACTGCCAAACTGGCCAATCATGCTTGGTATACCTTTTGGTATGTGCTCCCAACGCTGCCCATGTTCGCCTTATTCCCAGCAATGCTTGAGCGCTGGGGATTTTGGCTGGCTTTATTAGTGTCAGCTTTTTTGACCGTGTTTTGTTTTGCTCTGCTTGCTTTCTTGGTAAAACGCTGGGGAATTGATCTATGGTGAGGAAAGCGACTATTTTGCGGAAAATAGCCCAATCCTGTTTAGACTAATGTCGATTGCTGGCTGTCAGAATTCAATAATAGGCGTGTTATTTAGGCGTGGGTCAAATATGTGAGTATATTCTTCATAGAAAGAGTAGGTAGCCTGAATGCTTAGTTGAGCTCTAGATGTCACTTGGAGCGAAAACTCTCATTTAACGCATCAGCTATCATCTTGGTTCTGTCAGATCCTGGAGCCGGGAGCCCAATTTCTCCCAAGCCTCGCTGCATTCCTTGGTATAGCTATGGCGTTGATAGGTCCTTTTAACCCTATTTTCTTCGGTGTGGTTCAGGCAGCGTTCTGCGACTTCAGGAAGTACGCCTAGAGCGGTCATCATGGTTGCGCCGGTTCTGCGAAGGTCGTGAGGTGTCCACTTGCCACCGGGTAAACAAAGAGCTTGCGCGTTGTTAGTGCGATTGCTCATGGTGCCACTATTTGACGGGCGCTGTCGGTCAGAAAGCTGCTTGGTTATGGTTTTTGAGCAGAGAGGGCCGGTTTCCGCTCTGTTCGGGTAGCACCATGGGGACAGGCCTGTCATTTCCTGCAGCTGTTGGAAGAAACTGACAGAAAAGGCTGACAGGTGTACTTGATGAGGCTTGCCGTTCTTGCTGTTTTCGGCAGGAATAAGCCAAGTTCTTTGCTCTAGGTCAATATACTCCCAGCGTGCCGCCAGAAGTTCACCAATGCGGCAACAGGTGGAAAGTGCTATCCAGACAGCCAATTCAGAGGTTTTCAGCAGGTTGGCAGAGGGTAGGGCGTTTGTCAGTTGTCGAATCTCGTCCTCGGATAGCACTCGGTCACGTTCAGTCTCCTTACCTCCGATTTTGGCTTTCCGAATACTGCTGCTGGGGTCGAATTCAATGATGTCTCGGTCCACGGCAAAGCGGAACATCTGTCGCATCAGGCTGAATACGACTTTCACCATGCGGGTGACACCCCGTGCCGCCATGGCATCTGTCACCTGAGTGATGTGCCCTTTACGGATGTCTGCGACAAAGACTTGGCCAATGAGGGGGAGAACGTCCTTCTCGAACATGCGCCGGACTTCTGTACCCTTGTCTTTCCGGTGTGACACGTCAATTTCCATCCATCGCTCAAAGAGCTGGGAAACGGTTTGCCGAGAAGCCAGTGCAGCGGCCTCGGCCTCTTTTTGTGCCGCTTCTTGCTCAAGGCGTGATAGCTCTGCTTGCCTAGCGGCCTCTCGAGCGGCCCGTTCTGAGTTAAGGTGCTCTCCAATGTTCTTGATGCCTGAGACGTAGAGCCGCGATAACTCGCTGGCTTGGGTGCGGGCTTGCTTGAGAGTGAGCCCGGTGGTGCCAGTGCGTGAGTAAACTCCAAGCGGGTGAAACTGGCGTTTACCTGTCTGGTCACTGTAACGGAAGTAGAAGAGATGCTTCCCGTTTGGCTGAAGTCTGACCATGAATCGACCATGCCCACGTGGGCCGTCTTCGGTTAGCCAGGCATCTTTGGGCTCTTTTGGAGTGAGGTGTCTATCTGTGATGATGCCCATGTATGCTCCGAAATCTCGTCACCGTTCCGTCACCGTTCCGTCACCGTTTCTCAATCGCTTTCGGTGGATTCTAGTGGACGTTGTTGGACAATGCAAAGATGTATTTTTAACTAACTTACTGATATTTAATGGTTTGTAGATTCTGTTGGACGGCGACGGACAAGCTGTAACCTTTATGGGGTGCAAGGGGTAGGAGGTTCGAATCCTCCCGTCCCGACCAATCGAGATACAAAAAAGCCCGGCTGGAAACAGTCGGGCTTTTTTGTGCCTGGTGTCAGCGTACAGAGTACTTCACCGGGGGCTTTGTGCGGTGCATAAAGAACTTGAAGCGCATCAGTCAGGGCTTCCCTTTCGCTTTATACGCCGCTTTACGTGCTTTTTTCTTTGCCTCTTTTTCCTCTTCTTTCCTGCGCCGGATTTCTGCCACCTTTACATGCTCCTTCTCCGCCATGGCCGGGGTTTCCAGGGTGATGGGGCCGAGCTTTGCGCTGCGATACTCGTTGATGAGCAGAGCGGCGGTGCGGTCAAAGTCCACGTGGCCGCCTTTGCCGATACAACCGCGTTGCTTGCCGATGGTTTCCAGGAAAGGTACGCCTTCATCCGGCAGGGTCTCCAGTTTGAAGCGCTCCTTCATTAACTCCGGGTAGGCCTGCATTAAGTATTCGGCGGCGTACAGGGCCACGTCGTCTTCCTGCATGGCGGTGGCCTTGATGGCGCCGGAGAGGGCGAGGCGGTAACCACTGTCCGGGTTTTCGATTTTCGGCCAGAGGATGCCGGGGGTGTCGATGAGCACCAGGCCGTTGCGCAGGTCGATGCGTTGCTGGCGTTGGGTCACCGCCGGTTCGTTCCCCGCTTTGGCGATGATGCGGCTGGCCAGGTTGTTGATCAGGGTGGATTTGCCCACGTTGGGAATGCCGGTGATCAGGGCGGTAACGCTGGTGGCGCGGTCGGTCCGCTTGCCGGCCATTTTCAGGGCGGTATCCACCAGCTTGCGGATTTGTTCCGGCTTTTCGGTGGTGATGGCCAGGGCGCGTACGCTTGGATCCTGTTCCAGATGGGCGAGCCATTGTTCGGTGACGGCGGGATCGGCCAGGTCGCTTTTGCTAAGCAGCTTGAGACAGGGCTTGTCGGCCCGGAATTGCTCGATTACCGGGTTGGCGCTGCTATAGGGCAGGCGGGCGTCTACCACTTCGATGATCAGCTCCACCTTGGGAAGAATGTCGCGGATTTCGCGGATGGCCTTGTTCATGTGGCCGGGGAACCAGTTGATGCTCATGGGCGCCGTATCGTGTTCATTGAATGTGGAGGGAGTATAAACCAGGTGGGTGGGAGAATGTTGAGGGTTGGCTGGGGGCATATTGGGAACAGATTTCCCGGGCTTTTGACGGTTTTGGCCAGCCCGGTGACACGAATCGTCATTAGTGTCTCATATGGCCTCCCGTACACTGACCTGATTGAGTCTATAAACAGTGGAGTGCGTCATGGATCTGCAGGTGCCGGAACAGGAAGCATCATTTCGGGATGAGGTGAGAACGTTTCTGGAGGAAAACCTCACCGATGAAATTCGCGAGGCAGGCAAGATGGTGACATCGGTGTTTTCACCGGTGAAAGAGGCCATGGCCTGGCAGACGATCCTGAATGACAAGGGCTGGGCGGCACCGCATTGGCCAAAAGAGTTTGGAGGCACCGGCTGGAGTGTGACCCAGCGAGCCATTTTCGCCGAAGAGCTGGTGCGTGCGGAAACACCCCCGCTGGTACCCATGGGGCTGCATATGTGCGGGCCCTGCCTGATTGGCTGCGGCACCGAAGAGCAGCAGAAGGAATACCTGCCAAAGATCCTCAGTGGTGAACATTTCTGGTGTCAGGGGTACTCCGAGCCCGGAGCCGGTTCCGATCTGGCATCACTGAAAACCTTTGCCGAGAAAGACGGTGATGACTACATCATCAATGGCACCAAGATCTGGACCACCTACGCCCACCATGCCAACAAGATGTTCGCGTTGGTGCGCACCCGTAAAGACGGCAAACCGCAACAGGGCATCACGTTTCTGTTGCTGGATATGGATCTGCCGGGCATTTCCATTGAGCCCATCGTGGGGCTGGATGAAGTCCCGGAGCAGTGCCAGGTATTCTTCGACAATGTCCGCGTCCCGCAGAAGAACCGGGTCGGTGAAGAAAACGATGGCTGGACTGTGGCTAAATATCTGCTGACGTTCGAGCGTGGAGGTCAGGAGTATGCTCCCAGCCTTCATGTGCAGCTGGAGAAGATCAAGATGATGGCCTCCAGACAACAGACAGTGTTCGGTTCGTTGCAGGATGACCCGGTGTGGCAGTACAAGCTGGCTCAGCTGGAAGCGGATGTGCTGGCTCTGGAATTTACGGAAATGCGTATCAAGTCGGCACTGTCAGCTGGCAAGGACCCTGGCGCACTGTCATCCATGACCAAGATCCTGGGCACGGAATTGCTGCAGGCCATCACGGAGCTGCGAATTGAAACCCTGGGGGCACAGGCGACGATCTGGCAGCCCCAGGCGCTGGTGCCCGGTGACGAGCAGCCGGTTATCGGGCCGGAATATGCGCTCACGGCGATGCCTCATTATCTCAATTCTCGGGCCTGCTCCATTTACGGCGGCTCCAACGAAGTCCAGCGCGGCATCATCGCCAAAGCTGTACTGGGTTTGTAAACGTCCGCCAATAAAGGAGAGATCGTCATGAATTTTCAATTGAGTGAAGAGCAGCAGATGTTGGCGGACAGTGCCAAACGTTTTGTCCGTGACAACAGTAATGTGGAAAGCCATCGGCAGAATAAAAAACTGATGCCCCTGAATGAAGCCACCTGGCAGCAGCTTGCGGAGCTGGGCTGGCTGGCGGTGCCGTTTGAGGAAGAACACGGCGGCATGGGCATGGGGCCGTTGGAAACCATGGTGCTGTTAGAAGCTCTGGGCGAAGGTTTGATTATGTCGCCGTATATCGCAACCGTGGTGTTGGGCGGCGGGTTTCTGCGCCGGGCGGATGCTGCGACGCAAGCGAAAACCCTTCCCGCCTTGATCGAAGGCCGTTTGCAGTTGGCGTTTGCCGCTGAAGAATACGAACGGGTTTTTAGCCTGGAAAACACGACCCTTCAGGGCGCAGTGAAAGGCAATGATGTGGTGCTGAATGGCACCAAGGCATCGGTCATGAATGGTGATCAGGCCGATCTGCTGGTGGTGCTGGTTCGTACCGGGGGGCAGCCGGGTGAAAAGGAGGGCTTGTCCCTGCTCCTGGTGGATGCCAATGCCGAAGGGATTGAGCGTGTGCCGCATCGCATGATGGATGGCCGCCAGGGTGCGGAAATCCGCTTCGCTGACGTGAGCGTGTCCCAAGATGCATGTATTGGTGAATTGAACAAGGGCTACGACGTGGCCAAGGCGGTTCTGCAGGAAGGCGTGCTGGCCTTGTCGGCGGAGAGCGTGGGCAGCATGTCCGTATTACTTGATGATACGGTGGAATACACCAAGACCCGCAAACAGTTCGGCGTGCCGATCAGTAAGTTTCAGGTATTGCAGTTCCGTATGACGGATATGTTCATCGCCATGGAGCAGACCCGCTCCCTGTTGCTGGCGTCGACACTGAAATACGTGGAAGGTCACGCTGATGCGGATAAGGCCGTGCATGCCATGAAGGCCCAGTTGGGCCGCGCCGGGCGCAAGATTGGTCAGGAAGCGATCCAGATCCATGGCGGTATGGGCATGACCGATGAACTGGGTGTGGGCCATTTCGTGAAGCGTCTGACCGCAGCGGATGGGCTGTTTGGTAACGCCGATGTGCATTTAAGGGGGATGGTAAAGCCTGCCTGAATCGATGCCGGGGCGGGGGGCTGGCCGCCCCCGCTGTGTGTGATGATTGCGGGCCGGGAAGCCATAAGGTATATACCCCTGATGAGGGCGTTCGCTTGGGGTGCTCGTGTATCCGGTTTGAATCACAGGGAGTTGGAATGTCGCGTAAACATATCGCATCGGAGGCACTGCTCAAGAATATTCAGGTTCCCCAGGGCGACAAAACCTACGAGAAAATTCTCGATGCCGGGTTGGCGCTGTTTGTGGAATTCGGCCTGCGGCGTACCACCATGGAGGATGTGGCGACCCGGGCGGGCATTGGTCGGGCGACGGCCTATCGCCGCTTTGCGGACAAGGACCAGTTGATTCAGGTGGTGATTTTGCGCGAATGCCAGCAGCAACTGGCGATGATAGAGAGCGACCTGGAGAAAGTGGACGATGGTCTTGAACGCGTTCTAGAGTCCTTTGTACTGGCGGTAACCCGAGCCCATCGGCACCCGTTGCTGAAGCGGTTGCTGACCTCGGAACCGGAAACCATTTTGCCGTTACTGACGCAACGGCTGTGGCAAATGATGGGATTCTTTCGCATCTATCTGGCCGGGCTGTTGCAAGTGGAGCAAGACAACGGCGCCATACGGCAGCAGCCCATGGAGCCCATGGCTGAGCTGATGCTACGGCTTATGCAATCCATGGTGCTGTCCCCTGATGGCATATTGAACCCGGCCGATGCGGCCAGCGTTCGTCAGGTAGCAGAAGACTACCTGCGCCCGCTTCTGGCTCCTTGATAGCCTTCCTGACCCTCTTACTAACCCAATTCTTCCTGACTCAAAGTAACGGGTAATTGATCCTTTTGTTCTAAACATAATGCGGAAAGCTGTATGCATGGGTTGCTTTTCGGTCTGCGTGAGACGTATTTTTTAATTTGTCTCACAGCCAGTGATCGAATGTTTCATGACACAGAGCGCCGAACAAACAGAACGACGCCTGGACCTTCAACCTTTAGGGCCAGATTCCCTGACCTGGCAGGATTTCGGTTCCTGGCGTTTTCATTTGATGCTGCCACAGGCTTTTGTGTTGCAGGTGGCGCACCCGATTATTGATGCGGGTGTGGGGGAACACTCCGTCTATAAAACGGACCCCTGGGGCCGCGCCAAACGGTCCACGGAATTGTTGTGGCCCATCGTGTATGCGCGCCCCCAGCGTGCGATCGAGATGGGTGTGAAACTGTACGACCTGCATCGCTCCATCAAGGGCGTCGACAAGCACGGCAAAAAGTACTTTGCGCTGGACCCGGAGGCCTACAGCTGGGTGCACATCACCGGTTACGACGCCACCCTTCGCATGCATGAGCTTTACGGCACGTCGCCCACCACCCGGCAGCGCCATGCGATGTTTGCCGAATGGCGGCAACTGGGAAAACTGATGGGCATCCGTGACAAGGACCTGCCCGCCACGGAGAGCGAATACTGGGATTACTTCCACGGCATGATCCGCGACAAGCTTGAGTGGGGAGCGGTGGTGCAGGATCTCATGCGCCCCGAGCATTATCTGGAAATCCCCAAGCCCCCAAACAGCAAGATACCCGATACCGCCTGGCGCATGATCCTCGCCGTGATGGGGCGCTTTATGCGATTCAATTTGCGCGCAACGCTGCCCGATGCGTTCCGCGAAACCTTCCATATTCCCTGGACGACTAATGACGAGCGCCTTTTCCGTCTGTGGTGTGGCACTTATCGCACCATGCATGCCCTGACACCGAAAAAGTGGCGATTGATTCCACTGGCCCGCAAAGCCTACACGGATGCGCAGCGCCACCCTGAAGCCTATAACAGCAATAACTGAAGGTGCTTTTTATGAAGTCGGATACTCGCCCCTGGTTGTCTACCTATGAATCGATGGGCTATGACTGGCACACCCTGCCAGAGCTGCCCGAGAAAACCCTGTCGGACTATGTGCGAGGGTATGCGGAGCAGTTTCCGGATCGCGAAGCGCTGGTGTTTCTGGGGCATGCCATGAGCTACCGGCAACTGGATGAGATGGCTGATCGCATGGCGGCGTTGTTTGTCGCGCAGGGCGCCAAAGCGGGCGACGTGCTGGGCCTGCAGATGCCAAACACCCCGCAATATGTGGTGGCCTTTATTGCGGCGGCGCGTCTGGGCATGGTCAGTACCAGCATCTCGCCTTTAATGACTCCGCCGGAAATTATTCACCAGGCCAGCGATGCCAGAGTAAAAATCCTGATGACGCTGATGCCGTTCTGGCAGACCTCCATTCCACCGGTATTGGGCAAGGTTGAAAGCCTGAGCACGGTGATTGTGTCCGGGCCCATGGATCTGGTTACTGGCCAGGGAGAAAGCGTGGAGGAATCCCGGGACGGTGTGAATGTCATGTCGTTGCATGATCACCTGCCGTCCAGTGCGGATCCGGTCAACACGAAGGTAGCGATGGATGACGTGCTGTATCTGCAGTACACCGGTGGCACCACTGGTATGCCGAAAGGGGCCCGGCTCAGTTCGTTCAACCTGTTCATGAATAACCTGCAAGCCAACGTGTTCTATGGCTATCGCACCGGTGAAGAAACCGTCGCCTCGGCGTTCCCGCTGTTTCATATCGGCGGGGCGGCCGTGTTGTTCAATGCCCTGCGTACAGCGTCCACGTTCCTGCTGATCCCGGATCCCCGGGACATTGATCATTTTGTTGGCGAAATGCAGAAGCGGACACCGACGGTGCTGGCGGCGGTGCCGGCGTTGTACCAAATGCTGTGCGCTAACGACACCTTCAAATCACTGGATTTCAGCGGCTTGCGCATGGCCATTTCCGGTGCCGCACCGTTTGCCAAGGAAGAAGTACAGAAACTGGAAAGCGTGGTCGGTGCCGGCAAGTTTTGCGAAGTGTACGGCATGACGGAGACCAGCCCGGTGATCACGCTGAATCCGGCATCACACTTCAAGGAAGCCCACGTGGGGATTCCGCTGCCGGGCACGGATGTGCGCATCGTGGATGCTGAAGACGGCAATATCCCGATGCCCCTGGGCGAAGCCGGAGAAATCATCGCAGCGGGTCCACAGATCATGCAGGGCTATCTGGCCATGCCGGAAGCCTCTGAAAAGGCACTGCGGGTGATGGATGGTCAGACGTGGATGCACACCGGTGACATTGGCGTCATGGATGAAGACGGTTTTATTCGCGTCTGTGACCGCAGCAAGGACATGCTGATTGTCGGCGGCTACAAGGTGTTTTCCGTGGAAGTGGAAAGCAAGGTGCAGAGCCTGCCATGGGTCGCCATGTGCGCAGTTGTCGGCCGCCCGGACCATGACCGGCCGGGTAACGATGTGGTGCAGCTGTATATTCAGCGCATGCCGGACAATCAGGCGTCCGAGTCAGACCTTAAAGCAGAGTTGTCCACGTTCTGCAAAGCCAATATGTCGCCTTACAAGGTACCCAGAGAGGTTTTCTTCATTGATGCCATTCCTCTTACCTCCGTGGGCAAGATCGACAAGAAAGCCTTGCGACAAACCGCATAAAAGCAGCCCGAATACCAACAACAATTAGGTGAATGATGATGATCTCCTTGCTGCCTCAACAGGGTAAAAAAATGCTGTTGGTCCTGCTGCTTGGCCTGCAGGGCTGCTCTTCCCTACAAGAGTCGAGCTATGTGCCTACCTCTCCGGAAACACTGAATGAGTGGATGGTGGAAGGTCAGTTTGTGCTGCGTGCGGATGGCATAAAAAGCAAAAGCTATTTTTACTTCAAGCAGCTGGGAGAAAATTACCAGCTGGCCGTGTTGATGGATGATCCAGTGGGTGCCCCCAAGGCGGTGATCAGCGGCAATGTCTATGCGCCGCAAGAGGAAACGCTGGATGTGATCGGTGGGGCGAGCGCCAAGAAAGTGGCTGAGCACCTGCATGCCCAGCTCCAGGCGGGAGATCTGTCCTATTGGGTGCGGGGGCTGCCTGCCACCGCCAATGCGGTGATCTATCAGGAGAATCTATACCTGCCGGAGTCCATCGAAGAAAACGGGTGGAAGATTGCTTACCAGGATTACATGTCCGTGCAGGGGGGCTATCGCTTGCCTGCAGATATGGAAATGAAATCTGAGGGCGCGTCTCTGGATCTGGAACTGGTGCGAGCGGAAACCGGGTTTCTCACCAGCCCCTGTGATCAGGGCATAGCCGATGATCAGGAAACGGATAGCCCTGACGGTGCCTATGACTATGCCAGCGATGATGCGGTGAAGCGGTTGGTGCCGGAGGATGACAGCGCGCCGTTGCCGCTGTGGATTGATGAAGCCAACTTCTGTAAACAGCTGGCCAAGGTCCATAACAACAAAATGCCCAATCCCCGCGAGGGGCTTTTTGGCCCGGATTCCATGATGTGGAAACTGGATGGTTTGAGCGCGCCACCCGCCTTTGGTGCCGGTCGTGCACTGTTGTTGCAGGTAGCACACCCCTGGGTAACCGCAGGTATTGATCAGCACTCGGAAGTGCGTAATGACCCCATGGGGCGGGCTCGTCGTACTTTCTATCATATCTCCAGCATGGTGTTTGGCAGCATGCCCCAGGCGATGGCCTCGGCGAACCAGGTGCGGGATATCCATGAGGAAATTGACGGTGAAATGACTGAAGAGGCCGGTGCTTTCCACCGGGGTTCCGAATACCGGGCCAACGAAATCAACGCCATGATCTGGGTGCATGCAACACTGTGGGAAACCATCGTCCACATGTACGAAAAGCTGGAAGATGATCTGACCCCGGAAGAAAAAAATCAGTTCTACGAAGAAACCAAACTGTTTGCCATGTTGTTCGGGATTCCGGAAAGCGCGCTGCCTAAAGACTGGGATGCATTCATGGATTATAACCGTGCCATGTGGGCAAGCCCGCAGCTGACGGTAACGCCCAATGCCATGCAATTGAAGGAAGACCTGTTTGACGCCAAGTCCATCTGGATGATCGCGCCACTCTGGGGGCAGAAAATCATCACCGCCGCCGAATTGCCACCGCGTATTCGGGATCAGTACGACATGAAGTATGGCTGGTGGCAGAAATTCAACTATGGCTGGATTCGTGGCGCCACCTGGACCGCCCAGGTGTTGATGCCGAAGAGCATGGAGTATCACCCGATTTATCATGAGGCACAGGCGCGTCTGGAAGGTGAGCGGCTGGGCGGTTATAACCAGTGGTTGATTGAAGCCTTCTTCGATAAGGAGCGGCTGGTCAATTGAAGAGGCGCGGCATCAATCTGGTGATGACGGCGCTGTGGCTTGTCATGAGTGCGCGGGCATTGGCGATCAGCGGCTATGATGAAACCGAGTTTATGACGGTGGATGCGTTTTTGTCCCAGGTCTATGGCGAGCCATTGCCGGGGATGTCTCTGTTGCCGTTACGTGGCGACCTGCGTGACCAGGTAGAGACGGCACTGGGGCACCGGTATCGCGGCCTGCGTTTGCGTTACTGGCAGCAGGGGAACGTGACGACCTGGATCATCGACGAGAAAAGCAAGGACATGCCGATGACCCTGGCCGTGGCCGTGGGGCCGGCCGGCATTACTTACCTGAACGTGTTGGTATACCGCGAACCTCGGGGCGGGGAAGTGCACCAGGCATTTTTTCGTCAGCAATTTGTCGGGATGACCCTGCAGGATGACCTGAGCCTGTCCCGTGAGGTGGATGGTATTACCGGCGCCACCCTGTCGGTGGATGCCGTCAGCCGCGTGGCGGCCATGGCCCTGCTGCTCCATCAACACGTCATGGCCTCACAGGCAGAACCGGCCACAGACTGAACCCCGGCCTTTCCAAACCCGCCCTGACGTCTCACTATCGAACCATTGACGCTGCCGGCCCTCTAACGTTTATGGTTCGATTCTCCTCGCGCATGCTTCGCCGCTGGGCATATGGCTTGTTGTTACTGCTGGCCACCGTGCTGCTACTGATTCTGGTGGCGGTGGGCTGGGCCTATGGTGCAGGCGTGCGCGTTAGTGAACCGGGTTGGCAGCAAGGCCTGACACTGGGGCAGTGGCGCCTGATACGCGACGATTGTGTGGCCGCCCGTGGCACGGACCTGACGCTTGAGGGCGCCTGGCCGCTCAAGATCAAGCAGCGGGTGCTTGCCGTCTACGATTGCAGTGCCGGGAGCGCCCCGGGGGCTTCCAGTGAGGGGTTCCCCGACGGGCTTCCCTGGACGCCGCCCTTTGATCTGCAGGTTGCCGAGCTGGACCTGTCTGCATTGATTGATACCCCCCTTCCCGTCATGGCGATGCAGCTTAATCAACAGGAGCAGCGCTGGCAGCTGCAAGCGTCTGCACCGCAGGTGGCGCTACAGGCGCAATACCAACGCGCCGAGGGGCAATGGACAATCAACAGTGAAGGGGCGCTAAGCGCGCTGTTGCCGGATTGGCAGGGCCACTGGCAACTGCATGGCGAAGGGCGTTGGCAAGGAGAGCCAGACGGGGACATACAGCTGGAGATGCGCTCGGCCGGACCGGTCACGCAATCGCAACGGGCGGACCTGATCGCGCAAGCCCATTTTCAGGGAGTCGACTGGCAGCTGCAGGCGGATCTGGCCCAGCCATTGGCGCTGAACAATGACTGGCAACTGACCGCCGCAGAGCCCCTTGAGGTGGCGGGCAACGGCCTCGCGTTGACGAACGCCAGGGGCAAGCTGCAACTGGCAGGCCCGCCGGGCACGGTGACATTGCAGGCTCATAATGATCCCGACGCAACCAACCCGGCGGGGCTTGAACAGGGCCGGGGGATGTTGCTGTTGCAGGGCGACAGCCTGGGCGGTCAGCTGGACTTTCATTGGCAGGACCGCGTGCTGGTGCTTGAGCCGGCGTCGCTGACCTTGCCACAAAATCTCACCGCGCAGTGGCAGGAGCCACTGCAGATACCCATGGCCCGTTCCGGCCGGGCCGATCTGCCGTTGCGGTTGGGTTACGACGGCTTGAACGTGAAAACCAGTTCCAGCCAGATTCAGTGGCAACGGGCAGGGGCTGAAGACGCGAGTCAGCTCGATTGGCAGTGGGCCGGCGATCTGTCGCTGCAGGGCCAGTGGCAGGGCTACCAATGGCAGGGAGAGTGGCAGGGCGCTGTCGGCAGTAATGGGCTGGAGGGTGAGCCCGTCAAGCTCACGGCGCGGCAAGGGAGCGATCGTCTGAGCTTTCTGATGCCGGTAAATACCTTGCAGCAGGCCCCGTATGGTGCCGAGGCCAAGGTGAGCGGCAACATGTCCGGTTACCCGCTGGACGGCACCCTGGCTTTTGCCCAGTCCGGGGCCGGCTGGGCCGGTACGCTCCAGGCCAGTACCACCTTGCCGCAGTTTGAGCGTGGCGGGCAGGTGACGGTAAAGGCCCCCTGGTCGTTGGCGGATGGCACGGTCAGCGTGGCGGCAGGGAGTCGGGCGTCAATTTCCGAAGGGCTTATCGGGCAGGCCTTGATCCGGCCGGTATCGCTGCGTGCAACGGGGCCGTTGCAGATCAATGGACAGGGCATCACCGGCACCGTGGCCATTCATGGCGGTGGCTTACTGGCCGCCCGCTGGCGGCTGCCGCCGATATCAGGAACGGCGACGATGAAAGGCAAGCGGGTGCAGGGCCGGTTAACCGTCAGTGAGTGGCAAAGCGAATTGCGGGCCAAGGGTGCGCTTGAGAATAATGGTGGTGCGAGTGGCACCTTGACCATGCGCAGCGCGCTGGTGCCTGCCATGGGGGTGGGCCTGGCCGCTACTCCACGGCAAGGTCAGCTGGAAGGCAGCGGCCGCTGGCAATGGCGGCGGACGCTGAAAGCTTCCGGGGATATCACGCTCACCGGTGCGGATCTGGACTGGGGCAGCGTGACGGCCCGTGGCGCTGCCGGGGTGCTTCATGGTGAATATGATAACGGTCAAGTGCAGCTCAGCAGCACCGGCCCCGTGACGGTGGACACCCTGGATATTGGCACGCCGATCACTGATCTCGAGCTCACCGTGAATAGCGACCTGTCTCAATGGCAATTTACTGATATCCGGGCCGATCTGTTGGGCGGTTATTTGCGATCCCCGGCACTGGACTGGCCCTCCGTCCGCCCGCAACCGGTGGTGATCAGCCGTATTGATCTCGCCGAAGTGGCCGCATTGCAAAACCCGCCACCGGTGTCCCTGTCCGGGCGAATCGGCGGCTATGTCCCCTTGCAGTTGGGAGCGGATTTTCTGGTCATCGAACAGGGGCGATTAGCCAACGAAGAGCCTCTGTCGTTGATCATTCCTGCTTCGTCCAGCGTGCAGGCCATGGCCGACTCCAATCAGGCGGTGAAGTTGGCGCTGGACAGCCTTAGCACCCTGTTGATCAGCGACTTCCAGGCGCGCATGGCCATGGATAAAGTGGGTTGGCTGGATGCGGCGATCACCATTAAAGGGATAAACCCGCAAAGAAAAAATCTGCCGGTAGTGTTTAACTACACACACCGGGAAAACGTGTTGGCGTTGATGCGCAGCTTGCGCATTGGCGATGAAATCACTGAACAACTGCGCACGGAGAATCGATGATGAAAAAACTCGGGCTGGGCACGGTGTTGCTGGCCGGCTGGCTGTTGGCGGCTTGTACGCCCACGGTGGCCCTGAAAGCACCGGAAGATCCCATCACTATTAACCTGAATGTGAAAATTGATCATGAAATCCGTTTGAAAGTGGAAAAGGATATCGATCAGTTGTTCAGTGAAGACAGCGACCTGTTTTAAGGAGTGGGTATGAAAATGTTGAAATCTGCATTGGCCATGGTGGCCTTGCTGCTGAGTATGGCCGCGTTTGCGCTGGATCTGGACGCAGCGAAAAGCCAGGGTCTGGTCGGTGAGCAGACGGATGGTTACCTGGGCGTTGTGAAAGCGACACCGGCGGCGGTGGAGCTGGCGGCGGATATTAATCAGAAACGTCGGGCCGCTTACGAACGCATTGCCAAGCAAAACGGCATCACGCTGGAGCAGGTGGCCAGGCTGGCGGGCCAAAAAGCGATTGATAAAACCGAAGCCGGGCAGTACGTGAAGACGCCGGGTGGTCAGTGGGTTGAAAAATAATTGTATAAAAAAAGTTTTTCTACCAAAGCATTGGGATGAAAGTTCCAGGTAATGTTTTCGTACTGGTTTAGTGTAAACCGTTGATAGTAGAGGGGTTAAATTTCGGTAAATTCAGGGGCCTGGCGCCTCTTTGTGGCTGCTTGTTTTCCTTTCCAGTGTTTAAATTCCCTAAGAAATTCGGGAACAACTGGAAAGGAATCTGCCATGAAAACCTTTTTGCGTATGACCGCTGCGGTGCCTCTGCTGATCAGCCCCTTTGCATTCGCTGGGGAAAATGTGCCTGACCAATACGGGTACATCGGTGGGCATGCCAGCTACTATACTTTTTATGACAATGACGTCATCGGTAATGGTGGTGATGGCCTGGACGATGTGCCGTTTTATGGCGCTCAGCTGGGTTGGCGTTTCGCTCCAAACTGGTCCGTGCAGGGTTGGTACGAAGAAGTAGACGGTGACGCGGAGAGTAAATACAACTCCGGTCGTCGTCTGGACATGAAAAATTATTACGTCAGTGGCCGTTACCACTTTGATGACCATGGCCTGCTGGGTTTCGAACCCTATGCCGGTATCAATGTGGGCGAGCAGCTGATTGAAAGCTTGAATAACCCCAACAGTGACGATAACGACGAGCTGATGACCGGTGTGGAACTGGGTGTGCAGCGCGCGTTCTTCAAACACGTGATTCTGGATCTGGGTACCCGTCAGGCATACAGCCAGGACCGTGAATACTGGGAAGGCCAGGTCTATGCCGGTATTAATCTGGCGTTTGGCATCAGCGATGACGACGGTGGCAGCAGTGACGATGAAGTGGTTGCTGCAACCCCCGCGGAAGTGGTGACTGGCGACAGTGATGGCGATGGTGTCAATGACGACAAGGACCGCTGTCCGAACACCGCTTCCGGTGCGGTGGTGGATGCGGACGGCTGTCAGGTCTACGAGTCCATGCAGAATCGTGAAACCTCGGTGATCTACTTCGGCTTTGACCGCGACACCATTCAGGGTCAGTTCAGCGATGAAATCAAAGGTGTGGCGGATCGTCTGAATGCGGGCGAGCAAGGGCGCATCCGTGTGGAAGGCCATGCTGACAGCACTGGTCCGGCCGATTACAACCAGGGCCTGTCCGAGCGTCGTGCCCAGTCAGTGAAAGACCGCCTCATGAAGGACTTCTCCGTCGGGTCTGACAAGATCACCACGGAAGGTTTCGGTGAGAGCAAGCCGGTGGCAGACAACAGCACTGCTGACGGTCGTGCCAAGAACCGCCGCGCGGACATCATCGTGGAAACCGAAGAGAAAGAAGCGCAGTTCAAATAAGCGCGTGATGTAGAAACAAAAAACGGGATGCTTCGGCATCCCGTTTTTTTATGCCGCTCTGCGGCCGCCACACGGTTCACGCAACAGGCAACACGCCATGAGCCTGCCGTTTTTTCAACTTTGCACTTTAAACTTTCAACTCAACCGTTCTGCCAACCCCGACGCCCGCCAGGTCCGTTTTTTCACCGCACTGTCCAGTACTGACGGTTTGCCGAACTCCAGCAAGGTGAAGCGATCCCGTGCGCGGGTGACGGCCGTGTAGATCAGTTCCCGGGTGAGTAGCGGATGGGAAGCGTCTGGCAGTACCAACAGAGTATGCCTGAATTCCGAGCCCTGGGATTTATGCACTGTCATGGCATAGACGGTTTCCACGCCGTCCAGGCGACTGGGTAGGACCCACTTGATACGACCGTCTGGCAACTGGAATGCCACTCTCAGCAGCAACTCCGGGTTCCCTGATTTTTCCTCAAGCAAGGGCAGCGTCAGTCCCACATCGCCGTTCATCAAGCCCAGCTGATAATCGTTGCGCGTCATCATTACTGGGCGGCCTGGATACCATTCTCGTTCCGGGGCCAGGTCCTGTTGTTGCAGGTGGCGGGTGATGCGCTGGTTCAGTTGCTCCACCCCAAACGGCCCGCTGCGCAAACCGCTGAGCAGTTGCTGGTGGGTAAGTTGCTTGAGCAATGCGGTGGCCCAACCATCGAACTCTTGCCGTTGTGTCGGTGGCATCGCCACTGCCTGAAACAGAGCACGCAAACCCGGTTGATCGCCACTGCCGTTGAGCAGAAGGGTTTCCAGTTGCTGGCCGTCGCTGGGCAGGGGGTGACGATGCAGGCTGTCCGGGTATTGTTGAAAGGCCTTGCGTACCTGCGGCAGGTTTTCTTCGTTCACCGCCCGAGCCAGTGCCCCGATACCTGGGCTGTCCTTGGAGCGCCAGTTGGTACGTAACATGGCAGTTTGCTGGGCCAGATCGTTGCCCGGGGCTTGCTCGGTTTCCTTAAAGTCGCTGATGTCGGCGTTGCAGGTGTCGTTAATGAAATCGATGGTGCTCTGTTGATAGCGACCTTCGTGGGCATGACGACACAGATCCCCCATTACGGCACCGGCTTCCACGCTGGCAAGCTGGTCCTTGTCACCGAGAAGAATCAGCTGGGTGTGTGGGCTCAGGGCTTCCAGCAGGCTGGCCATCATGTCCATGTCGATCATGCTGGCCTCGTCCACCACCACCAGATCCGCGTGGAGGGGGTTGTCAGCATGGTGGCGAAAATGACGGCTGTCCGGGCGGGTGCCGAGCAGGCGGTGCAGGGTGGTGACTTCCGTGGGGATGGCGTCACGTACCGCGGTTTCCACGTCGAGTTTTTCTACCTGTTCGCCGATGGATTCGGTGAGCCGCGCCGCCGCCTTGCCGGTGGGCGCGGCGAGGCGAATGCGCAGGCGCTGGTTGTCCGCCATGGCCAAGCTTTGCAGCAGCCCCAGCAGACGAACCACGGTGGTGGTTTTGCCGGTACCGGGGCCGCCGGTGATGATGCCGATACCGCTGCGGCTGGCCAGGGCGCAAGCTATCTGCTGCCAGTCGGTTTGGTCGTTGGTGCTCGGGAATAATCGGGCCAGGGCGTCGCGCAGGCGCTCGGCGGGTAACGGGTTGGTTGTGGCCAGTCGTTGGTCGATGGCTTCGGCGACGGCCACTTCCCGGGCCCAGTTACGGCGCAGGTAAAGGCGGCTGCCGTTAAGCACCAGCGGTGTGCTGCCGTTCTGGCTTACCAGCGGGCTTTGCTGTAAATCATGGAGCCAATCGTCCGGCTTGCCGGGCAGCAGGGAGACCAGCTCCGGCGGCGGGCTGGTGCCCCACAGCTGAGTGGCCAGCTCCCGGTTTTTCAGATCCAGGCACAGGTGGCCGCTGGCTTGTTGATTGCTGGTGAAGGCGGCAAGTAGCAGGACGGGATAACTTGCCTGCGGACATTGCTGTTTAAGAAAGCGGGCAATGGCCACGTCCAGATCGCGCAGCAAACTGTTGTCACGCAGCAGAAGCAGGGCATCTTCCCAGGTGAGGGCGGAGAACAGGTCAGATTGCATGGAAAGCCTCCGACCCAGTTGAAAGTGGAAAGTTGAAAGTTGAAACGCGGGAAAGCCCTGAGCCGGCCGAGCAGGGTCTACGCCGCGATTGATATGTTGTGGGGCGCGGGCACTGCATTGCAGTGGCAGAAGGGCGTGTTCGCGCTTTTAAACTTTGAACTTTCAACTTTTAACTCTCCCTTGCTTCAAACATCACATCAAGCGCTTCAATCAATCCTGTCGCCGGTCTATCAAACACCGTTCCCGCCGCCGGACCTTGCAAGCCGCGCAGAAAGACATAGACGGCGCCGCCCAGGTGCTGGTCGGGATCATAATCCGGCAGGCGGCTTTTCAGCAGGCGGTGCAGGGCCAGCAGGTAGAGTACGTATTGCACTTCGTAGCGTTTTTCCAGCACCGCATCGGTCATGGCATCCAGAGTGTAGGCGCTGTCATCCACGCCCAGCCAGTTGGATTTGTAGTCGAGCACGTAGTGCTTGCCGTCGTGCTCGAACACCAGATCGATAAAGCCCTTGAGCATGCCGTTGAGGGTATCGGCTTCCAGTCGCGGGCGCGGATGCTGTGGATGGATATGCTGGCGGATCAGGGTGTCCATCTCAGCCACTTTCACCTGGTGGGCGGGGAACAGGAATTCCAGTTCCGGCACATAGGTGTGCAGGGTGTTGAGGGCGATCTTATCGTTTTCCAGCGGCAGGCTAGTGGTGACTGCCTGCTTCCACCAGTGGCGGATCACTTCCATAAAATCTTGCCAGCCCCGGGCCTGCAGTTTTTCTTCCACGCTGGTTTCAAACTCGGCGGGGTCGGCCAGGGTTTGCGTGAAGCGCTGGTTGGCGGCCTGCTCCAGCACATCGTGGAGCAGGGTGCCGGGTGCCGCGCCACGGGGGAAGGCGTGGATGGTATCGGGCAGTGGTTCGGCGTCATCGATAACGGTGTCGCCTTGCTGCTCGGCCAGTTGATCACCACGCGGGTCCGCCGGGGCCAGGGTTTCCTGTACCTGTTTGAGGGCACTGTAGCTGGCAATCCACCAGGGTTGCCGTTGTCGCGCCACAGGAATCAGCGGCGTGCGCAGGGTCCGTGCTTGCGCTTTCGGTTGATAGCATTCCGGATTGCTGTCTGGTGCGTTGATGATGGCGACCGCATCATCGGCCACCGGCACCAGCGCAGTGCGCAGGCCGTCGTTGGCTACGCCATTGCCGAACAGCAAACGGCCGATGGCGCTTTTCTCCAGCTGGTTCTGTTTGCCGCGGCCCTTGATGTAGGGTGCGATTCCCAGGGTGCAGGTATGGCAAGCGCGAGTCAGGGCCACGTAGAGCAGACGCATGTCTTCGGCGAGCCGTTCGTGGTCCGCCTTGTTTTCCACCGTCTCGTCCGGTTCCAGCGACACATTGAGATGATCGTTTTCGTGGTAACGCAGCGGCGGCTTGCTCTTGTCCGCCGGGCGGAAGCTGCAGATAAAGGGCAGGTACACCAGCGGGTATTCCAGACCCTTGGATTTGTGGATGGTGATGACTTTGACCCGGTCGTCGTCACTTTCCAGGCGCAGGATACTTTCCTTGCTATTGCCGCGACCTTCCTCAACCGTATCTTCTAGATAACGAATCAATGACTGTTCGCCATCCAGCTGGGTGGCGGCCTGTTGCAACAGTTCCGCCAGATGCAGCAGGTTGGTCAGGGCCCGTTCGCCGTCCAGGCTCTGGCTGAGCCGGGCGGGTACATGAAAATCCATCAGCAGGTTGCGCAACATGGGCAGCACGCCCTGGGTCTGCCATTGCTGGCGATAGCCGTGAAACTGCTCCACGGTTTCTTCCCAGCGCACTTCATCCTGATTGAGGGCATCCAGTTCCGCGTAGGCCAGGTCCAGGACGGCGCAGGCCAGGGCGCTGCGTACCCGGGTGTCGGATTCCGGAGTGGCGCAGGCGTGCAGGATCAGCAGCAGGTCGTGCGCTTCGGGCTGGGCAAACACGGAGTCCTGATCGGACAGATAGACGCTGCGTACCTCGCGTTCCATCAGCGCATCGCGGATGGCTTTGGCTTCGGTGCGATCGCGTACCAGGATGGCAATATCGTTGGGGTGCAGGGGCCGGAAGCGGTCGGCTTTCCGGAAGCCGGTGACGCCTTTTACGGCACCGTTAAGCAGATGGGCAATTTCACTGGCGCAACGTGCCGCCTGCTCATCGCGGTACTGGCCGGCGCTCACCGGTTTTTCCTGCTCGTCCACCCACAGGGTAATGCCGGATTTTTCGTTGTTGTCGACTAACAGAACGTCCTTGCGACCGTTGGCCTGTACCGCTTCAAAGGGAATGGCGTTATCCATCATGAACACATCGCCAAAGGTATTCTGGCTGTAGCTGAACAGATGGTTCACGGCGTGGACCATGGCGTCGGCGCTGCGGAAGTTTTTGTCCAGGGTGTAGTGGTTGCCTTCGGTGGCCCGGCGGGCTTTCAGGTAGGTAAAGACATCGGCGCCACGGAACGCATAGATGGCCTGCTTGGGGTCACCGATCATGAACCAGCCAGTGCCTTCTTGCCCTTCATAGAGTGCGGAAAAGATCCCGTACTGAGTCGGGTCGGTATCCTGGAATTCGTCGATCAATGCCACCGGGAACTGGTCGCGGATGACTTGTGCCAGACGCTCACCGTTGCCGCCTTTCAAGGCATCGTGCAGGCGGCTGAGCATATCGTCGAAGCCCATGGTGGCGGTCTGGCGACGGACCTGATCCACGCGCCGGTCGATCCAGGCGGCGGCATGGGCGAGCAGGTCGGTGCGGGGTAATTGTGTGTTTGCCCGGCCTTCCATGACCGCATCCAGCTGCTGGCAGAAGGCAAAGCCCGGCCGATGCGCCTGCCCGGCCTTGGTGAGCCTCATGCCCTCATGGGAAAACTTCGCCAGGGTGTCGTAGGCCTTGCCGTTCAATCGTTCGCCGTTGGCATAGCGCTGCAGGGTCTGCAGCATGCCGGGCAGGCTGGTGGTGCGGTAGCTGTTGCCGTTGAGCCACTTGTTATCGCGGGCAGCGCGCACCCATTCGAGAAACTCCGGCAGTTCGTCCGCCAGTTGCTGGCGGGCTTGTTGATCCTTGTCTGCCTGCGGGCCGGTTTGGGTGAGCCAGTGTGTGACGCTTTGCGGTAGTTCTTCCGGGTCGGCTTCTTTCAAACCGAGCAGGGGGCGGCAGGCCTCCAGCAGCGCATCCGGGTTGCCCAGGTTGTCGCTTTGCAGGGCATTGGCGGCGCTCACCGGGAATTTACTAATGATGGTGCGCCAGTAATCCCGCGCTGCCATTTGTTGTTCGTCGCTGGCGTCTTCCTGCAATTCCAGGCTGAACAGGCTGCCGGAATCGAAGGCGTGCTGTTTGAGCATGCGGTTGCAGAAACCGTGGATGGTGTAGATGGCGGCTTCGTCCATCCACTGGGCGGCGGCGTCCAGGCGCTGGGCGCAGCGGGCGCGGTCGTCCGGGGCACTATAGTCGTTAAGCAGTTCTGCCAGTACCGGGTCGTCGGCTTCGGCGTTGCCATCGGCAAAAATGCGGGCAGCATCAGCGAGCCGATCGCGGATACGTTCACGCAGTTCTTCGGTGGCCGCTTCGGTAAAAGTCACCACCAGAATTTCTGGTGGTAGCAGCGGACGTGAAAACCCGTTTTCGTCTCCATGACCCAGCACCAGACGCAGATAGAGGGCGGCCAGAGTAAAGGTCTTGCCGGTGCCGGCACTGGCTTCGATCAGCCGGGTGCCGTGCAGCGGGAAAGTGATCGGAAGCGGACGTTCAATGTTCATGCGTCATCTCCCGGTTCACGCCATTGAGCATGCTGGTAGAGCGGGGCATAGAGTTGTTCGGTCCAGTAGGCGAAGGCGCTTTGGTCGCCGTGGCGAACCGCGAGCAGGGTGTCGAAGTCGGCCCAGGCGCGGGCAATGGCCGGTTCCTTTTCCTGTTCGCCGGTGTGCATGAAACCGGATTCGAACACCTTGCGGGCTTCGCTTTCCCCCCGCTCTTTTTCTTCCCCTTTCAGCCAGGCGAAGGCGGTGGCGCAGGCCACGGGCAGCGGTTCGCACAGGGCCTGCTGCCAGGCATGACCCAGTTGGTCCAGGCATTGCTGGGCGTCGTTGCGGTTCAGGTGGGGCAGGGTGATGCGGCCATCCTGTCCCTGGATGTGGGTGGTCAGCGGATGCCCGGCGGCGCAGGCGGCCAGGTGCAGGGTCCAGTCCCGCGTGAGTTTGTCGAAGCGTTCTTTCAGCTTGCCGGTGTGCAGTACCAGCCGTTGGGCATTCGCAGCGGAGCCGCGCAAATCCGTGAGCCAGTCTTCGATCTGCAAAGGGCCGGCGTTGAGGCGGATTTCCTGTTGCGGTTGCGGTGTGCCGCACTCGGCGAGCAGGGCAAAGTACTGCTCCAGTGGCTGCGACAGGGGCATCAGCAGGCTGTCACGGCTGCCCTCGTCAAAGGGCGCCAGGGGCAGGTCGCCGCTGCCGGCCAGGCGATCCAGAGTGTGGGTCATGGCGTCGCCGGCATGCTCGGGGCCGGCGCGCAGGGCTTCACTGAGCAACTGGTCCTGTAACTGGAAACGTTGCAGGCCGTCGAAGGAAAAGGGTTCGCTGTCGTCCAGGACCTGGCGTTGCTGTTTCAGGCGAGCTTTCAGCCGTTGCTCGAAAAAGTGCGCCACGGGTTGTTTGAGAAAGCGGCCCAAAGCGGCGCAGGTAATCGGCTCGTCGTTTTCCAGTGGCGGCAGGGGTTGGTCATTGCTGACCTTGTGCGCCTGGCCATTGTGGAGGGCGCGCCATTCGTTGGCGTAGGTGTGTAGTGACGTATCGGGGACCGCATCCTGGTCGCTGTGGAAAAAATAGCGGGCGCTGAACGGTTGCAGCGGGTGCGCCACGGTGAGGGCATCCACCGGTTCGCCCAGGTCTGTGTGCCAGCGCTGGTTGATGTGGTCGCGCAGTTGCGCCACCAGCACCGAGGGCGGACGTTCGCTGTTGTCGCGCACGTTGCGACCGGTCCAGCTGATATAGAGGCTGTCGCGGGCGCTGAGCACGGCTTCCAGAAACAGGTAACGATCGTCGTCACGGCGGGAACGGTCGCCGGGGCGGTAGTTCCCCCATTGCCGCATCAGGTCGAAATCCATGGGCTGTTGCTGACGGGGGTAGTCGCCGTCCTTCATGCCCAGCAGGCAGACATGGCGGAAGGGAATGGCGCGCATGGGCATCAGGGTGCAGACGTTGATGCGCCCGGCCATGAATCGTTGCGACAGGCTTTCCGCATTCAGAGCATCGAGCAGGGGGCGGCGGGCCACAGTGAGTGGCAGGGGGCTGTCGAAGTCGGCCTCGGCACAGGCGGCCAGCCAGTCGTTGAGGGCGTCGCGCAGGCCTGCGTCCAGGGTCTGGTCTGCTTCGTCCCCGGGGGCGAACAGGTCATCCAGCAATTGGGTGAAGCGTTGTTGCCACTGTCGGGCGCTGGCGTCTGTACGGCTTTGCTGCCAGTGCTGCTCCAGGGTGTCGAGCAGGCGGGACAGACGCCCGGCCATCTCCGCGCCCAGGCCGGCCACTTCGTCCAGCGGCTCGATGCCCATCCAGGCCGGGCCGTCGCCGAGCAGGTAGCCGGCCAGCATCCGTTTCAGGCCGAAGGCCCAGCTGTTCTGCTCGAAGCCGGGCACGTCCAGGGTCTTGCGTTGTGGGCTGTTCAGGCCCCAGCGAATGCGCGCCTGGTCGATCCAGCGGGCCAGTTGCGGCAGGTCGCCTTCGTCGATGCCGAAGCGCTCGCGCACCGCGGGCACATCCAGCAGGTCGAGAATATCGGTGGCGGTGAAGCGCCATTGCGGCAGGTGCAGCAAGGATTCTACTGCCTGGGCCAGCGGCGAGGCGGCGCCGGCACTGCGGTCGCTGAGGGTGTAGGGCAGGTAGCGTGGATCGTCCCGTTCCAGTCGGCCGAATACCGCATCAATGTGCGGCGCGTAGGCTTCGATGTCCGGCACCATCACGATCACGTCGCGGGGCTGCAGGGTAGGATCGTTGCTGAAACGGTCCAGCAGTTCATCCTGAAGGATTTCCACTTCACGCTGGGCGCTGTGGCCGATACGGAACTGAAGAGAGCTGTCCACTTCCAGGGGCGGGCGTCGGTCCGGTGCGGGCAGGGGCTCCAGATCGAGAATGTCCTGCTGTAATTGTTGCAACAGGGTGTGCGGTTCGCGGTTTTCAAACAGATCGATCTGGTTCTGGAAGGCGCTGCGATAACTGTCCGGGTCGTCGTGGTCGTAGAGCAGACCAATAAAGTCCCGGCCCTGTTTGCCCCAGGCGGCCAGCAGTGGATTGACCCGGTTTTCCGGCAGGGCGGTCAGGTGGCGTTTGCGGTTGTCCAGCTGGCGGCGCAGTAGTTGTTTGTCTTCGACGATATCCGCCCAGTAATGCTGGCAGGGGTTTTGTACCAGCATCAGGATCTGGCAATGCTGGCTGAGCGCGGCCAGGGCTTCCAGGGCCTGCTGGGGCAGGGCGCTGATACCGAAGATGATCAGCCGGCGTGGTAGCCCCGGCGGTGGCGTGCCCTGTTCCTGTTGTTGAGTGAGTGCAGCCATGAAATCCCGGTGGATGGCGCTGCGGCTGAGGCCTTGTTTGCTGTCATCCATGTCCGCCAGCAAGGCACGCCACAAGTGCGCTTGCCATAACTGACTGGCGGGAAAGTCATCGAAGGCGTCGCGATCCTGGGCCTTGCGCAGGCGGTCGTTGCTGCTTTCCCAATCTGCCAGCCAGTCCGCCCGATACATCTGATAGGCATCGAACAGATCCGCCAGCCGTTCGGCCAGCTGATGGCGTTTGCGGCCATCCACGTCGTCGGCGAGAAAATGGCGCAGGGGGCCAAAGTGCTCGTTGTTCAGCAAGGCAGGCAGCAGCCGGTACAGGCGCCATAGCAAGCGGGACTTGTCGAAGGGTGAGGTGCGCGGCACCTGGTCTTCACCGAGCACGGTGCGGTAGGCGCCCCACAGGAACCGGGCGGGCATCTGGAACTGGAAACCGGCACTGATACCCAGGGCATCCGCCAGTTGCAGTTTCAGCCATTGGGCCATGCCGTTGGACTGCACCAGAAAGGTTTCCGTTTCCAGTGGTGGCAGTGGCTCACGCTGCAGCCAGTCCGCCACCAGCTCGGTGAGGGTTTCCAGACGGTTGCCGTGCAGCACCATCAGCCCGTTTTGCATGGACATTCCTTGCGCGAAATTGCGTTTGTGCGAAAGGGCCTAGCCTAAGGGAGAAGCGATTGCCGCGCTACAACAGCTAGCCACATCTGGTGCAAAGGAGGGGATGCTAAAGGAGGGAGGTAGCCAGATTGTGTTGTGGGGAAATAATTGGGTGGCAGGGGCGAGTGACGAGAAGCGAGTCTCGAAAAGCAAAAACCATTCTTCGGTTGAAGGTTTTGACTTTCGCAACTCGCTCCTCGCCACTCGCTACTGAATCGCTACAGCACGCTCATCCACCAGTTAAGCCGTTCGCGCTTTTGCGGCTGTGGTTTTTCCTGCTGCTCTTGCGCTGGCGGGGTGTCGGCTTCACTGGCCTGGCTGGGCTGAATGCCGAAGGTCGGATACAGCGATGCCACCAGCAGCATCGCCATGGCTCGGTTAAAGGCGCGCAGACGCTGCCCCTGATGCAGCCAGTTCTTCAGCACCGCGCCAAACAGGTTCCAGCTGCTGATCAGCGGTAATCCGACAATCAGGAAGGTGCCAGCAATGATTGCTGCGCTAAGGGTAAAGTTCTGCGGCTGGGTAAAGGTGGCCACACCGGTGAGAATCATCATCCAAGCCTTGGGGTTTACCCACTGAAACAGGGCCGCCTGCATGAAGGTCAGCGGTTTGGCGTTGTAGCGATTGCTTTTCAGGTTGCGGGTGCGCACCAGTTGCCAGGCCAGATACAACAGATACAAGGCACCGCCCACACGCAGTGCGGTAACGGCTTGTGGGAAGCGGGTTAGTAGCTGACCGAGCCCCAGCGCTACGCACAGCAGTATTACCTGACAGCCGATGGCGATGCCCAGAATGTGCGGCAAGGAACGGCGGAAACCTGCGTTGGCACCGGATGCCATCAGCATCAGGTTGTTGGGGCCGGGGGTGCCGGTCATCACGGCGACAAAGCCGATAAGTGCCACAAACTGTTCCGTCGACATGGCAGTGATCCTTCTTTTCTGAAGATGGTTCAACAGACTAGGTGGACAGCGCAGGTCAATACAGATATAAAAAAATTAAATTGGAGCGGTACAGATTATGTGAATAGCCATCTGTACCGCTTTTTTTGCAAAAAACTGTACCGGTAACAGGCCTTATGACCCTCTATCAAAGTCTGGCTGATCGTTTGCAGGGGCTGATCAGTGATCAGGTATACCCGGTGGGTAGCCGTCTGCCCGGCGTGCGGGTGCTGGCGGAACAGCAACAGGTCAGCGTGTCCACGGCGGTGAATGCGTGCCGGGAGCTGGAACAGCGCGGTGTGCTGGAGGCGCGCCCCCGCTCGGGGTATTACGTCCGGCAGCCGCCGGTGCTGCGCGAGCCTCCCAGGGTGGCGACGGCCAGCCGTAAACCTCGCAAGATCACCGGGCAGGAACAGGTTCTGCAGATGCTGCAGAACGTGAACAACCCGGCGGTGGTCAATCTCGGCGCGGCGGTGCCGGCGCCGGAATTTATGCCGGTGGCGGCCATGGAGCGGGTTTTTCATGGTGTGTTGCGTGAGCAACGGCGTCGTTGTGTGGGGTATGAATTCCCGCCCGGGGCACCGGAGTTGCGCACCCAGATCGCCCGTCGATTGGCGGGCATGCAATGCGCGGTGGCACCGGAAGAGGTGCTGATTACCAATAGCTGCCAGGAATCCGTGGCGATTGCCCTGAAGCTCACGACGCGCCCCGGCGATACCGTGGCGATTGAGTCGCCCACGTATTACGGCCTGCTGCAGGTGATCGAATCTTTGGGGTTGAAGGCATTGGAGATTCCCACCGACCCGGAGCAAGGGATCTCGCTGGAGGCGTTAACACTGGCCCTGGAGCGCTGGCCGGTGGCCGCCTGTGTGGTGGTGCCGAATTTTTCCAATCCGTTGGGCGTGTGTTTGTCTGATGCCCGCAAGCGGGCCCTGCTGACGTTGCTGGGCCGTTATCAGGTGCCCCTGGTTGAAGATGATATCTATGGAGATCTGCCGCTTTCCGGACCTCGTCCCCGGCCCATCAAAAGCTGGGATGATGACGGCCTGGTGTACTACTGCGCTTCATCGTCAAAAACCTTGTCTGCCGGGTTGCGGGTGGGCTGGCTGGTGTCGCCACCGGCGCAGCAGGAACGCGCAGAATATCTGCAGTTCATCAATACCGTTTCGGTGAATACGCCGGGGCAACTGGCCTTGGCAAAGTATCTGGAAACCGGGCGTTATGACCGTTTTCTTCGCCAGTTGTGCGGAGATCATGCATTGGGGGTGGCAAGAATGACGGAGCGGGTCACCCAGCTTTTTCCCCGGCAAACCCGGGTCAGCCGTCCGGCCGGCGGGTTCGTTCTGTGGGTAGAGTTGCCCGACGACGTGGACACCACAGAGTTGATGGCGGCCGCGCTGGAAAAGGGCGTCAGCTTTGCGCCGGGGATTTTGTTTTCCGCGTCCGGGAAATTCAGCAATTGCCTGCGGCTCAATTGTGCCGTGAAGTGGGATAACCGGGTGGAGCAGGCACTGGTGACGCTGTCGAGGTTGTTGTAACGGCGGAATGGAATGCTACTTTGTCGTTACGAGTTACGAGTTACGAGTTACGAGAAGCGAGAAGCGAGAAGCGAGAAGCGAGAAGATAAAACCGGTTTTGCATTTCGCTTCTCGCAACTCGGATTCTTATGCCTTCGGCGACGTCGCCCGGGTTTGGCTTACATCATCACCGAGCCAAGCACTTCGCGCTTGTCGTCCTGCACTTTGATGACCTGCCCGCCTTCCTTGATCAGGGTATAACGTTCCTGCGTAGCGATGACCGAGATGGAACCATCGGCGTTATAGGTCAGTTCAGCTTCATTGCCCAACCCGTCGGTCACGGTCTCGGTGGTGCCAGCCACCTTGGCGCCTTCCTTGCTGATCGGGTTGGTGCCAGTCCAGAACTCGATGGAGTTAAAAATGATGATATCGCCCAGCAACGACAGGCCGTAAACGGGAATCCACCAGAAGGCAAAGGAAATACCCTGGTTGACGAATTTGTTGTTGGTGGCGTCGGCGTTCCAGTCCTGCACGGTATCGAACAGGGCATTCTGGCCAAGGCAGCCAGTCAGCAGAGCGGCGACAGATACGCTGGTGATGATCTTTTTCATCGGACTCTCCTCGGGTTTGGGTGAGTTCATTATTACTGCCATTCAGCCACGAGGAAAAGAGGGGAAGCAGGGACAGTGAATAATTAATCGTTAATAACGACGCGATTTAAGTGTCGTGTTGTTGTAAACGCAAGAGGCCGCACCCGTACTCCGGGCGCGGCCTCTTGCATTTAAAGTTAACAACGCTCTCGCGCCGTTATTAATTATCCACTATTAATTATTAATTGGCGTTACTCGCTTTCCATCTCTGCCAGCTCGTCTTCAAAGAAGAACTTGTCTTCACCGAAGGCCGGTTCCAGGTGATTCAGCCAGGTGGCGTCTTCGTTGTACTTGGCGAAGAAGGGGCGCTGCACCCAGTCGTGGTTGCGGCCCTGAATGAAGCGCAGGGCGAACACTTTCTCGCCGTTGATCTCGGTAACCCCCTGGATTTCCACCTTGCCCGGGTGGCTGGACATGCTCGGGCCTCGCGCGGTGCGGGCGATGCCGGATACCTGTTTCATGGCGTCGCGATAGATTTCCCAGGCCTTGGCCAGGGGCACTTCAAAGTAATGGCGGGCGCCGGTGTCGCGTTCCACAAACATGTAGTAAGGGATGATGCCCAGCTCGACCTGGGTCTGCCACAGGCGCGCCCAGTCGTCGGCGTTGTCGTTGATGTGTGCCAGCAGCGGGCCCTGGGCGCGAATCACCGCGCCGGTGGCGCGTACCCGCTTCACCGCTTCACGGGCGATGTCGGTTTCCAGTTCCTGCCAGTGGTTGTAGTGCGCCATCAGCGCCAGGTGTTTGCCGCTGGCGATCACTTCCTCGAACAGGTCCAGCAGGTCCTGGGCGTCGGCATCGGATACCACGCGTTGGGGCCAGAAGGTGAGTGCCTTGGAGCCGATGCGGATGGTGCGAATTTGTTCCAGTTCCAGCAGCGGCTCGATATGAGCCCGCAGGTTCTTGGTTTTCATTACCAGCGGGTCGCCACCGGTGATCAGCACATCGGAAATTTCCGGGTGGGCCTGAATGTATTTCTTCAGCTGGCCGGCTTCCTTGGTGGCGATTTTCAGGTCGTTATCACCGATGAACTGGGCCCAGCGGAAGCAGAAGGTGCAGTAGCTGTGACAGACCTGGCCCTGGCTGGGAAAAAACAGCACAGTCTCGTTGTACTTGTGCTGCACGCCATCGATCTTCTCGCCGTCCACTTCCGGCATGTTGTGTTCCATCTGCCCGGCGGGGTGCGGGTTTAGCGCTTCACGTACTTCGGCGATGGTGGCCTTGATTTCGGCCTTGTCGCCGCCGCGCATGGCCTCGGCCACTTTGTCGAAGTGTTCCGGAGCCAGCATGCCTTTCTGCGGGAAGGTGAGCTGGTAGATGGGGTCATTGGGGACATTGTCCCAGTTGATCAACTCATTGATGACGTATTCATTGACCCGAAACGGCAGCACATTGGCTACCACGTCCATGGCAAAGCGGGTCTCGTCGTCCAGGCGTTTGAGCGGCTCGATCTTGTCGAGCTGGCGGGCCGTGTAGACCTTGAACCGGCGGGGTTCGTCGTAGCCGTGTTCAAATGATTGAGCCAGCTTGTCGGTGCTCTCGCGAGTGTCCTGGTGCAGCGGAATAACCGTATTGGTTTCGGGCATGGTATCGCTCCTCATCATGCGCCGGCATGACGATAACGCCGTCAACACCGGTACACTGGTTGCCTAAACCAGCGGAATTAGTCGTTACTACTGATGGCCAGCGGCGGCTGGCGCTGAGTCGGGCTTGTCTGGCCCGTTTAACGTGCGTCGGCAAGGCGACGCAGAGGACTTGGAACGGATCGCCCCCCAGCCTGATCGGGGAGGAGAGTGGTCATTTGCTGCACGCTGTTTAATAGGCGCCAGCCGACCAGTGTTCCAAAAGAGAGCGTATTCTAGGGAAGCGGCGCTCAAAGCGCAAAGCCCGGCGGATGCGGGCCTCGCCGGTTATGCTATCGTTGAGCGGATACCCGCTTCAGAGACGGAACTGAATGCCTTTGGATGTCACTTACTGGACCGCTGAAATTGACGCCTTACTGACGATGCTGGACCCCTATTGGCCCTATATGGCGGCGGCCATCAGTATCGGGTTGGCGGTGACGGTGACGGTGCATGTCGCTCAGAATAAGCAGGATGCCCGTGCGGCGGCGGCCTGGACCGGGCTGGTCTGGCTGGTGCCGGTGCTGGGTGCGCTGCTCTATTACATCCTGGGCGTCAATCGTATTCGCCGGCGGGCACGTCAGCTGACCGGTGGCCTGATTGACAGCAATGATGGCTGGCGCGTTGCAGCCGAGCCGGAACCGGACCTGAAACACTTGAAAGTCCTCAGTCGCCTGGTGGGGCGGCTGACCCACTTGCCACTCACCGACGGCAACCGTATTACCCTGCTGGATGCCCCCGGCGCCTACCAGGCCATGTTAGACGCCATCGACAATGCCAATGAAAGCATTTATCTGGCCACCTATATTTTCGGCAACGATGCCGCCGGTAAACCGCTGGCCGATGCGCTCTCTTCGGCAGTGGCCCGTGGGGTCAAGGTGCGGGTGTTGGTGGACGGCGTCGGCGCGCTGTATTCCCTGCCGTCGGTGGTCTGGCGCCTGCGCCGTGGCAAGGTGCCGGTAGAGCGTTTTCTGTATTCCCTGGCCCCCTGGCGTATGCCGTACCTGAACCTGCGCAATCATCGTAAATTCATGGTGGTGGACCGCCGTTATGGCTTTACCGGTGGCATGAACATCCGCGCCGGCTATATACAACAACCGCCGAAGATTACCGACCTGCATGCCGGCATCGAAGGGCCGGTGGTGGGGCAGTTATTGCGCAGCTTTGCCGCAGACTGGTATTTCACCAGCGGTGAGTTGCTGGACACCAGTTACCGCGGCCCGGCCTGGCTGGGCGGTGTGCAGTCCCGGGGCATCAGTGCCGGCCCGGATGCGGATTTCGACAAGCGTCGCATGACGCTGCTGGCGGCCATTGGCAGCGCTGAATCCCGTATTCGCATCGTCACCCCGTATTTCGTGCCCGACCTGACCTTGCTGGCCACCCTGCAACTGGCGCTGCTGAAAGGGGTGCGGGTACAGATTGTGGTGCCCCGCAAGAACAACCTGCGCCTGGTGCACTGGGCCAGCCTGCATGCCCTGCGCTGGCTGGTCGCCGAAGGGGCTGAGCTCTATCTGTCGCCGCCGCCATTTGATCACAGCAAGGTGATGACGGTGGATCAGCACTGGGTCATGTTGGGGTCGGGTAACTGGGATGCGCGCAGCCTGCGGCTGAATTTCGAGTTTGACCTGGAGTGTTACGGGGAGGCGCTGGCGGAGCAGATTGATGAAGCGCTGGATGAGCGGATTGCGCTTTCGCAACGGCTGGATCAGGCCGGCTTCCGGCAAATGGCGCCCTGGCGGCGGGTGCGCAATGCACTGGCGCACATGATGGAGCCTTATCTGTAGGCACGCAGGGACGGTGTGGCGATGGGGTAGAGTTGAGCCGCAATGGCAAAATGCCATTATTTGTGTGGTCTTGATCACGGTCTCCCGGTTTCAAGGGATACATCGGCCGAACTCTTGGTTATAAAGTAGCCGGTTAAACAGGGTGTTTAATCGCCACCCAATACGGAACATTGCGTAACAGCGCGGACGTTGCGCGCAACACTGTCAGGACGATGATGATAAAAAAACTGACAACACTGCTATTGCTGGTGCTGGTAGCCATGCCGGCCCTGGCCAGCGATGGGGAATGGGTGCTGGTGACCGACCGGGACGGCATTCAGGTATTCCGCCAGGATGACGTGGACTCACGCCTGAAAACCTTCCGGGGCGTGGCCGATCTGCAGGTGAACGACTTTAACGCCATCGGCGCCTTGCTGGATGATTACGACGCGGTGGCGTCGTTTATGCACATGGTGTCGGAAATCCGTGACCTGAAACGTAACTCCCCCTATCAACGGGACGTCTACGTGACGACACGCCTGCCGTGGCCGGTGAAAGACCGAGATGCCCCCCTGCGGGTGACCTTTTATCAGGAGCCGGACACGCTGGATCTGGTGATGCCCTTTGCGTTGCATGCAGCGGCTTACCCGGAGCAGGCGCACTATGTACGCATGCCGCAAATGGAAGGGTATTACCGGTTTTCCCCAGGCGAGGCGGGCAAGGTGCAGGTGACCATCGAAGTGGTGCTGGATCCGGGTGGCGCATTGCCGGCCTGGTTGGCCAACATCATTCTTCGGGATATTCCGTATTTCTCGCTACGCCGCTTGCAGCGCGTGATCAATCAGCCTCGTTTCCAGGGCATTGCCCACGGTTACTACCAGACGCCGGGCGCCTGGCAGCAAGCCGGTGAGGTTCGTGAAGTGGCCGATGCCTCCCGTGAAGCCAAGGCTAGCGCTTCAGGGGGGAGCCCGGCCCCATCAGAGCCCAGATAATCAGGCCGATCAGCGGCACAATCAGCACCAATAGCACCCACAGCACCTTGGCGCCGGTCTCTGCGGACGATTGGATAATCATTACGATGGCGTAAATCGCCACGGCCAGTTGTAACAGTCCCAGTAATTTCATCGACATTCCCTTTTTGTCCGACGTGAAACCTTAATCTAGAGGACTTGGGCGAAGCGGTAAATCACCGGGGTGTAAAACCCGGTCAACTTTCCTGACGATGGAGTTGCTGGCGGCGCGTTCCGACCAGCATCAAGCCGCTATAGAGCAGAGCCACCACTGCCAGGCCGGCCCCCAGCAGAACAACACCCCACCAGCCCTGGTGCTCGTAGGCAGCGGCAGACGCCAGTGAACCGGAGGCGCCCCCCAGGAAATACACAAACATGTAGCCGGAGTTGAGCCGGTTGCGGGCGCTTTCATCCAGCGAAAACACCATGTTCATATTGGTGATGTGCACGGCCTGAAGCGCCAGATCCAGCAGCACGATCCCGGCGAGCAGTGCAATAAGCGAGGTGCCGCCCAGCCCCAGTAACCCCCAGGACAGCAGCAGGATAACGATGCCAATGATCGTCAGCCGCTGGCCGTGGCCACGGTCGGCCAGCACGCCGGCGTGGCGGGCCGACAGGGCGCCCGCTGCCCCGGCCAGGCCAAACAGGCCGATGGTGGCATCGTTGTAGCCCCAGGGTTCGGCGGACAACAGGAAGGCCAGGGATGTCCACAGCACGCTGAACATGGCAAAGCCCAGAAAGCCGAGAACGGAGCGCTGGCGATACATCTTGTACCGCAGAAACAATCCAGCGATGGAGGTAATCAGCTGACCATAGTGCAGCGAGGCGGGCTGGTGGTAGCGGGGCAGCAAGCGCCACAGGGCCAGCGTATTGAGCAACATCAACGCAGCGGCCACCCAGTAGACGGTATGCCAGTCGCCCAGGGAGGACAGGGCTCCCGCCACGGTGCGTGCCAGCAGAATGCCCAGCAACAGCCCGCTCATCACCGTGCCCACCACCTTGCCGCGGGTTTCCAGTGGCGCCAGCGTGGCGGCAAACGGCACCAGCACCTGTGCCACCACCGAAAATGCCCCGGTGATGGCGGTGCCCGCCAACAGCATCGGCAACGAACGGGCACTGGCGCTGATCAGCAACCCGACCATGGCCAGCAGCATCATGATCACAATCAAGCGGCGCCGCTCGACCAGATCACCGAGTGGCACCAGCAGAATCAGCCCCACGGCGTAGCTGGCCTGGGCGGTCGTCACAATGATGCCGGCCTTGGCGTAACTCAGGCTGAGTTGATCTGCGATGGTGTGCAGCAGCGGCTGGGCGTAATAGTTGCTGGCCACTACCAGACCGGTCGTGGTGGCCATCAGCAACACGAGAAGCGGGCTAAGTGGCGAAGAGGAAGGGGTGTCGTGGGTCATGCGGAATCCTGGTGTCCGTGCGCGGCGACAGTGTCTGGCAAAGGGGAAGGGGGAGCCAGAGTAGTTAGCTGATCGGATTGATAGAAAAAGGTGATGCAGACAAAAACGGAAAGATGGTGCCCCGGAGACGATTCGAACGTCCGACCTAGCGCTTAGGAGGCGCTTGCTCTATCCAACTGAGCTACCGGGGCTGAAGCAGTGACGATTGTAAGGACTTTTAGTCGTGGTGCCAGTTTCCGGGGAGCAAGCGGCTATTTTGTCGGCGCTTACTCGCCCTGCGGGCGCCGGCGAAGCGGCGGTATCCGCATCGCGTTCGTTCGGCCAAAGCACGCTTTGGAAAGCCCCGACCTCACCCAACTGAGCTACCGGGGCATTATTACGCGGGCAGATTGTACGGAGTTTTGTTCTTGGTGCCAGTTTTAGGCCGCCAAGGGGCTACTCCTGTGGGGCCAATCCTGAGCCCGGAGGTTTTCCGTAGGTCGAATTAGGCCGAAGGCCGTAATCCGACACGGCAAGGTGTCGCCTCTGTGTCGGATTACGCCTTTCAGGCTAATCCGACCTACGAAACTGAGCTACCGGGACTTTAAAGGGGGGTAATTGTAAGGACTTTTGGTTGTGGTGCCAGCCCTGGAATAGCACGTGGCTATTATTAAACCGGCCATTGAATACGTTGGATCATGCTTCTTCTGTGCTGTAGGAGCGCCGCTCGCGGCGCGATCGACAAGGTTGGGATCGCGCTGCGAGCGGCGCTCCTACAGCAAGAACCATGCTGGCACTGCCTTTATATCCTTGCTACGGCATCGCCGCAAACAAGAGCGCCATTACTAGCACGGCATCCTGGGACGGCCCCTATATCGCCGGCCACTTTCACGTAACGTTTGCGACAAGCCTGCATCCAATTGATAGCATTAAGGAAATTGAAACAGGTGAAATATGCAGGACACCCACGATTTATTGGTGCGCAGCAGCACGGATTTTCCGCCACTGCGTCGCCATGCCACTTCCGTGTTGCAGGTAAACCTGGGTTATCTGTGCAACCTGAGTTGTGTGCACTGCCATGTGAATGCCGGCCCCACCCGCACCGAGCTGATGGACAAGGCCACCATCGACCTGATTCTTCAGGTCATCCGCAAGCGGGATATCAAGGTGATCGACCTGACCGGCGGCGCGCCGGAGATGAATCCCCACTTTCGCTACCTGGTGCGCGAATGCCATGCACTCGGTGTGGAGGTCATCGACCGCTGTAATCTCACCATTCTGCTCGAGCCGGGCTACGAAGATTTGCCACAGTTTTTGGCTGACCACGACGTACATGTGGTCGCGTCTCTGCCCTGTTATTCCGAAGAGAACGTGAACAAGCAGCGGGGCAAGGGCGTGTTTCAGGGCAGCCTTGAAGCCATTCGCCGCCTGAACGAGAAAGGCTACGGGGACGACAAGGTGCTGGACCTTGTTTATAACCCCACTGGCGCGTCGCTGCCGCCTCCCCAGGCGTCTCTGGAGGCTGACTACAAGCGTGAATTGATGACGCATTTCGGTTTGCGCTTCAATCATCTGCTGACGATTACCAACATGCCTATCAGTCGTTTCGGTGCGGTGTTGCTGGCCCACGATCAGTTCAACGATTACATGCAGCTGCTGCGCGACAGCTACAATCGCGAGACCCTGCCGGCCTTGATGTGCCGCTCCATGGTAAGCGTGGATTATCAGGGTTATCTCTACGATTGTGATTTCAACCAGATGCTGGACATGCCACAAGGTCACCATGAGGGCCATCAGCATTTGTCGAGCTTGCTGAAAGACGACATTGAGGGCGAGCCGATTTATGTGGCCGATCACTGCTTTGGTTGCACGGCGGGCGCAGGAAGCAGCTGTGGTGGCTCGCTGGAATGAGCCGCGTCAGTGTCATCGTACCGGTGCTCAATGAGGCGGACACTCTGGCCGAGTCGCTGACAAGGCTACGCACGGCGCTGGCGGACGATGATGAGTTGATAGTGGTAGACGGCGGCAGTGTCGATCACAGCATCGATATTGCCCGGCAACTTGCCGATACGGTGCTCACCAGTGATCAGGGGCGCAGCCTTCAGATGAATACCGGCGCGGTATGCGCACGGGGCGTATGGCTCTGGTTCATCCATGCGGACACGGTGTTCAATGCCCGCCATCGCGAGGCGCTGGGTAGCCTGGCCAGTCGCACCCTGTGGGGGCGTTTTGATGTTCGGCTGAGCCAGCCCCGGCCGCTGTTTCGCGTTATCGCGTTCATGATGAATTGGCGTTCGCGCCTTACCGGGATCGCCACCGGCGATCAGGCCCTGTTTGTGCGCCGGGATGTGTTTCGTGAACAGGGCGGGTTTCCCGAGCAGCCATTGATGGAAGATATTGCCCTGTCGCGCCGCTTGCGTGCCCTGGCGCGCCCGGCGTGCCTGCGCCCGCCGGTGATCACCAGCAGCCGGCGCTGGGAGCGCCACGGTGCCTGGCGCACCATCTGGCTGATGTGGTCCCTGCGCTTTCGTTACTGGCGCGGGGCCAACCCTGAAGCGTTGCACCGGGAGTATTACCGGGGGGATGCCGGGTGAACGACGAGCCCTTGCTGATCATTTTCGCCCGCGCCCTGCACGCCGGTCAGGTGAAAACCCGCCTGATCCCTGCTTTCGGGGCCGATGGCGCCCTGCAGATTTATCGGCAGCTACTGTGGCAGACGTTTGCTGCCGCAGAGGCGTTTCCCGGTGAGGTGCAGCTGTGGCTCGACAAGCCGGATGCGCAGTTGCAGCAGGAGGCAGCGGCACGGGGTTGGTCCAGTTTTTTGCAGGAAGGTGAGGATCTGGGGGAACGCATGGCTGGCGCGTTATCACAGGGCTTGTGCCACGCTTCCCGGGTTTTGCTCATCGGCAGCGATTGCCTGCTGCTGGATCGGCCTTATTTCGAGCAGGCGCTGGATGCGCTGGGGCACACCCCTGTGGTGTTCGGCGCCAGTGAAGACGGTGGCTATGTGCTGCTGGGCAGCAGCCGGGCAGCGTTCTGGTCCTCTGGGCGTTTTCGGGGCGTGCGCTTCGGTGGTCCCCATGCGTTACAGGACAGCCGGGCCTGTTTTGCCCCGGAGCAAACCGGGGTGTTGGCGCCCCTGTGGGATGTGGATGAGCCGGGCGATGTGGCACGGGCCCGTTCATCCGGACTTTTACCGTCTGTCACTTTTTCCTGATTTGACGGGTGTCAGCGGTGCCCGTGCTTGCTTAAATTTCCAGCTTGTAACACATAACAGGGTTTCTGTAGCTGCTATGGTAGCCGCCGTAAAGGATGACGGAGCAGGTTGATGCACGATAGATCGGTCCTCGATGTCGAGGTCGTTTCCGAATTGCAGGATATTATGGGCCAAGATTTTCAGATGCTGGTCGAATCGTTTCAGCGCGATGGCGAGCAACGCCTGGCCGCGCTGGATCAGGCGTTTGCGGGGGACGATGCGGATACCCTGCGCAGCCAGGCGCACAGTTTCAAGGGCAGCAGCAGCAACCTGGGGGCCATTCATGTTGCAGGTCTGTGTATGGGGCTGGAAACGTTGGCTTCCAGCGGTGATCTTGCCAATGCGCCCGCTTTGATTCACTCCCTGAAACAACATTTCCAGCAGGCCTGTGCGGCGTTAAACGCCACGTTGGCGTGAAATGGGGCCGTGCAGCGGCAAATTTCAGGCAAAAAAAACCCTCTTCCGAAATTGGGGTGGAAGAGGGGGGTTGTGAGCGCTATTGCTAGCGCCTTGGGGGGATACTGGTTGGCTTGGTGATGCTGTGTAACACCACGTTTTCCATAGAATTAATGCTACCCAGAAGTGTGACGTCGTGCTGTAAAAAGCAGTGAGGAAATGTAAAAGCTTGGGCGCCTTTTGGCGTCGGGATGTAGTCTTCTGGGGCGCGGGTCTGGTGCGGTGGGACGAGCTTGTAAGAGATCTCTTACAAGACTGTAGGAAAAAACAGTTTTTTTCTGCTGTTTTTGGCGTTCAAAAGCAAATCTTTAAAAGCTAACCTTTTGTTTTTTATGCTGTTTTTCGGTTTTGTGTGGTTTTTGCCCAGACTTTTAATATTTATTTTACCCACAGAGCAAAATACGGTTGATATAGTGTTTCCGTGCTTCAGGGAATTGAGCACAAGGATTTGCAAGGAATGCAGTACAGGGATGTTGCGGTGAGCGCAAAAGGGTCAGGATGACTCGACGCAAAAAGGGCGGCAGGATGCCGCCCTTTTATTTTGCCTGGAGAAAAGTGATCCGCGCTTAGCGGACCAGCTGCTCCCGCTTGTTCGGCACACCGTCCCACTCTTCAGCGTCGTCCGGCGCATCTTTCATTTCGGTAATGTTCGGCCACTTCTCTGCCAGATCCGCGTTGATCTCCAGGAAGTCCTGCTGGTCGTCCGGCAGTTCATCTTCCGAGAAGATCGCATTAACCGGGCACTCCGGTTCACACAGTGCACAGTCGATACACTCGTCCGGGTGGATGACCAGAAAATTTTCGCCTTCGTAGAAACAGTCTACCGGGCACACTTCCACACAATCGGTGTGTTTGCAGTTAATGCAGTTCTCACCTACTACGAACGTCATATCCTGTCCTCGCCAGGTGTCTTCATTTTGTACAGCGCCAAGGGCTGATTATAGCAGCAATAGGCACGGTCTCGCTTGGGGTGGCGCTAGTCTAGCGATATGCCCAGAGGCAGGCAAACGCAGCGTTGATATAAGGTAATAGCCCAGAGTGTTATCAGAGGACAACTCGCCGCCTGCCGCCTTTAGGGGCGTCGCTCGCTGTGCCCTGCGGATAGACAGCCTGTAGATAGATAGAGTGTCGAGTTGCGAGAAGCGAGTTTCGAAAGGCAAACCCGAAAACACGGTAAAGTCTGACGGTTTTCGCTTCTCGTCACCGGGCTTGTCGCGCCACCAACCCAGCGCCGTTCCTGCAGCGCTAAAGCAGTCCCCTCAGTTTGTAGAGTGCCTCCAGCGCCTGCTTCGGCGTCAAATCATCTGGGTCCAGTTCCTTGAGGGCGTGCTCCACGGCACTGGGCTCACTGAACAGGCTGGCCTGGGCCGGCGTTGCTGCCGCCGGTGTGGTGCTGGCGGGCGTGGTGTTCACGGCAGAGCCAGACGCCGCCAGGGGTTTGCCTTCTTCCAGCTCGCGCAGCTTGTTCCCCGCTTCATGGATCACGCTGGCCGGCACACCCGCCAGCTGCGCCACCTGCAGACCATAGCTGCGGCTGGCCGGGCCTTCCTGCACCCGATGCAGGAACACAATACGGTTATCGTGTTCACTGGCGGTGAGGTGGGCGTTGTAGATGCCGGGCAGTTGCTCCGGCAGTTGGGTCAGCTCGAAATAGTGGGTGGCGAACAGGGTGAACGCCTTGAGATTACGCGCCAAGTGCTCGGCGGCGGCCCAGGCCAGGCTCAGGCCATCAAAGGTACTGGTGCCCCGGCCGATCTCGTCCATCAGCACCAGGCTTTGGGCGGTGGCGTTGTTGAGGATGTTGGCGGTTTCGGACATCTCCACCATAAAGGTGGAGCGCCCGCCGGCCAGGTCATCCGAGGAGCCAATGCGGGTGAAGATCCGGTCCAGGCTGCCGATGCGGGCACTGGCTGCAGGCACACAGCTGCCCAAGTGGGCAAGCAGGGCGATCAGCGCAGTCTGGCGCATGTAGGTGGATTTACCACCCATGTTTGGGCCGGTAATGATCACCATGCGGCGGGCGTCATCCAGGTGCAGGCTATTGGGGACAAAGGCATCGTCCAGCACCTGCTCGACCACCGGGTGGCGACCATCCACGATTTCGATAATGGCTTCTTCGTCTACTAACTGTGGGCGTACCCAGTTGAGTGCTTCGGCGCGCTCGGCCAGGGATGTCAGTACATCCAGTTCGGCCACGGCGGCGGCGCTACGTTGCAGGGCATGCAGCTCGGCGGCCACTTTTTCCAGCAATGCTTCGTAGAGACGCTTCTCCAGGGCCAGTGCCTTGCTGGAGGCAGACAGCGCCTTGTCTTCAAACTCTTTCAGTTCCGGGGTGATAAAACGCTCGGCATTTTTCAGGGTTTGCCGGCGCTGGTAATCGGCCGGCGCCTGGTCCGATTCCCGGCGTGATAACTCGATGTAATAACCGTGCACGCGATTGTATTTCACCCGCAGGGTGGACAGCTGGGTGCGTTCGCGCTCTCGGGTTTCAATGTCTACTAGAATAGCACCGGCGTTTTCGCTGATGGAGCGCAGTTCATCCAGCTCTTCGCTGTAACCGGGGGCAATCACGCCGCCGTCGCGAATCAGCATGGGCGGGTTTTCAATCACCGCAGTGCCCAGCAATGCCACCTGATTCGGAAACTGACCGATGCGCTCGATCAACTCAAAGAAGCAGTCGGCGGCGGGCAAAGTGCCAATCAACGACGGTAGCGCCTTCAGGCTGGCATGCAAGCGAGTCAGGTCGCGGGGGCGAGCGGAGCGCAGGGCCACGCGGCCGAGAATACGCTCCATGTCACCGATGTCATTGAGCACATCGCGGGCGGATTCGAAACACCAGCCCTGGCGCAGGGCGTCGATCTGGTCCTGTCGTTGGGTGAGGGTGGTGCGGTTACGCAGCGGCTGGTGCACCCAGCGCTTGAGCAGGCGCGCGCCCATGGCGGTTTGGGTGCTGTCGAGTACCCAGGCGAGGGTGTGCTGCTCCTGGCCATCCAGGGTTTCGGTCAGCTCCAGGTTGCGGCGGGTGGCTGCGTCCATGGCCACTGCATCATCAAAGCTTTCCACGGCCAGGCCGGTAATGTGCGGCAGCTCACCGCGCTGGGTTTCCTTGGCATACCCCAGCAGGGCGCCGGCAGCGGCCACCGCCACGGCGGTTGGTTCACCGAAGCCGGCTAGATCCTGTACCTGAAATTGCTGACACAACTGGCGGCGGGCGGCGTCTTCGTCAAACTCCCAGCCGGGGCGTTTGCGGGTGCCCGGGCGCTCGGCCCAGCGGCCTGGCAGGCCGTGTTCCTCGCTGAGCAGAAGCTCCGCCGGTGACCAGCGCTCCAACAGAGCCTGCAGTTGTTCAGTACCTTCTACCTGAGTCACGACGAAGCGCCCGGCAGCCAAATCCAGGCTGGCGCAGCCGTACTGATTATTGTGATCAAACACCGCGCACAGCAGATTGTCGCGACGCTCTTCCAGCAGCGCCTCGTCACTCACCGTGCCGGGGGTAACAATACGCACCACCTTGCGTTCCACCGGCCCCTTGGCCAGCGCCGGGTCACCAATCTGCTCGGCAATCGCCACCGATTCGCCCAGCTTCACCAGCCTGGCCAGGTAGTTCTCCGCCGCATGATAGGGAATCCCCGCCATGGGAATCGGCTTGCCGGCGCTCTGGCCCCGTTGGGTCAGCGTAATGTCCAGCAACCGCGCCGCCTTCTGTGCATCACCAAAGAACAACTCGTAGAAATCGCCCATGCGGTAGAACACCAGCTGATCCGGGTGCTCGGCCTTGATACCGAGGTATTGCTGCATCATAGGTGTGTGTGCGGATAAATTGGGGTTCGTCATATGTGCGTTTCAGCCTGTTTTTCCTTTTATTTCGCTATATATTCAAACAGTTAGCGAAATATGTGATTTCCGGTAGTGTCCGTGGGTGTCCACGGAAATCCATCCAAATCCGCAAAATTAGTATAGGTTTTAGTATAGGTTTTTGGTTTTTCCTTCGAAAAGGTGGTTTTGAAGGTGGTATACTGCCAAAAACCTATACCAAATCCTCTGTAGGCCAGACGGGGCCTGCGATGCGGGGATTTGCTTGAAAGCGTTAGTGTTGGTGGATCAAAGCGATGGAGCATAGCAAACAAGGAAGCAAGCAACTATCGGTCCGTGCCATTGAGGCAATGCGGCCAGGAGACAAGGTCAAAACCGACGGGGCTGAGAACGCCGGGTTGCGAGTTACCTGCGGTTCCTCGGGTCTGAAAACCTTCACGTATCGCTACCGAAGCCCCGAGACGGGCAAGCTGGTTCAGGTCAAGATCGGCAATTTCCCTGGTGTGAAGCTTGCAGAAGCCCGCCTTGAGGTCTCCAAAATGAAGGAGCTCAGAGCCAAAGGGATTTGTCCCAAAGCCGAACGGGATCGTCAGCTCCAGGCAGAAAAGGAGGCAAAGGCTGCACAGGCGCAAGCCGAAGCCGTGGCCGCTTATACTGTGACAGATCTGGTCGAGCAGTATCTGACGGAAGTCATTGAGGATCGGACGGTGACAGATCCGAGAACCGGGGAGAAGAGACGGATGCCTGGGGCCAGGAAGCCCAAAGGACAGTGGGAGGTGCGACGTACTCTCCATAATGACGCTGTCCGGGTGTTAGGCGATAAGCCAGCGGCGGAGGTAAAGCGAAAGGATGTGGTCGACCTGATCAAGGAGATCCTGGATCGAGGCGCGCGGGTCCAAGCTGGGAATGTGCTCCGGGAGTTCATTGCTGCCTATGAGTACGCCATTGGGCTGGAGCGTCTACCTGACGATTTCCCTAACCCGGCCTGGTTGGCCAAGGCCAGCTTGAAGACTGCCAGGATCCGTATGAGCCCGAACAAGGGCAAGAGGGTGCTTTCGGACAAAGAGCTGGCGGCGGTTCTGGCTTGGCTGCCGGGCTCGGGCTACTCCACCACTCAGAAGAATGTCATGCGGTTCACTCTTTGGACTGGTTGCCGGACAGGGGAGGTGTGTAACGCTGAGTGGAAGGATATCGACCTGGAGGCAGGTTCTTGGCATTTGAGGGACTCAAAGAATGGAGCGGAGCGATACGTTCAGTTGCCAACACAGGCCATCGAATTTCTGAGTCAGCTGAAGCTGACTACGGATAATTACCCTTTTCCGTCAACTCGCACCAGGAAGCCAATCCAGCAAAAGTCGCTAACCGAGACAAAATGGCACCTGAAGAACCCCGAAAAACTGAAATCTGGACGGAGTTACACAGCTGCGCAGCTTTGGCTAACTTCCATTCCTGACTGGTCACCCCATGACCTACGGCGGACCGTCAGGACTGGCTTGGCCCGATTGGGCTGCCCCAGCGAGGTCGCTGAAGCGGTGTTGGGGCACTCCCGTAAGGGTATTGAAGGAACCTATGACCTGCATAGCTACGAGGCGGAGTGCCGTGAGTGGCTGCAGCGGTGGGCTGATCATATACAGTTGTTCTACGAGACATAGCTAGCATTCATACCGAAGAGATTTTTCCGGGTGTGCTCGCATTGTCATGGGATGTCTCACTCTCATGAAGGTCTTCTCCTGGCAATGGTGTCGCAGGAGGTGTTGTCGAAGCGAGGTCAGGTACGCTCACTTGGAGTTCCCGATGTTGGGGAGGGGGCTGGTGTATTTGCCCTGTGTTCAATAAGAGCTCGAGCTTTTCCTCTATCAGATCTTCAATAACCTTGTTTTGGGGTTTGTTGATGCTCTCAGACAGTTTCTTCAAGTTGTTAATTGCCCTCATGCTGAGGACCATATTGATGTTCTTATAGTCGGTTAGCCGTAGCTTTGTCCTGTATTTGTGCTGACTCCAGGCTGACTTGATTCTCGCTGTAAGTTTGGCTCCTTCTCTCCCGCAAAGAACATCAAGCTCTGCCATTCGTAGAACAAGCGCGTCGTATTTTTCAACCACAACTACCTGATGCCCTGATCCCTCTAGCATTCCTTCTACTTGTTTAAGGAGTAATCGTTGGGCTGTTTTGTTCTCGTTCAGGTAGCGTGCCAGCCAAGAGATTTGCTCCCTATTGTTTCTGGCTAGCCAGCGACTGAATGTTTGTCGAGATAGCTCGATCTCATCATTTTGAGTGATCATGGGCCTGTTCCAATCTTTATTACATAGTAATATTTAAGTGAAAAAAAAGTAGCAATAAAGTTGCATTAACGTCAAGTTAATGTCTAATGCATGTCTAATTTAAGAATAATTAAATTATTTATAGTTTAATAAAAACAAGGGGTTGGGTATTTTAAAATGATAGTTTTCATGATCATAAGAGCTTGATTGTGCATGGCGTTGGCCAGCATTGGCTTGTCGGTAATAGATATATAGGGTTTTCCATCCAGCCCACTTGTTGAAGGCTGGGATACCCAATCAGGATTATTAGCTGTCCGGCTCCCTAAAGCCGGGCAGCGCTATTTATCCACCTTGGTGCCGGTCGAAAGTTACACACAGGCATCTCCTATGAGCAAACAATTCTCATAGGAGAAATTAATGATTAACCGGCACCCTCTTAACACCAATCTTTCCCTACACCACACAGGCTCCTGGCATGGCTATGAGGTCCAGCTTCAGCATGGACCTTTAGTGCATGAATACCTGTACCGCTTCAAAGAGACCCTGGATTGGTCATTGTCTGAACACCCTCGAACGTTGGCTGTGAGACTCGATCTGCGTCTGCCTGAGCGTCATCCCTTTCAGCTGGAGTTTGTGATGGGTCGATTTATCAGCTCGTTGCGAGAACAAATAAAAGCTGACGTTAATCGTAGACGTAGCGAAGGTAAGCGGGTCCATGACACCGCTGTCCGGTATATCTGGGTACGAGAGCAGGACAGCAGCGATCAACCTCATTTCCACGTCTGCCTGTTCTTTAACAAGGATACTTACCGGCAGCTAGGGAGCCTGCCTTCTGCGAAGGGGGAAGGGGCTGCAATGCCTGATCCGGACGTGCCGCGAGACTCGCTGGCGGACAGGCCAGCGAAGAACCTTGCCGAGCGCATTGTGAAGGCGTGGTCACGAGCCGTCGGGTTGGGGCCAGATGAGGGCAGTGGATTGGTTCACTTCCCCTACAGCTGCGTATACCGAGTCAATGTGGGTTCAGCTGGTGGGGAAGCTGAGGTGGCGGGTTTGTTTAGCCGCATCAGCTACTTGGCGAAAGCCAAGACCAAGCAATATGGGATGGGGATCAGACACTTCGGTACCAGCCGGAGATAGGAGTGAGTAAAAAAATACAGGCGAGCGCTATCTCATGAGTTGAAGGAGAGTCTCATGAAGATCATGCGTTTGAAGGAAGTCATGGACACCACCGGGTTGGGCCGTTCGTACATCTACAAGTTGGCCAGTGAGGGTGCCTTCCCCAAGCCGGTGCAGTTGGGCGGGCGAGCCTCTGGGTGGGTGTCTGACGAGGTGGAATCCTGGATTTTGGAGAGAATTGAAGAAAGGGATCGTTTGGCGGGGGAGTAAAAGGTAGGCAGCGGCTCTCTGTCGAGCCGCTGTATTGGGGGGGGTTAACTGCCGAAGCTGTAGGTGCCAGCCCCTTGATCGGTTTCGATTTCAGCCTCAAGAACGTCGCAGTCATTGTTGACTTGGATCTTGGCTGTTTTCCCAAATTTGATTGTCTTGGGCAGCTGGCTTCTTCCGTTGTATTTGATGACGCGGCATTCCCCCCGGTTAACTGTGACCTCCTGGATTTCCACTTCCTCTACGAGGCTTCTGATGGTCACGAACTGGGGGTTCATTGCGGCATATGCGGTGTGTCTTGTTGCGGTGCCGACTTCGATGACCTCCGAGAGATCGGAGCAGCCGGAAAGAGTGATGGCCATTAGGGCGGCAGCGAAAGTTGTTTTTCTCATGGTTAACTCCTTGTTGTTGAGTCCTTTTGCGGTGGTTTGTCTAATGGTCAGGCAATGCCAAACCATGAAGTATGGTTAATCTGAATATCTATAGTCAAGAAATGCCATACGACAGGTGTTAGGCTTGGCCGTAGTTTGGTGACTTCACTTTTGTTGTGAGGTCCTGCATGTCAGGGTTTCCTGAGCGGTTAAGGTCTGCGCGAAAGCAGCTGGGGTTAACACAGGAACAGCTTGCCGAGATGCTTCACGTCACCAAGGCATCGGTTTCTGCGTGGGAAAGTGGTCGAGAGAAGCCTCGGTTCGCGCTTTTGCCTGCGTTGAGAGAGGTGCTTGGAGTATCGCTGGATCGGCTGGTTTGTGGTCTGGAGCCAGATAGCATTGCTGACCCTGTTGAGCGCTATGGTGCACAGGTGAACTCCGAAGAAGAGGCCACCTTGGTCAAGCGCTACCGGGGGTTGTCGAAAGAGCGCCGAGCAGGTCTGCTCGCCATGCTTGGCTAGCCTTGTTTCTCGCTTAATTTTTGCCTCAGCGCCTGAGAGGGTTGTTGGGTTGCCGGGTTCTTCTGTTCCCCATGAGCGAACTCATCTATTACCTGCAGCCCCTCGTCCTCCGCATACTCGAACTGCGCATTCATCAGCCCCGCCTGAGCGACCTTATCCAACTCGGACTGGCTGATCCCCAGACTCTCACGCCCCTTCGCTTCTTCCCGTGCATGGGTGACAGCCTCCTTCATGGATTGCTCTGCTCGCAAGGTCAGATCCACGTAGTAGATCGGTGCCCGGTGGCTTTGGGTGGTGCTCTTGCCTCTGAGTTTCAGCTCTAAGGGCAGTGTGGCCAGGTTGCCGCCACTGATAGCGTGGAAGTAACGCAGCCGTGCGGCCAAGGTGCGAATACTGTTGTAGCCGGTGGTGCGGAATACGAAGCAGCCGAGTTCATCTTCCTCCCCGATCCGCACATAAAGCCGCCCGTAAGGTTTGCACAGCCCATGGCTGCCGTAGTCACATAAATCCGGTGAAGGGCAGGGCAGGGATTCCAGGCCTTTGTCGGTATGACGTCGGCATGTCTCTCCGTCTCCGGCACACAGCGGTCTGCCACTTTTGCGCTCGAAGAAGGTGTATTCAGCCCTCAAGTTCAGGTCTGGGTCATTGAAGGGCAGGGTAATGGGAATGCTACGCAGCTTGCTGCCTTGGGTTTCCTTACGCAGGGCCTCATCGAGCGGGTGAGGGAGCCAACCCTCCCTGGTCTGGATCTGGGTGGTGATGGTGAACTGATCGTCTTTCTCCGGCATACGCTTGCCGTTCTTCTCCACCACGCGGCCAATACTGATACGGCCGATCACGGGTGGGGTAATGGCGAGTCCTTTGATCATGAGGTTCTCCTGATAGCAGGCACAGACACACAGCCGGGCTTGGCCCGGCTGTTATGCCGCTTGAGGTTTGGGTTAGGGGTTGGGGCGCACCAGGAACCGGCGACTGCCCGCCTTGTGCTTGGGGTAGTGCTTGATCAAATCAGGCTGATCCTGAAGTAGGGCTTTGCTATCCAGGCTGGTGGAGTCCTTGCTGCGCTTCCAGGTCACAGAGCCCTCGGTGAAGGTGGCCTTGCTGGCCAGCCCCATGGTCTGCTGGATACGTTGCTTGAGGGTGGATTCCCGCTCGGTCAGTCGACCCAGGGTGTCACGCAGATCCAGCAGCTCATTGAAGTCGCCTTCCATGGCGGGGTTATCCGTGAGGTCCACGGTTTCCCCTTTGTCCTGGGGGTAGAGGGCTTGCAGGGCGTTCCCGGCAGAGTCGGAGCCATCCGGGTCCGGAGGGGTGTCCGCTTCCACCAGCTGCCAGAACTCCCGCTCCAGCTCGTACAGGTGAGCAATCAGTGCTTCATCCCGCGCGATCCGGTGGATCTGCAACTCTTGCCCACAGATCAGTACGGCCACATCGGCAGCCTGCTTGCCGGTGACGGCCAGCTGATGCTGCACCTGGCACTGGATGTACTCGGGAACTCCGTCCGCCCAGAGCTTGGCCCCGTACTGGCCCGTGGTCTTGCACTCCAGAATCTGCACATCGTCATTACCGACGACAGCGTAATCCAGGTTGGCGAGCATCCAGGGCTTGTCGTCATCCGGGTGCTGCAGCACGGCATTCACGCGCCGAACCTTGTTGCCAGTGATCTTGGCGTAAGCCTCGGCCACCTTAGGCTCCAGCAGCGTGCCCCAGTACAGGGGGGATTGAATGTCATCGGGATCAGGGGCGTGTAACAGACCATCCCGTCCGCTCTTGATCATCCACAGTTCCAGTGGGGACTGGTACGGGCTGATGCCTACCGCCGCAGCGGCATCACTGGCACCGATGCCTTGCTTACGGATCTTCAGCCAGTCTTCGCGGTTCATGCGTTTGGTGGACACCAGGCGCAGGGCAGGGCGCTGGCCAGGTGAGGTACTTTTCGGTTGTGCCATGAGAATGCTCCAGACAAAGAAAAGCCCCGGCACAGTGGCCGGGGCTAGGGGTAAGGAAGGAAAGGTGAATGAGGATGATGGCTAAGTGGCATCATGCGGCTCGACCTGAAGAAGAAGGGCCTTCCTCGCCAATCTCGAAGAAGTCATTCACCAACGCTTCGATGTAACGCTCCGTTTCTTTATTGCTGGGAAGGTGGCCGTGAGTCAGTAATTGCTCACCCAGCCACTCGCCCAGCTCGCTGACCACTTCGTACTCGAAGACGCCAGGGCGACCACGGGGTTCGAACCAGATGTGGGAGACCGTCTGCCAGAGCGGGTCCAGGTACTCACAGGTGGCGATGATCAACTCGATGCAGCCACTGTCCCAGGTCTCCAGGATGCGACGAGTCCGGCCCGGATCGCCGGGATGGCACATCAGGCCTTCATGCAGGAACGCGCCCCACACCGCTGACAATTCAGCAGGCATAGGGCGACAGTCCCATACCGCCAACAGGCGGTAGAGCCATTTCAAGTTCATGGTGTTCTCCAGGTTTTCTATTAAAAAGAGGAGTTAGAGAGAAGGGAGGGGCAAGTGGTCAGGCGGGATCAGGCGACCAGCAGAGAAGTTTGCTCCAAAGCCCGTTGCTTGATCTGCGCACCCTTCCCGAACCAGGCAGAGTCAAGCCGGTTATCCGTGCTGCGGGCGCGGCGCTCGTGGTCCACGAACTCGGTGACAGCATTCAGCAGGCCGTAGGCCGTGTTCTTGGCGGACGCCAGATCCGACCCGCGACCGGCACCGTCATACAAAGTCATGGCTTTCTTCATGGCCTGTTCGTTGCCCTTCACCGGCATGCCCTGTGGCGGATAGCCGGTATCCGTGAAAATGGTCTGCATGACCTTCTCCGCGGTCTTGCGCGTGATGCGCCGCTCGCTCAGGGCCTTCAGGCGATACATGAAGTCATCCCAGGCAGAGACCGAAATCCCCAGCTGCTGCTTCACCGCTTGCGGATCGAAGGTGGTGCTGTGGCGTACCTTCACCGCATGGGTGTTGCCACTCAGTGCGACGGCGAGGGTGTTATTGCAGACCACCCGGATACTGGTGAACTGCGCCGTGGTCGCCAAGGTGCCGTCACAGGCCGTGGCCAGCAGCACATAGCCGTTGGTCTGGTCATTACCCGCCAAAGTACCCGTTTGCCCGGTACGCGCCAGGGCCCACAGCTTGCGGCCCCCTTTCAGGACACCAGCGGTCTCCAGCTCAAAGCCGGACTGCTCGGTGAGATCTCGATAGAACTCCAGCACCTCGCGGGGTTGAACCACCTTGAAGCGGTTACTCACTACCGACAGGGGCTCCTGATTGTCAGAACGGAATAGCACCTTCTGATCCGGGAATGACGAGATCTGACCGAGAGCGCCGGCCTCGCTACTAATAAAGCGGACTGGCGTCTCACGGATCTCCCAATCCATGCCGGCTTCCCGCATCCAGACTTCAAGCGGTTGTTGGGTGGCCAGCTGGTTACCCAGCCCGTGCCAGGGGGTACGGCCCAGATAGGCCATGTTTTCGACAAGATGTGCCATGGTGAATCTCCTGTTAAAGAAGGAATGCCCAAAAGGGCAGGGTTATAGCCAGCCGCGCTCGGCCAGGCTGACGTAGCCGGAACGGGACACCACAAAGTGGTCCAGTACACGGACATCAATCAGCGCGAGGGCATCGGTGAGGCGTTTGGTGATCTGCCGGTCGGCATTAGAGGGCTCGCTACAACCAGAGGGATGGTTGTGGGCGAAGATGACGGCAGCGGCATTGCACTCCAGAGCACGCTGCACCACCACACGGGGGTAAACCGCAGAGCTATCAATGGTGCCGTTGAACAACGTCTCGAAACGAAGCACCTTGTGTTTGTTGTTGAGGAAGATGGCCGAGAAGACCTCGTTCTTCTCCTGGGCCAGGGCCAACTGCAGGAACTGGGCAACATCGGTGGGTGCCGTTAGTGCTTCACGATCAGTGAGCTCATCCAGCAGGATGGTGGCAGCGGTGCTGACAATCTCCTCAGGCTTAACGCAGCCCTGTACGTGATACAGGCCCTGCTCGTTCTTTACGAAAGTGGGAATATCCATTCAGGCCTCCAAAGCGGCATAAAGAAGCCCGCGCTAGGCGGGCTTCTAGGGTGAGAGAAAGAGATAAGAGAAGGGGTTACTCGGAATCCAGGCGAAAGCTGTGTCCGCAGTCCAGGCATTCCAGGTTGTCGAGATAGATCTCGTCGAGCTTGGCACCCAGCGCAGCACCGGCTTCACCGCCGGCAACGCCACCAGCCAGACCGCCGAGCACGGCACCGGCGATGCCGCCAATCGCAGACCCAGCAGGCCCAAACGCCATGCCGACGGTCGCACCGACGCGAGCCCCGCTAGTCGCCATGGCAACGCCGCTGGCAGCTCCAGCAACCGTGCCGACAGAACCGCCAACCTTGCGGCCATTTTGCAGGGCGACGGCCCGGATAGAGCGGCAGGACGGACATTGAATGATCATGAAACCTCCATGAAGTGGGGACAGGAAGTCTTCCTTCCTGGCTTCATGGAGGTGATATGTGTTTGAAACTATCTAGAATCATTAAAGTTGTTATGGTTGAAGCTATTAGAGGTTTATTGACGAGAGGGAATCAATTTCCAAGTGATTTATCTGGGTGTTGAGCTTTAGGTGTCTCTAGAGATTTCGTATATAGCCTGGCTGAAATCGTCTGCTAAAAATAGAGAAAGATGTTAAATCGGGGATAGATAATATGCCGACAAATAAAAATCAGCATTTCGTTCCAAGATGTTATCTGAGGCCATTTACGAATGACGAGGAAGGGAAGGCGATTAAGATATTTAACATAGATAGGGAAATCTTTATTGATAAAGCGGCAGTAAAAAAACAATGCTCAGGAGACTACTTCTATGGAGATGATGAGGATTTAGAAAAATCTATACAATCATTAGAGCAGGCTTATGCTGGAGTCCTTCGTAGAGTCAGACTGGATTGTTATAATAAACTTGAAGAGGGCGATGAATTGCTTCTCAAGAGATTCTGGCTCTTTCAGTATATGCGAACTGAAGCCGCATCACGACGTATGGTGGAAATGAATAGCAAGCTTGGTGAAATGGTCGGAGAGGATCAATCTTATCGAATGGAAATTAAGGAGGCGGTAATCGAGTCAATGCGGACCTATGCAGAGGTTATGAAAATAACCGACGATCTTCGTGGTTGCTTGGTGAAATTGAACTCCGAGATGAAGGTTGTCGCTTCCGATGATCCGGCCATTTTAACTAATCGTTGGTTTAAGGCTGACCCTAAGCTTAAGGAGGCAGGTTATGGGCTGGGGTCTGCAGGCATCATCGCGATTCTTCCTTTGTCGGCACAAATGGTTTTTATTGCGTATGATCCAGATGTGTATTCTGTTTCAAAAAAGAATGGAATTTTTAAATCTAAGAAGTCTGACGATATCAGAGCATTAAATCAATTTCAGTTTTTGAACTGCCGGGCAAATATTTTTCCGGGCGAACATCAATGTGATCAGGCCTTGATTGAAGTTTATAACTCATGCCGACAAAATAGAATCGAGGAACGCCACGTTCTTCAATATGCAGTATTGGATGGTATAGAAGATGAGCATAAAAGGTTTAGAGTGGTTGCCAGTGCTGATGAAGAAGAGCACCAGGAGGCGATTGTACATTCTCAAGCTCTTTTCCCTGAGCCGACAATGTGGCCAAGTTTTCTACGTTGGAGGAAAAAGGGGTTTGGTATGGTGAATGGAACAGGTGTTGGATGTGTCCGTCGTTCACAAAGTGAAGTGCGTGGAGGGCCTAAATATAGAAAGCTATATACGAAGCGTTGATGCCTGGGTTGGTAATGTAGAGTTTCCGTCCGTATCTTTATGGACGCTATTTGGGCAGGAGTCCTCCGCGTTGAAAGGTTGTTTGAGGAAAAGCTTCCATACTTATTGAGAGGAGGGTGTAATATCGGGGCGTGAGTGGCGATGAAAGGTGATATGTCGTTCCTTTTTCTGTCATGAAGTGTGTGAAGTAGGGATTTTGCAAGTTTGGCTGTTGGTTAATCAGGCTAAGGCACTATGGTAAAGGTGAGGGCGCATTGTGAATGCGAGGATGGGCGTTGAAACTGCAGTAACCAATGCACGATGATATTGGGCTTCTGAAATTATTGCTTATTACTTTGTTGAATTAGTAATAACCTTTAATGGATTTAATGAATCATGGATCGCATGTTGGGTGGTCCAGTATTTGTGATGGGGAAGAGATGAGAAGGATTTCAAAAAAACAGCGGCAGTTCGATATCCAGAGAGATTTACGATTAAGAAGGAACTGGAAAAAGATATCAAAGGGGAGGGGTGGGGCTGGATTGTCAGATTACTGCCTAGAGAGAAATAGTTGGGTAGATAAGAAGAGGAAGGATGGCCTTAATATTGAATTTCTTGGCACCAACAAAGTTTCAGTTATTCTTCCCGAAGAGATGAATTTTTCAACAAAATACGAAGAAACCACCTTGGTTATTCAGTCCATCAGGCGGCTGGCAGAAAAGGTGAGGTCAATAAAGCAGTACAGGTTGGCAAAAGTTGATTTTAGTAATCTAAAAAAAGTTTCGACTTCGGCAGGGCTTGTGTTGACAGCTGAGCTGGCAAAGTGGGAAGACTCGCAGAGTATGAGTTTAAGGCCTTTGCTAGAAAGTTGGGATAAAGAAATTATAAGAAGGTTTTATAGGCTTGGTTTTTTTGATTTGTTTGACTGCGATATCGATCATAAATATGTGGAAGGGCTTGGGGAGGGAACTGGTTTGTCGCTAGTGAAGTATATAAAAAGAAACCAATTAGGTGTTGCCCAGGTGAGGGATTTTAAGGAGGAGGTTACGTCAATTGTTGGGGAGGATATTAATAAATGGCCGATTCTGAAGTGTGGGCTTGATGAGGCAATAAATAATGTGGCGGATCACGCATATCCAGATGGAGAAGGGTTTAGGGATAAAGATAAGAACTGGTATCTTACTGGTGGCTATAACAAAAAAACAGCAGAGCTGAAAATTGTTTTCTACGATCAGGGCGTTGGCATACCGGCATCTTTGCCGGCGTCTAAATTGGGTGAAAAACTGCTGGATTGGTTGAGTCGGCGGCATTTGAGTCATGGTTACAAAGATGAGCATCTTCTGAAGGCCGCGGTAGAGATGCACCGCACCCGTACGGGGCAAGAAGATAGGGGGCGGGGTCTTCCAGATATGCTAGAATTTATCAATGAGAGAGGCAATGGCTACCTTTCTATAATGAGTGGTAGAGGACTCTATAAATATGAAATTGTTAATGATGATGTAAAAATTAAAACACAAAGTTTTGATAATAGAGTGTATGGGACTTTGATAATATGGAAAACCAAGTTGGCTGCCTAGCTTGGAGGCTGTGATGGCAATATTAAATATCGGGCAAGATTTCGGTCGTGATCCAACCGGTAGAGGGCCTCGAAATGGCCCTCTAAATGGAGAGGCCTTTCGGGAGAAGCTTTTAAAACCGGCTGTTGATAAACTTCAGCCCGGTGAGAAGTTGATGATTATTCTGGATGACGGAGTTGATGGCTATGGCTCATCTTTTCTTTCAGAAGGGTTTGGGGGAATGATTAAATGTGGGTATATAAAGTCGGATAAGTTTTTAAGTATTTTGGAATTTAAATACAACGATCCGGATTTTTTGTTTTTTGAAAAAAGAATAGTCTCTTATATTAAAGAAACTCCTTATAACTCTAATAAATGATATTGGTGGATTTTTTGGGGAAGATAATGACATCTGTTATCGGGGGTGAGAAGAAAGGCTACAAGGATAGCGAAATCTGTACCTATGACTTTTATGATGTCTTGGATCAGATTGTAGAAGAAAAAAATACCACGGCGGTTAAAGTTGATGGGGGGGATGGAATAATTCGTGTGGAGTTGGCAAAGATTGCTGAAGATGCCAAGCCCAACACTGATATTCATATAGCGTTTTTGGTGGCACTTATTGGCGCGTTTTGTGGTTCGGTTTTTGCTTATATTTTTACAAGAATTCATTGGAAGCTAACAAAAGATAATGAGCACCTTCAAAGCATAAAAAAGTCGATGATTCTTTCTATAAAAAAATTCGAAAGTGATGCTTGGGAATACTGGGGTGATGACAGTCTTAGTGCTATAGATAGTTTGAAGTTGCAGTCTAGGCTTGAAGTAAAAATGAAGCCACTATTTCGATATTCTCAGGTTTTACAAGAAAAGATATCAGTAAAAAGCACCGCGGAGTCCAAGGGGTGGGTGCTCCCATTGATTAAAACTCGAAAAGAAGGTTTCAATACATTGGATCAGCTTTTTGAGATTTATGATTTGGCTACTGGCGGAGAGGAATACGGTAAAGATGAGAGGGCGGTGGATGTATGGAGGGCAACGCTTATATCTCAGAAGTGTCACTCGTTGATTTCAAAGCTTGAGTGTACCAATTGCTGATCAGTTTTTGGTTTTTGATGAATGTAATGATTTGCGTGGAGGCCTTGGGAAATAAATAAGTGTAGTAAAAAGTATGACTTTTTATTTTATATAAAATATTAGGCTTGTTCTAATTGCCTTACACACCTTTGTATTATTGATGTATGTTGAATCAGAAAAAACTCACTTTACCTCCGAATATTGGTTCATTAAATAAAAGTGGGCATGATATGAAAATTGCTCTAGGGAGCGAGATTTTTCCTTTCTCAATTGAGGACATCCCCAAAACGCACGTCAGTACTAAATCAGGGGGGCGATTGGGGTTTCACGCGACTATCCGGCATGAGTTCTATCAGTTGGCGCGGCGGCGAATCGTTTTCAGTCATGCTGGCGTTGCTCTCTGGGTGATGCATGGTACAGAGCGACACCACATTTGCCCGCGCCGATCAGTGAATGTGCGTCATTGAGCCTGCCACCTCAGAAATAGGTAATGGCATCGCCCTCTCCATCGTCTTTTCTAATGCAAAAGCGGCAGATTTCGTAGGCATCCAGTCACGACAGAGTGTGATATACAAAATAGGAGTAGGGGCGTATCACGGCGGTGTGGCTGGGGCCTCAAACCCGGCACGTTGCCGGTCGAGTTTGCCCTGGTCATCATCTGTTGATGGGGGGGCGGATTTGGTCAGGAGTTCAGATAAAGTTTGATTATTCCTGACCAAAATTTTTCGTCTTATTGTAAATGCAATCAGTTTACATTTTAATTTTCGCTGAGCGATGGAATCAGTTATTGAAAGCCAACTTTTAAAATTGACTCGCGATTAACCACCGTGCGATATTTTCTGGAACATATAGCCGTGGAGCGTATCTGACATCAGTGGCAGGTAGGATACCATCAATAGAGCGGTCAGCATCACGGCAATAGGCAGAAGATACTTCTCGTGGCGACGGTAAAAGCTGCCTCCGTGAACTTTGGCGGATTCCACTTCCTCGTCGCCGACCACCTGTCTTGTTAATAAGTGGTTAAGTGCCACCGGTGGTGACAAGTAGCCCAGTTCGAAGGCCGCTAGAGTGATCATCCAGAAGTGCAGGGGCTCAATTCCATTGGCGAACGCCACAGGAGCTATCGTGGCGTTCACCAGTAACACCGCGCCCATCGGATCCATGGTCATGCCAATGATTACCATAGTGATCACCAATATAGTCATTGCAACCCAGATATTGGCAAAAGTTTCAGGTAAGTTTTCCATCATCCCAGAACGTTCTACGATGCCACCAAGGCTTACCGACATGCCCATCAAAATCAACAAGGCACCGATATGTCCGGTGGTTTCATTGGTGGCAAAACGCAGTGAAGACTCTAGCTTCTCTCCTGTGCCTGGTTCAGGCTGGTGGTGAGGTTTTGCCGAGGGTTTTTTTACTAGATGCTGCAGAATCAGGCTGACACTAAGTAACATATTGCGCCAGAAAAGCTCCCAGAACAGGCTGTTAAGTTCATTTTTTGAAGTGCCAGTAGGAATGTTGCCGCTATTCAGGGCCTCCTGCATACCAGCCATATTGTAAGAGGAGTAGAGAATGAGGGGGACTAGCGTCAACGAGAAGACGTGTAGAGATTTTACGCTAAGTTTCTCGTAACACAGAATCGACAGCATCATTACAGGCAAAATGATGGGGGCGTAGATTTCGTTTAACTCCGCACCCAGAATATCTCGGAAAAATACTACCACCGTGCCCATGATGATTATATAGGGAAGCAGTGGGACCAGGCGTTTAAGACTGGCGGGTACTGCTTCAGATAAGGGTGCAATACGGGCGGGTGATGTGCGTACAAACTGGCTGTAAACGAAGAACAAGAACAAAGACAAAGAGAAAACCTTCAAGCCTGAGGAAAACATCTCATCTGTCGTCACTGCGTTATTCAATGCGGCAATAATCACTACCAGAAGACAAGGTCGAAGAACGACGCCGAGAGAGCCAGACATAGCAGTGGCTGCCAGAGCTAACTGCTTGCGGGCTCCGGCGCGAATCAGCTCATGGTAAACGGTGGCGCCAGCTGCGATTACAAAAATACCTGAAGCGCCGGTGAACGCTGTCGGGATTGCGGTAATTGCTAGCACGACAAAACACATGAGCTCTGGAGACATTTTCCAGGGTCGCAGTACATCAAATACCAGGTGGGCGAGTTTGGTTTGACGTAACATCATGCCTATCCAGATATACAGCGCGAGGCTCAAAAACAGTGTGGAAAGCTCCATGAGCATACCTAGGTATACACTTATTCCGTGATAGTAACCTTGTTGGGCGAACTGGATACCTGCGGAAATACACATGATGCTGTACAGCGGAATGGTCAGCAGCGATTTCCCCCAAGAGCCGCCATCGCTTAGATCTTTCGGCGGACGGAGCAACTGGTAGAACGCTGCCAGGCTGAGAATACTAAATCCTGCAATCCAGAACTGATGAAGATAGAAGTGATCAACGTTGACTCCATCTGCCACTGCGGATAATTCTGCACTGCGATAAACCCATGCTGACGCCAATAGCATCAGGTTTGCACTTAGCTGACCAACAGTTGAGACCAAATGATCCTTGCGCGTTTGAGCAGGCCGAAGTGCGATGTGGTGTCGGGAGAATGTAGCTGTTGCTGCACAGATTATGATAAGTAGGCAGAGTAAAAGGCGCTTGTAACCCCCAAGGGTGGTGACCAGATGGGCGACCCCTGTTTCCAGGTTGCGGAAGGCAATCACTCCAGGAGTGGCGTTCTCTTGAACCATCCTGTAGTCGCTCCATTTATTGCGACAAATGGAGCGGGATGACTCCAGCGATTGACGTATCGCTCCTTCGTTCACCTCTGATCCCAAAATTCCGGCTAATGGATCGGCCGCCATTCGTGCTTTCTTCTCGGTGATGGCCTTCTGGATCTCCTGTTCAATGTTAGGATCTGAATTACAGGTGGGGGCGCCGACAAGTCCCGCTGTTCGCAGCTTGAAGTAACCTTCCCATGTGCTCTCACCAATCTTGAGTAACTGGGAATGAATCACTTCGCCAGAGGCTAGAAAAATAGTGAGCAATAGCAGGATTATGGTTGGCAAGGAGGAAAGCCATTCTCCCGCAGATCGCTGTGCCATGCTCAAACTGGCAATATTCATCGGTACTTCCTTGCTCTATAAATTTATCGGTTACAAACGACAGGGTCGAACCGAATGTTTAAGGGAATTCTGAATATTTCGTAAAATGTGGTGATTCTCACTTCTTGGCTTTTGATCGGCCCATAGCGCTGATATTTAGCGCATCTTTCATGGTCGAATCACTACTTCGAAAGTTATAAGCATGAAACTTACGTGGTTTTGCCGCTTTGTAGGTTTGTTCTGGTTGACATTTGGTCAGTTGACCAAATAACATCGAAGGATGTCAACCTAAAGACAACCTGTTTCATTGGAGGAATTATGACTTCTTTGCCAATCCAGCCACGTAAAGTTGCTTTTGATGTCTCATCAGTGCCGCGGCACTGGAATGGCGGTGATCCCGTGCTGACCCGCTTTTTTGACGCCCTCTCGGTACATTTCCCGGAGGGAGAGCGCTTCTTTATCCAGTCAGTGCGTAACTTCAAGGATCAGGTGACAGATGATCAGCTGATCGAGGACATTCGTCACTTTATTCGCCAGGAAGGTCAGCACGGCATTGTCCATGATCGTTTCAACGATGTGATGGCCAGCCAGGGCGTGGATGTAGATAAGGTCACTACGAATTTAAGGACGTTTATTCGCACCACACAAAAGTACTTGCCGAAGAAGTATCAGCTCGCCATGACTGCGGCGTTTGAGCACTTTACGGCAACCTTGGGCGAAACAATGGTCAGCGAGAAAAGCGACATGTTCCGCGAGGCCGACCCGGTAATGAGGGCTCTATTTCTTTGGCACGGGGTTGAAGAAGTAGAGCACAAGGCTGTGGCCTATGATCTTTATCAGGGAGCGGCTGGGGGGGGCTACCTGACTCGTGCCTCGGCGCTGGTGGTTGCGACACTGATGGTTCATTTGGTCGTGGCACCGGTATTCTGGAATATGCTCAAGCTTGATGGTGTCACGCGCCAGCCCGGTGTGATTCTGAAGGGTTTGAACAAACTTTATGGGCGAAAAGGTATTCTCACAGGAATGTTGCCTGATTTTCTTGCCTGGTTTCGTCCCGGGTTTCACCCTTGGGACACCGGTATGCCTGAGAAGGTTGCCGCCTGGTTGGCAGAGTATGAGGCTCATGGTGATCCAATGCAGGCATCGGAGACCATTTATGGTCCGGATCCTGTGAGAGAGGCAGCCTGATGCAGACCAACGATCAGGGTAACCCCGGTGCCTTTGATTTTCGGCACACTCATAGGCCCGGACGCCACTGTGGAAGTTCAGCTATCAGGGATCTTCTGGAGTTTCATGGGCTTAATTTAACTGAAGCTTTCTGCTTCGGTCTCGGTGCCGGGCTTGGTATTACTTATGTGGAAATACCAGGCACGGACACCCCGTTTATTGTCCATGTCCGTTCAATGGGATTTGAGGAAACGGTGTTCTCTACACTGGGCGTGCCGTTTCGCTGGGAAACTTGGCAAGATAAATGTGCTGCCGCCGATGCGCTGGATGCCCATCTTGATGCGGGGCGGCCTGCGCTTCTCTTAACTGATATTTTTTACCTTCCTTATTTCAAGAGCAGTACACATTTCCCCGGTCACGCCATCGTCGCCTGGCAGCGAGCCGAGAAGGGCGAGACGATGCTCGTTAGCGATACCGAGCGCCCAGGGCTTTTAGAGGTGCCTCGTGACAAGTTGGTTGAAGCCAGATTCTCCTTGTCGCCACCCTTTATCCATCATGGTTCATTGTTCGCACCCGAAAGTGTTTCGGTTCAGGTGTCTGCCGAGAACGTGCGCAGTGCGATTGTGAAGAATGCAGATAATCTCCTGCAAGGAAGCAGGAATCACGGTATTCAAGCGCTAACAACTTGGATCCAGGAACTTCCTCGCTGGAAGGCAGTGGATAAATGGCAATGGTTGCTCCGTTTCGCCTATCAAGTGATCGAGAAGCGTGGAACGGGGGGCAGCGGCTTTAGAGCGATGTATTCAGAATTTCTCGATGAAGCGAGTGAAATTGTTCCTGAAATACATGAGGCAGGCTTGGTCGAGTTGATGCGAACGAGTGCTGCGGCATGGTCCGCTCTGGCTGATTGTCTGCGAAAGGGGTCCGAAAGTGAAACATTCCCTGAAGAGGCAATAACGGACGCCATTGAATCTGTGCGTGTTGCAGAGACCCGGTATGCGGATGCCGCTTCAACATTCTGATAAAAAGTTGCTAACTATGACAGCTGAGACATCACTCCCGAGAGAACTGCTTGCCGCAAAGGCTTTTTTTGGTTCAGGGCATCCGTTGTTCAGGGTTTTTGGTATCGCAATGGATGACATTACCAAAGATGGCGCGGTAATGAGCATGCCTTGTGTGGAAGAGGTTTGTGATCAACAGGGAAAGCTTCATCGGGGAGCCATCGCTACCTTGCTTGATACGGCATGTGGTTTGGCGATTTTTGTGCGCCTCGGCGACATGCGCCCAATTGCGACAATTGACTTGCGCGTTGATTTCATCGCTAACCCCGAGGCTGGCGAAGGGGTGGCATGTAATGTCACCTGTTTTGCAGTTGAAGAAAATATTGCCTATGTCCGTGGAGAGGCATTTGGGCGTGATGGCGGCAATTTGCTGGCGTCGGTATCAGGCAGTTTTGCGATAGGAACGGCAGGCCCGTCCTTTGATCAATCTGTGAATCCTAGCAATAAGAGAGCCCCCTCCAAGAAAAAAACAATCGATGATGAAGGAATCATCAGCTTCGAAACAGAAAGGGTAACCGCTCTCTCTACTGTGGTCGGCGATGTATCACCATACGAAAAATTTCTTGGTATGACGGCTTCGGACGATAACGGCGAAGCAACCTATAAAATGCCGTTTCGCGAGCAGCACATTGGCAACCCTCTGATCAAGACTTTTCATGGCGGTATTATCGCAAGCTTCGCGGAGCTTGTTGCTGGCGCGCACTTAACAGCGAATCAGACTGAACAAAATAAGCCAGTATGTTCAAGTATGACTCTGGATTATTTGCGCCCGGCCTTTGCGGGTACGTTGGTGGCCAAGCCGAACATTATTCGTGAAGGAAAGCGCTTCATTGTGGTTGTTGTGGATGTGTTTCTTGATGGCGCCCAGGTTTCCCGAGGTCGCTTCATTTATAAGAGAGCCTTCGCTTCCAGCTAATCCAATCTATAAACAACCCTCCCCCCTTCCTTTTCTGCCTCAATAGAGGAGTTCTGTTATGTATATTTCACAGACTTTGCGCCGTGCGGTTCAATTAAACGGCCAAGGTACGGCTACCGTTTTTGCTGGTCGGCGGCAAACCTGGCGAGAGTTTGAAGACCGTATCGCATGCCTTGCTAACGGGTTGCTAAGTCTGGGCATCAATGCGGGTGACAGGGTTGCCATACTGGCATTAAACAGCGATCGCTACCTGGAGTATTTCTATGCAGTGCCGTGGGCCGGTGCGGCAGTGAATCCCGTCAATATTCGGCTCGCACCACCTGAAATCGCCTATACCTTGAATGACTCAGGTTCTAAAGTGCTTTTCGTTGATGACACCTTTGCAGCATTGCTGCCATCCCTACAGCCACAGCTTGAGTCTATCAAGCATGTTGTCTTCATGGGTGAGGGTGAGTGTCCACAAGGGTGTATTGATTATGAATCCCTTGTCGCCAACGCCGGTCGAATCCGTGACGCCAATGCTGGCGGTGACGATCTGGCGGGGCTGTTTTATACCGGTGGTACCACTGGGCGGTCAAAAGGCGTGATGCTGAGTCATGACAACCTGGTATTCAATGCCCTGAACGTGGTTGCCGAGATGGGCTATGACAGTGACACCATATATATGCATGCCGGGCCCATGTTCCACTTGGCTGATATGGCCAGCACGTTTGCCGTGACACTGGCTGCGGGGACACATGGCATTGTTCCTCGCTTTGATGTTGATGAAGTGCTGGCTTTCATTGAGCAGGAGAAAGTCACGAACACCCTGTTGGTGCCGACCATGGTCAATCTTCTAGCCTCATCTGGGCGCATCGCCAATTACGATGTCAGCAGCATAAAACGCATGCTGTATGGCGCCTCGCCAATGCCAGAGGCGGTATTGATTAGTGCTATGGAACAAATGCCGACAGTGTCATTTGCTCAGGGCTATGGCCAGACCGAAGCCTCCCCAATCATTACCTCACTCGGGCCAGAACATCACATTCCCGGCGGAGAAAAATTACGTAGCGCCGGTCGCGCAGCACTGGGTGTGGAGGTGGTGGTGCTTGATGAAAATGATCAGGTGGTATCTCAAGGTACGGTTGGCGAAATATGTGCGCGGGGACCAAACGTCATGTTGGGTTACTGGGGAATGGAATCAACAACCGCTGATACCTTGCGCAATGGTTGGCTACATACCGGCGACCTTGGCTACATGGACGAGGATGGATTTGTCTTCATCGTTGATCGAGCCAAGGACATGGTAATTAGCGGTGGAGAAAATATTTTCTCTGTTGAAGTTGAAGGTGCCATTTATAGCCATCCTGAGGTACAGGAGTGCGCGGTAATTGGTATTCCCGATGAACGCTGGGGTGAAGCTGTGCATGCAATCGTGGTGCTGCGTGAAGGAGAGCACGCCAGTGAGGCAGAGATTATCGAACATTGCCGTGAAAGAATTGCAGGTTACAAAGTGCCTCGTAGCGTTGATTTTAAGGCAGAGTCGTTGCCGGTGAGTGGGGCAGGTAAGGTGCTGAAAAACGAACTGCGAGCCCCCTTTTGGGAGAGCAACGGTAAACAGGTTAATTGAGTAATCGATGACCTTGTATTGCGAAATTTATTGGCTTGGAGGCTTCCATGAATCTGGATTTCAGTAATGACGAAAAAGAATTTCGTAAGAGTATCCGGCAGTGGATGAAGGAAAATGTGCCTGATGATATTCGGCGCTGTACTGCCCGAGGAGCGATGCCAGACAAGAATATGCAGCAACGATGGGAGCGTTTGCTGGGCAGTCAAGGTTGGCTCACGTCTACTTGGCCAGAACAATTTGGTGGCCCAGGGTGGAGTGCAACCCAGCGGTATATTTTCGATCAGGAACGCGCCTCGGCAGGGGCTCCGCCAACAAGTCCTTTTGGTGTGGCCATGGTTGGGCCGGTGTTATATACCTTTGGTTCTGAAGCACAGAAGGAACGGTGGTTGCCCGGCATTCAGCGTGGCGAAACGCTATGGTGCCAAGGTTATTCTGAGCCCAATGCGGGCTCAGATCTGGCCTCGTTAAAAACGCGAGCCACGCGTAATGGCGACCATTATTTGGTTAATGGTCAAAAAATCTGGACGACACAGGCCCATTGGGCAGACATGATGTTTTGCTTGGTGCGAACGGATAGCACCGTGAAACAGCAGCAGGGTATTTCATTCCTGCTGATCGATATGAAAACCCCCGGGCTTGAAGTACGGCCGATTTATTCAATTGATGGGCATCATCACCTTAACGAAGTCTATTTTACCGACGTGAAAGTGCCTGTGGAAAATTTGGTGGGTCAAGAAGGAATGGGGTGGACCATTGCCAAGTTTCTTCTTACCCACGAACGCACCACCATTGCCGGTGTGGCGGATATTCACTACGAAATCAATCGCCTTAAAAGTGCTATCGATGCGCTACCAACGGAAACAGATAAGCAGTTGGCGGTGCGTCGGTTGGCTGGCTTGGAAGTCGATCTTATGGCACTGGAATACACCAACTTTCGCACCGTTGCTGCCACAGATGAAGGCAAGCCGTTCGGCCCAGAATCGTCAGGACTGAAAATCAAAGGCACGGAACTACAGCAAAGGGTTTCCCAAGCGATGGTGGAAATCGGAGGTTTGATGTCTTTGCCATGGGATAACGAGGAGCCCATTGGGGAGCAAATTTTTAATCAGGCCAGTCGCCGCTATAACTTCCTGCGTGCGTGCACCATCTATGGTGGATCTAACGAGATCCAGAAAAACGTGTTGGCGAAGATGTTGCTCGGATTGTGAGGTGAAAAATGGATTTCAAGTTACCCGAAAATACCACCATGATTGCGGATACCGCGCGCCGTTATCTTAAAGACAACTATTCATTTGACAGCTACATTGCACAGTTGAATGAGAGTAATCACCTTGAAGCGAATCGCTGGCAGGCCATGAATGATTTGGGTTGGTTTGGCCTTCCGTTTGCTGAATCTGTTGGAGGGTATGGCGGCTCATTGCTTGACGTGTGCGCCATTGTTCAGGAGTTAGGAGCCGCGCTTTGTCTTGACCCTTTTGTCGATTTAATTGTTTCCCCCGGCAAGTTATTGGAGTTCGCCAATACGCCAACATCCTTGGCGTTGCTTGATCGCATTATTTCTGGTGAGGCACGTGTGGCTTGCGGTCTTTATGACCGGCATGCCGGTTATCACGTGCTGAACCCTTCCTTGAGGCTAAACGGAGAACGACTTTCCGGGCAGAAGCACGTTGTGTCTGATGGTGGCGTTGCAGACGCCGTGCTCGTCTCCGCTATGTCTGGTGATGAGTTGGCCATTGTCGCGCTACCTTTCGACGCCTGTGACGTTGAAAGATATCGACTGCTCGATGGAAGCCGTGCTGCCAGTTTGACGCTTGATGATGTGCTCATCACAGACGAAATGGTTTTGTGTCGTGGTGATGCGGCAAAGCAAGCGGTTTCTGCCTGGTTCGATTATCTGTGCGCATTGGACTGCGCACGTATGTACGGCGCCTGCCGAGAGGTGTATCAGGCCACTCTGGAATACGCTCGAACGCGTAAACAGTTTGGTACAACGATTGGCAGTTTTCAGGTAATCCAGCACTACCTTGTTGATGCGTTTATTGATCTCCAGCAGCTGGAATCCATGCTCTTGATGGTGTCAGTAAAAGGAGAGAGCGCAAACGTCTGTGAGCGCGGGCGCGCGACAGCGGCGGCAAAGGCTTACTACGCAAACCGGGCCGTTGGTATCACTCAGCAAGGTATCCAGATCCATGGTGGCGTTGGTGTTACGGAAGAGCTGAACATTGGCCATTACTTCCGTCTGGTGACACATGCATCATTGAGTCATGGCGACCGAGAGCACCACATGTCACGGTTTATTCAGGCGGGGGAGAAGCAAAATGAAGTCGTTTGATTTTATCGTCGTAGGGGCGGGCTCTTCGGGCTGTGTTCTTGCCAACCGGTTAAGCGAGTGCGGCAAGTATTCCGTTTGTCTTATTGAGGCCGGCCCCCACGATAATAGCGGTTTTATTAATATTCCGTTTGGACTCATCGGTCTAATTAAACAAGGAAAGCGAAACTGGGGCTACGACACCGCGCCACAGAGTCACCTTAATAAAAGGCGCCTCTACTGGCCGCGAGGAAAAACACTGGGGGGCAGCAGCTCAATCAATGCCATGGTCTACATTCGAGGCCAACAACAAGACTATGATGACTGGGCAGCGCAAGGCGCAACAGGGTGGGCGTGGAAAGATGTGCAGCCGGTATTCAATGCACATGAAAACAATGAACAATACTCCGCTGACAATTGGCATGGTGTGGGTGGGCCACTGAATGTTACCCGAGTCAGGGATGTTAACCCGTTAACCCCGCTGTTTATTAAGTCCGGTGAAGAGCTGGGTTATACCCGAAACGATGATTTTAACGGGCCGGAACAGAAAGGCTTTGGCCGGTTTCAGGTAACACAAAAAGAAGGGCGCCGATGGAGTGCCGCGCGTGCTTTCCTGGATCCTGCACGTGGCCGCGATAACCTGCACATCATGACGGATGTGCAGGTAACCAAGGTGTTACTGGATTGCGGCAGGGCGATTGGCGTCGAAATTTGTGATAGTGATGGTGCTCAATCGGTCATTCGTACGAACAAAGAAGTCATCCTGTCCGGTGGGGCGATCAATAGCCCTCAGTTGCTGATGTTGTCGGGTATTGGAGAGCGAGAGCACCTATCGAAAATCGGCATCACCTGTTTGCAAGACTCGCCGGAAGTTGGGGAGAACCTTCAAGATCACCTTGATATGACCGTCATGATCAAGGACAAAAGCCGTCAATCAATCGGCATGTCACCGTTTTTTATACCTCGGCTGATTAGTGCCTTCTACCAGTATTTTCGTCATCGGCGCGGCTTTCTTGCCAGTAACGCGGCGGAAGCAGGGGCTTTTGTCAGCCTGCTCAGCGAGCCGGATCGTCCGGATGCTCAGCTACACTTTTTACCGGCTTATCTTCGAGATCATGGACGTCAGTTGACGCCTGGGTTTGGTTGTACGATTCATGTGTGCCAACTCAGGCCTAAGAGTCGAGGACAGATTCGATTGGCCAATAGCGATCCATTTGCTGCGCCTTTGATAGACCCAAACTATCTTTCTCATCCTGACGATATTCTTGTGCTCCGTGAAGGCGTGAAACTAGCCAGAAAAGTGTTTCACAGTCATTCTTTCAGCTCTGCTTTTGGCGGTGATGACGAACCGGCTTCCAGCGTGGAGAGTGATGACCAGATTGACGCGGATATTCGCCAGCGCGCTGAAACAATCTACCATCCCGTCGGCACTTGCCGAATGGGTAGTGATGAAAAAGCGGTGGTGGATGTCCGTCTGCGGGTAAACGGTGTGAAGGGGTTGCGTGTCGCCGATGCCTCGATCATGCCACTGTTGATCAGTGGTAATACGAACGCGCCATGTATGATGATTGGCGAGCGAGCGGCACAATTCATTCTAGAGGATGCGCAATAAAGATCGGCTAGAGAAAAGCTATGATAAAAGGTGTAATGCCGGAGTTGCATGGAAGCAATTCCGGCATTTTTTTGTGTGTCTTTTAGCAAACGGTGGTGACAGAGTCGTCAACTATTCAGAGGTTCCCTAAACCCCCTTGAGCATTATTATGCCGCCGGATTGCTATACAGCTCATGCAGTTGGCCACCTTCAGCGAACAACTTCTCACGCCACAGTTTTTCCAGCCCTTTGGTGTCATGTTGATCAGGGTGGAAATCCGGCTGAATGAACTCAGGAAGGCGCGAAAGGATTTGCGATACAAACCCGTTACGACCTAGCAAAATATTCAGACCTTTAACATTATCGCTGATGTTGCCGAGCTGGCCGTCTTTGACAAGCATCCAGCTCCAGGTGATGCCCAGCATCGGCAGCAAGACGACCATCGAGGCGAGGGCTGCAGCCACGCGCTCTGTACGGCTGTTACCAATAAGCTCATATACGTCGTAGGCAACAGATTTGTGTTCCAGCTCTTCGAGCGCATGCCACTGCCATATTTTGAGCATTTCAGGGTCTGCCTGGCGTACAAAATTCTCGTCTTCAAGTAGCTGCTCGGCGAGAAGCGCAGTAAAGTGCTCCATAAACGTGGTGGCGGCTAGCCGAGTGCTCGGCGGCAACTTCTCTAGTATGGCCAAGCCAATTTTGACAAACCGATCTGGCGACTGCATGTCATAGCCGTACTCGGCGAGAATCTGGTTCAGCCTGTCGTGCTCTCGTCCGTGAATGGCCTCCTGCCCCATGAAGCCCGATATGGCCGCCCGTAGAGATTCGTCCTTAACCTGACCACGAAAGTGTCTAACGGACTCCATGAAATAGCGTTCACCAGGTGGGAAAAAACCGGAGAGCATGGCAAAGAAAGTCGTTGCTGTGGCATTTCCAGCATAAAAATACTTTGGAATGGAATCCGGAAATTGAAAATTGATATGACGCGGTGGAATGCCCACCAGCGCGCCGCTGAGTTTCTTAATGCTTTTTACCGTATTAGACGAGCGCATATCGCCTCCAATCAATAATGTGATAGTTAAAGAGAAAAATGTCAGGCCATGCCCTGATGCGTTTTTTTATTTTTGCTGCTTTGCTGTTTTTTAAACATAATTTCAAGCAAGCGTTGGTAGCCTGTGGGTATCAGTCTCTGTGTGGTGTCCAGCATGACCGCGTCACCGCCTACCAAAACTCTTCGCCGGTTTTTCCGCACGCCTTTCAGGATGGTTCTAGCGGCAGCTTCGGGTGTGGTCATGGCAATTTTTTCGAACATGCTGGCAATCTCTTCTTTGTCGCCCATGTTCATGCTGCCCATGTCTCCCATGCGACTATTACGCGCGATGTTAGTCTTTACTCCACCTGGATGAACGCAAGTCGCGCTGACAAGGCCGCCCGCGATATCCAGCTCTTCACGTAATGATTCTGTAAATCCGCGAACAGCAAATTTTGCGGCGTTGTAGGCTGACTGGGTTGGAACACCGATAATGCCGAAAACGCTGGAGATATTGACGATATGGCCTTCACCTATTTTCTGGAGATGGGGAAGAAATGCCTTTGTACCGTATACGACACCCCAGAAATTGATATTCATCAGCCATTCAAAGTTTTCATAGCTCATGTTCTCGACGGTCTCACCCAGTCCCACACCGGCATTGTTCATGATGAGATTTACTTTTCCGTGTGTTGATACGGTATCTTCCGCGTATTGATAAACCGCATTTTTGTTGCTGACATCAACAACATGAGTGCTGATGTTGACGGCGTAGCCTGCCAGTAATTCGACCGTCTTCTCTAGGCTTTCTTCGCTGATATCAGAGATCGCTAAGTGGCAACCTTCTTTTGCTAGAGCAATCGCCGTGGCTTGCCCGATGCCCGACCCGGCGCCAGTGATCGCCGCGACTTTTCCTGAAAATGATTTCATCGTTGCGCCTCTATATTGATGTGTTGCTCAGAAGTTTTTGGACGAGATTGCGTTTCGTTTTATGTAGGTTTGTCGTTTCGAATTTAAGGTGGCCATCATTCATTTTTCCATAACGAAGCGCCGGCAGGTCGTGAAGATAATCGTTGAGGTTTTGCCAAGGATCTTTGTTGCCTTGGCGTGGCAGGCGGTCATCAGCACGTTGAATGTAGCCAGATCGAAGGTTGAGAAAGTTGACATCAGAGCCACACCCTTCCTCGTCGATAGGGGTCACCTTTTCTGCGCCTGTCTTGCGCATATGCTTGAGAAGCCGACAAACAAATTCGGAGGCAATATCTGCCTTGAGGGTCCAGGACGCGTTGGTATAGCCAAAGACCAGTGCCATATTAGGCACTTTTTCAAGCATTAAGCCTTTGTACATCATGGTGTTTGAGAGATTGACGTGCGTACCATCAACACGTAGCTCTGCGCCGCCCAACATTTGCAAATCCAGACCGGTAGCTGTGACGATAATATCGGCAGGTATCCAATCCCCAGATTCCAGTTTTATACCGGTTTTGGTGACATTTTTTATATGATCCGTCACCACGGAAGCCTTGCCTTCACGAAGCACCTTGAACAGATCCCCCTTGGGAACTGCGCACATTCGTTCCTCCCATGGGTTGTAGTGAGGTTGAAAATGCTTCATGTCGATATCAGGCCCCAGTTGTTTGCGAGCAGCGGCCAGCAGTAATCTGCGGATCGCTTTGGGCTTACGAATCGATAGGTTAAATACGGTTCTCTGCAGCAGGATATTGCGTGTGCGCGCCATGCGGTAAACAAGCATTTCTGGCAGTACTCGGCGCAGGTTTTTCGAGATGAGATCTTGCTCAGGGACGGAGGCAACATAAGTAGGGGAGCGCTGTAACATGGTGACATGCGCAGCGCGGTCGGTCATCGCGGGCACCAGTGTTACGGCGGTGGCGCCGCTGCCGATCACGACAACTCGCTTACCCGTATAGTCGTAGTTATCTGGCCAGTGCTGCGGGTGAATTACGTCGCCGCCAAAGCGATTGATTCCAGGAATTTTCGGTGTGTAGCCGGCGTCATAGTTATAATAACCGGTACAGTTGAGGACAAACCCAGCGGTGAAAACTTCTTCTTCACCGGTTTCCTCGTTCAACGCGGTAACCGTCCAGCGATTGAATTCGCTGCTCCAGTCCTCGGCAGTGACTTTCAGGCCAAAATGAATTTTCTTGTGGACCTGATGATGCTCAGCGGTTTCTTCGATGTAATTGCGAATAGAGGGGCCATCGGCAAGCATCTTGGTGTCTGTCCAAGGCCGAAAGTTATAGCCGAGTGTGAACATATCGGAGTCCGAACGGATGCCGGGATAGCGAAATAAATCCCAGGTGCCACCAACGCGCTTGCGTCGCTCAAGGATGCCATAGCGTAGATCTGGGCACTTGCGGCTTAGGTGACAAGCCGCACCGACGCCGGAAAGGCCCGCGCCAATGATCAGCACGTCGAGGTGTTTATGTTTCATGGTGTAAGTCTCCGATCGGTGGAGCGTATGTGATTTCCTTGCGGGTCAAGGTGCTGAAGAAAGTCCAGCACTGCTCCGGTAAAAATACTGTTGCGGTCACCCGCTACCATATGACCTGCTTGATGGATTACTCGGTACTTGGCATGTGGCACGAGGGCTAATAATTCCTGGGCTCCTGCTTCGCTGAGTACATCACTGTGATGGCCGCGGATGAGTAATATCGGTAATTTGAGTTTGCTTGCTGCAAGATTGAGTCGCGCTCGGCCGAACATGCCTTCATTTGCTTCAGGGATTACCGCATGATCAAGAAACGCAGGATCCCAGTGCCAATGGAGACGGCCATTAGCGTCCTGGCGGAGGTTTTTTCGCAAGCCCTGTGAGCTTGATGGTGCTTTTCGTGTTGGGTTATAGGCAGCCACGGCATCCTGAACCTGATCCAGAGAGTCGAAACCGTCAGGGTGGCGGCGCATGAACTCAATCACCCGGCGAACGCCTTTGGTCTCAAGCCGTGGGGCCACATCCACCAGTACCAGACCTCGACAGGGCAAGGGGGGCTCCTCCCCAAGGGTAAGCATGGCCGTCAGTCCGCCCATTGACGCTCCCACGATATAAGGTGATGTGGGAAGTGATTGGATGATGGCGCGGAGGTCTGATACCAGCGCGGTGCCGCTGTAATCCCCTTCAGGGCACCACTGGCTTTGACCATGACCGCGGGCATCAATGCAGGTAGCGCAGTACCCTGATCTGGCCAGAGCTGTTGCCGTGTGCGCCCAGGCATGACGGGTCTGTCCGCCGCCATGCAGCAAAAGCACCTGCGGTGACTTCGGGTCCCCGAACTGGGTTGCACTAAGAACCAACCCGCCGTTTCCCGGGAACTGTATATCCCTGCCAGATTCCGGTGAGTGCTTTGAATCGCTGTAGGCAAGGCTTGCGAGGCTGTCGTGAGGATGCATCATTATAGGCATTTATTTATTTGGCCAAACAACCAAATATTAGCGTTTCTTCTACACAAAGAAAAGTCCTATTTGACGATATTGATGATCATTCAGCGGTGTGGCATACGGTGAGGACAGAAAAAAGCCCCCATAAAGGGGGCATGAAAGTGCGTTAGCACAAGGGGAATATATTAAAAATCTTTTACCGGCAAAAAGGTAAAGGTCAGATCTACGCCGAGGGGGGGGACTTCCAGCTCAACACCCGCCAAGCCGATTCCCAAGAGATCAATGTTGGCCGGTATGATGAGAGGGTCGGGGTTACGGACTTTGAGAATCAGACGACCATCATCGACAAAGCGCAGGGGGCCTTCGAGGGTGACTCCGGTAATTACTTTGCTGCGGATGTCATGCCCGAGTTCTATAATTAGCCGTGGTTCTAACTCTGGTGCATCCACCATGAGATCAAACGTAGTACTGAACCAGGGGCCATCCGGGGTTTCGGTGATATAGCCCGTAATGGGTTGATTGTTTTCGTATCCCAATCGAAGTACCAGAGGACCGGTGTCCAGCGGTATTGTGATTAATCCCAGTGCGCGAGCTTCCAGAAAGACACTGGTCGTTGAGAGAACGGTAGGGAAGACTTTGGCAATGACGGCGCCGGTGACTTCATTTGATGTCATTGGGTCGCTGTCGATGAGGCGTCGGTTGATGGTGACATCCGGCTCATACTGGCTTACCCCGGCTTGCAAGGCGCCTGACCCGACAAAGGCAAATTTCTTTTCCGGGCAATCGTCGCCTATACCACAGCCAATGTTGGCATGGGTTATTACTCCCGATTTGTTTTTTAGCCTAAGCTGTAGGTAGTTGGCATCGGCAATGGCACCGCCGTTACCATCGGGTACCGCACCTTGCTCATTGTCATCGAGACTGAGGTTCGCGTTGACATCCGCTACAGGTAGTGACCGTAATGATACGCGGGTAATCCTGTCCTCTTCTCCTGTTACCACAAAGTGATTGGTCAGGTCCGGACCTCCTTGTCTAAGGCCAGGCGCTGTGGAGCTGGACTGAGAAATTTGCCGTGTTTGCAGAGGGGCTCCATCATTTGAACATATGGCGTTGACTCCACAGTTCGGCGCTCCTTCCTCGGAGTGCAGGGTATAACGGTAAAGGTCACCAACCCGCCAGGGACTGTTCGGTAAAAATTCGATTCGCTGTGAAAGTACTTTATGGCGACCATTGACGGGTTGCCATACGTTATTAACGGTATCGAAGTGTTCAACAACAAAAGTCTGATCATTAACCGTGTCGCCGTCGATACTGCGGCTAAAGATGACTCGAATACTAAAATCCTTGAACATATTCGGTACAGGATAGAGCGGGTCGCTATTTTTACCTCCTACACATCGGCCATTGCGCCAAGTCTCTCTTTCGCCGGTAAGATCGACATCGGTTAACGCACAGGGGTAACCGGGAAAAACAGCAGCGACAAGTGGTGCACGTAGCTCATTGGTGCTGCCATTGGGAAGCACGAAGTCCGGTAGGCGGATGTTGAGTGTCTGGTCCTGGTTGAGCGGGTTTCCCTGCGTATCTCGGAGCAGGCTGGTGAGGGTGAGCTCGACGTCTTTTCCGTGTTGAAGGATATCTCCTCCGATGATGATCGTGGCTCCATCGTGACGTATTGGGTACGTCTTTACTACATCATCAACAGAAACCTGTACGGCACCGTCAAGGAACACCGAAGCTGGGTCTAATGGTTTGTTGAAGTTCAGGATAACGGGGTCACCAGGCCTTGCATTGGGTTGGAACGTTTCTCCCGGTGCCCAAGACTGAAGCTGCAAGGGTCGAGTGTCTTGGCTTGGGGCAGGCGCTTGGCGCTGGTTTTGATAGGCCTCCATGCGGAATGAGAGCAGACCGGATGCCTTCTCCAGGCCCAGTACATCAGGTTCAACCACACTGACCGCATCCAGTACTAGTACACCATCCTTTACAACGGCTAAACCCGCTACCTGCACATTAAGCAGGTTCTGGCTGAGAGCCGCATTGGGCTCTTGACCTGCTGCAGTCATTGCTGCGTCCATATTAAGCAGGGCATAGCGGGGAACCGATGGGGAATCACTGAATGGATTAGGGATCAGATACCCATTAGCGTCGCTGAGTATCGTGATGGTGACTTCACCGGTTTCCAGCCCGGACGGTATTTCGCCCAGTATATTGACGTCCACGGGGGTGCCTCGGAGTACGGAACCAGCGGGTACTCGCAGTGGAACGGCATTAGGAAAGTTGGGAGCAAAAGCCAGATCTGCAGCTAGATCCCCGCTCAACCCGGTAAATGATTCATCTCCCAGCACAAAGGATTGTACTGGCACCTGATTGATCGGGTTGCCGGTTAAAGTTGACACTAGTCCAGGTTGCTCAGCTCCAAGACTGCCAACTTTTAGAACGGATGTAGCACGGGGAAGAGTGGCTTCCGGAACAAAAGTCCGATTGTACTCCGGCAACTGTTCACCGGTAGTCTGGGCCCGCAGCCCAGCAATCGTTAGTGTGTGTTCCACAGGTTTCAGATCCTGGTCAGGATCCAGTGTCAGGTAACGACCCTGCAAAAATAGCGATGCGGGAACCAACTTGCCGAGGTTGTCACGAAGTTGAACCGATCCGGTTTCGCCATATGCTGTGCTGGTCGGATCAACCGTTTGGTTAAACGACATCCTGAAGGTGCTCATGTCGTTGGGATGGCTGGCATCATCAATCGGCTCTAGCAATGACGGTTGGTCTAGAGGAGTGGCTGAAAGCAGGGTGAAAGAGCCGCTTCCCATGGTTTGCGATGCGCCGGCTTGACTGCCTGCAGTCCGAAACCGAACGCGGGCCACGGAGTTATCATCAATGGCTCCAAGGCCATCATCGTTGACAACCAGATGGTACGCTTCCGCCGGAGCCAGCCGCGATTGAGGATACAGGGCCAGGCCTCTGCCATTGTCTACCACCTGATAGTCAACCATGACGGTATTCCCATCAGTATCACTGACCAGCTGTAGGCGTGAGTCAATGTCATCAATAACCTCTTGCTCAAGTGCAGAGGAAAATCGCAGGATTACTGGCGCGGTAGCTGGAACCTCGGTCTGGCCAGGATAAGGGTAAGAAAAAATTAATGTCTCTGGTGTGCTCCAGGGATTGCTTACATCGCCCTGATCGCCACCGCACCCGGTCAGAAGGGCTGCTATGGCGACCGCCAGACTAATCAGAAACTGGTGGATTGTGATGGGGTTATTATTCATTGCTCTTCTCCTGGTATTAATCGCATGCCTGTTGTTAAAACTTTAGCGACAGGGAGGAAGAAAATACGTTTATTTCACCATCAGCCCTTACCGTTTCATAAGGGGCTGGATCGGTGGAAGAGTTGATGGAGGTCAATTCGAAATCAGCTTCATCCAGCATTTGATACTGGTAAGCGAAGGAGAGTTCTAATGGCATATCTATTATTGGCGCGCTGGACAGACGGTAGCTGGCACCCAGACCGAAAACCTTTTTATCGGTGTCAAGATAGTTAACGTCCTGGGATCGGCTGGATTTTAAAGGTGAGTCCTCCAGGGCTGCGCCGGCAAAGAGTTTCATGGACTCCGACCACTGATAGCTAACGCCAATTCGGGGAATGGTGATGTCGTCAAACGCTAGATTAGCCTGATCGCGAATAGTATCGTCGGCAAACTCGCTTTCAAGCGCAGACCAATTGTGCTGCTCAATGCCTGCCGTCAATTCGAATTTGCCAACGGGAAGCAAAATGGCTGCGCCGAGAACTTCAGGTTGATAGGTATCAATTGTACTAAGCGCTAGGCTCAGGCCTGGTTCAGGGATAACTCCCGGCACAACCACATTGGCATCCACGGATACCTCATAGCTACTTTCCCCCCGCCAGAAAAGAGCCAGCTCCATCTTATCCATTCCAAAAGGCATGCACTCGCTTGTACCGCAAAACATTTCTCCAGAGCGGATATTGATACCTAGTGCCGGTGATAGGGATGGAGAGGCTTCCAGGGAAAGTTTTTCAGAGTCTGTGTTGCCGCCAAGGTCTGAAACTGCTTCCAGGTTGGCTTTGGCCTGGAGGGTAAGACGTGCTGATGCGCCGACGTCAACGCCCCTCAGGACGTTGCTGATAGCGCCACCAAAGGCGAGATAAAGTGGCTGAGATTCATAGCGTAGAAACTGCCCTTTCTGGCTGGTATTGGCCTGATAGGGCAATAGGTTGGATGTGTATTGGTCTACACCCACGTTCAGGCCAAAGTAAATGGGCTTGTCGATGCTGGAAATGCCGGCGACGCGGCTTTTGAAGCCGATTAATAATAGTTCGGAACTGGTGTCAGAGAGGATATCATTCTCTCGCTCCAAAGGGTCTGTTCCTCCCAGTGATTTAGCACGTAATTCCTGGTCGCCATACTGCACAATGACTCCCAGTTCGCCCTCCGGGGAGCGGGCCATGGCGGCCGGGTTGTAGTACACCGACCAGCTGTTGGATGCAAAAGGACTGAATGCCAAGGCAGTGCCGGCATTCATCGGGCCTAGCCCATAAGTGCTCGCTCCGTCGCCAGCACCGCCAATGGCCAAGCCGGGTGAGAGCAATGCTGTAGTGCACGTGAAGAAAAGGAGAGGTAACCGTTTTGTTTTTTTTGCAGACATTTCAGGCTCCTAAAGGGGGCTGTTCTGGTTATAGATGGTGAGTTGTTCTGATTTTCTGTTTGTTTGGTTAAACAACCAATATTGGTCTCAGGCTTAGCTGTCTGTGTCCATGACTGTAATGACGTTGTGCTCTGGCGCTCCGGTAATGTCACACATTAATGCGTGACGCCCAGCCGTCGTCTATGACGAGATGCCGTGTTCTGTTGCTGACCAGGCATGGGTTATCGAGTGGTATAACGCCTCCTGGGCAGCGCTAAAGCGCACGGTCAACTGGATCTGGAGAGCTCTGCTGGCGTGACATGTACAAGCAGGCTCCACACTTTCTCTGGCACAGTCACTGAGAATTGTTATCTGTTTGTTTTGCCGGAATGCCCTTCTCTGGCAGCTGGGGATGTGGCTCACAGGCTTGTCTCCCGCCGTCGTGTCTGCTGGGAGTGTGCCCGGCCAGTACACTGAATCGGTAGTGATCCATCGGTAAATGCTTGGCTCGCCACAGCATTTCCAGAGAGGTAGAGGGCCGCAGCATTGGCGCGTCACCATGATGGTCGAAGTAATAACTGTTCGACAGCGCGCAGTTGTGGTTAAGGAACACGGTGTTTTGCTGGCGTTTCTGGATATTGCGGAAATACGCGTCATGGACGGACTGACGTATTTCCACTTGGCTGGCTCCACGTCGGTTGGCTTCGCGAATACAGCGAGAGAGGTGGATGGCATTCCCTTCGACCATCTTGAAGTAAGAGGTGCCGATAAGGGCATAGGGACCGAGCATGATGTAAAAGTTCGGGTAGCCCGGAATGGTCAACCCTTCATAGGCCTGGTAACGGTAGTCATGCCAGAAATCGCCCAAATTGATGTTGTTGCTGCCGATGACGTCGAACGAGGGAATATTTCCTTTCTCGAAGGTTTTGTAACCGGTGGCGAGGATCAAGGTATCGATACGCCGTGAGCGGCCGTCCTGGGTGGTGATGCCGCGGGACGTAATACGCTTGATCGGGGTCGTGACAAGCTCAACGTTGTTTCGGGCAAAGGTTCGGAAATAGTCGTTGGAAAACGTTGGCCTTTTGCACCCGAAGCCGTATTTCGGTGTCAGTGCTTGCCACAGGTCCTGGCGGTTGGGCAGCTGTTCGCGCAGGTTGTTTATGCCCGCCTTTTCACACATGCGAACCAGCCAAGGGGCCTGCCGGTAATATATTGCGGAAAGCACCATCAGGGTTTCGCTGACGGTGTCGGTAGCGCCGCGAAGGCTGCGTTGCAAGCCCGGTACGGTTCGGAACAATACCTTGAGCCAGCCAGGCAGAGTCTGATCCGGCTTCTTCAGCACCCAGATGGGGGTGCGCTGGTAGACGTCAAGTTGACGAGCCTGGCGGGCAATTTTCGGAATCAGTTGCACTGCAGTGGCGCCAGTGCCTATTACCGCTACTCGCTTGTCACTAAGATCAAGGTCATCTGGCCAGCGTGCAGTGTGAATGACATTGCCCTGGAACGTATCAAGCCCTTCAATATCTGGCATCTTGGGTGATATCAAACCGCCACAGGCCGAGACAATATGGCGTGCACTAAGTCGCCTGCCATCCGTAAGATCGATCAACCAGACATGGCTGTCGAGATCAAAACGGGCGCTAGCGACTTCGACACCAAAGCGAATCAGTGGGTAGATGCCATACTTGCTTGTTACCTGTCTTGTATACTGGTAAAGCTCGTTTCCCGGCGCAAAAACGCGAGACCAATTTGCGTTTTGTTCGAAGGAAAATGAATAGGTAAACGAGGTAATGTCGACAGCGATTCCCGGATAACGGTTGTCGCGCCAGGTTCCTCCCACATCCTTGCTTCGCTCAAGGATCAAGATATCTTTGATGCCATCGGCACGCAGCTGGATTGCCGCACCAATTCCAGAAATTCCCGCGCCGATGATAATGACTTCATGATCAGGAGTAACGCTGGGACGAGGGTTATGGATTGCAACAGCAGCCATATTCATGATGCAACCTCAACTATGGCGCTATCGCTAGCATTGACCGTTTGGGATGGGGCTTTGCCGACGTTATTGCTGGTCAGATACTTTCCCAGAATTCGGACGATGGTAGGGAAGTCCTGCTTTGCCTCTGGTAGCAAAAAGGTGAATACGGGCCACACGTGCGGCATATCATCGCGCTCCAGAACCTGCACGGGCACCCCCGCATCTCGCGCGCATTGTGCTGCTGCATGGGTATCGTCGCGCAGACACTCTTCGCTACTGACAGTGAAAAGTAGAGGGGGCAAGCCGGTGAAATCCGCGGTGATTGGTGAGGCATACGGGTGAGCGGGGTCCGCGCCGGCCAGATAGATATCCGTTGCCACCTCAATCATGCCATGGGAAAGCATGGTATCGCTGTCGCTATTCGCCTGTCTGGACATCAGGGTGCCTCGCGCATCCGATGCCGGCGAAATGGCGAGGGCGCAAGCCGGCATTTTCAGCAGCTGATCACGGGCACGCAGCAATGTGACTAACGTCAGGTTGCCTCCCGCAGAGTCTCCCGCAATGACCACAGGGCGAGGGTCTGCGATCAGTTCACGATACACATTAAAGGCGTCATCCGTTGCTGCCGGGAAGGGGTGCTCAGGGGCTAGTCGGTAATCCGGAAGAAAGACCCGCGCATTCAGGGCGTGAGCCAAACGGCCACAAAAGTGGTGATAGGTATCAAGCCGCCCGCCGATGAAGGCGCCACCATGCAGGTAGAGTATGGTGATTTGTGGGTCTGCGGTGCCTAGCCAGTGGCCAGCTATTCCTGCAACCTTGCCTCGCTTGAGTCGCACTCCGCGTGGCAGCAGAGAGGGGGCCAAAGGCGCGTTCATCACCCTGCGAAGATGTCTTACCAGTTTGTCCGGGTCGCGTATATCACGCTTCATGCCGGCGCGAAAAAGTAGCTTCAAAATTGTTGTAGGAATGGAGGCCATATTGAATTCCTTGCGTGTTTCGTTTCCACTAATGCGGTTTAATCAGCCAGCATTCTGTAAGCTTCGCCAATCGCGCGGGCGTATAGTCGTGGCGTCAGGCGTTTCAACCGCCAGGCAAGCCGGCCGTCAATTTGTGGCAGCATGTAAAGCTCACCTCGATCAAGGGCACTGAGGGTCTGTCGGGCCACCTGGTCGGCGTTGGTGAGGGCATAGCGGGTCATCGCTGAACGGGCAAAGTCACGGCGACGTTCAGGCAGGCGCCCATTCTCGACGATATTGGTCGGGACCACGGTTGGGCACAGGGCCGTGATTTTTACGCCGGTACCGGTCAGTTCAGAAGACAGCGTTTCGGACAGGGCCAGCACCCCCGCCTTGGTGACGTTGTAGGCGGCCATTTCCGGGGCGGACCCGAATGCGGCAGCAGAGGCCACATTGATGATGCCTCCATAGCCCAGATCGCGAAGCTGAGGGGCAAAATAATGGCAGCCGTGAATAACCCCCCATAGATTGACGTTCATGCACCAGTGCCAATCTTCAAGTGACACCTCGCCGATTGGGCCACCGAGGCCGACGCCGGCGTTGTTGATTACCAGGGTTACCGGCCTGCCGAGCAAAGGCTCGGCATTTTCCGCCAGGTATGCCATCTGTTTTTCATCGCCGACATCACACCCCAGGGCTACCGCGTGAGTACCGAGTGCTCGCAGGCTGATCGCCACCTGTTCGGCGCGCTCTTCATTGATATCGACACACAGTACCGAACCGCCTCGACGGGCAACTTCGTAAGCAAAGCTACGACCGATGCCGCTACCCGCCCCGGTGATGACAGCTGCCGCCTGAGTTGACGGGTGCAAGGGTTTCTTTTTCATGCCTGCCCCCATGCGGGTTCAGGTTGTGGCGTTTCGAATGTACCGTGTACATTGTTGGCTCGGTGGTCTCTGAGCGCTTGATAGGCCTTATGAGGGTCGCCAGTTCTTTCGTAGGCGCGTTTCCAGATCCGGATTACATCACGGTTATCGTCATCCCACGGGTGGAAAGTGGGGGAGAAATAGGGGGGCACGCCAGCGAGTACCTTGGAAAGAATGCCGGGACGCCAGAACAGGACTTTGGTCATTTTGGCGGCGGACCACAAATTCAGAATTTGACGATCCTTGTAGAGCAGATAGGTCTGGTTGCCGATCATAATGGGGAAGCCCAGGGCAATGGCCAGTAGCATGCCACTGATACGCAGTCGGTAACTGCGGTAGCCACCACCACTGGCATCGACGAAGACGTCATAACTGACGCTCTTGTGCTCGGTTTCTTCGACAAAGTGCCAGTAGAGCATGGCACGCAAATCCGGGTGGGTTTCGTCAAACAGCTCCGGGTGCTCAAGCAGTACCGAGGAAATAATGGCCGTGAAATGTTCAAACGCCGCTGCGATGGAGCTCTGCATATCGTCACTGAGGCGGTGTTGGAGTTGCTTACGGATCAGCTTGAACACGCCTTCAACCTTGTCGATGGGAACCCCGTGTTGCACGCCGATGGCGTTCATTTCATCGTGCTCACGAGCATGAATGCGCTCCTGGCGAATGAATTCTTTAGCTGCGTTCAGCACTTCTGGATCGTCAAGCTTGCCAAGCTGCCGTCTTGCAGAATTCATCACCCAGCGTTCACCGTCGGGGACGGCGGCGAGAATGGCATTCATCCAGTGAGTGGACCACGGGTCGTTGCGAAACCAGTGGCGAGCCACGTTTTCGATGTTCATGGGAAAGTGAATGTCACGGGTTACAACCTCGTCGTAACCAATCTTGCGGTTTGCCAGAGCCATTGGATCGCTCCCAAGTAAAGTGCATTCATTGGACTTTATTTGTATGACCAACCAAATTCAAGATTATAAGGTAGACAGCGTGTTTTTATCTGTATAGATCGAATAGTGCCATCGGCCAGGAAGGCTGGGCCGACTTTAAAAGGAATGCTAGAATCAAAGGCTTACAGCATGGGAGTGCCTTGTGGGAAGAAAGAAAAATCAGGTAACGCCGGTGGCGGAGGCGGATCGAGTGTTTGTGCTCGGTGCTGCAGCTCGTCTATTTCGTCAAAAGGGGTTCGATAAAACCACCGTTAAAGAAATCGCCGAGGCTTGTGGCATGCTGCCTGGCAGCTTGCATTACCGTTACCCCTCCAAGGAAAGCATTCTGGTCGACTTGATGCGCCTTGCGCTTGAGCAAGCGTCTACGGCCTTGTCTGAGGCCATTCGGGGGGAAAGTGAGCCGCTTGAGCAGTTGCGTCAGGGGATCAATGCTCACCTTGAGTTGCTGGTTGGTGGGTCGGATATGGTCTATGTCCTCCTTTTTGAATGGCGCTCCTTGCATGGTGAGTCCCGCCAGGAAATGATTGATCTACGAGACAAATACGAGCTTCTTTGGTCTGCCATGTTGCAATCTTTGTCCTCTCAGGGCCTGATTCGTGCTGATGTGGATCGTGATCTTTTGCGTCTTATCGGGCTGGGCGCGTTGAACTGGGTAGCAACGTGGTTCAATGAGGGGGGGCGATATACGGTGAAGGATGTCGGAGATTTTGTGTGGACGGTAATTAAGGATGGTGTGCTCAAGCGGTAGACGTTGCTATTCAGTGAGAACTGATGGCCGTACTCGCTGCTGATTGTGAGTGCAGTCTGTTTATAAACACTAACCTGCATGCTGCCTGTATTGATCGGGTGTCTGACCAAACCAGCGTTTAAATGCCCGTCTGAAGCTCGCCGTGTCGTGATAATTCAACAGTGTGGCGGTGGCTTCGACGGACAGCTGGCTATTGCACAAATAGCTTACTGCTTGCTTCGATAGTACCTCCTCGCGAATCTTCCTGAAACTGCTGTTCTCATTTTTGAGTTTCCGTGCCAGGGTGCGCTTGCTTATAAAGAGAGAGGCAGCCGCCTCTTCTTCACTAAGTGTTCCGGGTGGCCGGGACAGCATCATTTTCTGTAACCGAGTCCGATAGTCCGGTTCAGGACTCTGAAGACGCGCAAGCATGGATTCGCACTGCTGAAAGGCTAGATGATAGCTTTCATGATTGGCCGATGCGTTCGGTTTTCGACACAACCCCATTGCCAATTTTAGCTTGAAGTGATCGGAGTTAAAGTAAACCTTGCCTGGTAAATACTCACGGTACATGCCCTGGTAGACGGGAGCTGGATGAGGGAAGTGGACTTCAGATTCATATAGAGGGCGGCCTACGATGAACTCGCCGATTTCGAAAAAAGCCTTGATCACAGTATCTTCCAGGCAGCGCTCCACATCATTTTCCATCGGTACTTGGAAGTTTACAACGCATTCCAGGTAGTCCTCAGCCCGCTGCAAGTCCACTTGAATAAAGCTCGCCCGGGTAGGCAGGAAAGTGTGAACGGCTTGCAGCGCGGTATAAAGGTCGGGGCTGCTGTTAGCAACAAATCCCATCACCCCATGGGTTGCGGGGGTGAGACGCCTGCCCAGCCGTAACCCGAACTCTGGTTTGCCGGATAAATCTAAAGCATTACGCAAGATCTGAATCTGCTGGGTTGCAGTGAGCAAGCTTTCATCTTTGAGTAATTGTTCGACATCTACACCCGTGTTGCGCAAGAGGCTAGGGAGTTCTCGTACACTCAAGCCAAGTTCTCGGGCGATAAGGCGTGAGTAGTTCGACGGGATATCCGCATCCACGTTTTTCAAACCCTGTTTGAGCGTCGTTATTGCCATCAGCGATTCCTCGGAATGCGGTAACTGTCTTTAAATGTCCCCGGTCTGTCAAGAAATGTCCTCGTCGGTGTTCCGACACATAGCCAATCTTCAAGGTAGATATAAATGCTAGGAGACACGCTGTGGGAAAAATTATCTTTATTGAACATGACGACACCGAGCATGTTACGGAGTTCGGGGTGGGTTCTACGCTAATGCAAATCGCCGTTGATAACGCCGTTCCAGGTATTGACGGTGACTGCGGCGGCGAATGCGCCTGTGGTACCTGTCACATGATTGTTCCCGATGAGTGGTTCGGCAAGACCGGAAGGGTTGGTGACGCAGAAGAACAGATGTTGTCCATGACCCCGGAGCGGGCGAGAACCTCGCGCCTGGGGTGTCAGGTAGAAATTACTGAGGCGATGGACGGTATGACCGTGCATTTGCCTGAATTCCAGATGTAAACAGGGAGAATGCTATGTCAACAAAAACAAGATCAAGCAATGCGTTTCAGACAAAAGTATTCAACGCCTCGTCCAAAGTGGTGCCGATGCATTTTCAGATTAAAACGATGAAAATGCTGATGAAGGCGAAGAGAAAGACAGTGGGTTCTCGATCCACACAAATGGAATTCGTCGAAACCTCCTTGCCTGATGTCAACACCTTGGCACTCGAAGATATCGACACCAGCAACCCTTTTTTGTATCGACAAGATCAGTGGCGGGCCTATTTTAAGCGGCTGCGAGATGAAGCTCCGGTACACTACCAGAAGAAGAGTCCATTCGGGCCTTTCTGGTCGATAACTCGCTATGAAGATATTTTGTTCGTGGACAAGAGTCACGAACTGTTCTCCTCTGAACCGCAAATTATTCTGGGTGATCCACCGGACGGACTATCGGTGGAAATGTTTATCGCCATGGATCCGCCCAAGCATGATGTGCAACGTCGGGCGGTGCAGGGTGTGGTAGCGCCAAAAAACCTTAAGGAAATGGAAGGTTTAATCCGGTCCCGAGCAGCCGAAGTGCTAGACAGCCTGCCGCTGGATAAACCCTTCAACTGGGTGCCTGCAGTATCCAAAGAGCTGACTGGCCGCATGCTGGCTACACTGCTGGATTTCCCTTATGAAGACCGCCATAAACTCGTTGAATGGTCTGATCGCTTGTCCGGTGCGGCATCTGCCACGGGTGGCGAATTTACCGACCCAGATGTCATGTTTGACGATGCGGCAGACATGGCGAGGGCGTTCTCAAGGCTGTGGCGAGACAAGGAGGCACGTCGTGCAGCCGGCGAAGAACCCGGTTTTGACTTGATCAATATGTTGCAGAGCAACGACGACACAAAAGACCTGATCAATCGGCCGATGGAGTTTATCGGGAATCTGGCTCTGCTCATCGTTGGCGGCAATGACACCACAAGGAATTCCATGAGCGGTGGTGTCTTGGCCTTGAATCAATTCCCCGAGGAGTTCACCAAGCTGAAGGCTAATCCGGACCTGATTCCGAACATGGTTTCGGAAATCATTCGTTGGCAAACTCCACTGGCCAACATGCGCAGGGTCGCGACACAGGACGTAGAACTTCGTGGCCAGACCATCAAGAAAGGGGACCGGGTGTTAATGTGGTATGCCTCAGGTAATCGAGACGAACGCAAGTTTGACAACCCCGATCAACTCATTATTGATCGCAAGGACGCACGGAACCATATTTCTTTTGGCTACGGTATTCATCGTTGTATGGGTAACCGCCTGGCCGAACTGCAATTGCGCATTTTGTGGGAAGAACTGCTCAAGCGCTTCGAAAATATCGAAGTGGTTGGCGAGCCGGAGCGTGTACAGTCCAACTTCGTGCGCGGTTATTCGAAGTTGATGGTCAAACTGACGGCAAAAAATTAATGAAAAGTTTGACCGGGCTGGCGACTGAAGAATTCGACTATATCGTTGTGGGCGCTGGCTCGGCAGGGTGCGCGGTAGCCAATCGTTTGTCCGAGAGTGGCCTCTATTCGGTGTTGCTACTCGAAGCCGGGCCGGAGAGTCGCCGCAACCCTTTCGTCAACACGCCGCTGGGATTTTTGCAGTTGATGTTCAGTCGCCGTTTCAACTGGCAGTTCTATACCGAGCCACAGCGTCACATGTACGGTCGTTCGTTGTTCCAGCCGCGGGGCAAGATGCTTGGCGGTTCGAGCGGGATTAACGCCCAGGTCTATATCCGTGGTCACGCCAGGGATTACGACGAGTGGGCACGGCAGGGGTGTCACGGTTGGTCATACGCCGAGGTGCTGCCGTATTTTCGTAAGTCAGAACATTACGAGCCTGAGACGGTGCCGGGTACGGCAGTATTCCATGGTAAGGATGGCCCTCTCAATGTGGCGGAGCGACGTTATACCAACCCGTTGAGTGCGGCGTTTGTCGAGGCGGGAGTACAGGCGGGGCATCGACGCAATCGGGATTTCAACGGCCCCGAACAGGAGGGGGTGGGCTATTACTATACTTACCAGAAGGACGGCTCGCGTTTTAGTAATGCGCGTGCTTATCTTGATCCAGCGACGGGGCGTTCGAACCTGAACGTTCGTAGTGATGCACATGTTACTCGGGTGTTGTTTGATGGCACTCGCGCTATTGGTGTCGAGTATCGCAGCGCAAAGGGTCTGGTGCGAGCTCGTGCAGGGCGTGAGGTTATCCTCTGCGGTGGTGCGTTTAACTCGCCGCAACTGCTTATGTTGTCAGGCATCGGTCCCCGCGAGGAACTTGCTCGACATGGCATTGAGCTACGTCATGCACTGGCGGGTGTGGGTCGCAATCTTCAGGACCATATCGATGTTTTTGTCCGGGTCAGGGCTCGCAGCCGTCAGAGTATCTCGATGCATCCGAGCTACTGGCTGAAGGGCGCGTGGGCCTTACTGCAATACCTGAGCGGTCGTCGAGGTGTGCTGTCGAGCAACGGGGCTGAAGCTGGTGGGTTCATCTGCTCCCGGCCAGAGCTGGCGATACCTGATCTGCAACTACACTTCGGGCCAATGCTGTACGCCGATCACGGGCGAGACATGAAAACCGCAATGAGCGGTTATGGCTACATAGTGATGCTCTATGGGCTCAGGCCTTTGTCCCGTGGCCGTATTGGTTTAAACAGTGCCGATCCGCTGGCGGCCCCGTTGATTGATCCCAACTATATGGCTGAGCCTGCCGATGTCGAGCAGCTCGTTCGTGGGGTAAAGCTTGTTCGTAAGATCTTGTCGCAGCGTGCATTTTATGTGCACCAGGACGTAGAGATTTCACCAAGCCAGTCCATACAGGAGGACGTAGATCTCGCCGAGTGGGTGCGTCGCAGCGGCGAATCGGCATATCACCCGGTCGGCACCTGCAAGATGGGGAGAGATCCGATGGCTGTGGTGGATTCCCGACTTCGCGTGCACGGTTTGCAATCGTTGCGGGTGGTTGATGCTTCCATCATGCCAACGCTGGTTGGTGGGAATACTAATCAGCCGGTGACCATGATCGGTGAGAAAGGGGCTGCGATGATTCTTGAGGACGCCGCGATGGCAGGCGGTTAGGCATCATGTGCCTAGCTCGCTGGATATTACAGTTTCTTGTTCTTCACTAAGTTTTTGGCTTATGGATAACTCGGTTCCAAGGCGCATAGAAAGAGACAAGTTATGACCAAAAAAAAGAAAGAGACCACCGTCATCATTGGTGGTGGACACGCAGCGGGAACACTTCTGACCGCCTTGCTGCAAAAAAAATACCCAAATGAAGTGATTTTGGTTAGCGAAGAACCACACCCTCCCTACCAGCGGCCGCCCTTGTCAAAGAATTACCTTGCGGGGGAGGTTGATCAGGCATCGTTATACCTTAAACCGCCTTCGGTTTACGAGAATGCGGGACAGCAATTACGGCTCGGCGTGCGCGTAGAACAGATTAACAGAGACGACAAAAACCTCATTTTGTCAGATCAAAGCACCTTACAGTACGACCGACTGGTCTTGGCCACTGGCTCACATGTCCGCCGCCTTAACGCGCCGGGCTCAGATTTGAAAGGCATTCATTATTTGCATGATATCGCGGACACGGATGCCCTGCGTAGTGAGCTAGCACCCGGCAAACGCCTAGTCATCGTGGGGGGCGGTTATATCGGACTTGAAGTGGCAGCCAGTGCGACCAAGCAAGGTGTTAATGTTACCGTCCTGGAAGCTGCTGAGCGTCTGATGCAGCGTGTTACGGGGCCAGAGATGTCCGAATTTTTCTACGCCAAACATGCGAGGGCCGGCGTTGATGTACGCTTGGAGACGGCTGTAACCGGTTTTGAATCAGATGGTCAGGGGCACGTCTCTGGCGTGACCTTGTCCGGTGGGGGCAAGGTGCCAGCGGATATCGTGCTTGTCTCAATTGGTGTAATACCGGAAACGGTCTTGGCTGAGCATGCTGGCCTGCTCTGTGATGACGGCATTGTCGTCGATGAATTTACTCGCACCGATGATCCTGACATCTTGGCAATCGGCGATTGTACCCGCCACCGGAATCTATTCTTCGACAAGAGGCAGCGCCTTGAATCTGTGGCTAACGCTGTGGATCAAGCGCGTACGGCGGCGGCGACTCTTATGGGCGAGGAGAAGCCCTACGATAGCGCCCCCTGGTTCTGGTCGAACCAGTATGACGTTCGCCTGCAGATGGTAGGGTTGTCGCAAAATCATGACCAGCGCGTACTACGTGGCAACATCACTGACAAGGAATTTGCAGTTTTCTATCTATGCGAGGGGTGTGTCATTGCTGTTGATGCAGTCAATCTGCCTATTGCTTTCATGGTGGGTAAGAAGCTGGTGCAGCAACGCAAAAGCATCAGCGCTAAAGCATTGCGTGATCTGAATTTTGAACTGAAGTCTTTAATCTGAAGTACGGAACTAATTGTTATCTGTAACCGGTCTTAATGACGAGGTGTGTCAATGAAGGTCGTACTTTCGTCCAAGAGTGTCCATGTCCATCCAGCTGAAACCACGGTTTTTGTATAGCTTATGGTGTAGCTAGCCTTATATCCCTTATCCAAAGCAGTAAAAACAGCCGCAAACACACCTGTGCATCATAGGTGTGTTAAGGCTTCTATGGCGTTGGCTACTCGCTGGTGAGCTATTTTCCGCTCCTCGAAATAATCATACCGATCATAAATCCCCTCAACTCCCTTCAACTTGTGATTCAAACACCGTTCCGCCACATGACTCGGCACGCCTTCCGCAGCCGCGAGGCTGCGGAAGGTGCGTCGGAGGTCGTGGATGGTGAAGTGCTCCAGGTCGCCCATTTTGTTGGGTGGCTGCATCTTCCGGCCAGCCTCTCGGCCAAATAGCTTGGAAATGGCGCGGTTCAGGGTGTCAGGGCCCATGTGGGGGCGTTTGCTGGCGCGCCTGGCAGGGAACACATAGGGGGAGCCGCAGGCATGGCCTTGCTGTACTTTTAGCCACTCAATGGCTTGGGTTGGCAGAGGGATGGTGATCGCTGCGCCAGTCTTGCTGCGCTCTTTGGAGAGATCCCAGATTCCGGCTTCCAGATCGAATTCTTCCCAGCGGGCTTCGCATAGCTCGCTTTTTCTAACGCCTAGCACCAGGAACAAGCAGCAGGCCCGATAGTTGTCTCGACCAAAGCTGCTGATGTGTTCACGGAAGACCCCAAAGACATGTTCGATTTCTTCCAGCGTCAGGGTGCGCTCCCGGCTGGCTTCGACGCCGCCGGCGTCGCTGACTGTGAATGGGCTGGCCGGGTTGTTCTGGCACAGGTCCAGTTTGATGCCATGACGAAACAGCTGCTTCATGTACATCAGGGTGTCATTGGCGATGGTGGGGCGGTTGCTGCGCTGGACGCGCTGCAGGACGGCCCGGATATCCCTTGGGGTGACGTCGGCAATTGGGTAGAGGCCGATCACAGGGTGAATTTCTTTCTGATAGATGCGCTTGGGGATGTTGGGGTGTTTCAGGCGCCGGGACAGATCGGTTTCATGCCAGTCCTGGAAGAGGTCTTTGACGGTGCGGATGTTGGGCTGGACAACTTTGGCCCTTTCCTGGAGTGGGTCGGTGCCCGTTCGAATGCCTTGCTTGGTTAGCACAGCGGCTTCCCGGGCGTCACCCAGGGACATCTGTGGGTATTGACCCAAGGTGATTTCGTGGCGCTTGCCCTGGGCGCTGTAGCGTAGCATCCAGTAGGGCATGCCGGACTTGCGTACACAGAAATAGAGGCCGCCGCCATCGGTGTGTTTCTTGGGGGCCTGCTTTGCCAGGGACTTGATCTGAGTGGCGGTGAGTTTGCTCATTTTGACCTTGTGGCGTTTGAGCCTATAAAAACAGGCTGCCCACCACTTTTTGTTTGTTGATTGAAGAGAAAAATTCTCTGTCATCAATGGTTTGCAGGCAGCCCCTTGAGAGCTGCCCACCATTTCAGGTCAATATAGGTGTCAGGGAGGAAAAAGTCACGTTTTTGCCCACCACTTTGCCCACCACTTTTGTCTGGATAGGGGTGGATGACAGTGGATTTCCATGGACTGGAGATCGCATTTAATCCTTTAAAAAACAATATATTAAATACAATTATGGACTTCCCTGGATTTTACTCGATATTCTGAATCTGAGTGCCGAGCTACTCAATATCAGCGTGCACACGGCGCGTACTCAGCTCAAGTCCACCATGAGCAAACTTAACGCCAGCAGCCAGGTGCAATTGGTCAGCCAGGCCATGGGGCATGCCCTGGTGCAAGCCGCCCGGTTGCCGCAGGTGCAAACTGAGCGTGAATTTACACTGACGTTACCCGACGGCCGGGTACTCAGCTGGTACGAGTATGGTGATCCTAATGGGCGCCCGGTACTGACGCTGGATAACCTGGGGGCTGCGGTGCCCGACCATACGTTTTTTGATGGCTGGTACCGGGAAAAAGGTTTGCGCATGATCATGATCGTACGCCCCGGATATGGCATTTCTACCTACAAGAAGAACTTTGAATTTCGGGATTTTGCTGACGATATTCTGGCCCTCTGTCAGCACCTGAAAATTCAGCGCCCGCCGATGGCCGCGTATTGTGGTGGTGGTCCCTATGCCCTGTGCGCAGCAGCTACGCATCCGGAAATTTTTGAGCGGCTGGGTATTCTTGCCAGCACGGTTCCCATCGAGCACTTCGAACTGGATAAGCTGGACCGCTTGCACAAAATGTTCTTGCAGCTTTTTCGTCGTGACCCGCGTCTGTTTGTGTTGATGGGCAGGCTCGGGTTACGCGGCGTGCAACATGCACCGGAAAAGTACTTTGCCAAACTGGCCAAGTCTCTCTGTCAGCACGATCAGGACGTTCTCGGCAATCCGGATTTACTGAGTCGGTTGATCAAGTGTATGCGGCGGAGCCATTTTCAGGGGGCAAAGATCCTTATCGATGAATACCTGCGTCTGCAGTTTCCCTGGAAAGTGGATCTGGGTGACATCACCATTCCTGTGATTCACTGGCACGGTGAAGATGACCGCATTATCTCTATTGGCAGCGCCCGCGGTTTGGCGTCCGAGATCCCCGGTGTGAAATTCCGAAGCTTTGCAGGAATGGGGCGCTTCATGATTTATGCCGTCTGGGAGGATTTTCTCAGCGAGTTGCTGGAATTGCCGGCGGCTACGGAAAACGGGTAACCGCCCGCGGGGCTGGTCACGTGCTTAGGCAATACCGGGGAACTTTGCCTTGAAGTCCTCGGGTACGGGCATCACGCCGTGATTTTGGTGATCAAAAAACACGAAGCCCTGCTTGGCCAAGACCACCAGTTGCCCACTGGGCTGTTTGGTTACCCGAAAAATCAGGTCTGCCCCGTACTTGTTGAAATCCATCAGCCCCACTTCAAACTGCAAATCGTCCTGCGCAAAGCTCTCCGCACGATAGCTGGCTACCAGGTCGGTCACCACAATGCGCTCCTGGCTGTAATCGATATCGCAGAAGAATCGGTAGCGAGCTTCGGAAAGCAGCGAAATCATCTGATCATTGCCCACATGTTTGCCGGTATTCAGGTCGGTCATGCGCACGTTGATGGTATGGGTATAGAGAAACTGCTCGGGCAAATCGAGTTTGACGCGCGCCATGGGAAGAAGCTCCGGTGGAGTGGGGAGGGCGCTTATTTTAGCAAGTGCCATCCCTGTATGCGAAATTACATTTTAAGAAAAGGCCTTTGCTGCGCCCGGTTGCCTGGGATCAGCCTGACTAATTGGCTCAACGGGAGCGTGCTACCGTTATGGCTACGGCGAACAATAGTGCCGACTATCCATTATCCAAGGAGGATCCATGGCCAAATCCAGCTGGCGCCCAGCGCATATTCCTGACCTTGCCGGCAAGACCATACTGGTCACCGGTGCCAACAGTGGTATTGGCCTGGAAGCGGTGAAGCTGTTTGCCGCCAACGGCGCAGAGGTGATCCTGGCATGCCGAAACACGGCCAAGGCGGAAGCGGCGGTGGAGCAGGTCAGAGAGCAGACTTCGGACGCCAGGTTGATTGTCATGCCGCTGGATCTGGCCGATCTGGCATCGGTAAAGGCGTTTGTTGTGGCGCTGAAAGAGCGTATCAGCAAGCTGGATATTCTGCTCAACAACGCGGGCTTGATGGCGCCGCCGCTACAGCGCACCCAGGATGGCTTTGAAATACAGTTTGGTACCAATCATCTCGGGCACTTCGCGCTTACCGGCCCCTTGCTGGATCTGCTGGAAGCGGCGCCGGCCCCGCGCATCGTCCAGATCTCCAGCCTGGCGCACCGTAGCGGAAAGATCATGTGGGGGAATCTCAATGCGGAAAAGCGTTATTCCCGTTGGCCTTTCTATTGCCAGAGCAAGCTGGCCAACCTGATTTTTGCCAAGGATCTGCACCGCCGTTTGCGCAAACGCGGCTCAAACATTCAGGTTATGGCAGCCCATCCCGGCTATTCGGCGACCCATCTGCAGGACACCATTCCCGGCGGCGGTCTGTTCAACAAGGTTATGGCCCAGCCAGCCGAGATGGGCTGCCTGCCGGGGGTGATGGCGGCCACCAGTGATGAGGTGGTCTCCGGAGGTTATTACGGCCCGGATGGAAAAGTTCTCGAGCTGCGGGGCTACCCTGCACCGGCCTTTGCCCGAAAAATCACGGATAACGAAGGCCTGGCGCAACGGTTATGGGACGAGTCCGAACGGCTCACGGGGGTTCGCTACCTGAATACACAGGGGCATTGAAGAGCGCGCGGCATAAGCCGTTACGATTGAAGGGCGTGCCAGCAGGCATGTGGGCGGTGATGTCTGAAAGGGGGATACATTGTGGGGACCTATATGGGTCGGTTGCGTCGGGCTGCAACGATGGGTTTGGCTTTGTGGGGGGTATGGTGTGCGCCACAGGCGATGGCTCTGGAATTTACTTTGCAAGATGGCAGTGTGCTGAAAACGGACGAGAGTCACTACGTCGCGGACAATCACACCGTCACGGGCCCGGCGACTCTCACCAGGCCCAATGGCACGGTGTTAGAGGGAGAAATGATAAACGGTGGATGGCAGGGCCCGGTGAAGGTCTTTGTTCCTGCCACCGGTCTGCGATTCGTGAGCCTCTATGACAAGGGCGTGCAGATCTCGGTGTATTCGGAGCTGGAAGCGGACATGGCCATTGGTCGCTACGATAAGGCATTTGCGATTCGTGGGGAGCGGCCGTTCATGGGGATCGGGTTTGAGGACGTCCTCGACCATACCGGTGAAACACAGGTTGCTATTAAAAGTGTGGTCTACAATTCTCCGGCATACCTGGCGGGTTTCCAGGCGGGTGACCGGGTTCTGGCTTATAATGGCAAGAGGCCTGGAGACATGGTGTCTCTGGTCGCTGATATCCAGACGGCCCGTTTCGGCGATACGGTGACATTCAGGCTGAAGCGCAATGGCGAGCCGCAGACGATCACTTTTGCGCCCCATATCATTCCTGCAAACCACGCCCTGGTGAAAACCGGCAAGCTCACGGCCTCGAAAACCCTTCTTTGGAAGGCCATTCAACGAACGCCAACACAAAGCGGGCTGGCGGATTACATCAATGAAGTGGCGGACCCGGCTTTCCTGTCGCAGGCAAAAGCACTGAGGGAAAGGTTGAACAAGCAGGAAGCGGCGGCGTATGAACGGGCGATAAAAACCAACACGCTGTCAGGCTACATCGCCTATTCCTCCATCTATGATTTATCCGCTAATCGTAAAGAGGTGGATAAACGCGTGCTTGGGATTCATGCAAAAGCTGCCGACCCTGTTGCAGTATACCAGGCGTATCGGCGAGCGTGCCGTGCCTGCGGTGATATTTTTCCGGGTAACTATGCCGTACTGGAGGTTGGGCCTGATGAGAGTGCGACGGTGGGTGCGCTTTTGAAGCAGGAAAAGGCGGGTGCGAGCATGGGCGAGTTACAGGGTATCATCGATAGCCATCCGTCCTTTCGCTATCCCGAGCTGACCGCGGAAAATCGTGATTTATTATTGTTTCTTGGTATGAGTGAAACATTGCTTGCGGCACTGGAGCATGCAGCGCAACACCGCAATGTCGCGGCGCGCTCATCAGTGGCAACGGCCCCATCACCTCCCGCTCAGGATACCCTCACCGATACGGCGGTGGAGTGCACCAAGCTCGCCGTTGCCCTGGAAGGCTGTGATCGGCTGGGCTCCTTTGCTGCCATGGGATGTCGCGCCGTGGTGAGAAAGAAATTCCAGTGTCCCGGTATGTAGAGAATGCCGATTTTGAATCCTGATCGCGCCACAATAGCGGACAGGCCGGTGGGGCGGCATTTCATTCGAAGAAGCAAAAAAACGGCAAGGTAAAGAGACGATATGACAGACATCCCACTGGTGCAGGCACTGGAACGTGCTGCACAGGAACCGGCGCAACGGCCGGCCTTTTACCGGGCACTGATGAAGGCGGATGTATTCGTGATCGGTCATACGGACCAGCCCGACCTGAACGCGCATGGCCACCACACCATCCCCGCCGGGGCTAATGTATCGCTGGTGAATTGGGAGAAGGCCGATGGGACCCCCGTGATCCCGTTTTTTTCCCATCTGGAAGCGCTGCAGCGGGCCATTGATGACGAGACGTCTTACCTGTCGCTGCCTGCCCGTAGCCTGTTTGAGCTGACGCGTGGAGCCACGCTGTTCCTCAACCCGAAATCGGATCACGGTAAGGAATTCGTTCCCCATGAAATCGAGGCCTTGCTGGATACCGGCATGAACCAGAAAGCCGCAACCCGGGTAGTGGAGAAAGAAACGCGGGTGATGCTGGGGCAGCCAGCGCAGTACCCCACAGCCATGATGGACGCATTGCGGCAGCTGTTGGCTGGCCACCCTGGTGTGAAAGCGGCCTACCTGTGCCTGATGCATGATCCTGAGGTCTCGGAGACGCCGACGTTGGTGGTGGGTTTTGAAGGCCTGGACCTGGAGGGTGCCATGTCTGAAGCAGGCTCGGTGGTGGTGGATACCGCCCCGGATGGGCAAGCGGTTGATTTCGTGATCGTTGATGGAACAGGTATCGGCGAGTACATGAAGAAGAGCGGGGCGTTTTATGAAAAAGGCTAAGCGATAATGAGCGCCGTTTAGCGGGGGTGGGGCCTGCTGTCTGCAACTAGTCCCTCCCACGCTTCAGGATTCCCTTTTCATCTCCTTCCGGTTGCCGCCTCCCAGGTCCCTGCCTATGCTATTTCATGGCTAACGGAATCGGGAACGGCTTTGAAAAACGACAATGATGCGTTGATCGGCAAGATCTATGAAACCGCGCTATCCCCGGGGGACTGGGTCGAGTTGCTGGATACCATTGCCGGCTGGACGGAGTCGGAAGATGGCTCGCCCGGCAAAAAGAGCACGGCAGAATCGGCCCTGGTGCCTGGCCCGGCACCGCGTAGTGCAGAAGTGGAAGGCCTGATAGCGCACCTTGAGCGAGCGGTACGCTCCAGCTCGTACATGCATGCGCTGGAAGACCGCACCAATGTGCTCAATGCCATGTACAACCAGATGCCCTGGCCCATGCTGATGCTGGGTGAGCAATTGCAGGTGCTGGAATCCAATCCGGTGGCGCAGCAGGTACTGGCCGAGGGCCCCGTCCAGCTGCGCGTAAACGGTACCTTGAGCATCGCAGACAGGGAGCTGAAACAGGCTCTTGAGCGGGTAAACCGGCTCGCGGAAGGGCGAGACACGCAGCTGCTCACCTCACCCCAGGACGGTATCTCACTGTTGTGCCTGCCGGTGCAAAAATCGGATGCGCCCGGGGCGATCGCCCAGGTGCGCACCATCGTCTGGGTGCTGGCGGGGCACAGTGTGGTGACGCCATCGCCAGAAATGTTGCGTTCGGTTTTCAATATCACCGAAGCAGAATCCCGGCTGCTACATCTACTCTGCAAGGTTGGGAATCTCCAACAGAGTGCGCAATTGCTGAACATCAAGATCAGCACTGCCCGTAGCCAGCTGAAATCGGTCATGGGAAAGCTCAGCGCCACCAGCCAGGTGCAGTTGGTCAGCCATGCCATGGGACATGCGCTGGTACAGGCTGCCCGTTTGCCCCGACTGCAGGATGACGACGAAGAATACACCCTGACCCTTGCTGATGGGCGAGTGTTGAGCTGGTACGAATACGGTGATCCCAAGGGCAGGCCGGTACTGACGCTGGAGAATCAGGGCGCCTCGATGCCTGATCATACCGTGTTTGAAGACTGGTACCGTGAGCGCGGCCTGCGAATGATTCTGATCGTCCGGCCCGGTTATGGCATTTCCACCTATAAGCCGAATTACCAGTTCAAGGATCTTGGCCGGGATATCCGGGCGTTGTGTGAACACCTGCATATCCGAAAACCGCCCATGGCGGCGTATTGTGGCGGTGGCCCTTATGCACTGTGTGCCGCGGCGGACTATCCGGACCTGTTCGATCGGTTAGGCCTGCTGGGCACGACGCTGGCGGGCGAGCATCTTGAGCTGGACAAGCTGGAGCCCATTCACCGGATGAGCCTGCAGATTTCCCGCCGCGATCCTCGCCTGTTCATGTTGGTAGGACGGCTGGGGGTGCGTGGGGTACAGAAGGCCCCGGAACGCTTCTACAAGATGCTGGCGCGGGGCATGTCAGCGTCGGACCAAGCGGTGTTCAACAATCCTGATTTGCTGGCGCGGACCATCAAGCGGACTCGCCGAGGCCATTTCCAGGGGGCACGCATCATGATGGAAGAGTACCTGAACCATCTCAAACCCCTGGGAGTGGATCTCAAGCAGATTACCGTACCGATCCTGCAGTGGCACGGCGAAACCGATGGCATTATTTCCATTGAGGGCGCGCGCCACCTTGCCGCAGATTTACCGAACGTGCAGTTTCGTAGTTTCCCCGAACAGGGGCACTTTATGGTCTACGATCTGTGGCAGGATTTTTTGACCGAGCTGCTGGAACTGGATGCCCCAGCATCGGCCTGACGTGTTCAGGCCCGCGTAACGCGAACCAGCATGCCGAACAGGGCATGGTCGAAATAGTACACCTGGTGGCCCGCCAGGCGGCGCTTCTCGTCGATGTCCACGTAGAGGCGCTCGCCGTTACTTTCCGTGTTAAACCAGATTTGAGGTGTTACATGGAGATAGCGGGATTTGCTGAACTGCAGGGTGCCTTCCAGTTCCGGTATTTCGCCGTCTTCGGTGGGCAGTGTCTGCCCGCCGCGTACATAGACCGGCAAGGTTTCCGCCTTGCTGCCGATGGGTTGCTCCCAGGCGGCATGATACAGCTCGCGGTAGTCACCGGTGCCTTCCATGCGTTCCAGCATATAGCCAAGCACTTCGTCGTCCTGGGACAGCGGCTGCCAGGCGCCCCGGGCAACGGCATCCGGGTCGGCCACTTCACTGGTTTCTGGCTGGCCAATGGGCACGGCCTGTGATGCATAGTGAGGCTGCAGGCCGGCCGCCCAGATTTCTTCACTGCTGGCATTGTTTTGAGCAAACACCAGCACTTCCACTTTGTACCATCTTTGTGCGATAGCGGTGTTGCCCAACAGAACCAGAACAACCAACAGTAAAGCGCGATGCATTGAACACTCCTTGTGCCGCCTGCCGACCAGGCGTTGATTTTGGGGCCGACTATACCCCAATCAGCCTGGATTGCTCACGGGCGATGGGGCGATCGGCACGGTTTTTGTGACAAGAGTGCGGTTTGACCCGCTCTCAGACACGCAGGCTGAAGGGGTATTCAGCCTGCGGCGCCTGTCTGGATACTTTGGGCCGCGAGGCGCGTGAGCAGTTCCTGCACCACTTGAATACGTTCTTCCGGGGTTTCGCTGTCTTCCACAAAACGCAGGGCGTTGGCGCCTTCCAGCTTGAAGCGGTTGGGGCCGGACTGGACCAGCTTGACGATGGTGAGCGGATCCACCGGGGTGCGCTCACCGAATTCCAGCTTGCCGCCGGTGGCGTGGGCGTCCAGGCGAATAATGCCCAGCCGCTCTGCCTGCTGGCGTAGTTCGGTCACGGCGAACAGGTTTTTCACCGGCTCCGGCAGCAGGCCAAAGCGGTCGATCATTTCCACTTGCAGTTCTTTCAGTCCCGCACGGGTTTTACAGCCAGCGATGCGCTTGTAGAGCGTGAGACGGCCGAACACATCGGGCAGGTAGTCTTCCGGGATCAGTGCGGGAATACGCAGGTTCAGTTCCGGGCCGCCGCTGAGGGGTTTTTCCACATCCGGTTGCTCGCCGCGTTTCAGCGCTTCCACTGCTTGCTCCAGCATTTCCATGTAGAGGCTGAAACCGATGGTTTCGATGTTGCCGTGCTGCTCTTCACCGAGCAGTTCACCGGCGCCGCGGATTTCCATGTCCTGGCTGGCGAGCATAAAGCCGGCGCCCAGGTCGGTGGCTTGCTCGATGGCTTCCAGCCGTTTGATGGCGTCCTTGGTCATGACCTTGGGGCTGGGGGTAATCAGGTAGGCGTAGGCCTGGTGGTGGCTGCGACCCACCCGGCCACGAAGCTGGTGAAGCTGGGCCAGGCCGAGCTTGTCGGCGCGATCGATGATGATGGTGTTGGCGCTGGGCACATCGATGCCGGTTTCGATGATGGTGGTGCTTACCAGCACGTTGAAACGACGGTGATAGAAGTCACTCATCACCGCTTCCAGTTCTCGTTCGCGCATCTGCCCGTGGGCAATGCCAACGCGGGCATCAGGGACCAGCTTGCGAATGTCCGCTGCGGTTTTCTCCATGGTGTCGATATCGTTGTGCAGGTAATACACCTGCCCGCCGCGCAACAGTTCACGCAGCAGCGCTTCCTTGATGGCGGTATCGTTGTGCTGCTGCACAAAGGTCTTCACCGACAGGCGTTTTTGCGGCGGTGTGGCGATGATGGAAATATCACGCATGCCGCTCATGGCCATGTTCAGGGTACGCGGAATCGGGGTGGCGGTGAGGGTGAGAATGTCACACTCGGCGCGCATTTGTTTCAGACGTTCCTTGTGGCGCACCCCGAAGCGGTGTTCTTCGTCGACAATAATCAGGCCCAGATTGTCGAAGGCCACGGTTTCCTGGAGCAGCTGGTGGGTGCCCACCAGAATATCCACTTTGCCTTCCTTGAGCCGTTGCAACACCTGGGTCTTTTCCTTGGCGCTGCGAAAGCGCGACAGCACTTCGATGTTTACGGGCCAGTCGGCGAAACGGTCAGTGAAGGATTCGTAATGCTGTTGGGCGAGCAGGGTGGTGGGTACCAGTACCGCAACCTGGGTCTGGTTTTCCACGGCCACGAAGGCGGCGCGCATGGCCACCTCGGTCTTGCCGAAGCCCACGTCACCGCAGACCAGCCGGTCCATGGGCTGGCTGGATTGCATGTCGGCGACCACAGACGCAATGGCGGCCTGCTGGTCCGGGGTCTCCTCGAAGGGAAAGGCGGCGCTGAAGCGATCGTAGTCGTTCAGGTCCACATCGAACTGGCGGCCTTCGCGAGCCTCGCGGCGGGCATAGGTGTTAAGCAGTTCGGCGGCCACGTCATGGATTTTTTCCGCGGCTTTCTGGCGGGCCTTGGTCCATTGCTCGGTGCCCAGGCGGTTCAGTGGCGCGGTGTCGCCGCCACCATAACGGCTGATCAGATGCAGGGAGGAGACCGGCACATAGAGTTTGTCACCGCCGGCATATTCCAGTAGCAGGAATTCGTGTTGCTGGCGGTGCACTTCCATGTGGGTGAGGCCGAGATAGCGGCCCACGCCGTGCTCCAGATGGACCACCGGGGAGCCCACGGTCATTTCCCCCAACGAGCGGAATGCCTGTTCGGCGGCGCCATCGTCGCTGCTGGATTTACGGCGCCGACGTTGCAGCACCCGTTCGCCGTACAGGTCGTTTTCGGTGACCACTAACAAGGCGTGTTCCGGGGCGTAGAAACCGGCGTCCAGCTCCCCTCGGGTCAGGCTCCAGCGCGCCGGGTTGGCGATGAAGTCTGGCCAGTTGTCTTTCATGGCTGGCTGGATCTGAATTTTCTGCATCAGTTCCAGCAGCGCTTCCCGGCGCCCGGCGGTTTCCGCACAGATCAGGATGTGGGTGTCCGGGTGCGCGTCGGAAAACGTATGCAGCAGGGCAAGCGGATTATTGGCGCGCACATCGGCGGTGAGCGCGGGCATGGGCGCCACATCAAAGTGAATGGCCTGGTCCACGCTGGGCGCATCGCTAGGGGCCTGACGCGCGCGGGGGTGCTGTTTCAGGGCCGCGTTCAGTTCGTCCGGGCGCAGGAACAATTGCCAGGGAGCCAGAATCGGGCGGTGAATATCGTGGCGGCGGGATTCGTGGCGTTGTTCCACATCCTGCCAGAAGTGTTCGATGGCGTTCTGGCAGTCGGCCAGTTCTACCAGCCGCACATCGTCGGGCAGGTAATCGAACAGGGTGGCCATTTGTTCGAAAAACAGCGGCAGATAATATTCCAGGCCGGGGGCTGCCAGGCCGTCCGTTACATCCTGATAGAGAGGAACGTGACGGGTATCCACGTCAAAGGTATCGCGGAAGTTGCTGCGGAAGCGGGCGATGCCTTCGGCGCTGAGAGGGAATTCCGCCGCAGGCAGCAGGGTGATGTCCTCCACTTTGCCGGTGGAGCGCTGGCTTTCCGCTTCAAACAGGCGCAGGGATTCGATTTCATCGTCGAACAGTTCGATACGGAATGGCTGCTCGGCGCCCATGGGGTAGATATCCATGATCGCCCCGCGCACGGCAAACTCGCCGTGCTCGTACACGTTGTCGCGCTGCCGGTAGCCGCTGGCGACCAGCCGGCTGCGGGTGGCTTCCATGTCGAAACGATCGCCCACCTTGAGCAGGAAGCTGTTGCAGGTGATGTGGATCGGCGGCGCCAGGCGCTGCATCAGCGTATTGACCGGCACCACCAGAATGCCCTTGTGGGTGGTGGGCAGCTGGTGCAGCACCTGAATGCGGTCACTGATGATGTCCTGGTGGGGGCTGAACAGGTCGTAGGGCAGGGTTTCCCAGTCCGGGAACAGCATCACCGGCGTGTCGCTGCCGGCCAGATAGAAGCTCAGGGAGTCGGTGAGCTGCTGGGCGCGGCTGCTGTTGGGCGCCAGGATCACGAACAGGTGGTCTTCGCTGCGGGCCAGCTCGGCCAGTACTGCGGCCATGCTGCCGGCATTGAGTCCGGCCCAGTCTTTGTAGTGCTCTCGCCCGCTGGGAAAGAGGTTGCTGTCGGGGAGTAGCTTCATCGAGACCCGTTCCTGCGCATTCGGTGAGATATCAGGCGGCGTATTGTAGCCAAGGGTGACGGTGCCGTCAGCGCCGTCTACACTGCGGGCATCATTTGGGGAGGTGGCATGATCACATTACAACAATGGAAAGATTGTGAAGGGCAGGCGTTCGCGCTGGAAAATGGCGATAGTTTGACGCTGGCAGAAGTGAATGTGCCGGTGTCTCCCGAGGGCTGGGAGTGCTTTTCCCTGCTGTTCGCGGGCCAGTTACAACTGGAGCAAGGCGCGGTCGTTATGCGCAACGAGACGCTGGGTGAGGAGTCCGTGTTTCTGGTGCCGGTGGGGCCGCTGGGCGCCAGCGATGGCACCTACCATTTCGAGGCGGTGTTCAATCGCCAGCTTGCCAGCGCATAAGCAGGTAGACGCCCTTGTCTTCCTGCTCCTCAAAGCCCAGCCGAAGATAGAGTCGCCGCGCCGGGTTGTTGGTTTCCACGTGAATGGTCACGGGCTTGCCGGACTGGCGAGCCCGTGATTGCAGGGTGGAGAGAATTTGTGATCCCAGCCCTGTACCGCGAAAGGCGGGCAGCAGGGCGATGTCCACAATGCGAATTTCCTGTTCCCAGTCCGAGACATACAGCCGCCCGGCGGTCTCCCCGTTTAATTCGATCAGGTGCCGTTCCGCTTCCGGGTAATGCTGAAGATAGTGTTCGTGCTGCGCCTTGGCCTGCAGGGCCAGAAAGTCATCCTGCTGCGCCTGGGGCCAGCCGGTCTGCGCCACTTCTTCCTGACGGGTGCTGGTGTAGATGGCCAGTAACACCGGTGTGTCGCTGTCACTGGCCGGGCGTAAACGGTAGTTGTGCATTACGAAGGCGAAGGGTAAATGCCGAACTCGGCCACAATGAAATTCACAAACAATTGTGATGTGGCCGGTTCTGCCCCCACCGGAAGTGCATCCCAGGTCTGTTGTGTTTTCCCCAGGCCGCGATCAATGCTGACGCTGGTGGTAGCCGCAACCGCACCACTGGTATTGCTGCCGCTTTTTGAGCCAAGACGAACTGGCGCGAGCCCCGGGCCCGTGCCCGCGTGTACCGGGGAGCGTCCACGGCAATCCGGTAAACCGAAAGTGGTTCTGCCATCGCCACCGTAAATGGTGCCGAAGAGGGAAAACAGCGCGCTGTTCTGCGATATCGCTAACAGCTGGCCATCACAGAATGCCCAGCTTCGCGGGGCAAAATTGCCGGCAAACATGCGAATTTCGCCTAGAAAGGGTTCTGACATAAGAGCCTCTAGCTTCTGCTGGGGAAAAGCCCTTGCTGGGCGATGACAAAGTTTAGCGCGATGGAATCCATCTGCGCGCCTTGGGTGGCAACGGAGGTGGTGTTCAGCGTGCTGCCTAGATTGCGATCCAGGGTCAGGCTGTCCAAGGTTTCTCCGTCGTCGGCAGGTCCGCTCGGGCTGCCTCCTTTGTCGCCTTGGTTGATGTTACCCGTGCCGGGATGCATCGGAGTGCGACCGCGCAGTTCCGGAAGCGCAAAGCTGGTTCTGCCGTCGCCGCCGTAGATGGTGCCCAGTAGAGAGTACAGGGATTGATTCTGATTGATTGGCAATATCTGCCCATCGCAAAAGGCCCAGCCCCGGGGGGCAAAGTTGAAGCCGATCATGCGGATTTCAGCGAGAAAGGGTTCGCTCATCAGTGGAGGCTCCTAGCTTCTGGATGGGAATTGCCCTTGCAGGGCAATAATGAAATTCAGCCCCAGATATGGGTGGCGTTGATCGCCAGCGGGTACTTTGGCGGCAATGGTGCGGGTGGTTTGGCTGCTGCCGAGATTGCGGTCAGGCGTGATGCCCTGCACAACCTTTACGGTCGACGCGCTATTTTGCACAACTTGGCCCAGTCTGTATGACGGCAGTCCGGGGCCCTGACCGGGGTGCGCGGGTGCCCGGCCTTGCAGGTTGGGCAAGGCCATTGTGGTACGGGCATCGCCGCCATAAATGTTGCCGATGAGGGCGAACAGGGCGGTGTTCTGGCTGATCTGTAGCAGTTGCCCATTACAGAATGCCCAGTTACGCGGAGCAAAATTACCCGCAAAGATGCGGATTTCGGCGACAAAGGGATCGCTCATAGTGGCCTCATACGCTGATCAGCAGGTTACTGCCCGGTTGCCAGCTCAAGTGAGCCAGCTGCTGAGCGCCGGTTTGGGGGAGTGCCAGCAGCGGGCTGGAACGATCTGCCCAGCAGAGCTGTTTCTGGCACCGGTCCAGGACCAGTAACTGGTCGTTGACCGCGGTCAGCCCGCTGGGCATGTTCATGGCGCTCACTTCACTTCCCAGGCTGTGGCCGGTCAGAGTGAAGTGATGCAGCCGCCGGTCACCGAGAGTGAGCAGGCTGATGCGATCCCCGGTCTTGGCCAGTGAGGCAGGGCCATTCAGGGGGCGATCGCTTTCCACCCACTGGTTCGCCCCCGTGCGCAGATTCAGGCGCATCAGGCGGTGGCCGTGTACGTCTGCAATCAGCGCGTGTTCGCCATGAAGGACAAAGTCAGCAGGCTCCAACAGCTCGGTCAGGTCGATTTGGCGCGCCTGTGAACCGTCGGGCCGGAACCAGCGGAGCTGGCGCTGGCCGCGATCCAGAAGGACAAGGTTGTCGCCATCCAGGGCGGCGGCCACAATACGGGTTTCGTAGGCTGCGCCGGTAGTGAGGCTCTTAATGCTGCCATTACGTTGCCACAGGGCCTGGCGACCATGATCGCTGACCTGCAGTCGCTGGTTGTCACCCAGGGCAATGGCGCGGGCGCCATTGACCAGTTCGACGCGGGTGGCAGTGGCACCCGCAAGCAGAGGGGTGCTTAACAGCACCCCGGCCGCGCCACCTGCAGCGATGAACTGCCGTCGGGTGATGGCCATCAGTTGGCCGTTGCGCAAGTAATGGTGATGACGTCTGGATTAACGGGCTGGCCAGTATTCCAGCTTTCGCAAGTACCGCTCCAGGTGCTGGTTGTACTAGGGTAGCTGCTAATGATGTAGGCGGACTGGGGGCAATCAACGCCACCGGAAAGCACTACGCCGCTGTTGCATGTACAGCTCGATGCGTTGTTGCAGGGTTTCTGAGTCACATTGCTGGTGCTGAATGATCCCGCGGGGCCGGTCATGCCAGTGGGGCCCATCGGGCCTTGTGGGCCGGTGGTGCCAGGTGTACCGGGAGGCCCAATCGGGCCGGGAGGTCCCATCATGCCGGGAGTGCCGGAGGGGCCCATGAGGCCTTGCATGCCTTGAGGACCGACAGGCCCTTGGGCGCCGTCAGCACCTGTGGGGCCTTGAGGACCGACAGGCCCTTGGGCGCCGTCAGCACCGGTGGGGCCTACAGGACCGGCAGGCCCTTGGGCGCCGACAGCACCGGTGGGACCTACAGGACCGACAGGCCCTTGGGCGCCGACAGCACCGGTGGGACCTACAGGACCGACAGGCCCTTGGACGCCGTCAGCACCGGTGGGGCCTTGAGGACCGACAGGCCCTTGGGCACCGTCAGCTCCAGCGGGGCCTACAGGTCCTACAGCTCCTTGTGCGCCATCAACGCCGTCAGCACCAGCAGGCCCCGCGTCACCGGCATCGCCTTTTGGACCAATCAATCCGCTATCCGGGCCAACCCATTCGCCGTTTTCATTAATCAGCAGTTGCCCGCCAATGCTCAGGGAGAGCGGTTCAATATCACCGGTGACCTGTTCGGCTTCACGCGCCTGCAAGGCGTAGGGGACGCTACCGGTGGTGACCGCAAGGCGTGGCGTCATTTCGCTGTCGCCATCGATGGCCAGACCCAGTTCTACCTGATCGCTGCCGAGCAAATCGTCGGGCAAGGAATTGTGTGGTTCGGCGCCGAGAACCACGCTATAGCGGCCGTCTTCGGCGGTGATTACCTGGGTTTCAGTCCACAGTACTGCGCCGAGCCCCTGGGGATCGGTGGCCGTGCCGCCAGCGGTTTGATATTCCGTGGTTCGCCCGGACATATCGTAAAGAGTGACCACCACATCAAAGGTGCCGTGCAAAGGGCGCTGGCTACTAAGGTCGGTGAGATATCCCTGAACTACCAGGCGGGAAGGTACGTCTGCGTGGGCAGACGTTGTGGCAAGCGCGCAGAAAACCCCTATTGCCGCCAGGCAATAGCGAAGTGATTGAAGCATCAGATTGTCCCCCAGGAGATGCAGAAGGTCGGGCCTTCTTTAGTCGTTGAAGACATATTAGGCATTTCTTTGTTAAACAAACAAGCTGTATCCGCTATTGCGCCTGCCTACTTTCCAGTATGTCGTCAATCTCAAAATTCTTTTTCGTTGCAGGTAGTATGGCGACCATGGGTTTTATTGCGCTGAGGATTGGCTATGAAAGCACCGGTTCAGGAGCTGATGGGTCTGTTTGACCTGGAACAGTTGGAGAACAATTTGTTTCGCGGGCAGAGCGAGGCCAATGGCCAGCGCAGCGTGTTTGGGGGGCTGGTGGCCGGGCAGGCGCTGCTGGCGGCATCGCGGACGGTGGATGAAAGTCGCCCTGTGCATTCGCTGCATGCTTATTTTCTGCGTCCGGGAGACTTCAATATACCGATTGTCTATGACGTGGACCGTATCCGTGACGGCAAGAGTTTCACCACACGCCGGGTGAACGCGATCCAGCATGGCCGGCCGATTTTTTCTCTGGCGGTGTCCTACCAGGTGGCCGAGGAAGGCGTTTGCCACCAGGCGCCGATGCCGGACGTGCCGGGCCCGGAGGGGCTGGAAAACGATGAGGCGATTCGCAGGAAGCTGGTGGATCGTTTGCCTGAGCAGTACCGGCAGGATTTTCTGACCGAACGTCCGGTGGAATTTCGCCCGGTAACGCCGCAGGATTCCATCTCCTCTGAGCCCAAACCGCCGATCCGCGAAGTCTGGTTCCGGGTGGTGGATCGGGTCGAGGCCGACTCCATGACCCAGCGGGCACTACTGGCCTACTGTTCGGACTTCGGCCTGATGGGCACCGCCATGCTGCCCCACGGGATGAATTTCTGGCAGCCGAATGTGCAGTGCGCCAGTATCGACCATGCCATGTGGTTCCATGATGACTTCCGCATTGATGAATGGCTGCTGTATCGCAGTGATAGTCCTTTCGCAGGCGGCTCCCGTGGCCTGAACTTCGGTTCCATCTACCGTCAGGACGGCACGCTGGTGGCGTCGGTGGCCCAGGAAGGGCTGATGCGTTTGCACCCCTCTGACAGCCCGGCGGAATGACACAGCTGATCGACCTGCTGGAAGAGGTGCGCGCTTGCCGGCTGTGTGAGCCGCACCTGCCTCTGGGGCCGCGGCCAGTGGTGCAGGCCGGGGAGGGCGCCCGGCTGTTGATCGTGGGGCAGGCGCCGGGGACGCGTGTTCATGAAACCGGTATCCCCTGGAATGATCCGTCCGGTGAACGGTTGCGCGACTGGCTGCAGATCGGCCCTGAAACGTTCTACGACGCGGACCAGGTGGCGATTGTGCCCATGGGGCTGTGTTACCCGGGGCGCGGGAAAGGCGGCGATCTGCCGCCGCGCCCGGAATGCGCGCCGCAATGGCATGGGCCGCTGCTGGCGGAGCTGCCGAACCGGCGTCTGACGTTGCTGGTGGGGCAGTACGCCCAGCGTTACTACCTGCCGCAGCCGGGTAAAACGCTCGCCGACAATGTGCGGCATTTTGCCCGGGCGCTGGAGGCGGGGTTTTTCCCGTTGCCCCATCCCAGCCCCCGCAATCGCCTGTGGCTGCGCCAGCGGCCCTGGTTTGATGAGGAAGTGGTGCCGGTGCTGCGCGAACAGGTTGCCACCGCTTTGCAGGCACCGCCTGCGGGATGATAAGGCTGATGCACTGGCGGTTTGTTTCGGCCAGGGCCGAATCATGGCGCGCAATATCCCCGTAACCCGGGTGGATAATGCGGCTTTTTGGCGCTATTATGCGCGCCCCGAACTCCACCACCGCAGGTGGGCCGGGAAGCAGGGCAATGACGCCGCTTTCCGCCGCCTGAACCCAAACTGAGAGGGCCATCTCCGTGAGCAAACTGGAAGACCATTTCGGACGCTGGAAAAATCGCGAAGAAATTGCAGAAGCCATGATCCCCATGATCGGCCGCCTGCATCGTGAAAAGAACGTTACCACGACCGTGTACAGCCGTTCCCTGGTCAACAAGTCTGTTATCCAGATTCTGAAGAGCCACCGTTTCGTCAAGCAGGTCGAAGATTCCGAGCTGTCTGTGGTCGATACCTTCCCGATTCTTCAGGAAGTGGCGAAGTCGGATCTCGGCCCTTGCCGGATTGATGTCGGTAAACTGGCGGTGGAGTACAAAAAGGACAATCGCGGCCTGTCTATTGAAGACTACGTGCGCGAAGAGCTGGCAGAAGCGGTGAGCAGCAAGGTTGGCATGCCTGAGCGTACCGATGTGGTGCTGTACGGCTTCGGTCGTATCGGCCGTATTTTGGCCCGCCTGCTGATCGAAAAAGCCGGCTCCGGCGATGGCCTGCGCCTGAAGGCTATTGTAGTGCGCGAGTCTGGCAAGGGTGACCTGCAGAAGCGCGCCAGCCTGCTGCGTCGTGACTCCGTTCACGGCCCGTTCGCCGGCACCATTGCCGTGGACGAAGAAGAGAATGCGATCATCGCCAATGGCAATTTCATCCAGGTGATCTACTCCAGCGACCCGTCGTCCATCGATTACACCGATTACGGCATCAGCAATGCCGTGGTAATCGACAACACCGGCAAGTGGCGCGATGAAGAAGGCCTGTCCCAGCACCTGCAGTGCAACGGCGTCTCCCGTGTGATGCTGACTGCGCCGGGCAAGGGCAACATGAAGAACATCGTTCACGGCGTGAACAATGATCTGATCCAGGACAGCGACAAGATCATTTCTGCTGCCAGCTGTACCACCAATGCCATCGTTCCGCCGCTGAAAGCGCTGGAAGACAAGTTCGGCATCGAGTTTGGCCACGTGGAAACCGTGCACTCCTACACCAACGACCAGAACCTGCTGGATAACTTCCACAAAGGTCCCCGTCGTGGTCGTTCTGCACCCCTGAACATGGTGCTGACCGAAACCGGTGCGGCCACTGCTGCCACCAAGGTATTGCCGAATCTGGACGGTAAGCTGACCGGTAACTCCATCCGCGTTCCAACCCCGAACGTGTCCATGGCGATCCTGAACCTGACTCTGGGCAAGGAAACCACTCTGGAAGAGCTCAACGATTACCTGCGTTGGGTGAGCCTGCATTCTCCGTTGCAGCGCCAGGTGGATTTCGTAAGCAGCCCGGATGCGGTGTCTACGGATTTCGTCGGCTCTCGTCACGCCTCCGTGATTGACGCGGAAGCGACCATCGTGAATGGCCGCCACTGCGTGCTGTATGTGTGGTATGACAACGAGTTCGGCTACAGCTGCCAGGTGCTTCGCATCCTGCAGCAGATCTCCGGGGTGGAATTCCCGGCGTATCCAAAGGACTGAACCCCGGAATGAAGAAGCCCGCCCTGCGGGCTTTTTTTCGGTGCATTTCCCGTTTTTTTGTCGCACCAAGATGGTTCCATGCGACAAAAGGCGGGTCTGACGGTGCTGGCGAACAGGCAGGTACGACTTTATAATGTGCCCGCCGGGTTTTTGTCGGCATCCATTGCATATTCCGGAATTTGCGAACATCCCCGGTAATTCCCTGCTTTTCAGGGCGATCTGGGGGTGTGCCTCGACTTCAGCAACACGCAACGTGGGCGAGAAACTATGATTAAAATCAGGAAGGGCCTTGATCTGCCCATCGCTGGTGCACCGCGCCAGACGATTGAGGAAGGTCATCAGGTTCGTTCTGTTGCCGTGCTCGGCGGTGACTATGTGGGGATGAAACCCACTATGGAAGTCCGCGAGGGAGACGTGGTCAAGAAAGGCCAGCTGATCTTCACGGACAAGAAAACCGAGGGTGTGAAATACACCGCTCCTGCTGCCGGTAAGGTGATTGCGATCAATCGTGGTCACAAGCGCGTGCTTCAATCCGTGGTGATTGAAGTGGCAGACCAGGAAGATGAAGTCACCTTTGCCTCTCACAATGCCGATCAGCTGGCTTCCCTGGACCGCGAAGCGGTACAGCAACAGCTGGTGGATTCCGGTGAGTGGACCCTGCTGCGTACCCGCCCGTTCGGCAAGGTGCCGACACCCGGCAGTACTCCCAATTCCCTTTTCGTTTCCATTCTCGACACCAACCCCCTGGCGCTGGACCCGGCGGTGGTGATCAAGGAAAACGAGCAGGCCTTCCGCAATGGTCTGGTGGTGCTGAGCCGCCTGACGGACGGCCCGGTATGGGTGTGTCGTGGTCCGAACACGGACTTGCCGAGCTTTGCCGGTGGCCAGGTGCGTGAAGAGGCGTTTGCGGGCAAGCATCCGGCTGGCAATGTGGGCACCCACATTCACCACCTGGATCCGGTGGGCCTGCACAAAACCGTCTGGTCCGTGGGATATCAGGACGTGATTGCCATTGGCAACCTGTTCACTGACGGCAAGATCAGCTCCGCCCGTGTGGTTGCGCTGACCGGCCCGCAGGCAAAAACACCGCGTGCTCTGCGCACCCGTGTTGGCGCCAGCGTGGACGATTTCGTTCAGGGCGAGCTGAAAAGTGGCGATAACCGCCTGATCTCCGGCTCTGTGCTGAACGGTCACAACGCCCGTGGCCCGGTGGCCTGGTTGAGCCGTACCACCAGCCAGCTGACGGCCCTGCGTGAAGGCCATGAACGTGAGCTGCTGGGTTACATCTCACCCGGCACCAACCGTTTTTCGGTAATGAACATCTACCTGTCCAAGCTGATGCCGGGCAAGCGCTTCAACTTCACCACCACCACCAACGGCTCCGAGCGTGCCATGGTGCCGGTGGGGGCCTATGAAGAAGTGATGCCGCTGGACATTCTGCCGACGCAGCTGCTGCGCGCATTGATCGTTGGTGATACCGACAGCGCCACGGCCCTCGGTGCCCTGGAGTTGCTGGAAGAAGACCTGTCCCTGTGCACCTTCGTGTGCCCGGGCAAGTATGAATACGGTCCGATTCTGCGCGACAACCTGACCACGATTGAGGCGGAGGGCTGAGCATGGGTATGAGAAAGTTTCTGGATGACAAAGTGTCCCCCCATTTCCATGAGGGTGGCAAATTCGAGAAGTATTACACCTTCTACGAAATGTTCGACACCATGCTCTACACCCCGGATTCGGTAACCCGTTCCGCGGCCCACGTGCGTGATGGTCTCGATCTGAAGCGGATCATGATGACGGTGTGGTTCTGCACCTTCCCGGCGATCCTGTTCGGTCTGTGGAACACCGGTTATCAGGCCAACCTGCAGATTGCCGAGCTCGGTGCCAGTCCGCTGGCGGGCTGGCGCAGTGATCTGGTGGCGGCGCTGACCGGGTTTGATCCGGCCAGTATCTGGGCCAACGTGCTGCATGGTGCGATCTACTACATTCCCATTCTGATTACCGTCTACCTGGGTGGTTTCATCTGGGAAGGCCTGTTCGCGTGGAAGCGCGGCCATGAGGTGAACGAAGGCTTCTTCGTGACCGGTATTCTGTTCACCCTGATCCTGCCGCCGTCCATTCCGTTGTGGCAGGTCTTTTTGGGGATTTCCTTTGGTGTCGTTATCGGCAAGGAAGTGTTCGGGGGAACCGGCAAGAACTTCCTCAACCCGGCACTGGTTGGCCGTGCGTTCCTGTACTTTGCCTACCCGGCGCAGATGTCCGGTGATGCAGTCTGGACCGCCGTGGACAACTTCTCCGGCGCTACCTCCCTGTCTCTGGCCGCCTCTGGCAGCCTGAACTACGCGGCTGGCCTGACCGGTAACGCCCTGACTGAAGGCGCGGCAGCGGCCACCGCGAGCCTGAGCTGGATGAATACCTTCCTGGGTAACATTCAGGGCAGTATCGGTGAGACGTCCACTCTGGCTATCCTGATCGGTGGCGCGGCCCTGTTGATGACCAAGATCGCTTCCTGGCGCATTGTGCTGGGCGTGTTCCTGGGCATGGTGGGCATGTCTGCGCTGTTCAACGTGATTGGGTCCGAGACCAATGCCATGTTCGGCATGCCGTGGTACTGGCACCTGAGCGTGGGCGGTTTCGCCTTCGGCATGATCTTCATGGCCACCGATCCGGTGTCTGCGTCCATGACCAACACCGGTAAATACATCTTCGGTGCCCTGATTGGTGTGATGACCGTCCTGATCCGGGTAATCAACCCGGCCTTCCCGGAAGGCATCATGCTGGCAATCCTGTTCGGTAACCTGTGTGCGCCGCTGATTGACTACTTTGTCACTCAGTCAAACATTCGCCGTCGTCTGCGTCGTACCGGGGGAGAAGTGTAATGGCTGGAAAAAATGAAAGCGTCGGCAAGACCCTGCTGGTTGCCTTCCTGGTGTGTGTGGTCTGCGGTGTGGTGGTTGCTACCGCCGCCGTGAGCCTGCGCCCGGTGCAGAACGAAAACAAGCTGATCGACAAGCGCATGAACATCCTGCTTGCCGCCGGCATGTACGACGCTAGCCAGGACGTGAACGAGCAGTTCAAGTCCATCGAGCGCAAGTTTGTCGACATCGACAGCGGTGACTATGTCGAAATGCCGGAAAGCTACGATCAGCGTACCGCCGCCAAGGACCCGGCCCAGTCCGAGCGCCTTAGTGGCGACGTGGACATCGCCGGTATCAAGAACCAGGCGGAGGTGGCCGAGGTATACCTGGCCCGTGGTGATAATGGCGAACTGAGCCGTATCATCCTGCCGGTTCACGGCTATGGCCTGTGGTCCACGCTTTACGGTTTCCTGGCGCTGGAGCCGGACGCCAACACCGTGGCCGGTCTGGGTTTCTATGAGCACGGCGAAACCCCGGGCCTGGGCGGTGAAGTGGATAACCCCAAATGGAAGGCCCTTTGGGAAGGCAAGAAGCTGTACGGTGATCAGGGCGAGGTGGAAATCCAGGTCATCAAGGGTACGGTGGAAAGCAACACCCCGAATGCTGAACACAAGGTGGACGGCCTGGCCGGCGCTACCCTGACCAGCAAGGGTGTCAGCAACCTGCTTCGCTTCTGGGTCGGCGAGAACGGCTTTGGCCCCTACCTGAAGCGTATGCGGCAAGGTGGCGGTGATGTGGCAGAAGTCACGGATGCCGTTGAATCCAGCGAGCAGCCGGAAGGAGACGCGTAATGGCGGAGAAAACCAAGGACATTCTGTTAGGTCCGATTTTCGACAACAACCCCATCGCGCTACAGATCCTGGGTATCTGTTCCGCGCTGGCGGTAACCAGCAACCTGAGTACTACGGTCACCATGTGTATCGCATTGACCGCAGTAACCGCGTTCTCGAACTTCTTCGTAAGCTCGATTCGCAACAGCATTCCTTCCAGCATCCGGATCATCGTGCAGATGACCATTATTGCGTCGCTGGTAATCGTGGTGGATCAGTTCCTGAAAGCGTACGCCTACAGCATTTCCAAACAGCTGTCGGTGTTCGTGGGGTTGATCATTACCAACTGTATCGTGATGGGCCGTGCGGAAGCCTTCGCCATGAAGAATCCGCCGATTCCGTCCTTCCTGGATGGTGTGGGCAATGGCCTGGGCTACTCCGCGATCCTGCTGGGTCTCGGCTTTACCCGTGAGTTGCTGGGTGCCGGTAGCCTGTTCGGTCATCAAATTCTGCCCAAGGTGTCCGAGGGTGGCTGGTATATGACCAACGGCATGATGCTGCTGCCGCCGAGCGCTTTCTTCCTGATCGGGTTGTTCATCTGGGCCATCCGCGCGTGGAAGCCGGAGCAGGTAGAGCCGGACGACTTCAAGATGAAGCCACACACCCGTGTCAGCGACGCGTTTTAACGGAGACGAGGAATGTTTGAACATTATCTGAGCCTGTTCGTCCGCGCCGTCTTTGTTGAAAACATGGCGCTGGCCTTCTTCCTGGGCATGTGTACGTTTATTGCCGTATCCAAGAAGATCTCGACTGCTATTGGCCTGGGGATTGCCGTGGTGGTGGTACTGACCATCACCGTGCCGGTGAACAACCTGCTGCTAACCTACCTGCTTGATGAAGGGGCGCTGGCCTGGACCGGTGTACCGGCGCTGGCCGAGCTGGATCTGCGTTTCCTGGGGCTGCTCAGCTACATTGGCGTTATCGCCGCGCTGGTGCAGATTCTGGAGATGACCCTGGACAAGTATGTGCCGAGCCTCTACAACGCGCTGGGTATCTTCCTGCCGCTGATTACCGTGAACTGCGCCATTCTGGGTGCTTCCCTGTTCATGGTGGAGCGTGACTACACCCTGGGTGAGTCCATGGTATACGGCGTGGGTGCCGGCACCGGGTGGGCGCTGGCGATTACATTGCTGGCGGGTATCCGCGAAAAGCTCAAGTACAGCGACGTACCGGATGGTCTGAAAGGTCTGGGCATCACTTTCATTACCGTGGGTCTGATGTCACTGGGCTTCATGTCATTTTCCGGCGTGCAGCTGTAAGGGGAGAGTTGAATCATGAGTGTTGAGATTATTCTCGGTGTCGTCATGTTCACTGCTATTGTGCTGGCGCTGGTGGCGGTGATTCTTGCTGCCCGTTCCCGTCTGGTGGCAACCGGTAACGTACACATCGATATTAACGACGATGCCGAAAAAGGCATTGATGCGCCCGCCGGCGGCAAGCTGCTGGGCACCCTGGCAGACCAGGGGATTTTCCTGTCTTCAGCCTGTGGTGGCGGTGGTACCTGTGCGCAGTGTCGCTGCCAGGTACTCGACGGTGGGGGAGACATTCTTCCCACCGAAGAAGGCCACTTCACCAAAGGGCAGATTCGCGATGGCTGGCGCCTGAGCTGCCAGGTCAACGTGAAGCAGGACATGAAGATCCAGGTGCCGGAAGAATTCTTCGGCGTGAAGAAGTGGGAGTGCGAGGTTATTGCCAATAATAACGTTGCCACTTTCATTAAAGAGCTGACGCTGAAATTGCCGGAAGGCGAAAACGTGGATTTCCGCGCGGGTGGTTATGTGCAGCTGGAAGCGCCGCCGTTTGATGTGAAGTTTTCCGACTTTGACATCGACGAGGAATACCGCGGTGACTGGGAACGTTTCAAATTCTTCGACTTGAACACCAAGAACAACGAAGAAGTGATTCGCGCCTATTCCATGGCCAACTACCCGGAAGAGAAGGGCATCCTGAAGTTCAATATCCGTATCGCGACGCCGCCTCCCGGGTCCAAGGATATTCAGCCAGGGATCATGAGCTCCTACGTCTTCAACCTGAAACCGGGTGACAAGATCACCGTATTCGGACCCTTCGGTGAGTTCTTCGCCAAGAAAACCGATGCGGAAATGGTCTTCATCGGTGGTGGCGCGGGTATGGCGCCCATGCGTAGCCATATCTTTGATCAGCTCAAACGGTTGGATTCCAAGCGCAAGATCAGCTTCTGGTACGGTGCGCGGAGTGTGCGTGAGTGCTTCTACAATGAAGAGTACGATCTGCTCGCGGACGAGAACGATAACTTCGAGTGGCATCTGGCCCTGTCGGATCCGCAGCCCGAAGACAACTGGGACGGCCTTACCGGCTTTATCCATAACGTGTTGTTCGAACAGTACCTGAAGGACCATCCGGCCCCTGAGGACTGCGAGTACTACATGTGTGGTCCGCCGATGATGAACGCCTCGGTAATCAAGATGCTCGAAGATCTTGGTGTGGAACCGGAAAATATCCTGCTGGATGACTTCGGCGGATAATTCCAGACGCCGGCCTTCGGGCCGGCGTTTCTTTAAGTTGAAAGTTCAAAGTTTAAAGTTGAAAAGGTAAGCGGTGATCTTGTGCATTTCCCTGCGAAATTGCTCGTCGTGGCTATAGCCGTGTCAGCGTGGTGCCTGGGCAGCGCGCGTTTGAACTTTAACCTTTGAGCTCGCTCCTGCTAACCACCGGAACATGACAATGCCTCGCATTCTTCCTCTGCTGATTGTCTCCCTGGCGCTGCTGCTGACGGGCTGTGATGACAGCAAGAATCGCCTGTCGGTACTCAGTGGCCCCACAATGGGGACGACCTGGAGCGTCAAATACACCGGCACCCCGGATGAAGGCGTGGAAGCGTTGAAAGGGGATATCGAAGCGGCGCTGGAGCAGGTGAACGCGGAGATGAGCACCTACCGCCCGGATTCCTCCCTGAGCCGTTTCAACGACGCCGAGCCGGGGACCCTGATGAACCTTCCCGCGGATACCGTAAAGGTGCTGCTGGCCGCGTTCTCTCTGTCGGAACAAACCGGCGGCGCCTATGACGTGACGGTGGGGCCGCTGGTTAACCTGTGGGGCTTCGGACCGGACCCGGACCGGTTTGAGCCACCAGAGGCCAGCGAAGTCGAGACAGCGAAGGAGCGGGTTGGCTGGCAGAAACTGCTGCTCAGCGAGCAGCAACTGCTGCAGCCCGGCGGCGTGTATGTGGATCTGTCATCCATTGCGAAAGGTTTTGCGGTGGATAAGGTGGCGGCCTTACTGGATAGCCATGGTGTGAATAACTACCTGGTAGAAGTCGGCGGAGAACTGCTGGGCAAGGGCAGCAAGCCTTATAAACAACCCTGGCGGGTTGCGGTAGAACGCCCGATTGCGGGCGTCCGCGAGGTGGAGCAGGTGGTAGACCTCAAGAATATGGCCGTGGCCACCAGTGGCGATTACCGGAACTTCTTTGAGTCGGAAGGCCGCTTGTATTCCCATACGATTGATCCCCGTACCGGTTACCCGGTGGAGCATCAGTTGGCCTCGGTGTCCGTTTTGCACAAAAGTGCCATGATGGCTGACGGTCTGGCCACCGCCATGACGGTGCTGGGCCCGGATGAAGGAATGGCTTTCGCCAAAGACCATGAACTGGCAGTCTTTTTTATTGTCAGAACCAATAAGGGCGTGGAAGAGTTATCAACTCCCGCCTTCGATGCAATTGTGGAGGGTAAGTAACATGTTCATGACCATTGTGGCAGCAGTAGTTTTCATAGGCCTGCTTTTCGCCGGCATGGCTGTGGGCGTGATTCTTTCCAACAAGCCGGTCAAAGGCTCCTGTGGTGGCCTGGCCTCACTGGGCATGAAACAGGACTGTGAAATCTGCGGCGGTAACGACGACGAATGTGAAGAAAATGCCCGCAAGGTGAACAGCGAAAAAGCGGCCACCCTGGGTAAAGACGTGATGAAGATGTAAGCCCGCGCCCGGCCACAAGAAGCCCGCCCCGTGCGGGCTTTTTTGTGCCTGAACGACCCGTAGGCGCGTCGCTGGCGGCGGGATAACAGCAGTCGCGAGTTTCGAAAAGCAAAATCTCAAAGAGCGGAAGTGTCAGGTTTTCGCGACTCGAAACTCGGTTCTCGAAACGGTTTTCTTGTGATGCTCGCAAGGCGTTATTCAGGGGCGGCTCAATATCACCGCCGTGCGCAGCTTTGCCTGCCCGTATTGTCGCATCTGATCAAACTTTTCCCGTGTGATGGGCACATGCTGGCAGTCCATAGGTACCTGATCTTCACCGGGGTCCGGGTCATGAATGTAGAAGCATTCTTCGTCGCTGCCGCTGATGGCGACCCAGTGTGGAGCCTTGCGGCCATCCAGCCGCCAGGTGCTGATCAGCACCAGTACGATACTGCCGGCGGTAATGGCCTTGTCCACCTCATTGGCGCCAAAATCTTCGTAGTGGACAGGGATTCCTTGCTGCGCACATTCACTGACAAAGTGATCGTGCACAGTGGTAATTACCGTTTTTTTATCACTACCACGCACTGAATCCACAAACAGGGGGCCGGTCTGGTTACACCAGACGCGGGCGTTGAGGCCTCGTTGCCGGGCGGCCAGTGCCAGCCCCAGCGGATGGCAGCCGCCATGGCCTGCGGTCATGAAAATGGTGGTGGCTTCGCGCCACAGCAACAGTTCTTCTGTGGTCGTGGGCGTTTGCTGTTTCAGCGCGGCCAGGGCCATCAGCAGGCAGGCGGGGCCACAGGTGAACGGGGTGGTCTGCTGGACCCAGGGCAAGTGTTGAGGAGCAGGGTTGCCGCGTTGATTGGCGGGCGGGTTGCCGGGCTGATAGTGCAGCCGTTTCTGGTAACGCAGGGCGTCTTCGTGATCCTCGTAATAGTCCGCCGTCTGGGCAAACAGGCGGTAGCCCAGGCGTTCATACAGCGCGATGGCCGCGGCGTTATCCCTGCGCACTTCCAGGCGCAGGAACAGACGCCGCTGCTGGTGCGCATAGTCTTCGGCGGCGTCCAGTAAACGCTCGCCGAGTTTTTTGCCCCGTTGTTGAGGATCGACTGCAATGGAGTAAAGCCGGGCAAGGCGCGTACCGGGCTGCAACAACACCAGCGCATAGCCAGCCAGTTGCTGTTGTTCATCCAGGGCAACGATCAAGCCGGCGTGCTGGCGTTTAAGCCATTTACGAAAACTGCGACGGGACAGGCGATCGGATGAAAAGCAACGCTGTTCCAGCGCGGTGAGTGCATCCAGATCGTCGGGAAGAGCAGGGCGGAGGGAGAAAGCGCACATAATCCTGTGTCCTTGAGAGCGTTCAGAATAAGGCAGCGCGCATTGTCCCGCCAGCATTATTCATGCGCCGGGCGGTGGTGGCCTGGCGGTCAGCGCGGCATACTGACTACAACCAACAGGGAGGGTATCGATGCACAAGCAGGATCCGGTGAGAGGATTGATATTGTCCGGCGGCGGGGCGCGTGGCGCCTACCAGGTCGGTGTCCTGGCGGCGATTGCGGAGATGGTGCCGCGCGGTGCTCCCAACCCGTTTCCGATCATCTGCGGCACCTCGGCGGGGGCGATCAATGCGGCGGCGCTGTCAGCCAATGCGGGCAACTACCGCGCTGCGGTGCGAGGGCTGGAACGGGTTTGGTCGAACATTACCGCTGAACAGGTCTACCGTACGGACCTGTACGCCTGCCTGCGTGGTGTGATGCGCTGGTTTTTCTCCGGCGTGGCCACGGGCAAAACCCCGGAGCGCAGCTCCCTTCTTGATAACACGCCACTGCAGCGGTTGCTGTCGCTGGTGATTAATTTTCGCCGTATCCAGGAGAGTCTGGATCAGGGGCACCTGCGGGCATTGGCGATTACGGCCTCTGCCTATGCCAGTGGCGAGTCGGTGAGCTTTTTTCAGGGCGCAGATGAACTGCCCGAATGGATCCGGGCGCGCCGCAAGGGCAAGCGTTCGCGCATTGGCGTGGAGCATTTATTGGGGTCCGCGGCGATTCCTATCCTGTTCCCCGCCAGCAATGTGGATGGTGCCTACTACGGCGATGGGGCACTGCGTCAGCTGGCACCGTTGAGCCCGGCCCTGCATCTGGGCGCCACGCGCTTACTGGTGATCGGTGTCTCCGGCAATGTCAGTGCCGGGCATCAGCGTCGGCTCAGTGGTTATCCTTCCATGGCACAGGTGTTGGGGCATGTTTTGAACAGTGTATTCGTGGATACGCTGGAAGGGGACGTGGAGCGGCTTGAACGAATCAATCACACCCTGTCTGCTTTGGGCGAGCGCACTCGCAGAAAGCACGGTATCAAACTGCGAGAAGTGGATGTGCTGAAAATCTACCCCTCGCGGCCCATTGATGAAATTGCGGCGGAGCATATTCGTGAACTGCCCCGGACCTTGCGATTCTTCCTGCGCAGTTCCGGGGCGACCCGTTCCCCCGGGGCCAGTGCCATAAGTTATCTGCTGTTTGAGCCCGGCTTCACCAATGCCTTGATCGAGATGGGGCGCAAGGACGCCATGGCCCGTAAAGAGGAGATCATGGCGTTTCTTAACGATCAGCCGTTAATGGAGGCGGCTTCCGAAGAGCCGTAACGGTGTTTGCGGCGGAAGTGGCTGACAAAGCTGGTGGGGAAGTCAGTGATGATGCTGTGGACTTTCAGTTTGGCCAGCCGTTCGGCTTCGGTCAGGTCGTTCACCGTCCACACGGACACTTTCAAGCCTCGCCGTTTGGCCCGGCGCATCAACGCCGGGCCTACCAGCGAGTAATGTGCGATCACCCAGCTGCAGCCCAGCCCTTTGGCGCGGCGAGTGGGTTGCAGGTAACGATGCTGGCACACGTAACCCCGTTCGATATCCGGGGCCATGGTGCCGATCATGCGTAGAAAGCCGGTGTGGCTGGACGTGATCACCACCCGTGATTGCAGCTGCTGATCATGGATCATGTGCGTCAAGTGATGAGCCAGCTGGTGGAGGACGGTACGGTCTGCCCCTTTCACCTCGAACTGAAAACGCATATCCGGGCCGCAGAGTTCAACCACTTCCTGCAGTGATGGAATGCCGGTGGGGCTGTGCCAGCCGGGGGTGTTGCGGCGGGCGTCCATGACGCCGAGCTGGGCGCGGGTGTACTGGCGCACATTGCCACGGACACCGGTGGTGCGGGTGACGTCGCTGTCGTGCAGCACGATCAATTGGCCATCGGAAGATAGCCGCACGTCCAGTTCCATTTCCGTTACACCGGCTTCTATTGCCACTTGAAAGCTGGCCAGCGTGTTCTCCGGCGCTTCGCCGCGGGCGCCACGGTGGCCTACCAGAGCAGGGTAGGCAGAAGGGTTCGTCAGGTCGGTCATTGGCAGTGTCATAGCGCAATTCTTTGCGAGAAAGATGACAGCGCTGTGACCAGGACACAAGAGGCAGTGTTGTCATTTTTGTGACTTGAAACTGTTTTATTGTTTCAACGTTTCTTCCCTTCGAGCCTGATCATGCCAACGCTGTTGAAACGTTATACCGCACTGTTTGCCGCCAGCTGGTTCCCCGGTTACCAGGGCCAACTGCGCGGATTATCGTTGCAGCGGCTGCTGGTAATGCTGCTGTTCTGGCCGGTATTCCTGCTGGTGCAGGGTATTAATGGCATCGGCCTGGGGCTGGATTATCTGCTGTTTTCTGATTTTCGTCGCGTCCAGGTGCGTGAGCCGCTTTTTGTGGTAGGCGTGCCCCGCAGCGGTACCACCTTCCTGCATCGCCTGCTGGCCATGGATGAACGCTTTACCACCACGGCCCTATGGGAGCTGTTGTTTGCCCCCTCGATTACCCAGCGCTATTTCTGGACCGGTGTTGCTCGCTTGGACAAAGTGATCGGCCGCCCGGGTGCGCGGCTTCTGTTTTGGGCGGAAAGGCGTTTGTTGGGTGGGCTGGACGGGGTGCACAAGACCGGGCTGCTGGATCCGGAAGAGGATTATCTGGGACTGATCCCGGTGTGGGGCTGCTTTCTGCTGGTGCTCGCTGTGCCTGTTCCTGCCCTGTGGCAGCTGACGTTTCTGGATCGCGATGGCCGCCCGGAAGAAAAGCAGCGATTGATGCGCGCTTACCGTCGTTTTATTCAGCGCCACCTTTACTTCCACGGCCCGGAAAAAATCCTGCTATCGAAGAACCCGTCGTTTACCCCGTGGATGGAAACCCTGGCCGACGCCTTTCCGGATGCCCGATTTATCGGCTGCCTGCGCAGCCCCTCTGCAGCGGTGCCATCGCAGGTGAATTCCATCCTTATAGGAGCGCGCCTGTTCGATGGTCGCGACACCACCGGCTACTGGCGTGAAGGGTTTCTGGCAATGCTGGAATACTACTATCGACACCTGCTGGAGGTGGTAGAGCAGATGCCGGAACAGCGCCAGGCGCTGTCGGTGATGGAAACCCTGGCATCTGCTCCTGGCGAGACCGTACTGGGTTTTTACCAGCGGTTTGGCTGGCAGCCCGACACGCAATTTTGTGAGCGTCTGCAGGAGCAGGATCGCAAGGCCAAACAGTACCGTAGCGGCCATCATTACAGCTCGGACGAACTGGGCATCAGTCCCCATGAGCTGGTTGATGTCTTCGGCTGGGTCTATGAACGTTTTGGATACCCGCTCCCCAACACTGATGAAAAACCGCTGTAGGAGCGCCGCTTGAGGCGCGAACCAAAATAGTTTCGAGTTGCTAGAAGCGAGTTTCGAAAAGCAAAAATCCATTCGCGGGTTTCGATTTTCGTTACACGCTTCTCGTGACTCGCAGCTGATGAGGCAAGCAGATTCGCGCCTCAAGCGGCGCTCCTACAGCGTCGTTGTAGATGTCACGGAATCGCGCGGCCAGCGACGCTCTTACGGCGAGTTCGGGGTTCGTTACATATTGTCGCAATTACACCGTCATGGCGTGACCACCCTGTCACATTATCGACATGAGCGGTCGGGATACTGCCGGCCATGGATACCAAAGAGCTACGCATACTGTTTGTGGTGGATGCGATCAAGGGGCGGAATGGCGTCGGCGCCTACTTCCAGGACCTGGCCTCGCATCTGAAAGATCAGGTGGCGCAAGTGGAACTGGTGCAGCCCTGCATGCAGGATCCTCATCCCTGCCAAGGCGCATCCATCCCGATTCCCGGCGACCCCACCCAGCGGCTGTTTTTTCCAAAAGTGCGCGAGCTCAGCGCGCTGGTCTGGGAAATGAAACCGGATGTGATCGTCATTCCGGGGCCCGGTATTTTCTCCATGATCGGCTACTGGATCGCCAAGAAATGGGGGATTCCGGTGTGCGTTACCTTCCAGACAGATTACAACCGTCTGGTGGAGTTGTATTGGGGGAAGCGGCTGGCGCGATTGGCTGGCGGCTTTCTCAACTGGGTGAACCGCACCCTGTTTCAGGGCAGCGAAACCGCCGCTACCATCTGCGAATCGATGATCGCCCAGGCCAGGGGAGCGGGGGCGCGCAATCCACAGCTGGTGGGCACACCGTTGGCCCGCGAATTCGTGCATACGCCAGTGGTCGAGCTGGACAATACCGTGCAGCGGGTCTGTTATGTGGGCCGGCTGGCGGCGGAAAAGAACATTGAATCCTTCCTCGCGCTGGCGTCCCGTCGCCCGGATTTGCAGTTTGAAATTGCCGGCGACGGCCCGCTACGCGGCAAGGTGGAAAAAGCCTGCGGTGAGCAGGGTAACCTGCATTTCCACGGCTGGTGTACCCGAGAGCAAGTAGTCAGCATGCTGGATCGCTGTCAGGTGCTGGTGTTGCCCTCATCGGTGGAAGCCTTTGGTACGGTAGCGCTGGAAGCCATGGCGCGGGAGCGGCTGGTGATTACCACGCCGGCCTGCGGCATCAATGAATGGCCGGCATTGGCCAACGGCCTGTGGATCATGGACGAAGGGGAAAGCCTGTTCGATACCCTTGATCGCCTGCAATCACTCAGCCCGGTGACGCGCTCGCTTAAGGCCGGCCAGGCCCGCCAGGCCGCATTATCCATGAACGACCATGCGGTGACGCAGTGGACGGCGGTGCTGGCCCACTGTGCCACGCTGGCACCCAACCCAAACCCGGCGCTGCCTTCTCCTACCCTGGCATTGCTGCGCCGCCTGAGCAGCAGTTATATCCGCAATGCGCTCTGAGCCATTAACCGCACTGGTTTCGATTCACGATGTGATGCCCGAGACCCGCACGCGTGTCACCGCCATGCTGGCGCGGCTGAAGCTGCCCGCCCAAGCGGTGACCTTGCTGGTCGTTCCCGGTAAAGACTGGCAGGCCGATGACCTGGATTGGTTGCGGGCTCTGCAGGAGGCGGGGCATCCGTTGGCCGGCCATGGCTGGTCTCACCGTTGTCAGCCACCCATGACGCTTTATCACCGCTTGCACAGCGCACTGTTGTCACGGGATGTGGCGGAGCATCTGTCGTTCTCCGGCGATGGCATTCAGCGGCTGGTGTGGGACTGTTATCGCTGGTTTATCCGTAACGGCCTGACTCCGTCGCCATTATACGTGCCGCCGGCGTGGGCATTGGGCGCGTTGACCCCGGCACAGCTTGCCGGGTTGCCGTTTCGGTATGTGGAAACCTTGTCTGGTGTTCACGATACCCACAAACACACCTTCACCCGGCTGCCGTTGGCAGGTTTTGAAGCGGACACCGCGTTTCGCGCCTGGACGTTACGCTTTTTCAATGCCATTAATATCAGCCAGTCCCGCCGCTCTGGAACACCGATACGCATCGGGCTGCATCCGGACGATTTTGAGTTGCGGCTTGCCGGTGAAATTACGCCGTTGATAAAAGCGGTGACGAAGGCTGTGGCTTATCCCCAGGTACTGACGAACGTCAAAGTCGATCCAGGTAGTCTTAGTCTGCTGTCCACTACCACTTTAATATCCTTCAAATATCCAAAAAAAACCCGCCAGAAGGGCGGGTAAGCGTACTGTGACGTACTCGGTCTTTCGCCACGGTACATTACAGATATGGCGCAACAGATATGATATGGCACACGAAATTTTCATCGTCCATATTAGCGGACTTTCAGAGTGATGAAATACATATAAATCAAAAGCTGAGTTCAGGAATTTTGTGAAAAATAAGTAAACTCAGCTTTTATAAAAAAGTATTTCCCTATAAATAAGATAAATGCATGAAATAACATGATTTCTCATGGTTTATATTTTTGGATGTTAGCTTTTGTATTTTTGTTGTATTGATTTTCTGTTGTTTTGTCCATTGTGGTGATGTCGATAAGGACAAAAAAGGTTCTTGACAGTATCGGCAAAGATTGAGGGAGGGATAACTCCTCCGTGATTTTATCAATAAAGATATCAATGGAGAATCCAATGAAACTGAAGAAAACAATGATCTTTGTCGCAGTAAGTTCAGCGATGGTGCTGAGCAGCAACGCCATGGCCGCAGAAATCCGTGACAACTCCGGTGCTGTGGTGAGCTCTACCCCTGTGAGTGCCACATTTCGTGGCGCGAGCGCGTTGACCCAATATGGTATTCCGGTCAACTGTACTTTAGAGCTGGATGGTAATGTGGATTATTACCCGGCTGGAACCTATCCCAACCATACAGGAGCCATCATTGAAGTAACGGGTGGTAACGTTACTGGTGGCGGTTTGTGCTCTGCTGTTGTGCTGAATTTCAGTACCAACTGGACTGCTGTGGCCGATAACAGTGATGCTCCGACAGACTCGCCGAATTTTGTCGACCCGGTATCTCTGCAATTCAGTAACGTGGATGTCACCGGTCCTCTCGGGGCCTGCGGTGGTAGCACAACACCGGTTCCGGCCACATTCAGCAATGGAGTCAGCTCCTACCTGGATGAGTCAGAATTTACCTTCAATGCGGCTATCGGAAATTGTACGGTGAATGGCACGCTGCAGAATATCAGCCATCCCGGGGATGACATTAACGTCTGGTAAGAAGACAGACATAGCGGTAAAAAAGAGGGAGCTTGGCTCCCTCTTTTTTTTGGGTCATTGCACATTTTATGGAAATGGGTTGATCTATTGCGGAAGGGAGGCTAGACAACACTTTTTTGCTATTACTTAAAGCTTTATCTTGATCCCGCATATGTTTGTATCTGGAATGAATTTGACCTGCTCCTCGGAATCAGAAAGGCGGGAAATGCGAAGGAAGGGAGTGGGGCCTCCCCAGGCATTCTTGCCATGGGATCATGGCAAGAATGTCCATATTATTCAGCTTGGCTAAAAACAGCTTTATCAATAGCCGCACTCCCCGATCCCTGCAAACCCACGGTGAGCCTTTCCTTCCGATCTACTATTTAATAGGGTCGGATACGTATTGAAGATAGTTCCCATGAGCAGGGATAGTCAGCAAAATTGAGCCCGCGTATGAACCATCAAAGACTTGGACACGAATATCGACATCGACAGGCTCAAGATTATATTGCTCAATGACCATGCGACCATCGGCCAGAAACTTCACTTCGCCCGAGAGGTTCATGGTGATCGGATAGCTCAGCAGATTATGGGTCGGGTCCGCAATGTTCAGTGCTTCCTTTAGCTCGAGCCCTTCCATGTAGAGATCAACTGTTGCTGATAAGTATGGCTTACCATCGACTTCATGAATCCATCCGGTAATGGGTTGTGTGCGATCTCCGTTCTCGTCTTCTTCATAACGCATCCTCAGCAATTGAGCTCCACTATATGCTTTGATCAAATTGCTAACGTTCAGGAGTCGCTGGCGTATTTTCAGGCCGGTACTCATGATCTGTCCCGGCCAGATTTTGACTTTTAGGCCTTGACCGTCCACATATTCCTGCGTTACCTCCGCCGCGAGGGCTCCGGTGAGATAGGTGAATTTTTGTTCGGGGCATTCCATGGGAACACCATAGACAAAGAAATCGAATGGCGGGTCATAGGGGACGGCTTCCGCGTATCCGCAACCCACATTGGCGCCATTGATTACGGGTACTGGTTGTTCCAGTGGTGTATTGCCGTTGAAGCGGCGCGATAACAGCTTGGCGCTGTTGGGGGGCGGGAGGACACCATTGGGATCCAGTTCCTGATCTGCCTCAGGGTCCAGAGGTTGCCCGGCAGCGGACGGTTCTTCAAACGGGTATTGATAGTCGGTGTAAAGGGGGATGGCAAAAAAATCCGGACCATCTGATACAACTTCGTTGATATCGTGGACAAAGTTGGCATTGCTGTCGTAGCTGGGTTGATTGCTCAATATCTGCAACACGTCTTCAGTACTGCTGCCCCCCCTGAAATACTGAACCATTGCAGGGCCACCTCCGTTGCTGGCAATGGCACTTTTGATGACCTGATACTCTCGTTCGGGAGGAAACAAGGATCCAGGCTGAGGGTCCTCTACCGGTATGATATCAACGCTGCCCAGCACATTGGTTTGCAGTGGGAGCCCATTCATATCACAGATGGATTCACTGCCATCGCACTGTGCCTGCGCAGACATGCTGTCGCCATTGGAACCCAGGGTGTAACGATATAGTGAGCCGGGCTGCCAGGGAGACTCCGGCCAGAAAGAGAGGCGTTGGCCCTCCAGTCTTATATCTCCGTCGACGCTGGCAAGTGTAGCGCCGCTTTGGTTGATTTCCTCCACGATAAAGCTGCTGCCCAGCACGACGGATTGTGGGTCGATGGGCCGGGAAAACTCAACGACGATTGGACGGTTGGCTGACAATTGAGTAACAGGGATGTGATCGTCTTCGGGTTTGATATCATAGGCGCTACCCGTATCAATACCGGGAAAACCGCCTAGACAACGACCCGCATCATTGTTGGCAAGGTCACGGGTGGCCGGGTCCAGAGCACAAGGAAATCCCGGGATTGTGGCCAGAACAATGGGGGAGCGTTGTTCCACTGGTTCTGACATCCCGGTAAATGGGTTGGTCCGCTGTTGTACGATTTGGGTCAGCTTGAAAGGAGTCAGTGAAGGTGGAACCAATAAATTGCCAGCCAGGTCGGTGATTTCTGTCCCCAGTTGCACTTCATAGCTGAAAGACATCTGGTCATTGTCGCGTTGCAATGGCGTATCCGGTTTGATCACCACAGCAGCTCCATCCTGATACCACTGGCTGTCAATTTCACTGCCATTTTCGAGCAGAGTAATATTGCCGTCGAGAGTGTCGCTATTGAGTGGCTCACTGAAATTGAGGATGACGGGGGCGTCAGGCTTTTGCAGAGTGCCGTTTCCCCCCGGTTGCCAGCTTTGCAACTCCGGGGGCGTGGTATCTGCCACCTGTTCTGGCGGGTTCAGTTGGTCCCGGTAGGCTTCCATGTGGAAGCTCAGGGTGCCGTAACCCCTCTCCAGGCCAAGGATATTCGGCTCTACCATGCTGACCGCATCAATGGTCATGATGCCGTCGACTACCAGGGCGGTGCCTACCAGTTCGATATGCAGAATGTCCTGGGTGACGCCGCCGTTGGCGGTGGGGTCTTCGGTGGACATGGCCACATCCATGAACAGGCGCACCTGCCGGGGCGCATCGGCCCGCTGTGTGTAGGGGTTAGGTAGCAGGTAACCGCTGGCATCGGACAGGAAGTGCACGTTAACCGCACCGGTGCTGAAACCGGCGGGGACTTCGCCGCCAATATTCACATCGATACTGCTGCCGGCGAGAACGGTGCTGCGGGGCACGGTGAAGGGGGTGACTTCCGGGTAGTTGGGCACGAAGGCCAGTTCAGCGTGAACGTCTCCCCCTTGTTGTGTGGCATTGTCGTCGCCCAGCAGTGTGGCGTTAATGGGCACCTCGTTAATCGGCAGGCCGGTGAGTGGCGACAGCAAGGCGCGGTTGGCCGAGTCACTGACTTTTTGGACCATGACTTCGCGGGGGCGGGAGTCTTTGGGGGTCAGGGTGTAGCTGTCGGCAGCCAGTGCATTGCCTGCGGTGCTGGCCAACCCGCTCGCCAGGGTCAGGGTGTAGTTTTGGCCCGGTGTCAGGTCACTGGTTGGGTCGAGGGTGAGGTAGGGGCCGTCTACCAGTACTCGGGCTTCGACCGGCTCACCGCCGGGGCCGCTCAGGGTGAGGGTGTCGGTGCTGTCGTTGCCGTATTGAACGCTGGCCGGGTCCAGCGGCTGGGAGAACTGCAGCCGGAGTGTGGAGAAGTCCATGACCGGTAGCGCTTGCCCGTCGGGCACCAGGCGGCTTAGCGCAAAGTCGCTGCTTGCCAGTACCTGGCTGCGTGGTCCTTCTTCCAGGGCGCGGGTGGTAAAGCTGAAAACATGGCTGTCGGTATCGCCATCCACTAGCGGCAGGCCATCGACGACGACGGTGTAGCGCGACAGTGGTGCCAGCCGGGTATCGGGGGTGAGCACGAGGCCGCGGCCGTTATCGATTTCGCGCAGGGTGTAGCTCAGGCTGGCGCCGTTGCGATTGCCCTCGTGCAGGGTGATATGGCTTTGTGCGCTGCTGCTGTTCACTGCACTGGTGAAGCGCAGGATCACCGGCGCAGGTGTGGCAATCTCGGTTTGCCCTTTGGCCGGGTAGCTGTACACCAGCGATTGGCTGCCGGCGTTCCAGGTGTCGGTGTTAGTGCTGCCGCTGTCTTCGCCGCCGCAGGCGGCGAGCAGCACGGCGGAGGTGAGGGTTGCTAGCGTTTTTTTCATTATAGCCTCCGATTAAAATTTCATGGTCATGGAGCCGGAGAAGACACTGACGTCCCCTTCGGTGGTGACGGTTTCATAGGGATTCACTGGCACCATGGGATCGGTGGAGGTGAGTTCGAAGTCCCGCTCGTCGATCATCTGGTACTGGTAGCCGAAAGACAGCGATAGCGGGTAAGCCAGAACAGGCGGATCACGCAGTTCCAAGGTGGCGCCAAGGCCGATGAGGGTGCGGTCCGCATCCAGGTAGTTCACATCCAGGCTGCGTTTGCCTTCCAGGGGAGACTCCTGGAAGGCGACGCCGCCGGTGAGGGTGAGCATGTCATTCACCCGGAATTCGCCCCCCAGGCGCGGGATCAGCACATCCTGGAAGTTCAGGTTTGCCTGGTCCTTGATGGTGTCACTTTCGAATTCATCACTGAGATCGGACCAGGCCTGGTATTCCAGGGTGAGCCCGAGGCGCCAGCGGTCGCTGCGGTACAGCATGCCCAGGGAGGTGATATCCGGCTGGTAAGCATCCAGGGTGGCGATGGCCAGGTTGAGGCCGGGGGAAGGAATGGTGCCGGGAATAATGGTGGTGGCTTCGACTTTGGTTTCGGTATTGGAATGGCCGCGGAAGGAGAGGGCGGTCTCGATACCGTCAAACAGGCAGTCGCCGCCGCCGCAGAAGGTTTCGGCCCAGTTCACGTTCATCCCGAAAATCGGGCGTATGGAAGGCTTGGCGCTGACATTGAGGCTTTCCAGGCTGGTGTTGCCCTGCAGGTCCGTATAAGCGTACAGCTCGGCGTCCGCGTGCAAGGTGACGCGGGCAGTCAGCCCCACGTCGATGCCACGCAGGACTTCGGTGGCGCCCCCCAGGTTCAGGAACAGCGGCTGGCGGCCGTAACTGAAATATTGCCCGCTGTTGGAGGTGCTGGAGTTAAACGCCAGCATCTCTTCGCCGTATTTTTCTACCCCCGCGATAAAACCAAAATAAATGGGATGCTCGCTTTTGGTCAGGGAGCTGAGGTTCGTTTTCATTCCGATGAGTGTTTGTTGGGCGGGCGTGTCCTGAATCACGTCGCTGCTGCGGCCCAGCGGTGCTGCGCCTCCCTGGCTGCTGATGCGCAGATCGTGATCGGCATGTAGCAGCCCCAGTGTCAGCTCCCCGCGCTCGTCATGGGCCAGATAGGCCGGGTTGTAATAGGTGGCGGATACATCGCTGTTGAAGAGCGAGAGTGCCTGGGCACTGGCCACATCCCCCGGTAATACACCGTAGTTAGTACCAATATTGCCCATATTGGCCATGGCGGTTGGGGTGAGGGCGATAAAAGCAAGCGAAGTCAAACCGGCGTGCCGGAAAGATGGCATTTTCATATCACGTTTCCCTGTTGTTGGTATCTGTTTTTGTTGGTTAGTGGTTGTTCGTGAGACTTTTTACGTTTATGTATAGGGCTTATGAACGAGCTTCAGACTAGGACTTGGGTGCACCTTTTAAAAACCGAAAAAAATAAAAACTACTTTTAGGAATAAAAATGACGGTAAAGCTGATAAAGGAATTCAGCGTGTTTGTGCAGTTGGTCAAAGCGGGGAAGATGACCGATGCGGCGCGGGTATTAGGGATGTCGCCAGCGACCATCAGCCAGCGCTTACGCCACCTGGAACAAGAGCTAGGGGTGCGGTTGGTCAACCGTAATGCCCGGGCGATGAAGGTGACCGATGAAGGGCGCGCCCTGTTTGAGCGGCTGGACAGTTTGATGGGCGACCTGGAGGACACGGCCGAGGCGGTGGTGCAGCTTGCCAAGGGGCCCCACGGCACCTTGCGCGTGTGGTCCACCATGGGGTTGGGGCGCAACCGTATTGCGGTGCTTGTGAAAGAGTTTATTGCCCGCTTTCCAGAGGTGCCGGTGCAACTGTTTCTGGGCGACAGACCCTATGATTTCGTGAGTGAGGGGCTGGATGTGGCGATTGCCATTGGGCAGCCAGAAGACTCTTCTCTGGTGGCCAGAAAGCTGATGGACAACCGCTGCCACTTGATCGCTTCGCCGCAATATCTGGCCACGCACCCTGCGCTGAAAACTCCGGAGGATTTACGCGACCATGAGTGCCTGATTCTGGATTGCCATGCGTCGTTCAAGGACTTCTGGCCGCTGTACGATGACCAGGGGGACCGGCATGCGGTCAAGGTGCACGGCAGGCTGCATACCGATCATAGTGAAGTGTTATTGCAATGGGCTGTGGACGGTATGGGTATCGCGTTGAAAAGTGCCTGGGATATTCAGCCTTACCTTGATGATGGACGCCTGGTGGAAGTGCTGCCGAATTATCGCCCGCCGGATCTGGATTTTTATTTGGTTTACCCGGAAAGGAAGTGTTTACCGGCGAAGACGCGGGTTTTTATGGACTTTCTTTTTGAGAAAGTACCCGCAGGAAAGGGGGAACATTGATCGTCTGACGGGCGTTTTTTCCTGAATATAAGTTTTATTTTTTTGATGGCGCTTTCGCTCTTTTGCGAGACAGAATCGCTATTTTTAGCCCTCAAAAAAGAATAATTGCTGCTTTCCCCGCACGATTTTCGTCATTTCCCCGCTCTGGTTATTGTGAAATCCATTCTCAATGGCGCGATTTACCTGCCTGACAAGGAGGTAAAGGGGCGCGTGTATTATTGTTGGGCGGTTTCCGCGCGCTCTGTGGTCAGGGAAGCGAGCTGCCGTGCCCAGTGCGCCAACACGCCCAGGCCGCGCTGAGCATGCAAGGCGTTCTTCAGAGGTTCCCTGGCAGCCTGCTAGTCCCGGTAGCGTTTGCGCAAGTCACCATAGGCGTCTACGCGCCGGTCGCGCAGGTAGGGCCAGATGCGGCGTACGGATTCGCTGCGTTGCAGGTCCACGTCGGCCAGCAGCACCTGCTCGTTGTCGCTGTCGGCCTGGGCCAGGAATTCGCCCTGTGGCCCACAGATAAAGCTGTTTCCCCAGAATTGAATGCCGCTGTCGTCGGCCGGGCTTTGTTCAAAGCCGGTGCGGTTGGCGACCAGCACCGGTAAACCGTTAGCCACGGCATGGGCGCGCTGAATGGTGATCCAGGCGTCCAGCTGGCGCTGTTGCTCGTCCTGTTCATCGGTGCGGTCCCAGCCGATGGCGGTGGGGTAGAGCAACAGGTCTGCGCCGGCCAGTGCCATCAGGCGGGCGGCCTCCGGGTACCATTGGTCCCAGCACACCAGCAGGCCCAGCTTGCCCACGCTGGTTTCGATGGGGCTGAAGCCGCTGCGGCCATCGTTGAAGTCTGCATCGCCGGGGGTGAAATAGAATTTTTCATAGAAGCCCGGGTCATCCGGGATGTGCATCTTGCGGTAGATGCCGGCCAGGCTGCCGTCTTTTTCCAGCACCACGGCGGTGTTGTGGTAGAGGCCGGTGGCGCGCTTTTCAAACAGGCTACCGACGATGACGATGCTCAGCTCTTTGGCCAGTGCACCCAGGGTTTCGGTGCTGGGGCCGGGGATGGATTCGGCCAGATCAAAGACGCTGGTGTCCTCGGTCTGACAGAAATACAGGCTGCGGTGTAATTCCTGCAGTAGCACCAGCTCCGCGCCCTGGGCGGCGGCCTCGCGCACCTGCGCCAGGGAATGATCCAGGTTGGCTTGCAGATCGGCGGTGTTTGTTTGCTGGATAACGGCAACACGCATGGGCATTTTCCTTGTGCTGGGACAGGCCAGGCTCAGTTTTGACCGGGTTGTTAACAGGCTTAAAGGGCGCCTTGCGGCAATTGCATGGTGACACAGTGCAGGCTGCCGTGCTGTTCGATCAGTACCCGGCAGTTGACGGCCACCACCGTGCGAGCGCCGGATACGGACTGCAACGCATCCAGTGCTTGCTGGTCGGTGTCGCAGCCATAAATCGGCACCAGAATTTTCTTGTTGGTGATCAGAAAGTTGGCATAGGTGGCCGGCAGGCGTTCTCCCTCGCGGCAATATTGGGCAGAGGGCAGCGCCAGCGGTACCAGGGTCAAATTATGCTGAGCTGCCAGGCGCTGCAGTTCCTGTTCCATGGCGGCGAGACCGGGGTAGTGGCTGTCGCGGGTATCCTGGCATTGCACATAGGCCAGGGTTTTCTCGTCCACGAAGCGGGCCAGGGTGTCCACGTGGGCGTCGGTGTCGTCGCCTTCCAGTTCGCCATGGTCCAGCCACCAGATGTCTTTGACGCCCAGTTGTTGTTTCAGCTGTTCGGTCAGTTCCGCTTCTGAGAGGTCCGGGTTGCGATTGGGGTTGCGCAGGCAGTGGCGGGTGGTCAGCAGGTTGCCATGGCCATCGGTATCGATGGCGCCGCCTTCCAGCACCAGGGCGTGGGTTTCCAGGGGGAGTTGCCAGGGCAGTTGCTGGTTGAGGGCGTTGTCCTTGTCGGCGGCGAACTTGCCGCCCCAGCCGGTAAAGGTGTAGTCCAGCAGCTGTGTCTGCTCGCCGTTGCGAATGGCGATGGGGCCGAAATCCCGGGCCCAGGTGTCGTTGTAGTCGGCGATAACCACCTGCAGGTGCTGGGCGTCGATGCCCCGTGCAGCGACCTGAGCGTGAATATGTTCACGGGTGTGGGCGTTACGGCACACCAGCAGCACATGCTCGTGATCAAGCAGGGCCGCGAGGATATCCAGATAACAGGTTTCGGCGTCGGCCAGGTGATCGGCCCAATCGGTATGGGCGTCGGGCCAGGCGAGCAGGACCCCCCATTGGGGAGTCCATTCAGGAAGCAGTTGGCGCATAGCGAAGAGTGTCCGCAGGGTTGGCTATGCGCGCGAGTGTGCTACTGGCGGGCACCCCAGTCAATATAGAAACCGCCGTCATCGGCCGTGTCTTTTACGTCGTTCGCCGCGTCCTCTGCGGCCTGTTGGGTCTGCTCTGCCTGCTCGACGTGTTCTTCCACGTTTTGCTCGGCTTGAGCCTGGGCAGCCTGTGCTTTCTTGTTGGCGTCATCAACGGCGCTTTGTGCTTTGGCCTGGCTGTCTTCTACCGCTTGACTGGCCGTTTCGCTGGCCTGGTCAACGGACTGCCGGGCTTCTTGCTCTACGCTGGCAGCTTTCTTCTGCGCAGCCTGTTCGGGCGTGTCTTCGCCGGCGATGATGATGCGGCCGGTGACGGGGTCAAAGCGGAATTCGCCTTCGTCGGCGGTGTCAGTGGCCGGGGCTGTTGTCTGGGTAGGAGTACTTGCCTTGGTTGCAGAGGCGGGGGCCGTTTCAGCCGTCTTTTTCGCTGGCTTGACGGTGTCGGGTGCGGCGGGGGCGCTTTCCGTGGTGGCTGCGGTTTTCGTTTCCGGTGCAGGGGTTGTGGCCTGGCCTGGTGTGGTAGCGGCAGGCGTGGATTGTGCCGGGCTGCTGGCCGGGGTGGCGTCGTTGTCGCCTTCGCTGACAAAACGGCCGGAAACCGGATCGAATACTGGCGCACCCTGATCATTGTTGTCGCTGGTGCTGGCTGAAGATGTCGGTGCGTTGGTGGTCGCTGCGGTTTTTTCTTCCGTTTTTTCTTCGATGGGGGGCAGGGTATCGACCTGCTGGCCGGAGACCACATCCGGTGCGGCACTTGCCGGTCGATCAACGACGGTGTGCAAGGCGGTGTTGTTTTCGAAGTAGACGGTGAAGCCGTTGTAGAACCAGCGGGTGATGGCGGGGCTGCCCACCGGGCCCTTGCTCTGGTTGGGGGCGCCGAATTCTGCGCGGACCTGGGATTGGGACATGCCGCGTTGGGGAACGTCGGCCGCCAGTGAGGCAGCGGGCATGGCCAGCGCTGCTGAGGCCAGCAACGTCATTATTTTTATCTTCATTTCTTCCCCCGGCGAGATTGTATTTTCTTTCGATATTAGAAAGTTAGGTAAACTTATTCAACCATTTTGCTAGCAGGCGAACGCTGACGCCGATCACAAAGCGGAGTGCCGGGGTCTTTGCGCCGGCTTCCGGCGGTGATGGCCGTAGTATTTGCTCCGGGTTTCGGGTTAAATGCGCTGCATGTTTCGACCTCTATCCTTCTATGTGGGGCTGCGCTATACCGGCGCCCGTGCCCGCAACAGTTTTATTTCGGTGATTACACTGATTTCGGCGCTGGGCCTGATGTTGGGCGTAGCGGTGCTGATCACGGTGCTATCTGTCATGAACGGCTTCGATCGTGAGCTGCAGACCCGCATTCTGGGTATGGTGACGCACCTCTCGGTGCATGGCCGTGAGCCGGTGCAGGATTGGCAGGCGCTGGCCAACCGGGTGGATCATCACGACGAGATCCAGGCGGCGGCACCGTTCGTGCAACTGGAGGGCATGCTGACCCATCGTGGCAATGTGGCCGGGTCGCTGATCAACGGCATTGAGCCTGATGCCGAGCGCAAGGTGTCCATCGTCGGCGATTTCATGCATCAGGGCGAGCTGGAAAGCCTTGAGCCGGGTGAGTTTGATATGGTGCTGGGCTATGGGCTGGCGCGGCGCTTGGGAGCGGAGCTGGGTGACAAGGTGACCCTGGTGCTACCGGAAGCCACTATCTCGCCAGCCGGGGTGATGCCCCGTTTCAAACGGTTTACGGTCACCGGAATTTTCCGGGTGCGGGCGGAAGTCGACTCTCTTTATGCCTATGTAAATATGGCGGACGCCGCCAAACTGGCTCGCCAGGCGGGTACCGTGCAAGGGGTGCGGCTGAAGCTGGACGATCTGTTCAGTGCCTCCAATCTGGGGTGGACGCTGCAACAGGAGCTGGGGCCGAATTACTACACCAGTGACTGGACCCGCAGCCATGGCAACCTGTTCCAGGCCATCAAGATGGAAAAGACCATGATGACGCTGTTGCTCAGCTTCATTGTGGCGGTGGCGGCTTTCAATATCATTTCCAGCCAGGTGATGCTGGTGACCGAGAAGCGCGGCAACATTGCGGTGTTGCGCACGCTGGGGGCGTCACCGGGCACGATCATGCGCATTTTCATGGTTCAGGGCACGCTGATCGGGGTGGCGGGCACCTTACTGGGGACCGCGCTTGGGGTACTGCTGGCGACCAATGTGAGCAATATCGCCGAGTGGGTAGAGAAGACCTTTAATACCCGCTTGTTTGATGCCTATTTTGTGAATTATCTGCCGTCCGAGCTGCAGTGGTCCGATGTGGGCACCATTGTGGGGATCGCGCTGTTCATTAGTTTCTCTGCCACCCTGTATCCTTCCTGGCGCGCTAGCCGGGTACAACCTGCGGAGGCGCTGCGTTATGAATGATTCGACGCCTGTCCTGCATGCGCAAACGTTGGTGAAAGCCTACGAAGAGGGCAATAACGAACTGGAAGTGCTCAAGGGTGTGGACCTGACCGTGCACAAGGGCGATATCCTGGCGATTATCGGTGCGTCCGGTTCAGGTAAGTCGACTTTGCTGAATCTGCTCGGCGGGCTGGATCACGCTACCCGCGGGTCGGTCTCTATCGCAGGCACTTCGGTGGCATCGTTGAATGACCGCGAAACCGGGCGGCTGCGCAACCGCTACCTGGGGTTCGTTTACCAGTTTCATCATTTGTTGCCGGAATTTACCGCGCTGGAAAATGTGGCCATGCCATTGTTGATCCGTGGCGAAAAGCCGGCGGATTGTCAGGCCCGGGCCGCAGCGATTCTGGAGCGGGTGGGGTTGGGGCCTCGTCTCAAGCACAAGCCTTCGGCGTTAAGCGGCGGTGAGCGTCAACGGGTGGCGATTGCCCGTGCGCTGGTGACCGAGCCGGCACTGGTAATGGCTGATGAGCCCACCGGGAATCTGGATGAGCGCACCGCTGCACAAGTGCAGGCGCTAATGATCGAGTTGAATGAGAATCTGGGCACGGCGTTCATGATCGTGACCCACGATAGGGAGTTTGCGTCCCGCTGCCCGCAGCAATATGAGCTGCACGACGGGTTACTGCGGCGGCTTTGAGTCGTCGCGGGCCTCGTCGGCCTCACGTTTTGCCTCTTCTTTGGCGTTTTCCTTTGCTTCCTGTCTGGCCTCCCGGCGTTCCGCCCGGACGCGCCGGTGTGCCCGCAGGTTCCAGCTACGAATCACCGCCAGCCGCCAGCTGACCTTCACTGCCAGGTAGGCCAGCCCACCGAACAGGAATGCGCACAGCAACGAGCCCACCCACAGGGGAATCAACTGCTCCACAAACCAGGCCACGGTAATGCCTTCGCCACTGTGGGGCGGCATGCCCAACAACCAGGCGCCGATGCGGTAGGTGAAGTAGAAAATGGGGACATAGGTGACCGGGTTGGAAATCCAGACCAGCATCACCGACAGTGGCAGGTTGCAATGAAAACGTACCGCCAGTAACGCGGCTAGTCCCATCTGCAGGGGAATGGGTAGTAAACCGGAGAAGATGCCGATAAAGGCCGCGCCCGCCAGTGAGCGGCGGTTGATGTGCCAGAGGTTGGGGTCCGACAACACCTCCCCGAGAAAGCTCAACGACTTGGTCTGCCGAATGCGTTCGGGTGTTGGCAGGTATTTGCGGAATATCCGTTTTGGCATGAACTCGCATCTACTGGCTGGGGTCGGGAGCGTCTGGCTGCCCCGGTACATTCTGGCTGGCGTTATCTTGCCGTCCACGAACGCACTCTATCAGTTCGTTGCTATGCCCGGTACGTTCGTGCCGGGATTAACCGCGAAAAAAGTGGGGCAAAAGGGCGTGTGTGCTCCCTTCCTGTTTCCCCGCGGGCGCTATTATGCCCGCATCGATAAAAAAGGCATACTCCTTCGCTGACGGCTTTCGGGATTGTTGGGTTCGTCAACAGAATCGTCATGTTGTGATGTCTGTTGAATCGTTTTCACGTCGTCGTTTCAAAAAATACCGCGGAGCAAGGATGCGTATGTGGTTGACGGCAGCGGCCATGGTGGCTGGCTGCTGGCTGGGTGTGTTATGGCCGTTGCTGGTGCTTTCTGCCGTGGCAGTGGTGGGAGTGTGGCGTTACCGCTCCCTGTGGCTCGTCTGGTTGGTGCTGGGTTACGGTTTCGGCGTTTGGCAACTGCACCAGGGATTGGCACAACGTCTGCCAGCGGAGCAGGACCGGGCGGTGCTCAGCCTGCAGGGGCAGGTGCGGGATATTCCGGTTACCCGCCGTGAGTTTCGCTTCGGCCGCTGGCAGGTTCGCCAGCAGATCCATCTGACGGTGTGGGGCAGTGAGGCATGGCCCGGCACGCACCGGGTGGTACTCAATAGCTATGCGCCTTCGGTGTTGCTGAGCGCGGGTGACCGGGTGGCTCTGGATGCAGAGCTGAAGGTGCCGCGTGGCGTGTATAACCGGTTTGGTCCGGACCGTGCCCGTGCCGATCTGTCCGCCGGGGTGGATGCCCGTGGCAAGCTCGAGCGTGTTTCGATAATCGTCAATCATGGTGGCGTGGATGCCTGGCGGGAGGCGCTGTCCTCTCGGGTGGCGGCATCAGTGTCTGGCTCTCCCTTCGGCAAAGCGGTATTGCCGGCATTGGTTGTTGGTGACCGTGCTGGGCTGCCGTCGTCTCTCTGGCGTACCTTTCAACTCACTGGCGGGGCTCACCTGCTGGCCATTTCCGGGCTGCATATTGCCATTGTGGCGGGGTGGTTCTGGTGGCTGGGCAGGGCATTGCTTGCGCCAGTGCTGCAAGGCGTAATTCCTGCGCTGCGACGATATTCGCTGCAGCAGCTTGCCTGGCTGCCGGGGCTGCTCGGTGCCATGGGGTATGCGGCACTGGCGGGCTTCAGCCTGCCCACCATGCGTGCACTGGTAATGCTGATCGTGGTGGCACTGGCCCAGTGGTGGCGAGTGCCGGTTTCGCTGTGGCGCGCGTTGGGTATGGCCTTGTTGGTGGTGTTGTTGATCACGCCTCTGGCTGCGTTGTCAGCGAGCCTGTGGCTGTCCTTCGGTGCGGTCGCCTGTATCGCCATGTTGACCCGCAGTCATGCGCCCTGGCAGTTGATGCTGTTGCTGCCGGTGGTGATGGCCGTGGCGGGTGCCGTGCTGTTTCAGCAGTGGACACCCAGCGCCCCGCTGGCAAACCTGATTCTGGTTCCGCTCTACACCTTGCTGGTTATCCCCGCGGCATTGCTGGGGGCGCTGTTCCAGCAGCCCTGGCTGTTGGGTGCTGCCGCGACCGGGGTGGAATTTTCCGTGTGGGTCATGACATGGCTGGCGAATCTGGGCGTGCCGTCATGGCTCAGGCTGCCGTCCATGACCGCAGGTATTGTCCTGATGGTTGGGGTGATGTTGCTGCTGATGCCTTTTTTGCCGTTTCCTCGACGCTTGCTGCCGTTTTTCCTGCTGCCCTGGTTGACGCAGAAGCCGGCAGCACTGGCGCCGGGGGAGTGGTCACTGACGGCTTTTGATGTGGGGCAGGGGCTGGCATTGGCAATACGTACCCGTGAACACTTGCTGATTTATGATGCCGGGCCGTCCTGGCCCGGTGGCAGCATGGCGGCCCAGAGTATGAGGCCGTGGCTGTCGGTGACGGGGCAGCAGGTAGACCGCACGGTGATCAGTCATGGTGACAATGACCATGCCGGCGGGCTGACTGACTTGCCGGCACCAGGCCTGTTGCTCAGTGGCGAGCCGCACAGGGTGCCAGGTAGCCAATTATGCCAGGCCGGTGATCAGTGGCGTTGGGACGGCGTGACCTTCACGGTGCTGTGGCCCCGTGAATCAGGTCGGGAAGGGAATGGCGCCAGCTGCGTGCTGCATGTGGATGGGGTCTTTGCCTCTGCGCTGCTGCCTGGCGATATCGGCCTCCAGGAGGAATACCGTTTGCTTGGGGCGTTGGCGCCCGTGGATCTGTTGGTGCTGGGGCACCATGGCAGTAAATCGAGCACCAGCGATGCCTTGCTGCGTCAGCTGCAGCCCGATGTTGCGCTGGTCAGTGCCGGCTACCGTAACCGGTTCCGCCACCCTCATCCGCCGGTGCTGAATACGCTGGATAGCGCGGGCATCACAGTTCTGCGCACGGACCTGGATGGCATGATTGTGTTTCGACAGGGGGGCGTCGATAATGGCCGGCTTATAACAAAATGGCGACAAGCGTATGCCCGGCCCTGGCATGGACCGGCTCGCTGGCGTTTTTGGTAACCCGATTTGTGAGCAAGGGGAGAAGTTAAGGTGCAAGATCTTGTGCAGTCCGGGGGCTGGATGATGCTCCCGATCTTGATCTGTTCAGTGGTGGCGCTGGCCATTGTGGTTGAACGTTTCTGGACCCTGCGGCCCAGCAAACTGGCGCCGGCGGATACGGTTCCCCAGGTGCAGACGCTGCTGAAGCGCGGCCTGCTTAATGAAGGCAATCTGGTGAAGCTGCGCGACAGCTCGCCGCTGGGTCGCATCCTGGCGACTGGCCTGGCCAATGCTCGCCATGGTCGTGACATCATGAAAGAAAGCATTCAAGAGAGTGCTACCGGTGTGGTGCACGAACTGGAGAAATTTCTCAGCACTCTGGGCTCTATTGCGGCGATTACTCCGCTGCTGGGCTTGCTGGGCACCGTGGTCGGCATGATCGATGTGTTTGCGGCGATCATGATTCACGGCACCGGTGACGCGGCACAGCTGGCTGGCGGTATTTCCCAGGCACTGCTGACCACTGCAGCGGGCCTGGTGGTTGCTATTCCGGCAATCTTCTTCCATCGGTTCTTTGTACGCCGGGTAGAAGAAATTACCGTGGAACTGGAGCAAAGCGCCGTTCATGTGGTGGATCTGGTACACGGTGATCGTGAGGCAGAACCGGGAGAGAAGGCGTGAAATTTCCCCGGCCCAGCCAGGAGGAGATCAGCGTTAACCTGACACCCTTGATTGATGTGGTGTTCCTGCTGCTGATTTTCTTCATGGTATCGACCACGTTTGATGACAAGACACAGTTGTCGATCACCTTGCCGGAAGCCGATGGCGCTCCGCAGGCTCAGGTGGATGATCAAGTTGAAGTGACGATTACCTCCACGGGCGATTACCTGGTGAACGGCGAGAAGTTGGCAGCCAGTGACAGCAATGCGCTGCGTACTGCGTTGCTGCGTCTTGGGCAGGATAAAACGGATCAACCGTTGCAAATTTATGCGGACGCCAATGTGGCGTATCAGGCTGTCGTGCGTGTTTATGACGTGGCCGGGCAGCTGGGTTTTGTTAAGCTGTCGCTCACCACTCGCGAATCCCCCAACGAGGCAAAATGACTCAACCCCTTTCCTCCGAGGACGTGTGGCCTACCTACAAGCGGCTACTGAGCTACGTCCGCCCTTACTGGTTCATGCTGATTATCAGCGTTATTGGCTATGCCCTGTATGCCGGGACCCAGGCAGGGGCGGCACAGCTGGCCGGTTACTTGGGGGAAACCATCGTCAACCCGACCGATGCGCGCGTGCTGATCGTGTCGATCGCGCCATTGGTGTTGGTGATTTTCCAGGGCCTGGGCCAGTTCATGGGCAGTTATTCCATGAACTGGGTGGCCCAGCAGATCGTGTATGTGCTGCGTAATGATGTATTCGGCCATGTGCTGAAATTGCCCCAGTCGGAATACCACCGCAATGCGTCTGGCCGCATCATGTCGAAGATCATCTTTGATGCGCAGCAGGTCACCAGTGCCGGTAGCGATGCCATTATCGTGATTATCCGCGAAGGTCTCACGGTGATTGGCCTGTTTGGTTTTCTGTTATGGCAGAACTGGAAGCTGACACTGATTCTGGTGGCCGTGGCGCCGTTGATTGCCCTGGTTATGAACGTGACCAGCAAACGTTTTCGGAAAATCAGTCGTCGGATTCAGTCGTCCATGGCGAACATTACCCATTTTCTGGGTGAAGCCATTGAGGGCAGTGGCGAGGTTAAGATCTTTGGCGGGCAGAAACAGGAAGCAGACCGGTTCCACAATGTCAGCCGCAGTTTTGCCAAGCAGAACGTAAAGCTCAATGCCAGCAAGATTGCTAGTACGGTCATCGTGCAGTTGTTTGTGGCGGTGGGCATTGGGGCCATTACCTATCTGTATATTCACTTGATGGGTGAAGACCTGACCGTGGGGGGCTTTCTCTCCTACATTGCCGCCGCTGGTATGATCCAGAAACCGCTCAAGCAGCTCACGGATGTGAACGTGAAAGTGCAGCGGGGCGTAACGGGTGCGGCCAGCCTGTTTGAATTGCTGGACACCGAGCAGGAAGTGGATACCGGTACCTATGCGGTGGCTACCAAGGCTGACGGTAATATCGAGTTCCAGGGCGTGACTTTTGGTTATGACCCTGCCTCTCCGGTGGTGCGGCATCTTAACTTTTCCATCAAGGCCGGTGAGACGGTGGCGCTGGTTGGCCGCTCTGGTGCGGGTAAAAGCACCATCAGCGCCATGCTGCCACGCTTTTTTGATCCGGATCAGGGGCGCATTCTTCTCGACGGCGTCCCCTTGCCGGAGTACCAGCTCGGTGAGCTGAGGAACCAGATTGCCATGGTCAGTCAGCGGGTGGTGCTGTTTAACGACAGCGTGCGAAACAACATTGCCTACGGTGAGCTACGCAGTGCGGACGATGCCACCATCATAAAAGCGGCACAGGATGCCCACGCCTGGCGCTTTATTGAACAGCTTGAGCATGGCCTGGATACCTTGCTGGGCCAGGATGGTGTGCAATTGTCCGGTGGCCAGCGGCAGCGGATAGCGATTGCCCGCGCGCTGCTCAAGGATGCGCCTATTCTGATTCTTGATGAAGCGACCAGTGCGCTGGATAGCGAGTCTGAGCACCACATCCAGCAGGCCCTGGAGCAGGTGATGGAAGGGCGCACTACCCTGGTCATTGCCCATCGCTTGTCTACCATCGAAAAAGCGGACCGCATTATGGTGCTGGATCAGGGCCAATTGATCGAGCAGGGCTCGCACCAGGAATTGCTGGAAAAGAACGGGCTCTATACGCAAATGTACCGGATGAATTTTTCCGAGGAGTAAGCGGACGACATGGGGTCACTGAGCGAATGGATTCAACAGGGTTGGTATAAGGGCAGCCCCTGGCTGGTTCCACTGCGGCCTCTGTCTGCGCTGGTGTCTCTTGAGGCGCGGCGCCGTCTGCAACAATTCAGGAAGCAACGCCCAAGCCCTCCCGTCCCGGTGTTGGTAGTGGGCAATATCACCGTGGGGGGAACAGGCAAAACCCCATTGGTGATTGCGTTGGTGGAAGCGGCGCGCTCCCGGGGCTTGAAAGTGGCGGTGGTATCCCGCGGCTTTGGCGGTAAAACCGAACAGTATCCCCAGCATGTGTCCGCTAGCAGTGATGCGCTGGACGTAGGGGATGAGCCGGTGTTGATAGCTCGCCGTACCGGCGCCCCTGTGGTGCTGGATCCGGACCGGCGCAATGCGCTGGACGTGGCGATTCGCGAGTACGCGCCGGATCTGGTGATCAGCGATGATGGCTTGCAACATTATGCTCTGCCGCGCAGCGCCGAAGTGGTGGTGGTGGATGGTCAGCGTGGCCTGGGTAACGGCCGCTGCCTGCCGGAAGGTCCATTAAGAGAGCCTGCCACCAGGCTCAAGGAAGTGGATTTTGTCATCAGCACTGGCGGGGGATGGACCGGTGCCTATCCCATGATCATGCGCCCGTCAGGCATGACATGCCTGGCCGACGACCGCACTCTCAGCCCTGACGACTTCCTGCGCCAACATCCCCAGGTCCATGCGGTCGCTGGTATCGGTAATCCCAAGCGCTTCTTTAATCTGCTCAGTATTCTGGGGCTCAGCACGACGCCTCACGTTTTCCCCGACCATCATGCCTATCAACCGGCGGATCTGGCCTTTGCCGATGGGCTGCCTGTCCTGATGACAGAAAAGGACGCGGTGAAATGTGCCCCCTTTGCCGAGCCCCACTGGTGGTTTCTTCCGGTGACCGCGAGCTTGCCGGACGGGTTGCTGGATCAGATGATTGATCGGGCGTTGGGAGTGAACGGCAAAGAGAGTTGAAAGTTTAAAGTTCAAAGTTGAAAAGCGCGTCTAAAGCGGGAGTGACTCCAAGGCTGTGCCCGCGTACCTAACAGCGCGAAATGGAAAATTATCAAAACCTGCGCTGAACATTTTCGCGTTTTAACTTTGAACTTTACACTTTCAACTTCGGCCCTGATTTTTTTCGAGGTAGTGAATGAGTTTTTACGTAGTGGTGCCGGCGCGGTATGCGTCTACCCGTTTGCCGGGCAAGCCGTTGGCTGACATTGCCGGTAAAACCATGGTGGAGCGGGTGGCGGAACGCTGCCAGCAAAGTGGTGCTGATCAGGTCTATGTGGCCACTGACGATGCCCGCATTGCCGATGTGCTGGGTGATACCGTGCCGGTGGTCATGACCCGTGATGATCACCCCTCCGGGACGGATCGTCTTCAGGAAGTGGCTGCAAAACTGTCGCTGGCTGACGATGACATTATCGTTAATGTGCAGGGTGACGAGCCATTGATTCCTCCTGCGGTGATCAATCAGGTAGCGGACAATCTGGCGGCGAACCCGGACTGCCAGATGGCAACGCTGTGTGAAGCCATTGAAAGCGCGGAAGACCTGTTTAATCCCAATGTGGTGAAGGCGGTTTTCGATGATTCGGGCAGGGCGCTGTATTTTTCCCGGGCGCCGGTGCCATGGCACCGTGATGCCTTTGCCGATGGCAAACAGGATATGTCCGCAGGGCAGTGGTGGCGGCATATCGGGATCTACGCGTACCGGGTAGCGTTCTTGCATCAGTATGTGCAATGGCAGCCGGCCACACTGGAAAAGCTGGAATCTCTGGAGCAGCTACGGGCCATGGCCAATGGCGTGGCCATCCACGTGGAGCCTGCCTGTGAGGCAGTGCCCGGTGGGGTCGATACCCAAGCGGACCTTGATCGCCTGCGGGCGCAGCTGGGAGGCAAATGATGGGCGTGTCGGTATTGTTTGTTTGTCTGGGGAATATTTGCCGTTCACCCACCGCTGAAGTGGTCTTTCGTGAACGGGTGAAGGCTGCAGGCCTGGAAGATCGTATTCGTATTGATAGCGTTGGAACCGGCGATTGGCATATCGGCAAGGCGCCGGATCCCCGTACCCAGGAAGCGGCGTTGCGGCGGGGCTATTCCATGGCGTCCTTGCGCGCCCGGCAAGTCAGCCCGGCGGATTTTGCGGACTTTGATTGGGTGCTGGCCATGGATGACGCCAACCTGGCGGATCTGAAGGCCATGCGACCAGCATCGTATCAGGGCACTCTTGCCCGTTTTCTGGACTATGCACAGCACACTTCGGTGCGGGAAGTGCCCGACCCTTATTATGGCGGCGAAGACGGATTCGATACCGTGCTGGACTTGATTGAAGATGGCGCTGAAGGATTGTTGAGCCGCGTGCGGGAGCAACTGTGAGCCAGGCGGCGCCACCGACCGGTTCGTTCGAGCAGATCTGTGATGCGGATCTGACGTCACTCAATACCCTGCGGCTGCCGGCACGAGCCCATCGTCTGGCCCGCCCGACCACGCTGGATGCATTGTCACAGGTGCTGGCGGAGCGTAATCCGGCAGAGCCGCTTTTCGTGATCGGTGAAGGCAGCAACCTGGTGATTCGTTCTGATCTGCCGGGGCTGACACTGAGCCTGGCTATTGATGGCATGGCGCAGGTGAAGGAAGACGACACCCATGTCTGGGTGGCCGCCGGTGCTGGCGTGCACTGGGATGATCTGGTGGACTGGACCGTTGAGCAGGGCTGGCAAGGGCTGGAAAACCTTTCCTTGATTCCCGGTACGGCGGGGGCGGCACCTTTTCAGAATATCGGTGCCTATGGCGTCGAGTTGTCCCAGGTGCTGGAGCAGGTGACGGTGATGGATGTAGTCACCGCCCAGGTAGACCATTTTGCCGGCCATGAATGCGAATTTTCCTACCGCGACAGTCGTTTCAAAAGCGGTGATCGTGGCCGCTATATCATTACCGGCATCGAGCTTCGTCTGAATAAAACACCCCAGTGTAATGTGAGCTATGGGCCGCTCAAGGCGCGCTTTGGCCACTTGTCGCAAGCGGATATTTCCCCCGCTGCGGTTCGCGAGCATGTGATTGCGGTGCGTCAGAGTAAGCTGCCGGATCCTGCCGTGTTGGCTAACGCGGGCAGTTTTTTCAAAAACCCGGTCGTAACCAAAGAGCAGGGTGATGCGTTAAAGGTGCGCTTTGCGGATTTGGTGGCGTACGCACAAGCGGATGGCGTGAAACTGGCAGCAGGGTGGCTGATCGAGCAGGCCGGCTGGAAGGGTAAGCGGTTGGGCCCTGTTGGTATGCATAGCGAACAGGCGCTGGTGCTGGTCAATCATGGCGGTGCCACCAGTGCGGATGTGGTGGCGTTGGCAGAAGCGGTGTGCGCTGACGTGCAGGCGACGTTTGGTGTGTCGTTGGAGCAGGAGCCGGTGCTGTTACCATAGCCAGGAGCCCCAGAGCCCCCATAGACGGATGGGGTGCATGAGACCCATGGCCACAATTGATTTCAGCATGTAGCTGGAGCAATACCCGATTATTGTCTGAATGATGGCCCTGACAAAATTCCTCAAAGAAACCCTCAAAGAAACCCTCAAAAATACCTCTCAAAAGAGATACCGCAATAACGACAGCTGTTCAGGCTAAGGGGGATTACGTCAGGCATCCGGCGTCGAGCGTTTATTCGCGATAAACCCTTCAGACGGCGAGAAGCGTGTTGTTCGCTTTAATCCGTGAAGAACCATAAGCCACAAAAAAGCCCGCACGAAGCGGGCTTTTTTGTGGCTGGAATGTCCTCAGTCTTCCGAGGACGATTCCGCTTGTTGCGCCTTGGCAGCCGCTTCCTGGGCAGCGAGCTGCTCACGGCGGCGCTGGCGTGGGTCGTTGCTGGCGCGGCCCTGCTCGGCAGCAGCGGGCTTGGCTTCGGCTTTGACTGCTTTCACTTCCGTGGCACGGCTGGGCAACTCATTGCTGGCCGGTGCCGGCTTGGGCTTTTCTTCCGCCTTTGGCGCCGGGGCTGCCGGGGTCGGTTTGTAGCCCGGGGAGCGCGGATCATTGCTGGCCCGGCTTGGAGCTGCTGGCTCGGCGGCGGGGACTTCTGCCTTGGGAGCCTCGGCCTCTACCGCTTTCTCTGCCTGCTTTTCCTCTACCGGTTTGGTCGGCGCTGGCGCCTCAGCTGGTTTGGCCGCTTCTGGCTGAGCTGCTGCCGGCGCTGTCGGAGCGTCTTTGGCGGCTTCCGCTTGTGGAGCGGGTTGCGCCGCTTTTTCGGCATCGGCGGTTTTCGGGGCGTCAGCCTTGGGCTGCTGCGGCTGGCTATCGGCCTCCGGCTTTTCCTGCGCCGGAGCAGCGGTAGCCGTATCGCTGTTGCTGGTTGCCGGCTGAGCGGCGGCCGGCTTGTCGTCCTGGGCTTTCGGTGCGGCGGTGTTTTGCGCGGCCGGGGCCTGGGCGGCAGATTGCTGCTCGGCAGCAGGTTGCTGCGGCTGGGCCGGAGCAGCGGTCTGTTCCTGCTTCGGTTCAGCTGCGACTTGTGGCTTGCTGGCCGCCGGCTGTTGCTCGGCCTGAGCAGCCTTGTCGGCTACCTCTTTTTTAGCCTGATCGTCGGCCTTCGCTTGCGCAGACGGCTCCTGAGCCGGAACCAGCTTGGCAGGCGGGTGACCTTCGTCATCCACGGGCGCGGGCTGGTCGTTGCGAGGACGGGCCGGTTTGGGCGCATTGTTGCGCTGCGGTTTGTCCGCAGAGGCTTCAGCTACCGCATTCTTGCCGTCGCTATTGTTTTCCCCTTTGCCAGGACGCTGGCGTTCGCGTAGCGGACGATCGTCCTTGGCATCGGTGCGGCGCGGGGCTTTCGGGCCCTTGTCGCTACCTTTGCTCTCGGCGTTGTCAGCAGCGTTGTCCGGCTTGCGGTTGTTGCGCGGCTTGCCGCCGTCATTTGCCTTGTTGTCGGGCTTGTTGTCGTTACGACCGTCGCCACGGTTGTCGTTGTTGCGGTTGTTGCGACGGTTGTCGTTGCGACCACGGCGTTCGTTACGGTTGCCGTCGTCCTTGTTGTCGCCACGGTTGTCACGATTGTCGGAAGAGCGATTGTCCGCCTGACGGTTGTCATTCTTGCGACCGCCGTCCTTGTCGTTCTGACGTTTGTTGCGGTTATTGCGATTGTCGTTATCGCCACCTTTGCCGCCATCACGTTTGTTGCGGTTGTCGTTCTTGCCGCGGTTATCGTTGTTGCGGTTGTCGTTACGGTTACGGGAGTTGCCACCCCGGCCGCCACGGCTGTTCTGCTGCTGGCGCTGCTTGTTATCGCCTTTGCGCTGGGGCTGTTCTTTCTTTGCCTTGGCCGGCTTGGGCTCAGCGGTAAAGACCTGGGCGAGCCAGGAGAACAGACGTGCCAGCAGACCCAGGTTTTGGACCTGTGGCGTCGGTGCGGCAGCCGCGGGTTTGGGCGGCGGCGGGGCGGTGTCCGGTGCCATCAGTTTGACGGCCGGTTCCTGGGTCTTGATTTCCGTGTCCTGGGCGGAGGCGATATCCGCATCCTTGTTGCCTTCCAGCAGGTCCATCTCATGGCTCAACTGGGTGCTGGTCTGGTCATCACGGATGCGCTCCACTTCGAAGTGAGGCGTGTCCAGGTTCTGGTTGGGGATGATCACCACGCGGACGTTGTGGTTCTTCTCAATGGCACGCAGGGGATCGCGCTTTTCATTGAGCAGGTAGGTGGCCACGGCCACCGGCACCTGTGCCTGGATCTCGCCGGTGCGCTCTTTCATCACTTCTTCTTCGATAAGACGAAGGATGCTCAGCGCCAGGGATTTCACGTCACGGATGTGGCCCTGGCCATCGCAGCGTGGGCAAACAATGCTGGAGGTTTCCCCAAGACTGGGGCGCAGGCGCTGACGGGACAGTTCCAGCAGGCCGAAGCGGGAGATGCGACCCAGCTGGATGCGAGCGCGGTCCGCTTCCAGCGCATCGCGCATGCGGTTTTCCACGTCACGCTGATTGCGTGCCGGGCCCATGTCGATGAAATCCACCACGATCAGGCCGCCGATATCCCGCAGGCGCAGCTGTCGGGAAATTTCCTCTGCGGCTTCCAGGTTGGTCTGCAGGGCGGTCTCTTCGATATCCGCACCCTTGGTGGCACGGGAGGAGTTGATGTCGATGGAGACCAGCGCTTCTGTCGGATCGATCACGATGGAGCCACCGGAAGGCAGCTTCACTTCCCGCTCGAAGGCGGTTTCGATTTGCGACTCAATCTGGAAACGGGAGAACAGCGGGGTCTCGTCGTCGTACAGTTTGATCTTGTGCTGGAAGTCCTGCATGACCTGTTGAACAAAGCCCTGGGCTTCGTCGTAGACTTTCTTGGAGTCGATCAGGACTTCGCCGATATCCTTGCGCAGGTAATCACGGATGGCACGAATGATGACGTTGGATTCCTGATAGATCAGGAAAGGCGCCTTGCGGTCCTGGGAAGCCTCATCGATGGAGGTCCACAGCTTCAGCAGATAGTTCAGGTCCCACTGCAGCTCTTCAGCGCTGCGGCCCAGCCCGGCGGTGCGCACGATGACGCCCATTTCGTCGGGAATGGTCAAGGCGCCAAGCGCTTCTTTCAGCTGCGCCCGTTCTTCCCCTTCGATGCGGCGGGAGATGCCGCCGGCGCGGGGGTTGTTGGGCATCAGGACCAGGTAACGGCCAGCCAGGCTGATAAAGGTGGTGAGGGCGGCGCCTTTATTGCCGCGCTCTTCCTTGGCCACCTGAACGATGACTTCCTGACCTTCCTTGATGACTTCCTTGATGTTGATGCGACCCTGGATGTCCTTGGGGTCTTTCTGGAAGTACTGGCGGGAAATTTCCTTGAGGGGAAGAAAGCCATGGCGCTCGGCACCAAAGTCGACAAAGGCGGCTTCCAGGGAAGGTTCTACCCGAGTGATCTTGCCTTTGTAGATGTTGGCTTTTTTCTGTTCCCGTGTGCGGTGTTCGATATCCAGGTCATACAGACGTTGTCCGTCGACCAGTGCCACCCGAACCTCTTCAGGATGAGTGGCGTTAATAAGCATACGTTTCATGGTGCTACCACAAGTTTGTGGTGGCATGGGGCAGGGCCGGGTGTAACCGGTAGCAGACCAGGGGGAGTGCTGTGGCAGGCATGTCACGGGTCGGGCGCACGCTGGGCGTGTGGATCGCTTTCCTTGGTGATCGTGTTGCCTGAGTCAGCGGCTCTCCGAGTTGTGTGCAATGTTTAGTGCGTAATCATGCTGGCAGTTGGCCAGTCTGTAATGCTTCACGCGATTGCCGTGGTTATCCTCACACAGCAATGTGTAAACTCTTGTCTGTCTGTTTTCCAGGTCGTTTGACCGGCGCTGCAGGCCACCATCGTTAATGTTCAGGGCCCGTTTTTCGGGCGCTGTAAATGGGTCTTCTGCAGCGTGTGCCCAGTTCCGTGTGGGTATTTCCCGTGTGGAAGGTGGGCCTAACGCTTTTTCTGTGACCTGGGGGCGGGCTCTGTCTTCATCGGCTGTAGCCGGAGAGGGCCGAACGGCGAATGTTCGCTGCGCGTCGCCGTTGCCTATTCAGGTCGACGCTTGACTATAGCAACAAAAGGCCAGCCGGATCAATCAGATAGATTGCTGAGCTTCCCCGCGCCAGATGCAGACATTTCCGCCGATCACGCTTAGAATCGCGCCATGTCTGAAGATACCCCCGCAGCGAACCGGGTGACGTTTGTCACCATTGATGAAGGCCGGCACGGTCAGCGCCTGGATAATTTCCTGTTTACCCACCTTAAAGGGGTGCCCAAATCCCGTGTTTACCGGATTATTCGCTCCGGTGAGGTGCGCATTAACAAGGGGCGCGCCAAGCAGACCACTCGCCTGGCCAGTGGTGATGTGGTGCGTATTCCGCCCATTCGTACCAGTGAATCCGCCGCGCCGCCGGCGGTGAGCGAAGGGTTGGCCGAGCGCTTGCGCCGGGCCTGTGTCTATGAGGATGACCAGCTGTTCATTTTCAACAAGCCGTCAGGCCTGGCGGTGCATGGTGGCAGTGGTGTCAGCCTGGGGCTGATTGAGGCCCTGCGGGTGATGTATCCCGATGAAAAGGAAATGGAGCTGGTGCACCGGCTGGACCGCGATACCAGTGGATTAATCATGGTGGCCCGGCGGCGCTCGTTTCTGCGCAAGCTGCAACGCCTGATGCAGGGCGGCCAGGTGGAGAAGCGTTACTGGTTGCTGTGTCAGGGCTTCAAGGGCAAGGAGCGCACTCTTGATGCGCCCTTGCTGAAAATGATGAATGGCAATGAGCGTATCGTGCGGGTTTCCCGTGAGGGCAAGCCCTCGGTGACTCATTATCGTCTGCTCGAGCGGTTTGCCCAGGCGCAATTGGTGGAGGCCACTCTGGAAACCGGTCGCACCCACCAGATTCGGGTGCATAGCCAGTTTGGCGGTTTTCCCTTGTTGGGGGATGACAAATACGGAATTGCCAAAGGAGAAGCGTTGTTGGCTGAAATTGGCCGTCGCCGCCTTTGTCTGCATGCCCGCACCCTGGTATTTGTGCATCCGAACACGGGCAAGCGGCTGACGGTTACCGCGCCACTGGATGACGATTACGAGGCGATTCTGACGGCCCTCAGGAGCCAGCGATGAATAATGCGCGTCCTTATGACCTGGTGATTTTCGACTGGGATGGCACGGTCATGGATTCCACCGGTCGCATTGTCAGCTGCATGCAGTTGGCGGCGTTGGATCTGGAGCTGCCTTCCCTGGCTGACCCGGTGGTATGCAGTATCATCGGGCTGGGTTTGCCGGAGGCCATCGCCACGCTCTATCCACAGCTGGACGATGCAGGGATCGTCGCCATGCGTGATCGTTACGCTTTCCACTTTATTGCCGCCGAGCAGACCCCCAGCGCCCTTTATCCGGGGGCGGAACAGGTACTGACTCACTTGCGCGAAAGTGGCTTTAAGCTGGCGGTGGCCACTGGCAAGAGCCGCAAGGGGCTGCAGCGGGTGTGGGGGAATACCTGTCTGGACCGTTATTTTCATGCCTCCCGGTGTGCCGATGAAAGCCAGTCCAAGCCGCATCCTGCCATGGTGCTGGAGTTGCTGGAGACCATGGCTGTGCCGCCAGAGCGGGCCGTGGTGGTGGGCGATACTACATTCGATCTGGAAATGGCCCGTGCTGCCGGGGTGGACCGTATTGGCGTGAGTTATGGCGCCCACCCGGTTGAGCAATTGCTCCCGTGCGAGCCTTTGGCGGTGATAGACCGATTGGACCATTTGCTGCCGCTGGTGGGTTTGGCGGCGTCTGAATTTGTAATGGAGAGTGTGTGACTATGGAAAATCAGCCATCTTCCCAGCCCCCGCAGAATGAGCGGGAATGGAAGCTGATCGAGAAATTGCTGGGTCAGGCCCAGGATGAACAGCGCAAGTCCCGCCGTTGGGGCATCTTTTTCAAGGCGCTGACCTTTATATACCTGTTTACCCTATTGGTGATGGTGATTCCGGGCAAAACCGGTTCTGCGGTGACCATGGCGGAAGAGCACGTGGGGATTGTTGACGTAAACGGCGTAATCGCGCCGGATCAGGATGCCAGTGCAGACTTGATCGTTACCGGCCTGACGCGGGCGTTTGAAGCAGAAAATACCACTGCCGTACTGTTGAAGATCAACAGCCCGGGTGGCTCGCCGGTGCAATCAAACCAGGTGTACAACGCCATCAAGCGGCTGCGGGCCGAGTACCCGGACAAGAAAGTGTATGCGGCCATTACCGATGTGGGCGCCTCCGGGGCCTACTTTATCGCTTCCGCGGCGGATGAAATCTATGCAGATCCGGCCAGTATCGTCGGCTCCATCGGTGTAATCATGGCCGGGTTCGGGCTGGAGCAGGCTGCCGACAAGTTGGGTGTGGAGCGTCGTGTGCTCACCGCCGGCGAAAACAAGGACCTGATGGACCCGTTCTCGCCGATTCAGCCCGCCCATCGCAAACATGTACAGACCATGCTGGATGATATTCACCAGCAGTTTATTACTGCAGTGAAAGAAGGGCGCGGCGATCGCCTGAAAGTGGATAGCCACCCGGAACTGTTCTCGGGTTTGTTCTGGACCGGTGAGCGGGCACTGGATCTGGGGCTGATTGACGGCCTGATGAGCCCGGGGCAGGTGATCCGTGAGGTGGCCGGTCAGGAAGAAATGCTGAATTACAGCTCCAGCCGTTCGCCCATGGAAGAGTTTATTCGCCGTTTTGGTGTGTCCATTGGTGAAGGCATGGCGGCCCAGTTGGGTCTGAGCGCCTCGCCGGTGATTCGTTGATCATATATAGCTACGAGCTACGAGCTACGAGAAGCTAGAAGCTAGAAGCTAGAAGCTAGAAGAGGCGAGTTCCGAGAAAGAGATAGTGCTCGGAACTCGCCTCTTTCCTTTTATATAGGCAGCTGAAGCCCTTCGGCGGCCAGAAATTCTGTTAGCACGATCAATGGCAGGCCCACCAGTGTATTCGGGTCGCGTCCTTCCAGTGCCTTGAACAGTACAATGCCCAGCCCTTCGGATTTGAAGCTGCCGGCACAGTTCAGTGGCTGTTCGGTATCTACGTAGCGTTCAATCTGCGCCGGTTTCAGGGTGCGGAACTGCACATGAAACGGGTCACAGGCCACCTGGCTGCGGCCGGTGGCGGTATTGAGCAGGCAAAGGCCGGTAAGAAAAGATACCCGCTGACCGCTGGCGGCGCTGAGCTGGCGAATGGCGGTGTCCCGGTCGCCGGGCTTGCCCAGGACCTGATCGCCGATCACGGCGACCTGATCGGAGCCGATAATCAGGGTGTCCGGATGCTGGTCGGCCAGCGCCAGGGCTTTTTCCCGGGCCAGGCGCATTACCAGGGCGGTAGGGCTTTCATCCTCATGCCGGGATTCATCGATATCCGGACTTTGGTGGATAAAATCCAGCTTCAGCTTGTCCAATAACTGGCGCCGAAACGGCGATGAAGAGGCGAGTAACAGGGTAGGTGTCTGGTCAGTCATGGGGGTCTCCGCGCGTTGCGGGGGCAAGTGTAAGGATTATTTTTTCATGACGCACGAAAAACCCTGTTGACTCAGGCGCTTAGTGCCTCACATTAACTTTGACAGCAGGGCCTCACGGCCCTAGAATTGCGCGCTTATGTTTTCAGGGCAACTGCCACAGTTCCTCGATCCTCGCAAATATGCGGATCAAGGTCGCATCGTTGAAGGCCAGCTTACCGTTGGAGACCTGCCTCGCCTGCAGGAATACCGCGAAAGTCTGGACCAGCCAGTAGCAATATCGCTGGCATTCGATCGTGATGATGAGGGGCATCGGCGTATCGAGGGCGAGGTTAGCACCGTATTGGTGCTGCCATGTCAGCGCTGCCTGGAGCCCGTGAGTTATTCCGTTACCGCCCATATCGACGTGGCGCTGGTGTGGAATGAGGATCAGGCCAAGGCATTGCCGGGGCGACTGGACCCTTGGTTGGTTGGCGAAGAACGCATGGTTCTCACCGATCTGATCGAAGAGGAGCTGTTGCTGGCCATGCCACTGGTGGCTCTGCATGACCCTTGCCCGACAGCTTTACCGCAGGACCGCGGTGAACCTGAGAAACACGAAAACGCGGATAATCCTTTTGCCGTGCTGGCCAAATTAAAAGGTCAAGGCAAGTAAATTCAGGCTGAATAAACGCCCGAGGAGCTCGAAATGGCTGTTCAAAAGAACCGTAAAACCCGTTCCAAGCGCGGCATGCGCCGCTCTCACGACGCGCTGCCCGCTGCTGCGCTGACTGAAGACACCAATACTGGTGAAGTGCATCGTCGTCACCACATTTCTCCGGACGGCATGTACCGTGGCCGTCAGGTGATCAGTCAGGGTGAATCTGACGACGAATAAGTTGTGCGAAAACGGGAGCTGCGGCTCCCGTTTTTTGTGCCGGCCTGGTCTCGTGCTGCCCCTGTGCAGTAAAGACCAGGCTTTCGTGGCACACTTAAATCCTCCTTCGGGAGGATTTTTTGTAAGTGGATTTGTGATTGAAGGCGGGAACATGTCGCCGCCGAATGATTTTTGTCAGAATGCCTCCAAATTTGAATAAAGGAAGCAGCCCATGCCGGTTGTGACGCTAGCAGTGGATGCCATGGGGGGTGATCACGGCTTGTCCGTAACAGTGCCCGCCGTGGCAGCCATGCTGTCTCGCCATGCGCACATGCACATCATTCTGGTCGGTCAGCCTGAACCCCTGGCCGATGCCTTGTCCCAGGCCAGCATCGCTGACCACCCCCGTATTACCGTCCAGCCTGCCTCTCAAGTGGTGGCCATGGACGACCCGGTTGCCGTGGCCCTGCGGCAGAAAAAAGATTCCTCCATGCGTGTGGCTATCAATATGGTCAAGGAAGGGCGCGCCCAGGCAGCGGTCAGTGCCGGTAATACCGGCGCCCTGATGGCGGTGAGCCGCTTTGTGCTGAAAACCCTGCCAGGGGTGGACCGGCCTGCCATTTGTACGGCTATCCCCACGGCCAGCGGCCACTGTCACATGCTTGATCTGGGCGCCAATGTGGATTCCGAGCCCGCTCATTTGCTGCAGTTTGCCCTGATGGGGCAGGCGGTTGTGCGTGCGGTGGATGGTGTTGAGCAGCCCCGGGTGGCGCTGCTCAACATCGGTGAGGAAGATATCAAGGGCAACGAACAGATCAAGGAAGCGGCGGGCCTGTTACGCGAAGCCGATGACCTGAACTATGTGGGCTTTGTGGAAGGGAATGGCATTTTTGCCGGCGAAGCGGATGTGGTGGTCTGTGATGGTTTTGTCGGCAACGTGTCGCTGAAAACCATGGAAGGCGTGGCGAAAATGATCGGCAACATGCTGCGTGAAGAGATCAAGCAATCCTGGTTGCGCAAATTGTGTGGCCTGTTTGCCTTGCCGGTTCTGGTGGGCCTGAAAAAACGCATGGACCCGGACCACTACAATGGCGCCAGCCTGGTCGGCCTGCGTGGGGTGGTGGTGAAAAGCCATGGTGGCACCAGCAAGGAAGGCTTCGCCTGCGCGTTGGAGGTAGCTCAACTGGAGGCGCGACGCAATGTGCCCTCACTGATCAGTGATGCACTGAGTCAGGCCAGCGCCGACTGAAATCTGCGTCGGGGTCAGCTGGCCGCGATGCTGTTCATACTTTGTTTCAGGCCCGACCGGACAGCGAAAGCGAAAGCCGGCATACTGCGGCCTGCCTATTTTTAAGGGGATGTTGAATGTCGAAGACAGCCTTTATTTTTCCCGGTCAGGGCTCCCAGAGCCTGGGGATGCTGAGTGAATTTGCCGAACGTCCGGCAGTGAAGCAGACCTTTCAGGAAGCCTCCGGTGCACTGGATCAGGACCTCTGGGCGTTGGCCCAGGAAGGACCGAAAGAAGCACTGAACCAAACCGAAATTACCCAGCCCTTGCTGCTGACCGCAGGCGTTGCCTTGTGGCGGCTGTGGGAGCAAAGCGGTGGTCCGCGGCCGAATGTACTGGCCGGGCATAGCCTGGGTGAATACAGCGCGCTGACCTGTGCCGGTGTCATTAATCTGGGCGACGCCGTGCGGTTGGTCCGCACCCGTGGCCAGCTGATGCAGAAGGCGGTGGGGCAAGGTGAAGGCAGCATGGCCGCGATCCTGGGCCTGGATGATGAGCAGGTTCGTTCTGCCTGTGCGCAAGCAGCGCAAGGTGGTGTGGTCGAGGCAGTCAACTTCAATGCGCCCGGACAGGTAGTGATTGCCGGTTCCGTGGACGCGGTCGAGCGCGCGATTGCGGCCTGTAAAGAGGCCGGAGCGAAACGCGCCATGGCGCTGCCGGTGAGCGTGCCTTCCCACTGTGCGCTGATGAAACCGGCGGCGGAGCAACTGGCCGATACCTTGAACAGCACACGTTTTCACGCGGCGGAAATGCCGGTTATCAACAATGTGGATGTGGCCATGGAAACGGATCCGGAGAAAATCCGCGATGCGTTGATTCGCCAGCTTTATTCGCCGGTGCGTTGGGTGGAAACCATTCAGGCGCTGAAAGAACAGGGCGTGGGGCATCTCTACGAGTGTGGCCCGGGCAAGGTGCTGTCTGGACTGGTAAAGCGCATTGATCGCGATATGGCGGCGCGCCCGCTGGAAACAGAAGCCGCTTTCACGGCGGCTCTGCAAGGAGAATAAGAATGTCAGAGAGACGAGTGGCGTTGGTTACTGGCGCGAGCCGGGGCATTGGCCGGGCAATTGCTGAGCAGCTGATTGCTGACGGCTTCTTTGTTGTTGGCACAGCCACCACGGAAAAAGGTGCGGCTGCCATTGGCGATGCGCTGGGTGAAAACGGTGCGGGCAAAATGCTCAACGTGGCCGACAAGGCGTCAGTGGACGAGACCCTCAAAAGCATCAACGATGAATTTGGTGCCCCTCTGGTGCTGGTGAATAACGCCGGCATTACCCGCGACAACATCATGCTCCGGATGAAGGAGGATGAGTGGGAAGATGTCATCAATACCAACCTGAATTCCCTTTATCGCGTTAGCAAGGCATGCTTGAAAGGCATGACCAAGGCGCGTTGGGGCCGGATCATCAATATCAGTTCGGTGGTCGGTACCATGGGCAACGCCGGGCAAGCCAACTATGCGGCCGCCAAAGGCGGTGTAGAAGGTTTCTCACGGGCGTTGGCCCGCGAGCTTGGCTCACGTAATATCACAGTGAATTCTGTTGCACCGGGCTTTATTCAGACGGATATGACAGAGGCTTTGCCGGAAGCCCAGAAAGAGGCGCTTTTGCAGGGGATTCCCCTGGGGCGTTTGGGGCAGCCGGCGGAGATTGCCAGTGCAGTCGCCTGGCTGGCCAGTGATGGCGGTGGTTATGTAACCGGAACCACTTTGCACGTCAATGGGGGCATGTTTACCGGGTAGCTCAAAAAATGGGCATCCGAACGTTTCTGGGAAAGCTGGCTAATTGACTGTTTTCGCAGAAGAAAATATTTGGAAAAACTTCAAGGGAAGGCATCGGTCCAGTCGGCTTGCAAGCGCAAACAGCGTTCACCTAGAATAGCCGCTGACAGGTGCTAGCACACCATTAATCAGGAGAGTAATACGATCATGAGCAGCATCGAAGAACGCGTAAACAAAATCATCGTTGAGCAACTGGGTGTTAAGCCGGAAGACGTAAAATCAGAAGCGTCCTTCGTTGAAGATCTGGGTGCAGACTCCCTGGACACCGTTGAGCTGGTGATGGCCCTGGAAGAAGAATTTGAAACCGAAATTCCGGACGAAGAAGCTGAGAAAATCAGCACCGTCCAGTCCGCTGTGGATTACATCAAAGCGCACAGCTGAGTTCGGTTGTTCGAATAACAAAAAAGCCGCAGGTTCAATGAGCTTGCGGCTTTTTTGTGGCCAGAATATTTGTGGCGACAAGTGACGTTTTCTTACATTACGGCGACCTGTTACCGGGCCGCTTGTAGTAATCTTGTCGCATTAAGGCCGTTAAATGGCGCCAAAATAATGGATTGGGAGGTATCGGGTGACGTCACGTCGAGTCGTTATTACAGGGTTGGGAATGCTCACGCCGCTGGGAGTCGATGTGGCTTCTACCTGGGAAGGTATCAAGGCGGGCAAGAGTGGCATTCGTAACATCGAGCACTTTGATACGGAGCCTTTTGCTACCCGTTTTGCCGGCCTGGTGCCTGATTTTGATATTTCCGAGTATCTGCCTCCCAAAGATGCCCGCAAGATGGACGTCTTCGTGCAATACGGGCTGGTGGCGGCCATTCAGGCGGTGCGTGATGCCGGCCTGGATATGGAAAAGGAAGATGCCGAGCGTGTGGGGGCGGCGATTGGCTCTGGTATCGGTGGCCTTACCAATATCGAAGACAATCACCGCAAACTGCTCGATTCCGGCCCCCGCAAGCTGTCGCCGTTTTTTGTGCCTGGCACCATCATCAACATGATCGCGGGTAATCTGGCGATCATGTACGGCATGAAAGGGCCCAACTTTGCCACAGTAACGGCCTGCACCACCGGAACCCATAACATTGGTTTTGCTGCCCAGCAAATTGTGCTGGGGCAGGCGGATGTGATGGTTGCCGGCGGTGCCGAGAAAGGCTCTTCGCCGCTGGGGCTGGGTGGTTTCGCCGCTGCCCGCGCGCTATCCACCCGCAACGATGACCCGCAAGCCGCCAGCCGCCCCTGGGACAAGGACCGTGATGGCTTCGTGCTGGCCGATGGTGCCGGCGCGGTGGTGCTGGAAGAGTACGAGCACGCCAAGGCCCGTGGTGCCACGATTTATGCGGAGCTGGCCGGATTTGGCATGAGTGATGATGCCTATCACATCACCTCCCCGGCAGAGGGCGGCGACGGCGCCATGCGCGCCATGCGTAATGCCCTGCGAAATGCAGGGGTCGAGCCGGAACAGGTGGATTACATCAATGCCCACGGCACCTCCACCCAGATGGGCGATGTGGCAGAAGCCATGGCGGTGAAAACCCTGTTTGGCGATCATGCCTATAATCTGGCTGTGAGCTCCACCAAATCCATGGTTGGGCACCTGCTGGGGGCGGCGGGGGCCGTGGAAGCGATTTTTTCCATTCTCGCCATGCGTGATTCGGTGGCGCCGCCTACCATCAATCTGGATAACCCGGACGAAGGCTGTGATCTGAACTTCGTGGCGAACCAGGCGCAGGAACGCACCATCCAGTACGCGTTATCCAACTCGTTCGGTTTCGGTGGTACTAACGGGACCCTGCTGTTCAAGAAGGTGTAATGCCACTGAATCCCCGTGACCGCGGTCTCGCCTACGGCGACGGTGTTTTTGAAACCGTGCGCGTGGCTGCCTCCGGCGAAGCGCCCCTGTGGTCGCGCCACCGTGCGCGCATGGTGGCCGGGCTGCACGCGCTGGATATTGCGTTACCCGATCAATCCCGACTCGATGCTGCTTTGAATGAAGGGATCGCCGTTCTCGGCGGCGAGGCTGGCGTGGTCAAGTTGACGGTCACGCGCGGCGTTGGTGGCCGTGGCTATTTGCCGCCTGCATCGGCAAAACCCACGGTGTTGTGGCAAAGTGGGGAGCTGCCAGCCTGGTCTGAACGGCTTCGCCGCGAAGGCCTGGCGCTGGGGCTCTGCCAGACGCCGCTGTATTCTGAGCCGTTGGCAGGATTCAAGCACCTGAACCGGCTTCCCCAGGTGATGGCTCGCCGCGAAGTGGCGCGGCAGGGGTGGGACGAAGGGTTGTTGCTCAGTACCCGCAGGCAGCCGTTGGAAGCCACCTCCATGAATCTTTTTGCCCGGTTCGCCGATCACTGGTGGATGCCTGATCTGGCTGCCGCTGGAGCGGGCGTGTCCGGCGTTATGCGAAGCCACCTTTTCGACACGTTGAAACAACGGGGCGAAAAGGTGATTTGCGATCTGCGGCCGCTGTCACAGCTGCGCACTGCTGACGGGCTGTTTCTGTGTAACAGTATTGTCGGCGTGCTCCCGGTGCGTAAACTGGCGCAATGGCATTGGCCGGTGCTGGCATCGGTCCGGGAACTGCAACAGTCGACAGAAACCTTTTTGGCCGGCTCACTGAAGGGCTAATAACCGCACTATGCGAAAAAAAATCCGTATTTTTGGACTGCTGGTTGTCTTGCTGGTAGTCGCTGTACCTGTGGCGGGGGCCTGGGTCAGCAGTTATCTACACCGCCCATTACCGGTTTCTGAAACATTAACGGTGGAGGTGCCCCGGGGCGCCGGTTTAAGCCGGGTGCTGTACAACCTCAATGATGAGGGCATCCTGGGTAAGGGCCTGGAAGCTCGCTTCCGTCGTGTCGGCGCGCGCCTTTATTCTGCTTTCACCGGCATGGATGGCCGCATGCATGTGGGCGAGTATCAACTCAAGCCCGGTGATTCGCTGTTGTCCCTGCTGGAGAAAATGGACCGGGGCGATGTGCTGCAACGCAGCCTGACTCTGGTGGAAGGTTGGAACTTCCGGGAGCTGCGTGCCCGGTTGGCCTCTCTGGAAACGCTTGAGCACCGACTGGAAGGGCTGACAGATGAACAGGTGATGACGGAACTGGGTCGCCCGGACCGCCACCCGGAAGGCTGGTTCGCGCCGGAAACCTATTTTTATACCCGCGGCACTGCAGATCTGACCATCTTGGCCCGGGCGCTGGCGCGTCAGGAAAACATCCTTGATGAAGCCTGGCAGCAGCGGGCCAAGGATCTGCCTTACGACACGCCATACGAGGCGCTGATTATGGCGTCCATTGTGGAAAGGGAAACCGGTGTGCCGAAAGAGCGTCCGGAAATTGCCGGGGTGTTTACCAATCGTTTGAACAAGGGCATGCGCCTGCAAACCGACCCGACGGTGATCTACGGAATGGGGGAGGACTACAAGGGCAATATACGTCGCTCCGATCTGCGCCGTGCGACTCCGTACAACACTTATGTGATTCGGGGGTTGCCGCCCACGCCGATCGCCATGCCCGGCCGGGAAGCGATCCTGGCGGCAGTGAATCCGGGAAAAACCGAGTCCCTGTATTTCGTGGCGCGGGGTGATGGCAGCCATTCCTTTTCCAAAACCCTGGCTCAGCACCGCAAAGCCGTGCGTGAGTATCAGCTGCAACGCCGCGAAGGCTACCGTTCTTCACCCGGAGGCGGGCAATGAGCGGCCGTTTCATCACCTTGGAAGGCGGCGAGGGCGCCGGCAAAAGCAGCAATCTGGAATGGCTGGCCGACGCTCTCAGAGCCGCCGGCAAGACGGTGACAGTGAGCCGCGAACCCGGTGGCACCGCCTTGGCGGAATCGATTCGTGGTGTACTGTTGGCGCCCGGTGATGAGCCTATGGCGGATGATACGGAGTTGCTGCTGGTGTTCGCCGCCCGCGCGCAGCACCTGGAGCAGAAGATCCGCCCGGCACTGGCCCGTGGCGAATGGGTGCTGTGTGATCGTTTTGTGGACGCCACCTGGGCTTACCAGGGGGCAGGGCGAGGGCTGGACAGTGCAGCCATTGCCGACCTGGAAAGCCTGGTTATTCGCGACACCCGCCCGGACATGACCGTACTGTTTGATGTGCCGGTAGAGGTGGGCATGGCACGTGCCGGCAAACGTGCCGCTCTGGATCGCATCGAACAGGAAGACCGGGCTTTTTTTGAACGTATCCGCCAGTGTTATCTGGCCCGTGCAGCCCAGGAGCCCAGCCGGTTCCGCACCGTGGATGCGGGGCAGCCGTTGGGGTCGGTACAGCAACAGCTGGGCGCGATAGTCGAGGAGATGCTGGCATGGCCGTAACCGGCGCAAAAGTTCAGGCACCGTGCCCCTGGCATGGCGATGCCATGGCGCAACTGCTTGACCAGCACGCGCAGGGGCGGTTGCCCCATGCGCTGTTGCTGACCGGTGCCAAAGGCATCGGCAAGCTGCGCTTGGCCGAATCCCTGGCTCAGACCCTGCTTTGCGAGAAACCTTCCGCAGGGCTGCCCTGTGGCCACTGTCAGGGGTGCCAGCTCAGCACCGCCGGCACCCACCCCGATCTGCACCGCCTCAGCCCGGAAGAAAAAAGCAAAACCATCAAGATTGATCAGGTCCGCAAGCTGGTGGGGTTTGCCACCCGCACGGCGCAGTACAGTGGCTATCGGGTTGCCATTATCTATCCGGCGGAAGCCCTCAACCGCAATGCCCAGAATGCCTTGCTGAAAACCCTGGAAGAGCCGGGCGCGCAGACCCTGTTGCTGCTGGTCTGCGATCAGCCGACGCTGTTGTTGCCCACCATTCGCAGCCGTTGCCAGCAGCGCACCTTGCCGTTACCGGAGCAGGAGCAGGCGCTGCAGTGGTTGCAGAGCCAGGTGGGCGAGAGCGCCGCTTCGTTACTGGATGCCGCCCAGGGCGCACCACTCCAGGCGCTGGCACTGGAGCAGGCGGACTGGTTTGCCGACCGGGCCCGTTTGCTCGATACCCTGGTCAGTGTGGCGGAAGGGCGGCAGTCGGTGGCGCAAGCGTCGCCAGTGCTCGCCAAGCATGACCCCACTGAAATGGCCGGGGTGATTTATGGCTGGTTGTCACGCTGTCTGCATCAGCGCTTCTCCGGCCAGCAGAGCGCCGATGCATCCCTGGCTCCACTGCTGGATCGACTCAGCAAGGCGGTGCCTCCGGCGCGTTTGTTGCGGGCCGCCCAGCGGGTGCTGGAAGGCCGCCGTGCCTTGCTGTCTGGGGCCAACCCCAACAAGGAATTGCTGTACGAGCAGTGGTTGCTGGTGCTGGTGGGCGTTGACGCTGCGGCGGCAGCGCACTAACCTTTATCAAAGATTAATAATAATTTCGTAAGAGGCTCGCTCATGAAAATGCCCGGCGGTCGTAGTGGCATTCTGTCGCTTTCCATCAAAGACAAGGCGGTGCTGTACTCGGCCTACATGCCGTTCATTACCAATGGTGGCCTGTTTATTCCCACCGAAAAGCAATACAAGCTGGGAGAAGAAATCTTCCTGCTGCTCAATATCATGGACGAAGCCGACAAGATTCCGGTGGCGGGCAAGGTGATCTGGATTACGCCCAAAGGCGCTCAAGGCAACCGTAGTGCTGGTATCGGCGTGCAGTTCTCCGACCAGGATGACACCGCCCGTGTCACCATTGAAAACCACCTGGCAGGCTCGCTGGAGTCGGATCGACCGACGCATACGATGTAATAAAATGCCGGATGCCGGATGCCGGATGCCGGAAGCTAGAAGCTAGAAGCTAGAAGCTAGAAGCTAGAAGCTAGAAGCTAAACCCCAGCGTCGCGTTATTCAGTTTTAAAGCGGCAATACCCCAAGGTATTGCCGCTTTTGCGTTTAACATCCCGCGTCCGGCATCAAGCGTGGCCACGTGCGGCGTGTCGCATGTTGCCTATCTCCTCTACAATATCAGCGTTTTTAACGTTGGAGCCTGTTGTGACTGCTACCCCTTTTGTGGATTCCCATTGCCATTTGGATCGCCTGAATCTTGACGCCCATGGTGGCGATTTCGAGGCGATGATGGCGGCCACGGCGCAGGCGGGGGTCAGCCATATGCTGTGTATTGGTGTGGATCTGGAAAGCTTCCCGCAGGTGCAGGCACTGGCCGAGCAATATGAGAACGTGTTTGCCAGCGTTGGCGTACATCCGCTCTACAAGGAATCCCGTGAGCCGCAATCCTCCGAGCTGGTGGAGCGGGCTGCGCACCCCAAGGTGGTGGCCATTGGCGAGACCGGGCTGGATTACTTCTATGCCAAGGAAGAGCGGGAGTGGCAACAACGCTATTTCGTGGCCCATATTCAGGCGGCCCGGGAAACTGGCTTGCCGTCAGTCGTGCATACCCGTGGCGCCAAGGAAGACACGCTAGCGTTGTTGCGTGAGCATGGCGCTGGCCAGGTGCGCGGGGTGCTGCACTGTTTCACCGAAGACCTGGACATGGCCTTGCAGGCTATTGAGTTGGGCTTCTATATTTCCATTTCCGGCATCGTGACCTTCCGCAATGCCCAGGCCCTGCGTGACACCGTGAAGCAGCTGCCGCTGGAGCGGCTGTTGATTGAAACCGACGCGCCCTGGCTGGCGCCGGTGCCGTTCCGTGGCAAGCCCAATGAACCGCGTTATGTGGCGCATGTGGCTGAATGCGTGGCCGAGCTTCAGGGTGTCAGTGTGACGGAGCTGGCCAAGGCCACCGCGGATAATTTCTTCTCCCTGTTTAACAAGGCGCAGGCATGAATCTGTATGCAATGGTGGCGCTGGCAGCGCTATGTGGTGGTGCCGTGGCGGCACTGTTGGCGGTGCTGATCGAGCGGCGCCGGGCGGCGGCCCGCGAGGCGGCATTGATGGCCGAGAAACAGGCACTGAGCGAGCCGTTGGCCCAGGTGCCCCTGCTAAAACAGCAACTGGAAGGGCAGCAGCAGCGACAGCGCGACACCGATGCGCAGTTGCAGCAGTTGGGGGCAGAGAAAGCGCGTCTGGAAGAGCGGCTGGCCGGGCAGCAGGAAAAGCTGGCCTTCTCCGAGCAAAGCCGCAACCAGCTGAAACAGGAGTTTGAAAACCTCTCAGGGAAGGTGCTCGATCAGCGCGGCAAGCAACTGCAGGAGCAGCACCAACAAGGCCTCGACGGCATGCTCAAGCCGTTTCGTGAGCAGCTGGCGGACTTCCGGCGCCGGGTAGACCAGATTCACAGTGACGAGACCCGCGCCCAGGCGTCCCTGATCGAACAGCTGGGCCACCTGAAAAGCCTGAACCAGCAGATGCACGAAGATGCCCGCAACCTGACCGATGCGCTGAAAGGGCAGGCCAAGACCCAGGGTAACTGGGGTGAAATGATTCTGGAGCGGGTGCTGGAGTCTTCCGGCCTGACCCGGGGCCGTGAATACGAAACCCAGGTCACCCTGAAGGACGAGAGCGGCCAGCGTCGCCTGCCCGATGCCATCGTTCACCTGCCGGAAAACAAGGATGTGGTGATTGATGCGAAAGTGTCTCTGGTTGCCTATGAGCGGCTGTCTTCGGCGTCTACGTCAGAGGAGCGCGAACAGGCATTACGTGATCACCTGACCTCACTGCGAAGCCACATCAAGGGGCTGGATACCAAGGATTACAGTGGCCTGGAAGGGATCCGCAGCCTGGATTTTGTGCTGCTCTTTATTCCTATCGAAGGCGCCTTCATGGTAGCCATGGAGCAGGATTCCAGCCTCTATACGGATGCCTTTGCCCGCAACATTGTGCTGGTTAGCCCGACTACGCTGTTGGTGACCCTGCGCACGATCCAGAATATCTGGCGCTATGAATATCAGAACCGCAATGCCCTGGATATTGCCGATCGTGCGGGGAAAATCTGCGATCAGGTGTCACTGATCGGGGAGTCCATGGACGACCTGGGAGACAAAATTGGCAAGGCCCAGGTGGCATGGGACACCACCTTCAAACGCCTCAGCAGCGGCCGCGGCAACCTCTACCGTCAGGCCCAGCAACTGAAAGATCTGGGTGCAAAAGCGCGCAGGGCGTTACCGGAACCTGGCGATGAACATGATGACGGGGCAACAGTGACGGATCAGTCAGGGACGAAAGAGTAACATCAAAACGTAAAATGTTTACCGTAATAAGCAGTAAATTTTAGAGGGTTTTGATGCAGTGTAATTGCTTGCAATTTGATGAATTCTGTCGCTAAAAGTGGCAAAAGTTGGCGAAAAATGACTGAACTTGGTGGTCATTTTTCAGCATCTTCAGGTACGAATGTGCCACCATTGTAATATCAGAACTGGGTCACAGGATTACGCCGAAAACCTTAGTTAGTATGCGCTCCGTAACGTAATGCTAACGAAAGGTAATCTTATGTATCGTTTGATGTTCGCCCTGATGCTGGGGATGGGTCTGGCTCAAACGGTATCGGCGCTTGACGCTCAACCTCGGATCATCGGGGGACAGGACGTAGCAACAATCCGGCCGTGGATGGCCGAAGTGGAAATCAGTCGATCCGGAAATCCTGCCTATGGCGCCACACTCTGTGGTGGCACCCTGATCGCACCCGGCTGGGTGCTGACGGCGGCGCACTGCGTGGTGACCTCCAGTGGTACCACCTTGCAGGCGGGGCAACTGTTTGTGGCCCTGGGGAGCCTGGATCGGACGGCGGCCAACCCGGCGGAACGCCTGGCGGTCTCTTCGGTGCGGGTACACCCGGGTTATCGTGCTGTCACTTTCCACAACGATCTGGCGCTGTTGCAATTGGCCTCGGACAGTACTGCCAGGCCACTGGATCTGGCCAAAGCGCAGACCGTGTCTGCGCTGACCCGGGGCAGCAGCGACGAGGCCCTGCTGATAATGGGCTGGGGGTCCACGTCTCCCAGCGGCAATGGCCTGTCCGACTCCCTGCGCGAAGCCCGTGTGGATTATGTGTCCAGCGGCTATTGCGCCAGCCAGTGGAGCAACCTGAGCGGTAACCAGATCTGTGCGGGTGAAATGAATCCCCAGGGTGTCGCCCAGGATTCCTGTCGTGGTGATAGCGGCGGGCCTTTGGTGTATGGCGAGCCGGGGCAGCAATGGCTGGTTGGTATTACCAGCTACGGCCATGAACAGTGCGCCACCGCCGGCGTGCCTGCAGTCTATACCCGTGTGGACCGTTATCTGACCTGGTTGGAACAAACCACCTCGGGCAGCCTGGTGGATCTGGCGCTCACCGGCAGCACCGCTGACACCTATAGCAGCCCGGGGACTTCCGCCACGTTGCGCACCGCCATCGCCAACACCAGCCAGCAGACCCGGGCCAATAACGTGGGCCTGCGAATCACCCACAAGAACGGGCTTACGGTCCGTGTTCCCGGGCTGACCTGTGTGAAGAACAGTGGCTATACAGACTGCCGTGGCAGTGCGGACTTGGCGCTGGGGCAGGAGACCTCGACTTATAGCGTTGGCCTCAGTGCCAGTGGCCGCTGGGTGGATGAAGTTCGCGTCGAGCCGATCAGCAGTGTGTCCCACGATTATTTCGCCAGCCTGGGGGAGAGTTTCAAGCTGGTATTCAGCAATGAGCCGGATGTGGTGCTCAGCCTGACCACGCAGCGGGGCAATGATGACCTGGTGCGGGTCAACGCCCAGGTGACCAATGCGGCGACTCACCAAGCGGCGGCGCGGGTGCGGGTCGGCTTTACCTTGCCGTCCGGGTGGAGCCCGGTGTCACTGCCTGAGAACTGTGCCGGGGGCGGCCTGGTGCAATGCGGGCTTGGCGATATGTCGCCCGGTGAGGTGGCGTCCCAGCAACTGATTCTGGATGGTCAGGGTGACGACAGCCTGGTTGTACAGGTGTGGACCGATAACGGGGATTACCCGGCGAATGATAGCTCGGCGAGCACCCATCCGGCCCAGGCGCGCAACAGTGCGTCCACTGGCGGTACTGCCAGTGGCGGGAGTGATGGCGGCGGTGGCGGGGGCAGTTTGTCCTGGTGGCTGCTGGCGCTGCTAGCCGTGGTGTCCGTTCGGCGGCTCCACCAGTGACAGGTGGCGCTGACGTTCCGGCGCCAGCGCACCCTGATTGCCCTTCCAGGGCAGGGCATCAATCCCCTTGGGGATGGCATCCAGCTGGAAGGGCGCCTTGATAATCTCGAAGTAGGGCGAGTGGTCGAAGTCCGCAGCAGTAATGGCTCTGGGTTGCAGCCGGAGCAAGCGGGCGGCGGGTTCGCTTTCCTTCACCAGCGGCATTACCGGGAATTGCACAAAGCTGAAGGCATCGGCGACGACGGTGCCACTAAGCGCCTTGATCAATTCACCGGCCCAGCGTCGGAACAGGCCGGTGCGCCAGCGCAGGGGCAGCCAGCGCCAGGGAAGCAGGGTCATCATGGCCAGTGCGCCCCAGGACTGGGCGCCCCCGGCGCCAATCCGGCTGATGGCGTAGCGGAGAACATCCTGGGCTTCATTGTCGCTCAGCCCCTGTGCCCGGCAGACGCGAATCTGGCGACCTTCCAGCGCGGACAGCGGTTCCACAATCAGCCCCCGTTCCAGGCGGGCATCGATCACCAGCTGGGTATCCGGTTCGCAGGGGGTGTAGTCCGCCAACAGGGCGCGCAGGGCCGGGTCGGCCACGTCGTGCAGGCGGCCAATATAAAGCACCGCGCGGGCGTAGCGGCTATCGCCGATGACCTTGAAGGTGCGGTCTACGCTGCTGTGCCCAGCTACCAACAGCACGTCACAGGATTTCAGCACCGTGCGCAGGCTTTCCAGGTCTGCACTGGGCTGGCCGCTGAACTGCTCATCCCGCTGCAAACGGCGGCAAATCCATTGATAGAAGGCCAGCTGTCGGTTCATCTGTGAGGCTCCGGTATCCATAACGAGGCGCGTATGAGGTTCAGGAGCTTACAGCAGCTCCAAAGCCTGGTCGATGACCGAATCGGCAGTGTAGAAGTGTGGCGAAAAGCGCACGCCACCGCCGCGTTCTGCGCACACTACGCCGCCTTTTTTCAGGCGCTGGAAGGTGTCGCCCGGGACTTCTTCGGGCAGGCGGAACGTGACAATCCCTGCCCGCCGTTGCGGGGCCGGGGCACTGAGTAGGATGGCGCCTTTGTCGTTCAGCCCTTCGATCAGCCGTTGCACCCGTTGTTGCAGGGCATCGGCCACGGCGTCCATGCCCGTGTCCTGCAGCAGTGACAGGGAGGCATTCAGGGCATGGGCGCCGAGCATGTTCGGGCTCCCGCATTCAAAGCGTTTGGCGGTGGCCGCGGGCTGCCAGTCCTTGCGGGTGTAATTGCCCGGATCGGCCACCATATGCCAGCCATGCTGACGCAGAATCAATTGATCCTGCACCGCGCGGCGGCAATAGAACAGGGCAAGCCCTTCCGGGCCGAGCATCCATTTGTGGCCGTCGGCCACCACAAAATCTGCGTTTACCTGCTCTGCAGAGAACGGCAGCGCGCCGAGAATCTGGATGGCGTCCACACAGAAGAGTGTGCCCTGGGCACGGCAGGCGGCGCCGATGGGGGCCATGTCCATTAGCAGCCCCGTGCCGTACTGGACAGCGGAGAGAGACACTAGGCGGGTGCGTGGCCCCATGGCGTCAATGACATCCTGCTCCGGGTTGTCGCCCTCCAGATTGACCTCGATCACTTCCACGCCCTGCTTGGCCAGGGCTTGCCAGGGAATGCGGTTGGACGGGAATTCCTGATCACTGATGATAATCTGATCACCAGCCTGCCACTCCAGGCCCTGGGCAATGACAGACAGACCTTCGGAAGTGTTCTTGAGCAAGGCGATTTCCTCGCTGCTGACGCCTCCCACCAACCAGGCCAGACGCTCACGCAGCTGCTGCTCGACTTTCAACCAGTGTGGATAATCCCGCGCGCCAATAAATACGTTCTGGCGGGCGAACTCGGTTACCGCGTCCTGGGTACGTTGGGGCCAGGGGGCGACGGCCGCATGGTTGAGGTAAAGCAGGCCGTCCTGCTGGGCAAATTCGGTGGCGAGGTCCGGGGGGCTCCCGTCAGAGTTGGCCATGTTGTGTTGCCTCCGTGCGCTGGGTTGAGCGGAATGCGTGGCGGAAAACCATGACGCTATGCTAACCGGCCCTAGGTTTCCATGAACAGGTATTGGCGAGACGCTGCCGGAAATGCCGCGGTTTGCTATCCGATATGCGTATAAAAAGGGAATGCGTTAGAATTGCGACTGTTCAGTCGGCTTTAGGCCCGCATACCCGGGCGCAAGGAGAAATAGATGGGTGATCTGGAAAAAGCCACACGCAAGGCTCAGGAGTTTCGTCAGCGCGAGCGTGAGATTCTCGATGCGGCTCTGGCCCTTTTTCTGGAAGAAGGCGAAGACCGGGTAACCGTGGAAATGATTGCGGACCGGGTGGGTATTGGCAAAGGTACTATCTACAAGCATTTCGAAACCAAGAACGAAATCTACCTGCTGCTGATGCTGCGCTATGAGGAAGACCTGGCCGGCGTGTTCCAGCAAATTTCCGATGCGGATAACAAGGAACGCTTGGCGCGGGAATATTTCCGTTTCCGGATTTCCGATCCCAAGCGCTATCAGTTGTTTGATCGGCTGGAAAACAAGGTCATCAAGGACCATGCCCTGCCTGAACTGGTGGCCAAGCTGCACAGCATCCGTGAGGCCAATTTTGCGCGGCTCACGGATATCGTGAAAGCCCGCATGGAAGAAGGGTCACTGGAAGACGTGCCGCCGATGTATCACATCTGCTCCGCTTGGGCATTTGCCCACGGCGCCGTGGCGTTGATGGAATCGCCGTTTTACCAGAAGCAAATCGACGACAAGGATGACTTTCTGGATTTCCTGATCGAAATCGGTATTCGCATGGGGAACAAGGGCCAGCGGGGGCCACGATGAAACAGGCCGATGAACTGCTGGCACTACTGGAAAAAGCCGCCGGCGATGAAACCGGCCTGCCGCCGGTGCATCAGTGGAAACCGGAACGCCATGCGGATATTGATATGCGCATTGCCCGCGACGGCACCTGGTTTTATCAAGAGTCGCCCATTGAACGGGAAAGAATGGTGGCGTTGTTTTCCACCATTCTGTTGCGCGAAAACGATGACTATTTCCTGATTACACCCGTGGAGAAACTGCGCATTCAGGTGGACGATGCGCCCTTTGTGGCCACGGAAGTACAGCAGGTGGAAGAAGGCGGAACCACGAAACTGATATTTACCACCAATGTGGGCAGCCATGTGGTTGCCGGCGCAGGCCATCCCCTCTGGGTGAACACTGACAGCGAAACCGGCGAGCCTTCCCCGTACCTGTGTGTGCGAGATAATCTCAATGCGCTGATCGGGCGCTCGGCGTTTTACCAGCTGGTCGATTGGGCCGAGCAGCAGGGTGATACCCTGCAAGTGCATAGCAACGGCGAAACGTTCTCTCTTGGTAGTCTGGCGGACTAACCGCTGACTTTCTTATAGCACTTGTCGGGTGCCTAACCCGACAAGTGCTTGGCCTTTTCTGGTTGCGTCAGCGTAGCGTAACGCTGATAAGCAGCAACACGGCCAAGACCACCACCGCGCCTTTCCACATCCGTAATTGCCAAATATTACTGTCCGCTACCGGTTTATTGCTGCGTACCGGGCGGCGCAGTGCGTCGCGAAATTCTGCCGCATCGGTAAACCGCAATTTCGGTTGCCGTTGCAGGGCTAACTGCAAGACGTTGTTGATCCAGAGCGGAATAAACGCATTGTGGCCTTGCAGGGGAGGAAGCGGACGGTGCACCGATTTTTCATAACGGCCTTGCCAGGGCAGGGCGCCGGTGAGCATTTCATGAATAATGACGGCGGTGGAGAACAGGTCGCTCTGCTCACTGGGCGCTTCGCCTTCCACCAGTTCCGGCGCACTGTAGTGCCGGGTCCCTAACGGAATGCTGGCGGTGTGCTGTTCCATGCCGCGGCAATGGCAGCTGCCAAAATCCACGATGCGGACCAGCCCCTCGGTATCCACCATGATGTTGTCCGGTTTCAGGTCCCCGTGAATCACATCGGCACGGTGCAGGGCCCGCACGCCATTGAGTAATTGATCGGCCAGATACAGTTTTTCTTCAACCGGTGCATCCGGGTGTTCCTTTAACCACTGCTTCAAGGTCACACCGTCGATAAATTCCAGGTGCTGGTACAAACACGAGGGGTTGTCGGGCACGGGCAGAGCATGGAGTAAATGCGGGTTGCGTAACCGATTACCCACCCAACCTTCCATGACGAAACGCTCCAGGGCATCGCGGTCATCTTCCAGATTCACCGATGGCGTTTTCAATACCGATTGTTTGCCGTCGTTGTCTTCCACCAGATACAAGTGGCTGCGCACACTGGCATAGAGCTCCCGTTTCACGGTAAAGCCGTCGATACGGATACCGGCAGACAGTGGCGGGGGAAGCGGCAGGTTGCCACGCTGTTTCAGGGTTTCATCGGCACTGGCATCGGGCAAGCCTTCCACGTGCAGTACCTGGCAGCTGAGGTTGTCATCACTGCCGTTGGCCAGCGCCGCTTCCACAAGGGTTTGCGCCGCCAGTTCCGGCTGGTTGGCGCCACGCAAAATACCCTGCATGCGTGAGCGAGTGAGAAAGCCGTGCACGCCATCGCTGGTTAGCAGATAGACATCGCCCACTTGCAGATCGCTGTTGCTGTAATCCACATCCAGACGTGTGTCACCGCCCATAACGCGGGTCAGTACCTGTCGATTCTCGCCGATCATGCGGCTGTGATCCCGGGTCAGGCATTCCAGCTTGTTGTTGCGCAGGCGCCAGACACGGGAGTCGCCCACCTGAAAGATGTGGGCGGTGCGTGAACGCAAAATCAACAGGGACAGTGTGCACAGATGACTTTCCCCGGCCAGGGTTTGTCGGCAGAGCCAGCGGTTCAGGGCTTCCAGCACCCGCTGGGCAGAGCGGGGCACGCTCCATAGTGCCGGGGTGGCGTAGTAATCGCTGATAAAACCGAGCACACAGGATTCCGCCGCTTCCCGGGCCGCGCCCGCACTGGACAGGCCATCGGCCAGTGCCGCCACAATGCCCTTGGTGCGCATCAGCGAGCCTTCCGGTATCTGCATGGCCAGGGCGTCCTGATTATGCAGCTTGGGGCCGCTGTCACTGAATTGGCCGATACGCACCCGTGGGTGCAGATCCGGTTCGACCGGGGGGGCTGCCATGTTTGCCGGGGCGGTGGACGCATCCATCGTGGTGGCTCCTGTGCCGTTAACGAGCGGTTCTTGTTTATCTATGGAGTGGGCCGGCATCCCTGCCGGCCTGGTAGCTACTTCGGAGGGAAAACGTTATCCCACCTCAATCAGCTGAACATTGCCGTCGTCATCAATTTCCGCAATGTGACCCTTGGGTTCGTCCAGGAACTGAACCGCAGCCAGAGACACTGCCGCGCTGGCGGCAATCACCAGGAAGAACGTGGATGGATCGACGAACGTGAGCACGGTCAGGAAGATCACCGCACCGGCATTGCCGTAGGCGCCGACCATGCCGGCAATCTGTCCGGTGAGGCGGCGTTTGATCAGAGGCACGGTGGCAAACACGGCGCCTTCACCGGCCTGCACGAAGAACGAGCAGCACATGGTGGCGATCACGGCCAGCGCGATGGGCCAGCTGCCAGCAATCTGGCTCATCATTCCGTAGCCCACCATCAGGCCACACAGCATGATCGCCAGGGATTTCTTGCGGCCAAACTTGTCAGAGACCCAGCCGCCACCCGGTCGTGCGACCAGGTTCATAAAGGCGTAGCCAGACGCGAGCAGGCCGGCGGTCACTGCAGACAGGCTGAAGGTGTCGGTGAAGAACAGCGGCAGCATGGAGACCACGGCCAGTTCTGAACCAAAGGTCACCATGTAGGCCAGATCAAGAATGGCCACTTGCTTGAAGCTGTAGCGGTCGTGTTCCTCGACGCCGGTTTTCAGGCGTTCATGGTTAACGCGCCAGGCCTGCCCCAGCTGCACGACCGCCAGGCTGACGATCAGCGCAGCCAGCATGATTTGCGTGGTGGTACCGAACAGATCCAGATTACTGGGGCCCAGGCGCCATACAATCACCAGCAGCGCGATATACAGCGGCAGGCTCATCAGCAGGTAGAAAAACAGGTCCTTGCGGCTGCTGACTTCCAGTGCACTGGCTTTTTTGGGTTTGAAATAGGAGGCGCCCGCCGGGGTGTTGCGAGCCCGCCACAGGAAGAAAACACCGTAAGCCATCGCCAGTGCACCGGTGCTGGCAATTGCCCAGCGCCAGCCATTGTCCCCGCCGAACAGCAGCGCCACGGTAGGAAGCGTAATGGCCGCAGCGGCAGAGCCGAAGTTGCCCCAGCCGCCATAGATCCCTTCGGCCAGGCCCACTTCCCGGGCCGGAAACCATTCACTGATCAGGCGGATGCCGACCACGAAGCCAGCCCCCACAAAACCCATCAGCAGGCGGGTGACCGCCAGTTGCTCGAAGCTGGTCGACAGGGCAAAGGCCCAGCAGGGAAACGCGGCGAGTATCAGCAACAGGCCGAACACCCGCCGTGGGCCAAAGCGATCCACCAGCGAACCAATCACGACGCGGGCAGGAATCGTCAATGCCACGTTAAGAATCAACAGCGCCTTGATCTGTTCTGCACTTAGATCGAAGGCTTCGCGCAGGTGGCCCATTAAGGGCGCGTGGGAGAACCACACGACAAAGGTAATAAAGAAAGCGAGCCAGCTCAGGTGCAACAGCCGGATGCGTGGCGCGGAAAAATTCAGCAGGTTCAGCTTGTCGGCGCTCATGGTATCTCCATACACGGAAGCATTGATGACAAGTGTGGATAAAGCAATCTGCGTGCCAGTTTGTAACGTTATGATTTTAATGAATTAATTTTGTTTTCTTGTGCGTTTTCAGCAAGCAGGGTGCCTGTTGGTGAAACGACAAGCTGTAGGGTGGTGCACGAAAAGTGTTCGTGATTGGGGCATTGCCCCCCACCCACAGAACCGGGATAGAGCCCCGGTCCTGTGGGTGGATGATGGATGAGAGGCGCGATGAAGCGCGCGCATGTGGGGCCATTCAGCTCACTTCGATTAGCTGAACGCGGCCATCTTCATCCACCTCTGCAATGTGTCCCTTGGGTTCGTCCAGAAACTGGACGGCAACCAGTACGGCGGTGGCACAGGCGGCGATTACCAGGAAGAAGGTACTGGCATCCACAAACGTCAGGGCGGTGAGAAAGACCACGGCGCCGGCGTTGCCGTAGGCGCCGACCATGCCGGAGATTTGCCCGGTAAGGCGGCGTTTGATCAGCGGCACAGTGGCGAAAATGGCACCGCCGCCGCCCTGAATAAAGCAGGAGCAGACCATGGTGGCCGCCATGGCGAGCAGCACAGGCCAGCCGCTGTTGATCTGGCTGAGCAGCACAAAACCCATCAACAAACCGCAAAACAGAATAGTCAGGGATTTCTTGCGGCCAATGCGGTCAGAAAGCCAGCCGCCACCGGGGCGCGCCACTAAATTGGTGAAGGCAAAGGCGGACGCCAGCAAGCCGGCGGTAACCGGAGTGACTTCGCTGAACGTGTCGAGGAAGAACAACGGCAGCATGGAATTCACTGCCAGTTCCGAGCCGAACGTAATGAAGTAGGACAGGTTGAGAATGGCCACCTGCTTGAAGGGATAGCTGTCTTGTTCCGGGGCGCTTTGCTGCCAGCGTTCGCGATTGACCTGCCATATCTGTGATAACTGAATGGCGGCCAGCAAACTGACAGCGACGATGAAAATGGCCTGGGTGTTGTTGTCGTACAAGCGGAATCCTGCCGGGCCCAGCCGCCACACAATAATGTACAACGCGATGTACAACGGCAGGCTGGCGCCAATATAGAAGAACAGGTCACGCCGGTTGCTGACTTCCAGCGCACTGGCTTTTTTCGGTTTGAAATAGGAAGCGCCGGCGGGGGTATTGCGCGCGCGCCACATAAAGAACAGCCCGTACAGGAAGGACATAAAGCCGGTGCTGGCCACCGCCCAGCGCCAACCGTCTTCGCCACCAAAAAACAGGGCCAGAGAGGGAAGTGTGACGTAAGAGGCAAAGGCACCGAAGTTCCCCCAGCCGGCATAAATACCTTCAGCCAGGCCCACCTCCCGGGCGGGAAACCATTCACTGATCAGGCGAATGCCGACCACGAAACTGGCGCCCACAAAACCCAGTAGCAAGCGGCTGATCGCCAGCTGCTCAAAGCTGTTGGACAAGGCAAAAGCCCAACAGGGCAGAGCCGCACTCATTAGCAGGGTGGAGAAAACCCGCCGCGGGCCAAACCGGTCCACCAGGGAACCAATCACCACGCGTGCCGGAATCGTCAGGGCCACGTTCAGAATCAGTAGTGCCTTAACCTGTTCGCCGGTCAGGTCGAAGACGTCGCGCAGGTGCCCCATTAAGGGGGCGTGGGAAAACCACAGGGCGAAACTGATAAAGAACGCCACCCAACTTAAATGGAGAAGGCGGATTCGTGGCAATGAAAAATTCAGAAGATTGAGTCTATCTGCGCTCATGACTACTCCATGCATGGGCGATTAACGGTGGGGGTTGCGAGCAACTCCTGTGCCAGCCAGTTAACTGTTTGATTTGTCTTGGGTAAGCGGTGTTGTTGCGAGGGAAATGCACCGGCTGTGCGCAAAGGGAGAGCGCGATTGTGGTTCATATCGGTGCACATAAAAGTGCATTCATCTCGTGCACTGGCGCATTAAAAGAAAGCAGGTTTTTTGTGGTTATTCGGAAAAAAAGAGAATAAATCCATAAATTACATAGAGTTATAAAGTTGGCATAGGGATTGCTGTAGTGCGGGTGTCAGTTACGCACCGCGAGGGTGAGCCTTATGGCAAAGCAACAACTTCTTCTGATCGGCCACGGGATGGTCGGACAACGTTATCTGGAGTCTCTGGTGGCCCAGGGTGGCCGGGAGCACTTTGATATTACGGTACTGTGTGCCGAGCCGCTGCCGGCCTATGACCGCGTAGGGCTGACCAGCTACTTTTCCGGCAAGACCGCCGACGACCTGTCGCTGGTGCCGGAAGGCTTTTTTGAAGAGCACGACATTACGCTGAAACTGAATACCAAGGTGGACGCGATTGATCGGGCCGCTAAAACGGTCACCACCAACACCGGTGAGACCCTGCCTTATGACAAGGTGGTTCTGGCCACCGGTTCCTATCCGTTCGTGCCGCCGATCCCCGGTAATGATCGCGATAACTGCTTTGTGTACCGCACCATCGACGACCTGGATGCCATGATTGCCGCCAGTAAAACCGGCAAGGTGGGCACGGTTGTCGGTGGCGGCCTGCTGGGCCTGGAAGCGGCCAAGGCGCTTCACGATCTGGGCCTGGAGACCCACGTGGTGGAATTCGCCCCGCGCCTGATGGCCGTGCAGGTGGATGATTTTGGTGGCGGTTTGCTGAAAGACAAGATTCAGGAACTGGGTGTCACCGTACACACCAGCACCGGCACCCAGGACATCGTGGATGGTGAACACTGCACACACCGCATGAATTTCGGTGACGACAAGCATCTGGAAACCGATGTGATTGTCTTCTCTGCGGGCATTCGTCCCCAGGACGAACTGGGCCGGGCCTGCGAGCTGGCCATTGGCGAACGCGGCGGCATCGTGGTCAACAACCATTGTGTCACCTCCGATGAGCACATCTATGCCATTGGCGAAGTGGCGTTGTGGGAAGGTCGCATCTTTGGTCTGGTGGCGCCGGGTTACCAGATGGCCGAAGTGGCTGCTGAACACCTGATGGGCAAAGCCGAACAGCAATTTGCCGGTGCGGACATGAGCACCAAGCTGAAACTGATGGGCGTGGACGTGGCGTCCATTGGTGATGCCCACGGCAACACGCCCGGTTGTCGCAGCACCGTGTTCATGGACCAGACCGCCGGTGTCTATAAGAAAGCGGTAATCAGTGAGTGTGGCAAGAAACTGCTGGGCGCTGTGCTGGTAGGGGATGCCGCAGATTACGGCAACCTGTTGCAGCTTTGCCTAAACGAAATGGACCTGCCCGGTGACCCGTCTGCGTTGGTGGCGCCCATGTCTGATGGTGCGCCGCTGCTGGGCGCCGATGCGCTGCCTGACACAGCGCAGATCTGTTCCTGTAATAACGTTTCCAAAGGCGATTTGTGTGCCGCCATCGACGCTGGCGCCCAGACCGTGGGCGACCTGAAAGCCTGCACCAAGGCATCGGCTACCTGTGGCGGTTGTTCCGCGCTGGTGAAGCAGGTGCTGGACAGCGAGCTGGAAAAACGCGGTGTGGAAGTGAACAACCACATTTGCGAACACTTCGCGTATTCCCGTCAGGAAATCTATCACCTGGTACGCGTCGGGCAGATCACCACCTTTGACGAGCTGCTGGAAAAACACGGTAGCGGTGACGGCTGTGACATCTGTAAGCCGACCGTGGCCAATGTGCTGGCTTCCTGCTGGAACGACTGGGTGCTCAACAAACCCCATGCCGGGCTGCAGGACACCAACGACTACTTCCTGGGCAACATGCAGCGCGACGGCACCTATTCCATCGTGCCCCGTGTGGCCGGCGGTGAAATTACCCCGGACAAACTGATCGTGCTGGGGGAAGTGGCCAAGCAATACGATCTTTATACCAAGATCACCGGCGGTCAGCGGGTGGACTTGTTCGGTGCCCGTGTCGAGCAGTTGCCGGAAATCTGGAAAATCCTGGTGGATGCCGGTTTTGAAACCGGGCACGCCTACGGTAAATCCCTGCGCACGGTGAAATCCTGTGTGGGCTCCACCTGGTGTCGCTACGGGGTGAAAGACTCCGTGGGCACCGCCATCCAGGTAGAGGATCGCTATAAAGGCTTGCGCAGCCCGCACAAGATCAAGATGGCGGTGAGTGGTTGTACCCGAGAGTGTGCCGAAGCGCAAAGCAAAGACGTGGGCGTGATCGCTACCGAGAAAGGCTGGAACCTGTATGTGTGTGGTAACGGCGGCATGCGTCCGCGCCATGCGGATCTGTTCGCGTCGGATCTCACCGATGAGCAGCTGATCAAGACCATCGACCGTTTCCTGATGTTCTACATCAAAACGGCGGACCGCCTGCAGCGCACCAGCGTCTGGCTGGAAAACCTGGAAGGCGGACTGGACTACCTGAAAGACGTGATCCTGAACGACTCCCTGGGCATGGGCGACGAACTCGAAGCGCAGATGCAGCACGTGATCGAGACCTATCAGTGCGAGTGGAAGTCCACCATCGAGGATCCGGAAGCGGTGAAACGCTTTAACCACTTCATCAATGAGACCGCCGAAGCGGATGACAACCTGGCCTACGTGCGTGAGCGCGGCCAGCGTCGTCCCGCCTACGAGCATGAACGCATCGAACTGGTCGAGGAGGCGTAAGCCATGAACAGCGCAGTGACCGTGGAATGGAAAGCAATCTGCAGCGTTGACGACGTGTTGCCGGGCACTGGAGTGGGCGTGCGTCTGCCCTCTGGGCAGGCGGCATTGTTCCGCACCCGTGATGGCAATTTCTATGCGTTGGACAACATGGACCCGTTTAGCCATGCCAACGTGCTCAGCCGGGGGCTGCTGGGCTCATTGGGTGACAAGCGTGTTGTCGCCTCACCGCTGTACAAGCAGCACTTTGATCTGGAAACCGGGCAATGCATCGAAGACGACAGCGTCAAGCTGACCGTGTACCCGGTGCGTGTGCAAGGTGATGTGATCGAACTGGCCACCCCGGCCTGAAACAAATCGACAGGGCGATGCGCGCATGAAACGACTGGTTGTAGTGGGTAATGGCATGGCGGCTTGCCGTCTGCTGGAAGAGCTGACCCGCCTGGCACCGGATCTGTATCAGATCACGGTGGTGGGGGATGAGCCCTTCGCCGGCTATAACCGCGTCATGTTGTCGCCGCTGTTGGGTGGTGGCACCGATGAGAAAACCATTACCACTCATCCCCACCAGTGGTATCGGGATCGCAATATTCGCTTGATTACCGGCACCCCGGTGGTGGCCATTCATCGCCGCCGGCGGCAGGTGGAAACCGCCGCCGGGCACCTGCTCGATTATGACCGGCTGTTGCTGGCCACGGGAGCCGCGCCGCGTCAATTGCCGGTGGAAGGCGTCACCCTGGATGGCGTTGTCAGTTTTCGGGATCTCTACGACGTGCGACGGTTGTTGTCGCTTTCGGCTGCCCGGGTGGTGGTCGTGGGCGGCGGTTTTTTGGGGCTAGAAGCCGCTGATGCGCTGGTGAAGCAGGGGCACGACGTGACTCTGGTCCACAGTCGCGGCCATCTTCTCAACCAGCAGCTGGATGAAAGCGCAGGGCACCGCCTGCAACAGGACCTGGAGGCCCGCGGGCTGAAGTTCGTCATGCAGGCGCGTACCCAGTCCATCGAAGACAACGGCCAGGGCGCGGTTGCGGCCGTTCACCTTGCCGATGGTCAGCGGTTGCCGGCGGATTATGTGGTGCAGGCGGTGGGCATTGTGCCGCGAGCCGAGCTGGCCGCCAGTGCCGGGCTGACCGTGAATCAGGGAGTGCGGGTAGACGACACCCTGCAGACCTTTGATCCGGCCATCTATGCCATTGGTGAGTGTGTGGAACACCGCGAGCGCACCTTCGGCCTGGTGGCGCCGCTGTACGAGCAAGCGGCGGTCTGTGCCAGCCACCTGGCCGAGCTGGGCCATCGCCGTTATCTGTACGCGGATTCCGCCACACGATTAAAAATTTCCGGTATCGATCTGGTGTCCTGTGGCGATTTTCTCGGTAACCGGGACAAGGGAAAAGACCAGGGAGAAACCCTGCAGCTGAATCTGCCCGGCAGCTACCGGCGTGTACAGATTCGCGATAACCGTGTGGTTGGCATGGTGTTGTACGGCGATGTGTCTGACGCCCCGTTTTTTGAAAAACTGTGGAAGGAAAAGGCAGACATCAGCGCGCTGCGTGAAACCCTGTTGCTGGGGGAGGCTTTCTGCAAACGCCCCGGCGACAGTGATGAGCATTCGGAGGAAGTCGCTGCGTGAGTGTTGAAGCGAAGATCCAGGAAACGGAGCCAAAGAACGCCCCGTTATCTACCTGTACGACCTGCCCGTACTGCGGCGTGGGTTGTGGTATCCGCACCGACGGCGTAACCCTGAAAGGGGACACGCAGCACCCGGCCAATGCCGGGCGGCTCTGCGTCAAAGGTTCATCGGTACTGGAAACCCTGGGCGATCAGGACCGCCTGCTGAATCCGGAAGTGGATGGCGAGGTGGTGTCCTGGGACCAGGCGCTGGATGAAGTGGCAGGGCGGTTCCGCCGCATCGTCGACGAGCACGGCCCGGATGCGGTGGCGTTCTACGTTTCCGGCCAGCTGCTGACAGAAGATTATTACGTGGCCAACAAGCTGATGAAGGGCTACATCGGCAGCGCCAATATCGATACCAATTCCCGCCTGTGCATGAGCAGCGCCGTGGTCGCCCACAAGCGGGCGTTTGGTGAAGACGTGGTGCCCGGCTGCTACGAAGATCTGGAGCTGGCGGATCTGGTTATCCTCACCGGGTCCAATACCGCCTGGGCGCATCCCATCGTGTACCAGCGCATCGTGGCCGCCAAACAGGCGCGCCCGGACATGAAAGTGGTGGTGATTGATCCTCGCCGCACGGCTACCTGTGACCTGGCCGATCTTCACCTGGCCATTCGCCCGGGGCAGGACGTGCCGCTGTTCAATGGCCTGCTCACCTGGCTGGACGACAACAAGGCGCTGGACCAGGCCTACATCGACGCCCACACCGAAGGCTTTCAGGCGACCCTGGAAACTGCCCGCAGCCAGGGCAACGATTGGGAGGCACTGGCCGCGAAGATGGGCGTGAGCAAGGTGGACCTGACCACGTTTTACCACTGGTTCGCGGCCTGCGAGCGCACGGTTACCGTGTTTTCCCAGGGCGTGAATCAGGCCCGCAATGGGTCTGACCAGGGCAATGCCATTATCAATGCCCACCTGGCCACCGGCCGTGTCGGCAAGCCCGGTGCCAGCCCGTTTTCCATCACCGGGCAACCCAACGCCATGGGGGGCCGGGAAGTAGGTGGGCTGGCCAATCAGCTGGCGGTGCATCTGGATATCGACAACCCGGCGCACCACGCCGCCGTGGCGGACTTCTGGCAGGCGCCGGCATTGGCCACAAAAAATGGTCTTACAGCGGTTGAGTTGTTCGAGGCAGTTTCCAGCGGCGAGGTCAAAGCCGTGTGGATCATGGCCACCAACCCGGTGGATTCCCTCCCGGAAGCGGACAAGGTGCGCCAGGCATTGATGGCCTGCGACACCGTGGTGGTGTCCGACTGCGTGGCCAGCGGTGACACGCTTGCCTGCGCGGATATTCGCTTGCCGGCCCTGGGCTGGGGCGAGAAATCCGGCATGGTCACCAACTCCGAGCGATGCGTATCGCGCCAGCGGCCATTTGTGCCAGCTCCCGGGCAAGCGAAAGCAGACTGGTGGATTATTACCGAAGTGGCTCAACGCATGGGCTTTGCCGACGCCTTTCCCTACCAGCATGAACACGACATTTTTGCCGAGTACTCGGCGCTCACCGCGGTGGCTGGTCAATTTGGCAAGCGGCTGGATTTGACCGGAGCCGCGGATCTGAGCGCCGACCAATATGCCCAGTGGCAGCCACAGCAGTGGCCGCTGAACGGCGACCCTCGCTGCTATGCCGACGGCCAGTTTTCTACCCCCAGTGGCCGGGCCCGTTTTGTGAGCTGTGAAAATCCACCCGTGCGCCAGATCGGTGATGCCTTCCCGATTATTCTCAACAGCGGGCGGATTCGGGACCAGTGGCACACCATGACGCGCACCGGCCGTGCCGGGCGCCTGTTTGCCCACCTCAGTGAGCCCTTTGCGGCGTTGCATCCCCAGGATATTGAGCGTTACCGGCTGCAGGAGGGCGGCTTCGTGCGCCTGACCAGCCGTGTCGGTGATGCGTTGGTGCGGGTCACCCGCGATACCGGGCAGCGCCCCGGCACCGCGTTTATGCCCATGCACTGGACCGATCAGTTTTCTCGCCGCGCCCGGGTGGATGCCCTGGTGCCGGCACGTCTGGATCCGCATTCCGGTCAGCCGGCGTTCAAGCATACGCCGGTGAATGTCAGCGACTGGCAACCCCGCTGGCATGGCTGGTTGTTCACGGCGGCGTCCCCACCCGCTGTGGAGTACTGGGCCCGAGTTCCCGTCGATGCATTTTTGCAGGCGGGCCAGGTACAACGCTATCGGCTGGCCGGCGATGCGGACCTAACCGAACAACAGCTCCACGACTGGTTGCCGCAGGCGGCGCAGTGGCTGGCGCTGAACGATCCCGCCACGGGGCATTACCGGCGCGCGGCGCTGGACAAGGACGGCCGCTTGCTGGCCTGGCTGGCCATTGGTGAAACCCTGCCGGTGTGCGACGTGGATTGGCTGGCAGACTGCTTTGCTGTGGAGGCGGACATCCAGCACATGGCGATCCTGGCCGGGCAACCGGCGGATGCCGGCCCGGATCTGGGGCCAGTGATTTGCAGTTGTTTCCAGGTCCGTCAGAAAACCATCGAGGGTGTGGTGGAAGAGGGCGCGGATTCCGTGGAAGCCATTGGCAAAGGCTGCCAGGCGGGCACCAATTGTGGCTCCTGTATTCCGGAGCTGCGGGGCTTGCTGGAAACCTGCACCAGCTGATTTCCCTCTGGCATCATTTTGCTTGTAACGCGGGTTCCCGTTTCGCATCTTATCCACTGATTCGAAACGGGAACGACGATGAAAAGCCTTAAATCACTGTTTATCTCCACGTTTATTTCCCTGGCGGTGTTCACCACCGGCATGGCGCTCTGGCAACTGTTTACCGGCGGCGGCTGGCCGTGGGCGGTATTGCTGCTGACCTGTGTCCCCTCGGTGGGATTCTTCAGTTATCTGTTCGTATGGAAACCGGCTCGCACCAGCGAGAATTTGCCAACGGTATTTTGGCCGACCTTGCTGGGTACGCTGGCGGTCATCAGCCTGGCATTGGCCGGGCAGGCCTGTGTGGTGATGGTTAGCCTGGCGATTCTCAACCTGCTTGGGGTGCACGCTTATATCCGCTGGTATAGCCGCTACGGCACTCGCGAGGCGAATGTGGCACTGGGTGAACCGTTGCCGGCCGTCACCTTCACGAACCTGGAGGGCAAGCCGGTAACCGTGGCGGATTATGCGGGCCAGCCAATGGTGATGCTGTTCTTCCGCGGCAACTGGTGCCCGTTGTGCATGGCACAGATTCGTGAAGTGGCAGCGCAATATCAGTCACTGCAGGCCCAGGGGGTTCGGGTGGCATTGATCAGCCCGCAATCCCATAGCCAGTCTGCGGACCTGGCGAAGCAATTTCAGGTGGACTTCGAGTACCTGCGTGATGATAACAACCAGGCGGCGCGAGCCCTGGGCATTATGGATGCCGGCGGTACCCCGGCCGGGTTGGAAGCGCTGGGTTACGACAGCGATACGGTCATGCCAACGGTATTTATCGTCGATGCCGAAGGTCGGCTGGTGTATCAACACCTGACAGACAATTACCGGGTCCGCCCGGAGCCTGATCTGTTTATTCAGGTGTTGCGCGAGAAGGGCCTGATTGACAGTTAAAAGCAGGGGCGAGCTACGAGCTACGAGCTACGAGCTACGAGCTACGAGCTACGAGCTACGAGCTACGAGCTACGAGCTACGAGCTACGAGCTACGAGCTACGCTCGCTTCGATAAAGAAAGGCGGAAAAGTTCCTCAGCATCTGCTTTTCTACGAAGCCGCTGCAGGGACTCTCTGTGCCCTTCGGGTATGCCTGCAAGCGATGTAGCGGCGGTCGAAGGTTAATTGCTTGCAGGCAAGCTCCCACAGTAACAAGTTACTGTAGGAGCGCCGCTTGGGGCGCGAACCGTGCACAGCACGGCATCGTCCGCAGGACGATCCAAGCTAGAAGCTAGAAGCTAGAAGCTAGAAATCTGCCGTTGTCTTTAACCATCCGGTCCTTTCAGGGAAAGCTTCGGTAATTCTTCACCGCATTGCAGGCAAAAGCGGGCATCGGGCTCGTGGGAATGGCGGTGGCATCCTGGGCATTCACGCTCATAGCGCATGCTCACGCGGGCGGCGGAAATTTCGGCGGTCACAATCCCGGTGGGCACGGCAATAATCGCATAACCGGTGATCATGGCCAGTGAGGCGATAAGTTTCCCCAGGCCTGTCTGCGGTGAAATATCCCCATAGCCAACCGTGGTGATCGTCACAATAGCCCAGTAAATGCTCTGGGGAATACTGGAAAAACCATTCTCGGGGCCTTCCACCACATACATCAGGCTGCCGAAAATAATAATCACCACGAACACGGAAAACATGAACACGGCGATCTTGCGTCGGGTGCGGATCAAGGCAATACCCAACTGGTTGGCCTCGCCCATGAACTTGGCCAGTTTCATCACCCGGAATACGCGCAGTACGCGCAAGGCCCGGATGGTGAGCAGGTAATTGGAGCCGGGGATCAGCAGGCTCAAGTAGGTGGGGATAATCGACAACAGATCCACAACGCCAAAAAAGCTGCGTGCATAACGGAGCGGCCGTTCGCTGACCCACAGCCGGATGGTGTATTCAATCGTAAACAGAATGGTGAAGAACCATTCGGCGGCGTACAGCGCGATACCGTATTCTTCGTGCAGGCTGGACACACTGTCGAGCATCACGGCAATAACACTGCCCAGAATTGCCACAATCAGAATGATGTCGAATAACTGCCCGGCGGGGGTGTCGGTGCCGAAAATAATGTGTTGCCAGCGTTGCCGCAGGGTTTCCATACGCGGGTTGAATCCTTGACCGTGGATGAACAAAGTGTGACTTATTGTGGCTTGTTCAAGCCGGGATGACCACTTAGGCTCAAGTCTCCATTGTGGGACGGCCAAAAGCATGGCAGACAACAACAAGAAACATTATCCGGCCCGGAGCTGGCAAGGAAAAGTGATCACCCGGACCATCAAGGGTGTGGTCAAACCGGTGGTCAGCCGTATCCGTTTTAGCCGCCGTTTCATGAAATTCTCTCAACTGGGGTTTGATGCCGTTACCCTGGCTTTACCAGTGCCTTCGTCAGTGCATATTGCCCGCGCTCATATGGGGGGCGTCCCCGGTGAGTGGCTGATTGCCGGGCGCAACGTGCGCAGTAATCGGGTGGTGCTGTATTTTCACGGCGGTGCCTATTTTTTCGGATCGCCCCGTTCCCATCGGGCGGTGACCTGGCGACTCAGCCGCGAGTGTCGCGCCAAAGTGCTGGCGCTGGATTATCGCCAGCCCCCGGACTGGGCCTACCCTGCACCCCTGGAAGATGCGGTGCGCGCTTACAAGGCGTTGCTGGATACCGGTTACCGGCCGGAGCATATCGTGCTGGCGGGGGATTCCGCTGGTGGTAATCTTTCCCTGGTCACCTTGCTGCGATTGCGTGAACTGAATCTGCCGTTACCTGCTGCGGCTGTGCTGATCAGCCCCTGGGGCGATCTCACCTGCAGTGGAGAAAGCATTCATCGCAACGCAGAAAGCGATCCGTTGATCCCGCTTGGTGCATTGCGCTTTGTGGCCAAGTCCTACAGCCGGGGCCAGGATGCTGCTGCGCCCTTGCTGTCCCCCGTGTTTGCCGATTACACCGGGTTGCCACCATTGCTGATTCAGGTGGGCAGTACCGAGGTGCTTTACAGTGATGCGGTGCGGGTGGCGGACCAGGCCGAGCGGGCGGGGGTAGAGCATACGCTGCAGGTTTGGGAGCAGATGCCCCATGTGTTCCATGCCCTGGCCGCCTGGTTGCCCGAGGCCAGTATGGCACTGCGCGAGATTGGCGTATTTGTAAATGCCAGGCTAGGCCACAGTGATGAGGCTGCCCATGTACGGGCCCGTGCGCAGATTGCCGGAGGCAATTCCTGGCGCTCTGCCAAGGGGTAATTCCGCAGACTGTAATCAAAAAGTTGTCTTGAGCCTTGTTCAGACACTAATGGGTAACGCTGGCTACGCTTGTTAACAGTCTACCAACCTCCTTGCTCTACAGCAGATTGCACATCCCTTCCATAGTCGTTGATACCAGCTCCTGTTCTGGGGGCCATAACGACAAAGATATGATGGAGGGGTTCATCTTGGCTAATCAATTCAAACTTCTGGTCGGCAGCAGCGCCCTTGCGGCAATGCTGGCAGCCTGTGGTGGGGGAGGCAGCAGTTCAGCGCCAGCTTCCAACACCTCGGACGCTGCCACGCGCGCGCTACCACCGGAAATCGCAGAGATCATCGACGAACAGAATGAGCTCACCGATGCCTTGTGTCCGGATGCGTCTGGCGACGCCGGTGAAGGGGGATCCATGGATCCCGGTGAGTGTTTGACTGAAGGTGAAGAAGGGTCGGAAGACGACACCGGTTTCGAGCTGTCACAGGACATGATTGTCCAGCAGTTCTGCCCGGATGCGGCGGTGGCCTTTGATCCTGCCGGCCTGTTTGATCCGGCCATGCTGCAGGAAGATCCGCAGGCTGCCCTGACCGGGTTCTTCGAGCAGTCCGGCACCTTTGCTGCGGCTTGTTTGCAGGAAGCGGCGGGCAATCTTCAGAACGCAGGCGATCTGCTGGGCGGTTCCAACCCGATTACCGAGGCGATCTGCCCGGAAGAATCCCTGGACGGTAACGTTGACCCGGCCAACTGCTTCGCAGAAGCCGCTGCTGGTGGCAATTTGCCCGGTGGTGGTGACGGTGGCGATGGCGCCGCAGACCCGATTGCCGAGCAGCTTTGCCCGGAAACCGGCTCGATTGCGCCCAACCCGGCCTCTCCAACCGCGTGTCTGGATGAAGCCAGCCGTGTCTATATCACCATCATCGACATGATCACCGCGCCCAATCCGCTGACAGAACAGATCTGTCCTCAGGATGCGGCGGATGGCCGAGTGAACCCGCCGGATTGCTTCGCCGAAGCGACCATGGGTATTGGTGGTTTCCCCGGCGACCCGGGCGGTGGCGATGGCAGCAACCCGTTTGCGCCGGTACTGGAACAATTCTGTCCGGATACCGCTGCCGCACCGATCGGCCCGACAACCCCTGTGGACTGTCTGGCGGAAGCGGGCGGTGATTTCGAAGATGTGCAGGACTTGCTGCTGGGCCCGAACCCGCTGACCGAGAACCTGTGTCCGGAAGCGGCCCAGACCACGCCGATTGATCCAGCAGCCTGCTTCATGGAAGTTGGCGGTGGCGGACTGCCCGGTGGCGGTGGTGGCGATAACCCGCTGGCGCCAGTACTGGAACAGTTCTGTCCTGAAACCGCTGCAGGTGAAGTGGGCCCGACCACGCCCATCGACTGTCTGACTGAAGCCGGTTCTGCGTTTGGTGACGTTCAGGACCTGTTGCTGGGCCCGAACCCGCTGACGGAAAACCTGTGCCCGGAAGCGGCTCAGACCACGCCGATTGACCCGGCAGCCTGCTTCGAAGAAGCGGCCGGTGGTGCTGGCGGTCTGCCCGGCGGTGGCGGTGACAACCCGCTGGCGCCAGTGCTGGAACAGTTCTGCCCGGAAACCGCTGAAAACGAAGTCAGCCCGACCACCCCGGTAGATTGCCTGGCGGAAGCCGGTGGCAACTTCCAGGACGTGCAGGATCTGCTGCTCGGTCCGAACCCGCTGACGGAAAATCTGTGCCCGGAAGCGGCCCAGACCACGCCTATCGATCCGGCAGCCTGCTTTGAAGAAGCGGCCGGTGGAGCAGGCGGCTTGCCTGGTGGTGGCGGTGATAACCCGCTGGCACCGGTGCTGGAGCCGTTCTGTCCGGAAACCGCTGCAGGCGAAGTGGGCCCGACCACGCCCATCGACTGTCTGACCGAAGCCGGTTCCGCCTTTGGCGACGTTCAGGATCTGATCTCTGGTTCCAACCCGCTGACCGAGGCGCTGTGCCCGGAAGAGTCTGCTGACGGCACGGTTGATCCGGCTGCCTGCTTTGAAGAGGCTGCCGGTGGTGCAGGCGGTCTGCCCGGTGGCGGCGGTGACAACCCGCTGGCGCCGGTGCTGGAACAGTTCTGCCCGGAAACCGCTGAAAACGAAGTCGGCCCGACCACCCCGGTAGATTGCCTGGCGGAAGCCGGTGGCAACTTCCAGGACGTACAGGACCTGCTGTTGGGTAGCAACCCGCTGACCGAGCAACTGTGCCCGGAGGCGTCTGCGGATGCTCCGATTGATCCGGCTGCCTGTTTCATGGAAGCGGCCGGTGGTCTTGCACCGGGCGGTGGTGAGCTGCCGGGTGCCGATGGCAACCCGCTGGAACCGGTACTGGCACAATTCTGCCCGGACACCTCCGAAGCAGATTTGGGCCCGACCACGCCGATCGATTGTCTGACTGAAGCTGGTGGCAACTTTGGCGACGTGCAGGACCTGCTGCTGGGCAGCAATCCGCTGACCGAACAGCTGTGTCCAGAAGCCTCTGCGGATGCTCCGATTGATCCGGCTGCCTGTTTCATGGAAGCGGCCGGTGGTCTTGCGCCAGGCGGTGGTGAGCTGCCGGGTGCCGATGGCAACCCGCTGGAGCCGGTACTGGCACAATTCTGCCCGGACACCTCCGAAGCAGATCTGGGGCCGACCACTCCGCTGGATTGCCTGACCGAAGCGGGCGGTAACTTTGGCGATGTGCAGGACCTGCTGCTGGGCAGCAACCCGCTGACCGAGCAACTGTGTCCGGAAGCCTCTGCAGATAGTCCGATTGATCCGGCTGCCTGCTTTATGGAAGCGGCCGGTGGTCTTGCGCCAGGCGGTGGTGAGCTGCCGGGTGCCGATGGCAACCCGCTGGAGCCGGTACTGGCACAATTCTGCCCGGACACCTCCGAGGCAGATCTGGGCCCGACCACTCCGCTGGATTGCCTGACCGAAGCGGGTGGTAACTTTGGTGACGTGCAGGACCTGCTGTTGGGCAGCAACCCGCTGACCGAGCAATTGTGTCCGGAAGCCTCAGCAGATAGCCCGATTGATCCGGCTGCCTGTTTCGAAGAAGCCGCTGGTGGTTTTGCTCCGGGTGGTGGTGGCCTGCCGGGTGCCGATGGCAACCCGCTGGCGCCAGTACTGGGTCAGTTCTGCCCGGATGCTTCCGAAGCGGATCTGGGGCCGACGACGCCTTTCGACTGTCTGATTGAAGCCGGTTCTGCTTTCGGAGACATTCAGGATGCAATCTCGGGCTCCAATCCGCTGACCGACCAGATTTGTTCAGAAGAGTCTGCCGACGGCAACGTGGACCCTGCGGCGTGTTTCATGGAAGCCATCAGTGGTGGCGCTGGCGGTGACGGCACGCCGCTTGATCCGATCCTTGATGGAATCTGCCCTGATGCAGCAGCGGGTGGCCTTAGCCCGACGCTGGCATTCGAGTGTTTGCTGGAGGGAGGTTCTGGCCTGGCCGGTTTGTTCGGCGGCTAAGTTAGCCCTGCTAACCGTTTGAAGAAGCCCGGCAATTGCCGGGCTTTTTTTGTGCGGCTTAGCGAAGAAGCGTTTTTGCGCTGGGGATTTGTCTGCAAGCGAAGTGGGTTATACCTGCAGTGAGCCCTTATAGGGGAACGCCCACAAAAAAGCCGCCCTGAAGGCGGCTTTTTTGTCAGCAACGGGGCGATTAGTTCTGCCGTTTCGGCAGCACCTCGCGCAGTTTGTCGGCCATGCTGCGAATGGCTTCTTCGGTGGTGTCCCAGGCGATACAGCCGTCAGTGATGGACACGCCGTATTCCAGGTCGTCCAGATTTGGCGGGATCTTCTGGTTGCCGAATTTCAGGTGCGATTCCACCATCAGGCCGAGGATGGAGTCGTTGCCTTCCAGAATCTGGTTGGCGATGTTTTCCATCACCAGCGGTTGCAGGCCCGGGTCCTTGTTGGAGTTGGCGTGGGAACAATCCACCATGATGTTGGTGGAGACACCGGCTTTCTCCAGCGCCTGTTCAGCCAGCGCCACGGATACGGAATCGTAGTTCGGCTTGCCGCCACCGCCACGCAACACAACATGACCATACTGGTTGCCCTTGGTGGTGGTCAGCGCCACGCGGCCTTCCGGGTCGATGCCCAGGAAACGGTGTGGGTGCTTTACGCTGAGCATGGCGTTTACGGCCACATCCAGGCTGCCATCGGTACCGTTCTTGAAACCCACCGGGCTGGACAGGCCGGAAGACATTTCCCGGTGCGTCTGGCTCTCGGTGGTGCGCGCGCCAATGGCGTTCCAGGCGATCAAGTCCTGCAGGTACTGCGGGGTGGTCGGGTCCAGCGCCTCGGTGGCGGCAGGCAGGCCCAGCTCGGCCACATCCAGCAGCAGCTTGCGGGCAATATGCAGGCCGTCTTCCACCTTGAAGGAATCGTTCATGTAAGGGTCGTTGATCAGCCCTTTCCAGCCCACAGTGGTACGCGGCTTCTCAAAGTAGACACGCAGCACCAGGTAGATGGTGTCGCTCACCTCGTCGGCCAGCTTCTTCAGCCGGGCGGCGTATTCCATGGCGGCGTCCGTATCGTGGATAGAGCAGGGGCCAATCACCACGAACAGGCGATGGTCCTTGCGGTCCAGAATATTACGGATGGTCTCGCGGCCGCTGATAACAGTCTGGCGGGCGTTATCGCTGAGAGGCAATTTTTCCTTCAGCGCGTTGGGCGTAATCAGTACGTCCTGCGAGGCAATGTTAAGGTCGTCTACCTGCTTGTCGGTCATGATGTGCTTTGCTACCTGTAGTTGCTGGAGGCCCCGTGCCCCGTTCTTGCGCGGCGGGCTCTGGCTGACACTCCCTTTGTAGAGGTCCAGCAGTCTAGCGGAATCAGCCGGTTATAGAAATATCAAGGGGCCTGTCTGCGCCATAGGGTGGGGCAATGAAGGAAAAGCCAGCTATTAGCTACGAGCTGCTAGCTACCAGGCGCGAGGTGGTCCTGGGGTACGAATAGTCAGTGCCCGCGTTCCGACCGAATCCGCATACCTGACAGGTTATTTAAGAAACGGGTGTTCCTCGCAGCTAGAAGCTCGTAGCTAGCAGCTTAGTCCTTCAATCAACGCTTCCACATAGGCCGGCACCAGTTCGCTGGCCAGTCCATGCTGGTGCTCAGCGAAGGCGGTGAGCCGCTGGGAAGGCTCCAGATTCAGTTCCACGGTGTGCGCACCATGGCGGTTGGCCTCTTCCACAAAGCCGGCGGCCGGGTACACGTTGCCGCTGGTGCCGATGCTGATAAAGCGGTCACACTGGGACAAGGTGCGGTAGATGGTCTCCATCTGCAGGGGCATTTCCCCGAACCACACCACATGGGGGCGCAGGCAGCCTTTGCCGCCGCAGAGCGGGCAGGGCAGGTTGACGGTCAGGTCGTGGTCCAGGTCCACCAGGCCGCCGCTGGTTTGGCAGCGGCCCTTGAGCAGTTCGCCGTGCATGTGGATCAGATTACGGCTGCCAGCCCGTTCGTGGAGGTCGTCGATGTTCTGGGTCACCAGCAGTACCTTGCCCGCCGGGAAGGCTTTCTCTAACTTGGCCAGTGCCCGGTGGGCCGCATTGGGCTGAATGGCCGGTGTGAGCAGCTGTTGGCGGCGCTGGTTGTAGAAGTTCTGCACCAGCAGGGGATTGCGCAGGAAGGCTTCCGGGGTGGCCACATCTTCTACCCGGTGGTTTTCCCACAGTCCGTCGGCGGCGCGGAAGGTCTTGATCCCGGATTCCGCAGAGATTCCGGCGCCGGTAAGTATTACAATGTTTTCAGCCATTTATCCGCCCGTATTACGTAAGGTTTCAGATTCTATGGACACCATTATCGACCAACAGGAAAACCTCAGCCTGCCACCGCGCGGTAACGTGACCCTGCTCCACTTTCATCAGGGCATGGTGCTGCTGGTCGGCGAAGACGCGGTGGGCCTGTATCGCGACCGGGTTGCCATCGATGACCCTCTGGCCAATGGTGTCATCGGCTACGAAACCATTCCACCTTCATTGCAGCCGCAGTGGAGCGAGGTGTGCGGTTTTGTCCGCGAGCATCAATCCGGCTTTGTTGGCCTGAATGAAGGGGGCGTGCTTTTTATTCGCCCCGATGGGGTGGCGCTCTATCCCAGTGGCATGCATGCGTTGCAGAATCAGGAAATGAGCTGGTTGATTACCTTCCCGCCACTGAATGCCTAAATAGAGAAGCAACACGCGGCACGCAACACGGAAATGCAAAAATCGTCGTAACCTGCAGCATTGAAGCGCGGCTGCGGCATTGAAGAGATGAATAGACCTGTATCGCGTTGTTGCGTTGAGCGTGACGCGTGCAGCGAAAAACGGAGTTTTTTATGGCCGAAGAAACAACCCGCCTGCGTTTGCGTACGCTCACCGAAGACGATTACCCGGCGTTGGCGCGTCTTATGAATCAGGTCTATCACGATATTGGTGGGGCCTGGCCGGAAGACACCATCAAGACCCTGATCCGCATTTTTCAGGATGGGCAGCTGGTGATCGAAGACAATGGCGAGCTGGTGGCCACGGCGCTGACCATCAAGGTCAAATACGACCGTTTCTCCAACCCGCACCGCTACGAAGACCTGATCACCGACGACAAGGTGCGCTCCCACGACAAGAAGGGGGATGCCCTGTACGGCTTGGACGTGTTTGTGGACAAGGAGTACCGCGGCTACCGGTTGGGGCGTCGTCTTTACGAAGCCCGCAAAGAGCTGTGCCGGGAAGAAAACCTGCGCGCCATTCTGGCCGGGGGGCGCCTGCCGGGGTTCACCAATTACGCTGACCAGATGAAGGTTACCGAGTACATCGAGCAGGTGGAATCCCGCGCCATTTACGACCCGATTCTGTCGTTCCAGCTTTCCAATGGCTTCGACGTGAAGCGTTTGATGAAAGCGTACTTGCCGGAAGACGAAGACTCCCACGGCTACGCCACCCTGCTGGAATGGGACAACATCCTCTACGAACCGGAAGATGACGACGCCGAATGGCCGCGCCGTACCGTAGTGCGTGTGGGGGTAGTCCAGCGCCGCATGCGCGCCGCCCGTGACGTGCAGGACCTGCTCAATCAGGTGGAATTCTTTATCGATGCGCTGTCCGATTATCGTGCCGATTTCGCGGTGCTGCCGGAATTCTTCAGCGCCCCGCTCATGGGCCTGCGCCCGGAATTGAACTCCGTGGAAGCAGTGCGTTTCCTGGCCAGCTTCACCGAAGAAGTCCGCGATGCGTTGGCGGACATGGCGGTGAGCTACAACATCAACATCGTCGGCGGCTCCATGCCGGTGATCGAAGATGACAAGGTCTACAACGTGGCCTACCTGATGCGCCGCGATGGTTCGGTGGAATCCCAGTACAAGATCCACATCACCCCCCACGAACGCCGTGACTGGGTTATTCAGGGCGGTGACAAGTTGCAGGTGTTTGATACTGATGCGGGTAGGGTGGGTATCTTGATTTGCTACGACGTGGAATTCCCCGAGCTGGGCCGGATTCTCGCTGACGAAAAAATGGATATCCTGTTCGTCCCGTTCTGGACCGACACCAAGAACGGCTACCTGCGCGTACGCCACTGCGCCCAGGCCCGCGCCATCGAAAACGAATGCTACGTGGCCATCTCCGGCTCCGTGGGCAACTTGCCACGGGTGGATGCCGTGGACATCCAGTACGCCCAGTCCTCGGTGTTTTCCCCCAGCGACTTCTATTTCCCCCACGATGCCATCATCAGTGAGTCGGTTCCCAATACCGAAATGCTGATGTTTGCGGATGTGGACCTGGAAAAACTGAAACTGCTGCACCGGGAAGGGTCGGTGACCAACCTGCGGGATCGTCGGGATGATCTTTATAGTCTGGATTGGAAAAACAAAGACTGAATCCCACCAGGGCAGGGCCGTCCGGCCTTGCCCGCCTTTGCTCCCATGTCCCGGGCGTACTGTAGGAACGAAGCGTAGCGAAGTAACGCACGTAGTGCGGCCCGGAGGGTGAGCGAAGCGAATACGCCGCTTGAGGCGCAAAAAAAACCGCAAAAAGCGCATCCGTGCTAGACAACCTCCCCAAACATCCGAAAGAAAACCTGCTCCCCACCGCTTGATCAGGAAACGAGGCCTTCCTCATATCACAGCCGCCCGGAAAGGGCGTCGTTGTAACTCGTTGAGATTTCTGGTTTTATCGGTCGGTATATGAATTTGATAAATGTGATAGGAAGCTGGCATGTTCATTGGATATTTGGGCGGGCTTCCTAATACCTATTATGCAGCATAGGTATGACTGGAGAGAGTGTGATGTCAGAGGTTGAACCAAATTGGATTTCAGCAGTGGCTGCTGTGCTTTCAGGAGTTGCCACAATTGCGGCAGCAATTGCTGCTTTTCTAGCATTTAAGCTACAGCAGTCTCTGGCAAAGACAAGGGAGGAGCTTCTCAAGGGAGATAGTCTACTTAAAAACATTCAGTTATTTATAACAACGTTTGCAGATGTTCATGCGACAGCGAAAGAAGTCTCGTCGGAAGAGAGAAGGGAAAAGCTCGGGCTGCTATCACGAAACCTTCAGTATACCGAAACGATTATCAAATCACTGAACCCAGGAATTGGCGCGAAAATCGAAAAATGGCGGGTTTCTCCCGACAGCGAAGGTAATAATATTGCGCGTGTTGTGGACCACGCCCTTGGTGGGATTGGGGCTACAGTCGGAGATAAATACGACGATTTCCTGTTCGCTAAAGCCGAAGAGCTCAGAAGGATTCAAGACATAGTATTTGAGGAAATGCGTGCATAACCAAGCCATTAAGTGCGCGCACTTCGTGCGCTGGGCCTCGTTTCACTCGGCCGCTTATGGCGATCGTTAGCTTTAGGAGTTAGTCGTGGATGTAGAAGTCACAGAAGCAACGGCATTAGCTGCTTGGTTGGACCCTAAAATAGTGGTGCCAGCTATAGGCGTTATTCTCGCTTCGGTGATTGCCCCAATCTTGCTACACATCCTTAAGGCAAAGAGAGAGCGAGAAGATAAAATCTTAGAAATTAGGACAAAAGTGTATTCTGCATACTTCCGAAAATTCGAAGATGCAGCAAAGGGCGTTGGCGTCGATTATGAACAGTTCTCAAAAGTAACTTTGCGGAACGCGTTTGAAAAGTTGCTAGAGGCTGGAGATTCACCTGAGGCTATCATCAAGTTCCAAGATGAGATGGGGCGATTCCCGCACCAGATTCAAGAGTCCCACAGGAAGGCAACCGAAGAAATTACAACGCTTAAAATTCTGGGCTCAGACAGGCTTTTTCACCTGACGTCTGAGTTTGAACAGCTCCACCAAAAGATTCTTGAAATGTCCTCCAAGTGGCTGTGCGAGATGCCGGTGGCATTGGAGACTCCCGATTTCGAAGCGCCGATTGCCAAAGAAATGAAAGTACTCGGTGAGAGAGTGAAAAGTCTCAAAGATGAAATAATAAACCAGATGAGAGCCGAGCTTAAGATCGGTGATTAATATAACGCAAAACAATGAGGTCAGGTTTCTCAATTTCCATTAATCCTACAGTCTGGGAAATGGGAGACCTGACCCCAGGACCATGCTAAGGGGTGAAAATTGAGCAAGTGTATCTTTCTTAGCCACACCCATGCCGACAAGCCGTTCGTTCGGAGGCTAGCGGCTGATCTAGAAGCACATGGCATACGCTATTGGCTTGATGAGGCTGAAATTAAAGTCGGGCAGTCTCTTATTGAGAAGATCCGTCAGGGTCTGGACAGCGTGGATTATGTCGCCGCAGTCCTTTCTCCCAACTCGATTTCGTCCCCTTGGGTGCAGAGAGAGTTAGACGTGGCTATGAATCAAGAAATATCAGGCCGCGAAGTAAAGGTCTTGCCTGTCTTGTATAAGCCAGTGGAGCTTCCGGGATTTCTGCTGGGAAAGTTCTATGCTGACTTTACGGATGAACAGAAATACCCCGAGGGACTGAAGAGGCTTGTAGAAAGTATTGGTGTGGTTTTCAATCGGTCTGCCTTAGATTCCAGTCGTATGGGGTCCACGCTCGGTGAGGCGCTGGATCGAGCGTCTCAGATCAATTTGCCCATGCTTTCAGCGCCGTTTCATCGTCCGTTCCAGTATATGGGTATGAATGTTGATGAGGTGTTAAAAATCGTTGGTGGCGAGCGCAATAAAGTTGGCAACATCATCGTTGAGAATGATGAATGTCGAATGTTTTTGGAAAGAGAGGGAAGCTTTGTTAGCTTCATCGAAGTTGATATTAAGCAAACTGCACCGTTCAATCAGGATCAAGAATTTGATCCCGAACCGATGCTGGGAGCACTGAGCATTAATCCCAGCGAGCTTGAGCTGGTCCGATCTAAAATCCACTGTCACACGTACTACGATCATCGGAAAAAATTAAAGGTAACAGTCATGTGTGTGTATAACGGCGGGCCAATATCAGTTGGTTTTAGTTCAAAGTATTATGGAATGTAGGGGCAATGTCGTGTACGCCCCTAACGCCCATGTTGCAGGTGCTTTAGCTGATGAAAAAGGAATGCAGGTAGTTCCATGAAAGCAAGCGAGCTAAAGCAGAGATTGGAGCAGCTCGAAGGATATTCGAAGACTTTGGTGCAGGCCGTGCGCGTCATGGATGAGCGAAGGCACATCCTTGAGCCGCTTCTGGAAGATGAAGAGGTTAAGGTTGTGCTAGGGAAAAAGTTTCGCAATACCTTCGGTGCGCAAGCCTACAATCATCTTGTCCCGTGGTTTGCTCAGGATCTGGTGCGTGATCTTGCCCGTCTTTTTTTGGATCAGGACAGGAGGTCGGGCAGTCTAACTAATTTGTTCCGAAAAGCTTCCGAGCCGCAGGTCCATGGGGCGCTTCGCGAGCAGTTCAGAAGAATCCCAGACAAGTGGTACGAGAATGCGGATGGTATCGGTGATCTGCCAAAAGCGCTTGCGGCTGACATGTTGGCTGAAATGCAGGAAAGCCAGCGCAATGACTTCGAAGCATCTTTTGATAAAGGATGGGATGAGGTGAGCGAGGCTGTTTCAGAGATGGGGGCGAATTCTGTTTCAAAGAAACTGAAGACGTTCCGAGACAAGTACCACGCGCATCTTGAGATGTCCGCGTTAGGGAAAGATCCTGCACCGTTTGATGTCGTGAGCTTGGGCCTGACATATAACGATATATTTGCCTTTGCTGACCGTTACATGAAAGCGGCTTTTGAACTGGATCGGCTCATCTCAGGAACTGTTTCGGACCCGGAGGAGTTTTCAGAGCTGCATCGCCAGTACGGCTCGGCGATGTGGCGGATACTGGCGGACCTTGGCGTGAAAGGAAGAGGTTAACAAACCGCTGGAGTCGACGCGCTATGACCTGGGGTTAGGTCTTGCCCCGTGCCTTAAACCCTGAGGAGAGACAATGCCCCCCAACCTGATCAAAAACGGTTTTATCGCCGCCGCCTTGATGAATATCGGCGGCGTCCTGCTTTTCTCCCGTGCCTTCACCAACGACGCTATCAATCAGGCCGATCCGGTGGTCATGTCCAACTTCGGGCTGCTGATGATCATGGTGTGGGGGCTGGCCTATCTGGGGGCGGTGTTTATCCAGGGCAATATCCGCTGGCTGGCGGCGGCGTTTGCCGTGGAGAAGCTGGTGTATTTGGTGGTGTGGGGGCTGTGGATGTCGAACCATAGCCTTGGCGCGGTGTATGAGCAGGATCTGTTTGCCGGGGTGTTTTACAGCATCTATGGGCTCAACGATCTGGCCTTTATGCTGTTCTTTGGTTGGGTGTTCCTTTCGCAGCGCTCCAAGGGTTGACTGCCCATGGAGCCCACCGAAACCGGCAAGAAGTACGACACCCTGACCCACCTGTGGGAAAGCGAGAAGTTCAATCGCCAGAATGGCGTTGAGGCGCACAAGCGGGCGCTGCAGTTTGTCCGCCGCAAGGGCCGGGCGCTGGATGTGGGGTGTGGGTGTACGGGCCGGTTTATCGATTTGCTGCTGGAGCAAGGGTTTACGCCGGAAGGCGTGGATATTTCGGCGAAGATGCTGAGGCTGGCCCGCGATCGCCACCCGGATGTGACGTTCCATCATCAGGATATCTGCCAGTGGGACAGCCCTGCTGATTATGCTTTTATCACGGCGTGGGACAGCATCTGGCATGTGCCTCTCTCGGAACAGGAAAATGTTATCACCCGGCTGGTGAACAGCCTGAAAGCGGGCGGGGTGTTGATCTTCTCGTTTGGCGGTAGCGATGAACCGGGAGATCACCGGGATGATTTCATGGGGCCGGAAATGTATTACTCCTCACTGGGGGTTAACGGATTCCTGGCGCTGGTATCCCGGCTTGGCGGTGTGTGCCGGCATCTGGAGTATGACCAGTATCCCGAGCTTCATACCTACATGATTGTGCAAAAGCCTGAGGCATCTGTTGACTGATTTTCTCCTTCGGCAGTGTGCCGGTTGCTGGCGCTCAGGGATGTATGCGATGAGCATGTTCTACTGTCTTAACATCGTGACGCTGGCGGCCCGCCAGTAAGCCGGGAGACGTTAATGCCGCTGTCGATCAAACGTGTGGTGCCACTGGAATCGTTCAAGCTGATCATCGAGTTCGACGATGGCCGTTTTCGCCAGTTTCCCTCTGCCCGGGTCGCGGATACACCGCTGTGGTTTCTGGCGTTTCCTCTCAAGCTGCGAGCCTGTGACGTCACCCCCGGGGCGCTGAGCTGGACGGCCCTGGATAAAACCCAGATGTGGGATGGCCAAAATGTGTGGGAGCAGGAAGCGTCGCTGGACGTGCCGGCACTGCTGAAGTGGTCTGAAGCAGTGGATTTTGCGGATTTGAAGGCGGCGACCTTGACCCTGGGCATGGAGAACCGTGCACCCACCGAGCAGGATCAGCGGCATCATGTGTATACCGTTTCCATACGGCCCTTCTGCGATGACAAATGGTTGGTGTTGGGAGAAAGCATTGGTGGAGGGTTTGCCGAGCGGGGCGGTTCGGTGGCTCTGACGCTGGACAGTATCGATACGTTTGGTGACTGGAAGCGGCATTGTCAGCTTGCCGGTTGCGATTGGGTTGTTCCGTTTTTCCTCCGTGTTGATATGGATCATGCAGAGCGGGTGGACGACATCCTGCGGGCTTACCGGAACAGACTTCCCTGATGGCGGTCGGATAATGGATCTGAATGATTGGAAAGCGAGCGGGGTAGGGGTATGTCACAACGCCTGGGATGCGGGTTAGCGTTACTTTTGGGGCTGTTGTCAGGCGTTGTGCAAGCAAACGCTTTTCAACAGGATCTGGTGTCGGCGGCGCTTGAGCGTACGCAACATCAGGTTAGCTACAACGGCGCCTACTATCGGTTGGATTACCCCAATGGTGATGTGCCGGCGAATATCGGTGTCTGCACCGATGTGGTGATTCGCGCTTACCGTACTCTGGGCGTGGATCTTCAGGTTTTGGTTCATGAGGATATGGCAGCCAACTTCGCGGCTTATCCGTCCAAACGGATCTGGGGGCTAAGTTCCACCGATCGCAATATCGATCACCGCCGGGTGCCGAACTTGCAGGCTTTCTTTGCCCGCCATGGCAAGTCATTGCCGATAAGCCAGACTCCGTCGGATTATAAGCCCGGAGATTTGGTGACCTGGATGTTACCCGGGAATTTGCCTCATATTGGCATTGTTACCGACAAGCTGGCGGCGAACACGGGCACTCCGAAGGTCGTGCATAACATTGGTGCGGGGCCTCGTCTGGAAGACATGTTGTTCGACTACCGCATCACCGGGCATTATCGGTATGAGCCTGCGGGCGATCATTCTGAATAAGCGAAGGAGGGAGAGATGGCGATCTATCCAATCGACGGTGCTTGCCAGTGCGGTGCGGTGACCTACCAGTTATTGGCTGAACCCCAGAAGGTGCTGGCCTGCCATTGCAAGGCCTGCCAGAAGCTGTCCACCAGTGCATTCAGCCTTACCGCTGTTGTACACGCCAAAGACATCGTGTTTCACGGTGAAATGCGCGAATGGCTGCGTACTGCTGACAGTGGTAATACCAGTGCGGCAATGTTCTGTCCCACCTGCGGTAATCGCATTTATCACGTTAACCCGGATGAGCCAGACAGTATCAAGCTCAAACCAGCCAATCTGGCGGATACCAGCATTCTTGAGCCGCAGGCACATATCTGGATCAGCGAAAAACAGGATTGGTTCAAGATTCCGGAAGGGGTGAAAACCTTCGATAAGCAGCCCTGATTGTGGTCCTCCCGGGGCTGAGATATGGTCAACATTCCAGGGTAGCGGCAGTGTGTACTGGCTCGCGGGTTACGGTGAAACGCTGTGCTAGGATCTGCCTACATCTTCAGCGATAAGGACATTGATAATGATGAAACAATGGATCGTAGTCGGTTTGGCGATAATGCTCGGAGCTTGCTCGGAAGAGCCCGGGAAAGCACAAGAACCGGTGGATAAAAGCGCTGGCGTTGAGAAAAAAACCGTGGCGGATACTGTCGCGGTGACTGATGCGAATTATTCCACGGCCATGTCCGACCTGGCCATGCAGAAGGAATTTGTGCAGGGAGCGAGCAACACCCAATGGCATCACCATCGCACCATCATGGAGCTGGACAAGCAGCCCGCGCCGATGATGAACCGCGATACCCTGTATTCCTTCTCCATTCTCGATGGTGGCGGTGACGTGGCAATTACCCTGCCGGAGACAGATGGCCGCTATCAGTCGCTGCATGTCTGGAACCATGATCATGTGACCTATAAAACCTTCTATGGTCCCGGTCGGTATGTCATTCCGGCGGACAAGACCAGCGATTTTTTTGTTGCCAATGTCCGCACCCAGGTCGACGCTTCCAGCCCGGGTGATGTGAAGAAGGTCAATGGCTATCAGGATCAGTTGAAAATCGAGTTTCTCAACGGCTATGAGCCCAAACCTTTCAAAGTCACGAACTGGAACATGGATGATTTCAATAAAGTGCATGCCAAGTATGTGGCCATTGCCGGGAAAGAAGGGGTGATGGGTACGATGGGCACGCTTGAACACCCGGTGTCCCAGGAAGACAGAAATCGCGGCATTTCCATTGCCACCGGGCTGCTGCCAGACAAGGAAGCCGTTTACCTTACGGCGTCCTATCAGGCTGGGCAGGGCAAGGCACTAAAAGCGACCTATCCGGTGCCTGGTATGGCAGACCCGGACCTGGGGTTTTATTCCATCACAATTTATGGCGATGACCAGTACTTGCACACGGACAAGGGTTCTACCATTAGCAACAAGGAAATTACCCTCAACGAGGATGGCAAGAGCTTTGATCTGTACTACGTGCCGGAGTCGGAATACGGCAGCCATGACAATGAGTTGATCATTCCAACGGAAACGTTCTGGATCAATTTGCGTGTGTACCTGCCGGCGGAGTCCGTCATTTCGGGAGAATACACTTTGCCGGAACCGACTCAGCCCTGATTGCCTTCCTGTGAGACTTTCGGGCGCGCTGCCCGAAAGTCTTGCGGCAGATGCGCCATGAATTCATGGAAGGAGAGCCTGCCGCCAACCCCGGTCCCTCATTCGCCGATTGCCTGTGTGGTGTCCTCAGCGTCATTTCCACCCCCAAACATTTTTGCCTTGGTGGCTTTCACTGCGAAGTGTGCTGCAAGCGGCCCGGCGTTTACGCCGTTCAGCAGCAACTGAGCCGTGCTTGCCTGTCGCATTGTGTCTGCGACGTGACAGTGGCGCTGAAACCGTCCACCATCCAGTGGGCGTGGTATGAAACTGCGGTAAACGCGATTACGCCACAAGGGTGCGTTAGAAAAGTCCTTCACAAGGGAAGCGGTCAATGGGGCAGTGGTTTGTTCTGGTGAAACAGGTATTCCTGTTAATTGGGGTGATGGGATTGCTGTGCGGCTGTGTGGGGACGCCGGTGGCTGATGTGGATGCCGTGCGCGAACAGGTTGACTGGAAAACCGACAAGGCGCTGCAACAGTTCTCTGTCGAGATGCCGGAGCTGCAACAAAAACTGGATGCAGCCCCGGGCTACATTGTCGGCACCACCGATGTTTTGCTTCTGGGCCCCCTGGGGGGTGGCACGTCGGTGGCGGTATTACACGACCAGCGCGATGACACGCATACCTACCTGGATATTCATTCCGTTCGCATGGGGCTGGGGATTGGTGCGCGGGCGGAGCGCTTTGTGGCGGTGATTAGCGACCCGGCTGTGATCGACCAGATCACACGGGGCAAGTGGCTGTTACGCTCCAATGCAAGTTCCAATGTGGGCAACAGTGATGAGCAGTTGGGCTCCGCCAATGCGGGTATTGAGCTGTTCACTGCCAGCGAATCCGGGGTGTCAGCCGGGGCCAGCATGGATATCAGTCAGGTGCGGGTGAACCATCGTCTGACCAACACCGGTCTGTCCCAGTATAACTATCCCAACCGTCGCTCAGCGCTCGACAGTAGCGGCGACGATGTTCCCCGTTACTGGAACCACCCGCTGCCATTTCTGGGCAAGCAGGCGGTGGCCCGTGGCTATGATTTGCCTATGCCTTTCGGGATTGGCGTGCTGCGGGCAGATGTACGCCAGGATATGCGGATTGAAAACCTGGAAGTGGGCTTTAATGGCAATGGCACCCGGCCGTTCCGGTTCGTGTCCTTTGGTGCCGACAGTGACTTGATTACCGAGCAGATCAAGGTGGACGCCTGGGTGCTGCCGTTCCTGAATCTGTATGGCACCTTCGGGCAGGTAAACGGGGATCTGGATCTGGATATTCAACTGGATGGCGATATTCTGCTGGCTCAGACCGGCAAGGATTGCACCGGCGCCATCAGGCCGCCGGTGTGCTATCTGTTTGAAGGCAAGCAGGTGCGTTTCCCCATTGATGTGGACCTTAGCCCGATGAATTACGGTGCCGGGGGCGTGGTGGCCTCCGGGTGGCGGGACTGGTTTTTATTGGTGCCGTTTAACGTGACCTGGACCGATTCCGACAAGACCACGCTGGAAGGGCGTGCCTTGACCGTCAGTCCGCGGGTGGGGCGCGGCTTTGCATTAAACCGGGCCGGGCGGTTGACGGTGTTTGCCGGCGGTAACTATCTGGATGTGCGGACGGTGGCAGCCGGTAGCCTGGCGATTCCGGGTACCGATCAGGTGCTGGATTACAAGGTGGATCAGAGTAATTCTGATCGCTGGAATCTGGTGGCGGGAGCCAACTGGGACGTAACGCCGCGGCTATCGGTGATGCTGGAATACGATGGATTTATTGGTACTCGCGATGCGTTTATTTCGGCCGTTACCGTGCGCTTCTAATGGCTTTTCTTTTCTGTAGGAGCCTCACTTGAGGGGCGAAATCCAACCCTGAAAAGACATTTGCCAATTCTCATAGAGGGAATGGAGATCACAGGGTAGAACGATTAATTGTCTTTGTGCCTTTTGCTCTGTGGTGAGACGAGTTTCGATCCTCTCCGTCGCTGTTCGCTCCTCAAGTGGGGCTCCTACAGTCGTCTGTTATGGCGTGGGTCAGTGTCGTTTGGCGTAGGCGTAAATCACGGCGGCCACCGGGATGCCCAGGCCCAACCACGACACCGCGTCGTAGACACCCTCGCCGAGCAGGGCGGCCAGCAGCCCCACGATACTGGTGATACCGATGAACAGCGGAAGGGCAAAGGTTCGGCTCATCATGCACCCCCAGCGTTGCTGTTACGTCGCCGCACCCACCACAGGTACAGGCCGGTCATCAGCACCACAATGGTAAACAGGTCCAGCACAAACCAGAGAATCTTCAGCGGTAATCCGCCGTAATCCCCAAAATGTAGCGGGCCGGAAAGGGCGAGTGCCTTGTTGTACCAGGGCATCTCCCGCATGCCGGCAAACTCGCCGGTGCGCGCATCAATCAGTACCGGTGTGGTGATGTGCGAAGTCAACGGCGTGTTGCCGTGCAGGAAAATGGCGTAGTGATAGTTGGTGGACCAGGAGCCACCGGGGAAGGCCACGAATTGCAGGGTCATGTCTGGCGCTGCTTCCACTGCCTGCTTGACAGCATCATCCAGCGAGGCCATCTCAGCCGGGGTGGGAACGGTGTCGCCCTGGTAGCCGGCAGTCAGGTCGGCCAGTGCCTGGGTTCGCCAGGTAGTGGTGATAGGGTCCGCAAGGCTGTTCACCACTCCGGTGAGGCCCACCACGGTGAGCCAGGCGACGGTCACGATGCCCAGCAGGTTGTGGTAATCCAGCCACTTGATGCGTTTGGCGCGCTGGGTGCGCAAGGCGCCGAATTCCAGTTTGCGCATGAAGGGCGCGTAGAGCACAACGCCGGACACAATGGCGATGATCAGCAGCAGGCCCATGGCGCCCAGGAACAGCATGCCGGGTAAGCCCAGGAACATGTCGGTGTGCAGTTGCAGCAGGAATTCCATGATGTCGAAGCCATCGTGACCGGGTACCGGCTCGCCGCTGGTTCGATCGAAAGATGCCATGGTCATGTCGCGGCCGGGGGAGTCCGGCGCGGGACCACTGGTGACGTTGATAACCGGGCGGTCGATATCGAAGCTCATGTACAGCGGGACTTCACCAGGGCGGTGCTGCGCCGCCTGCTCGAGAATATCGTCCAGACTCAGCAGCGCACCGTCAGGGTTGGCGGGTTGCCAGTGGTCACTGTGGAGAACGCTGTCGAGTTCATCATGAAAGATCAGCGGCAGTCCGGTGATGCAAAGCATTAACAGGAAAGCGGTGCTGATCAGGCTGGTCCAGGTGTGCAGGGAGGACCAGATTCGGAACGTGCTTTGTTTCATAAAAGATTGCCCCGGCACAGGCCGGGGCGTTTCCCTGGGATCAGAATTCGTAGGTGCCAGATAGCATAACGGTACGCGGAGCGCCTACGGTCAGGTAGCTGGAGCCGGGGAAGCCGCCGGCGGAAGCCCAGTAGTCCGCATCTGCCACATTCTCTACCCGGGCGCGCAGGGTCAGCATCTTAGCGTCTCCGACCGGGATCAGATAGCGGGCACCGAGATCCAGGCGGGTCCAGTCCGGTATTTTCTGGGTGTTGGCGGCATTCGCATACTGGGAACTGGTGTAAATCACGCGGCCGTCCAGGGACAGGCCTTCCGTGCCGGGGACAGCCCAGTCCACATTCAGGTTGGCCTGGGTGTCCGGGGAGCCGATGGCGTCTTCACCATCCACGTCGGTATCCAGCAGGCTGACACCGCCGAGCACCGTCAGGCTGTCCAGTGGCTTGCCGTAGGCCATCAATTCCAGGCCGTTGTTTGTCTGGTCGTCTACGATTTCAAACTTGTTGTTGCCGTCGAAACCGGTGATGGGCTTCTTGCTCTGGAACAGGGAAACGCTACCGCCCAGGGTGCCGGCATCGAACTTCATACCCAGTTCGGTCTGTTCGGTGGTGAAGGGAGCAATGGTTTCCCCGGCGTTAGCCACCGGCTGGCTGTTGTTGTTGGCGGGAGCGTTACCGCCAGCCACCAGGCCTTCGATGTAATTGGTGTAGAGGGAGACGGAATCGGTGAGGCGGTACAGCACACCAACGGACGGAGTCACATCGTTGTCTTCATACTTGTTGCCTCGATCACCGGTGTTGTAGTCGTAGCTGGTGTCTTCGATTTCCTGGTAGCGGGCACCGAGCGTCACCAGTAGTTTATCGTCCAGCATGGCAAGCTGGTCAGCCAGTGCGACGCTGCGCATCTGGGTTTTGATGGTGGTTTTGGGATCGTTCAGTTCACCACCGATTAACCCCGGTGCCGGCATAGGGGCGGTCATTGGGTTATAGATATTGCCGGTAACGCCAAAGCCAAAGATATAGGCGTTTTTGGAGTCCAGTTCATAGCTGGCGCTAGACAGACTCAGTGTGTGCTTCACCGGCCCTGTAGCGATATCCCAGCGGACCCCTGCTTCACCTGTGATAACGGTGTCTTCGCGGGTGTTCTCGAAGCTGTTTGCAGTGTAATCGCCGGCGGTGTTGTTGACGGTGGGGTTGGCGAAGATGGCTTCCTCTTCGCCTCGGCGCGCGCCGGCAGCAAGCCAGGCGGTGACGTTATCCGCAAAGTCATACTCGGCGCGCAGGGTGCCAAACAGGTCTTCAGAGTTGGAGTAAGTCCAGGGTTGGGCGATGCTCTTGTCGGCATCCGGGGTTTTCTGGATTGGCACGCCGGAGGCAAAGGTAATGCTGGGCATGGATGCATCCATGCTGAATTTCTGGAAGCCCAGATCGGCGGAGAGACGCAGATTCTCTTCGCGGAAATCCACACCGATATGTGACATGGATATTTTCTGGTTCTCGCCATCCACAGCGGTGTCGCCATCGCGGCGGGCGGCGTTGATACGGATGCCGGCACGGCCGTCGTCACTACGGCGCGCCAGATCCACAGCACCGTAACCCTGGCCGCCGCTCTCCACGCCGAGGGTAAACTGATTCACCGCATAATTGGGGGCGCGCTTGGGCAGTACGTTGATTGCACCACCTAGCCCACTGCCGCCGGGCGCTGCGCCGTTCAGGAACGCATTAGCACCGCGGAATACCTGAACGCGCTGAATGAACTCCGAAGACAGGTATTGGCGAGGGAGCAGGCCATACAGGCCGTTGTAGCTCATGTCGTCGGAGTACACCGGCAGGCCGCGCACCAGATAGACTTGCTGGAAGTTGCCGAAGCCGCGGGCAACACGGACCGCCGGATCATTCAGCAGCACATCACCGACACTCTCCGCTTGCTGGTCTTCGATCAGCAGTTCTGTGTAGTTGGTGAAATTGTAAGGGGTTTCCAGGCTACCCTGCTTGCCAAGGATCCCCAGAGAACCGCCTTCGGCCACCTGGCCACCGGCGTACGCTTCACTAAGACCTTCCTTGGAGGCGTCGGCACTGCTTTGTACTTTTACGGTTTCAAGCACATGGCTCTGTTCCTCGGCTGCATGGGCAAAAGAGGCGGTGAAACAGGCGAGTGTCAGTGCGGTCAGGCGATAGGGAAAGGTCGACATGGCAATCCTGTAGTGACAGCGGAGTGAGCATTTGGATAACGGCCCAGCGGCAGTGGAGCAAAGCGTTATCCTGGGTGCTCTTGGTAAAATTATGACTGCTAATGGGAACTGTTTGTATTCTCTTTTCATAATAGTCTTTTTCTAATGGCTAAATAGCATTTAGCTATCACGGTTTGAATGGCCGGCAGGTAAACTGTGCCGATGCCAAGCCGCCACCACCGTCTCGATCGTTTTCTCAGCCAGGTTCTGCAAGTCAGCCGCAGCGGGCTGCGACCAGTGCTGGCTGCGGGGCGGGTGCGGGTAAATGGCGTGCCGGTACGGGATCGCCAGCAGCGAATCGGCCCGTTTGATCGGGTAGAGCTGGACGGTCAACCACTGCAAAGTGAAGCGCCGCGTTACCTGATGGTGAATAAGCCCGCCGGCGTGGTCAGTGCCACCAGTGACGATCAGCACACCACCGTGATGGATTTGTTGCCTGCGTCACAGCCCCGGGGTTTGCATCTGGCCGGCAGGTTGGATTTCAACAGCACCGGCCTGGTGTTGTTGACCAATGATGGCGTCTGGTCCCGGCAGCTGAGTCAGCCGCAGAGTCAGGTTCGCAAGCACTATCGGGTGACGGTGGAGCAGCCTTTGACGGAGGCGTATGTGACCGCATTTTCCGAAGGCATGTGGTTCGCATTCGAGGGCATCAAGACACGCCCGGCGACGCTCAGGATTCGCAGTGCTTACGAGGCGGATGTCTGGCTGTGCGAAGGCCGCTATCACCAGATCAAGAGAATGTTCGGACGTTTCGATAACAAGGTGCTGACGTTGCACCGTCTGGCTATTGGTCATCTGGTTCTGGATGAAAGCCTGGCCCCAGGGGAGAGCCGTGACCTGCTGCCTGGGGAGGTGGCCGGTATCGCGGGATTGTCCTCCCGGGCTTAGCGTCAGGCCGCCGGCGCTAGCCTCCGGCACAGTGCGACAGGTTTACGCGCGTCCGCGATAACCTTAAATCAGCGGTTTGCCTTTTTTCAGCCGGCGACGGAAGTCCCAGAGCGGCAGCAGATAAGCGGCCTGGCGAATAGGGCTAGGAAAGAGGCGGCTGATGCGGCCAGCCATCCGCACAAAGCGTTCAAATTTGCGCTGCTTGTCGTCGTTCCATTCCAGCTGCATCTGATCGCGCAGTTCTTGAGGAAGAAAGCCGGTGGTGATGAAGCGGTTGAAGCGGCCGAACAGGAACTGGCTGACCGGGTTGAGAAATTTCAGGTCGGCGATGATCATCAGAAAATCCCGCACACGCTCATCAATGCTCAGGTGCTTCAGGCCGTTTTGCCAGTACGCCTCAAAGCCGTCCAGGTCCTTTGGCCACATGTCCTGGCGCACCTGCAAGGTGGTGCCGAGCGGGTGAGATAACCGGTAGAACGCTTCCTGCTCCGCGTGGCTCAGCGTCCGGTTAACTTTCTGGTAGGTATCCACAAAGCCCCAATACAGGCAGGCGGCCACCCACATCTGCAATTCGGGATCGAAAGCGTTGTACTCCACCGGCGAGCTGTCGGTGGAATAGACCTGCCTGTGCGCCCCGTTGACGGCCTTGCGATAGGCCAGTTTTTCCTCGTTGGTGCCCATCATGGCCACGGCCAGATAGGTAAAGGTGGTGCGGGTGCGTTTGAACGGGCGGTGCAAAACGGAGCCACTTTTCACCCGGCTCTCGGCAACGCCGTAACCGACGGCGGGGAGGGCCAGTTGCATGATGATATTGGCGCCGGCAGACAACATGACGGTGCTGTCCAGAATGCCGGGGAATGTGCGGTCCAGCTCTTTGGCGCTGAGGGGGGGCGGCCATTGGTTCTCAAGCCGGTTTTTTTTGTCGAAAGCAGAGGCTTGTGCGGTCATTGTTGTTCATCCTCGAAAGCCGGCGGCTAAGCCGGTCATACGCTCGTTTCAATTTATGCTAACGAGGATGTATTCATTAAACAATGAGACAAAATTAATTATTTGTATCGTTTCTCGGCATGCGTTGTGGCCCACTATAACCGCAGTGCCCGGAAGACCGCCCGTACATGACCGGCGAGTACGTGGGTGGCTGACCCTTCTTCCCCACGGTAAAGCATGGCGATCTGATAATCGCCCAGTTCGGGGAGGGCGTATTCGTCACCCAGTTGCTGCAAGGGTGGCTGGATCAGGCTGAGGGGGAAGGGGCCAATGGCCAGATCTGCCTGCATGGCAGCTTCCTGGCCGGCACAATGTTCGCTGGTATAGGCGACCCGGTAGCGATGCTGGCTGTGGTCCAGCGCTTCCAGCGCCATTTTGCGCCAGGGGCAGCCCTGGCTGGCCAAAGCCAGGGGCAGAGGATTCTGGGTGACCGCGATACCACTCTGGGCGCCTGCCCATACCAGCGGCTCGCTATGCACCACTTCCCCCCGTGCCGGCCGCGCCTGTTTGCCCGTGGTCACCATAATCAGGTCCAGTTTGCCGGCATCCAGTTGCTGCAACATGTCGGCGCTGCGACCGACAATCACATTCACCTGCACCGCAGGGTGGGAGCGGGAAAACTGGGTCAGCACCTGGGGCAGAATGCGGGTGCCGATATCATCCGGGGTGCCCAACCGTACGGTGCCTTCCAGCTCCGGGGCGGTGAAGTGGCTGATCGCCTCCTGGTTCAGTTTCAGTAGCCGCCGGGCGTAACCGAGCATGGCTTCCCCTTCGGCGGTCAGGCTGACTCGCCGGGCTTCGCGGAGAAATAGCCGTTGGCCAACCTGTTCCTCCAGGCGCTTGATTTGCATGCTCAACGCAGAGGGGGTGCGGAACACTTCGTTGGCGGCCTGGGTGAAGCTCTCGGTTTCAGCAATGGCCACGAAACTGCGCAGGATTTCCGTATCCAGCAGGGGCTGGAGAGGGGTGTTGGGTGGCATGGTTAACCTTTCAGAAAAATTGAACGATAGGTGCAGTTCTTTTCGATTTACTGATGATAAACCTGATTGCATTATGGAGGCCAATCACAGCCCAGCCACTCCATATTGTCATCAGACAGGGAGGAGACCATGAAGCACAACGAAACCCAGACACTTGAAGCCCCGGTACGGATTCAGTCCCGCAAACCGGACCTGCACATGCCGGCCATGCCTCCGCTGGCGATGATGGATGCCCTTGATTATCGCATTCGTCTGGCCTGGTACCGCCTGCGCAAGAACCGTGCGCAGCAGCGTGCCCGGGTTATCCAGCGTCTGCAGAGACCTCTGGCCTGACCCTTTTTGCCGGGCTGTCAGGGTTTGACAGTCCGGCCATAACAAAAAAGGCGCCTGAAAAGGCGCCTTTTTTGTTTGTGACACGGAAGCCGTGACGGGAAGTCGGGTAGCCGGGGCGCATTACTGCGCCCCAGCCCCCTAAGAACCGTACGTGCGAGTTTCCCCGCATACGGCTCAAGCCTTTTCTAAGCCCCCGAAGGAGCCGGTTTCGAGACAGAGAGATTCAGGGCATGGACCCTGTTGTGACAGACCGGGTGCAAGAGCACCCGGTTAGCTAGGATGTCCGGGCCGCCCAGAGAGCGGTACACGATATGGTGGTCGTGCCATCCGGTTTCCTCGCCCAGTGGCTGCTGGCATAGTGCGCAGCGGCCAGCCTGTTCTTCGTACAGCCTTACCCATTGACGGTTGAAGCCTCGCGCCTGAATCAGACGCTTTTGTCGCAGGGTTTCGCCATACAATTCCCAAGCAGGGTCGAACGGGTTAAATTCCGCTTTCACCTTCTGATGCCGCTTGATCTTCACGTCACTGGCGTAACGCAAAGAAAGCAGCCTGTCTTCACCGCTTTTCTCATCCTTGACGGGCGCGGCAAATGTCCACGTCCGGTTACCGATGGGGTGGAAATATCGCTTCCGTACCCAGTTGGCTCCCTTCTTTGGATGTCGTCGCCTTGCCCAGCGCCATAGTGCCCTGAAAATCAGAGCATCCATGCTTGAGAACACCTCGCTGGCTACCTGATGGTGATGGTACTGCGTCCACCCACGAATTACCGGGTTTAGCTGTCCAATCAGGTTCCCCGTCTTGGCGGATTTGTTGGCACTGATGATGCTCTTGGTCTTGCTGTAAAAGGCCTTCACGTTCTTCTGTGACGGTTTTATCAGCAGTTTGCCGCCGAACTTGCGGGCATGCCAACCAAGAAAATCAAAGCCCTCGGTGATATGGCGGACACGGGTTTTCTCCTCGGATAGGCACAGTCCTCGCTGAGCGAGGAACTGCCTGACTAAGGGTAAGACTTGCTCCTCCAGCACCTCTTTCGAGTTGCCGGTAATCACAAAGTCATCCGCGTATCGCACCATGTATACCTTGAACCTCCGGGCTTTCTTGCTGCGCTTCTCACCGAAGTGTTCAGCGAGCAGCGGTTCCAGCCCGTCCAATGCCATATTTGCCAGCGTGGGGGAGATAATGCCCCCCTGCGGCGTTCCTTCCGTCGTGGCTTTCAGCGTTCCAAAGTCAACGACCCCGGCTTTCAGCCACTTGCGCAGCATCCCCTTGTCCATGGGGATATTAGCGATCAGCCAGTCATGACTGATGTGGTCGAAGCACCCCTCAATGTCTGCATCAAGCACCCATTGAGCGGAACCTGGCTTGCCCAGCCCTTGGTGGCACTGGCAGATCGCGTCCGCCGTCGAGCGATTGATCCGGAACCCGTAAGAGTTCGGATCACCCGAGGTTTCAGCGACCGGCTGCAAAGCCAACAGATATAGCGCCTGCATGGCGCGATCTGTCATGGTGGGAATGCCCAGAGGGCGTTTCTTCCCATTGGCCTTGGGGATATAGACGCGCCGTAGTGGCCGCGCCTTGTATCCTCGCTGCTTCAGACGGCTGATGCCGTCCCACTTGCTTTGCGGTGTACTCCAGAGTTCGCGGTCGACACCTGCCGTCCGCTTGCCCCGGTTCTCCGTCACCCGTCTCACCGCCAATGCTTTGGCGGAAAACGAGCGGGTCAGCATCCGTTGCAAGGCTTTCACCTCACGCCATCTGCCTTCCCTCGTTGCCTTCGCGATGCGGGCCTGCATACCCCGGACATTCCGTTCCACCCGGCGCCAGTCAATCTGGTGCCAGTGGTCAGGTATGCCGGAAAATGCAGACACGTCGCGGTTTACCGAGTCGTGCTCTTTCATGCTATTTTCCTGTGAATTGTCACAGGCGCACGGACGTACGACTCGGTCAGGAGTACGTACACTAAAGTCCGCACTCCTGGCGACATGTTTACCCGAAAATGAAAGACCCGATAGGGTGGGCCGCGAGGCACACCTTTCTCATTTGGCCGCCTATTTCGGGACGGGTTTCAGCTGGTCTTCTCGCGATAAAAGACCAAGTGGAAGTGGGCACAGCTTTCGCTGCCGGGCACGTTTAATCCCGGTATCCTCGCCATTACAGCGCGGCCTTCGCTTTCTCCACTCTCCTGTACCCGCACCCCCAACAGCTCTTCTTGCGTCGAGCCTGCCCCGCTATATATCAGCGGGGCGGAGATACGGGCTTACCGTGTACCTTACGTGTCACATGAAAGGGTTAGGTCCTGTCTTTCCGCCGGTGGTTTGATGGCAGCGTGGGGCGAATGTAAAGCGCCACAACCAACCACATGCCTTTTGGCCAGAGCCTGCTAGCAATCCTAGGCTCAATCCCGATAACGACGTTTATCAACAGTTCACTTGCGTTAACCATACCTCCCAGCCTAGCGCCTTGGATGCGGATTACTCACATCCTCCACTGTCTGCCTCGCGGCATTCAGGCCCGTAAACGGGGGCTACATTGTCAGGGCGCTTCCCACAACTCCGTTACCAGAGATGCAGTACCCCTAGGCTACCGTTGGCTGCACAACGGGTCTCACTTACCGACATTCCAAACCCAGTCGGGTGTCGATACGAGACAATGACGCGCAAGACTTCGCGCACGTGTTAGCGCTGCGTTGTCGAGCGTTTAATGACGCAGGAGTAGGGTGGGTTTACCCCGGACATCGCCAGATATAACGACGAGCGGGGGCTCCTTTGTCATACAGATTTCCCGGTCTTTCAGGATGAAAGAACCGATCACACTTTCTCGTGATGAGTAGGGAATAGAGCACGTGGCGAACCTGCTGAACAGGCCCACGCGAAGAGGGGACGTCTATAAACGGGCTACTTTTCTTGCTTCTCCTTCTCCTGCCGTTCGTACCAACGCACATACATGTTGGCAAGGATGAACAGGACCATTCCGATATGGAACAGCGAGAGAATAAAGAACGATGACCAGTTCATGTTCGACCCTCCTCTTTTGGCTCTAACACTCAAAAGAGTGCCATAACGGGGAGGCGCAAGCACCTCCCCGCCAGGCGGGTATGAAGAGGCGGGGAGCCTCTGGAACTGCCCCTGGGCGTTAGACACAGGAACAGCTCATGGCTTGTGGCCACAGGCTGTTCCTAGCCTGCGGCCTTGGGATACGCTGTTTAGGGAGCGGCATCTCCGAAGAGATTAGCCCTTGCAGAACAAGGGGTTAGCGGCCGCAGGACAACACTCCATACGCTAACTAAGGCGACTCACGTCGCACTTACATGTTCGGGTAATTCGGGCCGCCGGTGCCTTCCGGAGCCACCCAGTTGATGTTCTGGGTCGGGTCCTTGATGTCACAGGTTTTGCAGTGGACACAGTTCTGGGCGTTGATCTGGAAACGATTTTCGCCGGTGTTTTCGTCTTCCACCACTTCGTACACGCCCGCCGGGCAGTAACGCTGGGCCGGCTCGTCCCACTTGGGCAGGTTAACCTCAAGCGGCACGCTCGGATCTTTTAGCGTCAGGTGACAGGGCTGATCTTCTTCGTGGTTGGTGTTGGACAGGAACACGCTGTCCAGCTTGGCGAAGGTGATCTTGCCGTCCGGTTTCGGGTAGTCAATTTTCTTGCTCTGGTCAGCCGGCTTCAGGGTAGCGTGATCCGGGGTGGTATCGCGCATGGTGAAGGGCAGCTTGCCGTTGAACAGGTTCAGGTCGACAAAGGCAAAAGCGGAACCGATCAGGTTACCGAACTTGTGCTGGGCCGGGCCGAAGTTGCGCTGCGCGTGCAGCTCTTCGTACACCCAGCTCTTCTCAAAGGCATCCTTGTATTCGGTCAGCTCGTCGCTGCCGCGGCCGGCTTTCAGTGCTTCAGCCAGTACTTCGGCAGCGATCATGCCGGACTTCATGGCCGTGTGGGTGCCTTTGATCTTGGCGAAGTTCAGCGTGCCGGCGTTGTCGCCAACCAGCAGGCCACCGGGAATGGTCATCTTGGGCAGAGACTGCAGGCCGCCCTTGACGATGGCACGGGCGCCGTAAGAGACACGCTTGCCGCCTTCCAGATGCTTCTTGATTTCCGGGTTGGTCTTCCAGCGCTGCATCTCATCGAATGGAGAAACGTGCGGGTTGGAGTAGGCCAGGTCGGTGATCAGACCCAGGGCAACCTGGTTGTTTTCAATGTGGTACAGGAAAGCACCACCCGGAGAGCCGGATTCAGTCAGCGGCCAGCCTGCGGTGTGAACGACCAGGCCTTCCTGGTGCTTGGCGGGATCGATGTCCCACAGTTCCTTGATACCGATACCGTAGTGCTGGGGGTCGGTGCCTTCGCGCAGGTTGTATTTTTCCTGCAGCTGCTTGCCCAGATGGCCACGGCAGCCTTCGGAAAAGATGGTGTACTTGGCGTGCAGTTCCATGCCCGGGGTGTAGCTGGGCTTGTGCTCGCCGTCATGGCCGATGCCGGAATCGCCGGTGGCGATGCCTTTAACAGACCCGTCTTCGTTGTACAGCACTTCGGTAGCGGCGAAGCCGGGGAAGACTTCGATGCCCAGGCCTTCGGCCTGCTCGCCCAGCCAGCGGCACAGGTTACCCAGGGAAATAATGTAGTTCCCTTCGTTGTGCATGGTTTTGGGGACGAACATGTTGGGCACTTTCTGTGCCTTTTCCGGGCCGGTGAGGAAGAAGATATCGTCGCCGGTGACCTTGGTGTTCACCGGGGCGCCCAGTTCCTGCCAGTTGGGGAACAGTTCATTCAGGGCGCGCGGCTCAAGCACCGCACCGGAAAGGATATGGGCGCCCACTTCGGAGCCTTTCTCTACCACAACAACACTGATTTCCTGACCGGTTTCCTGGGCGATCTGACCCAGACGGCAGGCAGTTGCCAGACCGGAAGGACCGGCGCCGACGATGACTACATCGACTTCCATAGATTCGCGTTCCACAGCCTGTCTCCTCGCTATCGATTGCGTGTTTGGCCCGGGAGCCACTGAGAAAGATGTTCTGACATTAGTGGTAACAGAAAACCTTTCTCAGTGGCCAACCGAGACCAGCCTTGGGGTGGCGCGGAGTATATAGAGATAGAAGAAACCACACCACTACTGGGGTTGACCCTGCGGACGCGAACTTGTGTCAACATTTGAACCGGCGCAGGGCACTTTCAAACAAGTGTTTGGATTATCTCTTGCTAGATGGTTGATTTACAAGAAAATCGCCGACCGACAGGTCACAAAAAGTGGACACTTTGTGTGGTCTATTTGCAGCAAAATCATCTGCTTACAGATTTTCGGCCTATTGACCTGTTGTGGGCGAGCGTTCAAGATAGCGGCTCTTTCGCGGGGGTGGACCCGGCAACGGCGTCATGTCGCCTCCTTCTACAAGTCACCCAATGGAACATTCCGAGGATCCTATGAAGGTTCTTGTACCCATCAAGCGAGTCGTTGATTACAACGTCAAGGTTCGCGTGAAGGCTGACAACACTGGTGTTGATCTCGCCAATGTTAAAATGGCCATGAATCCCTTTTGTGAAATCGCTGTAGAAGAAGCGGTGCGTCTGAAAGAAAAGGGTGTAGTTACCGAAATCGTTGCCGTTTCCATCGGCCCCAAGACCGCTCAGGAACAGCTGCGTACTGCCATGGCTCTGGGCGCTGACCGCTCCATCCTGGTCGAAACCGACGAAGACGTTCAGCCGCTGGGCATCGCCAAAGCGCTGAAAGCCATTGTTGATGAAGAGAAGCCTGAGCTGGTTATTCTGGGCAAGCAGGCTATCGATGGCGACAACAACCAGACTGGCCAGATGCTGGCTGCGCTGGCTGGCATGCCGCAGGGTACCTTCGCTTCTGAAGTGAATGTGGCTGACGGTAAAGTGAAGGTGACCCGTGAAATCGACGGTGGCCTGCAGACTGTTGAGCTGAGCCTGCCGGCAGTGGTTACCACTGACCTGCGCCTCAACGAGCCGCGTTACGCGTCTCTGCCGAACATCATGAAAGCCAAGAAAAAGCCGCTGGACACCAAGACCGCAGCTGATCTGGGCGTTGACCTGACTCCGCGTGTAACCACCGAGAAAGTGGAAGCACCGGCCGAGCGTCAGGCTGGCATTATCGTTGGCTCCGTTGACGAGCTGGTCGAGAAACTGAAGAACGAAGCGAAGGTGATCTGATGAGTGTATTAGTTTACGCCGAACACGATAACGCCGCGCTCAACAAAGTTACCCTGAGTGTGGTTGCTGCTGCCAAAGAAATCGGCGGCGACATCACTGTACTGGTAGCCGGTAAAGGCTGTGGTGCTGTTGCTGAAGAAGCGGCCAAGGTTGATGGCGTTTCCAAGGTACTGTGCGCAGACAATGATGCCTACGAGCATCAGCTGGCTGAAAACATTGGTGACCTGGTTGCTGAAGTGGGTGCGGATTACAGCCACATCCTGGCGGCTGCTACCACCACCGGCAAGAACTTCGCGCCCCGCGCGGCGGCTCTGCTGGACGTGGCCCAGATCTCCGAGATCTCCGACGTAATTGATGCGGACACCTTCAAGCGTCCGATCTACGCCGGTAACGCTATTGCTACCGTTAAGTGTGGCGATGCCAAGAAAGTGATCACCGTGCGTGGTACTTCTTTCGACGGCGTTGCAGCAGAAGGCGGTTCTGCTTCTGTTGAAAACATCGACGTTGCAAAAGACGCGGGCATTTCCTCCTTCGTGGGCGAAGAGCTGGCCAAGTCTGACCGTCCTGAGCTGACTTCTGCCGAGATCGTGATCTCCGGTGGTCGTGGCATGGGTAACGGTGACAACTTCGAAATCCTGTACAAGCTGGCTGACAAGCTGGGCGCTGGCGTGGGTGCATCCCGTGCTGCCGTTGACGCAGGCTTCGTACCCAACGATATGCAGGTCGGTCAGACCGGTAAAATCGTTGCGCCGAACCTGTACGTTGCTGTGGGCATCTCCGGTGCCATTCAGCATCTGGCCGGCATGAAAGACTCCAAGGTCATCGTTGCTATCAACAAGGACGAAGAAGCCCCCATCTTCCAGGTGGCGGACTACGGCCTGGTGGCTGACCTGTTCGAAGCTGTACCGGAGCTGGACGGCAAGCTGTAAAACAGCTCGCAGTTAAGCACCAGAAAAACCCGGCCTTGTGCCGGGTTTTTTGTTTTTGGGGTACAAGAGCTACGCTCGATTTGATTCGGAAATGCGAAAAGTTCCAGGTTTTGGCATTTCTACGAAGCCGCTGTAGGAGTTCCTCTTGAGGGACGAACCGAGCGACAGCGAGGAAAACGGTTCAGATATCACAAACGTTCTCTGTCCCTCAGGAATTGGAAATCACTCCCTTCGGTCGCTTCGCTATCGCTCGATTCGTCCCCTGGAAGGGAATTATTCGCTGCGCTCACCCTGCGGGCCGCCCTGGCGGGCGTTACTCCGCTACGCTACGTTCCTACAGGTGCCTTGAACCTGGTCAGGGTATTCACGGCTGAAAGCTGGAGCAAAAAATGTTTTCAGGAAAAACCGCGTTAATTACCGGCGCCTCCAGTGGTATTGGCGCAGAAATGGCACGCCAGCTGGCAGCGGCCGGCTGCAATCTGATTCTGGTGGCGCGTCGCACTGAACGGCTGGATGCGCTGGCCAGGGAGTTGAGCACTGTCACTGTGGACGTGATTACCGCTGATCTTGCTGATCCGCAAGCCGCTGATGCGGTGTATAAACAGACGCTGGTGCTGGGCAGGCAGGTAGACATTCTGATCAACAATGCCGGCTTCGGCTTCCAGAAACCCTTGTTGTCACTGTCCCCGGTCGATCAGCTGGGCATGGTGGATGTGAACGTGCGCAGCCTGCTGGCGCTGACACAATCTTTTACTGCTCCCATGGTTCAGCGCGGGCAGGGCTGGGTGCTGAATGTTAGCTCAGTGTCCGCCTGGTTTCCTATTCCCGGTATGGCGACCTATGCGGCCAGCAAGGCTGCAGTGCTGCACTTGAGTCGAGCGCTCCACGAAGAGTTGAAATCGTCTGGTGTGGTGGTGACGGCGCTCTGTCCGGGTGGCACGCGTACCGAGTTTTCGTCTCTGGCCCGTGAAAAAATGGATCAGGATCTGGAAAAGGCGATGATGCCGGCGGATCGGGTAGCCGCTGCAGGTTTGCAGGGACTAATGGCGGGGAAAGCGGTGGTGGTACCCGGTGCCATGTATAAGCTGATGGTCGCGGTAACACGATTCTTGCCCGGGGTTTGGGTCACCCGGCTGGCGGGGTCGGTGATGGGCCGGCATGACTAGAAAAAACAGCCTCTGACGCTGACAACAACAGGCGCCAGGATCACCTGTTGTTGTCGAGCTTGTGGCGTCAGACATCAAGCGTTGCTTCAATTCCTATTGCTGCGCTTTGTCTTCTTTGTTGTCCACGTTGTCGTAGAACATGTAGCGCGCGGTTTCGTATTGTCCGCGGGCCAGGTCATAGAGTTTTTCAAACACGTCTGGGTGCTGCTCGGCGCGGTCGGTTTCCGGGTCGTCGCTGTGCAGGTCGTGGAGGGTGGCATTGCTGCCATCGTGATTCATGCGCACGAAGTAATCCTTGGTCAGGGCGCCATACACCGGACGCGGCCCTTCCTGCATGACCACAAAACTGGCGCGGTCGCCTTCTGGCGCGGGACTCTGAATGTCCCGGCCCAGGGTAGTGTTGCGGTAGGTCAGGCCCAGCATGCCGGCGATGGTGGGCATCACATCGGTTAGCCCCATTGATTGTTCAATAACGCGGGGTTTCAGGTAAGCCGGTGCATAAATCATGTGTGGCACGTGATTGCTCTCCAGCCCCAGTTTTTCCATGGCCGGTGGCATGTGGGGGATGGTGGTAATGCGATTGTTGTGGTCGCCGAAGAATACAAAAATCGTGTTGTCGAAATAGTCACTGGCGCGTGCCATTTTCATGTATTCGCCCACGTTGTAATCCAGCAGACGCACGGCGTTGTATTGGGCGGGGTTGCGGAACCCGTGCTCTCTCAGCTCTTCTTCCGGCATATCGCGCACTTCGAAATCCCCGTTCTTTTCGGGGATCGTGAAGGGGCGGTGATTGCCGGCGGTCTGGATAAAGGCAAAGAAAGGTTGATCGTTGGGCAGGTCGTCGAGAATCTGGTTGGACTCGCGGAATAGCTCCAGGTCGGAAATGCCCCATACGTCTACGTTGGGCGCTTTCCAGTCACCTTCCTCGTACAGCTCAATCCCGTCAATGCTCTGCTTAATCAGCCCGTCGATGTTTGCCCAGCCGGCGTTGCCGCCGACAAAGTAGAATTTGCGGTAGCCCTTGAATTCATTCAGCACCATGCGTTGATGGCTGGTGAGAGGGTTACGGCTGGCGCTTTCCGTAGGCGCCACATCAGGAATGCCTGTGAAGGTGGCCCAGATGGTTTTGGCGGTGCCGGTAACCGGTACGTAGAAGTGTTTGAAGAGCCAGCCGTCGTCGGCAATCTGGTCCAGATGCGGGGTGGGGTTGAACGGGGTGCCGTAGGCGCCGACACGGCTGGCGCCGAGGGACTCCAGCATCACGAATACCACGTTCGGCGATTGGTCGTAATTCAGTTTGTGGGACTGCACATCCACAACACGGTCGAAGTTGAGCTCCTGGCGCTGCTCTGCCGGAATGCCCAGATAATCCGCCATGACGGGGTAATACTCTTTCACCGCGTCCTTGTCGTAGGGGGAGGCAGGGATGAGGGTGGTGTCGTAGAAGTACAGCACCGGGTTTAGCCCCAGCGATCCTACCGCTTTGTTGCCGGTGGCGAAGGCTTCGCTCCAGCGCAGCGGGATCGGGTTAAGAATATTGATGTCGCTGACCCGACCCAGAATTGCAAAGAAGAACAGTGCGAAACAGACGAAAAAGCCGAGTGTGGCCTGGCTTTTGGCAATGCGGGTTTGCGGACGGCCGAGCAAGGTTTTCTCAATCCACAGGGCGGCCCAGAAGGTGAGCGCGGTGGTGAGCAGCCAGCCCAGGGTAATCCAGATAACGGGGTAGCTTTCCCAGACCATCTGGGTGGAAATAGCGGTGTCTTCCAGGAAACGTAACGCGGTGACATTGAGCCGGTCGCCCAGGTAGGCGTAGTGGCCAAAATCGAGAATATAGGTGAGCACCACCAGCAACAGGGCCAGCAGCAGGTAGGCATGACCCACAAAGCGGGCAATGCTGCTGCGTAGCAGGTTCAGCCAGGGCAGGTAGGCCAGGGCCGCCAGCGGGAGCATCAGCAGCAGGGCCAGGCGCAAGTCAAAGCGAAGGCCAATGCCCCAGGCGGTGAGAATGGTGTCGGTGGCGATGTCACTGTCACCGGACAAAGGGGAAAAGCCGAAATAAAACACGGCGCGCAGTACAACCATCAGCGAGAAAAAGAGAGCAGTGATGGCCAACAGGTACTGAAGGCGTCGGGATTTCAACCAGGTCATGCGTTTATCTCCGTACTGGCGAAACTGAAAAAGAGGCGCCTATGCTACCGGCAAGGGGCGCCAAGCGCATGGGGAAAACACTATTTCCGCTTGTTTTATGCGCACTCTTGTTGGTTATGGCGCCGTTTCGGGATAATGACTTTTACCGATCTGGCGGGGATGGTAAATAAAGGGCCGCTATTTTCAGGCATGCAAAAAGTGAGAGATCATGACATTCGATGAAATTTTGGCCACGGTGGATGGCAAGGGCAGTGCCTCCTTCCCTGAAGGCTGGGGGCAGGGCCGGGCGCTGTTTGGCGGGCTGGTCGGTGCAGTGTTGTTTGACCATCTGCAAAAGACAGTGGCGACTGGGCGATTCTTGCGCAGTTTCTCTCTGTCTTTTGTGGCGCCGGCATCGCCCGGTGAGGTTGCATTGGAAGCGACGGTGTTACGGGAAGGGAAATCGGTGATGCAGGCGATGGTGTCCGCTCGCCAGGGGGAGCAGGTGGTCGCGGTTATGCTGGCCAGCTTCGGTGTGGGCCGGGAGTCCAAAGTGGTGGTGGAAGGGCCGTCTGCGCCAGGTTTGAAAGGGGCGGAACAAAGCATCGCGCTACCGTTTATCAAGGGGCTGACGCCGGATTTCCTGTCCCATTTTGATATCCGCTATGCGGAGGGCATGCCACCGTTCAGCGCCAGCGCAGCGCCGGATTTCGGGGGTTACATGGGCTTTGCCGTACCCCCGGAAACCATGAGTACGGCGGCGCTGATTGCCCTGGTAGATACCTGGCCGCCTTCGGTGCTGCCACTGCTTAAAGGTCCGGCACCGGCCAGCTCTCTGACCTGGACCATGGAATTGCTGGATGATCCAGAGTCTCGACCGGCGGATACTTTGTGGCAATATCGGGTAAACACGGACCAGTGCAGTGACGGCTATGGCCAAAGCCAGGCGGTGATCTGGGACGCGGCCGGGAAGGCCGTGGCACTGAGTCGACAGACTTTTACGGTATTTGCATGAAATCGGAACTGGCACCGCTGACAGCGCGAACACTGGGGGATCAGGTACCCCGTCGCGGCCACTGGCTGCTGGCGGGGTTGGGCAAATTGATACTGGGGGCCATGGGCTGGCGCATTGTTGGCCGCTTGCCCAATACGCCCCGTGTGGTTCTGGCGGTCGCACCGCATACCTCGAACATTGACGGGCTGATCGGCATCAGTGCCATCCAGTCGCTACGGGTGCAGGTGCGCTTCATGGGCAAACACACCTTGTTTGAAGGGCGTCTGGGCCGGCTCATGTACTGGCTGGGAGGCATTCCGGTGAACCGTGACAGCGCTCGGGATGTGGTGGATCAGACCACGGCGGTAATGCGCGAGACGCCGTTCTGGCTGGGGCTCGCCCCGGAGGGCACCCGTACTGGTGCCAAGCGGTGGAAAACCGGGTTTTACCGTATTGCCGAGCAGATGGCGGTGCCGATTGTGGTGTTGGGCTTTTGCTATCGGCGCCGGCAGGTGCGCATTGTCGATTGTTTCCTGCCTACCGGGGATATGGATGCGGACATGGCCCGGATGGTGGCATCGCTGGCGGATATTGTGCCGCGTAAGCCGGCGCTGCTGTCCGCCCCGCTGAAAGCGGCCAAGGCCGCACGAGGTATTGACTGACGCAGCCGCAAAGCCGGTTAGGCGCGGGTGCCGGCGGCCTGATCCAGGAATTGCTGGCGCCGTTGCGCGGATTGCAGCGCAAAGGCGAGAGGGCGATGCAGCTCGTTGATCAGCGTTTGTTGTTCCTGATCAAAGCCCTGGGTATTGGCGATCTCAATGATGCCCAGGGGGTGGTCTCCCTGTATCAGGGGCCATAGCAGCACGGCACCCGGTGGCCGTTTCCCCTGGCCCGTTTCCAGATCCAGATAATCCTGTGGTACGTGATGTTGCTGCATCAGCAGCCGCTGGTTTAGCGCGGCGCCGAGCAGGCCTTCGTCCGCGGGCAGGGTGTCGCGGCGTTGAGCTGAGTCGTTCAGTGCCCAGCTGGCCTGGCGTACCAAGGTGTCCTCTTCCAGCGTGTAGGCCGCGCCTACCTGCGCATTCACTTGCTGAACCAGATAACCCAGCACCCGTTCCAGTAGCTGTGTGGGAGTCAGGTTGCCGGCGATTTGCTCCATGAACGTATTGAGCTGTTGCTGCCGACGGGTATCTTTCTCTGCCTGCTCCCGCCAGTGCTTCAGTTGCTCGGATTCATGGGCCAGCAACAGGTTGTTGGCAAAATTGCGCCGTGCACTGATATCCAGGATATAGCCGTTCAGGGTGCAGATGATCAGCGGGATACCGAACGAAAGGGACACCAGCAGCAACGGAAGCTCCAGGCGCATAAGCAGGCTGATTGCGAAGGCCGCCACGGCGGCCAGGATGCAGGCGATCAACGTCTGCCGGGGCGGCAGACGCAGAATTGAGAAGCCAATAATGAGCAGATAAATGGTTTCAAACGAGGAAATCTGCCCGGGGAAACTGCCATCGAAGCGGATCGCCCCTAAAACGGTACCGGACAGGGACAGGCCCAGCGCCAGATACATGACACCAATGGCGTGGGGGCGCAGCCAGCTCAGCCGGGTGCAGCACCACAGCCCAATCAGGGCGACGGCGATGGGGTAAACGCCGTAGCTTCGCCAGGCGGCCATTTCCGGCGTTTTGACCAGCATAATGACCGGTAGCACGACCAACAGGTACAGCCCCATCAGCAGGTAAACGGAGCGGTTGATCAGATCCCGCGCGCGTTGATGTGCGTGCTCGCCGTATCGCCGTTCCAGGGCACGGTCGAATTGCACCAGAAAAGTATTGAGGGCATTGCGAAGAATGCCTTCCTGCTGCTGGTCAAGACTCTGGCTGGCCTGGGATTGCCCTGCGTCGCTCATGGCGTAACCTGGTTATTCTTCGTTTTGGTTGTGTTGGTATGTTGATTCATCCGCGATCACAGCGCACTATTTCCTGCAGAAATTAAGGCCCGAGCCTTATACAACAATGATCACATCGACAGGAAACATCATGACCGATACTGCCCGATTTGAACAAGCCCAGAAAGATGTCAAAACTCTCGACAGCAAACCGTCCAATGATGATCTGCTGTTTCTCTATGCGCACTTCAAGCAGGGAAGCACCGGAGATGTGACCGGCAAGCGCCCGGGAATGCTGGATATGGTGGGGCGCGCCAAGTATGACGCCTGGGCCAAGCTGAAAGGATTGGGGGCAGACGAGGCCAAGCAGAAATACATCGACAAGGTGGACGCCTTGTTGAAAAGCCACAAGGGGTGAGGGTGTGGGAGCCTGTGACCATGGTCATCGTGGTTCAGGCATCCCGCATCAGGCGTTCCCTTCAGGATTTTTTCTGCAGCAGCTGGGCCTTGCCCAGTTGCGCTTCCCCCGCCAGATTCCGGTAGAACGTTTCCAGTTCCGGAAGCTGCGCTTGCAGCGCTTCGCGCACCCGGCGCCGTGCGTCGGTCAGATTCGATTCCACCTGCTGTTTTTCCCGTGCCAGCTGGTCTTTGCGTTGCTGCAGTGCCGCAGGCAGCGCGGTGCCGCCGAGCTTATTGAGTCGGGCATTCAGCCGCTCCAGCCGTTCCTGTGCATCGACCAGCTGCGCGTTTAGTTCGTCGGCATCCGGGGCGTTTTGCAGGATACGTTGCAGGTCTGCAATTTCCTGTTCGGTGGCAGTTTTTTCGCGTTTTGCGGCGGTGCGAAAGGCGCCGTTGGTCAGGTCTCTGGCGGTGGCATGCTGGATGGCGTTGTGCAGATCGGTTTCCCGGCGATCCAGACACTTCTGTTGATGGTGCGCCGCTATTAACTGGCGGGTGGCGGTGAGCACCTGGCTGTCGTTATCACGAACCATGGCCAGTACCAGTTGGTCCATCACCGTGGTGCTGTTGCCCGCAACGGTGTTGGTCAGGGTGCGGTAGAGCTGCTCCGGCTGGCTGGAAAGTTGATCCAGGGCATTGAGGTTCTCCGCCGCCTTGGTCAGCGCCAGGTTGTACACCGGCAGGGCCAGCGCATCGGCGCCCTGATTGCGCCAGTCATCGCCGGCCAGTACCAGGCCGGATACTGCCCGGGGGTTGCCCGGGAAGCGCGCGGCAATACGGATAAACCAGGCCCGGGCCCGTTCCTCGTCACCGTCGCGCCGATAGCTCTCTGCCAGCAGGAAGGCGGCATCGACAGCAGCGGGGCTGTTTTGCTCCACTTCGCTGAGTTGCTGGCGGGCAAAGGCGGTATCGCCGTCTTTCAGGGCCAGTGCGGCCAGCCGCAGGCGCGCGTAATTACCCAGAATCGGTTTGTTGATGCTGCTGGCATGCTGGTTATAGGCAAGCAGTGTACGGGCTTGCGTTGTGGTCGCCTGGTGGCCCAGCAGGTCCAGAAGCTGTTCATCATCCTGGCTGATGGCCAGTGAGGAGGATGAGGCAGCCAAGGGGGCTGCGCTCAGGCAAGCCGAGTCGGCCATGCTGGCAAGGGGCAGCAATGTCAGGGTCAGGCTGGCGATAGCAGCACGTGAGAACGGTCCCATCATTATGTCAGTCTTTTTTTATTGGCATTATTGGGCCCAAATGGTGCGCCAACTGGCGAATGAGAGAAGGAACTGGGTCACACGGGAGTAGACAAAGTCGTCAGGTGGGGCTTGCCGGAGAGGGAATGCTCCCCGCTTCACGGGTGTTGTGAAGCAGGGCTGTGGGGATGGAGATCAGAATCCTCGATAGCTGGTTGCGACAATGGCAACCGCAGCAATGACCACCAGGATCCCCACGATGAACATCACCGTGGCAAGAATGCCCAGCACCTTGCCCGCCAGCGTCATGCCTTCACCGCTGTTATCCATATTGCCCTGGCGCATGGCAGCTAAATCCTTGTTGCCCAGGATCCAGGCGACAATGCCGACAGGGGCAAAAAGCAGTACCCCCAACAGGCCAAGTGTCAGTACCAGCCCACCACGGTGCGGCGCCGCGTTGGTGTTGATGGCGGGGTTTTGCGGGGCGTTTGTCACAGGCTGATGGCGACCGCTAAAGGCGGCACCCAGCATCAATGCGCTGATGATCAGGTACAGCCCGTTGTAGATGCCGCTGGAGATCAGGGCAAAGAGATCGCCGGATATCTTGTCGTCATACAGCATTTCTATCAGCACGAATTGCTGCAGGCACATATAGGCGATATGGACCAGGCTGAGCAGCGAGGCGATCAATACCAGAATGGCTGCGGTCCGTGCCTTTGGCATGAAAATGCCGGCCAGTACAAAGCCGGCGATGGCGACCAGAAAGGTCGGTAGCGTCATGGTGATGAGTTGCGCTATTTCTCCACCCATTGGAACTCCTTTTACTTTGGGGTTGAAACAAAAAGCCGGCTCAGGAAAACCTTGAGGAGGCTGCGTACAGCTCGCCAGCGATTGACCAGAAGCGACAGAAAGATCAGCGCGCAGCCTGCCAGTTGCAGCAGTGTCATCTGTTCACCGAACCAGGCGGCTGCCATCAGTGCGGTCCACATGGGTTCCAGCACCATAATGACAACACCATGGCTGTGCAGTGACAGGCTTTGCGCATAGGTTTGTACCAGAAAACGCAGGGCAGTGCCTACCGTGGCACTGAGTACCACCCACAGGGCCAGTATGGGTGTGGCGTTGGCCGCGGCACTTTGCCAGGGTTCAAAAATGGCGGACAACACCCCGGTTAGTACGCCCACCACGGCGAGCACTACCGTGGTCAGCGCCAGGGCAGGGACGCGTGGGTGTTCAATACATTCGCCATTCATGCCCTGCGTGGAGAGGGTGTTGGCGGCGCGGGTATTGAGATTGAAATAGAGCGCAAAAATGGTGGCGGCGGCCACAAAAAATAACTGCCCGGCTTCCAGGTGCAGCCCCTGATCCAGGGACAGCAGGGCCAGCCCCGCAGCGGCCACCGGCAGTGCCAGCCAGGTACTGCCAGGCACCGGCTCGGCAAAGATCAACCGGCCTATCACTGGCACCAGCACCACTCCCAGGCTGGTCAGAAAGGCGCCTTCCCCCACGTGCTCGCCCATGGCCAGCCCCATTACCCAGCAGCTCATGGCGATGCCGAAAACAGTACCGACCCGGACACAACGGAGCAGTTGCTGGCCGCTCAGGCGGCGCAGCTGGCGATGCGCCGCCATGGCCAGCAGGCTTGCGGCCAGCAGGAAACGCAGCGACATGAATAGCAGGGGAGGCATGGCCAGCACGGCTTCTTTGGAGAACATCCAGCTGATGGCAGCCAGAAGCGTGACCACCAGAAGCAGTAGGTCAGCTTTATGAGCTTGGTGGATAGACACTGAACACTATTCGCAGCAGAGACAGGCGGCGATGGTAGCACAGCCGTACCGGGCGGTAACGACTGGTGAAACGCCGCGATCATGGTCAAAGTAGACACCGGTAATCACAATACGACCAAGCAATCACGTGAGGGCAGTGCATGTTTGCAGCCTGGAAGAACTGGCGGGACGCTCGCCGGGTCAGGAAGATGGGATATACCCGGCAGGAGTGGGAGGCCGCTGTGTCGGACTGGCCGTTAATGGCCCGGTTTGCAGGTGAAGAGCGGGATGCGCTGTTTGATCTCTCGCTGCGTTTTCTGGCCCGAAAAAGCATCGCCTCGGGCGGTGGGTTCGCTTACACCGATGCCATGTGCCTGAAAGTGGCGACCATGGCCTGTGTGCCCATTCTGTACCTGGGGCTGGATTGGTATGACGGTTGGTACACGGTGATTTTGTATGAAGGCGCCTTTATTCCCAATCGGCCGCACCTGAGCGAAGACGGTGTGGTCCATGCCCAGGGGCCGGTGCTGGCTGGCGAGGCCTGGCATCAGGGACCGGTAATTCTGTCCTGGGACGCGATCTGTGATGCCTGCGCGCCGGAAAACCGGGCCAGCAATGTGGTGATTCACGAGATGTCCCACAAACTGGATATGCGCCGCAATGGCGCCAACGGCAGGCCGCCGTTGCATACCGGGATGAACCCGAAACAATGGCATGAAACCTTCACCGCGTGCTGGGAAGAGTTGCTGAGCGATTATCAGCACCACCGGCCCATGCCGGTGGATGCTTATGCGTTGACCGGTCCGGGTGAGTTTTTTGCGGTGTGCAGTGAAGCCTTTTTCGAAGGGCCGGATCAGCTCTACAAGGACTGGCCGGCTCTGTACCGCCTGTTGGCACAGTTTTATCGACAGGGAGAGCGATGATGAAATTTATTTTTGAGGTGCGCGTCAAACCGGGCTTTAGCGTGGAGGAATATGCCCGAGGATGGGTGGAAGCCAGTGAAATCATTCAGCAAAGCGAAGGAGCAAAAGGCACTTATTTACACCGAAAGATTGGCTACCCGGACACAGTACTGGCCATCGCCCATTGGGAGAGCAAAGCACACCGCGATGCCAAGGACGACAGCCGCAGCGCCAGGGTCAAGGCGATTCTGGAAAAGCACGCCAAAGTGGTTGAGGTCAGCGTGATCGGTGAGTACGACGAGCCGGAGTGGCAGGTGTTACCGCAGTGAGAAGGGGGCAGTTGGGTTTGCCAGAAGTGAGATGAGACAGGGCGATAGAGCTCGCCCCTGCGCTGTAGCGGTTGCCAGCAACAGGGGCGATCGCCATGGAATCAGGCTTCCGGCAGGGTGATATTCAGTTCGAGAATTTCACAGCCGGATTCCCGGTCCATCTGGACGTTCACGGCGTCCTGGTCCACAGGGACATATTTGCGCACCACTTGCAGCAGTTCTTCCTGAAGCTGCGGCAGGTAATCCGGGCCACCGCGGGTGGAGCGTTCGCGGGCGACAATGATCTGCAGGCGTTCTTTTGCCACAGATGCCGTGTTCTGCCTTTTAGGAAGCAGATAACTGAAGATGCTCATCCGTTAGCCTCCAAACAGACGGCCGAATAGACCTTTCTTGTTAGTGGTAAGAAAGCGGTGCGGCAGCTGGTCACCCAGGAATCGGGCAACGGCATCGCTGTAGGCCTGGCCGGCATCGGAATCCGTATCCAGGATGACCGGGCTGCCGGAGTTACTGGCATTGAGCACCGCCTGGGATTCCGGGACCACGCCAAGCAGTTCAATGGCGAGAATTTCCTGCACGTCTTCAACCGATAGCATCTGTCCGTTCTCTACCCGTTCTGGGGAGTAGCGGGTCAGCAGCAGGCGGGAGGGGATGTCCCCGTCGCCCAGTTCGGCGTGGCGGGTCTTGCTGGCCAGAATGCCGATGATGCGATCGGAGTCCCGTACACTGGAGACTTCCGGGTTGGTGACGACCACGGCCTCGTCGGCGAAGTAGGCGGCCATGAGGGCGCCTTTTTCGATACCGGCGGGGCTGTCGCAGATAATGTAGTCCATCTGCATGTCATCACGCAGGGCGTTGAGCACGCCTTCCACGCCTTCAATGGTGAGGGCGTCCTTGTCGCGGGTCTGGGAGGCGGGGAGGATGAACAGGTTGTCCACCTTCTTGTCCTTGATCAGCGCTTGCTTGATGTTGGCATCGCCACTGATCACGTTGACCAGATCATAGACCACACGGCGTTCGCACCCCATGATCAGGTCCAGGTTGCGCAGGCCTACATCAAAATCAATCACAGTGGTTTTAAAACCGCGCAGGGCAAGGCCTGTGGCCAGCGCTGCACTGGTGGTGGTTTTGCCGACGCCACCCTTGCCGGATGTCACGACCACGATCTTCGTCACGCTCTTCTCCTTACCTTCCATGTTTCATGCACGCTAGTTCAGCGCGGTAAAATGCATCGCTTCGCCCTGCATGTATAGATGCACGGGCCGGTTACGGTATGACTCGGGCAGGTCTTCGGCCACCCGATAATGGCCGGCAATGGATACCAGTTCGGCATTCAGTTGCTGGCAAAAAATACGTGCGCTGGTATCGCCGCGAACCCCGGCCAGGGCGCGACCGCGCAGGTTGCTGTACACATGAATGTTGCCGTCGGCCATGATTTCCGCGCCGGTGCTCACCGGGGCGAGCACGATCAGGTCGCCACGGCTGTAGACCTGCTGACCGGAGCGTACTGGCTGGTCGATGACCATGGTTTCAACCTGCTGCGCAGCGGGCTTGCTGTCCGCAGCACCATCGTCCGTGGCCGGTGCGGGTTCGGCGCGGCGGGGTACATCACGGCCGCCGGCTAGGCTCAACGTGCCCAGACCCAGCATGCTTGCTGTGTCCGCATCAATGTTCTCGCTGCGGGCGAGGGCAACCAGATTGACCCCCAAGCTGCGCAGCGTATCCACAGCGGCCATCAGCGCCACTGGATCGCTATCCAGCTCCGGGCTCACATCGATTACCACGGGGGCTTGCTGTAGCCACTGGGCGGCGTCTTCCAGGCGCTGGCTCACCTGCTGGTGGAGGACATTGGCATCCAGATTTTTCAACTGGAGGACCGTCATCATCAGCATGCGGCCCTTGAATTCGATTGCGGTTTTTTCTTCGACGACTGCTGTCATTGCTGACCTGTTGTCCGAGGGGCAAAGGGAGGCAAAAAGGCGCTCCGGGCCCAGTGGGGCGTAATTTGGGCAAGACTAGACGAAAGCGACCATGCGTAAAAGCGCCAAAAGGGTGATCTGAATGTTAAATCTCTGTGAGATGGAGCGGGCAGGGGATTAACTGCTGGAAAAAGCAGCGTTTTGGGTGAAAACGGCAGCGTTGCCTTTTTGTGAAAATGAGTACTGGTTAATGTTTGTGCATCGCAAACATTGGGCGCACGCAGGGGGCAGGGAGACAGCAGGTGGGAGAGGAAAAGCAGGGAAGGGCGGAATGGTGAACACCATCCCGCCCCGGTGGTTTACATCATTGGCCGTTCGGCGTGGACCTTCACTTCTTTCAGGTCCTTGTCGAAGGCGTCGGTGAGCAGGCAGTCGTAACGCATGGCGTCGTACTCGTTGATGGCGTCTACCTGGCTCTCGTTGATGATGCCCTTGCGGGCCGCATCCTGCAGTTTCTCCAGCACGGTCTTGCCTTCCAGCTGACCTTTGCCTTCCGCTTTCAGATACGCCAGGAAGCCGGGCTCCACTTCCAGCAGCTTGTTGAACGTGGCTTCCACGCGGCCGATGGAATCCTCCGGATCCTGGGAGATATAGGCGGGTTCCGCCAGCGCATCACGCACCGAGCTGGGTTCCATGATCATCTGCCCCAGAGTGCGTATCTGATCGTCGCTGGGTGCCTGCGCCTTGCAGGGGCGACCCAGCGGGAAGAACAGGCGCTTGAGCACGTGACCGATGCCGAAGAAACCGAAGTTGCGCGAGAACGCTTCCAGGGAGTCGTGGGCCCGGCTGAAGGCCAGCCGCAGCGCATAGTGCGCATGGGCATCGTTGGCCTCGTCGCGGGGCAGGGTGGCGTGGTACTTGAGAATGGCGCAGGCAATCAGCAGCTGGCTGTGCACATCACCCAGGCGGGCAGACAGCAGTTCGCGCCGCTTCAGGTCGCCGCCCAGCAGCGCCAGGGCCATGTCCGAGACGCTGGCCAGTACTGCACTGTAGCGGCTGACCAGACGATACCAGGGCGCACTGAACGCATCGGAATTGCCGGGGGCATCAGACAGGTAGGGGCCCGCCAGGGCCTGCACGATGGCACTGCTGATATTGCCCAGCGTATGGCCCGCGTGGGAGAAGAACAGGTCATCGAAGTCCTGTAGCCCCTGCTTCTTGTCTTCCGCCTGGATGGCTTGCAGTTCGTCATAGAGGAACGGATGACAGCGCATGGCCCCCTGCCCGAAGATCATCAGTGAGCGGGTGAGGATGTTGGCCCCTTCCACGGTGATGGCAATGGGGGTGGACTGATAGGGCAGGGCCAGGAAGTTACGTGGGCCCAGCTGAATGCCGCGACCACCGGCGATATCCATGCCGTGGTTGATCAGCTCACGCATCATTTCGGTGGCATGGTATTTGGCCATGGCGGTAACCACGGACGGTGCTCCGTCTTCCAGCGAACGGGTCACCAGATGGCGGTAGGCTTCCAGGGTGTAGGCCAGTGCCGCCACATCGGCGGACGCTTCCTGTACGCCCTCGAATTCGCCGACTGCCGTATTGAACTGGCGACGAATGCGACCGAAGGCACCGGTCATGCGGTAGCCCATTTCGCCACTGGCGGTGGCCAGCGCGGGCAGGGAGACGCCGCGGCCGGCACCGAGACATTCAATCAGCATGCGCCAGCCTTTGCCGGCCATATCCGGGCCGCCGATGATGGCATCGAGAGGCACGAACACATCCTTGCCATTGATGGGGCCGTTCATGAACGGGGAACCGGGGTAGTGCCGGCGGCCGATTTCCACGCCTTTGGTATCGGCGGGAATCAGTGCGCAGGTAATGCCCAGTTCTTCCTCATCACCGAGCAGTTTTTCCGGGTCATAAAGTTTGAAGGCAAGGCCGACCACCGTGGCCACCGGGGCCAGGGTGATCCAGCGCTTGGCGAAGTTCAGGCGCATGCCCAGCACTTCCTTGCCGTCGATCTTGCCTTTGCAGATAACGCCGGTATCGGGAATGGCGCCGGCATCGGAACCGGCTTCCGGCCCGGTAAGGCCAAAGCAGGGAATCTCGTCACCCTTGGCAAGGCCGGGCAACCAGCGGTCTTTCTGCTCCTGGGTGCCGTATTCCGCCAGCAGTTCGCCTGGGCCGAGAGAGTTGGGCACCATGGCGGTGACGGCGGCGGTGAGCGAGCGGGTGGCAATCTTGCTCATGATGCGGCTTTGCGCATAGGGCGAGAACGCCTTGCCGCCGTACTCAGTGGGAATGATCAGGCTGAAGAAGCCCTTGTGCTTGAGGAAGTCCCAGACCTCTTCGGGCAGGTCTCGCAGTTCGTGGAAGATCTGCCACTCATCAAGCATGTCGCACAATTGCACCACTTCGTTATCAATGAAGGACTGTTCGTCATCGGTGAGCGTGGTGAATTGAATGTGGGCGAATTTTTCCCAGTCCGGTCGGCCGGAGAACAGGTCGGCTTCGAACCAGGTGGTGCCCGCCTCGATGGCTTCGCGTTCGGTATCGCCAATGGCAGGCATGACTTTGCCCAGCGCGTTGTAGACCGGTTTGGTGATGAACTTCTGGCGCAGGTCTACGTGGTTAAGCACGGTAACGCCGGCGGCGAGCAGAATCAGGGAAATGGGATGGAACAGCCAGGAAGCGAGGAAGCCGCAGAGCAGCCACACAATGACGAAAACGGCACTGCCAATGCCTCGGCTGATTTGCTGATAGAAGAGGGTCATCAGCGTGGCAATTAACAACACAATAGCCAATAGGCTAAGCATGGTGATCTCCTTTGCCTGGGTGGAATACCTTCCAGCATGCGGGTGCCGCCATGGAGAGGGCGTGAAACTGTCGCCATGAACTTCAAACCGCACACCTGTCTTTCAGTCTAACGCGCAGATGGCATAAGTTGCACAGGATTTAACCGGATTTAATCTGGATGATGCCTTACACTTGGCGCCACTTTGAATGCGTTTTCAGGAGCATAGCGTTGCAGCCGAACAGCCCTATCATTGAAGCCACCGAGCAGAATATTCAGCAAATTCTTGAGCAATCCCAGCAAATCCCGGTGATCGTGGATTTCTGGGCCAGCTGGTGCCAGCCCTGTTTGCAAATGGCGCCGATCCTGGAGCGGCTGGTCAATGAATATCAGGGCAAGGTGCTGCTGGCGAAAGTGAATGCAGATGAGCAGCAAATGCTGGCCAGCCAGTTTGGTGTGCGCAGCCTGCCCAGCCTGAAACTGGTGTACCAGGGGCAATTGGTCAGTGAGCTGGATGGCGCCCAGACGGAAGGCGCGCTGCGCCAGTGGCTGGCACCGGTAGTCGACCCTGAAGCAGCACAACAACAGCAGGAAGAAGGCTTTATCGAGCAGGTGCGCATGGCCATTGAGGCGGGCCACACGGAGCAGGCGGAAGGGGCATTACGCCAGACCTTGGAGCAAAGCCCGGACAAGCATGCCATTCGTGCCCTGCTGGTGGAGTTGCTGTTGGGGGAAGGGCGCCTGGATGATGCCCAGTCGGTGCTGGCGGAAGTGACAGAAGATGCGGAACCGTTACGCCCGTTCCGGGCACGTTTCGCGTTGCTGGAAAAGCTGGAAGGGACCGGGCAGAGTCTGGCGGAGCTGTCCGCCCGTATCGCCGACAAGCCCACCCCGGAAGATCTTTATGCCTACGGCTTGCAGGCCGCCGCGGCGGGCCAGTTTGAAACCGGGCTTGAGTCGCTGCTGACGCTGTTGCGTGATTATCGCGATTTTCGCGACGGGGTGGCCCGCAGTGCGCTGCTGGAAGTGTTTGAATGCCTTCCCAAAGGCGACCCTTTAGCCAGTGAATATCGCCGCAAGATGTTCAACTACCTCTACTGAGCCTGCCTCCAACTTCCTCCCCGCGGGCAGCGGGTGTCCCCGTTGCCCGTGTCTATCCTGCCTGCTTTTCCGTGCTGACGGCGATTGCCGGGCCGCTGCTCGCCCGCTGTTTTTTGGTGCGTGATTCGCTTTTTCTCCCTGTGTAAGGCGGGATGTCTGCGCCACTTTGATGCTAATAGTGTTCATCCATGGTGCGCCAATAAAGTGCAGTGTTCTTTTGTGGTGCGACATGAATTTTATTCAGCGCTAACTGATTGAAATAGCGTGCACTATTTTGTGGCCTGATTCTTGAATGCCCCTTGTCGGTGCAAACTTCCGGCACGTGTTGTGTTGGTGCATGAGGACGAGGAGATACCGAATGAAAATGCTGACTGCGGTGGTCAAGCCGTTTAAGGCCGAAGAAGTGCGCGATGCGCTGGCCCAGGTCGGGGTGCAGGGCATGACGATTACCGAAGTAAAGGGGTTTGGGCGCCAGAAAGGGCACACCGAACTGTATCGGGGGGCGGAGTACGTGGTGGATTTTGTTCCCAAGGTGAAGCTGGAGCTGGCGGTCCGTGAAGAGCAGCTGGACCAGGCGATCGAGGCAATCATGAAAGCGGCCGGCACCGGCAAGATCGGTGACGGCAAGATTTTCGTGACTGACCTGGAGCAGGTGATCCGCATCCGTACCGGTGAAACCGGCAGCGAAGCCATTTAAGGGGCCCGACGATGAAAAAATTGATAGCTGTATTGTTGATGTTGCCTTCGCTGGCGCTGGCCGATGGCCTGGATACCGGTGACAGTGCCTGGATTCTCACCGCCACCGCGCTGGTGCTGTTCATGACGCTGCCGGGCTTGAGCCTGTTCTACGGCGGCCTGGTGCGCGCCAAGAACATTCTGTCTGTTTTGATGCAGTGTTTCGCCATTACCTGTGCCGTGTCGCTGGTGTGGCTGATTTGCGGTTATTCCCTGGCGTTTTCCGACGGCGGCAGCATGAATGCCTGGATCGGTGGCCTGGACCATGTGTTCTTTTCCGGGATTACCCGGGAGACGCTGGAAGGCACCTTGCCGAAAAGCCTGCACGGGCTGTTCCAGATGACCTTTGCCATCATTACGCCAGCCCTGATCGTCGGTGCTTTTGCCGAGCGCATGCGCTTCGGGCCGATGCTGGCGTTTTCCGTACTCTGGCTGCTGGGGGTGTATATCCCGGTGTGTCACTGGGTCTGGGGCGGCGGCTGGCTGGCTGACCTGGGGCTGTATGACTTTGCCGGTGGTACCGTGGTTCACATCACTGCTGGTGTGGCAGCGCTGGTGGCGGCTGTGGTGCTGGGTAACCGTAAAGGTTTCCCCACCCAGGGCATGATGCCGCACAACATGACCATGACCGTTACCGGTGCCGGCATGCTGTGGGTGGGCTGGTTCGGGTTCAATGGGGGTTCGGCCCTGGCGGCCAATGGCGATGCGGCCATGGCCATGCTGGTGACACACATTTCTGCGGCCGCCGGTTCGCTGGCCTGGATGGCCATGGAATGGAAAAAATTCGGTAAACCCTCCGCGCTGGGCATTGCTACCGGCATGGTGGCGGGCCTGGGCACGATTACCCCGGCATCCGGCTTTGTCAGCCCGGCTGCGGCGCTGGTGATTGGCCTGTCCGCTGGTGTCATCTGCTTCTACATGGTGATTTTCGTCAAGCACAAGCTGAAGATTGACGATTCCCTGGACGTTTTCCCGGTCCACGGCATTGGCGGCATCCTGGGTACCTTGCTTGCCGGTGTGTTTGCTTCCACGGAACTGGGCCTGTTCTCCGGTTACGGCTTTGCCAAGCCGGAGTACACCATGCTGGATCAGCTGGGCGTCCAGGCACTGGGCGTGGTGGCCACCTTTGTCTATACCGCACTGGTAACCTGGGTATTGCTCAAGCTGATAGGCCTGTTTGCACCATTGCGTGTGACCGGCGACGAAGAGACACAGGGGCTGGATATCGCCCTGCATGAAGAGCGTGGCTACGACCTCTGATTGTCTGTTTGAAGCTGATTTAAGGCGCTCGAAAAGCCCGGCATTTTGCCGGGCTTTTTTGTCCTATAAGGACACATCTGCGGCTATTGCCACCCTCTGAGCCTTTCTATAAGGTACGGGTAAGTTTCGAACGCTCGTTTGAATTGGCTAGCAGCAATAAAGCCTGTGCCAGCCCTGTGAAAGGGGGCGTCGAAGTCATATCGATAGGTTTAAGGAGAAACAAGAATGAGCCTGGAATTTCTGTCTGACGAGTGGTTTGCAAAAGTAAAAGAAATCCGTGATGGCGCGGGTAATGTTGAAGCGCCGGCAGCACTGGCTGACCTGGTAATCAACATCACTGTTAATGCTGACGGTGGCGACAAAGAGCTGGCTCTGGTGGGCGGCATGATCGAAGAAGGTCATCACGCTGACGCTCCGACTACCATGATCCTGCCGGCCGACCTGGCCAAGCGCATCTTCATCGAAGGTGACCAGTCTGCAGGCATGCAAGGCTTCATGAGCGGCCAGATCCGCATTGAAGGCGACATGAGCAAGCTGATGGCTCTGCAAACCGCACAGCCTTCTGCTGATCAGGTTGCCCTGATGAAGCAGATCCAGGACGTGACCGCGTAATACCGCGTTTTCGTTCCATGACAATGCCCGCCTTGTGCGGGCATTGTTGTTTTAGGCGACGTCACACGCAGCATCCCTGCCTGTAGCGTGGGGCGTGGGGCGTGGAGTGTGGAGTGTGTTACGCGTCATGTGTGTGATTCAGGTTCTGCAATGGCGTGGCCACGGCCACCGGCTGAACGCATACCTGATCCAGCCAGCCGTGCGCACTGCGCTTGCCCGCATCCAGATAATCTCTGAGCGAGTCTTGCCAAGGCTCGGCATAGAAGGCCATGCATAGCGGTTGTCGGCGTAGCGGATCGTGGGCAACGCAAATATGCTCCATTGACGCCGCCGCCAACAAATCCTGAGTCATGGCTGTGGGCAGGGTCAGCAGGTCACAGGGCAGGCACAGGCACAGGCCGTGGGCTTCCCCCAAAGCGGCTTCCAACCCGGCCAGTGGTCCAAGAAAACCGTCGCGCCGATCCGCGACCACCTGATCGGCCCAGGCTTGATAGCGGTCAGTATTGCGATTGGCACTGATTACTATGCGGGTGGGGCGGGGGAGTAGATTATCGAGCAGGTGAGCGACCAGTGGCTTGCCATCCACCTCCACCAGTCCCTTGTCGGCACCGCCCATGCGTTGCCCCTGCCCGCCGGCCAGAATGATTAAGGTATAGTCGACCATATTGCCTTCTCGTCGTGCTCTCGCGTTGGGTTCCGGGGGCGAATCGGCTATGCTCTGCGCGCGCGTTGGGCGATGCTGACAGCTTGTGTTTTACCAGCCCCGAGTGCAGACACGTTTCAGGGACATTATGTGACTACCGCCCGTAATCATCTTACCGATTTAGCGCGCTTTGCGCCGCTCCTGCCTGGCTACCAGCCGCGTGAACCGCAGCTGGAAATGGCTGACGCGGTGGAAGACGTGATTGGCAGTGGTGCCACCTTGCTGGTGGAAGCGGAAACCGGCACCGGCAAGACGCTGGCTTACCTGGTGCCTGCACTGCTGTCTGAAGGCCCGACGTTGGTGTCCACCGGCACCAAGAGCTTGCAGGACCAGCTGTTCTTCAAAGACCTGCCCATGGTCAAGAAAGCCCTGAACCTGCCGAGAAAAGTGGCGCTGTTAAAAGGGCGTGCCAATTACCTATGCCCGTACCGGCTGGAATTGCATCAGGAAGACGCCCGTTTTCTCACCCGTGAAACCGTGGGGCAGATGCAGATTGTGGCGCACTGGGCCGGGCGTACCCGCACCGGTGATATCGCCGAGCTGCAACAGATCCCGGAAGATGCACCGGTATGGCCCTGGGTGACCAGTACCGCGGACAATTGTCTGGGGACGGAGTGCCCCCGCTATAACGAATGCCCACTGATGAAGGCGCGCAAGGAGGCCCAGGAAGCCGACCTGGTGGTGGTGAATCATCATCTGTTCTTTGCGGATGCGGCATTGCGTGGCAATGGTGCGGCTTCTGAATTACTGCCCACCGCCAACACGGTGATTTTCGATGAGGCGCATCAACTGCCCGAAATTGCCGCGGCGTTTTTTGCGGACACCCTGAGCACCCGGCAGATTCAGGAGCTAGGCCGCGACAGTCTGTCGGAAGCCGGGCATACCGCTGCCGATCTGGCAGAGCTGAATCGCCTGGTCGCCGCGGTGGATAAAGGGGGCATGGACTTGCGTTTGAGCCTGGGTGACGGTGAGCGCCGTGAGCCCTGGACGGAAGTGGCTGATAACAAGGCGGTGGTTGAAGCCGGGGAAACCCTGCTGCAGGCCTTGCAGGAGCTGGATGCCTTCCTCGGACCGCTGGCCAAGGCGAGCAGAGGTATGGACGCCTGTTCCCGGCGGGCCAGTGAGCAGGTGGATTGTCTGGCGGCCTACCTGAAAGGCGGCCAGCCCAACCGGGTGTACTGGTTTGAGACGTTCAAACGTTCCGTAGTGTTGCACAGCACGCCGTTGTCTGTGGCCGCGCAGTTGCGCGCCCAGCGTGAACGTCATCCTTGTAGCTGGATTCTTACCTCCGCCACCCTGTCAGTGGGCGGACGCTTTGAACATATTCAACACCGCCTGGGGCTGGACTCTGCTCGCACCCTGCGTCTGGAAAGCCCCTTCGATTTCAAACGCCAGGCGGTCTTCTATGCCCCGGAAGGCCTGCCGGCGCCCAACGACCGCGAGTACACCGCACAACTCACCAACGCCATGGTGCCGGTCATTAATGCAGCCAAGGGCCGCACTTTTTTCCTGTTTACGAGTCACAGAGCATTACGCGAAGCCGCCGGCATCCTGCGCCAGAAAATTGATTTCCCTTTGCTGGTGCAGGGCGAGTCCGGTCGGCGTGAGCTGCTGGAGGCCTTCCGGGAGAAGGGCAATGCAGTATTGCTGGGCACCAGCAGCTTCTGGGAGGGCATTGATGTCCGCGGTGAAGCCCTTAGCTGTGTGATCATTGATAAACTGCCGTTTGGCTCCCCCGGTGACCCTGTGGCCGCCGCGCGTATCGAACACATTAACCGCAACGGCGGTAATGCGTTCCGCGATTACCAACTTCCCCAGGCGGTGCTGGCCTTGCGTCAGGGAGCCGGGCGGCTGATTCGTGATCCGAAAGACACCGGTTTACTGGTGGTGGCGGACCCGCGACTGTTAACGCGCAGTTATGGCAAGTTGTTCGTCAACAGCCTGCCCAACATGACCCGCACCCGTAAGCTGGACGTGGTGCAACGGTTTTTTGATTATCTGGCCCGGCAGGGCCTGGAAGCGGAAAAGATGGAATCATGACGCGCATACTCGCACTGGAAACCGCAGGCGAAACCTGCTCGGTGGCGTTGCTGGACGATGGCAATGTGATCGAACGCTTTGAACACGCGCCACGGCGACAGACCGAGCTGGTGCTGCCAATGGTCGAAGGGCTGCTGGCCGATGCCGGGGTCCGGTTGAAGGATCTTGATGGCATTGCGTTCGGCCATGGCCCGGGCGCGTTCACGGGCGTGCGCGTGGCTGCGGCGGTGACTCAGGGTCTGGCGTTTTCGGCGGACCTGCCGGTGGTGGGGATTTCCACCCTGGCGGCCTGCGCACTCAGTGCGCAGGCGATACAGGCGCATTCCCATGTGATTGCCTGTTTCGACGCACGTATGGGCGAGGTGTACCTCGGCGCCTATGAGTGTGAGGGCGGTGCAGCCAGTGCCGTTCTCAACGATGGCCTGTTTAACCCCGATGCCTTGCCGGATCTACCGTCGGCGGACTGGATGATTATCGGTTCCGGGCTGGTCTATCAGGATGCGCTGGTGGCGGCCTATGGCGCAAGCCGCTGCGTTATTGACGCCCACCCCCATGCGAAAGCGGTGGCCCAGCTGGCATTATCAGCATTCGAACGCGGAGAGGGTGTCAGTGCGGAACAGGCGCAGCCAGTCTATTTGCGAGACCAAGTGATTCAGGGAGCTGTACGATGATCAACTGGGACCTTCCCAATGTGCATGAGCTAACGGTGACCGTACCAGCCGAAGCCATTGATGTGATGGGGCATGTGAACAACACCGAATACCTGCGCTTTATGGAGCAGATCGCCTGGCATCACACCACCGAACTGGGATTGGGCTGGGACCTGTATCAGAAGCTCAACCGGGGCATGGTGGCGCGCCACACCGAAGTGGATTATCTGGCGCCGGCCTTTGAGGGTGAAAACCTGAAAATCGGCACCTGGATTGTTCACAATGATGAACGAATCAGTATTACTCGCCGTTACCAGATTGTGCGTGAATCCGACGGCCTGACCTTGTTGCGCGGACGTACCCGCTGGGTGTGTGTGGCGCTGGATTCGGGCAAGCCGCGTCGCATGCCCCCGGAGTTCCTGAAGGGCTATCAAATTACCGCTGACGAATAGAAAGCGTTACGAGTGACGAGAAGCGAGTTTCGAAAAACCAACCGGGTTTTGATTTTCGCTCCTCGAAACTCGCTTCTCGTCACTCGTCACTGACGTTTCATTCAACAAGGACATTCCATGGATTGGTTTCAGGCTCTGGTTCTTGCTCTGATACAAGGGCTCACCGAGTTTCTCCCTATCTCCAGTTCCGCCCATTTGATTCTTCCATCACAGATTCTGGGCTGGCCCGATCAGGGCCTGGCATTTGATGTGGCGGTGCATTTGGGCACCTTGCTGGCGGTGATGCTGTATTACCGCCGCGACCTGGTGGCCATGGTGGGGGGCGCTGGCGTGGCGGTGCAGCAGCGGCGAATGAATGATGACCTGAAGCTGGGGTTGCTGGTGGTGCTGGCCACCATTCCGGCTGTGGTGTTCGGTTTTCTTGGTGATGATTTTATTGAGCAGGAACTGCGCTCGGCGCTGGTGATTGCCATCACTACGTTGGTATTCGGCGCCCTGTTATGGGCATCGGATGCGTTCGGGAAACGCGAATTTTCGCTGGCCCGATTGGGCATCGCCGGTGCTGTTTTCATCGGTTTGGCCCAGGCCTTGGCACTCATCCCCGGGACCTCGCGCAGCGGCATTACCATTACCGCCGCACTGGCGTTGGGGTATCGCCGGGAAGACGCGGCCCGCTTTTCCTTTTTGCTGTCCATTCCGGTGATCCTGGGCGCGGGTTTGTTGAAAACCAAAGACCTGATCGAACAACAGATAGCCGTGGATTGGGGAATGATGGCGCTGGGCGTATTGGTCAGCGCGGTGACAGCCTACCTGACCATTGTGTTCTTCATCCGCCTGCTGGAGCGCATTGGCATGCTGCCGTTCGTAGTCTACCGGCTGGTATTGGGTGTGGCCCTGTTATTCTGGCTGGCATGACACCGAACGCGTCTCTGGATACTGTGCTGGGGCTGTTGCCGGGTTGCCCTGAAGGGCTGCCCGGTAGGGCCGTGGAAAACGAAGCTCAGGCCTGTGCCGCCGAGCTGGAACTGGTGCTTGGCTGGCACCATGAGTGCCTGGCGCTGTGGCGACCCCAGGGCAAGGAAACGCCGCTCACGGTCAGTTTTTGCGAAGGCAAACAGGGCTACCGGTTAACCCCGGAGCGGGTGCGTCATGAACGGTTGATCAAAGCGTTGGGCAAGCCCAAAGAAGAGCGTATTCGCGTACTGGATGCCACTGCGGGACTGGGGCGTGATGCGGCACTTATGGCGCAAGCGGGGTTTTCGGTACTGCTGGCCGAACGCTCGCCTGTACTGCACGCCATGCTTGCAGATGGCCTGCAACGGGCACCTGCTGGCCTAGCAGCCAACATGCAATTACTCGCTTGTGAGGACAGCCGAACCCGCGAGGCTTGTGACTTGCACGCGGTGTACCTGGATCCCATGTTTCCTGCCCGGGAAAAAAGCGCGGCGGTGAAGAAAGATTTGCAGTGGTTACAGCGTCTCTGTGCGTATCCCGACGCTGAGGAAGAGCGACTGATGCTGGCCTGGGCTCGTGCCCTTGAGCCTGCCCGCGTGGTGGTAAAACGGCCCGCCAAGGCGGGTTACCTGGCGGGTGTCACGCCGTCCTTTAGCCAAAAGGGCAAGGCGGTACGCTTCGATATCTATACCTGTCCCTAGGGAGCCTCTCAATCGCTTTTCTGCTCGATAGCCGGTGTCTTGTGTGAATGGCACCGGCCGAGGCGGCCGGCGATCCTCAAGACGCGTTTGACGAAGCGGTGACCAGATTCCCCAGGTTGGTGACTCGAGTGACGCGCTGAATCGCGTCACTGATATCCGGGCTGAGGATGCGATTGGCTTCGTCATCCAGCGCTTCCAGTTTTTCGCCGAACTCCAGGGCGCCGCTGTCATCAGGTGTCACCAGGCCAGTGGAATAAAGCTGGGCGATAAAGTTCTTCAGTACAACCTTGTCGAAGAACTCGGGGGAGTTGAATTCATAGAGCAATGAAAGCCGCTGGGCAGTCTGGTGAGCCAGCTCGCTCAACTGTTCAGCAGTAAGCATGCCGGAGCCGTATTGCACCAGCAGCCGGATGGTCAGGTAGTAACGCTCCAAAGAGGGCATTACCGTCTGGCCAAGATGGTCGAGCATGTCGGATTCATGGGTATGAATCGCAGCGCCATGCAGGCAGTCATTCTCCCGGCCGATCAGTTGCTCCTGTTGCAGCACGGTGACGATGTTGTTTACCGCAGCAGCCAGCTCCTCGTCGTCCTGCCAGTGCAGGAAATACTCGTTACGCAGGAAGGGGTAAAGCAGGCGCACCATGCTTTGCAGTACCTCCATGCTGATGGAGCGCGCATTCATCACCAGCGAGCAAATCAGACCGGGAAGAATGAACAGATGCAGGCTGTTGTTACGCACGTAGGCCATCTGCAGCGCGGTTTTCTCATCGGTGGTTACTACGTCGCCGAGTTTGTGCTCGATCCGGTCCAGAAAATCGTGCTCCAGCCCATATTCGATGATGGCGTTGGCATCGTCGGTGGCCAGCGCAGCGCTGTCGCTGTAAGGCGCCTGCTTGAGCAGGGAAATATACAGGTCCAGCTGCTGGCGAAGCTGGGCAATGTCCATGGTGTGCTTGGGCGAGGCCAACAATGCCAGGCTGAGCAGGTTAATCGGGTTGGCCACGGCGGCGGCGTTGATGGATTCCACCACTTCCTGCCCGAGCTCTTCCACCACATGCTTGAACCAGGGGGGATTGTCACCGGAAGCCACGGTTTCGTTGCGCCATTTCGGATTGTGCTGATCCAGGTAGTCCACCAGTTTGATCGGTTCGCCAAAATTCAGATGCACCTGACCAAAGTGGCTGCGCAGGACTGCCAGGGACTTCATGAGTCCGCCGACGGATTCCTTCTGCTTTTTCTTGCCATGCAGTTCACCGATGTAAGAACCGGCTTCGATGACTTTTTCGTAGCCCACATAGACGGGCACAAAGGCGATGGGCTTGCGCGAATCACGCAGGAAGCTGCGTACGGTCATGGCCAGCATGCCGGTGCGCGGCTTGAGCATGCGACCACTGCGGCTGCGGCCGCCCTCCACGAAATATTCGATGGAAAAGCCGCGCGCTGTAATGGTGTGCAGATATTCGCTGAACACGGCGGCATACAAAGGGTTGTCACGGAAGCTGCGACGCATGAAGAAGGCGCCCCCGCGTCGCAGAATGGTACCGACAATGGGCAGGTTCAAATTGATGCCGGCGGCAATGTGCGGCGGCACCAGGCCATTGCGAAACATCACGAAGGACAGCAACAGGTAATCGATGTGGCTGCGGTGGCAGGGCACGTAGATAATTTCGTGATCGCCGGCCACCTTGGTCAGGTTGTCCATGTTGTACAGACGAATCCCGCCGTATAAACGGTTCCACACCCAGTTCAGCAACAGCTCCAGGAAGCGGATTACGGTGTGCGAATAATCCGCCGCAATTTCCATCACATAGCTGCGTGCTTTTGCCTCCAGCTTTTCTTCGCTGACATCCTGGCGCTTGGCTTCCGCACGGATGACATCACGCACGGGAATGGAATCCACCACAGTGTTGGTGAGGGTACGGCGGTGGGACAGATCAGGCCCGATGGCCGCTTCCTGCTGGCGGCGAAAATGTACCCGCAGAATGCGTGATGCCTTGCGTACTGCCTGGTCGTCTTTCTGACACTGGTCAACCAGGGTGCGCAGGGACATGGGGCGGCTGAACTGGACGTACAGCTGCCGGCCCTGGGTAAGAATAATGAAGAATTTTTTGATGAAGCCAGCGGGGGACCAGTTATCTGAAAACAGGATACGCCACATGGAGTTTTCTTTTTCCGGGCGACGGCCCCAGAACACGGAGACAGGCACAAGCTGTACATCGGCTTCCGGGTTGGCGCGCAGGGCCGCAACCAGCTTCTCCAACCGGGGAGGGGACACCGCCCGGCGCTGACGGCGGTTACCCAGTTGGCGGCGGTAAAGCTGAAAATAACTGTGATTGAGGTGTGTCTTTCCCAGCGTCAGGCCGCGCAGGGCTGAAGAGAGTCCCAGCTGGCGGGCGGTCTGGTCGGCCACGGCCGCATCGGCAGCAGAGCGGTCGCTGAGTACATAGACCACCGGGGTGTTGGCAGCAAGCTGCAGTTCCTTGGGATCAGAAGGGAGCGCATTGGCGCGGGTGCACAGGCGTAAAAATACGCGTATGAGGAAGAAACCTAGTCGATCCAGGCCAAGCCAAGGTGTCATAGTCGGATACAGTTAACGAATGTGAGCCAAGTGTATCGAAAGCCCTGAGTCCGGAACACCAGCGGATATTTCAATTTGTTTCAAAATTGCTGCGACTGGACGATAACGGGCGTATGGCAGGGGCCGGCGCTGATTCGACCTGCTATAATTGTGGGAATTATTCCCCGCCATGGACAGAGTGAAGGAGCCTCCGGTGTCGACACCGCAATCCGGTATTTTTGACCGCAGTTATGCCCATCATGTGTTTTTCGAGTTCAGTCTTGGCAGTGGCCACAAGACCGAGTCACTGCGCCAGGCTCTGCGTGATCTGGTTGCGCTGAAGAGTGAGAAGACCCCGGTTTTACTGGGTTTCGGGCCGGATCTCTGGGCGTGCTTTGATTCCCGCTTCAGTTTTCCCCCTTTTTCTTTGGAGGGGCACATTCCGGCCACCCAGGGGGATTTGTGGGTGTGGGTGCAGGCCCGGGAGGCGGGAGACCTGTTCGATACCACCATGCAGGTACGCCAAGCGGTGGGTGACCTGCTCGCCACCCAGCTTGAGCTAACCGCCTTTGTGTACCACGACATGCGCGATTTGACCGGTTTTGTGGATGGCATCGGCAACCCCACCGGGGAAAAGGCGGAACAGGCGGCCTTTATCGCTGAGCCGCACCCCGGTGCGGGCGGTAGTTGGGTGCTGACCCAGAAATGGATTCATGACCTGGGCAAGTTCAACCAGTTACCGGTCAGTGAGCAGGAGAATGTGTTTGGCCGGACCAAGGAAGACGCCGTGGAGTTCGATGATGAGCGCATGCCCGCGGATGCCCACGTAGGACGCGTCGATGTCGACCGGGACGGTGTGGCCCAGAAAATGTGGCGGCGGTCGGTCCCTTACGGTGATAGCGGCCAGCATGGCCTGTATTTCCTGGCATTTTGTTGCGAGCTGGACCGTTATGATTTTCTGCTGCGACGCATGTATGGCATTGCGGATGACTCAGTGAAAGACCGGTTGCTGGAATTTACCCGGCCGGTGATGGGCTCCTGGTGGTATGCCCCGTCCCAGGACTGGCTGGATGCGCTCTGATCCGGCCTGCATTGGGGTATTGCCATGAAGACCAGCAGCGTTTTCAGTATCCCTTGGTTGGCTTGTTTGCTGATGCTGTTGGCAGGATGTGAAACCGGTGGCACCCAGGTGGTGCAGTCCTATCCGGGGCAGTTTGGTGTGTTTTGCCCGCAATGGAGCGAGTGTCTCAACGCGGCGCAACGGGCCTGTGGAGGCGTGGGGTATACCATTGAGCGGGCGTCACCGGAGAAAGGGGAGCTTGAAGTCATCTGCCAGGATGGCAATCGCCGGCAGGAACCCTCGGCAAGCACACCGGAGCAGTTGCGCGAACGCTGCCTGCAATCGCCAGACTATCCCTGCTGAATCCCTGCTGAGCGCTACAAAGCGAAAGAGGATGGCGAGCAGGGTGCTTGGTGTCAGTCTTTCCCGTTCTGGGTGTCGTCGTCGCCGGAGTCCAGCCAGATAAACAGGGCAAAACACCCGGCGAAGACCAGAATGCCGGCAATCACGGCGATTCCTGCCAGAACCACGCTGTCCATATACATAAAAAATCCTCCCAGAGCCTGTCTCGGTAGCATGACAGGTTCAGGGAGGATAGTGATGATGCAGGTCAATATTTGCCACCGGAACCCGGTAGCAACACAGCCCTAGTCGCCGGTTTTCCAGCCGGTGAACATTTTCTTCACCAGGAAGGGCGTGAGCTTCAATGAGGCGCCGAGCCACTGGCCAACGCTGGACGGGAAAACGAACAGCAGGGCGTTCTTGATGCCGTTGTAGGTGGCTTCGTCAAACGGGTACCAGAAGATATTGCGTTTGGACGGCAGAATATCCCAGTTCACCACTTTCGCCTGCGTCATTTCTTCCAGCCCTTCCGGGCCATGGGTGCGGCCAATGCCGGATTCCTTCCAGCCACCCCAGGGGGTTTCGGACAGGCCGTGGCTGTAAAGATGATCGTTTACGGTGGTAACCCCGGATTGCAACCGGGCGGCAATGGCGCGCCCGCGCTTGTTGTCTTTGGTCCAGACTGAAGAGGTCAGCGCCAGATTGGAATCGTTGGCCTTGCGAATGGCTTCTTCTTCATTGGCCACACGTTGTACTGCGATCAACGGCCCGAAGGTTTCATCGCACATGGTGAGCATGTCGTCGGTGACCTGGGTGAGCAGGGTGGCGGGGAAGAAGAAGCCGTTTTCCACATTGCCCACCGGGCGTGACTGGGCTTCGATGCGGGCGCCTTTGGCTAACGCATCTTCCACGTGCTGCTGCACGGTGCGCAGCTGACCGGCCGTGGTCAGGCTGCCGATATCCACATCGAAACCGCTGCAGCCGATGCCGTGGCGCAGTTGGCGAGTCTTCTTGGCCAACAGGTCCACGAATTGGTCGTACACCGCATCCACCACATAGACGCGTTCCACACCGCCACAGCTTTGCCCGGCATTCTGGTAGCCGCCCCAGGCGGCGCCGTTGGTGGCACGCTCCAGATCCGCGTCTTCCAGCACCAGCATGGGGTCATTGCCGCCCAGCTCCAGGGACACAGGTGTCAGCGTTTGCGCGGCCTGAGCCATCAACGTTTTGCCCGCAGGTACCGAGCCGGTGAAGAACAGCTTGTCGATGCCGTTATCGAAAAAGCCGGTGGCCACTTTAGAGCCAGAGCCGACAATGTGCTGGAACAGGCCTTCAGGAAGTTCGCCGGCCGCGACGATTTGTTCGATGGCGCGGCCCACTGCCGGGGTGGCGGCGGCCACTTTCAGCATCACGCCATTGCCGGCCATCAGGGCCATGACGATTTCGCCGAAGGGAATCGACAAGGGGTAGTTCCAGGGGCTGATGATGCCCACCACGCCCAGTGGCACGCGCAGCATGTGGGTGCGCTTGTTGAAGAACAGGATGCTGCCAGCAGGGCGGTTACGCTCTTTCAGGTAATGCTCGGCGTTTTTCGCATACCACTTGCAGGCCAGGGCACAGGGCAGCACTTCGGTGGCCAGGGCATCGGTGAGGGTTTTGCCGTTGCTCTCGCTGACAGTGCGCGCCAGATCATCCGCTCGATCGACAATGTAGCTGCGCATCATCTGAATATGGCGGGCCCGTTCCTTGAAGGATTTGGCCGCCCAGATGGCTTGCGCCTCGCGGGCCTTTGCCAGCATTTGTGGCAAGGCTTCAAGGTTGGTTTCGCTCAGCTCGGCGACGGCGGTGCCAGTGGCGGGGTTGGTATCGACCACCACGTTGGCGGTCAGCTTTTCTTGTGCAGTCATGTGAAGGGGACTCCATCACGGCAGGCCGCCATGGGCGGCGCGCAGGCTATTCGGGATAGTGAAAAGAGGGTTAGAGAAACATAGAGTAAACACGCTGGCTAGGGCCTGTCGACAGGAATTTAGGGCGCTCCGGCTAGCGGGCTCCTGGCGTATTCGCTGCTGGGGCATCCAGCTCTGCGGTCCCGGCGAGGCGCGCGGCCATTCGCTCGAAGGTCAGGGCGATGCGCTCCACTGCCCCGGCAATCAGTTCCTGGTTCCGCTGCTCCATGTTGCCGGCCTCGGCCATGGCGGTTTTCAGGCGTTCGGAGTCGGCGCGAAAACGGTCATCGCAATGCCCCCGGGCGCAGGCCTGGTAGGCATCCGCCAGGGACTGCTGCCATTGTGCTGCGCTGTCCTGTAATGCGGGGGACGACTGGGTATTGATACGCCCTTGTACCCATAAGGAAACCTGGCCCAGGTTGAGACCGGTCAGTCCCAGGTCGGTGAAGTGACGCCGTTCCTCGGGCAGGGCCTTGTCACAGATAGTGAGCCAGCGAAGGCGATCTGCCATGCGGGCGTTGAAGCCTTCTTCATTAATGCGGTGGCGATGATGGCCAATCATTGCCAGGTCGTCGGCGGTATCGCGAATCAGGCGCCTGCGCAGGCCTGGGCCATTGGGAGGCGTAATCAGGCGGAACATCATGTAGGCGATAAAGATGCCACCGGTAATGGCCAGGCCGTTGCTGGCCACGCGGGCCACATCAAAATCCATGGCGTTGCCGGGTTGGACCAGGATGATGTATGGGGTGCAGAAGCCAAGCCCATAGGCCAGGGTGGTCGGATTGCTGATGGCCAGTAGCGCCACGAACAGCGGTGCGCCAAGGATCAGGATCAGTAGCGGAAAATCACCGTTGCTCAGGGCCAGCAGGGGCAGGGTGAAAAACAGGGCGACGGGGGCTGCCAGCACCGAGGTGATGGTGGCCCTGCGCAGCACCACATCCGGTTCGGGCAGGCGGGCAAAAAGGATGGTGAAGATCACCGGCATGATCATCAACATGATGGCCATGGGGCTGGCTGTGCCGATCCACAACCCGGCGGCAATCATGAATACCAGGGCGCTGCGAACCCCTACGGCGGCGGCAATCTGCAGGTCTCGGTAGGGTTTCAGGCCCTGTGGGCGCAGTTGCATTTCCCTGCTGAAGTGCAGGGCACGGTTGGCTTCCAGGGCGAGAATAATATCGGCGGTCAGGTTCAGGGCGACCTGGAAAAAGCGTCGTTGCAACGGGGAGGCATCATCGTCCTGTTCACCGCTGGCGGTGCGTAGTTGCTGGCGCAGGCGCTGTACTTCTTCCATGGCGTCTTCGGCGGACTGGGTTTCGCGCATGCGTTTGAAGGACTGGCGCAGCGATTCGAGCATGTCCTGCAGGGCGGGGGTCAGCAAATCACTGTGGTTACGCATCAGACGGCCGATGACCCGGATGCGGGCGATCAGCGACAGGGTCTTGTGGCAGATGACGGTGGCGGCGCGGGCCCGGCCCGGGCCCTGGGCGCCTTCGTAGAGGACGGCGCTGCTGTCATCACTCAGCGGGAAAATGCTTTGCAGCAGGGTGTCTACCTGAATGTGGCGCTGGGCATGGGTGCCTGCCGGGTTGAGCTCCAGTTCCAGGTAGGCAAGGGTCTGGTTGAGGGCGCCACGGGCGTGCTTTTGTAGCAGGTGGCTGACACGGGCGGGCCACAGCAGGTTACTGACCAGGGTTGCGCAGACTGCGCCGACAATGATTTCGCTGACCCGGGCATTGGCCACATGAAAAATGCCAACACTGGACGTCGTGGTGGGGTTGGCGATGGAGATCACCACAATCAGCGTCGCGGTGATACCCGCCATGGCAAAGCCATAAATGAAATTGGCTTGCCGCACCCAGGCAGAAGCCGCCGCATTGAGACCGATCCACAGGGTTAGCGCCAGTAATGCCATGAACGGATAGGGTAGCAAGGTGGCCAGGATCAGCAGGCCCATGGCGCCGCCTACCAGGGTGCCGCCGATCTGGCACAGACCCTTTTCAATCACCAGGCCGGTCTCCGGCCGGACCTGCAGAAATACAGCGGAAATGAGGGCCCAGTAGGGCCGCTCGAGTTGCATGAGCATGGACAGGTAGAGTGCCAGGCCCATGGCAATAATGCCCTTGAGCGCAAAGAGCACGGAATGGCGCTCCGGGGTGAGAATGACGGCCAGGCGCGGTGGCAAAGTCATGGCAGGCCAATCATTTCGCGGCAGGTGCGTCGTGCAGGCGCACGGTGGCGGTCATGCCGGCGGCCAGCAGGATGTCGTCGGGAACGGATTCCAGCTCGATGTGCACGGGAATGCGTTGCGCCAGCCTGACCCAGTTGAAGGTCTGCTGCACCTGCGGGAGCAACTGCCGGTCGGTCTGGGTGTTGGCATTGGCGATGGCCTGACCCACGCTGGTGACCTTGCCTTGCAGGGTGCGCGAGCCATTCATGAGAATCACGGAGGCATCCTGACCCACGTGTACCAGTGGCAATTTGGTTTCCTCGAAATAGCCGGTGACATAGAAGCTGTCGGCTTTGACCATGGAAACCACCGGGCTGCCCTGATTGACAAAATTCCCTTGCTGCAGGGTCAGGTTGACGATGGTGCCGTCCGCCGGGGCATGGATGCGGGTGCGCTCAAGATTGATGTTGGCACTGTCCCGTTCGGCCTTGGCCAGCGCCACATTGGCCTTGGCCAGTTGAGCCTGAATGCTGGCGCTTTCCAGGGCTTCCTTGCTGATGCTGTTATTGCTGCTGCGGTGCAGTTCCTGGCGGCGCTGGTACTGGTGCTGGGCAAGCCGCAGGGCTTCCTGCTGGTAGAGTAGCTGCGCGTCGGCCTTGGCCAGTGCGGCCTGATAGCGAGTGTCGTCGATGCTGAACAGTGGGTCGCCCCGGCTGACGCTCTGGTTGTCTTCAATGTTGAGTTCACGGACCCAGCCGGAGACATCCGGGGACAGGGTGATGATTTCAGCCCGCACTTTGCCGTCCCGGGTCCAGGGCGCGTAGAGGTAGTAGTTCCATACCCAGTTCCCGGCGATCAGGGCCAGGATGACCAGAACGACGGTGACCAGAATTCGAAGCGATTGTCGCATGGCGCGTCCTTGTGTCAGTCAGCTTAATAGCCGCAGTGAAAGTGCAACAAAACAGACGAACAGGGAAAGGTAGAACCAGGCGCCTTTCCAGATCTGGCGATGCCAGCCCAGCTGTCTGAGCAGCAGGTGAGACACCAGGGTGAGTACCAGTGCCAGCAGCACCAGTAACACCATGGGGCTGAACAGCATGCCGCCCACGGGGATTTCATGCAGCCACATGGTGCCTCCCGATCCGTGTTGGAGCTTTCATAGTAGGGGCAGTTTGCCTGAATTTGTAGCAGGGTGCTGCGCCTGCCTGATACGCCCACGTTTTTGGTCAGGGCATTCAGGCAGGCGTGTTGTTAGTTCAGGAGTGCGGGGAATATTACGCGGAGGTCATCAGGTGCTGGAGCAGCCGCTGATAGATCTGCGTCAGGGTGTCCAGTTCGCTGATGCTGGTGTGCTCGTCCACCTTGTGGATGGTGGCGTTGGTGGGGCCCAGCTCCACCACCTGCGTGCCGGTGGGGGCGATAAAGCGGCCATCGCTGGTGCCGCCGGCGGTGGACAGTTCGGTGTCCAGCTCGGTGACATCGCGGATGGCACTGACGGCCGCGTCCACCAGGGCGCCGCGGTCGGTGAGAAACGGCTGGCCGGACAGGGTCCATTTCAAATCATAGTCCAGGCCATGTTTGTCAAAGATGGCTTCCGTACGCTCGCGAAGAATGGCGTCAGTGAGTTCGGTGGAGAAACGGAAATTGAAAATGATTTCGCAGGTGCCGGGAATCACGTTGGTGGCACCGGTGCCGCCATTGATGTTGGAAATCTGGAAACTGGTGGCCGGGAAAAAATCGTTACCCTGATCCCACTCGGTGGTTGCCAGTTCCGCCAGTGCAGGGGCCACATCGTGCACCGGGTTGCGGGCCAGGTGCGGGTAGGCCACGTGGCCCTGGATGCCTTTTACGGTGAGCCTGGCGCCCAGCGAACCCCGGCGACCATTCTTGATAACGTCACCGACAGTGTTGGTGGATGACGGTTCGCCCACCAGGCAGTAATCCATGTGTTCCTGGCGAGCCTGCAGGTGCTCCACCACCTTGACGGTGCCGTTGACGGATGGCCCCTCTTCATCGGCGGTGATCAGAAAAGCCAGGCTGCCGTTATGGTCCGGGTGGGCGGCGATAAAGTCTTCCATTGCCACCATCATGGCGGCGATGGAGCCTTTCATGTCGGCGGTCCCGCGCCCGTACAGCAGGTCACCTTCCTCGGTGGGGGTGAACGGATCGTATTTCCAGGCGGCGACGTCGCCGGTGGGCACCACATCGGTATGGCCGGCGAAAGCGAATACCGGCCCCTGCTTGCCGCGACGGGCCCACAGGTTTCGCACTTCTTCGAACCACAGGGTTTCACATTCGAATCCCAGCGCTTCGAGCTTTTCGATCATCCAGTCCTGACAGCCTTCATCTTCCGGAGTAACGGAAGCGCGGCGGATGAGTTCCTTGGTGTAATCGAGAGTGCGGGACATGGGTATTCCAGTATCGGTGATTCGAAGCCGCTGTAGGAGCACCTCTCGAGGTGCGAACCGGTTTGGGAGAACCCCGGTGGCTGGTTCGCACCTCGAGAGGTGCTCCTACAGAGATTATGCGGACACGCCGGCGTGTTGCGTGAAGCGTGCCGCGTGTTGCGTTAGTTATGCTTATGCAGCTCTTCGTTCAGGGCAATGGCGCTCTTGTTGGTGAGGCACTGCACGGCACCGCTGAGGGTGTCACGACGGAACAGCAGGTCGGACTGGCCAGCCAGGTCGCGAGCTTTTACGGTGTTGGCGATTTCGCCCTTGTCGTCCAGCAGTTGCACCTTGGAGCCGGAGGTGATGTACAGGCCGGCTTCGATGGTGCAGCGATCGCCCAGCGGAATGCCGGTGCCGGCATTGGCGCCCAGCAGACAGCCTTCGCCCAGGGAAATGATGATGTTGCCGCCGCCAGACAGGGTGCCCATGGTGGACGCGCCACCGCCGATGTCGGAGCCTTTGCCCACAAACACGCCAGCGGAGATGCGGCCTTCGATCATGCCCGGGCCTTCAGTGCCGGCGTTAAAGTTGATGAAGCCTTCGTGCATGATGGTGGTGCCTTCACCCACATAAGCGCCCAGGCGAACCCGTGACGTATCGGCGATCCGCACACCGGCGGGTACCACGTAGTCGGTCATCTTGGGGAACTTGTCCACGCTGTTCACTTCCAGCACCTTGCCGTTCAGGCGGGCCAGCAGTTGACGCTCGGGCAGCTCTTCCAGGTCCACGGCACCTTCGTTGGTCCAGGCCACGTTGGGCAGCAGCGGGAACATGCCGGACAGGTTAACGCCGTGGGGTTTCACCAGACGGTGCGAGATCAGGTGCAGCTTGAGATAGGCTTCCGGGGTGGTGGCAGGCTCGGCGTCCGTTTCCAGAACGGTCAGCACCACCGGGCGATCGGACTCCTGAAACGCTACGGCATAGCTGGCTTCGTGCTCGAAACCGGCTTCACGCCACTCGCGGGCAATATGCTGAACCTGGCGATGGGTCAGCTCCATGGCTGCGTTGCCACCCTGGTAATCCAGCTCGTCGCGAATCACCTCGATCAGCTTGTCGTCCGGGTTAAGAGCCGGGTCCGGGTAAAAGACTTCGAGCCAGTTATCGTTACGGTTCTTGGTGCCGCAACCCAGTGCGATGGCGAAAAAATTGCTCATGTTGTCTCCTGACGTCGAGCTGGAGGCCTTGCTACCAGAAGCCGGACGTTGATCGGGTAATGTCGGGCATCCGGCGTTGGGCGTCCGGCGTTATTTCAATGTATTTTCCCACTCGTCGGCCTTGAAGCCGGCGAGAATGAAATCGTTGCTTTGCAAAATCGGGCGCTTGATAACGGACGAATTTTCCATGGCCAGATTGACGGATTTCTCCGTGTTCATGGACTCCTTGACCACGTCGTCCAGTTTGCGCCAGGTGGTGCCGCGTTTGTTGATCACGGTTTCCCAGCCCAGCGCTTCCAGCCACTGACGTAACCGCTGTTCCGGCACACCCTCTTTCTTGTAATCGTGAAAGTGGTAAGCCACGCCATTGTCATCCAGCCATTTCATGGCTTTCTTCATGGTATCGCAGTTCTTGATACCGAAGAGGGTCAGTTCCATGTCTGTTCCTGTTAAAACTTTTCCGTAGGAGCGTCGCTGGCGGCGCGATTACCTGATCCAGGCTATCGCGCCGCCAGCGACGCTCCTGCGAATGTGTTAGAGGGCATCCAGCAGTGCCTTGATCCGCTGGGCACCTTCAATACATTCCTCCAGCGGGGCCACCAGTGCCATGCGTATCCGGTTTTCCCCCGGATTTTTACCATTGATGGTGCGTGATAAATAGCGGCCGGGTAACACGGTGACGTTGTGCTCGGCCTGCAAACGCTGGGCGAAGGCTTCGTCACTGATGGGCGTTTTAGGCCACAGATAGAAGCCCGCTGCCGGGGCGGATACCTTAAGGGGGCCGCCAAGAATGTCCAGTACCGCGTCGAATTTTTCCCGATACAGTGCCCGGTTGGTTTGTACATGCTTTTCGTCATTCCAGGCGGCGATGCTGGCCAGCTGGTGATGAACGGGCATGGCACAACCGTGATAGGTGCGGTAACGCAGAAACCGTTGCAGCACTTCGCTGTCGCCGGCGGCAAAACCGGAGCGCAGGCCGGGCAGATTGGAGCGCTTGGACAGGGAGTGGAAGACTACGCAACGGCGGTAGTCGTGACGGCCCATCTCGGCGCAGGCTTCCAGCAGCCCGGCGGGAGGTTTGTCGCGGTAGATTTCCGAATAGCACTCGTCCGAGGCGATGACAAAGTCGTACTTATCCGCCAGCTGAATCAGGGCCTTGAGCTGGGCCTTGCTGAGCGTGGCCCCGGTGGGGTTGCCGGGGGTGCAGATGAACAGCAGCTGGGTACGAGTCCAGGTGTCTTCACTGACCGCATCGAAGTCCGGCTGCAAGCCTGTGGCATCGGTGCAAGGCAGGTACATGGGCTCGCCACCGGCCAACAGCGTGGCGCCTTCGTAAATCTGGTAGAAAGGGTTGGGCATCAGCACCAGCGGCTGGCGCTGACGGTCCACCACTGCCTGGGTAAAGGAAAACAGGGCTTCCCGGGTGCCGTTTACCGGTAAGACCTGGCTGGCCGGGTCGATGCTTTGCAGGTGAAAGCGGCGCTTGAGCCACTGGCCGATGGCCTCACTCAATTCTGGGATGCCGGCGGTGGTCGGGTAGTTGGATAGCCGCGCGGTGCTGTCTTTTAATACCTGCTGCACAAAATCCGGCGACGGGTGTTTGGGTTCGCCGATGGACAGGGCAATGGGCGACTTGTCCGATTGGGGCAAGCCGCTGAACAGGGTCTTCAGTTTTTCAAACGGGTAGGGATGCAACCGTTCCAGATCTGGGTTCATAGGGTCAGGTGTTTCCGTTGTTCTTGTCGTCGAGTTCTTGCTTGAGGGTTTGCTGCAGTTCCTGGCACAAAGTCGGGTCGGAAACCGGTTCGCCATCAAGGTCGGTAATGAAGAATACGTCTTCGGCGCGTTCGCCCAGGGTGGCAATACGGGCATTTTGCACCAGGATCTCGAAGCGCATGAAGATACGCCCGATATGAGCCAACAGACCGGGGCGGTCCAGGGTTTGAATGTCCACCGCAGTACGATCGTTGACGATGTCGTTGCTGATCACCACCTGGGTGGGTACATCAAAGTGCTTGTTGCGCCGGGGCATGCGGCGGCTCACGGTGGTGGCGTAACGGTCCGGGTATTTCAGGGTTTCGGTGAGCGTCTTGCGGATTTGCTCGATGCGCGCCCAGTCCTCGCCGATGGGCGTGCCGTGTTCGTCCAGCACGATGTAGGTATCCAGGCTGAAGCCGTCCACGCTGGTAATAATGCGCGCGTCCATAATGGTCAGCCCGAGGCTGTCCAGGGCGTTCACGGTGGCGCTGAACAGATTGCGGGTGTCCGGGGTGTAGATGAAGATCTGCGACCCTCCGGCCAGTACGCTCTGGCTGGATTCACGAATCAGTACCAGTGGATCGTCCGGGTCTTCCCGGTCGAGCAGGGCTTCGGTGTGCCAGGAGATGTCCCGCGGGGTTTCGCGCAGGAAGTATTCATCGCCGATGTTGGCCCACAGGGCTTCGATTTCGGGGCCATCGTGGTCCCGGTCCGTGAGGAGGCGCAGGGCGGCGTCGCGGGTTTCGTCGATCCAGTCCTGTTTTTCCACCGGGTTGTTGAGGCCGCGACGCAGGGCGCGCTTGGTTTCGGTGTATAGCTGGCGTAACAGGGAGGCGCGCCAGGAATTCCACAGGGTAGGGTTGGTGGCATTGATATCCGCCACGGTGAGCACGTAGAGATAATCCAGGTGCACCAGATCGCCCACCTTGCGGGCAAAATCGTAGACCACGTCCGGGTCGGAAATATCCTTGCGCTGGGCCGTCACGCTCATGGTCAGGTGATTGCGCACCAGCCAGGCCACCAGCTTGCCATCCCAGGCGGTGAGTCCGTGGCGTTGGCAGAAGGCGATGGCATCGTCCGCGCCGAGTTCGGAATGGTCGCCACCACGGCCTTTGGCGATATCGTGATAGAGGCCGGAGGCGTACAGCAACTCGGGCTTGGGCAGACGATAGAACACTTCGCTGGCCAACGGGAATTCTTCGCGCAGGTCTTCGTAGCGCAGCCGGCGCATGTTCTTGATCACCAGCAGGGTGTGGGCGTCTACAGTGTAAATATGGAAGAGGTCGTACTGCATCATGCCGATGATGCCGCCGAATTCCGGCAGGTACTTGCCAAGGATGCCGTAGCGTTTCATGCGGCGCAGCTGGGAGAACAGGGCATGGGGGCTGCGCAGCAGCTGCATGAACAGGTCTGTGTTGACCGGATTATTGCGGAAGGCGTCGTCGATCTGGCGGCGATTGTAGATCAGCGCACGGACGGTGGAGGCGCGAATGCCTTTCAGGTCCGGGTTCTGGGCCATCAGCACAAAGGCTTCCAGCAGGGCGCTGGGGTGTTGCTCAAAGACATCCGGGCTGCTGATTTCCAGGTAATCGTTGCGTACCTGGAAGCGGCGGTTGAGTGGCCGCACTTGCTCCTGGGTGTCGCTGCGCAGAATGACTTCATCAAATAGCTGCAGCAGCATTTCGTTGAGCACGGACAGGGCAAGGGCGACTCGGTAGAAGCCCTTCATGAAGTGCTCGACCCCCAGGTTGGCACTGGTGTCTTCGTGGCCCAGCCGGCTAGCCAATTGCCGTTGGTGATCGAATAGCAGACGGTTTTCGTTACGTTCGGTCTGCACATGCAGCTGCCAGCGCACTTCCCAGAGGTAGTCCAGGCACTTGCGCAGCACGCCGTATTCTTCCGGGGTAAGGAAACCGTCGTTGACCAGGGCTTCCAGGCTGTCGGCATTGAAGTGGCGTTTGGCGACCCAGGCGATCATCTGCACATCGCGCAGGCCACCCGGGGCGTTTTTCAGGTCGGGTTCGAGATTGTATTCGGTGTCATTGAAACGCTTGTGGCGAGCGGTTTGTTCTTCCCACTTGGCGGCGAAAAAGGCGGCGGAGTCCCACATGTGTTCCGGGCCGGTGCGGTCTTCCAGCTGCCCGCGCAGGATGTCGTTTCCCGCCAGGGTGCGCGCTTCCATGATGTTGGTGGCCACGGTGATGTCTTCCCGCGCCAGCTCCACGCACTCGTCCAGGGTGCGCACCGCATGGCCGATTTCCAGGCCCATATCCCACAAAAAGGCCACGAATCGCTCAAGGCTGTCGCACAACGCCTGTTCCGGGGTGTCGGCGAGCAGCACCAGCAGATCCACATCGGAGCAGGGATGCAATTCCCCGCGGCCGTAGCCGCCCACGGCAACCAGCGCTACATCATCCCGTTCGGCCAGGCCAAACAGGGACCAGGCGGCAATCATCACCTGATCCACCATGGTCGCCCGGGCCTGGACCAGCTCGGTAATGTTGGTGGCTTCAAACGCCTGGTTCAGGCGTTCTTGCCCCTGAGCCAGATATTGTCGGGCGTATTGGCCGGGTTGGGCGCTTTCCTGCAGAGCGTCGAGCAGGGAGTCCTGAGATATTGCGGGTAGCAATGACACTTAATAAAGGTCCGTTTCTTCGCTGCGGGCAGTGAGGACTTCGTAACCATCGGCAGTGACGGCGATGGTGTGTTCCCACTGGGCGGACAACTTGCGGTCTTTAGTGACCACGGTCCAGGCGTCGGGCAGCAGTTTATTGGCGGCTTTGCCGGCGTTGATCATGGGCTCGATGGTGAACACCATGCCTTCCTGCAATTCAAGACCTGTGCCAGGTTTGCCGTAGTGCACCACCTGGGGCTCTTCGTGGAAGCCTTCGCCGATACCGTGGCCGCAGTATTCCCGCACCACAGAGAAGCGTTCGCCCTCGGCCATTTTCTGAATTCGATGACCAATGTCGCCAAGCTGTATGCCGGGCCGGACCATGCGGATACCGGCCAACATGCATTCACGGGTGGTTTCCACCAGTCGGCGGGCCAACACAGAGGGCTCGCCCACGTAAAACATCTTCGAGGTGTCGCCATGCCAGCCGTTCTTGATGACGGTGACATCGATGTTGACGATATCGCCGGTTTTCAGGGCCTTGCGGTCGCTGGGGATGCCGTGGCAGACCACATGGTTCACCGAGGTGCATACCGATTTGGGGAAGGGCATGCGACCGGGGGCGCCGCCATAGCCCAGAGGGGCAGGAATCGCTTGCTGCTTGTTGACGATATGGTCGTGGCAGATGCGGTCCAGTTCCTCAGTGGTGACCCCCGGCTTGACGTACTCGCCGATCATTTCCAGGACTTCGGCGGCCAGCTTGCCCGCTTCACGCATTTGCTCGATTTGCTCGGGGGTTTTAATGACGACATTCATGGGACTTGGGGAAACTCCTGCTTTTTCAGTGAGTTGGGCGGGGCTTGGGCAAAGCATTTTGGGCCGGGTAGGCACCTTTGCGTTGCCTGTGAGGGGCGGCTGTGGTATAAAGCGCGCGCTTTCCCGCTCTGCGTCGGTCAACAGACGACGGTGTCGCATTGTAACCGCCGATGAGTGGGGAAGGAAATCACACATGCCCCGTCACATAGCCCTGGGTGCCTTCTGGTCTGTAAGTTGGACCGATCTGGTTGGGTTTATGCGGGGGCGTGGAGGCCTAACCCAAAGTGGAGTACTAACAATGTCTAGCGTAACTATGCGCGATATGCTGAAAGCGGGCGTGCACTTCGGTCACCAAACCCGTTACTGGAACCCGAAGATGAATGCTTACATCTTCGGCGCCCGCAACAAGATTCACATCATCAACCTGGAGCAGACCCTGCCCCTGTTCAACGACGCCATGGCGTTCCTGAACAAGCTGGCTGCCAGCAACAACAAGATCCTGTTTGTTGGTACCAAGCGTGCGGCGCAGAAAGCGGTGAGCGAAGAAGCTCAGCGTTGCGGTATGCCCTATGTGGATCACCGTTGGTTGGGCGGCATGCTCACCAACTGGAAAACCATTCGTCAGTCCATCAAGCGTTATCGTGAGCTGGAAGCCCAGTTCCAGGATGGCACTTTTGACAAGCTGACCAAGAAAGAAGCCCTGATGCGTAAGCGCGAGATGGACAAGCTCGAGCGTTCCATCGGTGGTATCAAGGACATGGGCGGCCTGCCTGACGCACTGTTCGTGATCGACGTAGATCACGAAGACATTGCGCTGCAGGAAGCTCGCAAGCTGGGGATCCCGGTTGTTGCAGTGGTTGATACCAACTCCAACCCGGACGGCGTTGATTACGTCATTCCCGGCAACGACGACGCAATCCGCGCCATTCAGCTGTATGTGAAAGCCGCAGCTGACGTGATTCTGGAAGGCAAGCAGTACGCCCAGAACCAGACCGGTGGCGAGAGCGAGTTCGTCGAGGTAGCAGATGAAGCCCAGGGCGAAAAAGCCGAAGGTTAATCTATCGGTGGGCGAGCCGCTGGCTCGCCCGCTTTACCGAAACATACCAAAGTTAAGAGGATAATCATGGCTGCTGTTACTGCTGCAATGGTTAAAGAGCTTCGTGAGCGTACCGGTCTTGGCATGATGGAGTGCAAGAAGGCGCTGGTTGAAGCAGATGGCGATATCGAAAAAGCCATCGACGATATGCGTAAATCCGGCCAGGCCAAAGCGGCCAAGAAAGCCGGCCGCACCGCTGCTGAAGGCGGTGTGGTGATTGCTACCAACGACGCAAACACCGTTAGCGTGATGGTAGAAATCAACTCCGAAACCGATTTCGTTGCCCGCGATGAAAACTTCCTGGGCTTCTGCGACAAAGTGGCTGGCGCTGCTTTGGCTGCAGGTGAAACCGACGCCGCCAAGATTGGCGAGCTGACTCTGGACGACGGTGCGACCGTTGAACAGGCCCGTCAGGCACTGGTTCAGAAAATCGGTGAAAACATCCAGATCCGTCGTGCTGCCAAGCTGGAAGCGGAAGGTGCCATTGGCGCTTACGTTCACGGCGGCCGTATCGGTGTTCTCGTTGCCCTGAAAGGTGGCGATGCCGAGCTGGGTAAAGATGTTGCCATGCACGTGGCTGCGGTTAACCCGATGGTCATCAGTGGCGATCAGGTTCCTGCTGAAGTGCTGGAAAAAGAGAAAGAGATCATCCGTGCCCAGCCTGATATGGAAGGCAAGCCGGCTGAGATCGTTGAGAAAATGCTCGGCGGCCGTATCAACAAGTTCCTGAAAGAAGTGAGCTTGCTGGACCAGCCGTTCGTGAAAGATCCGAATACCACTGTCGGTGCGCTGGTTAAAGCGGCCGGTGCTGAAGTCGTCGCTTTCGAGCGTCTGGTTGTCGGCGAAGGTATCGAGAAAGAAGAAGTCGATTTCGCTGCCGAAGTGGAAGCTGCGGCTAAAGGCTAAGGCTCGCGAGTTCGATGTGTAAAAGGGCGCCTTGCTGGCTTGACTAGCAGGGCGTTTTTTTCGCCTGTTGAACGGCAGAAAGTGAAAAGCGCTTGCAACCATCGTGCGGGGCGGTACTGTGCTATGCAGCACAGGCTCGTGCGTTTGAATGCAGTGAAAGGCCGGCCTGGGCCGGTAAAAATGATGACGATGGCGGGTTATTCATGGGTGGCGGTTTCGTATGAGTGGTGGAGAGAAAGACATGCCGACGAACAAGGAGCGCTCACCGCGCTATAACCGTATTCTGCTCAAGCTGAGTGGTGAGGCGCTGGCGGGTGAAGAGGGGTTCGGTATTGACCCGAAGGTACTGGATGCCATTTCCCTGGAAATCGGCCAACTGGTTGGCATCGGTGTTCAGGTCGGCCTGGTTGTTGGCGGTGGTAATCTGTTCCGTGGTGCCGCGTTGCAGAGCGCGGGCCTGGACCGGGTCGCCGGGGACCATATGGGCATGCTGGCGACAGTAATGAACGGCCTGGCCCTGCGCGATGCCCTGGAGCGTTCCAATATCCGCACCCGCTTGATGTCGGCGATCCCCATGAGCGGCGTGGTCGAGCACTATGACCATCGCAATGCCAACCGCCACCTGAAAAACGGTGAAGTGGTGATCTTCTGTGCCGGTACCGGCAACCCCTTCTTTACCACCGATTCTGCCGCCTGCTTGCGCGGCATTGAAATCAGTGCCGATGTGGTATTGAAGGCGACCAAGGTGGATGGGGTCTATAATGACGATCCGGTGAAAAATCCGGATGCGGTCAAGTATGACACCTTGACCTATGATGAAGTGCTGGATAAAAAACTGGGTGTCATGGATCTGACGGCCATTTGTCTGTGCCGTGACCATGCCATGCCGTTGCGTGTTTTTGATATGAACAAGAAGGGTGCCCTGCTCAACCTGATGTTGGGCGGTAGTGAAGGTACCCTGGTGGAAGCCGCGCAGTAAGCGTTGGCGATAGCCGCTGATAGAGCGAGGAATAACGGTGATTGACGATATTCGCAATGATGCGCAAAGTCGCATGAAAAAGAGTCTTGAGGCGCTGGATACAGCCATGAAACGGGTGCGTACCGGTCGGGCGCATCCGAGCCTGCTGGACAATATTACCATCGAGTATTACGGCGCAGAAACGCCGCTCAACCAGATGGGCAATATCTCGGTGGAAGAGGGCAGAACGCTGACGATTTCGCCGTTCGACAAGTCGCTGATTCCGCAGATTGAACGCGCCATCATGATGTCTGATCTGGGCCTTAACCCGTCCACCTCCGGCACCCTGATTCGTTTGCCGCTGCCGCCGCTGACTGAAGAAACCCGTCGGGACCTGGTCAAGGTGGTGCGGGCAGAGGCAGAGAAAGCCCGCGTGTCCGTGCGCAACGTGCGTCGTGATGCCAATGGCGACTTGAAAGAACTGCTCAAGGAAAAAGAAATTTCCGAAGATGAGCAGCGCCGCGGCGAAGAACAGATCCAGCAGCTTACCGACAAGATGGTGGCGCAAGTGGAGAGTGTTCTGAAAGAGAAAGAAGAGGAATTGATGACCGTTTAATCGCTGCTGGCGAAACGGTGATCTGACTGACATTTCGGGCTGCGCGTCAGCCCGTTTTTATTATTGGCGGATGCAGTATGGCCGACAATCAACCGCATTCCAGCGCCCCCGATCTCGATTCCCATCAGGGCAGTGTGCCCCGCCATGTGGCGATCATCATGGACGGTAACAACCGTTGGGCCCGTAAGCAGGGCTTGCCGGGAGAGGAAGGGCATCGTGCCGGTGAGGCAACGGTGCAGGCGATCATTCGCCAGGCCGCCCACCAGGGCATTGAGGCGTTGACGCTTTTTGCGTTCAGCTCGGAAAACTGGCGCCGGCCCCAGGCTGAGGTAGATCACCTGATGGCCTTGTTCCTGAAGGCATTGGGTGGCCGGGTTGAAGAACTGCACGGGCACGGTGTACGCATCCTTTTTATTGGTGACCGCTCCGCGTTCGCTGCGGACTTGCAGGACGGTATGGCCGAGGCGGAGTCGTTAACCGGTGCCAATAACCGCATGACTGTGGTGATCGCGGTGAATTATGGCGGGCAGTGGGATATTGCCCACGCCGCCCGGATAATGGCGGAAAAAGTGGTCGCCGGTGAGATACAGCCGGAGCAGATCAGCGCGGAGTCCATGGCGCCGCATCTGTCCATGGCGGATTTGCCGCCGCCGGATTTGCTGATCCGTACCGGTGGTGATCAAAGAATAAGCAACTTTTTGTTGTGGCAACTGGCTTACAGTGAACTGTATTTCTCACCGTTGTTGTGGCCAGATTTTGACGCTGACGCCTTTGATGCAGCGTTACAGGATTTTGCTGGCCGCCAGCGACGCTTTGGTCGCTCCGGTGAGGAAGTGACCAGCTTGAGTGGAGAACAATAATGTTAAAGCTGCGCGTGATTACCGCGCTGGTGCTGCTGCCAATCGTGCTGGGCGCCGTTTTCGGGCTGGATCGCCTGCCGTTTGCCATCGTGGCCGGGGTGTTCTTTATCCTCGCCGGCTGGGAATGGGCGGCAATGATGGGCAAGGTCAGCCTGACTGTGCGATTGGCCTGGGTGGCGGCACTGGCTGTGGTGATGGCCGCAGCGGAGTATTTCCAGCCCGCCTGGCTATTGAATGCCATTCCCGTGTGGTGGTTGTTGGCGTTGGTGTTGGTGGTGGGCTACCCGGGCAATGCTCGCGCCTGGTACCGCCCTGCGCTGATGGCGCTGGTGGGGCTGTTGTTGCTGGTGCCGTCCTGGGCGGCCATTGTGCAATTACAGAGCAATGGAGCCCTGGGCCTGGCGGGCCCCTGGGCGCTGATGTTTATCCTTCTGTGGGTGTGGGCGGCGGATACCGGTGCGTATTTTGCCGGCCGTACCTTTGGCAAACACAAGCTGGCCCCGCTGGTGAGCCCGGGCAAGACTATCGAAGGGCTGTTGGGCGGGGTGGCTCTGGCGTTGGCGGTGGTGGCAGGCGTGTACGCTGCCGGCCTGCTGGACGCCCAGTTGTGGCCGCTGATGCTGGTGGCCTTGTTCACTGTGCTGGCGTCTGCCCTGGGCGATCTGTTTGAAAGCATGGTGAAGCGTGAGCGCGGCTTCAAGGATAGTGGCACCATCTTGCCTGGTCACGGCGGCATGCTGGACCGCATCGACAGTGTTACCGCTGCCATGCCCATCGCTCTGGCCGGGTTCAACTGGTTTGCCCTGCCGGGAGGCAGTTTGTGACACCCTCTGCAAGTGATTCCCTGCGTGCTGCTCGTGCTGGCAGGCAGCGTCTGACGCTGCTGGGTGCCACGGGCAGCATCGGCCAGCAAACCCTGGATGTGGTGGTGCGTCACCCGGAGCGCTACGAGGTGTTTGCGGTTACCGCTGGTACCCAGTGGCAGGCCATGGCGCGACTCTGCGAAACGGTACATCCACGTTATGCCGCCATGGCGGACCCTGCCGCCGCCACGGCGCTCCGGAACCATCTTGGTAAGGTCGGGTCACAGGTAGAGGTTCTGGCTGGCCCTGAATCCCTCTGTGAACTGGCTGCTCACCCGGATGCCGATACCGTGGTGGCGGGTATTGTCGGCGCGGCGGGAGTGCGTCCAACTCTGGCGGCGGTGGAAGCGGGCAAGCGAGTGCTGCTGGCTAACAAGGAAGCGCTGGTGGTGACCGGTTCCTTGTTTATGGATGCGGTAAAGCGTCACGGGGCAACCTTGTTGCCGCTGGATTCAGAGCACAACGCCATTTTTCAATGCCTGCCCACCGAAGGGGTCAACGCTGGCGTGGAGCGTCTGTTGTTGACCGCATCGGGTGGCCCTTTCCGGGAGTTCAGCGCAGAACAGTTACAAGCGGTCACCCCGGAACAGGCCATTAAACATCCCAACTGGGATATGGGGCCGAAGATTTCTGTGGACTCCGCCACCTTGATGAACAAGGGGCTGGAGTTTATCGAGGCTTGCTGGTTGTTCGATGTGCCGCCCGCCATGGTGGATGTGGTGGTGCACCCCCAGAGTGTGATTCACTCCATGGTCGCTTATCGGGATGGCTCGGTACTGGCGCAGATGGGAACGCCGGATATGCGTACCCCCATCGCCTGCGGTCTGTCATGGCCGGAGCGGGTGGAATCCGGGGCCAAGCGGCTGGATTTTGCGGCGTTGGCCGGGTTGGATTTTGAATTGCCGGATCTGAAACGGTTTCCCTGCCTGGGCCTGGCGCGTGATGCCATGGCCGCCGGCGGGACCGCAACGGCGGTGCTCAATGCGGCCAATGAAGAGGCTGTGGCGGCTTTTCTAAGCGGTCAGCTCGATTTTATGGGCATTGCGGATGTGGTGGCGCGAACCCTGGAGCAACAGGATGCGCCAGCCTGCCGGGATGTGGATGCGGTCATGGAGATTGATCGCCAGGCGCGGCAGGTTGCCTGCCGCTGGATTAAGGAGCGTGGATGCTGACGTTGCTGGCATTCGTCGTCACGATTGTGATCATTGTGGCTTTCCATGAATGGGGCCACTTTCTTGCCATGCGCGCCTTTGGCGTCCGTGTTCTGACCTTTTCTGTGGGCTTTGGCCCGAAAATCCTGCGTTTCACTGACAAGAAAGGCACTGAGTGGGTGATCAGCGCGATCCCTCTGGGTGGCTACGTGAAACCACTGGATGTCCGTGAAGATGAGACGGCGGACGGTGCGCCGGGCGAATTTTCCGGCAAGCCGGCCTGGCAGCGTGTGATTACCTATGCGGCGGGCCCGGTATTCAACTTTATTCTCGCCATGCTGATTTACTGGGTATTGATGTTTGGCTATGGCCAACGCGGCCTGGAGGCAGTGGTGGGCCCGGTGACGCCGGATTCGGTCGCCGAGCAGGCAGGTTTTGTGCCTGGGGACCGCATCGTTGCGGTGGGCAGCACCGAGCTCAAAGGCTGGCGCGCCTTCTATAACGAATTGATCCTGCATCTGGGCGAGCCGGATACCCTGGCGATCACCGTAGAGCAGGCAGGGGGTGGCACCACGGTTCGTGAGCTGGATACCTCGCCCTGGTCCGCAGATCTGGACAAGCCGCCCCTGGAAGCTCTGGGGCTCAATCAGGCCGTGGTTATTGGTGAGGTCCAGGCGGACAGTCCGGCAGAGCAGGCCGGCCTGACCGGTGGTGATCAGGTGCTTACCCTGAACGCTGAGCCGGTATTCAGTTGGTCCCAGTGGCAAGAAAGTATCATGGTAGCACCGGGTGAGGCCCTGACTGTCGGCGTACTCCGCGGAACGCGCATCGAGACGCTCCAGGTGGAGCCTGCCACGGTGACCGAAAACGGTGAGTCCTTTGGCCGTATCGGCGTGGGGCTGGGGGGCGTTTACCAGCAGGAATTTGGTGTGCTGGGCGCTGTCGGTGCGGCCGGCAGCCGCTTTGCCGAGCAGGTCAACGTGGTGGGCGCGAGCCTGGTGAAACTGGTGACCGGCAAGCTCTCTCTCGATAACCTGGGCGGCCCTATCACCATTGCCCAGGTGGCCGGTGAAAGTGCGTCCATAGGCATTGCCAGCTTCCTGGCATTGCTGGCTTACCTCAGCATCACGCTGGGGGTGATTAACCTTCTTCCCGTACCAATGCTTGACGGCGGCTGGATTTTCTTTGGAATCATTGAAATGATTCGCGGTCGCAGTTTACCTGAGCGGTTCTTGATGGCCGCACAAGGTGTTGGGCTGACGCTCGTGGTCAGCTTCATGTTATTGGCCATTTACAACGACTTGGTGAAGCAGTTTTCATGAGATTTGGGGACATTCTGAGCAGCCCCCTGAAGGGCCTGCTAGCGGTTTTTTGCCTGTTGGCAGCGCCGCTGCTAAATGCGGACACACAGCTACCGTTCAAGGTCCACGATATTCGCGTAGAAGGGCTCCAGCGTCTGCCAGTGGAACGGGTCTATGCCTCCCTGCCGATTCAGGCCGGTGACACGGTTAACCGTGATCAGGTAGTCGATGCGGTGCAGCGCCTGTTTGCCACCGGCAATTTCGAGGATGTGCAGCTGGGCCGTGACGGTGATGACCTGGTGGTTATCGTTGCCGAGCGACCAAGCATCGCGCGCATCGACTTGTCCGGTAACAAATCTATTGATGAAGAAAATCTGCGCAAGGGCCTGACCGAAGCCGGGTTGGCTGAAGGCGAAGTGTTCCAGCGCTCTACCTTGCAGGCGATTGCCGGCGAGCTGGAGCGTCAGTACGTCAGCCAGGGCCGCTACGGGGCAGACATCAAGACCGAATCGGTGGCGCTGCCGCGTAACCGGGTGGCCCTGAAAATCGAAATCTATGAAGGCAAAGCCGCCAGAATTCGCAACATCAACATCGTTGGCAACCAGTTGTTTGACGATGAAGCCTTGCTGGAAGATTTCGAACTGCATTCTTCCGGTTTCTGGTCGTTCATCAAAGGTGATGACAAGTATTCCCGGGAAAAACTGGGCGGTGACCTGGAGCGGTTGCGTTCCTATTACCTGGATCGCGGTTATATCAACTTTTCCATCGAGTCCACTCAGGTATCCGTGACACCGGACCGGCGCAGTGTATTTATCACGGTGAATGTGGCCGAAGGCGAACAGTACACCGTGAATGAAGTAAACCTGGCCGGTGACCTGGTGGTAAAAGAGGATCAATTGCGGCCTTTGCTGATCGTGAAAAAAGGCCAGGTGTTCAGTCAGCAACTGGTGACCTATACCAACGATTTGATCAAACGCCGTCTTGGCAATGAAGGTTACACTTTCGCGGAAGTGAATGGCCGTGAGCATAATGCCAATGATGAAGACAACACCGTCGATGTGACTTTCTACGTGGACCCGGGCCGCAAGGTCTATGTTCGCCGGATCAACTTCAGCGGCAATGCCAAGACTGATGACGAAGTGCTGCGCCGTGAATTGCGTCAGTTCGAACAGGCCCCGGCAAACACCTCATTGGTGGACTTGTCTCGCCAGCGTCTGCAGCGGCTCGGTTACTTCAGCGTGGTAGAGGCGGACACCCCGCGAGTACCCAATGCGGATGACCTGGTGGATGTGAATTACAAGGTTGAAGAGCAGCCTTCCGGTTCCATCGGTGCCAACGTGGGTTTCTCCGATGCCTCCGGTTTCATCTTCGGTGCCAACGTGACCCAGAATAACTGGCGCGGTAGTGGTAACCGGGTGTCCTTTGCGCTGAGCCGGTCTGATATCCGCGACTCCTACAGCTTTTCGCATTACAACCCGTATTACACCCTGGACGGGGTAAGCCGGGGCTTCAGCCTGTTTTATTCTGAAATTGATTTCGATGAAACTACAGTAGCGTCCTACGCGGCGGATCGTCTGGGTGGCTCGGTGACGTTTGGTTATCCCATCTCGGAATATTCTCGCCTGAGCTTCGGTGCCACCTACGAGAAAACCGACATTACCACCGGTGATTTCGTGGCCGTGGATATTGCCAACTTCCTGATCCAAGAAGGCACCAAGTTCAATGAATACAAGGCCAATGCGTCCCTGCAGACCAGCACCCTGAACCGGGGCATTCTGCCTGATCGCGGTTGGTCGAGTACCCTTGGATTTGAAGTGGCGGTGCCGGGGTCCGATTACGGCTTCTACAAGCTGAACTGGACCGGGCAGAAGTATTTCCCCATTACCCAACGCTGGACGCTGCGCACCCGTGCTGATGTGGCCTACGGTGATGGCTATGGTGACGACACGGTGCTGCCGTTCTTCGAAAACTATTATTCAGGCGGTATCGGCTCTGTGCGTGGCTACGAGTCCCGTTCCCTGGGACCACGCTCTGAAGGCCTGAGCTATTTCCTCAATGGCACCACGGATCCAAGCCCGGATCCCATCGGCGGCAACTTCCTGACAGAAGCGAGTATGGAGCTGATTTTCCCGACGCCCTTTGCGCCGGAGTCGCGAAGCGTGAGAACCTTCCTGTTCGTGGATGCGGGGAACGTGTTTGAAACCGAGCGGGATGATATTTTTGCGGACTTTGAGCCGCAGGATATTCGCACCTCTGCCGGTATCGGGCTGACCTGGTTGACGGCCATCGGGCCGCTCAGCTTCAACCTCGCCAAGGCACTGAACGACCAGCCTGGCGATGACACGGAAGTATTCCAATTTTCTCTGGGACAGACTTTTTAGGAGTTTAATAATGATGAAAAAAACACTGGTAGCACTGACTCTTCTTCTTCCGGCTCTGGCGATGGCCGATGGCACCATTGGGGTTCTCGATCCGATTGCTGCACTGCAATCGTCGGATAACGTGAAGGCAAAAATGTCATCACTGGAAAATGAGCTGTCTGCCGATGAGCAAAAGCTCAACTCTCTGCAGAATGATGTGCAGAAGCTGCAGCAAAAACTGCAGAAAGAAGCCATGACCATGTCAGCGGATCAACAGGACACGCTGAAGACGCAAGGTCAGCAGAAGATGATTGAAATCCAGAGCCTGCAGCGCAAGCTGCAAAAGCGTGCCAATGAAGCGCAGCGTGAGATTCTGGAAGAAATGCAGCCGAAACTGAAAACCGCCATGGAAGCCGTGGCCAAGCGTGAAAAGCTGGATGTGGTACTCAATGCCCAGGCGGTGATGTACGCCAAGCCTGATCTGGACATTACCGAGGCTGTGGGCAAACAACTGAACAGCATGAAATAATGCTGACTCTCGGAGCGCTTGCAGAAAAGCTGGATGCGGAGCTGGTCGGAGAGGCCAGCCACGTGGTGGACGGTCTGGGTACGATCCAGTCCGCGTCATCCAGCCAGCTTACCTTTCTTGCCAATCCTCGCTATCGGTCGTTTCTGGAACAGACCGGTGCGGGGGCGGTGCTGATCCCTGAATCCCAGCGGGCATACTGTCCGGTGGCGGCCCTGATCGTTAAAGACCCGTACCTTGCCTTTGCCAAGGCCAGTGCCTTTTTTGAGGTTGCGCCGCAACCGCAAGCGGGTGTGCATCCTGCTGCGGTGATTGATGCGACAGCCCGGATTGCCGATTCAGCTTCCATTGGTCCAAATGCGGTGGTGGAAGCGAATGTGACGGTGGGAGAGGGTGCCGTGATCATGGCCAACAGCGTGGTCGGCGCCGGTTCCGTTATCGGTGATCAGTGCCGAATTTGGCCAAATGTTACAATTTACCATGGTGTCACACTGGGTCCGCGCACTATCATACACGCCAATTGCGTGATCGGTGGCGATGGTTTCGGGTTCGCCTTTAATGGCGCGGGCTGGACCAAGCTTCATCAGGTCGGCGGTGTCACCATTGGTGCCGATGTAGAAATTGGCGCCGGTACCACAGTGGACCGTGGTGCAATCGACGATACCATTATTGGCAATGGCGTGATTCTGGATAATCAGATCCAGGTCGCTCACAACGTTGTCATTGGTGATCATACTGCTATCGCCGGGAAGGCTGGCATCGCGGGTTCAGCCAAAATCGGCTCTTTCTGCCTGATTGGCGGAGCCGCCGGTATTGCTGGCCACATCGAGGTGTGTGACAAGGTGCAAATCCTGGCCATGTCACTGGTCTCCAGCTCTATCAAGGAACCGGGTACCTATGGCTCTGCGTTGCCTGTGGATAGCCAATCCCGCTATCGTAGGAACGTGGCGCGTTTCCGGAATCTGGATGATCTGGCCCGCCGTGTGCGCAAGCTTGAGCGTTTAAGCGACTAATTTCCGCGATTTGCGGTACTTGCCTGTGTGGAACACATGATGATGGATATCCAAGAGGTCAGGGAATACCTGCCCCATCGTTACCCTTTTTTGCTGATTGACCGGGTGCTGAATATTGAGCCCGGAAAACGGATCGAAGCGTTGAAAAATGTGACGATCAACGAGCCGTTCTTCAACGGCCATTTTCCTGATGAGCCCATCATGCCCGGCGTGCTGATCGTAGAAGCGATGGCGCAGGCTGCAGGCATTCTGGGTTTTGTGACGGAAAAAAAGAAACCCTCTGACGGCTATATTTACCTGCTGGTAGGGACAGACAAGGCGCGTTTCAAACGCCGGGTGATCCCGGGGGATACTCTGCACCTGTTCGCCGAGTATGTGGTGGTAAAGCGCAATATTCTGAAATTCACCTGTGAGGCGCAGGTAGACGGGAAAACCGTTGCGAGTGCAGAGATGCTCGTGGCTGAGCAAAAAGTCTGATCCCCGCCCGTACGCCAGTGATTAGCTGGCGTATACTGCCTGCCTTCATCATCAAAATAAAAGTGACAAGTCCATGATTCATCCGACCGCCCTTATTGATCCGGCCGCGGAGCTTGCAGAGGATGTGCAGGTGGGCCCGTACTCCATTATTGGCCCCGACGTGAAAATCGGTGCGGGCACCGTAGTGGCGTCCCATGTGGTCATCAAAGGGCCGACAACCATTGGTCGCAATAACCACATCTTCCAGTTCGCGTCCGTCGGCGAGGACTGCCAGGACAAGAAGTACAACGGGGAACCGACTCGTCTGGAAATTGGCGACGACAATGTTATCCGTGAATCGGTCACCATTCATCGCGGTACCATTCAGGATAACTCCCTGACTAAAATCGGTAGTCGTAACTTGCTGATGGCTTATGTGCATGTGGCGCACGACTGCATGATTGGCGATGACTGTATTTTTGCCAACAATGCCTCGGTGGCGGGCCATGCCCATGTGGGCAATGGCGTGATTCTCGGCGGCATGACCGGTGTGCACCAGTTCTGCAAGATTGGCTCCTACGCCATGACCTCCGGTTGTTCGCTGGTGCTGAAAGATATTCCGGCTTACGTGATGGTGTCCGGCAACCCGGCCAGCGCGCGCAGCATGAACTTTGAAGGCATGCGCCGTCGTGGCTGGTCCAAGGAGGTAGTCAGCAGCCTGCGTCAGGCCTATAAGGTGGTCTACCGCCAGGGGCTCACGCTGGAACAGGCTCTGGCCGAACTGGAAGCCATGGAACCGTCGGATGCGCTGCAAATCTTCATCGATTCCCTGAAAGCGTCCGAGCGCGGTATCACCCGCTGACATGGCACAGCGCAAGGACGCACCGCTGGTCGCGCTGATTGCCGGGGAAGCTTCCGGGGATATTCTCGGCGCGGGCCTGATGCAGGCCCTTGTCGCCCGTTATCCCGGAGCCCGGTTTATCGGTGTCGGGGGCGAAGAGATGGCCGAGGCGGGGCTCACCAGCTTGTTCCCCATGGAAAAACTGTCGGTGATGGGAATCACCGAAGTGCTTTCCCATCTGCCCGAATTGCTGCGTCTGCGTAAATCCCTGGTCCGCTTCCTGCTGGAACAGAAACCGGATGTGGTCATCGGGATTGATTCCCCGGATTTCACTTTGCCCATCGCCCGGCGGCTCCACGATCGCGGCCTGAAAACCGTGCACTATGTGAGTCCGTCGGTCTGGGCCTGGCGGCAGGGGCGCATCAAGGGCATCAAGAAAAGCATTGATCTGATGCTGACCCTGTTGCCGTTCGAAGCCCGGTTCTATGAGCAGCACCAGGTGCCGGTGGCCTTTGTGGGGCACCCGCTTGCCGACCGAATTCCTCTGGAGACGGATGTGCCGGGTGCCCGCAAGGCATTGGGCCTGGATGCGCAGGCGCGTATTCTGGCTGTGCTGCCGGGTAGCCGCGGTGGAGAAGTGGGGCAGTTGATGCCCGCCTTTCTGGAGGCCATGGTGGTGTTGAATCAGCAGGATCCGGCGCTGCATTTCGTGATTCCTGCGGCCAACAATGCTCGCCGTGAGCAAATCCAGGCACTGCTGGACGCCCAGCCTGATTTACCCGTATCGCTGGTGGATGGCCAGAGCCGTACGGTAATGGCCGCCGCTGATGTGGTGCTTATGGCATCCGGCACCGCTACGCTGGAAGGCTTGTTGCTGACCAAACCCATGGTGGTAGGCTATCGGGTTGGCGCGGTGACCTATGCCATCGTCAGCGGTTTGATAAAGAGCGAATTTGTCTCACTGCCGAATCTGTTATGTCGGCAGGAAATGGTCCCCGAACTGATTCAGGAAGGACTGACCACGGATGCGATCGTTGCCGCCGTGCGTCGCTGGTTCGATCAACCTGAGCAGGCCCAGGCCCTGAAAGCCCGGTTCCAGGACGTACATCAACAGCTTCGTGGTGGCGCCAGCGAGAAAGCGGCAGCCGCCGTTGCTAAACTGCTGGAGGCCTGATGGCACCATCGCAATCATGCGATCCCTTTGCGGAATATGCCCTGGCTGACCCTTTCATTCCGTCCGCCTTTGCCTGGCAGCCTGGCATGCTTGTGGCGGGGGTGGACGAAGTGGGCCGCGGGCCGTTGGTGGGCGCGGTAGTAACAGCCGCCGTTGTTCTCGACCCTCAACACCCCATTGCTGGCTTGGCTGATTCCAAAAAAATCAGTGAAAAGAAACGGTTGGCGCTAGAAGCTGAGATCAAGTCTCATGCTCTGGGCTGGGCGCTGGGGCGGGCCGAACCGGCGGAAATCGATGAGTTGAATATCCTGCATGCCACCATGCTGGCCATGCAGCGGGCGGTCGCCGGTTTACCCATGGCGGCGCAAGCCGTGCTTGTTGATGGCAATCGGGTGCCAGCGTTGCCGTGCCCGTCGCAAGCGGTGGTAAAGGGTGACGGCAGGGTGCCGGCCATTTCCGCCGCGTCGATCCTTGCCAAAGTGGCCCGGGATCGCGAAATGCATGCCTTGCATGCCCGTTACCCCCAATATGGCTTCGACCGCCACAAAGGCTACCCGACAGCGGTGCACATGGCGGCCCTGGAACAACATGGCGCCCTGGCCGAGCATCGCCGCTCCTTTGGCCCGGTCGCCGCAGCAATTGCACAAGGGAACCTGTTTTGAGTGATCCCCGTTTTGTCCACCTGCGCTTGCATACCGACTATTCACTGGTCGATGGAGTGGTGCGGGTCAAGGAACTGATCAAGACCTGTGTAAACCAGCAGATTCCGGCGGTGGCCGTTACCGACGATTCAAACCTGTTTGCGCTGATCAAGTTTTATCAAAATGCCATGAATGCGGGTATCAAGCCGCTGATGGGCGCCGACCTGTGGGTGCAGGGCACACACATAGAGGAGCCCGCTTGCCTGTCGTTTCTGGTGCTCAACGAAGCGGGCTATCAGAACCTGACGTTGCTGATTAGCCGTGCCTGGCAGACCAACCAGGATCGTGGCCGGGCGCTGGTGAAGCCGGAATGGGTAGCAGAACTTAACGAAGGCCTGATCGTGCTTTCTGCGGCCTCCCAGGGCGAAGTGGGACAACTGCTACTGGCAGAAAAGTACGAGCTGGCGCAGCAATATGCGAGCTGGCTGGCCTCTGTGTACGGCGACCGTTTCTATCTGGAAGTGCAACGTACCTCGCGCCCGGGCGACGAAGATTGCTTGCATGCCAGTGTTGCGCTGGCGGGGCAGCTGGGGCTGCCTGTGGTGGCAACCAACGATGTACGCTTTCTGCGCCGGGAAGATTTCGAAGCTCACGAATCACGGGTGTGTATCCACGACGGCAACACCCTGGACGATCCGCGTCGTCCGAAGAAGTACTCCGAAGAGCAATACCTGAAGTCCGCCGAAGAAATGGCGGAGCTGTTTGCCGACTTGCCCGAAGCGCTTGAAAATACGGTGGAGATCGCCCGCCGCTGTACGCTGGACATTCGCCTGGGGGAAAACTTCCTGCCGGATTTCCCGATTCCGGACGGCATGACCATCGAGCAATACTTTGAAAAAGTCTCCAGTGACGGTCTCGAAGAGCGTCTCAAGGTGTTGCTGGATAAGGATGATCCCGAGTACGCCATAAAGCGTAAGGATTACGATGACCGGCTGCGGTTCGAGCTGGATATCATCAACCAGATGGGCTTTCCCGGTTACTTCCTGATCGTTGCCGACTTTATTCAGTGGGGCAAGGACAACGAAGTTCCCGTGGGCCCGGGTCGGGGCTCCGGTGCCGGTTCCCTGGTGGCCTACGCCATGAAGATTACCGACCTGGATCCCATCGGCTACGATCTGCTGTTCGAACGTTTCCTTAACCCGGAACGGGTCTCCATGCCCGACTTTGACGTCGACTTCTGCATGGAAAAACGCGACCGCGTGATCAACTACGTGGCAGACAAGTACGGCCGTGATGCGGTGAGCCAGATCATTACGTTCGGCACCATGGCCGCCAAGGCGGTGGTGCGCGACGTGGCGCGGGTGCAGGGCAAGCCCTACGGTCTCGCCGATCGGTTGTCCAAGATGATCCCAGGTATTCCGGGCATGACGCTGACCAAGGCGCTGGAGCAGGAAGAAACCCTGCGTGAATTCCTGGAAAGCGATGAAAATTCCGACAAGGACGCTGCCAACGAAATCATGGAGATGGCCTTCAAACTGGAAGGCCTGACCCGGAACGTGGGCAAGCACGCCGGGGGCGTGGTGATCGCCCCGGGCAAGCTGACGGACTTCGCGCCGCTGTACTGTGAAGAAGACGGTACCAACCTGGTAACGCAGTACGACAAGGACGATGTGGAATCCGCCGGCCTGGTGAAGTTTGACTTTCTCGGCCTGAAAACCCTGACCATCATTGATTGGGCCGTAAAAGCCGCCAACGTGAAGCGCGGCCGTGAAGGGCTGGACGATCTGGTTATTGACCACATTCCGCTGGACGACGGCCCCAGTTTCGACCTGCTCAAGCGGGGCGATACCACGGCGGTGTTCCAGCTGGAAAGTCAGGGCATGAAGGAGCTGATCAAAAAGCTCCAGCCCGACGTATTCGAAGACATTATCGCGCTGGTGGCCCTGTATCGTCCGGGGCCGCTGGAATCCGGCATGGTTGATAACTTCGTGAACCGTAAGCACGGTCGCGAACCGCTGGCCTACCCGGATCCGCAATACCAGCACGAGTGGCTGGAGCCGATCCTGAAACCCTCCTACGGGGTTATCCTGTATCAGGAGCAGGTGATGCAGATTGCCCAGGAGCTGGCCGGTTACACGCTGGGCGGCGCTGACATGCTGCGCCGGGCCATGGGCAAGAAAAAGCCTGAAGAAATGGCCAAGCAGCGGGCGATCTTCGAAGAAGGGGCTAAAGGTAAGGGTGTGGACCCGGACCTGGCCATGAAGATCTTCGACCTGGTGGAAAAGTTCGCGGGCTACGGGTTCAACAAATCTCACTCCGCTGCCTATGCACTGGTTGCCTACCAGACCGCCTGGCTCAAGGTTCACTACCCGGCGGAATTCATGGCCGCCACCATTTCTGCGGATATGCAGAACACCGACAAGGTGGTGACCTTCATTGATGAATGCAAAACCATGGGGTTGCAGGTACTGCCGCCGGATGTGAATTCCTGTGGTTATCGCTTTACGGTGAACCCGGAGGGCGACATCGTCTATGGGTTGGGTGCCATCAAGGGGCTGGGTGAAGGCCCCATCGATGCCATCGTATCGGCGCGGGCAGATGGCGGTGAGTTCAAGGACCTGTTTGATTTCTGTCGTCGCATTGACCTGAAAAAAATCAACCGTCGTTCCCTGGAAGCCATGGTGCGCGCCGGGGTGCTGGACAAGCTGGGGCCGAAAAGCAGTTTCCACGACCGCGCGCAGTTGCTGGCCACTTTGCCGGACGCCATTGCTGCTGCAGATCAGGATGCCCGCAACGAAGCGGCCGGCATCATGGATATGTTCGGGGCCGTGGATGACAGTCCGGCCACGGCGGTGGAATGGAAGCCGGCCCGCGCCTGGAACGACGAAACCCGTCTTAATGGCGAGCGTGACACCCTGGGCCTGTTTTTGACCGGCCACCCCATCGACCAGTATGAAAAAGAAGTGCGGCAGTTCGTGACCGCCCGAATCAATTCCCTGCAGCCCACCGGCAAAGGGGAGGCCGCCACCATCGCCGGGCTGGTGGTGGCGCTGCGCATCACCCGCAGCAAACGCAGTGGCGATCGTATGGCGTTCATCACGCTGGATGACAAGACCGGTCGGGTGGAAGTGTCTGTCTTCGGCAAGACCTTTGCCGAATACGGCGAGTTGGTGCAGAAGGATACCCTGCTGATCTTCAAGGGCGGGGTCCGCAACGACGAATACACCGGCGGCTTTAATCTAGTCGCCGATGAAATCATGGATATGCGCCAGGCCCGGGAAACCTTTGCCCGCCGTTTGCGGGTGGCGGTGCCAGTGGCGGATGACTTGCCCCAGCAGCTCCAGCAGATGCTGTCGCCGTACCAGGGGGGCAACACGCCGGTGCTGCTGGATCTGGACCACAACATTGCCGCGGCCAGTTTCTGGCTGGGCGATGAATGGAAAATCAGCCCCCACGAGTCACTGGTGGAGGAGCTGCGGGTACGCTTTGGTGAAAACGCAGTGCGGATGGAGTACTAGCGCTGCAGGCAACACGCAGCACGCTTCAACACGAGAAAGGTGCGTTGTGACCGAGGTGCCGGGTTCCGCGATTCAAACGCCTGGACGCGGCGGCAGGGCCACTCTTTGCGCTCGATGCTCTCCCGCGTTGTCGCGTGAAGCGTGATGCGTGCAGCGTCTCCCTTTGAAACAGTTTGCAACCTAGCCATGTCGGCCATGTCTCGACGTTGTCATTGGGTTGCGGCTACACTTGTTGCATTCTTTTATGGGCAGGTTGCGTTCGGGGGTCGCCGGCGTAGCGTTTCTGCCGTATTGGCGCCAGGGAACGGCCATTCTGGTCCGGGCGCATGCTGATAACACCTTGAACAGGCTCAGAATATGAATCCCAATTTCCTCGAATTTGAACAACCGATTGCCGACCTGGAAGCGAAAATCGAGGAATTGCGTTTGGTGGGCAGTGGCAGCGAGGTGAACATTTCCGAGGAAGTGGCCAAGCTGCAGGAAAAAAGCATTACGCTCACCGAAAGCATCTTTCGCGGCCTCAGCTCCTGGCAAATCTCCCAGCTGTCCCGGCATCCCAAGCGTCCCTACATGCTGGACTACATCAAGCGGATCTTTACCGATTTCGATGAGCTGCATGGGGACCGTGCCTTTGCCGACGACCCGGCCATTATCGGCGGCATGACGCGCCTGGCGGGCCAGCCTGTAATGGTGATTGGCCACCAGAAAGGCCGTGAAGTGAAAGAGAAGGTGCGCCGTAACTTCGGTATGCCGAAACCGGAGGGCTACCGCAAGGCGCTGCGCCTGATGGAAATGGCCGAGCGCTTCAAGCTGCCGGTACTCACCTTTATCGATACCCCGGGTGCTTTCCCGGGTATTGATGCGGAAGAGCGTGGTCAGTCGGAAGCCATCGCCCGCAACCTGCGTGTCATGTCCCAGCTGAAGACGCCGATTATCGCCACGGTCATTGGCGAGGGTGGTTCCGGTGGGGCACTGGCCATCGGCGTCTGCGATCATTTGCAGATGCTGGAATTCTCTACCTATTCGGTGATTTCCCCGGAAGGCTGCGCCTCGATTCTCTGGCGCAGTGCCGACAAGGCGCCGGAAGCGGCAGAAGCCATGGGCCTGACCGCCGGCCGCCTGCACGAGCTCGGCATCGTGGACCAGGTGATCAAGGAGCCGCTGGGCGGCGCTCACCGCGATCACGACCAGGCCGCGGATGCCGTTCGCAAGGCGCTGGAAACCCAGCTGGAATCGCTGCGTGCCATGGAAATGGATGCGCTGATCGACCGCCGTTACGAGCGCCTGATGAGTTACGGCAACGTGGTCAGCGATCCCGCTGACGAATAACCATGTCCGATGCTGCCGGGTTCAGCCAGTCGCTGGCTGAACAGGCCCCCGACGGGCCTCTGCTGCTGGCCCTCAGTGGCGGTCTGGACTCCTGCCTGTTGCTTCACCTCTTGGTAAAAGCGGGTCTGGGCCCGCGCCTCTCCGCTGTTCATATTGACCATCAATTGCAGGCCGATAGCCAGGGCTGGGCACGCTTTTGCCAGGCGCTGGCGGATCAGCAAGGTATCCCGCTAGCCATCGAAAAGGTGGCTGTCGACATGGCCAACGGGCTGGAAGCTGGCGCCCGTGATGCCCGTTATAGTGTGCTATTGCCGCTGGCCCGCGCCCAGGGCGCGACGCTGGTGATGGCCCACCATCGCAATGACCAGGCGGAAACCCTGCTGTTCCGGCTGCTGCGTGGAGCGGGTGTGCAGGGGCTGTCGGCCATGCGTGAGCACAGTCGGCAACAAGGTGTGGCCCTGTGGCGGCCGTTGTTGGGGGTTGGCCGGCATACGCTGGAGAGCTGGGGGGCGGCGTTATCGCTGAACTGGCGCGAAGATCCCAGCAATCAGGATCAGTCCCTGCGCCGTAATTATCTGCGCCACACTATTTTTCCGGCACTACGCGATCGCTGGCCCGGTGCCGATGGCACGCTTGCCCGGGCGGCGGATCATATGGCGGAAGCCGGTGAGCTGCTCCATGAAATCGCGGTACAGGATGCAGACAGACTTGGCGTGGCCGGGGCGTCTTTTCCTCTGACCGATTTGGCCGATTTGTCCCTGGCGCGGCAGCGCAATGTGCTGCGCTGGTGGCTGCAGCAAAACCGGGCCACCGCGCCCAGTGCCGCGGTGCTTGAACAGTTGCGGGTGCTGCACCTGGCTGCGGGGGATAGCCAGGCGCGGGTGGAGTGGGGTGGATACGCGGCACGCTTGTACCGTGGGGCATTGTATCTGGCTTCACGTGAGGCCTTTCAGCCCTGGCAGGGCGATGTGCTCTGGCCGGAAGGGGCGCCGCCGCCGGCCTTGCCCCACTGGCATTGGTCAAAGCAAGGTGCTGAGGGAGATATTTGGGTGCTTCGTCCACCGGGCAATCTGCAGCTCAGGGCATTGTCCGGCTCTCTGGTCGTGCGCCGCAATGGATTGCATCAACAGATCAAGGAACTCTGGCGCGCGGCGGGCGTGCCGCCCTGGCAGCGGCGTCAGTGGCCGTTGTTGCTCCGTGATGGGGAGGTGGTGAGTGTGCCGCTGGTGGGGTTGGCTGATGGTGAAGAGGGCGACAACAGTGAGCGCTGGTATTTGCTGCCTTCAAACGAAGCACCTCGCTAGCAAGCACTCCCGCATGAGCTACAGACACCGGGCGGCTGTCCGTTCTGGCGCACAGTAAAATACGACGCACCTGCTCGTTTCAGTATTCCGCCTCTGCCAAACTTGCGCTGACTGATCCCGAACCCCTTGCGTATTCAACCCTACAGCCGAAAAAAGGGAGTGCCATGCAGGCCCTTCAGCAACACTTGCAGCAGACCTTTCAGCTTCAGGCCTTTCGCCCCGGGCAGCAGGCGGTTATCGACGCATTGCTGGCTGGGCGTTCGGCGCTGGCGGTGTTTCCCACTGGCGGCGGTAAAAGCCTGTGTTACCAATTGCCGGCGTTGATGTTCAGTGGTGTGACCCTGGTGGTGTCGCCGCTGATTGCATTGATGAAAGACCAGGTGGATCAGCTTCACCGGCTGGGTATTGCTGCCGCGCGGCTGGATTCCAGCGTGGATGCAGAGCAATTGCAGGGTATCTACCGGGGGCTGGATGACGGCAGTATCAAGCTGCTGTACGTGGCGCCGGAGCGCCTGGCCAATGAGCGGTTTCTGGCGCGTTTGAAGCGGCTGTCGATCAGCATGATGGCGGTGGATGAAGCGCACTGTGTTTCTGAGTGGGGGCATAACTTTCGCCCGGATTATCTGAAGCTGGCGCAGCTTGCCAGCGATCTCAATGTGGGCAGGGTGTTGGCACTGACCGCGACGGCCACGCCCCAGGTGGCAGAGCAGATCCGCGACAGTTTTTCCATTGCCCGGGAAGATCATGTTCAGACCGGCTTTTTCCGCCCCAATCTGGCGCTGAGTATCCGGCCCCACAATGCCTCCGAACGGGATCAGGCATTGCTGGCGGCATTGCAGTCCCGACCGTCAGAGCCGGCCATCGTTTATGTCACTTTGCAGAAAACCGCCGAACAGGTAGCCGGGTTCCTGCAGGCGCAGGGGCTGCCGGCACAGGCATACCATGCGGGGCTCAAGGATGAGGAGCGCCACCGGGTGCAGGAAACCTTCATGGCCGGGCAGGGGAATATTGTCGTTGCCACCATCGCGTTTGGCATGGGCATCGACAAGGCCGATATTCGCGCTATTTATCACTATAACCTGCCCAAGTCCCTGGAAAATTACATGCAGGAAATCGGCCGGGCAGGGCGGGATGGCAAACCCTCCGAGTGTGTATTGCTGGCCGGTTCGGACGATCTGACCGTACTGGAGAATTTCAGTTACGGGGACACCCCGGACAATACGTCGCTGGCCGGATTGATCGACTGGCTGGTGGCCCAGCCCGAGCAGTTCGACCTGTCGGTGCATGAGTTGTCCGGACAATTCGATGTTCGTCCTCTGGTGATCAATACACTGCTGACCTATCTGGAGCTGGAAGGGGTGGTTCGCGCCACGGCGCCATTTTATACGGAGTACAAGCTGGCTTTCCTGACGTCCCAAGATGACGTGATCAGTCAATTCAATGACGACCGGGCGGATTTCCTGCAGCGGGTTTTCGCGACCGGGAAACAAGGGCGCATCTGGGTAACCCTGAAGCCCATTGATGCTGCCGCAGAGCTGCAGGTTGACCGGCTTCGCATCCTCAAGGCGCTGGGCTATCTGGAACAACAGGGAATGATTGAGCTGCGTGTGGCCGGGGTGCGCCAGGGATACCGGATGTTGCAGCGCCCCCAGGAACCACAGGCGTTGACCGCCAGAATGGCAGAACAGTTTCGCGTGCGCGAACAACGGGATATCCAGCGGTTGCAGCAAGTCTGTGACTGGGCCGAGGGCAAGGGCTGTTATCAGCAGGCCCTGGTGAGCTATTTTGGCGAACGCTTGCCTGAACCCTGTGGGCAGTGCAGTCATTGCAAGGGCGAACATTGGCCCATGACGGCACGCCATCGCCGTGTACCTGATGCGGCGGTGATTCAGGCAGTGAGACAGGAAGGGCATGGGGCGCTGGCCACGCCCCGGCAACTGGCGCGCTTTCTTTGTGGTATCAGCAGCCCCCGAGCCAGCCGTGCCCGTCTTGGCCGGCATTCCGCGTTTGCATCGCTGATCGACGCGCCTTTTGCCGATGTGCTGGCGGCATGCGAGAAGCCCTGAGGCTGGCCTCGGGCTTCCTGCCTCCTGCGCTCGGCGGGGCGCAAGAAGTGAGTCGGCCCCTGAACCCTGTTGCTCTCTCAGTCGCTTGGCCAGCCATTTAAACAGGCAGTGCGTAATTCGGCGTAGCCGATGTGGGTATCACCACCTTTTTACGCTCTCGGGAGCGATTCCGATTGAGGCGCGGGGCGGCTTCTGTTAACATTTTCTCCCGTCCTGATGTAGCGCAAGCTCCTGAATTTTCAGGTGTTCAATCGTCTCTTGCGAAGCTGGCCAACCCGATTCACGAAAGCTCCTTGCCCGTCTGTAACGTGCAGGGTGTTTTTTTTATGGGGGCCAGTACACACTGACGATGGTGCTATCAACCCACTAGCGATCTGGTGAGTGCATGTCTCGTTTCATCTTTGTCACCGGCGGTGTGGTGTCGTCTCTGGGGAAGGGGATTACCTCCGCGTCCCTGGCCACTCTGTTGGAAGCCCGCGGCCTCAACGTCACCCTGATTAAAATGGATCCCTACATTAATGTGGATCCTGGCACCATGAGCCCTTACCAGCACGGTGAGGTGTTTGTGACCGACGATGGCGCCGAAACCGACCTGGATCTGGGTCATTACGAGCGTTTTATTCGCACCCGCCTGAACCGCCGGAACAGCTTTACCACCGGCCGTGTCTATCAGCATGTGCTGGATAAAGAGCGCCGCGGCGAATACCTGGGCGCCACCGTCCAGGTGATCCCCCATATCACCGATGAGATCAAGCTGAAGATCCGCGAAGGGGCGGGCGATGCGGATGTGGCCATCGTGGAAATTGGTGGTACTGCGGGTGATATCGAATCGCTGCCTTTCCTGGAAGCGGCCCGACAGATGCGCGTGGAACTGGGCTCCAGCCAGTCCCTGCTGGTGCACCTGACGCTGGTGCCGTACATCGCCACCGCCGGGGAAATCAAAACCAAGCCGACCCAGCACTCCGTGAAAGAGCTGCGTTCCATCGGCTTGCAGCCGGATATTCTGGTGTGCCGTGCGGATGACCCGATTCCGCAGAGCGCCCGGGAAAAAATTGCCCTATTTACCAATGTGGAAGCCCGGGCGGTGATTTCCTCCCCGGACTGCAAGACCATTTACCAGGTGCCCCGTGGCATGCACGAGCAGGGCCTGGACGCCATCGTGGTGGAAAAGTTTGGCCTGGATCTGCCCGAACCGGACCTTGGCGAATGGGATCGTGTGGTCGAAGCACAGCTGAACCCGGAAAACGAAGTGACCATCGGTATGGTGGGCAAGTACATCGAACTGGTCGATGCCTACAAGTCACTTAACGAAGCTCTGATCCATGCGGGTATCAGCAACCGCGCCAAGGTCAATATCCTCTATCTGGATGCGGAAGATATCGAGCGTGACGGCACCGGTGTGCTGGAAAGCCTGGATGCCATTCTGGTGCCCGGTGGTTTTGGTGACCGGGGTACCGAAGGCAAGATCGCTGCGATCCGTTATGCCCGCGAGAACAAGGTGCCGTATCTGGGTATCTGTCTGGGTATGCAGCTGGCGGTGATCGAGTATGCCCGCCACGTGGCAGGCATCGAACAAGCCCATTCCTCGGAGCTGAACCCGAACACGCCGGACCCGGTGGTGGGGCTGATCACCGAATGGATCACCGAAGATGGTCAGAAAGAGCAACGCTCTGCGGACTCCGACCTGGGTGGTACCATGCGCCTGGGTGGCCAGGAGTGTGTGCTTGAAGACGGCAGCCGCGCGGCCCAGTGCTATGGCAGCACACGTATCGTGGAGCGCCATCGCCACCGCTATGAGGTAAACAACAACTACCTGCCGCAGCTGGAAGCGGCAGGCTTGAAGATCGTCGGCCGTTCCGTGGACGGTGAATTGGTGGAAGTGATCGAAGTGGGCGACCATCCGTGGTTTGTGGCCTGCCAGTTCCACCCGGAATTCACCTCCACCCCCCGTGACGGTCACGGTTTGTTCAAAGGCTATGTGGAAGCCGCTTTGGCGGAACAGCAGGCACAAGGAGGCGTGATCCGTGAGTAACCAGAAGACCATTGCCCTGAACGGGCTGGAATTCGCCAACGACAAGCCCATGGCCTTGTTCGGCGGCATGAATGTGCTGGAATCCCGGGACATGGCTATGCAGGTGGCGGAAGCCTATGCGGAAGTGACCAGCAAGCTGAACATGCCCTGGGTATTCAAGGCCAGTTTCGACAAGGCAAACCGGTCTTCATTGAGCTCCTACCGGGGACCGGGTCTGGACGAAGGCCTGAAAATCTTTGAAGAAGTGAAGAAGACCTTCAACTGCCCGGTGATCACCGACGTGCACGAGCCTTACCAGGCGGCTCCGGTGGCGGAAGTGGCGGATATCATCCAGCTGCCCGCCTTTCTGGCACGGCAGACGGACCTGGTGGTGGCCATGGCAAAAACCGGGGCCATCATCAATATCAAGAAGCCCCAGTTTCTGGCGCCCCACGAAATGTCGCACATTCTGCACAAATGTGAGGATGCCGGTAACGATCAGCTGATTCTTTGCGAGCGCGGTTCCAGCTTTGGTTACAACAACCTGGTGGTGGACATGCTTGGCTTCGGCATCATGAAGCAATTCAACTACCCGGTGTTTTTCGACGTGACCCATGCCTTGCAGAAACCCGGTGGCCGGGCCGATAGCGCTGACGGCCGTCGTGCCCAGGTGGCAGAATTGGGTCGCGCCGGCATCAGCCAAGGCATCGCCGGGCTGTTCCTGGAAGCTCACCCGGACCCGGATAATGCTAAATGCGATGGCCCCTGCGCCCTGAGACTGGATCGTCTGGAGCCATTCCTAGCACAGATGCAAACCCTGGATAATACCATCAAGGCACTGCCTGCCTTCGAAAATAACTGATTAGAGTTTGGAGATTGATCGACATGTCCAAGATCGTTGATATCAAGGCCCGCGAAATTCTGGATTCCCGTGGCAACCCGACCATCGAAGCCGATGTGGTTCTCGAATCCGGTGCCAGTGGCAGTGCCTGTGCGCCCAGCGGCGCCTCCACCGGTTCCCGCGAAGCGCTGGAACTGCGTGACGGTGACAAGTCCCGTTACCTGGGTAAAGGCGTCACCAAGGCGGTAGGCAATGTGAATTCCGCTATCCGTGAATTGCTGGTGGGCAAAGACGCTTCCGACCAGAAGGCGCTGGACCAGGCCATGCTGGATGCCGATGGCACCGAGAACAAGGCGAACCTGGGGGCCAATGCGATTCTGGCTGTGTCCCTGGCGGCGGCCAAGGCGGCGGCGGTGGATCAGGGTAAACCCCTGTACGAGTATATTTCCGACCTGCAGGACGACGATAACGAATACTCCCTGCCCGTGCCGATGATGAACATCATCAACGGTGGTGAGCACGCCGATAACAACGTGGATATTCAGGAATTCATGATCCAGCCGGTGGGCGCGCCCACTGTGGCGGAAGCCATTCGCTACGGGGCGGAAATCTTCCATGCGTTGAAAGGGGTGCTGAAGAAACGTGGCCTGAACACCGCGGTTGGTGATGAGGGCGGCTTTGCGCCGAACCTGCCCAGCAATGAAGCGGCACTGGAAGCCATCATGGAAGCCATCGAGATTGCCGGTTACAAGGCCGGTGATGATGTGACCCTGGCGCTGGATTGCGCCGCCAGCGAATTCTACAAGGATGGCAAGTACGTGCTGGCCGGTGAAGACCGCAGCATGAGCTCCGAAGAATTTGCCGACTACCTGGCAGAGCTGTGCGACCGTTACCCGATCATTTCCATTGAAGATGGCATGGACGAATCCGACTGGGATGGCTGGAAAATCCTCACCGAAAAACTGGGCAAGAAAATCCAGTTGGTAGGCGATGATCTGTTTGTGACCAACACCAAGATTCTTCAGCGCGGTATCGACGAGAACGTGGCCAACTCCATTCTGATCAAGTTCAACCAGATCGGTTCTCTCACCGAGACGCTGGACGCCATCAAGATGGCCAAGGATGCCGGTTACACTGCGGTCATTTCCCACCGTAGTGGTGAAACGGCGGACACCACCATTGCTGATCTGGCCGTGGCGACGGCGGCGGGCCAGATCAAAACCGGCTCCCTGTGCCGCTCCGACCGTGTTGCCAAGTACAACCGTTTGATTCGCATCGAGCAGGAACTGGGCCGTGCGGCTTACCATGGCCGTAAAGAGTTCAAGCTGCTCGGCTAAGCGATGCCAGCCCCCAAGGCAAAATCCAGCGCCGGCAACAGCAAGGGCAATGCCGAGCGGATGACACTGAAACTGTCACCCGCCCGGCAAGTCGCCCTGGCGTTGCTGGCGCTGCTGTTTTTGGGCCTGCAGGTCCGGTTGTGGTTTGGTGAAGGCAGCCTTCGGCATGTGGCCGCGCTGAAAAAGGACGTGGCCGTGCTGAAGGAAAGCAATGCCAAGCTGGCAGAACGCAATCGCCTGATGGCCGCCGATGTGAATGACCTGAAGCAAGGCACGGAAGCCGTGGAAGAAATCGCACGCAAGGACCTGGGTATGGTTCGCAAGGGGGAAACGTTTTTCCTGATTCTTGAACAGCCCCGGGGCACCGAGTGAATCCTGTTATTTCCGGCCCGCTGTATGCCGTGGTTCCCGCTGCCGGGGTGGGGAGCAGGATGGGCGCGGGTTTTCCCAAGCAGTATCTTTCCCTGGCCGGCCAAACCCTGGCCGAACACACCCTGAATCGATTGCTCTCGTTCGCGCCGATCCACAAAGTGGTGGTGGCGGTGTCCGCTGACGACCCCTGGTGGCCCACGTTGGCGGTATCCCGGCACCCGCGCATCCAGACGGTGCCCGGCGGCGACACCCGGGCTGATTCGGTACGCAACGGTGTTGCGGCAGTGCGGGACGAGGGCGGTGCCGACGCCTGGGTGCTGGTGCACGACATGGCCCGCCCGCTGATCCGGCTCTCGGATATTCAGAGTCTGCTGGACCAAACCGGCCCCCAGGGTGCCATTCTCGCCTTGCCGGTGGTGGATACCATCAAGCAGGCCGTAGAGGAAACGCACATTGCGGCCACGCTGGACCGGGCGCATATCTGGCGGGCCCTGACTCCCCAGCTCTTCCCGGCGCAGGCGCTGCTGGCTGCACTACAGGGTGACCTGGCCACCATTACCGATGAAGCCTCTGCCATGGAGCGTGACGGGTGGCAGCCTGGGCTGGTCGCCGGTCACAGCGACAATATCAAGATAACCGTCCCCGACGATCTGCCACTGGCCCGCTTTTATCTGAGCCGGCAGCAGGGTGATGACAGCAGCGAAGGAGAACCGTGGTGAGCGTGCGTATTGGTCAGGGGTTTGACGTTCATGCCTTCGATGAGGGCGATCATGTCATGCTCGGCGGTATTGCCATTCCCCACAGCCACGGGCTCAAGGCGCATTCCGATGGCGATGTGGCGTTGCATGCATTATCCGATGCCTTGCTTGGCGCCTTGGCGCTGGGGGACATTGGCCACTATTTCCCAGACACCGACCCGCAATGGCAAGGTGCTGATTCCGGCCAGTTGCTGAGTGCCATCTATGGGTCGATTCTGGATGCGGGATGGCGGCTGGGCAACGCGGACCTGACGGTGATCTGTCAGGCACCCAAGCTGGCGCCGCACATTGCCGGCATGCGTGAGCGCATCGCCGAATTGCTGCAGTGTGATCCGGGCCAGGTATCAGTCAAGGCGACGACCACGGAAAAACTGGGTTTTACCGGTCGCAAGGAAGGCATAGCGGTGCAGGCCGTGGTGTTGCTGGAGAGCCAGTGAGTGCCGTGTCCGAAATGACTCATCAAGGCTTGCCCTGCGCCCACGGTGGTCCGGTGTGTCAGGGCGTATTGAAGGCCCGGCCAGACGATTTTTACGTCGCAGAACAGATGCACGTGACACCGGAAGGCCAGGGTGAACACCTCTGGCTGGAAATTGAAAAAACCGGCTGGAATACCGAAGACGTGGCCATGCTCCTTGCCAAGCAGGCTCGCGTTCATCGCTTGTCGGTGGGCTACAGTGGCCTGAAAGATAAACACGCGGTGACCCGGCAATGGTTCAGCCTGCATTTGCCGGGCAAGGACGATCCGGAGTTCGATTGGCCCGAAGGGCTGACGGTGCTGCAAGCCGGTCGTCACCGTCGCAAACTCAACCGTGGTACCCACCGTGCCAATGACTTTCGGTTGCGCGTCACGGCTTTTCAGGGCGACCGGGAAGCACTGGAGACCCAGCTGCACACCATCATGGCGGAAGGCGTGCCGAATTATTTTGGCGAACAGCGTTTTGGTCGGGGGGCCGGGAATCTGGTGCGTGGCACCGAATGGTTACTGGGCGGGGAAGCACCACGCAAGAAAGCGCTGCGGGGCATGTGGTTGTCCGCCGTGCGCAGCAATCTGTTCAATCAGGTATTGGCTGAACGGGTACGTCGCGATTGCTGGAACAGAGTGCTGGCCGGCGATATTTTGCAACCGGAAGGCAGCCGCGGATTATTTATGGCCGATGATGATTGCGATGCGGTGGAACGGGTTGCGAGCGGGGAAGTGCACCCCACCGCCCCTTTGCCCGGCCTGCCCGGCATGGCATCATCTGGCCCCTGTAATAAACTGGAGCAGCAGATACTGGCGCCCCATGCCCCGGTGATTGAGGGCCTGCGCCAGATCAAGGTAGAAGAAGCCCGCCGTAGCACGAGGCTGCCGGTACGGGACTTGCAGTGGGTCTGGCATACAGACCCGGAACGGGAAGGGGAAGACTGCCTGGAGCTGGCGTTTACGCTACCCACAGGCGCTTTTGCCACGACAGTAATGGCAGAGTTGATCAGTTCACCGGCTGATTGACTCGCATTGAGGCAAACGAACACAGATGGATATCCAACTCAGCGGCATCGGCATGACGTCTGCGCGAACCCGGGATCGGTTAGTGCAGCGTCTGCGTGACGCCGGTATTCAGGACGAGCGCGTACTGGACGCTATCCGCAATACACCACGACACCTGTTTATCGAAGAAGCCCTGGCGCATCAGGCCTATGATGATACCGCCTTGCCGATCGGTCATGGGCAAACCATTTCCCAGCCCTGGGTGGTTGCCCGCATGACCGAGCTGCTGATTGCCAACGGGAAGCCACGCAAGGTGCTGGAAATTGGCACTGGTTGCGGTTATCAAACCTCGGTGTTGGCGCCATTTTGTGATGAGCTGTATTCGGTGGAACGCATTCGTCCCCTGCAGGATCAGGCCCGCAAGCGCCTGTTGCAGCTGGGGCTGGCCAAGGTGCAGCTCAAGCATGCGGATGGCGGTTTTGGCTGGAAGGCTGAAGCGCCGTTCGATGGTATTCTCGCGGCGTGCGCCCGTGCGGATATTCCTGACGATTTGTTGTCTCAACTGGCAGACGGCGGCCGCCTGGTGATGCCGGTTGGCGGTGATCGCCAGCAGATTCTCACCGTGGTCGACCGTGAGGGTGATCAATTTCATACCCAGACCCTGGACCCGGTACGTTTCGTACCGTTCCAGCGTGGGGTGCTGCGATAAGGCAGCTTCAAGCTACAAGCTACAAGGCGCGATCAGAATTGGTTCTAGCGAATAAGCTCTGCCCGCGCACCACAACAGTTTGAAGGGCGAAATTCGGTAGTGGGGCAAGACAATCCCAAGCTCGTGTTGCAACGTGAAAGTGGTAGCTTGCTTCCCGGTCTAAATGGTTCTGCTGATTAGAGAAGCGCGTACTCCAGCGTGCACAAACACTCATCCCGAAATCGCGTTGTTGCGTGCAGCGCGATGCCTGAGGCGCAAACATGATTCGACCCGGTATTTTTTTTCGCGGCATGGCCATGGGAGCCGCTGATGTGGTGCCCGGCGTTTCCGGTGGCACCCTGGCCCTGATCACCGGTATCTATGAAGAACTGATCAACACCCTGGGCGGCATTACCCCGCGACTACTCACTGTATGGCGTCAACAGGGATTCGTTGCCGCCTGGCAACAGGCCAACCTCACGTTTCTGTTCACCTTGCTGGCCGGCATCTTCACCAGCATTGCCGTGCTGGCACGGCTAATCACCTGGTTACTGGATACCCATCCGGTGCCGGTATGGGCCTTTTTTAGTGGCTTGATTCTCGCCAGCATTATTCTGATCTTGAAACCCTTGCAGCAGCGAGGCCCGGTGCAGGTAGGTGCCTTTTTGTTGGGCACCGGCGTGGCCGTGGCCATCGGCCTGGCCCCGGCACTGTCGGCAGCCGGTAGCGGTGCATTGGTGTTTTTCTTCAGTGGCATGCTGGCCATCTGCGCAATGATCCTGCCGGGCATCTCCGGCAGTTTTATCCTTCTTTTACTGGGCATGTACCAGCCTGTGCTGGAAGCTGTGAAGCAGGCTGAGTTTGGCTTGCTGCTGGCATTTCTGTCGGGATGCGCGGTGGGGCTGCTGAGCTTTGTGCATGTGCTCAAGTGGACGCTGCATCGTTTCCATGACACGGTCATGGCGTTACTGGCCGGCTTTATGGCGGGTTCATTACTGAAATTGTGGCCCTGGCGATTGAGCGGTGAGCACGGCCTGGGTGACACCTGGTTGTGGCCATCACAGTATGCGGCGATTACCGAGCAATCCGCCCAGTTGCCTTTGGCTCTGACCATGGTGGCCGTGGCGGCCGGGCTGGTGTGGTTACTTTACCGGGTGGCGCCGGTGCATAATGTTGCGCAGACACCGCAAGGCTGAATAGCGCCCTGCGGGTCGGTTTACGCTTACTGAGCAATCTGGATTCTGATTTCCTGGCAACGGGGTGGTTGATGGCAGTAGATCTTCACACAGGCACCGACAGTCACTGATGCGCACACTGGCAGCGTTCATGGTCTGGATTTTGGTCAGTGGCTGCAGTGCCGGCAATTTTGCGCCGGTGGTGGATATTTATGGCCAGGAACCGAAGCCGCGCAAAGTTACCTCCGGCACCCACCATGTGCGTGAAGGGGAGACCCTGTACTCCATTGCCTGGCGTTATGGTTGGGATTTTCGGGCGCTGGCCCGGGCCAACAATATTCCGGCGCCGTACACCATCTATCCCGGCCAGCGTATCTCGCTGGGCATCAAGACTTCCAGCCCGACGGTTGCCAGCAAGCCGGCCACGTCTTCTTCCAAACCGGCCAGCAAACCGGCGGCATCAAAACCCGCTTCCAAGCCTGCTCCGGCGGCAAAACCCGCCGCCAAACCCTCATCCAGGCCGACTGTACCGGTAGGCCCGGTGGAATGGCGCTGGCCTGCCAGCGGCCAGGTGGTGGAATCGTTTTCCAATGCCAGCCAGGGGCGCAAGGGAATCGCCATTTCCGGGCGCCGGAACAGCCCTGTGGTAGCGGCGGCCCCGGGGCGAGTGGTTTATCGGGGCAGTGGCCTGACAGGCTACGGTAATCTGCTGATTATCAAGCACAGCGAACGCTGGTTAAGCGCCTATGCCCATAATGATAAGATGATGGTCAAGGAAGGGGATACGGTGAAGGGCGGTCAACAGGTTGCCACCATGGGGGCCAGTGGCACTTTCCGCACTCAGCTGCATTTTGAAATCCGTAAAGACGGCAAGCCCGTCGACCCCATGGGCTATTTGCCCAAACGCTGATTTCCCGGCGCCGCTTTGACTTAACTGACTGGACGGAACACTTATATGCGTCGTGATGATCGCCGTGAACATCGCCTGCTGCTTGTGGCAGGGCTGGCCTCCGTGCTGACGGCGCTGATTCTGATTGCGGCAAAAGCCATTGCCTGGCTGATGACCGGGTCTGTCAGCCTGCTGGCCTCGCTGGTGGATTCGGTGATGGATTCCATTGCCTCGCTGATCAACTTTTTCGCTATTCGCTATTCTCTGGTGCCCGCGGATGAAGAACACCGCTTCGGCCATGGCAAGGCTGAAGCGCTGGCCGGGCTGGGGCAGGCGGTTTTTATTGCTGGTTCTTCGGTGTTCCTGATTCACCAGTCCGTGACCAAGCTGATGGACCCGCAGCCCATCAGCGAGAACGGTGCGGGCGTGGCGGTGATGCTGTTTTCCATCGTGCTGACATTCGGTTTGTTGTTGATCCAGAAGTATGTGGTCCGGGAAACCGGCTCCACTGCCATCGAGGCTGACTCGCTGCACTACCTGTCGGACCTGGCGGTCAATGTGGGAATCATCGTCGTGCTGGTGGTCAGCCAGTTTGGCTATTTGTGGCTGGACGGCGTGGTGGGCCTAGTGATTGCGATCTTCATTCTGTTCAGCGCCTGGCATATTGCCTATGAATCTGCGCAGCTGTTGCTGGACCGGGAGATCCCCGGCGAGGTGAGGGAAGTGATTACCGCGATTGTGGCGGATCATCCGCAGGCGCTGGGGTTCCATGATCTGCGTACCCGCCAGTCCGGACGCACCCAGTTTATCCAGCTGCATGTGGATATGGATCAGAACCTGACCCTACTGCAGGCCCACGATCTGGCCACCCGGATTGAAACGCGTATCCAGGAGGCGTTTCCCATGGCGGATGTGATTATCCACCAGGACCCGGTGGCCGTTGGGCCAAAAGTCACCCTCGACGATCGACCTCCAACCTGACGGTTCCTCCCAACCCCGCGCCAATGCTGGGCTGTACTGTGCGGTCAAACCGGGCTGTGCAGGTAAACACATTGTTTTCATAAGGGCTTTTCAGTAGCTTCATCACTGACTTGTTTGTGTTGAGGACAGACCATGAAAAGCCCCCATTCCGCCCCCAACGTGGCGGCAATCTGGCAGCAGGGCATGGCCCGACGGCGCTTTCTGAAATGGAGCCTGCTGGGTTCCGCGGGTGTGGCTGCCGTGGCCGCCGGCGGTTTTGCCTTTCTGCGCCGCTCCCCGCTGGACAACCAGCCTGCGCCGGAGTGGGCCACCGGGCTTTCTGCTGCGGAATATCACCTTTTTGATCGTGCCCGCCAGGTGTTGTTGCCGGTGGAAGGCACCGCGCTGACCCCCAGTGACCAGGTGCCGGTGGTGCGTAATGTGCAGGCACTGCTGAATAACCTGGACCCGGCCACGCGCAAGGAAATGGGGACGGGGCTGGGCTTGTTCGACAACGCGGCGGTGCTCAGTCACGGCCGTCGTTTTGTGGATCTATCCGACGCGGATGCGCGCGCTTATTTTGACAGTTGGGGACGCGCCAGCGTGATTCAGCGCACCCTGGCCACAGTGATCAAGCAACTGACCTATAGCGCGTACTGGCAGGAGCCGGCCACCTGGGCGCCGACAGGTTTTGATGGCCCGGTCAGCGACAAGTGGGGGCTTGCCTATCTCGGCAATGCGCCGTTACCGGCCGATGATGCGCTGCGCGCCAACCAGCCGGAGGGGCAGGCATGAACGACACAATCGCAACAACAGCGGACAATACGGCAGGTTGGCAGGCCACAGGCCTTGCGGTGCACCAGGCCAGTGATTTGACGGGCAAGCAGCCCGAGGGCGAGCGGCTGACAATTGAGGCGGATGTGGTGATCGTCGGCTCCGGAGCGGGCGGGGCGGTCAGTGCCTATGAGCTGGCCCGGCGGGGTTTCAAGGTTGTGGTTCTGGAAGCTGGCGCCTATGTGCCCTCAAAGGACTTCACCGAACGGTTCACCGACAGCCTGGACACCCTGTATCAAGACCATGGCGGCCAGACCAACAGCAGCGGCGATTTGTTGGTGCTGCAGGGCGCCTGTGTGGGGGGGTCCACGGTGGTCAATGGTTGTGTGTGTTTCCGTACGCCGGATTTCATCCTGCAGGACTGGCAGCGGGATTTTGGTCTCGATGACCTGACCACGGCGGAGCTGACACCCTATTTCGACGAAGTGGAAAAGAACCTGGCCGTCCATGAAAACGGTGAGCATGAAATTCCCCGTCACGGGCGCCTGATCCGCGCCGGTGCCAACCGCCTGGGTTGGTCGGTGAAACCGTTGCAGCGCAATATCCGCCAGTGCGGCCTGACCGGGCACTGCCTGTCTGGCTGCAAGACCGAGCGCAAGCAGTCCATGCTGGTGACCTATTTGCCCTGGGCTGCGGCCCACGGGGCGCAGATTTATGCGGATACCCGCGTGGAGAACATTCTCACCGAAAACGGCAAGGCCAGTGGTGTGGAGGCAACGGTAACCCACCGTGATGGCTCTGTTGCAGCGCGCATGACCGTCACCGCGCCCCGGGTGATTGTCGCAGCAGGGGCGGTGCAGACCCCGCTGCTGCTGCTGAAAAGCGGACTGGGTAACCGGTCCGGGCAGGTGGGAAAGAACTTCGCCTGTCACCCGTCATTGTACGTTCCCGCCCGCTATCCAGAGCCGGTTTATCCCTGGCGTGGCGCCATGCTCGGTGTGTATGTGGATGAGTTCATGCATCCTGATAAAGGCGGTTTCGTGCTGGAAGACGGCGGCGCCGGGCTGGTGGAGCTGACCATGGCGGCGGAACCGGGCACCGGCAAACCGTTCATGGATTACATGGCCGATGCCAAGTACCTGGGCGGGTTGGTCACGCTGATCCACGACCACAATGTGGGCACCATTGAGTGGGACGGCGAGCGCAAGAAGATCAACTACCAGCTCAGCGACATGGATTTTCCCTCCATGCAGCGAGCGCTGAAAGCGGCTGCGCGTCTGCATCTGGCGTCGGGTGCCGAAGAGGTTTATGTTCCCGCCAGCGATAACCGGGTGATTCGCAGTGAGGCAGATATCGATGAGATGGTCGATACGCTGGAAAACCTGCCGCAGCACCTGCGTATGGTCAGTTATCACCCCCAGGGCACCTGCCGAATGGGGGCGGACCCGGACCATAGCGTGGTAGGCAGCGATGGCCAGAGCCACGATGTTCCCGGGCTGTACGTGGCTGACGCCAGCTTGCTACCCACCTCCATTATCGTCAATCCGCAGATCACGGTGTATGCGCTGGCTACCCGAATTGCCCGGCAAATGGCGTGAAAACAGCGGGCAGGGATGCCCGCAGCCCAGCCCTTCGTAATCACGTCGTCCCGCTTGATCATAACGCCCACCCCCGGTTGCGCCGGGGGCTTTGGCGTTTGTAACGGTTTGTTATAGACTCAAGGAATAATAACGATGGCAAATACCGCTCCACCAATAACAACAAGGGCCTGAACGAAAAACAGGCCTGCCCAGGAGAGGGTCTGAATGAAGAATAATAACCGTGCGCCGCTGCCCGGCTTTCTGGGTGGCCTAGAGCCACTGAGCCGCCGCGGATTTCTGCGCACCAGTGTGCTGGCGGGTGCCGCCTTCACCACGGGCTGTTCCAGTCTGTTCGGCCGCCGTGAGGCACCGGAAACCCTCGAATATCACAGCCTCAATGACGACGAAGTCGAGGTGATCACCCGCCTGACCGAGGTGATGATCCCCGCTGATCGTTATGGGTTGCCCTCCAGTACGGATGTCGTACCCACCATAAAAAACGTGGATGCCATGGCCCAGCGAATGCCGCCGCAGACCCGCGAATTGCTGGGGCTGGGAATCTGGGTGTTCAACAACCGACCCATGGTCAGTTTCAAATTCAGCCGTTTTACCCGTTTGCCTGATGACAAGGCACTGGCTTATGTGGATGCCATGCAGGAAGGCTCGTTCTTTGAACGCGGGCTGATGACCACCCTGAAAGCGTTGGTGGCATTGAACTACTGGCGTGACGAGCGCACCTGGCCGGGTCTGGAATATCACGGGCCGGTGACGGAGTTGTGGGGTGTACGACGATTGGGGAATGCCCCGTTACCACGGGCGTAAGGGCGGAGAATAATAATGGCGTTTGTACGAGTAGCCCGGGACGGGGTTCCTGTCACCCAGGCAAAAGACGTGGCACTGGATGCCAGCCTGGGTAAGCGATTCACACTGAAAACCGATGTGGTGGTGGTGGGCTCCGGAGCCGCCGGTGCCATGGTGGCCTATGAAATGGCCAAGGCCGGGCGGGATGTGCTGGTGCTGGAATCCGGTCGTTACTACCCAAGCTCGCAATTCACCGAGCACCTGGGTGACACCATGACCAAGATTTATCAGGATCAGGTGGGCCAGGTAAATACCACTGCGGATATCATCTTTGTGCAGGGTGCCTGCGTGGGCGGTTCCACCGTTATTGGTGCCTGCGTTATGGAGAAGCCTGGTGATGAGGTGCTCGATGGCTGGGCCAGCAAGTACGGGCTGGAGAATTTGTCTGCGGAAAAATTTCGCCCTTATCTGGATACCGTGGCCGACCAGCTACAGATTCACATCAACGAAGCCCACGAAATCAATGCCTGCGCCCACAAGGTGATTCAGGGCTGCGAGAAAATGCAGTTTTCCTGGAAGCCGGCGCAGCGCAATGTGAAGCAATGCGCGCTTACCGGGCATTGTCTGGCGGGATGCCCGTCGGATCGGAAAATGAGTTCCCTGGTCACCCATCTGCCCTGGGCGGCGGCGCATGGCGCACGGATTTTCTCGGATACGGAAGTGGTAAAAGTGCGCACCCGAAACGGCCGGGCTAGCGGGGTGGAAGCCCGCGTGACCGACCCGGACAGCGGTGCCCATGTGGCAGACATGCAGGTGGATGCGGATTTGGTGGTGTTGGCGGCGGGGGCCATTCACAGCCCGTTGATCATGCAGCGCAGTGAAATTGCAGACCGCAGCGGGCAACTGGGCCGTAACTTGTCCATCCAGCCGTTCACCCAGGTGATGGGGAAATTCAAGGAGCCGCTGTACGGGTTCCGTGGTGCCCTGGTCGGGGTGCAGGTGGATGAGTTTACCCGCACGGACGGCTACACCATTTTCTCGGGGCTGGCTGAGCCGGAGTCCCTCATGGCGCAAGGCGATATGAAGGCCGGCAAGGCGCATATCGATTTCATGAAGGACTACAAATACTACGCTGGAGTGAACGCTTTCAGCACCGATCTGGGCCGGGGGTATGTGCAGTGGGATGGCGACGCCTATACCGGCGGCAAGACCATTCACTGGAACCCCAACCGGGAAGAATTTGAGAACATGAAGGCATCGGCGGCGCTGGCCGCACGGATCTTCTTTTCCGGTGGCGCCGAGAAAGTGTTCATGCCGACCTTCCAGAGTCTGGAAGTAGACTCTGTATTCAGCCTGGATGAAAAACTGGCGCAAGTGGATTATGGCATCAAGGGCATGTACACCTTTCGCTCCAACAGTTTCAGCCCCCACGGCACATGCCGTATGGGCGCCGACAGCTATGACTCCGTGGTGGCGCCCAATGGCGAAGTCCATGGCACTGCGGGGCTGTTCGTGGCGGATGCCAGCCTGATCCCCGAACCGATGAGCGCGCCACCCCAATGGACGGTGCAGGCGCTGGCCAAGTATGTCAGTGACCAGATCAATGCCAAGGCGAGCAGTTATTTTATTGGCTGATCGGGCCTATCAGAACGACACAGAACGCGCCTTCGGGCGCGTTTTTTATTGATAAACAGATACACTTTTGGCGTTAAATCCGTGGGGATTGGCACCTATGCCCATGGTCAGCTGTGCTAGCATAAAATCACATTCCAAATTTCGATGGAGAGACACCATGGTGGGGTTTGAATTTGCCACCACGCACCGTGTGTTGGTGGAAGCGGGTGCCGCAACCCGTTTGCCTGAGCTGTGCCAGCAGCTGGGCGCAACCCGGGTCATGCTGGTCACCGATCCGGGGATTCGCAGCACCCCCTTGCTGGGGCCGGTGGAAGAGAGCTTTCGCAGCGCCAACATGCCGTTGACGCTTTTCGACCAGGTGACTGCGGACCCTGCAGACTCGGTGGTGCTGGAGGCAGCAGCCAGTGCCAGGGACGCCGGGGCGGACCTGGTGATCGGTTTTGGCGGTGGCTCGTCCATGGATGTGGCCAAGTTGGTCGCTTTGCTGTCACACCCCAAGGCCAGCCAGCAATTGTCCGATATCTACGGCGTTGGCCTGGCAACGGGGCCGCGACTGCCGTTGGTGCAGGTGCCGACGACTGCTGGTACCGGCTCTGAAGTGACGCCGGTGGCAATCGTGACGACCGGTGCGACCACCAAGGCGGGCGTTGTGGCGCCGTCGTTGTTGCCGGATCTGGCTGTGCTGGACGCCGAGCTGACCCTGGGGCTACCGCCTCATGTGACTGCCGCAACCGGCGTGGATGCCATGGTGCATGCCATCGAGGCGTATACCAGTGCGCACAAGAAAAACCCGTACTCCGACATGCTGGCCCGTGAAGCGCTGCGCCTGCTGGGGGGCAATCTGGCTACGGCAGTGAAGGAGGGCAGTAATCTGGTTGCCCGGGAAGCTTGCCTGCTGGGTGCAATGATGGCGGGGCAAGCCTTTGCCAATGCCCCGGTAGCGGCAGTGCACGCGCTGGCTTACCCTCTGGGAGGGCATTTTCACATCCCACATGGCTTGAGCAACTCTCTGGTGTTGCCGGAAGTGCTGCGTTTCAATTTGCCCAAGGCGGCGCCGCTCTATGCTGAACTGGCGCCGATTCTCAGTGACCGCCCCTTTGCTGACCATGAAGATGGCGCGGGAGTATTGGTTGCGGCGCTGGAGTCGCTGATCCGTGAGGTGGGCCTGCCGGTACGCCTGCGCGATGCCGGGGTCACCGAAGACAGCCTGGAAACCCTGGCCTCGGATGCCATGCTGCAGCAACGGCTACTGGTGAATAACCCCCGTGAAGTGACGGAGGCGGATGCCCTGAATATTTACAAGGCAGTGTATTGATCAAGAGACGCAACAGGTGATATGCAGCACTTCAGGAAATAACACGAATGAGTAGTGATAAACCGAGCCGCCCTCAGCGTGAGGAGTACGGCTACCTTTGCCCGGTGGATAGTCGCTGGAGCGATAACGATATCTACGGCCACATCAACAACGTGGTGTATTACAGCTATTTTGATTCCACCATCAACCGCTACCTGGTCGACGAAGGCGGACTGGATATCCACGAAGGGGAGCACATCGCCTATGTGGTCAGCTCCGGTTGTGACTATCTGGAAGCGGCAGCCTATCCGGAATCATTGGTGGTGGGGATGAAGGTGGACAAGCTGGGAAACAGTTCTGTGCGCTATGGATTGGCACTGTTTGGCAGTGAAGGCCCGGCGAAGGCTACGGGCTTTGTGGTACACGTGTTCGTGAATCGAGCAACAGGGCGGCCTGTAGCCATTCCTGATGCCCTGCGCGAAGCGTTAGCGCGGCTGGCCCAATAGTGCGTGATCGTTGTCAGAAAAGGGCGATACTCAGTAACAGCTTGCTCATTATGTAGATACCGTCTCTCTGAATGAACCACAACCCTCTCAAGTGGGTTGTGGTTCATATTCTTTCTGGTGTGCCAGCACGCCATAAGCTATGTGCACCAGTTTTCTCATCGCC
>NZ_WNHC01000001.1:2641843-2949443 GCF_009718865.1 Alcanivorax sp. VBW004
GGGCAGGCTCAGGCTTCTTGTTTGTTGCGCCAGGCATTGTCAGCCAGCGGCGGGGGAGGCAGGGGCGCTGTTGTGGTGGGTAACAAGCCTGCTGTTCAGCCAGGTGCGCAATTCACTGGGGCGTAAGGGTTTGGGCATCAGGGTGTCGCCGCCGGCATCCAGACACTGCTGGAAGCAGGCTTCACTGCTGTTGCCGGAAATAAACAGGATGGGGATATGGGCATTTCCATTACGCACGTCCCGGGCCACGGTGAAACCATCCAGAATGGGCAGTTCCACGTCCAGGATCAGCAGGTCGATGTCCCGTTGATGGTATAGACGCAGTGCGGCCTCACCGTCTGCGGCCAGCACATACTGGTGGCCGAGCTCTTCGATGATGCGGCAGATGATCAGGCTGACAGCCTTGTTGTCTTCAACGACGAGAACATTCATTAGTGATTTTTATCGTAGACAGCGCGGGATAACAAGGGTGAAATCTGTGTGAAGGGCGGTTTTTCACGCCAGAATCACCTTGCAACGGTTTTGCAGCGGTAGACAGTATGTTAATTCCGGCCAGTTTCTTTATGATTGACGCTCCCGGGCTCTTTGAAAACAGCAGGCCGGCAAACAATAAACGTGCCGATGACAATGCTGACGGGCGCGGTTTCGCTTAATGGTAATGCCTGGAGTTTCTGAATAACGCCACGCAGGCTCAGGCTTTCAGGCGTGCTCACATCAAAACGCGGTTTTGGCGGTGTTTGTATGCCTCCCAGGACCTTGCAAAACGGGTGTGTGCCAGGCTGAAAGCCAGCGAGTGTGAGGTCTGAAGGATAACGCTCCTTCCGGGCCTGCTGAAGATACACGGTGTTATCCAAAGGTTCCCCTAAGGTGTGAGGGTGGAGGTCGATGTACCATCGCAGAACGATCAATATTAATCGGGTGGTGAAGCTGTTGCAGGGCGCGGCTCGCTCCGGTGCCAGCATTCCCGAGATTCTGGACAAGTGTAATATTCCCCGGCAAATGCTGGATGATCCGGATGGAACCATCGAGCGGGATACCTTCATCCGGATGATGCTGCTGATCATGACTCAGACTCAGGATGAGTTCCTGGGGTTTGGGCAGGGCCGCAAATCGAAGCCCGGCACCTTTTCCATGATGGCCCATGCAGTGATCAACTGCCCGAACCTAGGCTCTGCCGTGGAACGGGGCATCCGCTTTTATGACCTGTTCGAGTTGAGCCTGCAGTCCCGGATCGAGCGCGATGGTGAGGTGGCCAGGCTCGTTGTGGTCGCTGATCCGCGGCTGGACTTCCGTGAAGTGATTATCGAAGCGTCCCTGTTTATCTGGCTGCGCTTCATGAGCTGGCTGGTGGGCAAGGCCATCGAGCCTCAGCAGGTTAAACTGGATTACTCGGATGTGCGCAATGATGAGGAGCATCGCTTTCTGTTCGATTGCCCCATCGAGTATATGTCCGATCAGAATGCGGTGACGTTCCGGGCGGACTTCCTGGATTTGCCGCTGGTGCAGAACGAGCTGTCTTTGTCCAAGTTCCTGAAGGAGTCGCTGGCCCAGCTATTCGACGGCAACATTCATAATGTGGGGCTGCCGGCACAGATTCGCGCGATCATTTCCAACGAATACGGCAACAGCTTCCCGGATTTCACGGAAATCTGCGGCAAATTGAACATGACCCCGCAGACCCTGCGGCGTCGGCTCAAGGAAGCCAACACCAGCTACCAGGAGATCAAGGATGCCATCCGCAAGGATGCGTCGGTGTATTATCTCTCCAAGCCGGATCTGAGCATCGACGAAATCGCGTTGCTGATGGGCTTTAGTGAAGCCAGCTCGTTCCACCGGGCCTTCAAAAAGTGGACCGGGAAAACGCCGTCCAATTTCCGTCGAGAGCATTTTGGCGTCAATCTGTAACAGGTTCGCCATGCTTGCTCTCACTAACGATTAGCCCTGAGACGTCCATGACAGTTAATGATGCCGACACGGCACGCCTGCTGGTGACCTGCCCGGATAAGCCGGGAATTATCAGCGCGGTGAGTACCTTCCTGTACAACCACGGCGCCAACATTACCGATTTCGATCAGCACTCCAGCGACGCCCATGGCGGCACCTTCTTCCTGCGCCTGGAGTTCCAGACACCAGAACTGGATTGCTCCCGGGAAGCGCTGCGCAATAACTTTGCCAGCCGGGTGGCTGAACCCTATGGCATGCAGTGGCAAATCAGTTACGCCAGTGAGAAAAAACGCATGGCGGTGTTGGTGTCACGGCACGATCATGTGCTGATGGATCTGCTCTGGCGTACCTCCCGGGGCGATCTGCCTGCCACCATTCCCATGGTGATCAGTAATCATGATGATTTGCGCGATGAAGTGGAGCGCTTCGGCATCGAGTACCATCATATTCCGGTCAATGCAGACAATAAGGCCGAGGCGGAAGCCGAGACCCTGGCCAAACTCGACGGCAAGGTGGATGTGGTGGTGCTGGCCCGTTACATGCAGATCCTCAGTTCGAATTTTGTTTCCCATTACCCGCATCGAGTGATCAATATTCATCACTCCTTCCTGCCGGCCTTTGTGGGGGCGAACCCTTATCAGCAGGCTCACGACAAGGGCGTAAAGCTGATCGGTGCCACCAGCCACTACGTGACGGAAGATCTGGATCAGGGGCCGATTATCGAGCAGAACGTGCAGCGAGTGAGCCACCGTCATTCAGCGGCGGAATTGCGCTCATTGGGGCAGGATGTGGAGCGGCAGGTGATGTTGCGTGCGGTGCGCTGGCACCTGGAAGACCGGGTGATCGTGGATGGCAACAAAACCGTGGTGTTTGTGAAGTAACGCGGCCAGGCGGCACGCTACACGCATCACGCTAAGAGAATCCCATCGCGTGCAAGCGTGAAGCATGCTGCGTGTTGCGGCTTAATTGCTATAACGCAGGCCAATGCCCATGGTGCCGTAGCTTTCAGACTCAAGCTGGGTCTGCTGGTAATCCACGGTCAGGGAAAGATTGTCGAGCAGGGGCACGGCAAGGCCGGCACCCAGATAGGGAGCAATGCCGCTCTGGCTGTCGCTAACGGGGGCGTCATTTACCGTGTTGACAGTGTTGCCGCTACCGTCCAGCAATATTCTGTCCTGACGATTCTCTTGCTTGAAATTGTAAATGTAGCCGCCGCCTCGGAGGTAGAACCAGTAAGGCGATTGCCACAGCGCCCCGACCGTAAAACCGCCCAGATCCAGAGAGTTTTCTTCCTGTACCCGGACGGAGCTTGCCCCGGCGTTTTGCTCGGAAACACTGGGTGCGCGGGTAAACTGGCTGTCATTGGAGATTTCGCTTTGGCTGACGAAACCGCCTTCCAGCCCGAAACGGCTGTTTTTTCCCAGCGTTACACTGTTTAGCCACATACCTATCTTAATATTCAGCCCGTCCGCCGTATCGAATCCGTACGGGTCCATATCGGCCCGGAGCATCTGGGCTTCAGCGTAGAAATCCACATCCGGTGGGGCCAATTCTTCGTCAGCGTGAGCGAGGGGAATCAAGGCACAGAGGCCCAGAGTCAGCGGCAGTGTTATTTTCATTATTGATCCAGCCGTTGTGATAAGGACAATGGGCCACATTGTAACCAGCGCGAGACCTTCATGCACAGTGACTTGTTGAATTCCCAGTCCGAGACCCTGCTGGCCCTGTGCCGGCCGGGTTTTGAAACGGACCTGGCCGCCGAACTGAATTTCCATGCGGCAGACCAGATGGTGGCGGGTTACCCCCGCGCCACCGCCAACAGCGGGTACGTGCTGTGGCACAGCCAGCAGGGGTCGCTGGCCAGCCTGCAGGATAGCGGGCTGATCTTTGCGCGCACCTTGAGCGTGTGTGTGGGCGAGTTTTCGGATATCGGGGATGACCGTATTACCGCGCTGTGGCCTCTGCTGGAGCAGGCCGGGCCGTTTTCCGAGCTCTATCTGGAGCACCCGGATACCAATGAAGGCCGGGAATTACAGCGTTTCCTGCGGGGATTCCGCAAGGCACTGGAACCCCGCTTGAAAAAAGCCGGTTTGCTGCGAGCAAAGGCAAAACAACGGGTTCACCTTTTCTTCAGTGACTCCCACAACGGCTGGGTCAGCACCAGCCCCAGCGCCATACCACTGGTGGAAGGCGGCGTGCTGCGCTTGCGATTACCTGCAGAGGCGCCCAGCCGCTCTGCGTTGAAAGTGGAAGAAGCCCTGATTCGCTTCTTCGGCAGTGCCGATGCACTGAACGCCAGGACGGCGGTGGATCTGGGCGCCGCTCCGGGCGGCTGGAGCTGGCAGCTGGCACGGCGGGGGATTCGTGTTCAGGCGGTGGACCACGGCAAGATGGATCCGCGCCTGCTGGATGAATACCCGGTGCAGCATGTGTCCGGAGATGCGTTCACCTGGCGCCCGCGCAGCAAGGTGGATCTGGTGGTATGCGATGTGGTGGACAAGCCCGCCCGTACCCTGCAGCAAATGGAAAAGTGGCTCACGCAAGGCTGGGCCAATGCTGCCCTGTTTAATCTGAAATTGCCGATGAAACGTCGTTTCCAGGAAACCTGGCAGCTGCTGGAAAAGCTCACCACGGCCATGGAGCGCATGGAGCATTTGGGTGAACCAGTGATCAAAGCCGCCCATCTGTATTACGACCGGGAAGAAATCACCGTGTGGGCCAGCTTCCACCGGGATTACTGACGGTGAGTACCGGGCGCGGCCGGGCCGCCCCTTTGTTTGCCACCCTGGGCATGTTGTATTTCGCTCAGGGTCTGCCCGCAGGGTTACTGGGAAAATCCATGCCGGCGCTGGCCCGTGATGCAGGGCTGTCGCCGGAATGGATTGGCCTGCTGGCTTTGCCTGCCTTGCCGTGGGCGCTGAAGTTTATCTGGGCGCCCTGGGTCGATCGCTGGGGAAGCGGCCGCCCCAATCACCGAAAACGCTGGATCCTGGTCTGCCTGACCGGAGTGATGAGCGTACTGACAGCGGCCGCCATGCTGCCTCAGGCCTGGTTGTTCGGCGCAGGGTTCGCCGTCCTGATCGTGATGCTGTTTCTGCTCAACCTGTTCAGTGCCACCCAGGACATTGCCACCGATGGTCTGGCCGCCCGGCTACTGACGCCGAGGTTGCGTGGCCTGGGTAACAGCGTTCAGGTCAGTGGTTACAAGGTTGGCATGATTCTGGGTAGCGGCGCCTTGTTGATTCTGGTCGGCTGGCTGGGCTGGCAAGCTACGCTGTTTACCGTTATTGCGATGTTGCTGTTGGTGGCGCTCACTGCCTGGCGATTTGATGAGCCTCTTGAACCGGTGCGCCCACGCAAACCGGTGACCCTGCGGTGGTGGCTACGCCAGTTGGCCCTGTTTTGGCGGCGGCCAGGATTGGTTGTCTGGCTGGTGATCCTGCTTGGCTACAAAGTGGGGGATGGTTTTGGCACCCGCATGATCAAACCATTCCTGGTCGATAGTCACTGGACCCTGGCAGAAATCGGCACTCTGGACCTGGTGGCTTCATTGGTCGGGCTGGCGGGTGCCGGGTTGGCGGGGCTGATAATGATGCGGTTAAGTCGTCGTGTGGCGCTGTTCGGGTTTGCCGGCTTGCAGGCGCTGTCGTTTATTGGCTGGTGGTGGGTGGCAAGCTGGGGGGCAGACACCCCGCCGCCGGAGGTATGGATCTGGGCGGTGGCGCTGTTCGAACAATTGGCGGACGGCCTGTCTACGGTGGCGCTGTTTGTGGTGATGATGGATTACTGCCGCGCCGGTCATGAAGGCAGTGACTATACGGTGCAAGCGTCCGTGCAACTGTTCGCGGTAGGGGCGTTCACGCTGGCCAGCGGTTTCAGTGTGGCCTGGCTGGGCTACGCGTCGCATTTCCTGCTGGCGGCCGCACTCAGTGCAGCCGTGATCGGCCTGGCGACGTTCTGGACGCCCCCGGCTCAGCCGGAATGGGCCGATACCGGCAGGTCCTGACGGGTGCTGAAGACCACATCGGTGGCGTTGCCGCCTTCACTCATTTCCAGGAGGGCGGGCAGGGCGCGGAACACCTCCAGTGTCAGGGTTTTGCCTGTCAGGTTGGCATGGGCCAGCGATTGTTGATCCGGTCCGGTAACGGTGAGTACGGGGACGCCTTTTTCCATCTCCAGTTTTCCATCAATGGCCGGTACCTGACGGTCCATTCCCGGTCCCAGAGTTACGGTGCCACCACTGTAGGCAAGTTTGCCGCTGATGGCGCTGATCTCGGTGCCTGCCAGTGACAGCTGGGGCAGTGAAATATCGAGCTGCCCCTCGGCTTTACCTTGCGGCAAAAAGTCATTGAGCAAGGCGATCGGGATACTGGCTTGCCAATGCTCGAAACGCCAGTCCCCCCAGTCTGCTCCGGCCCACCCGGTGGCATTGACCTGACCGGACTCAAACCCTAATTCCAGCCCGGGGGTCAGGCCGCGCCAGTCCAGGCGCCATGTGATGTCCAGCTGTTGCCCTTCCCATTGCGCTTGCCCCTGTCCATTCCACCAGAGTCCATAGAGTTTGGGAGGCGGGAGCGAAGCATTTTCTGTGGCCGGAGTGGGTAGCAGTGGCGTCATGACGGCCGCTGGCATCAGGGCAACCAGAAAGATTCCGAAGGCAAGCAAAAAAACGAGAATAAGACCGGCCACCGGGTAGCGAAGGGACGTCATCGTTATGGCTCCTTGAATTATTGTTATAAACCCGCTGTTGCGCGAAATACGACCTCTTTGTAATTCGACCTTTTGTCAGTGAGAAAAAAGACTGACTGATGCTCTATTCATTTATCAAGCGTGGCAGGGAGAATCGATGAATATCGCCGCCCTTAAAAGGCAGTCACAAATAAACTTTGAATCAGATCACGTTAATTCTGTCGGCGATGATAAGAAAGATGACAAAGCGGCCGAAGTTTTGTCATTAGCGGTCAACTGCTGGAAAAGCTCTTTTTTTGCATGCATAAAATCAGGGCGAAAAAGACATTGGTGAGTGGCCGAAAATTAAAGTACGCCGTTTGAATGAGGCGCCATCAATAAAATCCATACAGTTAGGTGTGGAGGGCTGATCAATCGGCCCATTAGGCTCATTGAAAATAACAATACGCTATATGGATGCTTGTAACTTTGTCCTGCCTGTTCGTTAAGGAGAGCCGGAAGTCGTGTTTGGCGGGCAGCTTATACTGTAGTAACCACGGGATGGTTTTTTACAGGTCACGGTCCTTTTTCAAACAAGAGAATAAAAAGGGATACGGTCGAGGGATTGATAAATGTTTAAAATCAACAGTATGGCTTACGAAGTTCCGCTGGTTTCCGGACGTTATGCCGAGCGCTTTGTTGAATTCATGGAAGGGCGGGGGATAAGCCGGCAGGCCTTGCTGGAAGGGACCTCCCTAGAAGCCGTTCTGGCACAGCCGCAGGGTGTGTTACTAACCATGAAACAGGTAATTGAACTGATGGGTAATGCCCAGCGTTTTCTCCCGGATGAACAGGCCGGTTTCGAATTTGGGCAACAGCTGGATCTGCAGGGGCATGGTCTGCTTGGATTTGCGTTATTAAAACAGAAAGATTACCGCGAACTGGCCAGCATGGTGGTGCAATACCTGCGTGTCTCCTTGCCGATTCTCGACATGAAAGTCTCTTGCAGTGGTGAAGATCTACGTATTGCACTGCAGGATGTCTGGGAGCTCAACGAGCTGCGTCCCTTTATGGTTCAAGTCTATATGGGCAGCATTTATACGCTGACCTCGCTCATTGGCCGGCGCTTCCATTTCGAGTTTGATTTTTGTACTGCGACAAGTAAGGAGAAATGGAAAAAAATTGCGCCTTCAGCCTTTTTATCCTTTGGTGAGAAGAGTAATCAGGTGGTGGTTCCTCTATCTGGTCGGCCTGCCCGGGATGGTAATAATGAGCTCGCCTATTATCTGGCCAGTGCCCGCTCAAAAGAAGAGGTAATCGACGATGAACACATGGAAGTAGTGGCCAGAGTTCGCCAGCTGGTCATGAAATATCCTGGTCGGGAAGGCTCTCTGGAGCGTGTTGGTGAGCGCCTGGGGATGAGCGCCCGTTCTTTACGACATCATTTGAAAAGTGCAGGGGTGTCGTTTCATCTTATTCGAAGTCAGGTCAGGAAGACGTTTGCCAACCGTTACCTGAAAGACACCAATATGCCTTTGCAGAAAATCGCTGAAGTGCTGGGTTACAGTGATCAAGCCAGTTTTACCAAGGCCTACCGGAGCTGGACAGGTGAAACCCCGGGCGATATGCGCCGTGGTGTTGCACAATCGTCCCAACGTTAATATTCCACAGTGTGATTATCTTTATAACAGCAGCATCAGAAGCCCTGATGCTGCTGTTTTTATTTGTGGTCCGCTGTCTCAGGTTTCATGAGTAAAACATCACAGCTGACTCTTTTAACAAAAAATACGTCACTCACAACAATGCACCTGAATGTGGCTTGCGAATAATGGCATTCATGTGCTCGTGAGCAAATTCACTGTTGCCTGTGAGAAAACTGCTCAGCGTTTTAACGCTGCGGGTACATGGATCGCAGTCAGGCTGCCAAGACGCCATTTATGCGCTGCGATATACGCCTAAAAATATTGAGAATAAATCCAAACGAGGAGTTACTCATGATCCCCCAAAACATGACCTTCGGACCGTTCAAGATGCGGTCACTGGCAGCAGCAGGTTTGCTGGCCGCCAGTGGTGCAGCATCAGCGGTACCGGTTCAATCCGATATGTACTTTCAATGTACATATCCTCTGATTGGTCAGCAGCCGCTGACAGCCGACATTGCAACGGATATGCCTGAAAGCATTGGTGTTGGTGAAGCCACAGGGGCTTTCACCCTGAACATCACTGCTACTGCCGAAGGGAATACCTGGCAGGGCCTGAGCCTTGTTGGCGCTACCACCATCGAAGGGACTGCCGAGGCAGACTCTACCGTGAGTGGTAACTCTCTCAGCTTGCCGTTGACCATTCCTCTCAATATTCCGGTTACCGATATTGCCGGGGTTTCCGGTCCCTTTGATCTGGTCGCCACCGGGGATACGCCATCGCTGACCTTCACTGAAGACAATGTGGGCGTGGTTGATATCTTCGTGGAAGAGAACATGACTCTGGCCATGATTGCCCGCAAGGCTGACGGCTCCTATGTGGACTTCGGTTCTGCCTGGCATGACCCGAACAATCCTGAAGTCTTCCTGGTGGAATGTGCCATGGACCAGGCGCGCATGGATGAAAATGGCGTGACCAATCTGCTGCATTCCTTTGACGTTGAAGCCGGTGTGGCCGAGCAGAATATTGCCGTCAACCCGGAAGAGCTGGACTTTGGTCAGGTGCAAGGTGGTCTGACTGAAAACCTGAGCGTTACGGTTGAAAACTCGGGTGGCGAAACCCTGGGTATCAACGGTATCTCCATCACCGGTGCCGATGCTGGCTCCTTCATGCAGACCAACGACTGTACCACTGTCGCTGCAGGCGAAAGCTGTAGCGTCGATGTGACCTTTATGCCTACCGGCGAAGGCGCTCGCAACGCGGCTCTGGAAATTCAGTCTGATGATCCGGATACCCCGACAGCCTCTGTTGCGCTGATGGGCCAGAGTGTCATGGCTGCTGAAGCTGACATCGCAGTAGATCCTGCGTCCGTCAACTTTGGTTCTGTCACCGTGGGCTCCAGCAAGGACGGCAGCGTCAGCATCCTTAACGAAGGTACTGCTGCCCTGAACATCAACAGCGTGTCTGTTGGTGGTGCCAATGCCAGCGAGTTCATCCAGAGCCACCAGTGTGCAACCATTGCAGCCGGTGATTCCTGTGATGTGGATCTGACCTTTACTCCTGCAGGTGAAGGCTCCAAAGGCGCCACTCTTACTATCCAGTCCAGCGATATGGATGAGCCGAGCGTAGACGTTGCGCTGAGCGGTTCTGGTATCAGCGACGGTGGTGGCGAAGTTGAGGTTCCCTATGCCCTGACTGGCAGCACGCTGATCAAGAAAGCCTACGGCGACGTTGATCTGTCCGGTGCCATTAACGCCATGCTGAACCTGGCTACCGGCGACTTCACTGCGGATCTCTCTCTTGAGCCCACCAGTGGCAGCTTCCGTATCCTGTACGGCTGGAAGCGTGTGACTGCCGAAGCTGACATCGAGTTTGAAACAGTGGGTGAAACCACCGGTAACCTGAATGGCGGTGCGCTGACGGCAGAAACCCAGATGTACATCAAGCTGCCGACCGTGAAGATGTCTATCTTCGGCTGGTCACTGCCGGTTGGTGGTGGCGATGAGTGCCGCACCTCCGAGCCGGTTTCCATCCAGCTCAACACTCCGGAAGGCGAAAGCTTCGATCCGCTGGGAACCGGTGGCAACCTCACCGGTACGTATGACCTGCCGGGTCTGGAGAACTGTGGTGGCCTGACCGATCTGCTGAATGTCTTTATGGCTGGCAGCGGCAACACCATTGACCTGTCCCTGACTCCGAACCTGCCGTAACAGTAATGACAAGGGTGTCTCGCGTAAGCGGGGCGCCCATTACGGATTCGGAACAAGCAACACGCTGTGCCCGGCCGGGCACAGCGTCTTTTCTAGCTCACGAATTGCTGCCTAAGCCAGATGCCTGGGCTTTGTTTTAGGCAGCAATTTATACGGAAATAACTATGACATCTTTATCCCTTAACAGGCTGTACCCCGTATTTCTGGCGGCGGCGATATTGATGATGGCGAGGCAGGTCATGGCCGTCCCGGTTAACGCTTCGCTGGAATACAGCTGTGTTTTCCCGCTGATTGAGGAACAGCCGCTCAGTGTGGAGATCACTGCCGATATGCCAGAAATCATTGCTCCGGGCCAATCCACCGGCGCTTTCCAGATTCAGGCAAACGCGCAGGTCAGCGCCGAATCCTGGAATGGTCTGAGCTTTGTCGGTACCCACGCGCTGGCCGGTAAGGTTGAGGCACAATCTTCCATCAGTGGTCAGGGTGTTGATCTTCCTCTGACCTTGCCAATGACAATCACAGATAAAACCCTGCCTGACGAAATAGGGACTTTTACCGTGGCGGCCTCTGGCGAAACGCCACCGCTGACGTTCACTGAAGCCAATCAGGGTGGGGTGAATATCCGGGTTGGCGACTTGGTCATGTTCCTTCAGCCCAGGGACGGGAATGGCAATCCTACCGGGCTTGGGGATTTCGAAAGCGAATGCACATTGATGCCGGGTCAGGATGACGTACTACACACCTTGACGGTTACTGGCAGCAACAACACCGAACAAGATTTTGAGTTTGCAGGTGAAAGCCTGATCAAGGAGGGCGTTGTGTTACCCCTGGAGGGAATGCTGCAGATCAGCAGTACAGCGGGAGGCTCCAGCCTGAGCGGTGAGCTGCAGCTGGAAGATTCCAGCATCGACGTGAGCATTATCCGTTTTTTCAAAACCCTGAGCCTGGATGCCCGTGTGAGCTTCGACACGGTGGGTGAGCTCGGCGGTACGGTGAGCAACGGCAATATGACTGTGCAGCAAGCGGTCAGCATGACGCTGAATAACCTGCGCCTGAAAGTGTTCGGTTTCCCAATCAGTCAGAGCAATGGTCAAAGCTGTACGACCGGCGAACCGGTTGCCCTGTCTCTGTCCACGCCGGCAGGGGAAAGTTTTGATCCACTCACCGGCGGGCGTTTGACCGGAAAATACACGCTACCCGCGTTTGCCGGCTGCGGGGTGATGACGGAACTGGTAAACCTGTTTCTGGCCGGCCCGGACAATACCCTGAACATCATGATGAGCCCGCAGCCATGAAGCTGACAGGCAAATTCTCCGATACCCGAAAAACCCAGGAAGGCATGGCATGATGATTCATATTGAGCGACGACTTCTCTCCGCTGCAATGGCGGTCAGCTTGTGGGGCCTGGTGATGTTGATGCCGGTTAATCCTGTACATGCCGATGACAGCTTCTACCTGCCACCTGAACCCTTGCCCGCCGGCTTGCCCGGCGATGTTATACGATCCCGACCTTCCCTGGCTGGCCCTCCTGGGGCTAGGGAGCTGGCTGACGCCTGGCAGGTTATGTACATGTCCACCGATGGGCTGGGTAACCCGGCCGTGGTGACGGGTACCGTTTTGGTACCGAAAGGGGAAGACCCGGCAGCGGTACCCATCATCGGTCTGGCTCCGGGAACGGCTGGGCCTGCCTTTCGTTGCGCGCCCTCGAAGATGATCGACAAGGGCGCCTATTACGAGCAGCCGGCCATCAACGACATGCTGGCGCGGGGGTATGCGGTGGCGGTGACGGATTACGTGGGGTACCACCCGAACCCTGCCACCACGTATATCGTTGGCGAATCCATGGGCGCGGCATTGCTTAATGTGGTGCGTGCAGCGCAACGGTTACCCGAGGCTGGCCTGTCTGAGTCCGCCCCGGTCATGTTACGTGGTTACTCCCAGGGCGGCGGTGCTGCCATGTGGGCCGGGGAGATGCTGGGCAGTTATGCCCCGGAATTGAATTTGCGCGGTATTGCAGCAGGTGGAGTGCCTGCCAACCTGGCCCAGGTGGCGCTTCCCTTGAATGGGCAGGACGGGTTTGGGGTCCTGCTTTATGCGTTGCTGGGGCAGGACAATCTTTACCCGGAATTATCCCTGGCGCCATTTCTGAATGCCCAGGGTCAGCAGGCCGTAGCCGACATGGTTAGCGACATGTGCGTACTGGAATTGCTGCAGGATTTTCAGGGTGTCTCCCTGGCCGACGTGACGGATATCAACCCGCTCACCGGTCCGCGCTTGCAGCGCATTGCGGAAAACGAGTTAGGCAGCGCGGGCATTGGCGTGCCGGTTTATCAGTACCATGAGGTGGAGGACGGGCTGGTGGCCTATGGCCAGGCTGTCAGCCTGCGTAATCAATACTGCAATGCGGGGGTGAACCTGACCTGGCAGGCACAGGATACCGAAGGGAGCAGTGGCGTCATTCGCCATATCAATCTGGCCTATCGGGGGAATGAGGGGGTTAACCAGTTTATCGACCAGGTCATGGCGGGGGTTCCTCCGGCATCCAACTGCGCAGCATCGCCCTGATTCCGCTTGCGGGGAAAAAGGGCGCAGGACTTCGGGGCTGCGAAAACGCACATAATCGTTATAATGGCCGCCCGATTTGTTCGCTGCGGAGCCTTCCCCATGGATGCGCAACACCACCTTGATGCCACCGGCCTGCTATGCCCGGAGCCGGTCATGATGCTCCATAACAAGGTACGTGATATGGCCCCAGGAGAATTGCTTGAAGTACGCGCCACCGACCCCTCCACCGAACGGGACATCCCCAAGTTCTGTCTGTTTCTGGGTCATACCCTGGAAGGGCAGGAACAGCGGGGGGAAGTGTATCTGTACTGGATACGTAAAAAGCAATGAACAATGAATAGTTAATAGCTGCGCGAGATAGCGCCTCAGTAAAAAGCGCAAGAGGCCGCGACCAACCTTTGGTCGCGGCCTCATGCGTTGAAGTCCCAACTAGCGCCTCTCCGCGCCGTTATTAATTATTCATTATTAACTATTAATTGCCTTTACCTTTCCGTCGCCAGCATGGCCACCGCCGCCAGCGCTTCCGGGTCTCTCTCCTTTAACTTGTTGGCAATGCCGTGCTGGAAGAAATACCGGAAGGCCGGCAGCGATTGTGCGGTGGTCAGGCATTCTGCGCCGGGCAGAATCGGTGTCTCAACCGGGTCGTTCTCCTGTGCCACCATGGCTGACAGGGTGCCATCGGCAAACAGCTTCCAGCTCACCACTTCCATCAGGCTGATGGTGTGGAAGTTGTCTTCCGAAAAGACCGCATGGGTGCCGATGGTATCCGGGATTTCCTGAATGGCCTGTTCGCCGGGTTGTGGCTTGCCAAAGAACGACAGGGCCGCATCCATTTCCTGCACCTTGTGCTCTGGCGCCTCCACGAACAGGTAATCGCTGCCGGGCAGGCGGTAGCCTTCCCAGCGGCCATTCAGCGGGTCGGCCAGGGCCATGGCGGTGACCGGTTCCTTGAGCCAGGGAACCATGGCCACGGTGTCGCCATTGGCCAGTCTCGCCCAGGCCAGTATCTTCAGTGAGAACAGTTTGTCGGGGTGATGATCGTTGGCATACAACAGCTCAATGCCATCGTATTCCGGGGATAAACGCAAAATGGGGGGCTTGGCCGCTTTGCGGCGTGGAGAGAAGGAAACAACATTGTTTCCGCCAGGGTGTTGCCGGTTCGCCTGAGACATGGGCACCTCCCGGTACGTTTCCTTGGGGGGACGCGAGCACGATCACAGCGGATCGTTCAGCACGGCCCGTTAATTCACGTTAGCCTGTCATGCGATGCCATGCAAGCGGGTGCAGATAACCGGTTTGTGTGGGATAAAACGGGCTCGCCGTGGGGCAAGAGAGCGCCTGTCTGCAGGTGATATTTCCTGACAGCCATGTTCCGCACTTTGCCTAACGCTCGAGGCCGGATGCCTGACGTAAAACCCCATAGGCTGAGAGGCTCTCGATATTGCGGTGCCTCCTTTTGAAGGAGGGCCATTATTCAGGAAATAATGGGTAATGTGTTTTGTGCAGAGAGCATGGCGAAAGGTTTAAGTTTTTCAGGTTTTGAATGAAGGCGTACGTCGTCGGGCATCTGGCGTCCAGCAATAACCAGGAGCGATATGTGGAGTGTGATTATTACTTTGCCTATGGGTCGAACATGAACCCGGCACGAATGGCGGTGCGGGGCATGCGCTATCGGCAATCGTTGCGGGCGCAATTGCCCGGTTGGCAACTGGCATTTAACAAGCGCGCCCATGGCAAAGAAGGGATTGCCTACGCGAACATCGTGAAGGCGGAGCATAGCGGGGCGGAGGTGCAGGGCGTCTTGTACCAGTTATGGGACCACCGGGAAATCGAGCGTATGGATCCGTTCGAGGGCCACCCGGTCCGTTATTGCCGTGAGCGACTGTTGGTGCAGACCGATGAGGGTGAACGGCACACCTGGGTTTATATCGCCAATACCGAGTGGCAAGCCGATGATCTGCGTCCGGAGCGCTGGTACCTGAATCACTTGCTCAGTGGACGTCCCTGGCTCAGTGCCGACTATTACCGGTACTTGCTGGCCACAACCTGTGTGGATGATCCGCCAACCCTCCTGACAGCGCCCTAGCAGGCTGCTAAGCCAGTGCCACCGTCGACCAGGTCAGCATGGCCAACACGGGCAAGGCGACAGCCAGTCGTCCGGCCAACCGTGCGCGATACGGCAGCAAAAACACCAGTGGCAAGCCGGCTATTGCCACCAGCCCCACGGCCATAAACAGCGCCAACCCCAGGGGCCAGACCGTCAACGTGACCCACAGCGATAACGCCAACAGCAACCAGCCGGGCCATCGGTAATAGTGCACGCGTTCCGGTTGCAGCTTGCGGCCCATGACCTGGTCATGGTGGCGTTTCATGGCCAGAGACAGGCTGGTCAGGCCGGCATAGGCCAGAGCCAGCGCCAGAAACAATGGCGGGGCCATCGTCATGGGGATTCTCCGGCAGGTTGCTCACTGGCCGTGTTGGCACGGCGCGGCGCACGGGCACCGCGTGCTTTTGCCGGCAGCGGTTTGCGCTGCAAACGCCACAGGGTATACCCGCCCAGGGCAGCAAGGATCAGGCAGACCAGGTCGAAACTGGCGATGGCCGCATGTTGCCAAGCTAGGCTCGTAAACAGGTGCGACGCCGTGGTGAAAATGTTGACTGCCGGTATGGCAAGCCAGAGTAGCGAGGCGGCAGCGACCTGCTCAATCCAGCCGTGGCGGTTCGGGCGCAGCAGACCATGCACCAGTGACACCAGCCAGACAATGAAGAAGACCTGAATCTCACGGTCTTCGCGGGCAGCCAGCGTGACCGGTAGCAAACGGTTGGCAAGGAAGTAGGCGGCGATGGCCAGCATCAGCCCGGTGATGGAGGCCATGTTCAGTCCGTTTACCATTTTCAGGGCCCGGTCGGGCTGCTGGTCCCGGCGTAATTGCTGGGTGCGTTTGCTCACCCACAGCAGCATGCCGGTCACGGTCATGGCGGAACCTGCGACCCCGAACAGAAAGAACAGCCAGCGGGTTAGCGGATCGGCGAAGCGAGCCATGTGCACACTGGTAAAGAAATTATAGATCCGCCAGCCCGGTGAGACCGGATCATTGGCGGGGATGCGCGTGTCGATCAGTTCACCGGTATTGCCCTGGAATACTTGCGTTGGATCGCCACCGCGCTGGCGGTCGGTGACCGCCGGATCCCGGTTTACCCGCAAGGTGATTTGCGCGTTGTCCCGGTTGGGATTGGTGATCTGGATGCGTTCTACCGGTTTGCCGAAACGGGTTTCGGTTTGCTCGATCAATGGCCCGACCGGCACCATCTGACCCGGCGAGCCAGGTTGCGCCGCGTCTTCTCCGCGAGAAAATACCTCGGAGAAAAACGCGCGGCGGTCATTCTCATAGGCTGCGTCGATTCCCCAGGGCATGATCAGGGTCATAAACAGCAGCAGGCCGGAATAGGTGATCATGAAATGGTAGGGCAGCGCGAGGACCGCGGTAGCGTTGTGGGCGTCCAGCCAGGAACGCTGCCCCTTGCCCGGCCGGAAGGTAAAGAAGTCCTTGAAGATTTTCTTGTGGGTGATCACCCCGCTGATAATGGCGATCAGCATGAACATGGTGGCCAGGCAGACCAGCAAGCGGGCCCACAGGCGGTCGATGCCGTAGAGTTCAAAATGGAAACGGTAAAGAAAGTTGCCGCCGCGGGTGGCGCGTGGTGCAACGACCTCGCCGCTGTCCGCATCCATGAGCATTTGTTCGCCACGCCGCCGGCCCCCGTTTTCCGGCTGTTTGGCGGGTTGCCAGCGCAACTCGACGGCGGTCTGACGGGCCCCTGGCAAGTTGATGTCCCAGGATTTGGCATCCGGGGCCTTGGCATTCAGGGCTGCCATTGCCAGCTCGACCGTACCCGGCTGCAGGGTGGAGTCATGCACTTCCGGCTGCATCCACAGGGTAATTTCTTCCCGAAAATAAGCGCTGGTGCCAGTAATAAAAATGGCCACCAGCAACCAGCCGAGTAACAGGCCGGTCCAGGTGTGTAGCCAGGCCATGGATTGGCGAAATGATTTATTCATGCGGGCAGACCCCACAGATACAGCCCAGCCAGCAGCAGGCTGGGGGCCAGAATGCCGGCCCAGGCCCGCCAGGCTGAGCGGGCGGAAAACGCCCAAATCGCCGCGCCGCTACATAACAGGAACGCCACCATGATGCCGATGATCACGGCCTGATCTCGGGCCACGGGCAGGGTAACGGCCAGGGCCATGGCCGCAAGGGCACCTAGACCATAGCCACCCAGAGCCGCGGCCAGGGTGCGGGAGGTAATCGAAAGTGGAGTCATAGGAATGTAGAGGCAAGCCAACCAAAATGAGAATCGTTATTATCTACAGAAACGATGCAAAGAAAATGCAAATGACACAATGAAAGCGCTGCCAGGGTGTAAAAACTGTAAGGCGAGGGGTATCCGGGTCAGGCGGCCAGGTCTTTCTGCGAGGTTGTTGGCGGTACCGGCAATGGCTGGGCGAGGCGCCAGCGCAAGCGCCAGCCCAGGAATACGGCGGCACTGGTCAAGCCTGCCACCAGGCCGATCCAGAACCCGGCGGGGCCCATGGGTTCCACCCACCAGTGCGTCAGCGCCAGACCATAGCCGATGGGCAGGCCGATGCCCCAGTAGGCCAGCAAGGTCATCATCATGGGCCAACCGGTGTCTTCGAAACCGCGCAGGCAACCATTGGCGCACACCTGCAGGGCGTCGGAAACCTGGTACAGGGCGGCGAACAGCAACAGGTAGCTGGCCAGTGCAATCACCGAGCCGTTGTCGGTATAAATACGGGGAATCCAGTGGCGGGCCAGCACCAGGCTGGAGGCGGCGGTGATGCCCACGACCAGGGTAATGGCCATGGCCACCTGCACCGCCACGCGGATGCCGTCCCGGTCGCTGCGCCCCCGGGCGTGGCCCACCCGCACGGTGGCGGCCAGGGCGAAACTCAGTGGCACCATGAAAATCAGGGAGGTGAAGTTGAGCGCGATCTGGTGGCTGGCGACGACCTGGGCGCCCAGGCTGCCGATCAGCAGGGCGATGACCGCAAAGATGCTCACCTCAAAGAAAATCGTCAGCCCCACCGGTAAGCCCAGGCGCAGCATGTAGCCCAGACTGGTGCGTTCAAAATGCCGTTGCCGCAGGTTCAATGGCGCGTGCTGATAGACCGGGTGGCGGTGCGTGTAGATCATCATCATCAACGCCATGGACCACATCACCAGCGAGGTGGCCCAGCCGCAGCCCACGCCGCCCATGGCCGGGAAGCCGAGCTTGCCGTAGATCAGCACATAGTTACTGGGGATGTTGATCATCAGGCCGATCACGCTGATCAGCAGTACCGGCCGGGTATGGTTCATGGCTTCGGTATAGCTGCGTAACGCCAGCATGATGGCGGCCCCGGGCATGCCCCAGCTAAGTGCATCCAGGTAGCCGCTGACCATGGGCCGAATGGCCGGGTCCACGTCCATCCATACCAGCACCGGGGCAACGCTGCGCAAAATCAGCGCACACAGGACACCCAGCCCCAGGCCCAACCAGAGCCCCTGCTGGGCGAGGGGGTTGATGCGATGATAAGCTTCGCCGCCCAGATGTCGCGACAGCACCGGGGTGGCGCTCATCAGCACGCCGGTCATGAACAGGAACAGGGGCACCCAGATACTGGCGCCCACGGCCACCGCGGCCAGGTCATTGGCGCTGACCCGCCCGGCCATCATGGTGTCCACAAAGCCGTTGGCCGTCTGCGCCAGTTGCCCACCCAGAATCGGCAGTGCGAGGGTGAGTTGGGCGGCAAGTTCCTGACGGCGGGATAACATAGGCAAGTGCTACTGTTGTAAACGGAACGGGTGTGGTGAACGAAATAGATCAGAATCAGGTTCAGACGAAGGCGGCTACCATACCGCAAAGCGCTTCACAGGTGTACGCCAGTGGTGAGCTGGAGCGCCTGTTTCGGGCGACTTTTTTCGATTCCCACCACACCGTGCTGGTAGGCGGTGCCAGTGAACCGGTTTACCTGCCAGGCCACCCCCACCAAATTTGCTATAGCCATGATTATTTTCGCAGTGCCCTGCACGAAATCGCCCACTGGTGCGTGGCCGGCGCAGCGCGGCGGCAACAGGAAGACTACGGTTACTGGTATGCGCCGGATGGCCGCAGTGCGGATCAGCAGGCGGAGTTTGCCCAGGTGGAAGTCTATCCTCAGGCTTTAGAGGCGCTTTTCTGTGCCGCTTGTGGGCATGATTTCCGGGTGTCGCTGGATAACCTGAATGGCGATGGCGGTGATGAAGTGGCCTTCGCCTTGAAGGTAAAGGCGAAAGCCGAGCGCTTGTTGGCCGAAGGCCTTGCCGAACGACCGGCTCGCTGGTGTGAGGTGCTAAAAGCGGCGTATGGCCGCGAGGGCGTGTCTTTGCGTCAAGCTTTGCAGCCGCTGTTTGCGTAGGCGATGGGTTGTCGGATTACGCCTTTCAGGCTCTCTGTGCCCTTGGGTGAATTCGACCTACAAAACCCAACTTCTCAAGTAGGTCGAATTAGCCTGAAAGGCGTAATCCGACTAAAGCCGCCCGCTGCGTTTTAACGCCAGGTATAGATGGTTCAATTGCTGCGGCATGTTTTGCGGTGTGGCGCTGGTGACCAGGGCGCCGGCGTGCCGCAGGCGGGTGTGCAGCTGCTCGCGCTGTTTCTGTTCCTGGGCATCGGCACAGACGGTCAGCGCCTGATCGAAATCCTCCACCGGCTTACGGGCCAGGGCTTCCTGTTCGGGCAGCAGCATGTCGGCAATCAGCACCAGATGGTGGCGGCGCATCAAGCCGACGGCGCTGAGCAGGTCATCCAGATCCTCGTGTTGCAGCCGTGTCACCAGCACTACCAGCGCCCGTCGGCGGCTGTGGCGAACCAGTTGGCGGGCGGCCAGGCTGAAGTCGCTGGCGTGCTGGCTGGGGTGCAGATCGTAGAGCCCGTTCAGCAAATGATTGAGACCATTCTGGCCCTGCACTGGCGGTAGCCAGCGTGGCTGATCACCGGAGAACAGCATGGCGCCGGCCTTGTCTTTCTGTTTGAGCGCACTCCAGGCCAGCAGCAGCGAGGCATTGAGCGCATGGTCGAAGCCGGTGAGCTTGCCCACCGGCATGCCCAGGCGCCGGCCGCCATCCAGCATGATCAGTACTTGCTGATTCTGCTCATCCTGATATTCACGGCTGATCAAACTGCGGCGGCGGGCAGTGGCTTTCCAGTCGATCTGACGCAGGCTGTCGCCGGGGTGATACTCGCGGAGCTGGTGGAACTCCATGCCTTCGCCACGGCGGGGCTTGAGCCGGCTGCCGGTAAGCAGGAAGGAGTGGTTGGCATCCAGCTGCGTCTGGCTGATGCGGGAAAAATCCGGGTACACCGGCACGATGCAATGGGCCGGGCAGGTTTTGCGTAGCGACCAGAAGCCCAGCTGGCTGGGGAACCAGAATTCCAAATCGCCGAACGCCACCGGGCCACGCCGGCTGGGCCGGTAGTGGTAAGTGAATTCGGTGAGTTCATTCTCCGCACGGGTTAGCAGGCAGGGCAGGCCGGTGAGCGGATCATCGCCGGGGTGGTGGTCCGCCAGTGTGGCCCGCGCCGGCAGTTCGGCGGAGGGAATGCGTACCTTGATCGCGTGGGGCTGTTGCACGGACAGGGCATTGGGCACGATACGCTCTGCCGACGGTGCCGGCCGGCGCCAGCCGTGGAGCAGGTCGAGCAGGGCAAAGGCCGCCAGAATCGCCCCGGCCGCCCACCACAGCAGGCTCGCGATACTGCCGCTGAAGAACAGCAGGGAGATCGCGCTCAGGGCCCAGAGGGCAACGGCGATAAGCAGGCGCGGAGCGGGCTTCATTGCCGTGGTGCTTCCACCTGGTCGAGCAGACGGGCCAGGGCGGTTTCCGGGGTCTGGCCTTCGATTTCTGCGTCGGCGCTGAGCTGGATGCGATGGCGCAGTACCGGGCGGGCCACTTGCTGGATGTCGTCCGGGGTGACGAAATCCCGGCCTTCGAACAGGGCTTGCACGCGGGCCGCCCGGGCCAGCGCAATACTGGCGCGGGGGCTGGCGCCATGGCTCAGGCCGTTGAAATCGCGTGTGGCACGGACGATGCGCAAGGCATAGTCCAGCACTTCGGCGTCAATCAGTACGTCGTTGCTGAGTGCTTTCATGGCCTGCAAGCCGGCCGCATCGGTGGCCGGGCTCAGGCTGTCCACGTCCAGGCTGGCGCGGATGGTGCCGTCGAGCACCATATTCACCAGGCGGGTTTCGTCGTCATGACCGGGGTAATCAATCAGCACCTTGAACAGAAACCGGTCCAGCTCTGCTTCCGGCAGCGGGTAGGTGCCTTCCTGGTCCAGCGGGTTCTGGGTAGCGAGCACCATGTAGGGTTCGTTCAGGGTAAAGGCTTTGCCTTCGATGGTGATCTGCCGTTCCTGCATGACTTCCAGCAGTGCCGCCTGGGTCTTGGCCGGGGCACGGTTAATCTCGTCAGCCAGCAACAGCTGGGTGAACGCCGGGCCGCGCCGGATGCGGAATTGTTCGGTTTTCTGGTCGTACATGGCGTGGCCGGTCACGTCGGTGGGCATCAGGTCCGGGGTGAACTGGATGCGATTGAAGTCCAGCTCCAGTACTCGCCCGAGGCTGCGCACCAGCAACGTCTTGCCCAGGCCGGGCACGCCTTCAATAAGAACGTGGCCGCCGGAAATCAGTGCGATCAACACTTCACGGACGACCTGTTGCTGGCCAATCAATACCTGATTGAGCCGGCTTTCAATGTCGTGGGCCAGGGCGGCCGCATCGGCGAGGGTGGCGGGTTGGCTCATGCTGTTGTCCTTTTGCGTTTCAACTGACGACGTTGACGTGTATGTCCGCGCCACTGCACCTGTGAGAGCGTATCAGTGACTGCAATTTTTCAGCGATTGTAATAATGAAACCTGCTGCGTGAACTGGTCCCGGGTTTCCGGTTGCATCTGCAGGGCCGCTTCCAGTTCTTTGGCTGGCACCGATAATGTTTTTGCGGCCAGTGCCAACGCCTTGTCACGCTGGTGATGAAAACGGACCAGGTGTTGTTCTGCCTGCTTGCGCAAAACGTCTACCAGGGCTGCCTGCTGGTTGGTGCGCCACTGGAAATAGCCACTGGCGTGCAGGTGTTGCAGGTAGTCGCGGCTGCTTTCTTCGCGGGCTTCCTGGCGCGGCCCCTGGCGGGGAATGCGATACCACAACCACAGGGCCAGTAGCACAAGCAGGGCAACGCCCAGTGCCGGGGCTTTCAGCCACAGCCACTGTGCCAGCGGCGGCATGGCCACGGAGCGCACAAACCACACCGGCTCATCCGCGGTGAGCCAGGCCAGTAGCCAGGCATGATCGAAATAGAGCAGACGTTCGTTGGACCACAGGCTCAAGTCGGTCAGCACGGAAATCTGTCCGCTGCCCAGGCCCAGTTGCACCAGCTGGCTACCGTAATCGTTGTCTGCGTAGGCGGTCACCTCCACCGGCCATTCCAGGTGTGGCGTCTCGCCTTCTTCATCATCCCAGCTGTCATGCCAGATAACGTAATCGCTGAATAGCTGCACACGTCGGTCAGGTGCGTTGTCACCCACATGCAGCCCAAGAGGCGCGGGCTCCGGCGGCGCGTCACAGACCAGCCGTGCACAACCTTCACGCAATTCCTCGTTGTCGCTTTGCAGGCAGTACTGCAAGGGGCTGTCCACAAAAACGGGCAAGGCCATGATCAGATCTCGGACCGGATCCTCTTCAATGGATTCGCTGGGCACGGGGGAGTCCCAGACGGTGATGCCGAGCGGGAACAGCAGTGGGTCATTGTCCTGCCAGTCTGCGTCACTGGCATCGGATGCCTCGATAAGCGACGGCAGCGGGCGGGCTTCCACCACCAGTTCGCCACCGTCCTGGACCCATTCCAGCAGGGTGTTCACCTGGTTGGGGGTGAGCATGCCGCGGTGTTTATCGATCACCAGGGTGGTGCGGGTGTCGGGTAACGGGAACAGGGCCGCAGCACTGAGAATGCGTTCAGAGGGCTGGCCCCGTTGCGCCAGCCAGCGTTGTGCTGCGCTGTAGGGGTTGCGGGTGATGCTGCTGTCCGGGGCGACCCGCTGCATGTAGGTGACCGGTTCGGTCAGGGCGTAGTAGCCCGCGATCATGGCGACCAGCAGGGTGGCAAGCAGCCAGGGGAAAGCACGGCGCAGGTGGGCCTTACGCATGGTTTGCCTCCAGCCTGTCCATTTGCTGCCAATGCTGCATCAGCGTGCGCACCTGCTCGTCGCTGACCGGGCGGTGAGCCCAGGCGGTGCTGATCCAGGCCTGGGTCAGGCGCTGGAGGTAGGCAATGGGTAGCGGGTCGCCGTGATGCTGTTGCAGGGTGCGCAGGCACTGCTGCTCGGTGCTGCCTGCGGCCAGAGCTACCGGGTAGCGGGCCAGAATGCCGGCCAGGGCGGCGCGCATCAGTATGGCCAGGGCGCCGCGGATGTCCCCGGCCTTGAGCGCACCGTCCACGGCACGGTTCAGGTTTTTCGGCAGGCTGCGTTTGCGGATATCCAGCCCGGCCACGTGGGTGGGGATAACAGGGCGGTTGCGGGTGCTGTGCCCGCGCAGGCCAAATTGGTTGGCCACCTTGAGGATTAACCAAAGGGCTAGCGCAATAAAGAGGGCCCAGAAAATGGTCCACAGCAAGGCATCGGGAATATTCAGCGGCGTGCTGTTAGTCTCGACGTCCTCATCGTCCAGATTATCAAACAGGAACCGCCAGATTTTCTCCATCAGGCTCTCGGATTCGCTGTCGTCCTGATCAATCCACTGCCGCTCGGTCTTTTCTTGCAGCGGCATGAACTCCGGGCTGGCCAGCAGCTCGATGACTTGCTGTTGCTCGGCTTGCGAGCTGTGGGCTGGCGGTGTTGTTTCGGCTTTGGCGGGTTCCATGGACGGCACCAACAGCAGGATCAACAAAGCACCGACCACTCTTCTGGCCGCGCTGGCCGCCCGGCGCCGCTTGCCCAGCCGGGTGAGCCCCAGCTGCAGGTCCCAGCCTTCCAGCCAGGTGCGTTTGTTCAGATACAGGGCAAAGCCACAGGCCACATAGAGGGGTTCGGTGATGCACAGCACCAGGTAAAAGCACAGCCCGGAGATAGCCAGCTGCAGCGCACTCTGGTCGTAGAACCAGTCGCTCAGTTCCAGGTTGAACTGCCAGGGCACCAGCATATACAGCAACGCCATCAGCCCGAGCGTCATGAATTGCTCCAGGTGCAGCACCAGCAGGGTCAGCATGCCCGCCCGGTTGGACGGATAGCTGTTGAGTACTTTCAGCCGCTGGCTGGCGGTGTCACCTTTGACTTGTTCAAGTTGCCAGACGCTGGCATTGAAGCTGCGCATGGGGCTCAGGCGTCGCCAGGTGAGCTGGCCAGCCAGCCCCGGTAGCGCGTAATGACGCCAGCGTTTCAGCAGGGCCCTCAGGGTGAGGGTTTCACCGAACAGTGCGTGGCTGTAAAAAGCCAGCAGCGGCCGCTCCCAAAGGGGTTTGAGCCACCAGAATATGAACAAGGGCCACAGGCTGTTGTTCAGGGCAGCCATGGTTAACAGCAGGGCATAGGGTACGGCGGTAAACAGCAGCCAGACGCGGGTAATGGAACCAGCCCAGTGGCGGTAAAACTGCGTGCCCAGGTCCGCAGCTTGCCAGGGGCTGCGTGGTGCCAGCCGGGCGCTAGCCTTTTCGAGTTCCATCCCGTCCCCCGAAGAAAAGATACAGATACAAAAGCGCCCAACAGGCTGCGCCCACGCTGTATTTGATGGTTGGCGCCAGGTCCCGTGGTGACCAGAAGGCTTCGATAAAGGCGGCCAGCAGTAACAGGGCAAAGACCCCGTACATGGTGGGCAGCGCATCCCGGGCGGCTAGGCGCAGGGCGTCCAGCCGTGACCAGGGCCCGGGGGCAATAATGGCCCAGCCGAGGCGCAACCCGGCCCCACCGGCCAATACAATGGCGGTCAGCTCTGGCGCGCCGTGGGCAATCACAAAGGTAAAGAACGGTTCCTGTGCGCCCACGTTGATCAGGTGCCCGGCGGCGGCGCCGAAGAAGCTGCCGTTGAACAGCATCACTACCAGTGCGCCCACGCCCAGCAGTAGCCCGCTGGCAAAGGTGCGGAAGGCGATGCCAATATTATTCTGGATGTAGTGGCCGAACATCATCACGTCGTCATCGCCGCTACGCTCGTTCTTCATGTCCGCCTGATTTTCCGGCTGATACATGCTTTCCAGATTGGTAATGCTGGCTTCGTCGACCACGGTGTAGATCATTTCCGGTTGTTGATGCACCAGCACCCACACCAGCGCCATCGAGAGTACAAAGGCCAGGGCGCTGACCAGGTGCCAGCGCCACTGCCGGCGCACCGCCTGGGGGAAGCCGCTGGCGATAAAGGTGCCGATGCGATCTGCCAGGGATGGGTTATAGCGGTACAGCTGGCGGTGGGCACGTAATACCAGATTGTTGAGGAATTGCTGCAGCTGCACGCTGTAGCCTCGTTCCCGTGCCAGCGCCAGTTGGTGGCAGAGCTTGCGGTAATCGGTGACAAAGGTGTCCAGGGTGAGCTTGTTCTTCTTGCTCACATGCAGGGACTCCAGCTGCTCGAGCTGGCGTTCCAGTGCTTGCCATTCCGGCCGGTATTGCTGTTCGAAACGGGCCTGTTTCATGTGGGCCCCTGTACCAGGTAACGGCTGACGGCATTCAGACGCTGCAACGCCAGTGCCGGTGCCAGTTCGGGGTACGCCAGTTGCGCCAGCTCCTGCTGGCGGGCTTCGGAAAAGCGGTCATGGCGTTCATGGAAGGCGAGCAGGGCAAGCTGGTCATCCCGGCTCAAGGACCAGTCAGGGGCGAGGGTGTCGCCCTGGGCCTGTTCCTGAATCTGTGGGGTTTCTTCGATATGGACAACCAGGGTGTTGGCGGCCATGTCGCCAAGCCGCTGGTAACGAGGGCTGATCAGCGTGCAGATAAACCCGAGAAGATAGAACAGCGGGAACGCATCGGCAGTGCGCAGCAGGTTGCGAATCAGGCTGCCGTTGAAGCTCAGCGGGCTGCCATTGGCATGAACCACCACCAGCCCCATGGCTTTCTTGCCCGGTGTTTGCCCGTGGCGGAAGGCTTCAAACAGGGTGGGGTAAAACCATTCCAGCACGAACGCCATGATCAGCAGCAGGCCCATGCCGGCTTTGCCCAGTGCCGCGAACACCGCGGCCAGTGCACCGTAAATCACCAGCCGAATAGCCAGATCGATGGCGTAGGCCAGCGCCCGGGGCACCGGTCCGGCCAGCGACAGGCTGAGCATGGCGCCTTCCGGTGTTTCTACTTCCAGGCGTTCATCAATCAGCATTCTGGCCCTGACGAATTTGTAGTGCGGCAAACACAAAGAGCATGACAGTCAGGGTCGTTTTGGCAATCGCCAGGGTGCGCACCGGGGGCGGATCCAGCAGCTGGACCGCATAGCCACAGAAATAAAACAGCAGCAAGAAACACAACCAGGTGGCCTGGCGCCGGTTGCCGCTGATAGCAGCAGGCATCATCAATAGCAGGGGGCCGTACAGCACTAGCGCGATGATAAGGCTGGAGACAATGTGCGCGTCCGGCGGTGCCAGAGTGAACAGGCCGCTGATGCCGACGAGCAGGAGTAACGCGTAGCTGATACGGAGTAAAACAAGATTCATCAGGAAGCCTTCAGTTGGCGGGCCAGTAACGCCAGGCGTTTGCCCAGTGCGCGTGCCAGGGTGATTTCGTGTTCCGTCAGCGCCGGGTCACCCTGGCTGCCGGAAACGTGAGTGGGGCCATAGGGCGTGCCGCCGCTTTGGGTATCCAGCAAGGCGGCTTCGGAGTACGGCACACCGGCCAGCACCATACCGTGGTGGAGCAGGGGCGTCATCATGGAAAGCAGCGTGCTTTCCTGGCCGCCGTGCAGGCTACCGGTGGCGCTGAACACGCCGGCGGGTTTGCCGATCAGGGTGCCTTTCATCCACAGCTCGCTGGTCTGGTCGATGAAATATTTTAATGGTGCCGCCATGTTGCCAAAGCGGGTGGGTGAACCCAGAGCCAGGCCCTGGCAACCGGCCAGATCATCCAGCGTCGCGTAGGGCGCACCTTGATCCGGTACCGCCGGCTCGCTGGCTTCGCAGTTGGCGGACACGGCCGGGACCGTGCGCAGGCGTGCTTCCATTCCGGTGCTTTCGATACCGCGAGCGACCTGTTGCGCCAGGTTGGCAACACTGCCGTTGCGGCTGTAGTAAAGCACCAGCACATAATCGGTCATGGGCGATTCAATCCAGTAACTGCAGGGCGTTTTCCGGGGGGCGACCAAGCACCGCCTGATCGCCTTTGACGACGATGGGGCGTTCAATCAATTTCGGGTACTGAATCATTGCTGCGATAACGTCAGCATCGCTGCTTTGCGCAGACAGGCCTGCGGTCTTGTAGTCCGCTTCCTTGTTGCGTACCAGATCATGGGCATGGGCAAACCCCAGCTTGCTGATCAGGCTTTTCAATGTGGCGGTATCCGGAATATCGTCCAGATACTTTACGATAGTGGGGGTAACACCGTTCTCTTCCAGTAACGCCAGCGTCTGACGTGATTTTGAACAGCGCGGGTTGTGGAAGATAATGTAGTCGCTCATGGGATTGCATATCCTGTTTCGTAACGCTGCCATTGTAAGCTGCACACGTGCGGTGGCAAGGGGTCAACCAGAGAGGACGCGTAGAGCATGGAGAATGAGCAACCGGTAATTCCGGTGCACGCCCGGTTCGATTCCATCAAGGCGTTTTTTGCCCTGCTGGTGCGCCAGTTCAATGAAGACGGTTGCCGGCAAAGTGCTGCGGCGCTGACGTATACCACCCTGTTTGCCATCGTCCCGGTGATGACCGTGAGTTTTGCGGTGCTGTCGTCGGTGCCCGCCCTGAAAGACAAGGGCACCCAGTTCCAGACTTGGGCGTTCGAATATTTTGTGCCGTCCGCAGGCAATATGTTGCTCGATCACCTGCAGTCCTTCGCCAAACAGGCGGCGAACCTGACCGGGTTGGGTATTGTGTTTCTGGTGGTCACTTCCATCCTGATGCTGAGCACGGTTGAACAAACCCTGAACCGTATCTGGAAAGTGCAGACCCCGCGTAAAGGCCTGACCAGTTTGTTGATGTATTGGGCGGTGCTGTCATTGGGGCCGATTTGTCTGGGTCTGGGGCTGGCGATCTCGTCGTATCTCACCTCGCAGGCCATCTTCAGCGACACGGTGGGCTACCTGGGCGGAGTGCGGTTATGGCTGTCCTTGCTGCCGTTCCTGTTCACCACCGCCATGCTGACACTGATGTACACCGTGGTGCCCAATACCAAGATTCCGTTACGCCAAGGGGTGCTGGGGGCCGCGGTGGCCGCGCTGCTGTTCGAACTGGCGAAAGGGGGCTTCACTTTTTTCATCAAGCAGGCGCCCAGTTATGAAGTGGTGTATGGCGCCTTCGCTGCCGTGCCGGTGTTTCTGCTGTGGATTTATATTTCCTGGACCATTGTGCTCGGTGGTGCGGAGCTGGTGCGTGCGTTAGTGGTCTTTCAGGAACACCGTCGCCAGGTGCCGCGCATGCACGCTTTGGTGCGCCTGCTCAATGTATTCTGGCAGCGCCAGCAAAATGGCAAGGTGCTGCGCAGCAAGGAAGTTCGCAAGGTGATGCAGGAATCCGGAATCAGCCAGTGGGATGAATTTCGCAACCTGCTGGTGAATGCGAAGCTGATCCGGCGCACGGAAGAAGGCGGTTACATGCTTAGCCGGGATCTGCGTAATCTGTCTCTGGGGCAGTTGGTGGCCATGCTGCCGTGGCCGGCCCATACCCAGCTAAGAGTGCGGCAACAGCAGGCGCCGTTGCCCTGGGAGGCTGCGCTGAAGACACGAATGGATCAGGCCCGGGAAGGCATGATGGCACCGCTGGATATCAGCCTGGATACGCTATTCAGCAAGCCGGAGAATCCAACAGACGACAACGCAGAGCCGAACAGGGCCTCTGCCGACATTGACCACGAGGACAAGCATGACGGTTAAGCATGTACTGGTGAGCGGTATTGTGCAGGGTGTAGGCTACCGGGCCTGGACGCGCCAGGAAGCCATACGTCGCAATCTCACAGGCTGGGTACGCAATTGTGCAGACGGCCGGGTAGAAGCGTTGCTGGAAGGCGAAAGCGGTGCGGTGGATGACATGCTCGATGCCATGCATCAGGGGCCGGCGCTGGCACAGGTGGAAAGGATTCTGGTGGAAGAGGGTAGCGATCATGACGATGCCCCCCGTTCCAATCACTTTGAGGTAACCCGATGAAACAGGTTGAGCTGGTCAATGGTGACCTGCGTTTTCCTGCCCTGATGGCCGGCAATGGTGAGCCGGTGATTCTGTTGCATGGTTTTCCCGATACCCACGAAAACTGGGCGGTGCAGATCAATGCCCTGGCGGATGCCGGTTATACGGCTATCGCACCGGCCTTGCGCGGCTATGCGCCCAGTTGCCAGCCCGGTAACGGCGATTATTCCCTCTATGCTGCGGTGGACGATCTGATGGTCTTTGCTGCGCAGCTGGGCGGCCGTGTGCATCTGGTTGGGCACGACTGGGGGGCCGCGGTGGGGTATCTGGCCTGCGCCCAGTCCCCGGAGACCTTCTGCTCGTTCAGTGCCTTGTCTATTCCGCCTATCCGGCGTATTCCTCAAGCGTTATTGAAAGTGCCGGAGCAAGTATTGCTGAGCGGCTACATGCAGTTTTTCCAGCTGCCGCTGGCCCCGGAAGCCTGGCTCAAACGTGGCGACCTGGATGGCGTTGAAGCCCTGTGGCGGCGCTGGTCGCCGGATTGGGAGCCGGAGCTCTATCTGGACAATGCCAAACACACCCTGGCGGAGCCCGGGGTGATCAGTGCGGCCCTGGCCTGGTACCGGTCCCTGTTCAAGGTGTGGAAAAAAGAACATCGCAAGGCAAGGGCCTGGCTGGGGCAGGATATTGCCACCCCCACCCAGATCCTGATCGGCGAGAATGATGGCTGCATGAGCCCCAAATTGCTGGAGCACACGCTGGTAGGAAGCGACTTCAGTGGTGGCGTGGAGCTGCAAACCCTGGCCGATGCCGGGCATTTTCTGCATCTGGAGCAACCGGAAGCGGTAAACCGCCATCTGATTCGGTTGCTCAATAACACCCGCTGCGACTGAAACCGGCTCAATGAGCCGGCAAGCGGGAAGGTACCGGTAACGCCAAACCCGACCCTCCGCGTGTCGGGTTTTCGCCCCCTTCATACTCTGCGCTATACTACGCGCCCCTATTTTCCCAGCAGGAGTGATCCCATGACGGTGATTCGCCAGGATGACCTGATTCAGAGCGTGGCAGATGCCTTGCAGTACATCTCGTACTACCACCCGGTGGATTTCATCCGCGCGGTGAAAGAAGCCTACGAGAAGGAAGAGAGCAAGGCCGCCAAGGACGCCATGGCGCAGATCCTGGTCAACTCCCGCATGGCTGCCATGGGTCGTCGCCCGATCTGCCAGGACACCGGCATCGTGACCGTGTTTGCCAAGGTGGGCATGAATGTCACTATTGAAGCGTCCCCTGAAGGTGAAAGTATGAGCCTGGACGACATGATCAACGAAGGGGTGCGTCGCGCCTACAACCACCCGGACAATGTCCTGCGTGCCTCGGTGCTGGCGGACCCGGATGGCAAGCGTGCCAACACCAAGGACAACACCCCGGCGGTGATCAATTACTCCATCGTCCCCGGCGACACCCTGGAAATCGATGTGGCGGCCAAAGGCGGCGGTTCCGAAGCGAAATCCAAGTTCGCCATGCTCAACCCGTCTGATTCCGTGGTGGACTGGGTGCTGGAACAAATTCCCAAGATGGGCGCTGGCTGGTGCCCGCCGGGCATGCTGGGTATTGGCATTGGCGGCACCGCCGAGAAAGCCATGCTGATCGCCAAAGAATCCCTCATGGACCCCATCGACATCCACGAGCTGCAGGCCCGTGGTGCCCAGACCCGCTCTGAAGAGCTGCGTCTGGAACTGTTCGAGAAAGTGAATGCCCTTGGTGTGGGTGCCCAGGGCCTGGGTGGCCTGACCACCGTGCTAGACGTGAAAGTGGTGGATTACCCCACCCACGCGGCCAACAAACCGGTAGCCCTGATCCCCAACTGTGCGGCGACCCGTCATGCCCACTTCGTTCTGGATGGCACCGGCCCGGCCGACCTGAAAGCACCGGACCTGGAAGAATGGCCGGACATTGCCTGGGGCAACGACGAAGGCGCCAAGCGTGTGAACCTGGATACCGTGACCCCGGAAGAAGTGCAGACCTGGGAACCGGGCGACACCTTGCTGCTGTCCGGCAAGTTGCTCACCGGCCGCGATGCTGCTCACAAGCGCATGGTGGACATGATCTCCAAAGGCGAGAAACTGCCCGTGGACTTCACCAACCGCTTTATCTATTACGTAGGCCCGGTGGATCCAGTAGGTGACGAAGTGGTTGGCCCGGCAGGCCCGACGACTGCTACCCGCATGGACAAGTTCACCCGCACCATGCTGGAAGAAACTGGTCTTATCGGCATGGTCGGCAAGGCCGAGCGTGGCGACACCGCCATCGAAGCCATCAAGGACAACAAGGCTGTGTACCTGATGGCCGTAGGCGGCGCCGCCTACCTGGTCTCCAAAGCCATCCGCAAATCCCGCGTAGCAGCCTTTGAAGATCTGGGCATGGAAGCCATCTACGAATTCGAAGTGGAAGACATGCCCGTCACCGTGGCGGTGGATTCCACCGGCGAATCCGTACACAAGACCGGCCCGGTCATCTGGAAACAGAAGATCGCCGAAAAGAGCGCGTAGTAGGTACTACGCCGCTCGCCCCAAAAAACCGTGCTTCCAGCGCGGTTTTTTTGTGGGCGAACGGCTGCAACACGCCTCACGCAACAAGCAACACTAAACCGTAGGAGCGTCGCTCGCGGCGCGATTCCAAACCGTGTAGGAGTCCCACTCGAGGGACGAATCCCACCCCAGATAACACGATAAACCTGGCAATCAACCTCGAAGGTTTAACTTCCCCACCAACCTGATCACCCCGCCCTAAATCCCCTTTTTCACCCGCGCACAAATTGAATATGTAGGATATGGCTTACAGATTTTTGTAAGTTGCTGAGATAAGGTGAATTTTCAGAAAAACGGATGCAAGAAAAATCCGAGTAAAAATGCCTGTTCAACACGCAAGTGCAAGAAAAGTCCGTTGAGAGTGATTCCTGCCCATGGGGTAAGTCACTGATTGAGTAATGGTTTTATGTGGCTTTTGAGCAGGGCCGGGTCGGGGATATACAGCAAAGTGATATATCGCATCTGCAATTGAATAAACTGTTAGCCACAAGGAAAGATATGCCAGCACCTAAAATTGAATTGAGCGATATAGAGCGCGGCATTTCTCGTTACGAGGCAGGAGAGAGGCCGTGGCGGCAAACATTAAATAGAGTTGATTGGTTTATTTTATATAACTCCAAACTTTACCCGCTAAAATATACCTATGCTTTAGCTGCAAATGTGCCCCCAGTAGAATTTACAACAGACCAAATGAAATCTGCCATGCGCAATCTACAGCTTTCATTTATTAGCCTTAAGGGGCAGCCAGAGCAATCAATTGAATTTGAAAGATCAATTGAAGAATCTACTAATAATCCTTTGGCACGAAAAGAACGACTAAGGAACGCAAACGTTAAACCTGAAATAATTTTTACGTATAGCCAATCATTTAAAAGAAACCCTGACGTTGTAGCTGAAGTGCTCGAACGAGCAGATGGAAAATGTGAATGCTGTAAAAAAGCAGCTCCTTTTAATAAAGCAAAAGACAATAAGCCTTATTTGGAAATCCATCACAAAATTTTTCTGGCAAATGATGGAGAAGATTCAGTTGAGAATTCAGAAGCCTTGTGTCCCAACTGTCATCGGCAAAAACATTATGGCTAACAAGTCGTTGCAGCTCGCGCACTTCGTGCGCTGGACAGTTTGTAAGTTGCGCTTAATGTGCGTGGCTTCGCCACTGTCGCACAACGCTTAACTTACAAACCGCCGCTGAACTCGGCGTTATGTGGATTAGTGTTTGAGGCCATGTGTGTAAGTAGCAGGAAGGGTCTGTGCATAAAAAGGCTTTTCTAATTGGTGGCGGAGTTGGCTGTTTGGCTGGTGGCTTGCTGAGCTTTTTTTTCGGGTTCTCCGAAGAAGGTATTGCTGCAGGTATTGTGGTTGGCTGGGCCGCCGGTGAAATTATAGGTTTGGCAGCTTCTAGATAAAGGATTGCTAGTGTTGAAACTGAAGCTGTCACATAACAAGGCCAGGCAGGGCGACGCCAAAATACGGCGCGCCTGCTGGCAGCGTTAAACGGAAGGGGTGAAGGTGAGAGCTCTGCGATTAACATTATTGTTCGTATTTGTGTTTCTTGCTGGGTGCTCGCCAGGAACTGCTGAGGATGCGGAGGTTAAGGCCGCTGTTGCGGAGGTTGTAGATAATGGAAAAGTGGTGGCAATTTATAGATTTGGGCAAATGGTTGTGAATGTGAATGGCCAAAAAGCCTTTGATCTGAGTGCTGCTAAGAGGAAAGAGTTGGCCCTTGGAATTGCCAATGCTGCTTTAGAAGTTCGCCCAGATGTGGATTCAATCATGATCGGTTTTGGCAGGGTTGAACCTGAGATCCAGCAGATCGCCTACGTTTGGGAAAATCAAAATGGGGCTCTCACTTTTGTCAGCCCAAGGGAATGAACGTTTAACAATGCCATGCATGCGACGAGCGCATGATGGCTGGCGTTATGTCTTTAGGTGGTTATGAAATCTGGGATGGGGCGATATAAAGCTAAGAGTGGTCTAGTTTATAACAGTCTTCTTTTGGCTTTTCTTGGCTATTGGCTCTACGAGCATAATGATATTTATATTGCCGTAGCCTTCGTCTCTTTTTCAGTGAGCACATACTTTACTTGGCGGCAGGATAAGCTCAAGTCAGACCCATGGTCTAGCGAAAGAGATTTAAGTAATGTGAGGATATGTCGCGGTATTGGGGTGCTAGTCTTCGCATTGTCTTTTCTGGGTTTTTGGGTTCATCTTGCAGTCAAGACATAACAATGCTATGCATGCGACGAGCGCATGATGGCTGGCGTTAGGTGAAGTCGTTTTGAAGTATCTGGCCACTATAGTTTTCTTTTTGACCTCGGGAGTTGCAATGGCAGAGGGACTTTTTCTGCATTCTCATAGCTCGGTTTCTGATCGATTTGCGATACTGGATGAAACTGATCAAGTGGCCTTTCTCTATTTAACCCAAAAAGGTTCACAGCAACCAATGCGAGATGCCATTGCTTACATGCGGGTGCAGCCTCCAAAAGAGGTAGATTGGAAGGCAATGGCGGAAAACGGTAACCCGCCAATACTTTCTGAAGAGTTCGCCTCAGACCAAGCGGTTATCACTGATGTAGAGGAGAGCAGTTTTTCTTTTGAATGGTCGGCAGATGGTAATTCGGCTGTTCTGGTATTCCGTGGCGATCCAATTGCATTGGTGGCTGAGTCTGAGCAGATTGGTTTTTCGAAAGCAGTAGCAACGCCAAATAAACTAACGAACCCTTGGGACCAAGATGTCTATCGGAAGCTGTTTGGTCGCTAAATCACCTAACCAACGCGTCAACGGGACCGCTTTGTTCCGCTGCCGCTCCACAAAGCGGCCCGTTACGCCAGCGTTAGAGGTAAACCATGGATCGGCCACGAGACTACGCTGATGGAGAATTGAGGGGGCTGGAAAGGTATTTCCCAACCCCGCTTTCTCGTGTTCTGTTGGTTTCTCTACTGACCGCGCCGGCAGGCACTTTCTGGCTCATACTTGAAAATTCTGAAAGGCTCTTTCCTGGTTACGAAGATTCCTTCCAGAATCTGGTATCTGCTATGGTGGCTCTAACTTTGGCTTTTTTCATTCTCTTGGCACTGGCAATTGACCTGATTGTTGTGGCCCACCACTCTAAGCATCGACGTATAGTGCATTACTCTAATAGACATCCTCAGATGTCGTTTTCTTGGCTCTGGAATAATGCTCAAGTTAAGCACTTCATCTTCTTGGCGGCGCTTTTTACTTTGGGGGTTCTCTGTGGTCAATGCCTCTAACAATCGGCTGCACCGGATAAATTTCCGCTGTCACCTTTTGTGCATTAAGCCGCACAAAAGCCGCCACCAAAAATTTACTCGGTGAGCCGGGCGTTATGCATCAAAACTTAAATTTAGGAGTAAAGCATGGAAGCTTTAGTGTTCCCCCTTATAGCTACTCTAGCTGGAGGGTTCTTTCTTGTGAGAAATATAATCCATTTAACAAATAAGCAGAAGATGATGGATTATCTAGAAACTAGCCCAAAAGCAAAGCTCTGGGTAAATAAGTTCGGAATAGAAAAAACAGCATCTTTAACAAAATCAATATTTTTACCTTTGGGTTGTTTGGTTGGTTTGGGTTTGCTTTTCGTAGGGCTGCGAGGTTTATATATTTATTTGCAATATGCATAACAAGGAAAATTCACTCGGACGGCAAAAGCTGCGACGCTTCGCTCTGCAACTTTTTACGCCGGTGATTTGCGGCGTTGAGGTTTAAGTGATTAGAGCCCTTCGATCTGACCGAGCGTACGTTAAGGTTTTCAGGGACCGGATGACTATTGAAAGTCTCGAAGTTGGTGGGCGTCCGTACGAGGCATTGCCGGTCCAGCCCTTTACTACCCGCCGTCTTTTGGTTGGGCAGTTCGATGTGGCGGAGCATTGCCTGCAGCAAGGTTTGAAGCGGCTTGGCGAAAATGCATGGCTGAAGCCTGGGCCGGAGCTCATAGTCCAGCCTATGGAAATGACAGACGGAGGCCTTAGCCAGGTGGAGGAACGTGTAATCATGGAGATGGCGCACGGTGCCGGGGCCAAGCGTGTATTGCTGTGGGTGGGCGGGGAGCTTTCCAGGCAAGAGGCTTTGAATAAGCTTGTGGCCTTATAACGAGCCAGTGAAGCAGCGGCGCTGCTTGCTCATACATAGGGAGTTGTGGTGCATATTTGTGAGGCTGATAGATTGATTCTGCGGCGGTTGTCCCTTGATGACGTTCCCGCGTTGGCCGAAATTCTCAGCGACCCTGATGTGATGAAATACTCGGTTCGAGGTGTTTGTGATGAAGCCGCCACACACAAGTTTATCGAGTGGTGTTTGGCTTGTTACGACTCACATGGCGTTGGTCCATGGGCTCTCATCGATAAGACATCTTCTGAACTGATCGGCTTCTGCGGTGTTGGGCCAGAATGGGTCAATGATGTTGAGGAAATTAATCTTGGTTATCGACTGGCTCGTCGCTATTGGAATAAAGGGTTGGCATCTGAAGCGGCCAGATCCGTCCTTGACTATGTTTTCGGTAAGGACCTGTTCAATTCAGTGGTCGTTATCATAGAGCCTGAGCATGCGGCATCGCTTAAGGTCGCTGAGAAGGCAGGGTTTTCTTGCTTCGATGCCGTGGAATTTCATGGTCGGCCTGTAAGGTTATACCGATTGACCTCGGAGCAATGGGGAGCATCGCATAACAATGCCATACATGTGACAAGAGCATGATGGCGGGCAAACTCCTTGCTGCGCCTGCAATGAGAAGTTCGGGCTCAGATGCCCTCCCGAATTTCAAACTCTACCATCGCTATTTCTGCACTTCATAATCCGGTGCACCACTCTTCTCATGCTAGTGCCCATGTCAGGCATTAAAGATCCCGAGGGTAAGGTCTTGCATCGTGCATATGAGGAAAATATGAAAGAGCTAACCCATTATACGCGTGAATTTCCATCGAGAACGTCGCTGTCACAACGTGGGGAAAATGAGTGAGATCTGTACTTCTATTGATTGCTTTGTTGTCTGTATGTCTTCCTGTGTCAGCTAATTCCTTATGTGAGCCTGAGGATGAATTGGTTTTTTTATGTGAAATCGGAAGCAAAAATGTTTCAGTATGCATGACTGAAAAGGGCCGGATTGAGTATGTATACGGGGCTGGCGACACAGTCGAATTAGAATTGAACTCGCCACTCTTCAGTAGCGCGGCTTGCCCAGGTGGTGGAATAAGCCGATTGAGGTTCAAGAACGGAAACTACAGCTACATCGTTTACGATGTCATGTGCCATTCAGGCGGAATTGGCGAGAACCAGAGGAGCAAGTCAGATTTCGCCGGACTTGTCGTGCTGAACAAAAGCGACGTCGTTTTCAATAAAACGTGCACCTCCTTTGAGGATGAAGTGTTTGGCGTTAATTCGGGTATTCTTCCTGAAAGCGTTGAAAAGGAGGACTTTGATTATAATATCCCGTAATGCGGGAACGCTTCTTGAGAGTGACGTTAAATCAGATTTTCCCCTTGCCTCGTGCATCAAGTTCACTATAGAAAGAGCAATCAGGTTAACTCGTTAACGTCTTCCTGGACTCACTAATGACCGACACTTTCCAGCCTCTCTGGCTTAAATCACTCTTTCTGCTTGGGGTGAGCCTGCTATTCACCCACGAACTGGATGCCATGACCCACAACGAATGGCGTGTGCTTCCGCTGACTAGCTGGATGGCGCCGGGGGTGGGTCGTCTGGTGTTTGTGGCGTTGCATGTGCCTATTTTTGCGCTGGTGTTGGGTTGGCTGACCAGCAGGTTGCCGGAGCGGGCGGTGCAGGGGCAGTTCTGGGTGTCGGTGTTTTTGGTGGTTCATGCCGGTTTGCATGTGGCCTTTAGTGGGCTGCCGCACTATACCTTTGCGGGAATTCTCTCCAATACTCTGATTTTTGGTGCTGCGTTGTTTGGTGTCGCCTACCTTTGGGGGCGTTGCTGGATTCGTAGAGACTAGAGTAAACGCTTTATTGGCCCAGGTCGGTATATACCCGCAATTAGGAAGGGGGCTGGAGGTTGTGGCCAGGGTGAAACCGCCGCTCCTGCAAGTGTGCCTTTGGTACTCCCAATCTAGATAGAGTTGATGATGAGTGACATTACGTTTTCCCCGGACCAAAAAGCCCGGATGGTCAGCAAGATCAAGGCCTACTTTGATGAGGAGCTCCAGCAGGATATCGGCGGCTTCGAGGCGGAGTTTCTGATTGATTTCTTTGCCAAAGAGCTGGGGCCACATTTCTATAATCTGGGGAACCTCTGAATAACTCCTTGCGTGCTCAGTCTTTCAGGCTGGTTCGCAATCTAGGCGCGCTTTTGAAGGTGTATGTCCATCCACCGAAAAAGTGCAACAACGAGTGCGGGCCAGCCTGGAAGACCTGGAGGGCGCGGCCTTAAGCGCACATCTGCTGCGCCTTGCCTCTAAGAAAGGGAACCACCCTGTCTGTCGAGACAAGGCACAGCAGCTGTGCGCTTAAGGTCACGCTGAGCATGCAAGGAGTTATTCAGAGGTTCCCTGGCTCTGTTTGATGCCCAGCAGGAGCTCACCGAGAAGATGGACGAGGTGGGCTATGTGATGCAGGAACTGGAGAAGCCGGAAGTGTAAGGCGATCGTGGCAGGGCCTTCTTTGCCACGGTTAGATTTTGTTGTGGGCTAGGGGGCGGGCAGCAATCTCAGGAACTTTCCCTTTGTTGTGACCTCCCACCACAAAGGTTGGCGCTGAATTATTGGTTAGCCAGGCATTCATTTTCCCTTAGGTGCTCTTTGTCATGCCCCGAACCCTGTTGAAAACGTTTCCCCTTCTTGCTGCCATTTTGTTTCTTGGAGGTACTGCCATGGCTGATACAGCCCCGCAAGACGCGTCTGCTGGCGCGGAACCGCCCAGACCCAAGGTCATTATCTTTGATGTGAACGAAACGCTGCTGGACCTGGAGTCCATGCGCTCATCGGTTGGCGAGGCGCTGGGGGGCAGGGAGGAGCTGTTGCCGCTGTGGTTCTCGACCATGCTGCATAACTCCCTGGTCACCACGGTGACTGGGGAATATCACGACTTTGGCCAGATCGGTGTCGCCTCGTTGCTGATGGTGGCCGAGAACAATGATATTCCCTTGAGTGAGGAAAAGGCGAAAACGGCTATTGTGTCGTCCATTCTCAGCCTGCCGCCTCACCCGGATGTGAAACCGGGGCTCACTTCACTGAATGAGCAGGGTTTCAAGATTGTCAGCCTGACGAACTCGTCCAACGACGGGGTGAAGACCCAGTTTGAAAATGCGGGCCTGACGAATTTCTTCGATGCCCGTTACAGCATCGAGGATATCAAGATCTACAAGCCGGACCTGCGTGCCTATGAGTGGGTGCTGGAGCAGCTTGGCGTACAGCCTGAAGAGGCCTTGATGGTGGCGGCCCACGGCTGGGACGTGGCTGGCGCAAAGGAAGCAGGTTTGCAGACGGCCTTTATTGCCCGGCCCGGCAAGGCCCTCTACCCGCTGGCGAAAAAGCCGGATTACGTGGTTGAGAATGTCTCCGAACTGGCGGAGATCATGAAAGCGAAGTAAGCGGTGCCGGTGAGCGATTGCCGGTTGCTGATTGATAGGGAGTATCGATTAAAGAACCCCGGTTGGGGCCTTTGTTTCAAAGGCTGTGGCCGGGGTTTTTTATCGTTGGGGTTGTGGTCTGAGGAGCGTGGGGCATTCGCGGTGGAACCGCCGCTCCCACAAACACCGTTCCGTCATAAGCTTGAATTAGTCCGGGAGCCCGGCCCCATCCTTGGGGCGCGGAGATCAATCGTCAGGCTTTCCTGGGGTCACAGTATGAAGGCCTGGGGCTACCCGGACGACCAATATACTGTTCATTTGGCCAGTGGTCAAATAAGGTCAGTTACGAGTCGCGAGTGGCGAAAGGCAAAACCTCAACCCCCAAACCTTAATCCCGTTGCTGGCAGGGCACCTTTGGGTTTTGATCTTCGCAACTCGCTTGCGCCACCTGCAGGATCGCTTTCAGGCAAGTTCCTGCGGTGGCGGTAGGCTCAGCCCGCCCTCAGTTTCGGTTTGACGGTGATCAGCAGTGCCGGCAGCAGGGTCAGGTTGCTGAGCAGGGCGACCAGCATGGCCAGGCCGGTGAGCAGGCCGAAGTAGACGGTGGGGTTGAAGCTGGACAGAGCCAGGATGGAGAAGCCGGCGATGATGGTGAGCGAGGTGTAGTACATCGCTTTACCGATGGAGCCATGGCAACGCTTCATGGTGGCCACGTAGTCGTTGTCTTTGGGTAGCTCTTCGTGGAAGCGGTGGATGTAGTGAATGGTGTCATCCACGGCGATGCCAATGGTGATGGCGGTGATGGTGATGGTCATCAGGTCCAGCGGCAGGCCGATCCAGCCCATGAGACCCAGTACCAGTGACGCGGAGATCAGGCTGGGCACCATGCTGATCAGTGCCACCGGGATGCTGCGGAACAGGATCAGCAGCATGAACAGGATGGCGGCAAAGACATAACCCAGGGTCTTGATCTGGGAGTCGAACAGACTCTGCAGCATGTTGTTGTAGAGCACCATGGCGCCGGTGAGGTGCACCTGTTCTGGCTGCAGGCCGAAGTCGCTTTGCAGGTCGGTGCGGACCTTGGCGAGCAGTTCGTTACGGTTCAGGTTCTTGTCGGAATCGATCACCCGTACGCTGATGCGCACCTGGTTACCGTCGTCAGACAGGTAGGGCTTGACCAGCTGGCTGCGCAAGTCATCCGGAATAAAACTGGCCAGCAACATCAGCTGCACATAGCTGAGCGGGCGGCCGTTGAGCTTTTCCGCTACTTCGTAGGTGGTAGCGATGGAGAGCACCTTGCCGGTTTCCGGCAGGGATTCCAGGTAGTCCTGAATGTCCACCAGCTGGCCCAGCCGGGCCGGGGTGAACCAGTAGGACCCCTTGAGCGGGTTGGGTTCGGCTTTTTTCGGGGTGGCGAAGGGGTCTGCACCGGCCTCGCTGGCAAAGGGATCACTGTCGGCAAAAGGATCGGCGCTGTCTGCGGTGGCAGTGTCGCTGTTGGCAAAGGGATCCGCGTTGCCGGTCTCGTCAGCGCTGTCCGAGGCAAACGGGTCGCCGGGGCTGTCGTCCATGCTGTCGCCATCCCAGCCGGTGGCGGGTTGGTTGAGGGCAGCTTTCTGCGCGGTTGTGGCCTTGGGCGCATCGATGACGATATCCAGCGGGGTGGTGCCGCCCAGTTTGCGGTCGATCTGCAGCATGCCCTGATAGATTTCCGTGTCTTTCTGGAAGTAATCAATAAAGCGATTTTCCACGGTCAGCCGGCTGACGCCCCACAGGGACGCGACGATCACGGCCAGGGCGACGATCAGCAGAATGGGGCGACGGCGTTCGGTAAAGCCGGCAAAGGCGAGGGTCAGCTCCCGGCTGAGATCACGCCCTTGCCGGGGTTTGCCGGCGGAAAGCGGGGCCAGCAGGGCGGGGAACACCAGAAAGCAGACGATCAGCGACACGCCCAGGCCCAGGGTCATCATCCAGCCAAAGTCGATCACCGGGCGAATGCCGCTGATCACCAGGGAGGAGAAGCCCACCATGGTGGTGAGAATCATGTAGATGCTGGGGCGCATCATGTGGGCGGCGGTTTCGCGGATCAGCCATTTCTGGCTGGCGTCCGGGTTCTCTTCGTGCAGCTCGCGGAAGCGCACGGTGAGGTGAATGGTGATGGACATGGTGATGATCAGCAGCAGGGAAATATAGTTGCTGCTGATAACGGACACCTTCCAGTCCATCCAGCCCAGCCAGCCAGTCACTGCCAGCACGGTGACGCCGCAGCAGGCCAGCGGCACGATTACCCAGCGGGGACGGCGGAAAATCAGGAACAGGGTGAGGATCAGGAAGACCAGCACGCCGACGCCGAACACTTTCAGGTCCGAGCGAATAAAGCGCACCAGGTCGGTGGTGATCATGGGGACGCCGCCAAGGAACAAGTTGGCGTCGTCCCGGTAGCTGTCCATGATCTCGCGCACCTGGTCGATTTCCCCGGCGGTGCGTTGCTGGATCTGGCTGCTGTAATCACTGAAGGCGCGAGTGGCGTCTTCCAGCGCCTGCTGGCCTTGTTCGTCCAGTTCGCCGTTGTTTTCCTGGTCGCGCAGGTCGTTGCGCTTGTAGAGCAGGTCGTAATATTTCTGGTCGCGCTCGAAGCTCACCAGCAGGGCGGTGGTATTGCCGTCGTCACTGACCAGTAAGTCTTCGTAGAGCGGGTTTTCGTCGGTAAATTCCTTTTCGGCCAGCGACAGGTCCACGCCGTCACTGGTGAGGGTGCGGTAGTCGTTGGCCAGGTCGCTGAATTCCACCTGGGGGCTGAACAGCAGCGGCACGTCCAGCATGCTGTACACCGAGCTGACCCGATCCACATCCTTGAGCGATTGCTGCAGGGATTGCAGGTGATCCAGGCTGTTCTGTTGAAACAGGGGGTTGTCTTTGGGGCTGTAGGTGATGATCAGGAAATCACTGCCACCATATTGCTTGGAGACCTTGCGGTAGTACTCCAGCGCTTTGTCGTTTTCCAGCACCATGGAATCCGCTGACGCATCGATCTTGAAGTTGCGGGCCTGCGTGGCGGCCACGCCACAAAGCAGCACCAGCAGCACCAGCCAGAAAACAGGGTGTGCCAGTACAGCCCGGCAATAGGCGTTAAACAATCGATGGGTCATGACGTATCCGGTTTGCGTTACAGGGGGTCTGCAATTTTGTTATGTATACAGCGAACAGACGGTTTCAGAACATGGCTGCGTATTCTGCCGCGAATCGCGTATCGAAACGGTGAATCAGTTTGCCGGCGGGCCAGGTCAACAGCGTCAACAAGCCCTCAGTCCATTCTTCCTGGTGTACCCGGCAGCCGCCCTGGCCATCGTCGATAAAGGTGAAGCGATGGGTAATGCGGGCGAAGGGCAGTTGCAGGCCCCAGGTGATGCGTTCGTTTTCCTTGTACTCCAGCACCTTCACGACCACCGGCGCTGGCGGCAGGCGGGGCAGGTCCGCCACAAACAGCAGCAGCGCGCCGGGACGCCAGCCGCCATTGAGGAGCCGGGCGTGGCGGACTACCGAGCACCAGCTGGCCCAGTTGTTAGCGTCGGCAAACAGTTTGAAGGCCTGTTTGCGGGAGGCGCGGGTGTCGGTGACTTCGTCGACCAGATAACGTTTTAGCATGCTGTATCCGTGTTTTTATTGGCAGAAGGCGCCTGCGGGAAGCGCAAACGCAGGCCATTGCACTATTCAAGGCTCCCTAGATTACGCACAGTAAGGGGCAACCTCCAGTCGGTAAAACGGGCCAATTCGGCGGGCGTTGTTGACCTGTCAGAGGGCTTTGCCTAGTTTCGGGTGATTGCGAGGAGTCAGCATGACAACAACACTGTTACCGGCGTCCATATTGCCGGGGCTTCTTGAAGTCTCGTTACGTAACCAGCTGGATGTGCAGGCCCTGTTCGAGCAGGTGGGCATTGATGCGGATATTGTCGGCCGCAGCGATCGCTTCATCAGCCTTGAGCAACTTGATGCGTTGCTTTATGCGGCCTTTACAGAAAGCGATGATCCGCTGTTTGGGCTGCATGTGGGGGCGGATAATCACTATGGCAACCTGGATTTGCTGGGGAACCTGATGGCCACCGCCAATAGCCTGGAACAGGGCATTGGCATGCTGTTTCGCTATAAGGACCTGGTGGTGCCTTACCTGGATTTCTCGCTGGATCTTTACGGCAAGAGCGTGCAGCTGTCGGTGATCAGCAAAGACCCGACCTTGCGCTTTACGGCGACACGTACTCACAACGAAGTGGTGGTCGCTACCATGTTGTCCATTGGGCGATCCTTGCTGGGCGCAGATATGCCGTTGACCGGGGCCTGTTTTCTCCATGCTGAGCCCTGTGCCGAGCAACTGGAAAGCTATGGGGCATTTTTCCAGTGCCCCATGTCGTTTTCTGCCGGGCAGAATGCCATTCGCTTCAGCGCTGAGTTGCTTGGCGCTCCGTTACCCCGAGCCTACCCGAAGTACAACGAGCGCCTGCGTAAATCCGCTGACCAGGTGTTGGCCGGGTTATCCCGGGCGGGGGGGATAACCGGGCAAGTGGTCAAGCACCTGGAGCGCCTGCTCGGTGAGCATACGGTGACCATGGAGGCGGTGGCGGATGCCCTGGCCATGACGCCGCGCACCCTCCAGCGCCGCCTCCAGGAAGAAGGCGCGCGGTTTGCAAATTTGCGTGATCAAGTGCGCCATCAGCATGCCTGCAAGGCGCTGCGTCAGCACCGTTGCGACATGCAGAGCCTGGCAACGGAATTGGGCTTTTCCGATACGGCCAACTTTTATCATGCCTTCAAGCGCTGGCAGGGCTGCGCGCCGGGCCAATACCGCAAGGCATACCAGAGCGCGTTTCAGCCGGAGTCAGGCAAGCCGCCGGTTCACGGCTCTCACGTCTGAGCGGTGTGACATTTTGCCACATTGGTATTTCCCCTCGGGTCCGTATCCTTGCGGGCGAATATTCAATGCCGGGGAAATGTCATGTCTCGTTCCGTTTTGTCCACTGCGATATCGCTGTCGCTGCTTGCTGCCAGCCCTGCAGTGCTTGCCCACTATGATGGCGGGCGCGCTGACAGCCATGCGCCGATTTCCGTGATGGGTGACCACACGCACGGCAAGGGTGAGTGGATGCTTTCCTACCGTTATATGGGCATGGGGATGAGTGGGGCGAAATCCGGTAGTGACTCGCTGAGCACGGATGAGGCATTTGCCGAGATCCCGGGCATGGGCATGATGAACATGAAAGCCCTGCCGTACGAGATGACCATGCACATGCATATGCTTGGCGCCATGTACGCCCCCACGGATAACCTCACCCTGATGGCGATGTTGCCGTACAGCACCAACGAGATGACCACCAAGACCCGCATGACCATGATGGGTAACACCACCCAGGGCGAGTTTGATACGGAAACCTCAGGCATTGGTGATGCGAGTATCGGCGGCCTCTACAAGTTCTACGACGAGAACGGCTACCGCTTGCACCTGAATATGGTGTTTGGGCTGCCCACCGGTTCTATCGAGGAAGAAGACTACATTCCCATGGCGGGCCAGGAGCTGCAGCTGCCTTACCCCATGCAGCTGGGCTCCGGTAGTTATGAACTGCGCCCGGGGCTGACTCTGAACAAGCAATACGCCAGCTGGAGCTGGGGCGCGCAGGTTAGTGCCAAAATTCCTTTGGACGATAATGATCAGGGTTACCAGTTAGGGTCGAGCAAGTACCTGACTGCCTGGGCGGCCAAGCCGGTCTCGCCGTGGGCATCGGTGTCTGTGGCAGCCTACAAAAGCTGGTGGACCAGTATTAACGGTTCTGCTGAAGATCTGACTATCTCACCGATGATGAACCCGGCGGCAGACCCGGATGCCAAGGGTGGGCAGCGTCTGGATATTGGCGTGGGTTTGAACCTGCTAGGCAAGAACGGCGCGCTGAAAGGCCACCGCCTGGCGATGGAATACAAGGCGCCAGTGCAGGAATCCCTGCATGGTATCCAAATGGAAACCGATTACACCTTTACGGTAGGTTGGCAGAAAGCCTTCGGCGGGAAATAACCCTGCCGTAGGAGCGTCGCTGGCGGCGCGATAATCCAGCGTCTGAAATCGCGCAGCCAGCGACGCTCCTACGGATAAATTGTGGCGATTTGCGCCCATAAAAAAGCCGCTCCTGATAATCAGGAGCGGCTTTTTTATGGAATTCGAAATGGTGCCGGAACGCGGAATCGAACCGCGGACCTACTGATTACGAATCAGTTGCTCTACCGACTGAGCTATCCCGGCATGCCCGTTGTGTTGGGCGGGCGCTAGTTTAGCAGGCCGCCGGCTGCAGGCAAGCAGGAATCAGGCTTCCTGCTTGATGCCCGCCAGTTTGCGGGCGTGCCACTTCTTGGTCTCCACATCCATGCCGCGCAGAATCTGAATACGCTGGGCCTGGGGACTGCCAGCGCCGTGCATGGACTCGGTGAGGTAACCCACGGCGTTGCGCCCCAGGGTCATGTTTTCGATCAGCCGTAGGATGCGCATGCGATCTTCGGTGGGGATGTCCTCTCGGCCCTTGAGGAAGCGACGGATGATGTCACCGGCTTCTTCGTTTTCCAGGTCCTGTTCACTGGGCATGGTGACCATGATGCCGCCGGCCAGATCCTGGGCGAGACGGGAAATCTCGTAGGGGAAGCGGGTCACGTTGTGCTTGCACACGTTGGCCAGCATGGTGTCATTCATGTAGATGCCGCTGGGCATCTGTGTGGCTTCGTGGGAACTGGCGATGCCGGACGAGTAGATAGTCTCGTTCAGGTGGGTCATCTCCACCAGCTTGTCGCGGATGTGGCTGACTTTTTCCAGCCCGTTGTACTCCACGATGGAGGCCGCCGCACCGACCATGACGTCGCCCAGGCCGGTTTTGCACACATAGCTGGCACGGTGATAGGCGGTGAAGCGGGTGACCAGTTCCTGGGCGAATTCGTATTCGCCGTCCATGAATACATGCTCGTGGGGAATGAAGACGTCATCAAAGTACACCAGCACTTCCTGGCCGCCGTATTGGGCGTTGCCCTGATCGATGTCGCCGCCTTCCATGGCTCGGGTGTCGCAGCTCTGGCGCCCGTAGATATAGGTAATGCCGACGGCGTCGCCGGGAATCATGCCGACCACGGCGTAGTCCTTGTCGCCTTCGGTAAGGTTCATGGTGGGCAACACGCAGATCCAGTGCTGGTTCCAGCCACCGGTCATGTGCGCCTTGACGCCTTTTACGTAGATGCCCTTGTCGGTGCGGCGGGTTACGCGCATGAACATGTCCGGATCGGCCTGCTCGGCGGGCCGCTTGCTGCGGTCACCCTTTGGGTCGGTCATGCCGGCGGCAATCAGGATGTTCTTGCGCTGGGCTTCCTTGAGAAAGTCCAGATAACGCTGGTGGTACTGGGTGCCGTGCTTTTCGTCCATCTCATAAGTAACGGAGTGCAGTACGCTGATGGTGTCCAGGCCGGTACAGCGCTGGAAGCAGGTGCCGGTGATCTGGCCCATGCGCCGTTGCATCTTGTTCTTTTTTACCAGGTCGCCGGGGGATTCCACGATGTGCAGAAAACGGTTTACCTGGGCGTCGATCAACGGTGACCAGGCGGTGGCCAGTTCCGGATCATCAATGGCTAGGTCATAGCTGGCGCGAAGGGCATTGATGCTGGGTTTGATGATGGGGTGATCCGCAGGCTCATCAATCAGCTCACCGAACAGGAACAGGCGAGTGCCGCGGTTGCGCAGGCTGGCCAGGTAGTCGTCACCGGTCTTGATGACGGGAATGCGGTCCCAGCGGGTCTGGGCGGATTCTTCACGGGCTGGAGCCGGGGTCGCGGCGTTCATGGTGCCTCCTGGGATCATGTTGTTCTGCTCTGCGCCATGGGTGGCGCGGGAAGCAATATCATCGTAAATAGGGTGACTTGGGAGTCATCTCCGATGGTAAACAGTGTGTAATCCAAGGCAATGACTGAAAGTGTCGCTGTGCTCTGTGGTCAAGTCAGGGTGGCGCTAAGGGCGGGAACGAGCTGCTGTAGGAGCGTCGCTGGCGGCGCGATTAAAAGCAGTTGAAAGTTCAAAGTGTAAAGTTCAAAAGCGCGGGAGAGCGCATCATATTCTTTCAGGTCGTGCCCGCGCGCAGAGGTTCAGCGCGGAACCACGAGGTTTCGTTGGCGGAGGCCTGGCTTCGCGTTTCAACTTTACACTTTGAACTTTCAACTCGCTCTTTCGGCGGAGATCGGCGTTGCCGATTTCCGCCCTACGGTTGGCAGGGGCTATTCTGCCTTGAACACCATGGAGGCAGAGTTCAGGCAGTAGCGCTGGCCGGTGGGGGGCGGGCCGTCGGGGAAGACGTGGCCCTGGTGGCCGTCGCAGCGGGCACAGCGAATCTCCACTCGGACCATGCCGTGGCTGCTGTCGTGCAGTTCACGGATGTGTTGAGGATCGAAGGGTTCGTAAAAGCTGGGCCAGCCGGTGCCGGATTCGAACTTGGCGCTGGAGGTGAACAGTGGCAGGTCGCACAGTTTGCAGTGGTAGGTGCCGTCGTCCTTGTTATCCAGCAGGCCGCCGCAAAACGGGGGCTCGGTGCCCTGGTTGAGCAGGATGCGGCGCTCTTCTTCGGTCAGCGATTGTGCGCGGGCCTGTTTTTCTTCTTCGCTCAGGGGCGTCAGGTCGAAGCCGCTGGCGGACAGTGCTTGGGTCATCAGGCACTCCCTTGAGTTTGTCTGGTTAAGGTGTTCGGGTTTTGAGCTTGTCGGGAAAGGCCTGGATCAGCTTTTCCACTTTCGGTTTGGCTATATGGGTAATGTAGCCTTGATTGGGATTGCGACGGGCGAAATCCTGGTGGCAATCCTCGGCGCGGTAAAAGGCGTCCAGCGGTTCCACGGTGGTGGCAATGGGAGCAATAAAGGCACCGGCGTTGTTCAACTGCTGGATGTACGCCTCGGCCACCGCTTTCTCGGTGTCATCGTGATAAAAAATCGCGGAGCGGTACTGGGTGCCCCGGTCGTTACCCTGGCGATCTTTCTGGGTGGGGTCGTGGGCGACGGAGAAGAACACTTTCAGCAGCTCGCCGAAGCTGATTACGGTGCTGTCGTATTCTACTTCGATGACTTCCGCATGACCGGTGGTGCCGGTACAGACGGCCTCGTAATTAGCGCGGGCAGCATGGCCGCCGGCATAACCGGAGACCACGGCGTTCACGCCTTCCAGATTCAGATAGACCGCTTCCACACACCAGAAACAACCGCCGGCAAGAACCGCTTTGGCCGTGCCACTGGCGGGCAGGTCGTCGATGGGGTCAGGAAAACGTTCCGGGTGAATGGCCAGGGATGTGCCGGGGATCACTGCGTTCATGGTTCCTCCAATGGGGCGTCAACACCTGCCGGGCTTGTGGCCAGACAGGTGTTACAGGTCAATGCAGCCAGTGGAGAGCACAAGCAGGGATCAGTCCTGCTTGACGGCACCACTGGCGATCAGGCCATCGATGTCACTGTCACTGAAGCCGGCCTGGCTCAGTACGGCCCGGCTATCTGCCCCGGCAGTGGTGGCGGGTTTTATTTCGCCGGCTGCGGTGCGAGAGAAGCGCGGGGTCGGTGCCGGTTGTGCGGCGCCGTTGACGGTAACGAAGGACCCTCTGGCTACGTTATGCGGGTGCGAGGGGGCTTCTTCAAGGCTGAGTACCGGTGCAAAACAGACATCGGTGCCCTCCATCAGCGCGGACCACTCGTCCCGTGTCTTCTGTTTGATGACGGCGGCGAGCTTTTGTTTCATTTCCGGCCATTTGGGCGGGTTGATCTGATGGCCAAAGTCCTCGGCGGGCAGTTCGGCCAGTTGGCAGAGCTGGGCATAGAACTGCGGTTCGATGCTGCCGATGGAGACGTATTTGCCGTCCGCAGTTTCATACACTTCATAGAAGTGTGCGCCGGAATCGAGCATGTGCGTGCCGCGATTATCGGTAAACATGCCCTGGGATTTGAGCCCGTAGAACATGGCCATGAGGGCGGCGGAACCTTCTACCATGGACGAGTCGACCACCTGGCCTTTGCCGCTGCGCTGGGCTTCCAGTGCGGCGCAGACCATGCCAAAGGCGAGCATCATGCCGCCGCCGCCGAAATCGCCGACCAGGTTGAGCGGGATGGCGGGCTTTTCGCCTTCACGGCCCATGGCATGCAGGGCGCCGGACAGGGAGATGTAGTTCATGTCGTGGCCGGCGGCCTGGGCCAGTGGCCCGGTCTGGCCCCAGCCGGTCATGCGGCCGTAGACCAGTTTCGGGTTGCGGGCCAGGCATTGCTCCGGGCCCACGCCCAGGCGCTCGGTGACGCCGGGACGAAAGCCTTCGAAAATACCATCAGCGGTTTCACACAGTTTCAGAACGGTTTCGATGCCTTCGGCGCTTTTCAGGTCCACGGCCAGGTTCTGGCGATTGCGGAAAAGGACGGTGTGGCCGATGGCGGAATGCGGGTTACCGCCGGGGCGGTCGATGCGGATAACGGTGGCGCCCATGTCGGCAAGCATCATGCCGCAGAAGGGGCCGGGGCCAATGCCGGCCAGTTCGATGAAGGTCAGTCCGTTAAGTGGGCCTGTCATAATGTTCATGTCCGTTGTCAGAGTCCGTTTTACCGTTCCCTGACGGACATTGGCCGGTCAGGGAACAAGGGCTTGTTCACGCAAGCTGCGACGCAGGGCCGAGCACTGGCTTTTGGCGATGGCAACGGCGTTGCTGGCTTCGTGGGTGGTAGCGATACCGGTCCAGAGAGGTTTGCCGTCGGCATTGATCAGCTCTGCGCCATGTTGCCGCAGGGCGTCGGGTACCTCGTCTTTGGCCAGGTCGCCGCCGATCCCGATTTTCCAGGTCGGTTGTACGTCGCCGGCGGATTGCTCCATGGGGTTGAGCTGGTTGCCGGCCGCAGGCGGTGCGGCAGCGTCTATCAGCAAGTGGGTCAGCTCGACCACCAGAATCCGCTCTACATCGTTTTCTTGCGCCCAGTCGAGGATGCGTTCTTTTCCGCCTTCATACCATAACGGTAATTCCTGATGGCTGAGCAAAACGGTCAACGAATCACTTGAAAATATATCCCTGCAGGTTAATTCCCAGGTTTCGCGGATGTTGCCTTCCGGGGTGTGGGCGACCAGCAGCAGGGTATCTTGCGGCGGGTGGCTGCCCTCATCGGTGAAGCGAGTGGTCACGTCCGTGGTGCTGGCGCAGCCGGCAACGAAGAGGGCGGGTAACAGGTATCGAAAAAGCGGTCGCATGGAAATCTCCGGCGGCAAGAGCGGTGCCTTCAATGGCTGCGCCCAGTGTAACAGCGCCACGCAGGCGCCACATCAACTGGTGCACAATCTCTTGTGTCCTGGCGGGCCTTTAGCCGCCCACTTTTAATCGCCCGCTAGGGGATCGGCGGAGAGTGCTGTGCCGGAGCTGCGGCCGGGTCGGCTGAAAAAGCAAAACGGCAGCCTGTTTGCGGCTGCCCGGGGGCGGGGTACCAGCGCACTTCGTATTTGTCCTGACTGTTTTGTTGTTCCTGCCATTGCAGTTGCAGCGAGGCGCCGTCATCGGTGGCCGCGCGCTGCCCCCGGCAGTGGATAGCAAGCTCCAGCGTGTCGAGGGCCAGCTGTTCGGCGGGGGCGGCCAGCAGGGACATGCGCCAGTAAGGGCCGGTGGTGGGGTCGCCGGGCTCGTGGGCAGGATGACCATTCCACTGGGCTGCCGTGAGAGAGGCAGGCGCTGCGGTTTGCTGTGCTTCAGGAAAATATTGATGCGAAAGCAGGGAGAAGGTCTGCTTGCGGGGAATGTCGTTGATGTCGCCGCTCTGTTGCAGGTCGCGGCTCAGTTCGCTGCTCTGGGCAATCAGGAAATCCAGCGTATGAGGGCCGTAGAGCGTGTGGCCCCCTTCGTAGTATTGCCGCTGGTATTCCTCGGGGGTGACGGCATAGCCGAAATAGCCGTTGGCCAGGCTGGAGACTTCTACTTTCCAGTTCGTGCCGGCGGGCAGGGTATCGGTAACGGCATTGCGCAGGCGATTGCCGCTTTCCAGGGTGATTTCCCAGGGCAGCGGCACGATGACCAGCTCGTTGATCCGTACGATCTGGAACAGGGCCTGATGGGGGAAGCGTTCTGCGGGTAACAGCAGTTGCAGCTTGGAGAGCATCCACTGTTTCACGCCCTGGCAGTTGTCGGTGAAAAAGCGTCGAGGCCAGTCTTCCTTGAGAAAGGGCAAGTAGGAAATAGGAAACACTTCATCGCCATTGGCGGCCCCGGCGACGGCGGCCCCGGCAATGGCACGCTCACAGAGTCCGAAGCGCCCTGTGTCGATCTGGTCCAGCAGGTTCAGTTGGCGGCTGGCGACGGCAGTGTCCAATTTATTGGTGAGCTGCCCATCCAGTGAGTGAAACAATTGGATGGCGTGTTCGCCCAGGGCCATGCCGATACGCTGTGCTTCCAGGTCGCCACGCTGGTCTGTGTGCCAGGCTGGATTATTGTCCGCGTGGGTGGCCTGGGCGGCGCCATGGATAAAGCCGGGAGCTGTGCCTGCCAGTTCATCTTCCAGAGTGCCACTGATCCAGTGCCAGACGTCGGCGTGGTAAGGACGGGTAAAGGGGGGAATGGCGGTGCCATGAATGGAGTACAGGCTAAGCGCACCGGCAGGAACAAAGCGGTCACCTTGCTTCTGGTCGATGCGTAGCAGGGTCATGGTGGGGTTGACCGCCATCATCGGGTCGTCATCCAGGTGCTGGCCGTCAGGGAAATTGTTCGCCCAGGCGCCCATGGAACGGTTACGGGTATAGCCCCGGATGTCGCTTTGACCCACGGCGAAGCGGGCTTCCTGTCGGGATGCATAGGCCGCGATGACCGCGTCGGCAATCTGTTCGCTCAGGTATTCAAACAAGGCCGGGTCGAAACCGGGTTTGTTGCTGCCAAAGACATTATAGAAGTCACTGCCCAGATACTGCCCCGGGCCGGAATGGGTATGGGTCACCAGCAAGGACAAGGCGTGGGCGGGGACATCGGTTTTCTCTGCGATGCGCTCTGCCACGCGATGATGAAGGGGCAGGGAGCCGGTGCCCAGGTCCAATTGCACAATGGCCATGGGTGTCTGCCCGGGAGCATGCAGGTAAAACGCTCGTGCTTTCAGGCGGGTGCGAAAGCCGTCAGCAACCTTGGCCCAGGCGGAATAGCCGAACTTGGGTATTCCTGTTGGCGGCGTAATGTCCCGTTCGGCAATGCCAGCCACAGCAGTGCTGACCTGGTTGGGCGCAAGCGGTGCGTTAAGGTGAATATCGACCTGCTGACGGGGGAAAAACAGAAACGGCCAGGCGGTATGAGTCAGGGCGGCGATAACGATGAGAGCGACAATGGCGAGCAGCCAGCGGCGCATACGATGTGAGTGTGTGGGCTTCATAATCCGGCTTTCTTATAGTTTGCACCAAAGTACCAATTTGTTCCCATTGGTGCAAACGGGTGCATTTTGTTGCTGAACGGGCGTGAAGGATACGAAAAGATACGCTTAGATACAGAAAGCAGGAACATGAACGGGTTCACAACAATATTCCAACGCAACGGCACCGGACGCCTATTTTTTTTTCTTTCCCCACCTATTCCAATGGTTGCACAGATCATTCATACCCAAGGGGGGTAGTCATGAAAGGAAGCACGCGTATATCCATGCTGGCAGCGAGTGTCGCGTTAGCGACGCAAGCGATTGCCGCAGAGGACATGAAAGAGCCCAACACGCGGCAGTATGTCGCGCCTATGCTGCACTATCTGGTACTGGACGAAGATCGGGATCTGTCTCGCAAGGGGCTGGGTGCTGGTTTGGTCTATGGCCGTGAATTATCCGAACATTGGTGGTGGGAGACCGAAGGTGCCGGGTATGGCCTGGATTCCGGGGTCGAAGGCGCTGCGGATTATTACCAGTACACGGTAAGCACCGGTGTGGCCTATGCCTTTGGCGACCGCGAAGGGTTTACGCCTTTCGTGCTGGCCCAGATCGGTGGCATCTACAACGATGTAGTGCCAGACGATGATGACGGCTTTGATTTGCACGCCAATGTGGGGTTGGGTGCGGTTACTGGTCCTATTTTTGATAACGGCCTGAAGTTGCGCGCTGAAGCCCGTTATATGTATGACGATTTCGACGGTATTACCGGTACGGTGTCTGAAGATGAAGGCGGGTTTAACGACTGGCGCTTCTCTCTGGGCCTGGAAGTGCCTCTCGGTCAGACCAAGACCGTCGAAGTGGAAAAAATTGTCTACGAAACTCGTGAAGTCGAGAAAGTTGTGGAAGTGGCCGCTGCCGACAGTGATGGCGACGGTATTCCGGACAACCGTGACAAGTGCCCGAACACCATCCAGGGCGCCAAAGTCGATGGCGATGGCTGTCTGTTGACCAACCAGACCATTACCTTCAACAACATTGGCTTCGAGCTTAATTCTGCCAAGCTCACCGCAACCTCCCGTCCGCTTGTGGACCGTCTTGTCAAAGCGCTGAAATCTCAGACGAACTTCGATGTTGAGATTGCAGGCCACACGGATAGCACCGGTAGCGCTGAATACAACGAAACCCTTTCCGATGAACGTGCCAAGGCCGTACGCCAATACCTGATTGATAATGGCGTAGCAGCAGAGCGTCTGACCGCTCGTGGGTATGGTGAAGTGGTTCCGGTTGCCAGCAATGAGACCTCATCAGGCCGTGCCATGAACCGTCGCGTTGAATTCCGCGTTAGCGAGCAGTAGGAGAATAGTCATGAATATGTATAGCAAACCGTTTTTTGTAATCATGCTGGCTGCTTTGCTGGGTCTTGGATTGGCTGGTTGTGAAGCTGATGGAGATGGTAGCAGTGGCGGTGGCAACACGCCGGTTGGTAACAATGCTGACCAGGATAATGATGGTGTACCCGATAACGTGGACAACTGTCCCGCTAACCCCAATGCCATGCAGGAAGATCAGGATGGTGATGGCATCGGCGATGTATGTGATGACGACCGTGATGGTGACGGGGAAGACAACCCCACCGATAACTGTCCGCTGGTAGCCAACCCGACCCAGGATGATAGCGATGGCGATGGTATCGGCGATGCCTGTGATCAGGACAATGATCAGGACAACGACGGTATCGATGATGGGGTAGATAACTGTCCTGCCATCTTCAACCCGGAACAGGGTGATGTGGATAACGATGGTATCGGTGATGTCTGTGATGACGACGCGGATGGCGATGGTGTGGATAACACCAATGACAACTGTGTGTTCACGGCAAATGCGGATCAGAAAGATACCGATACCGATGGTATTGGTGATGTCTGCGAAGACGACCGTGACGGTGACACCATCCTTGATACCAATGACAACTGCCTGAACATTCCTAACACCGACCAGGCTGACCTGGATCTGGATGGCATTGGTGATGTGTGTGACGACGACCGTGATGGTGACGGCGTGGATAACGATACCGATAACTGCCCACTGGCGGCCAATGCGGACCAGGCAGACAGCGACGGTGATGGCATCGGTGACGTTTGTGATGGCGGTGGCGGTGATCCCACTGACACCGATGGTGATGGTGTTCCCGATGCCACTGACAACTGCCCTCTGATTGCCAATGCGGATCAGGCTGATGGCGATGGCGATGGCAAAGGCGATGTCTGTGACGACGATGGCTTCACTTGCTCCGCTACCACCACTTACCAGCAGTTGGCCAATACCGATTACACGGCAGACAGCGGCGTGTTGGGCGTGTGCCTGGGTTGTTCCGTCGATGACGAAGGCAATGCGATTGACGGAAATAACGCCACCTTCGCACAGATCAATATCGGCGCGGCCCTGATCTACGGTGGCGGGTTTGTGGCAGCGGACGCCATTGACCAGTCCGTGGATATTGCAGACAGCGTTGTTGGCTTTGTGGTCAGCGACCCGAGCTCCCAGCTGCTCAATCTGGAACTGCTTGGCAACTTCACTACCGTTCGTTTCTTCAATGACGGCGTGGAAGTGGATAGCGCTACCGTAGGCGGCGGGTTGCTGGATCTGGACTTGCTGGGTCTGGGTGCCAACTCGGATCAGCGTTTCATTGCTGCCCCGGCATCTAGCCAGCCGTTCGATTCCATTCAGCTGGACTATGCTGGCCTTGTGAATGCCAACAAAGCGTTCCGTGTTCACGATGTTTGTGTCGGTACGCCCTGATCGGCAAAACAGGGTAATAAGGAAAGGACCTTCGGGTCGCCGCCCCGAACGTTAGCAATAGCGCTTCGGGGCACGTGAAAGGCCTGAACCAAACCGGTTGCAATGATTCTGAAAAGAATGCGTTGTCACCAGGGAGGTTCAGGCCTTTTTTTGTTCCGGGCGCAGGCGTTTTTCAACAGCCTGCTAGCCGTCTCGAGCAAAAATAGCGTGCTGGTTAACCGCTTTTAAGGCGTATATCAGCAAACGCCGTTTTCGCAGGTAAGTACGGATCACCTAAAAAGTATCGCCTGATGGGCATAGGCTGGTAACCTGAGCTAAGAAATAAACACTAGAACGGAAAAGGGGGGCGCCCATGCGAACAGGCATATTCATGCTCATATGTCTCGGTTTCACGCTGCTGGCCGGTTGTGACAAGGAGCCAGAGGTGGGGGAGGTCGTCAGCACCTTTGAAAACTACCAGGAAACCGGTGATTTGCCTGCGCTGAAGGAGCGGGGCTTCGTTCGGTTACTGGCCCCCCGGTTTGACGAGCCCTCCGGCCTGCCCCGCGATGGCATCCCGGCCAGCGAATACCAGCAGCAGGCGGAAGAATTTGTTGAGCACCTGGGGCTGGAGCCGCGCTGGGTGTATGCCGACAATTTTGGTGAGCTGAGCGCTCTCATCAATCAGGGTATGGCCGACATCATCATCACCAATTATTCGGTGACCAAGGAGCGCCAGAAAAGCCTCGCCTTTTCCACCCCGGTAAACGCCGTACAGGAGCGCTTGGTGGTGCCGCGGGCGCTGGCGGACCTGCCGCTCACGGAGATGGGGGAGGTGACGCTGTCGGTACCGGAAGGGTCCGCCTATCAGGAAACCGCCACCAAACTGGCCAAGCGCCACGACAACATCAGCCTGGAAGTGCTGGAAAGCAATGTTTCGGATGAGGAATTGGTCAACGGCGTGGCCAATGGTGAACTGGCGGCGAGTATCGTCGACAGCAATATGCTCGATGCGCTGCTTGAAGAGGACGGGGAGGCTGTGGCCGGACCGGTGGTCAATCGTAAACGCCGTATCGCCTGGGCTGTGCGCCCGGATAGCAGTGAATTGCTGGATCAGATCAACCAGTACATTACCAGCGAGCGGGTCATTACCTCCGTGGACAGCGAGGAAGAGCGTGACTGGGCCGAGATTCGTGAAAAAGGGGTGTTGCGAGTCATCACCTCCAATAACCCGGCCAGCTATTTTATGTGGCGTGGGGAATTGATGGGTTTTGATTACGACCTGATCAAGGACTTTGCCAAGCAGCATCGTTTGCGTGTCCGGGTTGTTGTACACGATACCCCATCCTCCATGTTTGCGGCCCTGGAAGCGGGGGAAGGGGATGTCATCGCCGCCTCCATGACTGTCACGGCAGAGCGGCAGAGCGCAGGCTGGTCCTTCAGTGAACGTTATCTGGAAGTGAATGAGCAGCTCATCGGCGAGGCGGGTGATACACCGCTGGAGACCGTTGAAGAACTGGCAGGGCGCACGGTGGCGGTGAACCCGGAAACCGCCTATTACGATACGCTCAAGGCGTTGCAAGAGGCGGGGAGCACGTTCGAGATTCTGGAAGTGGAAAACGCCAGTACGGAAATGTTGATCGATGGCGTGGCCAACGGCGATTACGACCTGACCATGGCCGATAGCCATCTGGCTGCCATGGAATCCACCTACCGGGATGACATCGCTGTGTTGTTCCAGTTTGAGCCAGCCAAAGAGATTGCCTGGGTGACCCGGGAACCCCAGCAGGCACTGCGTGAGCAGCTCAACCGCTATATAAAACGTGGTTATCGTGGGCTGTTTTACAACGTGACCTACAACCGCTATTTCAAGGAAAAGAAAACCATTGCGACCCATGAGGCCTATCGGGTGGAAGCGGGCCGGGATATTTCGCCCTACGATGAGCTGGTGCGTGGCGAGTCGCTCAAGTATGGCCTGGACTGGCGCCTGATTACCTCGCAGATGTACCAGGAAAGCCGTTTTAATCCGAACGCCCGCTCTTTTGCCGGTGCTCAGGGGCTGCTGCAAGTGATGCCCCGTACCGGCCGGCAATTTGGTTACAGTAATCTGACTAACCCGAAGAATGGCGTGGAAGCGGGGCTGGCTTATATCGACTGGCTGGAACAACGCTTTCCCGCGCGCCTGGACCTGGCGGAAAAACTGTACTTTACGCTGGCCGCGTACAATGCCGGCCATGGCCATGTGGAAGATGCCCGGCGCCTGGCGCAGCGCCTTGGCAAGGATCCGGACAAGTGGTTCGGCCATGTGGAGGAGGCCATGTTGCTCTTGTCCAAGCCCCAATATGCCCGTCAGGCCCGCTATGGGTATGTGCGCGGCTCCGAGCCGGTCAAATACGTGCGGGAAATCAAGAACCGCTATTTGGGCTATGTCGCCGCGCTGGGTGAGCAGGAGCAGTCTCAGCTTTAACCGGAATTTTACAACCCGGTCATGGAAAAGCCGGAAATGGGCCCCATTATCTGGGGTACCACTCATTGAAGGAGATTGTGATGGATCGCAACACTTTCATCGAAAAGGTAAAAGGCAAGCTGGACGAGCTGGATAATGAATTCGACCAGCTGCAAGTCAAAGCGGACAAAGCAGGTGAGGATGTCCGCCATCAGTGGGAAACCCGCAAGCTGGAATTGAAAGAGAAGCGCAAAGAGCTGTCCGCACAGCTGGACGAAGTGCGCAACGACAGCAATTCGCGCTGGGAAGACGTCAAAGATAGCGTGGAAAAAACCTGGGATAGCACCCTGGATGGGCTGAAGGACATCAAGAACAGCCTGTTCAAGTAACGCTAGGCGTTTGAAAAAAACCGGGCTTTTTGCCCGGTTTTTTTATGGTTCATCGCGGATTCGAGTGAAAAACTCGTTCTGGCCTTTTAATAGGCGTACCGCCAACCTTTCGCACTTTGCATGACGCTTAACGCCGAATACCAAGCGCGAAAACCACACAAACAGTAAACAAAACCCTGCTACAGCGCCGCTGTAGGAACGTATCAATGCGGAGTAACGCACGAGTTCCGTGCTGGCCAAAGGGTGAGCGAAGCGAATAATTTCTCTTGAGGGACGAACCTCGCGAAGCGAGGGAATTTCCAGCAGGCAGGCCCTTCCCGCAGATAAAGTCGGACGCCTGCCTGATAATCGCTGCCTGGCGATTTAAAGAACGGGTGCAGTTGACACATCGCTCACAGTCACAAGGCTTTCGGTTATTTCCCCAGGCACCGGGCATCAGGCGTCGGGTCCTCTCCTCAGTGAATTCGTCCGGCAAGACATCCAACTTTTACTATTCCCTCAATCCCGCGATGAACCCTCTTTTATGCCGCACCTGACCCGTTTTTTCAGAGACCTCCCAACCACTCGGTGATCGCCTGGTGCACTTCGTCACGGCAGTCATCGTTGAGAATTTCATGTCGACCTTGCGGCCAGAAGTGCGTGGTCAGCGGTTGCTCCATGGCATGCAACACTTTCTCCAGGGCCATCATGCCTTTGCCGTTGTCGCTCATGGGATCCTGTTCACCGCCTAACAACAGCACGGGCAGGTCTTCCGGCAGCTCGGACAACCCCGAAATGCTCTGGATGCGACGCATGGCGGTAACCAGCTGCACCCAGGTTTCCGTACTGCAATCGAACCCGCACAGTGGATCATCGATATAACGTTTCACTTCTTCCGCATCGTTGCTCAGCCAGTCGAAATCGGTGGCGGGTTCCGGTACCTGGGTGGCCCAGGCACCAAAGGTGAGCTTGCGTATCAGCGGGCTGGGGTTGCGTTTGCCCCGGCGCATGCGCTCGAAGAGGATGGGCAGAGACATTAACCGGTAGTAGGCACCAGGATGATAACTGCTGGCACACAACACCAGGCCGGCCAGGGCATCACCGTGTTGCTCAGCTGCGCCCAGTGCAATAAAGGACCCCATGCTGTGGCCGCCCAGCACGACCGGTAACTGCGGGTGTTGCTCTTTGGCCAGATGAATGACGCTGGCGGCGTCATTGACCAGATGTTGCCAGCCGTGCTGATCGCCAATGTGGCCCGCGGGGCTGGCCTCGTTGATACTGTCGCCATGACCGCGATGGTCCGGGCAATACAGGTGCCAGCCGGCAGCATTCAAGGTACGGGCCAGATTCTGGTAACGTGAGCCGTGTTCGGACATGCCGTGCAGCCAGATTACCGTGCCTCTGGCCGCTGCCGGTTCGCAGGGCCAGTGGTGGATGGCGACAACATGGTTATCATCCGTGGTGTGATGGATCATCTGTTCGGTCATAATAGTCTCCGGCTGCGCAAAACGTGCGTCATTGCCGAGGCAAGGTCAAGAAACTCAACGAGGAAGAGAGATGATAGCAAGAATAAAAGGTCTCCTGATGGTTTTCGCGGTGGCGGTGCTGGCGACGGCCTGTACGGCCCATAACACCATGGTTAGCAGTTCCGCCCGGGCCAAGGATCACCAGACCGGTGAGCATGTTAACAAGGTCATGGTGGTGGCGGTGGTCAATGACAAGCAGGCCCGCGACTCGCTGGAGTCCAATGTTGTGGCTGCCTTGAAAGCGCAGGGAGTGGAAGCAACGGCATCCGCCCCGGTATTGGGGGACCATTACAGTGAAGGGAAAACCCGCAAGCAAATGGCCGCCGATATCGCCTCGAAAGGTTATGAAGCGGCACTGGTAATCAGCGTCATCGATATCAAGGAAGAAATGCACTACACCCAGGGGGGCACCAATTTTGCCCCGGATATCGCGGTGTCCGGTGCCATGGGCCAGACCTATTACGTACGCCAGAATGCCACCTACGAGCCCGGCTATTTCAGCAATGACAAGAAGTACTTCCTGGAGTCCAATCTGTACCGGCTTCAGCCGGAAGGGCTACTATGGAGAGCCAAATCCACCACGGTAAACCCCAGTGACCTGCAGGCAGGGACCAGCGGTGTGGCTGATGCTGTTGTGGACCGAATGGCCAAGGATGACATGATTTAACCCCTGGCCTGCGCCGTTTACCGGGAGCCTTGGGCTCCCGGTTTTGTTTGTGATGCGTGAGCTAAATCCCGATTGAATGAACGCGACACACCTTTCAGGAGTAACCATGATCGAATACCGGATTCGCCCGCTGCGCCCCGAGGCGCACCTGTTTGAAGTGACCCTGACGGTGGCGGACCCGACCCCGGAGGGGCAGGCGTTCAGCTTGCCCGCCTGGATTCCTGGCAGTTATATGATTCGCGATTTCGCTCGCCATATTGTGCATGTGCAAGCCAGCAGCCATGGCGAAACCTTGCCTGTGGCCAAACGGGACAAGCAGACCTGGCAAGTGCCGCCCTGTGATGGCCCGGTACAACTGCTCTATCACGTTTATGCCTGGGATTTGTCCGTGCGTGGCGCGCACCTGGACACCACCCACGGTTATTTTAACGGCAGCTGCGTGTTTCTGGCCGCCATGGGTCATGAAGATCAACCCTGCCACGTTGCGATAGAGGCCCCGCAAGGGCATGGCTACAACGGTTGGCAAGTGGCGACCGGGCTGACACGGGAGTCCGGCTCGGAGCTGGGTTTCGGTGTGTTCCAGGCGGATAACTACGATGCCCTGATCGACCACCCGGTGGAAATGGGGCCGTTTGAGTATGCCCAGTTCGAAGCCTGTGGTGTGCCGCACTGGGTGGTGTTGGCAGGGCGTCATAAAGCCGATATGGCGCGCCTCTGTCGTGACCTGAAACCGATCTGTGAACACCATATCCGCATGTTCGGTGAGCCGGCTCCCATGGATCGATATGTCTTCATGACCCTGGTGACCGGCAATGGTTATGGCGGCTTGGAGCACCGTAATTCCACCAGCCTGATGTGTCCCCGTGATGATTTGCCACGCCGTACCGATGAACCGGGCAAAGTCCGCGATGGTTACCGCTCTTATCTGGGGCTGTGCAGCCATGAGTATTTCCATACCTGGAACGTGAAACGAATCAAGCCTGCCGCGTTTACGCCGTTTGATCTGTCACAGGAAGTGCATACCGAATTGCTGTGGGCGTTTGAAGGAATTACCAGTTATTACGACGACCTGTCCCTCGCTCGTACCGGACTGATCTCGCCGCAGAGCTATCTGGAGCTGCTGGGGCAGACGCTGACGCGGGTATACAGGGGGCAGGGCCGCCATAAACAAACGGTGACGGAATCCAGCTTTGATGCCTGGACTCGCTTCTACAAGCAGGATGAAAACGCGCCTAATGCCATTGTCAGCTACTACACCAAGGGATCACTGGTGGCGCTGGCACTGGATTTGACCCTGCGCAACCTGACCGCGGAGCAAAAGACGCTGGATGATCTGATGCGGGTGTTATGGCAGCGCTACGGCCAGACCGGTGAGGGCGTGCCGGAGCAGGGCATTCAGCCACTGGCGGAAGAAATCGCCGGTTGCGACATGAGTGACTTCTTTAATCAGGCCCTGTACAGCACAGAGGATTTGCCACTGGCAGAATTGCTGGCCGACCGGGGCGTGGAGCTGCACTGGCGTAGTGCTGCCGGGCATGGCGATAACGGCGGCAGAGCTGGCAAGGATGGCATTCCTCATCTGGGAGCCAGATTGGTGCCGGATACCATGGGGGCGAAAATCGCGGTGGCGTTTGAGCAAGGGGCCGCCATGGCGGCGGGACTATCCGCTGGTGATGTGATTATTGCCGTGGATGGCCTGCAGGCCACCACCAGCAATATTGATAATCTGCTGTCGGGTTTCCTGCCCGGTGAAGTCATGGAGATTCATGCTTTCCGGCGTGATGAGTTGATGCGGTTCAAGGTTCAGGTGGAAGTCACCGAAGCCAGCACCGCATTCCTGACTATCGCCAAAGGCGGGCTGACAGAAAAAGGCCGTGCGTGGCTGCACGCAAAATAGCGGCACGAAAATTCGTTTGTTACCCGTAGGAGTGACTTGAGAAGGGCTCCTGCCCAATGGCGCTGAAGGAGCCTCTGAAAAACTCCTTACGTGCTCAGCGTGGCCTGAAGCGTGCAGCTGTTGTGTCTTGTCTCGACGGACAGGGTGGTTCCCTTTCCTAGAGGCAAGGCGCAGCAGATGTGCGCTTCAGGCCGCGCCCTTCGGGTCTTCCAGGCTGGTCCGCACTCGTTGTTGACCTTTTTCGATGGATCGACATACACCTTCAAAAGGGCGCCTAGATTGCGAACCAGCCTGAAAGACTGAGCATGCAAGGCGTTTTTTAGAGGCTCCTTTAATGACCGATACCCTGAAACCGCTTTACCAGCAGCTCGACAAAGTACGTCGGGCTGACCGTTTCCGTCTGAAGAAACGGGTTGATGGCCTGGCACGAACGCCGGCCGGGAAACGTAACCCTAAAGCTGTAGATAAAGTCGCCGAGGCCATGGCCACCTCCATGGCCAGCCGGGATAAGCGTCTGGCATCCGTACCGGCACTGGAGTGGCCGGATCTCCCGGTTGTGGCCAGCCGGGAGGATATCAAGCAGGCGATCAGCGACCACCAGGTGGTGGTAATTGCTGGTGAAACCGGCTCCGGCAAAACCACCCAGTTACCCAAAATTTGCCTGGAGCTGGGGCGGGGTATTGAAGGCACTATTGGCCATACCCAGCCACGGCGGTTGGCGGCCAGGGCGGTGGCAACCCGGGTAGCGGAAGAGCTGCATAGCCCGCTGGGAAGCGCCGTGGGGTTCAAGGTGCGGTTCTCTGAGCAGGTCAGTGAACATTCGCTGATCAAGGTGCTCACCGATGGCATGCTGCTAAACGAAATTCAGCAGGACCGTTTTCTTAATCAATACGATACCCTGATTATTGATGAGGCCCACGAGCGCAGCCTGAACATCGATTTTCTGCTTGGCTATCTCAAGCAGCTGTTGCCGCGCCGGCCAGATCTGAAAGTGATCATCACCTCGGCCACCATCGATCACCAACGGTTTGCCGAACATTTCGGTGGCGCCCCGGTGCTGGAAGTGTCCGGGCGTACTTTCCCGGTGGAGATGCGTTACCGGCCACCCGCAGACGGGCAGGAGCTGTCCCGGCAGGTGGAAGACATCCTGCTGGAAATTCAGCGTGATGAGCGTCGCGATGGCCTGCCCATGGCGCGCGACGTACTGGTGTTTCTGGCCGGTGAACGGGATATCCGCGATGTGCACCACCATTTGAAACGCTGTGCGACTCATGGTTCCAGCCTGCGCGACACGGAAATTCTGCCGCTGTATGCACGACTCAGCCAGGCCGAGCAGCATCGGATTTTCTCTGCCCACCGCGGGCGCCGCGTGGTGCTCAGTACCAATGTGGCAGAGACCTCACTCACGGTGCCCGGCATTCGCTATGTGATCGATGCCGGTACCGCGCGTATCAGCCGTTATAGCGTGCACTCCAAGGTGCAGCGCCTGCCGGTGGAGCCGGTGAGTCAGGCCAGTGCCAATCAGCGGGCCGGCCGTAGCGGCCGCGTAATGCCGGGTATCTGTTTCCGCCTGTTTGATGAAGACGATTTTCTCAATCGGCCGGCGTTCACCGACCCGGAAATTCAGCGCACCAATCTGGGGGCGGTGATTCTGCAGATGGCAGACCTTCGCCTGGGCAAGGTCGAAGATTTCCCCTTTATCGAACCGCCGGATGGCCGGCTGATCCGCGATGGTTACCGGTTGCTGGATGAGCTGGGCGCGCTGACAGAGAAACAGACGCTGACAACACTGGGGCGGCAGCTGGCTCGTTTCCCGCTGGACCCCACCCTGGGCCGAATGTTGGTCGCGGCGGCAGAAAAGAAAGTGTTGCGCGAGGCCTTGATTGTGGTGTCCGCACTGGCCGCCCAGGATCCCCGGGAACGCCCCCACGATAAGCAGCAACAGGCAGATCAGGCCCACCAGCCTTTCACCGACAAGGAATCGGATTTCCTGTTCTTTGTGAAGCTGTGGCAGTGGGCGGATTCCCAACGCGAATCCCTGAGCCGCAATCAGTACGAGAAACTGCTCAAGAAAACCTTCCTGTCTCCCACGCGAATGCGCGAATGGCGCGACACCCACCGCCAGCTTTTATTGCTGAGTAAAGAGCAGGGCTGGGAGCTGAACGCGCCAGTGGAATCCGGGTTGGCGTTAAGGGAACCTGATAAGGCAAAGAGCAAGAACGGTGATAAGGATCCTCCGTCCCCGCTCTATGCGCCCTTACATCAGGCGTTGCTCACCGGGTTGCTGGCCAATGTCATGCAACGCACGGAAGAGGGCGAATGGTTGTCGACGCGAAACCGCAAACCCCTGGTATGGCCGGGGTCGTCGCTGTCGAAGACCAAGGCGCGCTGGTTGATGGCGGCAGAGCAGGTGGAAACCAGCCGGTTGTTTGCCCGGACCGTGGCAAAAACCGATCCATTGTGGATCGAACAGGCGGCGGGGCACCTGCTCAAGCGCCAATATTTTGAGCCGCACTGGTCGAAAAAGCGTGGCTGCGCCATGGCAAAGGAACAGGTCAATCTGTTCGGCCTGATTCTGGCCAGCGGCAGGCCGGTTAACTATGGGCCCATTCAGCCGGAAGAAGCCCGTGAGCTGATGATCCGTGAAGGCTTGGTCATGGGGCAGCTGACCCGAGAGCCGCCGTTTGTGAAAACCAATCGCGAGCGTTTTGAAACACTGGAAGAGATGGAGCATAAACTGCGCCGTCGGGACATTTTGGTGGATGAAGAAGCGCGCGTGGCTTTCTACGATGCGCGCCTGCCCAGTGACCTTCACACTGTCGCCGGGCTGATGAACTGGTACAACAAACAGGCCAGCGAGGAACAGAAAACTGCGTTGCTCATGGATGAGAGTTTCCTGCTTTCGCGAAGCCCGGATCTGGGCAGCGATCAGTTTCCCGATCAGCTTAAACTCGATGGGCTTCGCCTGCCGCTGGAATACAGCTTTGATCCCACCGGGGAGCGCGACGGCGTCACCCTGATCGTGCCGTTGGCTGCGTTGAATCAGGTGTCCGAGGCGCGACTGGACTGGCTGGTGCCCGGTTTGCTGCGTGAAAAACTGGAAGCGTTGATTCGGGCCTTGCCGAAGGCGCGCCGCCGCCATTTTGTGCCGGTGCCGGATTATGTTAGCGCCTTGATGGAAACTCTGACGCCGGATGAGCCGTTGCTGCCAGCCATGACCCGGGAACTGCAGCGCATGAGTGGCCTTCGTATCGAACTCGAGGAATGGCAGGCGGCCACCTTGCCGGACCATCTGCGCATGTTTATTCAGGTGGTGGACCGTGTTGACGGCAAACGCAAGGTGCTCGCCCAGGGCCGTAGCCTGGATGACGTAAAAGACCGGCTTGCCGGCGTCACCCGGGACTTGCCCAAGCCTCGCGAAGCCGCGCCGGCATTGCGTGGTCAGGAGTGGTTGTTTGGTGAGCTGCCGGAAACCGAGGATCAGGATCTGGGGGGCATGACCGTACGCCGTTTCCCGGCCCTGGTGGATGTCGGCACCGAGGTAGAGCTGCAGTATCGGGACGATGAAGTCGAGGGTGCCTGGGCACACCGATGGGGCACGGCCCGCTTGTTGAGCTTCAAATTGTCGGTGCAGCTACGGGATCTGCGCAAGCAGGCCTCGCAAATGGCGGGTTTCCAGAAGCTGAAAACCGAGAAAGGCGCCATGGCCCGTAATGCGCTGGATCATGCCTTGCTGCGGTTATTGGCCGAACATTTCCAGCTGGATGAGCCGGTGCGTAACGAGGCGGCGTTTCGGGACCGACTCAATGCCCACCGTGGGGACTTTGTGCCCTGGGCCCAGCAGCAACTGGCCACGCTGGGGAAACTGTTTGCGCACTACCGGCAGCTGATGGGAACACTGGAAAAAAACTTTCCGCTGGCCTGGGCCCATGCCCACCGCGACCTGAAGCAGCAGCTTGGGCAATTATTTCCCGATGACGTGCTGTTACAGGTGCCCTGGGCCTGGTTACAGGAATACCCGCGGCTATTGGGGGCCATCGACCACCGCCTGGATAAGCTGGGCGGGCAGATCGGCAAGGATCGCACTCTCAGTGCGGAGCTGGAGGCTTACAGCAAACAGCATGAAACCCGGGCTGCTGGCGCCCCGTTATGGAAGCAACCCGAGCCCTTGCAGCAGTTTTTCTGGATGCTGCAGGAATACCGGGTGAGCCTGTTTGCCCAGCAACTGGGCACCAAACTGTCGGTTTCAGCGAAGCGACTGAATAAACAGTGGGAGCAATGCTGAAGGGCGAATAGGCTTGCTTACGGCGCTCCAGGCACAGCACAAGACGTAAACGGGCCTCTGAACGACCGTAATAACCAACAAAATGGGCCCTGGTGCCTTTGCGCCGGGCCCACTGAATCCGGATAATCGACCCATTATCTAATTTGCTGTAGCAGGGCGGCTGGCCCTGCATTAGTGCGAGGACTCGCTTGTGAGCTATTCGGTTGTAATCAGTGGGACCGGCCTGTGGACCCCGGGCCAGACCATCACCAACGACGAACTGGTGGAATCATTCAATGAATACGTGGAGCGTTATAACGCCCGCAATGCACAAGCCATCGAAGCCGGCGAGCTGGAGGCTCTGGGCCCGTCCAACAGTGCTTTCATCGAAAAAGCGTCAGGCATCAAGCAGCGTTATGTAATTGATAAAACAGGCATTCTGGATCCTGACCGCCTCGCTCCCCGCATTGATGAGCGCACCGATGACGAGGTGTCCATTCAGGCGGAGATCGCGGTCAAGGCAGCCAAACAGGCACTGGACAATGCCGGCCTGACAGCCAATGACCTGGATGCTGTTTTGGTGGCCTGTTCCAACATGCAGCGTGCCTACCCGGCCATGGCAGTGGAAGTGCAAGCGGCCCTGGGTATGGACCACGGCTGGGGTTACGACATGAACGTGGCCTGTTCCAGTGCCACTTTCGGTATTCAGGCCGGCGTGGATGCGATCCGCAATGGCAGTGCCCGCCGGGTGCTGATGGTGAACCCGGAAATCTGCTCGGCACACCTGGCCTGGGAAGACCGTGACTGCCACTTCATTTTCGGTGACGTGGCCACGGCCGTGATTCTGGAGCGCAAGGAAGATGCGACCTCTGGCAATCAATGGGAGATTCTGGGCACTCGCCTGCAAACCAAGTTTTCCAACAACATCCGTAACAACTTTGGCTTTCTGAACCGGGCTGATGAGCGCGGTGTGGGCGCCCGTGACAAGCTGTTTCGCCAGGAAGGGCGCAAGGTGTTCAAGGAAGTCTGCCCCATGGTGGCCGAGCAGATCAGCTCGCACCTGGCCGATACCCAGGTGCCGGTCGATTCTGTCAGCCGCATGTGGCTGCACCAGGCCAACCTGAGCATGAATGAACTGATTTCCAAGCGGGTACTGGGCCGTCCCGCCACCCGTGAGGAAGCTCCGGTTATTCTGGATGCATACGCCAACACCAGTTCAGCGGGCTCCATGATTGCGTTTCACAAATACAATGAAGATCTGCCGGTGGACACCAAGGGTGTTATCTGTTCCTTCGGTGCCGGTTATTCCATCGGCAGCGTTATTGTGAACCGCATCAAATAATCACTGCTGCGTTCACCTGCTCTTCACTAAGGGAACCTCTGAATAACTCCTTGCGTACTCAGTCTTTCAGGCTGGTTCGCAATCTAGGCGCGTTTTTGAAGGTGTATGTCCATCCATCGAAAAAGCGCAACAACGAGTGCGGGCCAGCCTGGAAGACCCGAAGGGCACGGCCTGAAGCGCCCATCTGCTGCGCCTTGCCTCTCGGAAAGGGAACCACCCTGACCATCGAGACAAGACACAACAGCTGCACGCTTCAGGCCACGCTGAGCATGCAAGGAGTTATTCAGAGGTTCCCCTAGGGCCGCATTTTGCGGCCTTTTTTCTTTTTTTTTGGCCTGTAGCCGTAACGTTTACCTCACGCCCGCATCTCTATATTGTCTGTGTCAGGTGCTCTTGATTTGCGCGGGTGCCTGAGCCGGTAAAACGGCTTCGGACATGACATTCAATAATGTACACCCTCAAATAAAGTAAGTATGGAGACTTAACATGGCTAAGCTGACCAAACTGAACCCTCTTGCTGCTACCGTTGGTGCTGCTGTTGTCGCTTCTGCGCTGTCTGCACCAGTGGCCCAGGCTGCTGAAAATCCGTTTGCTGCTGCTGACCTGAGCGCGGGTTACCAGTTGGCCGCAGATCACGCTGAAGGCAAGTGTGGTGAAGGCAAGTGCGGCGAAGACAAGAAAGCCGAAGGCAGCTGTGGTGAAAAAGGTGCCGAAGGTAAATGTGGTGAAGACAAGAAAGGCGAAGGTAAGTGTGGTGAAGGCAAATGCGGCGGTGACGCATAAGGACGCCTGATCATGAAAACTGAGACACCAGTGTCCGGAGTGGGCCTGGGTCTTCGGCGGGCCCTCATGGGCCCGCTTTCACAGGCCCATGATTCCGCGCCTGACAGTATCCCCTTTGATTTTATGGAAGTGGCGCCAGAGAACTGGATTCCCATGGGCGGGCGTCTGGGTAAAGAGTTTCGTGCTTTTACCGAGCGCTATCCCTTTGTGACTCACGGGCTGAGTCTGTCACTGGGTGGGCCAGAACCGCTGGATTTCGAATTACTGAAGTCGGTGAAGTCGTTTCTTAAAGAACACAACATTCGCCGTTATACCGAACACCTGAGTTATTGCAGTGACCACGGTCATCTCTATGATTTGATGCCGATTCCCTTTACGGAAGAGGCGGTGCATTACGTGGCGGATCGTATTCGCCAGGTGCAGGACTTTCTTGAACAACCGATCGGCATTGAACACGTTAGCTACTATGCTCGGTTGGGGAATGCGGCCCCCGATTCACAGATGTTGGAAATCGACTTTGTGAATGCGGTATTGCAGGAAGCTGACTGCGAACTGCTGATGGATGTGAATAATGCCTATGTAAACGGTATTAATCACGGCTATGACCCCTACGATTTTATTTCCGCATTGCCTGGTGAACGCATTTGTTATTTGCACATCGCAGGCCATTTTGATGAAGCGGAAGATCTGAAAGTGGATACCCACGGCAGCGATGTGATCGACCCGGTGTGGGCATTACTGGACCACGCCTATCGGACGTTTGGTCCACTTCCCACGTTGCTGGAGCGGGACTTCAATATTCCGGATAACGAAACCCTTTTTGCCGAGTTGCGCAAGATTGGCGGTTATCAGCAACACTATGCGAGCGCGGCCATAAAGGCATCCGCGCCTGGCACGTCTTCCAGAAAGTCTGTGCAGTCATGAAAACCCCGGATTTTCAGACGCTACAGCGGGAATTTGCTGCGCACTTGCGTAATCCGGATTCGTATCCTGCCCCCGACGGCATCGAAGAGCGGCGTCTGGATATTTATCGCAATCTGTTTTTCAACAATGTGAACGGTTTTTTGCGCCAGGGGTTTCCTGTGCTGCACAGCCTGCTGGACAGTGCGCGTTGGCAGAGACTGGCCAGGGCATTCTTTGAAAAACATGCCAGTCAAACTCCTTATTTTCTGGAAATTCCCCAGGAGTTTGTCAGCTTTCTGGCCAGCGGCCAGGGCATTGAGCCCGGCGACCCGGTTTTTATGCTGGAGCTGGCGCATTACGAGTGGATGGAGCTGGTGCTGGACGCCTCCACAGAAACCTTCCCGGAAACCGGGTTTCATCCGGATGGCGATCTACTCCGTGCGATTCCCCAGCTTAGCCCTCTGCATGAGATATTGAGCTACCACTTTCCTGTGCACAAAATTTGTAGTGAATTTCAGCCGCAGGAAGCGCTTGAGCAACCGGTCTGGTTACTGGTTTATCGTGGCCGGGACGATGGCGTGCGCTTTATGGAAATCAACGCCCCGACGGCCAGATTGCTGCAGTTGATTGGCGAGCACCCAACGGAGACGGGTAAAGCGGTGGTGGGGCGCCTGGCTGAGGAAATGCAGTTTGCGGACGTGGCGGCGCTGGAAACTTTTTCTCGCGATATTCTGCAACAAATGCGTGATCGGGACATCCTAATAGGAACCTCACTGAGTCGCCTGTAAGGATCCTGACGATGACCACGCTACTGTCTTTGTTTCACCGCTGTCATGCGGCATTGAATCACACCCGTATTGCCGATTTCCTTGCGCCTCTGGCGCTTCGTTTGTTTCTGGCACCGGTGATGTTCAGCGCTGGATATAACAAGGCCATGAGCTTTGAGAGTACGGTGTCCTGGTTTGGCAACAGTGAATGGGGGCTGGGTTTGCCTTTTCCCGCGTTACTGGCCTTTTTGGCGACGGCCACTGAGCTGGTTGGCGGTGTCTTGCTGCTACTGGGCCTTTTCACCCGTTATATCAGCATCCCGTTGATGTTCACCATGCTGGTTGCCATTGGCACAGTGCACTGGGAAAACGGCTGGTTCGCCATCGCACCGGGCAATCCGGCAACCAGTATGGCTGCGCCCCTGGCCGAGGTCGGGTTTCCGGGGGCCGCGGAAAGTTTGCAGAACAGTGAGGCAGTGGGCGAGCGCCTGGGCCGGGCGCGGGCTATTCTGCGCGAGCACGGACAGTACGACTGGCTTACCGGTAAAGGCAATTTCGTGGTGCTGAATAATGGTATTGAATTTGCCGTTACTTACCTGATTATGCTGTTGGTGCTGTTCTTCTCCGGGGCAGGGCGCTTCGTTAGTCTGGACTACTGGATTGCCCGTCGTTGCTGGCCTCAAGAGCGCTCCAATGTGTAAAACCTGTGCGGGTTGGGTAACGGTTTGCCGGTGGCCCTGTTCGTAGGGGCCGGGGCGTCGCTATAATGCGGCGTCCATTACTGTCCGGGGTGTCCGTGCGTTATCTATTGCTGAGTTTGCTGTTATGTCTGCCATTCGCCGTTCAGGCGGAAGAAGACTGGGGAGATGCGTCCACGGCATTTGACTCCCCGGACGGCAAACCCAAGTACGAAGACCCCTGGGAAGACATCAACCGCAAGATTTTTGCTTTCAACGAAGCGCTGGACAAATACGGCCTCAAGCCCGTTGCCAAAGGGTACGACAAGGTCACGCCACAGTGGATGAACGACACCATCACCCGTTTTTATGAAAACCTGCGTGATTTTCGCAGCGGGCTGAACAGTGTCTTGCAGTGGCGCTGGGGGCATGTGGGCCAGAACTGGGGCCGGTTTGCCGTCAATACCACGCTAGGCATTGGTGGCTTGTTTGATGTGGCCAGCAAGGTGGATCTGGAGAAGCGCAATACTGACCTGGGCCTGACGTTTGCCCGCTGGGGTGTGCCGGAAGGCCCGTTCATGATGCTGCCGTTCTTTGGGCCATCCACAGGGCGGGATGCTGCGGCTATCCTGCCGGAAGACTACATGCGCCTGCGTCACTATATCCCCCACGACCTGACCCGCCACAGTTTTACCGCGGTGTATGTGGTCGACTTGCGGGCTGACTTGCTGGACCTGGAACGCAATATCGTTGGCGACCGCTATACCTTCCTGCGCAATGCCTACCTGCAACGCCGTCGTTTTGAAAGCGGTGACCGGCCGTCGTTGCGCTTTCCCGAGATTGAAGCCCGCGATTCGGAACTCAATGACGAGTACGAAGACGACGGCTGGTAGTGGTTCTGTGCGGTTGCCAGATGCCAGCGGCATCGGGTGCCGGCATCAGGTATCCAGCGCTTGAGGATCGGTGGCTTTCAGTTTGGCGCGAATGTAGTCGCCGTGGGAGACGTAGAGCAGGTCGCTGACCCGACGGATCAAGTGCTCTTCATGTACATCGGCCTTGCCGTCTGCGGCCGCCATGGCCCACATCTCATCAATCAACGTGACCCGCTGCTCCGGGCCCCAGTGATCGCGTAACGGCAGAGTGAACTCGAACAGGTCGGTGGCCTGATCCACTCGGTTTTCCAGCTCCGCCACAATATCCTGCATTTCCTCGGCATCCAGATGCCAGTGTTGCTCCACGGCAGCGGTCAGGCGCTGGGTTTCTGCCTGATCCACCGTGCCATCGGTGCGTGCTACCTCGAACAGCAGGGCTGCAGCAGCACGGTGCAGATCGTGTTCAGAGTACTGTGGTGTATCGCTTTCAGGGCGAAACAGTCGGTTCAGCCAATTCAAATGACACCCTCGTCAATCAGTAAGGTTTCCAGTGCCTGCTGATCCTTGGCAAAGCGGCGGATACCATCGGCGAGCAAGTCGCTGGCCATGGCATCATCGTTGAGCTGCCAACGGAATGCGGCTTCGTTCACCGGTGTCCAGTCGTCTTGCGGGGCCACCAGTTCAGGGTCCAGTACCCGGGTAAGACCGCCGTTATCGCCAGCCAGTTCCTCAAGCAGTGCCGGGCTGAGGGTGAGCTTGTCGCAGCCGGCCAGCGCTTCGATTTGCCCGGCGTTGCGGAAGCTGGCACCCATGACGATGGTGTCTAGGCCGCGGGCCTTGAAGGTGGCGAAGATTTCGCGCACGGATAGCACGCCCGGGTCTTGCTCCGGGGTTTCGATGGTCATGCCATTTTTGCGGTGCCAGTCGAAAATGCGGCCTACAAACGGTGAGATTAGAGTAGCGCCGGCTTCGGCGGCGGCCAGGGCCTGGGTCTGGTTGAACACCAGCGTCACATTACAGCGAATGCCTTCTTCTTCCAGGATCTCCACGGCACGGATACCTTCCCAGCTGGCCGCTACCTTGATCAGGATGCGGCCTGGATCCACGTCCAGCTCCCGGTAGATCGCCATTAGCCGGCGGCCTTTTTCCACGGTGGCGCGGGTGTCGAAAGACAGGCGCGCATCCACTTCGCTGGATACCAGACCGGGCACGCGTTCCAGGATAGCCTGGCCGGCCAGGCAGGCGTAGGTATCGGTGAGCCAGTCCATTTCTCCCTGGTGGCCCAGGGTGCGGCACAAGTCTGCCGCTTGCTGCAGCAGATCGCGGTAACGCTCGTCCCGGGCCGCGGCCAGCAGCAGGGAGGGATTGGTGGTGGCGTCTTCGGGGTGCAGCTGGGCGATCATTTCAAGGTCACCGGTGTCGGCAACTAACGATGTCCATTGAGCGAGCTGTTCGCGTTTGTTCACGGTATCCGTTCCTTTCAGTGTCATGGCGGGCGACAGGGTAGAGGCCAACTATGACAGGGAGTTTTCTGTGTCGTCGGAGCGGTGTTTGAATTGCCAGGTTGCGAGGAACGAGTGACGAGTTACGAAAACCCGTACCCGCTTTGTGCCTTTCGAAACTCGCGACTGGTAATTCGACACTGTTTTATTCGCGGCTCATACCCACAGCGCACAGAGAGCACCGCTCCTACGGAGATATAACGTACCCACAGGCTAAGGCAGTTGTGCCAAGGCGTCCATGAGCACTTGTGGTGTCGTCTCCGGTTTGTGCATGTTTTCGCTGAGGTGGCGTCGGAAACGACGGGCACCGGGTTGGCCCTGAAACAGGTTAAGGATATGCCGCAGCGAGTGCTTGGGTGCGTGCCCCAGAGCGTAACGGCGTTCCACATAGGGCAGGAACTGTTCGGCAATAGCCTGGCGGCTGGGAATGGCGTGGTCGTCGCCAAATACCACCCGGTCTGCCGCGGCCAGGAAGTAGGGGTTTTGGTAGGCCTCGCGACCAATCATGACGCCATCCACTTCCCCCATGTGTTCGTGTACCTGATCCAGTGTCTTTACGCCGCCGTTAAGGATGATTTCGATGTGCGGAAAGGCCTGCTTGATGGCATAAGCGCGCTGATAGATCAGCGGCGGGATATCCCGGTTTTCCTTGGGGGAGAGGCCGGAAAGGATCGCCTTGCGGGCATGGATGGTCAGGCTGGTGCAGCCGGCGGCTTCCATGCGGCCCACAAACCGGTAAAGGAAATCATAGTCATCCTGGTCATCGATGCCGATACGGGTTTTCACCGTCACCGGTACGCGGACCGCCGCCTGCATGGCTTCGACACAGCGCGCCACCAGCTCCGGCTCGGCCATCAGAATCGCGCCGATCTTGCCCTGTTGAACCCGGTCGGATGGGCAGCCCACATTCAGATTGATCTCGTCATAGCCGTAGTCTCCGGCGATGCGGCTGGCCTCGGCCAGTTGTTGTGGGTCGCTGCCTCCCAGTTGCAGGGCCACGGGGTGCTCTTCGTCGTTGAAACTCAAGAAACGGTCACGATCGCCGTGCAGAATGGCCTGGGCTACCACCATTTCGGTGTACAGCAGCGTATGCCGGGTGATCAGGCGGGCCAGAAACCGGTAGTCCCGGGTGGTCCAGTCCATCATCGGGGCTACGCTCAGGCGACGGTCCAGTATTAGCGATGGGCTGTTGGCGGCGGTGGACTCGGTCATTAACACGGTATCGGGCACATAATTGGGGCCTTTGCGGATGCCGCGAAGGCGGTACACATAAACGGGGATTATCGCATGTTGTGGTCTCGGGGCGTAGTGGGGTGGGGGGGAGGCTTCTGGCGCTTCCTGTAATTGGCCGAACGGTTCTGCTAGAATCCGCGCCTTTCCTTACTGTCGGGTGTTCATAATGACCCAAACACGGCTGAGTCCGCCCTAGCGCGCCCTCCTTACATGGCTTTGCCGTGCGGTGCCTGTTGGTGCCGTTCTTCGTATTTTATTGCTGCCGCTGCGCAGCCTTTGCTTGTTATTTCCAAACACAGGATTGAAATCCATGCTTCGAACGATTCAGCAGGACTGGTTCAGTAACGTCCGTGGCGACTTGCTGGCAGGGGCCGTTGTGGCACTTGCCTTGATACCGGAGGCGATTGCCTTCTCCATCATTGCCGGCGTGGACCCGAAAGTGGGTTTGTATGCCTCTTTCTGTATTGCCGTGGTGACGGCCTTCTTTGGCGGGCGCCCGGGGATGATTTCTGCAGCCACTGGCGCCATGGCGCTGGTGATGGTGACTCTGGTGGCCGACCACGGCTTGCAATACCTGCTGGCGGCCACGGTGCTCACTGGCGCACTGCAGATCATCGCGGGGTTCCTCAAACTCGGTAACCTGATGCGATTTGTGTCGCGTTCTGTGGTCACGGGGTTTGTGAATGCCCTGGCGATTCTTATTTTCATGGCGCAGTTGCCGGAGTTGGTGAACGTGACCTGGCATGTTTACGCCATGGTGGCCGCTGGCCTGGGGATTATCTATCTGTTGCCTCTGCTGACCACGGCGGTGCCGTCGCCGCTGGTCTGCATCGTGGTCATTACCGGTGTGGCGATGTATCTGGGCATTGATGTGCCCACGGTGGGGGATAAGGGGGAGCTGCCGGACAGCTTGCCAATCTTCCTGTTGCCGGATATTCCGCTGAATCTGGAAACCCTGAAGATCATCCTGCCGTATTCTCTGGCATTGGCCGTGGTTGGTCTGCTGGAATCCATGATGACGGCCACCATTGTTGATGACTTGACCGACACTGACAGTAACAAGAACCGGGAATGCAAAGGCCAGGGCGTGGCCAATATCGCGTCCGGTTTTCTGGGCGGGATGGCCGGTTGCGCCATGATTGGCCAGTCGGTGATCAACGTGAAATCCGGTGGGCGCAAGCGGTTGTCGACCCTGTTTGCCGGCTGTTTCCTGTTGGTACTGGTGGTGTTCCTGGGCCAGTGGGTTTCCCAGATTCCCATGGGCGCGTTGGTGGCGGTGATGATCATGGTGTCCATCGGTACCTTCAGCTGGGAGTCCATTACCAATATGGCAAAACATCCGGCCAGCAGTACCGTGGTTATGCTGGCCACGGTGACGGCCACCGTGGCGACCCACAATCTGGCTATTGGTGTGGGGATCGGGGTGGTGTTGAGTGCCCTGTTCTATGCCAACAAGGTGGGGCGTATCTTCTACGTGAAAGCGACCGAAAGTGCTGAAGACGGGCACCGGGTTTACGATGTGGTGGGGCAGGTATTCTTTACCTCCTCCGACCAGTTCATCGCCTCGTTTGACTTCAAGGAAGCCATCGATAAAGTCACTATTGATGTTCATCGTGCCCACTTCTGGGATATCACCGCTATCGGCGCCCTGGACAAGGTCGTGATCAAGTTCCGCCGCGAAGGCACCGAAGTGGATATCGTCGGCCTCAACGAAGCCAGTGCTACGCTGGTGGACAAGTTCGGTGTGCATGACAAGCCCGCTGCCGTTGAAAAAATGATGGGCGGCCACTAAGCGCCAAAGGAGAACAACAATGACGAATGTCATCGCCTGTATCGACGGCTCCAACGCTGCAACGGCTGTTTGTGACTACGCTGCCTGGGCGTCACAGCGCCTGAGCGCGCCGCTGACCTTGTTGCATGTGCTGGATCATTCGCGCTACCCGGTCAGTGCCGATTTCAGTGGTAATCTGGCGCTGGGTGGTCGCGAGCACTTGATGGAAGAGCTGGCCGACCTGGATGCCAAGCGTAACCGCCTGGCATTGGAACAAGGCAAGATGATGCTGGAAGCGGCAAGTCAGCGCGCCAGCGAAGCTGGCATTAGCGACCCGCAACAACGTCAGCGTCACGGTGATCTGGTGGATACGCTTGCCGAGCTGGAAGAAGACATGCGTTTGCTGGTCATTGGCAAGCAAGGCGAAGAACACGAGGGTATTGGTGCCCAGGTGGGAGACAATGTCGAGCGTGTTATCCGCGGCCTGCATCGCCCAATCCTGGTGACGGCAGGGGAGTTTCAGGCACCGAAAACCATCATGCTTGCATTCGATGGCAGTGCTACCTCGCGTAAGGGAGTGAGCATGCTGGCTGACAGTCCGCTGTTTCAGGGGCTGGATTGTCATCTGGTGACGGTTGGCAATAACCATGAGGGGCTTGATGAGGTGGCTCGGCAGCTCGAACAATCCGGGCATAACGTGCAAACGGCCACGCTTGAAGGTGAGGTGGAGCCTGCTTTGCACCAGTACCAGCAGAGCCACAACGTGGACCTGGTGGTGATGGGGGCCTATGGTCATTCCCGCATCCGCGAATTCTTTGTGGGCAGCACCACAAACAAGATGATTCGTGAAGCGAAGGTGCCGCACCTGTTGTTACGTTAAGGAGATGGCAGCGGCTGATGAGGCTTGTGCAGGATAGTGGATTCCGTTATTGAATTGCTCTGATCATTTGTCACTCATATAGGGCCTTCGATAAATGAGTGCAAAAATATTAAAAATACAAAAACAGGGGGAAGCATGGTCCGAATTATTTCACTTCTTGTTGGCGCTACGCTGATGGTGCCTGTCGCCTCTCTTGCCTGTGGCGGTGGTTCTGTGATGTCGGCAACGAAATCCGATGGCACCAAAGTGGGTTTGATTATCTCAAACCAGCAGATACATGCTTTCCCATCATGGAATCCTGAAATGGGGGAGCCTCCTTTGCCTGTCTCGGAGGCGTACAGGCTGGTGAAGGAGTGGTCAAAATCCCAGTACAGCCGCTATGACATGGTGGACGTAAGGGAAATTGCCCTCACAGAGCATGGCTGCTCCCTGGCCGAAGATGTTTGGTATTACCGAGTGGATCTTTTGCCTGTTTTCGACGGTAATAGAGTTTGGGGTGGGGGAAATTTTGCTGCTGTGTTGATGGATGGAACTGTGATTGGGCCAACCGAACTGGATTGATTAATGAAAGGGCCTCAATCGAGGCCCTTTTTTGTGCTGGGTAGTCATTCCACCGTGATGGTGATCTTCTCGGACATGACCGGTGGCTCATGGGGAACATGGCGGTAATCGCCCAGCAGTAGCTGCAGGGTGTGGGTACCCGGTTCCAGTTCCAGCTCGGTTTCAGTCTGGCCTTTACCGAAGTGAACCACCTGGTCGTTGGCAGGTAGCGGCATGCCCATGTCCGGCAGGGTTTCCAGGTCGATCAGCAGGTGGTGGTGGCCACTGTTGTCTTGCTCGTTGCCAGCCGGCGCCACCTCCATGCCTTCCAGACCAAAGACAACCTTCACCGGGCTGCTGACGGTGGCGCCATTGGCCGGGCTGACGATTTCAGCGGCAGCGCCTTCCGGGGCGGGGCTGCGGGTAATGCCGGTGGCAGCAGGTTTTTCAGCGCTGTCATCGGTGTTCATGTGATTACTGTGATCGGTGGCGGCAGGGGCGTTTGCAGCTGGAGCCGCAGCTTCTTTGGTGGCGTCTTCGCTGTTGTCGGAACAGGCTTGCAGCAGGGTAGTGCTGGCAATCACAGCGACGAGCAGGGAACGTTGAAACGGAATACGCATGGTCTTTTCCTTGAGCAGTTGAATCCAATGAAGACCTGCTGCCAGACAAAACAGGGCAACAGAGTGAACCGGAGTCACGAAGTTGTCATAACCATAGCAGAAACCCCGGGCTTCGTGTCTACATGGTGGCGGCTTTGACAGGTATAATCCGCGCCAGTTTGCATTATTGGAGTCAGCATGACTGTTCGTACTCGCGTCGCCCCGTCGCCCACCGGTGATCCCCACGTCGGCACGGCTTATATTGCCTTGTTCAATCGCTGCTTTGCGCAGCAGCATGGTGGCCAGTTTATTCTGCGTATCGAAGACACGGATCAGACCCGTTCCACGGATCAGTCCGAACAGATGATCCTGGATTCTCTGAAATGGCTGGGTCTGACCTGGGACGAAGGCCCGGACGTGGGCGGGCCGCATGGGCCGTACCGCCAGAGCGAACGTAAGGGTATGTACCGCCAGTACGCGGACGAGTTGATCGAAAAGGGCCATGCGTTCAAGTGCTACCGCACCAGTGAAGAGCTTGATGTGCTACGGGCCGAGCTGAAAGAGAAGGGTGAAAATCGGGCGCTCAAGCCGTCGGATCTGGAACTGCCGGCTGATGAGCAGGCGAAACGTGAGGCTGATAACGCACCCTACGTGATTCGCATGCGGGTCCCCACGGACGGTCGCTGTGAAATTCAGGATATGCTGCGCGGTACGGTCGAGCTGGACTGGGCGCTGGTCGATGCACAGATTCTGCTGAAATCCGACGGCATGCCCACCTACCACCTGGCGAATATCGTGGACGATCACCTGATGGAGATCACTCATGTAATTCGTGGTGAGGAATGGCTTAACTCTGCGCCCAAGCACAAATTGCTCTATGAATATTTTGGCTGGGAAATGCCGGCGCTGTGTCACATGCCGCTACTGCGTAACCCGGATAAATCCAAACTCAGCAAACGCAAGAACCCCACCAGTATCCTGTTCTATCAGCGCATGGGCTACCTGCCTGAGGCGCTGGTCAATTACCTGGGACGCATGGGGTGGTCCATGCCGGATGAGAGCGAGAAATTTTCGCTGGCGCAGATGCAGGACGCGTTCGATATCCAGCGTGTGTCTCTGGGTGGGCCGGTGTTCGATGTGGAAAAGCTCAGCTGGCTGAACGGCCAATGGTTGCGGGATCAGAGCGATGAGCAATTCCTGGATTCGCTCCTTGGCTGGGCCTACAACCGCGACTACGCAATGAAAATCATCCCGCACCTGCGTCAGCGGGTGGAGACCTTGTCGGAAGTGGCAGACAAGGCAGCGTTTTGCTTTAACGGTATGCCGGCGCTCACCGAAGCCAGTTTCGAGCATAAGCAGTACGGCACCGATGACATCAAGGTGTGGTTGCAGTATCTGCTCTGGACCTATGAAGCGCGCAACGACTGGAACCGTGACGGTCTGTTCGCCGACGCCAAAGCCATCGCCGATGCCCTGGAAGTGAAGATCAAGGATTTCCTGTTCCCGGTCTTCATCGCCATTGCCGGCACCAGTGCCAGTTTCTCGGTGGTCGACTCCATGGAGATCATCGGTTCTGACATCAGTCGTGCCCGCATCCGCCATGCCATTGAGGTCCTGGGGGGAGTATCCAAGAAGCAGATGAAGAAACTGGAGAAGGCCTACCGGGAAATAGCTGCGAGTTTCTAGCGACTAGCTGTGAGGAAAACCGCAAGCGGGCTGGCAGGTTGTGCTCAGTAACTAGTCCGCCACAATCCTTTAAGCTCGAAGCTGCTTGTTTTGCCCAGTTTTTCAGCAACTTGCTCAGGATGTAGTCAAATCGACTTCATTCTGAAAAAAACCGCTGGCTGGCGCTTGACAGGGTAGGGGTGGCCGGTAGAATACGCCGCACCTACCGGGATGTACCTGATCCCACTGGTATTTGGGGCTATAGCTCAGCTGGGAGAGCGCAACACTGGCAGTGTTGAGGTCAGCGGTTCGATCCCGCTTAGCTCCACCAAACACGTCCCCTTCGTCTAGTGGCCCAGGACACCGCCCTTTCACGGCGGTAACAGGGGTTCGACTCCCCTAGGGGACGCCAAATAGAAAAGCCTCACTCGAAAGAGTGGGGCTTTTTTATGGCCGCTTTGCGGCCGCATCACGTTTCACGCACTAGTCCATCATGCTACAGGCTTGGTCTGATCCTGCGGTCCCGGGATCAGTCGCAAATAGTAGATGCTTCCTCTCCGATGCTTCGCTTACTGGAAATGCTGTTGCCTGCGTCAGCTCAGTCGCCGGATGGTGAGGGTGTGGGCGATTTTTTCGCCGTCCCAGATGTATTCGTAGTGAGCGCTGGGGGTAATGCTGGCGATAATTTGAGGGCTCAGCAGGGCGTAGCAATGGCTGCCGGCAGCCCGCACCGATTCGTAATGAATGCCGCTGTGCTGCTGGTCCCTTAGGTGCTGGCCCAGCAGGTGGGCTGCGCTGTAATCATCGGGCGCATGCCAGTGTGGGTGATCACTGGCAGGAGTGATATCGATGAGTGTCGCGGTGAAATTGACCTTCAGGCCGCGCATGACGATGCGGTCATATTTGAGGCCATCCACCTGCTGGAAGTAGCGTTGCTGGTGATAGCGGGTTTCGGCAATGGCCGTTGCCATACGGTCAGCACAATAGAAGACGCCGTAATGGCCCGCAGAGAAGCGCGAACCGGCCGGGTTCACATGCACGAAAGGGCCCAGGGCGTAGTTGCAACCGGGGATGCCCCAGGGGCGTTGATCGGGCGGTACCCGGTTCAGCTCGCCAATATCATTTTGCAGGCGGGGATTGGTGAGTGCCTGCACGGCAAACAGCGCATCGAAATCGGCCTGGTCCGCCACATCATCGAAGATGGCGATGGGGGGATATTTGCCATTGACCAGTCGGTAGGCGGTTTGTCCGCGTAGTGTCGTGCGCGGCAGGGCATCGGTATCCGGTTCACTCAGCCCCATTGGCCGCCCCGCAGGCTGTCGAGCTGGCGGTGTACTTCATAGAGGCTGGCGACCCGGCCGTTGCCCATAATGCTCATGGGGGTCGCACCATTGAAAAAGGCGTTATGGTTGGCCATGCGCACAAAGCCGTACACGTTCTCCTTGTTGCCGAACAAGGTACGTAGCGCCTGATGGATATTCAGCAGATAGCTGAGCCGTTCCAGCAGATCCTGGTTTACCCGCGCGCTGTCTGGCTGGCTCTGGTATTTGTGCAGGGTGGAGCGGCCTACACCGAGTAGCGCCATTTTCTCCTTTTCACTGCACTGCCAGTGCTCCAGCAGCTTCAATACGGCACGCAAGGCCGCATGGCGGGCGCCATCGTCCAGAGCTTGTGGGGTATAGGCTGTTGCCGGTTCCATGTTTTGCCTCCTGTTAGTGCCAATAATGATCTATATTTTAGTTATTGTCTATATTGAGACATGCAGGGCAAGAAAATGTCATATCCATGAACAACCTGAGGTGTCTGTAGTCACTGTATTGCGGTCATTGGATGGCCAGGCGCCGGGTTGGTGAACATTTGCTGGAGAGGCTGGATGGGAAACAGGGTTAATGTGTTGGGTAGCGGAGTGTTGCTGTTGGCTGCGCTGTCGGCAGGCTGTGCCAATGCAGGAGAGGTTGCGAGCCGGCAATGGACTGATGCGCACCTGCACTATGTGGATTTCATGCAGGACAGTGAGGGCGCCCAGGCGATGATCGCGGCCATGAATGAGGCGGGTGTGGAGCGAGCCTGGATATTTGGTCTGCCGGTGATGAAAAAATGGCAGGCAGAGGCGCCACGCCGCCCCCGGTATTATCTGGGCGATGAGGCGCCTCTGTATTACTACAGTGCCACGGATGACATTGTTGCCCAGGCGGTGTTGTCGTTGCCGAAGCAGCAGCAGGCGCGGTTGCAGCCGTTTATCAGTGGTTTCAACCCCACGGACATGCATGCAGCGGAACAGGTGGAGCACCTTATTGAGCGCTATCCAGGCCTGTGGCAAGGGGTGGGGGAAATTCTCACCCGGCATGATCAGCTCACTGCGCTGACCGAAGGAGAGACTCCCCGGGCCAACCACCCGGCACTCATGAAAGTGTATGCAATGGCGGGGCGCTATGATCTTCCCGTGTTGCTGCACAGCAACCTGACCTCCCTTCGCGAAGAGACGCCGATCTATCTGGGGGAGCTGGAAGAGGCGCTCAGTGAGCACCCGGAAACCCGTTTTTTGCTGGCCCACGCAGGTACCAGTGGTGGTGTGGAAGAGCGACAGGCACCACTGGGGACCTTGCCGCCTATCCTGCGGGCATTACTGAGCCGCTATGAGAATTTGTATATTGATCTGTCGTGGAGCGTAAAGGACCACTACCTGATTGATGACGGCGTGCCCAGCGAGGAGTGGCTGGCGCTTATCCGTGAATTCCCGGACCGTTTTACCCTGGGAACCGACCTCGTGGGGCATTTCGACAGCATGGAGAGGGTGCTGGGCGAGTACGATCCGTTGCTGGAGGCGTTGCCCAAAAAAGTGGCAGAGCAGCTTTCACACGGGAATGCGGATGCGCTTGTGCCCAAAAAAGGGGCAGTGACGTTGCCTTGAATGAAGATTTGTCGTGGATTTAAGGGAAAGTCCCGGCTTCTGATGAGGGCTGTTTCTTCGCCTTTCGGAGTGCCTGACGCCTAAACCCACAATGACATCGGTGGTGGTGTGGGTTTCAATTTTATTGCGTCAGGCATGCGGCATCAGGCTTCAGGTTTTTTCTGCAATCGACGCAACAGGGACGATGTGTCCCAGCGGCCCCCGCCCCTGGCCTGAATATCCCGGTAAAAGTCGTTTATCTGCTCAGTGATGGGCAGGGGGGTCCCGTTCCGGGCAGCTTCGTTCAGGCAAATATCCAGGTCCTTGCGCATCCAGTCCACGGCGAAGCCGTGCTCATACTGGTCGTCGATCATGGTCTGGTGCCGGTTCACCATTTGCCAGGAGCCGGCGGCCCCCTGGCTGATGGTTTCGAAGACTTTGCTGGCATCCAGGCCGGCGTTCAGGGCAAAGGCAACGCCTTCGGAGAGGCCTTCCACCAGCCCGGCTACGCAGATCTGGTTGACCATCTTGGTCAGCTGGCCACTGCCCGCCGGTCCCATCAGGTTGGTGGCTTTGGCGTAATGCTGAAGGGTAGGCAGTACACGCTGATAGATCGTCTCTTCACCCCCGCACATGATCGACAGTTGGCCGTTTTCAGCTCCTTGCTGGCCGCCGGAGACCGGGGCATCCACAAAATGATTGCCCTGCTTCCGACAGGCGGTATCCAGCTCACGGGCCATTTCTGCGCTGGCGGTGGTGTGATCGATCAGAATCGCGCCCTTGGCAAGGCCTTGCAGGGCGCCGTCATCGCCGAGCGTTACCTGACGCAGGTCGTCGTCGTTACCGACACAGACAAAAACCAGATCAGCCCCCTGGGCGGCTTCAGCGGGGGTGGTGGCATGGCTGCCGGGGTAGTCCCCGGTCCACTGCTGTGCCCGCTGGCCGGTGCGGTTGTACACCGTCATGGTAATACCCGCTTCGGCCAGGTGCCCGGCCATGGGGTAGCCCATGGTGCCGAGTCCGATAAAGGCGGCGTTCAGGGCGCTCATTTGTTGCTGTCTCCGTCATTACTGCGAGTGGCGGCGCTGTTATCGCCCAGGGGGTAAGCGGCAAAGCGAGGTTCGGTAAGGCTGCCCAGGTAGAGGGTGTTGCCGTGCTGTTCGGCGCTGGTGATCGGGGCGAAGGCGCCGTCGCTGTTGTCTTGCAGATTGTGGGTGACCTGTCCTTGCTCGTCGAGGCCGAGTACAAAGCCGTGATGCACCGGTTGCGGCTGCAGGAAGCTGGGCATACGGAAGGCCACTTTGCGCAACAGGGGTTTGTCGGAAAGGCTGTCGAGCATGGCATTGCGGGGGCTGAACAGGGCGAGCCAAAAGGTGCCGTCGCCGTTGGCCGAGATGCCATCCGGGATGCCGGGCAGGTTATCCATGAAGATGTCGTGGGTGCCGGCTTTGTCGCCTTTGAGCCAGTAGCGAACGATGCGGTAGTTGCCCGTTTCGGTGACCAGCACGAAGTCTTCATTCTGCGACAGGGCGATACCATTGGCGAACTGCAGGCCATCAAGCAGGACTTCGGCTTGTTCGGTGCCCGGGTCGTAACGCAACAGCCGCCCATGGCCGCCGTGTTCCATGATGTCGTCGCGGGCATGCATGGCCGGGCCAAATTTGCTGGAGGCATCGGAGAAATAGGCGATGCCGTTGCTGTCCACATCCACGTCATCGGTGAAACCGTAGGCCAGTCCGTTAGCGCTGTCGCTCAGGGTTGTGATGGCGCCGGCCGCGCTGATGCTCAAAAGCCCCTTGTACCCATCGGCAACGATCAGGTTGCCGGAGGGCGCAAAATCCAGACCCAGTGGCCGGCCTTCGGTGTTGGCGATCAGGTCCGGGTTCTTGCCGTCGGGATCAAAGCGAACAATGCGGCCATCTACATAGCCCACGTACAGGTAGCCTTCGTCATCAATGGCCACATCTTCCGGGCCAATGCCTTCATCCTTGCCGAGTATGCGGCTGTCATTGAGTGTTGTGTTGGTGGCGTAGGGGCCTTCAAGGGCGGGGGCTGTAGGGGCTTGCCAGGCGACGGGCTCGATACTGACCGGCCAGAATAACAGGTAAGCGGCAATGGCGATGATGATGAGAAGTGCGAGGATTTTTTTCATTGTCATGTCTGCATTGGCTAGCGAGACGATGATGCTTGCATGCACGGCGCAACCACGCAAATGCAGGGTGGTAATAGCGTCCAATCAGCAGGGTGAAACTGTCGTTACCAGGAAGTGAGCGGTGAGTTTAAGGGAGTGAAAGTTTAACTGTGGCGGCTTTTTGCAGACACAAAAAAACCGCCCGAAGGCGGTTTTTTTGTCAGGCGATAACGAGGCGCTTATTTGCGCTCGTTGACCGGAACGAATGAACGTTCGGCTTCGCCGGTATACAGCTGGCGCGGACGGCCAATCTTGTACGGGTTGGAGATCATTTCGTTCCAGTGCGCAATCCAGCCTACGGTGCGTGACAGGGCAAAGATTACGGTGAACATGGAGGTCGGGATCCCGATGGCTTTCAGGATGATGCCGGAGTAGAAATCCACGTTCGGGAACAACTTCTTCTCTTTGAAGTAGGGGTCGCTCAGCGCGATTTCTTCCAGCTTCATGGCCAGTTCCAGCTGCGGATCGTTCACACCCAGTTCGGCCAGAACGTCGTGGCAGGACTCGCGCATCACGGTGGCACGCGGATCGTAGTTCTTGTAAACGCGGTGACCGAAGCCCATCAGCTTGAACGGGTCATTCTTGTCCTTGGCCTTGGCGATGTAGGCGTCGATGTTATCGATGTGACCGATTTCATCGAGCATGTTCAGCACGGCTTCGTTGGCGCCACCGTGTGCTGGGCCCCACAGGGCAGAGATGCCAGCAGCGATACAGGCGAACGGGTTGGCACCGGAGGAGCCTGCCAGACGCACGGTAGAGGTGGAGGCGTTCTGCTCGTGGTCCGCATGCAGGATGAAGATGCGATCCATGGCCTTGGCCAGGGTCGGGCTGATCTTGGACTCTTCGCAGGGGTTGCCGAACATCATGTGCAGGAAGTTTTCTGCGTAACCCAGGTCGTTGCGCGGGTACATGAAGGGCTGGCCCAGCGCGTACTTGTAGCACATGGCCGCGATGGTGGGCATCTTGGCGATCAGGCGGTACGCGGTGATTTCACGGTGCTCAGGATTATTGATGTCCAGTGAGTCGTGGTAGAAGGCGGACAGGGCGCCAACTACACCACACATGATGGCCATCGGGTGGGCATCGCGGCGGAAACCGTTGAAGAAGTTGCGGATCTGTTCGTGCACCATGGTGTGGTTCTTCACGGTGCTGATGAACTGATCCCGTTGCTCTGCGGTAGGCAGTTCGCCGTACAGCAGGGTGTAACACACTTCCAGATAATCAGACTGACCTGCCAGCTCCTCGATGGAGTAGCCGCGGTGCAGAAGTTTACCCACTTCACCATCGATAAAGGTGATCTTGGATTCACAGGAAGCGGTAGAGGTGAAACCCGGGTCGAAAGTAAAGACGCCGTTAGCTACCAGTTTGGACACGTCGATAACGTCGCGGCCCAGAGTCGGGGTGTAGATCGGCAGGTCCAGGTCCTGACCCTCTACCTTGAGAGTGGCTTTCTTCTCGGTCATGGGAATCTCTCCATTGGCGGACGAGGGAACGTTCCTCAAGGTAAGGAAGGTCCTCCAAAGCGCGGGGGAAGGTAAAGTTTTGACACACCTTTGTCAACGCGCAGGCGAGAACCGGCGAGTCAGACTTTTGTAGGGTAAACAGCTTGTTACGGCAGAATGACAATTTTGCCTCAGCATGGTGCAACACAAATTCATGGCGTTCAGATCAGGTGCATCATTGTAAATCAAGGCGTTAGCCGGTAAGTGGGCAATAATTGTCGGTCGGAGCGTTTGTTTTGCGTAAGTGGCGGCGATATACTGCCGCCCGGCAGAAACCTCCTGCTGGGGGTTTCACACGGGCCCACCCCGGCCCGGGCAGAGTTATTGAGATCAGGCTTCACGTTTTGATCTCAATAACTCTGCCAAGTTCCCGACAACCGCCTCTTAACTGAGGCCTGGCTATAAGTAGGCTACCGTGAACGATAAGCGACCCGTTAACCTCGATCTGAGCACGATCAAGTTCCCGGTCACGGCTATAGCATCTATCACCCATCGTGTAACCGGCGTTGCCATCTTTTTGGCATTGCCGATTCTGCTGTGGATGCTGGATCGCTCCCTGGCGTCTCCCGAGAGCTTTGCGGACCTGAAAGAACTGATGATGACCTCACTGCTGGTGAAACTGGTGGTATGGGGCATTTTGTCTGTATTGCTGTACCACCTGGTGGCGGGCATTCGTCACTTGATTATGGACACCGGTGTTGGTGAAAGCCTGGAAGGCGGCCGTCGTGGCGCCAAGCTGGCCTTCATCATCTCTGCGGTATTGATTCTGCTGGTAGGAGTCTGGATATGGTAACCAGTGTAACGAGCCTGGGCCGTAACGGCCTGTATGACTGGCTCATTCAGCGCGTATCCGCTGTCATCATCGGTGTCTACATGATCGGCATGCTGGGTTATCTGATCACCGCGGGTGATCTGGACTATGGCAGCTGGAAAGCCTTCATGGGATCTATCTGCATGCAGATAGCCAACACCCTGCTGGTAATTTCTGTCGCTGCACACACCTGGGTGGGCCTGTGGGGCGTAACCACGGACTACCTGACCAGCCTGACCTTTGGTAAAGCCGCCACCGGCGTGCGCCTGATTGCCCAGTTGGCAATTGCTCTGGCGCTGGTTGTGTACCTGCTTTGGGGTCTGGTTCTGATCTGGGGAGGGGCGTAATCCATGTCCATTCGCACTATTACGTTTGACGCTATCGTCGTAGGTGGTGGTGGTGCCGGTATGCGCGCCTCACTGCAAATGGCCCAGTCCGGTTTCAAGACTGCGCTGATTTCCAAAGTCTTCCCGACTCGTTCGCACACTGTATCCGCCCAGGGCGGTATTACCTGTGCGATCGCGTCCGCCGATCCCAACGATGATTGGCGCTGGCACATGTATGACACCGTGAAAGGTTCCGATTACATCGGTGACCAGGATGCGATCGAATACATGTGTAATGTGGGCCCTGAAGCGGTCTACGAGCTGGACCACATGGGCCTGCCGTTTTCCCGTACCGAAGAAGGGCGTATTTACCAGCGTCCATTCGGTGGCCAGTCCAAGAACTTCGGTGAAGGTGGCCAGGCAGCCCGTACCTGTGCGGCCGCTGACCGTACCGGCCACGCGCTGCTGCACACGCTGTACCAGCAAAACCTGAAGAACGGCACCCAGTTCTACAATGAGTGGTACGCCGCAGAACTGGTCAAAGACGCTGAAGGCAATGTTTGTGGTGTGATCGCCATCGACATCGAAACTGGCGAGACTGTGTTCTTCAAGGCCAAGGCAACCGTCTTTGCCACCGGTGGTTCCGGTCGCATTTACGCCTCCACCACCAATGCCCTGATCAACACCGGTGACGGCGTTGGCATGGCTCTGCGTGCTGGTCTGCCGGTGCAGGACATCGAAATGTGGCAGTTCCACCCCACCGGCATCGCCGGCGCCGGTGTACTGGTAACCGAAGGGTGCCGGGGCGAGGGTGGCTATCTGATCAACAAGGATGGCGAGCGCTTCATGGAGCGTTACGCGCCGAACGCCAAAGATCTGGCGTCCCGCGACGTTGTTGCCCGTTCCATGATGATGGAAATTCTGGATGGTCGTGGCGACGGTCCGGATGGCGATCACGTTTATCTGAAGCTCGATCATCTGGGTGAAGAGGTGCTGCACAGCCGCCTGCCGGGCATCTGTGAACTGGCCATTACCTTCGCGCAGACCGATCCGGTAAAAGAGCCGATCCCGGTTGTGCCGACCTGTCACTACATGATGGGCGGTATCCCCACCAATGTTCATGGTCAGGCGCTCAAGCTGACCGGTGGGCATGAAGGTGACGCCGAGTTCGTTAACGGCTTGTTCGCGGTGGGCGAAGTGGCCTGTGTATCCGTACACGGCGCCAACCGTCTGGGCGGTAACTCGCTGCTGGACCTGGTGGTATTCGGTCGCGCAGCTGGCTTATACATTGAAGATGCACTGCGTCAGGGCATGACTCAATACGAGCCACGCGATGCGGACATTGATGAAGCGCTGTCACGGGTTCGCCGTTGGGACGATTCCAAGGGTGGTGAATCTGTCTCCGCGCTGCGCAAGGAACTGCAGAGTGTGATGCAGAACCACTTCGGGGTGTTCCGCAAGGGCGATCTGATGGCAGAAGGCGTGGCCAAGCTGGCCGATCTGCGCGAGCGGATTGCCAAGGCGCACCTGGATGACAAGAGCAAGCCGTTCAACACCGCGCGTATTGAGGCGCTGGAGCTGGATAACCTGCTGGAAGTGGCGGAAGCCACTGCCATCGCGGCCGAAGGCCGTACCGAGAGTCGTGGCGCGCATTCCCGCTACGATTACCCGGATCGTGACGATGAGAACTGGCTGTGCCACTCCATCTTCGACCCCAAAGCCAAGAAGCTGGGCAAGCGTGACGTGAACTTCAAGCCGAAGACCGTTGACACCTTCCAGCCCAAGGCGCGGACCTACTAAGGGGAGCTAACGATGAAAGTCAGTATCTATCGCTACAATCCGGAAACGGATCGCGAGCCGAGCATGAAGGAGTATGAGGTCGATACCCAGGGTAAAGACCTCATGGTGCTGGACATTCTCGCTCTGGTGAAAGAGCAGGACGAATCCATGTCCTACCGTCGCTCCTGCCGTGAAGGTGTTTGCGGTTCCGACGGCATGAACATGAACGGCAAGAACGGCCTGGCCTGTATCACTCCGCTGTCCCAGGTGGCGCCGGGTGTACTGGAAGGCAAAAAGCCGTTGATCCTGCGCCCGCTGCCGGGTCTGCCGGTCATTCGCGATCTGGTGGTGGACATGGGTATGTTCTACAACCAGTACGAAAAAGTGCAGCCGTACCTGCAGAACAGCTCGCCGGCTCCGGCCATCGAGCGCCTGCAGAGCCCGGAAGAGCGCGAGAAGCTGGATGGCCTGTACGAGTGTATTCTCTGTGCCTGCTGTTCAACCAGCTGCCCGAGCTTCTGGTGGAACCCGGACAAGTTCCTGGGGCCGGCAGCCCTGTTGCAGAGCTACCGCTTCCTGGCGGATAGCCGCGACACAGTGACTGAAGAGCGTCTGTCCAAACTGGACGACCCCTTCAGCCTGTTCCGCTGCCACGGCATCATGAACTGCGTCAGCGTTTGCCCGAAAGGGTTGAACCCGACCCGGGCCATCGGCCATATCCGTTCCATGCTGTTGGAGCGGGGCATCTGACCCGAAACAAAAAAGGCGGCCATCAGGCCGCCTTTTTTGTATCTAATAAAGTCGATGATGGCGTTTTGTGCTGTCTATTCGACGTTTTGCCAATGGCAGAAACATTCGGAAAGAGTCATAAGTTACTTTATGAATTCGGTGCCTAACAAAACCGAATTAAAAGGGCTACACTAGATAGCAGTTCGAGGTAATCCCTCGACGAGAGGTAGCAAGCTTCTACCCAGACCCGACCCGGTATGGGCGAGATAGCAGGTTGCATCTCATGGGTGGAACAGGGCTTAAAAGGCGTTGTTCCGAAAAATACGAGCGTACGGGAACAGGGTCGCCCCCCTGTGGTCGCAGTTACTCATACCACAGAGTGTGACAACCTCCCGCCGAAGGAACGAGCTAACATGCAAGACAGTTCCATGCAGCGGCAATGGCAGTCCTCCCATATCGGGGGAGCCAACGCTGCCTATGTCGATGAACTGTACGAATCCTACCTGACCGATCCTAATTCCGTGCCGGAAGACTGGCGCGTTTATTTCGAAAAACTCCCCAGTGTTGATACCGCCGTTGAATCCGACGTGCCCCACGCCGCCGTGCGTGAATACTTCCTGTTGCAGGCGAAGAATCGCTCGCGTGTGCAGAAGTTTGGTGCCGGTGCGGTCAGCACTGAGCATGAGCGTCGTCAGGTCCGTGTGCTGCACTTGATTGCAGCTTACCGAAACCGTGGCCACCAGGTGGCCAAGCTGGACCCGCTGGGGATCATGGAGCGCGAAGCCGTTCCAGACCTGGAACTGGCGCATCACGGTCTCAGCACGGCTGATCTGGATACCGTATTTCAAACGGGCAACCTGTTTATTGGTAAGCCCGAGACCTCCCTCCGCGATATCGTTGACTGCCTGACCAGTACCTACTGCTCCAGCGTGGGTGCGGAATACATGCACATGGTCAACACCGCGGAAAAACGCTGGTTGCAGCAGCGCATGGAAGGCGTGCGCTGTCACCCGGAATACGGTACGGACATCAAGAAACATATTCTTGAGCGCCTGTCCGCCGCCGAGGGCCTGGAAAAATACCTGGGCAGCAAGTACCCCGGCACCAAGCGTTTCGGCCTGGAAGGCGGCGAATCGCTGATTCCGTTGATGGACGAAATCATCCAGCGCGTGGGCAGTTATGGCGCCAAGGAACTGGTGATCGGAATGGCCCACCGTGGCCGTTTGAATGTGCTGGTCAACACCCTGGGCAAAAGCCCGAAAGACCTGTTCGAAGAATTCGACGGCAAGAGCTTCAACGAAACGGGCTCCGGTGACGTGAAGTATCACCAGGGCTTCTCGTCCAACGTACAAACGTCTGGCGGTGAAGTACATCTGGCCATGGCCTTCAACCCCTCACACCTGGAGATCGTGTCTCCGGTGGTTGAAGGGTCGGTACGTGCCCGTCAGGATCGCCGTGATGACGAAGGTGGCGAGCAGGTTGTTCCGATCATATTGCACGGTGATGCGGCTTTTGCCGGGCAGGGCGTGGTCATGGAGACATTCCAGATGTCCCAGACCCGCGGCTTCCACACCGGTGGTACCCTGCATGTGATCATCAACAACCAGGTAGGCTTTACCACCAGCCGGCGTGATGATGCCCGCTCCACCGAGTACTGCACCGATGTGGCAAAAATGGTGCAGGCGCCGATCTTCCACGTGAATGCGGATGATCCGGAAGCGGTGTATTTCGTCACCCAGCTTGCGGTGGATTACCGCATGCAGTTCAAGAAAGACGTGGTGATTGATCTGATCTGTTATCGCCGTTCGGGGCATAACGAGGCGGACGAGCCGTCCTCGACCCAGCCGATGATGTACAAAAAGATCAAAAGCCACCCGACCACCCGCACCCTGTATGCCGAGCAGCTGATCAACGAAAAAGTGATCAGTGAACAGGAAGCCCAGAAAACCGTGGATGACTACCGCGACATGCTGGACGCCGGTAACCATGTGGTGAAATCCCTGGTGCGTGAGCCAAACAAGGCACTGTTCGTGGACTGGTCTCCCTACATCGGCCACAAGGTGGAAGATGACTGGGATACGTCGTACCCGCTGAAGAAGTTGCAGGATCTGGCTACCCGCCTGGAAACACCGCCGGAAGGGGTGGTCGTTCAGCGTCAGGTGAAGAAAATTCTTGAAGACCGCCGCAAAATGACCGCCGGTGCCTTGCCGCTGAACTGGGGTTACGGGGAAACCATGGCCTATGCGACGCTGCTGGATCAGGGTTTTGCCATTCGTTTGACCGGCCAGGATAGTGGCCGCGGCACGTTCTCACACCGCCACGCGGTGCTGCACAACCAGAAAGACGGTGAGCAGTATGTGCCGCTTCAACACCTCTACGAGGATCAGCCGCGCTTCGATATCTACGATTCATTGCTGTCTGAAGAAGCGGTGTTGGGGTACGAATATGGCTACGCGACTACCACGCCAAAATCCCTGGTGATTTGGGAAGCCCAGTTTGGTGATTTCGCCAACGGTGCCCAGGTGGTAATTGACCAGTTCATCTCTTCCGGCGAGGCCAAGTGGGGCCGTTTGTGTGGCCTGACCATGCTGCTTCCCCACGGCTATGAAGGGCAGGGCCCGGAGCACTCTTCTGCACGGCTGGAACGGTTCCTGCAACTGTGCGCAGAGCACAACATGCAGGTCTGTGTGCCGAGCACTCCCGGTCAGATTTATCACCTGCTGCGCCGTCAGGCTGTACGGCCACTGCGTAAACCGCTGGTGATAATGAGTCCGAAGAGCCTGTTGCGCCATAAAAAGGCCACATCTGCACTGGAAGATCTGGCCCATGGCACCTTCCATTCGGTGCTGGATGACCTGGCTGATCTGGATCGCAAGAAGATCAAGCGCGTGGTGATGTGTTCCGGCAAGGTCTACTACGACCTGCTGGAAAAACGCGATGGCGATGATCTGAGCGATACCGCGCTGGTACGCATTGAGCAGTTGTACCCGTTCCCGGAGCAGCGCTTGCAGGAGATTCTTGAGAGCTATCCGAACCTGGAACATTTGGTCTGGTGTCAGGAAGAGCCCATGAATCAGGGCGCCTGGTATTGCTCTCAGCATCATATGTACCGTGTAGCAACAAAAGCTGGCGTGGGGCCTGTGCATTACGCTGGCCGCGATATGGCGGCCGCCCCGGCGGCAGGTTCAATGTCACTGCACGTGGAACAACAGCAGCGTCTGGTTCAGGACGCCTTCGAGATTAAGTAACAGTTAAGGATTAGGCATGGCGACTGATATCAAAGCCCCGCAGTTCCCGGAATCAGTAGCAGACGGCACCGTAGCCACCTGGCACAAACAGGAAGGTGAAGCGGTGAAGCGTGATGAGCTGCTGGTCGATATTGAAACCGACAAGGTTGTGCTTGAAGTGGTGGCACCGGCCGATGGCGTGGTCAGCAAGATCATGGCGGCCGAGGGTGAAACCGTAGAAAGCCAGCAGGTATTGGGCACCTTCGATGAAGGGGCCAGCGGCAGTGCCGGCAAGAGCGATGAGAAGCCGGCAAAGGCAGAGAGTGATGATGACTCTGCGGACAAGAAGGGCGACAAGCAGGAAGAGAAAGCGGACGCGAAGTCCGAGCCTGTTGACGACGATGACAGTGCCGGCGATCAGGCGGGCCCGGCGGCCCGTAAGCTGATGAGCGAGCATGGTATCGCCGCAGACCAGGTGAAAGGCACAGGCCGTGGTGGCCGCATTACCAAGGGTGATGTGGAAAAGGTCATCACTGAGAAAGCGGAGAAACGTGCCAGCCAGCCTGCGCCGCAACAACCGGCGACTCTGGACGTACCGGGAGCACCGGGTGAGCGTGAAGAGCGTCGGGTGCCAATGACCCGTTTGCGCAAGCGGATTGCCGAGCGCCTGGTGTCGGCCCAGCAGGATTCGGCCATGTTGACCACCTTCAACGAGGTCAACATGAAACCGATTATGGATATGCGCAAGCATTACCAGCCGGAATTCGAGAAAGCCCATAACGTGCGTCTCGGCTTTATGGGGTTCTTTACCCGTGCCTGTGTGGAAGCCCTGAAACGCTTCCCGGCGGTGAACGCCTCCATCGACGGTGAAGACATCGTTTATCACGGTTACTACGACGTCGGTGTGGCTGTCTCCACCGAACGGGGGCTGGTTGTGCCTGTGCTTCGCGATGCGGACCAGAAAGGCCTGGCGGAAGTGGAATCGCAGATCATCGAGTACGGCCAGAAAGCCCAGAAGGGCAAGCTGTCCATTGAAGAGATGACCGGCGGCACCTTCACCATTTCCAACGGCGGGGTGTTTGGTTCACTGATTTCCACGCCGATTCTGAACCCGCCGCAAACGGCGATTCTGGGTATGCACAAGATCCAGGAACGGCCCATGGCGGTGGACGGCAAAGTGGAAATCCTGCCAATGATGTATCTGGCCCTGTCCTATGATCATCGCCTTATCGATGGCAAGGAAGCGGTGCAGTTCCTGGTTGCAGTGAAGAACTTTATCGAGGATCCGGCGCGCCTGCTGCTGGATATCTGAATGTACGCCTGCACGCTTCATGCTGGCACGCACACGCGACATGGCGTGCCAGCGTGTTGCGTGAAGCGTGCCAGCGATAGAAGGAATAGAGCATGAGTGACAACTACGACGTCATCATCATTGGTGGTGGTCCTGGTGGCTATGTGGCCGCGATCCGGTGTGCGCAACTGGGGCTGAACACGGCTTGTATCGAAAAGCGTATCAATAAACAGGATGAGCCGGCTCTGGGCGGTACCTGTCTGAATGTGGGCTGTATTCCGTCCAAGGCGCTGCTGGATTCTTCATGGAAATACCACGAAACCGAATCGGCTCTGGCGGATCATGGCATCAAGATCAAGGGTGCAGACCTGGACCTTGAGACCATGCTCAAACGCAAGGACACCATCGTCAAGAATTTGACCGGTGGTATTGCCCAGCTGTTCAAGGCCAACAAGGTGACCTGGCTGCAGGGCACAGGCCAGCTGAAAAGCGGCAAGCAGGTGGAATTCCAGCCTCTGGAAGGTGACACACAGACCTTGCAGGCCGAGCACGTCATTCTGGCTGCCGGTTCTGTGCCGGTGGATATTCCGGTGGCGTCCGTCGACCAAAAAGTAATTGTGGATTCCACCGGGGCACTGGATTTTGACAAGGTACCCAAGCGCCTTGGTGTGATTGGTGCCGGCGTGATCGGCCTGGAGTTGGGCAGTGTATGGGGCCGTCTGGGCAGTGAGGTTGTTGTGCTGGAGGCGGTGGATGACTTCCTGCCTGCAGTGGACAAGCAGATTGCCAAGGATGCCCAGAAGCAGTTCACCAAACAGGGGCTGGATATTCGCTTGGGCGCCCGCGTCACCGGTTCCGAAGTGAAGAAGGATCAGGTCGTGGTGAGCTTCACCGACAAGGATGGCGAGCAGGAAGAAACCTTCGATCGCTTGATTGTGGCGGTGGGCCGTCGTCCTTATACCGAAGGCCTGCTTAGCCAGGACGCCGGTGTCAGCCTGGATGAGCGTAATTATATTTACGTGGACAGCCAGTGCCGCACTGATGTCCCCGGCGTTTACGCCATTGGTGACCTGGTGCGTGGTCCGGCCTTGGCCCACAAGGCCATCGAAGAAGGTGTCATGGTCGCGGAAGTGATCATGGGCGAAAGCACCCAGGTGAACTACGACGCCGTTCCCGGGGTGATTTATACCCACCCGGAAGTGGCATGGGTCGGCAAGACCGAAGAAGAAGTAAAGGATTCCGGTGATGCTTACAAGACCGGAGCCGTACCCTTTGCGGCCAATGGGCGAGCCATGGCGGCCGGTGAAACCGGTGGCATGGTGAAGTTTGTAGCCGACGAAAAGACCGACCGTATTTTGGGAATGCACGTAGTAGGCCCGCAGGCGTCCGAGCTGATTCAGCAAGGCGTTATAGCCATGGAGTTTGGGGCTACCGTGGAAGATTTGCAGCTGATGGTGTTTGGTCACCCAAGCCTGTCAGAAACCGTTCATGAAGCAGCCTTGGCCACGGACTTTAAAGCAATCCATGTGGCGCAGCGTCGTCGCAAGAAATAGCGCGGCATTTGAACGGCAGCGATAACGGCGCTTGAACAGGGCGCCACTAATTCATTGATGATGGAAGTATTGGCATGAATCTCCATGAGTATCAGTCAAAACAGCTTTTTGCTGATTATGGGTTGCCAGTCTCTACCGGCTTTGCCTGTGATACCCCGGAAGAGGTAGCAGCAAAGGCGAAAGAGATCGGTGGTGACAAGTGGGTCGTGAAGGCCCAGGTGCACGCTGGCGGTCGCGGTAAAGCCGGTGGTGTGAAGTTGGTGGATACCCCGGAAGACGCGGCGGCGTTTGCCAAGCAGTGGCTGGGCAAAAACCTGGTGACGTTCCAGACCGATGAACACGGCCAGCCGGTATCAAAAATCCTGGTGGAAACCTGCACCGATATTGCCAAAGAGCTGTATCTGAGTGCGGTACTGGACCGTGCCAGCCGCCGTGTTGTCTTCATGGCCTCCACCGAAGGTGGCGTGGACATCGAAACGGTCGCAGAAGAAACCCCGGAGAAAATTCTCAAGGCGGAAATCGACCCGCTGGTGGGGGCACAGCCCTACCAGGCTCGTGAAATTGCGTTCCAGCTGGGCCTGGAAGGCAAACAGGTCAACCAGTTTGCCAAGATCTTTGTAGGCCTGGCCAAGCTGTTCATCGACAAGGACCTGGCGCTGATCGAAGTGAACCCGCTGGTGATTACCGATGAGGGCGATCTGCACTGCCTGGATGCCAAGATCAACGTGGATGGCTCCGCGCTGTATCGTCATCCGGACATCAAGGCTCTGGACGATCCCAGTCAGGAAGACGAGCGTGAGCGTCGTGCTGCCGAATGGGACCTGAACTACGTGGCGCTGGACGGCAACATCGGTTGCATGGTGAATGGTGCGGGCCTGGCCATGGGCACCATGGACCTGGTGAAGCTGAAAGGCGGTGCGCCGGCCAACTTCCTCGACGTGGGCGGTGGTGCTACCAAAGAGCGCGTTACCGAAGCGTTCAAAATCATCCTGTCTGATGATCAGGTAAAGGGCGTTCTGGTGAACATCTTTGGCGGTATTGTCCGTTGTGACCTGATTGCCGAAGGCATTATCGGTGCTGTGGAAGAAGTGGGCGTGACGGTCCCGGTTGTGGTTCGTCTGGAAGGTAACAATGCGGAGCTGGGTTCCCAGAAGCTGGCAGAAAGCGGCATGAACATCATTGCCGCACAAAGTTTTGATGATGCTGCCGAACAGGTAGTGAAAGCAGTGGGAGGTGCCGCATGAGCGTATTGATCGACAAAAACACCAAGGTTATCTGCCAGGGCTTCACCGGCAGCCAGGGCACACTCCACTCTGAACAGGCCATTGAGTACGGCACTCAGATGGTGGGTGGTGTCACCCCGGGTAAAGGCGGCCAGACCCACCTGGGCCTGCCGGTATTCAACACCGTGGCAGAAGCCGTGGCTGAAACCGGCGCCACCGCCAGCGTGATCTATGTGCCCGCACCGTTCTGCAAGGACTCCATTCTGGAAGCCGCAGACGCCGGCATCGAACTGATCGTCTGCATTACCGAAGGGGTTCCTGCACTGGATATGCTGTTCGTCAAAGAGTATATCTCCCGAATGGACGGCGTTCGTCTGATCGGCCCGAACTGCCCCGGGGTAATTACTCCGGGTGAGTGCAAAATCGGGATCATGCCGGGCCATATCCACAAGCCGGGCAAGGTAGGCATCGTGTCCCGTTCCGGTACCCTGACCTATGAAGCGGTTAACCAAACCACCAAGCTGGGCTTTGGTCAGTCTTCCTGTATTGGTATTGGCGGTGACCCGATTCCGGGCATGACATTCATTGATGCGCTGGAATTGTTCCAGAATGACCCGCAGACCGAAGCCATTGTGATGGTGGGTGAGATCGGCGGTACCGCAGAAGATGAAGCGGCTGCCTATATCAAGGAGAACGTCACCAAGCCGGTGGTGAGCTACATCGCGGGCGTAACGGCTCCGGCGGGCAAACGCATGGGCCACGCTGGCGCCATCATTGCCGGTGGTAAAGGGACGGCAGATGAAAAGTTTGCGGTTCTGGAAGCGGCGGGTGTGAAGACCGTGCGCAACCCGGCAGAAATCGGCAAAGCCGTGAAAGAAGCGACTGGCTGGTAAAACCGCCGTTAGCGATACAAAAAAGGCCGGCATTTGCCGGCCTTTTTTGTGGGCTTAGTGGAGGAGGTCGTCGTCCAGGTCAAAGGACTCGTATTCATTGAGTTCCTTTTTCAGGCGGCGCTCTTCCAGCCGATCTTCGATGCGATGGCGCATGTCCATATTGAAGGAGCGGCTGCGAGCACTACGCTCTTCCTGCTCTTCCTCATCCACATTGTCATCCAGGATATCGAAATCTTCGTTCATCAGCAGATCTTCCGAATCAAGGTCTTGCTCATTACGATGGTTACTCATGGTGGCCTCCTTCCTGACCTCCTCAAACAACCTGTTACACGGGCCCATCGGGTCCGGTTCCCCGGTTTCCCGATGTCCTCAGCGCCTGTATATCCTCTGACTTTCAGCCTGACAAGTTTTTTTTTCTTTTCAATGATGAGTGGCGCTGAACGTCCGGGCAGAAGGTCTGCGTAATGATGAATAACCGCTTGCAGCGGGCGGTTCGGGAAGGCTAAATGTGATGCATATCATGCCCTTCACTCTAATAGGAAAATCAGTAACTTAAGTGCTGGAATGCCCGCAAAAGGCTTTGTAAAGTGGGGGAAGTTCGCCGGTTATCGGTAGGGCGACGACCCGTGGAGAGAATAAGAATATGGCAGAACTGCTGATTATTGTTGGGGTAAGCGCGCTCATCATCACCACGCTGGGGCTGATGCATGAAGCCGGTAGCCGGGGCCACAGCTCGCTTTTTTTTCTGGTGCCGCTGGTAAGCCTGGGGCAGGTGCAAAGCCATTGGGAATATTATCGCTGGTGGGCGCTGGGCCGTGTGGCAGCGGTGCTGACCACTGCGGTTGGCATAGGCCTGTTCGTGGTCACAGGCGGGAGCCTGGCGGGGGACGTTTCTGCGCAACCGGTATCCAGCCAGAGTGGCCAGGTACTGCGTGGTGAGAAAAAAGCCAGCAGCACGGCCTTTGTTTCCTCGGAAGAGTCCGCTCTGCTGGTCGTGGCTGGGCAGGGTAAGCGCCTGACCGGGCGTTTGCACGGTGAGACATTCCGCTACGACCGGGTTGCTCTCATTGATGGGGTATTGACCCTGAGCCAGGGCGAAGGCTTTCTGGCCGATCTGGAAGTGCGCGTTCTGCTGGGCTGGAACCCGGAAGACATTACCGAACGTCGAACGTTGATTGTGGGCCCGTCTGATGAGGATGGCCCTGTGGTGCATCTGTCCTGGAAGCCGGAGAACCAGGACTACCCTGAAACCCGTATTTTCGACGGCGGCTATCGTATGGAGTTGGCGCTGGCACCGCTGGATACCGGGCAGCTTTCCGGTTCCCTTGTGTTGGTCATGCCGGACAGTTTCAAGAGCTATCTGACCGGGGACTTCACCGCCCATACCAACCATCTGCGTTACCGCAACGGCCAGGTCGACCTGTACTTTGATCACGAAGATACCCTGGCCCATGTGGCGGAGGAGTTTCTGCGAACCCAATTTCCAGAAGGGGCCGTGAGCACGATTGAGGCCCGCCATGTGACCCTGCGCCGCACGGAAAACAGCGGCCAGGTCATGGCCGTGGTGGAATTGAGTAATGGTGCCGTGCAGGAACGCACGGTACGTCTGGAGAAGAGTGACGTGGGCTGGGCAGTGGTTGCTGGCTCCATGGAAACCCGTGTCACCACCGCCGCAAAAGAGGGCGGGTTGGAGCTGGTGGCACCAAGTGCCGAGAAGCCGGCTGAACCAGAACGGGCTGCGCCAGAACCGATTACGCAGACGTTCCCGGAACTGGTGGCGTACGAAAACCAGTCGGTGGTGCTGGAAACTACCGGAGGGCGAACTCTGGAAGGCGTCTTGCGCAAGGTGGGTGGCGATCGCCTGTGGCTGGTAAGGAATGTGGGCAGTGGCAATGTGGAGCGCAGTGTGGGGGCGGATGAATTAAAGTCCCTGACTCTGTCCTCCGGTCAGAAAGTGGTGCTGACGGCGTCTGAGGGCGATCAGCCGGAGGCCGTTGGGGTTGAGCCGGCAGAGCCAGCGGCTGCCCCGAGCCATACCGCAGAGACCGTGCCCGCTGAACAAACTCCGGCTGCGAGCAGTGAACTCAAGGCACTGGTAGGGAAAAACGTGACGATTGAGGCCAATGAGGGTCCCCGGCGCACGGGGATTTTGCAGGCAGTGGCTGACGATCACCTGACCTTGAGTGTGCCGTTGGGCGCGGGCAATATGGAGTACTTCTACGATATCGACAGTATTCGCCACATAGAGGCTGCCCGTTGAAGGTACTGATAACCGGTGGCAGTGGGTTCATTGGCCAGCATCTTTGCCGGCGACTGGCTGCCCACGGCCACGAGCTGACCGTTCTCACCCGCAAACCCCGTAAAGCCGCTCGCGTGCTGCCGGAAGGGGCGCGCCTGGTGACATCTCTGGATGACATAGAGAACGATGCAGCGATTGACGGCATCGTCAACCTGGCGGGCGAAAGCCTGTTTGCCGGCCGCTGGACTGAACGGCGCAAGAAAACGCTGTTTGCGTCGCGGGTCGGTGTCACGGAAGGCGTGGTGGGGCTGGTGTCCCGGCTGGATCGTAAACCGGCGGTGCTGGTTTCCGGATCAGCCGTGGGGTTTTATGGCAACGCGGATAACGCCGAACTGTCTGAAGAAAGCCCGGCGCGCAGGCGTGATTTCGGTTACTTGCTTTGCGACGCCTGGGAGCAGGCCGCCCGGCCGGTATCGCGCCAGGGGGTAAGGTTATGCCTGGTGCGCACGGGTATCGTGCTGGGTAGCGATGGCGGCATGCTGAGCAAGTTGCTGCCGGTATATCGGCTTGGGCTTGGCGCCATGCTCGGTGACGGCAACCAGTGGCTGAGCTGGGTGCATATTGACGACATGGTGGCGGTGCTGGTGCGGGCGCTGGAAACCCCGGGTGTGGACGGCGTGTTCAACGCCTGTGCGCCGGCGCCGGTGACCCAACGCGAGTTCCACCACACCCTTGCCCGAAAAGTGAAGCGCCCGGCGCTGCTGCGTGTGCCATCCGCGGCGCTCAAGGCGGGCTTAGGCGAGCAATCGGCCATGCTGATTGGCGGGCAGCGGGTTTATCCCCGCCGCCTGGAGCAGCAGGGCTTCATTTTCCGATTTCCGGACCTGGATTCCGCTCTGTCTCATCTGATCAGGCGTTAGCTCGCCCCCTTGAAAAAAAACGGTTTGCCCATATCTGTTCCTCAACATTACCCGCAGGTTCAGGAGTTAATCGTGTCAGCAGAAAAACAAACCCATGGGTTTCAGGCGGAAGTATCCCGCCTTCTTCACTTGATGATTCATTCTCTTTACAGCAACCGTGAAATCTTTTTGCGGGAGTTGATATCCAATGCATCGGATGCGTGCGACAAGCTACGTTTCCAGGCGCTGGATAATCCTGCGCTGCTGGAGCAGGGTGATGAACCCCGCATTACCCTGCAAGTGGACAAGGACGCGGGCACGCTGACCATTACCGACAACGGCATTGGCATGGGCCAGGATGAGGTAGTGGATAACCTGGGCACGATTGCCCGTTCCGGAACGGAAAAATTCCTCGCCAACCTGAGCGGTGACCAAAAGAAAGATGCTCAGCTAATTGGTCAATTCGGTGTGGGGTTTTATTCGGCCTTTATCGTGGCTGACACCGTCACCGTGGAAACCCGCAAGGCCGGCGAAGCCGCGGCTGATGGCGTGCGTTGGGAGAGTGACGGGAAAGGTGAGTTTTCCGTGGAGCCGCTTACCCGTGATGAGTCCGGCACAGCGGTGATTCTGCATCTGCGTGACGACGCCCGTGATTTTCTTGATGATTTTAAGATTCGCCAGGTGATAGGTCAGTATTCCGACCATGTGGCTTTCCCGATTGTGTTGGTGACAGCCCCGGACGGTGATGACGAGGGCAAAGAGGAAACGCTGAATTCCGCCACCGCGCTCTGGCAACGGCCGCGAAGCGAAGTCACGGATGAGGAATACCAGAACTTTTACAAGCACATCAGTCATGACTTTCAGGACGCACTGACCTGGAGCCATAACAAGGTGGAAGGCAAGCTGGAGTACACCAGCCTGCTTTATATTCCGGCCCGTGCGCCGTTTGATCTGTACCAGCGTGAAGCCAACCGTGGCCTGAAGTTATACGTCCAGCGCGTTTTCATCATGGATGATGCAGAACAATTCCTGCCCCAGTACTTGCGCTTCATCAAGGGGGTGATTGATGCCCCGGATCTGCCGCTGAATGTGAGCCGCGAGTTGCTGCAGGATTATGGCCCGGTACAGAAGATTCGTGCTGCGCTGACCAAGCGTGTGCTGCAGATGCTGAAGAAACTCAGCAATGATGATGAACAGTACGCCACCTTCTGGGCCCAGTTTGGCCAGGTGATCAAGGAAGGGGTGGCCGAAGACCGTGATAACCAGCAAGCCATCGCTGCCTTGTTGCGCTTTGCCACCAGTAGTAACCCGGATTCGGTGACTACCTCCCTGGATCACTATCTGGACAACAAGCCTGCAGAGCAGGACAGCATCTACTACCTGCTGGCGGACACCCCGTCGGCCGCGCGACAAAGCCCGCACCTGGAAGTGTTCCGCAAAAAAGGCATTGAAGTCTTGCTGCTCAGTGATCCCGTCGATGAATGGATGGTGGGCTATCTGGAAAGCTACAAGGATGTGAAGCTGGTCAATGCTGCCCGTGGTGAGCTGGACCTGGGCGATGATGAACAGGCGAACAACGATGATCCGCTGATTCAACGCCTGTCCGGGAGCCTGAGCGAGCATGTGGAAGCGGTGCGTGCGACGACGCGTCTGGTGGATTCCCCGGCCTGTCTGGTACTGGCGGAAGACCAGCTCGGCCCGCAGATGCGTCGAATGCTGGAAGCGGCAGGTCAGCCTGTTCCGGAGAACAAGCCGGTACTGGAGGTAAACCTGAGCCACGATTTGTTGGCCAAACTGAGCAGCATCGACGCGGGGGAGCGCTTTGATGATCTGGCTGCACTGTTGCTGGACCAGGCTATGTTGGCGGAAGGCCAGCTGCCAAAGGACCCGGCGGCAACCGCGCGTCGAATGCATGAAATGCTGGTGAAGACAGTCAGCAATTGATGGCAGACATCTGAACGCGCAAAGCTGGACGGCCCCCTTTTTCCCGAAAAGTGGGGCCGTTTTCGTTCATGGCGCGACGCAGAAAGTGACAAGGCCTTGAGCGGGGTTGCCTGACCGATCTTTCGCAGTGAGAGCCAGAAGCTGGGCGCCTGACGCGAAAGCCTGCAAAGTGGCTGGCTGGTGCTTTGATTAATCTTTCAGCGGCTCCTTAACTGTCAACTGTCCACGGCTTCAATTATGATGCCCGAAAGCGTAAACAAGGCGTTCCTATGACGCAGAACAAGCATAATGCCGCCATTCTTGGCGGGGGCAGTTTCGGTACTGCCATGGCCAGCATCCTTGCGGCCAACGGCCACAGCGTGAACCTGTGGGTGCGCGATCCGGAAACTGCGGCCGCGATCAATATTGATCGCGAGAACAGCCGCTACCTTCCCGGTGCCGAATTACCGGAAGGGGTGACGGCCACTGACAACCTGGAAGAAGCCTTAACACACGCCTCCATGGTTTTTGTGGCGATTCCCAGCAAGGCGTTTGCCGAGGTGCTGGAGCAGGCCCGTCAATGGGTGCCGGACAATACCCTGGTGATCAGTTGTACCAAGGGGATCTATGCGGAGGGTTTCCTGCTGATGAGCGAGCTGCTGCATCAGTATTGGCCGCATACCCGTATTGGCGTGCTCAGTGGCCCCAATCTGGCCAAGGAAGTGGTGGAGCAGAAATTCACCGGTACGGTGATCGCCAGCCCCGATGAGCAGCTGCGACAGACCGTGCAGGACGCGCTGAGCTGCGACTATTTCCGCGTGTACGACAACCCGGATATTTATGGTGTCGAACTTGGCGGGGCGTTAAAAAATATCTATGCGGTGGCATCAGGCATGGCCGCTGCCATCGGGGTAGGTGAGAACAGTCGCAGTTTCCTGATCACCCGTGCGCTGGCAGAAATGAGCCGCTTCGCGGTGGAACTTGGCGCCAATCCGATGACTTTCCTGGGCCTGTCCGGGGTGGGGGATCTGATTGCTACCTGTACCTCGTCGCTGTCACGCAATTACCAGGTGGGCTTCCAGCTCGGCGAAGGTAAAAGCCTGGAGGAAGCGATTGCGCACCTTGGGCAGACTGCCGAAGGGATTAATACCATCAAACTGGTGGCTGACAAGGCGGCGGAACTGGATGTTTATATGCCTTTGGCCACCGCGTTGTACAAGGTTGTCTATCACGGCAAGCCGCTGGAACTGGTAATCCAGAATCTAATGAGTGGTGAGTACAAACACGATGTGGAATTTCAGCTGGGTGCATTCAGCTCATGAAACTCTACCTTAGCCGCCACGGGCAGGCCGTGTCCCAGGCGGCCACGGATGCCCTGCGGCCGCTAACGGAAGCCGGACGGGCGGCACTGCTGTCGCATTGGCAATCCTTGCAAGGCCGTGGTGTCCAGATCAATGGCCTGATCGTGAGCCCGTACCTGCGCGCCCAGCAGACCGCAGATTGTATTGCCCAGGTATACAGTGGCTTATCCCGGCAAGAGTGCCCCTACCTGACCCCCGATAGCCAGCCCCAGGCCTTGTTTGACTGGCTGCTGGCTAACCCGCCAGCGTCGAATACGGTACTGGTGAGTCATATGCCGCTGGTGTCGCAATTGACCGCCAAATGGACCGGGGTACCAGAGCGGGTGGGCTTCAATGTGGGGACGGTTGCCTGTTTCGATGTGGATGTGACCGCCGCTGACGGAGCGCAGTTGCTATGGTTATGCAGTCCTGGCGAGGAGCTCACTAGCCTTAATCGGTGATTCACCACCCTTGATAGCCCCCTGTGCACCGTTCACCGATCCGGTCTTTGCAACGAGAGATTGGCGTCGTAGCCTGAATCTGGTGACACAACGAACGCATGGCAGACTCCTGAACCGTGTCACCGGAACCACACCTGAGGGGGGAAATCATGGTGTCTCCTTGCACCGTGAGGCTTAGGTCGAATTAAGCACCAACCATCGGTTGGTGCTTTTTTTATGCCGTTCAGCGGTCCGGGATCTGAATCGTTACTGTCTGTTTTCTACGGGGTGGTTCAGGGCTGTTGCGTATCCGTAGTGCTGTTTTCCATGGGGCCCCAGGCCAGTTTCTCGATGGGGTCGCCATCGGAACCCACCAGGTTGATGGCCATGGGAATGCGGGCCAGAAATTCCAGCCCTTCTGTTTTTCTTAATTCTTTCAGATATTGCTTAACCCGGCCGCTGATCCAGGGGTGCAGTGTTGCCTTGATGCTGACGGCCTTGCCGCGTGCGCCCCGTTGCTGGAACCAGTCCATCAGTGCGGATCGCATGACCGGAAAGTGAGCCTGAAACTGCTCAAAATCATCAGCCACCAGGTAGATGTCGTATTGGTACAGGTTGCCTCGCCAGCTCAGACCCAGCTTGGACTCTTTCAGGCGCAAACGCGGGGCCAGTGGCGTTGTGGTGCCCTGTTCCTGGGGACGGTAGCGGGAGCGGTCTGCGGTATAGTGCCCCGGGCCGGGCTCCAGATTATCCAGTTGGGCAATCAGGGCACTGCCGCTTTCCGGGCGGTCTGCCGGGTCTTTGGCCAGTAACTGGCGGATCAGTGGCTGGTAGCGGCGCAATGCCACTGGCAGCAGGGGGACTGGGTCGCGCAGGTGGGCCAGGCCCATGCTGCGTGCGTCCGGGGCGCTAAACGGGGGCTTGCCCGCCAGCATTTCGTAGAACACGCAGCCCAGGGAATAGAGATCCGATTGTAGCGTCAGCGGCTGGGAGCGATGTTGCTCGGGGCTCATGTACTTGGGCGTGCCCATGATGGCATTGGACTGGGTCACGCTGGTATCGCGCAGCACGTTGGAGGCGATACCGAAATCCACCAGCAGAGCGGAACCGTCGGCGCGGAACAGCACATTATCGGGTTTGACATCGCGATGGATAAAACCGTGCTCGCCGGCATAGTTCAGCGCGCCGGCCAGCTGGCGCAGGATGCTCAGGGCATGACTCTCATCAAGGGCGTCGTCGGCGAGGCGCTGTTTGAGGCTGCCGCCGGTCACGTATTCCATGGTGAGATAATAATAGCCCTGATGTTCCCCCACGTCGTAAACCGGCACGATATGGGGATGGTTGAGGCTGGCAACGGTGCGCGCTTCCTGCATGAAGCGCTCGGCGAAGCGAGGTTCCAGCGCCAACGTCGGCGTCAAAATCTTGATGGCAACCTGCCGCTCAAAGGAGTGCTGGGTGGCAAGGAACACATGGGACATGCCGCCTTTGCCCAGCCGGCTGGTCAATCTGTATCCGGGAATTGAAATGGCCATGATATTTTTTATAGGTCGTCCTGACCGTCGCAGTATAGCCGGGGGCTATTCGGGTTGCTCACCGTACAGGGCATTCATTTCTGCCTCTGATCGGCGTGCGCGCGCTAATTTGGCTTCCAGCCGTTTTTTCTGCTGATCAAGACCAAGGAAAAACGACACCTTGCTTTGTAGTAGCTGGGGATCGATGGGCTTGAACAGATAATCCACCGCGCCACTGCGGTAGCCCTGTTGCACAAAGCGGGTTTCCTTGGAGATCGCGGTAACAAAGATGATGGGCACGTTCTGGGTGCGTTTGTGAGAACGCATGATGCCCGCGACTTCAAAGCCATCCATCTCGGGCATCTGCACATCCAGCAGGACCAGGGCGTAGTCTTCCTTGAGCAGTTTGGACAAGGCTGCGTTGCCACTGCTAACGCTATCCACCTGGCAATCCAGGTCCTCGAGCACCACTTCCAGGGCGACCAGGTTCTGTGGGGTGTCGTCCACCAGAAGCACCCGGGAAGCGGGGAGCTGGAGGTCGTCGTCACCAGTGGGGGAGATGCTGTTCATGCTGTGGTCCGTACCGTGCCTGAGTTGATACTTTAAGCTGATACGAGCGTATCAACTTTTTACTGATTCGTCTCCTTCTTCCAGCTTCCACTGCTGAACGGCAACCTGGTTTTTCACCTGCTCGAGAACGTCCAGCAGGGTGTCGCGAACCAACGCATCCAGTTGCTCACCTTCACCGCCGGCGGCGTTGATCAGGTCGTGCAGCAGTTGCTCCAGCTGCGGGCGATTGGCGGGGGAAGCCAGGTCATCCACCAGTTGGTCCACGAAGGCGCTGCCGGTTTCACGCACGGCATCGCCCAGCAGGGCGATGGCCCGGGGGCCAGCAACAGGGACGGCGGCCAGGCGCCGGCCTGCCTGGGTGCGCACCAGGGATTCGTCTGTCAGATGAGAAAAGTATTCGGCCAGTTGATCGCGATACTGGCCATGGCTTTTCTGGGTGGCGTTGGCGATGCGGGCGGCGGCAAAGCTCACCAGTTGCTCCTTGCGCGGAGCCAGGACCTGGGATTCGATACGATGGAGCAGGGGGCTGCCACCACCAATTTCCCGCTGAGCGCCACTTAGCACATTGACCACCACGCGGTCGGAAATTTCTTCCACGACGATGCCGTAGTATTTGAGGATCGTCTGCCCCAGCCAGGTTTGCGACAGGTCGACGATGCCCATGCGCTGCAGCCGGAACAGCAGGCTGATGACGCGCAGAATACGCAACCAGCGGAAGCTGCCCACGGGGATGCAGCCAAGCAAGTCGTACCAGTGTGCAAAGGGGTAGAAGAACCAGCGGTGGTACGTGCGCCGGGCGATGGCGACGATCCAGCGAATAGTGAATTCGGTCAGGTAAACCGCCACGAAGCAGAGATCGTAGAACAGGAAATCGTTGTGAATGGTGTCCCGGTAAAAATCATGGAATGCCGGCGTCAGTGACGCCAGCAGTTCCTGAACGGGAGGAACCTGAAACAACCAGTCGAACAGGATCAGGCCCAGATTGGCGATGACCAGCACAATCATGCCCAGGTCGATGATAAAGCCAAGGGTATCCAGGTTGGCTTTCAGCTTTTCCGGGTGCAGCCTGATCTTCATGGGAGGCCCTGTTCAGCCGTTGAAACGCGCCCATACCGGGCAATGGTCCGAAGGTTTTTCCATGCCGCGCATGTCGTAATCCACACCGGTGGTATCCAGCTTGGCCATGAGCGGCTGGGTGGCGAGCACGGTGTCGATACGCAGCCCGCGCCGGGGCTCGCGATCAAAGCCCTTGGAGCGGTAGTCGAACCAGGAGAATACATCGTCGGTGGAGGGGTTCTGGTGACGGTAAGTGTCGGTCAGGCCCCAGCCCACCAGTCGTTCCCACCATTCTCTCTCTTCCGGGAGGAAGCTGGTCTTGCCTTCGCGCAACCAGCGCTTGCGGTTGGCTTCGCCAATGCCGATATCCAGATCGGTGGAGGAAATATTGAAATCCCCCATCACCGCGACTTGATCGCTGGGCTGGTGATGATTGATCAGATAATGCTGCAGGTCTTCGTAGAATTTTTTCTTGGCCGGAAATTTTGTCGGGTGCTCGCGGTTTTCTCCTTGCGGGAAATAACCATTGAGTACGGTGATCAAGCTGCCGTCGCTATGTTTCAGGGTGCCGATGATCATGCGCCGCTGGGCATCTTCCTCGTCAGTGGGAAAACCGTACTGCACAGATTCCAGTGGTTCACGGGTAATCAATGCCACCCCGTAGTGGCCTTTCTGGCCAAAAAAATAGGGGTGATAGCCCATGTCCCGAACCGCCTGCTCCGGGAATTCCGGATCGTGGACTTTGGTTTCCTGCAGGCCGATCAATGCGGGCTGGTACTTGTCGATCACCGTCTGTAGCTGATGCAGACGAGCACGAATGCCATTGATGTTGAATGAAATCAGGGTCATAGCGCCTCCTTTGTGCCGGCATTGTACACTACCTGAAAAGCACCGGCCGCATATGCCTTGCCAGGATGTATGGCGTTATCGGCCATGGTGTCGCTGTTGCCAGTGCCGCTATGATGTGCCTTTTGTTTGGGCCGGACACCCAGGCCCCAGGGAGAGTTCATGCCTGAACAATCAGGTCATCGTCAGGTGCTTGCCTTTGCTCACGCCAATGGCATACCCGGGCACAGTTACGACACTTTTCTGGCACCGCTGGCAGAGGATTATCAGCTGGTGATACTGGACCGCGCCGGGCACGATCCTGCCTTCCCGGTGGATGATGGCTGGCACAGCCTTAGCCTGGAACTGGAGGCTCAGCTGGCGCCGTTGCCCAAACCTATCGTGGGGGCAGGGCATTCGCTGGGGTCGGTATTGATGTACCTGGTGGCTCAGCGCCATCCGGACTGGTTTTCCTGCCTGATCATGCTCGACCCACCGATGATGAATGGTTTGCATGGGGCGTTGATGCACGCAGCGAAACTGACGGGGCAAATCGATAAAGTGACCCCGGCAGGTAAAAGCCGTGGGCGCCTGGATTACTGGTCTGATTGGGATTCCGTGGTCAGCTATTTTTCTTCTCGCGGACTGTTCAAGGCGTTCGATCCCCGTTGTTTGTCCGATTACCTGAAAGCCGGTGTGGAACCCTGGCAAGACGGCTGGCGGCTGCGTTTTCGGCCGGAAGTGGAAGTGGAAATTTTCCGCCATACCCCCACAAACGCAACCCGGTTGCCGCGGCTGAAAGTGCCGGGCGCTATCGTAACCGGCAAGGATTCGCCGTCACCCTTCCATGACAGTGCCAAACGCCACGTGAAACGCCACCGCATGCTGCATCGCATCGCGGAGGGTTCGCACATGTATCCGCTGGAAAAACCCGAGCAGACCCTGTCGCTGTTTCGGGAATTGCTGGATGAATTGCAACCGAAGGGAGCCTGATGAATGGACGCCATCGAACGAAAATTCAGTGTCTACGGCCAGACGCTCAGCGCGCTCGAATGGCCGGGCCGTGACGACGGTGGCACCGCTGAGCCCGTTCTGGCCTTGCATGGCTGGTTGGATAACGCGGCCTCATTCTCGCCACTATCGACCTACCTGAAACGGCCGTTGCTGGCGCTGGACGTATCCGGCCATGGCCATTCCGACCACCGTCCTGATGGTGTGGTCACCCATTTGGTGGATCACGTTCGTGATGTGCTGGCCGTGGTGGACCAGTTGGGCTGGGAGCGTTTTACCCTGATGGGGCACTCCATGGGAGCGGGCATTGCCTGCCTGTTCGCGGCGGCCTGCCCGGAACGGGTATCCCGATTAGTGCTGATTGAAGGGTTGGGGCCGCCCAGCACTGATGGCAAGGATGTGGCTACCAACCTGCGTAAAGCGCTGGATGATTCTGCTTCCCTGGCCGGGAAGCGCAAGCCGGTGTATGCCCGTGTCGATGATGCGATTGAGGCGCGTACTAAAGGGTTTGGTGGTTTGAACCATGAAGCCTCTGCGCTCCTGAGCGAGCGGGGCTTGATGCCGGTGGAAGGGGGGTGGACCTGGCGGGCGGACAGCCGCCTGCGGCTCACCTCTTTTTTGCGCCTGACCGAAGAACAGGTCGAAGGCTTTATACGTGCCATCAAGGCGCCGACCTGTCTGATCATTGGCGAGCAGGGCATGGGAGGGAATGGCATGTTCGATCACCGGTTGGGCTGGCTGGAGGGCGCTTCGATTGTGCGATTGCCAGGGCGCCATCATTTGCACATGGAAGCACCGGAAAGCGTAGCCGCCAGCATTAACGATTTTCTTTGCGCCACGGATGCAATCATTGAAGACTGACCAAAACCACCAGGGTACGCATTGATCCGGTTTTAATCGGTCATGGTGCTGTGAAGCTGTGCGGTTATCCTCGGAAGAAATCGAGACAGATTCCGTCAGGGGAGCAGTATAATGAAAGTGGTTGAAGTGGCAGGATTGGCCGATTACGTTGGCAAGGAATTGGGTACTTCAGACTGGTTTCAGATCGATCAGGAGCGCATCAATGCCTTTGCTGATGCCACTCTGGATCACCAGTTCATCCACGTGGACCCGGAGCAAGCGCGCAGTACACCGTTTGGCACCACCATCGCCCACGGTTACCTGACCTTGTCACTGCTACCGTATCTACAGGCATCCATCGACGATTTCCTGATGCCAAAAGGCATGAAAATGGCGATGAATTATGGCTTCGACAAGCTGAGATTCATGGCCCCGGTGAAAGAAGGCAAGCGTATTCGTGCGCGTGCTACCTTGCTGGAAACCACCGAGAAACGGGAAGGGCAGTGGTTGCTCAAGTTTGCCTTTACGGTCGATATTGAAGGTGAAGACAAACCTGCGCTGGCCGCTGAATGGTTGTTGATGTACTTCGTTTGACCGGCTTTGCCTGCGGTTTGTAAACGACGGGCCGCAGGCAGCGTTACGCAGGGTGCGGTGAAGCAAAAGCGCTGACCATTCACTGGATTTTTCCCTGGCTTTGCACTTCTGTGATCTCTCTTTGCTGATTTCCTGCTATTCTTGATCTGCTGATTTCGTCGTACTGTGTCGTATTGTCGTATTGTCGTGTGTCGACGGCGTTAGTGCCTCCCCGGGCGCATTCTCCGACATGAGCGCAGACACACACGCTCGGTACATAAGAAAAACAGAACAGAAAGGCAGGGCAGGAAGATGTTGCACCGTCCCCGGCAGTGGTTACGCCACATCATAGATAACCGTTCCGCCATCCGTCGGGATCTGCGCCTCAGCCTGAATCACCTCACCGACATTCCCCGCATGGTCATGCCGGCAGGGGATGAGCCTGGTATTCGTTCCGAACTTTCCTGGTCGTCCTATTCCAGTCGTGGTGAAGCCCTGCTTTCCTTGCTGCAACTGCTGGTTCCTGCTACCCGGGAATCCATCAGTCAGGGCACGCTGGTGTGTCACCCGCCCCGTGCGGTGCGTGAGAACACGCGCAGTCGCTGGTTTTTCATTAATGGAATGGGAACCGCGGGGCCGGTGGCGCTACTGAATGCGTCGGAAATCGCCCGCTTGTTCGGGCGCCCCGTGCATTTGATCCACACCCCGACCTGGGGGCTGTTGCGTGATGTAGCTGAATCGATTACCGCCAGAACACTGCGCAAGGATGGCAAGTTGTCACGGCCGGCAATGCACATTCTGGTGGATGCACTGGAAAACAATGATCGCGTTGTGCTGGTGTGCCACTCTCAAGGTTCCATTGTTGCCAGCTACATCGTTCGCAAACTGTTGCGCCATCCCAGTACCCGCCCTCTGGTCAAGAAGCTGGAGCTGTATTGCATCGGCGGCGTGGCTGACAGCCTGGATATCGATCCGCAACTGACTTTGGCAGCGGGGCACCCGGTGCCGTATGTGGAGCACTTTGCCAACGGACGCGATTACCTCGCCCAGTTGGGCATCCTTTCCCATCTTGATAGCACCGCAGGTACGGTTTACTGCATGGCAGCCCGGCCTGGACACCTTCTCAACGAACACTATTTGCCTGCTATTGTGCGGGGGGACTTCTGTCAGCGCCGGTCACGGCTTTATGGCTATGTGCGCGGGCGTGAGCCCGGGCCGCAGGGTGCGCTGGCGCTTTTGGAAAAGGAAACCGGCAATCATGGATAAGGCGCCTAAACCCTTACTGCTGTTTGTGGATGACTCCAAGGTAATGCGCCTGGCGGCAGACAAGATGCTTGGTGGCGAGTTTCGTGTCGAGGTGGCTGAAAATGGTCTCCAGGCCTGGACCATGATTACCAACAACCCGTCCATCAGTGTGGTGTTCTCTGACCTGGCCATGCCGGAGATGGATGGCTTTGCATTGCTGAAAAAAATTCGCACCAGCGAAGATGAAGGTATCGCTGGCTTGCCGGTAATCATTGTCACCGGTGCGGAAAATGATGAAGAGGCCCGCGCTGAAGCACTGCGCCTGGGGGGAACGGATTTTATCAGCAAGCCGTTTAATTCCACGGATTTGCTGGCCCGGGCCAGAGCCCATGCCAATTACCAGAACGAGCGCAAGGAACTGGCCAAGCAGGCAATGATTGACCCGCTGACCCGGCTTGGCAACCGCCGTTACCTGGAGCACCGCTTGCGCCAGGAGCTGGCATTGGCCGCGCGTCAGCAGTACAAGCTATCCGTCGTGCAACTGGAGATTTACCAATTCAATCAACTTTTCGTACAGCTTGGTAAAAAGCGAACGGATATGGTGCTGTTGAAGCTTGCGCAATCACTGCGTGGGGTGATCCGCAAGGAGGACTCCCTGGCACGCAGCAGCGTGGCGCAATTTACTGTGTTGCTACCCAGTGCCGGCCCGGCGGGTGCCAAACGGTTTGTGGAACGGGCATTGAAAGTCAGCGAAAAGCTGGCCTTCCAGTTCCGTGGCAAGGTGCAGCGTTTGCCTCTGACCGTGATTATCCAGACCCCGGCCGCTCATGCGGGATTGACGCCGCGTCAGGTACAACTGACGCTGGATGAACAGTTGAAACAGGCCCGTACCCTGGGGCCGGGTGCGGTACTCAGTGATGATGCTGACACCACCTTGTCGGTGGATGACGCGGCCCCCATATTAACGATTGAACAGGCATTGGCGCTGTTGCGTGCGGGGAAATCCCGTCCCGTTGTCAGTGCCTTGCCGGATTTGAAACGCCAGCTGGCACCGCTGTTACAGTTGATGAAGCGGGTGGCCTCAGGGCAGGAGACAGTATGAAAGTGATGGTTGACCGCCAGTACCCCATCGGTGTGGACCGGCTTTACGAAATCCTGACGAGCAAAGCGTTTTATGAGACCCGCTACGAGTGGGGCAAGGTGGACAATTACCGTTTTGGGGCCTTTGAGGATACCCCGCGGGGAAAGCTGATTCAGCTGATCCAGCCCATCGAAATACGCACAGACAAGGTGCCGTCCATGGCACGCCGTTTCTTGCCGGAAAGCGCCGATTTACTGACAGAGTTTCTCTGGACTCCCACCACACAGGCTGGTCGCTATCAGGCCGAGTACCGGTTTGAATTGGGCAACGTCCCCATGAAAATCAGTGGCGTCATGGTGCTCACCGGGGATGACAAGGAAGCGGTTCAGCACACCGAAGTGGAAATAAGCAGTTCGGTGCCGCTGGTGGGTAAAAAACTGGTATCGCTGGTCGCACCGAAAATTGATGATGCGCTGGCGGGGGATTACCGGCATACGCTGCGCTACGTGGAAACCTTTGCCTAGGGCCTGTTATCGTGGTGCCAAGGCTTTTGTGAGCAGCCTGCGCCTGGTCCGGTTTATGGCTCGGGTTCCCGGCGGCGATAGCGCTGTCCGCGTTGCTGCATTTTGTTATCCCAGCGTTTTCTGAACCAGCGTTTAAGACGCCAGTGCGCTCGGGTAGGCGCCGAGGGAAGATGCAGGGTTGCGCTCTCGGGCTTGTCCAGCATGGCCATAATATCGGCACTCAGAGACAGCGCAGTATCCAGGCTGTCACGAATCTTGCGTTCAAAGCGGGCCTGGCTGAGCGGGTCCGTGGCATCCAGCTGTACAGATAGCTCCCGGTAAAGGGGCAGTGCAATAAGGGTGGCGTTGACCGGGCTGTTGGCCAGTTCGCTGTTCAGGCTTTCGGTGAGGGCGACAATGCCTGCGTAGGTGCTGCTGCTTGCTGATGTCAGTGGCCCGGCCAGTAAACCGCAATCGGGCACCACATTAATAATTCTCCCGTTTCCCTGTTTCTTCATGGCCGTCAGGGCGCTTTGGCAGTTGTGCACGACGTGCATTTTCTGCTTGCTGGCCAGCGCTTGCCACTGCTGTTCCTGGATGGCTTCAAAAGGCCCTACCAGCAGGTTTCCAGGCAGGTTGATGATCACGTCCAGCTGCTGCCAGCGGCGCAGAACCCGATTTATACCCCGTTGAATATCCTGAGCATTCCCCGTGGTTGTTTCGATGAAGAGGGCTTCATGGCCGTCTTCATGCAGGCTGCGGCACAGCGCACTGCCGGTGCGTGTGTCGTCACTGGCGATGGCAACCCGGTAGTGGCCGGCGGCCGCCCGGGCCAGGGCCTGGCCGAGTGGGCTGCAGCCGCGGGTGATAAGGAGGGTGGGCGATTGTTTCAACGTGTCTCCATATGCGAGAAGCAAAGCAAAAATAATGTTGTGAACAGGTGTTGACTTGGAGAATTATAAAGTTAACATGTGTTCACACAAAGCATTAAAGGGAGCAATTGTTATGACTTTATTCTCACGTTTGTTCAAAGATACCCTGGCCCTGATGATTGCGGTTGCCGTAACGGTTTTTCTCGTGGCAGGCCTTGAAAACAACGGTGAAAACCTGTTTTCCGCAATGCTGGCGTTTGCCTGCATGGTACCTGTTATTGGCAGTGCTGCTGTTGCCATCAAGCGCGACTGGGATAATAGCGGGTCTGCACACGCATTCTAAGACTGTTCACTGGCTGTTGCATCTCGGTCCGCATGTCCGGCTGTTGTCGTTACCGTTTCCATCTCGGAGACCGGTAGCGACAACACCTGTTCTTCCCCCTCACTCCGTGCCAGCACCACGGTAACCACGCTGTCGCCCCAGACGTTGACCGCAGTGCGGCACATATCCAGCACGCGGTCGGTGACCAGAATCAGGCCGATGGCTTCTGCCGGCAGGCCGATGGCGCCAAGAATCACCGTAATTGCCACCAGCGACGCAGCGGGAATGCTGGCCACACCGATGGAGGTGAGCAGGGCGGTGATCACGATCATGAACTGGGTGGTCAGCGACAGGTCCAGGCCGTAGGCCTGAGCAATGAACATGGCCGCTACACACTCATACAGGGCGGTCCCGTCCATGTTGACGGTGGCGCCCAATGGCAGCACGAAGCTACTGGTGCGCGTCGATACCCCGGAGCGTTTCTGCACACATTCCATGGTCAGAGGCAGCGTTGCGGCCGAACTGGCGGAAGAAAACGCGGTGAGCAGCGCGGGTATCATGGCCTGGATATGGCGAAGCGGTGAGCGCTTGGTTGCCAGGGCAATCAGGATCGGCATGAAAACAAAAGCATGCAGGCCCAGCGCTACCAGTACGGTGAGGAAGAACCAGGCGAGTGGCTCGATGGCATCCATGCCGGTGCGGGTTACCGTGGCCGCGATCAGGGCAAACACGCCCAGCGGGGTGAAGCGGATCACCAGCATGGTGATTTTCATCACTACCTGGTAGATGCCGTCGATAATGTTGCGCAGGCTCTGGCCGGAGGGCGAGCGCTCGGTACGCAAGAAAAATCCGAACAGTAGCGAAAAGACGATCAGCCCCAGCATTTGGCCGTTGGCTGCCGCCGCTATCAGATTGGGCGGCAGCATCTGGCGGAGGATATCGGTGAAATCGCCGGCCCCACGGCCTTCGATTTTAGCCAGCGCATCCTCGGTTTCCGTGGCCAGGCCGAGTAACTCCCGGGCGGGCTGATCATTGATAATACCGGGGCTGAACAGATTGACCACGGTGAGGCCGATCAGCACGGCTACCAGGGTGGTGGTCATGTACAGGGCCACGGTTTTCAGGCCCATCCGCCCCAGATTCTGCCCATCGCCGACGCCCACCATGCCGTTGATAATGGCCGTCACAATCAGCGGGATGACGACCATTTTCAAGGCATTGATAAACAGGGTTCCCACCAGATCGTAACCACTGAGCACAGGTAGCCCGAACAGCGTGCTGGATTCGGCGGTGAAACTGCCTGCCAGTGCGCCGGCCAACATGGCAATGAATATCTGGTGGTGTAATTTCACTGTCTCCCCCTGGTGGCCATCAATGGCCACCCGTGCCTTTACTTATTCCATTCCTGAGAGTACCTGATCCTGTCTCTGTGCACAGCGGGGCAGAACTACATCAAGGTTTGCAGGGCCTCCTTGTCATCCAGCCGGGCCAGCGTTGCCTGGTAAGCGGCCTTGAGTTGCTGGTCTGCCTCGACAGGCCCCAGCTGTTCGCATAACAGGACATAGGTGCGGTTCAGTTGGTCACGCAAGCTGGCCAGGGGCAGGGGGCTGAGTGATTTGTCCGGTGATTGCAGCCAGTATTCCATGGTCAGTCGGGTTTCGGCGCTAACACTGCGCTGGCGCAGTTGTGCCCCCATATCCAGCTGTAACTGGGTGGCTGCCCGTTTGCCAAGCCTCTGCCACAGGGCCTGGAGCAGGCACTGAAACGCATGGGTGCACGGGTGCGCTTCAGTGTGGCTGTCGTTGCTGTTGGCCAATGGATCGGCGGCAAGTTCGCTGTCGGACAGCGTCATCGCTTGCACCAAACTCATGTGAATATGGTGGCGCCGCTCGCCAAGGTCGAACAGGCGGCATAGGTCGCTGACAAAGCCTTGCAGGGAAAAGCTCGGTCGTTCCGCGTAATGCAGCTGCCAGTGGCTGATCGCCTCCAGCAGTACCGGCTCATTCATGTAGGGCGCCAGGCCGGTGACGATAGCGCGTCGTCGACGCTGGACGCTTTGGTTGATGGGCGCTGGGCTCATGGACGCAGCTCCTGCCCGCGGGCCTTGTCTGCGTTGTAGGTGTCACTGTTGTAGAGCGTGTTCTGGGGGAATTCCGGGTAGCCGGTTTCGGCGTGCTCGCTGAGGTCCAGCCCCCGTTGTTCGTGCAGAGCCGGTGCTCGCAGGCCTGCCAGAATGGATACCAGCATGTACATGATCAGCGCGGTGAAGAATGCCCAGCCGAATGCCACGATTACTCCCAGCAGTTGCACCATCACGCGCTGGCCGTTGAACAGGTCGCCGTCGTAGAACAGCCCGGCAGCCAGGGTGCCCCAGGCACCGGCGAAGGCATGCACAGGGACGGCGCCGACCACGTCATCCAGGCGGAAGGCGAGCAGAATGCGGGCGCCGAAAGCCGCCAGCGCGCCGGCCACCAGGCCGGTGATGACGGCAAAGCCGGGTGCCATGACGGCACAGCCAGCGGTCACCGCCACCAGCCCCGCCAGGCTGCCATTCACGGTTTCTGTCAGTAATACCGGGCGGCGACTTACCATCCGGTAGATAACGCTGCCCACGGCACCGGCTGCGGCGGCCAGCTGGGTATTCAGATTCACCTTGGCGATATCCACGCTGGCAGAGAGGGTGGAGCCCCCGTTGAAGCCAAACCAGCCGAACCAGAGTATGAAGCCGCCCAATGCCACATAGGAAAGGTTATGGCCGGGAATGGTGCGTGGTTTGCCCTGGCTGTCGAAACGGCCGAGTCGCGGGCCTACCACCATAATACCGGCCAGTGCGCACCAACCGCCGATACTGTGGACCACCGTGGAGCCGGCGAAATCAATAAAGCCCATCTGGGCGAGCCAGCCATTGCTGTTCCAGGCCCAGTTGCCGAACAGCGGGTAGATAAGGCCGGTAATCACCACTGCACCGCACAAATAACCCACGTAGCGGGTGCGTTCCGCCATGGCCCCGGAGGCGATGGTGGCGGCGGTAGCGGCGAACATGATCTGGAACAGGAGCATGGCCCAGGTGCTGGCGTCAGCCTGGTTGAGCATGAACTGATCCTGCCCGAACCAGCCATTGCTGCTGGTGCCGAACATCAGCCCGAAGCCCACGGCCCAGAACACCAGAGTGCCAACACACAGGTCCATGTAGTTCTTCATGACCACGTTCAGTGAGTTTTTTGCCCGGCTCAGCCCGCTCTCAAGCAGTGCAAAACCCGCCTGCATGAAGAACACCAGCGCCGCAGCGATGGCAATCCAGACGGTATCGGTGGCAGTCAGGGTATCGGCGTTGGCGAACTCGGGAAGAATCAGCAGAGAAAGCCAGTGATAGCGTCGCAACAGCATAGCGGTGAATCCCATTCGTCATTGGTTGTGAGAAGGGATTGCAACCGCTGTGCCAGCGCGTAAAGCCGACGGAATCAGGGGGTTTGTAGTTCTTTTGTCTTAATGAATGCCCTGTTGTGGTGCTGGGAGTTTTTGTGGTGCGCAACGCGCCCTATGCGGTGGCATCCACGGGCTGACCCATCTGCCGGATGAGCTGGAGCTGCCGCTCGGACACTTTCTGTACCGACAGGCGAGGCCGCACCACAAGCTCCATGTCGGCAAATTCGGGGTGGTGCTTGATCTGCTTCAGCGTCAAGGGCTGCGGGTAGTGGCAGGCAAACTGTATATCGGCCTGATACCAGCGGGGCATTTCGCGGGTGCTGCGTGGGTCATAGCCATCCGCAGCAGGATCAAACTGGGTCGGATCGGGGTAGGGGGCGCTGGTGACGTGGGCTTCGCCAACAATGGCGGGGACCGCGCAGCTGGAATGATAAATCAGCACGGTATCGCCGGCTTTCATTTCATCGCGAAGCCGGTTGCGTGCTTGATAATTGCGCACGCCATCCCAGCCGCTGGTGGCGTTTTTGCAGTTGCGCAGATCATCGATGCTGAAGGCATCCGGTTCCGTTTTTAATAACCAGATAGTGCTCACTCCTGTGGGTGATGTTTGAGAAGGCACTCCTTGGCCTGGCTGATGCTGCCACAAATGTAAACGGGAAAGGCCGGTTTGTTAAGCTTCAGCATCATATTGGCATAGGTCCGGTTGAGTACGCTTTCCAGCACCATCGCCTTGGCTTCGGTAATTTGCGCAAAATCCTCGCCACAGGAGTAGCGGGCGGCGGTGTAATCCAGCCCCTTGATATGGCCGACGTAAATGGTGAGCTGTTTACGCTGCTGGTGCTGATTGAACAGGCGCAGCCGTTGCCGGTAAATGGACAATTGAACGCGCATGTCCACCTGGGTGCCTTTCTTTAGCTCGACCAGGGCGAAGGGGCCCTCCTGCGTTACCGTAACCGCGCTCATTGCTGTCCTTTTACTGCAAGCGTGACAGGCTTTTATAACCGATTCTGTGCTAATCTTCAGCGCTTCTTTTTACTGGTGTTCGTCAACGGTGCAGGATCAAGGGTGATCGGCGCAGTTGTCAGTGCGTGTTGTCGGTGGAGGTGGATGCGTGATCAGTTCGCAACAACAGAATGAGGCCATGGCCACCCTGCAAACAGTCCGTGACTGTCTGCGTTTTGGGGAAAGCATGCTGCGCAGTGGCGGGGTGTTCTTTGGGCATGGCAATGATGATCCCTGGGATGAAGCCCTGGCCCTGTTGATGCATCAGCTGGCGTTGCCGCTGCAGAGTGATCCCCGGATTCTCGATGCCCGTTTACTGCCCTCTGAAATTAGTGGGTATCTGAGTCAGCTGGTGAAGCGGGTGAATGACCGGGTCCCGGTTCCTTATCTGACCCATGAAGCCTGGTTTTGTGGCCTGCCGTTCTATGTGGATGAGCGGGTGTTGATACCGCGTTCGCCGTTGGCTGAGCTGATTGAGCAGTCCTTTACGCCCTGGGTCGATCCTGAGCGAGTGCATCGGGTGCTGGACCTGTGTACCGGTAGTGGCTGTATCGCGATTGCCTGTGCCTACGCGTTTGAGCATGCCCAGGTGGATGGCAGTGATATCAGCGCTGAGGCACTGGCGGTATGTGAGGAAAATATTCAGCGCCACGGGCTTGCGGAGCAGGTGCGGGCGCTACAATCCGATGGGCTGGCCGCGGTGGATGGCCCCTACGACCTGATCGTCTCCAACCCGCCCTATGTGGATGCCCAGGATATGGCGAGTTTGCCGGACGAGTACCGCCATGAGCCAGAGCTGGCGTTGGCATCCGGTGATGACGGCCTCGATTTCACGCGCAAGCTGTTACTGGATGCACCGGATCAGCTGACTGAAGAGGGTGTGCTGATCGTGGAAGTGGGCAACAGTTGGGAAGCCATGTTGCAGACCTGGCCCCAGGTGCCGTTCTTCTGGTTCGAATTCGAGCGAGGCGGGCACGGGGTGTTCATGCTTACCCGCGCGCAGCTGCTAGAATACCGTGACGATCTCCTGGCTGATTGAGTCAGCGATGCGGCAAGAGCCTTTGCCAGTCTGAAGTGATTTGACGGATTTTTTTTGTAATAGATTGATTTTATTAATTTTTCAAGAGGGGCAGCATGTCCGGTAACAGTTTCGGTGAGCGTTTTCGCATTACCACTTTCGGTGAAAGTCATGGCCCCGCCCTGGGCGCTATCGTGGACGGCTGCCCCCCGGGCCTGGAAATCAGTGAAGCGGACCTGCAGGTTGAACTGGACCGCCGTAAGCCGGGCACCAGCCGCTATACCACCCAACGGCGTGAACCGGATCAGGTGAAAATTCTCTCCGGGGTGTTCGAAGGCAAGACTACGGGCACTTCCATTGGCTTGCTGATCGAGAATACCGACCAGAAATCCAAGGATTACTCCAACATCGCCGGCACTTTCCGTCCTGGCCATGCGGATTACACCTACACCCAGAAATACGGTTTCCGTGATTATCGCGGCGGCGGACGTTCCTCTGCCCGGGAAACGGCCATGCGCGTGGCCGGCGGCGCCATTGCCCGCAAATTCCTGGAGCAGCGCCTGGGCATTCGTATCTATGGTGGCTGCACCCAGATTGGTGATGTGAAGGCCGAGTCCTGTGACTGGTCGGCGGTGAACAAGAACCCGTTCTTCTTCCCGGATGAGAGCAAGGTGCCGGCCCTGGAAGACCTGATCAATGCACTGCGCAAGGACGGCTCTTCCATCGGTGCCCGCGTGGAAGTGTTTGCCGATGGCGTGCCGCCCGGTTGGGGCGAGCCGGTTTTTGATCGCATTGACGCGGATCTGGCCAAGGCAATGATGTCCATCAATGCAGTGAAAGGGGTGGAAGTCGGCGACGGCTTTGCCGTGGTGAATCAGCGCGGCGAGCAGCATCGCGATGAAATGACCCCGGAGGGTTTTTTGAGTAACCATGCGGGCGGCGTGCTGGGTGGCATCAGCTCCGGGCAGACCGTTCGCGTGGCCATGGCGCTCAAGCCCACTTCCAGCATTCTGATTCCCGGCAAGAGTATCGGGCTGGACGGTGAAGCTGCCGAGGTGGTGACCAAGGGGCGCCATGATCCTTGTGTCGGGGTCCGTGCTACGCCCATTGCCGAAGCCATGCTGGCTATCGTGCTGATGGATCATTATCTGCGCCACCGGGGTCAGAATGGGGATGTGGTGCCGCCGTTTGCGCCGATTCCGGGGTAAGTAACGCCTGACGCCAGATGCTGGATGCCTGACAAAGATAGAGCGTTGTGCTTAGCGGCTTGGCTGCGTCACTTACGCTGCTTAGAGTCAGGCGTCAGGCTTTCAGCCAAGAGCAAGGTTCCTCTTTCATGCCCTATTATTGGCGCCTTTCCGGCTTCTACTTTTTTTACTTCGGTCTGCTTGGCACGCTGGTGCCGTACTGGTCTCTGTACCTGAAAGATCTGGGCTTCAGTGCGGCTGCCATCGGCGCTCTGATGGCCATTCCCCAGCTCACCAAAATCGGCGCTCCGAATCTGTGGGGCTGGCTGGCTGATCGTAGCGGTCAGCGTTTGCGCATTATTCGTGCCGGCAACCTGCTGGCGGCCATCGTATTCCTGCCCGTGTTCTGGGTGGATACGTTTTGGTCCATGGCCGCGCTGCTGGTGTCTTTCAGCTTCTTCTGGAACGCGGTATTGGCACAGTTCGAAGTGCTCACACTGCAATCTCTGGGTCGCCAGTCACACCGCTACAGCCATGTGCGGTTGTGGGGGTCGGTGGGCTTTATTGTGGCGGTGTTGGTGCTCGGCGAAGTTCTCGACCGGGTGGGCACGGGGGTGCTGCCCTGGGTGCTCAGCGGCCTGTTGTGGCTACTCTGGCTGGGAACGCTGACCCTGCCCGCGGGCAATGCACCGCGAGCGCAAGCTGGGGGGCAGGGGGCATCGGTATGGCAGATTCTGTGTCGCCCGGCGGTAAGTCTGTTTCTGGTGGCGGCTTTCCTGATGCAGCTGTCCCACGGGCCGTACTACACCTTTTACAGCATCTACCTGGAAGCTCTGGGCTTCAGCAAGTTCATTGTCGGTTTGTTGTGGTCCCTGGGCGTCGTGGCGGAAGTCGGGTTGTTCCTGATCATGCATCGCCTGCTGGCACGCTTTCATATTCCCTGGCTTCTGGTGGCCAGCTTGCTGCTGGCATCGCTGCGCTGGCTGATGATTGGCGTCGCTGGCGATTCCCTGTGGCTGTTGGCGCTGGCTCAGCTGCTGCATGCGGCCAGTTTTGGCAGTTTCCATGCCGCCAGTATTGCCTGGGTGCACCGTCAGTTTGGGGAAGCACTGGCGGGTCAGGGGCAGGCGCTGTACTCCAGCCTGGGTTTTGGGGCCGGTTGGGCGGCCGGAGCGGGCTTGTCGGGGTTGTTGTGGGAGCAATGGGGCGTGTTGCTGTTTTTCGTGGCGTCGGTGGTGGCGGCGGTAGCGGCTTCGCTTTTGATTGTCGGTGGTGCTACCCGGTCGCCCCGGTAGCGGCTGGGGTCAGCCGCCTGCCTTTTGTTTAGATAATCTGGCTGCGCAGGGCACGCAAAAAGGCTTTTGCCGCGTTGGACTGGCTGCGGGCCGGGTGCGTGACGACACCCAGCTGGCGCTGGGGCAATGGCGCGTCCACAGGCAGCTGCACCATTCCCCGATCCACCATGGTGGCGGGCAATACGCTCCAGCCCAGACCGATGGACACCATCATGTGAATGGTTTCCAGATAGTTGGTGGACATGGCGATATCCAACTTCAGGTTGTGCTCATCGAACAGCCGCTCCACGATGCCGCGAGTAAACGTGACAGGTGATGGCAGGATAGCGCTGTGATCGGTGAAGGCTTCCAGTGTCAGGTTTTCCTGCTTTGCCAGCGGGTGTTCCGGTGCGCACATGAACACCAGCGGGTCGTTCCAGATGACTTCGCTGTGCAAACGCTCATCCGGCTGCGGGGGCAGGGTGACCACCCCCATTTCCAGTTCCCCGTGCAGAACACCTTCCCAGGCTTCCTCGGAATCAATGAAATGAATGTCGAGCTTCACCAGGGGGTAATCCCGGGAAAACTGGCGCAGAACCGGTGGCAATCTGTGCAGTCCAATATGGTGGCTGGTGCCGATTCGCAATTTACCGCCCACTTCCCCGGATAAATCGTGAATGGCGCGGGCCATGTCTTCCACGTCCATCAGTACCTGGCGTGCACGCGGCAGCAGTGAGCGGCCGGCTTCAGTTAGCTGGATCTGGCGGCCTACACGGTCAAACAGGCGGGCTTCAAGCTGTTGTTCCAGCAGGGCAATCCGTTTGCTGATGGCAGGCTGAGTGATGTACAGGCGCTCAGCCGCGGCAGAAAATGAGCCGGTTTCGGCAACGGCCATAAAGGCGGTTAGCGTTGGGGTGTCGATCATTCCCGGGGCATCCACAGTGTCGGTACGGAGGATAATAATTGGTTATCTTAAAAATGAAAAATATGAATTGGATTTATTGATGGCGTAGTTCTACATTAATTACCAGTGATAAACCAGCCATAGTTGTGACAATACGCTGCGGCACTACGCTACGGTTCAGGAGAAAGGCATGGCAGGCAAGACCCTCTATGACAAATTGTGGGAAGCCCACCTCGTTACCCAGCGCGAAGATGGCTCTGCGCTGATCTATATTGATCGCCAGATCATCCATGAGGTGACCTCGCCCCAGGCGTTTGAAGGTCTGCGTCTGGCGGGCCGTCAGCCGTGGCGGACCAGTGCCAGTGTGGCCACCATTGATCACAACGTGCCGACCACGCCGTTCAAGAGTGCCGCCGACATCGCCGATGACACCTCGCGGATTCAGGTGCAGACCCTGCAAGACAATACCCGTGAATTCGGGATCACCGAATTCGGGATTGGCGATGTGCGCCAGGGCATTGTGCATGTGATGGCGCCGGAACAGGGTGCTGTGGTGCCCGGCATGACCGTCGTCTGTGGTGACTCCCACACCTCCACCAACGGTGCCTTGGCCTGCCTGGCCCACGGTATTGGTACCAGTGAGGTAGAGCATGTATTGGCGACCCAGACGCTGGTGGCCAAGAAAATGAACAATATGCGCGTCTCTGTTGAGGGTGAGCTTGGCCCCGGCGTCACCGCGAAAGACGTGGTGCTGCATATCATCGGCGTGATTGGCACCGCTGGCGGTACCGGGTATGCGCTTGAATTTGCTGGCAGTGCCATGCGCAGCTTGAGCATGGAAGGGCGCATGACAGTCTGCAACATGGCCATCGAAGCCGGCGCCCGCGCGGGCATGGTGGCAGTGGATGATGTGACCATCGATTATGTGAAAGGCCGCCCGTTTGCCCCCAAGGGCGCGGATTGGGACAAGGCAGAAGCTTACTGGCGTACGCTGGTCTCTGATGCCGATGCCCGCTTCGATGAAGAGGTCAACATTGATGCGGCGGACATCAAGCCTCAGGTGTCCTGGGGGACCAGCCCGGAAATGGTTGTGCCGGTGGATGCCAATCTGCCGGACCCGGCGGCGGAAAGCGATGAAGTCAAACGTTCTGGCATGGCCCGCGCTTATGAGTACATGGGCCTGACACCGGGAATGCCGGTGACGGATATCAAGGTGGACCGTGTCTTTATCGGCTCCTGCACCAACTCGCGCATCGAAGACTTGCGGGCGGCGGCGGAAGTGGCCAAGGGCCGCCAGAAGGCCGGTAGCGTCAAGCAGGTGTTGGTGGTGCCGGGCTCTGGCCTGGTCAAGCAGCAGGCGGAGAAAGAAGGCCTGGACAAGGTCTTTGTGGCGGCAGGCTTTGAATGGCGTGAACCGGGTTGTTCCATGTGTCTGGCCATGAACCCGGACCGGCTGGAAGCCGGCGAGCACTGCGCTTCCACCTCGAACCGTAACTTCGAGGGGCGCCAGGGTAATGGCGGCCGTACGCATCTGGTGAGCCCGGCCATGGCAGCAGCAGCGGCGGTGGCAGGCCATTTCGTTGATATTCGCGAACTCGATCAGGCATAAGGAGCAACACCATGGAAAAGTTTGTGCGTCATGATGGTCTGGTTGCCCCGCTTGATCGTGCCAATGTGGACACCGACCAGATCATCCCGAAGCAGTTTCTCAAGTCCATCAAACGGACCGGTTTCGGGCCCAATTTGTTTGACGAATGGCGTTATCTGGACGAAGGCTTTCCGGGCCAGGACAACAGCTCCCGCCCGCTGAATAAAGACTTTGTGCTGAATTTGCCCGCCTATCAGGGAGCCAGTGTTCTGATCACCCGGCGCAACTTCGGTTGTGGCTCCAGCCGTGAGCATGCGCCCTGGGCGTTGATGGATTTCGGCTTCAAGGCGATCATCGCCCCGAGCTTTGCCGATATCTTCTACAACAACTGTTTCAAGAACGGGTTATTGCCCATTGTGTTGTCGGAAGATAACGTGGAAGCCCTGTTTCAGGCTGTTGATGACAAGGAAGGCTACCGGATCACTATTGATCTGGAGGGCCAGCAGGTGATTCCCGAAACCGGGGCGCCGCTGCCTTTCGAGATTGATGAGTTCCGCAAGCACTGCCTGCTGAATGGTCTGGACGAAATTGGCCTGACCCTGAATGAAGCGGAAGCGATTCGTGCCTATGAAAAAGGTCGCATGGAACGCGAGCCCTGGGTTTTTGCCGACCATTAAAAGAATAACCAAGGAGGTTGTATGTTGCGTTTACTTTCGCTGTCGCTGGTTTCGGTATTGATGCTGTCTGGCTGTGCATCCACGGGCATGTACGACGCCCCCACCGGGGAGCAGGCGGCCACGCTGAGTGTGGATAACCAGCTGTCGGCCCCGACAGCGCAGGGCGAAGACGCTGGCTGGCAGATGCCTACCAGTAGCGAAGCCAAGGCATCCCTGTTCAAGGTGGATGGCGAGCGCATTACTGAGCAAGCGGGCGCGCAGAGTGTGCAGATTGAAGCCGGTAAGCACTCGGTGGAAGTGTTTGCCGACCAGGCGGGCATTCTTCGTTTCGGCAAGTTCCGCCACAACTTCGCGCAAGGTGGCATCTATCAGGTTCGCATCAGTGCCGCTGAGGGCAAGAAAGATTACACCCTGGAGCTGGTAAAGGCGTCCGCGCCGGATGATGTTCTGGTAACCAAAGACTTTTAATAGCCCGCAAGGGCGGTAGTAGACAGGAAGCAGTAATGAGCAAGGTGTTGGTGTTGCCCGGTGACGGTATTGGCCCGGAGATCGTGAAAGAAGCGGTCAAGGTGCTGAACGTGGCCAAGCAGAAGTTCGGGCTCGAAGTGGAGTTGGATGAGGCCCTGGTCGGGGGCGCAGCGGTGGATGCGGAAAATGACCCGCTTCCGGAAGGTACGCTGGAAAAAGCCCGTGCCGCAGACGCTATTTTGTTCGGCTCCATTGGCGGTCCGAAATGGGACACCATCGAACGCGACAAGCGCCCCGAGCGTGGCCTGTTGCGTTTGCGCTCGTCGCTGGGCCTGTTTGCCAACCTGCGCCCGGCGATTCTGTTTCCGCAATTGGCGGATGCATCGAGCCTGAAGCCGGAAGTGGTATCCGGGCTGGATATCCTGATTGTGCGCGAGCTGACCGGTGGCATCTATTTCGGTCAGCCTCGCGGTATCAAGGAAGAAAACGGCGAGCGTGTAGGCTTCAACACCTATGTCTACACCGAGTCGGAAATGCGCCGGATTGCGAAAGTGGCCTTTGAATTGGCCATGAAACGTGACAAGCGCGTGTTGTCGGTGGACAAGGCCAACGTGCTGGAAGTCACCGAGCTCTGGAAAGAAGTGGTCACCGAGGAGGCAAAGGCCTACCCGGAGATCGAGTTGTCACACATGTATGTGGACAACGCGGCCATGCAACTGGTGCGTGCGCCGAAACAGTTTGATGTGATTGTCACCGGCAATTTGTTTGGTGACATTCTCTCCGATGAAGCCGCCATGCTCACCGGCTCCATCGGAATGTTGCCCTCCGCGTCACTGGATGAAAATCGCAAGGGCTTGTACGAACCCTGCCACGGCTCGGCACCGGACATTGCCGGCCAGGGCATCGCCAACCCGCTGGCGACCATTATGTCGCTGGCCATGCTGATGCGTTACAGCCTGGAGCGTGGTGATGTGGCTGATGCCATTGAAGCCGCTGTAGAGCGTGTTCTTGATCAGGGGCTTCGTACTGCGGATATCTACACCGAGGGCACTCGCAAAGTGGGCACCGAAGAAATGGGCAGCGCCGTTGCCGATGCTTTGTCACAAGCATGACTGAGGCATGACGCACAGGCGCAACACGCGCATTGATTCACTGATAGAAAGGGCAACCCTTTCAGGAGACAGTTTCTAATGAAGAAAGTCGGTTTTGTCGGCTGGCGTGGCATGGTGGGTTCCGTACTGATGGAGCGCATGACTGCCGAAAATGATTTTGCAGATATCGAACCGGTCTTTTTCTCGACCTCCCAGGTTGGACAGGCTGGCCCGGACGTGGGCAAGGATATTCCGGCCCTGGGCGATGCCAAGAATATTGATGAACTGAAAGCGCTGGACGTGATCGTGACCTGTCAGGGTGGCGATTACACCAGCGAGGTCTACCCCAAGCTGCGTGAAGCGGGCTGGGATGGCTACTGGATTGATGCAGCATCCACGCTGCGCATGCAGGACAACAGCGTCATCGTGCTGGACCCGGTGAACCGTTCCGTGGTGGATTCGGCCCTGGACAGTGGCACCAAGGACTTTGTGGGTGGTAACTGCACGGTAAGCCTGATGCTGATGGCGTTGGGTGGATTGTTCAATGAAGGGCTGGTGGAGTGGGCGAGCGCCCAGACCTACCAGGCCGCGTCCGGCTCTGGTGCACAGAACATGCGTGAGCTGATTGCCCAGATGGGTAAGATTCACGGCGATGTTTCCGACAAATTGGCCGACCCGGCCAGTGCCATTCTGGATATCGATCGCCAGGTGGCGGCAAGCATGCGCAGCGATGCCATGCCCCGTGAGCACTTCGGCTTCCCGCTGGCCGGTTCCCTGTTGCCCTGGATCGACAAGGAAATGGAGAACGGTCAGAGCAAGGAAGAGTGGAAAGCCCAGGCAGAGACCAACAAGATTCTCGGCCGCAGCGGCAACCCGATTGCCCTGGATGGCACCTGTGTCCGTATTGGTGCCATGCGTTGCCATGCCCAGGCGTTGACCGTGAAGCTCAACCGTGATGTGCCCATGGACGAAGTGAACGACATCATTGCCAAGTCCAACGACTGGGTGAAAGTGGTGCCGAACACCAAGGAAGACACGCTGCGGGATCTCACGCCCACTGCCGTGACCGGTACCCTGGGGATTCCTGTGGGCCGTCTGCGCAAGCTGAACATGGGCGGCGAGTTCCTCAATGCCTTTACCGTGGGTGACCAGCTACTGTGGGGTGCGGCTGAACCGCTGCGCCGTATGCTGCGAATTCTTCTCGAGCGCTAAGCGTCAAATAGAGGTAAGTGATGGATCGGTCTATCAATCTGGCCATCGTCGGTGCAACCGGCCTGGTCGGAGAGGCCATCATCAAACTGCTCGCTGATCGGAAATTTCCGGTCGGCGAGCTTTTTGTTTTGGCTTCCGAAAATGGGGCCGGCAGCAAGATCGCGTTTGCCGGCAAAACCCTGACAGTGCGCACCGCCGAGGATTTCGATTTCTCCCAGGTGGAAGTGGCGTTGTTTGCGGCGGGAGCGTCGGTGAGCCAGGCCCTGGCGCCGGCTGCGGCAGAGTCCGGCGCGGTGGTGGTGGATCTGTCACCGGCCTACCGTTATGAGGCGGACATTCCGTTGGTGGTGGCCGATGTGAACGACGAGATGTTGGCCCAGGCCCGGGAGCAAAACCTGGTGGCCTGCGCTGATGCCTCCACGGTTCAGTTGCTGCGCGCCTTGAAACCGCTGACCGAACTGGGGCCCCTGCAGGATGTGGTGGTTACCCAGTTCCAGGCGGCATCCGCCACCGGCAAGGCCGGGGTGGATCAGCTGGCCCAGCAAAGCGTGCGGCTGCTCAATGGCCTGTCTCCCAGTGAGGCGGCTCAGGCGCAAATCGCCTTCAATGTGCTGCCGGTGAGTGGTCAGATTCAGGAAAACGGCTTCACCAGCGAAGAGCTTAAGTTGATGCTGGAAACCCGCCGTATTCTGGCGGATCAGCCCCTGTCCATCCAGGTCACCACGGTGCGTGTGCCGGTTTTTTATGGATATGGGCAGAGTGTCACCGTACGTAGCATGCAGGGGCTGTCGGCAGCGCAATGCCATGCCTTGTGGGATGACGGTGGCGATATGTCGGTGCAGGACAGTGATGATCCGCAAGCCATGTCCCCAGTGGCCATGGTGGAAGGTGAGCCTGTAATGCGACTTTCCCGGGTCCGTGAAGAGATGGAAGCGGGCGGGGCGTTGAGCTATTTTAGCGTTGCCGATAATGTCCGTTGGGGGGCTGCATTGAACGCGGTGAAAATAGTCGAGAAGTTGCTAAAAGACTATCTGTAATGGATACTTACTGACATTATGTGACGCGGTTTCTAGGTTTTGTCTCTGGCCTGAGGCAGAATGTGTGAACGGCGTCATATAGGACAGCTTGCCGCCACGGGTACATCCGTAAGGCCCGCGGGATCGGGCTGAGCGCGGGAAACATAATAAATAAAGGGTTCGACCATGCTTCGAAAACTTGGGTTTGGCTTAACAGCTGTGGCGATGATGGCGCCTGGCGTAGCGGCAGCATTGGGGGTAGGGGAATACCAGCTTAATTCCTATTTGAACCAGCCCCTGGATATGGATGTCTCTCTGCACGAGGTCGGTGACCTGTCTGCAGAAGAAATTCTGGTGAATCTGGCGCCCCAGTCAGAATTCGATGCTGCTGGCGTTGATCGCAGCTATTTCCTCAATCGTCTGGCATTTTCTGTAGAGCTTCAGGAGGGTGACAAAGCCCAACTGCATATTTCTACGGACCAGCCGGTGCGTGAGCCTTACCTGAACTTCCTGGTTGAATTCCTGTGGCCCACGGGCCGATTGATGCGCGAATACACGGTATTGCTGGACCCGCCCAGCTTTGCCGATAGCGCCGTGACCGCTGCGCCGACCATCAGTCGTGTCCCTCAGCCGGTGACGCGCAGCGAACCGACCCCAGCGCCGGCACCCGCACCCGCGCCTGCGCCAACGCCAACCTCCCAGCCTGACAGTACTCCTGAGCCCGCCATCGAATCGGAACCTCAGCAGGTCCAGTCTGCCCCGGCCGTGGCCGATAGCGGTCCCCGCAGCCGTTATACCGTACGTTCCAGCGATACCATGTGGCAGATTGCCCTGAACAATCGCCCCTCAAACAGTGTATCGGTGCAGCAGATGCTGGTGGCGATTCAGGAAATGAATCCGGATGCCTTCATCAACAACAACGTGAACCTGGTGCGTGAGGGCACGGTTCTGCGTATTCCTAACGAGCAGGAAGTGCGCAACATCTCTACCCGTTCCGCCATTGTGGAAGTGGCAGACCAGAACCGCCAATGGCGTGACATGCTGGAAAAGCGTGGCATCCAAACCCCGCAGCGTGCCCAGATTGATGGTTCCCGCCAAGTGGCTGACAGCGATGATGAGGCTGAGGCACCAACCCGTGGTGAAGTGAAACTGGTGGCTCCGGAATCCACTGCCGGTGTGGATGATGGCGATAGCACGGGTTCTGACGAGCAAGGTAGCGCGAATACGGCGGTGCTTGAGAACGAACTGGCGATTCGCGATGAGAGCCTGGATCGTCTGGACCGTGAAAATTCCGAACTGAAATCCCGGCTGAGCGATCTGGAAGCGCAGAACTCCACCAGCGAAGAGCTGCTGCAGCTGCGTAATGACCAGATTACCCAGCTGCAGGAAGAACTGCGTCAATTGCGCGAAGAGCAGGGCGTGGCCTCCCCGGACAATGATCCGTTGATGGAAGAGCCCGCTGAGCCTGAGCTCTCTGCGGACGCCGACGATGCGGCGGGTGATGATGAAGCGAAAGAGTCTATTGCCGCTGCTGATGCGACTCAGCAAGACGATACGCAGGCCGCAGGCGATGACGTTGCTGTTCTGGAAGGCTCCGACGAAGAAGCAGCGGAGCAGAGTGGTGTAACCGATGCCGGTGACGCAGAAGGTTCACAGAGTGCTGCTGACAGTGCCGGTGACAAAGAGGTTGCGGCGGACAGCGCGGTTAAACCGGTAGAGCCGGTGTCCAAGCCTGAGCCAGTGGCGCCTGCTCAGCCGCCGGTTGCCCAGAGTGGCGGCATTGTCGATCTGATCATGGAAAACCTGCTGTACATCGCGCTGGGTTTGCTGGCCATTTTGCTGCTGATTGCCCTGCTGCTGCGCGGCAAGAAGAAAGATGACAATGATGATCTGGATGGTCCGCTGTTTGATGATGTTGACGACCAGCAGGACGATGAATTTGGCCTGAACCTGGATGATGATAACGCACCGACCGTTGCTGCCGTTGATGATGACGCTGACGATGCGGCCCCGGTACAAGGGCAGGGCGGTAGCCAGGATCCGCTGGAAGATGTGGAAGTGTATGTGGCCTACGGCCGCTATCCGCAAGCGGTTGACTTCCTGCGCAACGAAATCAATAAATCACCAGAACGGGCAGACTTGAAAGTGCGTCTGCTGGAACTGCTGAAAGAAATGGGCGACGACGCGGCATTCCAGCAGCAGGCAACCACCTATGCCGGCACCGGTGCCGATGTGGATGCGGCCATTGCCCGTTTGGGCGGTGCGACAGCGCCGGCAGCGGCTCAGGATGATGACGAGCTGTCTCTGGATGATCTGGAGATGGGCCTGTCTTCTGATCTGGGGAACGAGTCTGCCAGCGCGCCGACCATTGAGGCGGAAGCGCCGTCTCTGGAGCCGGAAAGCACGGACGAGTTGGCGGATTTCGATTTTGAGCTGGATTCTGCCGAGGCAGACAACGAAGACGCTACCGTCATGCTGAATGCGGACAGCGAAACATCGTCTTCTTCTGCTAATGCGCAGGATGATGATTTCAGCCTGGATTTCGACAGCGAAGATGACGCGGCAAAAGAACCGCAAATGTCTGACGCAGACAAGCAGTCAATGTCTGCTGATTCGCTGTTGGAACTGGATGATGTGGGCAGCGCGACTCTGGAAGATGACACCGAATTCGGTGATATGAATCTGGATGAAATGAACGCAGAATTCGATGATCTGTCTGCCGAGCCGGCAGCAGACGAAGAGCTGGATCTGTCGCTGGATGATCTGGACCTGTCTGATGAAACAGGCAGCGCCCCGCAGTCCCTCGAAGATGACACCTTGTCAGATCTGGATATCGATCTGGAGCTGGACGAAGCCGAGAAGTCCCTGAGTGGAAGCACCCAGGCGGAAGAGTCACTTGACGATATCACCGCGCTGGATCTGGACGCACCGCAGGAAGATGCGACGCCGGTGGCTGACACACAGATCGACGCGGACGAAGTGGCCGCCGCAGATGATGGCTCCCTGGAAGACCTGTTGGGCGATGACGAGCTGAATCTGGATGACGACCAGACCCTGTCTTTCGACGCCCCTGAAGCTGCCGACGCTGACGTCAGCGATGCGCAGCGGCAGGATGATGCTGTGTCCATCGAGCCGACTGTTGTGCCCGCCGCTCCGGTGGATGAGACGCCGGCTCCATCCAGCGCTGATGTGCTGGCTGATGAGGATGATTTCGACTTCCTGGGTGAAACAGACGAGAACGCGACCAAGCTGGATCTGGCCAAAGCCTATATCGACATGGGCGATAACGAAGGCGCCAAGGATATCCTCAACGAAGTGATTTCTGAGGGTAATGACCAGCAACAGTCCGAAGCCCGAGAGCTGCTCAGTCAGGTGGGTTAACCCCTCTCTCGCTAGGCAAAAAGGGGGCGATGCCTTATGGTATCGCCCCTTTTTTTGTTTTAGTCGAAAGTGAAAAGCGGTAACGCGAGTCGCGCTGGAATAGCGAAGGGGGTTCCTGGCCGCCAGAGGTTCAGGTCGCGTTCCTGCGTTGAACGTTCAACGCGTCACTCAACTCATCTCTGAGGGTTCCATGACACGTATTGCGCTGGGTATTGAGTACGATGGCACTGACTTTCGTGGCTGGCAGACGCAGCAACCAGGTGTACGCACGGTGCAGGAATGCCTGGAAGCGGCGTTATCCAAAGTGGCCAACCACCCAGTGGCCGTGGTCTGTGCAGGGCGAACGGATGCGGGTGTGCACGGTACTGGCCAGGTGGTCCATTTTGACTCGGAGGCCCCCCGTGAAATGAAGAGCTGGATCATGGGGGCCAATACCAATCTCCCGCGGGACGTGACCGTGCGGTGGGCAACGCCGGTGGATGATGCCTTTCATGCGCGCTTTTCCGCAGTGAGCCGCCGTTATCGTTATGTCATCTGCAACCATGCCCGGCCGCCGGCCCTGTTTCGCAACCAGGTGACCTGGAATTATCGACCGCTGGATGTGGCCGCCATGCGTGAAGCGGCTACGTATCTGGTTGGTGAGCATGACTTCACTGCCTACCGCAGTGTGCACTGCCAGGCGAAATCACCATTGAAGACGATGCACAGTCTGGAGCTCTATGAGCACGGCAAAGTGCTCGTACTCGAAGCCCATGCTAACGCGTTCTTGATGCACATGGTGCGTAATATTGCCGGGGTGTTGATGAGCGTGGGAGCGGGCAAGAGGCCTGCTCACTGGGCCAGAGAGGTGTTGGAGGGCCGTGACCGGCGCAAAGGGGCCGCTACGGCACCGCCCTTTGGCTTGTACCTGGTAGACATCGAGTATCCAGACAGCTTTGCATTGCCGAAAGATCCCCTTGGCCCCCTGTGGTTACCGGATGACCTTCAGGCATAATGGTGTAAGTGCAAGATGCCGCACGCTTCATGCAACACGCTACAACCCTTGATTTTTGTTACACTGGAGTACCCATGACCATACCCCGGGTCAAAATCTGCGGTATTACCCGAATTGAAGATGCCCAGGCGGCGGCGAAGGCCGGTGCCGATGCGATTGGTCTGGTTTTCTATGGGCCCAGCCCCCGCGTAGTGACTGCGGCCCGCGCGGCGCAGATCTGCGCCAGCCTGCCCCCGTTTGTTACCACGGTGGCGCTGTTTGTGGATGCCCCCCGTGACGAGATCAGCCGGGTGCTGGCCACCGTGCCGGTGGATGTGCTGCAGTTCCATGGCAATGAAGACCCGCAGTACTGTGATAGTTTCGGGCGCCCCTGGATCAAGGCGGTACGGATGAAGGACGACGTGGATTTGCATGAGTACGCGCAGGCGTACCGCAACGCGTCGGGGTTACTGGTAGATAGCTATGTGCCGGGGCTGCCAGGCGGCACCGGCGAGGTTTTCAACTGGAGCAGGGTTCCGAAAGACCTGCCCTTGCCCGTGGTGCTGGCTGGTGGCTTGCACCCGGAAAATGTGGCCGCGGCTGTGACACAGGTTCGGCCATGGGCGGTGGATGTGAGTGGTGGCGTTGAACAGAAGAATGTTCAGGGCTGCCGCAGTGGCGGCATCAAGGATGCCTCCGCCATTCGCGCCTTTATCAATAGTGTCAAAACACGAGGAGTAGCTGGTGTCTGAACGCCCTGATTTTTCTGCTTTTCCTGACGCGCGTGGCCACTTTGGCCAATTTGGTGGCAGCTTTGTTTCCGAAACCCTGATGGGGGCTTTGGACGAACTGACCGCCATGTATGCGCGTCTCAAGGACGATCCGCAGTTCCGCGCGGATTTCGACTACGACCTGGCCCATTATGTGGGTCGCCCGTCTCCGCTGTACCTGGCAGAGCGATGGTCTAAGCAGCTCGGTGGCGCAAAGATCTGGCTCAAACGTGAGGATCTCAATCACACCGGCGCGCACAAGGTGAATAACACCATCGGTCAGGCGCTGTTGGCCAAGCACATGGGCAAACCGCGGGTAATTGCGGAAACCGGGGCTGGCCAGCACGGTGTAGCTACTGCCACTGTCGCGGCTCGCCTGGGTCTGACATGTCAGGTCTACATGGGGGCTGAAGACGTGGAGCGTCAGAAGCTCAACGTCTATCGCATGAAGCTTCTGGGTGCAGAAGTGATTCCGGTGACCTCCGGTTCGCGGACCCTGAAAGACGCCATGAACGAAGCCATGCGTGACTGGGTCACCAACGTGGATGACACCTTCTACATCATCGGTACGGTAGCCGGCCCGCATCCTTACCCGCAGCTGGTGCGTGATTTCCAGTGCATTATCGGCCGTGAAGCCCGGGAGCAAAGCCTGAAGCAAGCCGGCCAGCTGCCGGATGCACTGGTGGCCTGCGTGGGTGGCGGCTCCAACGCCATCGGTCTGTTTCATCCCTTCCTTAACGACGAGGATGTGGTCATGTATGGCGTGGAAGCAGCCGGTGACGGGATCGAAACCGGCCGTCATGCTGCGCCGCTGAATGCGGGCCGCCCTGGTGTTCTGCACGGTAACCGCACCTATCTGATGGAAGATGACAACGGCCAGATTATCGAGACGCATTCTGTTTCGGCCGGTCTGGATTATCCCGGTGTGGGCCCCGAACATTCCTGGCTCAAGGACATTGGCCGGGTGAACTACGTGGCCGCAGACGACCAGGAAGCCCTCTCGGCATTCCGCGAGCTGACCCAGGTGGAAGGCATTATGCCGGCACTGGAATCGGCCCACGCACTGGCGTATGCCCGCAAATTGGCGCCCACCATGTCACCGGACCAGAACATTGTGGTGAACCTGTCTGGCCGGGGCGACAAGGATATTCTGACCGTAGCCGCCATTGACGGGATCGAATTCTGATTCGATGTCAGGCGGTTGGCTTATAGCGGTCGGTGTCGTGCGGTCAAGCACGACACCGGCCCGGAAAGCCCGGTGGGCTTTCCACTACCTGTTTTAAGGAGCAGAAATGCGTCGTATTGAAAGTTGCTTCCAGCGCCTGGACGGTCAGAACCGCAAGGCACTGATTCCTTTTGTGACGGCCGGTGATCCAGTCAAGGATGTGACGGTGCCGTTGATGCATGCCATGGTGGATGCTGGGGCGGATATTATTGAACTGGGCGTGCCGTTTTCCGACCCCATGGCCGATGGACCAGTGATCCAGCTGGCCTGCGAGCGCGCACTGGCACACAACACCTCCACCCGGGATGTGCTGGCCATGGTCAAGGCATTCCGCGAAACCAACACGGACACGCCGGTGGTGCTGATGGGCTACCTGAACCCGGTGGAAGTCATGGGGTACGAAGCCTTTGCCGAAGCCGCAGCGGATGCGGGTGTGGATGGCGTGCTGCTGGTGGATTTGCCACCGGAAGAGGCCCTGGAGGTGAAGCCGGTAATGGATGCCCATGGCCTGGACATGATTTTCCTGGTGGCACCCACCACCTCGGATGCCCGTATCAAGCTGATTGGTGAGGCGGGCTCGGGCTACCTGTATTACGTATCCCTGAAGGGCGTTACCGGCTCCGCCACCCTGAATGTGGATGAAGTGGCGAGTCGGGTTGAAACAATTCGCAACCTTGCTCAATTGCCCATTGGTGTCGGCTTTGGTATCAAAGACGCTGAATCTGCGCAGGCGGTGAGCCGGGTGGCCGATGGTGTAGTTGTCGGTAGTGCCCTGGTTAACCAGATCGCTGAAAACAAGGATACTCCGGACGCGATTAATGACGCGGTTGGCGGTATTCTCAGCGCTATGCGTAACGCCATGGATCAATAACGGGACCTCTGCATGAGCAATAGCAACTGGCTGGAAAAAATCCTTCCCGCCGTACGTCGCCCCCAGGAAAGCCGGCGCAACAATATTCCTGAAGGGTTGTGGCGAAAGTGTCCGCGTTGCGAAGGAGTGGTCTATCGGCCGGAACTGGACCGCAACATGGATGTGTGTCCCAAGTGCGATCACCATTTGCGTATTGATGCTCGCCGTCGTCTCAAGCTGTTTCTGGATGAAGGCGCGCAAACGGAAATTGGGGCTGAGCTGGCGCCGGTGGACCGGCTCAAGTTCAAGGACTCCAAGAAGTATAAAGACCGTCTGGTGGCTGCGCAGAAAGCCACTGAGGAAAAAGACGCTCTGGTGGTGTTGAAAGGGGCGTTGCACGGCGAGCCGCTGGTGGCCTGTGCCTTTGAATTCAATTTCATGGGCGGCTCCATGGGCTCCGTGGTCGGTGAGCGTTTTGTCCGCGCGGTGAACGTGTGCCTGGAACAGAAGCTGCCGTTGGTGTGTTTCGCCGCCAGTGGCGGGGCGCGTATGCAGGAAGCCCTGTTCTCGCTCATGCAGATGGCAAAAACCAGTGCCGCCCTGGAGAAGATGCGCCAGGCCGGTTTGCCGTTTATCTCCGTGCTGACGGACCCGGTTTATGGTGGCGTTTCTGCGTCACTGGCTATGCTGGGGGATGTCAATGTGGCAGAGCCCAATGCCTTGATCGGTTTTGCCGGCCCCCGCGTGATCGAGCAGACCGTCCGCCAGAAATTGCCGGAAGGTTTCCAGCGCAGTGAATTCCTGCTGGATCATGGCGCAATCGACATGATCGTGTCCCGGCATGATATGCGTGACACCCTCCATCGTTTGCTGGCGAACATGATGGGCTGGTCGCCACTGGCACTGAATGACTGATACCTCTCTGCCTGATTCCTTGGCCGGGTGGCTGCGCCGCATCGAGGCCATGCACCCGGCCGAGATCGAACTGGGCCTGGACCGGCTCCACGGCGTTGCTGCCCGCCTGGCGGTGGCGCATTTTTCCGTTCCCGTGATTACTGTTGCTGGCACCAATGGCAAAGGTTCCACGCTACGTTTAATGACGGCGCTAGCGGAACGCCAGGGCCGCAAGGTCTGCCTGTATACCTCTCCGCACCTTCATGTGTTCAACGAGCGGGTCCGCCTGCCTGAAGGCCTGGCCAGCGATGCGCAGTTATGTGCGGCGTTTGCCCAGGTGGAGCAGGCGAGGGCAGGCGTGCCGCTCACCTATTTCGAATTTACCACGCTGGCCGCGCTCTGGTTGTTCAAGGCCAGCACTGCCGATCTGATCCTGCTGGAAGTCGGCCTGGGTGGGCGGCTGGATGCGGTCAATATTGTTGAACCCGACGTGTCTGTGGTGACGTCCGTAGGGCTTGATCACCAGGACTGGCTGGGCGATACCCGCGAGGCCATCGCTGCCGAGAAGTGCGGCATTGGCCGGGCGGACAAGCCGCTGGTGTTTGGTGAAATGGACTGGCCGGACAACCTTGTTTCGCTGGCCGCAACGCTGGGGTCGAGCCCGGTGTTTGCCGGCCGGGACTTTCATGTCCAGGACCAGGCGTTGGTTCTGTCAGACAACCGACAGTTGCGTTTGCCCGCGCAGGTACGCTTGGGCGCAGACAACCTGGCCACGGCCTGTCAGGCGCTGGCTCTGGTGGGTGTAGAGTGTGGCGATGCGGATGTGGCGGCGGTGGCTGAACTGGGCCTGTTTGGGCGTTGCGAGCAGCAGCACATCGGCGGGGTATCCTGTTGGTTTGATGTGGGCCACAATTTGCCGGCGGTACAGCGTTTTCTGCAGCAGCTTCCGGCCTGTGCCGGGACCCGGCATCTGGTGTTCGGTATGATGGCCGACAAACCCGTTGATGCAGTGATTGGGCTATTCGACGGCATGGCTACCCGGTGGTATCTGGCCGCACCGCAGATTCCCCGTGCGGCACCGACGGCAAGACTGCGAGAGGGGCTGCCTGACACCGCGCAGTACCAGGAATATGCCAGTGTGGCGGCGGCTACTCGCGCCGCGCTGGATGCGGCTGGTGGTGAGGATCAGGTGGTCGTCTTTGGTTCCTTTTATACCGTGGCAGAAGCTCGGGAGCAGGCGCAGTAACGGCGGCGCTAGTGAATGCTGAATGGAGAAACCGGTGGATAATCGAGCGCGTCAGCGCATTGTGGGCATTGTACTGTTACTGATTCTGGCCGGCGCACTGGCTCCGTTCCTGTTCCGTACCCCTGAGCAGGTGCGCAATGCGTTGGATATGCGTATTCCCGAGCCGCCGGAACACAAAACCGTGCTGGTTGAACCCGTAGTGCCGCAGGAGCGTCTGGACACGGCGGACGAGCGTATTGTGGCTGACCGTGAGGCGATTCAGGACGCTGCCGAGCAGCAACTTGGCGACGAGGATGGCGACGAGGACACGCAAACCGTTCCGCAGCAGCCGGAACCGGTCGCACCAGTGAAGGACGATGCGCCAGTGCCGCCGCCGGAAGACCCTGTGACGCCGCCCCAGGTCGACCCCGCTGATGGCCCTGTGCTGGCCGGGTTTGTGGTCCAGACGGGCAGTTATTCCGATGCGGATAATGCCAGCGGCATGGTCGATAAACTCAAAGACGCAGGCTATCGGGCATACATACAAACCGACAGCCATGAAGGGAAAGTGGTGCATCGGGTTATGGTCGGGCCGGAAATTCGCAAAAACGATGCTGAAGCCACCCGGCAGAAGCTGGCCGACGACGAGCGTTTCAAGCTTAAGGGGCTGGTGCGGATTTACGTGCCCTGACGGATGGCCGCCTGTGTGGTTGTGTCCCTGTTTCGTACAGCGGGGAAGCCGGGCATGCATGGGCAAGCGGGTTCGCCTCTGATAAACTGCGCCGTCTGTATTTGCAGGGTGCCATGTCCGCCTTTTCCTGGTCCGGCATTGCCCTTTTTCAGCCCTAACCCGCCGGCGAGAGCACGCTTTACATGAATCTGGCAGACGGCATTATTCTGTTTGTTATCGCAGTCTCCGCACTTCTGAGTGTGCGCCGTGGGTTTACCCGCGAAGCCTTTTCGTTGCTCACATGGGTAGCGGCCTTTATTATCGCGCGCCTGTTCAGCCCGGCCCTGGATATCCTTCTCCAGGAGCAGATCTCCACCCCCAGCCTGCGGGCCGCTGTCGCTTTCGGCAGCCTGTTCGCCTTGACGTTGGCGGTGGGAGCCCTCATCAACCATTTGCTCGGTGAGCTGATCCGCGTCACCGGCCTGAGCAGTACAGATCGATTGATGGGTATGGTGTTCGGCGCCCTGCGTGGGGTCTTGCTGATGGTCGTACTGGTTGCCCTGGGTCGGCATCTGTTTGCCGCTGACCCCTGGTGGCACGAATCTACCCTGGTGCCGCATCTGGTGATGATGGAAGCGTGGACCCGGGACGTTGGCGAGAGTCTTCTCGCCTTTATCATGAATGTAAGCGGCAGCTAGAGGTAAGTACCATGTGCGGCATTGTGGGTATTGTCGGTCATAGCCATGTGAACCAGGGGATCTACGATGCCCTGACCGTTCTCCAGCATCGTGGCCAGGATGCGGCTGGTATCGTGACCTGTGACGGTGATCGTCTCTACCTGCGCAAGGATAACGGCATGGTGCGCGATGTTTTCCGCACCCGCCATATGCGTCGGTTGGTCGGTAACATGGGGATTGGCCATGTGCGCTATCCCACGGCAGGCAGCTCCAGTTCGGCGGAAGCCCAGCCGTTCTATGTAAACTCTCCCTATGGCATTACGCTGGCCCACAACGGCAACCTGACGAATGCGGAAGCGCTGGCCGAACATATCTTTCGTGCCGACCTGCGCCACATCAATACCACCTCCGATTCCGAAGTCCTGCTGAACGTGTTTGCCCACGAGCTGCAAAGCCGCGGCAAGTTGCAGCCGGAACCGGAAGACATCTTTGATGCGGTGGCTGCAGTCCATCAACGGGTGGAAGGGGCCTACGCCGTGGTGGCCATGATCACTGGCTACGGCATCCTGGCTTTCCGCGACCCCCATGGTATTCGCCCGGTGTGCTTTGGCCGCAAGGACACCCCCAACGGACCGGAATATATGGTGGCTTCCGAGTCTGTGGCTTTGTCTTCCCTGGGTTTCCATGTGGAGCGTGATCTGGCCCCGGGCGAAGCGATTTACATCACCGCTGATGGTGAGATGCATACCCGTCAGTGCGCGCAATCTCCGAGCCTGCATCCGTGTATTTTTGAGCAGGTTTATCTGGCGCGCCCGGATTCCATTATCGATGGCATCTCCGTGTACAAGGCGCGTCTGCGCATGGGCGAAAAACTGGCTGAGAAAGTGGAGCGCGAATGGCCGGACCACGATATCGATGTGGTCATTCCCATTCCCGATACCAGCCGCACGTCCGCCTTGCAGATGGCCAATCATCTGGGCGTGAAATACCGTGAAGGCTTTATCAAGAACCGTTATATCGGTCGTACCTTCATCATGCCGGGCCAGCAACAGCGCAAGAAATCCGTGCGCCAGAAACTCAACGCCATCGAACTGGAATTCCAGGGCAAAAATGTACTGCTGGTGGATGACTCCATCGTGCGCGGTACCACTTGCAACGAAATCATCCAGATGGCTCGGGAAGCCGGCGCACGGAAAGTGTATTTCGCCTCAGCGGCGCCTGCAGTGAAATACCCGAACGTCTACGGCATTGATATGCCGGTGGCCCAGGAACTGATCGCCCACGGCCGTACCACCGATGAAATCGGTGAACTGATCGGCGCTGACCGGTTGATCTACCAGGACCTGGATGATCTGGTGGAAACCTGTCAGGAGGGCAACCCGAATGTGGCGTCCTTTGATTGCTCCGTGTTCAATGGTGAGTACCTGGCCGGCAATATTACCCCGGACTATCTGGCCAACCTGGAAGCGCGGCGCAACGACGCGGCGAAAGGTAACAGCGAGAAAACCCAGGCCCTGGCGGATAACGAAATTATCGATCTGCATAATGCTAATTAACGCGGGCACGCAGCACGCAACAAGGCAATGTAGGCGTGCTGCCAGATGAATGAATCCGTCGCTGCGAATCGACTCGGCTTTTTTCGCGTGTAATGATACTTCCTTTGGGCGCAAATCTCTGACGCGTTGTTGCGTGTCGCGTGCGGCATGAAAGCGAGAATAAACCATGAGTGATGATCTGGATCCGACAACCTTGAGTGTGGAAACCCTGGCAATCCGTACGGCGCAATTGCGCACGGATGAAATGGCGCATTCGGATCCTATCTTCATGACCTCCAGCTTCGTCTACGAAAACGCGGCGCAAGCAGCGGCGCGGTTTAGTGGTGAAGAGCCCGGCAACATCTACTCCCGCTTTACCAACCCTACCGTACGCGCCTTTGAGCAGCGGCTTGCAGCTCTGGAAGGCGGTGAGGCCTGTGTGGCTTTCGCGTCCGGTATGGCGGCGATCAGCGGCACGTTTTTCGCTTTGCTGGCACCAGGCGACCACATCGTCAGCTCGCGCAGTGTGTTCGGCACCACCAACGTGATTTACGACCGCTACCTGAAGAAATTTGGTATCGACACCACGCTGGTGGACATGAGTGATCTGTCACAGTGGCAAGCGGCGATTCGCCCGGAAACGAAAATGTTGTTTCTGGAAACGCCGTCGAATCCACTGGCGGAAGTCGGTGACATTGCCGCCCTGGCCAAGCTCGCCCATGACAACGGGGCGTTGCTGGTGGTGGATAACTGTTTCTGCACGCCGGCCCTGCAAAAGCCTATCGAGCTGGGTGCTGACCTGATTATCCATAGCGCCACCAAATATCTGGACGGGCAGGGGCGTTGCCTCGGTGGTGCCGTGGTCGGCCCGAAAGAACCCATGAATGATATTCTCGGGTTCGTTCGTTCTGCCGGTTCCTGTATGAGCCCGTTCAATGCCTGGGTCTTTATCAAGGGCCTGGAAACCCTGAGCCTGCGAATGAAGGCGCAAAGCGAACGGGCCATGGTGCTGGCTGAATGGCTGGAAGCACAGCCGGGGATTGCCCGGGTGCATTATGCCGGGCTGAAAAGTCACCCACAGCATGAACTGGCGGGCAAGCAGCAGTCGGCCTACGGCGCGGTAATGTCCATCGAAGTGGAAGACGCTGCCGGTAACCGCGATCGTCAGGCAGCCTGGCGCTTTATTGATGCCACTCGCCTGATTTCCATTACTGCCAACCTTGGCGATGTTAAAACAACTGTGACTCATCCGGCGACGACTACCCATGGGCGAGTCAACGAAGAAGAAAAACAGCGAGCCGGTGTGACAGAGAATCTGATTCGTCTGGCCATTGGCCTGGAGGCGGTTGAGGATCTGCAGGCAGACCTGAGCCGCGGTCTGAAGGCGCTGGCCAGCGCCTGATCTTCCGCCTCGCTGTCCGTATTGGCAATGAATGCATAAAGGGGACGCATGCAGGCACTGGATAAAGCCCTGGCCCAGGTAGGGCGAGTTGTACTGGGCAAAGAAGAACAACTGAAACTGGCGCTGACCTGTATGTTGGCCAACGGCCACCTGCTGATCGAAGACCTGCCGGGCATGGGTAAAACCACCCTGGCCCATGCGCTGGCCCGGGTGTTCCAGCTGGATTACCGGCGGGTGCAGTTCACCAGCGATATGCTGCCGGCGGATATCCTGGGTGTGTCCGTATTCGACCCCAACACTCAGCAATTCTCCCTCCGCGAAGGTCCGGTATTCACTCAACTGCTGCTGGCTGATGAAATCAATCGTGCCACGCCGAAAACCCAGAGCGCCTTGCTGGAAGCCATGGAAGAGCGGCAGGTCACGCTGGATGGGGTGACCCGGCCATTACCCGCGCCGTTTTTTGTGGTGGCGACCCAGAACCCGGTGGACCAGGCCGGCACTTTCGTGCTGCCGGAATCCCAGCTGGACCGTTTTCTGATGCGTATATCCCTGGGCTATCCGGCTCCGGATGTGGAGCTGGAACTGCTCGCCGGCGGTGATTTGCGCCAGCAGGTGCGCGAGTTGAAAGCGGTAATCAATGGTGAAGGGCTGATGAAGCTGGCCCAGGTAGTGGGCAAAATCCGGGTGACCCGCGAACTGCTCGACTATGTACAGCGACTGCTTGACGCTACGCGCTCAGATGACCGCTTTGTGGCGGGGCTGTCACCCCGTGCTGGCTTGGGGCTGTTACGTGCCGCACGGGCCTGGGCGCTGATTACCGGCCGGGACTATGTGCTGCCAGAAGACGTGCAGGCGGTCTGGGCCTCGGTGGCAGAGCATCGCCTGAGTGCTCGGCAAGGGGGCAGCGTGGCTGCCATTAGCCAATCATTGCTCCAGTCCGTGCCTGTGGTACGGCGCTAGGGCGGCATCGTGAGGCTTCCTCAAGGACCGCGCCGGCTGTACGAGCGATGGTTGGCACGCCGTCTGCCGGCAGCCAGTCAGATCGTTCTCGACCAGAAACGTATTTTTATTTTTCCTACCGGCTACGGGTTTTTCTATCTGTTAGTGGCCGCGCTGCTGTTTATCGGTGGCATCAATTATGAAAACAACCTGATTCTGGCCCTGTCTTTTCTGATGGCGAGTCTGTTTCTGGTGGCCATCCTGCATACGTTTCGCAATTTATCTGCCCTGGGTCTGCGCAATGGCACGGCGGAATCCGGCTTCAGTGGCGAAGAAGGGGCACTGGAAGTGGTGCTGTTTGCTGAACAGCGTGCTCATCATTGTATCTGGTTGCGCTGGCCAGGGCAGGACGCACAACAGGTGAGTGTCCTGGCGGGCGAGGAGGAGAGCCTGTGGCTGAATCTGTCGTTGGCCAGAAGGGGCAAAATCCCGGCACCACGACTGAAAGTGGAAAGCCGTTTTCCTCTTGGCTTGCTGCGTACCTGGTCCTACGCGACGCTCGATCATTATTGCCTGGCCTGGCCGCGTCCGCAGGAAAGTGAAGATTGCCCTGCCGATGGTGGCAAAAATAACCAGCGGGCATTCAGCAGTGGCCAGTCCGGCAACGAAGAGTTTCAGGGGCTGCGCCGGTATGTGCCGGGCGACTCCTTGCGCAAAATCGACTGGAAAGGGTATGCCCGTGGTCGCGGCCTGAATACCAAGCTGTTCGAAGAGCCTGTGGGCGGACGGCTCTGGCTGCGCTGGGACAAGCTGGAAGGGTTGGGTGATGAACAACGGCTTTCCATTCTGTGTCACTGGGTGCTGGAGCTGGATCGGCAACACCAGCCCTATGGGTTGGTGTTGCCGGGCCTGACATTGGCGCCGGATACCGGTGATGTGCATCGCTGGCGCTTGCTGGATGCGCTGGCCTGTTACCCGGAGTTCTGATGGCGCGTATTTACCAGGTTCCTTCCCATACCCGGCTTTGGCTGACGCTTGCGGTAACGTTCTGTGCGCTGCCTCAGCTACTCAAAGGCCCGCTTTGGCAGGGTGGTCTGTTTGCGTTGGTGATCGCGATCCGTGCCCTGGTCAACCGCCAGCGGATGGCGCTGCCCGGGCGTATTATCCGCAGCCTGTTGCTGATGGGGGCGGTGGCGCTCACCTTTTACAGCTTCGGTCGCCTGTACGGTCCGGAAGCGGGGGTGGCGCTGTTGGTGTCGCTGTTCGGGCTCAAGTATCTGGAAGTGGTCAGTCAGCGTGATGCCTACGTCTTGCTGGTGCTGGGCTTCTTTGTTTGCGCGACCTCGTTGCTGTTCTCGCAAAGTCCGTTGATGTTCTTGTATGTGCTGCTGTGCATGGTGCTGCTCACCGCCTGCCTGGCGGGTATCAACCATAGCGACACCCGTGCCAGCGGCATGCAGCACCTTAAACGCGCCGGCATCATTATGGCCCAGGCGGTCCCCTTGATGCTGATTCTGTTTGTGCTGGTGCCTCGGGTGGCGCCGCTATGGAACATGCAGGTGGGCAACGGAAAAGCCCGCACCGGGATGACGGACAGCATGGCCCCGGGACAGATCAGCGAACTGTCAGAGTCGTCCGCGCTGGCGTTCCGTGTCGCTTTTGACGGCGATATGCCGCCGCCGGCAGAACGCTACTGGCGCGGCCTGACATTGAGCCATTTTGATGGCCGGGCCTGGCAGCAGGCGATTCCCCGTGGCATGGATGAGGCTAACTACCTGTACAGCGGTCGTGGGCCGGCACCGGACTGGGTCGATGCCTTGACGGCCGGGCGGAGTGACGGCACCAGCTATGCGTATCAGGTCATTGTCGAGCCCACTCAGCGGCGTTGGTTGTTTGCCATGCCGGTACCCTTTGTCAGTGAGGGAGGCGTCAGCCTGGCCCGGGACATGCGGCTGGTGGCGAACAACCCGGTGAGCCAACGACAGAGCTATCAGGTGGTCAGTGTGCCGGCGGCAACCCGGCGGCTGCCATTGGCTGCAGAAGAGAAAGCGCTGATGCTGTCGATTCCTGACGAGAGCGGCCGGCGTGCCCGTGGTCTCGCCCAGCAGTGGCGCCTGGAGAGCCAGTCGGATGCGGCAGTGGTGCAGCAGGCGCTGAGGTATTTTCGCCAACAGCCTTTCCATTACACGCTGCGACCGCCCAAACTGGTGGCCGACCCCATTGACGATTTCCTGTTCCGTTCGCGCAAGGGGTTCTGCGAGCATTATGCCTCCAGCTTTACCTTCCTGATGCGCGCTGCCGGAATCCCTGCCCGGGTGGTGGTGGGCTATCAGGGGGGCGAACAGAACAGTCTGGGTTCCCACTTGCTGGTGCGCCAATACGACGCCCATGCCTGGAGTGAGGTGTGGCTTGAGGGACAGGGCTGGGTGCGGGTGGACCCCACCGGTGCAGTGGCGCCTGAGCGCGTGGAACGCGGGTTGCGGGCTGCCCTTGAAGAGGGCGACTCCGGGGATGCGCTTGGAGGTATTCAACTCGATGGCTTTGCTGGTAGTGGTCTGTTGGGGGTCATGCGTGAGTGGGCGGATTATGTGGATTTCCGCTGGCAGACCTGGGTGTTGGGTTATGACAGCCAGCTGCAGTTGTCCGTGCTGAGCAAGCTGCTGGGCCAGGTGACACCGCTGCGTGTAGCGGTAACCCTGATGGTGTCTGTGGCATTGCTGCTGGGGCTGTATGGCTTGTATTTGTTCTGGCGCACCCCGGTCCATAGCCAGTCGCCCATGGAGAAGGAATTCTGGCGGTTACATCAGCGTGTGCAGGGCTGCGGGTTGGCGTTGTCCCCGGGGGTGACCCCTTCACAGTTGGCTGAGGCCATTGCAGGGCGCTGGCCCCGGGCCGCCAGCCCGGCCCGTGACTGGGCCCGTTACTACCAGCGTGCTCTGTACGATCCACGACAAAAAGCCAGTAAACAGCAAATGCGTCATTTACGTGGCCTGCGAAATCGCTTATACAAATTATTGGACTAGTGTGCTAGCCGGGAGGCGGGTACGCTGGTGTTCGCTGCATTGATTTGCTTTGGGTTGTTATGGAGAACGACGAATGCGTGCCGCAAATTACAAGAAAGCGTTAGAGCTGACAGAACACACCCCCTGGGCCCAGCAGTTCTGGGATGATCTGGTGCCCCTCAAGAACAAGGTCGTCAACCACCCGGTATTCGCGGAGATGGCCAGTGGCCAGCTGAGCCTGCCGCGTTTCCGTTGTGCGTTATTGAATTTCTACCCGCTGGTGGAAAACTTCCCCAAGTACATGGGGTTGAACCTGGCGAAAACCCGGCCTGGCCGCTTCCCGGGCCACGAGCAGGCCAAGAACTGGTTGATCGGCAACATCAAGATTGAACAGCGCCATGCCTACTGGTATCAGGACTGGGCCATGGGATTCGGCCTGACACTGGAAGATCTGGAATTTGTTGAGCCTCCCGCGGCGATGGATGCGGTGAATAATTTTCTCTGGACCATGGGCCGGCAAGGTAGCCTGGAAGAAGGGATCGCGGCGACCAATCTGGCCATTGAGTGGGCCACGGGCGAGTGGAGCCAGAGTGTGGTCAAGGGCATGAAGGCGTATCAGGAAGACGGGGTCGTCACGATTAACCGTCATTCCATGGCCTGGCTGAGAGCTCATGCCTCTTATGACGACGATCACCCCCATGAGGCCATGGAGTTGGTGAAGTTGCTCTGTGTAGAGCAGGAAAGCCGTGACCGCGCCTTCAAGGCGGCCCAGCGTGGGCTGGAGTATTACATTCAGGCGCTGGAGTATTGCTGGGAAAGCGCGGATTAAGAGATGCTGCACGCTTCACGCAACAAGCCGGAAGCCGTGTTGCGTGTAAGCGTGTAGCGTGTCGCATCTCCCTCACATATACACTTTCAGCTTGTCGCGAATCACTTTCTGGATTGCCTTGATCTCCATGGGGGAGCGGTCCACCAGCTTGGACGGTTGAATGCGATGCAGGTGCAGGCAGGGGAAATCCTTGCGAAAAGCCCGCAGGTCGCCTTTGGTGATAACCGGTAGAAAGGGAACTTCCTTCGTTTCTTTTTTCATCAGCGCCCACAAACCCACTTTCAGCGGCACTGGCTTGATAACACGCTTGCCGTACTTGAGCAGGCGCAAGGTCAGAAACAACCCCTCCTTACCGAACAGATCGCCGGGTACGATGTACATGCCGCTGGCATGCACACTGTGGTCGCCGATACTGTTGAAGGTATCGTGGTACGCGTAGGGATTAGGCAAAATTATCATCGAGCGATCATCGTCATCGGGCAACGAGATGTCGTAGTTGGTATAGAGCTGCTGCACGGGCGCACTGTAAACGCACAGCGTTTCCTGGAACTGCTTGATAAAATTGACTGCCCGCTTGTGGTTGTCAAACTGGTCCAGTTTCCAGATTAGATGCTCAGGGATCCCCAAATCATTCAGCATAAATCACTATCTGATGTAGTTATTAATTATTAGCTATATGGGCAGAATATAGCATAGGTTTTGCTCGTCACGAGCATTACAGCGTGATGAAAAGTGGCAGCGTGACGGTGGTCACGGCGAAACGGCGACGGACGTAACGAATGGCAACAGATTTCCCGGTAGATCAGGCGATTAACCCGCTGTTACAGGCGTTAAAGGCGCACGGGCGTGCCATTCTTGAGGCGCCACCGGGGGCGGGGAAGTCCACCCGTGTACCTCTGGCGCTGCTGGACAGTGAGTGGGGGCAGCGCGGGAAAATCCTGATGCTGGAGCCACGCCGTGTGGCGGCCCGGTCGGTGGCCACGTTTATGGCCTCGCAACGGGGAGAAGCCGTGGGGCAGTCGGTAGGCTACCGCACCCGTACTGATACCCGGGTGAGTGCCCGGACGCGCCTGGAAGTGGTGACCGAAGGCGTGCTGACCCGCATGTTGCTCAACGATCCGGAACTCCCCGGAGTGAGCCTGGTGATTTTTGATGAATTCCATGAACGCTCGCTGAACGCGGACCTTGGCCTGGCCCTGATTCTGGAAGCGAGTGAGGCTTTTCGTCCCGACCTCGGCCTGCTGGTGATGTCCGCCACATTGGACTGCGGCCCGCTGGAAACCCTTCTGCAGGCGCCGGTGGTGCGTAGCGAAGGGCAGAGCTACCCGGTGTCCGTTGCTTATGCGCCGGTGCCCGCCCGCCAGGACTGGCGCAACCATTGCGCGGAACAGGTGATGAGCCTGATAGGCGACGCCGGGGTGATGCTGGTCTTCCTGCCCGGGCAGAGCGATATGCGTCGTGTTGCCAGCCAGTTGAATCAGCGGAGCTGCCCGGTGCCAGTGGTCACGCTGCATGGCGGCTTGTCTCTGGACAAGCAGCAGAGAGTGATTGCGCTGGCAGCCAGTGAGCCGCAGCTGATCGTGTTGACGACCAATGTGGCAGAAACCAGCCTGACCATCGAAGGGGTAACTCACGTGGTCGACAGCGGTTTTGCCCGCGAGCCGGTCTATGATGCTGCCCGGCACCGTACCCGGTTGGTGACCTGCCGCATCAGTGAGGCCAACGCCCGGCAACGTAGCGGCCGGGCAGGGCGCCTGGGCCCAGGCCATAGCCTGCGCTTGTGGGGCGAAGCGGACGTGCTGGCGCGTTATCAATTACCGGAAATTCAGCGCGTGGGGCTCGACCGGCTAGTGCTGGATCTGGCTCGCTGGGGTTGCCGCGAGCCGCAACAGATGCCATGGCTTGACGCGCCACCGCAGGCCGCCTGGCACAGTGCGGTGGAGCGCCTGCAGCGGGGTGGTGCGCTGGATCAAAGCGCGTCGCTGACGTCTCGGGGCGAGGCCATTGCCCGTCTCCCGGTGGATCCATCCCTTGCCCTTTTGTTGATTGCTGCCAAAGAGGCCGGGCTCGCTGAGCCGGCGGCCCGGCTTGTCGCGGTGCTGTCCGAGCGGGATATCCTTGCCAGCGAGGGGGTGGATTTACGGCGGCGCCTGGAGGCGCTGGAGAATCATCCGCAACGCTTCGCTACGGTACTTGCCGAGGCGAAGCGCCTTAACGCCGGGAACGACCAGGCATCGCAAGGCTGGCGCGATGGCATGGGGGGCTTGTTGGCGTCAGTGTTTGCGCTGCAGATAAGCCGGCGGCGTAGTGGTAGTCAGGGGCGTTACCAAATGGCCGATGGCCCGGGCCTGTTCCTGCATGACAACGATAGCCTGCAGGGAACGGAATGGTTGCTGGTCATGGATACGGATGGACAGCCGAGGGACGCCCGTATTCGTCTCGCCTGGCCGCTGACCGATCAAGAGATTGAATCTGTTCTGGAGCAACACGGCCGTTGGCGGGAACATATTGGTTGGGACACCGAAAAGCAGCGGGTCACCGGGCGGCGTGAAAGAGTGCTGGGGAATCTGGTGCTGCAAAGCCAGACACTGGAGTCCCTGGACAGTGAGCAACAGATAGCCGGGCTGCTGGCCGGTATCCGCAGCCTGGGCCTTGCGGTGCTTCCCTGGGAGGCGCATTGGCGTCAGTGGCAAGCGCGCATTCAGCGTTTATCTGCGATACAGCCAGACGCGGGCTGGCCGGATGTGAGTGATGCGGGGCTGATGGCCTGCCTGGAACAGTGGCTGGCGCCTTATCTTGCCGGCATGCGCAGTGTGGCGGATCTGAAGAAATTGCCTCTGGGGGCTGCGCTGTCGAGCCTGTTATCGGTAGACCAGCAGCGTCACTTGAAACAGTGGATGCCGGAAACGGTGACGATTCCCACCGGCCGCAGTGTGCGTCTGGATTACACCGGCGAGCATGTGGTGTTGGCGGCCAAGCTGCAGGAACTGTTCGGTTTGCAGGCGTTGCCGCCCCTGGCCGGTGGGGCGCTGGCAATCACCGCTCACCTGTTGACCCCGGCAGGGCGACCGGCAGCCATTACCGATAATCTGGCGCGGTTCTGGGCAGAGAACTATGCGGCCGTGCGTAAAGATCTTCGCGGGCGTTATCCCAAGCATCCCTGGCCGGAAGATCCTTTGCAGGCGATACCCACGGCGGTGACCAAGAAACGCCAGGCCCGCAATGATGCGTCATGACCGAACGTGATTGATGAGCTGGATAAGGTGGGCGGCAGCCGGCGTTACTTCCCAAGGCGCCAGCCGGCTGCCAGCCCGAAAAAGGGCTATAGCTGATAGAGGAAGGTGGGCCCGGGAAACTCTCCGCCGTTGTCCTTGCCAATTTCATGGTCAATCAGCGCATTGGTTTTTTCATTCATGCTCAGCAGTAACGCTTTGTGCGGGTCCGGCGTTGCGGCCAGATTGTCCAGTTCATCCGGGTCGTTGTGAGTGTCATACAGTTCCAGATCGTTGTTCTGCGTCAACGTCGCCCAGCCTGCCGGGCGGTGATGGCTGTCGGGGCTGAAGTAGCGGACGAATTTATAGCGCCCGTCGAAACAGCCGCGATGCAGGCCCCGATTGTTCAGTGCGGGGCCCAGCTTCAATTGGCTAAAGGCTTCTGTCATCAGTCGCATGGGGGTGATCTCGTCGCCTTTTTCAACCAGGGCTTGGGTGATCTCCGGGTCGGTGTAGAGCGTCACTCCATACGCGAACAAATGGCCTTTGCTGTCCCTGTCTGAGGGGCGCCCATCGAGTGCCGTTGACAAGTCGGTGCCGGGGGTTTGCGTGTCGGCCTTGCCCTCGGTTGCCAGGCTTAGCAGCGTGGGAACCAGGTCGACGGAAGAGCCGATATTGTCCACGTCGCGTTGTTGGCGCGCGTCCGGGTGGCTGATGATCAGTGGTACCCGGCTGTTCTCCTTGTAGGCGAAGGGCCCTTTCTGGCGAAGGCCATGGGCTCCGGCCATTTCACCATGGTCGGCGGTGTAGACAATGATGGTGTTATCCGCCTGCCCGCTTTCCTCCAGGGCCTGCAGCACCTGGTCCACCTGTCGCGACACGTCTCGCAGGCAATTGAAGTAGTAACTCTGGTTGGCCAGCCAGGCGGCTTCGTTATCTTTGTCGATGTGACCATAAACGCTGTCTATCAGTTTGGCGTAGGCCTGTTGGCACCAGGGCTTGTTGTCCAGTGACGCCCGAAAAGACGCAGGAAGAGAAATGTGGGACCAGTCTTTTGCGTACACCGGATCATGGGGTGCCGGACGAAGCGGTGCCATGAACTGCGGATTGGTGCGTGAGCGTGATTGTTTTTCGCCGGTAGAGAAAAACATGATGTCATGGGGATTGACGAAATTGACCGCCAGGAACCAGGGTTTTTCTTCTGTCTGACCTTTACCCATGAGCCAACGGCAGGCCTCTGCGGTGACCATTCTGTCGGCAATGTAACCCTGCCAGACACTGCCGTGAACATCGCCGGTGAGGTTGTAGTCACTGAAGCCGTGCTTTTCCAGTGCACGGTTTCTGCTTGGGTAATTGCCGTACAGCAGGCCGGGGCCATCCTCGATATCTGACAGGTGCCATTTCCCCTTGTAGGCCGTGTAGTAGCCCTGATCGCGAAAATGATGCCCCAGGGTTTTCAGCTTGTCGTTGAGTGCGGGAAAAGGGGGCGCATGGAGATTGGCTGTCATGTGGGTGTGCATGGTGTGCTGGCCGGTGTACATGACCGAGCGTGAGGGGGAGCACGGTGAGGTGTTGACGTGATAATGGTTGAAGCTGGTGCCTTGCCGACGCAGCCTCTCGTGGCCGGGAAGATCCAGGGAGCCCGGCAGGTCCAGGCCTGAGCGTTCCTGATCGGAAACCAGCAACAGCACATTGGGGCGCCGGTTCTTTCGCAAGCCTGGAGCGCCTTTAACCGGGTTGGCAACGGCCAGGGCAGTGGCGCCAAGGCCAAGTTGTTTCAGTGCTGTACGGCGATTTATTTTTGTCATCTGTCTCTCCCGTGGTAACCCGAACAGGGCAGCGTGGACAGAGTATGGCCGGCTTTGCTATAAGCATGGTTTATATATCCATGCGTAAAGGTAATGCCATGTGGCAATTGCAGCAGCTCCGCCATTTCGTGGCGATCTATGAGCAGGGCAGTGTATCGGCGGCGGCCCGGCAACTGGGGCTGTCGCAACCGGCGTTGAGCCGTAGCATGCAGCGGCTGGAGGACGCGGTTGGGCTGGTGTTGTTTCAGCGCGACACGCACCATCTGCGGCCGACTGACTTTGCACAATCGCTTTACCGGCAGGCAAACCGGATCCTGCAGGAGAGTGCGGGCCTGGATCGTATGGTGGGTCGGCATCGCGAGGGCAAGGCCGGGGTAATCAGTATCGGTTGTGGCCCTTTTGTTCCCGATATTCTTATGCAGATGCTATCCGGGCCGAATGTGCTGGCGCAGGGCCAGCGGCTTGATATTCAGGTGGGGGAATTCCATACCCTGCAAAAAGGGCTGTATGCCTACCGGCATGATTTCATGGTCTACGACCTGCGTTTACGGCAGCGATTACCTGATCAGGATGATCTGGTTACGCACCCTTTATTGGCACTGCCATTACGGGTAGTGGCGTCACCGAAGATCATGGCGGCGAGTGCCGTCGCAGGGAGTGATGAGCAAGCGTTGAAGACGCTGGCTTTTGAGCAGCGTTGGGCGCTGCCGAGAGTGTCACGAAACTACCGCCGGGAAACGGCAACCTGGCTGACGGCGTTAATGAATGAACGGGGAGGCCCGGATTACCAGCTGGACACGATCAGTTCGTGTCTGGCGCTTTGCCGGGAAGGAAAGGCCCTGACCCTGGCACCGGATTCCATGATCGCGGGCGATGTGGCGTCCGGGGCTTTGTGTGTATTGCCGCTGGATGCCGGGGTCGATGCGCAGCCAAGTATGTACCGTCTGCGTTCGCATCCCCTGTCGGAACCCGCCGCGCGAGTCTGGCAATTTCTTGCGTCCAGCCAGACTTAAGGTGATCCATCGAGTGATAAGCGAAGGTGGGGGTAAACTCACGATTTAATCCAGTAAGCGGTCGCCAGCGTATCGTTTATACTTGACCTGCGATGAACCAAAAAAAAGCCCCGCAAATGCGGGGCTTTTTGGTGAAGCAATTACCGAGCCTTAGACAGACTGGGCAACCGGGATCTTCACGGTGTCTGCCACTTCCTGGTATTCGGCCATCTGGTCGAAGTTCAGGTAGCGGTAGATTTCGGAGGACATGGAGTCGATGGTGTTCGCATACTCCATGTACTCTTCCTTGCTCGGCAGCTTGCCGAGGATGGACGCCACAGACGCCAGCTCAGCCGATGCCAGGTACACATCCGCACCCTGACCCAGACGGTTCGGGAAGTTACGGGTGGAGGTGGATACAGCAGTGGACTTTGGCGCGATGCGAGCCTGGTTACCCATGCACAGGGAGCAGCCTGGCATCTCGGTGCGCGCACCGGCGCTGCCGAAGATGTTGTAGTAGCCTTCTTCGGTGAGCTGGTGCTGATCCATCTTGGTCGGCGGAGCGATCCACAGACGGGTCGGCATGGTGCCGCTTTCCACTTTCTGCAGCAGCTTGCCCGCAGCACGGAAGTGACCGATGTTGGTCATGCAGGAACCGATGAACACTTCGTCGATCTTGGCGCCAGCCACGTCGGACAGGGTCTTGGCATCGTCCGGGTCGTTCGGGCAGCACAGTACCGGCTCGTTGATCTGGTCCATGTCGATTTCGATGACAGTGTGGTACTCGGCATCAGCGTCGGCACGCATCAGGCTCGGGTTGGCCAGCCACTCTTCCATGCCGTTGATGCGACGCTCAATGGTACGGGCATCGCCGTAACCGTTGGCAATCATCCATTTGAGCATGGTGATGTTGGACTTCAGGTACTCGGTCACGCTGTCTTCGGACAGGGTGATGGTACAGCCCGCAGCGGAACGCTCGGCGGACGCGTCAGACAGCTCGAATGCCTGTTCAACGGTCAGGTCATCCAGGCCTTCAATTTCCAGTACGCGACCGGAGAAGACGTTGACCTTGCCCGCTTTGGCAACGGTCAGGTGGCCGTCTTTGATAGCCTGCATGGGGATGGCATGGACCAGGTCACGCAGGGTGATGCCCGGCTGGCGTTTACCCTTGAAGCGAACCAGAACCGATTCCGGCATGTCCAGCGGCATAACGCCGGTGGCAGCAGCGAACGCAACCAGACCAGAGCCGGCCGGGAAGGAGATGCCCATGGGGAAACGGGTGTGGGAGTCACCACCGGTACCAACGGTATCCGGCAGCAGCATACGGTTCAGCCAGGAGTGGATGATGCCGTCGCCCGGACGCAGGGAAACACCGCCACGGTTCATGATGAAGTCGGGCAGGGTGTGCTGGGTTTCCACGTCAACCGGCTTGGGGTAAGCGGCGGTGTGACAGAAAGACTGCATCACCAGGTCGGCCTGGAAGCCCAGGCAAGCCAGATCTTTCAGCTCGTCACGGGTCATCGGGCCAGTGGTGTCCTGGGAGCCCACGGTGGTCATCTTCGGCTCGCAGTACATGCCGGGGCGAACACCGTCCATGCCACAGGCCTTGCCGACCATTTTCTGGGCCAGAGTGAAGCCCTTGTCGGAATCACCCGGCTGTTCCGGCTTGCGGAACAATTCGGACGGTGCCAGACCCAGCGCTTCGCGAGCCTTGGTGGTCAGGCCGCGACCGATGATCAGGTTGATACGGCCGCCGGCGCGCACTTCGTCCAGCAGAACCTGGGAGCGCAGGTCGAATTCGGCGATGACTTCACCGTCTTTTTCTACCTTGCCTGCGAACGGGTAAACGTCGATCACGTCACCGGTGTTCATTTTTTCCACGTCACACTCGAAAGGCAGGGCGCCGGAATCTTCCATGGTGTTGAAGAAGATCGGAGCGATCTTGCCGCCGATGCAGACGCCGCCGGCGCGCTTGTTCGGTACGAACGGAATGTCGTCACCGAAGTGCCACAGTACGGAGTTGGTAGCCGATTTACGGGAAGAACCGGTACCCACAACGTCGCCCACGTAGGCAACCGGATGGCCTTTTTTCTTCAGCTCGTCCATCTGGCTCAGCGGGCCGATTTCACCGTCTTTTTCCGGGGTGATACCTTCGCGCGCATTTTTCAGCATGGCGTTGCCGTGTAGCGGGATATCCGGGCGGCTCCAGGCGTCCTGTGCAGGAGACAGGTCATCAGTGTTGGTTTCACCGGTAACCTTGAATACAGACAAGGTCATTTTTTCGGCCAGATCGGCACGCTTGGTGAACCATTCGCCTTCGGCCCAGGATTCAATGACTTCCTTGGCTTTGGCATTGCCGGCTTTCATTTTGTCTTCCACGTCGTGGAATGCATCGAAAACCAGCAGGGTGTGCTTGAGTTGTTCGGCGGCTTCGTCAACCAGCTCGGCATCGTCCAGAGCTTCGATCAGCGGGGCCACGTTGTAGCCACCCTGCATGGTGCCCAGCAGCTGGACAGCGCGCTTCTTGTCGATCAGAGGGGAGCTGGCTTCGCCTTTCACAATTGCGGTCAGGAAAGCGGCCTTTACATAAGCGGCCTGGTCCACACCGGGCGGAACGCGGTTGACGAACAGGTCCTGGATAAATTCTTCTTCGCCAGCCGGCGGGGTCTTCAGCAGTTCTACCAGGTCGGCAACCTGCTGTTCGGTAAGCGGCTTCGGCGGTACACCTTCAGCGGCGCGCTCTTCTACATGTTTGCGATAGGCTTCTAGCACAGCGTTTCCCTCATCGTCGTCTTGGCTAATTTCTTTTGGAAATCAGTCTTTTAGGGTGTTACTGGGGGTTGGAATTGCGCGCGGAGTATAGCGGAATGGGCATCAATTGTTAAGCCAAACGGGTGTTGCAGCCATTCATGGTATGAATACTCACAATCACTGAAAGCGTAAGACACTGAAAACGTAAGGTACTGAAACCGAGGGCTAGTATGGCGTGTCGACCCCGGGCGGTGGGCGACGGAAGCGCTTGTAGCTCCACAGGTACTGGCTGGGGGATTCGTCGATCAGGTTTTCAATGGAGTGGTTCATGGCCGTGAGGGCGGTATCCAGATCGTCATCGGCCACGCTGTCGTCCGCCGGGCGCACCCGAATTTCGTAGCCCTGGGTGCCGGGCAGACGACGGGCCCAGGCCATAAACGTGACGGCCTGTGTCTGGCGAATCAATTTGCAGGCGAGCGTACCGGTGTAGGCCGATTGCCCATAAAAAGGCACATGCCGCCCGCTGCGGCGGTCGGGGACCTGATCCGGGAGGATGGCGGTCAGGGCACCTTTTTTCATGGCCCTGACCAATCCGGCCACGCCACGGGCGGTGGTCGGATACATGGTGGAGCCAAAGTGCTCCCGGCCACTGCGTACCAGGTCATCGACTTCCGGCAGGCCGGAGGGGGCAAACATGGCATGCAAGCCAAATTCGGTGGCCAGCCAGAAGTTAAGGACTTCCCAGCAGCCCAGGTGCGGCGCCAGAATCATGATGGGTCTGCCATCCTGCACGGCCTGGCGTAATGGGGTATCACCGTCAACGGCCACCACCCGCTTCAGGCCCTCAGCAGGCTGTCGCCAGAACAGTGCAATTTCAAAGGTGTTCTTGACGCTTTCCAGCAGGGATTTGCGGGCCAGCCGGGTCTGTTCTTCCGCAGAGAGAGCGGGGTAGCAAAGCGCCAGGTTGGTCTTGCTGACTTTTAGTGCCTGAGTCGGCAACCAGGCCAGCAAGGTGCCAACGGCGGTGGCCAGTGCCCGGTTGATGGCAAAGGGCAGGGCGCCCAGCAGTCGCAATGCGATGATGGCTGCCTGACCTTTTGCTCGCTGTACGCGTGGATGTGTTTTTCTGCCCATGGCGCGACAGTATACGGGCGCGACCGGCGAGCACCAGCCGTGCGGATGAGATTGCGCACAAAAACGCTATAATGCCGGCGCCTGTCTGCGGATGGGTTACCTTGAGCCAGCGAGATCCCCATGCACGACATTTCTCATATCCGCGATTTTCTCCCCTGTGCGACGCCGCCTGCCTGGGTCGACTGGGCATTGCAGCACCCGGATATCCTGCTGATTGACCATGCCCACTGCGAAAAGAAAGCGGCCAGCACAGCGATCAACCTGATGTTTCGTTATGTGGACCGTCCCGAGCTACTGGATACGCTGAGCCAGCTGGCCCGCGAGGAGCTGCTGCATTTTGAACAGGTGGTGCAGCTGATGCGCCAGCGCGACGTGACCTACGACCACATGACTCCAGCCCGCTATGCCAAGGGGATGCGTCAGCATATACGCACCTCTGAACCTGGGCGCCTGGTGGATACCATGATTGTGGGGGCGTTAATCGAGGCACGCAGCTGTGAGCGTTTCGCCGCACTGGCGCCCCATGTGGATGAGGAGCTGGGGCGTTATTACCGCTATTTGCTGAAAAGTGAGTCGCGCCATTTTGAGGATTACCTGAAACTGGCCGAGCAATATGCGCAGGGGCCGATCGCTGAACGGGTGGATTTCTTCAAGGCGGTAGAGCAGGAACTGATTGAATCGCCGGATGATGAGTTCCGGTTTCATTCCGGAACGCCTGAAAGGGCAATAATAGTTAATAATGAATAATTAATAGTTGCGCGAGCAACGACTTTGCCACTTTAAACGCAAGAGGCCGCGCCCATAGGTTGGGCGCGGCCTCTTGCGTTTAAGAATTGAAACATTAATCCGCGAGTTATTAATTATTAACTATTAATTGATGTCGAAGCTTTCCAACCGCAGTCCCCGCTCACTGTCCGCCACAATCTGCCACCCCAGCTTCCCCCAGTCCCCGAGCACCCAGCGCTTGCCGGTGCCGTCAGGCAAGGCTACGTCGTGGACGTCCGGGCGGTGGGTGTGGCCGTGGATCAAGTGCTTCACACCGGCGTCCTGCATTTCCCGGACCACTTCCTCCGGGGTGACATCCATGATGTTTTCGGCCTTGTTGGCATTGTTGCCCTGGCTTTGCATACGCATGCCCTGGGCGATCATGCGACGCTCTTCCAGTGGTTTGGCGAGCATCCCCTGTTGCCACTGGGGGTTGCGGGCCATGGTGCGGAACTGCTGATAGGCGGTGTCCAGGGTGCAAAGGCTGTCGCCGTGCATGAGGATCGCATCAGTGCCGTAAAGATCGACTACGGTGCCTTCGTCGAGCAGGGTGCCGCCGCAGGCCGTCGCAAAGTCGTTGCCGAGCATGAAATCCCGGTTGCCGTGCATGAAGTAGAGCTTGCTGCCGCTGTCGGAAAACTGGCGGAAGGCGGCGATGGCATCGAGATTGAAGGGGGTGTCATCATCGTCGCCGATCCAGGCTTCGAACAGGTCGCCCAGTACATAGAGGGCGTCGGCTTTGCCGGCATGTTCTGCCAGCAGCTTTTTCAAGGCATCCAGATGCTCAGGGCGTGCCGGATCCAGGTGCAGATCAGAGATGAAAAGGGTGTAACTCATGACTATTGAGCGTCCTTCTCTTCGTTCGCCTGTTTAGCCGGCGTGCTGTCATCTTCCAGGCGATAGGCCTTGGTAATCAGAATCGGTACTTCCGGAACATCGCGGGCCATCATGCCGTTAAGGCGCTGGCTGGTGGTGCGTTCGCGAGCAATATTGTCGACCACATTCATGCCGTCAGTGACCGCTCCGAAAACGGTATAGCCCCAGCCGCGACTGTTCTTGCCGGTGAAATCCAGATTGCGATTGTCTACCAGATTTACAAAAAACTGGGCGGTGGCGGAGTGCGGGTTGCTGGTGCGCGCCATCGCCAGGGTGCCGCGCTTGTTCTTGAGACCGTTGTCGGCCTCGTTCTGAATGGGCTCGCGCGTGGCCTTGCGCTGCCCGCTCTGGTCAAAGCCGCCACCCTGAATCATGAAACCGCTAATAACACGGTGAAACTGGGTGCCGTTGTAGAAGCCACTGTCTACATATTGAAGAAAGTTGGCGACACTTTTCGGGGCTTTGTCTTCATACAGCTCGATGGTCACCGGGCCAGCAGTGGTGTCCAGGCGGACCACCGGGTTGGCCAGCAACAAGCCGGGAAGCAGGGCGAGCAGGGCAGCAGCAAGGCGCATGACGATTAGTCCTCAATCAGCTCGGCGGATTCGATCAGTACCGGTTCTGCCGGTACATCCTGATGGCCGCCGCTGTTGCCGGTGGCGACATTGCGGATTTTTTCCACCACGTCCATGCCGTCAGACACGGCGCCGAATACCGCATAGCCCCAGCCGTCCTGGCTGCGTTCCTTGTCCAGGAAGTGGTTGTCGGCCACATTGATGAAGAACTGGGCCGAGGCGGAATGCGGATCCGGGGTGCGCGCCATGGCAATGGTGCCGGCCTTGTTCGACAGGCCATTGCCCGCTTCATTCTGGATCGGTGCGCGGGTGGGCTTTTGCTGCATGTCTTCGGTGAAACCACCGCCCTGGATCATGAAGTTGCTGATAACGCGGTGGAAGATGGTGCCATCAAAGTGGCCTTCCTTGACGTATTGCACGAAGTTCTCGGTGGTTCCCGGCGCTTTCTCTGCGTCCAGTTGCAGGGTGATTTTGCCGTAAGTTGTTGTCAGCAACACTTTCATTGATGTTTCTCCGCAGGGTCGGACCCGTCAGTTAACGCCTATTTTGCGTGCAGAGGGGCCCTGAGTCTTTGACTGTTGGGGGGGCTACAGTACACTAGCGCACCTTCATTTTCACCGTACCCATTTACCGTATCTCTATCCGGACTGGCCCAGGCAATGAGCGAAACGAAAGCGCCAAGCAATTTTATCAGACAGATCATCGACCGTGACCTCGCAGAAGGTAAAAATGACGGCCAGGTGGCTACCCGTTTTCCGCCGGAGCCCAACGGTTACCTGCATATCGGCCATGCGAAATCTATCTGCCTCAACTTTGGTATCGCGGAAAGCTATGGCGGCAGCTGTAATCTGCGCTTCGACGATACCAATCCGGAGAAGGAAGAGGACGAGTACATCCAGTCCATCAAGCAGGATGTGCAGTGGCTGGGGTTCCAGTGGAACGGTGAAGAGCGCTTTGCCAGTAACTACTTTGACCAGCTGTATGATCTGGCGGTGGGCCTGATCCAGAAAGGCCTGGCCTATGTGGACAGCCTGAGCCCGACGGAAATCGCTGAATACCGCGGTAATTTCACCACGCCCGGCAAGCCGAGCCCTTACCGTGACCGGTCTGTGGATGAAAACCTGGCGTTGTTCGAGCAGATGCGCGACAACAAGCTGGACGAAGGCGAGGCGGTGCTGCGCGCGAAAATCGACATGCAGAGCCCGAATATCAGCCTGCGTGATCCGATCCTCTACCGGATTCGCAAGAAGACCCACCACCAGACCGGTGACAAGTGGGTTATCTACCCCATGTATGACTTCACGCACCCGCTGTCGGATGCCATTGAAGGCATTACCCACAGCCTGTGTACGCTGGAATTCGAAGATCATCGTCCCTTTTATGATTGGGTGGTGGAGAATACGGCTGTGTCGGCCAGTCCCCGCCAGTATGAATTTGCCCGGTTGAACCTGAATTACACAGTGACCAGCAAGCGCAAGCTCAAGCAGCTGGTGGATGAAGGGCACGTGGATGGCTGGAATGATCCGCGCATGCCGACCATCTCCGGGTTGCGCCGCCGCGGTTACACCCCGGCCTCTATTCGTACCTTTTGTGAGTCGGTGGGGGTTAGCCGTGCGGATTCGGTGGTGGACATGGGAATGCTGGAAGCGGCGATCCGTGATGACCTGAACCAGTATGCTCCGCGGGCCATGTGCGTGATGAATCCGTTGAAAGTGGTCATCGAGAACTGGGAAGAGGGTAAAGAAGAGTCGCTGATTGCGCCGGTGCACCCCCAGAATGAATCCATGGGCACCCGCCAGGTGCCGATGACGCGGGAAGTGTATATCGACCGTGAGGATTTTCGGGAAGAGGCCAACAAGAAGTTCAAGCGTCTGGTGTTGGGTGATCGGGTGCGGTTGCGTTACGGCTATGTAGTGCGTGCCACGGATGTGGTGCGCGATGCACAGGGCGAGATTGTGGAAGTGCGTTGCACCTATGATCCGGACACCCTGGGCAAGAACCCGGAAAATGCCGAGGACCAGGGCAAGATGCGTGGGGTAATCCATTGGGTCAGCGCGGTAAAAGGCCTGCCCTGCGAAGTGCGTCTGTATGACCGTTTGTTCAGCGCTGCCAACCCCGGCAAGGGGCTGGAAGAAGGGCAGACCTTCCTGTCGCACATCAATCCTGAGTCCCTGACTGTGCTGGATGGTTGCTGGGTAGAGCCGGGTCTGCGCGGCGCGCTTGCGGAAACCCGTTACCAGTTTGAGCGCGAAGGCTATTTCTGTGTGGATCAGGACAGTAGCGAAGAACGGCTGGTGTTCAACCAGACAGTGGGCTTGCGTGAGTCCTGGCCGAAGGAAGCCTGAGTCGCACGCTGGCTCGATCATAGGCTATTGATTGCTGCGTAACACTGCAGCAAGGCTGAAAACAAAAAAAGCCGCACTCGGATGTTTGAGTGCGGCTTTTTTTTGTATTGCGAGCGTTTTCAGGTCAGGTCGACCAAAGCGGCGGTGGGTGCATTGGCTGCAACGGATGCAATGCCGTTTTCCATGCCGTCGGCGCTCTTGTACATCTGGCTTTGCCCAATCACCTGGTGGTTGGCGGCCTTGAGGACGAAGTAGTGCCGCTCGTCCTTGGCGATCTTGCGTTCGAAGTTGTCATCAGCGGTGCTGTTCTTGCGTACCGAATCGATGCCGTTCTCGCAGGCGGACTTGGTGGTGTATTGCTCGCTGGCGAGGATGATCTCGCCGTTGCCGGCTTTCAGGCGAAAGATGAACTGGTCATTGCTGGCTTTGTCGATCTCGAACTTCCCTGACATGGTGCTCTCCTTGGTCTGCCTCAATTGGGCGGCTGCAACGAGAAAATCACTGCAGCATCAAGGATGCTAACCCAGCCCGACAGCGGTGGATATTGACCATTTTATGACAGTTCAGGGCGAGCACAGATGATGGGGAGTGATGGGGAAGCAGGGAAGAGTGGGGCGCCTGAGGCGCCCCGGTTGGCACTTAGCCGAAGGCTTTCTCGCCGGATTGCAGGGTCTGGAAGATAAGGGTGTTGATCGTCATTGGTCCGACCCCGCCCGGGACCGGGGTATAGGCGGTCACGCGATCAACCAGCGGCGCCAGTTCAATATCCCCGCATTTTTGCGGGTGGAAGCCGGCATCGACCACCACTGCGCCATCCTTGATCCAGTCTGCCTTGATGAATTCCGGTTTGCCCACGGCGCCGACAACGATGTCTGCCTGCTTCACCAGTTCCGGCAGGTTCTGGGTGCGGCTGTGACAAATGGTGACGGTGGCATTGGCTTCGAGCAGCATCATCGCCATGGGTTTGCCCAGAATCGCGCTGCGCCCCACTACGACGGCATGTTTGCCTTCCAGCTCCACCTGATAGTGCTCCAGCAAGCGCATGATGCCCTTGGGGGTGGCGCAACCGTAGGCGTCTTCACCCATGCTCATGCGGCCAAACCCGAGGCAGGTGACGCCGTCCACGTCCTTTTCCAGGCTGATAGCATCGAAACAGGCGCGCTCGTCGATCTGGGCGGGCACCGGGTGTTGCAGCAAAATGCCGTGCACATCCGGGTTGCTATTCAGTTCGTCAATCTTGGCCAGTAGCTGTTCCGTGGTGGTTTCTTCACTCAGTTCGATGGCGACAGATTCCATGCCAACACGCTGGCAGGCGTTGCCTTTCATCTTTACATAGGTGGCGGAGGCCGGGTCAGCACCCACCAGAATGGTGGCAAGAATCGGCGTACGGCCGTCGGCCTTGGCTTTCAGGGTGTCGACGCGCAGGCGCATCTCCTGTTCAAACTGCTGGGCCAGGGTTTTGCCATCAAGAATCTGGGCGGTCATGTGGGCGGTCTCTCTGAAATTGACTACATTTAGGAGGTGCGGCTCGGCGGGGTGCACTAATGACAGCCAGCCGGGGTAGCCGGGAACGGCGCGATTCTCGCATGCACAGGCACCGCGCGCAAAAAATGGACGCAAAAGTTGCCTAAAATCTGAACGTTAGACATTTTTTTGCGTCAAACACCGTTGACGCTTATGGGGGTGCCGAGTATTATGCGCGCCTCGCTTTCGAGCTTAGTTGCTAACTTTGCTTTATGAGACGGGGTGTAGCGCAGCCTGGTAGCGCGCCTGCTTTGGGAGCAGGATGTCGGGGGTTCGAATCCCTCCACCCCGACCAGTTGGCTTGATGGCGGAAACCTGCAAGCGCCTGTAGCTCAACCGGATAGAGCAACGGCCTTCTAAGCCGTCGGTTGCAGGTTCGAGTCCTGCCAGGCGCGCCAGGCAGGACAGCAAGAAAGCAGACAGTTTTATGGTGATTGTAGCTCAGTTGGTAGAGCTCCGGATTGTGATTCCGGCGGTCGTGGGTTCGAGCCCCATCAGTCACCCCATATTAAAAGCCTCCGGGATAGATCCCCGGAGGCTTTTTCGTATGGGCTTCAGGTGCTGCGCTACAGGCAGACTGTAGGCAGCGAAGCTCCCTTTGATTATAATCTGCGCCCTTCATTAGGCCGTCTTCGCGTTATTTCGGCGGCGGGCAGAGATAAAAGTCTTTTTTAAAGAGGATGTTATGCAGGTTTCTGTTGAAACGACTTCAGGTCTTGAGCGCCGTGTGACGGTGGGTGTACCCGCGGAAAAAGTGGATGTGGCAGTAGAAGGCAAGCTGCAGGAAGCCCAGAAAACGATCCGTCTGGACGGTTTCCGCCCGGGTAAAGTGCCCATGCGTGAAGTGAAGCGTCGCTTTGGCGGGGCCGTGCGTAACGAAGTGCTGGCTGACGTCATGCGTGAAGCCTTCATCGAAGCGGTGGAGCAGGAAAAACTGCAGCCCGCAGGCATGCCCGGTTTTGAAGCCAAGACCAACGAAGCAGGCAAGGATCTGGAATTCGTGGCGACCTTCGAGGTGTACCCGGAGGTTGAGCTGGCCGCGTTCGATACCATCGAAGTGGAAAAGCCCCAGTCCGACGTGACCGATGCCGACGTGGACACCATGATCGAAACCTTGCGCCAGCAGCGTGCGGAGTTTGCCGATGTGGACCGTGCCGCCGAAACCGGTGACCGCGTCAATATCGATTTCAAAGGCCTGAAAGACGGCGAAGCCTTCGAAGGCGGTACCGCCGAAGGGCAGAACCTGGAGCTGGGCTCTGGCCAGATGATTCCGGGCTTTGAAGACGGCATCGTTGGCATGAAAGCCGGTGACGAGAAAGACATTGATGTGACCTTCCCGGAAGACTATCAGTCCGAAGACCTGAAGGGTCAGGCTGTTGTGTTCCAGATCAAGGTCAACAAGGTGGAAGGCAAGGCGCTGCCGGAAGTGGACGCCGAGTTCATGAAAGGCTTTGGTGTGGACGATGGCGATGAAACCAAGTTCAAGGCTGAAGTACGCAAGAACATGGAGCGTGAGCTCAAGAATGCCATCACCAGCAAGGTGAAAGAGCAGGCCATGGACGGGTTGGTGAACCTGCATGAGTTTGACCTGCCGGCAGCTCTGGTCACCCAGGAAATCCAGCGCATGCGTCAGCAGATGATGCAGCAGTTTGGTGGCGGCCAGCAGTTTGATCCCTCTATCCTGCCGGATGACCTGTTCAAAGAGCAGGCCGAGCGCTCTGTGCGTCTGGGTCTGGTAGTGCGTGCCATCCTCGACAAGAACGAAATCAAGGCAGATGCCGACAAGGTAAAAGCCCGCGTTGAAGAGATTGCCGAGCAGTACGAAAAGCCGGAAGAAGTGGTGAGCTGGGTTTACAGCAACCCGCAGCAGCTGCAGCAGATCGAAGGTGCGGTGCTGGAAGAGCAGGTGGTCGACCTGGTGCTGGAAAGCGCCAAGGTGGAAGAGAAAAGCATGCCTTACCAGGACGCGGTTAAGCCGCGCGAGCAAGCGGAAGGCTGATTTAAACCTTCGGTTTGACCTTCAAAACGGGGCCTTCGGGCCCCGTTTTGCGTTATTTATGCGCAATTTGCGCAAGAATTGTGCACTTGAACCCCTCTCCCGCCCACTTTTATAGACGCCCCCCAAGTGCCGTCATAAGATGCCTGAAGACCTATTTGCCTTGCTTGCCTTGTTTTCCGGCCTTTCGGCCCCCAAGAAAGCCCAAGGTACATGCCGGTTGTTGACCTCCGGCATCAATAAACAGTTGAGAACGTCCACGGACGATCGACGAGAAGGAAAGCGCTACATGATCGACTTGAGCCGTATTAACTCGCTTACCCCGGAAATGAACCAGCTGATCAAGGATCCGACCAATCTGGGGCTGGTGCCGGTAGTTATCGAGCAGACCGCCCGTGGGGAACGTTCTTTCGATATCTACTCCCGCCTTCTGAAAGAACGGGTGATCTTCATGATTGGCCAGGTGGAAGATCACATGGCCAACCTGATCGTGGCACAGATGCTGTTCCTTGAGTCCGAGAACCCGGACAAGGATATCCACCTGTATATCAACAGCCCGGGTGGCTCGGTTACCGCCGGCATGTCCATCTACGACACCATGCAGTTCATCAAGCCGGATGTGTCCACCATGTGTGTAGGCCAGGCGGCCAGCATGGGGGCCTTCCTGCTTACCGCCGGGGCCACCGGCAAGCGTTTTGCACTGCCCAATGCCCGGGTGATGATCCACCAGCCGCTGGGTGGCTTCCAGGGCCAAGCCTCAGATATTGAGATTCACGCCAAGGAAATCCTGAAAATCAAAGGGCAGCTCAACAGCTTGCTGGCTCACCACACCGGCCAGCCCATCGAGCAGCTGGAAAAAGACACTGACCGTGACAACTTCATGAGTGCCGACGAAGCGAAGGAATACGGCATCATTGACGCGGTGTTGAGCCAACGTCCTGTTTAAATAGGGCCTGTTCGTACAAAAAGTGTCCTAACGGAACAGCAGAGCGGCCCGGCGGGCTTGAAAAACACCGGGCTACCCTGCATCTTCAAAGCAAATACACAGGTTTAGAGGCAATTCGATGACCGATTCCACTGGCAAGGGCGACGACGGCAAACTGCTGTATTGCTCCTTCTGCGGCAAAAGCCAGCATGAGGTCCGCAAACTGATTGCGGGGCCCTCGGTCTTTATCTGCGACGAATGCGTGGATCTGTGTAATGACATTATCCGCGAGGAAGTGCAGGAAGACACCAGCGATACGGCTGGCGAGCGCCTCCCCAAGCCGAACGAGATCAAGGACACCCTTGATGAGTACGTGATCGGCCAGGAGCGCGCCAAGAAGGTGCTGGCTGTGGCGGTGTATAACCACTACAAGCGCCTGCGTAGTGGCGGCAAAGGCCGTGACGAAGTTGAGCTCGGAAAAAGCAATATTTTGCTTATTGGGCCTACCGGTAGCGGTAAGACCCTGCTGGCCGAGACCCTGGCGCGTCTGCTCAATGTGCCGTTCACCATCGCGGATGCCACCACGCTCACCGAAGCCGGTTATGTCGGTGAGGACGTGGAAAACATTATCCAGAAACTGCTGCAGAAATGTGACTACGATGTGGACAAGGCCCAGCGTGGCATTGTCTATATCGATGAAATCGACAAGATTTCCCGCAAGTCCGACAACCCCTCCATCACCCGTGATGTGAGCGGTGAAGGCGTGCAGCAGGCACTGTTGAAGCTGATCGAAGGCACCGTGGCGTCTGTGCCGCCCCAGGGTGGGCGCAAGCATCCGCAGCAGGAATTCCTGCAGGTGGATACCTCCAACATGCTGTTCATTTGTGGTGGTGCCTTTGCCGGTCTCGACAAGGTGATCCGTGAGCGCTCCGAGAAGGGCGGCATCGGCTTCTCCGCCGAAGTAAAGAGCAAGGACAATACGCGCAATCTGGGCGAGTTGCTGGTCGATGTGGAGCCGGAAGATCTGGTCAAGTATGGTCTGATCCCCGAGTTCATTGGTCGTTTGCCGGTGATCGCGACGCTGGAAGAGCTGAGCGAAGAAGCGCTGATCCAGATTCTCACCGAACCGCGCAATGCGCTGACCAAGCAATACGCGCGTCTGTTTGAAATGGAAGGGGTGGAGCTGGATTTCCGCGACGATGCCCTGCGTGCGATCGCCAACAAGGCCATGGTACGCAAGACCGGTGCTCGCGGCTTGCGCTCGATCCTCGAGGGCGTATTGCTCGACACCATGTACCAGGTGCCGTCCATGGATAGCGTGGCCAAGGTGGTGATCGATAGCCCGACCATCAAGGGTGAATCCGAACCGTTGTTGATTTACGAAAACAACGAGCAGTCTTCCAAGGTGGCCCCGGATTAAGACCCGGACATGGTCCGGGTCTGTCCTGCTTTCACCTAAGTCATAGAGGCAATACGTGCTGAAAGATATTCCGCTTTTACCGCTACGTGATGTAGTGGTGTACCCGCACATGGTTATCCCGCTGTTTGTCGGCCGGGAAAAGTCCATTGCGGCTCTTGAAGCTGCCATGGCAGCTGACAAGCAGATCATGCTGGTCGCCCAGCGTAATGCCTCCGACGACGATCCGGGTGTGGACGACATCTACCGGGTCGGAACGATTTCAACCATCCTGCAATTGCTCAAGCTGCCGGACGGTACCGTGAAGGTGCTGGTCGAAGGCGGTCAGCGTGCCCATGTGGCCAAGGCTGAATTCGGTGAAGAAGGCGCTGTTGCTGATGTGCGCGAGCTGGAAGAAGGGCTCCCGGACGAAAGCGAGCAGGATGCGTTGTCTCGCTCCCTGCAGGGTCAGTTCGAGGATTACGTCAAACTCTCCAAGAAAGTGGCGCCGGAAGTTACCGGTTCCGTTTCTTCCATCGACGAAGTCAGCCGCTTGGCTGACACCATTGCCGCCCACCTGCAGCTCAAGCTGGAAGAGAAGCAGGACGTGCTGGAAATGGTGGACGTGCGCGAGCGTGTTGAACACCTGATCGCGCTGATGGAATCCGACATTGATGTGCTGAAAGTGGAAAAGCGCATCCGTGGTCGGGTGAAAAAGCAGATGGAGAAAAGTCAGCGTGAGTATTACCTGAACGAACAGATGAAAGCCATCCAGAAAGAGCTGGGTGATCTGGAAGACAGCGGTAATGACCTGGACGATCTGGAAAAGAAAATCGATAGCGCGGGCATGCCCAAAGAGGCTCGTGACAAGGCTCAGGCAGAGCTGAACAAGCTCAAGATGATGTCCCCCATGTCGGCGGAAGCCACGGTTGTACGCGGTTATCTGGACTGGATGACCTCGGTGCCGTGGAAAAAGCGCAGCCGGGTGCGTCATGACCTGAATTACGCCAAGGAAGTACTGGACCGGGACCACTACGGTCTGGAAGACGTAAAAGATCGCGTGCTGGAATTTTTGGCCGTACAAAGCCGGGTCGGCAAGGTGAAAGGGCCGGTGTTGTGCCTGGTTGGGCCGCCAGGGGTGGGCAAGACCTCATTGGGGCAATCCATCGCCAGCGCCACCAATCGCAAGTTCGTTCGCATGGCGTTGGGTGGTGTCCGTGACGAAGCGGAAATCCGCGGCCATCGCCGGACTTATATCGGCTCCTTGCCGGGTAAGGTTATCCAGAAACTGTCCAAGGTGGGCGTCCGTAACCCGCTGTTTTTGTTCGATGAAGTCGACAAAATGGGCATGGATAACCGGGGTGATCCGGCGTCGGCACTGCTGGAAGTGCTGGACCCGGAACAGAACGATACGTTCAGTGATCATTACCTGGAAGTGGACTATAACCTGTCCGAAACCCTGTTCATTTGCACATCCAATTCCATGAATATTCCGGCGCCCTTGCTGGACCGCATGGAAGTGATTCGTCTTCCCGGTTATACCGAGGAAGAGAAGGTCAATATTGCGCTGCAGTACCTGATCCCCAAGCAAATCAAAAACAACGGCCTGAAAAAAGATGAGCTGTTATTTGATGAAGCCGTGTTACGGTACATCGTTCGCCATTACAGCCGGGAGGCTGGCGTGCGTGGCCTGGAGCGCGAAATCAGCAAGATTTGCCGCAAGGTGGTGAAAGAACATTTGCTCAGCGGTGAAACGAAAACGGTCACCATGAGCGAAGAGCTGGTTGAGCATTATCTCGGTGTCCGCAAGTTCAGCTTTGGTCGTGCTGAAGAGCAGGATCAGATCGGTCAGGTAACCGGCCTTGCATGGACTTCTGTGGGCGGTGAGCTGCTCACCATTGAAAGTGTTTCCACGCCAGGCAAGGGGCGGGTGATTTCTACCGGCTCACTGGGTGATGTAATGCAGGAATCTATCCAGGCTGCGTGGACGGTAGTGAAAAGCCGTGCAGGCACCCTGGGCATTCGCCGCCGGGCACTGGATCGCAACGACCTGCACATGCATGTGCCGGAAGGGGCAACCCCGAAAGATGGGCCCAGTGCCGGTGTGGGTATGTGTACGGCCATGGTGTCTGTGTTGACCGGTATCCCGGTGCGTGCGGATGTGGCCATGACCGGTGAAATTACCCTGCGTGGGCAGGTGCTGCCGATTGGCGGCCTTAAGGAAAAGCTGTTGGCTGCCCATCGCGGCGGAATCAAGACGGTATTGATTCCGGAAGAAAATGAGAGGGACCTCAAGGAGATCCCCGACAATATCAAGGCGTCCTTGGACATTCGACCAGTAAAATGGATTGACCAGGTACTTGATGTGGCACTGACTCATCAACCAAATCCGCTTTCCGAAGCGGAGCTGGAAGAGGATTTAGCGCTGGCAGAAGAGAAAAACCAGGAAGGTAACAAACGTCCTAGTACACATTAACGGATCACATTTAAACCTTTTTAAATTGTTGATCTGTATGGTTTTTCAATTGTTTTAACTTGGGTGAGATCGTGCTTCTCCTTTCTTGACGCCCCTGATACCCGTTGGTATAAAGGCGGCTTCGCATAAGGAGAGTGCATCACGCCTCGACCATAAAACCGGGAAAATAGAGAAAGGGGAACTTTGTGAATAAGTCAGAGTTGATTGATGCGATTGCCGCTAGCGCGGATATTTCCAAAGCCGACGCTGGTCGCGCTCTGGATTCTACTTTGGAAGCGGTAACTGGCGCCCTGAAAAAAGGTGACAGCGTTTCTCTGGTAGGTTTTGGTACTTTTGCTGTGAAGCGTCGTGAAGCTCGCGATGGCCGTAACCCGCAAACTGGCCAGACCATCAAGATCGCCGCTGCCAACGTACCGGGCTTCAAAGCCGGTAAGGCACTGAAAGACGCGGTGAACTAAACTGTTTGCAGGAGCGGTAGTTCAGCTGGTTAGAATACCGGCCTGTCACGCCGGGGGTCGCGGGTTCGAGTCCCGTCCGCTCCGCCAGTTTGAGAAAGCGTACTCGTAAGGGGTACGCTTTTTTGCATTTAAGGGAACCTGCAGTCATCCGCCGGTTCTGAATAATAAGATCGAATTTCGAGAGTATCCCTACGGAGTAATTTCATGCAGGAGTTCAGACGGTTTGTCCGCGGTCCCGTGGGCAAGGTCCTGCTTGCCGCAATCATTCTTCCTTTCGTGATTTCCGGCTTTTACGGCTACTTTGTCGGTGGAAGCACAGGCGACGTGGTAGCTGAAGTGGAAGGCAGCAAGATCACACGTAGTGTTGTGAACCAGCGGGTAGAGCGGGTTCGTAACATGCTTCGCGAGCAAAGCCCGAACATGAATCCTGCATTGCTGGATTCATTTGTACGTCCGGAAATGGTGCTGGATGGCATCGTCAACGAGCAACTGATTCTGGCCGCAGCGGAACAATCCAGCATGGTGTTCAGTGAGCAACAGGTTGCTGCCGATATTTACAAGGTGCCGCTGTTCCAGGAAGACGGCAAGTTTTCCGAACAGCGGTTCGAGCGTGAACTGCGTGCCCGTGGGATGAACCCGCAGGGTTACATCCAGGGGTTGCGTCAGGACATGATCAAGGAGCAGTTCCGTGCGGGCTTCATGCAGACGGACTTTTCGCTTCCTTCCGAGCTGAACGAACAGCGTCGTCTGGGTGAACAGTCCCGCGACATCCGTTATGCGCAACTGGATATCAACTCACTGCGCAAACAGTTCAGCGTGTCAGACGAAGAGGTCAAAGCCTTCTATGACGAGAATCAGGGTGAATTCATGCGCCCTGAAGAGTTCAAGGTGTCTTACGTTGAACTGTCTGCGGACAAGTATGCCGATCAGGTTAGCGTCACTGACGAGGATGTGAAGGCGGAATACGATGTCCGTAAATCCATCATGGAAGAAGCGGGTGCCGGTGACGCACCACGCCAGGTGTCACATATTCTCATCGAAGTGAACGATGACCGGGATCTTGAACAGGCGAAGGTCCGTGCCCGTGAAGCGGCGAAAGCCATTGCCGGTGGTGAGTCCTTTGCAGATGCTGCTGCCCAGTACTCCGACGACTCAGGCAGCGCCCAGTCCGGTGGTGATCTGGGTGTGGTTTCCAAAGGGGCCTTGCCTGAAGAAATGGAAGACGCCATTGCCGATCTGGCTTCCGGCACCGTCTCTGCGCCGGTGGTAACGGACGCCGGGGTTCACCTGATCAAGGTGACCCAGGAAGAGACCACTCGTGCCTTGCCGTCGCTGGCTGAGCTGTCGGATCAAATCCGCGCCGACCTGAAAAAAGCCCGTGCGGAAGCGTTGTTGAATGACGATGTGGCGAAGCTGGAAGAGCTGCTCTACGAGCATGCCGATCTGCAGAGCCCGGCAGAGCAGGTGGGCACCTCTGTGGTCACCACCGACTGGGTCGACCTGGCGGCGGCTGATGCGCCATTGTCCCTGCCTCAGGTACAGCAAGCGCTGAATTCTGATCAGGTGCGCGAACAGGGGCACAACAGTGATCTGATTGAAGTTGATCCGACCCGTTATATCGCCGTACGCATTGCAGAGAACAAGTCTCCTGAACCGATGCCGCTTGAGGAAGTCTCTTTCGCTATTCGCGAACGCCTCAAAGGTGAGCACGCCATGGACAAGGTCCAGCAGCTTAACGAAGACGCACAGAAATCCATCGATGATGGTGCTGATCTGGCGGCAGTGGCGGACCTGTTCGGGGTAGAAGTTGAAGAGCAGGACGGCCTGCAGCGTGGTGGTGCAGAACCGTCAATGGAAGTGGTCAATGGTGCATTCGGTGCGCCGCGCTTCGAAGAAGGGGAAGCCTCTCCTGTGGCGCTGACCCGTCTGGGTGACGGTTCTGTGGTTGCCTACCAGGTGACTCGGGTTGCCGACGGTAATGCCGAACCGTTGAGTGATGCCCAGCAGCAGGCGGCATTGGTTGAACTTGCCAATGTGGAAGGGCAGCGCAATTTCCGTCAGGTGGTTGCCCTGTTGCGCGATGAAGGCGATGTGGAATTGCATCCCTCTCGACTGAGCGCCAACCAGGGAGAGTAGTCTCCCTGCGGCGTTCAGCTCATAAAAAAAGCCCACCGGATGGTGGGCTTTTTTTATGTCAAAACACTGTCGCTTTGTGCATGGCCAGCGGCGCGATGACCCTCGATCGGTAAGGACCGTGCCGCTAGCGGCGCTCTTGCATGGTGGCGTTAAAGCTCCAGTTCAAACGGCATGGATACCGTGCTTGCGCCAGCGTCTACATAGGTGATCTCGCCGGTAATGCCGGAGGCCAGGTCCGAGCACAGGAAGGCCGCAGTATTGCCCACTTCCTCAATGGTGACGTTACGGCGCAGAGGCGCCTTGGCGGCATTGTAGTCGAGCATGCTGCGGAATTTCTTGATGCCAGAGGCCGCCAGGGTGCGAATCGGGCCGGCAGAGATGCCGTTCACACGGACGCCGTCAGGCCCCATGCTGGCAGCCAGATAACGCACGGACGCCTCCAGGCTGGCCTTGGCCATGCCCATCACATTGTAGTTGGGCACAGACTGGCGGGCAGCGTGGTAGGTAAGGGTAAGCAGGGCGCCATTGCGGCCGGCCAGCATGCTCTTGCCTGCCTTGGCCAGTGCCACGAAGCTGTAGCTGGAAATGTCGTGGGCAATCTGGAAACCCTCGCGGGTGGCCACATCCACAAAATTACCGTCCAGCTCTGCAGCTGGGGCAAAACCCACTGCGTGAACGATACCGTCCAGGCCATCCCACTGCTTGCCCAATTCGGCAAAGACGGCGTCAATGGCCTCGTCGCTGGTCACATCGCAAGGGAAGCACATGGCCTCGCTGCTGCCGTAGCGTTCTGCAGCTTTAAGAACGCGGCTTTTCAGTTTGTCGTTCTGGTAAGTGAAAGCCAGCTCGGCACCCTCGCGGTGCATGGCTTCGGCAATACCGGTGGCAATGGAGCGGTCGCTGGCGACACCGACAATCAGGTAGCGTTTGCCTGCAAGAAATCCCATGTTCGTCCTCGATGTGCTTTTGAGTTGAAAGTTCGAAGTTGAAAATGTAACAACGCGAGCTCAGTGGGGTGATTCGCGCCTTTTAACATTCAACGTGTAGCTGATTTCGCCCAAGTATAGGCAATTTACCGCGTTATTACGCCCGCCTGTAAACGATCAAAGTGCAACCGTCTGTTTCCTGCTGCGGGCAAAGGCCGCAGCCATGAGTTTGTGGGTATAGGGCTGCTGCGGGTTGTCGAATACGGCTTGTGTATCGCCGTGCTCCACCGTCTTGCCGTCTTTCATGACCAGCACCCGGTGGCAGATAGCCCGGATTACCTTGAGATCGTGGCTGATAAACAGGTAACTGAGTCCCCGGCGTGCCTGCAAGGATTTGAGCAACTCCAGGATCTGGTGCTGAACGCTGCGGTCCAGCGCCGAGGTGGGTTCATCCAGAACCAGTAATTCCGGTTCCATGATTAGCGCCCTCGCGATGGCGATTCGCTGTCGCTGGCCGCCGGAAAACTCATGGGGATAACGGTGGCGGACGTTGCTGGGCAGGCCTACTTCGTCAAGGATGCGGCAGACCTGTTCGTCACGCTCCGTGGCGCCTAGTGCCGGGGCATGCACAGCAAGCCCCTCGGCCACAATCTGGCCGACGGTCATGCGTGGATTCAGGCTGCCGTAGGGGTCCTGAAAGACGACCTGAAAACGGCTGCGCCATTGTCGCAAACCGGACCGGGAAAGGGCGCGAATGTCCGTGCCATCCATGTCAATGTCACCGTCACTCTGAATCAACCGCAACAGGGCCAAGGCCAGGGTCGACTTGCCCGAGCCGGACTCGCCAACGATGCCGAGGGTCTCGCCGCGGCGCAGCGTCAGATCAATCTGATCCACCGCGTGAAGCAGCGGAGGCGGTGAGAAGAGGGCACGGCGTTTGCCTTTGAACGTCACGGCCATGCCACGGGCTTTGAGTAGCACAGGGGTGTCATCGGGTAGTGGTTCCAGGCGGCCCTGGGGCTCTGCGTTGATCAGGTGGCGGGTGTAGTCTTCCTGGGGGGAATTCAGCACGGTATCCGTGGGGCCGGCTTCCACCCGCTTACCGTTATGCATGACCACGATGTCTTCGGCAAAACGGCTGACAACGCCCAGGTCGTGACTGATCAGTAAAATGGAAAGATTGAGCTCTTTCTGCAGCCGTTTGATCAGGTCAAGAATGGTTTCCTGCACCGTCACATCGAGAGCGGTGGTGGGCTCATCGGCAATCAGGATCTGTGGTTCATTAGCCAGGGCCATGGCGATCATCACCCGCTGGCGCTGGCCCCCGCTAAGTTGGTGCGGATAGCGGTCCAGCATGTCCGGTGTAGCGGGCAGTTCGACCTGTTCGAGCAGCGACAGACAGCGCTCACGAGCGCGTTTTTTGCTCATGCCCTGATGCACAAACAGGCTTTCGCTGATCTGTTTTTCCACGGTGTGCAAGGGGTTCAGGGCCGTTAGCGGCTCCTGGAAAATCATCCCGATGCGACCGCCGCGCAGTTTGCGTTTCTGCTCGCTGTTGAGCACCTGCAAATCCATATCGTCCAGTTGCAGGCTGTCTGCCTGCCAACTCGCGTTTTCCGGTAACAGATCCATCACAGACAAGGCGGTAAGCGATTTGCCAGAACCGGATTCGCCCACTAACGCCAACATTCGCCCGGGATGGAGTTCCAGCGACATGTCATCGACGGCGAGCTGGTCGGCAAAGCGGATACTCAGCCCTTCTATGCGCAGCAGGCTCATTGCAGAAACTTCCTTGTGTCGAACGCATCGCGAATGGCTTCACCGATAAATACCAGCAGGGTGAGCATCAGAGTGAGCGTGGCAAACACGCTGATACCCAGCCAGGGGGCGTGCAGATTTGCCTTGCCCTGGCCGACCAGACGGCCCAGAGAAGGGGCATCCGGCGGCATGCCAAAGCCGATGAAATCCAGTGAGGTGAGCGTGACCACGGCACTGTTGAGAATAAACGGCAGGAAGGTGAGGGTGGCGACCATGGCATTGGGGAGCATGTGGCGAAACATGATGACCGGGGTGCGTACGCCCATGGCGTGGGCGGCGCGCACATAGTCCATGTTGCGACAGCGCAGGAACTCTGCACGCACCAGATCCACCAGCGCCATCCAGGAGAACAACAGCAGAATGACCAACAACGTCCAGAAGCTGGGTACCACAAAGCTGGAAATAATAATGATCAGGTAAAGCGTAGGCATGCTGGACCAGATTTCCAGAAAACGCTGGCCGGAAAGATCCAGCCAGCCGCCGTAATAACCCTGGATGGCACCGACGATGATACCGACGATGCTGGAGAGAATGGTCAGCACCAAACCGAACAGGACGGAAATACGGAAGCCGTAAATCAACCCGGCCAGCACATCACGGCCCTGGTCATCCGTGCCCAGCCAGTTTTCCGCTGAGGGCGGGGCCGGGGCTGGCACAGTGAGATCGTAGTTGATGGTGTTGTAGCTGTAGCGAATGGGCGGCCATATCATCCAGCCCTTGTTATTAATCAGATCCTTGACCACGGGATCACGGTAGTTGGTTTCCGATTCGAAAAAACCGCCGAAGGTGGTTTCCGGGTAGGTGTTGAACACGGGAACGTAGAGTTCATTGTCGTAGCTGACCAGCAAGGGCTTTTCGTTGGCAATCAGTTCGGCGCCAAGGCTGAGTACGAACAGCGTGACAAAAATCCACAGCGCCCAATAGCCGCGTTTGTTGGAACGAAACGCCTGCCATTGTCGTTGCCAGACCGGATTGCGCATTAACGGGTTACGGAAGGCCATCAGCTCTGCCTCCGTTCGAAATCAATGCGTGGATCGACCCACATGTAAGTCAGATCGCTGACCAGCTTCAGCAGCAGACCGATCAGAGTGAAAATGAACAAGGTGCCAAAAACGACGGGGTAGTCCCGGTTGATTACGGACTCGAAGCCCAACAGGCCCAGACCATCAAGTGAAAAAATAAACTCAATAAGCAGTACGCCGGTGAAGAACATGCCCACGAAAGCGGCGGGGAAGCCGGCGATAATGATCAGCATGGCATTGCGGAAGACATGGCCGTACAACACCTGCTTTTCGCTGAGCCCTTTGGCGCGGGCGGTTTGCACATACTGTTTGCGAATTTCATCCATAAAGGAGTTCTTGGTCAGCATGGTCAATGTGGCAAAACTGCCGGCGACAATGGCCAGCGTCGGCAAGGTGATGTGCCACAGGTAGTCAGCGACCTGACCAAGCAGGCTCAGTTGATCGGCGTTGTCAGACGTCAGGCCGCGCAAAGGGAACCACTCGAAGTAGGAGCCGCCGGCGAACAGTACGATAAGAAGAATGCCGAGCAGGAAGCTGGGGATCGCAAAGCCGACAACAATGGCCGTACTGCTCCAGATGTCGAAGCGTGAGCCATCTTTCACAGCTTTACGGATGCCCAGGGGAATCGACACCATATAGGCAATCAACGTGCTCCATAAGCCCAGCGAGAGAGATACAGGAATGCGTTCCACGATCAGCTCGGTCACTGAGCGGTCCCGGTAGTAGGATTCTCCGAAATCAAAACTCAGATAGCTTTTGACCATTAGCCAGAAACGTTCTGGCGCCGGTTTGTCAAAGCCATAGAGCTTTTGTATCCGTTCCACCAGTTCAGGGGGCAGGCCTTTGGAGCCGCGATAATCTCCGCCGCTGCTGAGCGTATCCACGCTGCCGCCGGCAAAGCTGCCGCCGGCACCACCACCAATACCCTGTAGCTCCGCGAGTGTCTTTTCCACGGGGCCGCCCGGGGCGGCCTGAACCACGACAAAATTGAGCAGCAAAATACCGAACAGGGTCGGGATGATCAGCAGCAACCGTTTGGCAATATAAAGTCGCATCATTGCGCGTTGCTGTCCCACCAGGTGTCGATCGCGCCATCAATGCCTACGTATTCAGGCAGTGAGGGGTGTTTCAGGCGACTGCGGTAAGACAGGCGATGATGGTCGGCATACCAGTTGGGGATCACGTAAAAATTCCACTGTAGTACCCGGTCCAGAGCGCGGCAGGCGGTGATCAGCTGATCCCGCGTGGTGGCGGTGACAATGGCATCGACCAGGGTGTCTACAGCCGGGTTCTGAATGCCGATGATGTTTCGGCTGCTGGGGTCCTCGGCGGCGTCGCTGCCCCAGTATTCCAGTTGCTCGTTGCCGGGGGAGGACGACTGGGCAAAGGAGCTGACTACCATATCGAAGTTGAAGTTACGGATACGCTCAACGTACTGACTGGTGTCCACCTTGACCACCTGGGCATCAATACCCAGCGCTTTCAGGTTGCGGGCAAACGGCAACAGGATGCGCTCGAACGCGGGCTGATGCAGCATGATCTGAAAACTGACCGGAGTACCATCAGGGCTGTGAAGCTGGCCCTCCCTGATCTGGTAGCCGGCCTTTTTCAGTAGTGTCTGCGCTCGGGCCAGGTTGGCACGGGGGCGGCCGCTGCCATCGCTTTTCGGCGGTTCATAGCTTTCCGTGAAAACCCGTTCCGGGATGTCGTCGCGCAAGGGCTCCAGTAATTCCAGTTCTGCCTCGGTGGGCAGGCCGGTGGCGGCCATGTCCGAATTCTGGAAGTAGCTGCGTGTGCGGTTGTACTGGCCATAAAACAGATTGGCGTTGGACCATTCGAAATCCAGTGCGTAGGTCATGGCTTCGCGCAGGGCTATGTTCTGGAACAGGGGGTTGCGCAGGTTGTAGACGATCCCCTGCATGCCTGCGGGGTTGGAGTGGGGGACTTCCTCCTTGACCAGTTTGCCTTGATCGAAGGCCGGGCCTTTATAGCTGGTGGCCCAGTTCTTTGAGCTCACTTCAAAGCGCCAGTCGTAATCTCCCCGCTTGAAAGCCTGCAGGGCGACGGTGTCATCCAGGAAATAGTCGAATGAGACCGTATCGAAATTATTGCGACCACGCATGATGGGCAAGTCTTTGGCCCAGTAATCCTTGCGGCGCTGGAAGGTGATCTGTTTTCCGGTATCCACATTGCCGACGCTATAGGGGCCCGAACCAATGGGTTTTTCCAGCCCTGCGCTGGTAAATTTCCGGGTTTTCCAGACGTGTTCAGGAAGCACCGGCAGCTGGCCGATGATCAGCGCCAATTCCCGGTTGTCACCGGGTTTGAAATGAAAGGTGACGGTGTGTTCGTCGTCGGCGGTGACGTGATCCACGCCGCTGTAATAAAAGCTGTAGAAGGGCGCGCCATCGTTGATGAGTGTGTTGAATGTCCATACCACATCGCTGGCCTGTACCGGCTTGCCATCACTGAATGTGGCTTTGGGATTCAAGTGGAAGCGGACCCAGCTTCGGTCTTCGGGCCATTCGATGGTTTCGGCGAGCAAGCCGTATTGGGTGAAGGGCTCATCTTCGGCGCGGGTGGTCAGGGTGTCATAAACGAGGGAGCCGATCCCGGCCGCAGCGGTGCCCTTCGGCACGAAAGGGTTCAGGCTGTCGAAGGTGCCAATGACGTGGCGGCGTAATTTGCCCCCTTTCGGCGCCTCAGGGTTTACATAATCCAGATGCTCAAAGCCTGCCGGGTACTTTGGGCTGCCGTGCATGGCCATGGCATGGCTGCGATGAATGTCGGCCTGTGCCAGAGCGGAAAAACAGCACAGACCCACCAATAGCCCGCGCAGCAGGCTGCGGTTAATGGCCATAAAGACTCCTTGTTATTTTTTAACCCACCAAGTGTCCAGACCCAGTCCGTACGGGATTGGTTCCGGTGGGCGGGCAAACTTGTCCCACCAGGCAATGCGGTGCGTGCTGATATAGTAGTTCAGGACTCCGTATTGCTGGTAGCGCAACATGCGGTCCAGCGCTTGCAGGCTCAGCCGGTAGTCAGCTTCGTTATCGGTGCTGAGCGCGTGATCGACCAGAAAATCCACCACTGGATTGCGAATACCTGCCAGGTTGCGACTGCCTATCACCTTGGTGCTGTCGGAAAGAAAATAGTCTTTCAGTTCAGGGCCCGGGTAGGCCTGAATCGGTAACACAAACAGCACCACATCGTAATCGAAGCTATCCAGCCGTTGCTTGTAGGCTGCCGGGTCAATTTCCCGGTATTGGGCATCGATGCCCAGGCGCTTCAGATTGCGAAACCAGGGCGCAAGAATGCGGTAAATGCCCGGGTTGTGGTAATTCAAAACCGTGAACTGCAGCGGTTGGCCTTGTGCATTGACCAGGGTCTGACCCTCGAGCCGCCAGCCACTTTTTTTCAGCAGTGCCAGGGCTTCGCGCATGCGGTGGCGTATCTGTCCGCTGCCATCGTTCACCGGCGAGTTGATGTCGGCGCTGAAATAACCGGTCGGCAGCTGATCCAGAAATGGCGTTAACAAGGCTTTTTCAGCCTCCGGGGCCGGTGTGGTTGCCCGGTAATCGCTGTTCGGGAACCAGCTTTGTGTGCGTTTGTAGGCGCCGCTGAACAGGTTCTTGTTGGACCACTCGAAATCGAACAACAAGCTGGCGGCGCGGCGGACATTGATGTCATTGAACGGGGCGCGGCGGGTATTGAAGAAGAAGGCTTGCACCGGCCGTGGAATCTGATGGGGCACCTCGGCGCGTTTTACCTTGCCGTCTTCCAGGGCGGAGAACGCGTAGGCGGTGGCCCAGTGTTTGGAGCTGTAATCGTAGTGTAAATCGTAGCCGCCGGCCTTGAAGGCTTCGAAACCCACATCCGCATCGCGGTAGAACTCGAATTCCACCGTGTCGAAATTATAACGGCCCCGGTTTACCGGCAGGTCTTTTGCCCAGTAATCCTTTACCCGGCTAAACGTCACTTTACGCCCGGCGTCCACCTGGGTGACCTGATAGGGGCCACTGGAAAGCGGAGGGGTGAGAGAGGCGCTTTCAAAGTCATGTTTCTGCCAGTAATGGCGGGGCAGAATCGGGATGGCGCCGGCCATCAGGGGCAGGTCCCGGCGGCCCCGGTGGAAAGTGAATTTCACCGTTTGCGGGTCAATGGCTTCCACGCTGGCGATATCGGCCAGGCGCAGGGTGAACTCCGGGTGGCCTTTTTCGCGCAGGGTATTTACCGAAAAGACCACATCGTCGGCGCGAATCGGGTGGCCGTCGTGGAACTGTGCTTCGTCACGAATATGGAAGGTGCACCAGCTGCGATCTTCGGGGTATTCCAGCCAGTCGGCAATCAGCCCGTAGGCGGTGCCAGCCTCATCGCCAAGCGGGTTGTGTGGCTGGCTTCCCATTAGCAGGCTGTCGGCGATTTCCGTGACCCCGTACATCTGAATGCCGGGCGTGTCAGCAGGGCTGCGACCTTTAAGAATATAGGGATTCAGGCTGTCGAAGGTGCCCTGGCCGAATAAGCGCAGGGTGCCGCCTTTGGGGGCATCCGGGTTGACGTAATCGAGATGCTGGAAATCGGCGGGGTAGTTGAGGCTGCCGAACGGATGGTAACCGTGGCTGCGAGTGGGCTCGGCGTGGCAGACCACGCCGAGCAACAGGCCCAGCAGGGCAAAAGTGCGTTTGGCAGGCTGCTGAAAAGCCCCTTGCGTACTCAGCGTGGCCTGAAGGGTGCAGCTGTTGTGTTTTATCGCGACGGGCAGGGTGGCTCCCTTTCTTAGCGATAAAGCGCAGCAGATGGGCCCTTCAGGCCGCGCCCTCCGGGTCTTCCAGGCTGGCTCGCACTCGTTGTTGCGCTTTTTCGATGGATAGACATACACCTTCAAAATCGCGCCTAGATTGCGAGCCAGCCTGGAAAACTGAGCATGTAAAGGGCTTTTCAACAGCCTGCTAGTGCGTTTGGCGAATATCAACGTAGAGTGTCAGCCGTTGCCCGGGTTGTAGGTATCGATTGCTGGCTACACTGTTGTTCCAGCTTTTTATGTCGTTGACCGATACATTAAAGCGGTCGGCAATGGCATACAAGGAATCACCGTTGCGAACCGCATAGCGGACTTTGCGCACCATATTGGGATTGCTGGCGGCAGGCACATTGGCCGGGCTGGCCGCAAGGCTGCCTTTGGTCCAGACCGCCAGGCTCTGGCCCACACGCAGGCTGTCCTTGGGGGCCATGCCATTCCACTTTGCCAGCTCCGGTACACCGACCTTATGGCGGCGCGCGATTTCCCACAGTGTATCGCCGGACTGCACCGTGTAGTTGACGCGGTGGCGCCCTTTGGGTTGTTTCGACTGCTTTTTGGCAAGCCGTGATTCCGCGCTGAGGCTGTAGTCATCGCTGGACGAGGATGGGCCCGGAATCAGCAGGGTGCGGCCAGCGATGATGGTGTTGTTCTTGAGGTGATTGATGCTGCGCAGCACCTGCGGTGTTGTGCGGTACTCTCGGGCGATGGCGCCGAGGTTATCACCGGGGCTAATCTCGTAACGCGCCCATTGCATGCGCTGATCCTTGGGCAAGTCGGCGAGCTTGGCCTGGAACCGTTCGGCCCGGTCGACGGGTACCAGCAGCCGGAAAGGGCCATCCGGTGACGTTGCCCAGCGGTTGTAGGATGGGTTGAGCAGGTAGAGCTCTTCCACGGAGATGTCTGCCAGACGCGCCGCTTGAGCCAGGTCGATCTGTCCGCCGGTGTTCACGGTGGCGAAGTAGGGTTCATTGGCGATGGGATGAAGGGTCACATCGTAGGCCTGCGGGTCCGCCACAATCTGTGCGATGGCGAGCAGCTTGGGCACGTAGGCGGTGGTTTCGCGGGGCAGGTTCAGGTTCCAGAAATCGGTGGGTTTACCGGCTTCTTCGTTACGGCGGATGGCGCGGGACACGGTGCCGCCACCGGCGTTATAGGAGGCCAGGGCCAACAGCCAGTCGCCATCAAAACGGTTGGACAGTTTCTGCAGGTAATCCAGGGCGGCGTTGGTGGACTTGAGAATGTCGCGGCGCTGGTCTTCCCACCAGGTGCGCTGCATGCCGAAATAATCACCGGTGGAAGGAATGAACTGCCAGGGCCCGGCGGCGCGGCCGTGGGAATAGGCGAAGGGGTCAAACGCACTCTCGACGATGGGCAGCAGCGCCAGCTCCAACGGCATGTCGCGGGCTTCCGCCTGTTCGATGATGTAATGCAGGTAACGCTCGGAGCGGGTGGTGACGCGGGTGAAATACTGCGGATGGCGTGCGTACCAGTCGCGCTGCACGCGGATCCGGTCGTTTTCAATGGTCAGATCCAGCCCGTAACCAGCGCGCAGACGTATCCACAGATCATCGTTGTCAGTCGTCTGCTTTTTGGCATCCTCTACCGGGTCGGGTTCGTCCATGCCGTTGGCCAGGTTGACGTCATCCACGGAAGGCTCTGCTGCCGGCATGGGGGGGAGGTCTTCAAGGGTCTTATTGGTTGCACAACCACCAAGAACCCCCAGCCCGAGAAAAAAGGCTAAAGGAATAATTTTTTTCATAATCATGGAGTAACGCTAAAAATTTCATGCATTCTGGCGACGGATAGGCGGCACGGCAAGGACGAGGCGCTAAAAGTTGTCCTTCCAGCGACGCAAGGCCGCAAAACACTGCATATCTGAATCGCCGCATCCTGGCTCGTGACGCTGACAGGAATCCTTCAAGTCTTTGTCATCACTGCGTAAAAAAGGGTTGGTTGCTTTTTCTTCCGCGAGGGTGGAAGGCAGCGTGATTTTACCTTTTTGGCGTAAATCGATGACGGCCTGCAAGCGCGCCTGTACGGCGGGGTCTTCCGGGGTGACGGCGGCCGCGAAGGTCAGGTTGGCCTGGGTGTATTCGTGGGCACAGAACACCTGGGTGGTATCAGGGAGGGCGGCCAGACGCCGAAGGGAATGGAGCATTTGCTCCGGCGTACCTTCGAACAGACGGCCACAACCGCCGGCAAAGAGGGTGTCGCCGCAGAATAGCCAGCCCTGCGCCGCGTTGATAAAGGCAATATGGCCCAGGGTGTGGCCTGGAACGGCCATAACGGAGAACGACAGGGCGGTACCGGCGGGGGTGACGGTATCGCCGTCGCGCAGCGGGTGGCTCATGGCCGGAATGGATTCCGCCGCCGGGCCATACACGGGAATATCCCGGTCCCTGATCAATGCTGCGATACCGCCCACATGGTCCGGGTGGTGGTGAGTGATCAGCAGGGCGGAGAGGGACAGACCGTTTTCGCTGAGGTAGCGCTCCACCGGTGCGGCGTCGCCGGGGTCGACGACAACACATTGATCCTGTTGATGAAATGCCCAGATATAGTTGTCATTGAAGGCGGGGATAGCGATAGGGCTGGCTGTCATGTCGTGGTACGCTCCTGTCTGTAAGCAGGTCAGTTGGCACCTGTTTCAGTGCTTCATCATCCGGCTCACGCATTCATGGATCAAGAGATTGTCCGCTATGCAGCTACCTCCACTCAACCGTATCTCGTTCAATGCCTCCTCCGGTGAATTGGGAAGGGGGTTTGATGAATGGCTCGACAGTGAGCCGGGACAGGCCTTGCTGAGCGAAGAAAAAGCCATGCTGACCGAGTGGCTGCGCAGCCAGGCGGGCCAGCGCGCGGTGGCGATTTATGCCGGTGGCGGCCGTGATTTCCTGTCGGAATCGCCGCTGCGCTGGCAAACCAGCATCGCCCCGCCCGGTTTTACCGGGGTGAAATTGCAGTCGCGGCTGGATCTGTTGCCGATCGCGAAAAGCAGCGTGGATGTGTTGTTGCTGCATCACACCATGGATTTTGCCGCGGACCCTCACCAGGCACTGCGTGAAGCGTCGCGCTGCATGGCGCCGGGCGGCAAGATGGCGATCATCGGGTTTCATCCCGTCAGTGTGATGGGGCTGGCCCGGTGGCTACTCTGGTGGAAGTCTCCGGGCTGGATGGGGCGTTATTATCGGCCCAACCGGTTGACCGACTGGTTGCAGGTTCTCGGATTTGAGGTCGATGGCATGGCCAGTGGCTTCTATACTATGCCGCTGTCCGATCGTGGCCGCAGCCGGGTGCGCTTACTGGACTGGCTGGGCCGCTTCCTCTGGCCGCGTCACGGCAATACATACCTGCTGGTCGCAAGAAAACGCGCCGGTGTGGTGCGTCCGTTGGCCACACGACAACGCAAGGTGCCACGCAATACCGTGGTGCCGGTACCGGTGGCCCGCTGGGGCCAGCAGAACAGGGAGTCCTGAGTCTTTGAAGAACGTGATTATCTATACCGACGGCGCGTGCCGCGGTAATCCCGGCCCGGGTGGCTGGGGCGCCATTCTCCTTTACGGTGACAAGGAGAAGGAATTATTTGGTGGCGAGCCTGAGACCACCAACAACCGCATGGAACTGATGGCCGCCATCGTGGCCCTGGAGACCCTCAATGCTCCCTGTCAGGTGGTACTGACGACGGATTCCAAATACGTCATGGACGGCATCACCCAGTGGATGGCGAACTGGAAAAAGCGTGGCTGGAAAACGGCCTCGAAGCAGCCGGTCAAGAATGTGGATCTGTGGCAGCGCCTTGATGCAGCGGTGCAGCGCCACGAAATCGACTGGCAGTGGGTCAAGGGCCATAGTGGCCACCCGGGCAATGAGCGGGCCGATGCGCTGGCTAACCGGGGTATTGATGAAATGAAACAGCAGGGGCGAGCAGGCTAATGCGTCAGGTTGTACTGGATACGGAAACTACCGGCCTGGAGCCCAATGACGGGCACCGGGTGATCGAAATTGGTTGCGTGGAGATGGAAAATCGCCGCCTGACCGGCAATAACCTGCACCTGTACCTGAATCCTGAACGGGAAATCGATGCAGGCGCGCTGGCGGTCCATGGCATCAGCACCGAGTTTCTGGCGGACAAGCCCACCTTCGACAAGGTGGTGGATGAATTTCTGGCTTTTGTCGACGGGGCGGAGCTGGTCATCCATAACGCGCCCTTTGACGTGGGCTTCCTCAACCATGAGCTGCGCCGGCTTGGCGCCCGGTACGGGACCATCGAACAGCGTTGTGGTGTGCTGGATACTCTGGTGATGGCTCGCCAGAAGCATCCGGGACAGAAAAATAACCTGGATGCGTTGTGCCGCCGTTATTTCGTGGAAAACGGCCACCGTGAACTGCACGGCGCCTTGCTGGATGCTGAAATTCTGGCGGACGTTTATCTGGCTATGACCGGCGGGCAGACCCGCCTGTCTCTGGGCGGGAACGACGGCAGCGAACAGGGAGGTGATGCCACTGCAGAAGCGATCAGACGTTTGAGTGCAGACCGCCCGACGCTTGCCGTCGTTCGTCCCAGTGAAAGTGAGATACAGCGCCACAACGACAAGTTGACCGCGATTGCGGGCAAGAATGGCGAGCCTACGGTGTGGCAAGGCCTGACAGAGGATGACACGCCACTGCAGTAGCAGGAGCAGTTACAACAACAGCATCGCCTGAACAGGCCATGCCGCTAGCGCGGCACCTTCCGGCCTGTTGTCGCCTTTCGCCGCAACATCCTCTTTACACCGGCAAGCCGGGGCAAATCAGTGCCCCGGGATGACCGGTGTTTCCTGCAGGTCGCCAACCTGGTGGTGCTGAATCCAGCCATTCTCGTACATGTAGTTAGTGGCAGGTTCTAGCGCGGTGGCCGTCATGATCAGGCCGGTAATAGACATCACAATAGTGTACGGCAAAGCCATGACCACCATGCGCCCATAGGATAACCGCACCAATGGCGCCAGTGCTGATGTCAGCAGGAACAGGAAGGCTGCCTGACCGTTAGGGGTCGCCACCGACGGGATATTGGTACCGGTGTTGATGGCGACGGCCAGCAGATCGAACGTATCCCGGTCAATTTCGTTCTTGAGCAGGGCCTGCCCGACTTCATCCACATACACCGTGGCCACAAAGACGTTGTCAGAGACTGCCGACAGTACACCATTGGCCATGTAGAAGGCGGGGCCTTGAACGTGTTTGTCCAGGGTCAGCACATATTCAATAACCGGCGCGAATAGCTGTTGGTCGGCAATGACCGCCACCACGGCGAAGAACACCGTGAGCAAGGCGGTGAAAGGCAGGGCTTCTTCGAAGGCTGCCCCCAGGCGGTGTTCTTCAATGATCCCGGTGAAGGAGGTGGCCAGAATGATAACGGTGAGCCCGACCAGCCCCACAGAAGCTGCATGGGTGGCCAGGGCGACCACCAGCCACACGGCGGTAATGGCTTGAATGACCAGTGCGGCCCGGTTTTGCGGGGTGCGTTTACGGTCTTGCTCCAGGGCGTACTGACGCATGATGCCGCGGACTTTTTCGGGGATGTCTTCGCCGTAACCAAAGCTGCCGCTGATTTCCAGAAAAATACAGGTCAGCAGGCCCATCGCCAGCACTGGCAGGGTGATGGGAGCCATGCGCAGGAAGAACTCACCGAATTCCCAGCCGGCCTTGTTGGCAATCAGCAGGTTCTGGGGTTCTCCCACCAGGGTACAAACGCCGCCCAGTGCGGTGCCTACCGCTGCATGCATTAACAGGCTACGCAGAAATGAGCGGAAGCGACGGAGGTCTTCGCGGTGCAATTCCTCCACGGCCGTGTCGTCGCCATGGTCATGTTTTTGCTGGAACGTCTTGCCGGAGGCCACCTTGTGGTAGATGCCGTAAAAGCCGGTGCACACAGCGATAACCACGGCGGTTACGGTCAGCGCGTCAAGGAAGGCTGAGAGTATGGCGGCGGCGGCACAGAATAGCAGGCTCAGGGTGACCTTGGACTTCACGCCCAGCAGCAGGCGGGTGAACATGAAAAGCAGCAGGTCTTTAAGGAAGAAAATCCCGGCAACCATGAAGATCAACAGCAACATCACTTCGATATTACCGACCACCTTGTGCAGCACGGTATCCGCGGATGTGAGGCCGATCATGACGGCTTCAATGGCCAGCAGGCCGCCGGGTTGCAGGGGATAGCACTTGAGCGCCATGGCCAGGGTGAAAATGAACTCGGCCAGCAGCAGCCAGCCTGCCGTGACCGGCCCCAGGGCCAGAGCCACCAGGGGGTTGATCAGCAGGAAGGCAACGATGGTGTACTTATACCAGGCGGGGGCCTGCCCCAGGAAATTCTGAACAAAGGCGCGGCCTAGCGTGGCTGACATGACGGGTTCCTGCTGAACGGCAAATGGGAAAGGTCGCCCCGGGCGGATGAAGCACGCCTAACACGGGCGCGGCAATGATAAGGACTTGCCATGCCCCAGTACAGTGCAAAGGGGCGGCAATTTGTCCTAGATCAATGGAGGGATTGACGTAGCTGATATGCACACGTAACGGGCAATGGTCTCTGGCCATGGGGAGGAGTGTGGGCAGGTTAACAAATCATCAATAAATCAGTTGCTTACAAATGAAAGTTGACGCAGTCTTTGATGACGTGCAAAAGTTGATGCGCCTTGTTTTACAATCCTATTATGACGATTGTGGGTGTATCCGGGGGGTTGCGCGCCTAACGGAACGAACCCGATGATAATAACAGTTTGGTGCTTGCGGAGAGTCCATGGTTGCCATAACAAATACCACCTCCCTGACTTTTCTCAAGGAAGCGATAGATACCACCCTGACGGAAGCCGAAAACCAGCTTGAAGCGTTCTCGGACGACCGTAGCCGTCAGGATGAGCTGCAGCATTGTGCGCAAGCCTTTCAGCAGCTTCGCGGTATCTGCCAGGTGGTTGAGCTGCCTGCGGCAGCCTTAATGAGTGAAGAGATGGCGCTGGCCGCGCGGGAGCTACAGGACAAAGTGTCTGACGCCCGCATCCAGGCGCTGAGCAATGCGATTGTCCTGCTGACCCGCTATTTCGATTATGTGCAGCTGAAGAACCGAACACTGCCTGCCTTGTTGATCGGTGGTATCAATGAGTTGCGTCGCTCCGGTGGTAAGGGCCTGATTCAGGAAAGCCATTTCTTCAGTGCCGATCTGTCCCGCCAGCGCTCGCCTGAAGCGCCTCAACGTGAGATGTCCGTCAGCGAACTGTCGGATCTGTCCCGTCGTCTGCGGCATATGTATCAGGTTGGCCTGCTGGGTGTGCTTCGTGGGCAGGGCAATGCCACCAATCTCAAGTTGATGGCCCGGGCGCTGGTGCGTCTGGACCGTGCCGCAGGTCAATGTGGCTTGAGCCGCTTTCTGTGGGTGGCCCAGGCGGTTTTGACGGCTATGTATTGCGACCAGATGGCGATCACCCCGGCCCGCAAGGCCTTGTTGTCCCAATACGATCGCCAGCTCAAGAAGCTGGTCTACGATGGTGATCAGGCGGTGACGGAAGAGGCGCCGCTGCTGCTGATCAAGGAGAGTCTGTTTATCGTCTCGTTATCCGCTGAAGACAGCGGAACCATTGGTGATGTGAAGCAGGCGTTTGGTCTGAAGTCCGAAGTCAGCGATACCGTATTACAGCGCGAGCTGGCATTGATGACGGGCGCCAGTGGCTCGGTGATCCGCTCTGTGGCCAGCGCCATGCGCGATGAAATTGCGGATTTGAAGGAAAGCCTGGATTTGGCTTCCCAGGGCGTTGCCGACACCAATTATCAGTCGGTCGCCGCCAGCCTGAATCGTCTGGGTAGCACCTTGGACATGATCAACAAGGACGACGAATCGCGGGCGATCAAACTGCGGGCCAGGGAAGTGTCCCAATGGGCGCCAGATCAGAATGTGGAAGGCGAGGCGTTCCATGGTCTGGTCGATGATCTTCTGATCGTGGAAAACGTGGTGGCGGGCCTGGAACGCAGCATCAGCCCGGAGGACGATGTCCACCGTACGGCCAATAATACCAATATTTCCCTCTACCAACTGGATGACGCCCGCATGACGGTGGTGGGTGAGTGCCGCGCCGGGCTGGCGTTGGCCAAACGGTCTATTTCCTCGTTCATGGATAACAACTGGGATGCCATGCATCTGTCCAATCTGCCGGGCACGTTCGCCTCGATTGCGGGCGGCTTGATGTTCCTGGAACTGGATCGGGCCAAAGCGGTTACCGAGGCCTGCCACAAATACATCAGCAACCGGTTGCTTGGCGGTGATCAGGTGCCTACCCGGGAAAACATGGAAACCCTTGCGGATGCCCTGACCGGAGTGGATTACTACCTGGAAAGCATGGAAGAGCAGAAACCCATTGGTGACGGCGTGCTGGAGGTGGCTGAGGAAAGCATGAATGCATTAGGCTTTCCGGTGTCAAAAGTCGCCTGAGTTTTCGCCGCATGAACAACGTCGCATGAGACAGCCATGATTGATCTTTCCAGCCCGGAACCCCAGGACGCCGATAGTGCGCGCTGCTATGTCATCCATGAACAGGATGTAATGATTTCCAGCCAGGCGGACTGGCAGTTCCCGGAACTGCCCGCCAAGTGGCTGCGTCAGCACCCGGATTACCATTTTCTGGGCTTTCTGTCTGGCCAGCCCTGTTATGTCTGCGAGCTGTCCCGCCATGAATTCGATGACGGCCAGTTACAGCGCGTACCACTGCGCCGCCTGATTGGCACGACGTTCAGCGATGCCGAATTTTCCATGGCCAGCCGGGCCCTGCAGTTTTTGAGCTGGCGGCAGAATCACCGTTTTTGTAGTCGCTGCGGCTCCCCCACAGAGCCACACCCCCGTGATCTGGCGATGACCTGTGCAGGTTGCGGCTATTTCCAGTACCCACGCATTACTCCCTGCATCATTACGCTGGTCACTGATGGTGAGCATGCGTTGCTGGGACGGTCTGCCCGTTTCCCCGAGGGGTTTTATTCCTGCCTGGCCGGATTTATGGAAGCGGGAGAGACAGCGGAGCAGGCGTTGGCACGGGAGGTCATGGAAGAAAGCGGCATATCAGTGAAGAATTTACAGTATCTGAATAGTCAGTCGTGGCCGTTTCCGCATTCCCTGATGCTGGGTTTCATGGCGGAATACGCGGGCGGGGAGATTCGCATCGATGACGATGAAATCGTTGATGCCGCCTGGTTCCATTATCAGGATCTTCCCATGGTGCCGCCACCGGGCAGTATTGCCCGCTCGCTGATCGATCAATGGATAGCCCGTTTCTAGAAGGATTTGAGCATGAACTACACCTTGGCACCCCTGGTGCTTATCGCTTTCAGTCTTCTGTTCGTTTTGCTGGGCGCCTGGGTATTGCTGCGCCAGAAGTGGGTGCTGCAATGGCTGAAAGGCACCGCCGGGCTGTTGCTGGTGGTGTTGGCCATCTATATGAGCGTCTTTGCGTTGAACCTCTACGGCTACAAGGAATATGCCCAGGAAGTCTCGGTGGCCACAGTCAGCTTCCGCGAATCAGGTGATCAGTCCTTTATTGCTACCGTCACCCGCACAGACGGCAGCGCGGAAGACTTCCGGTTGAAAGGGGATCAATGGCAACTGGATGCTCGCGTGATCAAGTGGAAGATGCCGTTCAGCCTGCTGGGCCTGAAACCGGGTTATCAACTGGACCGTATCCAGGGGCGTTATTACGCCCTGGAAGACGAGCGCTCCCTCGAGCGTACCGTTTATAGTCTGCATCGCGATCCGGTTGGCCTGGATGTGTGGTTGTTGGCAAAAGAAGGCTGGAGCCTGATTATTGATGCCCGCTACGGTAGCGCGGCTTATCTGCCCATGGCGGATGGCGCCTTGTTTGAGGTCAATGTGGGGCCTACCGGGCTGGTGGCGCGCCCCATGAACGGCAGCGCCCAGCAAGCCATTTCTGGTTGGGACTGATTCTCCTGCGGCCGACCGCCAGGTTGGCGGCACACCTTCCTGTCCGGGGCAAACCCTCTTTGCCCCGTCTTTATCCCCCCGCTGATTACCCCAATGGCTCCGGCTTATGTAGAATCAGCGGGAGTTTGATTTCCGTGAATTACTGGCGCCGCGCGCCGGATCCCCTGGAGAGTAGATAGACTGTGATCGCGTTTTTAATGGAATACGGCATGTTTCTGGCCAAAGTCGCCACCCTTGTAGTGGCGATTTTGTTTATTTTGGGCGGCATTGCGGCGGCAGCGTCGCGTAATCGCGGCAAGGGCGATCAAGATGGCGAATTGAAAGTCCGCCATCTCAATGATGAGTTCGATGACCTGAAGGAGTCCCTGGAAGCGGAAATCATTCCGGAGGCTCAGCGTAAAAAGGCCGACAAGGCCAAACGCAAACAGGAAAAGCTTGAGGCTAAACAGAAGAAGAAAGCCGGCACTGAGGACAAGATCCTGCCGCGTCTGTTTGTTCTCGATTTCGATGGCGACGTTCAGGCAAGTGGTGTGGATCACCTGCGCCGTGAAATTACCGCCGTTTTGCAGGTCGCCAGCCAGGATGACGAAGTGCTGGTGCGGCTGGAAAGCCCCGGTGGTCTGGTGCACAGCTATGGGCTGGCATCCTCGCAGCTGCGTCGAATACGTAATCAGGGGATCAAGCTGACCATCGCTGTGGATCAGGTGGCCGCCAGCGGGGGTTACATGATGGCCTGCATTGCGGATCGTATTGTGGCGGCGCCTTTTGCGATTATCGGCTCTATTGGTGTGGTCGCGCAGATCCCGAATTTCCATCGTTTGCTCAAGAAAAACGATATTGATGTGGAGCTGATGACCGCCGGTGAATACAAGCGCACCATGACCATGCTGGGTGAAAATACCGAAAAAGGCCGGGCCAAGTTCCAGGAAGAGCTGGAAGATACCCATCAGTTGTTCAAGGGATTTGTCCGCGACAACCGTCGTGGTCTTGATCTGGACAAGGTGGCTACTGGCGAACACTGGTTCGGCACCCAGGCGAAGGAACTGGGCCTGGTTGATGAAATCATGACCAGTGATGAGTTGTTACAACTGCGCAAAGACAGCCAAACGCTCTACCAAGTACAGTGGGAAGCCAAACGCAAGCTGGGAGAGAAGCTCGGCTTTTCCCTGGAGGCGACTGTACATAGAGTGCTGGAGAAGTTCTGGCATCGAGGTAGTCAGCGCCAGATTCACTAACCTTGTTTTTACCCAACACCGCAGAGGAGTAGTCCATGAGTTTTCAGGCATTACAAACCCGCGAGACCGATACCGGCTATAGCAATTCGCTGGTAGAGCGCGAGCTGAGCGAATTGGGCGAAGGCGGTGTATTGGTACGGGTGCAGTGGTCGTCACTGAACTACAAGGATGCGCTGTCAGCCACCGGCAACAAGGGTGTCACCCGTCAATTTCCCCATACCCCGGGCATTGATGCCGTTGGCGTGGTGGAAGAGGCCAGCGATGGTCCTTTTAGTGTGGGCGATGCGGTGATTTGCACGGGTTATGACCTGGGTATGAACACTGATGGCGGCTACGCAGAGTATATCCGCGTGCCTGCTGAATGGTTGGTGCCGCTACCGGATGGCCTGGCGCCTCGTGATGCCATGCTCTTGGGCACCGCTGGCTTAACGGCGGCACTGAGCGTTGAGTCGTTGCTTGATACGGGCGTTAATCCGGATCAGGGGCCGGTAGTGGTAACCGGAGCAACTGGCGGCGTGGGCAGTGTTTGCGTGGCGATTCTGGCCAAGCTGGGATTTGAAGTGGTTGCTGTCAGTGGTAAGGCGGATGCCAGCGCATGGCTCACGGATCTGGGTGCCGCGCGGATCATTGATCGCCAGGCTTTTCTGGACAGTGCGGCCAAGCCAATGGCCAAAGAACAATGGGCCGGTGCGGTGGATTGCGTCGGTGGTGAGATGCTCGCTGCTGCTCTCAAGGGGCTCAAGTACGGTGGCAGTGCTACCTGCTGCGGGCTGGCAGGTTCGCCAAAACTGGAAATGACGGTTTTCCCGTTTATTCTGCGCGGTGTCAATCTGCTGGGTGTAGACAGTGTTGAGCTGCCCTGTGAGATCAAACAGCAAATGTGGCAACTGTTGGCTGATGAGTGGATGCCAAAGAACCTGGCGCTTCTTGAAGCCGATGAAACGGATCTTGGTGGTGTGGTCGAGTGGGTGGATCGCATTCTTGCCGGGGGCGTCCGTGGTCGGGTTGTGGTGAAACTCCCGCAATAGCGACTGGCTAGAGCAGGCCAGACAGAACGTAAAAGCGCGGTTTATCCGCGCTTTTTTTATTTGTGCGCTTTTGTCCGCTAACGCATGCTGTGTAGCGTGGCAACATGTTATGCAGTGGCGAGTGGAAAGGACGCTTATGAACGAATCTCACTGGCTTAAAATAGCCCTGACCCTGGATGGGCAGGGTGGCGCTACCGGTTTCGATGCGCAGGCGCGGTTATCCGAAACATCGCCATACTGGGTTCACCTGGACTATACGCAGCCGCAAAGCGAGCAGTGGCTTGAACAGCAGTCCATTCCGCCAATGGTTATTACGGCACTTACTGCCTCGGAAACGCGGCCTCGTGCCACAGAAGTGGCGGGTGGCTTGCTGGTGTATCTGCGCGGGGTCAATTTGCATCCAGGTGCGCGGCCTGAAGACATGATTGCCCTGCGGTTGTGGGTCGGGCCTCAAGGCGTAATCAGCACTCAGAAACGCACGTTGTTGTCGCTGGTGACCGTGCAGGAAGAGCTCGATGCCGGCGAGGGCGTGGTTGCTATTCCAGCGCTGGTCACCCGGCTGGTTGATCAATTGATCTGGCGAATGGAAGACGTGATCGAAAACCTGGAGTCTGAGGTGGAAGACTGTGCGTTGTCCATCGAGGAGGCCCCGACCATTAGCCTGACCCCGCGCCTCAGCCAGATTCGTCGCCGTTCTATCACGTTGCGACGCTTCTTCGCGCCGCAACGGGAAGCGCTGATCAAATTGCAGAACGAAGCCATGTTCACCGGTGGCGATGCCTTGCTGCTTCGCGAAGCCGGGGATCGCTTGCAGCGTCTGCTGGAAGATCTGGATGCGGCCCGCGAGCATGCCACCTTGCTGCAGGAAGAGGTTTTCTCCGTGCAGAACGAAGCCATCAACGATCGCATGTATCTGCTGGCGATGATCTCCGCGTTGTTTCTGCCGTTGGGTTTTCTTACTGGCCTGTTCGGCATCAATGTGGGAGGCCTTCCAGGTGTTGAAGACCCTGCGGGTTTCTGGTGGTTTATGGCGGGGATCGGGGTTGTCAGTGTCGGGGTGCTGGTGTGGATGCGAAAACGCCGCTGGCTCTAACAGGCTGCTAAAGCGGTAACGGCGTTTTCATGGTGCCAGAAGCGGTTTGAAATCTAACCGCGTCGATACAGAGGGCGCGGTTCGTTGACATCCCCCTGATAGGTGACGCTGAAATCTTTCAAACCTTGCAGTGCTTCTTCGATGCTGCGGTCTTCGCGCACTTCGAACGCGTTGAAGCCGCAGCGGGTCATGTAGAAGAGCTGGTCGCGGAGTACGTCGCCGGTGGCGCGAACTTCACCCTTGAAGTTGTAACGGGTGCGAAGCTCTCGCGCATAGGAATACCCACGGCCGTCTTTAAACGCCGGAAAATGGATGGCGACCAGGGGCAGGGCGCCCAGGTCGTCTTCCAGGTCTTTCGGTTCTTCGCCCGGCGCCAGCCACACGGCCACATCGCCACGACTGAGCAGCGCATCACGGTTCGCCTGCCAGTAGGCCAGCGGCACAATGATGTTGCCGGTGGGCAGCTCGCCTTCCAGCGTGTCACCTTCAAGGCGTTGCCACTGGTTGTCCACGATGGCGCCATCAATGATTACCTTACCCATAGATGCGCTCCTTGAACGGGTCCATGCCAATACGCTCGTAGGTGTCGATAAACGGCTCGTTTTCGAGGCGTTTTTCCACATAGAACTTGATGATTTTTTCTACCACATCGGTGATTTCTTCAGACTCGAAAGACGGGCCCATTTTCTCGCCCACACGGGACAGCTTGTCGCCACGGCCGCCCAGAGTGACTTGGTAGAATTCCTTGCCTTTCTTGTCCACGCCGAGGATGCCGATGTGGCCAATATGGTGGTGACCACAGGCATTCATGCAACCGGAAATATTCAGGTCCAACGGGCCCAGATCGTGGACATAGTCCATATCGTCGAAGCGGCGCTGAATGGATTCGGCAATAGGGATAGATTTGGCGTTTGCCAGCGCGCACAGGTCGCCGCCGGGGCAGGCTACGATATCAGTGAGCAGGCCCAGGTTCGGTGTGGCAAAGCCCAGGGCATCCAGTGCTTTCCAGAGGTCATACAGATCGTTGGCGGCCACGTCAGACAGCACCATGTTCTGTTGGTGGCTGTTGCGAAGCTCGCCAAAGCTGTACTGGTCCGCCAGGTCGGCAACGGCTTCCAGTTGCTCGTCACTGATATCCCCCGGTACGCGACCGGTGCGCTTGAGCGTCAGGGTGACGGCCCGGTAGCCAGCCTGTTTGTGCGCACGGGTATTGGTGTGGAACCAGCGGCTAAAGGCCTTGTCTTCGGCCAGCTTGGCATCCAGCGCGGCCGTATCGGCGCTTTGGTAATCCGGGGCGGTGAAGCATCCCTTGATGCGTGCCACTTCTTCGGTGGTCAGGGTCATCTCGCCGCCTTTCAGCTCGGCGAATTCCTGCTCCACCAGTTCGCGGTATTTCTCCGCGCCTAGGGCTTTCACCAGAATCTTGATACGCGCCTTGTACTTGTTGTCGCGGTTACCGTACTTGTTGTAGACGCGGAGAATGGATTCCAGGTAAGCGAGCAGGTCCTGCCACGGCACAAATTCACCGATGACCGCACCGGTCATGGGGGTGCGGCCTAGGCCGCCGCCAGCCCATACCTGGAAGCCGGTTTCGCCGTTGGCACCGTGTACCAGCTGCACACCGATATCGTGGACACCGATCAGGGCCGGGTCGGCGTCAGGTACGGCGTTAACGGCAATCTTGAATTTACGCGGCAGGTAGGCGAATTCCGGATTGAAGGTGGACCACTGGCGGATGATTTCGCACCAGGGGCGTGGGTCTTCAATCTCTTTGGGATTAACGCCAGCAAATTCGTCGGTGGTGATATTACGGATGCAGTTACCACTGGTTTGAATGGCATGCATCTGTACGTCGGCCAGTTCCGCCAGAATGTCCGGCACTTCCTCAACGGAAGGCCAGTTCAGCTGAATGTTCTGACGGGTGCTGACATGACAGAAACCCTTGTCATAGGTCCGCACGATATGCGCCAGACGACGCAGCTGACGACTCGCCAACAGGCCATAAGGAACGGAAATACGCAGCATGGGCGCATAACGCTGAATGTAGAGGCCGTTTTGCAGGCGAAGGGCAAGAAACTCGTCTTCGCTGAGCTCATTGGCGAGAAAACGGCGGGTCTGGTCGCGATACTGCGCCACCCGCTCTTCCAGCAACCGTTGATCGTATTCCTGATAGACGTACATGGGACTGTATCACCGTCCTTAAATGCTTAAAATTCAATAGGTAAGCGTTGCTCCCAGAGGGAGCAGAGCGGCACTCTAGCAAAGCGCCCTTATAGTGAAAAGAAATATCTTGGCATATCTCTATTACGTAGAGCTATTTAGCCGCGGCATCCAGCACCAGATTCACGGTCACCACCATACCGATCACCAGGGCCGCAACAAGCACGACATAAACGCCGATAAAGTTGCCCGCATCGCCTTTGGTAAAGTCCCGTTCCCGGTTCTTGCTGCTTTGAACACCGAGCAAACCGGCCAGAATGCTGTGAATGGTCTGCCAGAGAGTGGGCTTGCCGTTATCCGGTTGCTGAGCCTGATCCTGTGCGGGGTGTTGGTCTGACATGGGTAATCCTGTGTTTTGGCTGAAGGCTAAACGTTGGATGTTCGCGGCGTACGATAAGCACGCGCCGCCGGGGGCATATTGTACTCCTGCCAGCTGCCTGACGACAGCATCAAGCAGGCAGACTTGAATTGTGTGTGCGGTGTCGCCATTGCAACTGCTGAGTACCTGACTAAAATAGTCAGGAAATGAAGCTGGCGCAGGTCGCCGCTTTTACCTCTTACGCCCTTTATTGCGTATGGGTTCATTCATCCCGACCAGGAATCATGATGGCAGAGCAGTTGATCGACATTACCGAAACCGCCCAGGATTACTTGCGTGACTTGCTGAGCAAGCAGGATCAGGCCGAGATTGGTGTGCGTATCTTTGTCGAGCGCCCAGGCACCCCGCACGCGGAATGCTGTATGGCCTATTGCCCGGAGGGCGAACAGGAAGAAAGCGATGTTCGCTATGACTACGAAGGGTTCCACGCCTGGATCGAGGGTAAGAGCGTCCGCTATCTGGAAGACGCGGTTATCGACTACAAGAAAGACAGCATGGGCGGCCAGCTGACTTTCCGTGCACCCAAGTCTCGTGTACCGGATATCAGCGAAGATGCCAGCATCGAAGAAAAGATCAACTACGTACTGTACGCCGAGATCAACCCGAACCTGGCCGCCCACGGCGGCAGTGTGCAGCTACTGGAACTGACCGAGGACAATGTGGCCGTGCTGGAATTCGGCGGCGGCTGCCAGGGCTGTTCCGTGGTGGATGTGACCTTGCGTGACGGGGTAGAGAAAACCCTGCAGGAGCGGATTCCAGAGCTGGCCGGTGTGCGGGACAAGACCGACCACTCGGTGACCGACAACGCTTATTACAGCTAACAGCTAACAGCTATGAGCTTCTAGTATCTAGCTTCTAGAAAAAGCAAAAAACGCAGCCTTGAGCTGCGTTTTTTGCTTTTATGGATCTTGTTTTTTACTCGTTGCTAGCAGCTCGCCGCTATTCTTTACCCACACTGCGGGTTTCGGCCCGCGGCTTTCGCCTGGTTATACAGCGGCATGACTTCCGGGATGCGTGCTTGTAGCCCATTGATGCGGGTACTGTTGGACGGGTGAGTGGACATGAATTCAGGCGGCTCGTTACCGTTGGCCGCGTTCATGTTCTGCCACAGGGATACACTTTGACGCGGATCAAAGCCGGCCTGTGCCATCAGTTGCAGGCCTATGATATCGGCCTCGGCTTCATGTTTGCGGCTGAAAGGCAGGGCCAGCCCATATTCGGCGCCAAGCCCCAGTGCGGCCAATACACCTTGTTTGGTGGCGCTGTCTTCCCCGGCAAGTGCACCAAGTACCTGCATGCCGCTTTGGGTGGCGTATTGAAGTGACATGCGCTCATTGGAGTGTTGTGCCTGCACATGGCCGATTTCATGGCCAATCACTGTGGCGAGCTGACTCTGGTTGTTGGCCACTTTCAGCAAGCCCGTGTTCACTCCGATTTTACCGCCTGGCAGGGCAAACGCATTGGCGCTGTCGTCCTGGAAGAGGTTGACCTCCCATTGCTGGGAGCCATCCAGGGTGACAGTGATCGCCGTGGTCACACAGCGGACATAAGCCGTCTGCTGCTGGCTGCTGCTCAGCGGTTTTTCATCTTTCATCTGGGAATAGGCGGTGACACCCATTTCATCCATCTGGTCGGCGGGCAGCAACAGAAACTGCTGGCGACCCAGTGGAGAGGTGGCACAGGCGGCGAGGCTGCCAGCAAGCACGCCAAGGGTGAGAAATTTACGCAACGTCATTGTCTATTTTACTCCCATTCCCGCAGGAAACGTCGGGACACGAACATTAGCCAGCCAGCCCAGCCGGCACTGGAAAGAAAGATAATAAAGCCAAACACCGAAATTCCCCAAGGGGCAGGGGGCACCCGGCCGCTCAACATGATGGCGCCGGCCAGTAATCCACCGGTGACCAGCAGGGTTTGGACCTGCCTGTACTGGCCACGTTCAATTCTCGTAATCAGCCGCTCCAGGTGACGGGGATCAATGCCCGCCTCACCGGGAGCGGCCTGGCCCGGTACGGGGGGCGGCGCATAGACCTTGTCGACCACGTCGAGCGCTCGCAGACTCAGGCTTTTTGCCAGGCGAACCGGTGAGTAGCGTGTGCGAATCATGCGTTTGAGTAACGGCTCGGCCTCACTCATCAGGTCAAAATGGGGGTTCAGCAGTCGGCCAAAGCCTTCCAGGGTGATAATGGCCTTGATAAACAGGGCAATGTCACTGGGCAAGACCAGATTGTGATTGCGCACCAGGGCGGTGATGTCGTTGAGCAGGGCACTGATATCCAGCTGGGAAATTGATACACCGTGGTACTGGCTGATTACGTCTTCCACGTCGGATACCAGCTGGTCGAACTTGATGGGTTGCCCGTCGGACCAGCCGGACAAGACGCCAGCGCATTGCTCGGCCTCACGCAGCACCACCGCGCGGGTAATCTGCAGAATCTGCTCGCGGCGGCTGTGGCTGAGTTTACCAACCATGCCGAAATCCAGCATGGCAATCCGGTTTCCCGGCATGATGATGAAGTTGCCGGGATGCGGGTCGGCATGGAAAAAGCCGTCTTCCAGGGCCATTTTCCAGGCGGCCAGTGCGCCTCGGCGGGCGATTAATTCCCGGTCCAGCCCGGCCTCATTCAGGCGTTCCACGGCTTTTGCCGGAATGCCTTCAACATGTTGCTGTACCTGAACCGTCGGTGATGAGAGGTCCCAATACACCTTGGGAATCTGCAGCCATTTAAACTGCCGGAGGTTTTTACGGATACGGTCCGCGTTACGCCCTTCAATGGTGAAATCGAGTTCCCGTGTCAGCGACCGTTTGAATTCACGCACCAGTTCTACAGGCCGGTAGCGTCGTAGTTCAACGGAATTGTCGGCGGCCAGTTTGGCCAATTGGTCGAGTAGGCGCAGGTCCGAATCAATCTTGTCACGGATGCCCGGTTTCTGAACTTTCAGCACGACTTTCTGGCCACGGCGAGTCAGTGCGCTATGCACCTGGCCAATGGAAGCGACGCCGATCGGCTCCGGATCTATGCGGGCAAAAAGGCTGTCGACAGGTTTCCCCAGCGATAATTCAATGTCTGCCTTGAGCGTGTCGAACGGCACTGCCTGGGCCTGATCCTGCAATTTTTCGAATTCGGCAATCCAGTCCATGGGGAACATGTCCACGCGGGTTGCCAGCACCTGGCCGAGCTTGACGAAGGTCGGGCCCATTTCCTCCATGGCATGGCGAAGGCGTTCTGCGGTGCCCATGCGCAACATGTCTGGTTTCATGCTGCTGCGAACCAGTTTTCCCGCATGCTCGACCGGGGTGGAAAGTCCCAGCCGCCGAATCACGTCGGCAAATCCGTACTTGAGCAGGATCGCCGCCAGTTCATTCATCCGCAGTAGATCTTTGCCTGTGTGCAAAAGGTTCACAACATTGTCCCTGTAGGCTGGGCTGTGATGCCCGTTCGAACGCGCTGTCGCAAGGTTGCAACAAGTGACCGGTAAAACGTTTGCTTGGGCCGTTAAGGTGCCTTAACAGGCTGTTAACAGCATTATCGGTTTTCTGGCAAGATGCCATGGCAATCACTGCAAGGTAAAGCGCAAACATGTCTGAACACTATTTACGCGATGATCTGGTTGAAGTCCGGGACAGCGAGGTCCACGGGCGAGGTCTGTTTGCCAGCCGGGATATCCCGCGCAATACCGAATTGGGCCAGTGCAAGGTAAAGCGCGCCAAGGGCAGCGGCCCTTATGTGTTGTGGCTGGATGATGAGGGCGAGGAGCGCTATCGGGTGTTGTGTGATTTACGTTTTATCAATCATAACAAGCGCGCCAATGTTGCCTATTACGATGATTTGACGGTGGTGGCGCTGAAGAAAATCAAGGCCGGTGACGAGTTGTTTCACGATTACGGCGAAGAGTGGACCTGAACAGCGTTCCCTAGAATGGGCAGGGGGAAGTGAATTCCTGCCACAGGCCTGTGACGGGGTGGTTGAACGCGAGCCATTTGGCGTGCAGCAGCAGGCGCGGGCTGAGGGCTTCGATTTCGGCGGGGGCATACATGTCGCAGCCGATGATCGGATGGCCAAGCTCGCGACAGTGAATACGTAGCTGGTGGCTGCGACCGGTGACGGGACTGAGCAGCAACCGGGTCCGGTTGCCGGGAATGTCCCGCTCCAGCACACGGTAGTGAGTTAAGGCATTTTTGCCGGTTTCGTGGCAGACCTTCTGCAAGGGGCGGTTTGGCCAGTCCGCAATCAACGGCAGGTCGATACTGCCGCTGTCGTGTTCCACGAGGCCATGCACAACGGCCTGATAACGTTTTTGCACCGTGCGAAGCTGGAATAGCCGGCTCAATCTGCTTTGTGCCTGGGCAGTGAGAGCAAACACCATGATCCCCGAGGTATCCAGATCCAAACGGTGTACCAGGCGAATGTCTGCATACTGCGCTTGCAAGCGGCGGACCGCGCAATCCTTGTTCTCCGGCGCCCGGCCAGGAACGCTTAACAGGTACGCGGGTTTGTTAATCAGCAGAATGTGGGCATCCCGATACATCGTCCCCACGCGCTCATGGCACAGAGGGACAATGTAGTAGGGTGCCTGGTCAGCCCCAGAGGGTATGGAAGACATCGCTGTACTGCCCGGCAAAGTGAACGGTGAGGCCCTGTTTCAGATAATCGGGCAGTTCATCAAAATCCCGGCGACAGGCCTCTGGAAGAATCACTTCCTTGATACCCACGCGGCGGGCCGCGATGACTTTTTCGCGGATGCCGCCAACCGCCAGTACTTGCCCGGTGAGAGTCAGCTCTCCGGTCATTGCAACCTTGCGCGGCACCCGTTTTTTCATCAGCAGGGAAAGCAGGGCAGTGGCCATGGTAACGCCGGCGCTGGGCCCGTCTTTGGGCGTCGCCCCTTCGGGCACATGCAGGTGCAGGAAGGCCTCATCGAGCTGCGCCGGATCCAGGGAAAACTGCGCCAGATTACTCGCCACATAACTGTAGGCGATCTCGGCGGATTCTTTCATCACATCGCCCAGTTGCCCGGTCAGCTTGAATCCCCGCTGCTTGCTGTGTACCTGATTGGCTTCAATGGACAAGGTGGCGCCGCCCATGGATGTCCATGCAAGTCCGGTAACCACGCCCACACCGCGTTGGGTTTTCTCTGTCTGGAAATACGGTTGGCCGAGGAAGTCGGTCAGGTTCTTGCCAGAGATGCTGATTTTCTTCTCGCCAGCCAACAGTTTCACCGCGGCTTTGCGGATGATCTTGTTGAGCTGTTTTTCCAGGTTCCGTACCCCGGCTTCACGGGCATAGCCTTCCACCACGTGACGCAGGGCGCTGTCGCTGATGCGCAGCTGCCCCGGTTTGACGCCGGCCCGTTCCAGGGAACGGGGCCACAGGTGTTGCCGGGCGATGGCGACTTTTTCTTCGGTGATATAACCCGACAGGCGGATCACTTCCATGCGGTCGAGCAGGGGGCCGGGAATGCTGTCCAGGGTGTTGGCCGTGCAGATGAACAAGGCGTGACTAAGGTCCAGGCGTTCATCCAGATAGTGATCGAGAAAGTCCTGGTTTTGCTCCGGGTCGAGTACTTCCAGAAGCGCGGAAGCCGGGTCGCCCTGAAACGATTGGCCCAACTTGTCGACTTCATCAAGCATGATCACCGGGTTGCCGGTGCCGGTTTCTTTCAGCGCCTGGACCAGTTTGCCGGGCATGGCGCCGATGTAGGTACGGCGATGCCCCTTGATTTCCGCTTCGTCGCGCATGCCGCCCAGGCTGAAGCGGTAGAACTGGCGATCCAGGGCATCGGCGATGGACTTGCCAATGCTGGTTTTGCCGACCCCTGGCGGACCCACCAGCAGAATGATGGAGCCTTTCACTTCGCCGCGCAGGGCGCCCACGGCGAGAAACTCGATGATGCGGTCTTTCACATCATCCAGCCCGCTGTGGTGTTCGCCGAGTACTGTCTGGGCATGGCCCAGGTCCAGATTGTCATCGCTGTACTGGCCCCAGGGCACGTTGGTCAGCCAGTCCAGATAATTACGGGTCACGCCATATTCTGGCGAGCCGGTTTCCAGCACGGACAGTTTCTGTAATTCATCGTCGAAGCGCTTTTGTACCGGCTCCGGGGGAGAGAGGGCATCCATGCGTTCACGGAAGGCATCCGCTTCGGCGGTCTTGTCGTCCTTGCTCAGGCCCAGTTCCCGCTGGATGATTTTCAGCTGCTCGCGGAGGAAGAATTCGCGCTGATGCTGGCTGACCTTTTCGTTGACCTCGTCGGAAATTTCGCTTTGCAGCCGGGCAACCTCAAGCTCCTTTTTTACCAGCGTGAGGACTTTCTCCATGCGCGGCTTCAGCGGCACGGTTTCCAGAATGGTTTGCAGCTCTACACCGTTGGCACTGGTGAGCGCAGCAGCAAAATCGGTAAGCGGCGAGGGCTCACTGGGTGAAAAGTTCTGCAGGTAGTGGCGCAGCCCTTCGTTGTACAACGGATTGAGCGGCAGCAGTTCCTTGATGGTGTTGATAATCGCCATGCCATAGGCGCGAATGGTTTCATCCGCTTCAGCACGGGGCTCCGGGTAACTCACATCAGCCATGAACGGATGTTTGCGGCTCAACCAGCTGTTGATGCGGAAACGCGAGGTGCCCTGGGCAACCAGTTGAAACTGGTCGTTCTCTTCATTGAGGGCATGGACTTTCACCAGGCAGCCGAACTCGGGAAAGTCCTCGGCGGTTACCGAGTCCGGGTTTTTTTCTCCCACGTACACAAGCCCCAGGGACTGATGCGGCGTCTGGCTGACTCGCTCAAGGGTTTGTTGCCAGCGGGCTTTGTCCAGCATGACCGGCTGCACCAGCCCAGGCATAAAGGGGCGATGCTTCACCGGAATCAGGTAAATACGCTGTGGCGGCGTATGCTCTGGCACCGTGAGGCCGCCGGACTGCGGCTCAGCACTATCAGAAGGGTGTTTGTCGGTATGGTGATGGGCGCTATCGTTGTCAGTCATAATCCTGTCACTTCCATGGTCCGTGGAAAGAACATGGTGGCGAGGGCGGAAAATTCAATTGTCGATGATTAACAGATCTGCGCGCAAAGCCTTGGGGGTTTGGGTTCGGCGTTCGACCACACGGCTGTTCAATTTGCCGGCTTCGCATTTTTCCGCCAGTGCATAGAAGGGAGAGCGGCCGGGGTCGGCAATGATGATCTGTTTGACACCCGCGCGCAGGCTGCGGCGAATCAGGTTATAGAGCACGGGCGTCAGTTCATCCCAGAAGCAGATGTCCGCACCGGCGAGGATGTCCACATCCGCCAACCGGGCCTGCGTCAGCTTCTCGAAGCGGGCCTGTAGCGGCGTTACGTCCACCTTGTTGATGCTGGCATGCAAATCCAGATAAGGGTACACGTCCGGGTCCGCATCCACCGCGGTCACCCGGCAGCCAAAGCGTTTTGCCGTGAAAATGGACAGCGGCCCCCAGCCACAGCCGATATCCATCAAATGCTCATCAGCGGACAGCTTCCGCTTGGTCAGGTGATCCATGATCAGGTAACTGGAATTCCACACCTTGTTGCCGTGAATTGATGGCGTGTGGTTGGCCCGTTTCAGCCGGCGGACTTCCTTGTGGCCGGAACGCAGCAGGGTAATGCCGCGAGTGCGAATGGTATGGGGTTCTCCAGCACGTATAACTGTTCCTGACATAATCGCTCACCAGCGGCAAAGTTTGGGAACAGTACGGTCAAGCCCCCTGTGATTCAAGTATGAAATCACAGGCATAATGCAGGAATGGCGATACGAGTGACAAAAACAGAATGATCAGAAAAGGCATCGTGGGCCTGGGCGGTCTGGCTGCCGGGCGTTCGCGGTATATTCGTGCTGTTGCTGCGGTGGCCCGAATCGGTGCGGTGTATGCGTCGGGGCTACGCAGCGGGGACCGGGCCGCCTGCCATCGTCGCGGGGCGGATATTCTGGTCGCGCTGTGTCGTCGCAATGGGGCTTTCTGGGTCAAGGCGGCGCAATTTTTCAGCTGTCGACCTGATGTATTGCCGCAGGAATATATCGAAGCATTCCAGCAGCTGCAGAATGATGCCCAGCCTGTTCCTTTCCCGTTGATCGAGAAAACCTTGCGGCGTTCCTGGGGCAGTGACTGGCGCCAGCAGTTTGCCTGGCTGGAGGAAACGCCGGTGGCAGTGGCATCCATCGCTCAGGTACACCGGGCACAGCTCAAGGATGGCCGTGACGTTGCCATCAAGGTGCGCTTGCCGGGTGTGAAGAAAGTCTTTGAGCAGGATGCCAAAGTCTTTCAGGCAGTGGCGGCGCTGGTGGCGCCCACCTTTCGTGAATTCGACCTGCAGCAGGCCATTGAACAGCTGCTGATCATGACGGCCATGGAGCTGGATTTCCGCAACGAAGCCGCGAATACGTTGCGTTTTTCCCGCCAGCCCCATCACGAGCGCATTCGCATCCCGGATATCATCGAGGGTTTATGCGGTGAGTCGGTGTTGGTGACCAGCTGGGAAGGCGGGCAGCGGTTGCGTAATTACCTGGATACCCACCCGGAAAAAGCCCAGGACCTGCTGGGCGTGTTGCTGACCAGCTATCTCCAGCAGGTCACCCGCTTTGGCGTTTACCAGGCCGACCCGCATCCGGGCAATTTTCTGGTGACTGATGATGAGCAGGTGGTGATTTTGGATTATGGCGCCATAGGTGTGCTCACGGCGGATGAGGTACGCCGTTACTCCCGCCTGCTCTATGGATTGATGGGGTTTGAGGGGCCGGTGGATATCGGTGAGCTTTTCGTGCAGGCCGGGTTCAAGGGGGGCAGCCCGGAAACCCTGAAGGAGCTGGCGCTCTATGTTCTGACCGATCGTCTCAATGAGCAGGGACCGATAGGCGCCATGGGCGAATTGATGAGCCGCTTTCGGGAAGAGCGTATCAGTATCCCCGATTCCTATATCGGCATTTCCCGGGTCCTGATTACGCTGGGTGGCTTTCTGATGAGTTATCAGGTGCCGTTTGACTGGACTCCGCCGGAGCAGCGCGCCGGCGGAGGTTGATCAGTCTTTGGGGCAACAGTGCTTCAGGGCCGCGCTTCGCGCCAGAAGGCACGGAAGGCATCGGCGCTTTTGCCGGGTGCTTCAGCCATGGGGACATGGCCAATGCCGTCAAGAATCACCGCGCGGGATTGTGGTAATTCCTCGAGAAAAGCAGCTACATTATCCACGCCAAGCAAGCGATCTTCGCGCCCCCAGAGTACCAGGGTCGGTGTTTGAATAGTGGGCAGCACATTCTTGTCTTCGAGCTCCATACCCGGATCGTCCATCAGATCCCCCCATACTTTTTCAGCCACATCTGCGTTATCCGCTTTCTTTTGCCCCATGATGTCGATAAAAAATCCGGGCATGTAAGGCGGTTCTGCCATGGCCCACTTCAATGTGGTCTGGAATTGTTCAGCCTTGTGCGGAATCAGCGGGTTGCTCTCACTTTTGGCGAGCACATTTTTGAATTCCTTGGTCTGGCGAGTCAGCCCGGCAGAGTCCACCAGGCCCATGGAAAGCACTCGCTCTGGCGCCTGTTGCGCGATAGCCAGGGAAATGGCGCCGCCCATGGAGTTGCCCGCCACATGGAATTGCTGGATGTCGAGCGCGTCCATCAGTGTTAGCAGGCGGGAAGCCTGGGCTGCCATGGTGTAATCCAGGTTGAGTGTGCGGGTGGTTTGTCCGTGGCCGGGCAGGTCTGGCACAACAAAAACGAAATCGCCCTCGAGCTCATTGGCGAAACGAATCCAGTTGCTGGAGTCGGCGCTGAACCCATGAATCAGTAACACGGTCTCTTTTTTGTCGGTGGACTCTTCATTTTGGGGTTCACTGACAAGCAGGTGCCACTCGATGCCGTCGGCCGTGGTCAGGGTCTGGTCTTCCAGCCCGGCGCGGCTTTTTTCCATGCTCAGGCCATTGTCATAGGCCCAGCGTGCTGCGTCTTCGCAGCCATTCAAAAAGACAGTACACAGAATAAAAAGAAACAGGTGTTTCGGTTGCATGCCGAACTCTCCGTTGTATGGCGTCACCTTCAAGGCACTTATCGTTTCCCCATGGGGGAAGCGAAAACGAGATTGCCTTGCCCAAGCTGGGCCAAGCATAGGGGATATACAGCGAAAATAGCCTTCTGAACGGGCCATTTTTCGAATCTGAACGGGTTTCCTAACGGGACTTGAGATTCCAGATGCCGGCGGCCACGATCAGCAGGGTGCCGAGAACGGTCGTTAGCACCAGGGTTTCTCCCCAGAACATCCAGCCAAGCAGCGCCGCCCAGATCACGGAGGAGTAATTATAGACACCGACCTGGCCGGGCCGGGCAATCTGGTAGGCGGTGGTCATGGCGTATTGTCCGCCTGTGGCCACCAGGCCGATGGCGATAAGCCAGAGGTAATCGGTACCCGCAGGCAGGGTGGTGGCCCACAGCAAAGGGAGAGACGAAAACAGCGTGGCAAAGAGTGCAAAGTAGAACACCACACGCTGGGCAGGCTCGGAAACCGCCATGCGCCGGATGCTGACTTTGGCAATGCTCATGATGGCCGCGCCGGCCAGGGCTACCCACATGACCGGGTCAATGTGACCCTGCCCGGCGCGCATAATGATGGCAACGCCAATAAAGCCGGCAATGATGGCCAGCCAGGTGTGCAGCCCGATCCGTTCACTGAGCCATAGCCAGGCGATGACCGGCAGGAAGAACGGCACCGTCATTTTGACCAGTACCGCCTCTGCCAGGGCAATATGTCCAATGGCGTAAAAGAAACAAAACATGGCACTGACGCCGGTGAAAGCACGGATCAGGTGCAGATGCACAAAGCGGGTTCGCAGCTGCCCAAAGCCGCCGCGAGTGGCGATGATAGGCAGCAGGAACATCAGTCCGAAAAGGTTACGGGCAAACACGATGACCTCGGTGTCGAGGTGATCAGACAGGTGCTTGATCATGGCAGCCATCACCGCGAGCAGGCCTTCCCCGAGTATCAGCAGCAAGGCACCCTTTAGTGGTTGATCTTTCATTGGGCGGTGTCCGCGGGTGAAGGTCTGAAGGGGCTGCAGGGAAAGCGGCCAGACTGTTCGGCACGCAGAGCGTGTCTGTTGTCATGTTCGCATCGTAACCGAGCTGATAGCCTAGGATGTCAGGCTCTAATCAGAATACATTCAGGGTTCCGGTCAGCCGGGGCGGCATTCTACCGCTGTCCCTGTCGGGACGCCATGCCATCAGGTGGGAGGTCGAAGAGGACACATGCGCTGTTTTATCGGGATTCCGGTCACTGACGCACTGGCAGACCAGTGTGTGACATTGTCCCACAGCATGGGCCGGGCGACCCCCATAGCTAACCTGCACCTGACACTGGCGTTCCTGGGGGAGCAGACCCAATCGGCCTTGAGCCAGCTGCATGGCTCGCTGACAGAGCTCGCTGGCGAGAACCCACCGTTTCAGCAGTTACTCAACCGTTGTGAGCCGTTTCCCCGGGAACAGGGCCCTTTTATGGCGCTGACTGGTGCCGCGTGCCCGGCGCTCAAGCAGCTACACCATGACCTTTGGTTGTGTCTTCAGGGCTACGGTTTCTCGCCGGAGGAGCGGCCGTTTCGCCCCCATATTACGCTGGCCAAGCCGGGACCGACACAGACGCCTTTCAAGGCCATTGGCGACTGGGTGCTACCCGTGAATACGTTGATGCTGTACCGCAGTGAGCTGGGCGAGCCGTTTCCGAGCTATGAGCCGCTGGCGCAGTTTCCCCTGATGGCGGGTGATTAGCCGGTTAATGGCCTGGGGGGCTATGCGTTCGGCATCCAGCAACTTGAATTCCCCGTTATCACCCGCATGCCTGATAGAGTATGCATGCAGTGCAACAAGGAGAGCTTACCGATGCAGTTACTTAGCAACAGCCTCACCGACCAGGCACCGATTCCGGAAAAATTTGCCTTTGCGGTGATCGACCCGGACACCCACGTATCCCTGTCGAGCAATATCAATCCGCATCTGGCCTGGAAGGGGGCCCCGGAAGGAACCCGCTCCTTTGCGGTGGTGTGTCTGGATCCGGATGCCCCCAGTGCGGCCGATGATGTGAATCAGGAAGACCGGGAAGTGCCGGCCAGCCTGCCGCGGGTCGATTTTTATCACTGGACCTTGTTCAACATTCCTGTGGACCAGAGTGAAATTCGCGAAGGCAGCCATTGCGACAGCGTCACCCCGAAAGGCAAACGCGGCCCGGCGGCGCCGGACGGGCAGCGCCATGGGCTTAATGACTACACCGGCTGGTTTGCGGGCGACGCAGACATGGAAGGCCAGTACTTCGGTTACGACGGCCCTTGTCCACCGTGGAATGACAGCACCGTGCACCGCTATGTCTTTACGGTCTATGCACTGGATGTGGATACCTTGCCAGAAGGGAAGGATCTAAGCGGCGCGGCACTGGCTGAACAGATTAAGTCACATTCACTGGCTCAAGCCAGCCTGACGGTTAGCTATACGCTGAATCCGCGTTTGGCTGAAGGGTGACATGCCGGATTAATGAGCGGGGCGGGATGAGGTTTTACCGGTTTCGCCTTGCATAGTTCAGAAACGAAAAAGGCCGCTTTCGCGGCCTTTTTGCTGCCCCCTTATTCCAGGGGCTTATCTGGTCGGAGTAGCAGGATTCGAACCTGCGACCCCTACGTCCCGAACGTAGTACTCTACCAAGCTGAGCTATACTCCGATGGCTGCGCATTCTAGCAGCCAATTCAGAAAATGCCATACCTAAATGCGGCAGGCACGCGTGGTTGCGCAGTTTCTGGCCAATCCGGCAATCAGCGGGCAAAATGCGCGCCCGCAGGTATTTCACCTATGTATTTCTCGATGACAGGACCCGAATGACACCTTTCCTTCACCCCTGGGGCCAGCTTGCATTGCAGCGCTGGCCACGCCGGCGCAATGAGACCTTACAAGCCTGGGACAATGCGGACCTGTACCTGCTCAACACGTTGGCAGAACGCGGCCTGCCTGTATCGGAAGCAGATGAAACCGCAAAGGCCGGCGCCAGGACCCTGGTGCTGAATGATCAGCAGGGCGCACTGGCTCTGGCGTTACAGCAAGCAGCCCCGGCGGGGTGTGCAGCGGTGCAAAGCAGCGGTGATTCCTTTATGACCCAGGCCGCCACTCTGGCCAATGGCGAGGATAACGGCCTGACCCTGACAATGCCGTTTCTGTGGCCCTTCGACTCGCCGGGGCAGGCCCCGGACCAGGTGATTATGCGTGTCCCCAAGTCTGTTGCGCTGCTGGAGTGGCAACTGCACTGGCTGAGCCAGCATCTTCCACAGGGTGTACCCGTGTGGTTGGCAGGCATGGACAAACACTTGCCCCGGCAGTTGGTGCCATTGCTGCAACGTTATCTGGGTAACGGTCGTGCCGAGTACGGCTGGAAGAAAGCTCGTTTGTTTAGTGCACAGACACCGGGGCAGGTTCTGGCTGACACCGATTTCCCCAGCAAGGTGAAAGCAGGGGACTGGCAATTAACCGTGCATGCCGGCGTGTTTGCCCAGCAGCAGCTGGATATTGGTGCGCGATTCTTTCTGGATCACCTGCCGCAGTCGTTGCCGGCCGGTTCCCGTGTGGTGGATCTGGGCTGCGGCAACGGGGTGATCGGCCTGGCTGCATTGCAGGCCAGCCCTGGCGTTGAGGTGACGTTTTGTGATGAATCCTGGCTGGCTCTGGAAAGCGCCCGTGACAATGTGTCGCACTACTTTCCCGATGGGCAGTGCCGCTTTCACCATGGCGATGGTCTGGTGGGGCTGGAGAGTGATTTCGACTACATTCTGTTGAATCCGCCTTTTCATGACGGGCATGTGGTCGGTGATCATGTGGCCCGGCGATTGTTCAATCAGGCGGCACGAGCCCTGGCCCCGGGCGGCGAATTACGGGTTATCGGTAATCGCCATCTGGGTTACCACAAGGTGTTGTCGCGCCGGTTCGGGTCGGTGACGGTGTTGGGCAGCAACGCCAAGTTTGTGGTGTGGCGTTGCCAGCAACCGTCATCTCGGTAGTGTTAACAGGCCTTTAGTCCGGGAAGTTGATGTGGTTGAAATCACTGACCACCGGGTGGCGACTTTCCAGCCCGGCCTGTTCACGATCGAGCAGGCAGGTGTGCAACCCTGCTTCAGCTGCGGCATCCAGTTCTGCTTCGATATCCGATAAAAACAGCAGGGTGTTGGCAGGATGGCCAATGGCCTGCTGGATCTTCCGATAACTGTCTGCGGACTGTTTGGGCCCGGTGGTGGTATCGAAATAGCCGGATAACAGGCCGGTGAGATCCCCGGCATCGCTGTATCCGAAGAACAGTTTCTGGGCGGCGATAGATCCGGAGGAATACACGTACAAGGCCAGCCCGCTGTCGTGCCACTGCTTAAGGGCAGGGGCGGTGTCGGGATACATGTGGGCGGTGTAATCGCCGTTTTCGTAACCCGCTTTCCAGATCATGCCCTGCAGGGCTTTTAAGGGTGTGGCTTTGCGGTCTTCTTCTATCCAGCGGCGGAACAGGGCGCTGGCTTGCGCCGGGGTGCCCAAGGATTCGCCGGCCTCGGCTTCGGCGGCCTGAATTTGTTCCTGTACCGATGGATCGTCCCAGTGGGCATGGAGAAAGGCAGGGAACTGTTGGGCGGCATAGGGGAACAGCACGTCTTTCACAAACGCAATACTACTGGTGGTGCCTTCGATGTCAGTGATGATGGCGTTGATCATGGATGTCGAGCCTGCTGTGGGAGCGTGCCTGCACGCTAAGGATTTGGCTGTATAAGCGGTGGTTGCGTCAGCCCAGCCGGTTGAAGCGCTGTGCAATATCGCTGCCGGTAAAGTTGGCCACCCAGCCGTCCGGGTTATTGAACAGGCGAATGGCCACAAAACGGGGGGCCGGGCCCATATCGAACCAGTGCGGGGTGTTGGCGGGGACGCTGATCAGGTCACCTTTGGTGCACAACACTTCGTAGACCTTGCCATTGATATGCAAGGTGAACAGTCCCTGGCCTTCCACGAAAAAGCGTACTTCGTCTTCGCTGTGCCGGTGTTCTTCCAGAAATTTTTGCCGGAAAGTCGCTTTGTCCGGGTGGTCCGGAACCATGCTGACCACATCCACGGTCTGGTAGCCTTCATCGGCGATCAGTCGGTCAATGTCTGCCTGGTAGGCCTGAATCACTTCATCCTGCTGAGGGCTTTCGGATAACGGCTGGTTGGCTTGCCATTGTTCGTAGCGGACCCCGGCGCTGGCCAGCACCCGGGCCATGGCCGCCTTGTCGGTGTGGTGTTGTTCCAGCACCTCAGGTGCCTGGTCGGAAAAGACTTTCAGTTCGCTGTGCATGGCGACACCTCTTTATCAGTTCTCTTTTTGCGCGCTCTGTCTGGTCGTCTTGCCGGGTGCGTCAGCATCCTCGCAGGCGACGGCACTCCAGCTCAATGGCCAGCAGGGTTTCCAGCGCTTCCAGTTGACGGTAGCAGGCCGGCAAGCCCTGCGCCCAGGTGTACAGGCCATGACCACGAATCAGATAGGCATGGCTGATATGACCGGCGCGCATTTCCTTGTCCACCTGGGCGGCAAGGGCGGCGATATCCTGGGTGTTCTCAAAGACGGGAATGGTCAGCCGGCTGTCATGGGTCGTAATGCCTTCCAGGGCCTTGAGCAGCTCATAGCCTTCCAGCGTAATGCTGTTGGCGGGCCAGTGCATGGTCAGCACCGTGGTGGCGTGGCTGTGCGTATGCAGCACCGCCTGAATGTCGGCATCAAAGCGGTAAAGCTGGGTATGCAACAGGGTTTCGGCCGAGGGTTTGCCCGCGGAAGCCGGTTGGCCATCCATGTCTACGGCCATGATGTCGGTTTCACGGAGCAGGCCCTTGTCCTTGCCGGATTGAGTCACGGCGGCAAAGTCCGCATTCAGGCGCTGGGAGTAATTACTGCTGGTGGCCGGGGACCAGCCATTGGCATAAATGCGTTGCCCGGTGGCGGCCAGGGCGCGGGCGGCGTCACGGAATGCGCTGGTGGAGTAGGGGCGATCAGTCATGGCGGCGATCCTTGACCTGGCTCAGGTGGGCCTTGAGCTTTTCAGTGTTCGGGTGATGGATGACTCCCTGTTCGGTGACGATGGCGGTGATCAGCGCCGCCGGGGTGACATCGAAAGCGGGGTTGTACACCGGGCAGTTATCCGGGGCCACTGACTTGCCTTGAATGGCACGCACTTCGCTGCCATCACGCTGTTCAATCACGATGTGACTGCCATCAGGCAGGTCAGAGTCCAGTGTGGAAACGGGGGCAGCAACAATGAAGGGAATCTGATGGTGCTGCGCCAGTACGGCCAAGTTATAGGTGCCGATCTTGTTGGCGGTATCACCGTTGGCGGTGATCCGGTCGGCACCGACGATAACCGCCTGTACTTTTCCTTGCTGCATAAGCTGGCCTGCGCAGCTGTCGGCGACCAGTGTTACCGGAATGCCGTCATTGAGCAGCTCCCAGCTGGTCAGGCGGCTGCCTTGCAACCAGGGACGGGTTTCACCGGCATAGACACCAGAGAGTTGCTTACGGGCCCAGGCGCTGCGAATGATGCCCAAGGCGGTGCCATGCCCGCCGGTGGCCAGGGCGCCGGTATTGCAGTGGGTGTAAACCGTGGCGCCATCAGGGAGCAGGTCGGCTCCAAAATCGCCCATGGCCTGATTGGCGGCCAGGTCTTCGCGGTGAATGCTCTCTGCGTCATCCGTTAACGCCTGGCACAAGGCGTTGCCCTGGAGGTCGCCGGCCACACGTTGCAATCGTTCCAGTGCCCAGAACAGGTTTACCGCTGTCGGGCGGCTGGCTGCCAGGCAGGCAATGGCACTCTGTAGCGAGGCGAGGGTAGCGCTCTCGCCGAGCCGCTGGGCTTCCAGCGCCAGCCCGTAGGCGGCGGTGATGCCGATGGCCGGAGCGCCTCGCACGACCATATCGCGAATGGCGTCCGCCGCTTGCTGGCTGTCGAGAATATCCAGCCACAGGGTTTCCGTTGGCAGGAGGCGTTGATCCAGTAACTGCAGGCGATCGCCGTGCCAGCGAATGGCGGCGCTATTAATGGCCATGGGAGGGCTCCTTGAATGCGTCCGGGTGTTCCAGCGGGCGGCGATGGTACCTGGACCTGATCCAGTTTGCGGCCCGGAAGACCCCGGGGCGGCGCATGATAGCGCGTTCCAAACGGTATTTCCCCGGAAAAGTGCTGGTCATGATGGCGATCAAAATGGTTAGCAGGCCCTGCCCGGGAAGGATCAGCATGAGGATGCCGGCGACCAGTAATAAAATCGCCAACAGGTTGCGCAACAGCCACACCAGCCAGGCAACCACTCCCCGGTTTTGGTGCGGCGAATAGGCCTGGGTAAAATAGTTTTCCGGTATTCGCACGAGGAACCAGGGCAAGGCCACCAGTGAGGCCACGGCCATGATCACCCCGGTGATGGTCAGGGCCGGCAGCCAGGGTTCCAGTTGTTGGGCCAGTGGCGCGAGCCACCCGGGCAGGTCAGCGTTCAATCGGCCTCCGGAGAATAGTGTGAACGTACGCTTAGTGGAACGTACAATGGCGTGATGACCGGCAATTTTCAATCATGATGACGCTGCGCAGATGCGTTGTTCATGAAGTATATTTTGTCATTTCCATACTGTGCATCAGAAAGGCGACCGCCGGCCTGATGGCAACGTAAATTATTGATGGAGGCGCGCGGTCCCGAGCGGCCCGATAGTGTCTTCCAGGAGAACCCGATATGGCCATGGCCGGGCAGGTAGTACTGGCAATCGTGATCGGACTGTTGATTGGCTCCGTGCTTGGTTTGCTGATCTGGAAAGGCTGGATGGTTCGTCATCGCAAAGCCCTCATGCTGGCGGAGCAGGATCGCAATGCAGCGCAATATACGCAGATACTCGATAGCCTTGAGGTGCTCTGTCGCGCGATTGATCAGAAGCAGGTCGAGCTGAGTGAGGCGGCAATTCGCATCAGTGCCTTGCTGGACAGCCTGCCGGCGGATATTTCCCCGAAAGTGGATGTGGCGGCAGTCCATCAATTTGCAGAGACCTGCCAGCAGTTTGACCGGGGAGAGGTCCGCCAGGGGCTGACCGCCCGCGCCCGTTATAATCAGGACAATTACCGTTGGCAGCTGGAAGAGGAGCAGGCTGCGGTTGTTGGCGAGGCCGTTCAGCGGCTGGTAACGGTGTTGCCGTCCTGGCGTTCGGTGTTGTTGTCAGGCTCATCCAGGTAGCGGAAATCGGTCAGTTCGATGCGGCCGCGGATGAACGGGTTCTCCCGGTGATCCATCCGTACCATGAAATAATCCAGTTCCCGGGCGGCCCAGAATTCGGAATGGCGGCCCCGTTCTGCGTAATCTCGCTCCAGACCTGCTGCCTCCCAGGTGCCCGCCGGCGTTTCCAGTGAATCCGTACCCAGTGATGCGTAGTGGTAGTCGGTCATCCCATCAGGCTCGGCGACGGCGTAACTGAAAGCGGCATCGCCGTTGGCCATGTGGCAGCGTGCCACCATGGCGACGCTGAGCGCATCCAGGGTGTCCGTTGCCAGTGCGTAGGTGGCTTTACTGCCCTGGGCTTGGCCTGTTTCCCAGTCGAAGCGGATTTCACCGCCTCGCTGCATACCGAAGCCGGCACTGGCATGTTCATAGTGGTAGGGGGTGGCTTCGCAGTTATGCCAGTCGAAATGGGCGCTTTCTTCGTGACTGAACAGGCGGTTGCGGGCGGTAAATTGCAGCCGGTAACCGGGCTCGGCTTTTTCCAGACGAATAGTGGCGCTGAGGCCCACAGGAATGCCATTGACGACGACCCGGTAAGTGCCTTCAGCGGGCCGGAGTTCGGCGGGGAAGGGCTGCTGCGCTGCCACTGGCTGGCACGCCATAAAAGCCAGGCCGTACAGCAGCCGTGCCGGCACGAATATTCCAGTATGATTCGCCACTTTCCCTGTGTTCCTGCTCTGTTGGGGGCGGTGAAACTGCCATGTGCTTTCCGGTGTCTTCCCGGCAAGCCAAGGTGGGCCAGAAGACATAACTGTGCCCGTCATTGCTGACAGTTGTGTTTCAGGATGGCCAGGTACAAAGGCCTGTTCAGCTGCCCCGATGTTTTTGTTAATACGGTCTCTCAAGTATGGATGAAAATACCCTGCACGTCGCCTTTCCCGCCCCGGCCCCTCTGCGCGATGCCATTGATGCATATCTGGTGGAATGTGAGAGGGAGCCGGAAGCCTCCCATGTGGTGGAGCTGGAGGTGTTGGTCACTGCGTTTGTTGATGTTGTGTTAACCGTTTACTTCAAGGGACCCATCGAAGCCGCGAATACTCAGGGGGCGGCTGCGCGTCTGATTCTGGGGGCAATGAGGGTCATTAACCGGGCTGCTGACAGCCTGGTCGGGCGCCTGATTCGCAATACCACGGTGGCGGAGCAGCAAGCGCTGGCCGGTTATTTCCAGAGGCTGAGAAAAACCCTCAACGGCAGGGTTTACGCGGCATATCCACTGGAACCGGCGGTGGCGGAAAAGGCGTCTATGGTGTTTCTTGAGTATCGGCATGGTGAGGGGCAGATAGAGGCACTCTTGAGTGTGATGCAAAGCATTAATGACGGTGCCGTGGTGCATTTTATGGATAACTCTGTTTCCTGTTTACGGCTGGGTCGGGTAAATCGTGCCCTTGTGTCTGCCGCTCGTGTTACAATATGTAAAGCTGCAGCCTCGGCGACACACAAGGGGCTGACCGCTATGGATACCGACGCCAGGAAGGCGGTGGTCAATTACTTCGACAACATGCTTATACGGTTCGATGATGGATAGCAGGGAAACGCGTGGCGCAAACCGCCGCAAGCTGGCACGAATCAACACGCAAATGCGTATCGACATTTATCGCCATCGGCTGTTCGGAGGGTGGCGTTTCATGACCCGGGCCAAGGCGTTGGACTATAACCGCTACGGTATCGGCCTCACTTCCCCAATCAAGTTCAGCAATGGCACGATTTTGCAGCTTGATCTTTATTCTCCAGGCATGATCCTGCGGCGTGTTTCCGCTGAAGTGGTGAGTTGCCAGCGAGCGGGGCAGGCCTACCGTATCGGGTTGCGCACCTATTCGAACCTGCGTGAACTGGTCGGTGATACGGATCAGCACCAAATCCGCTATCTGGCGGGTATGGAGCCATTGCTCGGAACGGCTGGCTCCCGGTAGCAATGGAGTAGATGCTCTTTTTCCAGCGAATAGCCATAAAAAAACCGCCATGTAGGCGGTTTTTTTATGCTGCCAGAATCAAGACGCTCCAGGCGCCTTTTTGGCTGGTGCCTTCCTGGCTGCTGCCTTTTTAGCGGGTGCCTTCTTTACCGCTGCTTTTTTTGCGGTGGCTTTTTTTTTGGCCGGGGCTTTCTTGGCAGCCGCCTTTTTAGCGGGCGCTTTCTTGGCTGCGGCCTTTTTCTTGGCAGGCGCTTTTTTGCTCGCTGCTTTCTTGGGCGCTACCTTTCGCTCGATTTCCTTGGCGCGCTTTTCCAGGTCTTTTTCGTATTGGCCAATGACGCGGGCCAGGCTGTGGGCCTGTTTGGCGGTGGCTTTGAGAACCTTGACCTCGGTTTCCAGAATACGCTTGCGAGCTTCTGAATCATCCACTTGCTTGCGGGTGTCGTCTGCCGTTTTGCGGGCGCGGTCGAGCTGACGCTTGACGGTGGTAGTGGCCTTTTCACGGTATTCGGCCTGGAGCTTTTCCAGCTTGGCGAAATATTCGCGCTGGCGCTTCAGTTGCTGATTGAGGCTGTCACGCACCTTATCCAGTTGCTTTTCCAACTGTGCGATCTGCTTCTCGCGTTCCTTGTCGAAGCGCTCAGCCAGCTTGCGAATCTGAGCCTGAAGTTCCTCGACAGTATCTTTCACCTTGCTAGCAGCCATGGATGACTCCCTTTCCCCTACGGATTATTTCGTTAATGGCCAACGGGCTCGGGATGAGCGCTGGCCCAGATCAACGCACTTGCCGTTGCAACTTTATGCCACATATGAACGTTGAACAACCATTGATCAATTATGGGGTAGCGGCAGGTTGCACGCGGGATGCCTGAAGCAAACCTGTATGGGGAAATATCGCTGAGCGAAAGAGGAGAGGGGGAGCCGGTTTTACCATGCGTTCCTGATCCCGCAATGTTCTATCAGGCCCGGGGAAGCATCCGGTATATCTCCATGCCGTTGCGGTTTCAACGGCGGGGCAGGATACTGAGCATCATCAATCATGATCGAGACGGGAATTATGCCAGTAACGTTCGATGGCAAGTTAGTCATCGCGATCAGCTCACGGGCCTTGTTCAATCTTTCTGACAGCCACCGGGTTTATCTGGAGGAGGGCCTGGAAGCCTTTCAGGATTATCAGGTGCAGCACGAAGATGATTTGCTGGAACCGGGTGATGCCTTTCCCTTGGTGCAAAAGCTTCTGGCCATTAATGATCTGGAAAAGGGCAAGGGGCGGGTCGAAGTCATACTTTTGTCGCGCAACAGCTCCGATACCGGGCTGCGGGTGTTCAATTCCATTGCCCACTATGGACTACCCATTACCCGTGCGGCGTTTGCCAGTGGCGAGAGCCCGCACCGCTATGTCTCGGCCTTCGGAGCCCATCTGTTTTTGTCCACGGACCCTGGTGATGTGCAGCAGGTGCTGGAAGCAGGCTATGCGGCGGCGACGATCCTGTCCGGCGGCCAATGCCAGCGCCCGGATGGCATTTTGCGCATCGCTTTCGATGGTGATGCGGTGTTGTTTTCCGATGAGTCGGAACAGATTTTTCAGAACGCTGGCCTTGAAGCCTTCACAGAGAATGAGCGCCAATCCGCCAGAAAACCAATGGATGGCGGACCCTTCAAGCCGTTTCTGGCAGCGCTGCATCAGTTACAGAACAGCTTCCCCGTGGAAGAGTGCCCAATCCGTACCGCCCTGGTGACAGCCCGGGGTGCCCCTGCCCATGAGCGAGTGGTTCGCACCTTGCGGGACTGGGATATTCGCCTGGATGAAAGCCTGTTTCTGGGCGGGCTATCCAAAGGAGAGTTCTTGCGTGCCTTTGGGGCGGATGTGTTTTTTGATGACCAACAGGGCCACTGTGAGTCTGCGGCCGAGCATGTGGCAGCGGGCCATGTTCCTCACGGCATTTCCAATAAGAAGAAAGACGCACCGCCGGTTTGAGCAAAGTTGCAGCATCGGCACCTGAAGGCTAACAATGGCTTGTGGTCGAAAAGGTCCGTTCAATGTGTGGCGCCTGGTTTCAGCCATTGGCGTCATCCTTTCATCGACTTGACGGCACAGCAGCAAACGCGGTTATCTATGCGTTGAATGAATAATCGATTATATTCTTATAACCGATTACGGCTTCAATGCGGAGGCAGGGATGAAACTGCAGCAATTACGCTACATCTGGGAAGTGGCCCGCCACGACCTGAATGTGTCAGCCACCGCAGCGGCGCTTTACACCTCGCAGCCCGGTATCAGCAAACAAATTCGCATGCTCGAAGACGAGCTGGGGGTGGAGGTCTTTGCCCGTAGCGGCAAGCACCTTACCCATATTACCCCTGCCGGGCAGGCGATCCTGCAGATTGCCGGTGAAATCCTGCAGCAAACGGAATCCATACGTCGGGTCTCCCAGGAGTTTCGTGACGAATCCCGTGGTGAACTCAGCATTGCCACTACCCACACCCAGGCGCGTTATGCCTTGCCGCCGGTTATCCACCAGTTCACCGGGCTTTTTCCGGATGTGTCGCTACATATGCATCAGGGCACACCCATGCAGATTTCTGAAATGGCGGCCAACGGCAGCGTGGATTTTGCCATCGCCACAGAAGCTCTGGATCTGTTTTCTGATCTGATCATGATGCCTTGTTACCGCTGGAACCGGACTGTGGTGGTACCGGAAGGGCATCCGCTCGCAGACGTGCACCCGCTGACACTGGAAGCACTGGCTGAATACCCGCTTGTGACCTACGTATTCGGCTTCACCGGGCGCAGCAAACTGGATGATGCCTTTGTGGACAAAGGCCTGGACCCGAAGGTGGTGTTTACTGCGGCAGATGCCGACGTGATCAAAACCTATGTCCGCCTGGGCATGGGCGTTGGAATCATCGCCCACATGGCCGTGGATGCAGTGGAAGACAAAGGTCTGGTGGCACTGGATGCCAGCCACCTGTTCGAATCCAGCACCACACGCATCGGTTTTCGCAAGGGCACCTTCCTGCGGGGCTTCATGTACGATTTTCTGGAGGCATTCGCCCCTCATCTGAGCCGAGAATTGGTAGAAGCTGCCATCAAGGCCCCCAACCGGGAGGAAAGAGAGGCCTTGTTCGAGGGCATAGAGCTACCTATCCGCTAGACGCTCTAACTCCCCTGTGGGAAGCGATGCTTGCATCGCGAAGGGTCCTCTCACCCCCCCCCCCATCTTTATTCGTGTGCAAGCCTCTCTTCCCACTGAAATCAGGGGTGTGGGGCGTTTTAGACGCTCCCTAATAGGCATCGCCCCCCATAAACCCCTCCCGTTCACAATGCGTATGCCTCCAGCTCCCCCGTTGCAAAGCCTCCGGAGCGCCGCTACATTGTGCGCGCCTTATCAACCCAAAGGGGAAACACCGTGGAATTGTTGTGCCTGGACCTGGAAGGGGTGCTGATCCCTGAAATCTGGATCAACTTCGCTGAAAAAACCGGCATCGATGAACTGCGTGCCACCACCCGGGATATTCCGGACTACGACGAACTCATGCGTATGCGCCTGAAGATTCTGGATGAGCATGGCTACGGCCTGCCCGACATCCAGGCAGTGATCGATACTCTGGACCCGATGGAAGGAGCCAAGGAGTTCGTCGAATGGGCCCGCGAAAACTTCCAGCTGATTATCCTTTCGGACACTTTCTATGAGTTCGCCAAGCCGTTGATGAAGAAGCTGGGCTGGCCGACCCTGTTTTGCCACCGTCTGGAGGTGGATGAGAAAGGCCGGATTACGGACTATAAGCTGCGCCAGAAAGACCCGAAGCGGGCGTCGGTCATTGCGTTCCACAGCCTGAACTACCGGGTGATTTCCGCCGGTGATTCCTATAACGATACCACCATGCTGGGTGAAGCCGAGCAGGGCATCCTGTTCCACGCCCCGGATAATGTGATCGCCGAATTTCCGCAGTTCCCTGCGGTACACAGCTACGATGACCTCAAGAAAGAGATCATCAAAGCCAGCGAGCGCGATATTCCGCTGTAGGGCGCGCTGCACGCCACACGCTTCATGCAACAACGCGAAGCGAGTGTGTTAGGCCTGAAAATGAAAAGCCGCGCCCAGACTTGGGCGCGGCTTTTCCGTTGGTGAGGCGGGACTGTTACGGCGTGTTGACTGCTTGTTGTAACGCTACAGAAATCTGTCCTCCAGGGCGCCCATCAGCCTGGCAACCTTGAAGCGGCTCTCTTCATACTCCGCCTCGGGTATCGAGTCGAACACAATGCCTCCTCCGCCGTGACAATAGAGCCTGTCGCCTTCGGTTTGTAGCGTGCGAATCAGGATATTGCTGTCCAGATTGCCCTGATCATCCATCCAGAAAAAGCTGCCACAATAAGCTCCGCGGGCTACCGGTTCCAGCTCGGCAATAATCTCCATGGCCCGTTTCTTGGGCGCCCCGGTGATCGAGCCGCCTGGAAAAGCACTGAACAGTGCCTGCAAAGGGGGGACATCGGCTTTCAGTGTGCCGGTGATCGTGCTCACCAGGTGCTGCACATTACTGAACCGGCGTAGTTCGAAAAGTGGGGATGCCTGGATGCTGCCGGATTCACAGCTAATGCCCAGATCATTGCGGAGCAAGTCCACAATCATCAGGTTCTCAGCCTGATCCTTGGGGTTAGCCTGTAGCTCGGCCGCGAACCGGTCATCTTCATCGGGCGAGTGTCCGCGCGGGCGTGAGCCTTTGATAGGTTCAGTCACCACCTTCCTGCCCGTGATAGAGAGAAAACGCTCCGGTGAAACACCAAACACGCTGTGTCCGTTGCCCGTGTCGAAATAGCAGCTGTGTGGGGCAGGGTGGGCTTGTTGTAATGCCAACCAGGCGTTAAGGGGCGAACCACTGAAAGCAGTAGAAAAACGTTGCGCCAAGTTCACCTGGTAACAATCACCGGCCTGAAGGTACGACTGAATCCGGGCAAGGTTGCTCAGGTATGCCTGCCTGTCTTGCTCAGGCTGAAAGGGCGCGGCGAGGGAAAAATCGTCGGTATCAGTGAGTGTGCCGTCAGGTTGTGTCGCTGGTGCTTCCTTATACAGGTATGCCCAAGCGGTGAAAGGAGCGGCAGGCAGCCCTTGTAATACGGAACCGACTTCATAGGGCAACACGCCTGCGGCGAAGCGATATTCTCCCGCCAACGCTTGCTCCACGCGGACCCGCAAACGCTGAAGCTCTGCCAGTGACTGGGCTGTCAGTATCGCATCAGGCTCGCCAAGCCAGCGTAAGCCGCCTTCAGATTGAAAAACGCAACGGTATGTCATGGGCTGCCAGAATTAAGTGAGGCGGCTAGTCTAACCCTGTAACGCAACGATGCCCAATCCTGTTACTGAGGGTAACAGTCGTAACAAAAGGGGTTGACCATTTCAGTCAAGCCAACCTGTTACGTCTGTTCTAAAATAGAATAAAGTATAATAATTACAATGACTTGGGCTTGTCTTTAGCGCCGCCAACGTTTTGTAACGGGCATATTTGTTTTTGTAACTGTTGTGTTAACGTAACTGTGTGCTCTGCGAAGACGGGGGCGCACATAAGCATTACAAAAAACGTTGTGCACACGAGGAGAACAATATGAATTTCAAGAAACTTGCTCTGGCTGCCGCTGTAGCCGTCGCGCCGATGAGCGCCCTGGCTCTCGAGCCGATGCAGGATGAAGCGCTGTCTGCGGTTACTGGTCAGGATGGTATCAGCATTGGTCTGAGCCTGAATGCTACTCTGGATGTTGGTGTAGAAGATACCGACGGTTTCACCGGTAACACTGGTGAAGGTATGATCTTGATCGACAATATGGGATTGACTGGTGATATTACCATTAACGTTGATTCCGCTAGCTCTGCTACTGGGGGCGGCGTTCTTCAGGCCTCTATTTCTATCCCGACTCTGACTATTGATACAGGTGATATCTATGTGGGTCAGGGTACTGACGGCACTGATGTGGCCGCTGGTATCGCTAAAGTAGGTACCGAACTGACTGCCCAGGCTGCTAACGATCCAATTTTGGATAGCGTTGGGATTACCCTGAGTGATGTTAACCTTAATGTTCAGTTGGGCTCTGAAGCATCCAACTTCTTTGCACTGAGCACGAGTACTGCGTTGACAATTGATATTGGCGTACTGGGTGACTTGGGTAACACCAACCAAGATAACCTGGTTTTGCGTGACCAGAGCACTAACGGTGGTGGTGCAATGGTTGTTGACCAAGTATCCATCCGCAATGTTGATGTTAACGGTATTACCGGTAGCATCACTACCTCTGGGCTGGAAATCTCCACCAATGCGGCCCTTTCTGGCATTGATATTGCTGCAATGGGTGTGGCATTTGGTGCTGATGACGGTACGGCTCCTTCAATCGGTAACGTTTACATCACCGGTTTGGACATGTCTGGCCAGACGATCACCATCTCTGGTCACTAAGCAATTTAATTGCTTGTCAAAAACGCCCGGCATATGTCGGGCGTTTTTGTATAATAATTATGACCAAATTACTCATGAAGCCTGAGTTAGTATGAAGCAGAATTTGACCGCTAGGGAATTGCGCCCGGTTACAGTATCTCTTTGTAAAAAAGGGAATTATCAGGACGCGAGCAAGATTGTGATTTCATTTATCGAAGTCGGATATGTCGATTTCGAGGCAGCATCTATGTGTATGGAGGCTGCGAGAAATCAGAATGACGCGCCTCAAATGGCAGAAATATCTAATGCCGCAGTTAAAATCGCCCCTAAAAACTGGAAAAGCTGGCAGTTGCGTTATCAGGCGCAACATGCAGACTCCCTTTGGCAAGACGCTTTGTATTCCCTTCAGCGCATTGCAAAGCTTACTGACAACTTGAACAGTGAGCACTATCTTGCCAAGGCCGAGACCTACCTGAGACTACTTCAGCACGAGAAAGCCTTGGAGCAGCTTGAAGCTGTTGAGAGGCTTAATGAGGCATCTTCTGAATCTCGTTACCATTTGCTTAAAGCGACAATTTATTTTCAACAAAAAAAAATCGATGAGGTTTTATCTGAATTGCCTGATTGGCTTGAAAAAGCGTCTCCTGATCAATATGTAAGTGGAGCTTGGAAAATTCTTGGCCGCTGCTTTGATAACCTTGGATTATATGACCAGGCGTTTTCTGCTCTTGAGAAAGGTAATTCAATGCGAGCTTCCCTTGAGGGAAGGCGTGTTTCGGATAATACGATTAGGCGAAGAGTTGAGATTTTTCGGACTATTTTTGTCCCCGAGTGGGTTGAAAAGTGGTCTCACGTTGAGAGCCCCAGGAATACCCCCGTCTTTATGCTGGGTTTCCCTCGTTCAGGTACCACTCTCCTAGAGCAAATTGTAGATTCGCACCACGGCGTTCAGGCTATGGAAGAGCCCCCCACTATGTCCACAGTATTGCGCCAAGCTACAGCCTTGATGCAGGGCAGGGCGATGGTTGACGGAAAATTAAGGCAGTGTTCAAGCTGGAAGTCACAATGGCTTACTGTGATGGATTACATTAAAGATCTTACGCAGGAGCAGGTGGGCTCTCTAAGAAAAACTTATTTTCAGGTTGCTGAAAAAGAGGTCCAGCTCGATCCCGCTAAGTTGTTGGTGGAAAAAATGCCTCTGGACACTGTTGATATTGGGTTGATTCTTCGCTTGTTTCCGGATGCCAGGTTTGTTGTTTCCTTGCGTCACCCTGCTGATTGTATCCTCAGCGGTTACATGCAGAGCTTCAAGATGAACGATGGTATGGCAAATTTTCTTGATTTAGATAATGCGGCAAGCTTCTACAAGCATGTAATGAAGCTGTTGTGGCAGTATGAAGATGTATTTGATTTGAAGGATCGAATGCACTACGTCCGTTATGAAGATTTAGTAATGGATTTGGAAGGCGAGGCGCGCAAGGTTCTTGATTTCATGGGGCTGCATTGGGATAGCGACGTACTCAACTATGATGAGCATGCCAAGCGGCGTGGAACTCTAGCTACTCCAAGCTACCAAGGCGTCACACAAAAAATTTACAGCACCTCCAAGGGGCGCTGGCGCAACTATGCTAAGTGGATGGAGCCTGTGTTGCCTCATTTCAGGGAAGCGGCAGAGCGCTACGGATACGATTTGTCCCCATAAAGGGCATGCCAAACGCTTTATTTGCCGGTTGGCATGGGCGGGAATGTGCTTAGCTCGTCTCCGCCACTATATTCAGCCTGAAAATATGTATACCAATACGGTCGCTACTAGGGATAAGCAAAGTGAAGGTGACAGTTAAGCCCAGTCGTCCGCCCCTTGGGCGAATTTACATGGTTGCCAGTACTGAGTGACGTGGTTAACATGTCTACCACTATAAGAAACAAACAATAACAATAACGCTGGATTGCCATAGATGCTGACTTCCATGCTGGGTGTGGCGCTTATTTTCTTTGCTGCCAATGAGTCCGTAGTGATTACGCCCCCGCAGAAGGGTGAAATCTACTATGAACACCCGACTCAACCGGTGTCCTTACGCGAGCGTGATCTCGTGGTGAAACCGGTATCCGAGTTCCGCTACCACAACGTGACGCGACAGGCGTATGACTATTCCTGTGGCTCGGCAGCGTTGACCACCGTGCTTAATCAGTACCTGGGACGACAGTTCCAGGAGCGCCAGATTATGGAAGGCCTGCTGCGCTTTGGTGAAACCGACAAGATCGTGGAGCGCCGCGGTTTCTCTCTGCTCGACATGAAGCGTCTGGCCACGGCACTGGGCCACCCCAGTGGTGGTTTTCGGGCGGAAATGTCCGACATTCAGTCTCTGGATCACCCCGCTATTGTTCCGATCGCCTACGGTGGCTTCAAGCACTTCGTCGTGCTCAAAAAGTACCAGGATGGTCATATTTATGTGGCGGATCCGGCGTTGGGGAATATCAGTTTTACTGAAGCGAAATTCCAGGAAGTCTGGGACCAGAACGTCCTGTTTATCGTGTTCCCGAACGGTTTTGAGCCTCAGGATGGGCTTGAACTCACCGATTATGATCTACGCCTGCTTGATGAGCGGACGATTAATCGTCTGGCGTTTGATGTATTTCCGGTGTTTACCGCACCGATTGAAAACTGGGCTGATAAAGCCAGCACGCTAACCCGGGTTCAGATCACAGAGGATGACGGGGATAAACGGGTCATCAACGTGCCGACACGAACCTACTTCCGCCAATAACAGCCTGCAGTGGCGTATAACAAACATAATAAAGGAAGGCTTGCATGAAAATGATGTCTGGGAAGGTGGCAGCAATGGCCGCACTCTTGTTGGCGCACCATGTTGCCTGGGCTGCCGAGGTTGACGAAGCCCGAGAAGCCCTGCAGACCACTGACGAGGACGTGACCCAGGAAAAAAACCTGGAAGAGGTCTTCCAGGCGGCGGAAAAGCAATACTCACTGCTTCCCAGTGGCGAAATGTCGCTGAATTTTTCGGCCAATTACAACTACTACCGTGATGACCGCATCGATATTGCCATTGACGAAAATACCGGCAACATCAGCCGTTTTCGTATTGAACAGGATGCGCAGCATGCATTTTCTTCAGCGCTGTCGCTGGATTACGGTATCTGGAATAACCTGACGTTCAACACGCGCCTGCCCGTATCCTACAAATATGACACGCAGAAAGATGTCTCCCAGGCTGCGCTGGGGGATGTGTCTTTCAGTCTGCGTTATCAGCCCTTCCCGGTAAAACCGGGGGCTATGAATACCACGCTGTATACGACGCTGAGCACGCCTACTGGCGACAGCCCCTATGACATCAACGTGAATGAAGAGGTGTCCAGCGGCTCTGGTTATTACTCCGTTGGGGCAGGGGTCAGTGCCAGCAAGGTGATCGATCCGGTCGTGCTGTTCGGTTCGCTCGGTTATACCTATGCGTTTGATGCGACCGGGCTAAACCAGGTTCGGGGTGGCGAGATTCTCAATGAAGTGCAACCTGGCGACAGCGTTAATTTTTCCATGGGTCTGGCGTATTCGCTGTCCTATGAGGTGTCGCTGAGTGCGAGTTATCAGCAGTCGTATAACTTCGAAACCAATTTTCTCTTCGAGGATTATACGGCGGCATCGGAAGACTCCACCTCCAGTGTCATCAATACCTCGTTGGGGCTTCGGACTTCCAGTAATCGCATCGTCAACCTGAGTTTCGGGTTTGGTTTGACGGAAGACTCCCCTGATGTGCTGCTTGGACTTTCTTTGCCGATTGATTTTTCAGGCCTGAAACCCGGGGCATAAGCCGTGATAAGCAGTTGGAAGGGGCTAGCCATGAACAACAAGAATAAAGGGCTCGGCGTGCGTATTCTCGTCCTGGTGGCAGGGCTTTTGGCCGTTTCTGCCCATGCGCAGTTAGCCAACAACCTTGCTATTGATGTGAAGGCAATGAGTATGGGGCATGCTGTCACCGCGGATCCGCCTGGGGTCATGTCTATCCATTTTAATCCTGCGGGCCTGGCTCGGCTGGACGGTCGGCGTGTGGATCTGCAGTTTGTCGGCGCCGATTTCTCTCTGGAATCTGAATTCTCTGCGCCACCAGATTACAATGTCTTTGGTTTCTCCGATGATCCCGTGGTCTGTGATGATGTGCCAGACGATGGTGTGGACTTCTGCCGCAATTTTAAGACTGCAACCAGCTCGGTGGAGGGGATCTCTCTGTATATTCCTTTCATCAACGATACCGTGGATTTGCCGCCTGGGCCTTTGATTGCTGGGCCTTTGCCCGCATTTTCCATTCGTCCTGCGGGGTCTAAGTTTACCTTCGGTACGGCTACATACTTGCCCATGGCGGCAGGTTTTTACCGTGATGAAGATGATGTGGGTAACTACATGGGCGAGCGTGTGGCGCTTGAGCGTATTACCTACTTGTCTCCGTCAGTGGCCTACCAGGTGAATGACGAGCTTTCCATTGGTGCGTCCATTGGCATGAGTTACCAGGCTATTGCCCTGGAGCAGGATTTTCGTGCGCCCAATGAATTATTGGGTTTTGCCCGGGTGATCGACGAGAGTATTTGTGCGCCCTTTGCTGGTGAGTCCAATATTGCACTGGATCTGATTTTATTCGGGATCTGTAATCCGGATGAAGGACTGGGGCCTTTCAAGAATCTGGCTTCGCTGGAAGTCTCCATGGATCAGCGATTCAGCCCGTCCTATAACCTCGGCGTGCTGTGGGAGCCGAACGATCGGTTTGCCTGGGGGGCGGTGTGGCGCTCTGAAGCGAAGACGCACATGAAAGGGGATTACAAGATCTCCTATTCCAATGCGACCCAGGAAACCGTTAACGGTATCGGCAGCTCTGCTACGGGGGCATTGGCGTTGGCGGTATTGGGGATTCCCTCACGGATTGGTAGTGAAGAAGTTGGGGCGGTGAGTATGGATCTAACCATGCCGGCCACCTTCCAGACCGGCATCAAGATCAAGCCCACCGAGCGCTTGCAGTTCAATGTGGATGCGGTTTGGGCAGACTATAAGGAATGGGATGCGTTCAATATCGTCTTCGACCGTAGTTCGGCGGTGCTGAGCCTGGCGCGTCTGTTTTCGCCCGGGTCCACGTCTACACAATTGAGCTATCCGCTGAATTTCCAGTCCACCTGGAACCTGGCCTTTGGTGCCGCCTATGACCTGACCGGCCGTATCCAGCTGCGCGCAGGGTATGAGCCCCGTGCTTCGGCGATTCCTGAAGATCGCCGTAGCCCCATGGTACCGATCAATGAGGCGCGCTATTACAGCTTGGGGGTGGGGTACAAATGGGACACGGATACCGATATCGACTTGGGTATTGGCATGCTTCACAGCAAGGATGAAATTCCTGCGGATACCAGCTGTGCAGCCAACTGTACCGGTATCGACAATGTGGTGTACAACCCCTATGCTGGGCTGGATATCAAAACCGAAGCCAGGATCATGATGGTCGGCCTGGCATTCAGAACCAAGTTTTGATGCGCCTGTCGATCTTGCTGCTTGTGGTACTGGCAACCGGCTGTCAGAGCCAGGGGCAAAGCATCAGCCAAAGTCAGCCTCAGCGCGCGGCGGGAGAGGGAGGGCTGTACGTTTACATGGATGCACAGGGAAATCTGGTCACCCTTGAGCGTCCGGCCGCGTCAGGCAAGACCGGTGCAGCAAACGATTCGACTGAGGCCGCCGATTCTGCCATCAGTCAGAAAACGCCGAACAAGGGTTCTTCTGATCGCGAGTCTGTGGAAGACTACCGCCCCAGTGCCGAAGTGGACCAAGAGCTCGAGGCCCGCGAGAACGACCGTTTCATCAGTTATGTGGATGAAACAGGCCAGTTGGTGAGTCGCCCTCTGGACATGGGGGCTGAACGAGAGGCCGCCAGTTCGGCACCCGCGCCCTATGAAACCCTGGATGCCGATGCGTACCTGGAAACCTATCGTGCGTTGCGGGCAGATTGTTGCCAGCATTTGCTTGCAGAGGCGCAAAGCCTGGAATCCGGCAAGGAAGCGCTACTGGCTTTTGGGGCAGACACGCCCGTTCTGATGGGAGAATCCGCTTATCGGGCCAGAATTTATTCATTCCCTGATGAGGTAAGCCGCGTATCGCTGATGGCGTTTATTCGTAAGCAGGGCTATCTCGCTGTTGAGTTGCTTTGGCTGGACAAGGATGGCTTGCCGGTCATGCTCGTAGACCAGCCGTTCAGCCGTAAGTATCCGGAAACCTGGTACCGCTACGGCTATTTGCAGGGAACCGTTGAAAAGGAACCGGGTCAACACTATCTGGTTGTTTTTCTTCCTTATTTTGAAAGCCGCCCTGGCACCGACGGGCTGAAACAGGTGACGGAAGGTGAGTTGGTTCTGACCGCCCCCTAAAGAGCGTAACGAATCTCACACGAATGCACAGGAAACCTATATGCGATTTCTTTTTGTCCTGACCACGCTCTCTCTGGCGCTAGCCGGGTGTAATGGCGGTGAAGACTTTTCCGATGCGACCGTGCCCGGGTGTCCGGCCGGGGCAGGGTGTGATCCCTCTTCGCGCGGGGATGTGCTGGTTGAGTTGGCGGGACCCCATGTCAGCAATCTGGGGTACACCTGTACCGGTACCAATGTGGTGTTCTTTACTTCGGATGCGGATCAGGAATCGGTTGATTCGAACGGTAACGTGGTCACGGTGCCCGCGTTCAATGCGCTGTGCCCGAATAACTCGCAAGGTGTTGAGTTCCTGATTGGTAACGCTCTATTTGAAGGGAATTATCTGTCTTTGGGGAGTATCGAATTCCCCAGCCAGGAGGCCTATACCCGTTATGCCGTCACGGTGGCTGACCTGAAGAATTCACCGTTCCGGGAGGCGACCTCTGAGGCTCAGAGTCGCAATGTGGCTGCCTTGATTCAGGGTCTGGATGTGGATTCGGCGACACCGGACTTCGTGGAAATCCCGGTGGCCGTTCATGAGGTTTATGACAATGATCCGGAGACCTATGAACAGGCGATTGATACTGCTGTGTACGCCGATTTTCGCAATGATTGGGACGCTTTCTTTGTCGCAGTTAATGCGCAATTGACATCCGGATCGTTGGCCGGAATTGACCCTGATCCTAATGTGCCCCTGGCCAAGGTTGAGCGAGCTAATGGGTATACGTCTGCAGGCAATTACAGTTTCCGCTCCTGTATTTTTATTACCTGCCAGGATGAAAACCCGTCTTCTGCCGCTGCCAATGACACCGTTACCATCAATTTGCCCGGCCGTTTGACGAATGATGCTGCGCTTGGTCAGCCACCATTGATCCTGCCCAACGGCAAGGTAATGGGGCTCGGCTTAGCTGCAAGGGGGGCATCGCAGACTGATTTCAAACAGGAGTTGGTGGCGTTTACAGCGTCAACGGCTGTCAATGAAAAGCTGCAGTTTGAAAATGCTGGCGTGATATCCATTGAGCCTGACGGCGATACGGATCTTGCGGTACAGGGACGTTTCCTTAACAAGATTGTTTACAATGATTTCTTGCCGGAAAATGGGGTTGGCAAGACCGATATTGAGTTGAATTATCCGAACCTGGGGTCTTCCCTGGCCAGTGGTGACAAGGGGCAACTGACCGGGACTCTGGTGGGGGATGCGGTTGAGTTACCGTTGTCCGGCGAGCTGGAAGCGGCGCCCCAGGCGGAGCCAGACCAAACGGTCATTGATGATCTGGCGCTGGCTGGGCCGTTTACTGTGCGGTTGATGCGCGCCTGTCTGTCACAAGATGATGCCGCAGACTGCACCGCCATCCCCGACCCGGATATTGAAACGGCTGATGATGGCAGTGGTAACTACCCTCCGGAAATCAATAACAAAAGCGTCACAGAAGAGCAACCCCGTGCGGATTATTATGGCAGTGACGTTTTTTGTCTTGATGTGATCAGCGATATCTCCAGCCCGGATTACGGTGTGGTAATGGCTGGCCCGGCGGATGGCACTTGCCCGACCAGCGCAGCCAATAGCTGGGCGGTAGGCTTTGTTACCCGCACTTTGACTGATTCCAACTCAGCCAACATGTCCCTATTGTTTGCGCCAGACGCTGCTCAACCGGATGTCACCGCCAACTTTGGTGTCACCATTGAGGGGCGGGTTGATCTGGATGATGCCTGTACGCCGATGTACCGTACGGGTGATGACAATTTCGATGTGGGCCTTCGGGCGCTGTGGGTGGATGGCTATTACCCCTATATCCAGCAGAAAGAATGGGTTGCTGCTTTGTCGCCGCCGGCGTCTGACGAACCTGATAATACAGTGAGCGACCTTCCTGAGGATCAACAGGAAATGCTGCGCGCCATCTCCCAAGGGGCGGTCCAGTTCTTTTCCGGCGATCCCGGCGGCGCATGCGATCCTTTGGCGCCTTGATGGTTTAAGTCAGTCATTGTCAACAATCGCCCTTGAAGTCCATGCTCTGAGGGCGTAAAGTCCAGCCCGGTCGTTGAAATTGTCAACAATCGGGCTTTTTTATGTCTGTCACTGCACCAGAATCTGCACGTACCTTGGCGGACCGGGTTTTTGCCCGTCTGCAGGACGATATCGTGCGTGGCGAGATCCCGCCCGGTTCCAAAGTCAGCGAAACTGAGCTGGCAGGGCGCTACGGTGTCAGCCGTGGCCCGCTCCGCGAGGCGATCCGCCGCCTCGAATCCCGCAAGTTGCTGGAGCGCGTGGTCCATGTGGGCACCCGCGTGGCCTCCCTCAGTTTCGATGACCTTATCGAAATCTATCATGTGCGCGAAGCGCTGGAAGGCATGGCGGCACGCTTGGCGGCTGAGCACATGTCTGTTGAGGAGGTCAACGGCCTCTATGACGTGTTGGCTCAGCATGAGCAACAGCAGGATCTGCAACAGGATACCGCTTACTTTCAGCGGGAAGGCGACCTGGATTTCCATTACCGCATCATCCAGGGCAGCCACAATGGCACCCTCAGCCAGATGTTGATTGGCGAGCTTTACCACTTGGTGCGCATGTACCGTTATCAGTTCAGCTCGGTGGCCAACCGTCCGCAAAAAGCCCTTAACGAACATCGCCGTATCGTGGAGGCCATTGAAGCCCGCGATGGTGAGATGGCGGAGCTGTTGATGCGCCGCCATATCAGCAGTGCCCGCAAGAACATCGAAACCCAATATGCCGCCCACAAGGCGGAAAACCTGAAATCGGATACTTAGGAGAACGCCATGTCAGCAAACCTGACCGCCGGCGGCCGCTTCCGTAAAGCGCTCGCGGAAGAGAAGCCCCTGCAAATCATGGGAACCATTAATGCCTATGCAGCAATGATGGCGGAACAGGTTGGCTACCGTGCCATCTATCTTTCCGGTGGCGGTGTGGCCAATGCCAGTTACGGTATGCCTGATCTGGGCATGACCAGCATGAACGATGTGCTGGAAGACGTTCGCCGTATCTCCAGTGCCGTGGACACGCCGTTGCTGGTGGATATCGATACTGGCTGGGGTGGGGCGTTCAACATTTCCCGCACCGTTAAGGAAATGATCAAGGCTGGCGCCGGTGCGGTACACCTGGAAGACCAGGTTGCCCAGAAGCGCTGCGGCCACCGCCCGAACAAGGAAATCGTTTCCCAGGAAGAAATGGTCGACCGGGTAAAAGCGGCCGTTGACGGCAAGACCGATGATGACTTTTTTATTATCGCCCGTACGGATGCCTTCCAGAAAGACGGCCTGGAAGCGGCTGTTGAACGCGCTCGTGCCTGTATCGAAGCAGGGGCTGATGGCATCTTCGCAGAAGCAGTACATACCCTGGAAGATTATAAAGCCTTCAAAAAAGGCCTGGGCGATGCGCCGTTGCTGGCAAACATTACCGAGTTTGGCGCTACGCCGCTGTTCAGCCGTGAAGAGCTGGCTGAGGCCGGCGCCGATATGATCCTGTACCCACTGAGTGCCTTCCGCGCCATGAACAAGGCTGCGCTGCAGGTGTACCAGAGCATTCGTGAGCAGGGCCACCAGAAAGACGTGGTAGACATCATGCAGACACGTATGGAGCTGTATGATTTCCTGAACTACCACGATTACGAGCAGAAACTGGATGCACTCTTCGCCAAGAGCAAGGGCTGATACCGATTTTGTAGGAGTCCCTCTTGAGGTGCGAACCGGGTCTTGAATTTCCTCATGCCGGTTCCCGCTCCGAGTGGGGCCCTTACAGCACAGAATCCGCGTTGGCGGAACTAAGATTCAAAGGAGATACATCATGGCAGAAGCAAAAAAACTCGGCGGCGCAGGCCTGCGTGGCCAGGTAGCAGGTAAAACCGCACTTTCAACAGTAGGTGTTTCTGGCTCCGGCCTGACCTACCGCGGTTACGATGTTAAAGATTTGGCAGAGAACTGCGAATTTGAAGAAGTCGCGCACCTGATCCTCAAGGGCACGCTGCCGACCCAGTCGGAACTGGATGCTTACAAGACCAAGTTGCAAGGTCTGCGCAGCTTGCCGACAGAACTGAAAACCGTTCTCGAGCAGATCCCGCAAGATGCTCATCCCATGGACGTGATCCGCACCGGTTGTTCCATGCTGGGCAATCTGGGACAGGAAGACACCAGCGTGATGGGTGCCTTCCCGACCCAGGAAGCCTGTGTCGATCGCATGCTGGCTTGTTTCCCGTCCATCATCTGTTACTGGTATCGCTTCAGTCACGATGGTGTGCGTATTGATGAAAACACGAGTGATGCGTCCATCGGCGCCCACTTCCTGCACATGCTGCGTGGCGAAAAGCCCAACGAGCTGCATGAGCGTGTGATGAACGTTTCGCTGATTCTGTACGCAGAGCACGAGTTCAACGCCTCTACGTTCACCGCCCGTGTGTGTGCATCCACACTGTCCGACATCCACAGCTGCATCACTGGTGCTATCGGCACCCTGCGTGGCCCGCTGCACGGTGGCGCCAACGAAGCGGCCATGGATATGATCGAAAAGTTCTCCGATGCGGATCATGCCGAGAAAGAAATGATGGGCATGCTGGAACGTAAAGAGAAGATCATGGGCTTCGGCCATGCGATCTATACGGAATCCGATCCGCGTAACGCCATCATTAAACAGTGGGCCGAAAAGCTGGGCCAGGATGTGGGCGATACCGTGTTGTACCCCGTGTCCGTGCGTTGTGAAGAAGTCATGTGGCGCGAGAAGAAACTGTTCTGTAATGCCGATTTCTTCCATGCGTCTGCCTATTTCTTCATGGGCATTCCGACAAAACTGTTCACACCGATTTTCGTAATGAGCCGCCTGACCGGTTGGGCCGGGCACGTGATGGAGCAGCGCGCGGATAACCGCATTATTCGCCCGAGTGCGGATTACACCGGTGAAGAGTTGCGCCCGGTAACGCCGATCGCTGAGCGAGGTTGATAACGCCTGGCGCCTGACGCTCGATGCCTGATGCTCACCCCGTCAGGCATTATGCGTTTGGCATTCAGCGTCAATGCATTCATTCCTTCGTTCACATTCAAGCACCCAGACAAGAGATCCCCAGGCTATGAACACCGAATACCGCAAATCCCTCCCCGGCACCGAGCTGGACTATTTCGACACCCGTGCGGCGGTCGATGCGATCCAGCCTGGGGCCTATGCAAAACTTCCGTACACTTCCCGAATTCTGGCAGAACAGCTGGTACGCCGCTGTGCGCCTCAGGATTTGACCGATGCGCTCAAGCAGCTCATCGAGCGCAAACGCGACCTGGACTTTCCCTGGTACCCGGCCCGCGTTGTCTGCCATGACATTCTTGGCCAGACCGCGCTGGTAGACTTGGCCGGCCTGCGTGATGCCATCGCCGAGAAGGGCGGTGATCCGTCCCAGGTGAACCCGGTGGTGCCGACCCAGCTTATCGTTGACCACTCCCTGGCTGTGGAGCACCCCGGTTTTGAAGAGGGCGCATTCGAGAAGAACCGCGCGGTGGAAGAGCGCCGCAATGAGGACCGGTTCCATTTTATCAACTGGACTAAAACCGCCTTCGATAACGTGGATGTGATCCCGCCGGGTAACGGCATCATGCACCAGATCAATCTGGAGAAAATGTCTCCGGTGGTACAGGTGCGCGATGGCGTGGCCTTCCCGGATACCTGTGTGGGCACTGACAGCCACACCCCCATGGTCGATGCGCTTGGCGTTATCTCCGTGGGCGTGGGTGGTCTGGAAGCCGAAAACGTCATGCTCGGTAACCCGTCCATGATGCGTCTGCCAGACATCGTTGGTGTGGAGATGACAGGCAAGCTGCATCCGGGCATCACCGGTACCGACCTGGTGCTGGCATTGACCGAGTTTCTCCGTAAAGAACGTGTTGTTGGCGCCTACCTGGAATTCTTCGGCGAAGGTGCCGACAGCTTGTCCGTGGGCGATCGCGCCACCATTGCCAACATGACACCGGAGTACGGTGCTACCGCTGGCATGTTCTTTATTGATGATCAGACCATTGAGTACCTGCGCCTCACCGGCCGTGAAGATGATCAGGTCGCACTGGTGGAAAAATTCGCCAGGGAAACCGGCCTGTGGGCTGACAGTTTGAGAGAAGTGGAATACGAACGCGTGTTGTCGTTCGATCTGTCATCCGTTGGTCGTAACCTGGCCGGCCCTTCCAATCCTCACTCTTTGCTGCCGGTTTCCGAGCTGGGCAGCCGTGGCATCGCCAAGGAATGGAAACAGGAAGAGGGTCTGATGCCGGATGGGGCTGTCATCATTGCTGCCATCACCAGCTGTACCAACACCTCGAATCCGCGCAATATCATTGGGGCGGGTTTATTGGCCCGTAATGCGAACAAGCTGGGTCTGGTCCGCAAGCCTTGGGTGAAAAGCTCCCTGGCGCCCGGTTCCAAGACGGTAAAAATGTACCTGGAAGAGTCCGGTCTGTTGCCAGAGCTGCAGCAGCAAGGCTTTGATGTGGTGGCCTTTGCCTGCACGACCTGTAATGGCATGTCCGGCGCGCTGGATCCTGAAATCCAGAAAGAAGTGATCGAGCGTGACTTGTATTCCACCGCTGTGTTGTCGGGCAACCGTAACTTTGATGGCCGGATTCACCCTTACGCCAAACAGGCATTCCTGGCATCTCCGCCGCTGGTGGTGGCCTACGCTATCGCCGGTACTATTCGCTTCGACATCGAAAAGGATGTGTTGGGCCACGACCAGGATGGCAACCCGATCATGCTCAAGGATATCTGGCCGTCTGATGAAGAGATCGATGCGATCGTGAAGTCGGCGGTGAAGCCGGAGCAGTTCCGCAAGACCTACATTCCCATGTTCGAGAAGAAAGGCGATGGCGTACGTGCAGCGAGTCCGCTGTACGACTGGCGTCCACAGTCCACCTACATTCGCCGCCCGCCTTACTGGGAAGGGACCATGGCCGAAGTCCGTGCACTCAAAGGCATGCGTCCACTAGCTGTGCTGCCGGACAACATCACCACGGATCACCTGTCACCGTCTAACGCGATTCTGCTGGATAGTGCTGCAGGGGCGTATCTGGACAAGATGGGCCTGCCGGAAGAGGACTTCAATTCCTATGCAACTCACCGTGGCGACCATCTGACTGCCCAGCGTGCCACGCTGGCCAATCCGAAACTGTTCAACGAAATGGTCAAGGATGAAGCGGGCAATGTGATCCAGGGCTCTCTGGCCCGGGTTGAGCCGGAAGGCGAAGTGAAGCGCATGTGGGAAGCCATTGAAACCTACATGGAGCGTAAGCAGCCGCTGATCATTATCGCTGGTGCCGACTACGGTCAGGGCTCGTCCCGTGACTGGGCCGCCAAAGGTGTAGCGCTGGCCGGGGTGGAAACTATCGTGGCCGAAGGCTTCGAACGTATCCACCGCACCAACCTGATCGGCATGGGGGTTATGCCCCTGCAGTTCGAGGAAGGGACAACGCGCAACACCTTGAACATCGACGGTACGGAAACCTTTGATGTGGAAGGCAGCCCGGCTCCGCGGGCTGAGCTGACACTGATAATGCACCGTGCCAACGGTGACGTAGAGCGCATCCCGGTGCTGTGCCGCCTGGATACGGCCGAAGAAGTGTCCGTGTATTCCGCCGGTGGCATCCTGCAAAAATTCGCCAACGAGTTTATGGCGGAAGCAGGCTAGAACGAAACCGCAGGGTGGGCATTGGCGTTGGCCAATGGCCACCGGTTTTTCTCCAAGGAGCAAGACATGCCCCACGCACCACAAATAAAAATCCCCGCCACCTATATGCGGGGCGGCACCAGCAAAGGCGTTTTCTTCAGCCTGACGGATCTGCCTGAGGCCGCGCAAGTTCCCGGCGAAGCCCGCGACAAGATTCTGCTACGGGTGATCGGCAGCCCCGATCCTTATGGCAAGCACACCGATGGCATGGGTGGTGCCACGTCCAGCACCAGCAAGTCAGTGATCTTGGCGAAAAGTGAAAAGGCGGATCACGATGTGGATTATCTGTTTGGCCAGGTTTCCATCGATAAGCCTTTCGTGGACTGGAGCGGCAACTGTGGCAACCTGACCGCAGCAGTCGGGGCCTTTGCCATCAATAACGGTCTGGTTTCTGCTGACCGTATCCCCGATAACGGCATTGCCGTTGTTCGCATCTGGCAGGTAAATATCCAGAAGACCATTATTGCCCACGTTCCTATCACCAATGGTGAAGTGCAGGAAACCGGTGATTTTGAACTGGACGGCGTAACCTTTCCGGCCGCCGAAGTAAAAGTGGACTTCATGGACCCGGCAGACGGGGAGGGCGCCATGTTCCCCACCGGCAATGTGGTTGATGAGCTGGAGGTTCCGGGCGTCGGGACTTTCCCGGCCACCATGATCAATGCCGGTATTCCTACCGTTTTCGTCAACGCAGAAGATATTGGTTACACCGGTACCGAGTTGCAGGGTGACATCAACGAAAACAAGGAGGCGCTGCAAAGATTTGAAACGATCCGTGCCTACGGCGCCAAGCACATGGGCCTGATCGACAACATTGAAGAAGCGGAAGCGCGACAGCACACTCCGAAAATTGCCTTCGTCTCCAAGCCCAAGAGCTACACAGCTTCCAGCGGCAAGCAAATTGGTGAAGAGGATGTGGACCTGTTGGTGCGAGCCCTGTCCATGGGCAAGCTGCATCACGCCATGATGGGCACCGCTGCCGTTGCCATCGCCAGTGCCTCGGCAGTGCCGGGCACCCTGGTCAATCTGGCGGCCGGCGGAGGCGAGCGCGACAGCGTTACCTTCGGTCATCCGTCGGGCACGCTGCGGGTTGGCGCGGGGGCCAAACAGGTCGATGGGCAGTGGACGGCCACCAAAGCCAGCATGAGCCGTAGCGCCCGTGTTTTGATGGAAGGCAATGTCCGCATTCCCGGAGACTGCTTCTGATGTAGGCGTGCCTTAGCACAGCTAACGCCACTTCATGTAGGTCAGATTAGCCTGAAGGCGTAATCCGACAAATCCACTGTCGGGTTATGGCTTTGCCTCTCTGTGCCCTTGGGTGAACCCGACCTGCAACTGTAAAAGCCGCTCAATTAACCCCCAGCAATGCTTGACCCTCTGCCATCCCGGGGGAGACCCTGAAAGCCAACCTATCCAGGGAGGCGTCTACCATGGCCAGCAATACCGATCAGAATCTGCGACCCGATTACGACCAAGTCATTCAAGATATTGTCGGCTATGTTCGCGATTACCGCATCGAATCGGAAGAAGCCTGGCAAACCGCGCACTATTGCTTGCTCGACACCCTCGGTTGCGGGCTCCTTGCCCTGCGCTTTCCGGAATGTACCAAGCATCTTGGCCCGATAGCGGAGGGCACCATGGTGCCTCATGGCGCTCGGGTTCCCGGCACCCCGTACCGCCTGGATCCAGTAAAAGCAGCCTGGGATATCGGCTGCATGGTGCGCTGGCTTGATTACAACGACACCTGGCTTGCTGCAGAGTGGGGGCATCCATCGGATAACCTCGGTGGCATTCTGGCGGTAGCCGATTATCTCTCGCAAAAACGGGTTGCGAACGGTGAACCGCCCTTGACCATGAAGGCTGTTCTGGAAGCGATGATCAAGGCCCATGAAATTCAGGGCGTGCTGGCGCTGGAAAATTCCTTCAACCGCGTCGGGCTAGATCATGTGTTGCTGGTCAAAGTTGCATCCACCGCGGTGGTCTCACACCTCATGGGCGCCGACCGGAAGCAAATGCTGTCTGCGGTTTCCCATGCCTGGGTTGATGGCCAGGCCTTGCGAACTTATCGCCATGCGCCCAATGCCGGCTCACGAAAGTCCTGGGCAGCGGGGGACGCTACCAGCCGGGCTGTTCGCCTTGCGGATATTGCTCTTCGTGGAGAAATGGGTATCCCGGGAGCTCTTAGTGCGCCCCAGTGGGGCTTCTACGATGTGCTGTTCAGTAAGACCAACAAGGACCAGGCCATCAAGCCGGAAGAGAAACGCCAATTCGGCTTCCAGCGCGGTTATGGCTCTTACGTGATGGAAAACATCCTTTTCAAGATTCGCTTTCCGGCGGAGTTCCACGCGCAAACAGCGTGCGAGGCAGCGGTATTGCTTTATCCTGAGGTAAAAGATCGCCTGGATGATATCGAAAAAATCGTCGTAACCACCCATGAATCGGCCATCCGCATCATTTCCAAAGAGGGGCCACTCGCCAACCCGGCGGACCGTGACCATTGCCTGCAGTACATGATTGCCGTGCCCTTGATTATGGGAGGCCTCAGTGCCGACCACTACGAAGACAGCTTCCACGCCAAGAATTCAATGATCGACGCGCTGCGGAATAAAATGGAGATCGTGGAAAGCGCAGACTACACCCGCGATTACCTGGACCCGGAGAAGCGCTCCATCGCCAATGCGATACAGGTTTTTTTCAGCGACGGTACAAAAACGGATGTTGCCGAGGTGGAATACCCCATAGGCCATCGACGCCGCAGGGAGGAGGGCATGCCTGCGCTGAAGAGCAAGTTCCATCAGAATTTGCTGACCTTTTTCCCCCCAGCCAAAGCGGAACGGATCCTCCGCGCCTGCAATAATCCCCAGTCCCTGGCCTCCATGCCGGTGCACGAGTTCATGAATACCCTGACGTTATAGTCCGACCAGTAGGAGCGTCGCTCGCGGCGCGATTCAGTCCTGGACCAAGACCCGTTCAGCGCAGAGAGCACAGAGAAAACCGCTCTTTCTTCAGTGATCTCGGTGTCCTCAGTGGTGAGCGCCTACCTTTAAGGTTTCTATCGCGCCGCCATAGACGCTCATTATTATTTGCATCGCGGTGGAACCACCGCTCCTACATAGCCAGGAGAGGTCGGTTGTTCTGTAGGAGCTTGCTTGCAAGCGAAGCCGGCCTTTAGGGCCGAGACCAACCCCTTATATGTAACAGCCGTCCCTCATCATAAAACCAAAGCCTCAGCCCGCATGAAACATAACCAATCGGGATATTCCGGCCTCATATGTGCACTTTGGTAACAAGCCGTTTTCTGGGTAAAGAGTACAAGCATGCATAGGGCTGGTATACGCAGTGTTTATTGTTCGTAACTTGCTGATATTTATAGATTAATAACGACGACACTGTGTAGTGTTTGTGTTAACAAGTGTTGCCATACGGTTTGACGCTGTGTAGCCTTGTGACTAAAGATCATCAGACCTGACCAAAGTGGTCAATAAAAGGATCAGGCTGGAATAACAAGAAAACGAGGTCACAGTGCGCCCAAGACTCCAATCGACCAACCTGCTGTTGGCTGCGACCCTCACCCTGGGCGCCGCTCAAGCGCAAGCCCTTACTGAACTCAGTGATGACTCCCTGTCAGATGTGCAGGGGGCAGGCTTTGCCTTTGCGCTTGATAATTTCAGCATGCGCTTTGCGCCGGAAAGTTTTATTGAACTGACCGGGGCGACAGTGAGTGGAACAGGCTGGGAGCGCGGGGATGCCCGTTATTATGGCTTATCGATGACCAACGGTGAGGTTGAAGCTGGCACGGATTGGTACGCGACCTTAAACGGCGGCGGGGGTTGCGGCGGCGATAGCGACTACGGCAATCTCTTTCTGGCTTGCCCTCAGGGGAGTGGCAATAGTATCAGCGCCGGGCAAACACCTAACCAGTATGGCATCGGCGCTATGGCCTCGATCTATGACCCCTACGTGCTGCGTGTTTATGACTACGAGGGCTATGATTTCCAGGGCAATTATCTGGACGGAACTACCGGCAATGAGAAGCCAACGATTCTTGAACTGATTGGCCCCAGCCAAACAGAAAAATGGCGCTGGAGCTTTTGGGGGGAACTGGAGGTTGATCGTGTGGGTGGCGCTAGTGCCGAGGTAGGCGCGCCCAACTGCTCATCCGGCGGAGCGAACTGCGCGGATTTCCTGCAAAGCCAAACCATCATCCACGGCAAACCAACCACGGCCGGTGTCTATGATGATGACTCTGACACGTGGGTTGAAAAGCCCAAACCAGCAATTCTGCGCCTAATGCAGACAGCAAATGCCGACGACAGAACCTTAGGCATTACTTACCAAAGCGCGCTTTCGGGTGACTTCCGTTTCTCCGTTCGGCAAAAAAATAGCGATCCCGGGGATTACACCACGGACACCCTCCACAATGTGCCGGATTTTGATGACAACGAAGGCTTGTATTTCAAAAATGTCGACGCGTTTCTGCCATTAGGCACCTTGCATTATCAGGCTATTACGCTAAATGCCGAGAGAGAGTCCGGTAAGGCTACTGGTGATTTCGTCATTGAGTTGACACGCATCCCCAATATCGAAGCCATCTATGAAGACTTCTATTGTGGCGGCGAATGCAGCTTTGCTACTTCTGCAGAGGAGGTGATCACGAACCCCAATGAAAACACCCGTGGCTATGTAAGGTGGGGGGATTTCGAAGGTGTTGAAATAACCCAAGCATTAGGTGATAACCCTGATACTCCTACTGTTGAAACTGACGCCCAGATTAGTGCCCTAGTTGATCCAAATGGTAAAGTGCCTGGTGCAAATTCGATTAATAACGGCATTTATTTCGTCAACCCCAGTGTAAGCCCCAGCCCCTCTGACGTCACTAATATCGGTATTTCCCGCATCGAAGGCATGCGTATCCACCATATGAAAATCACCACCCTAGGGGCGAACCAATGATGGGCAGAATCCGCATTTCACCCGTTACGCCCCAGGGCCGTGTAAGCGGTCGTTCGACTGCGAAAAAAATCTTGGCATTCTTCGCCTTAATTGTAGGAGCGTGCTTGCACGCGAAACCGGTCCATGCCCTGGAAGCCATGGATGACACGGAAATGGGCACTGTCACCGGGCAGAAAGGCATCCTGCTTAGCCTGCAGTATTACTACAACAGCCATCCCGACCTGGACGGTGCCCCAGTGTCTGAGTGCTCGACCCCGAATGGCGGCACCAGCCTCGATAACATGAACTGCCGTTTCGGTGTCCAACTAAAAAACCGCGAAACAGAATGGTTGGTTTTCAAAAACGGCCATGCCTCGCTGGACATCACTCGCTTGGCATTGGACGCCTCTGTGTTGGGCGACTCCCACGGCTCGAGCTCGGCGTATACCGGGTACTTCAACGCAGCTAAATTTAGTGATGAAAGCGGCAGCTGTTTACTTGAAGGGGCTTGTACTACAAACACTATCGCAGACATGGCTGGCCTGCGCCTGAGCTACCCGGAAGGCGAGAATGGCGCCAACTTCGGCAATGTCCGATTCGGTATGTTTTTCGAGGGTTTGGCCGTCGAACCCAACGGGTTTTCGGGAGTAGACGGTAGCGGCAACCTTATACCTGACCCGACCAAGGAGGGTTGGGAAATTAATGCACGAAATTCCTTCATGGGCCTAAATATCGCCGACAACAATGGCCACCAGGCACGCATTGCCTTCGGTGGTGATTTTTACCTTTATGGTTTTTAAACGGCTGGGGTTAACCTCCCTCGGGTGACGTTTATGTGTTCAAAAAGAAAAATAAATAACACACGGTGCGCCATTATAGCCACCGCCCTGTTTTGGCCTTTCAGTGGGTATGCACTGGAAGCACTTACCGAAAATGAAATGGGCGCAGTGCAGGGCCGTGACGGTGTGACAATCGGCTTGGAAGTACCTCAAGGCCAAGCGATAACGGCTGAGCAAATTCGTTGGGAAGTGGATCAGGGCAAAGTCGATTCAAACAGTGACTCACTACAGAACCATCTGATCATTGGTGGAACAGATATTGATGCCCAGCAATTCGCAATTAAGCCCATTAATCTGGATGGCACTGCCGGAAGTCAGGCACTGAATTTTGCCCTGGCGATTGATTCGTATACCAATGACGAGGGTAGAGCAGGTCTGGGTCTTGATGCGACCTGGAACCGCATGCGCGTTCAGATGGACAGCATGTCAGTCACAGATCCATCCCGCTCTTTCGGCTCACTGGCACTGGATGCCGGCGGCCGTTTTGCCGTTTTTGGTGATGGCGGTTTCGCTAACTCATCGCCCACCGCCGATCAGGCAAGAGTGATCGTTAACGTCGGGGATATTGATAACACCGACCCGGATCCGAACACGTGGACCATGGCGGAGCCTGGCCGCCTATTTTATCGAATGGGGCCAGCTGGCAGCACCGAGGTGCAACTGGATAACCTTGGGTTCCTGTTTGACATGCACCAGGGAACGGTAGGTGTGAATTCTGATGGAATTGTAGTGAGCAGCGCGCCGGGCTCGCGTACTGATTTAAATCTGACATTCGATATTTTGGCCAACCCGTCCGGGCCTGATTTCAAGTTCAACGCGCAATCAATACCGATGTTATTGTTTGGCTGGCGTGGCGGCATTGAGGACTTCGATCTGCTGTTGCGCCCCCAGGGAACATGGCTTCCGGATAGCGGGGCATTTACACAAGGGCTTACTGCCTCATTAGGCTTTGACCTGGCCGATAACTTTCAGTTTGTGATTGGCGAAGCAAGATACGAAGATACTGGCAACCAAGGCCAGTCATACTTGGAGTTTTCAAGGCCGATTAGCATGCCCACCACGCTTGGCCAGACCCGCAAAGACCTTGAGTTCGGCTACCTAACCCTGGATACCGTCTCGGCCGGTCACCAAAGCGTTGGCGGCATTTGTTTTGGCGGCATTAATACTTACGGCAGCACGCCATCAAGCTGCTCAAGCGCAACGGGCGGCGTACTGCCAACAGAGCTGCTGGAAATTGCTCCCTCAGACACAGGCCTTGCTATTATTAACCGCGAGTGGGGGCTTCACGCCTACTCTTCCAGGGTTGTGTATCGAGATGGGGTTTCCGCACTCAATAATGTTGACGAAGGTTGGGCGCTGATCTACACCTTGGGTGATATCAGTACCAACTGGTATCTCTATCCGCAAGCAGGGGATGGCTCAACAGCGAGCTCACCCGGTTTTAACATGGATGTGCTGGTGGCGATCCAGACCGAAGGCGGGGCAGATGCAAATGGGCGACCAGACCGATCACGCTGGGAAAACGGCACCCATCTGATGATCGGTGATACGGACTTCCAAACCAGCTACCACGATATAGGCAACCCAACCGATGATGGTCTTGCCATTGGTCTCATGGGGGCAGACTTGCTGTTTGCGACCAATGATATGGGGGTTGGCCTCTCTCTTGGTTCCGGACTTAACCTGACTTCCAGCGAAACACGTGTACAGCTGCGTGGCATGTTTGGCGGTGGCGATATTCCCCGGATGGAGTCTCCGGTTTACGGCAGTTACATTGATATGAACCTCGAGATGGATGACTTCGTCTTCAAGCTTTTCCCCTCCTTGAATGGCGATGCAATTAATTTTGGCGGTTTCCTGAGCTTTGCGAGTTTGAATGATATTGCCGGTAGCGAAATCGCGGGCCATGAAGATGGCACCTATATTTCGTTTGCAGAACCCAATCTCAACAAGCTTGATGTGGATGTGCGTCTCGCAAATATCACCGGTGACATTGAGATTCCCTCAGAGTCCATCCTCTCAGGAGGCGGGGGGAAGATTGATCTGTTGCCAGTGTCAGAAGCAGGTAAGCCCAAGCTGCGCATCGAAACCAATATGAATGTTGGCGCCTTGGCAACCAAGCCGGGCGGTGATGCTGGTGACCCTCTTGAAATTGGAAGAATCGAATTCGGCGGCAAGGATCTGGGGTCCATGATCATTCCCGCGGCAAAAATTTACACATCTCTGACACTGGAGCAGCAGTAGCCTTAATGGCCACTGCTGCCGATGTAACCTTGAGTGCTACTTATAATGAAAATGATAACAATTAATTCGGTTGTTTCGGGCGGTCCTCGGAGTTTATTCTTTGCATCCTTTTTGTTTTTTTCTCATGCATCGTTTGCGATGGTGGAGTTGGGCGATGAAAAACTATCTCAGGTTACCGGGCAGGCTCTGTTACAAATGGGGAAAGCCGAAGAGAGCGGATATACTTTTTATAAAGCTGGTCTCGAGGCTGAGCTCCAACTCAATATGAATATTGAAAAGCTTCAGCTTGGGTGTACTGCCACAGCCGTTAATGGCCAGTTTTGCGATATTGATATTGATAACTTTAGCTTAAGCGGACAAACCTGGGATGCGGAGCGCCCTGAGTCGTCAGCAATACTAACGAGGCCTTTCTTCGAATTTGCGATTGATAACGATGACCAAAAAACCCTCCGTGAAGTTGTTGGAATACGAATGAGTGCCGAGTCAGTAAAAGGCATGCTTACAGCTGGTACTGAAAATTCGAACACCCCTAATGGGATTAATTCGATTAGTGGTTATATGGAGGTGGCCGGTATTTCCTGTGACGCTTCATCCGCAGCTAACAATCCAGGGTCATGCGCAGGTGTTGCCAATGTTGCGCCAAGAAATATGAATAAAAGCCATACTGGAAAAGACTTAACTGGGCGAGTCGATATTGGTTTTGGGTTTTTTGACGTTACAGAAGAGTATGCATCGAATGACTACCAGATAGATTTGGCAGCAACTACGGCGCCTTTTTCAACGGATACAGCAGTGGTTAACGGACGCCGACGTACTTCCGTTAATGTTACGGGCGTAGCCTATATTCAGCCAATTGATATTAATGGATCGATGACGGCTGAGGTCGAGTTCGGTGGTTTTATTCCACTTGATTTGCAAAAAGAAATTACGGGGGTTATTTCTGGCCTTAGGGCTAATATGAGCCTGAGCGAGAATCTAGGGTATATCCATAAAATAAACGTAAACAGCCCATTTAGTCTTTCCTTTCAAGCCCGAGATGTTCTTTGGCCCGACTCACCTGCAGTCGCCCAAAAAGGCTGGTGGATGGCATTTAAGGACCCGGTGGATATCGGAAGTCTCACACCTTCTGAAACTATTGGTATTACAGACCAAAATCTTACAGACGCAATGGGGCCTGAGGGGTGTAGCAATGGTTCAACTCCTGGAATCAATTGTGCGCTTTATGCGACACCGGTCGAATGCGGGGCTTTTGATTGCCTATTTGGTGATGCCTTAGATGTAGGGACTGTTAATGTTTCCAGCACAGCAATCCCTTTTCCTTTACAGTCATTGAAGCTACAGGGGCAAGACTTTACACCGAACTGCTACGGGTCTGCCAAGTTTTGTTAGAAGGAGGCCGTGCAGGAAGTAACAGTAAGACACGAATTGGACCGCAATAGGACCAAGCTCTACCGGATAATCTTATTCTCCGCTGAGTTAGGGCAGACCTTCGTTGTATCTAACGCGACCATAGCAGCACGGGATACGTACAGATTAGACGAAGCCTTACACTAGGTTAGGCTCTCGTCTAATATTTATTCTGCCCATAAGGTCAGTGTTGTGGTGTCATGGAAGCAAGTAAGCTTCCCATGACTCGAGCTCGCTATACTCAAGTATCTTTGGATTTCACGCCGGTATTATCACTGCATTTGTCACTGCGTGCGGCGAGTCTCCTCTGTTGTGGCAAAGACCATTATTCTGGCCAGGATGCGAGTGTCGCCGACAGTGGGTGGTGGATCGTTTAGCTGTGCTGGTTGACACCTCTGCGATTGATCTCTGTGTTTATGCGGTGATGTCGAATCATTACCATTTTGTTGTCCGAATCAACAAAGGGACAGAATCCAAAGGGCACCCACCTATATCTGTCAAGCAGGTTAGGGTGTCCTGCTTTGCGTGTTGGACCGGATTTGGTTCGCTTGCATGCAAACTCCTACATCTGCCTACTGCAGCCGCCGCTTCAACCCCTTCATCGCCAACACCCGCGTACTGATTTCCTCAATCGACAATTCTGTCGCATCCAGATACGGAATATTGTGCTTGTTGTACATGGCTTCCAGGGCCCGTAATTCCATGTCGCATTGGCGCGGCGAAGCGTACTTGCTGCCGGCTTTGCGTTCGCTGCGGATGGCGCTGAGACGGTCGGCGTCGATGGTGAGGCCGAAGAGTTTGTGCTTGTGCTCCACCAGGGCCTTGGGCAGGCGCAGGTCGTCGAAGTCGTCTTCGGTGAGCGGGTAGTTGGCGGTGAACAGGCCGAACTGCAGGGCCAGGTATAGGCAGGTCGGCGTTTTGCCGGAGCGTGAGACGCCGATCAGAATGACATCAGCCTGATCGTAGTGACGCGTGCGGGCGCCATCATCGTTATCCAGAGCAAAATGTACCGCGTTGATGCGAATGCGGTAGGACTCGGCGTCCCGGATGGCGTGGCTCTGGTTGATCTTGTGGTTGGAACGTACGCCGAGCTCGTCTTCCAGGGGGCGCAGAAAAGCCCCGAAGAGATCGAGAATCAGGGCATCACAACTATGCAGAATGGAGCGGTGGTCGGTATTGACCAGTGTCGAGAAGACGACGGGTTTGGCGCCATCTTCTGCTGCGGCCTTGTTGATGCGGGCAACGGCTTCTCGGGTCTGCTCATCGGATTGCACGAAGGGCAGGGTGATCTGCACGAATTCGATATCCCCGAACTGGCTCAACATGCTGTGACCAAGGGTTTCCGCGGTAATCCCGGTGCCGTCCGATAGGTAAAAAGCGCTTCGTTTCATTGGGTCTGCCCGTTTTCTCAGTCGCAGGAGTGGCGCTCGCCGTGCCCCTTAAGAGTGGGTTTGAAGCAAGCCATTCGCGGGGCGAGCGCCGCTTCTGCGGGGTAAGTCGTTGTTTTGAATGGAGCCAGTCTAGACGCTGTATCGCACTGCGACCAGTGCTGTCTGACGGCATGGCCCAGCCTGTCAGGCAGCCTTGAGGGGGTACCCGTTGTCCGGACAAGACGCAGATTCTACACTGCGCCAATAATGCTTCTCTGACAAAAATCCTGCAATTTCAATGGGGTAGGATCTCTTTCTCGTGTATGAGGCAGGGCGGGGGCATGGGTTGGCCAACGTGATGCTTAAATACCGGCCAAATCTGAAAGAGGGGGCAGGCAAACTGTTTCGGTTTTGAGTAGAATGTCGGCTCGATTTGATCCGGCACCTTGTGCAGCCACTCATTTATGGCGCTATCGGCACAAGGTGTGCCGACACTGCTTTGGCCAACAAACCAACCAGTAACACGTAAAAGGAGATGACCTTGGCGGAATATGTAGTCTGGTTTCAGGACCTGGGTAAAGATGACGTTGAGCACGTAGGCGGCAAGAACGCATCCCTGGGCGAAATGATCAGCAATCTGTCGGCGGCGGGTGTCTCCGTTCCGGGCGGTTTTGCTACTACCGCTGAAGCCTTCCGTGAATTCCTTGAGCACAACAACCTGACCCAGAAGATCAACGAAGCGCTGTCAGCGCTGGACGTTGAAGATGTGGTGGCGCTGGCGAAGACTGGCGAAGAAATTCGTCAGTGGGTGGTTGATGCGCCGTTCCAGCCTGAGCTGGACAAGGCTATCCGTGATGCATACGCCCAGATCGGCGAAGGTAACGCTGACCTCCCCGTGGCCGTGCGCTCTTCCGCAACGGCGGAAGACCTGCCGGACGCGTCTTTCGCCGGTCAGCAGGAAACCTTCCTGAACATTCGTGGCGTAGATAGCGTCATGATCGCGGTTAAAGAGGTGTTCGCCTCCCTGTTTAATGACCGCGCCATCAGCTACCGCGTTCATCAGGGCTTTGACCACAAACTGGTCGCCCTGTCTGCAGGTGTGCAGCGCATGGTGCGTTCCGAGACGGGTGCTGCTGGCGTGATGTTCTCCATGGATACCGAATCCGGCTTCAAGGACGTGGTTTTCATTACTGCTTCCTACGGTTTGGGCGAGATGGTCGTACAGGGTGCGGTTAACCCGGATGAATTCTACGTTCACAAGAAGACACTGCTGAACAAGAAGCCTGCTGTGCTGCGCCGCAACCTGGGCAGCAAGATGCAGAAAATGATCTATGGCGCCGAAGGCAGTGCCGGTAAGTCCGTTGAAATCGTGGACGTGGACAAGGATGAGCGCATTCGCTTCTGTCTGACGGATGAGCAGATCGAGAACCTGTCCCGTCAGGCGATTGAAATTGAAAAGCACTACGGCATGCCCATGGATATCGAATGGGCGCTGGATGGCGACGATGGTAAGCTGTACATCGTTCAGGCCCGTCCGGAAACCGTGAAAAGTCGTTCCGACGTGAACGTGATGGAACGTTACTTGCTCAAGCAAACCGGTAAAGTGCTGGTGGAAGGGCGCTCCATTGGCCAGCGGATTGGCGCTGGTAAAGTGCGCATTGTGACCAGCATCAAGGAAATGGATAAGGTCCAGCCCGGTGATGTACTGGTGACGGACATGACCGACCCGGATTGGGAACCGGTGATGAAGCGTGCTGCGGCCATTATTACCAACCGTGGCGGCCGTACCTGTCACGCGGCCATTATTGCCCGTGAACTGGGTGTGCCGGCCATCGTGGGTTGTGGCGATGCCACTGAGCTGCTCAAGGATGGCCAGGAAGTCACGGCCTCTTGCGCAGAAGGCGATACCGGCAAGATCTACGAAGGTCAGCTGGAGTTTGATATCCAGCGCAACTCTATTGAGTCCATGCCCAAGCTGCCGTTCAAGATCATGATGAACGTGGGCAACCCGGACCGGGCCTTTGATTTTGCTGGCCTGCCGAATCAGGGCGTGGGTCTGGCTCGCCTGGAGTTCATCATCAACCGTATGATCGGCGTGCACCCCAAAGCACTGCTGAACTACGACGCCATGCCGAAAGATGTAAAGCAGAACGTGGACAAGCGGACTGCGGGTTATGGCGATCCGGTGGATTTCTATGTGGAGAAGCTGGTCGAGGGTATTTCTACCCTGGCGGCGGCGTTCCACCCGGAAAAAGTCATCGTGCGTCTGTCGGACTTCAAGTCCAATGAATACGCCAACCTGATCGGCGGCAAGCTGTATGAGCCTGAGGAAGAGAACCCGATGCTGGGCTTCCGTGGTGCCAGCCGTTACATCAGCGAAAACTTCCGTGACTGTTTTGAGCTCGAATGCCGTGCCATGAAGAAAGTCCGTGACGAAATGGGCTTTACCAACGTGGAGATCATGGTGCCGTTCGTGCGTACCGTGGGTGAAGCGGAGCAGGTGATTGAGCTGCTTGCGAAGAATGGTCTCAAGCGTGGCGAAAATGGCCTGCGTGTAATCATGATGTGTGAGCTGCCGACCAACGCCTTGCTGGCGGATGAGTTCCTGCAACACTTCGATGGCTTCTCCATCGGCTCCAACGACCTGACTCAGCTGACGCTGGGCCTGGATCGGGATTCCGGTATCGTGAGTCATCTGTTTGATGAGCGTGACCCGGCGGTGAAAAAGCTGCTGAAGATGGCCATCGACGCCTGTAATGCTCAAGGCAAGTACATCGGCATCTGCGGGCAGGGCCCGTCGGATCACCCGGACCTGGCCAAATGGCTGATGGAGCAGGGCATCTCTTCCGTTTCCCTTAACCCGGATTCGGTGCTCGATACCTGGTTCTATCTGGCGGAGAAGCACGGCAACTAATGTCTGCTTGACCGACCCGCTGCTTCGCAGCACAGTAAAAAGCCCGCTTCTGCGGGCTTTTTACGTTACGGAAACCGGTGAGGACACATGTTTCATCGACTTATCCGCATTATGGATCTTTACGACGGTCTGCGGCTGCCTGTTACGGTGGGGCGCAAGGAGTTGCTGCTGATCCATGAAGACGGTCGCACCTGGCTGATGCAGCGCCGCTGCCCCCATGCGGACTTTCCGCTCGACCGCTGTACGGTGATGAATGAGCAATTGCGCTGCCCGGGGCATGGGCTGACGTTTTCGCTACACAGCGGTAAATGCCAGACATCAAGTTATCAGCTCGAGCAGTTTCGGATTGATTATGATGGGCAGTGGCTGGGTGTGGAAATTTGACGAGCGCTGGGTTTTTTGTCTGATTACGCCTTTCAGGCTAGTCAGACCTACCCGGTAACCTAAGAGCGCTGGGTTTTGTCGGTTGAATTAGCCTGAAAGGCGTAATCCAACGACACTGTTGAGGGCGGGGCGACTTACCGCGACGCAAACACTGTTTCTTCCTCTCCCAGTTCGGCCACAAACTGGTGCGCATAGCGCTGGCGAAGTTGTTTCACTTTTTTCACGTAAGCCTGGGTTTCCTTGAAAGGCGGAATGCCACCATAGCGGCGCACATTGCCTTCGCCGGCATTGTAGGCGGCAAGAATATGGTCGAGATCGGAAAATTTGTTTTTCAGGTAGGCGATGAACTGGGTGCCGCCCTGAATATTGGCACGCGGGTCAAAAGGGTTGCTGACTTTCAGGTAGGCTGCGGTTTCGGGCATCAGCTGCATAAGCCCCTGGGCGCCAACCCGTGAAATGGCGTTGTGGTTGAACAGGGACTCGGCGTGGATAACGGCTTTGACCAGTGCAGGGTCCACGCGGAAGCGGGTAGCCGCCTGGGTAATGATGGTGTCGTACTGGTCACGCTGGGCGTTGGACAGGGCGCGCGGGGTGTAACTCCAGCCTTTGCGAACGGATAGTAGCGTGTACTGCTGGCCCACCTGTTCCTGAGCCTGATCGGTGAACAGGATGGTGCCATCCGCGGAGCGGTATTTGTAGATATTGTCTGCCAGGGCGCCGCCACTGACGATCAGCATGCAGCCAACTGCCAAGGCCCCCGACAGCCTGGATGTCTTCAATAAAACCCGCATTGAACCCCGTACCCCTTTTCTGGTGTAGCAAGATGCTTGTTGGGCACCGTGAACACCGTTAATTTGTTGTTCTTCCGTCGTTCTGGCTTATAGCCAAGCGTTACCCCCATGATAACGCCATTCTTTTTTCTTTCTGGCCAGCACCAGACGAATTGACCACACTGGCCGCCAAGCGTAACAAAATCGACGGACTGACATCATACTATTGCGCCGGGGGTGGCCCAAGTGCGCTGGCGCACATTTCCGCCTTGAGCCACCCAGCTGCGAATACAGCGAGCGAGGAGAGCGAATGTTTCCTGAGTATCTGGAACCCTGGTTGAACAGCACCATTGCCTGGCTGGAGCTGGGCTTTTTGCTGCTGGTGTTGCTGCTAACGGTGGTGGCTGTTGGCCTATGGCTACAAGACCGTTTTTTTCAGAAGCGACACGCCATTCGCCGTAATTACCCGCTAATCGGCCGTTTTCGCTACTTTTTCGAGACTCTTGGCGAGTTTTTCCGCCAATACTTCTTCGCTATGGACCGTGAGGAGCTGCCGTTTAACCGGGCACAACGTGCCTGGGTTTACCGTGCCGCCAAGGATTTGAGCAACACCATGGCATTTGGCTCGACCAAGCAAACCGGGGCGGGGCGGGTCATTTTCATGAATTGTCCTTACCCAACACTGGAAAAGGACGCGGCGAAAACCTTGCCTTTGATGATCGGCCCCCACTGTGAACAGCCCTATGCGGCGCGCAGTTTCTTCAATGTCTCCGGTATGAGCTTTGGCGCCCTGTCACGGCCCGCCGTGCAGGCTTTGTCCCATGGGGCCGCCATTGCCAATTGCTGGATGAATACGGGGGAAGGGGGCTTGTCTCCCTATCACCTGGAAGGGGGCTGTGATGTGGTCTTCCAGGTAGGCACGGCCCGTTACGGTGTGAGGGATGCTGAAGGCAACCTGAACGATGAGCGCCTGGCTGCGATCGCGGCGCGGCCGCAAGTGAAGATGATCGAAATCAAACTCAGCCAGGGCGCCAAGCCTGGCAAGGGCGGCATTCTTCCCGCCGCCAAAGTGACCCAGGAAATTGCGGCCATTCGCGGCATCCCCGCAGGAGAGGCATCCATTAGCCCCAACGGCCAGCCGGATGTACATAGCGCGGAGGATCTACTGGACCTGATTGCCCATGTGCGCGAGGTGAGCGGCAAGCCCACGGGCATCAAATGTGTACTCGGCGCCTGGGCGTGGGTGGAGGACTTGTTCCTGGCCATTCATGCGCGTGGCCTGGAATCGGCGCCGGACTTCATCACTATCGATAGCGGCGACGGCGGCACTGGCGCTGCCCCCATGTCACTAATGGATGATGTGGGCTTGTACCTGGCGGAATCGTTGCCCTTGTTGGTGGATCTACGTGATGGCTACGGCCTCACAGACCGTATCCGCATTATTGCGTCAGGCAAACTGATCACCCCAAGCATGGTGGCCTGGGCGATAGCAGTAGGGGCGGATTTCTGCGTCTCTGCGCGGGGCTATATGTTTGCCCTGGGTTGCATCCAGGCGCTGCAGTGCAACCGCAATACCTGCCCGACCGGTGTCACCACCCATAATCCGCGCTTACAGCGCGGGCTGGTGCCGGCGGAAAAGTCCCAGCGCGTGGCGCACTTCCATGACAATCTGGTCAAGGAAGTGGAAACCATTGCCCATTCCTGTGGTGTCAGCGAGCCGCGGCAATTACGCCGTTATCATGCCCGCATGCTCAGCAGTAATGGCGAGTCCATTCCGCTTGATCGCCTGTGGCCACAGGTTGAATCGGGCATCTATCTGCGTGAAGGCCGACCCAGTGAAAAGCAGCCGTTTGTACGCTGGCAGGGCATTGGGACCGGTCCGTGATTGGCGGCACCTATAATCACTATCGAATGGCTGCGTTTGTGCTGATTGCAGCAGCCTTCACAATGAACGAAATACAAAGGAGTTTTCAGTGACCACGGAATTTGATCTTGTCGTAATCGGTGCCGGTTCAGGTGGTGTACGCGCCGCCCGCATGGCTGCCTCCCATGGTGCCAACGTTGCGATTATCGAAGAGCGCTTTTTCGGGGGCACCTGTGTGAATGTCGGTTGCGTGCCCAAGAAGCTGTTTTCGTACGGCAGCCATTTTCCCCAGGAATTTGCGCTGGCTGAGGATTATGGCTACACCGTGAAAGGCTGGGAGTTTGACTGGCCCACACTGCGTGATAACAAGAGCCGTGAAATCAGCCGGTTGAACGGTATCTACCAGCGGATCCTGAATCAGGCCGGGGTGACGATTTTTGAAGGTCACGGGCAGGTATTGGGTGGTGGCAAGGTCTCCGTCGGTGAAACCGTGTTGACGGCCCGCCATATTCTGGTGGCAGTGGGTGGCAAGCCCTTCGTGCCAGACCTGCCAGGCCGTGAACATGTGCGCATCTCCGACGACCTGTTCTATCTGGACACGCTTCCCAAGCGTGTGGCCGTGGTGGGTGGTGGCTACATCGCCACGGAGTTTGCGGGCATCCTGCACGGCCTGGGCTGCCAGGTGACGCAGGTCTACCGTGGTGATCTGTTCCTGCGTGGCTTCGATCAGGACATTCGTGAGTTTATCGCTGAACAGATGAAGGAGCAGGGCGTAACCCTGAAATTCAATGCGGACGTTGCCAGCATTGAGGCGATTAACGGTGAGAAACACGTTACCTATCAAGGCGGCGAGCAGGCGGTATTTGATGAAGTGTTCTACGCCACCGGGCGCATCCCCAAGCTGGATGACCTGTTTGCTGAGGGTGCTGCGCCGGCCATGACAGAGGGCGGTGCTATCAAGGTGGATGACGGCTTTGCGACCAGTGTTGAGGGACTTTATGCGCTTGGCGACGTGATCGATCGTGTGCAATTAACGCCGGTGGCACTTGCAGAGGGTATGTGGCTGGCGGCGCAACTCTATGGGGAGCACAAGCCTGAGGCGGCGATGGATTATCACAACATTGCCACGGCCGTATTCAGCCACCCCAATATTGGCACGGTGGGCCTGACGGAAGAACAGGCGTTAGCTCGTGTGCCGGCGGTGCGGGTGTATAAAAGTGCGTTCCGGCCCATGCGTTATACCCTGGGTGACAAGCAGGAGCGTTCACTGATCAAGCTGATTGTGGACGATGCCACCGACAAGGTACTTGGTCTGCATATGGCCGGTGAAGACTCAGCCGAGATTACACAGGGCTTTGCGGTGGCTATCAAGATGGGCGCCACCAAGTCTGATTTTGATGCCACCGTGGGGATTCATCCAACCGCGGCGGAAGAACTGGTAACCCTGCGTCAGGCGGTATTGGTCACGGCTTGATGGCAGTGAGTATCGCGTTACGAGAAGCGAGTTTCTAAAAACAAAACCGAGAATTCCAGCGTGATTTTTTCGGCTTTTCGCGACTCGCGACTCGTTGCTCATCTAAGCTTTTCCAGTTTTACCGGCAAACCATCGGCGGGCACCGGCAGGCTGCTGGTGTCCACCGGCATTTCGTAGTCATCGGGTACCGACCAGCGATAATTAAGTAATACCTGGTGCAGAACCGCTTTCACTTGCAGGTCGGCAAAGTGCAGGCCGATGCACTTGTGGGCGCCGCCACCAAAAGGCATCCAGGCATAGGGATGCACCTTGTCTTCACGCCGTTCGGGGCTGAAGCGCTCCGGGTCGAACCGCTCCGGGTCTGGCCAATACTCTTCCATATAATGGGTGAAGTAGGGCACCACATTGATAAAGCTGCCTGCGGGAATAAAGAACCCCTCATACTCCACATCCTTCACAGTCTTGCGGGGCAGGGAGGGCACCGGGGAACATAGCCGCAGGGCTTCCTTCATGGCCAGGCTGATACCTTCCAGCCTGGGTAGATCGTCATAGTCCAGCTCCCGCTTGTTCAAGGCACGGCTCTCTACGCGTAGCCGCTCCTGCCATTCTGGGTTCTTGGCGAGATAATAGAAGAGTGTGGAGAGGGTGATCGTGGTGGTGTCGTGGGCGGCCATCATCAGAAATATCATGTGGTTGACCACATCATCGTCGCTGAATCGCTCACCGTCCTCGGTGCTGGCATGGCACAGCGCGCTGAACAGGTCCGACTCCTGGCTGGCGCGCTTGGCGGGTAGTTCCTTGCGGAAAAACGCTTCCAGAACGCGTCGGCCTTTAAGCCCTTTGGACCAGCGCAGCCCGGGCACGTTGGTGCGCACGATGGCGGTGCCAGCACGGACCGTATCCACGAAGGCCTTGTTGAGGGAGTCTGCTTCCGGCCCCAGCTCATAGCCCATAAACACATCCGTGGCCAGATCCAGGGTCAACTGCTTTACCTCTGAAAGCACCTTGAATTGATTGATGCTGTGCCAGTCCTCAATTCCGCTGGCGATGTGTGGCCCCATGCGGTCGAGATAGCCTTTCAGCACGTCCTTGTTAAAGGCTTGCTGCATGATCTTGCGGTGCCAGCGGTGCTCCTCGAAATCCAGCAACATGATGCCGCGATGAAAAAAACGGCCGATAAAATAATCCCAGCCATCATGATTGGAAAACAGGTCACCGCGATTAAGCATAACGAACTGGTTGGCGTCGGGGCCGAGCATCTGGATCATGCGTAAACCAAACACGCTGCTCCAGGATACCGGGCCATAGGTGTCGTAGCGTTTGCGCATTAATCCGATCGGATCGCGCATAAAACCCAGTGTATGGCCGATAAGGGGCAGCCCCGCATCACCGGGGATGGCCTTGAGAGTGCTTGTCCGTGGTGGCACGCAAAATGGCTGAGACATATAAGACACCTGAAAATAGCCGTGAACGACGCAGGCAAGTGATGCGTCGAGGTGAAACATTGTGTTTACTTTTAGCTCCCCTGATAAATCTCGGCAAGGGAAAGTAAATAGATTTCGTGCCAGCGTTTAATTTGAGTGTTTTTTAATCGAACCGTAACCTGCGTCTGGTTCATCCCGGTTTGCCGATTTCGCTCAGCGGTTATTCACCAGGTTATCCACAGTTTCTGTGGACAGTCTGAACGGCAAGTCGTGGCTGTCGCTTTGGCACTGTGAGTGGCTTTGCAGGCTGTGTATGATTCGGCAACGCCAATACTTGCTGTTTAAGGAGAACAAGGAATGCGTAGAGTGGTGTTCAATCAGAAAGGGGGCGTGGGGAAGTCCAGTATCACGGTCAATCTGGCTGCGATCAGCGCGTCGGAAGGCAAGCGCACCCTGGTTGTCGATCTGGATCCACAATGTAACGCCAGCCAGTATTTGTTGGGCATGCCGGCGTACAGCAACGGCCACGGTCCGAAGCCGAATATCGGGACTTTCTTTGCACAGACCCTGTCTTTTCGGTTGAAAGAAAAGGATCCGCGTGACTATGTGCATGCCACGCCGTTTGAAAACCTCTTTGTGTTGCCGTCTGACGGCGAGCTGGGGGAAATCGAACATATGCTCGAGTCCAAACACAAGATCTATAAATTGCGTGGTCTGCTAAAAGCACTGGCGAAGGATTTCGACGAAATTTTTGTGGATACCCCGCCTGCGTATAACTTCTATACCTTGTCATCGCTGATTGCGGCAGACCGGGTGCTGATTCCTTTTGACTGCGATGCGTTTTCCCGCAAGGCGCTCTACACACTGCTGGAAAATATTCAGGAAGCCCGGGAAGACCACAATGATGACTTGCAGGTGGAAGGTATTGTGGTGAATCAATACCAGCCTCGGGCTCGTTTGCCGCAGGAGTTGGTGGCGTCTCTCGAAGAAGAAGGGTTGCCGATTCTTGCCAACAAGCTTTCCAGCAGCGTGGTGATGCGAGAGTCCCACGAAAAAGCCACGCCACTGGTCAATATGCAGCCACGACACAAGCTCACCGATGAATACCGTGCGCTGTTCAGGGAAATCAGTGCCGGTTAATCCGTTCCGGGTCGAGGCCCGGCGCCGGGCGGGGCGAATCCTTCGTTCTGCCACGGCCACCCGCTGGCTGGTCCAGGCGGTGTTCAATCGTTCTGACCAGTTCAGGGCCAGGCTGGGAGATACCTTTGCCGACCTGATCTTGCTGGCATCGTTACTACGGGATTGGGTAACCGGGCGATACCGAACGGTTCCCTGGGGTACCTTGCTAACGATCACTGGCGCGCTGGTTTATTTTTTGATGCCGCTGGACGCTATCCCTGACCCTATTGTGGCGTTGGGGCTAATGGATGATGTTGCCGTGATATCGCGCACACTTAAACTGACCCGCACGGATCTGGACCGCTACCAGCAGTGGCGCAATGAGCAGGGTGATGCCGGGGGAGAAAACAATGAATGACGCCTACGGGGGTGGATCACTCAAGCCCGGTTATCAGGGCAAGGGCATGATTGTTTATGAGCCTCTCTCCGTGCTCAGCCTGCGGCAGCGGCTTGGCCGCCTGCGGTTTGCGTGTTACCAGTTTGGCGCTGCGCTGCTGTCGGGCTTGCTGATTGCGCTTTTTCTGTTGTTGTCCGTTGAACTGTTACCGCAGTGGGTGGGTTGGGGCGTCGCCGCAGTGGTGTCGCTGGCGCTGTTGGTCTACCAAATTGGACTTCTGGTGCGCCGTTTGCACGATATGGAGAAAAGTGGCTGGTGGGTCATCCTGGCGTTTGTGCCGTTGGTCAATTTGCCATTCCAGCTTTATCTCTATCTTGGTGATGGCAGCAGCATGATGAACCGCTTCGGAACGCCGAATCCACCGGTCAGCACCTTGGTCATGCTGGTGGGCGGTTTGTGCTGGTTTATCAATGTGTTAGTGCTTTTATCCATGATGGTCTTGTTGGTGTTGGGTTGGTTCCTGCCCGACCTTCTTGCGCCTTATCTCGGCCATCTTCCTCAGGGGTGGGCGGAGCCGGCACAGCAGGCGCTTAACGCTCGATAACTATTAGTCGCAGGCTCCTATTTTTGCTACCTTTTATGCTATTGTCTTGTGATCCAGGTCCGGGGAGAGCGGACTTGGCGATATAAATAAAGCCATAACAAGTCAGTAACAACAAAAATAGCGATTATTAGGGAGTAGCTATGAGAAAGCGTCTTCTGGGGTGTCTCATTGCGATGGTGTTGCTGCCAATGCAGGGATTTGCGTCAATCAGCAATGCAGAACTCGAAGATTTTGAATTGGCGCTGTGGAAAGTCCGCGCCGATTTTCACATGTTGACCGTCATGGTTGGCAGCAAAACCTACATTTCCAATCTTGATGACGCTATCGCCCAGGCACAGTCTGGCATGGCGGCGTTACGCCAGGATGCGGAAGGCAGTGAAGAGCGCGCGCTGGTTAACGATCTGGACAAGAATTGGGGCATTCTAAAAGCGGCGGCCCAGGGTAATACCATGGCCGAGCAAGGTTTTACCAACGCCTACACCATTCAGGATGTGAATGAGCTGCCGACAGAGATGTCGCTGCGGATCGAATCCTTCAACGGCGCGACCGAAGGCCAGTACGATGATATCCGTGAGCTTTCCGCGTACCTCCAGCGCATGACCTCCGAGTACCTGAATATCGCTGCAGACCCGGCAGGTGGCATGGCGTCAGGCTCGGATGAAGGACGTATCGAGTTCAAGGACGCGGTGCCTGAGTTTGAGCGGATGCTGGCCGCGGCGAAAAAGAACCATGCCAATGATGAAGCCATCAGCCGAGCCTTGAACCAGGTCGGCGTCAAGTGGATGTTTATCCGTGAATCCATGGTCAAATTTTATGAAAATGCGGTGTCGTACCTGATTTATCGTTATACCAACCAGATGGTAGACACCATGAGTCAGGCAATCAGTCTGGCGTCCACGGATGTAGAAAAGCCCAGCTTCGGGCCGGTTGAATAAGGCGGAGCCAGCGATGGCTCTTTTGTGCTGACCCTCGCATGTGTGCGGGGGTTTTTTGATGGTGGCTTGTCTCAAGCCGCTCTTGTTTCAAATGTATAGGGGGAGTTCGGGGTGAATAAGGAAATTCGACATGGCCTGGTTGCGGCGCTGCTATTGGTGTCAGCAGGGGGCCAGGCAGCAATGTCCGCCACGGAATTGGCACTGGTTCAGGCAGATGCGTGGCGGGTTCGGATGGGGTTTCATCTGCTCTCGATTCGTGGGGACAACCCGGAAGACCGGGCAGCACTGAAAGCCTTGCTGGCGGATGGTGAGCAACATCTTGATGCGCTTAAGGCGCAAGCCGCGCCCGGCGAGAAAGACACTGCGGCGCAACTGGAGGCATCCTGGGACGCCCTCGATCAACGTGCTCTGGACAACCCGCTGGCCTCATTGGGCTATGCGGACTATAGCGCCATGAGTGAAATCAATACCACCACGCTGGCGGTGGATGCGCTGGTACGCAAGGCTGAAGTCGCGGGCGATGCAACCTACCTGGATATCGCCCAGCTGTCCGTGGCCATGCAGCGTCTGGCCAGTGAGTATGCCGCCCTGGCAGCCTTTCCCTCGGCGGGCCTGAAAACCGGTACGGGTCTGCAGTCCATGGACTTTGGCGCGGAAGCCCGGGCCATCGACGAATCGCTGGTCAGCCTGAAAGACAAATATGCGGGGGATGAGCAGGCCCGTGATGTGCTGGCATTCATCGATCAGCGCTGGGCGTTCGTGCGCAAATCGATCCCCGGCATGGATGACCCGAACACGCAGAAAATTCCGTATCTGTTCTATCGCTATGCCACGCAAATGGCGGAACGGGTGAGTGAGCTGGCCCAGCCATAACGGGCTGATGTCCCCGGCTTGGTGGCGCGGCTACTGCGAGCGCGCCACCAGCCAGTCTGCGCTGATGCGCCAGGCGTGGGAGGGGGCTTTTGAACCCGAAAAGACCCCCGCATGGCCGCCCGGTACTTCCTCGAAGCGCTTCTCCTTGCTGCCGACAAGATGCATCACATCCCTTGCTGCGCGCAGGCTGACAATGTTGTCGGTGATGCCGGCAAAGGAAAGCAGGTCCTGCTGAATGGATGAAAAATCCACGCTGCGGCCGCCGATCCGGATTTTCCCTCTGGCCAGGCTGTTGGCCAGAATCATTTTCTCGATGACCTCGCGGACCACCGCACCGGGATAATCCACCATATCGTTGAACCACTGGCCCATGGTCATGTACTCGGTCACGTATTCACGGTCACCAAGGTTGCGGATCAGATCCATGTAAGCCTGTACCACGCCAGGGGGATTGGTCATCTTGAAGCCCAGCGTTAGCAGGTTGGCGGGAATGTGAAATAGCTTGTCGCTGAGTGGCTCCAGGCGAATCTGGAACCAGTCGTGGACCTGCATGGCGGGAATGGCGGCCAGGCCCAGCGCCTTGCCGAATGGTCCACTTTTGTGAAAATTCACCGGACTGGCAATGGTGATCAGGCTGCGCACTGGCGCATCACTGTGCCCCCCCAGGTACATCAGACACAGCAACCCGCCCATGCAGTAGCCCATCATGTTGATGGTCTCGGTGTCCGCATGGGTCTTTACGGCCTCCACCGCAGAAGGAAGCCAGCGATTGACGTAGGTGTCCAGGTCCAGGCTGCGATTGGCGTTGGACGGTTTGCCCCAATCCACCAGGTACACGTCGTAACCGCGGGCCATCAGATAACGGACCATGGAACGGTTGGGCATCAGGTCATAGGTCCAGCAGTGAATGCCCAGCGCTGGTACCAGCAACAGGGGAATGCGGTGCTTGTCGGCGGAAACCGGGAGAACGTCGTCGTTAAGCGGGATTTCGGCCATCGGCGGGAGGCTGTAATGGCGCACAGCCATAATGCCATCACGATAAATCTCATCCCACGGGCATTTATCCACCTGGATAAAGCGTTGCGGGTGACGCCTGCGCTCCACAATGTGGCCAACGGCTCGCAGGCTGTTCTTTAATCGTGATGTCGCCATTAAAACTACTCCTGAAATGGGCGAAAAATCTGGCAGGGAACATGGCCGTTTCTATGGTAAAACGGTAACACTTGCAGATTAGCCACCAGCCGTTAATCTTGCCCCCGATATCAGCTGGAGACATTGGCCGCCGTGACAGAAAAAACACTGCCGTATACACGCCTGGACATATGCAATCGCTTCCTGGAGTCCGTGCGTCACTCCGTTGTGCTGGGGCTTGAGGTCGTCAGCGCTACTGAAGAATGCGTCCGGGTCCGAATGCCCTGGCGAGACGATCTGGTCGGTAACCCGGAGACCGGGGTCATGCATGGCGGGGCCATTTTCGCGATGATGGATCAGGCTGGGGGGATGGCGATTACTTGCCGTACCTTCCCCACGTTTGAGATTACCCCGACCATCGATTTTCGGGTGGATCATTTGCGTAGCCCTGGAAAAGGCCGGGCTGTGGTGTGTGAGGCTAAATGCTATCGACTCACCACCCATGTGGCTTTTGTCAGTGTAACGACCTGGGAAGAAGAGGGGGATGACGAGCCTATTGCCACCGGGTTGGCAACCTATACGCGACTAAAAATTGACAAGGCAGGCACGGTGGTGGGCCAATGAAAGCATTGAAAACGCTGATCGAAGAGTGCCGCAGTGGCGAGGCAGACTATCAGGCCCTGATCGACCGGGTGCCGTATGCACGGTTTCTGGGCATTCAGGTCATCGCCCAAGGGGATGAGCTGACCTTTGTGCTGCCCAAGCACGACAATGTGGTAGGCAATCCGACCTTGCCTGCGCTGCACGGCGGGGCGGTAGCCGGTTTTATGGAGCAGGCGGCGATTATCTTCATCCTGCTGCAAATGGGCGAGCCCAAAGTGCCGAAAACCATCGATTTCACCATCGATTATCTGCGCGCAGGGTTGTTCCGCAATACCTACGCAGAATGCAGCGTTACGCGTCTGGGCCGGCGTATCGCCAACGTGCACATCAGTGCCTGGCAGAAAAACCGCCAGGAGCCGATTACCATTGCCCGCGCTCACTTCCTCCTCTCTGATGATGGCAGCACGGACTAAGGATCCCGATCCATTGTGTTTAGGCGCCACGGACGGTGCTAATTGTCATATCACGACATTGCTCCCTTCCCGGCATCCGCCTAGCGTTGAGTTATGACTTAGCGCTACCAAGGGATGCCCATGAAAATAACCAAAGTCAGCACGCCGCCTACTCAGGTCAGTATTTACGACAACTGGGATGGGCCAGGCCACGAAGACATTGAAGACAAATTGAGTGCGCAACACGTTGAAGATGTGGTGGAAATATTCCAGACCCCGCTCACGGGCCACTACAACTGGGATTATTCTTCCGCCGATGGCCGCATCCGCAAGCTCTACAAACTGGGCAAAGAGCTCAACTGGAATGCGGACATGGATGTGGATTGGTCCGAGAGCTTCCCCAAATCCGAAGTGCCACTGGATCAGTCCTTCAACCCGTTTCACGGCTGGGACACCTTCGAAGCATTAAGTGAGGATGAAAAGCTGCGTTTTGGTTGGCACAACCTGGCCTGGATGCTCGCGCAGTTTGTACATGGGGAGCAGGGGGCGTTACTGGTGGCCTCCCAGCTGGCCAGCTGCGCGCCCACCTATGACGCCAAACTCTATGCGGCCAGCCAGACCTTTGATGAAGCGCGCCATGTGGAGGTCTTCACCCGTTACCTGCAGGAAAAGATCGGCATTCTCTACCCGGTGAATCCGAACCTGAAATCCCTGCTGGACAAGATTCTGTCTGATCCCCGCTGGGACCTGAAGTTTATCGGCATGCAGATCATCATCGAAGGGCTGGCGCTGGCCGCATTCAATACCTTGAAAATGACTGCCCAGGATCCTTTGTTAAAGCAGATCATTCATCTTGTTATTCGCGATGAAGCACGGCACGTTACCTTTGGTGTCAACTACTTGGAGGACTTTGTTGAGACACTGTCTGAAGAGGAAAAAGAAGAGCGTGCCCACTTTGCCTTCGAGGCTTGTGTGGTCATGCGGGAGCGATTGATCAGCACCGAAGTATTCGAACACTTTGGCTGGGATGTGGATGCTGCCCGCGAGCAGGTATTGTCGTCCACCATCATGGCGCAGTTCCGTAATCTGCTGTTCACCCGGATTATGCCCAACCTGAAACGCATTGGTTTGCTCACCGATTCCGTGCGGCCACGCTTTGAGGAACTGGGCATCCTGCAGTTTGAAAACCTGGTGGACGATGGGCAGATCGACTGGGCCGAACTGTCCAAGCCGCTCTACGGCGAGGCGTCCTGAACCGATTCGATAATCAACGCACCCCCCACCGGCCGGGCCAATGCCCGGCCGGTGGCGTTATAGGCCTGGTGCATGGCCTGGCGCCCCTGTTCCAGCTTGCCGGGCCCGGAGCGAACCAGACCGTCAATGGCAAGGGTGATCAGATTCGGTCGAGAAGGGTGATGCAGAGCCTTGCTGTGAGGGCCGCGCCAGGGAGAGCGGGACTGCAAATGGTGATAGAGTACGCGCTCTCCGGGGTAGGTAGCTGCCAGCCCGTGCCGGTCGGCAATGCCGCCGTCCCAGTAGTAGCGCCCGCCAATCCGGGCCGGCTGAAACAGCAAGGGGACGGCGCAGGAGGCGTATACCGCTTCCACCAGATTGCCTTGTTGTAACACCTGCGTGCGCCGGCTTTTCGCCTGCCAGGCAGAGACCGCCAGCGGGGTGCGGGCATCTTCCACGCGCTGGGTGGGTAGTAGCAGGCCTGCCAGCATTCGGCGAAAAGCCTGGCCGGATAACAAACCCAGCCCGGGGGAGGGGTCCCAGAACTGGGATCGATCCAGACCGAGCAGCATGTCTTCGATGGCATTGATGCTGGCGCCGGAGGCCACGCAGGCGCCCACCAGCGCGCCGGCGCTGGAGCCACAGAAACGAGCAGGTGCCAGACCGTGCTCAAGCAGGGCGCGCAGGGTGCCGAAATGGGCAAAAAAACCGAAAAAGCCGGATGACATGGCGAGAGTAAAAGGCGCCTCGGCCAGCCAGTCCGCCAGCAGCCTCTGATGCGATGCGCCCCGCAGCGGTGCGTAATCTGCCACACCTTGAACCGGAATCTGTAATGTCACAGCTTGACCCTTCCACCGAAATCGCTGGCAAGCCTACCTCGCGGACCTTCAGTCACACAATGCTGTTGGCGGCTGTGGCGGTGACAGCATTGGGGCAAACCCTGGTTTTTACCCTGCTGCCGTCATTGGGGCGTGCCACCGGTATGACGGAAATGCAGGTAGGGCTGATCATCAGTTGTTCGTCACTGGTGTTCGCCCTGGCCAGCCCGGTGTGGGGCACCTTGAGTGAATCGCTGGGTCGCAAGCGGGTCATGGTGATTGGGCTGTCGGGGTATTCGTTGGGTACGCTGTCGTTCGCCGTGGTGTTTGATCTGGGCCTGCGCGGGGCATTGGTGGGGGCCGGGCTGGTGGCGGCTCTGGTGCTCAGCCGTATGCTTCAGGCCGCCATCATGGCGGCAACCCCGGCAGCGGCCGCTGCGTATACCGCTGACATTACCACGCCGGAGCAACGCACCCAGGGCATGGGCCGCATCGGGGCTGCCAACAATATTGGTACCGTTGTCGGCCCGGTGTCCGGCGGTATTCTGGCCGCCGTTGCGCTGGTGTTCCCGCTTTATGGCGTGGCCGTACTGACCGCCCTTATGGCGATCGGCGTGGCCCTGTGGCTACCACCGTCACCACACCGCCCCACGGCACGCACGGTGCCGCTGCGTTCCGTGCTGCGTCACGGGTTGGCCGCCTATGCAGACCCGCGCTTGCGCGACCTGTTGCTGACCGGGGTGATGCTGTTCATGAGCTTTGCATTGATTCAGCAAACCCTGGGTTTTCTGTTTCAGGACCAGTTCCTGATGAGTCCTGCCGAAGCGGCGAGGGCGCTGGGGCTGACCATGATGATGGCCGCACTGACATCGCTGTCGGGACAGTTGATTGTGGTGCAGTGGTTAAAAGCCCCGGCGACCCTGTTGATCGCGCTGGCCGTGCCCAGTATCGGTGCCGGTGCCGTTATTCTCTGGCTGGCGGACACGGAGGCCTTGATGAGCGGGGCGGTGCTGCTGGTCGGGCTGGGGCTGGGGTTTGGCATGCCGGCAATCATGTCCCTGGCCAGCCTGCGGGTGCCCACGGAGGAGCAGGGGCGAGTGGCGGGCCTGGCCAGTGCCTGTCCCGCCTTGGGGTTTATTGTCGGGCCACTGGTGGGAACCGGCCTCTACACCCTGGATCACCGCTGGCCCTATCTGTTGGTGATCGCGTTGCTGTTGCCAATGTCTATTCTGGCCTGGCGCCTTGCCCGCAAGGCTTGAAACGCCTCAGGCTTGCACCTGTAACGACTGCCACAGATGCGCCGCCACCAGCGCCCGCCATGGCGTGAATGCGGCCAGCCAATCCCGGGTCGCTTTCGCAGTCGGGCGCGCCTTCATGGCCAACAACTGTTGCAGTGCTTTCTGCACCGCCACATCGCCGTGCAGGCTGCCATCCAGGTAGCCATACCCTCGTAACAGGGTGTAATTCACACTCCAGGGCCCCAGCCCGCGAATGCCAAGCAGGGCCTGCTCCGTGCTCTGTGCGTCGGTCTCTGAGTGTAATGCGTCGGGAAGCAGGGCGTGCTCACAGCAGCACTGTGACACCGTCAATAACGTCTCTGCCTTGCTGGCTGAAAAGCCGACACTGCGCAGTGCGCTGGCATCCAGCTGGCTCACCGCGGCGGCGTCAGGGTAGCAGTGCAGGTCGCTTATTCTCGTTTGCCCCGCCAGCTGAATAAACCGTCGACGGATTGCGGTGGCCGCGCTGACACTGATCTGTTGCCCGATGATGGCCCAACTCAATGCCTCGAACGGGGTCGCCGATTGCGGGACACGCAGCCCACGCTGCCTGCCCACCAGCTGGCCGAGTGGTGTCGCCTGGCCTGTAACCGCTTGTTCGAACGTGTGCACAGCTTGGTCGAGGCCAAGCATGGCGCGAGTCTGTCGGGATAATGCGGTACGGGTGAGTGTCCTGGCCGTGGCGCGGACCTGCCCGGGCTGATTGAAATCCAGAGCCAGCAAGCAGGGGCGGCCATCAAGGGTCACGGCCTTGCGAAGCACATTACTTTCTACCTGCTCGGAAATGGCGTGCTGGTCACGGCCGTGGAAATCGAGGAAAGCAGGCACACTAAAGTGAGATGGCAAGGCAAGGGTGAGGCTGCTCACGCCTTTTTATTTCCCTGTTCCCGGGCGAGCAAGGCGGCCTTGCGTTCAACCCCCCAACGGTAGCCAGACAGACCGCCGTCGGCACGGACAATACGGTGGCAGGGCACCAGTACCGCCAGCCTGTTACTGGCGCAAGCCCTGGCCACGGCGCGAGCGGCAGTGGGTCGCCCCAGTGTTTCTGCCAACGCTTGATAGGAAAGGGTTTGTCCTGCCGGAATAGCCCGGAGCGCGGCCCACACCTGTTCTTGAAAAGCTGTGCCGCGTATATCCACAGGCAGGGCACCCGGCAGCGGAGCCTGTGTGCCAAGGGGGGCGTCAATCAGCGTAATGACCATGGCGACACGTTGTTCGAATGCCTTGTTGCCGGGTAACAGTTCTGCACCGCTGAATTCCTGTTCGAAATCGCCCAGCAGGGCATCCGGATCATCGCCCATGGCAACGGCACAGATACCGTTTTCGCTTTCTGCCACCAGCACGGCGCCCAGTGAGCTGTCAGCAATGGCGACGCGTAGCGCCAGGCCCTGGCCTGCCTGACGATACTGTCCCGGTTTCATGCCCAAGGTTTGCCCGGCGGAGCCATGGAGATGGCTACTGGAATCAAAGCCGGCGTGATGTGCGGCGCGGGTCAGCGGCTGCTCGTCGCGTAACTGTTGGCGGACCCGGCGGCGGCGGACGGCAACACCGTATTGATGCGGGGAAATTTCGGTAATGGCCTTGAACTGGCGCTGAAGATGGGAGGGGCTCCAGCCGGATTGCACGGACAATTCTGCCAGTGTGGGTTTGTGTTCCGCCGTGTCTATGGTGCGGCACAGGGCAATCACTGTGGTCACAATGGGCGACGGGGAATCCCCCAGAGGGTGGCAGCGGCGACAGGGACGATAACCGCTCTGCAGGGCTGCCCTGGCATTATCGAACAAACGAACATTCTCACTGCGTGGACGACGTGAAGGGCAGGTGGGCAGGCAGAAAATGCCGGTTGTAACGACTCCATACACAAAGGCATCACCGGGGATGCACCGGTGTTCATTGATAGCTTGCTGCCGTTGCTGGTCTGCATTCATCGTTGTGCGTTGGCCTGTTCGCATGGGTCCTGCCCCCGTAGTTACGAAGTAAAGTATGAAGGGAAATGAAGCTAACGGGGAGCATGGAGAAAAGGGCGCGGGCGCACATTCGAAATGTTGCGGTTGTATTGGAAAAAGTTGTAGTGGGAAAAACCGGGGCTAAAACAACGGGGAGAGCGTAAAACAATGGCGGCGAGCTAGGCTCGCCGCCATGCGGGAATCGCTGCTGTGCTTACTTGGTGTAAGGCAGCAGTGTCAGTTCCACGCGACGGTTCTGTTCCCGGCCGCTGGCCGTATTGTTGCTGGCAATGGGCTGGGTTTCACCAAAGCCCACGGTGTCCAGGCGAACCTGTTCAACACCGTAGCCAGACAGCTTGTTGGATACCGCCTGGGCCCGTTGCTGGGACAGCAGCAGGTTGTAACGGTCGCCGCCAGTGCTGTCTGTGTGGCCGGCCACCTGAATCATGGTGGACTTGTATTCATTAAGCACTTCGGACACCGCATCCAGCACTGGATCGAAAGAAGACTTCACATTGGTGCTGTCGGTGGCAAAGGTCAGATTGCCCGGCATGTTGAGGATGATGTTCTCGCCATCACGGGTAACGGAAACACCGGCGCCTTCGAGCTTCTGGCGCAGCTTGGCTTCCTGAACGTCCATGTAATAGCCCACACCACCACCGGTAACCGCACCGATGCCAGCCCCGGCCAGCGCACGCTCTTTACGTTCTTTGGCGCTGTCTGAGGTGGCGATACCGATCAGGGCACCCGCTACCGCACCAATTGCCGCACCGGATGTGGCTTTGGAGGTCTGTTTTTCACCCGTATAGGGATTAACCGTGCTGCAGCCCGTAACGGCAATCGCACTCGCCAGCGCAAGTGACCCGGCAAATCGTTTCATGAAAGCTCCTTGGGATTCGATAACATATTGGTTTTTTTACTGGTTTAGGCCTGAATGAACCATAGCGGTAGTGTAAAAGCTGGTAAAGTGCCGGCGTCACGACTGCACCCAATTTGATCAAATCATTACAGGATATCGCTTGGCTATTCAGGATTTTTCCCCGCCATCGCTGGCGACAATGGACCGGCTGCTGGCTGTGTCCCGGCACTATTTTGCTCCCCGGTTATTGGGTGCCGACAATGTAGACCCACAGCGCCCGGCGTTGTTTGTGGGCAATCATGGTCTGTACGGCCTGATTGATTCCCCGCTTTTCGTGCTGGAGCTGTACCGGCAAACCGGCGTTTTCCCCAGGGCCCTTGGAGACCGGGTGCATTTCCGGGTGCCGGGCTGGGGGCCATTGCTGAAACGCTGGGGGGCGGTGGAAGGCAATCCTGACAATTGCACACAGCTGATGCAGGCCGGCCAGCCGGTGCTGGTCTTTCCCGGTGGTGCCCGGGAAGTGGCCATGCGCAAGGATGAAGTGCACAAGTTGGTGTGGAAGAAACGTACGGGATTTGCGCGCATGGCCATCGAGCACGGCTACGACATTATTCCGTTTGCCTCCGCCGGTTGTGACGAAGCCTACCGGGTACTGGTCGACGGTAACGATTTCCAGCAATCCTGGCTCGGCCGTACTTTGCTGAAGCGCCCGCGGCTCGACAAGCTATTACGCGGCGGGGACATGTTTATGCCGTTGAGTCGGGGCGTAGGCCCCACCTTGATTCCCAAGCCGGAGCCGCTCTGGTTCCAGATTGGGGAGCCCATTTCTACCGCTCCCTGGGCCGGCAGAGAAGGGGATGCAGAGGCCTGCTGGGCGGTGCGTGAAACCGTCGCGGCCTCAATTGACGGCATGCTGGATTCTCTGAATCAGGAGCGCGCGATGGCTCGCAAGCAAGGCTGGCGCCGCTGGTTGCTCTGACCTGATCGCCAGCTCTGCCCCTGCCTGTTGTTTCGCACATCCTCCTTTGTCACAAATAGTCCATGCAATGTCCTGCCACGCCAGTGAAAGCCCGGCGTGTCAGGACTACTATGGGGAAAAATAAGGAGTGTATGCATGCGACGCTGGAATGGCTGGGGTGACAGTAACAATCACTATCCGTTAAAACCGTCAGGGCTGGCTTTTATTCAGTCCCGCCTGGGCCGGGCGGAGCCGCTACCGGACGCGGAAATGGCAGCAGTGATTGCCCAGGTGCCGGCGTCCCGGTTGCCGGACCATCCGGGCGTGAAGACAGACCCGGAAACCCGTCTGCGCCATGCGCGCGGGCAAAGCCTGCCAGACTGGCTGGCCATGCGCTCCGGCGAGTTCGAACGATTCCCGGATGGGGTTGCCACGCCCTCCAGCAGCGAGGAAGTTCGCGAACTGCTCGATTGGGCGCTGGCCCAGGGCATTACCGTGATTCCCTATGGTGGCGGTACGTCCGTGGCAGGGCATATCAATCCCCCCGATGGCGATGCACCGGTTCTGACCTTGAGCCTGGCGGCCATGAACCAGTTGATGGATCTGGATACGCAAAGCCAGATCGCCACGTTTGGTGCGGGAACACCTGGCCCCAAGGTCGAGCAGCAGCTCCGTGAGCGGGGCTACATGCTGGGGCACTTTCCCCAGTCCTGGGAGCTGTCCACCATTGGTGGCTGGGTGGCCAGTCGTTCCAGCGGCCAGCAATCCATGCGTTATGGCCGCATCGAGCAAATGTTTGCTGGTGGTCGAGTGGAAACGCCCAAAGGTACATTGACGATTCCTACCATTCCGGCCTCATCAGCTGGGCCTGACTTGCGGGAAATCATCCTCGGCTCGGAAGGGCGCATGGGGGTGATCACCGAAGTCAAAGTGCGGGTCACGCCCTTGCCGGAAACGGAAACGTTTCAGGTGGCCTTCGCCCCCGACTGGGATACCGGCAAAGAGCTGGTGCGGCAGATGACCCAGGCGAAGATACCGCTTTCCATGCTGCGCCTGTCCAATGCAGAAGAAACCCGCACACACCTGATGCTGGCCGGCCACGAAAAACTGGTCGGTATTTTGCATCGTTACCTGAATGTGCGTGGCTGCGGTGACGGCAAATGCATGATCACGTTCGGGGTAACCGGCGACAAGGCCCAGGCCCGCCACGTGCTTGCTCAGGCTCGCAAGCGGATCCGTCAGGCTGGTGGCGTCATGGTGGGTACCCTGCTGGGGAAAAAGTGGGAAGAGTCCCGTTTCCGCTCACCGTACCTGCGCCACGGTTTGTGGGAGCACGGTTATGTGGTCGATACCTTTGAAACCGCCGTGGACTGGAACCGGGTAACCCCGGCCATGGTTGCCATGGAACAGGCGGTGCGTGATAACGCGGGGGACGGCGAGCAAGTGCACGTCTTTACGCACCTGTCACATTTGTACTCGCAAGGTTCCAGTATCTATACCACTTATGTGTTTCGCTGCGCGGACAGTTACGAAACCACGCTGGCTCGCTGGCGGGTGCTGAAGCAGGCAGCCTGTGAGGCCATTGTGGCGAACGGTGGCACCATCAGTCACCAGCATGGCGTAGGTCGTGATCACGCGCCCTGGTTGCACCATGAAAAAGGTGAGCAGGGAATGGCGGTGCTGAACCGGCTGGTCGACCACTTCGACCCCCTGCATCGCCTGAATCCCGGCTGCTTGATCGACGACTGATACGGGCACGATTCGCTTACGACCAACAGGGAAAATTTTATGCTCGGCCAACGCCGCACGCTGACAGAACTGGCCACACCCGCCACACAGGGCAAGCCGCAATGGGACCTGATCGTCATCGGTGGCGGCATCACGGGTGCCGGTGTCATGCTTGAAGCGGCCCGTCGCGGGCAGCGGGTGTTGCTACTGGAACAAACCGATTTCGCCTGGGGTACCTCCAGTCGTTCCTCCAAAATGGTGCACGGCGGCTTGCGCTACATTGCCCAGGGCGACATTGCCCTGACACGCCATTCCCTGCTGGAGCGTGAACGGTTGCTCAATGAGTTGCCGGGCCTGGTAGAGCGGGCGACCTATCTTTTCCCGTTGCGCAAGGGGGTATTCCCCGGGCGCTGGCCCATGAAGGCGGTGTTGTGGCTGTATGATTTTCTGGCCGGTATTCGCGACCACCGTTACCTCAATCGGGCGCAATTGTTAGAGCGGGTGCCCGGGCTGCGGGATCAGGATCTCACCGGGGCCATGTGCTATACCGACGCACTCACCGACGATTGCCGCCTGGTTATGCGCACGCTGCTGGAGGGCGCGCGCCATGGCGGGGTGGCACAAAATTACGCTCGTGTCGTTCAGGCAGAGCGGAGCGAAAAGGGGGAACAGGGCTTCTCTGTTACCGTTGAAGACCGGGTCAGTGGTGAACTGTCCACGCTCAAGGCGACTGCGGTGGTGAGTGCCACCGGCGCCTGGGCGGATCGTTTTTCCGGTACCGAGGCCAGGGTGCGGCCATTGCGTGGCAGCCACCTGTTTATCGACCCCGCCGTATTACCGGTCAACGATTGCCTTACGGTGATGCATCCCGAGGATGGCCGGCCGGTGTTTGTCTTTCCCTGGGAAGGGGTGACCTGTGTGGGCACCACGGACCTGGATCACCCCCAGGACATGGATATTGAGGCCGCGGCCAGTGACCGGGAGGTGGTCTACCTGCTCAAGCTGATCAATACCCAGTTCCCCGGCCGAAACGTAACCCGTGAACACATCTATTCGACCATCGCGGGGGTGCGCCCGGTTATCGCCTCAGGCAAGGGTGTGGATCCGTCCAAGGAGCGTCGGGACCATGCGGTTTGGGGTGAGAATGGCATTGTCACCGTCAGCGGCGGCAAGCTCACTACCTTTCGGTTGATTGCACTGGATGCGCTGTTGGCCACCGGTTTGATTGACGATAAAGAGCACCGGCGCAGCCAGAAAAGCAAAGCGCGGGGTTTTGAGCCCATCGAGAATGCCCCCGAAGCCGTGGAGGCGTTTCTGCATGCGGACCAGACGAATCCAGCCTTTATTGAGTGGATTCTGGCCCATGAATCGGTGGTGCATCTGGATGATCTGATGTTGCGTCGTACCCGCCTTGGGCTGCTTAAGCCCGCCGCAGGGATCGCGGTGCTGGCGACATTGCGTGCGCAAATCCAACAGGCCCTGGGCTGGGATGACACCCGCTGGGACAAGGAGCTGATCCGCTACCGGCAGATTCATCAGCGCTACTATGGCGTGCCCACACCTGCTGTCGACGCTGCTGAGTCGAACGTTTCGGCCGAGATCCGGGAGAAGCAGGCAGGATGATGGATGAGCCGCTGGTACTGGCGCTGGATCAGGGCACGCAAAGCGTGCGTGCCATGCTATTCAATCGCGACGGCGAGCTGATCGCCCGTTACCAGCAGCATATCGAGCCTTATTTCTCCCACGAGCCGGGCCAGGCAGAGCAACATGCCAGCTATTTCTGGGAACAGCTCGGACTCGCTTGCCAGGGGCTATGGGAGCAGCACGGCGCACTCAAACATCAGGTTAAAGCGGTGGCACTGACCACGCAGCGCGCTTCGGTGGTGTGCCTTGATGAACACAAGCAACCGATACGCCCGGCGATTATCTGGCTGGACCAGCGTCGCACGGATTCCATCCCCCGGCTGCCCTGGTGGCTGGCCGCCCCGGTGACAGTGATGGGGCAGGGGGAAACCCTGCGGCAGTTCCAGGCCAAGGCCGAGTGCAACTGGCTGGCCGTGGATGAGCCTGCGCTGTGGCAGAAAACCCGACACTTTTTGCTGCTGTCGGGCTACCTGACCTATCAGCTTACCGGACAGCTGCGCGACTGTACTGCGTCGCAGGTGGGCTACATTCCTTTCGATTACAAAGGGCGCTGCTGGGCGCCGCCCCATGACCTTAAATGGCAGGCCTTGCGGGTTCGCCGTGAACAGTTGCCGGAGCTGGTGGTGCCCGGCAAACCACTGGGGGTGATCACCGAGCAGGCCAGCCTTGCCACGGGTATCCCTGAAGGGCTGCCCCTGATTGCCTGCGGCGCCGACAAAGCTTGCGAAGTATTGGGGGCGGGCGCGTTCACCCCGGAAATCGGCAACCTGAGTTACGGTACCACCGCCACGTTCAACACCTGCAACGCGCGCTACGTGGAGCCGATCACCTTTGTCCCGGCCTACGGTGCCGCCGTGCCCGATCGCTATAATTCCGAAATCATCGTTCAGCGCGGTTACTGGATGGTCAACTGGTTCAAACGCGAATTCGGGCAACAGGAAGTGCAGCAGGCCGAGACACTTGGCGTGGCACCGGAAACGCTCTTTGAAGCCTTGCTGGAAGAGTCTTCGCCGGGCGCCATGGGGTTAATGCTGCAGCCATTCTGGAATCCGGGCGTGCGCATTCCTGGCCCAGAGGCCAAGGGGGCCATTATCGGGTTTGGCGATGTACACACCCGCGCTCACATGTACCGGGCGATTATCGAAGGCATTGCCTATGCCCTGCGCGAGGGAAAAGAGCGGCTGGAAAAGCGTAACCACATTCCGGTCACCTCCCTGCGCGTGTCCGGCGGTGGCTCGCAAAGTGATGCGATCATGCAGATCACCGCGAACATCTTCAATTTGCCTGCAGTGAGGCCCCACACCACGGAAACATCCGGTCTGGGAGCTGCGATCAATGCGGCTGTCGCTTTGGGCCTGCACCCGGACTATCCCTCTGCGGTGGCAGCAATGACACGCCCGGGCGACACCTTCCTGCCAGAGGCGGCCCCGGCACGTCACTATGACGCCCTGTACCGGGACGTCTACCGCAAGTTATATCCCCGGCTGGCGCCGTTATATCGTTCCATTCGCCGCATTACCGGCTATCCGGCTCGGGTTTAATCACGCCCGGGCTATCCCCTGTGGTAGGGTCTTCCCTCCATTGTCTTCACGGTTTATGTTCATGTTCCGCTGGTGCTCAACGCTGTCTCTGCTTGCCTCTTTGCTGCTGCCTTTGCCTGCGCACAGTGACGATAACAGCAACACCCTGAGCCAATTACGGGCCGATCTCTCGCAGGGCCAACTGGATGTGCTGCTACAGCGCCAGGATATCGTGCCGCTACCGGCGTCGACCATCAAACCCTGGGTACAGGCGCAGCCCATCGACCGTTTTGCGATCACTGGCTTCAATGAAAGCGACAGTCGTTTTGCGGCACGGGTACGGCTGCATTTTCCCGGCGGGGGAATCAGCTTTCTCCGCCTGGAAGGCACCCCGGCTACGCCTTACACCTTGACCGACTGGTACGACTATAGCTCCGGGCTGCGGCTAACGGCGTTACTGAAAGAAGGGCGCTGGTTGCAGAGTGAGAGTGGCAAGGCGTTTCTGGAGGCACTCGGCGAGTCGCCAAACGAGGCTCGGGTGGCCAATTTTGCTGAAGGGCGCTCCGCAGCCCTGACCTTGTGGCTGACCCAGTGCCTGGGCAAACCCTGTGAGCGCATCGCGGCCACCCATCAGCTTGAATCCGAACAGCCGATGATCTGGTTGTTGCGCCGGGCCATCGCCAGTGGCGACACGGATCAGTACCGGCAACAGCATGGTGCGTTGCTGGGCGCACTGGGCGATGATGCTTACCTGTGGTGGCTGGAAGGGCAGTACGCGCTGGAATTTCAACAGTGTGGCTGGCTGGCCGCGCCATTGCGTGATGCCTGGCAGCGCCATGAGGATGAGCTGTTGCTGGCTGATGTGGCGCTGCAATGCACACTGAATCACACGCCGGAACAGACTGCTTTTGGTACCGCGCTGACCCGGCAGCTGTCTGTCGCGACCATCATGGATTCTGTAAAGGCGTTTTTTGCCGCCCATAGCCGGCCGGTGCCACAAAGCTGGCAGCTGTGGGGGCAGACCTCTCTATCACCCATACTGCCCGCTGATCAGGAGTAACCACATGCGTGTATCGGAACTGGCAAAACAGGGGAATACCACCGCTGAAACCGTTCGCCATTACACGGATATTGGTTTGCTGTCACCGAGCCGTGACAGCCATAACGGATACCGCTATTACGGAGCAGAAGATTTACGGTTGTTGCGCTTCGCCCTGAAAGCACGCTCTCTGGGATTTACGTTGGGCGACATCCAGTCCCTGACCCAGGCATCCCGTGAAGGGGAAACGCCTTGCGGCCAGGTCCGCACCTTGATTGAAAACCGGTTAACGCAGGTAGAGGCCCGCATTGCCGAACTGCAGGCGTTGAGCACGCGTATGCGTGATGCGATGAATGAATGGCAGGGCGCGCCTGATTGCCGACTGGATGATGGCCGGGTATGCGGCCTGATTGATTCGTTTGTGGGTGATGATGCCGAACAACAGCGCAACACAGGCTGAGTCTTGCCGACTGTCTGGAAACGCCTGATTCCGTTGGGGCGCGAGTGGTAGAAAGAGTCGCAAGCACGCGCCTGTCGCCTCCCTTTTTGGCGACAGGCACACACTTGCAAAGGGCGTTATGCGCTTGGCGCTTTCTGTGGGTTTCCTTTCTCTTTACCCGTGGTGGCTGACCCGGACTTGTCCTTGTTGGATTTGTCGTCAGTTTTCCCGGTTTTTCCTTCTGCTTTGCTGTCCGCTTTGTTTTCCGCGGCGGTTTTCTCGGCGGCGGCTTCCGCACGGGCTTCAGCTTTCTTTTCTTCCTTGGCGGCGTCTTCTTTCACCAGCCCAAGAATATGCCAGCCGGCCTTGGGGTCGGGCTGTTCTTCTGCGGAGAACACATGGATGCGCTCGCGGGCATCAATAGCAAATAGTGGCCAGACCTGGCGCCCCGGCGCTTCCTTGTAGGCCTGGAAACTGAACTCTTCGGTGAGGCGTGTTTTACGGATTTCCGCCCCCTGGCTGAGCAGGCTGGCCAGCCGTGCATAGGTCATATCCGGCGCAAACAGGGTGGCACCACGGTGCTCCGGCGCCACTTCATGCTTCACTTCCTTTTCCGTCTTCTGGGTGGGCAGGCTGAAAATGTTCTGCTCCCCGAATTCCAGCCGATAGCGCATGGTCGCCATGGTATTAAGTTCACGGCGGGGGCTGAGGCCCAACAACTTGCCATAGCCCACCAGATCCAGATATTGATCCGCATGCTGTGATACCGGGTTGCCGTAGAACGTCCCCAGCCCCTCCATCCGGGCAGAGCGAATGGATTCCCAGCTGGAATCGGTGACGACCACCGGGTATTGGTTTTTCTGCAAGGCCGCACCAATGGCCCGGGCCACCGGGTTGGCGCCGATGATCAGGAAGCCGCGTGCGGCAGGTTCCGCCACTTTCAGCAGGCGGGCTAGAGGCCGAGCGGTGAGGCTCTGCAACGCCACCGTGCCGATAATCACCATAAAGGTGAGCGGCACCAGTTTTTCTGCTCCGGGCACACCGTTTTGCTGCAAGCGTTCGGCAAACAGGGCGGAGATTGCCGCGGCAACAATGCCGCGCGGAGCAATCCAGGCGAGCAGGGACTTCTCTCGCCAGTTTAGCGATGAGCCCAATGTGGATACCCAAACCGACAGGGGGCGCGCCACGAACTGGATGATCGCCAGTACCGCCAGAGCGGTGAGCCCAAGCTGACTCAGTTCGCTCATTTCCAACCGGGCCGCCAGCACGATAAAGAGGCCGGAAATCAGCATGACGGACAGGTTCTCCTTGAAGTGGAGAATGTCGTCGGTACGCACGCCTTTGCGGTTGGCGAGCACGATACCGGTGACGGTAACCGCAACCAGCCCGGATTCCTCACTCAGGCCGTTGGCCAGAACGAATTCACCGATGATCGATGACAGCACCAGAAAACTGCGCAGATATTCGGGGATCAGGTGGCGACGTAACAGCTCAGCAAGCCCGAACGCCACCACAGCACCAATTGCGGCGCCCACACCAATGGTCTGAATGAACAGCCAGAGCGTATGAAGCACCGCACCATCCTGACCGCTCGCCACCACCAGCTCGTAGGCCAGTACCGCGAAAATCGCCCCCAGCGGGTCGATCACGATCCCTTCCCAGCGCAGCAGTCGCGCCACGCTGCTTACCGGCCGCACGCTACGCAACAGGGGAACAATTACGGTCGGGCCGGTCACCACCACCAGGGCACCGAACAGCAAAGCCAGCCCGAGCGGCAGCTTCAGCACCCACCAGGCGGAAACCGTCACGATACTCCAGGTCACCAAGGCACCCCAGGTGACCAGCCGGCGCACCGTTTTTTCCAGCCCACGAATTTCATCGAAGCGCAGGGTCATCGCGCCTTCGAACAGGATAATGGATACCGCCAGAGAGACACCGGGAAGCAGCAGGTCGCCGAACAACTCCTTGGGTTGCAGTACGTCGAAAAACGGGCCAAGGGCAAGGCCGGTAAGCAGCAACGGCAAAATGGCGGGGAGCTTGATTCTCCAGGATAGCCACTGGCAGGCGAACGCAACCACGGTGATGATGGCTAACTGGAAAGGGACGCTTAAATCCATGAAGTTCCTAGGTGATGAAACGAAATCCACATCTGACGAGCGCTTATCCATGGGCCGGCGAGACGGGGTATTGACGGTGCCAACAGGGCAGGCGCATATCGCTGCCGGCCATGCTGCCACGAGGTAAGCCGCATTATGCATGATTGCCGGTGTCGGTAAACGTGTATTCCGGCACGGTGCGTCGGGCGGGCTACCTGCTGAGCCGGGTAATAGTCACAGCCCACCAGCTGCGCCGCAACTCGTTTTTTCGGCTTTTTATTCAAAGAAAATGAATTGGGTTCATAAAGTAACTGAAAGGGGCTGGGCATTGCGGTACCATTCCGGGCGATTGCGCTCCTGGAGGTGTAATTCCCGGCATCGTTGATGCTGTTCTGGGGCCCCCAGCCACCCTGTGCATCATTCCCAATCCGGTCGCGCGAGGCGAGACAACCTGCACTCGCGGACCAGCACCAGGATCTTCCATGCAAAATCTGTCTCCCGGCCGTTTGGCATTGCTGCTCGCCACGCTGGTGGCATTGGGGCCGCTAGCCATCGATACCTACCTTCCCGCCTTGTTGGCCATGTCCGGCCATTTCTCCGTTGAAATCCATGCGGTTGAAGTGTCGGTGAGTGTCTATGTGCTGGGGGTGGCGGCAGGCCAGTGGCTGGGCGGGCCACTGTCAGACCAGTTCGGGCGCAAGCCGGTGGCCTATGTGGGCCTGACCCTGTTTATCCTCGGCTGCCTGAGCATCCCGTTGTCTTCGACTATCGATATGCTCTACATGCTGCGGTTTTTGCAGGCCCTGGGCGGGGGCGCCACGGTGGTTATCGCGGCGGCATCGGTGCGGGACCACTTTACCGGCAAGGAAGCCGCCAGGGTGATGACCACCATTGGCCTGGTGATGCTGGTGGCGCCTCTGGTCGCGCCGGCAGTCGGTGCACTGCTGCTCAAGCTGTTTGGCTGGCAAAGCATTTTCTACATGCTGGCGATGTACGGGTTCATGCTGTTCGGTATTGTGCGTTTTTTGCTGCCCACCGTGGCGGTGAAGCCGAGTAGCGAACCGCTGCGCCAGCGCATGTTTCTGGCCTACGGCCGGGTGCTGCGAAACCGTCAGGCCATGGGGTTTATTCTGGCCAACGCCCTGGCATTTGCCGCCATGTTCACCTTCATTACCGATGCGGCGTTTCTCTACATGGAATACTTCGGTATCAGCCCGGAACAGTTCCCGCTGTATTTCGGCGCCAACGTGGTGACCATGCTGGGCATGAACCGCTTGAACGTCTTGCTGCTGCGCCGGTATTCCAGTGCCGCGATCATGCAGGTGGCGCTGACGCTGCAGGTGATGGCCTGCGCGGCCATGCTGGGACTGACCCTCGCCGGGATGCTGACCCTGTGGCTGGTAGTGCCGCTGATCATGATCGCGGCGGGCATGGTGGCGCTGATCATGCCCAATGGCATCGCCAGCTTTCTCAACCTGTTTGATCGGGACAGCGGCGCCGCCACCGGCCTGAACGGTGCGTTGCAGTTCCTGCTGGCCGGGCTGATCGGGACCGTGTTGGGCATGCTCCACGACGGCAGCACGCTGCCCATGACCGGTTTGATGGCCGCCAGCAGCGTGGCGGCCTGGGTGGCATTTTCCCTATTGGCTCGCCGACAGGCCTGAGCCTTTCGGCATCAACGGTGGCGCCAGCAGGGCGGCCACCGTGACCAGTCCGGCCACGGCCCACGGCAGTAACAGCCAGCCGCTCAATGGCAACTGACTGTCGAACAGGCGCGCCCCAAGCGGGATCAGCGCTGCCAGATGGATCAGGTTGGCCAGCAGTGCGGCTCCGCCGAACAGGTAGAACGCCTGCAAGGCCGCGGTTTTGCGCAGCAAGGCACGGCGCCCGCCGATAACGATCAGCAAGCGGTTGTCCCGGCGCAGGGCGTCGGTCATGGCCAGCAGAGCGGCCATCAGCACCAGCAGGGCCGCGAGCAATAACAGGACACCGACCACAAAGGCTGCTCGGCTCGCCTGGGCAATAATGTCCTGCAGCGTGGCCAGGATGGCGTTCACGTCCAGCAGGCTGATTTGCGGAAATTGCTGCACCAGTTCGCCCAGCTCGCCCTGTTGATTTTCAGGAAGGAAAAAGCTGGTGATCCAGGTCCGCCCCTGGCTCTTCAGGGTGTCGGGGGAAAAGATAAAATAAAAATTGGGAGCAAAGCTTTCCCAGTCCACCTCTCGCAATCCCACCACGGTGGCACTGATTGCCGGGCCAGCGCCGGTGAAGGTAAGCGAGTCCCCAAGCTTGAGTCCCAGCGAGTCCGCCAGTTTGCTTTCCACAGTAACTTCCTGAGGGCCGCTGGCCCAGCGACCTTCGGTGAGGATGTTGCTGTCCGGGAGGGCATCCGCTTCGGTGAGAGACAGGTCCCGGTTCAGGGCGCGCTCCGCTCGGTCTTCTTCCTTGGTAACGGCGCTGCGCACGGGTTCGTCGTTAATGGCGGTGAGCCTGGCCCGAACCACCGGATAGAGTGGTTGCGACTCGCTATTGTGTGCAGCAAGCCAGTCATTGAAGGCGTCCAGATCCTGATCAAAAAGATTGATCACAAAATAGTTGGGCGCTTGTTCCGGGAGTGTTGCCCGCCAGTCGCCCAGCAACTCCCGGCCGGTTTGCACCGACAGGGAAAGCACCGTCAGGGAAATGATCAGCGCCGCCAACAAGGGCAGGGTGGTTGCCTTGCGGCGACTCAGGCGGCGCAGGGCCAGCCGGGCAGGCAGGCTCAGGCGCGTACTGAAACGATCCAGCAGCTGCACCAGCGGCCACAAAATCATCGGCAGCCCTAGGGAGACCGCCAGGGTGAGCAGCAATAGCGGCCACAGCGCGGCCAGTGAGCCGGTCATGATGGCGGCCAGGGGAATAGGGGTAATAATGGCGATGAGCAAAACCCGCCGTCCCAGCCGGGTCGGCGCTTCACGCCCACTGAGTAGTGCGGTGGCGGGCAGTGACAGGCTGACCCACAGCGTGGGTGCGGCAAAGCCCAGCCAGAGCAGAATCGGCCCCGCTAGCCCCCAGATGATCGGCGCCATGAATAGCTGTTCCGCACCGAGCAACGCGGAGAGTTGCCAGCCCACCAACACCGCAAGCGCGACACCGGCAACAATCGGCAACAACAGCGCAAGCACATCACCACCCAGCAGTCGCCTGACGATCTGTTGCTGCCGGGCGCCCACGGTTTTCATCACGGCACATAATGTTTGCTGTTGCCGTGCACGATGGCTGGCGGTGAGGTAAATGGCGGCGGCGCACAGTAGCACGACCAGCATGACCGCCAATTGCGACCACAGGAACATTTGCTCCACCGGGCCACGGCTACGCAAGTCGGTGGTGGCGACGGTTTCGATGGACTGGTCCGGACGCAGGGTGGCGCTAAGCACTTCATCCAGATGGCTGCGCTGTTCTGCATTCGCGGCGACCATAAGGTGGTGCCGATAGCGGCTCCCCGGGCCAAGGACGCCGGTGCTCTCCAGGTCAGAGAGATGTATAAGGGCGCGGGGATTCATGCTGTAGAAGCCCGCCTGTTGGTCCGGCTCCTGTACCAGCACCTTGTCGATCAGCAAGCTACGCTCCCCGAGCGTGATGAATTCGCCGGTTTTCAGACCCAGCCGGTCCAGCGCCTGACCGGCCAGCCAGACCGTTCCCGATGCGGGGCCATGGTCCACGGCGTAAGGGTCGCTGAAACGGGAGTCGCTGACCGATAGCTCACCATAAAGCGGGTAGCCGCCGGACAACGCACGAATGCTGGCCAGCAAAAACTGGTCTTCATTGATCAGCACGCTGGCAAAGCTGGCTGCCTCGGCATGGGATAAATCGGCAACGGCCTGTTGCTGAGCGGCTTCCGGGAAGCGGGTGCCTTCCAGAATCCAGTCAGCCCCCAAGGCCACGGCGGTGCGTTGATTAAATCGCTGGTCCACGCTGTCACGCAGAATCAGCATGGCAGTCATGGCAAAGGCAGCCACCAGCAAGGCCAGGGCCTGAACCCGAAACGCGGGGGATCGCCAGGGTTTAAACACTGAGGCGGCCCTCCGTCAGAGAGACGGAGCGCTGGCAGCGACCGGCCAGCTGCGGGTCATGGGTGACCAGCACCAGCGCGGTTTTTTGCTCCGCGTTCAGCGAGAACAGCAGGTCGGCCACGTGTTCACCGTTAGCGAAATCCAGACTGCCGGTGGGCTCATCAGCAAACAGCAGGGCGGGTGACACCACAAAGGCCCGCGCAAGGGCAACGCGCTGCTGCTCGCCACCGGAAAGCTGTGCCGGGAAGTGATGCTGTCGACGCCCCAGGCCCACCTGTTCCAGCCAGTGCATGGCCTGCTCCCGGCGCTTCTCCCGGTTGAGAATTTCCAGCGGCAGCATGACATTTTCCAGGGCGGTGAGATCGTTGATCAGCTGGAAGTGCTGAAACACAAAGCCGCACTGTTCGCCGCGCAACCGCGCCCGTTCATCTTCATTGGTCTGGCTGAACGAAGCCCCATTCAGCTTCACGTCGCCGGCGGTGGGCACATCAAGACCGGCCAGCAGTGACAACAAGGTGGATTTGCCGGAACCGGAGGGGCCGGTAATGGCCAGGCTGTCACCGGCATTCACTTCAAGCGTGATATCCTGCAGCAAATCGAGCCCACCCTCCGGGCCTTGAACGCGCTTACTGACATTGTGGGCAAGCAAAACGGGAGACGCTGTATTCATGGCAAGATATCTTCTACTGGTTCAATTGTTGTGCCTGACGGTATCGGTTCACGCCAGCGGTGTGCTGATACTGGGCGATAGTATCAGTGCTGCCTACGGCATTGAAAAGTCAGCCGGCTGGGTTGCACTTATGGACCAGCAGTTGCAAGAAAGGTGCCCGGATTATCCCGTCATCAATGCATCGGTTAGCGGTGAAACCACCGCTGGCGGCAAAACACGTTTGCCGGCGCTGTTGGCACGCCATCAGCCGGAGCTGGTGGTCATCGAACTGGGCGGCAACGATGGTTTGCGCGGCCTCTCGCCCATGGCCATGGCCAGCAATCTGGAGCAAATAGTCATGCTGTCGCGGGAAGCGGGGGCCACCGCGGTGCTGTTGGGCATGCGCATTCCGCCCAATTACGGTCAGCAGTACACGGCCTTGTTCGAGCAACAATTTCGTGACGTTGCGCAATCCACATCCACCCCCTGGGTACCGTTTTTTCTGGATGGCGTGATTGAGCAAGGCTGGGTGCAGGATGACGGCATCCACCCCACCATTGATGCCCAGCCGCTGTTGCTGGATACCGCCTTGTCAGTGATAGAGCCGCAACTGCCGAAGCGCTGTGAGGTCAAGGGCGATCAGTAAATAAAACCGAGTAAAAGTCGATGTTTGATTTAGGCCCGTCGTGGCAGGAAATACTGGATTACTGGTTTAAGGATGGCATGGCGCAGGGTTGGCCATCGGACAATATGGCCAAGCGGTGGTTTGCGGCTACGGCTGGAGACGACGCGGACATTGAGCATCGCTTCGGTGTGCTGGTGGATGCGGCGCTGCAACAGGAGCTGGTGGATTGGGAGAGAAACCCCCAGGGTCGGCTGGCGTTGATACTGTTGCTGGACCAGTTCACTCGCAACATCTACCGCGGACAGTCGCAGGCTTTCAGTGGCGATCACCGAGCGGCTACGTTGGCCATCGAAGGGCTGTCACGGCAGATGCACAGCAAGCTGCCGCTATGCGGGCAGGTTTTCTTTGTCATGCCGTTAATGCATGCCGAAGACGAGGATTTGCAGCAGCAATGTCTGTCTGCACTGGAAGTGATCAAAGCCGAGGCACCGGAAACATTGGCCGGTCATGTGGACAGCTCTCTGAAATCTGCGCGGGAACACCTGCAGATCATTCAGCAATTCGGTCGTTTCCCTCATCGCAATCGCGCACTGGGTCGGGACAGCACCGCGGAAGAGCTTCGTTTCCTGGAAAACAGCTCCGGGTTCGGGCAGTAATGAAGCCAGTTTTGCGGTAGAGAGGGCACTACGTGGGCTTGCGGCGGATGTAGAGCGTCTTGTTGACCACCGCAACGCGGTTGCCATCGCCATCCACGATGTTGACTGGCCAGCACGGCAGGTATTTTTCACCCCCATCGGTATTCGTGCGGATATCGTCGATCATGGCATCGGTGAGCTGAAAATGGGCGAAGACCCGGCTCTTGCCGGGGCGGACAAATTCGATATCCGCCGCCTTGTCCCACACCACGTAGTCGCGACCGAGAACGGTCATCACCATCAGCATGTAGAACGGGTCCACCATGGAATAGAGGCTTCCCCCGAAATGGGTGCCTACATAGTTCCGGTTGTACCAGTGCAGCCCCATGGAGACATTCAGTTCGCGAAAGTCATCTGCCAGATAGTCCACACGAACACCGGCGCCCAGGTAGGGGCCGTACAGGTTCAGGAACCATTGCAGGCCTTTCGGCGAGCGCGTAAAGCGCGAGAGCAGATTACGCATTGCCGGGCTCTAGAACCGCGATGGCGCTGTCCAGCCGTGCTTTGACCGCGGCGGACACGGGTGCCTGGTGCTGTTTGAGAAGCCGCTGCATTTCTTCACGGGCATCAAACTGCTGCTGCTTCATGGCACTGGGGAGTTGCTCTAGCTGCCATTGCAGGCGGCGCTGGCGCTCCGGTTCCGGGCTGGGCACGCCGGCGAGGGCTTCAAAGGCCACGGCCAGGGTCAGGGCGGCGTCAGCATTTGTGTCACTGTCTGGCTCGTCTGGCGATCCGGCACTTTCTGGCAGGGCTGCAACCGCGTCACGGAGCTGCTGCCACTGTTGCCAGCGACTGAGTTGTTGGAGCCGCTCGCTGGCACGCCGCTTCAGCTGCTGCGCTTTGCGAGCCAGCGGCTGGGGCTGATTGCCATCCAGGTGTTCGTCCACTGTAGCCGCTGCATTGCGCAGGCTGTTAGCCGTGTCATCGCTGAACGGCTGCGCCAGAGACGCCTCCAGCGCCTCAATGTGTGTCGCTAGCCTCTGGCTGGCTTCAGCCTGCTGCTCGCGCCGGGCAGCGATATCCCGATTGCGGGCATCGAACAGCGCATCCATGGTTTTGCGGAACGGTTTCTGAAGCGCACGGTGCTGACCCGGCGGCAGCCAGGCGGATTGCCGCCAGCGCTTCTGGATCGCCTGTGCTTCGCGGGTGGCGTGCTGGGCATCGTCCAGTTCCGTTAGGGCACGGGCCTGGTCCAGCAATTGCTGGCGCTCGCTCTCGGCTTTTTCAATATAACCATTCAATTGTTCGTCGAGCTGGGTGAGCAGGGATGAGAAGTGTTTCTGCACATCCCGCCCGTCGGTGAACCGGATCGGGTGCAGGGCTTTCCAGTCTTTCGGGGCCTGTTGACGAATTTGCCAGACACCGTGCCAGTCAGCCGTTTCCCAGTTTTCGGCGGCGATAAAGCCTTCCAGTTGCTGGCACAGCGCCCGGCGCTTTTCCAGGTTGCGGGCCTTGATGGCGTCCAGTTCGGCAAAGTGTGCATGGCAAGGCTCATAGGCCTGATCGGAAGCCTCCTTGAAGCGTGCCCATAGAGCCTGATCCTCGCCCTGGTCCGAACTCATCAGGGCGCGCCATTCGTCATGGAGCGCCTGGATGGCCGTGGCCAATTCTGGCGCGTCCATGCTGGTGTCCTTAAGTGCTTCCATGCTTTCGCACAACGCCACTTTTTTGGGCTCCGCAGCAAAACGGTGCCAGTCCTGCAGTTCAGCGCGGCGCGGCGCAAGCTTGGCCAGTTCGGCGTCGAGGAGGGCATCACCGTCGCTCTCGATGATGGATTGAGCCTTGTGCCAAAGGCGATTGGCATGGCGCAGATTGCCCTGGCGGAGCTCTCGCTTCAGGGCAACCAGTAGCCCCCGATGGGGCTGGGCAGGTTGTGACGGTCGGGTTTCTTTGGTCGTGTTTGCATCAGCGGCTTCTGCCTTTTGGCTACGTAGCGCCAACAACGCCGAGGGGGGCTGATATTCGTCGGGCCAGCGCTCGGCCAGCTCGGTGAGCACGTCCGGTGACTCCGCCGCATTGATATCGGCCGCCAGGGCCAGCAGCTGCTCAAAGGCTGTTACCAGGTCGCTGAAAGCCAGTCGGTCTTCATCCAAGGCCTGCGACTGCTCATCGGCGCTATCCCAGCGGCGGCGCTGGGTGGCCAGGGCGGAGCGCATTTCACCCAGCTGATGATCCCAGGTTTCCGGTGTCGCCTGACTCAAAAGCTGATACAGACTGTGCGCTGCTGCTTCCCGTTCGGCTTTTGCGGTTTCTGCCAATGCTTGCTGCCGTGTCTGTTCCTGCAACTCGGTCAGCTGATTGCGGCACTGGTGAAGTGCTTGCTGCACACGGGAGGCCAGATCCGGTGTTGCCTGGCGTGTCAGTTGTTGCCACTGCTGCTCCAGCTGCTCCAGCTGAGGGCCGTACAGAGCGTCCACGCGGCGGCGCGCGTGCTGTTCGAGGCGGTCCGCGAGATGATAGACCTTGGCGGTTTCCTGTTCATTCTGTTGCTGCTGTTGTTGTAGCGCTCGGGCCTGGTCACGTGCCAGGCGGGTGACGCGCTTGTCGCGACCTTCCTTTCCTAAACGCTTCAGCAGGGAAAGGGAGGTGATATTTTGTACCGAGGCGACACGCAGCGCTTCAGTGGGGGCATCCAGTGCCAGCTGATAAAGCACGCCCTCATCCTTGAGACGCTCAATGGCGGCCATGCGGCTGTGCATATCCGGGCTGTGGCTGGCCACATGGGCAAGTGCGTTTTCGTTACCCGTGAGTCGAATCAGGCGCAGGCGGGTGTCGCTATTGGGAGCGTCATCGGTGGTGCCGGCCAGCAGGGCCATGATGCGCATGGAGGCGGCTTCGCGAACGGAGGGCGCTTCATCGCGCTGGTGGACTTCGTCCAGCGCAGCAAAGTCGGTGAGGCGCCCGGTGGCAGCGGCGCGTACCAACGCGCTGGCATCCCCCCGCGCCAGCTGATTCAGCAGGGTCGCGTCTTCGCAAAGATCCAGTTGCTCAACGGCTTTGAGGCGAATATCGGGGTTGGCGTGTTGCCAGCGGGGTTTCAGGAATCGGCCAAACATAACAAGGTTCCAAATGCGTCCGCACGCAACACGACTCACGCCTGCATGCGGGTGAACGAAACCCGGGTGGCAGTAAAGTTAGCGTGTGCCGTGCTGCGTGTTGCGTGTTGCGTTCTTTTTGTCGAGTAATGCGTCCTTGTCTGCCCAGAGTTCGCCAATCCATTGCTGAAAACGGGCGCGGAACTCCGCGTCGTCTTCGTAGTTGCCCTCTGAGGCCCAGGCCGGAATAACACGTTGCTGCACAACGATTTCCACCTCGTCCATGGCACCACCAAGAAAGGCCATAAGCGAGCGAGGTGTGCCCGGGGGATAGATAATGGTCACATCAAGCAGATTTCGCAAATGCCCGGACATGGCATTCAGGGTAAAGGCGGCACCACCAGCCTTGGGTTTCAGCAGATGCTTATACGGTGAGCCTTGTTTGGCGTGCTTTTGCGCGTCAAAGCGGGTGCCTTCAAAGAAATTCATCACCGAGGTCGGAAAGTAGGCAAATTTCTCACAGGCCTTGCGGGTGGTTTCCAGATCCTTGCCCTTCAGCGAAGGGGTCTTTTCCAGTTCGGCCTTGGTGTAGCGCTTCATGAAGGGGAAATCCAGCGCCCACCAGGCCAGCCCCAACAGCGGGACTTTGATCAGCTCCTGTTTCAGGAAAAACTTGAGGAACGGGATGCGGCGGTTGGAGATGCGCTGCAGCACCAGAATGTCTGCCCAGGATTGGTGATTGCAGGTCACCAGGTACCATTGGTCTTTGCTCAGTGTGTCCATGCCGCTGATGCGCCATTTGATCTGGCTGGTCAGGGCAATGATGGCGTTGTTATTGCCAATCCAGGTTTCCGCAATGATGACCAGGATTCGGGACAGAACGACTTGCGCCTTCTCAAATCGGAGCACCAGCCGCAGCAGGGCGAAGGCGTAAAGCGGCAGACAGAGGAGCAGGGTGTTGATCAGCATGCCTAGCAGGGCGAGGGCGCCCCGGATCTTGTGCCAAATGGTCATAGCGCGATTCGTTCAGTCAACGTAAACGGGCATGCTACCCAAAGGTAAACGCCTTGTCCCGTGTCCGTTTCGGTCAGATTGCCGTTTATCATTGCAGGATTCCGCAAATGATTTCATGCCGTTATGCTGCAGGGATGCGCACTGTGGAACGATGTTTGTTGGGCTTATTACTTGTGTGTTCGGTATCCGGACTGCTGCTGCCGGGTTACGCCCGGAGCGCCCCGCAAACGCCCAGTGAAAATGACCGGGCGCCCAATGCGACGGTTTCCGGTGAGCAAGCGACGACCGCCACGGATAACGCCCTCGACACAGACCTGGAAGGGCCGCCCAGGCCGTTTCATCCCAACCCCTGTGGACATCTTTCCGGTGAGGCCGGGTGGGTGGACAGGACCCATGACTGGATGTCCCGGACCGTGTGTGGCCCCACCCGCTGGGTCGATGGCTTCTTCATCGGCCCCAATGAGATTGATACAGAACAACCCGGCACCCAGCTTCGCATTATCGGCGCCAGCCGTTGGCAGGATAACGACGACGATGGCAGCGAGGTAAAGGTGCGCGCCAGAGTCGAGCTGCCTAACGCACAGGAACGGCTGAGCCTGCTTTTTCAGAATGACGATGATGTTGATGATGAGCTGCGTAATGATCTGGATAGTCGCCCGGAAGATGTGGGCAATGATTCCGGTGGTTTCCGCACCGCGTTACGCTGGGTGACCAAAATGCCAGACCGCATGAACCTGGATCTGGATGCGGGGGTGCGCTCTGAGTTCACGACCTTTCTGCGGGCCCGTTATCGCTGGTATACGCCCTTGCCGGGAGGCAAAAGCTATTTCCGGTTTACCCAGAAAGGCTACTGGGAGGACCCGGAAGGGTTTGGCATCAACTCCCTGTTCGAGCTGGATCGCCCGCTGACACAGCTCTCGACCATTCGTTTCAGTAGTGAATACGAGCTGACCGAAGAGAATAACGCGCTTAACCGGGATTGGTATTTCAATCAAAGGGTCAGCCTCTATACCCGCCTGGGCAAGCAATCCGGGATAGGCTATTCGGTGGGCTTTGACGGCTTTACCGACCCTGTAGCGGCCATCGAAACCTGGCGCACCAGTGTGCGTTTTCGGCGCAGCGTCTGGCGCCCCTGGTTTTTTTATGAAATCGAACCCTATGTGTTCTGGCCCCGTTCACTGGGCTACGAGGGCATTACCGGGATTGTGCTGAGGCTGGAGGTTCAGGCAGGTTTGCCCGTGTGGGAGTATCCAGAATAGAGGAAGGTGGAAGCGGGGAGAGGGGTGGCGACCCGGGTCTGTGCCCGGGCCGCACCGGATTAGTTGGCCCAGCCGCCTCGCTGGCGACGGCCTGAGCGCGAGCGCATCAGCACACCGGCAATCAGGCCGATGACCAGAATACCCACGCCGGTAATCCACTGCTGGGAAGTGTTGTTGTTGCGCAGCATCACGTTCTCGCCCTTGACCTGATCCAGCTCGGAACGCAGCAGGCTCAATTCTTCATTGAGGCGACGGTTGGCCTGGTCCAGGCGGATCGGATCAGAGGCAACTTCCTGAAGCTGCTCCAGCTCATTGCTGCGTGAGCTCAGGGAGTTTTTCAGCTCGCTGGATTGCTCGGACAGGGCATCTCGCTCACCTTTGACCTCAGCAAGCTGGGTGCGCAGTTTGGCCACTTCCGCCTTGGCCTTTTCGCTGGCCTGGGTGGCGCGCTCCAGGCGAATCTCGGCGGTAGGGCTCTGGCTCAGGTACTGCTTGCCAATATAGCCCTCGGTATCGCCATAGCGAATCTTCGCCCAGTCACCCTCGAAACCAAAAAATTCAATGCGGGTGCCACTTTTAATCCCGCGGTGCAGGATGCGGCCGCTGGGATTGGCGGCGGCACGAATCGGCACATAAATACTGTCATCTACCCATGCCGCAGCGGCGAGGGCGGTGCTGGATGCACTCAACAATGCCAGTACACAGAATAATCTAGCGAGCATCAGTTACTCCTTGAAGTCAGGCCGCGCAGTCTAAAGAACTCATACCGGTAGGGGCGCTACCATAGTCACATTTCGCCGCGTGAGCCGTGGTGTCTTTGTAAAAAATGGCAAATTGCCATGATCGGCTGCCTGCCCTGGTCGGCTACTTTCAGGGCAGTACACGCTTGAACGGTTTCACCGTGACACTGGCGTACACGCCGGCATCCATATACGGATCCGCATCCGCCCAGGCTTGGGCGTCACCCAGGGATTCGAATTCGGCAATGACCAGTGAGCCGGTAAAGCCGGCGGGGCCGGGGTCGTCGCTATCGATCGCGGGATGTGGGCCAGCCAGTTGCAGGCGCCCCTGGTCACGGAGGGCTTCCAGTCGCGCCAGGTGCGCGGGGCGAGCCTGTTTGCGTAACGGCAGGGAGTCGGGGACATCTTCACTGATGATCGCGTACAGCATGGTCATCCTTTTTTTCGTTGTCGGTGGGGGGCTTTTCAGTGCCGGCCTCAGCGCTGTCCTGTTTCATGATACGTTTGCGGTCTTCTTCAGGCATTTTCTTAAATACATACGCGAAGACGCTGATATAAAAGACCATTTGCAGGGCAGTGAAGCCAAAGAGTTTAAAGTTTACCCAGAAGTCAGTGCTGAAATTGAACGCGATGTAGAGGTTGAGCGCGCCGATGAAGGCAAAGTAGAGCACGAAAGCGATATTCAGCAGCGCCCAGTCCCGGCGCGACAGCGCCACCACAAACCCGAAGCCGGAAACCATCAGTGATTCGCACAGCCGTTGCAGCAGGTTGCGTTCGCGCAGAAAGTGGCCAAGCAGCAGAATGCCGCCAAGGGTGAAGCTGATAATGGAAGGGCGCCACTTGATAAAGACATCGTTCTGGAAAAACAGGGTCATGGAGCCGAAGATCAGGGTGATCACAAAGACGATCAGGTGCATTTTTTGCACCTTGCGCCAGATTAGCCAGCCCAGTGTGACCTGGGCAGTAGTGGCAATCAGGATGCCCCAGGTGGCCAGCATGATGTCTCGACCGCCAAGAAAGTAGAGGCCGAAAAATACAATTACCGGAAGGTAATCAAACAGTTGCTTCATTTGCAGCGCCTTATTCCGTGCCGGTCCAATAGCCTGAAAGGGGTGCGACGGCCGCACGGCCGACCATCCGCAGGGCAACGATGGTAACGGCATCAGGCGGGCAATTCACCCTGCCGCCCTGCATTATTTTTTGCTTCATTGTGGTAGCGTAATCGACCCGTTTTCATCGAGACGGTTCCTGCAATGGCGCTGCCGTCTGCGAAATAACCCGATAGCCACCTCTTATGACTGCGTGTTTTGACTTGCATAGCCACAGCCTCGCCTCCGATGGCGCGTTGTCGCCCACTGATTTGGTGGCGCGGGCGGCGGATTATGGCGTCACCCATCTGGCCTTGACCGACCACGACACCCTGCGCGGACTGGATGAAGCCCGCCAGGCCGCGCAAGCGCGCGGAATGACCCTGATCAACGGGATTGAGTTGTCGGTTCGCCACGATAACCGTGAATTCCATGTGCTGGGGCTGTGGGTCGATGTGGATGACCCGACCCTGCAGGCCCGGGTCAGCGCCCAAAATGAAGCCCGTATCAACCGCGCCCGGGAAATCGGCCGGCGCCTGGATCGGGCCGCCGGACTGGCAAACAGTTACGAGCGAGCCTGTGAGTTGGCCGACAACGACGCACCGGGTCGCCCCTGGTTTGCAAAGCTGCTGGAGCAGGCCGGGCGAGTCCGCAATCATCGCCACGCGTTCAACCGTTTTCTGAAACAGGGCCAGTCGGCATTTGTGGCCACCCCCTGGTGCTCCCTTGAAGAAGGCATTGCGGCGATCCATGCGGCCGGCGGCACCGCTGTTCTGGCCCACCCCCATGCCTATAACATGACCCGCAAGCGCTTGCGGCACTTTCTCGGGCAATTTAAAGCGGCTGGCGGCGATGGCCTGGAAGTGGCCATGCCCGGGCTGACACCCCATCAGCAGGCATTACTGGATGAATGTTGGCAGCATTTCGATCTGCAGGTGTCTGCGGGTTCTGATTTCCATTCTCCTGAGCAGCGGTGGCTGGCACTGGGCCGGCTGCCGCCGGTACCGACCGGGGCGACCCCGGTATGGGAAGGCCGATACGCATCACTGAATAGTTGACAGCGAATGCGTAATCGCTTTAAAAACAAAGCACTGCATGACTTTTCTGATGTCGTTTATTCACTTTAATTGCTCGCTGCCTGATTATGACTGAAACGCTATACATACATCCGGAAACCCCTCAGCCGCGGCTAATTCGACAGGCCGTGGATGTCATTCGTGGTGGCGGGTTGATTGCTTACCCCACGGATACCACCTACGCCCTGGGATGCGGCATTGGTGAAAAGGCGGCTCTGGATCGTCTTATTCGCCTGCGCCAACTGGACAAGAAGCACGAGTTTACGTTGCTCTGCCACGACCTCTCTGCGCTGGCGATCTACGCCAAGGTGGACAACCCGGATTATCGCTTGCTCAAGGCCCATACCCCGGGGGGCTACACCTTCATTCTGCAGGGCACCACCGAAGTGCCACGCCGATTGATGCACCCCAAAAAGCGCACCATCGGTATTCGCGTTCCTGACCATGCCATCTGTCAGGCGCTGCTGGCCGAGCACGGCGAGCCGATAATGACGTCGACTTGCCACCTGCCCAACGACGAGTTTCCGCTCACCGATCCCCAGGACGTACGTGATTTTCTGGAAAACCACGTGGATCTGGTCATTGATGGGGGCTTTTGCGGCACCACCGAAACCACCGTAATCTCCTTGTCTGAAGGTGAGGGGCCGGTGGTGGTGCGCGAAGGGGCGGGCCCAATCGACGCCATCTATTAGCCAAATTGCAGGGATTTGCTCAGGGTTTGATCAGACACTGACAAGTCGCTGTCCCTCACGGCGCGGTTCACCGTATAATCGCGGGCTTTCCCCGCAGCATTCCCCGTGGAATGCCACTTATAGGGTATAAGGAGTTGGCTTTGAGTTCCGTGGTTCCCTCCCAGCGAGTTGTTTCCGGCATGCGCGCCACTGGCCGCCTGCATCTGGGGCACTACCATGGCGTGCTGAAAAACTGGGCGCGTCTGCAGCATGAGTTTGAGTGTTTCTTCTTTGTCGCAGACTGGCACGGACTCACCACCGAATACGAAAACCCACATAAGATCGAACAGCACGTCTGGGATCTGGTGATCGACTGGCTGGCCGCCGGTGTGAACCCGGGGTCTGCCACGCTGTTTATCCAAAGCCAGGTGCCGGAGCACGCGGAGCTACATCTGCTGCTATCGATGATGACGCCTCTGTCCTGGCTGGAGCGGGTGCCGACCTACAAGGATCAGCAGGAAAAGCTGCGCGAGAAAGACCTGAGCACCTATGGTTTTCTCGGTTATCCGCTGCTTCAGTCTGCTGACATTCTTGCCTACCGGGCCGGCCAGGTGCCGGTGGGGGCGGATCAGGTAGCCCATGTGGAGCTGACCCGGGAAGTCGCGCGTCGCTTCAACCACCTCTATGGCCGTGAACCGGGCTTTGAAGAAGCCGTGGATGCCGCCATCAAGAAGATGGGCAAGAAACAATCCAAGATTTACCTGAACCACCGTCGCCAGTACCAGGAAAAGGGCGACGAAGCGGCCCTGGAAACGGCACGCGCGCTGGTGGATGGGCAACAGAACATCACCCTGGGTGACAAGGAACGCCTGCTGGGCGATCTGGAAGGCGGCGGCAAGGTGATCCTCGCCGAGCCCCAGTCATTGCTTACCCAGGCCTCCAAGATGCCGGGGCTGGACGGTCAAAAAATGTCCAAGTCTTACGGCAACTTCATCAGCATGCGTGAAGAGCCTGCGGATGTGGACAACAAGATTCGCCGCATGCCAACAGACCCGGCACGGGTACGCCGCACCGACGCGGGCAACCCGGATAACTGCCCGGTATGGCTGTTTCACATGGTGTATTCTGACGACACTACCCGGCAGTGGGTGCGTGAAGGCTGCACCAGTGCCGGGATCGGCTGTCTGGATTGCAAGAAGCCAATCATCGAAGCGGTTCAGGAAGAGCTGGAGCCCATCCGCAAGCGTGCGGAAGAGCACCTGCGCAACCCGGACCTGGTGCGCACCATTGTGGCTGAAGGGTGCGAGGAAGCACGCGAAGCCGCCCGCGCCACACTGGAAGAAGTGCGCGCAGCCATGGGCCTGAATTACCGCTAGGCGGAGCAGAGCATGACGGAAACGGTAGAGCACACGGCAGAAGAGACTCCGGCACCCGAGCCACCCGCGGCCATGCTGGGGCCCTTGCATCCGAGCCAGTCAGAAATGCCGTTTGGCCTGGTGTATGGCAAGGCAATCACCAAGCTGCCTGATGACCTCTACATTCCGCCGGATGCGCTGGAAGTTTTTCTGGAGGCCTTTGAGGGCCCGCTGGATTTACTGCTCTACCTGATCAAACGCCAGAATCTCGACATCCTCGATATTCCGGTGGCCACCATCACCGTCCAGTACATGGAGTACGTGGAGCTGATGAAGGCCATGAACTTCGAGTTGGCGGCAGAATATCTGGTCATGGCGGCCATGCTCAGTGAGATCAAGTCACGCATGCTGCTGCCGCGCCCCAAGGACGATGAAGAAGAGGAAGGGGAGGACCCCCGTGCCGAGCTGATTCGTCGCTTGCAGGAATACGAACGCTTCAAGAAAGCGGCGGAAGATATTGATGAACTGCCGCGCTTGGAGCGCGACGTGTTCCCCGCTGAAGCCAAGCGCCCGGAATTCACCCGTGAGAAAGCGCAGCCGGATGTGGATATGCGCGAGTTGCTGCTGGCGCTCAAAGAAGTCATGCACCGGGCTGACATGTTCGAAAGCCATCAGATCTCCCGGGAAAAGCTATCTACCCGTGAGCGCATGGCCAGCGTGCTGGACAAGCTGAAAGGTCGAGACTTTGTGCCTTTTATCGAGCTGTTTAACCCGGAAGAAGGCAAGCTTGGTGTGGTCGTAACCTTTCTCGCCACGCTGGAACTGGTGAAAGGGTCGCTGATCGAGCTGGTTCAGACCGAATCGTTTGCACCGATTCATGTGAAGGCCAAAACCCTGGTGCTGGAAGAGTCTGACCTGCTTGCCGGCCTTGAGCTCGACGATGAGCCTGATGCGGCTCCGGATGCCTATGAAAGTGATGCCGGCGCTGTTGATGCCGCGGATGACGACGCACACGATGGAACCAAGGGGTAAGCGTGGACGCTGAGCAAATAAAAAGAATTGTTGAAGCCGCCATTCTTGTAGCCGAAGGGCCGCTGGACCGTGATGGCATGCTGGCCTTGTTCGATGAAGAAGACCGGCCCAGCAAGCAGGACTTGTCCAAATACCTTGAACAGCTGGCTGACGAATACGAAGGCCGCGGCATTTTTCTCAAGGAAGTGGCATCCGGCTTTCGCTTTCAGGCGCGCTCGGAGCTGGGCTCCTGGGTCAGCCGCTTATGGCAGGAAAAGCCGCCGCGCTATAGCCGTGCCATCCTAGAGACCCTGGCCCTGATCGCCTATCGCCAGCCGATTACTCGTGGCGAAATCGAAGAAATTCGTGGCGTTTCGGTAAGCTCACATATCGTTAAGAGCCTGCTGGAGCGAAACTGGGTACGCGTTGTCGGGCATCGCGATGTACCGGGCCGCCCGGCCATGTTCGCGACCACCAAGCAGTTTCTGGACTACTTTGACCTCAAGAGTCTGGAAGACTTGCCGTCGCTGGCAGAGATACGCGACCTGGACAAGCTCAATGAAGAGCTGGCCCTGACCGATGTGCCGCCCAGCAAGGCAGGCGAGGGCGATGCTGACGAAGCCTCGGAAGGTGACATTGACGATGATGGCCTGGGTGAGCACGAAGTACGCTTGCCGGGGGATCAGGGCAGCATTCCAGGCTTTGAGCCAGAACCCGAGATCGACGATTCCACGCAGATGAGCATGGACAAGGTTGACTCCGTGCTTGCCAGTTTTGAACAGGAATTTCGTCGCAAGCCCGGCGAAAACAATGACGCAGAGCCCGCCCTGAGCCGTAATGACGCGGCGGCGGACGATGCCTCCACAGAACCGGACGGCGCTGCAAACGATAGTGATGATGTCGCGGTAGAAGAGGCTTCTAATCAGGAGCAGGAACCGAACGACAGCGCAGAGGAAAGCCGAACGCCCCATGAGTGAGAAATTACAGAAAGTCCTGGCCCGTGCCGGGCTGGGCTCCCGCCGGGAGCTTGAAACCTGGATCAGCGACGGTCGCGTCTCGGTCAATGGGACTGTAGCGACCCTGGGTGACCGGGTTGGCAGTGAAGATACCCTACGTGTAGATGGCAGGATGATTAAAGTGAAGGCCGAAGAAGATACCGTTCAGCGGGTCATTATGTACCACAAGCCTCCGGGAGAAGTGTGCTCGCGCAACGACCCGGAAGGGCGCCCGACGGTGTTCGATAACCTGCCGCGCCTGCAAGGGATGCGCTGGGTCCAGGTCGGCCGGCTGGATATCAACACCACCGGCATGATGCTGTTCACCACTGATGGTGAGCTGGCCCACCGGTTGATGCACCCCTCCAACGGTTTTGTCCGTGAATATGCCGTGCGCGTGCGTGGCGGCATGACCCAGGAAAAGCGCCAGGCCATGCTGGATGGTGTCCTGCTGGAAGACGGCGTTTCCAAGTTCGACAGCATCGAAGATGCCGGTGGCGCCGAAGAAGGCGCCAATCACTGGTACAAGGTAACGCTGACCGGCGGCAAGTACCGGGAAGTACGTCGACTGTTTCAGTCACAGGATCTGGAAGTGGCGCGTCTGATGCGGATCCGCTTTGGGGACCTGAATCTGCCCCCGCAATTGCGTCAGGGCCGCTGGATGGAACTGGAGCCGGAACAGATGAAGGCGCTGATCGACAAGGTGGAGCTCAAGGGCAAGAAATACACCGGCCTCTATGGCCGCGCGCGCTTGCGCCACCAACGCAGTGGCAGCAAGCCACCGCGCAAGGCCCGCCGCGGGCCATACCGCCGCTAGGCTGACAAAGTATCGAGTTGCGAGAAACGCGTTTCGAAAACCAGAGACCTGCGCTCTGCTTTCGCTTTTCGTAACTCGATACTCATGTCACGCAACCGGTTGCCGGCGGCTTTGCAGCTCAAGTGCTACTTCTACGGCAGTCGCATTATGCGCCCGACCAGTGCCGGCAATGCGGTTTCCACCCTTAGAATTCTCGCCCCAAAGCTGTGACAGGCAAAGCCCTGTCGTTGCAGCATATCCACTTCGTACGGTGTCCACCCCCCTTCAGGACCCACCGCCAGAGTGACTGGCTCTGTCAGGTTGCAGGGCAGGGTGGGGTAATCGCCCGGGTGAGCCAGGATGCGCTGCCCGCTACCGGCCCATTCATCCAGTGAGTCTTCCACAAACGGCTTGAAGCGCGGGGCAAGAATCAATTCTGGCAGGCAGGTGTCTCGCGCCTGTTCCAGCCCCAGAATCATCTTCTCGCGAAGCAGGTCGGCTTTCAGGTTGGGGGTTTGCCAGTAGCTCTTGTCCACCTTCCAGCTGTTGATCAGCACAATCCGTTTGATGCCCAGACTGGTGGCGTCGATCAGGATGCGCTTGAGCATTTTGGGGCGAGGCAGCGCCATCAGCAGGGAAAGCGGCAAGGCGGCTTCTGAATGAGACAAAGGTTTAAATTCAACCGTTACTCCATTGTTTTCTATGGACTTTACTGTTGCCATCCCTGTGCTTCCGCCTAACAGCCCGGCTCGGCACTGTTGCCCTTCGGTCAGGTTAAGCACGGTGCGCACGTGGACACACTGGCGGGCATTCAGGCGCCAGAGTGCGTCGTGCAGATATTGGTCGGGGTGCAACAGGAGCAGATTCATGGCGCGGATTATGGCACACCAGGTGGCGCGCCAGAACACGGGTCGATGGCGGCAGTGCGCTGCGCCGTTCAAGGGACTGCCGGCGATCTGTTGACGCAAATCACTGTTTTCTTGGCTATTATAGCCCTTTGCCCGGCGCCACTGGATTGCTAGAGTGTGCCGCCTGATCACCCGTTCGATTAACTGTTCAGTTTGGAGAATTTCATGCAGTTTCAGGGTACTGACCAATATGTGGCCACAGATGACCTGAAAATGGCCGTGAACGCAGCCATTGCCCTCAAGCGCCCGCTGCTTATCAAGGGCGAGCCCGGTACCGGCAAAACGCTGCTGGCCGAACAGGTCGCTGAATCCCTGGGTCTGCCACTGCTGTCGTGGAACGTGAAATCCACCACCAAGGCACAGCAGGGCCTGTATGAATACGATGCGGTATCCCGCCTGCGTGATTCCCAGCTCGGCGCCGAAGGGGTCGAGGATGTGGCCAACTACCTGAAGAAGGGCAAGCTCTGGGAAGCCTTTACCCATGAAGGTCAGGTAGTGCTGCTGATCGACGAAGTCGACAAGGCCGATATCGAATTCCCCAACGACCTGCTCCAGGAGCTGGATCGGATGGAATTCTTCGTTTATGAAACCGGCGAACTGATCAAGGCGGAACAGCGCCCGATCGTGATCATTACGTCCAACAATGAGAAAGAGCTGCCGGACGCCTTCCTGCGCCGCTGCTTCTTCCATTACATCAACTTCCCCGATGCGGCGACCATGCAGGCCATCGTGGATGTGCATTTCCCCGAGATCAAAAAGAACCTGGTGAGTGAAGCGCTGGAAATCTTCTTTGACCTGCGCAAGGTGCCGGGCCTGAAGAAGAAGCCTTCCACCAGTGAGCTGATCGATTGGCTCAAGCTGTTGATGGCGGACGATATCCCGGAAGACATCCTGCGTAGCCGCGACACCAAAAGTGCAGTACCCCCCCTGTACGGCGCGCTGCTCAAGAACGAATCAGATGTGCAGCTTCTCGAGCGTCTGGCGTTCATGAATCGCCGCGAAAGCTAACCGGTCCACGGGCAAACTATGCTTATTGGTTTTTTCGAAAATCTGCGTCGCTATCGGGTGCCTGTCACCCTTCGCGAACTGCTGGATTTATTCGATGCACTGCATGCGCATGTGGCGTTTGGCTCCATTGAGGATTTCTACCTCCTGAGCCGGGCGGTCATGGTGAAAGACGAAAAATACTACGACCGCTTTGATCAGGCGTTTGCCAACTACTTTGAGGGCCTGGAAAACCTGGAGCCGGACTGGCTCAGCAAGGTAATCCCGGACGAGTGGTTGCGCAAAGAGCTGGGAAAGAACCTGAGCCCGGAAGAGTTCGAGAAACTCAAGGGGCTCGGCAGCCTGGAAAAAATCATGGACGAGTTGCGCAAGCGGCTCGAAGAACAGGAAAAACGTCACCAGGGTGGCAACAAGTGGGTTGGCACCGGTGGCACCAGCCCGTTCGGTGGTTACGGCGAAAACCCCGAAGGGGTTCGCATGACCGGGCCTTCACGGAACAAGAAAGCCGTGAAAGTCTGGGAGAAGCGGGAATTCCGTAATCTGGATGACTCCGTGGAGCTGGGCACCCGTAACATCAAGCTGGCCATGCGCCGGCTGCGAAAATTTGCCCGCACCGGTCGCGATGAAGAGCTGGACATGGACGACACCATTTCGTCCACAGCGCGCAATGCCGGGTTGCTCGATATCAAGATGCGCCCGGAAAAGGAAAACCGCGTCAAAGTGCTGATCTTCTTTGATATCGGTGGCTCCATGGACCCCTATGTGAAACTGTGCGAAGAGCTGTTCTCCGCTGCCCGGGCAGAGTTCAAGCACATGGAATATTTCTACTTCCACAACTTCATCTATGAGTATGTCTGGAAAGATAATCGCCGCCGCTGGGATGAGAAAATTTCCACCTGGGACGTGCTGCACAAGTATGGCAGCGACTACAAGGTGATTTTCGTGGGCGACGCCGCCATGAGCCCCTATGAGGTCAACTCGGTAGGCGGCAGTGTGGAACACTGGAACGAAGAAGCCGGCGCTGTCTGGTTTCAGCGAGTCACCGATACCTACGAGAAAGTGGTGTGGCTGAACCCGGAGCCAGAACGCGCCTGGCAGATGACCACCTCTACACAATGGATCAAACAGCTCTGCGAACACCATATGTTCCCGCTGACCATCGAAGGGCTTGAGAAAGCCATGCGGCAACTGAGTAAATAAAGGCTTAATGATGGCCCCGGGTGGCGAGAGCCCACCCCGGGGCCTCCCCTCCAATTCTCCTGCCAGTTTGTTGCCGCCCTTGGCGATATCCAGTGCAGTTAGTTTCATTCCGCCGGTCAATTTTTTACTTTTTATGCACCAATAAACAGCACGTTTAGTGGCTGCCGCCCTGACAGTTCCGTATCCTGCGCGCCTTCCACGCATCGCCATACCGATTTACCCCGCCCACAAGGCAGGGCAGCGGGAAAGGTGCTGCCACATTGAGCGCCCACCGTGATCCGGTGGACCTTCAGGAGATCTTCATGTCCAGGGTGAAAACCACCGTCTGGATGACTGCTTTCAGCCTTGCCGCACTGACCAGCGCCGCCCATGGGGACAACACCCAGGCTGAGATCCGTCGTCTGCAATCCGAGTTAGACCAGCTCAAATCCCGTCTCGGCGATGAGCCGACTGATCCCGCGCTGAACGGGCCCAGCTTGAAAGTATTCGGCAGTGTCAGCGTCGATGCCATCTATGATGACAAGGATGCCGGCTTCGACGAACTACTGATCCCCAGCACTATTCCCGATGGCGACACGGATCAGCAGAATTTCGTCATGAGTGCCAAGAATAGCCGCTTTGGTTTTCAGGTGGGCGAGGGCAGTGGCCCACACATGGTGTTTGCCATGGACCTGTTCGGCAGCCTGGACCGGTATGAGCTGCGTATCCGCGATTTCTATTTTGAAAACGGGCCGCTGCGTGCAGGTTACGGCTTCACCGCCTTGCTGGATGGCGCGGCCTGGCCGCTGACGCTGGATGCTCAGGGCCCCAACAGTGCCATCTTTGCGCGGCAAACCGGTGTGCGCTGGCAGGGAGAGCACCTCACCCTGGCCCTGGAAGATCCGAACAGTGAAATCTACGATCCCACCAACGCGACCAGCGCTGCGGGTCGCAGACCCGATGCCATCGCTACCTGGAAACAGGGTTTACCCGCCGGGCACATCAAGCTGGGTGTGGTGAACCGTGAAATCGGTGTGGAATTCGCGGATGGCGACCAGCAATTTGCCAACGCAACGGGCGGCGTGGCCAGCGCGGCCATAAACGTCACCGACAGCGTGAAACTGCTTGCCAATGGCAGTTACGGTCAGGGCATGGCGCATTACTACAATGACCTGTCCGGCTTTGGTGACAGTGGCATGGACGGCTATGTCTACGCCGGGCGCAACCTGCAACCCCTGCTGGCGCAAGGTGGTTATCTGGGCTCTCAGTGGCAACTCAACCCCGCATGGACCCTGGCCATGGTCGCCGGGGAAGTCACTATCGAGTCCGACACTGCCTTGCCGGCCGAAGCGCTGCGGCGCACCCGCTACGGGACACTGACGGCGGTACATCAATACACGCCAGCCTTGAGCTATGGTGCGGAGCTGTCATACGGCCTGCGTGACAACCAGGGTGGCGACCGCAGTGAAGCACCACGGGTGCAGTTCAACATGACGTACCGGTTTGCGCACACCAGCCGTCCGGTTCAATAAGGTACAGCGAAACCCAAGGCTGACTCAGCCCCCATTGGTATCCATTACCGTGTCGGTGGGGTACTGAGCCACCCGGGTTTCTGCAGGGGTTCTTCCCACCAGATTCTTCTGCTTCCAGGTCCCGCGTTTAAACCATAACCAGGCAACCAACGCTGACAGAAAGGCTTGCACCGGATAGGAAATCCATACTCCGGCCACGCCCAGTTGCGTGCGCTCTGTGAGTAACCAGGCAATCGGGAACTGCAGCACCCAAAGGGAAATCAAGGCGATGGCCATGGCGGCGAGCGTGTTGCCCGAGCCGCGAAAGGCCCCGGTGACCACAATCTGGGCGCCGAGCAGGCCGTAGGAGAGGGCGGTGATGCGAACAAAGCGGGCGCCTTCTTCGATAACCGCCGCCTCGCCGGGCACGAAAAGCTCAACCAGCGGCGCGGCAAGGAAGAAACTGACCACCCCGACCAGCGTCAAACTCACCAGTGCCAGGGCACCACTGAGGTAAGTGGTGTGTTCCGCCCGCTCCAGCTGCCCGGCGCCCACGTTTTGACCGACCACGGTAGAGGTCGCCTGAGAGAGACCCAGCGCCGGAATAATCACAAAACTCAGCATCCGGGATCCAATACCGTACGCCGCAAGCGCAACGGTACCGAATCCGGCCACCAAAATGGTCATCAGCATCAGGCCCAGTGCCCGGGTTGCTTGCTCAACGGCGGCGGGCAGGCCCAGTCGAAATAACTGCCACAACATGGGTAAATCCGGGCGCATGTGCAGACGCGCAAGCTGAATACCGTAACGCCCCGAGAACAACATAAACAAACCGATCACTGCGGCCAGCCCCTGGGTCGCCAATGTGGCAGCAGCGGCGCCGCTGACCCCTAAAGCGGGCACTGGGCCATAACCAAGAATCAGCAACGGGTCGAGCCCGAAATTAAGCAGCACCGTCCCCGCAACGATCAGCAGAGGTGTCTTTACATCACCGACGCCACGCATCAGCGACTGAAAAATTACATAGGCAAACATGAACGGCAGCCCGAGAAAGGACACCTGTAGATAAGACGTGGCGTGGGGCTGCACGGATGCCGATGCACCGAGAAATGCCACCAGCGGTGCCGCAATAAAATAGCCGATGGCAGCGAGCAGCAAGGAGAGGGCGATAACGCCCATCAACGCCTGGGCGGCCACATGATTGACCGCATCCAGATCACCGCGGCCCTTGTTCTGGGCAACTAGAATTGTTCCGGCAACAGCAAGGCCAATGCCCAACGAGATAAGGAAAAACAAAACGGGGAAGCTGAGCGACACCGCAGCAACGGCATCCGCCCCCAGTCGGCCGACCCAGAAAGTGTCGGTAAGCTGGTAGGCCGTCTGCAAAAGATTGGCGAAGACAATCGGAATCGCCAGGGTCAGCAATGCGCGGGTAATGGAGCCCTGGATTAGGTTGGGGGTGTCTTGAGCCACGAGATCTCCAAGCATACGCGCGTTGAAAAGGGGGGGGCTATTCTCCATCGTCGATCGTACCGGATTTACCCAATACAGAAACAACAAGAAAGGTGAGACGTGGCATATGGGATGAGGGCCAGGCACAGGGCCTGGCCCTGGTTTTAGCGGCCTTCTTCCTTGTCGCCTTTTTTGAGTTCCGCATACATGCCCAGCTGCTCCCAGCTTGGCAAACCGGACTCTAGCCGTCGAACAGAAGAACCCTTTCCTCTCGTGCTACGTTTTTTTAATTGATTGGCAGGCATTGCACCCAGCGTGACTTGGCGCTGTATCAGCAAACGATTATTTTCCGGCAGATGTTCCGACGGAATCGTACCCAGGCAGGGATTGGGGTGACCCAGCCCTTTGCTAAGTGCAAGGGCAAGCTGGAGCTGAAGCGAGTAGTCCAGAGGATACACAGGAGGCGTCGGCCGCGGTGGATTCGTTAGCCCACAGAAACCCGTGTTTTGAGTAGTAATACCAAAGGGTTCGCTACCTTGAATATTCCTGAACCAGTTCATTTTTTCTTGCTCTGAGCATGAACTGCCTGGAATAAACCCGGCGCCTTTGTAAGGCATGAATACTCCCGTACCCGCAAGCTCCTCGTTCACTTGGGCTGTTGAATGGCAACTGATGCAGGAAGATTCCGGATTATCGACGGGGCCATTCAAGCGCCCATGCTTGCCCGTCATGCCGGCAAAGGGTGAGGGCACGGATGGGTTGATCCAGTTTTCATCAAGATCAGGATCACCATTGCTGGTTACATCCGGGTCATTGCCCCAGGCAAGCCCTACGGGCGTTAGGTTATACCATCGGTCTCCAGGACTGGCAGCTGGGAGGGATTCGTCATAAACATAAGTCGCAAACACCCAGCCGGTTTCCGCAGACCGGGGATCTTTAACCGCCACATCCATCTGTAGTAGGCGCACCTCAAAGGTGTCACCCGATGAATCATCGGGTGCCTGAATTTGCCAGGCAGGGGAGTGCAACAATGGGTCCGGGCCAACGATTGCGCTCGGGTCATACTCAGCAAAAAGGACCTTCACAACGACGGTGCCATCAATAAATTGCCCTTTACCCGGTTCTGCCTGCATAGGGTCAGGGTGACGAAACACCTGCCCAACGGTGTACCCTCCAAGCTTGTTGTATAGGCCGATTCCGTATGCCCCGGCATCAGCAGACAGCCAGCTTTGTTCGCTGGCCCTTAAGCCGCGCTCTTCGGTCAGTCCATGTCTTGGTTCTCTTGGGAAGAAACCCGACGTCATCATTGGAACGTGATACCAGTGCGTTTTACCTGATA
>NZ_WNHC01000001.1:2949543-3112232 GCF_009718865.1 Alcanivorax sp. VBW004
CTTAGGCGTAGCCGTAAGCCGACAACACGCTACACGGCTAATGATAGAAAAAAGGCGGAAATGGAGGTGAGTCCATTTCCGCCTTTTTCGTGTTGCCTACGGCGTGTTGCGTGCCGCGTCTTAGTTAGGGAAGAAGTTCAGTTTGTAATCGCCTTTCCAGGTTTCCACATTCATGGCGCCAAAGTTCATTTTTCGGGCCACCAACAGGATCCGTCGTTCAAGCTTGTCGTCACCCAGCTGGCTGGACTTGATCTTCACGTCCAGCACGTCGCCACTGGGGGCGATGGTCAAAGCAAGAACCACAGTGCCTTGCAGGGCAGGGTTGCTGCGCAGTGCGCGCTGGTACTGGCTGTTGAACTTGCCAGCATAGCGGTCAAATACGCGGCGTAACTGCTCCTGGGTACGACGACTCTTGCCATCGCTGCCTTTGCGCGATGTGCTGGCTGCTTCACCGGCCTGGGCGATCTTGCTGTCCACCTGCTTGCCGCCACTGCCCACGGTGCCGGCAGATAAGGTGCCGCCGCCACCGCCGCCGCTAGAGGCCCGCGCTACTGCCACGCCCCCGGAACCGCTGCCGGCACGGGTGCCGATCAGGTCACGCTCTGCCTTGGCGGTGGTGCTGCCACCGGTTCGCAGGTCGCTGCCAGAGTTCACCAATGGGCCGATATCGTCCAGCCCGGCCAGGGAGTCACCCAGATCCTCTTCCAGCTTTGCCTGTGCTTTTTCACGGGCCTGCTGTCGCTCCTGAGGTTCCGGTACCGGTTTGGGCTTGGGCTCGGGTTTCGGCTCAGGCTTGGGCTCCGGTTTGGGATCCTCTTTCTTGGGTTCTTCCTTTTTCTCTTCTGGCTCGGGTTCCGGTTCGGGCTCAGGCGGTGGTGGTTCTTTTTTCTTTTCCATGACCAGTTGCGCAAGGCGTTCCGGAATCTTCTGCTGTTCACGGCGGTCCGGTTTCTCGATGGTCACCGCGTTCACCATGATCATGATCAGCAAAGAGAGAATCAGCAGAACGATAACGATGCCGTAGAGGCGTCGATCTTCCCCCTCCTGTTTATCCCAGGGTAGCGAGCCGTCAATCAGGATGCGCAGCTTGTTATTGTTTTTCTGCGTCATTCTTCCTCCTCCTCTGCGACTTTCAGCACAGCGAAGGCGACTTGTGTGTATGGGGTTTCCATACAGCTACGCATCAACTTTTTGATCACCGAGTAGGGTACCGAGCGGTCGGCAAGAATCATTATTTCCCGGTCTTCGTCCGGACTGATCGCCAGCCCTTGTGACGCGCGGAAATTCAATTCTTCCACCAGCGCCGCCACGGTACGCTCTTCCTGATTTCTGACTGTTTCGGTATCGGCGATTTTTTGCCCTTCAACAATGATGTCCACGGGGCTTACCTGAATGGTCAGCACCTCGGTGGGCAGCTCCTGGGCAATGGATTCCGGTAACTGGATATCCTGATTGTCCGGCAACTTGGCCGCATTGTTGTTATTCACCAGCAGAAAGATCAGCAGGATGGTGAAAATGTCCATCAGGGATGTCAGGTTCAGTGTGGCAACGGCCTTGTGCTTGCCGTGGTGCCGGGCCATACGGCGGGCGCGGGATGATTTCTTCATGCATCACCTCCCTGACCGGCGTTATTGGCACTTTGATCCTTGGGCGCTGAACCGATGCTGATGCTCGGGAACAACTCTTTCTTGATGGTTTGGCCGTTGACCTCGCTGTTGTACAGACGCACGGAGTCCATGGTCTGGATCATCACCTCGTAGGGGGTGTCATCCTCACACAGCAGGGTAATGGCGGTTTCCTGGGGAAACTTTTCTTTTACCTGCACAAGGTAATCGTGCAGGCCGGTGCTATTGGGCTTCTCGCCATCGTTTTTCACAATCTTGAGTACCGCGCTGGTATTGCGGTCGACCACTTCGTAGCGGTTGCCGTAAATCAGCACTTCAAGCACCAGCTTGTCTTTTTCGTCGTCTTCCGAGGGGGTGCTGCTGTCATTCACCGCGGGCAGGTCGAGTTGCAGGATGGATACCTGCGCGAAGACCGCGTTGATCAGCAGAAAAGGAATCAGCACTACCATCAAATTCAGGAAGGCAGTGATGTTCAGTTCCACCTCGGTGTCGTGCGAACGTCGTCTGCGAAAACGCATACCAGATCCTTACACCAGGTTAGCGAAAACAAGAAATCGGCTTATTGGCCGTCGTTCTTGCGCTCTTGCTGGGCAGAAACCTGGCGGAATACGTTAACGAATTTCACCGAGGCCATTTCCATGCTGTCGACCAGTTTGCCGGTCATGGAATTGATAAAGGCGAAAGCCAACAGCATGGGGATCGCAGCGATCAGGCCGAACGCCGTGGTGTTCATGGCGACAGAGATAGAGGCAGACAACAGATCGGCTTTTTGGGCCGGGTCAGCACTGGCGACCGCGGTAAAAGCACTGATCAGACCAAGAATGGTACCGAGCAGACCGAGCAGGGTGGCGATGTTCGCGAAGGTGGCGATATAGGGGGTGCGGGTTTCCAGGCGCGGAATGATTTCCATCAGGCCTTCTTCCATGGCCAGTTCGATATCATCATGACGCTTGGCGGATTTGGCGCGTTCCAGGCCGTAACCGATTACCTTGGCCATACCGGTGTTGCTGTTGCTGACCACGTCCAGCGCCTGACGGAACTGGCCCTTGGCAATCAGCGGGTAAACGTCTTTCCAGGTCTTCTGGTTTTTTGCCTTGGTGGCCTGGAGGTAGATGATACGTTCCAGAGACAGGGCCAGGCCCAGTGCCAACACAATCAGAATGGGGTACATGAAGAACCCGCCATCCTGAATAAATTTGATAGAGGTCTCAATGACACCCAAATTTTGGGCGGCAGCGGCGGTGGTGGGCATGAACTTCTCCTGCGATGTTTCTGTTTAGCGTTATTGTTGGGCGCAGCGACGTTTCGGCTGGTGTGAACGTGCTGGCGCCTTTCCCCAAAGTGTTCGTTTTTATCAGAAAAAAAGCGTGCACGCACGCTAATGCTATTTACGGTGTTCGTTTATTCCAGAAACAGGCCGTCATTGTCCGGTTCCTGGGTCAGCAGCTGGTGATACTCGATTTCACGCATCAGCACTTCCTGGTCCAGTGGCTCCAGCACCCGGTTGAGCAATGACGAGGTGGGATCCTTCTTTTCCAGTTTTACTTCACGGTCTTTCCAGGGCACCACGTTCAGCACCGTGGGTGCCTCCTGGGTCCCGATAACGTTGGTCGAGGGTTCGCTCGAGTCATCGGCGGCATGGCTGGCAGTGGCCAGCAGCAGTGCAGCAAGGGTCAACAGGCTTCGCATCAGTTCATCTCCCCGGGGTTAAGGGTCGAGCCGTTTTCGGCCACCGGTTGGCTGGGCTGTTCTGGCGCACGGCGCTCCAGATCGACAATCCAGTTGGCTACGTTTTCGTCCGGCAGTTTCTGCAGATTCTGGTAGGCACGGAAATGATTGAGCGCCAGGTTCATGTCCTGCAGGTACAGCTCGCCGAGTACGGCCAGGTTGAAATGGGCGCGGGCATACTTGGGGTCAAGCACCAGGGCGCGCTCATAATGAATGCGGGCGTTATCGAATTCGCCTTGCTCGCGCAGGGCCAGGCCCAGCCCATTGTGGGCGTAGGGGTTGGCATCATTGATGGCCAGGGACTGCTCGAAGGCCGCCTGGGCCTTGTCGTAATCCTCCAGCTCCATCTGTATCAAGCCGATGTTGAGCTGCGGGCCGGACAGTTGCGGGTAGCGTTCGGCCAGAGACTGGAACATGATCAGTGCCTGTTCATTGTTGCCTGCCATGCGGGTTTGCAGGGCACGGGCGTATTCGCCCATGGCCTGTTGCGCGATTTTTTCGACTTTGGGGTCGTGGGGCACGGGTGGAATATGCACCGCATCGCTGTTGGCAGCGGCGCCGCCACTCTTCTGCTGTTCATATTTGCTGGTGTTGCCTTCGGCAGTACCGTCCAGCCCGCCGCCCTGATTGATGGCGCAGCCAGCGAATAGCAGTACCAGCAGGAGGGAGGCCCCGCGTGCTGCGTTAATAGATAATGTCGACATAGCTCTCAACCTGTTCAAACTTCGCATAACGGCCGGGAATCAGCTCTGCTAACGCGGTAAAGCTCTTTTTTACCCACTGGTCATAGATGTCATCGGTAACCAGGTTGGCATTGGCGATAAGAATATCGATGGCCTGATCCTCATAGGGCAGGGCCTTGTCTTCAAGCAGCATGGTGTACTCTTCAAGCTCCAGTTCATCCATGCCGTTGGGGCGTTCCGACTTGATCAGGTCCCTGGCCAGCACGCGATACATTTCACCGATTTTGTAGTTGGCGGCCGTGGCGTATTCGGCGACGCCGATCTGGGCAACGGCCTGATAATCGGCCAGTGCTGTTTTCATCACCGTGGTCTTGGCGGCCAGAGAGGTTTTCAGCGGCTGCTCAAGCTTGATGCGGTTGAACTCCTGGAAGTTCGGCTCAGCCAGAGTAAAGCTGGCATAGGCGGCCAGCCAGGCGACGCGGTCGTCGGCATTGTTGCCGGCGTCCCGGTAGCTGGTGACAAGCTGCTTCAACCAGTAGGTTTCCCGCTCGCTGTTGGCGGTTTTGCGGTTCAGTTCCACCAGCCTGAATTGTGCTTCAGAGCGGAAATCATAGGGCTGTGGCCATTCCTGCAGGTACTGCTCGTAGAGCGCGATGGACGCCTGCGGCTTCTCGGCTCGATCCTGCATTTCTGCGGCGCGCCACATGGCCTGGCGGGCCAGCTCATCGTTCTCGCCTTTATGGTTGGCAGCGATCAGGGTCAGCTCACCGGCGGCGGCGGTATAATTGCCTTGCTGTTCGTAGGCCACCGCCAGTTTGTCCGGGATGGTATCGGTCAGCGGATCGTTCGGGTAACGCTGACGGAAGGCTTCCAGGACCGGAATGGCATCGGCACTGCGCTGCTGCTGGATGAACAGGGTGGCCGCGTCAAACTCGGCATTCTTGCGCACGGCGGCTTCCGGTACCGCCTCGCCAACCCGCAGGAAGGTGGCGGCGGCCACATCCAGGTTGCCTTGATCACGTTGTTGCTCGCCCTGGCGGTAGATGCTGAGCGCCAGTTTTTCGCGGTATTCAGCGCGTTTTTCCGGCGGCACTTCCAGTAGCAGAAGCTTGTTGTAGGCCAGTTCGGAAACTTTGAAGCGGCCCAGATCGAATTCGCCGTTGGCAATGGTGGCCCAGCCGTAGCGGAGCATTTCCGGTGCCGGTGCCGGGTCGCGGCTGACCAGAATGCCGGCGGTTTTCACGGCGCCTTCTACATCACCCAGTGCCAGCTGATCTTCAGCGGTGTTGTGCAATACATTGGTTGCCTGCGGGTGTTGCGGGAAGTGCTGCCCAAACTTCTGGGCACTGGCGATTTTCTGTTGGCGCCACAGGGTTGCTTGTTCCGGCTCCAGCTCGCCATCGAGAATTTTCTGATAGGCAACCAGGCCGGAGAAGGCCGCGTCGCCACCGGTGGTGTGTTCGGGGTAGCCATAGGCGGTGCGCTCGAATTGCGCAATTGCAGCCGGGTAGTCGTTGGCGGCGAACAGCACATCGGCGTAGCGGTGGTTCACGTCACCCTGATTGGCGCTGACCGGCGGGGTATCCAGGTATTCCTTGTACCAGCGTGCTGGCGCCTGGTAGTCCGCAGGCTTGCCGGATTTCTGGGCGAGCACATGGTGGTATTCGGCCAGGTCGAGGATATGCCCCTTGAGCAGATCCACATATTGCTGGCGGATATCCGGGTGACGGTTCCAGTACTCGCTGTTCACCCCATAGTGATCGATGAATTTTTCTTTGGCCGGCAGTACCAGCGTCGGGAAGCCCCCTTTCTGGTAAGACTCGATCTGCAGGGTGGAAAACTCCGGCGCCAGGCGGGAATCCGGGTACACCTGAACGAACATGTCGTAGGTTTCCGCCGCATCGCGGAAACGTTCCTGGTTCAGGTAGACGTCACCGAGGGTACGGTAAATCGCCGGCTCGTAGTCCCGGTTGCCGTTGCGGGCAAACCAGGCTTTCACTGACTTGGCGCCGTTCAGGTTGCTGAAACTGAGGCTGACAACCCGTTGGGTATCGCCGAACAGTTTGCTTTCCATGCTGGTGTTATCCGCCAGCACGGCCTGGCCATTGAGGTTGTCCAGCAGGGTAAAGAAGCTGTCCTGGGCGCGTTCGTATTCGCCCAGTTTGTAGTAACTCCAGCCGTGCTTGTACAACGCCTGGTTATAGAATTCATTGCGCTCGCCCCGTTCGATGACGTCAGCGTAGGCTTTTTCTGCGTATTCGTAGTCGCCTTCGGAGAACAGCATTTCGCCGCGTCGGAACTGGGATTCCAGTGCCCACTCGCTGTTGGGGTATTGCTCTACCAGAGAATCCAGGCTGCTGCGGGCCTTGTCCAAATCCCCATCCATGGCGTAGGCCTTGGAGAGCAGATAGTAGGCTTCGGCACGTTCGTTGGCATCGTTGGTGCTGTTGAGCAGCTCCTGATACAGCTGGATCGCCGTGCTGTAGTCCACATCCTCGTCGGCGAGCGTGGGGGACATGGTGCCTGCCAGGTCCAGCAGGGCCAGTTTCCGCTCGGTGTCGTCGGTGGTATTCACCTGGGACATGGTGTTGTCGTAGACGAGCTGGTCGACTTTTTGCTCCAGCTGTTCGTCTTCCTGCTGGGCAATCTGCATGTCCTGCTCGGTGGCAGATGCCAACGCCAGATCGGCCATGCGCCGCAGGGTTTTGGCCCGGCGTTGCGGATCGTCGAACAGTTCAGCCGCCTGACGGTAGCTGTTCAGGGCATCCTGGGTGGACGCGCTTTCCAGTTGCTGCTCTTCAATGACAATGTCTGTGCTTTCCAGGTCCGCTAGGGTGGTTCCCCCGAAACGGGCCTGTTGCTCCAGGGTGCCACTTGGCGGTGCGGATGCGCAGCCCCCCAAGGCCACCATCGCTGCAGCCAGACTGTGCAGGCGAAATCGTTTCACGATCCTTTCCTCTGGTTTTTCTCACCGGAGACAGACGAGTCCTGCAGGCGGGCAATGGCCAGATGTGCCTCGGCCAACTGGTCAGCCAGCTTTTGCTGGTTGGTGTGGAGCAGGGCGAGGGCGTCGGCCTGCATGTTTTGCTCCAGGGCCAGCAAGGTGTCTTCTGTCAGGTGTTTTATTTGTTTTATTTTCTGGTCTTGTGCGGCGAGGCGTTGGCCTACGTCGTCACGGGTACGCAGGGTGGCGTCCCGGATCTGTTGGCTTATCGCCGCAATACGTTGTGCCAGTACCTGGCTTTCTTCGCGTAATTGGGTAGCAGCTTGCACTTGTTGCTCGCGTTGTTCCACCGACTGGTGGGCAATATCCCAAAGTAACAGGCCGCGAACCCGGCGCAGGCGAATGGCGTTGTTGTGGTCCGAACCGGGGATGCGGCCGAATTCTTGGGCCAGGGCATCGACTTTCTTCCACATGATGGCCTGTTCAGCATTGGCCACATCGGCAGGTTTTTCCAGGTCCACATAGTTGGGGATACGGCTGGCCAGCTTGTCGCTGGCCTGGCTGAGCGTCTCCTGGCGGCTCATCAAGCCGGTAACCTGCCCGCGAACATGGGGCAGGTTTCGGCTCAGGGTCTCACGCTGTTGCTGGTAGCTTTGCTGCAAGGCCGGCAGCGATTCCTGCCAGTGTTCAACCATGGTCTTGATCTGCTGGATTTGCCGGTAGTGCTCAAAACGCTGGGCAAAATGGTTGCTGGAAAACAGCTTGTATAAATACGACAGCTCGCCGCCTTTTGCCATGTCGTTGGTGTTGGCCGGCAGCAGGCCGGCCGCGTTTTCGTCCTCCGGCAGCAAGGCTTCGGACCAGCCGGGTTTGGCGATGTTATCGATGGCGCGCTGAATGTCCTTAAGGGCCTCGCGGTATTGCGTGGCAGCATACTGATAGCCCGACAGGGCCTGGGGCAGGCCGCCGAGCTCTTCGTAGGCACGGGGGGCCAGCATCAACGCTTCCTGCACGGAGGGATGGCTGCTGTTGCGACGTACCGCTTCCAGCCACAGGGGCAGGGCGCGTTTCACGTCGCCGGCGCGGTAGTTCGCCAGGCCGAGTGCAAGCAGGGCATCTTCGGAGAAAGGCCCGTCGCTACGTACCTGGCGCAGATCGGCGCGGGCATTTTCCAGGTTGCCGTCTTTCAATTCTGTCAGGCCCGACGCCAGGGCGGCCCGGTCACGCAGAGCCAGCGCCTGATCGCTGCTGCCACCTGCAGACAGCAAGGATTTAAGCAGTTCAAGGCCCTGAGCCTGATGGCCGGCCCGAATCAGCGCCACGCCCATGTTGTAGCTGGCGTAACGGCCTTCATCGGTATTCAGGGGCACGGAATGGAGGTAGTCCAGGGCACCGGTAAAGTCCCCCTCGGCCATGAAGATATTGGCCAGCATCAGGCGACGGCGAGCTTCGTCAACCGGCTCGAGCCCTTTCATGTTTTCGCCATCGAGAATCATGGCCGCGTCGGTGTAGTTGCCTTCGCGGTAATGCAAGGCGGCCTTGTGCAGCCAGGTCTGGGCGCGGGTGCGGCTGAGGATGTCCTTGGCCAGCAGCCGGTTGAAGATGGTTTCGGCTTTGCCCGGCAGGCCGTAGGTGACGTAGAGATCCCCAAGGACCAGTTCGGCGTAGTCGGTATCTTCACTGAAAAGTTGCTGCTGTTGGTTGACCAGCAGAAGGTTGATGGCATCGAAGTTGGCTTCGCGATAGTAGTCATACATGACTTCACCGAATGCCAGATAACGGTGCTCTTCCTCGCCGAGAACCTGCGGGCCGGTGTCTATGTCATCAAAGAATTCGACTTTTGCTGCCTGGGCGGGCGAGAGATTAATCGCAAGCAGTGAACACAACAGCCACCGTTTCATCCGGGGTCGTGTCATTGCTGATTCCACTCACGGAATTCGAATTTGTGTTGTTGGCTATTCAGGTCATCGACCACCTGCATTTCCACCATTTTGCGGCCGGGGCCCTTGGTAAAGTTGTAGCTGGTGGTTTTCTGGTAGTCCTTGCCGAGGGGGTCGTAGCCGGTGATGGTGGCTTCCATGACATGGCGACCACTGGTCAGGTTGCCGGTATACAAGCGCTGAATGCCGCCCTTGGTGAGCGCTTCGAATTCCTGGTCGGAATAAAAGTGGTAACCAACATGGTCACCGTCGATGGTCAGATTGATGTCCACCAGGCGAATCGGCGTGCCCACGTCTACAGAGACAAAGATGCTGGTCTGCGGGCTGGCGTAGAGTAATTCCTGCTCCAGCAGGGTGAGGTCCCGATTCAGGTTGAGGGCTTCGCTCTTGAGTTGGCGAATCTGCTCGGACAGGCCATCGTCGTCAGCCGCACCGGCAATGGAACACAGGCTCACTAACACGGCGCCGCAGAAGGGCAAAAATGCTTTCATGGGTGGCGATCGCTTCTTTTGTTGTTATGGGCCGCCAACGCGGCATTCTTTAGTGCCTAGTTGTAATCAGAAGAACGGCTTAAATCAAGGGTAACCATCGGTCATGATTGGCCCTTAGCACCACCGACGGAGGCCTCTATAGTCAAGTTTATGGATAGCAATGATACGAATTTTCCACTAGTGCTGCGACGGGCCCTGTCCGCAAGAGGCTGGAACCAGCAGATGCGGTATCGATCCGGCGCGGGTGGGGACACCGCCAATAGCGGTTTGCTGACGCATTCGGGGGGCCGTTGCTTTGTGAAAATGCACCCGACTGCCGCATTGCTGGCAGCGGAAGAAGCCGGGTTGCGGGCCTTGGCGCCGTGGTTACGGGTGCCGCAGGTAGAGGGCCGGTATGCCGATGAGGCGGGCGGGGTGCTGTTTCTGGAAGCTCTGGTGCTGGAGCCACTGGGGCAGGCCGGGTGGCGGGCTGCCGGGCAAGCCCTCGCCGGGCTTCACCGCGGGGCCTCAAATACAGTTTATGGCGGTGTGGCGGACAACTTTATTGGTGGCATGCCGCAGCACAACCGCGACGAAGCCGAATGGCCCCGTTTTTTTGCCCGTCAGCGGCTGCAGCCACAGTTGCAATGGGCCACGCAGAAGGGGCTGCCGGCGCCGGCCTGCCGGGCCGTGCATCGGGTTATCGACCATCTGCCGAACTGGTTGCCGCGCAAACCTGCCAGTGGGTTGTTGCACGGGGACCTGTGGATGGGGAATCTGGGCCAAATTGACGGCGCAGAGCCGGTGTTCTTCGATCCGGCCTGTTATTATGGCGACCCGCAGGTGGATCTGGCCATGCTGAACTTGTTCGGCCGACCACCCGAGGCGTTTTATCATGGCTACCAGGGGCATTTGCCGACACCGGAGCAACGGGCACGGTGGCCGGTGTATGACCTGTATCACTGGCTGAATCACTTCAACCTGTTTGGTCATCCCTATACCTCAGCCGTTACCGATACGGCCCGGTTGCTTTGCCGGGAGCTGAAATAGCGGGTTCCAATACTGATGCTTAACCCAAGGATACCGATGCACATTATCGCCGATGCCAACATGCCCGGTTTGGAGCCTTTCGAGGCCTTTGCCACCGTTGAGCGAGTGGATGGCCGCACCCTGACCCGGGAACAGCTGGGCGAGGCGGAGATTCTGCTGGTGCGGTCTGTCACCCGTGTGGATGCCACCTTGCTGGCCGGTTCGCGGGTACGCTTTGTGGGCTCCGCCACCATTGGTACGGACCACGTGGATCTGGCGTATCTGGCCCAGGCGGGCATTACGTTTGCCCATGCGCCGGGCTGTAATGCCCGTGCGGTGGCGGAATATGTGCTGCAATCCGTGCTATTGCTGTGCGCGGCCCAGGGGCGATGTCCGCGGGAAACCCGGGTGGCAGTGGTTGGCCTGGGGAATGTGGGGCGTCGCGTAGCGGACTGGCTGGGAGCGCTGGGCATGACGGTGCACGGCTGTGACCCTCTGCTGGAGCGGGCCGGTTACGCCGGGCCGGTGAGCCTGGCCCCGCTGGATCAGGTGCTGGATGCCGATATCATCACCTTGCATGTGCCGCTGACCCGCACAGGGGATGATGCCACCTGGCACCTGCTGGATAAGGCCCGGCTTGCCCGGTTGGGGCCGCAACAGATGCTGATTAACACCTGTCGCGGGCCGGTTATCGACAATGCGGCGCTGTCCCGGCAGCTGGCCGATGGTGCCGGGCCGTTAACGGTGCTGGATGTGTGGGAGGAAGAGCCGACGGTGCCGCCGACGCTGTATCAACAGGTGCTGATGGGCTCGCCGCATATTGCGGGTTACAGCCTGGAAGGCAAGCTCAAAGGGACTCGGATGCTCTATGACGCGGTGTGCGAGTGGGCGGGCAGGGAAGCGGCGGCAGAGGCTGCTGGGGCGGATGCGCCGGTGTTACGGCAGTCGGTGGCGAGTGATGCGGACCTGTTGGCGTTACTGCAAGCAGCATATCGGCTGGACGATGATTACCGGCGATTGGGTGACAGCTTGGCTGAAGCGGCACCTGCTGCGGCCTTTGATCGCCTGCGTAAACAGTATCCTGTCCGTCACGAACTGCACCACTGGCAGCATGACGGGCCTGTCGCGGACGCCTGGGCGGCGATTATCAGCCGACTTTTTGAGCCCGATGGTATTGCGCGGTAGGGTATTGCCACTGATCTTCCAGGTGCTCACAGGCGCGCTGGATCATGTCTTCGGTAATGGGGATTTCCCGGCCGTCCTCATCGATGATGGCCGCGCCGTGGAAATGCGATGCTGAGGGGCTGTTGTTCAGATTCATGTGTCATCCCTGCCTGTGCAGTTGGCCTTTAAATTTACTTAGTGGTTGTCAGTGACAGCAACGCTATTTTTGTATCTGGATATGACCCTTTTATGAAAGCTGATCAAGGTCTTTGTCTCGGTGTGCTGGTCAACCCTTATGCCGGCCTGGGTGGCAGCGTTGCGCTGAAAGGCAGCGACGGGGTGCAAACCCGTGAGGAAGCCCTGCGTCGCGGTGCCACGCCCCAGGCGCCAGGCCGGATGAGCCGGGCACTCAAGGCGCTGTCAGCCGTCAGTAATGTGTCCGTTGTGACCTGGGGCGGCGACATGGGCGAGAACAGTTGCCGGGCAGCCAAGGTGCCTTGCACGGTGATTGGTGAGTCGCCCATGCCGAGCAGCCCGGATGACACCCGTGCCGCTGCTGCCGCACTGAAAGCGGCCGGGGCTGAACTGATCCTGTTTGCCGGTGGCGATGGCACCGCCCGGGATTTGGTGGATGCCGTTGGCCTGGGCACCCCCGTGCTGGGCGTACCGGCGGGCTGCAAGATGCACTCTGCCGTGTATGCGGTGAATCCCGAGGCGGCGGGAAGTCTGCTGGCGGAGCTGGCCGGTGGGGGGCTGGTGGCGCTGGAGAGTGCCGAGGTGCGGGACATCGACGAAGCCGCGTTCCGCGAGGGCGTGGTCAAGGCCCGTCACTATGGAGAGCTGCAAGTACCGGCAGAAGCCCGTTATCTGCAGCAGGTGAAATGCGGCGGCCGGGAAGTGGAAGACCTGGTGATTACCGAAGTGGCGGCCTGGGTGGCAGACAGTCTGGAAGACGACACCTGGTACCTGATGGGATCCGGCTCCACAGTGGCTGTGGTGATGGAGCAGCTGGGGCTGGAAAATACGCTGCTGGGCGTGGATCTGGTCCGCAATGGCGAGGTGGTCGCCGCGGATCTGGGGGCCAGGCAGTTACTGGCGCACATTGGCGATGCGCCGGCCAAAGCGGTGATCACCGTGATTGGTGGCCAGGGGCACTTGTTCGGCCGTGGCAACCAGCAATTCAGCCCTGCGCTGATTCGCCGGCTGGGAAAGGAGAATATCCAGATACTGGCTACGCGAACCAAACTGGAAACGCTGGAGGGTAGGCCCTTGCTGGTGGACAGTGGCGACGCGGCGCTGGACAAGCAGTTGTGCGGGTTATGGCCGGTGACGACCGGGTATGAGGATCAGATCCTTTACCGTGTGGGGACGAATGCGTCCTTAATTGAGAGTTGATAGTGGACAGTTGACAGCTGCACGAACGAGCGTTGTTATCAACTAAAAGCAAAGAGGCCGCGCCCATGGCTATGGGCGCGGCCTCTTCAATTTCAGGACCAATCAACGTTCAAGCGCGAGCTATCAATTGTCCACTATCAACTGCCAATTTTACCCTTCACCCATGGCGCTTTTCCTGCAGCGCCGCGATGCGGTCATCCAGCGGCGGGTGCGAAGAGAACAGGGCTTTCAGGCCTTGCTTCACGCCAGAGTTGATACCGAAAGCCACCAGGGTATCCGGCATCTGGTTGGGGACCTTGGACTCTGCTTTCAGCCGTTGCAGGGCAGAAATCATGTCGCGTCGGTTAGCCAGTTGAGCGCCGGCCACATCGGCCCGGTATTCCCGGAAGCGGGAGAACTTCATCACGATGGTGCTGGCGGCAATGCCGAAGATAATTTCTGCCACGATCACCACGATGTAGTAACCGAAGCCCAGGCCGCCGCCACCGTCACGACGCAGGAAGCTGTCGATCACATAACCCACCACACGGGCGGCAAAAATCACAAAGGTGTTTACCACGCCCTGGATCAGGCTGAGGGTCACCATGTCGCCGTTGGCCACGTGGCCAATTTCATGGGCCAGCACCGCGCGGACTTCCTCGGGGCGAAAACGGCTTAGCAGCCCCTGGGAAACCGCCACCAGCGCATCATTCTTGTTCCAGCCGGTGGCGAAGGCATTGGATTGCTGGGCCGGGAAGATGCCCACTTCAGGCATCTTGATGCCCGCCTTGTCGGACAGCTCTTTCACCGTATCCAGCAGCCAGCGCTCCGCCTGGTTGCCGGGCTCCTTGATGATCTGCACCTTGGCGGACCATTTGGCCATGGGCTTGGATATCAGCAGTGAAATCAGTGAGCCGGCAAAGCCGAACACCGCACTGAAAATCAGCAGGCTGGTCAGGTCCAGGCCACCGCCGCTCTGGGCGAAATAGCTGTTAACGCCAAGCAGGCTAAGGGTAATGCTGGCGACCACAATAACCGCCAGGTTGGTAAGCAGATAAAGCGCGATGCGCATCATCGTGGGGACTCTCCATCAGGTAGGTAATTATTTATTTGGGGGCGGGGCGCAGAGGGTTCAAGGCTTGGGCTATAATCTGCCTTTACCCGCTGAATGGAAGCACCCTGTGCTTTCCGGCAGCATGCTGTGTCCACCTTTGCGCCTGTATTGATCCCTATGCTCTCGTCTCCGTTATCAGACCTTCTTGCCCCGTATCTGGTTCCACCGTCCCAGCCAAAACATCGCCTTTTTCATGGTCGTGGCAAAACCGTGCCCTCTCTGGAATGGCTCACCGTAGACCGCTTCCCCCCGGTGTTGGTCGCCACGCTATTCCGCCCCCAGGAGCAAGCGGTGCTGGCAGAACTGGAAGCCTGCCTTACCGAGGCGCTGGCAGGTTTGGGATGTCAGACATTGGTGTTCCAGCATCGGTACGATGCCAAGGCTGAGAACCAGGTGATATGTGGTGAGCTACCGGACAGGCCGGTCGCCACAGAGCAGGGGCTGGATTACAAACTGGATTTCCAGCGCGGCCAGAACCTGGGCTTCTTTGCCGACATGGCGGAGGGGCGTAGCTGGCTGCGTGAACGGGCCGAGGGTTGCAAGGTACTCAACCTGTTCAGTTTCACCTGCAGTTTTTCCGTGGCGGCGTTGGCGGGAGGGGCACGCTCTGTGGTGAACATTGATCTGTCCGATGCCGCCTTGACCCTGGGCAAACAAAACCATGCTTTGAATGGTTTCCAGGACGCCAGGGTGCATTACTTGCCCCACAATATTTTCCGCAGCTGGAAAAAGCTGCATAGCCTGGGGCGTTACGATCTGATTGTGGTTGACCCGCCCAGTGCCCAGAAAGGCAGCTTTATGGCGGAGAAGGACTACCCGAAAATGCTGCGTAAACTGCATAAGTTATTGGCACCGGAGGCCGATCTGCTGATCTGCCTCAATGCGCCCTGGCTGGATTATGCCTGGCTGGAGCAATGTGTGGCGGATAACTTGCCGGGAGCGCAGTTGCAATCCCGCTTGCCTGGCGCCAGTGGTTTTGACGAAGCGAGGGAGCCCGCGCTGAAAACGCTCCATTACCGTTACCAGCGGCCCGCGATACTGGATGTGTCTGCGGATGGGGGACAGAGTACGTAGCAAGGCCTGTAGCGATATGCTATCTGTGTAATGGCCTGTGAACCGGGTGATACTTTATGGATGAAGGAGAGCGAGATGAAGCAGATTTTTCTTGTGGTGATGGTCGGTGCGTCTCTGGGCCTGTCTCCATTGAGCCTTGCCGATGAAAGGCCGCCAGAGGGTGCCAAACCCATTTCCGAATTGGCTAAAATGATTGAAGAGCAGGGGTACTCCCCGATTACCGAGATTTCCTTTGATCGGGGTCAGCTGGAGGTCGAGGCGTACAAAGGCACCAACAAGCGTGAGCTCAAGGTAGATCCCAAGAGCGGCAAGATTCTGTCTGATCGTCGGGATGATTAGCGATCGTTGATCAGCCGGAGCTGAAAGGCTGCGTTGGGCGATTGTCGTGGCCCGACAATCGCCCTGATGTTATTCCTTTTTTGCCGTATCGTGCTGTTTTCTATACGCCGTTGGGGTGGTGTGGAAGCGGCGTTTGAATGCAGTGTTGAAGGTGGATTTGGCATTGAATCCGACATCATGGCAAATCCGGGTCACGGGTTGTCGGGTGTCTGTCAGTGCCTGTGCTGCCGCCTCAAGACGAAAGCCGTTAATCCAGTCATAAAAGTGGTGACCGGAACATTGGTTGATCGCTGCAGAGGCCTGATGCGTGGTAACGCCGCAGTGTGTTGCCAGTCGCCCCAGGGTCAGGTCATTTTCTCTGAATAATCCCTCTTTCATGGCGTTTTCCAGCAATTGGAAAACGGCGTGCGTGTCATCGTTGTTTTCGTCTTTTGCTGAAGCCGGCACCTCTTTCGCTGTTGCTTTCGTTGCAGCAGCAAGCGGTGGTGCTTGCTGCACGGGAAGATTAATTCGGGTCAGCAGCAAATAGGTGAGGTAGGCCGTGGCTGGTGCCAGCACAAAGGTCAGCGAAATGCGGATATCGAACAAATAGAACAGCGCCAGCCTGGCCGCAATGGACAAGGCGATCAGTAGCTGGAATGTTTGCAGGTTGCCTACCCATTCAATCACCGCGCTGCGGCGGCTCTGGATTCCCTGTTGGCGTTGCTGCCACCAGTAAAAAAGGCTCAGCGCGCCAATGATGGCCAGATAAGGGTTGCCGTACAGGGTGATGGGCTCCCACAGATCATGGTTCTTGCGCCCGGCCAGCATCCAGTAAATTTTCTGTTCCGGGGGCAGGCTCCAGAAGGGCACCGCGAGGGCGGCCACCAGCAGCACCGGTAACGCGTGCATCCAGCGGCGACGCCGTGACCTGGCCAGGACGTTCTGCCCTTGCAGGGCACGAATATAGCCATAGATGCAAAACGGGATCATCACCACGACAGGGTCAGCCAGCTTCAGGAAGAAGGGCCAGTGCTGGAACAGATCTGTGGAGTGATACACAAATTCCAGCGATTGCAGAACTGCCAGCGCAATCAGTGCAAGCAAGTAGGCCAGTGGCAGTCGATGTTGTTGGCGATTGACCATCCAGCTCAAGCCGGCCAGCAGCAAGGTAGAGCTGATGCTCAGGCACACGATAGCGGCGCCTGCAGTCCAGTAATTCATCGGGGTCTCACGTTCGAATGGATCGATTTGAACCTGTAACTTTTTGAATTAAAAAGAATAAATTGTTTTGTTTCGAGTCCATCGAAGCGGGCGTTCTGCCGCCAACAGTCCTGTCTAATAACACGCTTCCATCGTCAGAATGATAACAAATCGAGGAGGCTATCATGCGATTCAGCACTGGCATTGCCATGCTTGGCTGCGCGCTCTTATTAGGCTGTAGCGAGGACTCGGAAAAAGCAAGTCCACCAACAACAGAATCCGATTCTCCCTACCAGGCAACGGTGCGCTACACCGAGTACGGGGTCCCCCATATCACCGCAGAAGACTACGCCAGCCTTGGCTACGGGGTGGGTTATGCCCAGGCCCGGGAAAACCTGTGTACCTTGTCTGAACAGCTGATGAAGCTGAAATCAGAAAAATCCCGTTACCTGGGAGCGGGGCAGGGCAGTCAAAACCTGTTGAGTGATGTCGGCTACAAAGCGCTGGATTATCCGGCGCAGGCGGAGCAGCTGTTTGCACAGCTGTCTGCCACGTCGCAACAAATGCTGGGTGGATACAGCGCCGGCTTCAATCAGGTGCTGGAAGAAAGCCAGGGAGACTATCCTTCCCCTTGCCGTGGGGCAGACTGGGTAACGCCGATTTCACCCAAAGACTTGTTGGCTTATCAGCTTGATCTGGCAGGCCTGGCGAGTAGCCGGAACTTCATTAGTGCCATCGCTGCGGCACAGCCGCCGTCTGCAGCTGCCGGCGCCCGGGCTGCGTTCAGCGTGGAATTGGACGCCAAACAGGTGCTGACCTCGGAGGGCATCGGCAGTAATGGCTGGGCCCTGGGAGCGGAGCGCAGTGAGTCCGCCAACAGCTTGCTTCTGGCCAATCCGCACTTCCCCTGGGATGGGGAACTGCGTTTTTTCCAGAATCATCTGACCATTCCCGGCGAGCTGGATATCACTGGGGCGACCCTGATCGGGTTGCCGGCGGTGGTGATCGGTTTCAACGAGCATCTGGGCTGGACGCACACGGTTTCCCAGTCAAAACGTTTTACCCTTTACCAGCTTGAGCTGGATAGCAGTGATCCCACCCGCTATCTGTTTGATGGCGAGAGCCGTGCCATGACCCGGAAAGAGGTAACCGTTCAGGTCAAACAACCGGATGGCAGCCTGGCGCCGTATTCCCAGCCGGTTTACTACAGTCACTTCGGGCCGATGGTGAACCTCGCTTCCCTGTCACCCTCACTGGGCTGGAGCAGTGGTTCTGCTGTCACGTTCCGCGATGCCAATGCCGGCAACATCCGCATGCTGGATCAATGGCTGGCCATGGACAAGGCGACCAGCCGTGAGGCGTTCTTTGCCGCATTCGAAGAGCACCAGGGGATCCCCTGGGTGAATACGTTGATGATCGACAAATCCGGTTCGGCCAGCTACATCGATGGCACCCAGGTGCCGCAGTTGAGTGCACAGGCTGAAGGCTACTGGCGCGCCGCATCGCAGAGCCCGCAACTGGCACCCATCTGGCAGGATGGTGCAGGGAGTGTGTTGCTGCCCGGCAACAGTTCTGTGTATGAGTGGGTGGACAGTGGCGATACCCTGACGCCGGGGCTGGTGCCGTTCAGCAAGGCGCCACAAATGACCCGCGACGACTACCTGTACAACGCCAACAGCAGCCATTGGCTGAGCAATCTTGAGGCGCCACTGGAAGGATACAGTGTTCTTTACGGCCCTGAAGACACCGTGCGTAGCCCACGTACCCGTTACAACGCGGCGATGATCAGTGACGTGTCTGGCAGTGGTCTGTCCGGTGCCGATGGCAACTTCAGTGTTAGCGAATTGAAAACCGCGCTGAGTCATAATGGCTCGCTGTTTGCCGGTGACTGGACCAACCAGCTGACCCAGCGTTGCACCAGCTACAGCACCGCCGAGCTGGATGGGGCCGCTTACGATTTGACCGCAGCCTGCCAGGCGCTGGTGAACTGGGATGGAACCTATAACATCACCAGTCGCGGGGCTCACCTGATGCGTGAAACCCTGCGTCAGTTCCGGGTGAGCGGGCACCGTAGCCTGGCTGACAGCCTGTTTGCGCAACCTTTCGATGCGGATAACGGGGCGACAACGCCGTCAGGCCTGGCGCCCATTGATACGGCCAACCCCGAGCAGGACCCGGTGCTGGTTGCTTTGGCCCAGGCCGCGAAGACACTGACCGATAACGGCATTAGTCTTGATGCGCCACTGGCAGACATCCAGTATTTGATCAAAGCCGAAGGTGAAGCCGGGATTCCCGTCAGTGGCGGCTACTCCTATGAGGGCGTGTTCAATATGGCGGAGAGCAAAACCGCGTCGCGCAGCACCTCTGACTTTGCCAACAATGTTATTGGCCGCCCGCAACCGGACAGCCTGCTGTTTGCGCTGGATGAAGATGGTGATGGCACGGATGAGCTGGCATATCGGCCCAATTACGGTTCCAGTTTTATCATGGCGCTGTCTTACACCGATGAAGGCCCCCAGGCGGAAATGCTCCTGAGCTACAGCCAGTCACATGATCCTGAGAGTGCTTTTTTCAGTGACCAGACGCAGCAGTACAGCCAGTTGCAGTGGCGCCCTGTGCGTTTCACCGAGTCGGAGGTGACTGATAATACGGTGGAAACCCTGGAGTTGACGCAGGAGCGCTAACGCTCCGCTTCACTGAAGCCCGCTAAATGTCCCGACAGCAAAAGGCCCACATGGTGTGGGCCTTTTGCGTTGGTGCGCGGTGATTTAAAGGTGGCGCGGTTTATTTGGCGCCGATCGGGGCGAACTCATCCTTGTCCACCGGCTGCGGATTGCGCGACAGCAGGTAGCGCACCAGCGCCGTAGTGCGAGCTGAATCCTGGGCACGTATCGCCTGAATCAGTTGTTCGGCAACCGTGGCTTTTTCCAGCTGCACTGTGGCGGGAAGTTGCGGATCAGTTTCTTCAAAGCGTAGATCGCTGAGGGCGGTGAGCAGCACAAAGGCGCGGTTGCTCAAGACGGCCTGTTCCAGACCTTCCTGAAAAATGGTGGCCTGGTAACGCAGGTAGCCTTCTTCGGCGAGCCACAGCATGGCACCCAGGCAGCTCATGTGGCGAGTGCTGTGCAAGCCCACATCATCCACCTCGGTGGGGCCGATAATATCTTCCACGTACAAGGCGCCCGGGCGAGGGAAACTCATGTAGCTCTGCATCAGAATGCGGGCCACATCGTGGGTGAAATCATCGATATGCAGGTGGGACATGGGCTTACCTAACAGACGTCATTGTATTGTTCTTATGGGGCGCCAGACGCTCAGCGTCTGACGCAGTCATACGTTACTTCTTGCGTGCCCGGTCAAGATAACGGGCAATCCGGCCGATGGAATCTTCCAGATCATCCGGGCGGGGCAGGAACACCACGCGGAAATGGTCCGGGTCGGGCCAGTTGAAGGCCGTGCCCTGAACGATCAGCACTTTTTCTTCGCGGAGCAGGTCCAGCGCAAAGGCTTCATCGTCTTCGAACGGGAAGACCTTGGGGTCCAGCTTCGGGAACAGGTACAACGCGGATTTGGGTTTCACGCAGCTCACGCCGGGAATCGAGTCGAGCATTTCCCAGGCCAGATCACGCTGGCGTCCCAGACGCCCGGTGGGCAGCACCAGATCACCAATGCTCTGGTAGCCACCGAGAGCGGTCTGGATGGCATGCTGGCTGGGTACGTTGGCACACAGACGCATGCTGGCCAGCATATCCAGCCCTTCGATATAGCTTTCCGCCCGGTGCTTGGCGCCGGAGATAACCATCCAGCCGGCACGGAAACCGGCAGCACGGTAGTTCTTGGACAGGCCGTTAAAGGTAATGAACAGCAGGTCGTCGGCCATGGACGCAATGGAGGTGTGTTCTTCGCCGTCGTAGAGAATCTTGTCGTAGATTTCATCGGCGAACACGATCAGGTTGTTCTCGCGGGCGATCTGCAACAGCTCGCGCAACATGGCCGGCTCGTAATTGGCACCGGTGGGGTTGTTCGGGTTGATGATCACCAGTGCCTTGGTGTTCTTGTTCACCTTGGCGCGAATGTCTTCCAGAGACGGCTGCCAGTCCTGCTGTTCATCACACAAATAGTGGACCGGCGTGCCGCCGGATAACCGCACGGAGGCCGTCCACAGCGGGTAGTCAGGCGCGGGCAGCAGCACTTCATCGCCGCTGTTGAGCAGTGCTTGCATGGCCATGACAATCAGCTCGGACACCCCGTTGCCGATGATTACGTCATCCACGGTGACGCCTTCAATGCCCTTGGTCTGGGTGTATTGCATCACCGCCTTGCGGGCCGGGAACAGGCCCTTGGAATGGCAATACCCGGTAGAATCCGGCAGATTGGCGATCACGTCCTGAAGCAGTTCTTCGGGGGCTTCGAAACCGAACGGCGCCGGGTTGCCGATATTCAGCTTGATTACCCGGTGGCCTTCGTCTTCCAGGCGGTGCGCTTCACGCAGCACGGGGCCGCGAATGTCGTAACATACGCCTTTGAGTTTGTCGGATTTGCTGACGTGGTATTGATCGCTTGTCATGAAGTTCCCGCAGGTCGACTCGTAGAGGGCAGGGAAGTGATTCTACAATGCGTCCTTTTCACTGTATATCTGACGCCCGCATACAAAAGGCACAAACCGGAGTAGAGCGTGACCCCATTCAAGGATTTACTGGCCCTGGCGGTGAACCGCAAAGGCTCACTGAAAGCGGTGCAGTCACAGCTGCCTGACGTCGCCGATGCACAAACTCTGCGTGGCCGTGACGATGCGTTTTATATGTCAGCGTTAACCCGCCGTATTTTTCGTGCCGGCTTGAAACATTCCCTGGTGGACAACAAGTGGCCGGCATTCGAGCAAGCCTTTTTCGGTTTCGACCCGGAGAAGCTGGTGCTGATGCCGGACTCCATGCTCGACGAGCGCATGCAGGACACCCGGCTGATTCGCCACTGGGGCAAGATGAAAGCGATCCGCCATAACGCCCAGCTGGTGCTCGACCTGGCCGAAGAGTACGGCAGTGTGGGGAACTGGCTGGCGGACTGGCCGGCGGACGATACCGTGGGCATGTGGCTGTTGCTGAAGAAGCGCGGCAAGCAGCTGGGCGGCAATTCCGGTGCCGCGTTTTTGCGCATGGTGGGGCGCGACACCTGGTATCCCACCGGCGATGTGGTGGCCGCGCTGAAAGCGCAGAACATTATCGACAAACCCCCGGCGAGCCAGCGGGACCAGAAAGCCGCCCAGGCCGCTTTCAACACCTGGCAGGCGGAAAGCGGGCGGCCCCAGGCGCATATCAGCAAGGTGCTGGCGTTTACCGTGGGTTGACCCAATCCTGGAACTCTCGTGCTTTATTAAGAGTCGTGACTGGCTTGATGCAGGCGAAAACATAAATGATAATGACTCGCCTTTAATGCACTGAATCGAGTTCACGCCTATGCCGCGCACCTTCCTGGCCCGCCCTTTCTTCGGGGTCCTGCTCGCGTTTTTCTGTTTTTCCCTGCCTGCCCATGCCGCCAACCAGACAGCCCTTGTCCAGCTGGTCGAGTATGTGGGGGCGGACTATATCAATGCTGTGGTGGATGGCGAGATTGTCAGCCCGGCAGAATATGCCGAAATGTCGGAATTCTCCGTGCTGCTGGCCGAAGGGGTGGCAGAACTGCCGGAGGCTGAAGGCAAGCAGACCCTGCAAACCCAGGCCAGTGACCTGCATCAAGCGGTGGCCGATAAAGCGGCGGAGAGTGAGATCAAGGGTCTGGCGCAGTCTATCCGCGCGACCCTGGTGAGTGTGTACGGCATTCCCGTGTCCCCGAAAAAAGCGCCGGACCAGGCACACGCGGCCGCGCTGTACCAGAGTCAGTGCGCGGCCTGTCACGGTGCGCAAGGCAAGGGGGATGGGCCGGCTGGCGTGGCGCTGGAGCCGGCGCCCACGGACTTTACCGAGGTGGAGCGCTATAACGGCCGTTCACTGCTGGGGCTGCATACCACCATCACCCAAGGGGTCGACGGCACTGGCATGGCGGCCTACGCAGATACCTTGAGTGAGGAAGACCGCTGGGCACTGGCTTTTTATGTGGGGGCCAAGGCGGTCACCGATCAGGTGGCCGAGGAGGGCGAACAGGTTTTCAGCACCGTGCCTGGCATGAAAAGCGCTCTTACCCTGGACACCCTGGTGGCTCAGGCTCCAGAAGATGTGCTCAAGGAGCAAGGCCCGAAGGCCTATGCGGCCCTGGGGTACCTGCGCCGCACCCCCGGTGCGCTGTTCAACAAGAACCGTTTCATCGCCTTGAGTCATGACAAGCTGACCGATGCCGACAAGGCGTATCAGGCCGGTGACAAGAAGGCCGCCAAGGCGGCGGCATTGTCTGCCTATCTGGACGGTTTTGAAATGATTGAGCAGCAGCTGGCTGCGGTGGACAGCGAGCTGATGCGCAATGCGGAATCCCGCTTTATGGCGGTACGTGAAGCCATCGACCGGGATCGTGAGGCCAGTGAGGTGAGCGACAAGGTGGCGGCAGCCCAACAGGGCCTGGCCCGGGCCAGTGACGCCTTGTCCGGTGACGGCCTGAGCCCGGCGGCAACCCTGTCTGCCAGCTTCTTCATCCTCTTCCGTGAAGGTCTGGAGGCCCTGCTGGTGGTGGCTGCCCTGTTGACGTTTACCCGCAAGGCCAACGCGGTGAAGGCGACCCGTCATATTCACTACGGCTGGATCACGGCGTTAGTGGCCGGCGGCCTGACCTGGTATGTGGCCAATACGCTGATTACCTTCAGTGGGGCATCGCGGGAAATGACCGAGGGCTTTGCCGGTGTCGTGGCCGCGCTGATTCTGTTTTATGTGGGCTTCTGGATGCACAGCAACAGCAATAGCCAGAAGTGGATGGGGTACATCAAGAGCAAGGTGGACAATGCCCTGGGCGGCGGCACCATATGGGTCTTGGCCTTCGTGTCCTTCATTTCCGTGTACCGGGAAATTTTCGAGACCATCCTGTTCTACGAGGCCCTGTTGAGCCAGGTGACGGCGACGACTCAGCCTTACCTGTTTTACGGTATGGGGGCGGCCATTCTGGCGCTGGCGGTGGTGTGTTTCCTGGTCTTCCGCATTGGCATGCGTTTGCCCCTGAGTCTGTTCTTCCGCGTGACCAGCATTGTGCTGCTGATCCTGTCGGTGATTCTGCTTGGCAACGGCATTGCCGCCCTGCAGGAAGCCGGGCTGATCAGTGCGTTCTACCTGGGCGTGCCCACCATCGAGTGGTTGGGTCTCTACCCGACCGTGCAAGGTGTGGTCGCACAATCAGTGGCGATTATCCTGGCCGTGGTTTTCTGGCTGCGTGGGCGTCGCGGCCAGTCGGCCTGAGCACTGAGTTGCTCCGGGTATCGTGTCCCGGATTGAAAGAGCCGCCTACGGGCGGCTTTTTTGATTGACGGGCCAGCCCGTGGCTACAGTCACCGATGTGAATCGCGTAGACTTTTCGTTCCGTTAGTTCAGGACATTTCATGCCTCATATCAGCTTTCTTGGCATCGGCCTGATGGGTGCGCCCATGGTGGCGCGACTGCTGGATGCCGGTTTTTCCCTCACCTTATGGAACCGTACTCCTGACAAGGCGCAGCGGTTTGCCGATCGAGCGCTCATTGCGGCCATTCCGGCGCAAGCGGTGGCCGGGGCCGATGTGGTGATCACCATGCTGGAAGACGGCGCGGTGGTGGATCAGGTGCTGTACCAGAGTGGTGCTATTGCCGGGTTGCGCCCGGACACGCTGGTCATCGACATGAGCTCTATTGAGCCTGCCACCGCGCGTCGGCATGGGGCGCTGGTGACACAACAGGGTGGGGGGTATCTTGATGCGCCCGTGTCCGGCGGGACCCGGGGAGCAGAAGCCGGCACGTTGTCGATCATGGCGGGCGGGAGTGATCAAGACTTCGACCGGGCAGGGCTGATTTTTCAGGCCCTGGGCAAGGCAACGCATATTGGCCCGGTGGGCAGCGGTCAACTGGCCAAGCTGGCGAACCAGGCGATTGTCGGCATTACCATCGGCGCGGTTTCAGAAGCCCTGTTGCTGGCCGCCCAGGGAGGCGCACGCCCGGACAAAGTGCGTGAAGCACTGCTGGGCGGGTTTGCGGGCAGCAAGATTCTTGAGCAGCATGGCGAGCGCATGCTGGCCCGGAATTTCGAACCCGGCGCCCCGGCGCGGATCCAGCTAAAGGACTTGCGCATGATTCTGGACGAGGCCCGTGCTGAAGAGTTGACCCTTCCTCTCAGTCAGCGGGTGTTCGAGCAATATCGCGCCTTGCAGGCCAGCGGTCATGGCGATGTTGATCACAGTGGCTTGTTGCTGGAGCTGGAAAGGCTCAATGGCGTTCGCTTGTCCTCTGGCACGGGGGAGGAAGATCCCAAAGAGGAGAACGGGTAATGCCACGCTTTGCCGCCAACCTGTCCATGTTGTTCACCGAGTTACCGTTTCCGGACCGCTTTGCCGCTGCGGCGGCTGCCGGCTTCAAGGGGGTGGAATACCTGTTCCCGTATGACTGGCCTGCTGACCAATTAGCATCCTTGCTGGCGGATAACGGACTGACCCAGGTGTTGTTCAATCTGCCGGCCGGGGACTGGGATGCCGGAGAGCGCGGCATCGCGTGTTTGCCGGATCGGGTCGAGGCATTCCGCGAAGGCGTGTTTACCGCCATGGACTATGCCGAGGTGCTGGGTTGCGGCCAGGTAAACTGTCTGGCCGGCCTGAAACCGGCAACGCTGCCAGCAGAGGTAGCCTTTGAAACCCTGGTGGAGAACCTGCGTTTTGCTGCGGACCTGTTCGCCGCCAAGGGGCTGACCCTGACACTGGAAGCGATCAACTCCCGGGTGGATATGCCGGGTTTTCTGGTGGATACCTCGGCCATGGCCATGGCGGTGATCGATGCGGCGGGCCGCGACAATATCCGCCTGCAATACGATCTTTATCATATGCAGATCATGGAAGGGGATTTGTGCCGTTCTCTTTCGCAACTTTGTCCCCATATAGGACATATTCAGTTTGCCGATAATCCCGGGCGCCATGAGCCGGGCAGCGGCGAAATTCATTTTGATACCGTGTTTGCTCACATCGACTCGCTGGATTATGCGGGTTGGGTGAGTGCGGAGTACCGGCCCCGGGCCGACACAATAACCAGCCTGGGCTGGTTTAACGCAACCAAACAGGAACCGTGATGCAATTCAATTGGGGTGGAAAGATCATCCTTGGCCTGCTCGGCATGCTGGCGGGCGGGCCCATTGGCCTGGGTATCGGCGTGCTGATTGGGCATATGCTCGACAAGGGCGCCGAACGGGTACAGACCTTCAACCCGTTTCGGCCCTATGGCCCCGGTGAGCAGTCGCAGGTCCAGGCCGCGCTATTCGATACGGCGTTTACGATCATGGGCCATCTGGCCAAGGCCGATGGCCGCGTCAGTGAGGACGAAATTGCCCAGGCCAGAGCGGTGATGGATCGCATGCAGCTGTCCGAAGAGCAGCGCAAGCAGGCGATTGCCTTGTTCAATCAGGGCAAGCAGGACGATTTTCCCCTGGAGCAGACCGTGGCCGCGTTTGCGACAACGGTGAAACATCGCAAGCAACTGATTCTGGTGTTGCTGGAAATTTTGCTGCAAACCGCATTGGCTGACGGCGAACTGGACCCGGCCGAAGAAGCGATTCTGGTACGGGTGGCCGAAGGCCTGGGCGTGCCGCGTGCCCAGTTCCAGCAGATTCTCAATATGCTGCTGGCCCAGGCGCAGTTTTCCGGCGCCCGTGGCGGGCACTCCTATCAGGGTGGCCAGCAGGCCGCTGGGCCGTCGCGTCCGTCCCTGTCGCAGGCGTATCAGGTGCTGGGTATCACCGATAGCGCCAGTAACCAGGAGATCAAGAAAACCTACCGCAAGCTGATGAGCCAACATCACCCGGACAAGCTGGCCGCCAAAGGCGTGCCGGAAGAAATGATTCGCGTGGCCACGGAAAAAACCGCAGAAATCAGCAAGGCCTACGAAATGATCAAGGAACACCGCGGCTTTAAATAAGCAGACGCTGCAGGCCTCACGCAACAAGCAACACGCCGGCGGTGTTACGTGCAGCGTGAAGCCTGTTGCGTCTCCTGCTTCAATAACTGGCGCTGGGGAGCCGGTCGATTTTCGGAATCGACCAGCCACTGCTGACCAGATCGGATTCCCCGGACCACCAACGATTCAGCAAACGGGTTGGCAGATCGGCGCGGGCGCGACCACTGAGCCGTTGCTGGGCTTCATGGTAGGCCGGTTGGTAGCGCAGACGCTCGGGTAGCCGACAGGTCAGGTCCATCAACCGGTGAAGGTGTTTCTGGTAGTTGCGATGGGCATCGAGCCCGGTTTGTGGCAGCCGAAACTGTTCGCGCAGGTGCTCGGGAATCTGGAAAGACGCCAGGCCAAGATAACTCCCGTAAGGGAGCCGCCCGGGGTAGCCCTGTTCGCGAATCAGGGTATGCCCCAACTGGCGACGGTGGCGGGGAATGGCGCCATTGCGGGCCAGCCGCTTATTCCACCAACGCTGATGGGCATGCCAGTGTGCGGGCAATCGCTGTGGAGGTATGCCCAGTGCCTCGGCCATCACCATGGTTTCTTCAAACAGCCGTTCCTGGTGGGCGGTGGAAAGCGGCTCAATCACGCTTTGGTAGACCCGCAGGCACGAATCCATCCACGCACTAAGCATGTATAACAGGGTGTCGCTGTCTTCCACATCAAACAGGGTTTTGCGCCGGGTGCGCTGGCTTTGCAGGGTCAGTAACGCCTGGTCCAGATTGCCGAAAACCAGTTTCAACATGAACACCTGCGTATGTTGCAGGCGCTGGATCATGTCGTTTCCGGATGAGGTCAATTGCGCGGTGCGGCTGTCTGCCAGCGCCAGTAGCAATACGCGGCCTTGTGCCAGGCACATGAGGTTTTCGCGCATCAGTTGCCAGCAAACGGAGCCGGGGCCGAACAGGCCGGCATCCGGGTGGTGGCAGCGGTCGCTGGTGCGTAGCAGGCCGTGTTCCAGATGATCTCGGGTGATTAATTTCGGTAATGCCATGTGCATGCCTCCGTTCTGCAAATGGATACGGTTTACCGACTACCACCAAACACTGCAGGACAAGACTGCAGGGGGACAACGTAGTGCAGACTCCAACATGGCCGTGCTGCCATGCTTACTTTTATCTTACGGCTACGGGCGATTGAATCTAATCAGAAAATGTGGTGATTTGGAGTCTTGAGGGGAACGGTGACCCGTTTCTGCTTGTCGCATAAACAGGGCCGGTCCTATTGATTGGCCTGCCATTTCCATTAAAGGAGCGACCTTCATGTTGGGCGAAAATCACAGCATTCATCACGAATTTCCCGATTTTCACCAGAAGATAGACGAGCTTGCCAACGCAGATCCCACGTTCAAGGCACTGATTCTGGAGCACGACAAACTGGACAAACAGATACGGGGGCTGGAGATGCGCGAGAGCCCGATTTCGGATCCTGAGATGGAACGGCTAAAGCAGGACCGCATACGGCTGAAGGACGAGGTCTACCACCGGTTAAGCCATCACTAAAAGAAAAAGCCTCTGGGATCAGAGGCTTTTTTCATTTACTTCATTAACAGTCTAGCTTTTGGTTCAGTGAGCAGATTTTTTGCATAGACGCCTGGCGGCAAGCCATTGCTGTCCTGGCTGTAGTACATTCGGGTGATGAAATAAAATTCCTTACCAAACGGAATGTCGGTCAGCGAAAAGCCCACATTGGGTAATTGCCCGGCAAATCTTTCGGGTTCATTCACCTGGCTGGCATCGTCCTGATAGAGCAGCCGGGCAGGGGTATCGAAACCCTTCACGAACGCCAGTTGGGCCAGCATGTCGAAGCCCCGGCCGGTGCCAAACCAGATCCAGTTATTCCCTTTCAGTGGCATGGCGAGCATGGCTTTTTCCGATTCGGATAGCACGCCATCGGTAATGGCAACGTGGTTGCCAGTCCAGCTGGTAACCAGTTTGCTGTCGTACAGATCGTTGCCGTCCAGGGAAATGTCCAGCGCAGGGCGCTCCAGCACGGTGTCGGCGATACCGGGCAGGGTGAAGCGGCTATGGATATCGACCTGTTGCGGCATCACCAGGAAATAGTTGTGAATGCGCAGTACCGGTACCCGCGCCACCTTGACGGAAGTGGTGGCATAGACCATGGCTGCCAATGGGCCGCTGATGATCTGTTTTACTTTCGGATCCAGGTTGTTGTTGTTCAGGGTGACGCGATTGTTTTCTCCGAATACGCCAGCGCTGAGACGTAACTTGAGCGTATCAAGGATACTCTGGCGCTGGCCGTTTTCCCCTTCGAAACCGCGAAAATAGAAATCGTTCCACTTGAACAAATTCTGGTCCGCCATGCTCAAGGCAAAGTCCGTGCTTTTGATCGTCATGCTTTTGGGATCGAACTGCACATAGCGTTCGGTGCTTTGCAGGTAAGCGTTTTTGACCAGATAGAAATGATGTTCCTGGTCGTTGTGAGTGACCACCAGATCGGCAACAACCTGTTCTGACACCTGGCCGCTCAGTGCCGGGCCGCCGTCTTCAAAACGCAGCAGCAGACGGTCTTCGCTATCGATTCGCAGTGGGTCACCAAGCAGGTGGGTGCTGTCGTCTTCCTGGAAGTAGGGATAGCCCTCTTTCGACCATTGCACCCACTGATGGGGAACCGGCGAGAGGCGGCCATCCTGCATGGCAAAGAAGGAATACAGGCCGGTTTGCTTGCCGAGTAACGGTTTGAAGTCGGCACCGGTGAGCGTGATGATCTGGGCCCAGAGGGCGGGGGAAGCGCATAGCAGCAAGACGGTGGCCAGCGCTCGTATGACGGTATTTTTTATCATTATGGTCTGTCATGGCTGTCGGTACAGCGCCCATGATGCGCCTTTGTGCCGGGCCGTCAATGGCCCGGCGACCGGGTGGTCAGGTTTCTAGCTCAATGCGATGGGCAAAATGGGCCAGGGCCTGCGGATTGGACAGGGCGTTGCGGTTGGTAACCGGGCGCCCGTGGATCACCTCACGCACCGCCAGCTCCACGATTTTTCCGCTGACCGTACGGGGGATTTCGGGAACCGGCAGAATGACTGCGGGCACGTGGCGTGGCGTGGCGCCCTGGCGAATGGCTTTGCGGATGCGGGCCTGAAGCGCGTCATCCAGTTCGACGCCGTCTGCCGGAACCACAAACAACACCACGCGCACATCACCGTCGAATTGCTGCCCGACCACAATGGCTTCGCGGATTTCCGCCAGGGTCTCCACCTGGCGATAAATCTCTGCCGTGCCGATACGCACCCCACCGGGGTTGAGTACTGCATCGGAGCGGCCATGGATAATCAGCCCCTGATGGCTGTCATGAGGCACCAGCTGGGCGTAATCGCCATGGGCCCAGATGCCCTCAAAGCGGGCAAAATAGGCCGCGTGAAAACGCTGGCCGTCCGGGTCATTCCAGAAGCTCACCGGGCAGGATGGAAAGGGACTGCGGCACACCAGCTCGCCCTTACTGTCGGCAAGAGCCTCGCCGTCATCATCGAATACGGCCACATCCATGCCCAGGCCGAGGCACTGCAGCTCGCCGCGGTACACCGGCAGCATCGGGTTGCCCAGTGCGAAGCAGGAAATAATGTCGGTACCACCGGAAATGGAGCTAACCAGTAACGACGGCTTTACCTGCTGGTAAAGGTAGTCGTAGCTTTCGTGGAGTAGCGGCGAGCCGGTGGAGAACAGGGTGCGCAGGGTGCCGAGATCGTGGCTGTCCCTGGGGCGCAGACCGGATTTTTCCACCGCCTGAACAAACTTGGCGCTGGTGCCGAAGTGAGTAATCTTTTCTGCGTCGATCAGGTCAAACAACCTGCCGGTATCCGGGTAGGCCGGGTTGCCGTCGTAGAGCACCAGAGTAGCGCCGGTGTGCAGCCCGCAGATCAGCCAGTTCCACATCATCCAGCCGCAGGTGGTGAAGTAGAACAGGGTGTCGGTGTGGCGCACATCTCCGTGCAGGCGCAGCTCTTTGGTCTGCTGAAGCAGGGTGCCGCCAGCCCCATGGACGATGCACTTGGGCTGCCCGGTTGTGCCGGAGGAATAGAGAATAAAAAGCGGATGGTCGAAGGGCAGGCGCATAAAGTCAGGCGCAGGGCCGGCGGCCTCCAGCCAGGTGCCCCAGATCAGTGCCCGGGGAACGCTGCTGCTATCGCCGCGCCCGGGCACCACAATCAACAATTCCGGTTTCAGGGCGTCATGCAGTGCGTCTATGCGCTCGCCCAGGTCGATCCACTTGCCGTTGTAGTGGTAGCCATCACAGGCCAGCAGCACCTTGGGCTCGATCTGGCCGAAGCGGTCCAGCACCCCGGAGACGCCGAAATCCGGGGAGCAGGAGGACCAGACTGCGCCGATCCAGGCGGCGCCGAGGGCAGCGATCAGGGTTTCGGTGCGGTTGGGCATAAAGCCCGCTACCCGGTCTCCGGGTTGAATGCCGGCGGCCAGGAGTTGAGCGGCCACTTTGCCGGCGGCCACCCGCAGTTGCGCATAGCTGATGACACTGCGGCTGCCATCTTCCAGTACGCTGACCACGGCAGGGTGGGTGTCGTTGCGTTTGAGCAGGTTTTCCGCGTAATTGAGTTCGCCGTGGGCAAACCAGCGGGCGTCCTGAAAGCGTTCGCCGGGCGTCAGCACGGTATCGCCGGGCCGGCCGACCACACCGCAGTGATCCCAGACCTGTTGCCAGAAGGCGTCGGGTTGCTCCACAGACCAGCGATGCAGGGCCTGATAATCCGTTAAGGGCAGGCCACTGTTGCTACGTGCCTGCTGCCAGAAAGCGGCCAGGTGGGTGTGCTGACTGTTGTCATCAGGCTGCCAGAGAGGGGCGTTCATGCTGTCTCTCCCTTGCTGTCGGTATTCGCGTGGGTTTCATGGGCACTGAATTCCACCAGCACCGTGCCTTCGCTGACACTGTCGCCAGCGGCGACGGCAAAGCCGTTCACGGTGCCGGGCACGGTGGCGCGCAGGGTGTGCTCCATTTTCATGGCTTCCAGTGTAATCACCGCATCGCCGGCTTCAACGCTATCGCCGGGGGCTGCATGCAGGGCAACAATGGTGCCGCTCATGGGGGCACTGAAGCCGCCAGCATCCGCATGCTGGGCAGTATCACGGCTGGGGTTCAGGGTGACCGGGTAGGCCTGGCCGCCCACAAAGAGCATAACGGTGTGAGTATTTTGCCAGGCGAAGCGGGCCGACAGACTGTCCGTTCCCCAATGCAGGCTGAAACGTTGGCCGGCGGGCGCCACGGTAAAACTGACAGCAGCACGGCGGTCGTCGATGGCGGCTTGCTGGCCGTCTTCGCGTACGGTGAATTGTTCCCCGTTTGCTTCCACCCGGGTTTGGCGCAGGTGCTGATTCAGCGGGCGCCAGCCATTGAGGGATTGCCAGGGGCTGTCACCGGTGGCCTGGTGCGCCTGCAAGCGCGCCGCAGCCAGGGCCAGCAGGGCGGGGTCGACGGCGGTGGCCTCCATCAAATGCGGACGATGTTCCAGCAACCGGGTATCCAGCTCGGCCTCGGCGAAGGCAGCGTCGTTGAGCACCCGGCGCAGGAAGGCGGCGTTATGGTGGATGCCTTCCAGCTCCAGGTCGTCCAGTGCCTGAATCAGTTGTTGGCGGGCGGCGTTGCGGTCCGTGCCGTGACAGATCAGCTTGGCGATCATGGGATCGTAGTGTTCGTCCACGCGATCGCCCTGTTCGTAGCCCGCATCGACTCGGCTCTGGGCATGAGGCCAGCGCAGGTGACGGAGCAGGCCGGAGGAGGGCAGGAAGCCCTGTTCCGGGTTTTCCGCATAGAGACGTACTTCCATGGCGGCGCCGTGGCGTTGAATCTGGTCCTGCTGTTTGGGCAGTGGTTCCCCGGCTGCCACGGACAGCTGCCAGGCCACCAGGTCTTCGCCGGTGATCATCTCGGTGACCGGATGCTCTACCTGCAGGCGGGTATTCATTTCCATGAAAAAGAACTGCCCGCCGTCAGCGTTGCTATCGGCCGCTGGAGGCGCATAAAGGAATTCCACCGTGCCGGCGCCACGATAATCAATGGCTTTGGCGGCTTGCACTGCGGCATGGCCGAAGGCGTCGCGGGTGGCCTCGTCCAAACCCGGAGCCGGCGCTTCTTCAATGATTTTCTGGTGGCGGCGCTGTACCGAACAATCGCGTTCAAACAGATGAACAGCGTTGCCATGGTTATCGGCAAACACCTGCACTTCCACATGGCGGGCGGTGGCCAGATAGCGCTCCAGCAGCACCCGATCGTCACCAAAGGCGTTACTGGCTTCGCGGCGGGCGGCGGCCAGGGCTTCATCGAATTCCTCGGCACCATTGACCACGCGCATGCCCTTGCCACCGCCGCCGGCCACGGCCTTGATCAGTAGCGGGAAACCGACCTTTGCCGCGGCAGCGGTCAGCTCGCTGTCGCTGGCGCCTTCTTTATCGAAGCCGGGCAGAACCGGCACGCCACTTTCTGCCATCAACTGGCGAGCGGCGGCCTTGTCGCCCATGACTTCGATGGCGCGGGCATTGGGGCCCACAAAGATGATGCCGGCCTGGTCACAGGCGGCAGCAAAGGCCGTGTTCTCGGACAGAAAGCCGTAGCCGGGGTGGATGGCATCGGCCCCGGTGGCCTGGGCCGCCGCAATCACCTTGTCGATGACCAGGTAGCTGTCGCGGGCAGCAGCAGGCCCCAGGCAAACGGCCTGGTCCGCTTCCATTACGTGGGGCAGGGTAGCATCAGGTTCGGAATAGACCGCCACCGTGGCTATGCCTTGTTGGCGGCAGGTGCGCATGATGCGACGAGCAATTTCGCCGCGGTTGGCGATCAGGAGTTTTTTTATCTTTGCCATAGCGGTGCCTATTATCGGTGGCAATGTTGTTTCAGAAGTGCGCTCTGTACCCTTCAGGGTACGAGCTGCGCTAACGTCAGTTGCGAGTCTCGAGTTTCGAGAAGCGAAAATCTGACACTCCCGGAACTTTGGGTTTTGTGTTTCGAAACTCGCTTCTCGTAACTCGACGCTGAATCTTTCGCGCCGCCAGCGACGCTCCTACGGATAGTGGGTCAGATCCAATTCGGTTTCCGTTTTTCCAGAAAGGCGCTGAGCCCTTCCTGGCCTTCATCGCTGGTACGCAACCGGGCGATAAGGGCGGCGGTATCGTTGAGCATGGCGCCGTCGATGGGCCCATCACTGACGCGGGCAATCAAGGCACGGCTTTCCACCTGTGCCAGCGGGCCGCCGCTGAGCAGAGACTGCACCAGCGCATCAACGGTGCTGTCGAGAGCGTCTTCGCTGACGACCTCGTGGACGATGCCGATCTGTTGTGCGCGGTCAGCGGGGATCACTTCTGCGGTCATGAAATAACGGTTGGCCTGCCGCGGACCCATGGCGCGAACCACGTAGGGGCTGATCACCGCAGGTACGATGCCCAGTTTCACTTCACTGAGGCAGAAGCGGGCGTTGTCTGCTGCCACGGCCATGTCCGCCGCGCAGATCAAGCCCAAGGCTCCACCAAAAGCGGCCCCTTGTACGCGGGCAATGACCGGCTTGGCGCATTGATCAATGGCCTGCATCAGCGCGGCCAGGCGCAGGGCGTCCTGCTGATTCTGTTGCGCATCCAGCTTGCCCATGGCACGCATCCAGTTCAGGTCCGCGCCGGCGGAAAAGTGCTTGCCGGCGGCTTGTAACACCACAACGCGCACGCTGTCATCGCCGCCGACTTTTTCAAACGCCTCGGTGAGCGAGGCGATAATGATGTCATCGAAGGCGTTACGCTTATCCGGGTTATTCAGCGTAATCCGGGCAACGTGTCCTTCAATGTCTGTCGTAACACTCATGTCTTGCTCTCTTTAGCCGTGTTGCGTGAAGCGTGAGGCGTGCAAGCGTCTCTCAATCACATCCGGAACACGCCGTAGCGTGTTTCTTCAATCGGTGCGTTAAGGCTGGCGGAAATGGCCAGACCCAGCACGTCGCGGGTATCGGCGGGGTCGATGACGCCGTCATCCCAAAGGCGGGCGCTGGCATACCAGGGCTGCGCCATTTCTTCATAGCGTTCGGTCATGTCCGCCTGGAATTGTCCCGCCTCTTCATCGCTCCATGCCTGGCCCTTTTTCTTCAGTGAGGCCTGTTTTACCTGGGTAAGAACACTGGCGGCCTGTTCGCCGCCCATTACCGAGATGCGGGCGTTGGGCCACATGAACATGAAGCGCGGATCATAGGCGCGGCCACACATGCCGTAGTTACCGGCACCAAAGCTGCCGCCGGTGATAACGGTAAACTTGGGCACGGTGGCACAGGCCACCGCGTTGACCATCTTGGCGCCATGCTTGGCAATGCCTTCGGCTTCGTATTTCTGGCCGACCATGAAACCGGTGATGTTCTGCAGGAACAGCAGGGGAATCTTGCGCTGGTTGCACAGCTCGATGAAGTGCGCGCCTTTCTGGGCGGATTCCGAGTACAGCACACCGTCGTTAGCGAGAATGCCCACCGGGTAGCCGTGGATGCGGGCAAAGCCGCACACCAGGGTGGTGCCGTAACGGGATTTGAATTCGTCCAGTTCCGAGCCGTCGACCATGCGTGCAATCAACTCACGGGCAGGCATGGGCTGGCGGGTGGTGGTGGGGATTACACCGTACAGCTCCTGCGGGTCGTAGGCCGGAGCCTGCACGGGCAGGCGCTTTACCTGGTCCGGTTTGTGCCAGTTCAGGTGGGCGATGCATTGGCGCGCCAACTCGAACGCATGGGGTTCGTCTTCGGCCAGGTGATCCGCCACACCGGATTGTTCGCAGTGCAGGTTGGCACCCCCCAGATCTTCGGCAGTGACCACCTCGCCGGTGGCCGCTTTTACCAGTGGCGGGCCGGCCAGGAAGATGGTGGCCTGTTCTTTCACCATGATCACTTCGTCGGCCATGGCGGGCACATAGGCCCCGCCGGCAGTGCAGGAACCGAGCACCACACTGATCTGCGGAATGCCACGGGCGGACATGTTGGCCATGTTGAAAAAGATGCGCCCGAAGTGTTCGCGGTCCGGGAATACCTCGTCCTGGCGGGGCAGGTTGGCACCGCCGGAATCCACCAGGTAAATACAGGGCAGGCGGTTTTCCGCAGCAATGGCCTGGGCGCGCAGGTGTTTTTTCACGGTGAGCGGGTAGTAGCTGCCGCCTTTTACGGTGGGGTCATTGGCGACGATCATGCATTCCACACCCTGCACCTGGCCGATACCGCCGACGCAGCCGGCGGCGGGCACGTCTTCGCCGTAGACGCCTTCGGCGGCCAGGGCGGAGATTTCCAGAAACGGGGACCCCGGGTCGAGCAACAGATTGATGCGCTCGCGTACCGGCAGCTTGCCGCGCTCACGAAGCCGCTGCTCGGCTGCTTCGCCACCGCCATGGGCAATGTGATCGAGCTTGTCCTGCAATTGCTGACGCAGCTGCAGGTTGTGTTTCCGGTTGGCCTGGAAGTCCGGGCTGTTGGGATTGATCTGGCTATTGATCTTGGGCATAGAATTCCTCGCTTACACGCTGCACGCCTGCACGGACCACGCTGGTGGGCGCGTGCAGGCGTGGTGCGTGCGGCGTGTTAGCGTGTCTCGTTAAACAACTCGCGGCCAATCAGCATGCGGCGGATTTCGCTGGTGCCGGCGCCGATTTCATAGAGCTTGGCGTCGCGCAGCAGGCGGCCGGTGGGGTATTCGTTGATGTAGCCATTGCCACCCAGGGTCTGGATCGCTTCCAGTGCCATTTTGGTGGCGTTCTCGGCGCAGTAGAGAATCACGCCGGCGGCATCCTTGCGGTTGGTCTCGCCGCGGTCGCAAGCCTTGGCCACGTTGTAGAGGTAGCTGCGGCTGGCGTTGAGCATCACGTACATGTCGGCGATCTTGCCTTGCATAAGCTGGAATTCACCGATGGCCTTGCCGAACTGCTTACGCTCGTGGACATAGGGCACCACCACATCCATGCAGGCCTGCATGATGCCGGTGGCGCCACCGGACAGCACGGTGCGCTCGTAATCCAGGCCACTCATCAGCACCTTGACGCCTTCGCCCACGGTGCCAAGTACGTTTTCTTCCGGCACGTGGCAGTCTTCGAATACCAGTTCGCAGGTGTTCGACCCGCGCATGCCGAGCTTGTCGAGTTTCTGGGCCTGGGAAAAACCGGCAAAACCCCGCTCCACGATAAAGGCGGTGATACCTCGCGGGCCGGCGCTGGTGTCGGTTTTGGCGTAGATCACATAGGTGTGCGCGTCGGGGCCATTGGTGATCCACATCTTGTTGCCGTTCAACACGTAGTGGTCGCCTTGCTTATCGGCACGCAGCCCCATGCTGACCACATCGGAACCGGCACCGGGCTCGCTCATGGCCAGGGCACCGATATGGTCGCCGCTGACCAGTTTGGGCAGGTATTTCTCGCGCTGGGCATCGGTACCGTTGAGGTAGATCTGGTTGACGCACAGGTTGGAGTGGGCGCCGTAGGACAGGCCAATGGACGCAGAGGCCCGGGAGATCTCTTCCATTACCAGGGTGTGGGCCAGGTAGCCCATGTTGGCGCCGCCGTATTCTTCGCTGACAGTAACCCCGAGAACCCCCAAATCACCGAGCTTCTTCCACATCTCCAGCGGGAACTGGTTGCTCTGGTCCACCTCGGCGGCGATCGGCGCGATTTCCTTCTGGGCGAAGTGGCGCACGCTATCGCGCAGGGCCACCAGGGTTTCATCCAGATCAAAGTTAAAGCTGCTGTCAAACATGGTCAGGTTTCTCCAAAGCGGTGAGGGCGTCTTCGCAGCGCTGGTCGGCGTCGTCCAGCTCCTGCTGTAGTGCCTGAATATCTCTGAGTTGCTGGTTCAGTTGGTCACGGCGTTGCTGAATCTTGTCTTGCAGGGCCAGTAGCTGATTGCGGTTATCGCCGCTGGGTTGATACATCTGAATCAATTCCCGGGACTCGGCCAGGGAAAAACCCAGCCGTTTACCGCGCAGGATCAGCTTCAGGGTCACCCGGTCGGCGGGGGAGTAGACCCGTGTTTGCCCGCGGCGGGCCGGGTTGACCAGATTCTGGTCTTCATAAAAGCGAATCGTACGGGTGGTCACGTCGAATTCCCGGGCCAGCTCGCCGATGCTGTAGGTCTGTTTTTTGCTCATGGCGAAATCCTAGGGGAAGTTTACGTTAACGTAAAGTATGCGTTTTGGCCTTTTTGGTGCGTGACACCATGTTTACCGGTGCCTAGACTCCGGGCTCAATGTAAGGGGACGGTGGGAATAACAATGAAAGAGACGTGGAGTCGTTGGGTGGTGGCACACCCGGTGTGGGTGCTGCTTATCTGTATTGCGCTGTGTGCGGCCATGGCCGCCGGGCTGCAGAGTTTCCGCAACAATAATGATCCGCGTATTTTCTTCACTCAGGAAAACCCGGATTTCAAACGGTTCGTGGCGCTGGAGGACAGCTTTACCGCCAATGAGGTGGTGCTGTTTGTGGTGCACCCGAAGAGCGATCAGGTGTTTGAAACGCAAACCCTGGAGGCGATCGAGTCTCTCACCGACGACGCCTGGACGCTGCCTAATTCCACCCGGGTGGATTCCCTGACCAACTTTCAGCATACCGAGGTCGAAGGCGACGAGCTGTATGTGGCGCCGCTGGTGGAAGATGCTGAGCAAATGGCACCGGACGCCATTGCCCGCGCCCGCGCTATTGCCTTGAAAGAACCGGCGCTGGTCGGGCGGCTGGTTTCTGACCGGGGGCATGTGGCCGGTGTCGTGGCCACGGTGACCATGGATGAGGGGAATACCGAAGCCCCGCTGATTACCGCCGCCGCCCGCGAGATGGCCCAGGCCTACCGGGAGCGCTACCCGGATATCGAGTTTATGGTCACGGGCACCGTGGTGTTTTCCCAGGCTTCCGCTGACGCCACCGAGCAATCCATGGCCACCACCTTGCCGCTGGCCTTTGTGGTGATGTTGCTGTGTCTGTGGCTGATTCTGCGCAGTGGCATGTTTGTGGTAGTGACGGTGATGGTGATCGGTTTTTCCATCGCCTCGGCCATGGGGGTGGCCATGTGGCTGGGGATCGAGTTTTCGCCCATCGTGGGCATGGCCCCGGCCATGATTCTGACACTGGCCGTGGCGGACTCAGTACACATCCTCGCCAGTTATCGCCATGAATGCCTGGAAGGCAAGGCGCGGGCGGCTGCCATGCTGGAAAGTTTGCGTATCAACATGCAACCGGTCTGGCTGACCAGTTTTACCACGGCCATCGGCTTCGCCATCCTCAACTTCTCCGAATCCCAACCGTTCCGTGCGCTGGGGAATGTGGTGCTGATCGGGGTGCTGCTGGCGTTTGTGTTCTCGGTGATTTTGTTGCCGGCGCTGGTGATGTTGTTGCCGCACCGTATCGAGCCCGGCAAGCAGCGGGATTTTGCGCCCCTGATGGGCGCGCTGGCCGGGCACCTGAGCCGCCACTTCAAACCCTGGCTGCTGGGCATGTCGGTGGTGGTTGTGGTGCTGACCGCCTGTATCGGGCTTAACCGCATCAATGATGTGTTCAACGAATACTTCGATGAGACGTTTGAAGTGCGGCGGGTTAATGATTTCGCCATGAACAATCTTACCGGCATGCACCGTATAGATTACGCGGTGCATTCCGGCGAGTCCGGCGGGGCCATGGAGCCTGCCTATCTGCAGCACATTGATGATTTGACCGTGTGGCTGGAACAGCAGGATGAGGTGGTGTACGCGACTGCCTATACGGATGTGATCAAGCGACTCAACCGGGACATGCATGGTGGTGACCCGGCCTGGTACCGCATTCCTGAATCCCGCGAGCTGATTTCCCAGTACACCTTGCTGTATGAGCTGTCGCTGCCCCAGGGGCTGGGGCTGGAAGACCAGCTGGATATCGACAAGGAGCAGGCCAGGGTGATTGTGATGCTGGAGAATATCGGCTCGCGCCCGGTGCTGGAATTCAATGACCGGGTAGAAACCTGGATGCAGGACAACTGGCCGCAAACCATGCAAACGAAAGGCACGGGCATGGATATCCTGTTTGGGCGCGTCACCATGCGCAATATCCAGAGCATGCTCAGCGGCGCGCTGATTGCGCTGATCAGCGTGTCGGTGTTGCTGGTTATTGCGCTGCGTTCGGTGCGCTATGGCATCTTGTCCCTGTTGCCGAATCTGTTGCCGGCGGCCATGGCCTTCGGGCTGTGGGGGCTGGTGAACGGGGAGATTGGCCTGGCGGTATCGGTGGTGGCCTGCATGACGCTGGGGATCGTGGTGGATGACACCGTGCACTTCCTCAGCAAATACGTTCGTGCCAAACGTGAATTGGGGCTCAAAACCGAGCAGGCAGTGGAGTACGCATTCCGTACTGTCGGTGTGGCGCTGGTGGCTACATCGGTGGTGTTGGTGGCGAACTTTGCCGTGATCGGAACCAGCCATTTTTACCCCAATTCCAGCATGGGGCAGTTGTCTGCGATCACCATCGCCATGGCGCTGATTGTGGATTTCTTCTTTTTCGTGCCACTACTGGTCGCGCTGGACCGTCGCAAGCGGACCGGAGGCGTGGGCAATAGGCTCTAGCCAGTCTGATGAGGCGGTGTTAACGTAGCGCGAAACCGGTTTTTCCAGTTTCTGCGGAACAAAACACAGTGCCATACAAGAAAGATCGAAAGGTTCTTAAACGCGTAGATTACGGGGCCGCCAAGAACTCCTTGATGGGAGTCCTGGCGGCCCTTCTGGTTTATGCGCTTGTCTTTGCCTGGGGGCAGGTCTACCAGAGCTTCGAGCTGGAAGCGCTGATAGGCGGTGGCGCCGTCCTGTTGGTTACCGCCTATCGGCTGTGGCTGGTGGCGCGTTTCGATGCCCTCTATGGGGCTGGCCCGGCGCGCTGGCGGCGCCTGTTCGGGGTGGGGCTGGCATTGCACGCCCTGTTATGGGGGCTGCTGCCGGCCTGGTTAATCTGGCGGCTGGGCACCGGCTTCAATTTCTTTGTGGTGATTCTTTATAACGTGGGCGTGACCACGGCCCTGGGCAGCTCCTGGATGGCCGGGCTGCGCGTTCGGCAAGCTTATATCGTGTTGATGTTCCTGCCGACGCTGGCGGTTTTATTGTTTGCCGGCAGCTTGCATGACTGGGTGCTGGCGGTACTGATCGGCTCCTATGCGTTCTATCTGTTCCGGCTTTATCGGGGGCAATACGAAACCTTCTGGCACGCAATGACGCGGGAGCGTCGAGGGCCACTGGATCGCAAACAGCCGGTGCGCAGCAGTACCGAAGTCCAGCTCAGCCTGGTGTATCGTCTGGCCCATGAACTGCGTACACCGATGAATTCCCTGATGGGTATGATGTCGTTGCTGGAAGACACCCGCCTTAACGATGAACAGAAAGACTACCTGCAGGTGGCAGGGCAGAGTGGCAAGCTGTTGCTCACCTTGATTGATGACGTGCTGGATTATTCCCGCATCCTTTCCCGACGCATTACCCTCAATTCGGATTATTTTGATTTCCGTGCGGCGATTGAGCAATCGCTGGAAGCCTTTGGTCCCATGGCCCAGTCATCCGGGCTGGAACTGAGCTGCGTGATTGACCGCATGCTGCCCAAGCGCATCCGCGGCGATCGCGAACGTCTGATGCAGGTGCTCAATAATCTGTTCAGCAACGCCATCAAGTTCAGTGAGCAGGGCGAGATCCGCCTGGATGTGGATTTCACCGTGGAAGGGGAAAGTGGCGGCGTGTTGCGCGTGCGGGTCAGTGATCAGGGGGCCGGTATGGACCCGGAAACCCTGCGTCATCTGTTTCAGGATCGCTTCATTGAAGATGGCCAGGACGTGTACAGCAGCCACCACACCGGCTTCGGCCTGCTGGTCTGCAAGGGCCTGATTGACGCCATGGGCGGCGCCCTGGGGGCGGAGAGTGTCCCGGGTGAGGGCTCCACCTTCTGGTTCACGGTTCCGGTGCAGATGCAGCCGGACATGCGTGAAGCGCAGAGCCTGATACGGGCACTGGATGGTGCCCAGGCGGTGGTTGTCGGGGCCGCTTCGGGTACCGTAGCCAGCATTCAGGAAGAACTGGAAGCGCTGGATTGCCAGGCATCATCTGCCATGGGCTACGATCACGCCTTGCAGGCACTGCGCGCCGGCCATCGCGAGCAAAGCGATTTCGATGTGTTGTTTGTCGATACCTGGTCGCGCCCCGAGCTGGCATTGAATCTGTGTCGCAATGTACTCGAAGACCCCTCGCTGCGACCGGTGCGCCTGGTGTTGCTGGCGACCATTGAAGAGCGCAGCCATGCGGCGGTGCAACAGCTTATCGATAAGCATGACCTGGTGGTGCTGGTGCGTCCGGTTCATCGTACTGTATTGCGCCAGGGGCTGGCGCGGCTGGTGGGCCTGCAACGGCAAATGCCGGTGGGGGATGCGCCACTGCAGACACCGGAAGAGCGCCAGCGGCGCAAACGTTTCCGGCTGATGCTGGTGGAAGACAACGAAGTGAACCAGTTGGTAACCCGGGGCATGCTAAGCAAACTGGGTTTTCAGGTGAAAACCGTCAGTAACGGGGAAACCGCGCTGGCGTTGCTGGAACAGGAACCGTTCGACCTGGTGTTGATGGATTGCATGATGCCGGAAATGGACGGTTTTGAAGTGACCCGGCGTTTGCGTGAAATCGAGCAGGACAAGGCGAGTCTGCGCACACCGGTTGTGGCGGTTACGGCCAATACGGCGGAAGGGGTTCAGGCCCGTTGCCTGGCTGCGGGCATGGATGATTTTCTTGCCAAGCCGGTGCACCTGGATGCACTGGAAACGGTGTTACGACGCTGGCTGCCAGAGCAGCCGGCTAAAGACGAGGAAGAACAATGACAAGAAAAGCCTTGCTGCTGGGGGCAACCGGGCTGGTCGGTCGTGATTGCCTGGAAAACCTGTTGGCCAGTGATGATTACCAACGGGTATGTGTTCTGACACGCCGACCGTTATCCGTGAAGCACCCCAAGCTGGATGTACATGAGGTGGATTTCGATAATATCGAAGCCTGCCAGTCACAGTTTCAGGTGGACGATGTATTTTGCTGTTTAGGCAGCACCATGAAGAAGGCCGGTTCCCGGCAGGCGTTTCGCCATGTGGATCACGACCTGGTAGTACTGGCGGGCAACATGGCCCGTCGTGCTGGCGTGCAACGCTTTCTGGTGGTGTCGGCAGTGAATGCCAAAGCCCGCTCGCCGTTTTTCTATTCGCGAGTAAAAGGGCAGATGGAGCGTGCGCTTATTAAGCTCGAATTGCCTTTGTTGGCCATTTTGCAGCCATCGTTGCTGCGCGGCGCACGTGAAGACAAGCGCCCGGCTGAAGACTGGGGCAACATCGTCAACCGCATTGTTGAGCCCCTGACACGGTGGACTGATGCCCACTGGTTGCCCGTGGATAGCCGCAAGGTAGCGGATGCCATGGTCGGCATGGCATTGGTCGGCCCGGATACAGGGTTGTACCGGTTGCGTTACCGGGACTTTTTGGTCTTTGCCGGTAAATTCCGCGAGAAAGTGACCCGGGCGGACTGAGCTCTGGTCGTAACCTGAAAGAAAACCGAAGGAGTCAGTATGACCTTTGTGACCTGCGATCTTTGTGATGATAATGCGGACAGTGTTTCCGTAGTAACCGGCCTTAACTGGCTCAGTTACGGTGGCCGTTCTGCCTTTGGCGGTGAAATCGTTACGGTGAAATGCTTCGAAGACAACAGCCGGGTGAAAGAACACCTGGGGACCGATGGCAAAGGCAAGGTGCTGGTGGTTGATGGCGGTGGCAGCCTGCGCAACGCGCTGATCGGCGACATGATCGCGGAGAACGCGGTAAAAAACGGCTGGGAAGGGGTCATCATTTACGGTGCCTGCCGCGACGTGGATGCGCTGGCGACACTGGACATCGGCGTTATCACTCAAGGCTGTGTGCCGATTAAATCCGTTCGCCGTGACGAAGGGCAGCTGAATATCGACATCTCCTTTGGCGGCGTGACGTTCCGCCCGGGTGAATTTGTTTATGCCGATAACAACGGTATTATCACTGCGCCGAAGGCGTTGGTGTAGCCTCAGCCATTAGCGATTCCTGTCACGAATCCTGCTATAAAGAACAGCACACCCCATGGCCGGCATGATGCCGGCTACCACCGCACAGGGAAGAATTATGCTCAAGTCCATGCACGTGGCGGAGTACATGAGCCGCCGTCTGGTCACCTTTTCCCCCGATATGTCCGTGAGTGAAGCCATTCGTGTATTGCTGGAAAATCAAATTTCCGGCGGCCCGGTGGTGGATGATACGGGCCGTGTGGTGGGGGTCTTTTCCGAATCCGATTGCCTCAAGGGAGCGCTGGAAGCTAGCTACCACGGCACCGAAATCGGTTCGGTAAAAGAGTATATGAGTGTGGATCTGCAGACCGTGGAAGGCTCGGATTCCATTCTCGATGTGGCAGAAATTTTTCTCGCGGATCATCGCCGGCGGTTACCGGTGCTGGACAACGGAAAACTGATCGGCCAGATCAGTCGCCGGGATTTGCTGCGCGCCATGGATGACTTTGGTCAACGCCATACGCCGTAGAGGCGACGCATTAATCTTTGATTGTTTTTTTAAACCTTGAACCCCAGGGGGAGTACCCATGAACCAACCCTATCAGGCACCCAATGCAGATGTTGCTGTTGCCGGTAACCAGGACACCTATCAACCCAAATTCCTGTCTCTGTCAGGGCGGATCGGCCGTATGCGTTATTTCGTCTATGCCGCTGGTCTGACCTTATTGTTCTATCTGGTGCTGGGTGTCGCAGCTGCAGTTGTGATCCCGGGCATCATGAGTGCCGGTGACAGTGCCATTGGCGCAGGGGCAATGATCATGGGGCTGATCGCCACCGTGGCGTTCATTGGTGTGATGGTGATGAGCTGGGGCTACATGGTGCGTCGTCTCAATGACATCAACGCCAGTGGCTGGTTGAGCCTGCTCATGTTGGTGCCGATTGCCAACCTGGTGTTGGGTCTGGTGATGTTGTTCAAACGCGGTAGCGTAGGCAGCAACCAGTACGGCGCCGCTCCGGTCGGCAATTCCGGTGGCGTAAAAGCCGCTTTCGTGATTGTGCTGTTGTTGATGGTGGGCTATTTCGGTGTGCTGTTCCCGATCACCATGGCCAACTATGCGCAGTATTCACAACAGGCCCAGATGCAGCAGATGGATTATTCCGAATACTGATCGCGTGCTGCCTGTTGCGTAAACTGTGTAGCAGCCGCGTAGCGGCACAAAAAAGGGGCTCCTGAGAGCCCCTTTTTTTATTGCCCGACCTGAGCCTTACGGCAGCAGGTGAGAAACGGCGTCACGTTCTTCCGCCAGTTCCTGCTCGGTGGCTTGCATCTTGCCACGGGAGAAGTCGTTGACTTCCAGGCCCTGAACGATAGTCCAGTCGCCATCCTTGCAGGTGCAGGGGAAGGAGTAGATCAGGCCTTCCTGGATGCCGTAGGAACCATCGCTGTAGATACCCATGGAAACCCAGTCACCTTCGTCGGTGCCCAGTGCCCAGGAACGCATGTGGTCCACAGCGGCGTTGGCAGCAGAGGCGGCAGAGGAAGCGCCACGGGCCTTGATGATGGCCGCACCACGCTGTTGAACAGTCGGGATGTAGTCGCTTTCGTACCAGTCCTGCTCGACCTGGTCGATGGCTACTTTGCCGTCCACTTCGCAGTGGTGCAGATCCGGGTACTGGGTGGAAGAGTGGTTGCCCCAGATGAGCATTTTCTTCACGTCATTGACGGTTTTGCCCAGCTTGTTGGCCAGCTGCGCCATGGCGCGGTTGTGGTCCAGGCGGGTCATGGCAGTAAACTGACGGGGATCGATGTCCGGCGCGTTGCGCTGGGCAATCAGGGCGTTGGTGTTGGCCGGGTTACCGACAACGAGAACCTTGATGCCTTTGCTGGCATTGTCGTTGATGGCTTTACCCTGGGCGGAGAAGATGGCTGCGTTAGCTTCCAGCAGGTCTTTACGCTCCATGCCTGGACCACGCGGACGAGCACCAACCAGCAGCGCGTAATCGGCGTCTTTGAAGGCCACGTTGGCATCGTCGGTACCGGTGATGCCGGCAACCAGCGGGAATGCGCAATCTTCCAGCTCCATGATGACCCCGTTCAGGGCTTCCAGAGCAGGGGTGATTTCGAGCAGCTGCAGAATAACGGGCTGGTCTTTGCCGAGCATATCGCCGGAAGCGATGCGGAACAGCAGGGAATAGCTGATTTGGCCAGCGGCGCCGGTGACGGCTACGCGTACGGGTGCTTTCATGAACAATCTCCTAGCTTTAATTCGGGAGAACTTATGTGGCTGAAACCGAGGGGACCGCTGAACAAGGTCCGTGGGTCAGGGTCCCGGACGGCGCGCATTATAAAGGACCCGGCGGCTAATCGCACGGAATCGGGGGGAGATATATGACGAACTGGGATGTGTTGATTGTCGGCGCCGGTCAGGCGGGCTGTGCAGCGGCCTGGGATCTGGCTGCGGCCGGGTTGCGAGTGGCCGTGATTTCCCGCCCCCCGTCACGGGGAAAACCTTGTGCGGGCGGGGTTACCGAGAAAGCCGTGGCGCGCTACCGATTCAGCATTTCGCCGGTGGTGCGCGAAGCGGTTACTTCCCTGGCGGTGAGTCATTCGTCCTCGCCGGTGCGTCACCTCAGCAGCGCCACGCCGTTCTGTGTGATGACGGAGCGGGCCGAGCTGGATGCGTTTTGCCGTTGCCAGGCGGAGGCCCAGGGCGCCGTATTCCATGAGACGGCAGGCCTGACAGGCTTGGAGCAGCGGGCAGACTGCGTGCGCATTGAGACCCGTGAGGGGGCAGTCTTTTCAGCGCCGTGGTTGATCGCAGCGGATGGTGCCAATAGTGCTGTGGCCCGGCTGCTGGGGGAGCGTCACCCGGCTGGTGCCATGGCCATCGAAGGCTGTGTGCCTCGGGAAAGCGTGCGGGACTACCCGCCCATGACACTGGATTTTGGTGTTATCCGTGGTGGTTACGGCTGGCTGTTTCCCAAGGGCGATCATGTGAATGTGGGGCTTTATGTGTGGCGACACGGGGCGGCTGCCCCGCAGCGCTCTGCGCTTCAGCGCTATTGCCAGGCGCGCCTGGGGGCTGAGGCGAAGCATGTGGCGGGCTACCCGCTGGGGACCTGGCTACCACACACCCGGCTGGCCAATGGGCGCGTGTTGTTTGTGGGCGATGCGGCGGGTTGCACGGAAGTGTTGCTGGGGGAGGGGATTTACGGAGCCGTGCTTAGTGGTCAGCTCGCTGCACAAGCGATACTGGGCGAAAGGCCGGATGTCTTCTATCCCCGTGCATTGGCGGGTTGGCGGGAGGAGCTGCAACAGGTTTCCCGGCTTGGGGCGCTCTTTTACGGGTTGCTCCCGGTGTCCTCACGGCTGCTGCAGGGCCGGCTGGGCGGCACCCTGGTCAACGGCTTTGCACAGGGGCTGACGTTAGGTCAGTGCAAGCGTCAGTGGCGGGGGGCTCAATCGTTGAAGGTGTGACTGCCCTGGCTGTCACGGTATTGCACCGGCGTCATATCAAACCAGCGTTTAAAGGCGCGGTTGAACGCGCTTTGTTCGGAGTACCCCAAATCCAGGGCGATCTGGTTCACGGAGCGTTCGCTGTGCAGCAGCCAGTCGCAGGCCAGGCGGCGGCGCTCATCTTCCAGCAGGCTGGAAAAGTCGGTGTTTTCGGCGCGTAGCTGGCGGCGCAGAGTCCAGGGTTTGACGCCCAGCTGGTCGGCAATGGGCTCCAGCTGCGGGACGCCCTGTTGCAGACGTTTCTGGATTTCCAGGCGCACCTGTTCCAGCAGGTTGTCGCGGGCGTGGTACTGGGTAACCGCCCGTTGCATGCGTGAGCGGGCGACCTTGTGCACTTCCGGGTCGGCATCACGCAGGGGTAGGTCCAGCAGGTGGCCGGGTAATACGATGGCATTTTCCGGCTGGCCGAAGGTAACGTCGCAACGGAAAATGCGCTGGTACTCGGCTTCGTCGCCCTGTGGCGGGTGTTTGAAGAGAATGCGTGCCGGGTTCAGTTCCTGGCCAATTAACCAGCGGCCGTAAACGATGGCCGCGGCGAAATTGGCGTCGACCCGGGCCGGGTAGGTGGGCAGGTCTTCCAGATCACTTTCCCAGATGAGCCACAGCGTTTTATCGCCATCCTGTTCGCGCCACTCGAAACGCAGTTGGGCGTATTCGGTGGTGACTTTCATAAAGGGAATCATCAGCTCGATGGCATCCCCCAGCGTGGCGCTGGACATGCTGGCGTAACCCAGCTCGCCCATGAAGCGCGGACGGATGCCTTCCCCCATATGCAGCCCAAATAGCGGATCTGCACTGCCAGCGATGGCCTGTTTCAGTAACGGGTTTTCGATGGCCATGGAAATCCGCGACTGGGGATCTTCCAGGTCGTCGTTGCTGATCCCGGACTCCACCAGCGCATAGCTCAGGTCCACGCCGGCGCGCAAAGCGGCATCCAGCAGGTATTCCAGCCAGAAAGGCGCGACGGTTTTATGCTTCAGAGAGGCTGACAGATTAGCGGACGGCATGAGCTCGCAGTTGTTGTTATCCAGTACAGAATCCCTTAGATAACGAGACGCAGCACGGCAAGTCAACACTTGGTGTGGGGTTAAGTGCGTATTGCTGGTTTATTGACCGTGTTGGCGAGTTTATGGCCCGAATGGGCTCAAGGTTTGAGTGGAAACAGGAAAAGGGGGCGGGGAAAGTACTGTGCCGGGAGCGGCAGGGCCGCTCCGGCAGATTGGGGCTTACTTGGACTCTTTGGCCAGTTTGTTGACCTTGCGGGTCAGCGAAGCCAGCTTCTTGTTCAGTGCTTCGACTTCGTCGCGGGTCGGCAAGCCCAGTGCGGCGGCAACTTTGCTGCGCACTTCGTCCAGCTGGGAAGGCTGGGCTTTAGTGGTTTTTTTCTGGGGTTTGCTCTGGGCTTTCTGGCGTTTTTCGCCGGCTTTGACCAGGTTCTGGAACAGTTCGTTACCGTTGTCTTCCAGGCGGGTGTAGGCACCTCGAACGGCGTTGTTCACTTTTTCCAGCGTTGCTTTGGCTTCGGTGGCCACTTGCTCATAACGTTCGTTAAAGCGTTGCTCGATGGTTGCGGTCTTGCTCATGGGGGCTTCCCTCCTTAGAAAAGGCAATGGATTTTCAAAGCCCTCAATGTGCCTCTATGAGGGCGCGGACAAGTGTAAGTCACTAATAAGGCAAGATTGTTAATGTTGTCTAACAATTAAACAGGTGGTTTGGCCTACTCATTAGTATGTATTTTGCTAGGGTAGAGCGCGGGTATTGAGCGCCTGGCAAATGGCGTTGTCTGTCAGGAATCGGTAGTTGCGGATGTAGTGCGGATAAAGTGGGCACGGTGGCGTTCATTATGGTTAATGCAGGTTAATTTCAGCTTGGCAAAACAGGAGTGCAGTGGATGACAGCAGTAACTCGACAGGGGCGCTATCAGGGGCTTGGCAATAAAGGCGTAACCGAATACCGCGGTGTGCCGTTTGCGCGGGCGCCGCTGGGCGAGTTGCGTTTCAAGGCGCCGCAACCTCTGCCTGACGGCGAAGCAGAGCAAACGGCAGATCATTACCCGATGCCCTCGCTGCAAATGAAAAACCCGGTGATGGGGATTCAGGAATCCAGTGAGGATTGCCTGTACCTGAATATCTGGGTGCCGGACGGCGAAGGGCCTTTCCCGGTGATGGTGTGGTTCCACGGTGGCGGCTACCTGGCGGGCTCGGTATCCCAGGTTCTCTATAACGGTGCCGAACTGGCGCGTAGCCAGAATGTGGTGGTGGTGAACGCCGCCTACCGGCTGGGCGCCATGGGGTTTGCGGATTTCTCTGCGGTGGCACCGGAGCTGGATGCAGACACCAACCTGGGCATGCGCGACCAACTGGCCGCGCTGCAATGGGTGCAGGAAAACATTGGTGCCTTTGCCGGTGATTGCGGGCAAGTGACGCTTTTCGGTGAGTCTGCCGGGGGCTTCAGTGTCGGCGCGCTGTTGGCCTGTCCCCAGGCGAAAGAGCTGTTCCACAGCGCGATCACCCAGTCTGGTGCTGCCGATTTTGTGCTCGCCCCGGATCAGGTGCGCAAGGTGACCGACGCCTTTGTGGAGGCACTGCCGGGGGCTGGCAGTGCAGCCGAGAAACTGGGCAGTGCCGATAACAAGAGCTGGATCAAGGCCCAGAACGCCGCCGTCAAGGTGCTGGTCGATCGCGGGCTACGCACAACCACGCCGCAGTTTGCCATGAACTTTCTGCCCATGGTCGACGGTGACTTGCTGCCGGCTCTGCCGATCGAGGCGATTGCCGCTGGTGCCGCCGCGGATAAGCGCTTGCTGGCCGGTGTCTGCCGTGATGAATTCCATTTTTTTCAGTATGCCGGGGTGCTCGCGGGCACGACCACCATGGATACGCTGCAGCAGATCGACGACGACGAAATCCTGCGGCGCTTTGAACGGGCACTGCCGGGCAATGGTGCCCGGGCACTGGATTATTATCAGACGACGGTGACGCCGGATAGCCGCCGCAGCCGGCTGGACTTTCTGTCGGCCATGGAGTCGGATCGCCTGTTCCGGGTGCCCACGGTTCGGCTGCTTGATGCACAGAGCCGCCACAACGCCCAGTGCTGGGGCTTCCAGTTCACCTGGCAAAGCGCGCCCTTCGGCATCCCTCTGGGGGCCTGCCATGTGGTGGATGTGCCTTTTGTGTTCGGCGTTACTGATACGCCAGCAGGCATGTATTTTACCGGTGGCACCGATGAAGCGCGGGCGCTGTCCCGGCAGGTGCAGGATGCCTGGGGCGCCTTTGCCCGTGGGGATTCACCCGGTTGGGATGGCTGGCAGAACGACCGTCAGGTTTGTCAGCTGGGGCCGGGAGAGCCCCGGGCGGCCTTGCTGGATGAGGCCGGTGAGCGGCTCTGGCAGGAGATTATCCCTGCGGTTTAATACCGGCGCTGGCCGCTTATTTTCTCTGTGCTCGCAAACCCCGTAGAATACGCGCCCCGCACGGGGCGTTACGCCCTGATGCAACTGGTATAATCAGCCCATTCCCGTGTTTTTTCGAACGGCTCCGGCCCGGTTTTATGTGTGAGGTGGACCATGAGTGTAGCGACATTGATCGAGCGCAAGGTTTTCGAGGCCGTGCCTGTGGCACATTTCGCGCTGGAAAATGAAAGCCACAAGCACAGCGTGCCGCCAAACTCGGAAACGCATTTCAAGCTGGTACTGGTCAGCGATGTTTTTGCCGGCATGATGCCGGTACGTCGCCACCAGATGCTGTACAAGATTCTGGCTGAGGAGCTGGAAGGCCCGGTGCATGCACTGGCATTGCATACCCACACTCCGGCGGAATGGCAGGCAAAAGGGGGCGAGATACTGGCGTCACCGGATTGCCTGGGTGGCAGTAAACACGATCCGCAGATGACGGCGGGAAAGAACACAGCGGGAGAGAAACAGTGAGTACCCAGCATCGGGTGGAAACCCCGGACAGCATTGTCGTTGCAGCCCTGTACAAGTTTGTTCGCCTGCACGGGTTTGAACAACTGCAGCAACCCTTGCTGGACCTGATGCATGACAATGATGTGCGTGGCACCTTGTTGCTCGCGGATGAAGGCATTAACGGCACCATCTCCGGCCCGCGGGCGGGCGTGGATACGGTGTTGGGCTGGCTGAAACAGGACGAGCGGCTGGCGGCACTGGAGCACAAGGAATCCTTTCACGACGAACACCCGTTCTTGCGCACCAAGGTGAAGCTGAAGAAAGAGATTGTCACCATGGGCGTGGAAGGTATCGATCCGACCCGCACCGTGGGCACCTACCTGTCGCCGGAAGAGTGGAATACGGTAATTTCCGATCCCGATACTGTGTTGATCGATACCCGTAACGACTATGAAGTGGAAGTGGGCACGTTCAAGGGGGCCATCAACCCGGAAACGCGTACCTTTCGGGAATTTCCGGAGTACGTGAAGGAAACCCTGGACCCGGCAAGGCACAAGAAAGTGGCCATGTTCTGCACCGGTGGCATCCGCTGCGAGAAGTCCACGGCGTACCTGAAAGAGCAGGGCTTTGAGGAGGTGTACCACCTGAAAGGCGGCATTCTCAAATACCTGGAAGAAATGCCCAAGGAAGACTCTCTGTGGGAAGGGGAGTGTTTTGTGTTTGATGAGCGGGTGACCGTAGACCACGATCTGAACCCCGGTGAATTTGATCAGTGTCACGCCTGCCGTCGGCCAATCAGTGATGAAGACAAACGCAGCGAACAATTCCAGCTTGGGGTGTCCTGCCCGAAGTGCTACGACGAATCCTCCCCCGAACAGAAGCAACGCTTTGCGGAACGGCAGAAACAGATTGAACTGGCCCGGGCCCGTGGCCGCCAGCATCGTGGGCAGAACCCGCGTAAATCTTCCTGACAGTGCTTCACGGCTGACTTAGACTGGGCGATTCCCGGTGTGTTGGCGGAGTGCTTGATGCGGATTCTGGTTTTTCTTTTGATGAGTGTGCTCAGCGCCCCGGTGTTGGCCGGCAACGCCCAGGTGGCGGTGGCCGCCAACTTTGCACAAACGCTCAAACAACTGATCACGCTGTACACGAAGGGCCACCCGGATGACCGGATCGGCGTGACCGTGGCCTCCACCGGCAAACTGGCGGCACAAATTCGCCAGGGCGCCCCTTACGATATCTTCCTCGCGGCCGACCAGCGTCGCCCCGCTGAACTGGCGCAAGAAGGCTTGTTACTCCCGGCGTCGATCCGCACCTATGCCCAGGGCATTCTGGTGCTGTGGACGCCGACCCGTGGCGTTCCGTTGGGGCCCGAGAGTTTGCGTCAGGGTAATGTGCAGCCATTGGCGCTGGCGAATGCGCGTACCGCTCCCTATGGCGTGGCGGCGGAAGCGGTCCTGGCGCGGGTGAATCTGCCCGTGGCCGTCAAACAGGTAACCGCAGAGAATGTGGGGCAGAGCTATCACTTTGCCCATAGCGGGGCAGCCGCGGCGGCCTTCGTGGCCCTGAGCCAGGTACAGCAGCAGGGCGGAAGCCAGTGGCGTGTGCCGGCGGACTGGTATGCCCCCATTGTTCAGCAGGGTGGACTGCTTGGCGCCAATGCCACCGCGCAGCGTTTTTACGACTTCCTGTTCAGCCCCCAGGCGCAGACGTTGATCGACCAGGCGGGTTACCGGGTGCCTGACGATGCTTTCTGAGGGAGACTGGCTTGCTCTGGGCGTCAGTATTCAGCTGGCGCTGTTAACCACTGTGCTGCTCATGGCGCTTTGCACGCCGCTGGCCTGGTGGCTGGCCCGCCGGCGTTTGCCCGGTCAGGCTCTGCTGGAGGCGGTGTTGGCATTGCCACTGGTGCTGCCCCCTTCGGTATTGGGGTTTTACCTGTTGATCGGACTGGGCCCGAATGGGCCGGGGGGGTGGCTGGCAGAGGTATTCGCGCAACGTTCACTGGCGTTTACCTTTACCGGACTGGTGATCGGCTCTGTGCTGTATTCGCTGCCTTTCGTTCTGCAACCGTTGAAAAACGCGTTTTCTGCCATTGATTCACAACAACTGGATATGGCCGCGGTTGCCGGCGCGCGGCCCCGTGACCGGTTTTTCTCCCTGGTGCTTCCCCAGTGCCGGGAGGGGTATGCCAGCGCAGCCATTTTGGGTTTTGCGCATACCCTGGGCGAGTTCGGCGTGGTGTTGATGATCGGCGGCAGCCTGTCCGGGGAAACCCGGGTGGCCTCTGTGGCCCTGTATGAGCATGTGGAAGCCGGCGATTATGTCAGCGCCCATCGGCTTGCGGCAGTGTTGTTGGGCCTGTCGCTATTGCTGCTGTGGGGACTGTTCCGCTGGCAGCGTCGCCGGCCAAATCTGGGGGCCATGCCATGAGTCTGGAGCTGTCAGTACAGGGCCAGCGGGGCAGTTTTCGATTGCAGGTGGAGGCGACGCTGCAGCCCCGCGGGGTCACGGTGTTGTTTGGGCCTTCCGGGGCTGGCAAGAGTTCGTTGCTTCGCATGGTGGCCGGGCTGGACCATTGCGATGGCGTGATTAGCTTTGCCGACCAGACGTGGCTGTCGGCAGACGTGGAGCTGGCGCCGTGGCAGCGGCCCATTGGCATGCTGTTTCAGCAGCCCACCCTGTTTCGGCACCTTACCGTGCAGGGCAATCTGGACTATGTGGCCCGACGTCGCCAGAGCCCGGCGGGCCAGCAAGCGCAGGTGATTGAACAGACGGGCATTGGCCCGCTACTGGCCCGGCGGGTGGAGGGCTTGTCTGGCGGGGAAAGCCAGCGGGTGGCGCTGGCGCGGGCCTTGCTGGGGGCGCCGCAACTGCTGCTGCTCGATGAGCCGTTGTCGGCCCTGGATGAGGCACACAAGCGTGAACTTCTGGATCTGATTGCCCTGGCCGCGCGCACCGTGCCGGTGCTGTACGTGACCCACAACATGGATGAGCTGCTGCGCCTGTCGGATCAGGTCTGGCTGATGGAGCGTGGCCGCATTATTGCCCAGGGGTCAGCCAGCCAGGAGCTGTCGCGGCTGGATGGCTCCCTGGCTCAACGCGCGGACGCCACCGCTCTGTTGGCTGGCCTGGTTGCGGACTATGCTGGCGAGGATCATTTGCAGGGCATTACGGTGGGGGATGCCACGCTGTGGCTGCCTGTTGAGCAGCCGCTGGTTGCCGGTGAATCTGTGCGGCTGCGCATTGCCGCCCGGGATGTGAGCCTTTGCCTGAGTGCGCCGGGCGACAGCAGTATTCTCAATATTCTGCCGGCCCGGGTGGTCGGCTTGCGTGAGGTGGGGCCCGGGCAATGCCTGGTGCAGCTTGCCCTGGCCGGGCAGTGCATTCTGGCCCGGATTTCCGGGCGTTCTGCTCGTCAGCTTTCCCTGTTTCCCGGTGCCGACGTCTATGCCCAGATCAAGGCCGTGGCGCTGGTGTAGAACTGCGCAGGGTGGCGCCGAGGGGCGCGGGGCCTGATGGCTGCCCCGTGTCTTTCTTGTCATGCTGGTGATGCTCACCGTCGCAGCCGGCCTGGCTACGCCAGTCAGCGGCCAACCCGAATCGTAGCTCGCCGGTGGTGATGGTGCTGGTGCCCGAGAAGAAAAACATGACAACCGTAATCAACTGCAGACACAGGATGACTCCCGGCGTCCACAGTGCGCCTAGCCCTGCGTGGAGTAACGGCTGTAAATCACTATGTGCGGGCAGGGCGATGCTGATAGCCACACCGTACAGTGCGGCGAGCAATGCCATCAGCTGATAGACCGAGAACAGCTTGCTGCCCCCACGGTAATCCGCCCGCAGTGTTTCCGAATACACTCGCCAAAGCTGGCTGCCCACCAGGCTCAGAGCAAAGGCCAGGGCAAATAACTGGTGGAAGAAGAGGGCGCTGCATAACAATGCCAGCGCCGTGTAGAGCACGCAGGTCACCGCCTGAATGGGAATGACCTTGACGGCTTCCATTTCCCCGGCAAAGGCGATTTTTTTGGTTTTGCCGATAAAGACATGGTTGAGCGTGGCAAACATGCGCCGGGCCCAGGTGGGTGCATCGTTGAGCGCTTTACCGTAACAGCAGCCGAAACTGATACAGGCCAGTCGACCGATCCCTTCCCCCATCACGTAGGCGATGGACATGGCTGCCAGCATGGGCAGAGTGGGCAGCGGCGTGTCCCACCAGTGCTGGCTGGCCTTGTCCGCCAGCCACAGGGATATGGGTGCAATGATAATACCCACGAAACTGGCGCCGCCGACGGTAAAGCCGTGTCGATTTTTCTCTACCACTGTGGCGATAATCTTGGCTGCTGGCAGGCAAATGGCGAGTACCCCAAGGGTCAGGAGTACGGTGGTCATCAGTGAAACACCGACGGCGGCAGTAAGAAGAATGAACGTGGCGACGCCGAACCCGCCGGCCAGGCCGGTAAATAAACCATAGAAGGTGAGATTCAGGCCCTGCCAGGAACCGTCACCGTTTTTCTTCAAGGGCAGGGACGCGACAAATTGCCAGCGTTCCTCGGGAAGGTGGCGGAACAATTGACGAAATCCAAGCCCGAACAGCAGGGCACAGACGAGCAGAAACAGATCTGCAGCCATGAGCTAGCTCCTTAGACGGTTTCCGCCAAGGGTGTCGCCACAAGGGTGCGAATGAATGACAGCGCGGTGACGCTTCAATGACAGCGTAAGTGCTATGCGTGAAAAGGACGGATGGGGACGAAGGAAACGGTGGGGGAAATCAGTCGCGGTTACGCAGAAAGCTCTCTGCCGCTTGCACGATCAACTCGGTGACAGAACGGTCTTCCATCAGTGCCTGCATTTTCAGGCGCTTGTGTAAATCGGCGGGAATGTCCGCGGTGAGACGCCGGTAGCCTTCACGAACAGCGCCTTGCCGCGCGGTTGCCTGCCGCGACGCGCTGGCCACCTTTTTCGGGGCAGCAGCCCGCTTGCGAGGGCGCTTTTTCTCTTCAATAGTAACGAAATCGATCTGTTCCATGGATGCTGCTGTGGGCCGGCAAAGATGGTGGTCAGGTTACTGGAAAGCGGTGTAAATGGACAGGATTGGCGCTTAAATTTATAGTGCAAAAAATAGTGCAAAAAGTAGTGTAAGAAGAGAGTTGGACGCTCGGGGAGCCGACAACAAAAAGCAGAAAAACACTGGGGACGACATGGAAAAGGTGGATGTGCTGGTCATCGGCAGTGGCTTCGGGGGCGCTGTGATGGCATGCCGACTGGCCGAGAAGGGAAGCAAGGTGGTGGTGCTGGAGCGGGGCAGGCGCTGGTTGCCTGGTGATTACCCGTCCGTTTCCCAGACAGACTGGCTTTGGGATGAAGATGAGCCGGAAAAACAAAACGGCTGGATTGATTTTCGCAATTTCGGTGACATGAGTATTGCCATGGGATCCGGGGTTGGCGGCGGCTCGCTGATTTATGCCAACGTCAGTATTGAAGCCAAACCCGAGGCCTTCGAGCAGGGTTGGCCTGAGGCGATTGATTACGCCACCCTGAAACCCTATTACGACATCACTGGCGTGATGCTCAATGTGCAGACATTGCCGACGAGCCAGTGGACGCCACGCACCCACCTGATGAAAGAAGCGGCGGAGGCGGTCGGCGCCGGGGACCGTTTCACCGTGGTACCCCAGGCGATTACGTTTGATCCAGAGTGGCGCGCGGAAAACGACGATTCGTTCGATTACCGCCATAGTAAAAGCTGGGTCAACGCCCAGGGCAAAGAGCAGGGCACTTGCACCCATTGCGGCAATTGCGATCTGGGTTGCCCGGTGAAAGCCAAGAATACCCTGGATCTCAATTATCTGGCGGCGGCGGAAAGTGCTGGTGCGCAGATTCGTCCGTTGCATCACGTGCGCACGATTCGGCCGCTGGCCTCGGGGGGCTATGAAGTGCAGGCCATGGATCTGGATGCGCGGGGCTGGCGTGGTTTCCGGGCTGACAAGGTGATCGTGGCTGCTGGCTCCATGGGGTCCACCGAACTGTTACTGCGCTGCCGGGATCAGTTCAAGACGCTGCCGAAACTCAGCCGTAAGCTCGGGCATAACTGGAGCAGTAATGGCGATTTTGCCACGGCGGCTTTCTATGAAGATCGTCAGATTTCACCTACGCGGGGCCCGACCATCACCAGCGCCATCGATTACCTGGATGGCTCGGACAATGGCGCCCGGTATTTTGTGGAAGACGGTGGATTGCCGGATATTCTTGGTAGCTGGCTGGAGCGCCTAGGCAAGCAATCCCGGTTTGCCGGCAGCCGGCTGGGTGCGGCCATGCTGAAATATGGCGACAGCAGTAATCCCTTTGGCAAAATGATGCCCTGGTTTGGCCAGGCCATGGATGATCCCGGTGGTACCTTTTCTCTGGGCCGGCGCTGGTACTGGCCATGGAAGCGTGATCGCCTGAAGCTCAAGTGGGATTACCGCAAGGCAGAAAAGGCAGTACAGGGGTTGGCCGATCGGCATTTGTCGTTGACGGCAGCCACTGGGGGCAACCCGATGACACCCGCTACCTGGACCTGGTTCAAGAATCTGGTCACACCGCACCCACTGGGTGGCTGCAATATGGCGGATTCTGTGGAACAGGGGGTGGTGAACCATGCCGGGGAAGTGTTCAACTATCCAGGTCTCTATGTGGTGGATGGCGCCATGGTGCCTCGGGCTTTGGGCCTGAACCCGTCACGGACCATTGCGGCGCTGGCGGAGTATTGTGCGGCGCAGATGGATTGAATCTTGTGCCTGAAAACTGAATTGCCTGAAGGGAGAAGCGCAACAGCATGAGTGATGCTCGTTTCCATATCGTGTTTTCCGGGAAGCTGGTCGGCGGTGCTGACCTGGCCACGGTGAAGAACAATCTGGGGCGTTTGTTCAAGATGGACAGCGCCCGGGTTGAGAAACTGTTTTCCGGCCAGCCAGTGGTGATCAAGAAAGATGCTGATCAGGCCACGGCCATGAAGTTTCGGGCGCTGATGAAGCAGGCCGGGGCGGAATGTGACATTCGCCCTGTGTCCGGTGGCGAGAAACCGCCGGTGCCTGCGCAGCCGGCTGCTGCGCCATCAGCAGCACCTGCACCGGCGACGGAATCTTCCGACTCAGCCGTATCGGCCAGCCCCAGGGAGCAGAACAGCGGTGATCTGGAGACCGTGGGAACCATTCGTACCGGGGGTACCGGCTTCTCTGGTGCGTTTTCCGTGGCGGATGTGGGTGAGGATATGGATAACGCAACCCGCGCGCCTGCACCCCCAGCCCCTGATGTAAGCCACCTGAGCATGGCGGCGCCCGGGGAAGACCTGGGCCAGCGCACCCAGGCGCCACCACCGGCGCAACCGGATGTCAGCCACCTTTCCCTTAAAGACGACTAAGGAACCTCTGAATAATTCCTTGTGGGCTTCGTCACGGTATTGAGTGATGGACAGGGAGTGATGAGCGGATCCCGGCTCTTGTCCCATGATCCGCTGCGGATTACGTGTCCAGCAAAGTGCGAGGCATTACTGAGATCCAATCAAGCGGTTCACAATGTGCTGTTCACGCTAACGGTGAAGCGTTCCTTTACGGGGCAGAGGCGGCCTGGAGCCCAGCGCTGTCCCGGTTCATTTCGTTGAGCTGATCGAGCAACTTGTGACGACCCTGAAGGGCAGGGTACACCGGGCTTTCCGGCGGAACGGAGACCATCAGGGCTTGCAGTTTCTGCCGGGCGGCCGGGATGTCGCGCTGACGGATCAGCTGGTTCAGTTCAGCAAATGCCTGATTGTCCTTGTCCATTTGATCAAGGTCGGCGAGCTGCTGCGCATTACCGGTCAGTGCCCGCGCCCGCTTGATGGCAGAACGCGCCCCTCGAGTGTCGCCGAGTGTCAGCAGCTCTTCGATAGCCATGAAGTTCGCGCTCAGATCCACTGGCGCACTGTCGGTTGGCGCGGCTTGCTGTGCATCGTCGGCGTTAGTGGAGCTTTCTGTTTGTGAAGGTGGCGGTGAAGGTGGTGCGGCACGGTTGGGCGTGGCCTGCGTGGAGGTATCTGGCGCTGCCGGTGCGTTGCCGGATTCTGTCAGCGTTACCTGCCAGTGGCCCAATTCGCAACCCGGGGCACCGGTGACGGAAACGCCCCAGGTGTCGCCCGCTTTCATGCCCAGCCCGGTAAGTGTTTTCGACGACCAGGTCCGCCAGAAATCCGAACCAATCTCCAGGGTGACATCCACAAAGGGGTCGCCATTAAGCGACCAGTGGTGGTAGAGCGTTTGATTGCTGCCGTCATGCACTTCGGTATAAAAGAGCAGCTCTGCGGTATCTACAGGTACCTGGCTGACGGTGTTGATGGGTTCACGGTTTTCGACCGCAGTGGTGAAGCTGGCCCGGGCCAGTGTCGGGCAGGCAGGCTGGGATTCGGTTTGAGCCATCGCCAGCACTGGCGTCAGTAAACTTGCCAAAAGAATGACGCGCACGCGTTCCCCCTAGTAATGATGTTCTGGTGGCTACATGGTTTTTGTATCGGTAGCTCACCCTGCAAGCCTAGAGGCTTGGCACGGGTACGGCGTGGAACTGGGTCACGTTACGTCTGACGACGGTGATCAGTGGGGCAAGAGGCCGGGTCAGCGGACAAGGCGTTATTCAGAGGTTCCCTGGGATTCGCCGCCTTCATCCGGCCCGTGAAAACATAAAAACAGTTCTTCAATCAGCTCCGGAATGCCCAGGGCCATCTGGCGCACGACCTGGGTGTTCTCCCACAGGGCGTCCAGCTCTTCATCTTCATCAAGACCGGAAATCAGAATGAAGGGCAACAGCAGATTGACGACGGTTTCCTCGTCGTGCTCGTACCAGAGGGACTCGTTCACGAAGACGCCGGTCATGAAACCGGCACACCAGCTGGCCAAGTCCTGGCCATCTTCTTCCTGATAGGGATCGAGCAGGCAGGGCAGGTTCACTGTTTCGCCGCTGAGTAGTTGGGTCACCAGACGTTGGCGCAGCTGGTTGAGGGCGGATGCCACCTCGTCCGGGACCGGCATTTCCAGCTCATGGGCGTAGTCGACCCGGGTATCGTCATCGCCCTGCGGGCCTGCGGCCAGGGCACACAGCATGCCGTGAATTTCCGTCCAGGTCGGCGCGTCTTCCCCCAGGCTGGCGAAATGCTGGCGGACCGTGTTTTTCAGACTTGGGTTGGTAATCTCAGACATGCTTTTCTCCCGGTGGCGAGCAAGCATACCGATAGACGGGCCGCGCCTCCACCGTCCTGTTGTACTGGTCTGGTCAGCCCGCTTGCTGGATACGGTTTCTGCCCAGGTGCTTGGCTTCATACAAGGCGTTATCCGCGCGCTTTATGAATTGCTCAGCGCTTTCCCCAGGCTGGTAATGCGTTAGCCCGGCAGAAAACGCGCTGCTTAATTCTTCGGCAAAGGCATAGCGCTGTTCGGAAAAACTGTGTCGCAACCGTTCCAGCGCGGCCAGGCAGGCCTGGCTGCTGGTGTGAGGGAACAGCACCACGAACTCTTCGCCGCCGTAACGGGCCAGCAGGTCGGACTTGCGCAACCCCATGGCCGCGAGCTGCGCAAAGCGATGCAACACTTCGTCGCCGGCGTGATGGCCATAGGTGTCGTTGACCCGTTTGAAGTGGTCCAGGTCGATAATCGCCAGGTGCAGCGGGCTGCTCTCCCGGTTGGCGCGGGACATCTCTTCTTCCAGACGTTCCAGAAAGTGGCGCCGGTTATACAGGCCGGTCAGGTCGTCGCGCACGGCAATGGCGCTGAGGCGGTCGTGGGCTTCGCGTAGCCGTTCACGCTGTTCGCGTACCCGCAATTGCAGGTTGTGGATATAGCCGCCCATGTAGATAAACCAGCCCAGGCCGAGCGTGAGAATGATCCAGTGGCCGATCAGGTAGGAGAAAATGGCTTGCTGGGGGGCATTGATCCACTCGTAAATCAGCAGCCCTGTGAAGCAAAGCAGGGTGAAGGCGGCCATCAGCAGCATGCGTCGGCGATCCAGTGCGAACACACCAAAGGTCATGACCATGAAATAGATGCTCAGCATGGCGCCGCGCAGTTCGCGGGAGTAATGCAGAATGATGGTGGTCAGCAGGATGCCCACGGCCATTTGCAGGATGGTCAGGCTGGGGTCCCCGAAGCGCTCGCTGAGGCCGCTGCGAATCAGCAGGTAGAACAGGCCGTTAACGGCAAAGACCACTGCGAAGAAGGTCAGGTGTGGTGTGTTGGGTTCAAAAGCGGTGAGTTCCACACCAATGAAGGTGCCGGCCCACAATAAACAATAGGAATAGATCGCCATGATTTGGCGTTTTAGCCGGACCGCGCGCTCCGGGGGCTCTTTCGGTATCAGTGTAAACACGGACAAAAAACGCCTGACTGAAGGGTTGTTGTATTTTTGCTCAACTTTACCGTTTTTATCGTGGCAGGTCACAGACCTGTCATTGTCGGTGGTAGACAGCCAGTGACAAACTGTTGTTCAAACAACCGTTTGCTTGCCGGGATGAGGCCCTTGTATGTCCACACCGCTTTTTGACCTGACATTAACCGAAGAACAACGCATGACCCGTGAAGGGATGCGCAAGATGGTGCGCGATTCCCTGTTCCCGCAATCGCGCGCCGCCGATGACGCGGCGAAGGCGAGTGCTGAACTGTTGAACAGTATCGCCGGCTTTGGCCTGGCGCTGATGCCCATGCCGGAAGCTCTGGGTGGTGTGGGGATGCCGAGATCGCCGCTCTCCAATGCGCTGGCAGTAGAAGATCTGGCCGAAGGGGACATCTCCCATACCCTGGCAGCCTTGCAGCCCATGGCCGCCGTCAACGCCCTGGTGGATTTCGGTAGCGAAGAGCAGCAGGAGCGCTGGTTGCCTGCCATGGCGACGGAAACCTTTACCGGCGCGGCCATCGCGCTGACGGAACCGCGGGCTACTTTCGAGCCGTCGTCTCCAGCCACCACGGCACAAAGTGGCAATGGACAAGTCGTGCTCAATGGGGTGAAGAGCCTGGTGCCCCTGGCTGAGCAGTGTGAGTGGTTTGTGGTGGTGGCGGCGGAAAAGGGAGAGGTATCTGCTTTTATCGTTCCGAAAGATGCGGCGGGGCTGACCATTCAGGCCGAAGCGTACATGGGGCTGCGCAGTGCGGAGCCGGCCACGCTGACGCTGGAATCGGTGACCGTGCCCGAGGCCGACCGGCTGCCCGGGTTTGATCTGGATCGACTGCTGGGCCTGTCTCGCATCGGCCAGTGCGCGTTGGCGGTGGGCTGCTGCCAGGCGGTGATGGAATACGCCATCCCCTACGTGAATGAACGCAAGGCGTTTGGCGAGCCCATTGCGTGGCGTCAGTCCGTGGCATTCATGGTGGCTAACATGGCCATCGAGATCGAAGGGATGCGGCTGATGATGTTGCGCGCCGCCAGCCGGGCCGAACAGGGGCTCGATTTCCACAAGGAGGCCTATCTGGCGCAGCTGCTGTGCATGGAGAAGGCCATGGAAATTGGTACCAATGGTATCCAGTTGTTTGGCGGAGCGGGCTTCGTTCGCGATTACCCGCTGGAAATGTGGTACCGGAACTTGCGCAGCATTGCCGTGCTTCACGGCAGCCTGATGGTGTAGGAGAACAACATGATTAATCTGGAATTGCCTGAGAAACTCACCCAGACCCAGAAAATGGCCCAGCAGCTGGCTAGCGGCGTTTTTCGCCCCATCGCACGCAAGTACGACGCCATTGAGCACTGCGATACCCCGGAAGAGCTGAAACCGGTGGCGCAGATGATGGCGGCCATGCCTCGCGGTGAAGGAAAGAGTGGCGGAAATAAAGACGGGGCCCGCGACGCAATCAAGAACGGTAGCAACATGATGGGTATCATGGGCGTAGAAGCCATGTGCTGGGGCGATGTGGGGCTGATGCTGTCGATCCCTGGCGCTAGCGGGCTGGGCAATGCTGCGATTATGGCGGTGGGCACCCCGGAGCAGAAGGAGAAGTACGGCAAACTGTACTGCGCCATGGCGATTACCGAGCCGGGCGCGGGTTCCGATTCCGCTGCGGTTGCGACTACGGCGGTGGCCGATGGGGATGAATGGGTGCTTAACGGCGAGAAAATCTATTGCACCGCCGGGCAGCGCTGCGATGCCATTGTTGTTTGGGCCACGCTGGACAAATCCCTGGGCAAGGCGGCGATCAAGTCCTTTATCGTCCCCCGTGATAATCCCGGCGTTCAGCTGGTGCGTGTGGAAGACAAAATGGGCTTGCGGGTGTCGGATACCGCCGCGCTGGCGTTCAACAATTGCCGAATTCCCAAGGATCACATCCTCGGTTCCGCCGAAGTGGGGGATACCGAAGAGGCGCGCAAGAAAGCCTTTGGCGGGGTAATGCAGACGTTCGACAACACCCGTCCCCAAGTGGCCGCCATGGCTTTGGGTGTGGCGCGTGCGGCGCTGGAAATAACCCGTGAAATTCTCGAAAAAGAAGGACTTGAGGCTGATTTCTCGAAACTACCTTATAATTCAACAGCCCGCGAACTGGAGCTTTACCGGTTGGAAGCCGATCTGGAAGCGGCCCGTCTGATGACGTTGAAGGCCGCCTGGATGGCCGACAATGGCCAGCCCAATTCCCGTGAAGCTTCCATGTGTAAAGCCAAGGCGGGACGTATGGGGAACGATGTGACCCTCAAGTGTGTGGCGTTATGTGGTGAGCTGGGCTACTCCGAACGGACCTTGCTGGAGAAGCTGGCCCGGGATTCGAAGATCATCGATATCTTTGAAGGCACACAGCAGATCCAGCAGCTGATCGTGGCGAGACACTTGCTTGGGCTGTCGTCCAAAGAGCTCAAATAGCCACCCTGGCTACACAGTGCAAGTAAAAGCGCGGCCTGGCCGCGCTTTTTGTTTTTGGGCTAGGGCATTAAGCTTGAGGCTTTGTGGCTGTTTCAGGGAGTACTCATGGCGGAATCGCTGGCTGACAAGGTGGTCTGGATTACCGGGGCATCCTCCGGGATCGGTGAAGCCTTGGCGAAGGAATATGCTCGCCGCGGCGCCAGGCTGGTGCTGTCCGCTCGCCGACAAGAAGAGTTGGAGCGAGTGCGTGGTGGGCTGGTGAACAGCGAAGAGCACGTGGTGCTGCCGCTGGACCTTGGCCAGAGCGAGGCCATGGCGGCAGCCGTGGAGAGGGTCAGGCAGGCTTGCGGACGGCTGGACCAGGTGGTGCACAATGGGGGGATTTCCCAGCGTTCACTGGTGGCCGACACGGATCTGTCCGTGGATCGCCAGATCATGGAGGTGAATTTCTTCGGCTCCGTGGCGCTGACCAAGGCCGTGCTTCCCTGGCTGAAAGAGCAGGGAGGCGGACGTTTTGTGGTGATCACATCCCTGGTGGGGGAGCTGCCAACACCGCTGCGTAGCGCCTACAGCGCCAGCAAACACGCTTTGCATGGCTTCTTCGAGTCCCTGCGGGCGGAAGAATATGATCAGGGCATCCGTGTGACGCTGGTGATGCCCGGGTTCATTCGCACCCAGGTGTCGATCAATGCGCTCACCGCCGATGGCAGTCGCCAGGGCACCATGGATGACGCCCAGCAGACCGCCATGGCCCCGGAAGAATGCGCCAAACGGCTGGTCGAAGCCGTGCAGCGTGGCCGCGATCAGGTTATCATCGCCGGCCGCGAAGGGGCGGGCATCTACCTGAAACGCTGGGCCCCCTCGCTGTACCGCCGACTGATCCGCAAAATGAAGGTCACCTGATGTCACAGGACAACACTGATACCCAAAAGCGTACCCGTCTTAACAAGTTGCAGAAGAAACTGCGGCGGGAAACGGGCCGCGCCATTGCTGATTTCAACATGATCAGCGAGGGCGACAAGGTGATGGTGTGTCTGTCCGGCGGTAAGGATTCCTACACCATGCTGGAGATTCTGCGCAATCTTCAGCACTCCGCGCCGGTCAATTTCGAGCTGGTGGCGGTGAATATGGACCAGAAACAACCCGGGTTCCCGGAGCACATCCTGCCCGAGTATCTGGAAAAAGAAGGCGTGGCGTACCACATTCTGGAAAAAGACACCTATTCCATCGTCAAGGAGAAGGTGCCGGAAGGAAAGACCACCTGCGGCCTGTGTTCACGCCTGCGCCGGGGCAGCCTGTACGGGTTTGCCGAGGAAATCGGTGCCAACAAGATTGCCCTCGGTCACCACCGGGATGACATCGTTGAAACCCTGTTCCTGAACATGTTCTACGGCGGCAAGATGAAGGCTATGCCCCCCAAGCTGCGCAGCGATGACAACCGCAATGTGGTGATCCGCCCGCTGGCCTATTGCCGTGAGAAGGACATCATCGAGTTCTCCGCCCTGAAAGAGTACCCGATCATTCCCTGCAACCTCTGCGGTTCCCAGAAGAACCTGCAGCGACAGGTGATCAAGGACATGTTGCAGCAGTGGGACAAGCAACAGCCGGGGCGCATTGAAAATATCTTTGCTGCGGTACAGAACATCGCCCCCTCGCAGCTGGCAGACACCCGCCTGTTCGACTTTGAAAACCTGGAGCAGGGCCAGCAGCAGGGCGGTGAACAAGCTCACCGTCTGGATGTGGTTAATCTGTTCGGCTGATCAAAAAACCGGCAAATCAGACTTTGTTTACCGCTAAACATGATTCACGGCGCCGTTTCCGGTAAAATGCCGTCGCCTTATTTCGGGGCGCCCGTCTTTACGCGCCTTGAACCGTTTCCCCGGGCTTTCGCGATAATCCACACGGTGGCGCGCTGACGCCGACCGGTTGCCGGGTTTTCCCCGAACGTCCCGATTAACCAAGATTCTCTCGACCAGAAGGGTAGGAGCACCATGACCGATCGTATTCAGAAGGGTGGCCTGGAAATCGCCGCCGAACTCCATGATCTGGTAGTCAATGAGATTGCGCCGGGTACCGGCGTCGACCCGGAACACTTCTGGGCCGAGCTGGAAAGCATCCTCAATGACCTCGCCCCCAAGAACAAGGCGCTGCTGGCCAAGCGCGACGACCTGCAGAAGCAGATCGACGCCTGGCACAAGGCCCGTGCGGGGCAGGCCATCGACATGGCTGAGTACAAGCAGTTCCTGACTGATATCGGTTATCTGCTGCCCGAAGGCGAAGACTTCAACGTCACCACTGAAAACGTGGATGCCGAAATTGCCACCATCGCCGGCCCGCAGCTGGTGGTGCCGGTTAAGAACGCGCGCTTTGCCCTGAACGCCGCAAACGCCCGCTGGGGCAGCCTGTACGATGCCCTGTACGGCACCGACGTGATCTCCGACGAAGGCGGTGCCGAAAAAGGCGGCGCCTACAACCCGAAGCGTGGCGCCAAGGTGATTGCCTGGGCCCGTGACTTCCTGGACAACTATTTCCCGCTGGCCAGCGGCTCTCACAAGGACAGCACCGGTTATGCCATCGAAGACGGCAAGCTGGTTGTGTCCCTGGGTTCAGAAAAAACCGGCCTGAAAGATGAGTCCCAGTTGCAGGGTTACCTGGGCGATGCCGCTGCACCCACCGGGGTGCTGGTGAAGCACAACAATCTACATGCGGAAATCCAGTTCGACGCCAGCCACCCGATCGGGGCTGACGACGCGGCCAAGATGAAAGACGTGCTGCTGGAATCCGCCATTACCACCATTCAGGATTGTGAAGACTCTGTTGCCGCCGTTGATGCGGAAGACAAGGTCGAGGTGTACCGCAACTGGGCCGGTCTGATGAAAGGCGACCTGGAAGAGAGCTTCCAGAAAGGCGGCAAGACCATGACCCGCTCCATGAATGCGGATCGTGAATACACCGCGCTGGACGGCTCTTCCCTGACCCTGCACGGTCGCTCACTGCTGCTGGTTCGCAATGTGGGTCACCTGATGACCAACCCGGCGATTCTGCATAACGGGGAAGAAACCCCGGAAGGCATCATGGATGGCATGGTTACCGTGCTGGCCGCCATGCATGACCTGAAGAACATCAACAAGGTGAGCAACAGCCGTACCGGTTCCGTCTATATCGTGAAGCCAAAAATGCACGGTCCGGAAGAAGTGGCCTTTGCGGTTGAGCTGTTCGAGCGTGTAGAAAAAGCATTAGGTTTGGCTGCTAACACCTTGAAAATTGGCATTATGGATGAAGAGCGCCGCACCACTGTGAACCTGAAGGAGTGTATCCGTCAGGCCAAGGAGCGTGTCATCTTCATCAACACCGGCTTCCTGGATCGCACCGGTGACGAAATGCACACTTCCATGGAAGCGGGCCCCATGGCACCCAAGGGTGAAATGAAAGCCCTGCCGTGGATTGGCGCCTACGAAGACTGGAACGTGGACATCGGCCTGGAATGCGGCCTGAAAGGTCACGCCCAGATCGGTAAAGGCATGTGGGCCATGCCCGACGAAATGGCGCAGATGATGGCCAACAAGGCCGGTCACCCGAAAGCCGGTGCCAACTGTGCATGGGTACCGTCTCCGACTGCCGCCACGCTGCACGTGACCCACTACCATGAAATCAACGTGGCTGAGGTTCAGGAAAAGCTGGCCAGCCGCACCCGTGCGTCCCTGGACGACATCCTCACCATTCCGCTGCTGACCCGCGAGCTGACCGCCGAGGAAATCCAGCAGGAGCTGGATAACAACGCCCAGGGCATGCTGGGTTACGTGGTTCGCTGGATTGATAGTGGTGTGGGTTGCTCCAAGGTGCCGGACATCAAGGATGTGGGCCTGATGGAAGACCGCGCGACCCTGCGGATTTCCAGCCAGCATGTGGCCAACTGGCTGCACCACGGTATCTGCAGCAAAGAGCAGGTACTGGAAACCATGAAACGCATGGCGGAAGTGGTGGATCGTCAGAACGCCAACGATCCGGACTACGTGCCCATGGCCAAGGACTTCGACGGCTCCGTTGCCTTCCAGGCGGCCTGTGAGCTGGTATTCGAAGGCTGCGCACAGCCCAGCGGCTACACCGAGCCGGTTCTGCACCGTCGTCGCCGTGAGCTGAAAGCCAAGTAAGGCGTTCAGCACAACAAAGAAGCCCCGCTAGCCGGGGCTTTTTTGTGGGTGGGTTTTGCTTGGCAGGAAGGGCGAGCCCTAATCCCCGGGCTTTCTACGAAGCCGCTGTAGGTGCACCGTTCAGGGTGCGAACCTCGCGCAGCGAGGGTGCGGGCTTGTCTAGCGGGTTGATGATGGGGCTCTAAGCAATCCGCCGAAATCGCGCCGCCAGCGACGCTCCTACAGCAGGAATCGGGGCCTCACCTGCGAGCCTACTGCTACTCTTGTTCCACCATCACCTCCAGCGGCAAAGTCATGCTTTGTTGCTGGTTTTGATAGCCTCCAATGCTCTGACGGCTTCCACTCTGTGTCACGGTGATGCTGCCCATGGGCTGCCAGCGGCCCGGGGTGACCCGCAAGGTGGTGGCGCTGTGCTGGGTGCGGGCGGTGTTGTGGCTGGCCGGTTGATCAAAGCGCTGGCTGATCTGCAGTACCACGCTGCCGTCCGCAGCCAGTTGTGGCGTTACCTGAATCCCCTGATCCAGCTGCGCGAAGGTGGTGCCGTAATAACCACCGCTGAGTGCGACCAGGGTGCCCTGGCTCACATTGGCGGGGTAACCGCTGAGTGTACGAATCTGGTAGTGATCCTGGCGCTGCTGTTGCTGGCTTTGCTGGCCGATGCGCACCTCGCCCTGAATCACCGGTGCCTGACCGGATTCGATTCGGCCCCGGACATTGGTATCGATGCCACCTTGTTGGCTGCTGCTGCCTTGTTGGCGTCGCAGATGCACGATCAGGGTTGAGGGTGTGGCTTCAAGGCCGCCCAGAACGCTTTGCAGCTCCTGCATGCTGGCCTCGGTGGTGCGCACAATCAGCTTGCCGCGATAGGCGCGAACGGAGCCGCCAGCCGGCAATAATGGCTCTATGACAGGAACCAGAGCGGGAGCGTCCGGGCGCTCCAGCACATGAATGCTCATATCGTCAGCCGCAGACAGGCCGGGAAGGGAAAGCATGATGATAAGCAGTGTCAGGCACAGGCGCATGGTGTCCTCGCAGAGGTCGGTGGTTCGGGGTTCCGACTCTCTCTACAGTAGCGCTGCCCGCAACGGCCCGCCAGTAGGGTGGTGGCGGTCAAATTCTGCCAGGGGCTGGCACTGGCGCCCACCATGCCTACAATGTGCGTCCCGTCAGTCGCTTCGCCAGTCAGGAATGCCATGTTTGCCAATAGCCGTGCGGTCAGCTCGAATCAGTCGGGTGTCCATGTCGATCTGGAAAAAGTGGTGCGCCGTCACCTGGCGTCGGCCTGGCGGGCTCCCATCGCCGACCACGACCGTACTGCCTTCGAGCAGGCCCGGGCCTGGCGCGCTGACCAAGGGGCAGATCGCCCTCTGATGCTGGATTCCGGTTGTGGCACGGGGCGCTCCTCCGTGCTGCTGGCGCAGACGTGCCCGGAGGCGCTGGTGATTGGTGTCGATCAATCGGCCAACCGGCTGGAGCGAGGCGGCCGCCGTTGGCTGCAGCCGCCGGATAATCTGCTGTTCCTGCGTGCGGACTGCACCGGGTTATGGCGCCTGATGGAGCAGGCCGAGTGGCAACTTGCCCGGCATCAGATCCTTTACCCGAATCCCTGGCCGAAAAGCGCCCACCTGAAGCGGCGCTGGCAGGGGCACCCGGTGTGGCCCTCCGTGCTGGCGCTGGGCGGTGAACTTGAGTTGCGCAGCAACTGGCCGGTTTATCTTGAGGAGGTTCAAGCGGCGCTGGCAATCAGTGAGATTGATGCGGTGCTGGCGCCGTTAGCGGTAGACGGGGAGGCCGCTACGGATTTCGAAGAGAAGTATCTGGCCAGCGGGCAAACCGTCTGGCAGTTGACCGCAAGCCTGGCGAGGGATTGAAAGACTGTCGGATTACGCCTTTCAGGCTAATTCGACCTACAAAAAACGACCTTTCAAGTAGGTCGTATTAGGCGTAGCCGTAATCCGACATTCAAAGCCTAAGCTCACGCAGCTCCGGTGATCCGCCGGCGCGTTCCCAATGTTCCTGAAACTGTTTGCCCAGCCGCGGCGCACGCGGGAGCCGGTGCCCGCACAGATCCAGTAGTGCGGGCTGGGGCCAGCCGCTGGCTTCAAACAGGCCAGTGCCGTCGGCGATGGCAAAGCACAGCTGGGTATCGTTGTCGTCTTTCTGGGTCTGGCGCAGGGTGATTCTTGAGGGCAGGCGCCGTGACAGATGAATCAATCGATGGCCGTTGCGCACCGCACTGTCCAGGTGATCAAACAGAATGCGGATATCGGCCCGGGCGCTGCTCAGGGCAAGGCGCTTGATGGCGCTGCACACCTCGGCGTTGTCGGTGAGCGCATCCAGCGTGGGAACCCGCAGCCAGAGGCTGCGGCGGCTGGCGCCGATCAGCGTGGCCAGCGAGCGGCCGGCGTGGTGACGGTCCGGGTGGTGCAGGGTGTCGTCGTCGCCAATGACCAGCTGCATGGGCTAGATCAGCGGCTTGAACATTTGCCGGTGGGGGATGTTGGCATCCATGAAAATGCCGCCGGAGACGGAGAAGCCTGCAGCTTCATAGAAGCTGGTGGCGTGGGTCTGGGCGTGCAGGAAGATCTCTTCCATGCCATTGGCCCGGGCGGTTTCTTCAGCGGCCACCAGTAGCGAGCTGCCGACACCATTGTTGCGTTGTTCGGAAAGCACACACAGGCGGCTGATCTGGCCGGTGGGCAGCAGGCGAATACAACCCACGGGCTGCTGTTCGGCGTCCAGCGCGAGAAAGTGAATGGCGGCGCTGTCTTCGCCATCCCATTCCAGCTCTTCCGGCACGTGTTGCTCGTTGATAAAAACGTTCTGGCGGAGACCACGCAGGGCGGCTTCGTGTTCGTCCCAACGGGTTTCGATAATGCTGATAGCCATAGGGGTCTCGTTACAGTTGGGCGAAGTAGCCCTGTTCAATCCATTCATGGAGCAGTTCTCTTGCGGTGGGCGTCATGACGGCGTCCAGCTCGCTTTCCCGGTAGCGTCTTTTGCTGGCCAATAACTGCACCAGCGGGCGTTGTTGTTCTGTTAGCGTGTGGCTGTCGCCGTTGAGCCAGGCCAGTTTGCCCTGCATGAGCAGGCGCACGCTGCCGTGGCGAACCAGCGCCACGTCGCTGTCGCGTTCGCGAATATGGTGATCATCTATCGCAAATTCAAGGCCATCCAGTCGGGGGGTGGAGAGCCAGCGATAAACCGCCCGTTCGATGGCGTCTGGCTGGAGCAGGTCCAGGGCGCCCCGAATCAGCTGTTGACGGTCTGCATCGGCCAGCACGGTGGGGTCGGACGTGACCTCCCGGTCCGGATCGGTGAATAGCTGGCTGTCGGACTCGGCCAGGCATTCGCCGGCAATTTCTGCCATCAGCATCTGGTAGTCCGGAGCGCGAAAACCCACCGACCAGGTTATGCAGTCGCTGTCTTCGGCAACGCCGTGGTGGGCCACGCCGGGGGGCAGGTAGAGCACGTCGCCGGGGCCGGCGACGAACTCTTCGCGCACGGGCATCTCGGCCAGCAGTTTCAGCTCATCGGTGGGCAGGCGGGGCGTGCTCTCGTCACACACGTCGCCAATCTGCCAGCGGCGGTGGCCGGCGGCCTGAATCAGGAAGACGTCATAACGGTCGAAGTGTGGGCCGACACTGCCCCCTTTGGCGGCATAGCTGATCATGATGTCTTCCACCCGCCAGTTGGGCAGGAAGGCGAAGTCGTCCAGCAGCAGTGAGGTTTCAGTGAGGAAGTGGTCCACGGACTGGACCAGTAACGTCCAGTTTTCCTCGCCCAGGGTTTCGAAGACATCATCGGCGAGGGGGCTTTGCAACACCGACCAGGGGCCGTTGCCGGCGCCAGTGATAATGCGTGCTTCCACGGACTCTTCCAGTGCCAGTCCGGCCAGGGTGTTGGCGTCAGGCTGGTCCAGCCCACGGGCGGCACCGGGCATGAGCAGGGCCTTTTTCTGCCAATGCTCACGCAAAAACGCTGCCGGTTTCATGGGGAGAATGAAGCGCGGCAGCGTCAAGGCAGGCAGCGGGGGGGCTGAGGGCATCAGATGCTGCGGGCTTGCTGGGCGGCATTGCCCACATAGGTGGCCGGGGTCATGGCCAGCAGGATTTCCTTGGCTTCATCGGGGATCGCCAGATCATTGATGAAGGCGGTCAGGGTGTCCTGATTGATGCCGTCCTTGCCGCGGGTCAGCGCCTTGAGTTTCTCGTAGGGCTTCTCGATACCATAGCGGCGCATGACGGTCTGGATGGGTTCGGCCAGCACTTCCCAGGCGGCCTCCAGGTCTTCGTCCAGGCGGGCCGGGTTCACTTCCAGCTTGCTGATGCCTTTCAGGCTGGCTTCAAAGGCAATCAGGCTGTGCGCCAGGCCGACGCCCACGTTACGCAGCACGGTGGAGTCAGTGAGGTCGCGCTGCCAGCGGGACATGGGCAGTTTGGCGGCCAGGTGATCCATGATGGCGTTGGCCAGGCCCAGGTTGCCTTCGGAGTTCTCGAAGTCGATGGGGTTGACCTTGTGCGGCATGGTGGAGGAGCCCACTTCGCCTTCCACGGTGCGCTGCTTGAAGTAACCCAGGGAGATGTAGCCCCAGACGTCACGGTCAAAGTCCAGCAGGATGGTGTTGAAGCGCATCAGGGCGTGGAAGTACTCGGCGATGCAGTCGTGGGGTTCGATCTGTGTGGTGAAGGGGTTGAAGGTGAGCCCCAGGCCTTCCACGAAACGGCGTGCAAAGGCTTCCCAGTCCACATCCGGGTAGGCTGAGAGGTGCGCGTTGTAGTTGCCCACGGCGCCGTTGATCTTGCCGAGCAGTTCCACTGCGGCGAACTGGTCGCGCTGGCGTTGCAGGCGAGCGACCACGTTGGCCATTTCCTTGCCCACGGTGGTGGGGGAGGCGGACTGGCCATGGGTGCGCGACAGCATGGGCTGGTCGGCCTGGGCGTGGGCCTGCTTGCGGATGGCGCTGATCACCTGGTCCATCTTTGGCAGCAGGAGTTCACGGGCTTCCTTGAGCATCAGCGAGTAGGACAGGTTGTTGATGTCTTCGCTGGTGCAGGCGAAATGGACGAACTCGCTCATGTTGGCCAGTTCGTCGTGTTCAGCCATCTGTTCCTTGATGAAATATTCCACGGCTTTTACGTCGTGGTTGGTGGTGGCTTCGATGGCCTTGATGCGCTCGGCATGCTGGACTTCGAAATCACGGGTGACGCCGCGCAGGTTCCAGGCGGCTTGACCACTCATCAAGGGGACTTCCGGGATGTTCTTGTCGTGGGCCAGCTGTTCCAGCCAGCTGACTTCCACATGGACGCGGAAGCGAATCAGGCCGTATTCACTGGTGGTGTTTCGCAGTGCATCGACTTTGCTGGCGTAACGACCGTCTACCGGTGAAATGGCAGTCAAAGAGGTAAGGCTGGACATGTCAGGCTCCCGAATATCGTCCAAGTAGGTACGTACACGTACATTCCAAAGGCGGCGCAATCATACAGCAAAATTCCGCAAACTGCGCCGCTGCTGGTGACCGCTGAAAGTTAAGCTATGTGTAACTTTAGAAATCGCTTATAAATTATTGATATCAATGGAATCAATAAGTGAGAGAAGGCGTTTACGATGGAACAGGAGGTGCCAGCGACGCCCGCCCAGCTGGTGCCAAAGGAAGGCAGCGCGCACCCCGGCCAGGAACAGGGCGCGGATGCGGGCGGCCTTGTCGTCGTCCTGCAGATGGGCTGGGTCGCCCTTGACCTGAATGCGGAATCGAAAGGTGCCCAGGGTATCCACATAGATACCGGCAATGCGGTGGCAAAACGCGTCATCGGAGAATTTGTCAAAGTGCGCTTGCTGGCCGCTCAGGGCCAGCAGGCGGTTGCGCAGAATGCTTACGGTGTCCTCATTCTTGCGCAGCTTGCCGGCCAGGTGGAGCAGGGCCAGGCCGTAGTTGAGCGGGCGCAGGTTGGCGCCACGGGACTCCTTGTTCAGGCTGCGGTTGAGCAGGCTGACGCCTTCGCGGAGCAGGGCGGGATGGGCGTAGATGCTGTCGAAATCGTCGGCATCCAGTGCCATGACGCCGGCAATCAGTCCCTCGAAGGCTTTCGGGTCGCAGTCCCCTCGTTGGGCCACATCATCGGCCAGCTGGGCCGCTTCGAACACCGCGGCCAGGGCCAGCAGTTGCTGTTGTTCCGGCGAGAAACGTTCGCTCATGCGGTTTCCTCAATGACGGCGCCGCCCAGGCAGACCGGGCCATCGTAGAACACCACGGACTGTCCGGGTGTGACGGCGCGTTGTGGTTGATCAAATATGACATGCACCCGACCGTCGCCGGCATCGCTGACGGTGCAGGCCTGGTCGGGTTGGCGGTAGCGGGTTTTGGCCGTGAGCCGGGCCGGCAAGGCCGGGGCTTCCAGGGCAACCCACTGCATGGGCGCGCTGGTCAGTTCACGACTATAGAGCAACGGGTGATCGGTGCCCTGAACGGCAAGCAGTACATTGCGCTCCAGGTCCTTGCCGGCCACATACCAAGGCGCTTCGCTGGCACTGGCCAGGCCGCCGATGCCCAGCCCCTGGCGTTGGCCCAGGGTGTAGTACATGAGCCCGTCGTGTTTGCCGATAACATTGCCTTGATCATCTTCAATGGTGCCGGGCTGGGCAGGCAGGTACTGCTCAAGGAAGTCCTTGAAGCGGCGCTCACCGATAAAGCAGATGCCGGTGGAGTCTTTTTTCTTGTGGTTGTCGAAGCCTTTTTCTTCGGCAATGCGGCGTACTTCCGGTTTTTCCAGATCGCCCAGCGGGAACAGAGTACGGTCGAATTTCTGGTAGTCCACCGCATGCAGGAAATAGGTCTGGTCCTTGTTAGTGTCGACTGCGCGTAACAGCTGCGCTTTGTCGCCATGACTGACCTGGGAGTAATGCCCGGTGGCGATGTAATCCGCGCCCAGAGTAATGGCGTGATCGAGGAACGCCTGGAACTTGATTTCCTTGTTGCAGAGGATGTCCGGGTTGGGGGTGCGCCCGGCCTTGTATTCGGCGAGGAAGTGGGCGAACACGCGATCCCAGTACTGCTCGGCAAAGTTGGCCGTGTGCAGCTCGATACCCAGCACGCCGGCCACCTGCATGGCATCGAGGAGGTCTTCGCGGGCGGTGCAGTAATCGGTGCCGTCGTCCTCGTTCCAGTTCTTCATGAACAGGCCTTCGACCTGATAACCGGCATCGATCAGGCGGGCCGCGGCCACGGAGGAGTCCACACCGCCGGACATGCCGACGATCACTCGAGTGTCTTTTGGGGCCTTACGCATGACAAATCATCCTCTCTGCAGAGGCCAGGGGTGCTGATAAATGCTGTCCAGGGGCAGTCGGCGCCCGGACAGATAATCCTCCAGGCATTTTTCCACCAGGGCGCTACGGTGCTGGTGTCGACGGGCGCGAAACTCGTCCGGGGTCAGCCATTCGGCTTCGAGAATGCCGGTATCGAGTTTCTGTCTGGGGTCGTGGCTGATCGGTCTGGCCACGAAGCAGGTGCGGTAATAGACACCCGCGCCCTTGTGGGGCTGGAAGATATACCAGCCGAGCAGGTCGGTAATTTCTACCTGCCAGGCGCTTTCTTCCAGGGTTTCGCGGTAGGCGGCCTGCATCAGGTTCTCGCCGAACTCCGCATGGCCCGCGGGCTGATTCAGCACTTCCTCGCCCTTGCTCATTTCTCGGACAAACAGGAAGCGGCCGTCTTGTTCGACTACGCAGGCCACAGTAATGTGCGGCTCAAAGCTGTTCATAGCGTATCCTACCGGACAGGAAGCACCGGCTGCCGTCGAGGGCTTAATGGCGATGCTTCATTCAATTCTGGAAAGGCGGGAATGGTAGCGCAGCGGCGCCACAGACAACAGAGCGGAGACACCTCTGAGCATGACAGATCAACGATTTACCCACCTGGATGACAGCGGCCGGGCCCAGATGGTGGATGTGACCGACAAGGACACCACTCAGCGTACCGCCACTGCGCAGGCGCGGGTGCGTATGCAGCCGGCCACGCTGGAAATGATACTGGGTGGCGCGCACCCCAAGGGCGATGTGCTCGCCACCGCCCGGATTGCCGGAATTCAGGCGGCAAAGAAGACCTGGGACCTGATCCCCCTGTGCCACCCGCTATTGCTCACTGGCGTCACGGTGACCATCGAGCCGGAGGGAGCGGATGCGCTGTGCGTGCAGGCAACCTGCAAGCTCAAAGGCACCACTGGCGTGGAGATGGAGGCCTTGACCGCCGCATCGGTGGCCAGCCTGACTCTCTATGATATGTGCAAGGCGGTGGACCGGGGCATGGTGATTGAATCCGTGTGCCTGCTGGAGAAGTCCGGTGGCCGCAGTGGCCAGTTCCGGCGGGAGGATTGAGGTGATAGAGATACGTTTCTTTGCTGCTCTGCGTGAGCGGGTGGGCAGTGACAGCCTGACGGTCACGCCGCCGGATGGTGTCGATACCGTGGCGGCCCTGGTCGCATGGCTGGCCGACGACAATGCGTCGGTGGCCGGTGCGCTGGAGGCGACACCCCGCTATATGGTGGCGGTGAATGAGGTGCTCAGCCAGGAGCAGGCGGCGGTCCGTGATGGCGATGTGGTCGCCCTGTTTCCACCGGTGACCGGCGGATGAAGATTCATGTGGCCGTCACGGACACGGCGCTGGTGCCGGCGCAGCCGTCCGACTGGCTTCGCGACGCAGGCCTCAGCGGCGCCATGGTGCAGTTCAGTGGCCAGGTGCGCGATGAGCAGGGCAGGGTAGAGGCGCTGCATCTGGAGCATTACCCAGGCATGACGGAGGGAGTGTTGCGCACCATTGTCGATCAGGCTGGCCAGAAATGGCACCTCAATGGTGCCTGGGTAGTGCACAGAATCGGCACCATGGTGGTGGCTGATGACATCGTGCAGGTGGCCGTCAGTGCCCCGCATCGTCAGGATGCGTTTGCGGCCTGTGCGTTTATCATGGATCTGCTGAAGACCCGCGCGCCGTTCTGGAAGAAGGAGCTTATCGACGGCCGCTGGATTTGGGTCGAGGCCCGCCAGAGCGATGACGAGGCCGCCGCTGCCTGGCTGCAGGCGGCTTCGGCGCGTGAACCGTCATAGCCCGCCATTCTCCGGGGGCGAGAGCCTCAAGGCTCCAGTCGCCAATCTGCCAGCGAACCAGTCGCAGGGTGGGGTGGCCAATGGCTGCGGTCATTCGCCGCACCTGCCGATTTCGACCTTCGTCTATGGTGAGCTTGAGCCAGCTATCCGGTACGGTTTTGCGCGAGCGTACGGGCGGATTGCGTGGCCATAACGCGGGAGGCTCGATCAGTTCGACCTTGGCCGGGCGCGTGGGGCCATCCTTCAGGGTGATGCCTTGGCGTAGTTTTTGCAGTTCCTGCCCCCCGGGCTTGCCTTCCACCTGAACCAGATAGGTTTTGGGAAGCTTGAACCGCGGATCGCTGATGCGTGCCTGCAGGGCGCCGTCATCGGTCAGCAACAACAGGCCTTCAGAATCCCAGTCCAGTCGACCGGCCGGGTATACGCCAGGCACTGGCACGCACTCGCGCAAGGTTCGCCGGCCCTGGTCGTCGCTGAACTGGGAGAGGACCTGAAACGGTTTGTTAAGTAAGATCAATTGCGCCATGGGGTGAGTATCGATGACTGTTGTTGGTCTGCGGTTGCTACCGCTTGTCCTAACAAGGCTAAACGGTCAGTGCTATACTCGCCAGCCTATGCAGAATACAGTTTTATTCGGAGGGAGCACTCCTGTTGGGTGCCCGCTGATCTGACGGCCAAAAGCCGACTGATATCAGGCGGAAAGCTCTACCAATACAATTGGGACCTTGTAATTCTATGACCACGCCTAAAATTATTTACACCATGACTGACGAGGCGCCCGCGCTGGCGACCTATTCCTTTTTACCCATCATTGAAAAATTCACTTCGATCGCTGGCATTGAAGTTGAGAGCAGCGATATTTCCCTCGCTACACGCATTCTCGCCAGCTTTCCTGAATATCTGACCGACCAGCAGAAGGTGAATGACACCCTGGCCGAACTGGGTGATCTGACCCAGGATCCGGAAGCGAACATCATCAAGCTTCCCAATATCAGTGCTTCCATCCACCAGCTCAGAGCGGCCATCGCCGAACTTAACGAGCATGGCTACCCGGTGCCGGAATACCCGGATGAGCCGCAAAGCGAGGAAGAGGAAGACATTCAGGCCCGGTACACCAAAATTCTCGGGTCTGCGGTGAACCCGGTGCTTCGCGAAGGCAACTCCGACCGCCGCGCCCCTGTCGCGGTTAAAAACTATGCACGCAAGAACCCGCACAGCATGGGGGAGTGGAGCCAGGCTTCACGTACCCATGTTGCGCATATGCGCGGCGGGGACTTCTTTTCCCATGAGACCTCCTCGACGATAGAGAAGGCCTGCAAGGTGCGCATCGAGTTCGAAGATTCCAGCGGCAATGTAACGGTGAAGAAGCCGGAGCTTCCGCTTCTTGATGGCGAAGTCATCGATGCCATGTACATGAGCAAGAATGCGCTCAGCGAGTTCTTTGACAAGCAAATTGAAGATGCCAAGAACACTGGCATGCTGTTCTCCCTGCACGTAAAAGCCACCATGATGAAGGTGTCCCACCCCATCGTGTTTGGTCATGCAGTAAGGTGTTTCTACAAGGAACTGTTCGATAAACATGGCGATGTGCTGGAAGAGATTGGTGCGAATCCGAACAACGGTTTGAGCCACATCTACCAGAAGATCGAGGAATTGCCCATATCCCAGCGCCTGGAGATCGAAACCACGATCCGCGCCTGTTACCTGCACCGGCCGGAACTGGCCATGGTCGATTCCGACCGCGGCATTTCCAACCTGCACGTACCTTCCGACGTTATTGTTGATGCTTCCATGCCGGCCATGATTCGCCAGGGCGGCAAGATGTATGGCGCTGATGGCAAGCTGAAGGATACCAAGGCGGTCATCCCGGAAAGCACCTACGCCACCATTTACCAGGAAGTCATCAACTTCTGCAAAACCCATGGCGCCTTTGATCCCGTTACCTGTGGCTCGGTACCGAATGTGGGCTTGATGGCCCAGAAAGCCGAGGAATACGGCTCGCACGATAAGACATTTGAAGCCAGCGCCAAGGGTACCATGCGGATCGTCCGTGAAGATGGCCAGGTGCTGCTGACCCATGACGTGGAGCAGGGTGATATCTGGCGTATGTGCCAGGCAAAAGACCTGCCGATTCGTGACTGGGTGAAGTTGGCCGTGGTTCGTGCCCGGCAAAGCAACACCCCGGCTATCTTCTGGCTGGACAAGGAGCGGGCCCACGATCAACAGATGATCCGGAAGGTTCGCAGATATCTCAAGGACCACGATACCGAAGGCCTTGATATCCGCATCATGTCTCCGGTTCAGGCGATCCGTTACACCATGGAGCGCATGATCCGCGGCAAAGACACCATCTCCGTCACGGGGAACGTGCTGCGTGATTACCTGACCGACCTGTTCCCGATTCTGGAACTCGGCACCAGCGCCAAGATGCTGTCCATCGTTCCCTTGATGGCTGGCGGCGGACTCTACGAAACCGGTGCTGGCGGTTCGGCTCCCAAGCATGTGCAGCAATTCCTGGAAGAGAATCACCTGCGCTGGGACTCGCTCGGCGAATTCCTGGCGTTGTCGGTTTCCATTCAGGAGCTGGGCGAGAAGTACGGGAACAATAAGGCCAAGGTGATTGCGGCCGCTCTGGACAGGGCCAATGAGCAGTATCTGGAGCAGAACAAGTCACCGTCACGGAAAGTCGGCCAGCCGGATAACCGGGTAAGCCATTTCTATGTGGCCATGTACTGGGCCCAGGCTCTTGCCGCGCAGGATGACGATGCAGAGCTGAAGGACACCTTCACGGCCATTGCCGCTTCGCTGACGGAAAACGAAGAGACAATCGTCAACGAAATGGTGGCGGTGCAAGGTTCGCCCATTGATATCGGCGGTTACTATAATCCCGATTTCAGCAAGGCTTCGGCCGCCATGCGACCCAGTGCGACCTTCAACGGTATCCTGGATAAGCTCTAGCAGGGCAGGCTCTGTCTGACCTGATTGATGACGCGTACAGCTGTTGAGTCTTGTGGTGCCGGGTGCTGTTCCCCGGACAACAAGGCGCAGCAGATGTGTGCTTCAGGGGTGGTCTGGCAAGCCTTGCCGCGATCCCACCTGACGGACCCTGTCCCCCCGGCATTCTCAATCCTCAATCCTCAATCCTCCATTCTCCGCCACATTACGCCCCTCGTAATCGATAGGCTCAAGTGCCAAACCGGTGCTCCACCCCGGCTTTGGCTCGATGCTATACTCGCGAGCAGAGGCCGAATTCGCTTTTATTCAGAGGGAGAAGTATAGATGGGATACCAAAAGATCACGGTTCCCGCAGACGGTGACAAAATCACGGTTAATGCGGACCTGTCCCTGAATGTCCCCAATCATCCGATTATTCCTTATATCGAAGGGGATGGCATTGGTGTCGACATTTCACCAGTGATGATCAAGGTGGTTAACGCCGCCATCGAGAAAGCCTACGGTACCAAGCGCGGTATTACCTGGATGGAGGTGTTCGCCGGGGAAAAAGCCACGGTCGTATACGGGCCTGATGAGTGGCTGCCCGAGGAAACCCTGGAAGCCTTGCGGGAATTCACCGTGGGGATCAAGGGCCCGCTGACCACCCCGGTGGGCGGTGGTATTCGCTCCCTGAACGTGTCTTTGCGCCAGGAGCTGGACCTGTACACCTGTATGCGCCCGGTGCGCTATTTTGAAGGTGTTCCCAGCCCCGTTGTACATCCTGAACTCACTGACATGATTATCTTCCGTGAGAACTCCGAAGATATCTATGCGGGTATTGAGTGGGCGGCAGACAGCCCGGAAGCCACCAAACTGATCCGTTTCCTGCGTGAGGAAATGGGCGTGACCCAGATCCGCTTCCCGGAAGGCTGTGGGATCGGCGTCAAGCCGGTGTCCCGCGAAGGGACACAGCGGCTGGTGCGTAAGGCGATCCAGTACGCCATCGACAATGACAAGGATTCGGTCACTCTGGTGCACAAAGGCAACATCATGAAGTACACCGAGGGGGCCTTTAAGGATTGGGGCTATCAGCTTGCCGGGGAACGTTTCGGGGCTGAATTGCTGGATGGCGGGCCCTGGATGACCATGAAAAACCCCAATACCGGCAAGGAAATCATCATCAAGGATGTGATCGCCGATGCGTTCCTGCAGCAGATCCTGATGCGCCCGGCGGATTACAGCGTGATCGCCACCCTGAACCTGAACGGTGACTACATTTCTGATGCGCTGGCAGCGGAAGTAGGGGGGATCGGCATTGCGCCGGGGGCCAACATTGGCGGTTCCGTGTCCCTGTTCGAGGCCACACACGGCACGGCGCCCAAGTACGCCGGCCAGGACAAGGTCAACCCGGGTTCGTTGATTCTGTCTGCGGAAATGATGCTGCGCCACATGGGGTGGAACGATGCGGCTGACCGGATCATCAACGGCGTGGAAGGCGCGATTGCGGCGAAAACGGTGACCTACGACTTCGAGCGACTGATGCCCGACGCAACGCTGTTAACGTGTTCAGAGTTTGGTAATGCGGTGATTGAGCATATGGGCGCCTGAGGCGCCCGGCTGAATCTATTGAACCCGCCAGCAGGCAGGGCGGGTCAGGAAGGCGTCGTTTGATCTTCAGCGGCGCCTTCTTCGTTACTGGCTTCTTCGTTGGCGCGCAGGTTGATGGCGTGGAACCCCTTGTTGGCCGGTTGTACCTCGTATTCCACGGGTTGCCCGGCTTTCAGGCTTTTGTAGCCGTCCATCTGAATGTAGGAATAGTGGACGAACAGGTCTTCGCCCCCTTCGTCCGGGCGTACAAAACCGTAGCCCTTGGCGTTGTTAAACCACTTTACTCGTCCCGTTGCCATGGTCCTTCCCTCTGCCTATCCAATGGCGAATATGTTTATTTTTATCCTCGGGCGGTCTGCTGCGGTAAACTCTGTCCCGAGTCTATTGTGCAACTTTTAAACATGCACAGCAGGGTGTCAACCCCGTGAAATCATCCCGGTGAATTGATTTGCCGCAGGGGATTGAAAAAACACCGACCACCCATCATTTCTTCATTGCCTGCTGACGCCAGCAGGGTTACAACGGTTTTGAGGCTTTATGAATTGGCACCAGCAAAATTGGCATCCGGTAATGATTGACGAAACAGGCACACTACGTGGTGGGCCGGCAGATTCCCCCTCAGACCCGGATCGGCACGGTGACATGGCTGTGGAAGAGGCCAAGCCAAAGCTGAAACCGCCATCCATGTACAAGGTGTTGATGTTGAATGACGACTACACGCCGATGGATTTTGTGGTAGAGATACTGGAAGACTTCTTCAATCTGGGCCGGGAGCAGGCCACTCGCGTCATGCTCACGGTTCACACTGAAGGAAAGGCGGTGTGCGGGGTGTATCCCCAGGACATCGCCGAAACAAAAGCCACGCAAGTGGTGGAATACGCCCGGGAGAATCAGCATCCGCTGATGTGTCAGGTGGAACAGGCCTGATGCCCTTGCGGGCCCATGCAGTGAGGTAGCCTTATGCTCAGCAAAGAACTTGAAATGACGCTTAACGAGGCGTTTCGCCACGCACGTGGCCACCGTCATGAGTTTATGACCGTGGAGCATTTGCTGCTGGCGCTGCTGGATAACGAGGCGGCCGTCGAGGTCCTGCGTGCCTGTGCCGCAGACCTGGATGAATTGCGTGATGCGTTATCCCAGTTTATCGAGGATTCAACTCCGCTGCTGCCGGACACCGATCCGGAGCGCGATACCCAGCCCACACTGGGCTTTCAGCGGGTGCTGCAGCGGGCAGTGTTCAGTGTGCAGTCTTCCGGCAAGAAGGAAGTGACCGGGGCCAATGTACTGGTTGCCATCTTCAACGAGCAGGAGAGCCAGGCAGTCTATTTCCTTAACTGTCAGGACATTCATCGCCTGGATATCGTTAACTTTATTGCCCACGGCATTTCCCAGATTCAGGATGCAGAGCCGTCCATCGAGACCGAGCAGGACATGGAGGCGGGCGCGGAGGGCGCCCCGGCCAGCGCGCTGGATAATTACGCCACCAACCTGAACGAGATGGCCCGCGAGGATCGTATCGACCCGCTGGTGGGGCGTGCGTTTGAAATTGAGCGGGCGGCGCAGATTCTTTGCCGCCGCCGCAAGAACAACCCCTTGCTGGTGGGTGAGCCGGGCGTAGGCAAAACCGCCATTGCCGAAGGGCTGGCGCGGATGATCGTGGAAAAGCAGGTGCCTGAGCCTTTGCTCGACGCGGTGGTCTATTCACTGGATCTGGGCGCGTTGCTGGCCGGTACCAAGTACCGGGGCGATTTCGAGAAACGCCTGAAATCCCTGCTGGCAGAGCTGAAAAAAGAGCCCAACTCGATTCTCTTTATCGATGAAATTCACACCATCATCGGAGCCGGTGCGGCCTCCGGTGGGGTAATGGATGCCTCGAACCTGCTCAAGCCGCTGCTGGCATCCGGTGAGCTCAAATGCATGGGGTCCACCACGTTCCAGGAATACCGGGGCGTGTTCGAGAAGGACCGGGCCCTGTCTCGTCGCTTCCAGAAAATCGATGTGGTTGAGCCGTCCGTGGAAGACACCGTGGGGATTCTCAAGGGGCTGAAAAGCCGTTTCGAGGCTCACCACGATGTGAGCTACACGGATGCGGCGCTGAAAGCGGCGGCGGAATTGAGTGCCCGTTACATCAACGACCGTTACCTGCCGGACAAGGCCATCGACGTGATCGACGAAGTCGGTGCCTGGCAGCGTTTGCGCCCGGAAGATCTGCGCAAGCACACCATCGAAGAGGCCGATGTTGAGGACATGGTGGCTAAAATCGCCCGCATTCCTCCCAAGCAGGTGTCGTCCTCCGACAAGGAGCTGCTGCGTAATCTCGAGCGCGACCTGAAGATGACCGTATTCGGCCAGGACGAGGCCATCGATACCATCTCGGCGGCGATCAAGTTGTCCCGTGCGGGCCTCAAGGGCGAGCACAAGCCCATCGGCAGCTTCATGTTTGCCGGCCCCACCGGGGTGGGTAAAACGGAAGTGAGCCGTCAGCTGGCCCGTGCGCTGGGTGTGGAGCTGGTGCGTTTCGATATGTCCGAGTACATGGAACGCCACACCGTGAGCCGTTTGATTGGCGCGCCTCCCGGTTATGTGGGCTTCGATCAGGGCGGTTTGCTTACCGAAGCCATTACCAAGACGCCGCACTGTGTGCTGTTGCTCGATGAAATCGAGAAGGCGCACCCGGAAGTGTTCAATATCCTGTTGCAGGTGATGGACAATGCCACGCTGACCGACAATAACGGTCGCAAGGCGGATTTCCGCAATGTGATCCTGATCATGACCACGAACGCTGGCGCGGAAGTGCTGAACAAGCGTTCTATCGGCTTTACCGAGCAGGACAACAGCACCGATGGCATGGAAATGCTCAAGAAGGTGTTCACGCCGGAATTCCGCAACCGCCTGGATGGCACCATCCAGTTCCAGTCGCTCACCAGCAAGGTGATTCTGGGTGTGGTCGACAAGTTCCTGGTGGAGCTGCAGGCGCAGCTTGATGAGCGCGGTGTGGTGCTGAATGTGGACGATGCGGCCCGTACCTGGTTGGCCGAGAAGGGTTACGACAAGGATATGGGGGCGCGGCCCATGGCGCGTTTGCTCCAGGAAAAAATCAAGAAACCGTTGGCAGAGAAACTGCTGTTCGGCGAATTGGCCGGTGCTGGTGGGCAGGTCAATATCACCGAAAAAGACGGGGAACTGGTGCTTTCCGTGGAAGCGGCCACAGCGGAGCCCGCGTAAACAGAAGTGACGGGGCGCTTTCTTTTACGGAAAGGCGCTCCGTTTTCATTTACGTTCAGACAACAGTGCACAGACAACAAAAAAACCCGGCAATGCCGGGTTTTTTTGTGGGTGTATTCGGCCGGAGCCGTTCCGGGTTATTTCATCCGGAAAGTGATGCGTCCCTTGGTGAGGTCATAGGGAGACATTTCCACTTTTACACGATCCCCTGTGAGGATGCGGATATAGAACTTACGCATCTTCCCGGAGATATGGGCCGTAATTACATGACCGTTGTCCAGCTTCACACGAAACATCGTGTTGGGCAGGGTATCAACGATGACACCTTCGAGTTCGATTTGCTCTTCTTTCGCCATCCAACAAATACCTTGGGTTACCGGCTATTAGCGACGCGCAATTGTGCCGTAAAAGGGCCTTGGCTGCAAAAGAAGTTGGAAAAAGGGTGGAGAGGAGGGCTTAACCCCCGGAATCACTGGGTTCGGTCTGTTCTTTCCAGCTCCCGCTGGCGAGAATTTCCAGGGGCTGGTACTGGCTTTTGTAGCTCATTTTCTGGCATTGGCGAATCCAGTAGCCCAGATAGAGGTAAGGAAGCTGTAACCGCTGGCACTGTTCGATCTGCCATAGCAGCGCCATTACCCCCAGGCTGCGCTCGGGCAAGGCGGGATCAAAGAAGGTATAAACCGCAGAAAGCCCATCACCCAGCTGGTCGGTGACAGCCACGGCGACCAGCTTGCCTTGCTGGCGAAACCCGTAGAAATGGGTATCTGCCCATTCACAGGTAAGAAAATTGGTGAACTGTTCTTCCGAAGGTGGATACATGTCGCCATCACCATGGCGGTCGTTGATGTAGGCGGCATACAGGTTGTACAGCTCGCGGCTGAAACGGGCGGGCTCGCGATTCACGGCCAGGTCGGCGTTGTTCTTGAGGATGCGGCGGTGGCGACGGCGGGGGCGGAAATCGTCCACTCGCACCCGGGCCGGGATACAGGCATTGCAGCTGTCGCAGTGGGGGCGATACAGATAATCGCCGCTGCGGCGAAACCCCAGCAAGCTCAATTCGCTATAGAGCTCCGGTGACAGCTGAGCCTGGGGATCCACAAACAGGGTGGAGGCCTGGCGGTCTTCCAGATAGCTGCAGCTATGGGCGGGTGTGCGGAAAAAGCGCAGCGTGGACAAGTCAGTCATGGTGCAAGTGTAGCTCAGGGCTGAGGCGCTAAAAAGACTCGCGTTCGGCTTGCAGGGCCTGCAGTGCGGCCCAGTCAAACGACCGGTCTGGCCAGGGGGTGGGCGCTGGCTGGGCAGGCACCCAGTCCTCAAGGCAGGTTTCAAAGGCGTCACGGTCGATCATCTGGGCCCCCATGGACATGAGGTGAGGGTTCTCGATCTGGGCATCGAGCAGACGAATATCCAGTACCCGGGACAGGTTGCGCAGGGCCACCAGCGCCACCTTGGAGCCGTTGCGCTGTGGTGAAGCCATGGATTCACCGAAAAACAGCTGCCCCAGCTGAATGCCATACAGGCCACCAGCCAGTTCGCCGTTCTGCCAGATTTCCACGCTGTGGGCATAGCCAAGCTGGTGCAGGCGGCAATAGGCTTCCACCACCTCCTCACTGATCCAGGTGCCGGGCTCGCCCTGGCGCGGGGCCGCACAGGTGCGCATGACTGTTTCGAAGTCGCGATCAAGGGTGACGGTGAAATCCGCCTGACGGAGATGTCGGGCCAGGCTGCGGCTGACATGCAGCTGGTTCAGCCAGATAACGCAGCGAGGCGCCGGGCTCCACCAGAGGATGGGCTGGGTGTCTGCGTTGTACCAGGGGAAGATGCCGGCGGAATACGCCCGCAGAAGGGTCTGGGGGTGGAGATCCGACCCGGCAGCCAGCAGGCCGTCCGGGTCGGTGAGGGCGAGGCGGGTATCGGGGAAGGGGTCCCCGGGGTCCAGCCATGGCACCATGTGGTGGCCCTCCGGTCTGTCAGTCGTTCAGGTTGTCCAGGAAACGCTCGGCGTCCAGCGCTGCCATGCAGCCAGCGCCAGCGGAGGTCACCGCCTGACGGTAGATATGGTCTGCCACGTCGCCGGCCGCAAATACCCCTTCCACACTGGTGGCGGTGGCGTTGCCTTCGGTGCCGCTGGCGATCTTGATGTAGCCATCTTTCATGTCCAGCTGGCCGGCAAAGATATCCGTGTTCGGCTTGTGACCGATGGCAATAAAGACACCTTGCAGTTCCAGATCCTTGCTGCCATCACCCTTGGTGGACTTGATGCGCATGCCGGTGACACCGCTGTCGTCGCCAAGCACTTCTTCCAGGGTGTGATCCCATTCCACGGAAATATTGTCTTTGGCGAGCAGCTTGTCCTGCAGGATTTTTTCTGCCCGCAGGCTGTCACGGCGGTGTACCAGGGTCACGTGTTCGGCAATGTGAGACAGGTACAGCGCTTCCTCCACGGCGGTGTTGCCGCCGCCAACAACCGCTACCTTCTGGCCCTTGTAGAAAAAGCCGTCGCAGGTCGCGCAGGCAGACACGCCCTTGCCCATGAAGGCTTCCTCGGATTCCAGGCCCAGGTACATGGCGGTGGCGCCGGTGGCGATGATCAGGGCGTCGCAGGTGTAGGTGCCATTGTCGCCCTTGAGGGTGATCGGCCGGCTGCTCAGGTCCACGTCGTTGATATGGTCGTAGACCATTTCCGTATCGAAACGCTCGGCGTGCTGCTGCATGCGCACCATCAGGTCCGGACCCTGCAGGCCTTCCACATCACCGGGCCAGTTATCCACTTCCGTGGTGGTGGTGAGCTGGCCGCCCGGCTGGATACCGGTGATCACAACCGGCTTGAGGTTGGCACGGGCGGCGTAGACGGCCGCAGTGTAACCCGCCGGGCCGGAACCCAGAATAATCAGCCGATGGTGCTGCACGTCGCTCATGTGTTACTCCAGTAAATACATAGGTTGGGCAGGTGGGTGGGCACGTAGTGCCGCGTCCGTCCTTGCGCGTCCAACTGTGGGGGCAAAGCCTGCACATTCAAGGCAGTGAAAACTACCGTAAAACCGGGTCGTCGTGAAGCCTGATCATGGGCTATTAGTGCGATAGGAAGAGGTGACTGCCCGGGTTGCGAGCCGCAGATTGCGGCTATTTTGTGCGATAATGCCGTGCGCCCGGGCACACCGGGAGGGGCAAAGCTGGCCGCCCTCACTGTGATTGACTACAATCGCAATAATTTCAATCCGTTATCAGCTATTCTTTATCCAATAGTTTGACTTTATTGAGGGGCAAGGCGTGAGTAAAACGGTTGCCGGGCAAGGACAGTCCGGGTTTTCCCGCCATCTCAAACGCGGTTTGGTGGAAGGCATGGTCATTGCGCTGATCGCTTTTTCCCTTTACCTGCTGCTGGCGCTAATCAGTTTCGATAGCCGCGATCCCGGCTGGTCCTATGTGGGCAACGTGGATGCGGTCCGCAATGCCATGGGGCGGGTAGGGGCGTTCAGCGCCGATCTGCTGCTGGGCCTGTTTGGCTATATGGCCTACCTGTTTCCGGTGCTACTGGGCTTTTGGGCCGGCAAGGTGCTGCGTGAGCGTCATGCCGGGCTGCCGGGGAGCTGGCCGTTGTTCAGCCTGCGACTGGTGGGTTTTATTCTGACCATGCTGGCGGGCACGGCACTGTCGTACATGCATTTCACCATGGGCGATACGCTGCCGGAAGGCGCCGGGGGCATTCTCGGCCATGAGGTTGGCGATGCCTCCCTGGCCGGGTTCAACCCGCTGGGTGGGACCTTGATGATGGTGGCGTTGTTTTTGATCGGCGTGACCATCTTTACCGATTTGTCCTGGATCGCGCTGGCTGAAGGCCTGGGCGCGCTGGTGCTTGGCGCCATCGAGAAAGTGCCTGCCTGGTGGCAAGCGCGTAAGCGCCAGCGCGAAGAGCAGCGGCAGAGGAAAGAAGCCCACGAGAAACGCGCCAAGGTCATTACCGAGGCGAAGAAAAAGGCAGAAACGCGAACCCCGCCAAAAATCGCCAAACCGGCCAAACCGGTGGAAAAAAGTGCCCGGGTTCAGAAGGAAAAACAGCAAAAACTGTTCACCACAGAAGTGTCCGGTGAGCTGCCCCCTGTGGGCCTGCTGGATGCGGTGGAAGAATCCACCGGCGGTTACTCTGAAGAAGCCCTGGAAGGCATGTCGCGCCTGCTGGAAATCAAGCTCAAGGATTTCAATATCGACGCGGAAGTGGTGGCGGTGCAGCCCGGCCCGGTGATTACCCGCTTCGAGATTCAGCCGGCAGCAGGTATTAAGGTTTCCAAGATCACCAACCTGGCCAAGGATCTGGCCCGTTCCCTGGCGGTGATCAGCGTGCGGGTGGTGGAAGTGATTCCCGGCAAGACCACCGTGGGGATTGAGATTCCCAACGAGCAGCGGGAAATGATCCGCTTTACCGAAGTGGTCGGCACACAGATGTTCGACCAGGCACCGTCGCCCCTGACCATGGCGCTTGGCAAGGATATCTCCGGTAACCCGGTGATGGCTGATCTGGCCAAAATGCCCCACTTGCTGGTGGCGGGTACCACCGGTTCCGGTAAGTCCGTGGGCGTGAACGCCATGTTGCTGTCCATGCTGTTTAAATCCAGCCCGGATGATGTTCGCCTGATCTTGATCGACCCCAAAATGCTGGAACTGGCGGTCTACGATGGCATTCCGCACTTGCTTACCCCGGTGGTCACCGACATGAAAGAAGCGGCCGGTGCGCTGCGCTGGGGTGTGGGTGAAATGGAGCGTCGTTACCGGTTGATGGCCTCCATGGGGGTGCGGAATATCTCCGGTTATAACCGCAAGGTGGACGACGCCAAGAAGAAAGGCGAGCCCCTAAAGGATCCGCTGTGGAAACCGGATGACCCCATGAATCTGGATGAGGAGGCGCCACTGGCCGAGCACCTGCCTTACATCGTTATCGTCATCGATGAGTTTGCCGACATGATGATGATTGTGGGCAAAAAGGTGGAAGAGCTGATCGCGCGTATCGCCCAGAAAGCACGGGCAGCAGGGATCCACCTGATTCTTGCCACCCAGCGGCCGTCCGTGGACGTGATTACCGGCCTGATCAAGGCCAACGTGCCGTCGCGTATCGGCTTCCAGGTATCGTCCAAAATCGATTCCCGCACCGTGCTGGATCAGGGCGGGGCGGAGCAGCTGCTGGGCCATGGCGACATGCTTTATTTGCCCGGCGGCACCAGTGTTCCGGAACGTGTTCACGGCGCCTTTGTCTCAGATGAAGAGGTACACCGGGTTTGTGACGATTGGCGCAAACGCGGCGAGCCCAATTATCTGGAAGAAATTCTCGATGGTGGCAGCGACCTCAATGCACCGATGCCTGGCATGGAAAGCGCTGGCGACGGCAGCGATGACGAAAATGATCCGCTTTACGATGAAGCGGTGGCGATCGTCACCGAGTCCCGGCGGGCGTCCATTTCCTCTGTGCAGCGGAAACTCAAAATTGGCTATAACCGTGCCGCCCGCCTGGTGGAAGCTATGGAAATGGCAGGGGTGGTCACCGAGGCCGGTAACAATGGTCAGCGCGAAGTCATCGCGCCGCCGCCGGTCAAATAAGGAGATTGAATGAAGACGTTGTTGTTGAGCCTGGCGCCTGCTGTCCTGTTGGCCTCTACCGCATGGGCGGGTGCCACGGATGATTTGCTGGATCGCCTGCAGACACTCAAATCCATGAAAGGGCAGTTCGAGCAGGTGGTACTGGATCAGGGCGGCACGCACATGCAGGAAGCCACAGGCCGTTTTCAGGTGGCCCGCGGGAACCAGTTTTACTGGCTCACCGAAACGCCTTATGAGCAGATGGCTGCTTCCGACGGCGAAACCGTCTGGGTTTACGACAAGGACCTGGAGCAGGTGGTGGTACGCCCGCTGAGCCAGGATCTGGGCCAGACCCCGGCCCTGTTGTTTGGTGGCAAGCCTGCCGATGTGGCCAAGGCGTTCAGTATTTCCGAGCGTGATAATCAGGGGGGCGAAGTCACTTACCGGCTTACCCCGAAAGGTCAGGACCCGCTGTTCGATCAACTGGATGTGACCTTCAAGGGCGACGAGCCGGCGTCCATGCGCCTGCAGGATGCACTGGGCCAGCAGACGGTGATCGACTTCAAGAGCCTGACCCTGAACGGCGGGATCGACAGCGACCTGTTCCACTTCGAGCCGCCTGAAGGCACGGATGTCATTCAGCAACAACAGTAATCGAGGGTAACGGCCGGGATGATCCGGCCGCAGCCCGGTCACCAGTAGGCGTTTTCCATGAGCGATCTTTTTGCCGCCGATGCCGCCCAGCAGGCTCAGCCCCTGGCGGCGCGGCTGCGACCTGCCCACCTGGATGACTATGTAGGCCAGCAGCATCTGGTTGGCGAGGGCAAGCCGCTGCGCCAGGCCCTGGACCGGGGCCAGCTGCATTCCATGATTCTGTGGGGCCCGCCGGGCACCGGCAAAACCACCTTGGCACTGATCATGGCGCAAACCGTGGATGCCGCGTTTATCACGCTCTCTGCGGTGTTGTCCGGGGTAAAGGATATCCGGGCCGCCGTTGAGCAGGCACAGATTCGCCTGGGGCAGGGGCGCCGCACGGTCCTGTTTGTGGATGAGGTGCACCGCTTCAACAAAGCCCAGCAGGATGCCTTCCTCCCCCACGTGGAAGAAGGCACGATCACTTTCATCGGCGCCACCACCGAAAACCCGTCTTTTGAACTCAACAACGCGCTGTTGTCACGGGCGCGGGTATATCGGCTTCGAGCATTGGCTCCTGAGGATCTCAGTGGTTTGCTAGTCCGTGCATTGCAGGATCCGGCTCTTAACGGCATGCAGCTGGATGCTGATGCCCGGGAGTTGTTGCTGAACTACGCAGATGGTGATGCCCGGCGGCTGCTGAATATGCTTGAAGTCGCGGCAGATTTGGCGGATCAGGATGCTCCGAAGATTGATGCAGAATTGATGCGTGAGGTGCTGCGCGATGCGGTGCGCCGTTTTGACAAGGGCGGCGACCTGTTTTACGACCAGATCAGCGCCATGCATAAATCCGTGCGCGGTTCCGACCCGGATGCGGCTCTGTACTGGTTTGCCCGCATGCTGGACGGTGGCTGCGACCCGCTCTACCTTGCCCGCCGCGTGGTCCGCATGGCCAGTGAAGACATCGGCAACGCGGACCCGCGGGCATTGACGCTGTGCCTGCAGGCCTGGGATGTGCAGGAGCGATTGGGGAGCCCGGAAGGGGAGCTGGCGATCGCCCAGGCCATCGCCTATCTGGCGGTTGCCCCGAAAAGTAATGCGGTCTACAACGCCTATAATCAGGCCTGCGCTCTGGTCCGTCAGCAGCCCACCGACGAGGTGCCTCTGCACCTGCGTAATGCACCCACCCAGCTTATGAAAGACGAAGGCTTCGGTGCCGAGTATCATTATGCCCACGATTTCCCCGAGGCCTTTGTGGCCGGGGAAAATTACTTTCCGGCAAGCCTGCAGCATACCCGTCTCTATGAGCCGGTGAATCGCGGGCTTGAAATCAAGGTGGCAGAAAAACTGGCCCGGCTGCGTGGACTGAATGCCAGTAGCGACTGGACCCGTTACGGGAAGGGGAAATAATGTCGGTATCAGCGATCACGGAAGGAGGCATGCTGCCCTGGATTGCGGTGGCCTGTGGCGGTGCTATCGGCGCCTGTCTGCGTTTTGGCACCACCTTGTGGGTGGGTGTCCCGGTGATGCCAGCCTGGCCCTGGGCCACCTTCAGCGTGAACCTGGCCGGCAGCTTTCTGTTCGGGTTGCTGGCGATCATGATGGCGAGCCTGCCGGTGGGCGATGTATGGCGGCTGGCCTTGATGACCGGCATGCTCGGTGCCCTGACAACCTTTTCCACCTTTTCGTTTGAGCTGGTGAGGATGGTGGAAGCCAGGGCCTTCTCGCTGGCGGCGGGCTATGCAATGGCATCAGTGACGGTCTGTCTGTTGCTGGGCATGGCGGGCCTGGCCCTGGGTCGACTGATTTTCGAATAATGTGGGGAGGTTGGAAGTTTAAAGTTCAAAGTTGAAACGCGGGAAACATGGAGTTAAAAACGCCCGTTTTCGCGCTTAGGCCCTTCATGGCATGGGTTAGACGTGCGCTGAAAACAGTGCCGACTCTGAAGCCTTGGTTCGCGTTTCAACTTTGAACTTTACACTTTTAACTCAGTTTTTTCTGATTTTGGAGCAAGAGAAACATGCTGGATATTCGTGCCCTGCGGCAGGACGGTGAAGCGATCAAAACGGCGCTGACCAAACGCGGTTACACCCTGGATCTTGACGCGTTTGCGGCGCTGGATGCCAAGCGCAAGCAGGCAGACATCCGTTCCCAGGAGTTGCAGGCCGATCGCAAGAAAGCCTCCAAGCAGGTGGGCGAACTGATCAAGTCCGGCATGGCGGTGGAAGATGCCAAGTCGCAGGTTGCAGAAACCCTGCAAACCATCGATGCAGAGCTGGACCGCGAAGTGGCGAGCGCCAAGGCGATCCAGGAAGAAATCCGTGAATTTCTGATGGGGATTCCCAATGTGCCGCAAGATGCGGTGCCGGCGGGTAATGACGAAGACGACAACGTGGAAGTGCGCCAGTGGGGCACACCGAAAACGCTGCCGTTTGAACCCAGGGATCACGTGGATGTTGGCGAAGCCCTGGACGGCGGGCTGGACTTTGAGCGCGCGGCCAAACTGTCCGGCGCCCGGTTCTCCGTGATGAGCGGCGGGTTGGCTCGCATGCATCGGGCGCTGATCGATTTCATGCTCGACATGCACAGCGATGAGCACGGCTACCAGGAAGTCTATGTACCGTTCCTGGTCGGGCCGGAAGCCCTGCGCGGCACCGGGCAGTTGCCTAAATTCGCGGAAGACCTGTTCAAGATGGAAGGGGAGCGTGAGCTATACCTGATCCCTACCGCCGAAGTGCCGGTGACCAATCTGGCGGCGGACGAGATTCTTGAAGCGGACACCATGCCGCGCCGCTACACCTGCCACACGCCGTGTTTCCGTTCCGAGGCGGGCAGCCACGGCAAGGACACCCGCGGCATGATCCGCCAACACCAGTTTGAAAAGGTGGAGCTGGTGCAGATGGTACGTGCGGAGGAATCCGATGCGGCCCTGGAGGCGCTCACCGGGCATGCCGAAGCGGTTTTGCAAAAACTGGATCTGCCTTACCGGGTGGTGATCCTGTGTGGCGGAGATTTGGGCTTTTCCTCGTCCAAAACCTACGACATCGAAGTCTGGCTGCCGAGCCAGCAGCGCTACCGGGAAATCTCTTCCTGCTCCAACTTTCAGGATTACCAGTCGCGCCGCATGCAAGCCCGCTGGCGCAATCCGGAAACCGGCAAGCCAGAACTGGTACACACTTTGAATGGGTCTGCCCTGGCAGTAGGGCGTACGCTGGTGGCGATTCTGGAGAACTATCAAAACGAAGATGGTTCCGTGACCGTGCCGGAGGCATTGCGTCCCTACATGAGAGGTCTGGAACGCCTGAAGTAAGGCTGTTCTGGCGCAGACAACGGCGATGTTGCGTTGCACGTTTGTTATACGGCAGCCCGCAGCGCGGGCTTCCTGCCGTTAGCGTCATGCATCCGGCGTCCGGCGTTTACTGGGAGCAAGCATGGAATTTTTACCGATCAGTTGGCGTTTGCAGGGCAAAGTGGCTCTGCTGGCTGGCGGCGGCGAAGTGGCGCTGCGTAAAGGGCGCCTTCTGCACCGTTCGGGTGCGGTAGTGAATGTGGTTGCCCCGCAAGTGTGCGATGAATTGCGCGCTATTGTGGCGCAGAGTGGCGGCGCCTGTATTGATCGTGCGTTTGCGAGCACGGATCTGGATGGGGCCGCGCTGGTCATTTGTGCCACGGACGATCGCAGTACCAATGCCGACATTGCCAGCCAGGCGCAACAGCGCGGTTTGCCCGTCAATGTAGTCGACGATCCGTCGCTGGGCGATTTCATCTTTCCTGCCATCGTGGATCGTTCTCCGGTGCTGATCAGTATCAGCTCCTCCGGCGCCTCGCCGGTGCTGGCCCGGAAACTGCGGGCCCAGCTGGAGTCCTCGCTGCCGGCTCGCTGGGGGCGCCTGGCGGATCTGATGGCCCGTTTCCGTCAGCCGCTCAAGGAAAAGCTCGACAATATCGGCGCCCGGCGTCTGTTCTGGGAACAGACCCTGGATAGCCCGGTGGTGGAGAAGGTGCTGGCAGGGAAGGACAGCGAAGCGGAAGCCATGCTGGCCGCTGCCATCGAATCCGCCGATGCGGCCAGCCTGAGTCGGGGTGAGGTCTACCTGGTTGGGGCGGGCCCCGGTGACCCGGACCTGTTGACGTTCCGGGCGTTGCGCCTGCTGCAGAAAGCCGACGTGGTCTTGTACGACCGCCTGGTGGGCAAGGGCATCGTGGATCTTGCCCGCCGGGATGCGGAGCTGGTGTACGTGGGCAAGGCCCGCGATAAACACGCGCTGCCCCAGGACAACATCAACGAGCTGCTGGTCCACTACGCTAAACAGGGCAAGAAGGTATGCCGTTTGAAGGGCGGGGACCCGTTCATCTTCGGCAGGGGTGGCGAAGAAATTGACCTGATCGTGGCTGAGGGCATCGACTTCCAGGTGGTGCCGGGCATTACCGCCGCCAGTGGTTGTGCTTCCTACGCCGGTATTCCACTGACACACCGTGATCACGCCCAGTCTGTGCGCTTCGTGACCGGGCACCGCAAGGATGGCTCGGTGGATCTGGATTGGGAGCATCTGGTTGGTGAACACGAAACGGTGGTGTTCTACATGGGGTTGGTGGGCTTGCGGGAAATCTGCAGCCAGCTGATCGCCCATGGTCGTGCGGGTGATACGCCGATTGCGCTGGTGTCGCGGGGTACGACCAATCTGCAGGAGGTGATTACCGGCACCCTGAATCAGCTACCGGACGATATTGAAGGGCGGGAGATCCACGCGCCGACATTGATTATCGTTGGCAGCGTGGTCAGCCTGCATCCCAGGTTTGGTTGGTTCAAACCCTGAAAGACGTTTGCGTGCGTGTAAGCGGCGACGTGGACGTAAATGCCGAATGTCGGGTTACGGCTACGCCTAACCCGACCGACTACGGAGCACGGTTTTGTAGGTCAGATTTACCCAAGGGCACAGAGAGCCTGAAAGGCGTAATCCGACAGTGGTTAAAGCCGTGTCTTATCACGGTTTTCCCACAGCGCTGTGGCGTCTTTGCGCGCACTCTCCAGAGAGTCTGCCTTGTCGAGCCCCCACAGGGCCACGGCCACGGTATGGATAACGGCCTGTTCGCCGTACTCATCACCGCTTTCTCCGCGCCACACCTTCAAGACCCTGTCTGCACTGGGGGCGCCCGGTGGTGTTTGTCGAGGCAGGGCGCTGTCGATCACGGCACTTTCCAGTGGCTCGCCATGACGAATCCCCTGGATTTGCGTGCGGGCATCCGGGCGGATTTCCAGCTCGCCGCCTTCGCCCTTGAACAGGAGCAGGTCCCGATCACCGGCCAGCGTTGCCGCCCCTTGATGCAGTTCGATATAAGCCGGGTGGAAAACGCTCTGCATGGAAAGCGGTGCCTGGGCAGGGTTGAGGCTGCGGGCCAGGGTGTTGATTGGTGAGCGCAGGCCCAGGAAGTAGCGCAGCGTGAGCATCCGCGCCAGTGCCGGGCAGAACTGGTCCAGGGGCAGGTAGGCCAGCCCGTGTTCTTCAAGGTGTGCGTGCGCTTCGGCGACGGTTTGCGCAACGGGCAGGCCCAGTTGCGGCAGAAGCTGATCGGTATACACGCGATTGGGTGTGTGCGCCGGTCCGCCATGGAGAAACGTACGGATGCCGTTGGTGGCCAGTAGCACTGTTGCCAGCAGGTACCAGGGGTGATGCTTTTTCTTGCCGGCATAGCTGGGCCAGTCCAGTTCCACATGGGGCAGCTCGGCAAGGGCCTGGTAGCAAGCGGGTCGGCAGGCATCAAGAAACCCTGCCAGCTCATCCGGCGTTTCTTCTTTTACCCGCAATAGCATCAGGAAAGCGCCAAGCTGAATATCTTCCACGTTTCCGTCGAGGATGGCCTGCATGGCCTCACGGGCTTCCTCACGGGTGAGGCTGCGGCGGGCGCGTTTGCCGCGGCCCAGGGTGCGGACGAAAGGCGCAAAAGCATGTTCAGTCATGATTCCATCTCATCGGGTTTAAGACGTGTTGCGTGAAGCATGGTACGTGGAAGCGTTTCAATACCAGCTGGTGCACGGGCCGTGTTCGGCGATCAGTGCGATCAGACCCGCATGATCTATCACCGGCAGGGCGCTGTCCGGGAGTTGTAAGGATGAGTGCGTCAGCAGGTAGCCATCTCCTTTCAGCTCCAGCTGTGATGCAAGTAACAGGCCCGCATCGGTGAAGACGCAAATGTCGCCACGGGTATAAAGCGCCGAGAAGCGCTGGCGCGTGTTGTCATCGTCAGGGGAAAAGCCAAGCAGGTGCAACATTCAGAACACCAGAATCTGATCGCATTGGGTGCGTAATGATAGCAGCTCATCATACCCGAGCGGGTCGGCGCTCACCGGGCAGGGTGTGGCGGTGGTGTTTTCCCCGCGTCCCGGTTTTTCGGTCACGCAGCGCACACCGAAGTCTGCGAGCTGCATCAGGGTGTTGTTGGGGCACAGCTTTAGCACGGCGAGAGCCGGGGGGGTAAGCCACAGGGTGGTGGCCTGTCCAAATGCTGCACCGGTGAGCAGCATGTCCAGCATCTCCTGGAACTGGCTGGAGAAGGGGTGGCTGCCGGTGGCGATGTAGAGGGTATGGTTAGCCAAACTGGATCACCCGGTCGCTGCTGATGAGGGCCTCTGCCCATTGCCCCAGTCCCGCAAGAGAGAAGCCTTCTGCCAGCGTGTTGTCCGCGTCGGTGGCGACAATGCCCCGGCGCTGGGCCGCGCCCACACAAACCACGGCATTCACATCATGACGGGCAAGCCAGTGTTGCCACTGCTGGGCGGTGCTGGCCTGGGGGCCGTCACCGGTCCAGGCATGGCGGTTCGCCAGATGCACGGCATCCCGGTAGAAGAACAGGCAGTGGAGTTGGTGATCGGGGGTGTCGAGAAGGGCTTGAGCAGTATGCAGGGCGGTCAACGCGGCGGCGGAATCCGCCGCCGCGTTGACCAGTAGCGAGAAACGCATTAATCGTTGCCGCTGAGAGCAGTCAGCAGGTGCAACAGGGACATGAACAGGTTGTAGATGGAAACGAACAGGGTCACGGTCGCCATGATGTAGTTGGTTTCACCGCCGTGGATGATGGCGCTGGTCTGCCACATGATCAGCAGGGAAGACAGCAGCACAAAGGCAGCAGATACCGCCAGGCTCAGAGCCGGGATGGCGAAGAAGATGTTGGCGATGCTCGCCCCGAACGCCACCAGAATACCGATCATGATGAAGTTGGTGAGGAAGCTGAAGTCTTTGCGGGTCACCAGGGCAATGGCCGACATGGCCACGAAAATACCGGCAGTGCCAGCCAGAGCGGTGGTTACGATCTCCATGCCGCCGGGGATCTGGGCGTACATGTTAATGATCGGGCCGGTGGTGAAACCCAGCCAGCCGGTCAGGCCGAAGACAGCCAGAATGCCCCAGGCGCTGTTGCGCAGCGCGTTGGTGGCGAACAGCAGACCAATGTAAACACCAAGGGTCAGCCAGACGTTAACGAAACCGATGTTGCTGGCCATGGCAAACCAGGACGCGCCGGTTGCCACAACGAGTGACAGCCCCAGCAGCATATAGGTGTTTTTCAGTACCTGGGCCGCGCGCTCCCCGGAAACGGCAACGCCGTGCTGGTGGGGTGCGGAGTAGGGGTTGGTCGGGTTATTCATGATATCACTCATCCTTGCCAATTGTTCCTGTGATCATAAGGGCGAGGGGGCCAAAATCAAGCGTTAAACCGGCTTTTCGCCATGAGAAAGTGCCTGGTTAGCCGCCACGGATCGACGGCGACGACGGATGTGCACTTTTGTGACCCTTATCTCGGGATGGCAAGGCCAGTGCGTAATACTATTTTCGTACTGAAAATGCCTGAGTCTGAGCTGAGGGGGCCTTATGAGCGCATTATCGCTGGCTGCCACTGAAAGTGAGCAGATCGAGCTGGCAGCGGTACAGAATCGGCATTCGTTGTACAACGATTTGCTTCAGGTGCCGGACCTGGCATCGCGCCGCCGTGAGCTGGTTTTTGAACAGAAAAACCGGCTGCTGGGCCGACACCGTCGGATCGTCCTGTTCAATGGCCGCTATCTTGAATGGACGGAGCAGCGGGGGCGGCGTGAAGTAACGCGGGTCATCAATCTGGCGTTTCTGGCGGGCTCGCCGAGTGCTTATCGTGAAATTGCCTGGCGGTCCTTGAGTGTTGCCCTGCTGGCGCTCATTGTTGCCGGGCTCCTGTTAGCCGTGGGGCAGACCGCTGCCGCGCTGGCAGCGCTGGGAGTGTCCTTGCTGGGGCTCGGTATTTGCCTGCGGGGCTCCTCCCGACGCCTGCTGTTCTATACCCGTAACGGGCGGGTGGTGATGTTCGACCTGTTTGATCAGCGTGGAGACAGAAGGCGTTTCGCAAAGGTGGTTGGCGCGCTGCAGCTACGGGGAGAGCGAGCCTGGGCCCTTTTGCCCGACAGGAAAGAACGTCTGGCGGCAGAAGTGGCAGAGCACCGCCGGCTGATGCAGGAAGGGGCTATCAACCAGGCGCAATACGAGCGCGCCAAGCAACGCATCTTCCGTCGTTATTCCGATTGAGCTGAACGGGTCCGCTCAGCGATCAAAACTCAACCAGTCGTGCGCGGTATTGTGGCTTCGACGTTGACTGGCCTTATTGCTCATGTATTATTGCTGCCACCTTGGAGGGGTGGCAGAGTGGCCGAATGCACCGGTCTTGAAAACCGGCGACGGGAGACCGTCCGTGGGTTCAAATCCCACCCCCTCCGCCAAACAAAAAGCCCGCACTCGATGAGTGCGGGCTTTTTTTGTGCCGCTCTGCAGTCGCGACACGGTTCACGTAACACGCAAGCAATACGCTTGTGGCTGAAGCTCAGTGATCCCCATTGCCGAGCAATCCTGCAAATGCCCGGATCGCCTCCAGTCCCTGAATGTCATCTTCCTGCAGTGGCAAGTCCTTGCGAGGCAGCGCGCCCAAAGCGTGTGCCAGCTCTTCCATGTGCCGTTGCTGACGTGCATGGCGGGCTGCGAAAAACGCGCTGTCTGCGGCATCCGGCAGTACTCGGTTAACCACGGCTCCCGCCACCGGGATGCCATTTTCTGTCAGGGAGGCAACGGCGCGTTGCGTCTCGAGAATAGGCAGCCGTTCAGGGGTCAGCACAAAGACAAAAGCGGTTTGCACAGGGTCGGACAGCTGGCGGCGGGCGCGGTGGAACAATCGCTGACGGGCGATCAGTGTATCGGCCACTTCCTGGCTGCGTGAGTCCAGGCCTGCGGTGGCGTGGTCGGTGGGATCTTGCAGGGGGCTGTCCACGCTCTTGTCCGGTGTTAGATGACCGAGCACCTGGCCCAGTTTGCGGGCCTTGTCGCTGTGACGCAGCAGGCCCTGGGTCCAGGCCGCCATGACCTCCGGCAGGCTTAGCAGCCGCAGGGTGTGACCGGTGGGCGCGGTGTCGAAGATCAACAGGTCGTAGTCGCGGCTGTCGACATCGATTAACCGTGAGATGCGCTCCAGCAACGCGGCTTCCTGCGCACCGGGGGACTGACGGCTGAGGCGTAACTGTTTGTCCAGCTCACGGAATTGGTCTGGAGTGGCAAAGCGGCGCATCTGGGCACTGACCCGGTCCAGGTAGGCCTCCACTTCGTCATCCGGGTCCAGCTCCAGAGCCGTCAGCCCCGGCGCCAGGCAGGTGGGGGAATTGCCGATGGGGCGGTTAAAGGCGTCCGCCAGGCTGTGGGCCGGATCGGTGGAGACCAGCAGCACCTTGCGGCCCTGGTCGGCGGCGCGGATGGCCAGGGCCGAGGCCGTGGTGGTTTTGCCCACGCCGCCCTTGCCGCCCACCATAAGCAGGGTACGGGAGGCGAGCAGGGCATCCAGATCAAGCACAGGCTGTGCGGCGGTGTCGGTGTCAGCCATCAGCAGCAGCGAAAGTGATCAAGGGGGGAGCGCTCCATGCCCATGCGGGTGTGCCACTCATGAAAGCGCTCCATTAGCAGGGGCTGCAATTCCAGTGTGCTCCAGGCTGCCGGGTTGGGAACACCCATCATTTCTGAGAATACCAGCAGCATGAACAGGTCCTCTTCATCCCGTTTGGCACGGGCAATGGCGGCTCGATAGGGCGCATTGTAATACTGCGCCCCGAGATCGCTGATGCGTTTGAGCCATTGTGTCGGCGTTGCCATTACAGAGGCTCCGGCGGTGCCTTGAAGGCGCGCTTGAGGGCGGCGGTGCACTCCAGCGTAACCAGAAGGGCCGCCACCAAGACAACAAGGTCGAGCCCGAGCAGGAACCAGTCCTGTTTTTCATAGAAACTTTTCAGCTGCATCAACAGGGCAAACAGGGTCATCACCAGCAGGAAAACCAGTGGCGCCAGGGTATAAATGGCCGGGCGCCCCCGCTTAACCAGCATGATGGTAATCACCAGCAGAGTCAGCCCGGCAAGCAATTGGTTGGTGGTGCCGAACAACGGCCAGATAAGCAGGCCGCCGGAGCCATCGGCGCCACCGGCCCCGAATGCGAGCAGCAGGCAGCTAACTACCGCCAGCAGGGTGGCAGGCAGAGGCCGCGTCATCCATTTTTGCTGATAGATTTCGCCCCATTCCTGGAAAATATAACGCTGCAGGCGCAGGCCGGTGTCCATGGTGGTGCCGGCAAACAGGGCCGCCATCACGGTGAGCAGGGTGGCGGCAACGCCCACATCCATACCCATGCCATTGGCAAGAATATTGGCGCCACCATCCACAAAGGCGGTCAGGCTGCCTTGACCAAAGGCCGTGTATACCGCCTGCCAGTCTGCCAGGGAGGCAAAACCGGCGGTGGCGGCAATGATGGCTGCCAGTGCCAGTGCGCCTTCGCCCACAGCACCGAAATACCCCACGAAGCGGGCATCGGTTTCCGTGTCCAGCTGCTTGGAGCTGGTGCCGGAGGCGACCAGACCATGGAAGCCGGAGATGGCGCCGCAAGCGATGGTGACAAACAGAAGCGGTAACAAGGAAGGTGTGCCGGCAGGAACGTCACTGTTGATCATCGGCGCGACAACCTGGGGGTTGCCGAGCAGGACAGCACCGTAAAGCAGGATCAGCCCGACGAACAATTGCAGGCCGTTGATGTAGTCGCGGGGCTGCAAGAGCATCCAGACGGGAAGCAGTGAGGCCACCGCAGCATACGCAAACAGCATCAGTATCCAGCTGGCGTTTGCAGAAAGCCCCATGACCTGATCGGGCAGGGTCACGGGCACCATGGGGCCCACGTAAATCAGGCTGTACAGCGCGGCCACACCCAGTACAGATACCAGGCCAAGGCCAATTACCCGGCGATAGATGAGCTGGCCAATCACCAGTGCCACAGCAATGGCGCCCCACACCGGGACGACCGCGCCGGGGTTATTAATGAGCAGTTTGGCGATCACGACGCCAAATACCGCGTTCACCATCAATAACACCAGAAAGATAACAATCATGAAGACGGTGCGTGCACGGCGGCCGACGACCTCGCCGGTGAGCGCGCCGACAGATTTCGCCCGGTTGCGGACACTGGCCCACAGAGCGCCACTGTCGTGCACACCGGCAAAGAAGATGGTGCCGAAGACCACCCAGAGAAAGGCGGGTAGCCAGCCCCAGATAACGGCAATGGCCGGGCCGACAATCGGTGCCGCACCCGCCACGGAGGTGAAATGGTGGCCCCACAGCACATACCGGTTGGTGGGCACGAAATCCACGCCGTCTTCATACTCGTGGGCAGGGGTGCGGAAATTCGGGTCCAGCTTGTAGATGCGCGATGCAATAAAACGGGAGTAGACGAAGTAGCCGGCGGCCATGCCACCCAGCCCCAGCAGGAGCAAAATGATTGCGCTCATGGGTTGCCTTTTGTCATTGTTGACTATGTCGTTAGCAGCGTCGATCAGCGGCCAGCTGAATACTGGCGATGGTGTCTATATGGTTCGCTTTTTTGACTGACCGGTCAACGCGACTAAAGGCTAATAGCGCAAGCGTAATGCGCAGCCTGGGGCGTGCACAATGTGCCATCGTTTGTTAACGGCGCCCTATGCATGCCTGTGGACAAGCGGTATTCTTGTGCCTACAAATCAACAGAAAAACAGAACATTAACGGGTAAAGGAACTACCCGGGGGACGCAGTAATGATCAAAGTATTGGTAGTGGACGACCATGATCTGGTCCGTACCGGCATTGCTCGCATGCTGGGCGAAGTGGAGGGCCTGCGCGTTGTCGGCGAGGCGAATTCAGGCGAGTTGGCCGTGCAAATGGCCAGGGAGCTGGCACCTGAAGTGGTGCTGATGGACCTGAAGATGCCGGGAATTGGTGGCCTTGAAGCCACCCGTAAATTGTTGCGCGTTGACGAGGGTGTCCGCGTTATCGCTGTGACCATGTGCGAGGAAGAGCCGTTTCCGTCCCGCCTGATGAAAGCCGGTGCTGCAGGTTACATGACCAAGGGTGCCGATCTGGAAGAAATGGTGCGCGCCATCAAGGTGGTCGCCACCGGGCAGCGTTATATCAGCCCGGAAATCGCCCAGGCCATGGCGCTCAAGCCCTATACCGGTGATGAAGGTTCGTTGCTGGATATGCTCTCCGAGCGCGAACTGCAAATCATGATGATGATCGTGAACTGTCACAAGGTGCAGGATGTGGCAGACAAGCTTTGCCTGTCGCCGAAAACCGTGAATACCTACCGGTACCGTATTTTCGACAAGCTGGGTGTGACCAGCGATGTGGAAATGGCGTTACTGGCCGTGCGTCACGGCATGCTCGATGCGGTAGAAAACACGGCTTCCTGATTGCCAGTTCGCTGCAGGGGGAAATCATCAGGGCAGGACTGATACACTTTCTGTTTAACCTGTTTTGAGATGTTCCCCTTGCCAGATTTCGACGCCAAACACTTCCTTGCTCACTGTGCTCGCAAACCCGGCGTTTATCGCATGCTGGACGGGGACGGGGGTGTTTTGTATGTGGGCAAGGCGCGCAACCTTCAGGCCCGCCTGAACAGCTACTTCCAGAAGAATGTATCCAGTGCGAAAACCCGGGCACTGGTCGGGCGAATTCGTGATATCCAGACAACGGTGACCGGCAGTGAGGCGGAAGCGCTGCTGCTGGAGCAGTCGCTGATCAAGGAGTTGAAACCCCCTTACAACATTCTTCTGCGCGACGACAAATCCTACCCGTATATCCGTATCACCAGCGCCGACCGTTTTCCCCGCGTCACCTTTCATCGCGGTACACGCCGGGCTGGCAGCCAGTACTTCGGTCCGTACCCCAGTGGCGGTGCGGTGCGGGAAGCCCTGTCCCTGATCGAGAAAGTGTTCCGGGTTCGCAACTGCAGTGACAGCTACTTCCGCAACCGCACCCGCCCGTGTCTCCAGCACCAGATCAATCGTTGTACGGCCCCGTGCGTAGGGCTGGTGAGTGAAGCCGATTATGCGCGCCAGGTGAAGATGGCAGCGGACTTTCTGGATGGGCGCAGCCGGGAAGTGGTGGAACAGCTGAGCGCCGACATGGAGGCGGCCTCGCTGGCGCTGGAATTCGAGAAAGCTGCGATCCTGCGGGATCAGCTGGCAGCCATTCAATCCGTGCAGCAAAAGCAGTACGCGGAAACCGGGCAGGGCGATCTGGACGTGGTTGCCATTGAAACCCGGCATGGCCTGGCCGTGATCGAAGTGCTGATGATTCGTGATGGCCGCATTCTGGGCCACCGCACCTTTCGGCCGGATACCCGGGGCGAGGAAGACCGCAGCGAAATTCTCGAGGCCTTTCTTTCCCAATATTATCTGGGCGACCGGGAAGATCCGGTCAAACCGCAGGAAATCTTGCTGAGCATGGAGATTCCCGGGGCCGATGCCCTGCAGCAGGCACTGGAAAGTCAGTGGGGCAAGAAAGTCCGGTTGGCCTGGCGGGTGCGCAGTGATCGTGCCGCCTGGATCGCCATGGCACAAACCAATGCCCAGCAGTCCATGGCGGCCGAGCTTGCTGCCCGCGAGCATATGGAGGCCCGCTTTCTGGCCCTGGAAACATTACTGGAAAGCAGCGAGCCGGTACGGCGCATTGAGTGTTTCGACATCAGCCATACGCAAGGCGAGAAAGCGGTGGCTTCCTGCGTGGTGTTTGACCAGCAGGGCGCCCGCAAACAGGAGTATCGGCATTTCAATGTGAACCCTGCAGCGGGCGGGGACGATTACGAGGCTCTGGAAGAAGCCATTCGGCGCCGTTATCAGCGCGTGCTGAAAGAACAGGGCCGGTTGCCGGATCTTCTCCTTATCGACGGCGGCAAGGGGCAAATGCAGCGAGGCTGGAAGGTTATTCAGGAGCTGGACCTGCAAGCCCGGGTGCGGGTAATGGGGATCGGCAAGGGCCCCAGTCGACGGCCTGGGTTCGAAGCGCTCTATCTTCCCTGCGGGAAAGAAATGGTCCCCGGCCCGGCGGATTCCGCACTGCATCTTTTGCAGCAGGTTCGCGATGAAGCGCACCGGTTTGCCCTGACCGGTCACCGTGCCCGCCGTGGCAAGGCACGCAAGCAATCCACGCTGGATGAAATTCCTGGTATCGGCCCCAAACGCCGCAAGGCATTGCTGACCCACTTTGGCGGCCTGAAGCAGATGCGCAATGCATCCGCCAGCGAGCTGGCCCGGGTGCCGGGAATCAATGCCCAGATGGCGCAGACATTGTACGACTGGTTTCATCAATAGCGTGTTCAGTTTTTAATCTGAAAATCGGAAATGAGTCATAGCCGGCTTTCCGCTATACTGGTGGCTTATTTTCATGGCCGGTAGTTCCTCCCTATGCAGAAAGTGCACCCCATCCTGAATTTGCCGAATATCCTCACCCTGATTCGGGTGCTGGCAATTCCCGTGCTGGTGCTGGTGTTCTACCTGCCGTTTCAGTGGAGTGATGTCTGCGCGGCCCTGTTGTTTCTCGCGGCTGGGCTTACTGACTGGCTGGACGGTTATCTGGCGCGCAAGCTCAATCAGACCAGTCCTTTTGGTGCCTTTCTTGACCCGGTGGCAGACAAGCTGATAGTGGGTGTGGCCTTGGTGATGTTGGTGCAGGTTCATGCCACCGCCTGGTTGGCGGTGCCGGCCATGGTGATTGTGTCCCGGGAAATTACGGTATCGGCACTGCGTGAGTGGATGGCGGAGCTCGGTGAGCGGGCAAAAGTGGCGGTCAGCCAGCTGGGCAAGATCAAGACAGTGACCCAGATGACGGCGATTACCTTGCTGTTGGCGCAAAAACCGGACTTTACTGCGGACGGCGACATCATCATGAATCCATGGCTGTGGCTCAGCTATGGCTTGCTGTATCTGGCCACGGCATTCACTTTGTGGTCCATGGGCTCGTATCTTCGCGCTGCAGCACCGCAATTGCTCAAAAGTCAGTCAAAGTCCTGAAAAGTCAGAAAAAACACCCGGTGCCGGGTTGACACCCGGGGGGTGATGAGTAGAATTCTTTCCCGCAACGGAGCAGTGTCTCCGCTGTGGAAAAAGCGGGAATAGCTCAGCTGGTAGAGCACAACCTTGCCAAGGTTGGGGTCGCGAGTTCGAATCTCGTTTCCCGCTCCAAGATTTTGAAAGCCTCGGTTATGCCGAGGTTTTTTCTTGGTAAAACAGTTAAATGGCGCGGTGGCAGAGTGGTCATGCAGCGGACTGCAACTCCGTTAACGCCGGTTCGATTCCGACCCGCGCCTCCAATTACCGACCCACACGGGCGATGAAGTGACAGGCACAGCTCGATGTCGTCATTTCAACAGAAAGATAAATAGAAACAGTCGCTTAACCTGTCCCTGTTTTTATTTCACGCTTAACGCGCACGATGATCTTCCTGCGGGTATGGTGAAATTGGTAGACACAACAGACTTAAAATCTGTCGACCATTAGGTCATGCCGGTTCAAGTCCGGCTACCCGCACCAACTTCCTCTTTCTCTCCTCTTATCGCACCATGCTGGTATTTTTGCCTGCGAGTCCATTGTGCTGGTCCGTCGGATAGCCCGGTTTTTCAGCAGCCTGTTAAGTGCCTGACCGCAATAAGCTTTGTGCTCCTGCTATTGCATTTTATTGCGCTTGGTTTATCGATTTGGCCTGTTTTATCCCTGAAAAATCAACTTTCTAGCCTGCGGTATTCATGTGATTTATTGCCGCTTTCTGTCAGTTTCTGGTAGCCTCACACTTTAGTCTTAGCCCTGCAAAGGGGCCTGGATAACAACAAGCCGGAAAAGGCATGAGGGCTATCTGAATGAACTGGTTCCAGAACCTGTCCGTGCGGCTGAAGATTTTGTCTGTAGCCGGGCTGGGGATCGTGCTGTTTGTGGTCTACGCGGCCTACAGCTTCTACATCGCCGAAACCAATATTGATCATCTCAAGCGGATTGAAAGTCAGGACTTTCCGGTTCTGGAATTGATCAATGCCAACAATGTGGATTTTATCGCCATCAGCGAGTCTTATATCGCGGCGATTACCCAGGCTGATCCGGATCTGCTTGAAGAGGCGCAGTCCAGAGCCTCGGCGTTTGAGCAACGGCTGGCAGACATCCGCCGGACCGACCCAACGCTTTCCGCTGGCGTGGAAGAATTGCGCCGCAATTTTACCGCCTATATCAACGAGGCCACTGCGCTGGCCCGTAACTTGATCACCAATAACGGCACCTCGGATGATCTGTACCAGCGCATCGCACACGTAAGAGAGCTGCAGGACACCTACGAGGGCAATCAGAAGGCGTTCGAGCAGCAGCGCTACGAAGCGTTTCGCGAAACCCTGAACAAAAGCCGTTCGGATAACCTGGGCACCCAGAAAATCGGGCTGTTCCTGGGGTTGGTGGCCTTTACCTTGTTGGCGCTGATCGCTTTGCGTGTTACCCGGGCCATTACGCTGCCTCTGGAAGGCGCTGTTGATGCCGCGGATAACATTGCCAATGGCAAATGGGATACCCGTATTGAGAAGGGTGGCCGGGATGAAACCGGTCACTTGCTGCATGCTATTCGTAAAATGCGTGATGCGCTGGTGGCTCGGCATACGGAAGACCGGCGCCAGGAAACGGTGAAGAATCATCTGGCCGAACTGAATAACCGCATGCGCGGGGAGATGGGATTCGAACAGCTCGGTAACAACATGCTGAGTTTCCTGGTGCCGGTGGTTGAGGCGCAGGTGGGCGCATTTTACAGCTATGACCCTGACACCGAGCTGCTCAGCCTGAGCAGCTCCTATGCCATGCAGCGGCGTAAGCATCTGGCCAATGAGTTTCGTCTGGGGGAATCCCTGGTGGGGCAGTGCGCCCTGGAGCGCAAGAGCATTCTGCTGGAGCAAGTGCCGGATGATTACATCAGCATTGCTTCCGGCACCGGTGCCGGCCAGCCACGCAATGTCATGGTGATGCCCATTGTTCATGAAGACGAAGTGAAAGGGGTGCTGGAAATCGGTGCATTCCGTGACTTCAGCAATGACGATCTGGCCTTTATGGAGCAGTGTGTGGCGGTCGTTTCCGTGTCGTTGCACAGTGCACAAAGCCGTTTCCGCCTGGCCCTGATGCTGGAGCAGACGCAGTCCCAGGCTGATGCTCTGGAGCGGCAAAAAACGGAAATGGCCCAGGCCAATGAGGACCTGGAAGAGCAGGCCATGGAGCTGTCTGCGTCTGAATCCCGGCTGCAACAACAGCAGGAAGAGCTGAAAGCCATCAACGAAGAGCTGGAATCACAGACCCAGGCGTTGCGGGCATCTGAAGAAAGCCTGCAGGCCCAACAGGAAGAGCTGCGCGTTACCAATGAAGAGCTCGAGGCCCAGGCGCGCATGCTCACCGAGCAGAAGTCAGAAATGGCCCAGAAGAATGACGAGCTCGAGCTGTTACGCCATGAGCTGGAAGACAAGATTCGCGAGCTGGAGATGTCTTCGCGCTATAAATCCGAATTCCTGTCCACCATGAGCCACGAGTTGCGCACACCGCTTAACTCGATTCTGATTCTGTCCAACGCCCTGGGGCAGAACAAGCGCGGCAATCTGGAAGAGAAACAGGTCGAACACGCCCAGGTTATCCATTCTGCCGGGGCAGACCTGCTTAGCCTGATCAATGACATCCTGGATATTTCCAAGATCGAGGAAGGCAAGATGGATGTCATTATCGACGACTTGTCGCCGCCGGAAATCGTCGAACATTTCCGGCGCAACTTTGCCCACGTGGCCGAAAGCCGCAACCTGGATTTCAAGGTCGAGCTTGGCGATACGTTGCCTGAACACTTCTATACGGACCGCCAGCGCCTTGAGCAGATCATCAAGAACCTGCTTTCCAATGCACTGAAATTCACCGAGCAAGGCTCGGTGACGTTGAGCATTACACAGCCGGACGTTAGTGAAGCCCTGCCTTCACGCCATCTGGTGCCGGGGCAGACGTTGAAATTTGCGGTGATCGATACCGGTACCGGGATCGCGGATGAAAAACAAAAGCTGATTTTCGAGGCCTTCCAGCAAGCGGACGGTACGACCAGTCGCAAATACGGCGGTACCGGCCTGGGGCTGACCATTTCTCGTGAACTGGCACGGTTGCTGGGCGGGGAAATTGGTCTGCACAGCGACGGTGAAGGGCAGGGGGCTACCTTTATGCTCTACCTGCCCGTGGGCAGTGCCGATGCGCTGGAAATCAATAATGCCGCTGCCGGCCACGCCGATGAAGGTATCGGCAGCAATGCGGAAGCCCACACTGCCTCGATGACCCCGCTGGATACCGGCAACGATGACTTCGTGGTCCGCGAGAAAACCGTGCTGATCGTCGAAGACGATGAAGAATTTGCCCGGGTACTGGTGGAACTGGCGTCGGATTACGGTCTGGAAGGGCATATCTGCCACGATGGCGAGGATGGCCTGGAATACGCCAGCCATTACCGTCCCAGCGCGATTATTCTGGATATCGGTTTGCCGGGTATCGACGGCTGGGAAGTCATGGAAAAACTCAAGGCGGACCCGCGTACCAAGGACATCCCGGTGCACTTTCTGTCCGGGCGTGATGAGCGCAAGAAGGCGCTGGAACTGGGTGCGCTGGACTTCATGACCAAGCCGGCCAATCAGGACGACATTCTCTCTGCATTCGCCAAGATTGAAGGGGCGATTGAAACCAATGTGCGCCGCCTTCTGGTGGTGGAAGACAGTGAAATCCAGCACGAAAGCATCCGTGAGCTGTTTGACCAGAAAGGGGTGGAAATCACAGCGGCCACCAGTGGTCAACAAGCCCTGGATGCCCTGCAGAATACCGTGTTCGACTGCATGATCCTGGATTTGACGTTGCCGGACATGAGCGGTTTCGAGCTACTGGAAAAACTCCATGCCAGCGACGACTACGACAGTGTTCCCGTGGTGGTCTATACCGGCAAGGACATGACCCGCGAAGAAGAAGCGAAACTGCGCAAGTATGCGGACCGCATCATCCTCAAGACGGAGCGCTCTCACGAGCGGCTGCTCAATGAAGCGTCCCTGTTCCTGCACTGGCTGGAATCCACCTTGCCGGCCAATCGTCGCCCGACTGCGGAATCCATCGAGCACCGCGATGATATTTTCGAAGGCAAGCAATTGCTGCTGGTGGACGACGACATGCGGAACATCTATGCATTGTCTGCGCAACTGGAAGAGTTGGGCTTTGCCATCAGCATTGCCAACAATGGCCGCGAGGCGCTGGAATCGCTGGATGATAATCCGTCCATCGACATTGTGCTGATGGATATCATGATGCCGGAAATGGATGGCTATGAAGCCATGGGGCGGATTCGTGAACAGGCTCGTTTCAGCAAGCTGCCGATGTTGGCGCTGACGGCCAAGGCGATGAAGGACGACCGCGCCAAGTGCATCGAAGCCGGGGCCAATGATTACTGCTCCAAGCCCATCGATATGGCAAAGCTTACCTCGTTGCTACGGGTCTGGCTGCACAAGTAGTGGGCGCAAAACGTGCCCGCAGTCACTTTATAAAGACGAGAACCGTGGCGGAATAGCGTTATGGCTGAAACATACCCGATCGACGATGACGAAGTCAGTGTCGAGGACATCGAAATTCGCCTGTTGCTTGAGGCGATCTACCAGATGTACGGCTACGACTTCCGGTCCTATAGCCGCGCTTCCATGCGTCGTCGAATCATGCATCGCCTGACCATGTCAGGTTTTGCATCGATCATGGAAATGACCGACAAGGTTCTGCGCGACCGGCCCTTCTTCGTCACGCTGCTTAACGACCTGACCGTGAATGTGACGGAAATGTACCGGGACCCGGATTTTTACCGCGCCTTCCGCGAAGACGTGGTACCGGTTCTGAAGACGTTTCCGTTTATCAAGATCTGGCATGCGGGTTGTTCTACCGGCGAAGAGATCTATTCCATGGCGATTTTGCTGGAAGAGGAGGGGCTCTACGACCGGGCCATGATCTACGCCACCGACATCGACAAGAATGTGTTGGCGTCAGCCAAGAAGGGCATTTACTCCATCGAGGCGGTCAAACAGTATGGTGATAACTACCGGCGTGCCGGTGGCAAGCACTCCCTGTCTGATTATTTCACCGCACGTTATGACAGCGTGATCATGGAACAGCGGCTGAAACGCAATATCGTTTTTGCCGATCACGACTTGGCAACGGATCAGGTCTTTGGGGAAATGCACGTTATCCTGTGCCGCAATGTATTGATCTACTTTGATCGGCCTTTGCAGGAAAGAGTGATCAGGCTTTTCAGCGAGAGCCTGGATATGGGCGGTTACCTGTGCCTGGGAACCAAGGAAAGCCTGCGGTTCAGCGGCCAGGAAGATACGTTCGATGTTATCAACAAGTCGTTGCGAATCTTTCGCAAGCGGCAGTTTCCACACCACGCATGACTAGAGACAACCGATGATTGAGCAGAAACTGCTATTGGTGGATGATCAGCCGGCCAACCTGGTGTCGCTTGAGGCTGTCCTCGAAGGTGAGGGCCGCACCCTCCTGAAAGCGCACTCCGGGCAGGAGGCGCTGAAAATTCTGCTTAAGGAAGATATTTCCCTGGTGCTGCTGGACGTGCAGATGCCGGGCATGGACGGTTTTGAAGTGGCCGAGCTGATGCGTCAGCGCAAGGACACCCAGACCATTCCCATTATCTTCGTGACGGCGATTAGCAAGGAAAAGAAGTACGTTTTTAAAGGGTATCAGGCCGGGGCCGTGGATTATCTGTTCAAGCCCCTGGATCCGTTGATCCTCACGAGCAAGGTGGATTTTTTCCTGGGGCTGGACAAGCAGCGCCGTGAACTCCAGGCCAAGCTCAAAGAAGCACAGGCACACCGTGCTGCCTATGAAGCTGGCAAGACCCGAGGCGAGGAGGGCAGCGGCCACTCATCGTGAGCACTCGCAAGGGAGCAGTCAGGGCAATCGTAATGGGCGCGTCGTGGGGCGGGCTGAATGCCTATACGCGCATCCTGTCAGCGCTTCCCGAGAATTTTCCGTTGCCGATTATGCTGGTTCAGCACCAGCATGCCAGCGCGGATAATCGCATGCCGTGGCTGTTGGCCCGGTATTGCGCACTGCCGGTGGTTGCCCCGGAAGACAAGGAGCCCATCCTCGGGGGGCATGTTTATGTGGCGCCACCGGGCTACCATATGTTGGTGGAAGAGGACCAGACACTGGCTTTCTCTACAGGAAGGCCTGTACTCTTTTCCCGGCCAGCAATAGATGAACTGTTTTACTCTGCCGGCGCGGTTTATGGCCGCCACTTGTTGGGAGTGATCCTCACGGGGGCCAATGAAGACGGCGCCGCAGGCATGGAATATATACACCGTAGAGGCGGATACACCATCGCCCAGTCACCGGTGAGCTCGGAAGCACCCGCAATGCCCGAAGCGGCAATAACAACAGGTGCGATTTCCAGGGTACTCGATCTTGAGGCAATCGGGCCCTTTTTGGCGGAACAGGTTGCAGGGTAGTAAGCCTATGAAACAAAATATTTTGGTTGTGGATGATCACAGGGAAAACCTGATCGCGCTGGAAGCGATTCTGGATGCTGACGGCCGAAATCTGGTCATGGCCCAGTCCGGTAACGAGGCCTTGTCCCTCGCCCTGAAGCACGATTTTGCGCTGGTACTGCTGGATGTGCAGATGCCGGAGATGGATGGGTTCGAAGTGGCCGAACTCATGCGCAAGAACAAGAAAACCCGCCATATTCCGATTATTTTCGTCACGGCGATTTCCAAAGAACAGAAGTATGTCTTCAAGGGCTACGAATGTGGCGCGGTGGACTATCTGTTCAAGCCCATTGATCAGAAAATACTCGAAGCCAAGGTCAGCGTTTTCCTGGAACTCGATCGCCAGCGCCGCAAGCTTCAACAGGCCGTGGTGCAGATGAAGCGGCTCAAGGACGAAAACGAGCGCTTGCTGCATGCCTTGGGCGAGGCCCTGATCGGGGCCAATGCCGAGGGCAGGGTCACCTTCTGCAATGAGGCCGCCTGCGCCCTGTTGCGACAGAGCCGCGATGCCCTGGTAGGCAGGGATATGGCGGACCTGTTGTTCAATGATGATACCGGCAAGCAGCGCTGGGGCTGGGATGACTCCCCACTGCGGGAGGCCTGTCTGCAGAGTGAAAGCTGGAAAAACGAACACAGCCTGTACACAGCGGACGAAGACGGACTGTTGGCCTTGGCGGTGCGTGCCAACGCCATTACCGATGACGCCGGCACCGTTACGGGCGTGGTGGTGGTGCTGCGTCCCGCCGATGACGAAAACGGCGTCAAGGACAGTGCCCGCGATCATCGCCGCAACCCCCGCAAGAAACTGTTCCGCGAGATGGTAGTGTTTGATCGCAGCACCGGTGGTAACGTGGGGCGCTTGATGAACCTGAGCGTGGATGGCTTCAAGCTGTTTTCCCGTCGGGAACTGCCCCATGGCGAAGAATTGCAGCTGGGTATGGTATTGCCGGACCAGATAGCCGGGGTCAATACGGTCAGTTTCGATGCCCGGGTGGTCTGGGCTGAAACCCTGGATGCCCCCGGCGAGTACCAAGTGGGCTTTCAGTTCCTGACGCTGAATGCGGTCACCCGCGATGTGGTCGAGAACCTAATGGAAAAATACTGAGCTATGACTGAGCATCTGGAGACGCCGGAAAATATGGAACTTCCTCCGTCGCTGCTGCCCTACGGCTTCGCGCGGCGCTATGGTGTCCTGTTGCGCGAGCGTGATGGTCACAAAGAGCTGTGCCACCGGCAGGATGTTTCCGTGGCCGCCCTGGGGGAAGTGCAGCGCCACATCGGGCGCCTGCCGCGCTTGGTGCCCATGGACGATACCGCCTTCACCGCAGCCATGGCGATCACCTATGAGCAGCAGCGCGGCGCGGCGGCGGAAGCGGCGGATGATCTGGAAGGGCTTGACCTGGCCAGCCTGGCGGATTCCCTGCCGGAAACCTCGGATTTGCTGGAGCAGGAAGACGACGCGCCCATTATCCGGTTGATCAATGCCTTGCTGCAGGAAGCCATTCGCGAAGATGCCTCGGATATCCATGTGGAAACCTTCGAGCGCCGCCTGGTAGTGCGCATGCGGGTGGATGGTGTACTCCGTGAAGTGCTGACCCCGAAACGGGAGTTGGCACCGTTGCTGGTCTCGCGGATCAAGGTGATGGCGCGAATGGATATCGCTGAAAAGCGGATCCCCCAGGATGGCCGGATTTCCTTGCGCATTGGCGGCCGGGACGTGGATGTACGGGTGTCCACCATGCCCGCCAGTAACGGCGAGCGGGTGGTGCTGCGGCTGCTGGACAAGCAGGCCGGGCGCCTGCAGGTGTCCCACCTGGGCATGGGGGAAACCTGTGATGCCCACATGCGCGAGCTGATCCACAAGCCCCACGGCATTATTCTGGTCACCGGCCCGACCGGCTCCGGTAAAACCACCACACTTTATGCCTCGCTGACCGAACTCAACGACAGCTCCCGCAATATCCTGACGGTGGAAGACCCCATTGAGTATCAGCTGGAAGGGATCGGTCAGACCCAGGTCAACACCAAGGTCGATATGACCTTTGCCCGCGGCCTGCGCGCCATTCTGCGCCAGGATCCGGATGTGGTCATGGTGGGTGAGATCCGGGATCTGGAAACTGCTGAAATTGCGGTGCAGGCCTCTCTCACCGGTCACCTTGTGCTGTCTACCCTGCACACCAATACGGCGGTGGGGGCGGTCACTCGTTTGCAGGATATGGGGATTGAGCCGTTTCTGCTCTCCAGCTCCCTGCTGGGCTCGTTGGCCCAGCGGCTGGTGCGAGTCCTCTGTGATGATTGCAAAACCCCGTACCAGGCCAGTGCCAGCGAGTTGGAAATGCTGGGCCTGCCGGCCAATGAAAGTTGTACGCTGTATCACCCTAATGGCTGTGAAGCCTGTAATAATCAGGGATACCGGGGCCGTACCGGGATTTACGAACTGGTGCTGGTGGATGACACCCTGCGCCAGTTGATCCACGACCGCGCCGGCGAGCTGGAACTCAACCGCCATGCCCGGACACTGACCAGTGGCATTCGTGAGGATGGCTGGCGCAAAGTGCTCGGCGGACATACCAGTGTAGAAGAGGTCCTGCGGGTGACCCGCGAGGACTGACGGGACAGCAGCCGCATGCCAGCATTCGAATATCGATCCCTGGATCACAGGGGCAAAATCAACAAAGGCACTCTGGAAGCAGACAGTGCCCGCCAGGTTCGCCAGCAACTCCGTGACAAGGGCTGGGTCCCGCTGGAGGTTAACGAAGCCAGCGATACCAACAGCCAGGGAATGGGCCGTTTTGCCGGCTCCGGCAAGATCAATGGCGCCGAACAGGCGCTGATTACCCGCCAGCTGGCCACGCTGTTGAAATCCGGACTGCCTGTGGAGCAGGCCCTGTCTGCGGTTTCCAAGCAGGCCGCCAATGACCGCATCGAGCGCATCATGCTCGCGGTACGTGCCAAGGTCCGCGAGGGCTACAGCCTGGCACGCAGCTTCGAATCCTTTCCCCGGGCGTTTCCGGAAATGTACCGCGCCACGGTGGCCGCCGGTGAGCAGAGCGGTCACTTGGAACAGGTACTGGAACAGCTCGCCGATTACCTGGAAACCCGGCACGACACCGGGCGTTCCGTGGCCCAGGCGATGATTTACCCCGCCTTCATCATGGTGTTTGCTTCCATCGTCATCATGCTGATGATGACCTTCGTGGTGCCCAAGTTGGTGGCCGTGTTCGAAGGGCGAGACCAGGCGCTGCCGTTGCTCACACGTATTGTCATGGCCATGAGTGATTTTGCCCGTGGCTGGGGCTGGTTGGTGGTGCTGTTGATCGTGGTGGCTGTGGTGGTCTTCATGCGCGCCATGCGTGACCCGCGTTTCCGCTTGCGGGTGCATCAGCGGTTAGTGAATATGCCGCTGGTGGGCACCATGCTGCGCGCTGGTGACAGTGCCCGGCTGGCCAGCACTCTGGGCATTCTCGGCCGCTCCGGTGTGCCGCTGGTGGATGCCCTGTTTATTGCCGCCCAGGTCGTGGGCAACCTGGCGGTCCGCAACGCGGTAAAAAATGCCGCCGCCAAGGTACGCGAGGGCGGCAGCCTCAGCCGGGCTCTGGATGCCAGCGGTTACTTTCCGCCCATGTTGGTGCAGATGATTGCCAGCGGTGAGACCAGCGGTGAACTGGACAATATGTTGACCCGGGCAGCGGATTATCAGGAACGGGAACTGAGTAGCACGATCAATACCATGGTGGGGCTGCTCGGCCCGATCATGTTGCTGGTGATGGCGGGGGTGGTTGTAATGATCGTCCTGTCGGTCATGCTGCCGATCATGCAAATGAATAACTTACTAGCCGGTTAAGGTGAAGGAATGAAAGCAAAGCGTGCCATGTCGGGGTTTACCCTGCTGGAAATTATGGTGGTGGTGGCCATTATTGGTCTGTTGGCTGCGGTGATTGTGCCCAACGTGATCGGGCAGGGTGAAGCCGCCAAGGTGGATCTGACTAAAGCCAATATGGGCAAGATCGTCCAGCAGCTGGACCTCTATAAGTTCAATAACGGCAGTTACCCCACCAGTGAAGAAGGCCTCAACGGCCTGGTGGAGCGCCCTAATTCAGCCCGCAAATGGCCTGATGGCGGCTACCTGCCGAAAGTCCCCCTGGATGCCTGGAACAACGATTACGTTTACATCAGCCCCGGGGTTGAAGGGCCGTTCGATCTGCTGTCCATGGGCGCCGATGGTGTTGAGGGCGGTGAAGGCTCCGACGCGGACATCAATTGGCGCGACGTTCAGTAAGATGCGCTTGCCCCGCACGCTGCAGTCCGGCTTCACCCTGCTGGAAATCATGGTGGTGGTGGGGCTGATTGCACTGCTCAGCGCCGTGGTGATTAGCCAGGGCAACTGGACTTCTGACGACCGGCAGCTGGAACAAGAATCCGCCCGGTTGAAGGATACTCTGGCCCTGCTCAACGAGCGCAGCCTGTTCTCGGGGCAACTGCTGGCGCTACGTCTGCGTCATGATGGCTGGGAGCCCCTAGCCTACGATATCGCCGCTGCCGATTTTCTGCCTATCGAAGATACCGCCCTCAAGCCTCGCCAGATCCCGCCGTCCCTGGAGTTGGTGTGGCAGCTGGACGAACTGGCTGATGAAGAACAGGCGAGCCTCAGTCAGGTTGCCGAGACCCTGGTCAAGAAAGACACCTCGCTGGATTTGGGTGAAGACACAGTGGGCGAGGGTGACGAGGAAGAGGCGCGCCAGCAGGGCAGCAACAGCGAGTCCGAGGTAGGGGGAGAGGACGAAAAGGCGTTTCCGCAGATTTTCTTTTTCCCCAGCGGTGAAGTGTCTCCTGTGACCCTCGCCATGCAGAGTCAGGACGATCTTGAGCAGGTGCAGCGCTGGCAAATTTCGGCTCTCGGGCAGATTACCGATCCGGACCGCGAGCAGGACGATGACGACCAGCAGGACAAACAGGAGTGGTTGGAGCGGCGTTCAAGAATGATCGAGGACGTGCAGGAATGAAGCGGCAGGGTGGCTTTACTCTGGTGGAAGTGCTGATTGCTGTCTCCATTCTGGCGCTGGTTATGGTGGTGCTTGGTCAGACCATGGGCTCCACCGCGCGCGCCTATACCAATATCAATGAAACCCATCTGGGCTTTCTGGTGGCCTCCGACAAGCTGGTAGAAATGCAGGTGTATCAACAGTGGCCCTCCACCGGTGAATCAGACTCCACGGTGACCCGTAATGGGCGCGAATGGTGGGTTAATACCCGTGTCAGCGAGGGCCCTTACCCGGATACCCGGCGTGTGGATATCGAGGTGGGCATGATGCAGGACGATGACGAGGGGCAAATGGCGTATCACCTGGCGAGCCTGATCGGCAAACCGGCGTCCGGATGATGGAAGCTCTCCATCCGTTTTCTTCCAGGCGCCTGGCGCAGCGGGGCTTTACCCTGCTGGAGATGGTCATCACCATCGCCATCTTCGCGTTTATCTATGTGTGGGTCGCCAGTTTTCTCGGCAGCGCCTTGCAGGGTCGTGAACAGCTAAAAGACAGTGCCGATGAAATGGAGCGCACCCAGCGGGCCGTCACATTCCTCACCCTGGATTTCGAGCAACTGATCAATCGCCCGGTTCGTGATCCCTACGGCGACCCGCAGCCGGCCATTCTGGGCCGTGATAATTATGTGGAATTCACCCGCCTGGGCTGGTCCAACCCCTTTGGGCTTCGTAAACGCAGTGAAATGCAGCGGGTGGTCTATACCTTGGAAGATGGCACTTTATTCCGTCGTTACTGGCCGGTGCTCGACACCAACGTCGCCACTGAGTATCAGGAAGACGTGCTGATAGATCACGTGGAGCGTTTTACCGTCCGCTATCTGGATTTGACGCCCCAGGGGGAATGGCAGTGGCTGGAGTTATGGCCGGATGTGGCCATGGCCGCCGTTCCCGTGTGGCAGCAGCGCCTGCCAAAGAGTATTGAACTGGAGATTGAACTGGAAAACGGTGACATCGTGCACCGCTTCTACCGGACCGTGGTGAACCCATGGAGTTGATACGGCGCAAGCGTAATAACCGTGCGCACCGGCAGCGGGGAATGGCGCTGGTGATTGTGCTGCTGCTACTGGCCCTGTTGACCACCATTACCGTGGAGGTGCTGTTTCGCCAGGACCGCTTTCTCACCCGTGCGGACAACCTGCTGCAATGGGACAAACGTTACCAATATGCCATGGCGGCAGAAGTGGTTGCGCAGCAGGGGTTGGTGGATGACCTGCAGGATGACCAGAACAATAACGCGCTGGTTGATGACTGCGTGGAAGAGCAGTGGGCAGTGCAATTACCGCCCACCCCCTATGAAGATGCCATGCTCAGCGCCAGCGTTCAGGATCTGCAGGGTCGATTTAACCTCAATTGGTTGATTACCGCTCAAGGCGATACCTTTGTTCGCGATCCGGAGGCGATTGACCGGCTTACCCGGCTCATCGAGCTGACTTTCCCTCAGGAAACAGACGCGTCACGGCTGGCCAACGAAATGGCGGACTGGCTGGATTCCAACAATATTGTGGACGGCGTCGAGGGAGCCGAAGACGCGGATTACCGTAACCGCCGGACTCCCAACATGCCGGCGGCCCATGAATCGGAAATGCGTGCCTTGCTCAGCTTCCAGGTGGCCAATCAGCCCGAGGACAGCATGGTCTGGGGGCTGTTTACCGCGCTACCGCTGGGTACTACATTAAATGTGAATACGGCGCCGCCCCAGGTGCTGGATGCGGTACTGGGCGGGGTAGCAGGTACCGGCGTGGCAGAGGCGATTGTCAAAGCCCGTGAAGAAGAGCCGATTACAACCGTGAGTGATCTGATGCAGCTTGCCCCTTTGAGCGATCTGGACGCCGATGAAAAGCAGGCAGTTAGCGACCTTCTGGGGGTAAGCAGTGAATATTTCCAGGTAATGGTGGACGTGGAAGTAGACGGTCAATTAAGCCGATTGGTGAGTCGTTTGCGTCGGCGTAGCGGTAATGATGCGTCTACCGATGTCTTCAGCCGGCAGGTAAGCCCGCTGCTGACCCCGCTCGAACCGGCCTGCAATCCCTTCTACAATACCCAGTAGAGGCCCGGCAGATGCAATGGGCAGTTACGACACTGTGGAATGATGCCCGCCTTGGTACACTGGCCCGGCGGCTCATGCAGAGATAACAACGCAGATAACAACGAAAGGAAACAGCAGCGTGGCAGATGCTCCACTGATTTATTTAAGCGGTGCAGGGGGAACAGACCCGGATCTTGAAATCCCGGTGCTGTTGCAGCGCAGCACAACTGAGGATGTGCAAGCCGTTAGCCTGCGCGATGCGCTGGCGCAATGTGCCGGCCAGACCCTCCATGTCATTATCAGCGTGGCCTTTGCCCGGCTAACCCATGTTTCCCTGACCCGCAAACAGGCGCGCCATTTGCAGCGCGTGCTGCCGTATCTGCTCGAAGAGCAGATGCTGGACAGCCCGGAGTCGCTCTGGTTTGTCTCCCGCAAAGGAACAGGGGACGACTATGAAGTGACCGCCATCGCCCGTGAGTTGATTGTGCAGCTTAAGCAGTGGGCGGCGGAACAAGGAGCTGTGCTCGGCTCGCTTCAGGTGGATGCCGAGCGGCTACAGGGCCAGGCGCCACTGATTGCCGAGCTGGATGGTGGGCAGGCGTTATTGATGGCCGATCGTGACCGTTGTCTGGTAGTGGATGCCGACCAGCGTGACGGTATGCAGGCGTTATTTGGCGAGAGCCTTGCCGGCGCCACCGTTTTATCCGGCACCCCGGCATTTCTGGATGCCTTGCGGGGTGGGGCGGGGCAGGAGCTGCTGACCGGTCCGTATGCACCGAAACAGAAAAAAGGGCCCAACACGGCATTTGCGCCCTGGAAGCCCGTCAGCATTCTGGCTGCGTCAGTGTTTGTGCTGGCGCTGGTGGCAATCTGGGTCCAGCAGTGGCGCTATGACCAGGCGTCGGAAGCGGCCTTTGCCGATGCCAAAAGCCTTTACGAACAGCTATTCCCCGGTGACAAGGCCACCACGGCTCTGAGCCGTCAGTTCCAGGGGCGCCTTGCCCGCCTTGGAGGCGGCAGCGAGGGTGGGCAGGCTCGCTTCTTCCCGCTTCTGGGGCCGGTGGCGCAAGTGTTGAAAGAGATCAAGGTTGAACCCAAACGGCTGCAGTATGACCAGCGTGACAATACGTTGTTGCTGGACGTGGGGGCGAAGGACTACGCCCAGCTGGAACAGCTCCAAAATGCGTTGAAACAGCAAGGGGCAAGGGCCTCGATCGCCAACTATCGCAATGGAGCCCAGGGTGTCAGCGCCCGTATCAAGGTGGAGCAGCCAGGATGAGTAATACGGCAGAATTGAAAAAGCTGGCAGCACACCGGCGCGACCAGGCGGTTAACTGGTACCAAAGCCGAGAGCCCCGTGAACAACGTATTCTTCAGGTATTGGCAGCGGTGGCGTTTCTGGTCGTGCTGTACTGGTTGATTTGGGCGCCTTCGGTAGCCGCGCGGGATCAGGCGAAGAAGCGCTTTGTCTCCAATCAGCAAACACTGCAGTGGATCCAGGATAACCGTAGCGCCGTTATTGCCGCCCGGCGTGGGGATACCTCCGCCGCGCGGCCAACGGGCAACTGGACCGGTAATGTGAGCCGCAGCGCTGACCAGTTTGGCCTGACCTTGAAAGGGTTTTCCCCCGACGGCAATCGCGCGGTGCGAATCCAGATGGAAAATCAGGTGGCCTCGCAAACGGTGCTCTGGCTGCAATCTCTCCAGCAAGAGGGCGTGCAGTTGACCAATCTGGAAATGACGCCGGGTGAGAAACCGGGTACTGCCACGGTGCGGGCGACGCTGCAAAAATAGCCGCCGCCACACAAGAATAAACAATCAGGTAGCAGCCATTACTATGACCCTACGCCTGTTTCTGGCGCTTGGCCTTTTTATTCCGGCACTGACCGTTCATGGGCAATGCCGATTTGATCCTCTGGATCGCGGCCGCGTGGTTAAACTCTCCGGGCAGGATTTTCCCGTTGTTGAAGGCAAGGCGCTGGATACACTCTCCGTCATGCGGGTTGAACAGGGGCGCTTTGTGCCTGTGGCTTACCAGTTCGATGAGCTGGATGAGCATGGCATGGTGTGGTTTGAAGGAAGTGAATTCGCCATGGCTGGCGACGCCGGGCAGCTGGATAAGGCGGACCAGTTGTTGATGATGCTCACCGATGCAGGCCCGCAGGCACCTGCTACGCTCCGCCCAGCCCAGGGATCCATCGTTGCCGATATCGCGGTGGCGAGAAATTGCCATTTCTATCTGGTGGAAGGCAACCGCCAGCGTAGCCAGAATTATTACGTTGCCCACGATATCGACAACGGCATGACCCGCACGGCGCTGTATGAGTTGAACGTGGAGCCGGAAAACGAATTGAACTGGTTGTATCTCGGGTATCAGGGCTACCAGGGGGATGGCTCGATAATCGACACCCTGAAAATGCGCATGAGCGCCGGGGTGCTCTCGCGTTTTACCCGCATGTCGCTGGATAATCACAACCTGCGGCCCAAACAGGTAGGGCATTTGCTTGGCCCAATCCGCTCAGTCATGCATCTACGTACCAAGGTGGTGCTGGCCGGTATCCCGGTGATGACGATTCAGGTACAGGCCATGCGGTATGCCGCTCATTACGAGGCGCATACCTTTGCCCGCATTCCCGATCTGTACCGCGCCACCCTCAAGGATCCGGAAGTGGCGGTGACTGTGGATGGCAATGCGCAGATCGGCGCACGGGTTTATACCGCCGGCTTTGCGGACAAGCCGGTGACCGTGGATGGCAAAATAGACGATGCTGACAAGCGCTTTGCCAATCAATCGCTGAGCATGCATGAGAACTGGATTCTGTTTGACAGCCGCAAGCAGTTCTCCCTGTTGACCGCCATGACGGTGCCGGATGAACTATTGGAGACGCCGGTAAAATTGATCTATGAAGATGACCGGGCGCTGCGGGTGGAGCCTGAACAGTTTACCGGTCAACTGCCTAACCTGGGGTATTCCCTGCAAGGCTGGCCGGAGCCACAGGAGTTGCGGTTTACCGTCAGCCTGTATTTTGACGAAGGGCTGCATGGCATGGAGGCGGGCGCGTTTGCACAGCAGCGAAGTGCTGCCGTGCCTTACGCGGTCAGTGAGCCGTTATCGGAATGAGCGATCCGGCTTTAGCGAGAGAACCTCTTCACGCGTGAGCGGCAGCCAGACATCCCCTTTGACGCTGGCGTTACGCGCGAGAAACGCAGAGTTCAGCGGAAATTGCGTGGTAAACCCGTAGATCACCAGTCCGACACGGTCCCCGGCTTTCAGTGGTTGGCTAACCGCAGGTAACTCCAGCTCATAAATGCCTTTCTCCGGCAGCGGCGTGAGCTGTTCGCTGGCCACATGGACCCGACGGCGATTGGCGTGCTGAATGCCGAGGCCCACAAAAACGGGCATGCTGTCCCCACCGGAAGTGCCACCCAGGTTCAGATCAATACGTGGCTTGCCGAGCAGGACTTCGTCATCCCCGCGGGCAATATACATGGGCACGAATTTTGGCCGCCCAAAGCCACCGTTGGGTTTCATGTCACGCAGATCGGCCCCCGGCCACATGGCACGGAACAAGTCTGTGCCGGTATCCACACCCACCATCAGCCACTCGAACGCACCGGCCAGCGGCACGGTGACTTTGGTGCGGGGCAATACATACTGCGTGTTGTTAATCGGTAGCCCTTCCTCCAGGGCGATGCCCCGGTCCTCGGTGACATTGATACAGTATTGCGGCACCTGGCGTTCGCCTCCCTGCAGCTTCTCGTCCCACCAGTTGACAATGGTATCCACCGTCGTTTCGCTGTAATCACCACAGTGCACCATGTCATCGGTCTGGTAGAAAGGTAGCCAGCCGCGCCATTGCTGCATGGGCCAGGGCATTACGTGGCCAGCCTGCATACCGATAATGCGTGCATCTCGTCCCTGTTCCTGCCAGCACTCGTAATTACGTTCGGCCTGCTGGAACGGAAACATGGTGTCGGTGAATCCCTGAATGAACAGGGCATCGGCGTGGGGGGCTTTGCCCTGATCACAAAAAGCGGCAGGGCTGCGTTGATACATCAGGTCTTTGAGGTCCTGATTGACGGTGCCATCGAAGGCACTGCGCCACGGGTCCGAGAACATCACGCCCACATCAAAGCCGCTGTTAATGCCGCCTACGCCCAGCAAAACCGCTCCCCAGGCGCTGCGAAATTCGCCATTTGGTGCGATGCTGTTCATATCGTGCCAACCGGTGAGCGGTACCAGTGCCTGCAGGCGAGGCTCGGTAAACGCGGCCAGTGTCTGCAGGCCGGCACCGTAGGATTCGCCAATCATGCCGATGGCCGGCTGGCCGTCGGGCATGCGTTTGACGCCGGGAAGGTGGCCCAGTGACCAGTCGATCACGTTGCTCAGATCCGCGACTTCGTAGTCCGGATCCATCATGTGTACGTGGCCATCGGATTGCCCCCAGCCTCGCTGATCGTAGAAGACTACCCAGTAACCGGCCTTCCATGCGGCAATGGCCGCTTCACCGGTGAGGATGGACTTGCCGTAAATCGACATGGGGCGCTTGGCGCGGAAGCCGCCAAAGCCGTGAGTCGCAATAATCAGCGGGGCGTTTTCGCCAGCCTGAAGCTCAGGCTGATAGACAGTGGCAGCCAGTTTTTTGCCATCCCGGGTAGGGATGCGCACCTGGTAATAATCCTGTTTCTGCGCCTGGATCGTGCGAGAAGCATTAGTTTGCGGCAGGGTGGTGGTACAACCCGATAACACAAAAAAGCCCGCCAACAGGGCCATGGACATGAAGAGCGGTCGCATGTGGCTACGTCCTCTGTTTATTATTCTGTTATTACTGTGAGGGTGTTATGAAAAAAACGGCTCAACCAAGCCAGGTCGCTGCCACTTTAGTGTGGTTCTTTTATGCTGTCATTGTCGTGTCGTTGGCAGTGACATTGAGTTGGGCGTTGTACAGCCAGTCGAACTATGGCTACCGCTTCTGGTATCAGCAGCTGGATATTGCCCAACATATACAAATCTACGGGCCTCAGAATCGCTTTAAATCCGGATTTGAACAATTGCCCCCCGAGCAGCACTGGAAGGCATTTGAGCAAATTCGTGATGCGGTGCATAACAGCGGTACGGGATTGGCGGATATTGAATACCAGCCGCCGGGGAAAAACGCCCGCCCGTTACTGCACAACGCGGAGGTTCAACACCTTCAGGATGTGGCCGATTTCATCGATGCAGGGCGTGTGCTTTTCTGGGTGCTGTTGCTCCTTTGGCTGCCGCTCGCCTGGCTTTGCGTCTGGCTCAAAGCGCCACCCATGCGGTGGCGGCTTGGCATTACTGTTTTCACTGTGGGGGCTGTGTTAGCGTGGTTGCTGATTGCCGGCCCGACTCAGGTTTTCTATCAGTTTCATCTATGGATTTTTCCCGCTGATCACCAATGGTTTTTCTATTGGCAGGACTCGCTGATGAGTACGCTAATGAAAGCACCGGTATTGTTTGGCGGGATCGCGGCGGTAATCGTTCTGGGGGCATTGCTGCTCACGCCAGCCATTTACTGGCTGGGCCTGTGGGGTGTGCGACGGTTTGCGCCGGGTTTGCGGCTGTAACATTTGCGGATGTAATAACCGTGCGCGTACATAACAGACCATTTCGACCAATAAGAAACGGCTCATGAGCATTGAAGTACTGACTGCCGATGTTGAGGGTGGCGAAAATCTGCAACGCTGGGCTGCCATGGGGTTGCCAATCCCGCCCAGCTGGCGCATTGACCGCAGCGTGGTGGCAGACAGTTCTGCCGCATCGTTGACGCAACAGTTGCGCGCCTTGCCGCGCATGTTTACCGATAACCGCTATTGGGTGCTCCAGCAGGGACCTATGAACCCGGATTCACGCCGGGAAAGCCTGTTGAACCTGGATTCTGATGAATCCTTGGCGGCGGCACTGCGAAGCATTTTTGATCGTGAACCAGGGCCGGATCATGTGGTGATTCAGGCGCTGCCGCGGCAACAGGCGGCGGGTGTCCTGTTCACCCGTCATCCGTTACGCCAGGATCTGCCACACATGGTGGTAGAGGGCGTAGTGGATGGCAGCAATGAGCGTCAGCGGCTGATTTTCGATGATAGCGGCCGACTGGTGCATGCGTCGCAGGCTGCGATGCCCCTGAGCCAGCAGGTTGATGAAGCCCTGCTGTGCCAGCTGCACAGCAAACTCAAACAGAATTTTGACCGGCCCCAGGCCGGAGAATGGGTATTTGATGGCGAGCAGCTGTGGCTGCTTCAGACGTTGCCGGTGGGCTCGCTCCCGGAACCCAGGGAGGCCTGGACACGGCGTGCCGGGGTGGGGCTGTTCAATCAGGTGGAAACGCCGTTGTGGTACACCCTGGCAGGCCGCTGGCTGAAGGCGGCTTTCTGGGAGCCGTTGGTTGAGCAGGCCGGCTGGAGCCGACTGGCGAAGATCGAACCTTATCGACGCCAGCACAGCCACATCTATACCAATTGCGCCTTTTTTCGCGAACTCCAGCAACAGCACCAAGGGGCGAGCCGCTTTGTGCCCCCGGCCTGGCAGCAGCTGGAGATCCATGATGAGGCAACACCAGCGCGCCCGCGTTCGCGCCTTCGCAACGTTGTGACTCCGTGGCGTCATCGCTGGACCCTGATGCAGTTGTCACTGGATGTGCGCCACTGGAAAGAGCCCGACGTGACTCGCGAAGGGCTGTGGCGGGCTTTTATGCGGCTGGATGCCATGGGGGAGGCGCTCAGCCGTGTGGATGGCGAGCTTGCCTACCTGACCCTCGCCGACGCCTTGCCACGCTATAGCGCGCCGTTACCACTAGCGCTGCTGACAACCCCTGCGGAATTGCAGGCTGTGGAAGCGCTGGCCCGCGGTGATCTGGAGTCGGTACGGCATACCGGGCTACGGCCGGGGGCAGATCCCGTGCATGCGCCGTTAAGTGACGGCCCGGCCCAGGCCGCGACCCTTAATAGCCTGCAGCAACCGGGTGTGGTCAGTGACGCGCAACTGGCGCAACCGAGTGAGCAGGACGCCAATGCCTTGCGTATGGCGCGTACGGCTAGAGGGCTGCGTTTTGCCATCGGCAACCGGCTGCGCCAGCTGCTGCGTTCCATGGGCGCTATCGCGGTCGAGCAGGGCATGTTGCAGCATCCGGACGATATTTATTTCCTGTATTTTGATGAGCTCTGGCAGCTGTGGATGGGACAAAAGCTGCCAGCCAGCGCCGGCAAAGAAGTCATTGGTGACCGTAAACTCCGTTATCTGGATGATGGCCTGCAAGGCGCGCCTGACTGGAAGATGGATCAGGTGGGCTATGGTTTCGGTGGCGGACAGCGCCTCAGCCCCTTGCTGCGCGGTTTGCCATTGGTCAAAGGCTCTGTGGAAGGGCCGATACGGCGGGTATGCAGCGCCTGGTGCCTGAACAAGATCCAGCCCGGCGATATCGTGGTGGTGGATCAGGTGGAGCCGGCATGGCTGCCCTGGCTGGTGCAGGCAGCGGGCTTGGTGATTGCCGAGCAGGACCCCGCCAACGGCGCCGCCAGCCTGGCGGTAACCTATGGTATTCCTGCCATCTGGTCTGCCAGTGATGTCATGCATAGCGTGCAGGACAATCTGCAGGCAACCCTGGACGCCACCCAGGGCCAGCTTGATGTCGCTCCGGTTATGGATGACGATAACGCCAGCTAGGACGATCAGGCGGGAAGGCTGGAAGGCGAAAAGTGCAGGGCTCACGTGTTGTTCTTGTCCCACAGAGGCAGGTTCCATGACGCAACCACCGAATCAGGAAGAAGACACTCGCCCGTTTGTGGCTCCATGCCACACGGTCGATACCCGCGCGCCACTGCGCTGGCTGCGCAAGGGCTGGCAGGATTTCCGGGCGGCGCCGGGGCCAAGCCTGGTGTATGGCGGCATCATGGTCGTCATCAGTTACCTGATCAGTGCCGCCACCTGGTGGTTCGGTAATATGGGCCTGTATCTGGGCCTGCTTTCCGGCTTTGTCTTTCTTGGGCCGCTGTTGGCGCTCAACCTCTACGATATCAGCATCCAGCTGCAGCAAGGGCGCAGGCCCAGCCTGTTCGAGAGTTTACGGCAGGCGCGGGCCTGCATGGGCGACGCGCTTACCTTTACCGTGATTCTGGTGGTGGTGTTTCTGGTGTGGGCCCGGGCGGCCAACCTGATTTATATCTTTTACCCGGTTAATGAGTGGCATCTGGAGAATGTACTGCTGTTCTTTGGGGTGGGCAGCAGTGTGGGTGCATTGTTCTGCGCCATCGTTTTCACCGCCAGTGCGTTCTCGCTGCCCATGATCATGGATCGCAAGACGGATATGGTGACCGGGGTCATTACCAGCACCAACGCGGTGCTACGCAACAAGCCGGCGCTGTTTGTGTGGGCTTGCCTGATTGGTGTTTGCCTGCTGGTGGGCTTGTTAACGGCCTACCTGGCGCTGGTAGTGCTGCTTCCGGTGCTTGGCTATGCCACCTGGCATGCCTATCGCGAAGTGATTGACGCCAGTGATTGGGATCCGCGCTTTGAACTCCCTGCTGAGCAAGTGAATTGAGCGCTTAACGGTTGGAGCGTGGAGCAGGGGGCGGAGGAGCTTGGCCCTCCTCTCTTCGATTGGGATTGACCGGGTTGGATCGTAAGAGCCGCTGTATGCGGGAGCGGCTGCGCAGAAGGCAGCCGTTCCCGCATTTTTTCAGCAGCCGGCTAGTCCTCGTCCATGTAGCCCAGCAGGTGGGGCACCATCCGTTCGATTTCCTTGCGTGTCATGCCTTTGCGGGCGGCGTAGTCGTTCATCTGATCCTTCGCCAGTTTGCCGGTGCCGAAGTACTTGGCCTGTGGGTGGGAGAAGTACCAGCCAGATACCGCCGCAGTGGGCAGCATGGCGTAGCTTTCAGTCAGCGTCATGCCGGCATGGGTTTCCGGGTCCAGCAACTGCCACAGCAAGGCTTTCTCGGTATGGTCCGGGCACGCCGGATAACCCGGGGCAGGGCGGATGCCCCGGTATTTCTCACTGATCATGTCCTGATTACTCAGTGCTTCATCGCTGGCGTAGCCCCAGTAGTCCTTACGCACTTTTTCGTGCAGACGCTCGGCGAACGCTTCCGCCAGCCGGTCAGCCAGTGCCTTGAGCATGATGGCGGAATAATCGTCATGGTCGGCTTCGAAGCGGGCGACATGCTCGTCGATACCAATGCCGGCGGTGACCGCAAAGCCGCCCAGCCAGTCGGTGAGCCCGGTTTCTTTGGGGGCGATAAAGTCACTCAGGCAGAAATCCGGCTTGTCGTTCTTGCTCCGGTCCAGCTGCTGGCGCAGGTGGTGGAGAGTCATAAAGGACTCCTGGTCACCCGGATTACGATACAGCTGAATGTCGTCCATATCCGAGTTTGCAGGCCAGAAACCTATTACACCACGGGCGGTTAGCCACTTTTCTTCAACGATTTTCTCAAGCATGTCCCGGGCATCCCGGTAGAGCTTGGTGGCTTCTGTGCCGACTACTTCATCGTCGAGAATCTTGGGGAATTTGCCGGCCAGCTCCCAGGCGCGGAAGAAGGGGGTCCAGTCGATGCGCTGCACCAGATCATCCAGTGGGTAATCGTCCAGCACCTTCAGGCCTTTCACCTTGGGCTCCGGCGGCGTGTAATCGTGCCAGTCTGGCTGGAAGCGGTGCTCCCGGGCCTGATCAATGGAAATCAGGCTGCGATCCACCTGCTGTTGTTTGCGCCGTACGCGCAGCGCCTCGTAGGTTTCCTTGAGCTCGGAGACATAGTCGTCCTTGGCCGTTTTGGAGAGCAGCTTGGAGGCCACGCCGACTGCCCGGGAGGCATCGGCCACGTGGACCACGGCCTCGTTGTAGGCCGGATCAATCTTCACTGCGGTGTGAATGCGGCTGGTGGTCGCACCGCCGATCATCAATGGCAGGTTCATTTCCAGGCGCTGCATCTCGCTGGCCACATGGACCATTTCTTCCAGGGAGGGGGTGATCAGCCCTGAGAGGCCAATGATGTCCACTTTTTCCTCTTTGGCCACCTCGAGAATGGTCTCGCAGGGCACCATGACGCCCAGATCCACCACGTCATAGCCGTTACATTGCAGCACCACGCCAACAATGTTCTTGCCGATGTCGTGCACATCACCTTTCACGGTGGCCATCAGGATCTTGCCGTTGGCCTCATCCTGGGTGCCCAGCTCTTCCTTCTCCTTCTCCATGAAAGGCATCAGGTAGGCGACTGCTTTCTTCATGACCCGGGCGGATTTGACCACCTGGGGCAGGAACATCTTGCCTTCGCCAAACAGGTCGCCGACCACGTTCATGCCATCCATCAAGGGGCCTTCGATGACGTGAAGCGGGCGGGCGGCATTCTGGCGGGCCAGCTCGGTGTCTTCTTCCACGTAGTCGGCAACGCCTTTCACCAGGGCATGCTCAAGGCGCTTTTCGACGGCCCATTCACGCCAGGCCAGGTCTTCCTTCTTGGCTTTCTCGCCGCCGCTACCACGGTATTTCTCGGCAAGATCCAGCAAGACTTCGGTGCCGTCTTCGTGGCGGTTGAGCACCACATCTTCCACGGCATTGCGCAGTTCTTCGGGAATGTCCGCATAAATGGCCAGCATGGTGGGATTGACGATCCCCATGTCCATGCCGTTCTTGATGGCGTAATAGAGGAACACGGCGTGGATGGCTTCACGAACGGTGTCGTTGCCCCGGAAAGAGAAACTCACATTGGAAACCCCGCCGGAAATCATGGCGTGGGGCAGGGTGCGCTTGATGTCGCCAACCGCTTCAATGAAATCCACGGCGTAGTTGTTGTGCTCTTCGATCCCGGTGGCAATGGCGAAGATGTTGGGGTCGAAAATAATGTCTTCCGGCGGGAAACCCACTTCTTCGGTGAGCAATTTATAGGCACGGGTGCAGATTTCTACCTTGCGCTCACGGGTATCGGCCTGACCTTCCTCATCGAAAGCCATGACGATCACTGCGGCACCATAGCGGCGCAGCAGTCGAGCCTGATGAAGGAATGCCTCTTCGCCTTCTTTCATGGAGATGGAGTTCACCACCCCCTTGCCCTGGATGCATTTCAGCCCGGCTTCGATCACTTCCCACTTGGAGGAGTCGATCATGATCGGCACTTTGGAGATTTCCGGTTCGGATGCCACCAGATTGAGGAACTTCACCATGCACTCGGCGGATTCCAGCATCCCCTCATCCATGTTGATATCGATGATCTGGGCGCCGTTCTCCACCTGGTCGCGGGCCACTTCCAGTGCGGTATCGTAGTCTTCTTCCTTGATCAGGCGCAGGAACCGCTTGGAGCCTGTCACATTGGTCCGTTCGCCCACATTCACGAACAGGGAATCCTTGGTGATGGTGCAGGGTTCGAGGCCAGACAGCCGGCATGCCACTTCAATGTCGGGCAGCTGGCGTGGCGCGAGCCCTTCAACGGCATCCGCCATGGCTGCGATATGCTCCGGTGTGGTCCCGCAGCAACCGCCGATAATATTCAGGAAGCCTTTCTCCGCCCAGCCGCGCACTTCTTTCGCCATGGTGAACGGATCCAGGTCATATTCGCCCATTTCGTTGGGCAGCCCGGCGTTGGGGTGCGCGGATACATAGGTCTCGGAAATGCGCGACAGCTCTTCGATATATGGACGCAACTCCATGGGCCCCAGCGCACAGTTCAGGCCAAAGCTGACCGGGCGGGCGTGGCGCAGGGAGTTGTAGAAGGCCTCGGTGGTTTGCCCGGTGAGGGTACGGCCCGAGGCATCGGTGATAGTGCCGGATACCATCACCGGTAAGTCCAGATTGTTCTCGTAGCAGTACTGGTCCACCGCAAAGACCGCCGCCTTGGCATTCAAGGTGTCGAAAATAGTTTCGATCAGCACCATGTCGATGCCGCCCTCTACCAGGCCGTCCAGGGCCTCCAGATAGGCGTTCACCAGTGCATCGAAGTTCGTATTGCGATAGCCGGGGTCGTTCACGTCCGGGCTGATACTGGCGGTGCGGTTGGTGGGGCCGAGCACCCCGGCCACGTAGCGGGGCTTGTCCGGTGTGGATGCTTCGTCGGCGGCCTCGCGCGCGACACGGGCGGCCGCAACGTTGATGTCCCGCGCCAGGTCCTGCATGTCGTAATCGGCCATGGCGATGGACGTGGAATTAAACGAGTTGGTCTCGATAATATCCGCGCCTGCATCCAGGTAGCCCTTGTGCAGTGCCTTGATCCGCTCGGGTTGCGTCATGCTGAGCAGGTCATTGTTGCCTTTCAGGTCACTGGGCCAGTCGGCGAACCGGGTGCCGCGGAACTCCTCTTCACTGAACTGGCAGCGCTGAATCATGGTGCCCATGCCGCCATCAAGAATCAGAATGCGTTCCTGGAGTTGGGCAGTCAGTTGCGCGCGCGGGTTCTGTGACATCGATGGCTCCGGCAAAGGCGGGAAATTGGGGCGTGCATTATAGCGGGGCAGGGCGCAGATACCCAATATGTGGTGCTTTTTCCGGGGAAAATAGCGATAAAACGGCATTGTCGGCGGCTGCAGACTGGCCATAAGGGCCATTAGGTTTCATTATTGGGCATGCTTGGTAACGGGATGACTGGCACTTCCCGCAGCCAGCAGATGAAATCTTTGTAAAATCCCGCGCGGTGGCATCAGCATGGCTTGGGCTTGCCGCAGGAACGGGCATAATTCGCGCTCACAGGATGAGGAGTACGCTTAATGGATCAATATCTGACCCAACTGGAAACCTTTGCCAATGAAAATCTGGTGCCCTATGCCTGGAGCATTGCGGCGGCACTGGTTATTTTCATTATTGGTAGCTGGATTGTTGCCCGCCTGAGCAGCTGGGTGCAAAAGCTGCTGAACAAGCGTATGGATGAGACGGTGGCCACTTTCCTGGGCCGCATTGTTCATATTCTGCTGTTCGTGTTCGTTGTTATCGCTTCTCTGGATCAGCTCGGTATCGAGACAACCTCGCTGGTGGCGATTCTGGGTGCTGCCGGTCTGGCTGTGGGCCTGGCTCTGAAAGATTCGCTGGGCAACTTTGCGGCCGGCGTCATGCTTATCATGTTCAAGCCGTTTCGCGTGGGGCATTACGTGGAAGCAGGGGGAGCTTCCGGTACCGTCAAGGAAATCCGTATTTTTGCGACGATCATGAACAGCCCGGACAACAAGGTTCTGACCGTGCCCAACGGCGCAATCATGTCCGGAAACATCGTCAACTATTCGGAAAAGCCGACTCGTCGAGTGGATATGGTCTTTGGGGTCGCTTACGATGCGGACCTTTCCGTAGTGAAGAAAGTGCTGCAGGAGGTTCTGGCTGCGGATGAGCGCGTGCTCAAGGATCCTGAGCCGACCATCGTAGTAGGCGAACTTGCGGATAGCTCGGTTAACTTCCTGTGCCGTCCCTGGGTAAACAGCGCGGATTACTGGCCGGTTCTGTGGGATACCACTGAAATCGTGAAACGCCGCTTTGACGAAGCGGGCATTGGCATTCCGTTCCCGCAGATGGACGTACATCTCGACAAAAACGATTAAGGAGTCATTCATGCGCAGTAAGACAATCGCTGCCATGCTGCTTGCCGCCGGTCTCCCGGCGGTTTCAGTGGCTGCAGAAGACGCGGCTGCTGATGAGGGTAGTGAAATTTCGAAATGGTCAGGGGATATTGGTGTCGGGCTGCTGTTCAAGCGTGGCAACACCAATTCCGACTCTACCAATGCCAACGTTAATATGGCACGGGACAGCGAGAAATGGCGCCATACCTTCAAGGCTGACGCCAATAACGAGAAGGAAGAGGATCCCGATACGGAAGAATATAACCGTACGGATGAGAACTACTTCGCTTCCTACAAGTTGGACCGCAAGCTGGGCGAAGATGCCAAGAACTACCTCTTCAATGTGCTGACCTACCAGAAAGATAATTTTTCGGGTTATCACTACGAAGCCAGTTATGCCATCGGTGTGGGTCGCCGCTGGATTGATTCGGATCTGCAGACTCTGGATGCAGAAATCGGTCCGGGTTATCGCGTAAAGTGCCTGGAGCCCCAGGACACCTATATGACCTGCCATAACTCCGAAGAAGATGCGATTGCGCGTATTGGTATCAAGTACGAGCTGCGCGTCAGTGACAACACCACCTTCAAGGAAGATTTCTCTACCGAGGTAGGTGAAGAGGGCTCTGACACACGTGCTGAAACGTCTTTGACCACGGCGATTAATTCCAGCTTTGCCCTGCGCCTGCGCCATTTGCTGGAGCATAATTCCTCGGTACCGCCAGGCACCAAGGAAACGGACCATACGTTCTCTGTCGGTGTGGTTTACACCCTTCAGTAGAACGTCCCTGGTAGCGCAAAAGCCCCGGCCTTTCAGGTTCGGGGTTTTTTTATGGGTGGCGTTTAGTGGGCGAGACTGGATAGCAAAATGGTGGTGGGCTAAAGCATCGCACCGGGTGGAAAATGGCAAAGCATTACCCCGGAGAATCGACTCTGCGATAGAGCTTTATTGAGGCCCTGGCTAGGGCGCAGCAGGGGGAGGAGGGCCTGGTTAGTGTGCTGCGTGGGGCGTGCTGCGGCCGCGAAGCGGCATAAAAAAAGGAGCCCGAAGGCTCCTTTTTTACGAAGGCAGTGGATCAGCCTTCTTTCAGGGCGGTGGTGATATCCAGCACCGCGCCTTTGCCGTCGCCAAACAACATCAGAGTGTTGTCCTTGGCGAACAGCGGGTTGGGCAGGCCGGCAAAACCGGCGCTCAGAGAGCGTTTTACCACAACCACGGTCTTGGCCTTGTCCACGTTGAGGATCGGCATGCCGTAAATCGGGCTGCCTTTGTCTTCGCGGGCCATGGGGTTGGTTACGTCGTTGGCGCCCAGAACGATAGCCACGTCGGTTTGCTCGAAGGTTGGGTTGATCTGATCCATATCCTTGAGCTTGTCGTACGGTACTTCCGCTTCGGCCAGCAATACGTTCATGTGGCCAGGCATGCGGCCCGCTACCGGGTGAATCGCGTATTCCACTTCGATACCGGCGGCTTCCAGGGTGTCTGCCATTTCGCGAACAGCGTGCTGCGCCTGGGCCATGGCCAGACCAAAGCCGGGAACAATAACGACGCGGCGAGCGGTTTCCAACATCATCGCCACTTCGTCAGCAGAGGTGGACTTCACCTTGCCTGCGTAGACTTCGTCCGCATCCATGGCTTCGCCGGCTTCTGCCATCACACCGAAGAGTACATTGGTGAGAGAGCGATTCATGGCTTTACACATGATGCTGGTCAGGATCAGGCCAGATGCGCCCACCAGGGAACCGGTAATGATCAGGGCGCTGTTGCCCATGACAAAACCGGCTGCAGAGGCTGCCACACCGGAGTAGGAGTTCAGCAGGGCGATCACAACGGGCATGTCTGCACCGCCAATCGGCAGTACCAGGAACAGGCCGAGCACCATGGCTGCTGCCACCAGGCTCCAGAACACGATTTCGTTACCCGGGTTAACCACCAGGTAGCCGATACCGACGAGAGAGCCGATAAACAGGATGGCGTTAACCAGTTTCATGCCGGGGAAGCCCATGGGCTGCCCGTCGATGAGTTCCTGCAGCTTGGCAAATGCCACAAGAGAACCGGTCAGGGTAACAGCACCAATCAATACGGCCGCGCCGGTGGCGATGATGGATACCGTATCGTTGGCGGAACCACGGAAGAATTCCGCTGAGGCAACAGCAAAGGAGGCACCGCCACCAAAACCGTTGAGCAGCGCAATCATCTGCGGCATGGAGGTCATCTGAACCTTCTTGGCCATGATGGCGCCAATCAGGCCACCGACGACGACGCCGGCAATGATCACTTCGTAGGTAACGATATGCTCGTTAAGCAGGGTTACCACGGCGGCCACGCCCATACCGGCTGCTGCCAGCAGGTTACCGCGTACCGCTGTTTTCGGCTTGGTCAGCCCCTTGATGCCCAGCACAAACAGGCAGGCGGCGATCAAGTAGGCGATATCAATCCAGTTCTGAGAAACGTGCATGGTTTACTTCCTCTTGAACATCGCCAGCATTCGATTGGTGACCATAAAGCCGCCAATCACGTTAATGGTGGCCAGAACCACCGCGGCAAAGCCCAGCACATTGATCAACATGCCGGAATCAGACCCGGCCGCAATCAAGGCGCCCACCACGGTGATACCGGAAATTGCGTTGGAACCGGACATCAGCGGGGTGTGCAGGGTCGGCGGAACTTTGGTGATCAGTTCCACACCGAGGAAGATCGCCAGCACAAACAGGGTAAGTTGGGCTACGAAATCCATTACTTTTCCTCCTTGCTGTCCGCGTCGGACGCTTCTTCCGCGGCTTCCGGCTCAGGCTTGGCCAGAGCGGGGAGACCCAGAATGTCGCGCAGACGGGCTTGGGGAACGTCGCCATCGTGACTGATCACGGTTTCGGCAACGATTTCGTCTTCGAAATCCAGCTGCAGCTCGCCGTTATCGTCGATCAGCAGGTTAAGCAGGTTTTCCATGTTCTTGCCAAACATCTGGCTGGCATGGAACGCCACAGAGGAGGGCACGTTTTCCGGACCGATGATGGTCACGCCGTGCTTCACTACTGTTTTGCCGGATTCGGTCAGGTCGCAGTTGCCGCCACGCTCAGCAGCCAGATCCACAATGATGGAACCGGGTTTCATGGCTTTCACCATGTCTTCGGTAACCAGGATCGGGCTCTTGGCGCCGGGAACCGCCGCGGTGGTGACGATAACGTCCATTTCCTTCACGACTTCGGTCATCAGCTCACGCTGACGCTTGAGGAAGTCTTCGCCCTGGGCCTTGGCGTAACCGCCGGAGCCTTCCGCTTCGCCGGTATCCAGATCAAGCTCGACCGGCTTGGCGCCAACAGACAGGATCTGTTCACGGGCAGCAGGGCGAACGTCATAGGCTTCAACGACAGCCCCCAGGCGCTTGGCGGTGGCACAGGCCTGCAGGCCGGCAACACCCGCACCCATGATGAACACGCGTGACGGCTTCATGGTGCCGGCAGCGGTCATGTTCATGGGGAACATGCGTTGGGATTCGGTCGCGGCGAGCAGTACGCACTTGTAACCTGCGATCATGGCCATGGAAGACAGTACATCCATTGCCTGGGCGCGGGTAATACGCGGTACCAGCTCAAGCGCCAGGCCGGAAACTTTCTTTTCGGCCAGAGACTGGGCAAATTGCGGGTTGGCCAGCGGATCGGTCATGCCGATCAGAACCTGGCCTTCCTTCAGCTTGTTCAGATCCTCGTCACCGTTCTTGATGTTGCTACCAGGCGTTTGCACCTGCAGAACAACTTGAGCGGAAGAGAACACCTCATCGCGATCAACCAGCTTGGCTCCGGCAGCTTCATAAGTGCTGTCCGGATAACCGGCAATATCGCCGGCGCCGCGCTCGATGATGATCTCGACACCTTGTTTTTTCAGCAGTGCGCTGACATTGGCAGGCGTTAAAGCAACGCGCTGCTCGCCAGGGCAGATTTCTTTGGGAACACCGATAATCACCTGCGTTACCCCCGTCTGTGGTTCGCAAATAATTGGCTATTCAGGAGGGAGGATATTGGCAACCCGAAACCTCTGAAAGCCTCGAAAAACGGCCGGTTCAGGTGAACCGGCCGATGAGCAGGGTGCTAACCTTATTGTGCACGTGCCAGCTTGGCAAATGACAAATGGTTATCGTACCGATAAGTGGCCGATAAATGAGCGTTTTGGCCTATCGGCACCCGTTATCATGGGATTATCCGCCCGGGCTGATTGTTTTTTGATCAACCAGGGCGATATCGTCCTCTTCCTGCATGTGGATGAAGGGCTCAAGGATGGTGTTGCCACGCACCTCAGACTCGATTACATGCAAAAAGGTGTACGCGCCAAGCAGCTTGCGGGCCAGGAAGATGAACTCCTTGGGCGGCACATCGAAGTGCACCGAGAGGGCGTTGCGGCCGGCACGATTCATGATGCGGTTGGGCAGGTTGCTCTTGCCCCAGCAGTACTCGCCATTCTCATTCAGTACGGCGGCCGGGGGCGGAAAACGGTCCGGGTCCTGTAACACTTCAACCGCTTCGAAGCAGAGTTCGGAGAATTCCTCAAGCAATTTGCGCGGGGCGTTACGGGCCAGAAAGTCCAGGGCGTTAAGCGCCCGGATCAGGCGGTCAGTATCGTGGTAAAAGGAGGCACGAATCATCTCCCGGCCCGGGCCAAGCACTTCGTTGTCGAAATCACGGATGGCGCCGAAATCCAGCAGCACGATCTGGTCCTGCTCCGGGGTTTCCCCAATACGCAGCAGGTAGTTGCCGAAATTCGGGTCCGTTTGCATCTTGTTCCATTCGAACACTTCCCGACAGCACAGCTCCATGATGGCGCGGCCGATAAAGTTGCGGCGGGTCTGGGACAGCTCAAGCACGGCGGGATCATTGACGCCAATGCCGCGTTCGAAGGTCATGCACATGATGTTGTGCGTTGAGAATTCAGGAACAATTTCCGGAACCACAAAACGCGTGTCATCGGCCAGCGCGGTACGGAAATGGCGGGTGGTATGAGCCTCAAGGTCATAATCCACTTCGCGCTTGAGCATCTCGCGCACTTCATCGAGCCACATGTTGAATTGCTCGGTCATGGGCACCAGGCGGCTCAATTTCAGCAGGCGCACCAGCGCACGCATGTCGGAATCAATCGCGTCAGCGACGCCGGGGTACTGGATCTTCAGGCACAGTTCCTTGCCATCTGACTTGCGCACGGCCTTGTGCACCTGCGCCAGCGAGGCGGCCCCCAGCGGTTGCTCTTCAATCTCCAGCTCAGCCAGTTTAACTTCACCGAGCTGGCGTTTGAGGTGCCGCTCGATGGCTGGCCATTCCAGTGCAGTTGTCTGGTTTTCCAGTGTATGCAGGGCAGTGGTGACCTCTTCTGGCAGGAAGTGTTCGCCGAACAATGCCATCATCTGGCCAATTTTCACCACCGAACCTTTCAGGCTGCCCAGCTCTTCCACCAGCTCCTGGGCACGGGCAGACAAGATTTCCCTGCGCCGGTCATCACGTTTGTCTTTAGCGGTGAACAGTGTGCCTGCGCTGGCGGTGGCATACTTGGCCCCAGCCAGAAAGCCGGCTTTGGCCATTGAGAAGCGCCGTTCCACAGAACCTGTTTTAACCCGTTTTACTGTTTTACGTGCCATAGTCGCGAGGAAACTCCATTTGCCATCCTGAAAGCCGGTGGCATTCTAGCCCGTATTGCAAAGCGGGTCATTGTCCCAAGGAGATAACAAATGGCGAGAACCTGGGTGTTATTGCGAGGCCTGGTTCGTGAAAAGCGGCATTGGGAAGGGTTCCCGGAGCAGTTTCAGGCTGCGGTGCCGCAGGATACGGTGATTACGCTGGACCTGCCCGGTAACGGCGAATTCTGGAAGGAACGCAGCCCGACGCGGATTGCGGCCATGGTGGCCCATGCCCGTGAGCAGCTGCACGCGCAAGGGCATAGCGGTCCTTATCATGTGGTGGCCCTGTCGCTGGGGGCGATGATGGCGGTGCAGTGGCTTTGCCAGGCTCCCCATGAGGTGGCGTTTGCCGGCCTGATCAATACCAGCGCCAGTCGTTTCAGCCCTTTCTGGCAGCGCTTGCGACCCATGAATTATCGCCGATTGTTGCGAGAGGCCGTGTTCAGCCGCGACACCCTGCGCAAAGAGACAGCCATCCTTGAGATTACCTCGAATATGCGCGAGCGTGATTTTCTGCACGCCCTGGCGGAAAAATGGGCTGACTATGCAGCCTCGCAGCCGGTCTCGCTCAGCAACAGTCTGCGCCAGCTTCTGGCTGCCATACGCTTCAGGGCGCCGGTGGCGCTGCCGGATTCTGTGCCGGTAATCATTGTTAACGGGCAGGGGGATCGCCTGGTCAGCCCCAGTTGCTCCCGGCGACTGGCCGCCGCCTGGCAACTGCCACTGAAAATGCATGCTGAAGCGGGCCATGATCTTCCGCTGGATGCGCCCCGATGGCTTATCAATACGCTTCTTGAGGGGGTAACAGATTCCGCTGTTTAGTGTGTTGACCGCAACTGCCCGCTGCCCTAAGTTCTATTCAGAACCCGCGAGTTCTGGTGTGGATTCTGAATAGAACAACAATGAAGAGGTATGCATGGCAACGCCGCAGGAATTGACCCGTTTTGCGAAAGGCCCACAGTCCCCCCAGGAGCGCATCTGGTGGGACCGCTATTCCCACGAGAAGCTGAATGCCTGGCGCCAGGTACAGGACCCGTTAGCGGATCGCTGTGCCGCACAGATTAAATTCACCCGGCCGTCCGGGTTGCTTGATGAGGTGGAGCGGCGCGCTGAAACGGAGGGGGGCGATTTTCAGACCTTCCTGGATCATTGCCATACCGTACCGAGCTGGGTGGATTTCGAGGAGATGGAGTTGGGGCGACGCATGTATCGTCGCAATGGCGCCCTGCAGGGGCTGGTGCTGATGTGTTCCAGTCTGGTTGAAGGCTATGCGCACAACAAGCCGTCCCAGGTGCTGGTTGCCACCGGACGGCTACAGAAGGATGTGTCCCGGCGGATCTATGAAACCGGGCAGATGCTGCACAATATCGTCGGGGATGACGGCATCCGCCCCGGCGGGTTGGGGCACCGAACCTTGATGGAAGTCCGGCTGCTACATGCGGCGGTCCGGCAATTCCTGGCCAGCAACCCGCGCTGGGACAATGAAAAGTATGACCTGCCGATCAATCAGGAAGATATGGCCGGCACGGTGCTGGAGTTTGATTTCATGGTGGTTCGGGGGCTTAAACGCCTCGGATTGCCCATTTCCCGGCGTGAGCATGAGTCCATGCATTATTTTTGGCGTTATGCCGGGTATCTGCTGGGCGTGAACGAGGCCTTGCTGACTAGCACACTGGAAGAGCAGAGTGTCCTGGCTATGCAGCTGACCTCGCATCTCTACGATCCCACGCCGGACAGTGAGTCCCTGGCCAAGGCCTTGCTCAAGGACATGTCCGGCAAGCCGCCCTTTAATCTTTCCTACGATGTGCTGCTGGCGTTCAGCCGTTACCTGATCGGTGACCAGGTGGCGGATGATCTGAATATTCACAGCACCATTCCTGCCTCGGCCGCCGTCAGAGTGGTGAAGACGGCGATCACCACAGCCAGTTTCGGCTTGCGCTTGTTGCCGGACCCGGCCAAACGGGCACTGGAAGGGCTGAATCACCAGCTGGGGCGGCGCACCTTGAAAGCCGGACTGGGCGACAACCCAGCACGCTGGGGGTTCAAGGCTCTGGCCTGATAGCAGCGGCGCACAGCGTGAATGCCAGGCGATCTCTTTCCTGACTTGCTGACCTGCCGATAATGGCAAATAAAAAAACCGGCCTTGAAGCCGGTTTTTTATGTCTTGCGTTTGCACTGCGACGAAAGTCAGCCTTTGCGGGCGACCTGGTTTTCTCGCAGCAAATCCATGTAATCCACCAGTATTTCGCCGGTTTCACGGACGTACGGGTCTTCATCCATGGCTTCGTCATGGCTTTCCGGATCCAGCGCCCGCTGTTCTTCCAGCGTGCGCAGCTCCTTGATGCTCTCAAGGGGGTCTTCATCGCGGGCCTGACGACGGCTGTTTTCGATGGCCAGCCGTTCCTTGTCGAACTCGGTCTGCATTTGAGTGCGCGCCTTTTCGTTCAGCGAGAGTTCCGTTCGGTTACGGTTCACGTCGAGCAGCTTGCGCAGGGAATGCACGTAGACAAATTCCGGGTCGCTATCCGTGCGTTCTTCATGGCGCTCACGCAGTTGTGGCAGGAAAGGCACCAGGTCAGTGACACGCTGGAAATTGGCCGATTTGATTTCATCCCAGGGCAGGGCGTTGGGCAGAGAGCTTTCCCCCACGTCGTCCTTGTCTACCAGAGAGGGCAAATCCACATCCGGCACGATGCCCAGGTTCTGGTTGCTGGAGCCCGACACCCGATAGAACTTGGCATTGGTCATCTTCAGCTTGCCATGATTGAGATCCAGCAGGGTTTGCACCGTGCCTTTGCCGTATGTCTGGTCACCGACGATTAGCGCGCGGCCATAGTCCTGCATGGCGCCGGCAAAAATTTCTGATGCCGAGGCGCTGTAGCGGTTCACCATGACAGCCATGGGGCCGGCGAACAGGACGCCGGGGAATTTGTCGCCTTCGACACTGACCCGGCCATTGGATTCGCGAACCTGCACCGTCGGGCCCCGATTAATAAACAGGCTGACCAGCTTGTTTACTTCCAGCAGCGAGCCGCCGCCGTTGTTACGCAGGTCGATGACCAGGCCATCGATATTTTCCTTGCGCAGCTCGACCAGCAGTTTGGCCACATCGCTGGTGGTGCTGGTGTATTTCGGGTCGCCGCGGTGGTAGGCGTCGAAATCCAGATAGAACGCGGGGATTTCGATAATTCCCAGTTTCAGATCCTGGCCATTACGGTCAACGTGAATGATGTCTTTCTTGGCGGCCTGTTCTTCCAGTACCACCTTGTTGCGCACAATGGTGATGGTGCGAGTGTCATGCTCGCTGGGGCTGCCGGCGGGGATAATTTCCAGATTGACCTTGGTGCCCTTGGGCCCACGAATCTGGTCGACCACTTCATCCAGACGCAAGCCGATTACCGGTACCGGGTCTTCTTCATCCTGGGAGACACCCACGATGCGGTCCGCAGGCTTTAGCTGGCCGCCTTTGGCGGCGGGGCCACCGGGGACCAGACGCACCACCTTGGTGTAGCCGTCTTCGTATTGAAGTACCGCGCCAATGCCTTCCAGTGAGCGGCTCATGCTGATGTCGAAGTTTTTCGAATTGTGCGGGGTGAAGTAGGTGGTGTGGGGATCAAATGTCTGCGTCAGCGCATTCATGTACACCTGGAATACATCCTCAGGGGTATTCTGTTTGATCCGCTTCAACTGGCTTTCGTAGCGACGAGTGAGCCGCGTTTCGATATCTTCCGCACTGGAATCGTTGAGGCGCATGGAGAGCACCGCATTTTTCAGCTGGCGCTGCCAGATTTCATCCAGAGCCGCCTTGTCCTTGGCCCAAGGGGCATCCTCACGGTCCACTCTTACCGACTCTTCGCTGTCGAAGGTCAGCGAATCCAGATCATTGGCGATGGTTTCCAGTGACCAGGTCAGGCGCTCTTCCAGGCGCTGCTGGAAGCGATTGAAAATGGTATAACCGCCTTCCAGCTGGCCCTTGCGCAGCTGGTCATCCAGGATCTCGTTATAGCGCTGGAAGTCCTTGATGTCGGACGCCAGGAAATACAGACGATTGGGATCCAGGTCTTTCAAGTAGCGCTGCAGTACCTGTTCGGAAAGCTGATCGTCGAAATCGAGCTGGCGATAGTGATACTTGAGCTTGTCAGCAATTTCTTCAGCCGCTTCCAGTTGCTCTTCCGTCGGCTTCAGGTCGCCCTGAATATCCGGCGATGAGTCGTGAAGGGCGCCGCCGCCTTTGATTGCCCCGCCCAGCAACAACAGGGCAAGAGCAAGAGGGAACAGCTTACGGAGTAATGACATACTGGCTCTCAAACAGTTTTTTTCAGTATAGCCGACAGCCCGGGAGCGGTCATTCAGGGTTGAATCGCCGGCTATCGGTGTAGACTATCGTGATGGCACGAAGTTGCAGTGCCTGGCGCCGTCTATCGGCGTAATTCTATGACCCTAGCGCACGGGAGATACTTTGCACAGACTGTTCAGCCTGTTTTTCCTGGCGGGTATCGCCGGGGCTGTGATCCAGCTCATGGCCGGGGACATGGAGGCACCGGGGCGCCTTATCAATGCCCTGTGGGAATCTGCTGATCTGGCGGTGGAAGTGAGCCTGGGCTTGATCGGGGTGCTGGCCCTGTGGAGCGGCCTGTTTCGCCTGGCGGAAGCCAGCCGGCTGGCCGATCGGATATCCGGCTGGGTGACGCCGGTGCTGGCCCGTGTCATGCCAGGCATTGCCCGAACCCCGGAGGCCGCCGCTCCGGTGTCCATGAACCTGGCGGCCAACATGCTGGGGCTGGATAACGCCGCGACGCCACTGGGGCTCAAGGCCATGGAGTCGCTCCAGAAAGACAACCCGTCCCCGCGCAGCGCCACCAACAGCCAGATCATGTTTCTGGTGCTCAATACGTCATCGGTGACTTTGGTTCCGGTCACAGTACTGCTTTTTCGTGCTCAGCAAGGCGCAGAAGACCCGGCGCTGGTGTACCTGCCTTTGCTGATGGCAACCACCATTTCCACCCTGGTAGGCGTGATTGTTACCGCCAGGGTGCAAAAGCTGCCCCTGGCCAGCCCGCTATTGCTCACGGTAATGGGTGTCTGGCTGGCGGTTCTGGGTTTGCTTGGCGCCGTTGTGTTACTGGCCCCGGCAGAGGCCGCCAACACGTTCGCCAGCCTGCTGGGCAATGGCATTCTTCTGCTTGTGTTGAGTGTGTTCTTTATCGCCGCCTGGCGGTCCGGGGTGGATAGCTATGATGCCTTTGTCGAGGGGGCAAAGGAGGGCTTCACGCTTGCGGTGAAAATCATTCCTTACCTGGTGGCCATGCTGACAGCCATTGCCATGCTGCGGGCCGGGGGCGTGCTGGGCTTGTTTCTGGACGGCATTCGTAGCGGGGTTGGCGCGCTTGGGCTGGACACCCGCTTTGTGGATGCACTGCCCGTGGCGCTGCTTAAGCCCTTGAGCGGTTCCGGAGCGCGGGCCGCCATGGTGGATGTGATGCAGACCCATGGCGTGGATTCGCTGGCCGGGCGGATGGCGGCGGTGATGCAGGGCTCCACGGAAACCACCTTTTATGTATTGACCGTGTATTTCGGCAGCGTCGGCATCCGTGATTTTCGCTATGCGCTGTGGTGCGGGCTGGCGGCAGATGCCGCCGGGCTGGTCAGCGCCATTTTCCTGAGTTACCTGTTTTTTGCCTGAACGCTGCAGTGCAGCAGGGCGCTGTTTCAAATGTCCGCGCTCTGTTCAGGAACAATGTACCGAAAGGTAAGGTTGATGCGCGGGTCCGGCCGGTTGCGGCGGCGGGGCAGGGCATGTTCAAAGTGGGCCTGTACTGCCGGCGACATCAACAAAAGATCGTCATGATGAAGCGGTACACTCAGGCACTGACGCTGACTGCCCGGGCCTTTCGGCCGAAAAGTCAGCTCCCGGCAAGCGCCTAGATTGTAGGACGCTATCCAGGGCGCATGGCCCAGCTCCGGTTCGTTATCGCTGTGATAGCCCATGCAGTCGTCACCATTACGGTACAGATTGGCCAGGACGCTGTTGAAGGTTTTGCCGGTCACTTGCTCGACAGCTGTCTTGATCGGTAATAGGGCAGCAGGCCATCCTCTCGCGGTATGCGTATGCCCGGAATAGCGATAACGTAGCCCGGTGTCACCGTGCCAGGCGGTTAACCGCGGGACTGGGTGCTGCCGCCCATACACGGTAATCTTGGGTTGTTGCCAATCAAGAGTCTGGCTTAACGTAGCCAGCAGGCGGTCTGTTTGCGATGGCCCCATCAAACCCACCCAGCGATGCAGCTGCGCATCGCTGCTCAGGTCGATAAGGGAAGCAGTTCGCCGAGCCTGGGGCCCGGTTGTCGGTAAACACATAGCGGCTCTACAAAGATTGTCGGCAGTTGCCGGCGAGGATGATCAGGGAAACATCATGCTGCATATCTTTCGAATCGAAAATGGTGTTCTGCGCGAAAAGGATGTGGACACCATCATGCCGTCGCTGGCAGAAGACGGCAGCTGGATCGACCTGGTTGATGCCGAGGAAGACGAGCGGAACCTGGTCCAGCAATTTCTTCAGGCGGAACTGCCCGATTCCGACGACATGGAAGAAATTGAAGCCTCGGCCCGCTTTTTCAGTGATGAGCAGGGACTCCACGTTCACTCCCTGTTCCTGTTCCAGTCGGAAGGTCGGGCCCGGACTTCCACGGTGGCCTTTGTGGTACAGGAAGGGCGGCTGCTCTCGTTCCGTGATTCCCGATTGCCGGATTTCCGCTTGCTGCGCCTGCGAGTGCGGCGCGGCTGGGTCAAGGTATCGCAGCCCCTGGATATCCTGCTGAGTATTCTCGACCAGAAAGTGGAAAACCTGGCGGATGCTTTGGAAGACGTGCACCGGGACCTGGAAAAAGTCGGCTATAGCGTGCTCGAAGAGGAAAACGGGGAGCTGGAAGAGGACATTGAACGCCTGGCACAGCTGGAAGACACCAACGGGAAAATCCGCCTGTGTCTGATGGATACCCAACGATCCATCTCGTTTATTCAGCGCTATGTGCGTTCGGACAAGGTGCGCCGGCGTACCTGTGCGGAAATCCAGCACGACCTGGATACCCTGTTGTCACACACCACCTTCCTGTTCGACAAGATCAACTTCCTGATGGATGCTGCCCAGGGCTTCATCAACATCCAGCAGAACCAGATCATCAAGATCTTTTCCATCGCGGCGGTGGTGTTCCTGCCACCCACCATGATTGCCAGCATTTACGGGATGAACTTCGAGATCATGCCGGAGCTGGATTTCCGTTTTGGGTATCCGATGGCCATTGGGCTGATGGTGCTGTCCGGCATGGCACCGTACTGGTATTTCAAACGAAAGGGCTGGTTATAGCGGGTGGTCTGACCTTTGGTCCTGATCTTTGGTAAAACGCGGCGTCGGGCGTCAGGATTGCAACGCCCAGCCACTCGCCGTTTCAGATGCCTTGCCTTCTGCGGCAAGCTTGATCAAATGCGCGCTCAGCGAAAGCTGTGCCACCCCGTGCAAAAATACCGGCACATCGTCATACACCGCCGTTACCAGGGTCGCCAACGGCTGTGCCGTTGCCGTCAGGCAGCCAACCACCTTGTCTTCGCGCTTTTGGCGATGGGCGAGGGTCTGGGAAAGGGTATCCTCCGGGTGGCTGATGACATCGCCGTGTCCTGGAGCCATCAGGGTGATGCCGCGATTCTGCAGTTTTCTCAGTGACGCAAAGTACGCCTGCATGGAACCGGAAGGGGGAGCGATGACCACGGTGGAGCCCTGAATCAGGTGGTCGCCGGTGAACAGCAAGCCCTGTTCACTCAGGTAGCAGAGGTGGTTGCCCACATGGCCCGGGGTTTCAATGGCGGTGAGGCTGACGCCGCCACAGTCCACCGTATCACCTTCACCCAGCAGTCGATCTGCATTCCAGCTTTCATCCTGCAGTCCGTCATCCGGCACAGAAGGGCCCAGGCAGCGAGCGCCCGTGGCGGCCACCAGAGCCAGTGCACCCGGAGAATGGTCACGGTGAGTATGGGTGACGATGACCTGGGTGATCGGTTTATCCAGAGTGCGGGCGGCCTGCAATAGCGCCTGCAGATGCTCCTGGTCCTCCGGACCGGGGTCAATAACGGTAAGGCTGTCCCTGCCAAACAAATAACTGTTGGTGCCTGGCCCGGTCATCATGCCCGGGTTGCGCGCCAGTACCCGCCAGGCGTGGTCGCCGATGGGGGTGAGCTGGCCGGGAATCAGTGATGCCATAATGACTCCTGGGAGTTTGGAAGCCGCATTGTGACGATTCATGCCAGATCATGCCAGCCCGGTCTCGCACCCCTTATTTCTGTTCCGGGTAGGCCAGCTTTTCCACCACCCTCAGTTGCCAGCGATCCACCCGCGTTTTTTCCTCCGGGTGACGGCTGACCACCGCAAACTGATATTCACTGCCCCGGGGCAGATACATCTGCAGGGTAATAGGCTGCTGATAAATGACCTGACAATCATCCGCTGACTGGCAATGCAGCGCCTGTGCCTGCAGTGAAAGCGCGGCAACATCCTGCGTGCCTTCATTGCGAACCGTCCCGCTGAGGCGCACGCCGGATTCCGAGTCCCGAATTTCCGAAAGGGCCAGTTCCACTCCCTTGGGTGGCAAATATACCTGATCATCCTTGCCGCCTTGCCACACACCGACGGCCAGCACGATCAATCCGGCCAGCACCAGACTGGCGATCAGCAAAAACGGACGCCGGCCCCACTGCCAGCTCCCCCATAACAGGGCAGAGACCGCGATAACCACAGTTAATACAAGCAATAGGCGCATTTATCCTCCACAGATGCAGACCTGACCTTTCCTGATTCATATAATCCCAGCAGGCATATGTAAAGGAGAAGGGCATGTTGATTGTTGTCTCGCCGGCAAAAACGCTGGATTACGAGAGTGAATTACCGGCACTGAAAGCCACGCAACCCCGCTTGCTTGATGATAGCGAGGTGCTGATTGAGCGTGCACGCCAGCTTTCGCCGGCAGATATCAGCAGCCTGATGAGTGTCAGTGACAAAATCGCCCATCTGAATGCAGAACGTTTTTCGTTGTGGACTCGCCCCTTCAACAAGAAAAATGCGCGCCCGGCGGCGTTTGCTTTCAAGGGCGATGTGTATACCGGCCTGGATATCGAATCGTTCACTGACAACCAGCTCAACGATGCCCAGTCGCGATTCCGTATGCTCTCCGGCTTGTATGGGGTGCTGCGCCCACTGGACCTGATGCAGCCCTATCGGCTGGAAATGGGCACACGGCTGGATAACGTTCGCGGCAAGGATTTGTATGCCTTCTGGGGCAGCACCATTACCGACTTGCTGAACAAGGACATGAAGGCGGCCAAAACCGATACCCTGGTGAATCTGGCGTCCAACGAGTACTTCAAATCGGTCAAGAAGAAGGACGTTGCCGGCACCATCATCGAGCCCGTTTTTCAGGACGAAAAAAACGGTAAGTACAAGGTTATCAGTTTTTATGCCAAGAAGGCGCGCGGGCTGATGGCGGCCTGGATTATCAGGAAAGGATTGAAAGATCCGGGCAAGCTGAAACAATTTGATGTGGCGGGCTACCGCTATTGTGAGGCGGAATCCACCGCGCTGAAACCGGTGTTTCGCCGGGCAGAGCAGGGCGCCTGACCGGCCTGAGCGATGACGCTGGCAGAGCGCCGGCGCCATCGTTTTCATGTGCTCAGTGTTTCTTGTTGTCCTCGAATTCACTCTTGGCCGCAAGGAAACCGGTTTTCAGGCCATCCCAGGCGATTTCAAGCCCGGCCTTGATGTCATCCCAGGCGTCATCGCCATGGGATTCCAGCCGCTCCAGTTTTTCCTCGAACTCGCTGCGCCGGCCTTTCATTTCGTTGAGTTTTTCCCGGGCCTCATCGCGCCATTCATCACGCAAATCATTCAGCCGTGCCGACAGGCGATCGAGTTGATAGTCCCAATCTTCAAGTTGCTGACGGGCGCGGGCGGTAAAGTCCTTTTTATCTGACATCATGGAGCCTCTCTAGTGTGAGCGTCATTGGTCATCGTCATTGTCATGCCAGGGCGATTGGAAATCGTCAGGCTTGATCACCAGCACATCGGCATTGGCGCGAGTAATCACGGATTCCGCAGTGGAGCCGAGTAGTAACCGTTCCGGCAGGTTGCGGTGGACGGTCCCCAGCACCAGTAGATCCACCTCTTCCTTGTCGCAGTAGCTGGACAAGCTATGGGCAATGGGCCCATTCAGTGTCACCAGCTGGTTCTGGTCCAGCCCCTGGGCGGCCCCGAACTGAAAGAAATTATCCCGATGGTAGGCGCGGACTTTCTCCATGCTGCCGGTGTAGTCCGGAATGGCTTCGCCCGCCACCATAATCAGGCCTTCATCCATTTCATCGAGCACGTGGCATGCGGTGAGCTCAGCGCCAAGCAGAGCGGCTTGCTGGCGTGCGCCTTCCAGCACCCGCACAGAGAGCCGGTCATCGGAGGCTTCCCCGGTGCCCGGGTCCAGCGCGGCAAGAATGCGAGGGGGAGCATTCCACTCCCGGCTATGCACGCAAAGCACCGGGCAGGGCGCCTTGCGAATTAATTGCCAGTCCCGTGGGGTAAAGAGGTGGCGACGCAGGGCACTGTCGTCGCTGGTATGCACTACCACCAATGACGGAGTCAGCGCCAGTATGGCCTTGCGCAACCCATCCATGCTGTCTTTTTCCCAAAGAACACAAATCTCTCCTGCGTCTTCGCCCAGCAGTGCGGTGACGCGTTTGTGCCAAGCTTTGCTGATCTGCTGCCGGGCCGCCTGTTGGCGTTCGGTATCCAGGCCAACGGCACGCACCATCGCGGAAGAATACGCATTGATAATAATCTGTAGCGGCGCCCCGGCCGCAGCTGCGATGTGCTGCGCCTTGCTCAGGGCGGGCTGGTCGGCTTTCAGATGACGATCAAGAATCGCAACGACAGGTGCTGTCACAGTGTGAACTCCAAAGCGGGATCGTGGTTCTGGCCACACAGGCGGGCACGATCAAGAATTTCAATATCGCGGCCGGTTACCCGAAGCCATTGCTGTTGCTGGAAACGGGTAAAAATGCGGCTGACCGTTTCCACGGCCATGCCGAGGTAATTGGCGATATCGTAGCGGGACATGGGCAGACGGAAACGATGATCGCTCAGTCCTCGGCGCTGATGTCTTGCAGACAGTGACAGCAACAGGGAGGCCACGCGGTCATCCGCACTTTTCTTGCCGAGCAGCATGTGCAGCTCCCGATCCGCCCGAATTTCATTGCTCATCAAACGGAAGAAATGATGCTGCAGAGAGGGGATCTGCTGGGACAGCGTTTCGAGTTGTGAGAAGGGAATCTCGCACACCGTGGCGGTCTCCAGCGCCTTGGCATTGGAAACATGGTGCGCGGTACTGATGCCATCCATGCCCAGCACCTCGCCGGGCAGGTAAAACCCGGTGACCTGTTCCTCTCCTTCATCGCTGACCACATAGGTTTTCAGGGCGCCAGAGCGCACGGCATACACAGAATCAAATCCGTCTGTGGCACGAAACAGGTGCTCGCCGCGTTTCAGTGGGCGGCCTCGGTGGATAATACGATCCAGCTGATCCAGTTGTGCCGGGGCCACTGCCAAGGGCAGGCAAATGGGGCTGAGGCTGCAGTCGTTGCAGGAAACATGATGAGACACGGTCAGACTCCGGTTGATCGCTGCGTAAAGCGTCACTCTTAGAGTATAGAGTGAAAATAGTAGAATAAAGGTCAAATAATCCGGCTGAACCGGGCTTGCTGCTGTTGTGGGGTGTAGCGGTCAAAGGGCATCACCAGAGCCCGACTGACCAGACGGCCGCTGTCGGTGATCTGGAGCCGATCCTTTTCTACTGCCACCAGCCCCCGGGCTTCAAATGTCACCCATTCAGCCAGGGCATCCGCAAAATAATCCGGGAAATGGATTCCCCAGGTTTCGCTGAATACGGACATGTCCACGGATAGGTCACAAAGTAACTGAATAATCAGCGCCCGCCGGATTTGGTCGTCGCGATTGAGAATGAAGCCTTTTTCAATCGGCAGACGGCGCTGCGACAAGTCGCGGCCCCAGTCGTCCAGCGTCTTGTGGTTCTGGGCATACAGATTGCCGAGCTGGCTGATGGCACTCACGCCGAGTCCCAAAAGATCGGCGTCACCGTGGAGGGTGTAACCCTGGAAATTGCGATGCAGCAGTCCGTTTTCCTGTGCCACGGAGAGGCTGTCGTTTTCCAGCGCAAAATGGTCCATGCCGATATAGCGGTAGCCTTGCTCCTGAAGCATTTTTCCGGCCCGGGTGAGCATGCTGAGCTTCTCTTCCGGGCCGGGCAGGGCTTGTTCCTGGATCTGACGCTGAACCTTGAACCGTGAAGGCAGGTGGGCATAGTTGTACAAAGAGATACGGTCTGGCCGAAGTGGCAGCAGACGCTCCAGCGTGCGCGCCAGACTCGATTCCGATTGCCAGGGCAGGCCGTAAATCAGATCGGTATTGATAGAGCGAAAACCAAAGTCACGGCTCCATGCCATGGTATCGCGGATCAGCTCATAGGGCTGGACACGATTTACCGCTTTCTGCACACGCGGATCCAGATCCTGCACACCCAGGCTGACGCGATTAAAACCGAGCCCGCGCAGCAATCCCAGCCGGGATTGATCCACGGTGCGCGGATCGATCTCGATGGCATAGTCACTGCGTTCGTCATCGCGCAGATTGAAGTGGCGGGCCAGGTCGTATACCAGCTCGGTGAGCTGCCCGTCATCGAGAAAGGTGGGTGTGCCGCCGCCCCAGTGCATCTGCGTTACCGGCCGTCGCTTGTCGACTCGCGTGGCCTTGCGTTTGATTTCGCGTTTCAGCAGTTGCAGATACTCCGTCCCTCGCGCCTTGTTGGCGGTGACAATGCGATTGCATGCACAGTAATAGCAGACGCTGTCACAGAAAGGGATGTGCATGTATAGCGACAACGGCCGGCGAGCCACATTGCCTTCATCCAGTGCCAGCCAGAAGTCCTCTTCACTGATGTCTGCGTGAAAACTGGTGGCCGGCGGATACGATGTGTAGCGTGGGCCGGGGCCGCCGTACTGTCGAATGAGTGATGTATTCCAGCGAATCATGGACGCCTCCTGCGGCCGCACATCAGTGTGAGGCCGATTATCCTCCTGCCGGCGCGGCGCTATTTGATCCAGATCAAGGGTGGGCGTGATGCTGATGCCTATTGTGCCTTTGTACGTCATGCTCGGCGGCAGAATGAGAGGGCATGGCGTGTGCGCCATGGCCATGCTGCATCATGCTCATGGCTTGCCAGAAGAACACCAGCGCCAGGCACAGGGTGAGGACGCTGGCCAGAACGGGCCAGGCGCCGCGGCGAAAACGCTGTAGTTGAGACGCCAACACGCCGGTGGTGGCGACTGGCACAACGGTAATGACACCGAAACAGAGCATAACCAGTGCCCCCGCCAGGGCCGAGCCTGCAGTGGCCGCCAGTGCCAAGGCGGTATAGATCAGCCCGCAGGGCAGAAATCCCCACAGCGCCCCCAGCCCCAGGGCTTTTGCCGGGTGATCGATGGGCATCAACTTGCGGGTAACCGGTTGCAGATGCCGCCACAGTCGCTGGCCAATTTTCTCCACGCGCTGAAGCAGTCCACCGCGACCGAGCAGGTACGCGCTGAGCAACAACATCAACAGGCCGGACAGCATCAATCCCACCGCCATGGAGGGGCCGGGAAGTTGTGTCAGGAAGGCGCCGCCGAGCAGGCCTGCCAATGCGCCCAGGGCGCAGTAGGTGCCGACGCGGCCCAGCCCGAATAACAGCTGCCAGCCCCACAGGGCGATTCCCTGGCGGCGGGATTCCGGGATGGAAAAGGTCAGGGCACTGCTGATGCCCCCGCACATACCAATGCAATGGACGGAACCTGCACTGGCGATCAAGGCGGCACTGGCAATCAAGGAGGCAAGGGCTTCAATGGTCATCGCGAGGGCTCGATGGTGAATCCTGGGTGCTATCTGTTCTATCTGTGCTGTCAGCGTGGTGCTGTTCTTTTGGAAGCTGTGTTCTAGCCTGTTTTCGCTGCTCCCTGTCCTCGAATACGACTCGCCAGGCAGCATTGTCCAGATCATCAAACTGATCCTTGCGCAGTGCCCAGAAGAGGGCTGCAATGGCACCAGCCAGGAACAGCAAGGCTAGCGGTATCAGCAGGAAGACAATTTCCATCGAGTCACCCGGGTGGCGTTGAATGTGACCAGAAGCGAGCTGGCTGACATGCCCAGCGCTGCGGCCCAGGGCGGCAGCAAACCACTGACAGCAAACGGGACGGCAAGGATATTGTAAAGCAATGCCCAGGCCAGGTTTTGCCGGATGGTACGCTGACAAAGCCGGGAAAGTCGGGGCAAGGCTGGAACGGCGTTGAGCGTGTCATGGAGCAGAAACAGCCCGGCAGCACGCTGCGCCAGGCTGGTCGCATTTCCAGTCGCAACGGAGACCGATGCGGCGACCATGGCCTGGGCATCATTGATGCCGTCACCGACCATCATTTGCGGCGCACCGCTTTCCAGTTGTGTGAGCCAGGCGGCCTTCTCGGCGGGGCGTTGTTGAGCGCGTCGCTCACCGATCCCTAGCTGATCGGCCACCGCATTCACCGCGTGTGCATTGTCGCCACTGGCCAGGCGCGAGGTAATGCCGAGATCAGCAAGGTTCTTCACCACAGCGCGAGCCTCCGGACGAATCGGGTCCTGCAGCCATACGTAAAGCTGTACTTCATTATCGCAAAGCAGTTGCAGGCATGTTGTGTCGGGACGTGCCTGATCCGGCGCACCGGTGATACGCCATATCGCGCCCTGCAACGTTCCGCTGACCCCGCTATGGTCCGCATGCAGCGCGGTGATGTCGGGATGCCGGGAGTATTGCTGGAAGGGCTTTGCCAGCGGGTGCGGATTATTCCACTCCAGTGCGGCGGCAATCGTCAGCAGGTCCTGTTCTGGCAGCAGACTGTTGACGGTTTCGGTGTCGACAATCCGGAACTGGCCGGCGGTGAGCGTGCCGGTTTTATCAAACAGTACGCCTTTCACCGCGGTGCAGCGCAGAAGCTGTCGGGGGGAAGCAACCAGGATGCCTTCGCGCAATGCAGTGCCCAGCGTCGATGACAGAGTCAGGGGAACAGCAAGAGCCAGGGCGCAAGGGCAGGTCACCACCAGTACGGCCAGGGTATGCTCGAACGCCAGGGCCGCGCCGGCGGGCCAGTGCCAGATAAAGGTCATGGCGGCCAGCAACAGGATGCCACCGGTAAATAGCGGCGCGATGCGTTGCCAGTCTCTGACCACTTCCACGCGTTCGTGCTGGGCGTGCTCCACCTGCTCAGCAATTTTTGCCACCAGGCTGGATGATGCGGACCCTGAGGCCTCCAGCACGATATTGCCTTCAACCAGTCGGCTGCCGGCATGTACCGGGTCATTGATGCCACGGTTTACCGGCAAAGGCTCGCCATTCAGTACCGATTCGTCGAAAGCGCCGCGGCCTTCGATGAGGGTCCCATCCACCGGAATAATGTCGCCCTGAATCAGCTGCAGGCGATCTCCTTTGGCCACCTGGCGGGCGCTGATCCAGTGCGCAGTCTGCTGCCCATCAAGGCGGCGAACGGCCTGGGGCAGGGTGTCGCTGACTCGCCGGTAAGCTTGCTGGATCGTCATGCGCTGACGTTGCTCCAACCAGCGACTGGCCAGCAAGAAGAACACAAACATGGCAGCGGAATCGAAATAAACGTGCCTGCCCCCGGTGGCCATCATCACCAGGCTGCCGGCCCAGGCCAGCAGCAATGCCAGTGCGATGGGGGCATCCATGGTCAGGCGAGCTTGCTTGAGCCCGCGCCAGGCTCCCTGAAAAAACGGCCAACCGGAATAGAACACGACCGGGGTGGCCACGGCGAAACTGGCTAGCCGGAACACCCATTCATAAAGCGCGTCTTTGCCGTCGAAAACGCCGATATAGAGGGCGGTGGAGTACATCATGGCCTGCATGGCGCCCAGCCCGGCCAGTGCCAGTCGGCCCAGCAATTGCTTGTGCGCGCGTTGTTCGTCGGCCTGGGCGCGAGGGTCGCCGGGCAGGGTCACGGTGTATCCCAAAGCCTGGATGCGCCTGGCGGTCTGGCTGGCGTCTGCTTGCCCTTGGTAGTCCACGCTTAGTGTCATGCTGGCCAGGTTGACGCTGCTGCGCAGTACGCCGGGCTGCTGGCTGACGGTTTTTTCGATCAACCAGCTGCAGGCAGCACAGGTGAGTCCACCCAGCTGCAGTTTCAGGCGCTGGCCATCAGCAAGACTGGTGAGATGAGGGTCGATTAACTCCGGCACAGAAAAAAGCGCGCAATCCAGTGCCTGGCGCTGATCGTCTGGCTGTGGCGCGGCATCCTGGCGCATCAGGTAGTAATCATCCAGCCCCAGGCCATAAATGGTTTCTATGGCTGCGGCGCACCCCGGACAGCAGGCATCACGGGGGCCGTCAGGCGTTTGCGCGGGGAAGGCGCCCGTGGGGGCCGGGTTACTGCAATGCCAGCAGGCAGCGGTCATGGTGCGGCGGTTTTCCCCAGGGTCAGGTTGTCGCCTTGCGCCATGACGGTCTGATACAGGCGCCAGTGATCGCCAGAGGCGGTAACCGTAGCGGCACGGCGACCATCATGGGGGAGGGTGCCATCACTGCGGTACAGCGCGCCCTCAATATGTTCCAGGGCAAGGGTGACATCCCGTTCCGGGAGCGTCGGGTGGCGCAGGGAGACGTTCAGGGTGTCGGGCATGGGAATGCCCGCCTCGCTACTAAGGCGCGCCTGAATGCCGGCACCCACCTGGGCCAGTTCAAGGCGAATACCCAGGCGCGCCGCAAGACGCTCCTGCTCCACGGAGCGGTTGATGGCTCGCCCCTCCTTGTACCATTCGTCTACCACGGGTGTGTCGGCATTAACGATGGCGATATACAGCAGTGTCAGGCCGCCGACCACCGAGGTGGCTGGCAGCAGGATCGCCAGCCACAGGAAAGGGTAGCGGTACCAGGGAAGCTCATCGCCCTGGGGCAATGAATCGGGATTCATGGCGTTTCTCCAGGTCAGGATCATCCAGTGCCGTTACCGTAAACCAGATCGGCGCGGATTCCATTTCCACCTCATAAGGGTCATAGCTCACGGTCACCGGCAAAGACAGTTTCTTGCCGCCTTCGAGGGTGAATTCAGTGCGGTTCTTCATACGCAGGCCATCCGGGCCTTTCATGGTAAGCACGTACCGGTGGCTGTGCTGGCCCTTGTTCTGGATCTCCAGCCGATAAATATTCTCCACTTCGCCACTGCTGGCGGTGCGGTACAACTGGTTTCGATCGCGAATCACATCAACTTGCAAGGGCACCCGGCTGTACAGGGTGCCGATGAACAGGCCGCCCATGAGGATCAGGATGGCCCCATAGCCGATGAGTCGGGGGCGCAGGATGCGCGACTTCAATCCTTCCAGGGCGTTCTCGGTGGTGTAACGAATCAGCCCGGGCGGCTTGCCGATGTGGTCCATGACGTCGTCACAGGCATCCACGCAGGCCGCACAGGTAATGCATTCATACTGCAGCCCATCACGGATATCGATGCCGGTGGGACAAACCTGAACGCACATGCCGCAGTCGATACAGTCGCCTTTTTCCACCACCGTATCTTCCTGTTGGCGTTTTTTGGCGCCACGGCCACGGGGTTCGCCCCGTTGTTCGTCGTAAGACACGATCAGGGTGTCGCGGTCGAACATGACGCTCTGGAAACGGGCGTAGGGGCACATGTACAGACATACCTGTTCGCGCATAAACCCGGCGTTGCCATAGGTGGCTACGGTAAAAAAGCCCACCCAGAACAGCTCCCACCCTCCCCAGCTGAAGCTGAGCAAGCGGGTGGTCAAATCCGTAATTGGTGAGAAGTAGCCGACAAAGGTAATGCCGGTAAGCAAGGCCAGCATCAGCCAGAGCACATGCTTGCTGCCGCGGCGCATGATCTTGGTTGGTGTCCAGGGCGCCTGGTCCATCTTGATGCGGCTGTGGCGATCACCTTCACACCAGAACTCGATCCACTGAAAAAAACGGGTCCAGGTGGTCTGCGGGCAGACGTAGCCACAATAGACGCGGCCCGCCAGTACCGTGACAAAGAACAGGGCAAACGCGGCCAGGATCAGGATCCAGGACAGCAACAGAAAATCCTGGGGCCAGAAGCTGGCACCAAAAATACGGAATTGGCGGCCCGGCAAATCAAACAGCACCGCCTGCTGGCCGTCCCAACGCACCCAGGGCAGGATCATGTAAAGGCCCATGGTCGCAAGAATGGTGACGTCGCGGATAAACTGAAACCGCCCGGAAACGGATTTGACCTGAATGCGCTCGCGCTTGCTGTACAGGCTCACGCTGCCGCCATCGGTGGCATCCGTGACCTTGATGCGCTTGGGGTCCGACATACTTCTCTCCGCTAACACCTTTGCGCCGCCGGTATCCCTTCACTGCTATGAATGATGGGCGGCGGCACCTTGCCTGGCGAAACCTGGGCTGACCCGCGGATTACTCCGCGGTGTCAGCGTTCCGGGACAGGCTGTACACATAGGCTGCGATTACATGAATACGCTCTTTGCTGAGCAGGTTTTCATGGGCCGGCATGTGGCCCGAGCGGCCGTGGCGAATGGTGTATTCGATATCTTCCACGCGGGGGCCGTAAAGCCAGGTGGTATCGGTCAGATCCGGCGCCCCCATCATGATATTCCCCTTGGCGCCCTGCCCGTGACAGGCAGCGCACATGGCGAACTTGGGTTTGGCCCGCTCAATCGCTGCGGCTTTTTGGCTGTCCTTGGCCAGGTCCGGGCGGCTCAGGCTTTGCACATACAGCGCCATGTCCCGTACGGCTTCGTCGGTGTTGCCGATGGCCGCGGCCATGGGCGGCATGGCTGCCTTGCGCCCCTTGGTGATGCTGGTAACAATCTGGTCCGGCTCGCCACCGTACAGCCAGTCGTCATCCGCCAGATTGGGGTAGCCTTTGGCGCCACGGGCATCGGAGCCATGGCAAATGGCGCAGTTGTTCGCGAACAGACGGCCGCCTACTGCCAACGCTTCCGGGTATTCCACCAGCTCCTCGATGGCCACCTGCCCATATTGCTCGAACAGCGGTCCGGTGCTTTTTTCCATCACGGCCACTTCTTTCTGGTACTGGTTATCGCTGGTCCAGCCCAGCACCCCGTCGAACTTCCCAAAGCCCGGGTACAGCACCAGATATACCGCAGAGAAAATCAGCGTGCCGATAAACAGGAACAGCCACCAACGGGGCAGGGGAGCGTTACGCTCCTGAATGCCGTCGAAGCTGTGGCCCGTGGTTTCCTTGGCGGCTTCCTCTGCAGAAATCTGGTTATTCCACAGCAGCAGGCCGCCGCAACCCAGCAGGTTGATAACGACGATGACGATAATGAACCAACTCCAGAAGTCACTCATTGCTCGTCCCCCTTGTGCAGGTTGCCGGCTGTTCGCTCGTCCGCATCCAGCGCGATATAGCCGAGCTTTTCGTAATCCTTTTTGCGACTGGGGCGATACACCCACGCCGCCATGGCAACAAATGCCAGGAAGAACACCAGGGTAAACAGGGCGTGATAGCTCATTGCACAGCCTCCTTGCGTTCCTGACCCAGTGACAGCAGATAGGCCACCAATGCATCTTCTTCGGTGGCGCTGGCCCACTCGCCGTTGACCTTGCTCATCTGCTCGGCGATGTCTTCATCGGTATAGGGAACACCAAAGGCATTCTTGAATACCAACAGTTTGCGCTCGGTCAGATCCCAATCCACCGGGGTTTCCTGCAGCCAGGGATAGGCGGGCATATTGGATTCGGGCACCACCTGGCGAGGATCGCGCAGGTGCTCGCGGTGCCATTGCTCGGTGATTGGTCGCAGGCCCACCCGGGCCAGATCTGGCCCGGTACGCTTGGAGCCCCACAGGAAGGGATGCTCCCACACATCTTCGCCGGCTACGGAATACGCCCCGAAACGTTCCGTTTCCGCGCGCAGCGGCCGCACCATCTGGGTGTGGCATACATGGCAACCTTCGCGGATATAAATATCCCGGCCTTCCATCTCCAGCGCGGTGTAGGGTTCCAGGGTTTCCAGCGGCTCGGTGGTCGCTTTCTGCCAGAACAGCGGCACGATTTCTGCGAGCCCGCCGAAACTGACGGCGATCAGTGTCAGCACAATCATGAGGCCGACATTCTTTTCTACTACTTCATGAGCGTTAGACATGTCGTTCTCCTCAGTCAGCCTGCTGCACGTTGTCTTCACCGTGGCAGTCGCGTTCGGCACGGACGGTTTTATAGACATTGACGGCCATCAGGATCATGCCGCTCAGGAAGATAATCCCGCCCAGCAAACGAATGATGTAGAACGGGTGCCGCTCGACCAGCTCCTGCACGAAGTTATAGGTGAGGGTGCCGTCGGTGTTAACCGCGCGCCACATGAGCCCCTGCATAATGCCGGACACCCACATGGAGGCGATGTAGAGAACCGTACCAATGGTGCTGAGCCAGAAGTGGGTGTTGATCCAGGAAATGGAGTACATCTGCTTGCGCTCGAACAGGCGCGGCACCATCACATAGGTCGCCCCGATGGTGATCATGGCAACCCAACCCAGGGCACCGGCGTGTACGTGGCCGATGGTCCAGTCGGTGTTGTGGCTGAGCGCATTCACCGTCTTGATAGCCATCATCGGGCCTTCAAACGTGCTCATGCCATAGAAGGACAACGCCACGATCATAAAGCGGATGATCGGGTCGGTGCGCAGCTTATGCCAGGCCCCGGAAAGGGTCATCATGCCGTTGATCATGCCGCCCCAGCTGGGGGCCAGCAGCACGATGGAGAACACCATGCCCAGGGATTGAGCCCAGTCGGGCAGGGAGGAGTAGTGCAGGTGGTGCGGCCCTGCCCACATGTAAACCGCGATCAGCGCCCAGAAGTGCACAATGGAAAGGCGGTAGGAATACACCGGCCGTTGGGCCTGAACGGGCACGTAGTAGTACATCATGCCGAGGAAACCGGCAGTCAGGAAAAAGCCCACCGCGTTATGGCCGTACCACCACTGCACCATGGCATCGATGGCGCCGCTATAGGCGGAATAGGACTTCATCAGGGAAACCGGTACCGCCAGGTTGTTCACCACATGCAGCAACGCGATGGCAATGATAAAGGCGCCGTAGAACCAGTTGGCCACATAAATGTGGGAGGTCCTGCGCTTGGCGATGGTGGCAAAAAACACCGCAGCGTAGGCCAGCCAGACCAGCGTGATCAGGATGTCGATGGGCCATTCCAGCTCGGCGTATTCCTTGGTGGAGGTAAAGCCCATGGGAAGCGTAATGGCAGCGGCAACAATCACCACCTGCCAGCCCCAGAAGCTGAATGCCGCCAGTTTGGGAAACGCCAGGACCGCGCTACAGGTGCGCTGAACCACATAGTAGGAGGTGCCCATGAGGGCTGAGCCGCCGAAGGCAAAAATGACCGCATTGGTGTGCAGGGGCCGCAAACGCCCGAAGCTCAACCAGGGGATATTGAAGTTCAGGGCAGGCCAGGCGAGCTGGGCGGCGATAAACACCCCCACAGCCATACCAACGATCCCCCAAACCACAGACATAACTGTGAATTGCCGAACAACCTTGTAGTTGTAATCCGGCGAAGCAACAGCATTTTCCATGTGCGTTTCCTTCCGATTTTTGTGCGAGCTGACTGTAACAGGCACAAACGCGGTCCTTTTTGATGCAGATCAAGCCGCGCTGACTGTTGCTCACGCCTTGATCGGCAAGCCTGGGCGCCCGCACCCTCTGCGGACAATCTCCGCAAATATCGTACGGGAATATCGCTATACTATTTCGGACTAAGCGAAATAGCGATAGCGACACGGCACTTCCAGGCAGGACATTTTGCCCCACCCCTTTTGTGTCTAAATGCACACTCTCTTTGTGGGCAATTTATGGGGTGAGGTCAACGGAAAGCGGGGATATTTTTGAATCTACGCAGAAGAATTGCGGGACAGGCCAAAAATCAGCGCCGTCAGGCAAGCCAGGAAAGTAACGGTAACGATGGCGGTGCCGAGCAGGCCGAACAACACGATGGCGCCCACGCCACGGTAAAGTTCGGTGCCTTCGCCGGGGATCAGCACCAGCGGGGCGAGGCCGCACACCGTGGTGATGGTAGTCATGGCAATGGGCCTCAGCCTCGATGCCACCGCGTCGCTGACCGCCTGCGCAGCAGTGCTGCCGGCACGCATGTTCAGGGTGGCTTCGTGAACAATCAGGATCGGGTTGTTCACCACCGTGCCCATCAGGATCAGGAAGCCCAGCATAGTAATCATGTCGAAGGGCTGACTGATGCCGGCGGCATTCATCAGCGCGAGCCCCAGCAAACCGCTGGCAATCCCCAGCGGGATGGTAGTCATGATCAGCAGCGGGTAGCCCCAGTGTTTGAAAATGGCGACCAGCAGCAGATACACCAGCAGCAGGGCGACCACATAATTACCGCTGAGCGATTGCTGTGTTGCCTGCAGCTGGTCGCTGGCGCCGGACAGGCTAATGCTGATGGTGTCCGGAATGACCCCGTTGTCACGCAGCTGCTGCACCATGTCCCGTACCTGGGCCACGCCGCTTTCCAACGGCACAGAGCGGGGCGGAATGATATTCAGCGTTACCGTGCGGCGGCCATTGACCCGGCGAACCACACTGGTATCCACGGTTTCCTGAAGGTCAGCGAGAGACGATAGCGGCACAGTGGCGCCAATAGGGGTATGCACCGGCAGGCCGGGCAGGGTGGTCAGCGACGGCGAGCTGCCGGTGCGGTCGCTATAGGCGTAGATATCCACCTTGTCGTCGCCGAGGAAGAACTCGTCCAGGAAGGCGCCATCGGTGAGTGCTGCCACGGTATAACCCAGATCCCGGGTGGAGAAACGCACCTCGGCCGCGCGGCTCCAGATGGGGCGGACTTCAATCAGGGGCTGGGCCAGCGACAGGCTGGCGGGCTGGGACTGGATGCGCGGATTGTCGAAGACGGTTTCCGCTTCCCGATACAGCGTTCTTGCCACATCATAAATCTCAGCCAGATCCTTGCCGGCCACATCCAGCGTCACGCTGCGGGTGCCGCCATCGTTGCTGGAAATGATCGAGCCGCGTGCCGCGAAGGCACGCATACCAGGGTATTGCCGGTAAACCTGGGTGATCCCGTCCATCATCGGTTCCATATG
>NZ_WNHC01000001.1:3112332-3113574 GCF_009718865.1 Alcanivorax sp. VBW004
AGGTAGCTCAGGGGAAAGGGGGAGGAGATCCGCGCCCATCTGTCGAATCATTGTATCCACGGTATTAACGCTGACTGCTGCCACACGGACAATCACCTGTCCCGCTTGCGCTTGCGGGGTGTTGATTTCTGCCTGCTCAAACTTGGCATCGGGACCATATTGATTGAGAACCATCGCTTTCATGACTTGCTCCAGCTGTGTGGGACGGAAATTATTTCGTTGGAGCAACCATATTGCTTCGCTTTGCACGAATAAATGGGCAGTATTGGGTTTCAGTATTCGCATTTCGGACATAAAGATGGACACAGAAGGGATAAAGCTGTTTGTCCTTGCCGCTGAGAAGCTCAATATCAGTGCTGCAGGCCGCGAGCTGGGCATGCCACCGGCGGTCGCCAGTGCGAAGCTGGCTAAGCTCGAAAAGGGCGTTGGCGCAGACTTGTTGAAGCGGACCACGCGCAAGGTGGCGCTGTCTGTGGAAGGTGCAGAGTTCCTGCCTTATGCCCGCGAAATCCTGGCACAGGAAAACGCCGCACTGGCGGCACTGGGCTACGGCAATGAAACGGTTTCCGGCAACCTGCGATTCACCGCATCCAGCACCTTCGCACAGCAATTTATTGTTTCGTTAATTCCCGAATTTCTGGCATTACACCCGGGAATTAGCCTGGATTTGCGGTTGTCTGACATGGAGCTGGACCTGATACAGGGGAGCTTTGACCTGGCATTACGCAATGCTGTTTTGCCAGAAAGCAATCTTCATGCGCGCAAGCTTGCAAAGGATAAACGGATACTTTGCGCTTCACCGGAATATCTCGACACCCACGGCACACCTGAAAGCCCGGATGTCCTGCTAAATCACCAACTGATCGCGTTCAAATCAGCATCAAGCATCAAGCTGACTGGCCCCGACGGAAAGAGTGGCGAGTTTAATACTCGCGTGGCTGGACACCGGCTCACCATAGACGACGGCCTAAGCTATAAGATTGCCACGCGCTGCGGTGCCGGCATTGCCATACATTCACTGTGGAGCGTTCATAAGGAGCTGGCCGAAGGTAGCCTGATTCAGGTGCTGCCAGAATATCGAATGGATGCAGAGCCTGCGTTATGGCTGGTCTATCCCAAATCCAACGTACTGACGGCCAAGGTCAGGGTGTTTATCGATTTCCTGATTGAGCGTATTGGCAGTCATCCGCCATGGCTGGATTAGAATGACCCATAGATAACTACGCATAATGTATATTATGT
>NZ_WNHC01000001.1:3113674-3171526 GCF_009718865.1 Alcanivorax sp. VBW004
CCTCGGGCAGCTATAAAAAAAGCCCGGCTGGATAAGCCGGGCTTTTTATGGAGCGCAATCTCAAGGGTTACTTGTAGATTTCGCCTTTTTCCGCTTTTTCTACCAGTGAAGCCGGCGGGTTGAAGCGCTCGCCGTAGAGCTTGGCCAGCTCCTGAGCCCGCGCAACAAAACCACGCAAACCACCTTCGTACTGGTTGATGTACTGCATCACACCACCCGTCCAGGCCGGGAAACCAATCCCGAAGATAGAACCGATGTTGGCATCCGCCACAGAGTCCATCACGCCTTCATCAAAGCACTTCACCGCTTCGAGGGACTCGATGAACATCATCCGTTCCTTGATGTCTTCGAACGGCATGTCCTTGCTGCCACCGAACGCATCGGCCAGACCGGACCACAGGTGCTTCTTGCCATTTTCCGGATACTCGTAGAAGCCTTTACCCTGCAGCTTGCCCGGGCGATCCAGCTCTTCGACCATCTTCTTCATGACCACTTCTGCCGGGTGCTCTGCGGGGGGCTCAGTCCCTTCACGCTTGGCATCATCACGGGCCGCTTTACCGATTTTCAGTGCGGTTTCCATGTTGATTTCATCGATCAGGTTCAGGGTACCCACCGGGTAACCCGCCTGCATGGCCGCCTGTTCAATGGACTGGGCATTGACGCCTTCACCCAGCATGGCGATCCCTTCATTGGCGAAGGTACCGATCACACGGGTGGTAAAGAAACCACGGGCGTCGTTGACCACGATCGGGGTCTTCTTGATCTGCAGACAGTAATCGTAGGTCCTGGCCAGTGCTTCCGGGCAGGTGTCCTTGCCACAGATAATTTCCACCAGCGGCATCTTGTCTACCGGGCTGAAGAAATGGATACCGATAAAGTTATCTTTTTTCTTCACACCTTTGGCCAGGCCGGTAATCGGCAAGGAGGAGGTGTTGGAGCCCAGTACCGCATCCGGATTAACCACGTCTTCGATTTCCTGGAACACCTTGTGCTTCAGCTCGGTGTTTTCAAACACGGCTTCAATCACGAAGTCCACGCCATCCAGGTCTTTGGCATCTGCAGTGGCAGTAATGCGGCCGAGGATCTCTTCTTTCTTCTCCTCGGTCATCTTGCCTTTGGAGATTTCCTTGTCGAGAAGCTTGCGGGAGTAATCTTTACCCTTCTGCGCGTTCTCGGCAGAAATATCCTTCAACACCACCTGAGATCCGGAGCGGGCCGTTACATAAGCCACGCCTGCACCCATCATGCCGGCACCCAGAACACCCACTTTCTCGGCGCGGAATTTTTCAATGCCATCGGGACGGCTGGCACCACCATTAATGGCCTGCAGGTTGAAGAAGAACGCAGTGATCATGTTCTTGGCAACCTGACTGGTCACCAGTGACACGAAATAACGGCCTTCGATAAGAGAGGCGTTATCGAAATCTACCGCTGCGCCTTCGATGGCCGCAGACATGATCGCCAGCGGCGCCGGGTAGTTGGCACCCTTGAGCTGCTTCTTCAGGTTTGCCGGGAAAGCCGGCAGGTTAACGGCAAATTTCGGGTTCTTCGGGTCACCGCCCGGAATCTTGTAGCCCTTCTGGTCCCAGGGTTGCTGAGCCTTCGGGTTTGCCTTGATCCACTCGCGAGCCTTGGCCATCATCGCATCGCGATCCGCCACCAGCTCGTCAATCAGACCAATTTTCTGGGCTTTATCCGCTTTCATGCGCTGACCCTGCATCAGCACCTTCATCAGGCCATCCTGGATACCCAGCATGCGGACGATACGGGTCACGCCACCGCCGCCGGGCAACAGGCCCAGAGATACTTCCGGCAGACCGAACTGGGCGGATTTGTCATTGATGGCAACGCGGTGATGACAGGCCAGTGCGATTTCCAGACCGCCACCCAGAGCCGTGCCGTTCATGGCAGCGACCACAGGCTTGCCCAGTGTTTCCAGGACCCGCAGCTGACCCTTGATCTCGGTCACACCGGCCAGAAATTGCGGGCCATCTTCCTTGCGCGCCTTCAGCAGATCACGCAGGTCACCGCCCGCAAAAAAGGTTTTCTTGGCAGAGGTAATGATCACCCCGGCAATCTCGTCTTTCTCTTTTTCCAGACGCTCGACCACCGCCGCCATGGACTTGCCGTACAGCTCGTTCATGGTATTGGCAGACTGGTTGGGATCATCCAGGGTCAGAACGACGATATTGTCCGCGTCTTTTTCCCAACGAATAGCAGTTTGTTCACTCATATCTTTACTCCGAAATCGTTCGACGCGGCTTACAGACGCTCGATGATGGTGGCGATACCCATGCCACCGCCCACACACAAGGTGCACAATGCGAACTTCTTGTCGCGGCGCTCGAGTTCATCCAGTGCGGTGCCCAGAATCATGGCACCAGTGGCACCCAGCGGGTGACCCATGGCGATGGAGCCGCCATTGACGTTGGTGATATCCGGGGTGATATCCATGTCTTTCATGAAGCGCATGGCCACCGCCGCAAAGGCTTCGTTGATTTCCCACAGATCGATGTCGCTGGCTTTCAGGCCGGCTTTTGCCAGCGCCTTCTTGGCAGCCGGGCCAGGCCCCGTGAGCATGATGGTTGGATCGGCACCACTGATAGCGGTGCAAACGACCCGGGCACGGGCCTTCATGCCGTAATCCTTGCCCACTTTCTCGTTACCAAGCACTACCAGAGAAGCACCATCTACGATGCCTGAGGAGTTACCCGCGTGGTGAACGTGGTTAATCTTTTCCAGCCAGTGATACTTCTGCAAAGCAACCGCATCAAAACCGCCCATTTCGCCCATCATGGCGAAAGACGGGTTCAGCCCGGCCAGCGCATCGGCGGTGGTACCCGCACGAACGTGTTCGTCCTGGGCCAGTACCGTCATGCCATTGAGGTCTTTCACCGGCACTACGGATTTTTCGAAATAACCCTTTTCCCAGGCATTGGCAGCGCGGGACTGGGACTGAGCAGCGAACTCGTCCACATCACGGCGGCTCCAGCCCTCGATGGTGGCGATCAGATCGGCGCCGATCCCCTGGGGAACAAAGCCAGTCTCATAGTTGGTGATCGGATCCATCGCCCAGGCACCACCGTCGGAGCCCATGGGGATACGGCTCATGGATTCCACGCCACCGGCGAGAATCAGGTCATCCCAACCGGATGCCACTTTCTGGGCACCGGTATTCACCGCTTCCAGGCCGGACGCGCAGAAACGGTTCAGCTGATAACCCGCCACGGTATCCGGCAGACCCGCTGCCAGCGCCGCCGTCTTGGCAATACAGGCACCCTGGTCACCGACCGGGGTCACCACACCCAACAGCACATCATCAATGCGGTTGGTGTCCATATTCGGGAAACGGTCTTTTACTTCGTCGATCAGGCCTACTACGAGATCCAGCGGCTTAACCGTATGCAAAGAGCCATCTTTCTTGCCCCGACCACGGGGAGTACGAATGGCATCATAGATATAGGCTTCGGTCATGGAACCTTCCTCTTGCCTCAGGCATGTATCAGCGTTTGCTGACGGGTTATGAAGGGCTTGGGAGCCCGGTATAGGGTGGCAAGAGTGCCCCAGCCACTCCAATGTCTCAATGACAGGAGTTAACAGCGCCCGTGAGCGGAACGGGCAAGGCTGCAAGTCATTGAAAAGCTTGATGTCCGTGCGGCCAATGAATGTCCCCGATCACATGGTATGGTCGCGCCAATTCGTTTCAGGAGTATTCACCATGTCACACAGCACAGAGGTTTTTCGTTCACTGCTCTCCTCCTCGCTGCAACAGGGCCGCGGTGTTGCCAGCAAAGGCCACAGCAACCGCCCGCAGGAGCCGCTGGAGCTCTACGACATGGAAGGCTGCCCGTTCTGTCGCCTGGTTCGCGAAGCATTAACGGATCTGGACCTGGACGTGATGATGTTCCCCTGCCCGAAAGGTGGCGACCGCTATCGCCCCCTGGTGGAACGGCTGGGCGGCAAGCAGCAATTTCCCTACCTGATGGACCCCAACACCGGCGAAGCCTTGTATGAATCCGCCGCCATCATCAACTACCTCTACCAGCAATATGGTGGCCGGCCGGCCCCGAAAAGCTGGCAATTGCGTCTGCGCACCGCCGCCGCAGTGGCCGCCTCAGCCCCCCGTGGCAGCCGCGGGATCCGCTGCTTGGACAGCCAGGCGCCGGAAAAACCGCTGGAGCTGTATTCTTTCGAAGCCAGCCCCTTTGCACGCCTGGTTCGTGAACGACTGACCGAACTGCAGCTGCCCTACCTGCTACGCCAGTGTGGTCGCGACCAATGGCAGGACTGGGTGCTACCGGTGGTGCGCAAACGCCTTGATATGAACTACGCCCCCAGCCAGCGCAATCGGGTCGATCTGCTGGCCCGGGCCGGCAGAATCGCTGTGCCCTACCTGGTAGACCCGAACACCGGCAAGGAATTGTTCGAATCCGAAGCCATTCTCGACTATCTGGACCAGACCTACGGCCACTGATCACCGCCCTGTTTCGCCATGATGACGAGGTACCGATAAATGGTGCCCCTTTTCCCTTCTACCCCCCACTTTTTAGTGCTATATATCCAATGGCAGGTTGCATTCGTCGCAGTACGGAGCTGACCTGCAAAACGGCAAGTATCCTTTAACGTTGGAAAGAGAGTGGCACCATGAGTCGTCGCCAATTTGATGACTACGACCCGAATGAGTGGGAAGAAGAGCACAAGCGTGCAGAGCGTGAGCGCCGCAAGCGAGACGCCAAGCGTCACAGACATGATGATGAGAAAGGAGAGGAAAGCCGGGACCGCCCACGTCCACAGGCTTACTGATTATATCGCCTTCTGATCAACCCTGGGCGTTACCGGTTTCTCGACGAGGGTTGCCGAAAGAGATAGGGCCCGGTTACTGCTACGCCTTCCCGGCCTTGCAGTAACCGCTGATCGCTCCTCCCCGCTATTCCCCGTAACGGCTCACCAGCTTCGACAGCATGGTTGCGGTCTGCTCGTCTGTTGCCAGACGAAACCCGCCCCGCCAATGGCCATTGTCCAGATAGTTATGCCATAACGGTTCTGCGCTCACATGCAGTTCACGCTGTCCGGACAGGTTGAAAGGCAGCATCAACACCATCTCTTGCAAGGTTTGCGGTGGTACGCCTTTACCCGCCAGGCAAACCCCCTGATCTGTAATATTCAGGATATGACCGATTGGCCGCTGGTCGGCGCACACTCGCACATTAACCCTCAGCCTGGGCCGGCTGAATCGTCGACGTTCCATCACACCCCTCCTTCTCAGGGAGTCTGTTACTCCCAGTCTCCGCCGGCTTTGTGTACCATGCAAGTTAGAGACGATGAATTTTGTGGAGCAGTTCCATGGCCTCCGACGATGATCTGTTTCGCCAGGAGATGGCGGATGTTACGCCGATAAAGCCGGACAACCGGGTTCAAGAACGTACACCCCGTCGTGAACCCTCTATTCGTGAACAATTACGTCGTGCCGCCGCCGTGGACGATCGCAAAGACCGCAACCCGCTGACCGTTCCCGAACAGGTGCAGCCCGTCGGGCCACTGGACATCGTCGGGCTAAAAAAAGATGGCGTGCAGGAAGGCGTGTACCGCAAGTTACGGCTGGGCAAGTATGAGCCTCAAGATGTGCTGGATTTGCACCGGGTTCGCTTGATGGATGCTCACAACCTGGTACAGCAGTTTCTGGAGAATGCCCACAACAATGGCATGCGCACCGTGCTGATCAGCCACGGCAAGGGGCTGCACAGCGAACGGCCCGGCTTTCTGAAAAGTTACGTGTTGCACTGGCTGGAAGAAAGCTACCTGGTGCTGGCCTTTCACAGCACACCCGCCAACCGTGGCGGCAGCGGCGCTACCCAGGTGCTGGTTCGCAAGAACGGGCAGGCCCGCCAACGCAACCGGGAGTTCTTTATTGAAGCGGGAAAACACCAGAGATAGTTTAGCGTTCAAAGTTGAAAAGCGCGGACAAGGTGCCTGCCGGTAAAACCGGGCCCCCTCGCACTTTTCAACTCTCACCTTTGAACTTTCACTTCTCTTTATCGCTTGATCCGGTTCAGCCCATTGATCGCCGCCACCCGATAGGCCTCCGCCATGGTTGGATAGTTGAAGGTGGTATCAATAAAGTACTCCAGCGTGTTGTTTTCACCCGGTTGGCGCATGATCGCCTGGCCCACATGGACGATTTCCATGGCCTGGTAGCCGAAACAGTGAATACCCAACACCGCTAATGTTTCGCGATGAAACAGAATTTTCAACATGCCCACCCGTTCGCCGGTAATTTGCGCCCGGGCCAGGTTCTTGAAGAAAGCCTGGCCCACATCATAGGGCACCTTGGCTTCGGTCAATTCCTGCTCGGTTCGCCCAACGCTACTGATACCAGGAATGGTGTAAATTCCCGTGGGCACATCCGTGACCTGGCGCACTTCGTCACCAGCAATGGCAGCCGCACAAAAGCGCCCCTGGTCGTAGGAGGCACTGGCCAGTGATGGCCACCCCACCACATCACCGACGGCATAGAGCGTGTCCATCTCAGTCTGATAGCGCTCATTGACCTTGAGCTGCCCACGACTGTTGGCTTCAACGCCCACGTTTTCCAGGCCAATATTCTGGGTGTTCCCGGAACGGCCGTTACACCATAACAAGGCATCCGCGCGCAGTTTCTTGCCGGATTCCAGCTCCAGCGTTACGCCCTCGTCATCCGCGGTCACCCGTTTGTAGTGTTCCCCCTGGCGAATGGTGCAGCCCTGCTCACGCAGGTGATAGCTAAGCGCATCGGAAATTTCCGTATCCAGAAAATCCAGCAAATGCTCACGGGAGTTCACCAGATCGACCCGGATGCCGAGCCCGGTGAAGATACAGGCATACTCCGAACCGATGACCCCGGCCCCATAAATAAGGATATGCCGCGGCGTATGGTCCATGGTCAGAATGGTATCCGAGTCGTAGATGCGCGGATGAGAGAAGTCCACGTCATCCGGGTGGTAGGGGCGTGACCCCGTGGCAACCAGAATATTGCGGGTTTTCAGCAAGTGCTGACGGCCGGCATGGTCATCGACCTGAACTTCTTGCGGCGACAGGATCTCGCCACGCCCGGCGAACACGGCAACCCGGTTGCGCACATAGAAGTCCGTGCGGACCTGCACCTGGGAGTCGATCACTTCCTGGGTACGGGCAATCAGGTCCTGCCAACGAATTTCGCGGGGCTTGATGATGCCCCGTAGCAAGGGATTCCGCTGAGTACGAATCACCTGGCGCACCTGATGCCGCAACGCCTTGGAGGGAATTGTGCCCCAGTGCGTGCAGTTCCCGCCCAACGACGACTGATCCTCGACGATCGCCACCTTTAGATCTTTCTTGGCCGCCTGCATCGCCGCCGCTTCACCCGCAGGGCCACTACCAATCACCACAAGATCCCAACCGGCACTGATATCCATTCACCTCTCCTTTGCACGAATAGCCAGAGTATAGGGAGGTAGCCGGACAAGCACGAGTTAGACTAGAGTTGGAAATGAAAGAAGGAGCTAGATCATGGATGAAACAAACGCGAAAAAACCCTCACTGGTGGCCCGTAGCGGCCGCAAATCAGGGCACTGGCTGATAGCTCACCCCATGGGCGCGTTGCAGATTCTGCTGGCGATTCTGGCCATCATTATCGTTTTCCAGAACCTGGAACCCACCAGCATCGATATTCTGTTCTGGACCCTGGTGGACATTCCCAAGCTTGTATTGCTGATGTTCAGCATGCTGTTCGGAGCTGTGGTGTGGGAAACCCTGCGTCGGGTGCTACGCCGCCACTCGGCGACGCAGCAAAAGGATTAGCCCACCCAGCATTGCCCAACCAAAACTGCCACCTGACCCGGCAGAGGTTTCATCGTTGGGATAGGAAACCGTAAAGGTGGCCTGCTGCGAAACGGTGCCGCAGTTGGTGTCTTCAACCGTCAGGGTGAAAACATCCTTGAAGGTGTTGTAATTGCTCTGCGGAATATAGGTGACGGTGCCGTTGTCATTGTCGATAAACAAACCGGCGCCCACCACATTGCCGTTTTCATCTTTCTTCGCAAAGCTCGGTGCCTGACTGACAGAAATATCGTAATTGCTCCAATCAATTTCCGCGTCCGGGTCATCCGGATCTGATGCTGTCAGGTTGAACCTCACCGTTGCCCCCGGCTGGTTCATTTTCGACTGGTTGTCCAGAGCGGGCGCCTTGTCGTTGATCGTCATCACCACTGTCGCCGCATCAGTCGCATTGACCGAGACGCCATTGCTGTCCTCAAACGTGTACAGGAACGCCATTTTCAGTGGATTGTCGTCGGTGCTTTGACACACACTGGACTCAAAACCCGTTGTCGTCGGGGGCGTAAAGAGCACTACACATTCATCCGCCACATCCCCGTCTTCGAACAGGTCCGGATTGGCATTAATGACTTTCTGGGAAATGGGCTCGCCACAGCGCAGATCGTAGCCGTCTCGGTCTTCGTTATAATAAAGCCAGACGAAATCAATGATTGCACCATCCACACTCGGATCAGACGCGCCGCTCAGTACATAACGTGTTTTTTCCGTCATGTCCGGTTGGTACTGATCACCAGTGCCCGCATATTTCACCGGATCCGAGCCTGTCACAATCTCGGCATGCTCAAAGGTGAATACATTAGCCAGGAACAGGCTGGGGTCCACCTCATCCAGATAAAGAATCTCGGCCCCATCACTGGCCAGATCATTATCCAGAATATCCACCGCCACCTGGCGATTTGGGCGGTTCTTATTGGTGCCTTCATCGTCGCCGGCGGTGATTTTCTGGTACTCGAAGGCACCCAGATCACAACGACCGCCGGAGGTTCGCGAGATGCCACGCAAATCCACGGAACGGCAACGCAGAGGCGTTCCAGTGCCGCTGACCAGGGTTTCATCATTGCCCTTGTCCACCAGGATGGCGTCGTTTTCCGGGTCACTCATGGACAGGAATGGTGGCGTGTAATCATCCGCCACCCCGTCTTCCCCACTTAATGTGCTATCCAGGTCGGCGCTTCCCAATGATGCCTGGTTATTGCTTTCTGTTGTTGCTCCACAGGCAGCATCGGAAAAAGCGTTGTAGTGGCTTTCGTGCAATACAGTGGCGCCACTGGTGCACGCCGCCCCACTGTCGAAGTAAATGCTGTTGGCCATCTGGATTTCTGAAGGGGCATCGCCGAGATCAATCCCCAATCCTCCGCCGGCATTATTCATGAAGGTACTGTTCATGATGGTCGCCCCCACCACGATGTTGCTCAGATCCAGCGCCGCGCCTTGGGGCGACATATTATCGACAAAAGTGCTGTTGGAAACTGTCACGGAGCCCAGGTTGATATTGGCATCCAGTACACCGCCCTTGGTGACACTGGTATTGGCCTCAAAGGTGCTGTCGACCATGGCCACCGTCACTTTGTCGTTGTTCTGCGTAGTGGTTGAAACTACCCCCCCTGCCACAGCGGCTGTGTTGTTGTACACATAGGCGCGGTTGAACGTCACTAATTTTTCATTCCCCGCATTGGAGCGCACATAGGCCACCCCGGCAGAGGCATCGGCATGGTTGTTGGTAATCACCACACGATCAAAAATCACCGAGCCACCGGTGGTGATCACCGCACCGCTGCCGGCCTCACCGCTACCCGTCGCAACCCCGTCTTCCAGCGTCAGATAGCGGAACGTGACACCGGGATGCCCTGAACTTGGGTTCGGCGGCTCCACTTCGAAAAGACGTTCCGTGCCGTTGCCGATAATTCGGGTCAGCGTTTCTTCATCATCCGCAGGGTCCAGATCGCGCACCCCCTTGCCCACCAACTCCACACTGCCACCCTCAATAATCAGGGTTGTGGCCAGGTGAATCTCGCCTGCCGGAATAAGAATCCGGTCAGACGAGTTGCCGCCATAGGCGCAATCCGGGCTGCCGGAGCCTCCAGCATTTTCCAGCGCTTCGCGTAACGTGCATTTTCCATCGTTGGTAATGGGCGGAAATTGATCGACGAGAGAGTTCACCTCAATATCCACCGCCAACGCAGGACCGCTGAACAAGGCAGAAACCAGAGCTAGCGCTCCCTTTAACGACAGGCGATAGCGGCGAATCAGCCCAGCCAGGGCCAGAAGAGCAAGCATCATGCCGCCCTGGGCGCCAATACTCTTTTTTTCGGTCAATCCACTGGCAGGTTCAGCCACCAGGTTAGTGATTTCACTCTGGTTCTGGCCAAGGTCCGTACCACCGAAAAAGGCGTCCTTGTCTACCTCGTAGCGCAACTGGTCCACGCCGTGGAAAGATGAGCTCGGTGTGTAACGGATGCGGGGATAACCATCGGCATCGATCTCAACTCGAGCCGAGCCTCGACTTGGCTGAGCGACCACTACCAGACAGCGATCCTGGATCGCGTCAGCAATGCAGTCGGTCTCGCCGATATTACACACCCCTTCGGTTACCACTACGTCTTCCAGCAAACCGCAGTCCACTTCGGTATCATTGCGGTCGTTCTCCAGCACATCCGCCAGTACTGACTGGCCACTGATCAGATCGACTTCATCCGGTTGTGCTCGCGCCCGCAGAAATTCCACCGCCCCCACATCACAACGACCCGCCGGGCCACCGCGTGAGTTACCGCGGTTATCGGTTGATTCACACTGGTCCACCGTAGCGGTTTCCGGGCTGGCGCGATCAAACAGACTGGGCGCCATGGGATCACCCGCCAACGCTGCAGGGGTCGGGTTGGGCAGCAAGCCAGGGTAAGGTCCACCGATCTCTTCGGCAGTCATCAGTGTGCAAGCACCAGCGCCAGTACCGGCGCAAGGCACGCGATCCATGCCAAGGAAAATATCCGCTTGCGCGGTATTGGGGTTATTGGTCACGGGCGTGCCCAGGGTCTGCTCTTCAGGCTCCGGGCAATTAGCATCATCGGTAATGGTGAACAGCAGGCGCGCTGCTGCGTCTGCCGGACTGGCCGTGCCGTCCAGCACCGGGCCAGCGCAAGCACCAACACTGTTACCCACCATGACGCTATGCAGAATTATATCGCGCGTTGTCGCATCGGCAGGGTCATCAAACTGGGTTTGCGCCAACGTGAGAGCGACACCATCATTGAAGGCGATAGTCATGTTGGCCAGCACCGCCACGTGATCCGTGGAGACCACGTTAAGCACGCCACCGGTATTATTGACCACCATGCCGTTGGCCAATTCCAGATTCACAGTGGCATCTGGATCCCCATTGATGTGAATAGCGCCGGCATCGGCAGCGCCCGACCCAGCTTCGTTATCGGCCATATAAAAATCATAGCCAATAATCGAACCTTTAAAGGTATCCGAGCTGGCAATAACCGCGCCCACACCGGTGGCGACATTGTTTTCAAAACGCCCGCCTGCGCTGAAGACAAGGCCTGAGCCTTCCTCCAGATACATGGCCCCGCCATTCGTTGCCATGCCCTGATTCATGGACACGTTCGCCGCGATAATGACCGGCCCCATGGCATAAATCAGACCACCATTATCGACACCAGCATTACCATCGGTCAGTTCAAGATTGGTCAGCGACATGGCGCCACCATCGTAGACATGGATCAATCGGGAATTGCCTGCTGCGGTGATCACCGGCAGGGTTTTGCCTTCAGGTTCTTCGAAAGCATCGAGGATCAAATCGAACTTAACCTGGTTGCTCAAGGGCTCGATATCCGTCGCTGTCACCACGGGCGGGTCCACCGACGTGTCTTCGGTGAACTTGATTTGCTCGCCATTGCCGACGGGCAACTCACCCTCGGTCAAGGTATAGACCTTGCCTTCCTGAAGTTTGATGGTATCGCTGGCGCCTCCGGCCTCACAGGCCCCCACGGCAATACGGTAATTGCTGGCATAAAGGGCTTCTCGCAAGGTGCAGGTACCACCGGCGTTGCTGGTCGTCACCTCCCAGTGGGTGGTTTTATCCCAAACGCCATCAGTGTCATCGCCATCCACGGCCACGACAGTAACCACTGCATCACTCGTGTTATTGATTTCATAGACGGTTGCATGGGAGGTGGCCGCAACAATCAAGGCGCAACCAGCAAGGCACTGCTGTAGCCCAAAGTGGCGCATTTTGTTCTCCTGCAGGCTTTTTGCCTGGCGTTATTGTTCTAATGTGGATCTTGCGCTTGCGGGTATACAAATAGAGGCATCGTGTCGCCTGCCAAGCGCGCACGAACGTGTAACCCAATGTAATCAAGCGCAATATATCGCCAATTCAGGTAGCGAACTGTTGTTTATTCGTTAAGCGCCCATTTTTACCACCCCAGCGCATCCTTGACAAAGGGAATCGTGACAGAGCGTTGTTGCGCCAGGGCCAGACGGTCCAGATCGCTCAATAATTCCATCAAGGCGCCAGCGGAACGTTCACTGCGCAATACGATGTAATGGGCCACTTCAGGCTCAAGCCGCAAGCCTCGCGCCCTGGCTCTTTCCTGCAGCAGCGCCTGTAAATCCTCGTCTTCCAGCGACATCAGCCGGTAGACCGGCCCCGCCGCCAGACGAGTAGCCAGATCAGGCAGCATCAAGCCCATGGCTCCCGGCGACGCATTGGCGGTGACCAGTAATCGTCCGCCCAACGACATCAGCCGGTTATAAAGGTGGAACAGAGCTTCTTCCCAGGCAGGCAGGCCGGCAAACAACTGGCAATCATCAATGGCCAGCAATCCGAACTGTTCCATGGATTCCAGCACGTCGGGAACCAGTGGGATGATTTCACTGGCAGGCAGCAGGCAGGCATCCAGACCATTGTGCTGGGCCAGACGCACTGCACCTTCCAGCAAATGGCTTTTGCCCTGCCCGTCACCGGCCCAGAAAAAGGCTTGCCGGTCGACACCTTCCACGGCCTCATGCAGCCCGGCAACGGCTGCGCCATTGGGGCCCGCGTGGAAATTATCCAGGGCATTGCCCTCGCGAAGTTGCAGGGCCAGGGGAAGTTGCGCGCTCATCGAATCAACGCCAGCAGTAATGCCATTGGGGGCCGGCCACCGCCGGATCCGGGCAGGCGCGCAGCTGGGGAGACAGTTCCAGCAGGTTGCGCAGCTGCTCGTCGCTGGCACTGAAATCCAACCCAAAGGTCAGCGTGGTACCGGAGGCCTGTACCAGTGAGGCTCGGCGCATCCCGCTCAGGCCTGCCAGAAACTGCTGTAACGTGAACCAGTCTTGCAGCTGGTCGACCTGATCCACCACCAACAGGGTACGCAAATCGCTTACTGCGCCTTTCACCGCATAGCGGGCGGCCAGCTGGTCGGTGACACGGTCGATCAACGCAGTAACAGCCTCTTCGTCGTTCGCCGTTTTCTCCCGGCCATCTTCCAGAGTGCTTTTGTCTTTCAGGACTCGCCAGCTCACCGTGGCCGGTTCACCCTGGTACAGCACTGCAGCGGCAATCAGCTCATGGGGGTAGCGGCTGGAGGCGTCACGCAATTGCTGATCGAACCGGCCACGGATGTCCGCCACGTTCAAACGCCCCTGATCCTCGCTATCCCACTGCGGGATGACCAGGGTCAGGCCACGTCGCTGGGCTTGCGCAACCAACTGCGCATAAAGCGGATGGCCTTCCACCACCATCTCGCCGCGGCCTGCGCCCTGCTCCACCAGCCAGAGCAGCACCCGGGGCCGGGGCATTCCCCACACCGATGCGCCCTGCTCCGCCATAAAGGCCATCAGGCCATTCACGTCATAACGGGCCTGCAAGGCACTGCTGCCATCATCCAGCGTGTTGTAATCGTAGCGGGTCACCCAACGATCCAGCCGCGAAGCGGCTTCACTGGCCACAGCCTCACTGAGTACATCCCGCTGCCCACTCAGACGCACCAGCATCTGCTCCAGGCCCTCGGCCAGCGCGTCCTGCCGCTGCGCGTCGCCACGGCCATCCACCGGCACCTGCACTGTATCCAGCGATTCCGCCTGGGCCAGCAGGCTCCATCCCAACAACACGGCCAACAATCCAATAAAACGCATGGGCGCTCATTCCAACCGAAAATTCAAGCGCGCTATTATCACCTATTCACCTCAGCCACGCGAACCCGTTTCCGGCAAATTACAGGGCAAATCACTGAGCGAAGCGACCTTCTCCGTCAGACGAAACCCGCTTTCGCTGAGTTTAACGCCCCAAGGCGTCACGCAGAGGTTCCCCAGCAGGCAGGCCCGTTGCTAGAATACGCGCCTTCACCAACCCGGAGCCCCCCATGACCGAACAGAAACGGCCACTGACGTACCGTGACGCAGGTGTCGATATCGACGCCGGTAACGAGCTGGTTAAACGCATCGCCCCTGTTGCCAAGCGGACCCGTCGCCCGGAAGTGCTGGGCGGTCTCGGCGGTTTCGGCGCCCTCTGCGAGTTGCCCACCAAGTACAAAAACCCGGTTCTGGTGGCAGGTACTGACGGTGTGGGTACCAAGCTGCGGTTGGCCATCGACCACAACCGTCATGAAAAAGTGGGGGTAGACCTGGTCGCCATGTGCGTTAACGACCTGATCGTGGGCGGGGCCGAACCCCTGTTCTTCCTGGATTACTACGCCACCGGCAAGCTGGACGTGGAAATCGCCACCAGCGTGGTCACCGGTATTGGCGAAGGCTGCGAACTGGCTGGCTGCGCGTTGATCGGCGGCGAAACGGCGGAAATGCCCGGCATGTACGAGGGCGAAGACTACGATCTGGCCGGCTTCTGCGTCGGCGTGGTGGAAAAAGACGGCGTACTGGATGGCAGCAAGGTGGAAGCCGGCGACAAGCTGATCGCCCTGGGCGCCTCCGGCCCTCACTCCAACGGCTACTCCCTGATCCGCCGCATCATGGCCCAGGCAGACACTGACATCGATCTGGACGGCAAGCCGTTGATCGAGCACCTGCTGGAACCCACCCGCATTTACGTTAAGCCCCTGCTCAAGTTGATTGAACAGGTGCCAGTCCACGCCATGGCACACATCACTGGCGGAGGCCTGCCAGAAAACCTGCCGCGGGTGCTACCGGACAACGTCCGTGCCGTGATCGACACCAAGAGCTGGGAATTCCCCGCCGTGTTCCAATGGTTGCAGCAGGAAGGCCAGGTACCCGCCTTTGAGATGTACCGCACCTTCAACTGCGGCGTCGGCATGGTCATCGCTGTCCCCGCCAGCCACGTGGACGACGCCCTCGCCCTGCTGGAAGCCGAAGGCGAAAACGCCTTCCTGATCGGCGAAATCCAGGCCGGCGACGGCGAGCCGGACGTAGTGTTGGACGGACTGCCAGAGTGACACACCAGCTGGCGGTATTGATCAGCGGCTCAGGCACCAACCTGCAAGCGATCATGGATGCCCAAAAAACAGGTACCCTCGACGCCGAGATTGCCGTGGTATTTTCCAATCGCGCCAACGCCGCCGGCCTCGAGCGGGCCGCACAGGCGGGCATCCCCACCGCCAGCCTGGATCATCGCGACTACCCGGACCGGGAGCAGTTCGACCAGGCCATGATCGAGGTGCTCACCCCCTACGCCCCGGATACCGTCGTGCTGGCCGGTTTCATGCGCATCCTTTCAGCTGTCTTTGTCCGCCATTACGCCGGGCAACTGATCAACATCCACCCGTCCCTGTTGCCCAAATATCGCGGGCTGAATACCCATGCCCGCGCCCTGGAAGCCGGCGACAGCGAACACGGCTGCTCCATTCACTTCGTCACTGAAGAGCTGGATGGCGGCCCACTGATTGCCCAGGCCCCCATTGCGGTGCATGCGAACGATACCGTTGATTCCCTGTCCAAGCGTGTACAACAACGCGAACACCTGCTCTATCCTCAAGTGCTGCAATGGCGGGCACGAGATAGACTGGAACTGACTGACAACGGAGTCCTACTGGATGGGAAGCCACTCCCTGCGCAGGGTTACGCACTGGCGTAACCCTCTACGCACACCCCTGATTTTCGCTGGTATCCTGCTGGCGAATCTGGCCTTTTCTTCCGCCGCCACCGGGGACGAAACGCCATCACCGTTCCGTCTGGACTACCGCCTGAAAAGCGAAGGCATTCCATTCAGCATCGTCGCCACCCGCTCTCTCAGCCAGGTTCAGGACGGGCTCTGGAAAATGGAAGTCCACGCCAAAAACTGGCTCGGCGAGATTCGCGAAACCGCCCTGTTCAACTGGCAAGGCTGCACCCCGCTGAGCAATTACTACGGTTACGAGCGCCGCGGACTGGGCAAGGTCAAAGAGGCCAAGCTGCATATTGATCGCCAGACCGGCGTGGCCGCCAGCGAACGTACCGACAAACCCATGCGCAGCTACGACGTGAGCGACAACGCCACCGATGAACTCTCCGTCTCCCTGGCCCTGCAGTGCGAATTGCGCGACGGCGCCAAAGAAATAGAACTGCAGGTGGCCGATGAACGTGCGCAGAAAACCCACCACTACACCGTCACTGGCGCGGAAACACTGACCATCGACGGCGACAAGGTGAAAACACTGAAAGTGCAGCGCCAACGCGGCAAGAACAGCGACCGGCAGACCTACATGTGGTTCGCACCGGGTCATGACTATACGCTGGTGCAGCTGATGCAGAAGAACGACGATGGCGAACACCTGATGACCCTGCAATCACTGAAAGGACTCTGAGCGTGCGGTTGATTTCACTTTTGCTGGTGCTGGCCAGCAGCCTGGCCACAGCCAACGAACCCCTGGCCCCCTTTTCTGCCGAGTTCCGTATTTATGTGAACAAGCTGCCTACCCCAGTCAAAGCCGAACTGGTGCTGGAACCGGCAGAGGGCGACGACTACTACCATATGTTGCTCAAGGCGAAATCGTTTCTGCTCAGCAACACCGAGGAAAGCTATTTTCACTGGCGTGACTGCCAGCCCCGCACAGCGCGCTACGTGCATGAGTTCAAAGGGTTCGGTCAGCGGCGCTTCCACCACATGGATTTTGAGTGGAACCCGCCACGGGTGCACAACGAATCCGAAGACGACAAGGAAAGCCTGGATATTCCCGACGACACACTGGATGAGCTGACGATTCTGCTACGCGGGCGCTGCGTGTTTGCCACCGGCGACAAATCTTACTCGGTGACCAGCGTGTACGGCGACAAAGTGCGCGAGCATCATTTTGAAGTGATCGACAGGGAAATCCTGAAAACACCGCTGGGCAAACTGGATACCCTGCTGGTGGAAAAGAAGCGCACCGGGGACAGCAAAGAAAAACGGCGCACCCTGTTCTGGGTAGCGCCGCAGCTGGATTACATGGTGGTGCAGGCAAAACACATTGAGAGCACCCTGTTGAAAGCCGAGATGATCATGATCGACTACAACGGCCCGGAACTGGAACCCGAATCAACGCCCGCTGATTCCCAGGCTGCTGCAGACTAGGCCCGTGGCAGGGTCACACCACGCTGGCCCTGGTACTTGCCGCCCCGATCCATGTAGGAGGTTTCACACACCTCATCGGACTCGAAGAACAACATCTGCGCCACGCCTTCGTGGGCATAAATTTTTGCCGGCAGCGTCGTGGTGTTGGAAAACTCCAGCGTCACATGCCCTTCCCACTCGGGTTCCAGCGGCGTGACATTAACGATAATGCCGCACCGTGCGTAAGTGGATTTGCCCAGGCAAATGGTGAGCACATTTCGGGGAATGCGAAAATATTCCACCGTGCGGGCCAGCGCAAAAGAGTTCGGCGGAATAATGCAATACTCCCCCTTCACATCCACAAAGCTGCGTTCATCGAACGCTTTCGGGTCCACCGTGGCGGAGTGGATATTGGTGAACACCTTGAACTCGTCGGCACAGCGCACATCGTAGCCGTAGCTGGAGACGCCATAGGAGATCAGCTTTTCGCCGTTCTCATCCGCGCGAATCTGCCCGGCCTGAAATGGCTCGATCATGCCTGTCTCAGCAGCCATGCGGGAAATCCAGCGATCCGATTTAATAGTCATTTACGCCTCAATGTTCCAAAGTGGTTAGCGTGCAAGCGGCCAATGGTATAGACGCCGGACGCCGGATGCCAGATGTCTGACGCAGCCGACCGGCCCCCTCATCGGGCTCTTGTTCAATGCTGCGTCACACTGGGAAACGCCCGCTTGCCGACTTCCGTCAGTGATAGCCGGGCCGCCAGGCGCCGGGCTGCTGCCCGGTAAAGTGCAGCCTCGTCACTGTCGGGGAACGCCTGCATCACCGGTTCGCCCTTGTCTGCCTGCTCGCGGATGCGCAGGGACAATGGCAGCGCAGCCAACACCTCAGTGTCATAATCCGCTGCCATCTTGTCGCCACCGCCCTGACCGAAAATAGCCTCCTGATGCCCGCACTGGCTACAGACATGCATGGCCATGTTTTCCAGGATTCCCAGCACCCGGATGTCCACCTTGCGGAACATTTCCACGCCCTTGATGGCATCCAGCAACGCAATATCCTGCGGCGTGGTAATCACCACGGCACCGGCTACGGGGATTTTCTGGGCCAGCGTCAGCTGGATGTCCCCGGTGCCGGGGGGCAAATCCACCAACAGATAGTCCAGCTCATGCCAGCGGGTCTGTTCCATCATCTGCACCAGCGCGCCGCTGGCCTTGGGCCCACGCCACACCACCGGTGTCTGCTTTGTGGTCAGGTACCCCATGGACATGGTCTGCAAACCGTAGGCGTCCACCGGCACAAAGAATTTGCCTTCCAGCACTTGTGGGCGCGTACCGTCGGGCAGCCCCAGCATCAACGGCTGGCTGGGCCCGAACACGTCCGCGTCCAGCAACCCAACACGGGCGCCCTCCGCCTGTAATGCCAGCGCCAGATTCACCGCCGAAGTGGATTTGCCCACCCCGCCCTTGCCGGACGCAACGGCGATGATATTAGCGACCTGGTCCCGCGCCGGCAGGCTGCTTTGCGCCCGGTGCGGCACAATGCGACTTTCCACCGTCACTGACAGGGAGCGCTGCTCCAGCACCGGGGCCATGTGGGCGTGAATGGCATCAATCAGCGCGTCACGAATACTGTCGCAGGGATAACCCAGAGTCACCGTGGCCGTCACGGCAGCATCGCTCAACTGAAACGCACTGATGCCATTCACCTGATTCAGGCTGACACCCAGATCCTCGGGAATAAAATCGCCCAGGTGCTGTCGAATCTGCTGCTCCGATTTATCCATGGCTGAACTCATGACTGTACTCACCGATTGCCTCTGCCTCACGAGCTGCGATGATAGGGGCTAACGGACCAACAACCAAGGGGACCTTTGCCCTGCGTTTTGTAAGGGAAACCATTCGTTTAAACGGTTTGTGCGAGATGAGTTGCGTAAACCTGACCGATCAGCAAAATAGAGCTTTGCCGCCTGCACGGCAGTACAAGGAGATATCATGAAAGTTGTATCCGCTGCGACCCTGTTGATCGCTGGCACACTGGCTTTGACCGGTTGCGACAACACCACCATCAATACCACCCGCGACAGCATTACCGTGTCCGGTAGCGGCGAAATCAACGCCCAACCGGATCGCTTCACCGTGGTCGCCACCGCCAGTGAAAATGGCGATGATATTGCCGACATGAAAGACCGCGTGGACGACGCCGTCGGCAATATGCTGGATCTGGCCGATGATCTGGATATTGAAGAAAAATCCGTTACTGCCAGTACCATGCGTGTCTCTCCCCAATGGCAATACCAACCCGAGCGCAAACTGATTGGCCATCAGGTCAGCCGCGACGTGAGCTTCAAGGTCGATGGCCTTGAAACCTATGCCGAGCTGCTGGAAGGGTTGGCAGAACAGGGCGTACGTAACATCCGCCCCACTGGCGCTGAGGTCAGCAACCGCGACGAGCTGGGCAACCAGGCACTGAAAAAAGCCGTGGCCGATGCCCGCCAACGGGCAGAAATTATTGCCGAAGCCGCCGACCGCGATCTGGGTGAAGCCTTCCAGATCACCGCTCAGGGTATCCACCACCCGCAACCGGTGATGATGATGGCTCGCAGCAAGGAAAGCGGTGCCGCAGACAGTTACCGGGCCGGCGAAACCGAGATTTCCGCTCAGGTACAAATCACCTTTGAACTGAACTGATCGGGCATCTCCATGGACGCACTGGGCCAGATTTGCAGCGCAGCACTCCAGCAGTACCTGGCTCACGGGCAAGCCCGTGGGCTGGATACCGCTGCAGCGCTACAGCAGGCCAACCTGGACCCCAGCCATATCCAGAAACCGGATACCCGCATCCATGGGCAGGATTTTCAGACCCTGCTGCACGCCCTTATCACGCAGTCCGCCGATCCCCTGTTCGGGCTACACACGTCGGAATTTGTGCAGCCCGGTTCCTACAATGTGATCGGCTATATCGCCATGAGTGCCAGCACGCTTCAGGAAGCGTTATCCAAGGTCAGCCTGTACGAAAAGCTGGTCGGCGACATGGGCACCACAGACACCACTGTCGATGCCCACCAGGTAGCCATCCGCTGGGATTGCCTGTATCGCCAGCAGCCCGCACGTCAACATCTGATCGATAACGTTCTCGGCTCCTGGGTGCGCTACTCCCGCTGGCTCACCGGCAACGATCTGCTGGCACCGGAACAGGTCTGGCTGGAACACCCCACCCCTCCACCGGCACAGGTAGAGGAATACCGGCGCGTGTTTCTCTGCGATGTATTGTTCGAACAACCCTGTTCCGCCCTGGTCGGCGCGCCGCAATTATTGCAGCAGCCCATACGCCAACCGGACCCGTTGCTGCTCTCCACGCTGGAAGCCCATGCCATCCAGCAACTGAACCAACTGGGTGTGGACACCAATCTCAGCCAGCGGGTCAAACAGTGTATTCAGGATGCCATTGGCCATTCCCTGCCCCGCAAGGAAACCGTTGCCGAGCGGCTGGGCATGAATGTACGCACCCTGCATCGCCGGCTGGCCGACGAAGACCAGAGCTGGCAAAAACTGCTAGATGACGTGCGCCTGAAACAGGCACGTCACCTGCTCACCACCACCACCTTGCCCCAGGCCGATATCGCCGCCGCCCTGGGCTATTCCGATATCCGTTCCTTCCAGCGCAGTTTCAAACGCCACACCGCCATGACTCCGGGCCAATACCGGGCCAAGCCTGGCAATGCGCAAATACACTCATAAAAACAGACACTTTTATCTGCGCCACTGTGCTTTTTGTCCTACAAACACTTAAACCTGGCCCTCTCTCCTGTCTATACTGACATTACTCAATGACAACAATGAATGGTGGAGAGCCTCAATGAAAGGCACCCTCAAGCAGCTCGAACGCGCCATCGATAACGCGACGACCTACGACGAATGGTATGAAGCCAGCCAGGAACACGACCGCCTTTCCGGCGCCGACGAATGGAAGGAAGTGGACCGTTCCCCCTATTACGATTACGAGTTGATTCGTAACCGTCTCTGGCAGATTCGCCAGGCCCGTGAACGCAACGACGTGAACAAGCTGGTCTTCCATTTGCACGAAGGCCTGCACGGTAATCTGGGCAACATTTCCAACCCGCGCCTTTATCAACACAGCCGCGTGGGTACCAAACGCCTGATCGAAAACTACCTGACTGAAGTCTCCACCGCCCTGAACTATCTGTGCGACAGCAACTTCAAGGAATTCGGGTTGAAAGAAAAACTCGATTTCTTTGAAACCACCGGCCAGGCCTTCGGACAAAGCTGCCTGATGCTGTCCGGCGGCGCAGCCCTGGGCCTGTTCCATATTGGGGTGGCCCGCTGCCTGTGGGAGCAGAACCTGCTGCCTTCGGTGATATCCGGTTCCAGTGCCGGCAGCATCATCGGCTCAGTGGTAGGCACTCACAACGATGAAGAGTTGAAGGTGAAACTGGAGCCAGAAAACATTTATCTGGAAGCCTTCAAGGTGCTGGGCTGGAAAGGTCTGGTACGCGGCACCCCGGTTCTGGACGGCGACCATCTGGAAGCCTGCCTGGAAGAAAACATCACCGACATGACCTTCGAAGAGGCCTATCGACACACCGGGCGCGAAATCAACATTACCGTGAGCCCCTATGACCGCAACCAGCACGCGCGCCTGCTGAACTGGCGCACCTCGCCCAATGTGCTGATCCGCAAGGCTTCGCTGGCTTCCTGTGCGATTCCCGGCATCTACCCGCCGGTTTCCCTGTGGGCAAAGAACATCGACGGCGAACGGGTTCCCTACATCCCCGGCCGCAAGTTTGTTGACGGCTCCATCGTCGACGACCTGCCCATTCGCCGGCTGGCTCGCCTTTACGGGGTCAACCACTCCATCGTCAGCCAGACCAACCCCCATGTGGTGCCGTTTTTGTCTCGCAACGAAAACACCGACAGCTCCCTCAGCACCCTGGGCGACTGGGCCCTGCGCAACGTCTCCATGAACCTGCGCTATGGCCTGCAGCTGGTGCAGCGCCGGGTGGCATCCAACGACATGGGGCTGATGATCGACAAGGCGAAGAGCATGGTGACGCAGAAGTATATCGGCGACATCAACATGATCCCGCCCCGCCAGCCGCTCAACGCCCTGCGTGTTCTGAATAACCCCACGCTGCAAGATGTGCGGAACTATATCCGCAAAGGCGAGCAGGCGACCTGGCCGAAACTGGATATGGTGGCCAATACCACTTGCATCAGCCGCACCTTCCGCGACTGTCGAGCACGCCTGGACCGTATCGAAGAGCGTATGCTGGATCGGGTAAACATGACCGCGGTGGCCAACCAGTAAGCCACACCCCATTACCGACAGAGCCCGCTGGCCTTCAAAGTGGCCGGCGCGGCTCTCTGGGGCTCACCCCGCTCATCTGTGATAATGGACATCAAGCCATGCAGGCCCACGGCCAACACCCAACGCCGCTGGACCGGATCCTCATCGACGTGGAAATACCGAAGCGGGCTCCCTGACACTCATGCACAAAGGCGCCTGCTAGCGTGCCACCGGCAAATCACACCAGCGACTGGTATAGGCCGGAGACAGGTGCGCCCTGCGCATGGCCCAGGCACTACGCTGATCCGTCTGCATGCCCCGCCCCGCCAACCACACCTTGCCGGCACCGCTCTGGTTAATCGTATCCATTACCGTCATCAAGGCGTTGCCCCTGTCATCGGGTTCCCCTTGCTGCGCAAACAATCCATCCTGGATCTGATCACGTCCGCGCAAGTCGGTGAGAATCACTCCGGCTTTTCCGTAGCGGTACCCTGGTTTCCATAACTGCGCCAGCAAGGCCAGCGCCTGATGCACCACCACGCGGGTGTCCGCCGCGGCGGGCGAAAAGGCGGCACTAAGCGTATCGGGGAACAATTGTTGGGGCTTGCCCATCGGGGCGGTGCGCAAATAGACCGTTACCCGGCCAGTGTACAAATTCTCCTTGCGCAAGGACTCCATGGCCCGGAAAGCAAAGTCACTCAGCGCCTGACGTAACGGCGGCAAGGCGGTTACCGGCTCACCAAAAGAACGGGAATGGATCACTTGCTGGCGCGGCGAAGGCTGCGTATCCAGAGACAGACAGGGCTCCCCGTTCAGCTCCCGCACCAGCCGTTCCTGCACCACGGAAAACCGCCGACGGATCATGCCGCTATCCGCCCGGGTCAGGTCCAGTGCCGTCTCGATACCCAGCGCTTCAAGGCCCCCCGACAACCGGCGCCCCACTCCCCACACCCGGGACACCGGCGTTAACGCCAGCAGTTTTTCCCGGCGCGCCGGGTCGGTCAGCACCACGGTACCGCCCGTGGCGGGATAGCGCTTGGCGGCGTGATTGGCGAGTTTGGCCAGCACCTTGGTGGGCGCTATCCCCACGCACACCGGCACCCCGACCCAGCGGGCAATGCGCGCTCGTACCTGCTGCGCCAGCGGCAACAGCTCGGCCTCCCCCATCAACGACAGATCCAGAAACGCCTCATCAATGGAATACACCTCCACCTGAGGCACCAGGGTTTCCAGCGTCGCCATCACCCGCTGGGAAATATCCCCGTAAAGGGCATAGTTGGATGAAAAAACCACGATTTTGTGGCGGGCAATCAAATCGCGAGCCAGGTGTACCGGCATGCCGGTTTTCACCCCCAGCGCCTTGGCTTCCGCAGACCCGGCTACAATGCAGCCGTCATTATTGGAAAGCACCACCACAGGCTGCCCCTGCAGATCCGGGCGGAACAGGCGCTCACAGGCGGCATAGAAGCTGTTGCAGTCAACCAGGGCAAACATGGCCGTTACCCGCCGCCCCGCAAGGCGTGCAGGCAAAACGTCACCACCCCGAACAGGTCCACACCCTCGCCGCCAATGGGTATCGGCGCATAGGCAGGATTGCGGGGCTTGAGCATCGGTGTCGGCTGCAATTGCAATTCTTTCACCGTGAATTCGCCATCCAGCGAGGCGACCACCACATCCCCCGCAACGGCTTCCAGTGAGCGGTCCACAATCAGGATGTCCCCGGAAAAAATACCGGCATCCACCATGGAGTCCCCCTCCACACGCAACAGGAAGGTGGACGCGGGCCGGCGGATGCATAGCCGGCTCAGATCCAGGTGCTCATCCAGATACCCCTGGGCCGGAGACGGGAACCCCGCAGAAATACGCTCACTGAAAAAAGGCAGGGCAGACATAACAACACACCGGAAATCCACAGTCTGACAAGCATGGCAAAACACTGTCTTTATGTACAGCTATTCTGCCATGCAACGCCCATCCAGTAGTGCTCCCTTCACACGAGATCAATCACAAGAACGCGACAAAACGACAAGCAACGCCTATCCATCCTCTGCAACGGCTGACGTAACTTACGGTGATACACCTTGTGTGCGGCGCCTATCGCCTGCGAGCCCGCACGGAGTAAACAGGAGGCCACCATGAGCAGCGATAGCCATCACCGCTGGATGTCTGATTTTCTGGAAGAAATGGGCCTTCCCGCCCGGGCCGAATTTCAGGGCTATGTTCTGTTCAACCTGGAGCAGAATACCTTTATCGCCACCAGCAAACGCAACCCGCAGACTCCACATCAGCAACAGGTCAAACCCTGTGCCTGGGCCCACTGCTACCCAGACATCATGCACGCCAGCGATGCCGCCAGCGGACTGGGGAGCGAATACGAAATCCGCGCGCTTTTCCGACTCGACGGTCGGCACCTGTCCTGTTCGGTGTGATTGGAAGGTCAGGGATTTGAGATGGAACGCAAGACGCCCGGAGCTCGACGCTGGATGCTGGATGCCTAACACCTAAAGTCAAAACCCCACGGCTATTTTGCTGGAACGGCCCTGCGGGCATAAAGATTGGGGGCGCAGGGAACGCGTCAACAAGGGCAGCAGTGATGTGACTTTCGATTTATTGCGTCTGGCATCCGGCATCAAGCGTTTTGCATCTAGGGAGCCTCTGAAGAACTCCTTGCGTGCTCAGTCTTTCAGGCTGGTTCGCAAGGAGTTCTTCAGAGACTCCCTGGCCCAGACATAAAAAAACCGCCAAAAGGCGGTTTTTTTATGTCTGGAGCGGGTGAAGAGAATCGAACTCTCGTATGCAGCTTGGGAAGCTGCCGTTCTACCATTGAACTACACCCGCCTGTTTGAAACGGCAATATAGTCAAAACCCATCAACTTGGCCAGTGTTGAAGCAAAATCGTCAAGGTTTCGACAAGTGGCTGTTTTGAAAAGCGAGTCACCGGGCGGACAAAGCAGTTGCCAGCATCCATTTCAGTGCGTATAGAAGAGGAAACAAGCGTCAGCCAAAGAAGGATACCAACCATGCCAGTGGCATTTATCAGTGGGGGCCGGGGGTTTCTCGGCGGGCATATCATCGACCAGCTTCTCGACAAACAATGGGATGTCGTTGCCCTGGTACGCCCCAACAGTGATGCCAGCACCTTACATGCCAAGAAGGGCGTATCTGTCGTCCAGGCACCACTGGACAATGCCACCGAACTTGCCCTGGTTATGCCCGCTGCCCCGGATGCGGTTTTTCACGTAGCAGGTAACACCAGCCTGTGGCGCCGGGGTAATGAGCAACAATACCGGGACAACGTACTCGGCACCCAGGCCATGGTCAGCGCGGCCCTGAAAAACGTGGCCGGCCGCTTTATTCATACCTCGTCCATCTCTGCCTGGGGCATTCAGGACAACCCGATCAATGAATTAACCCCTTCCAACGCCGCCAATGACTGGATCGGCTACAACCGCACCAAGTTTCTGGCGGAACAGGAAGTGGAAAACGGCATTCGCCAGGGGCTGGACGCGGTGATCATGAATCCCTGCGGCATTATTGGCGCCGGTGACACCCACAACTGGTCACAGATGATCCGCATGATCAACGACGGCAAACTGCCCGGCGTGCCCCCGGGCGGCGGGAATTTCTGTGCGGTGGAAGAAGTGGCACGGGCCCATATTGCGGCGCTGGAGCACGGTGTTTGCGGTGAGCGTTATATTCTTGCCGGCGTGGAAGCCAGTTTCCTGACTCTGGTCCAGACCATTGCCGGCCAGCTGGGACGCAAGGCGCCGCAGCGCACCGTGCCGCCCGCAGTGCTGAAACTGGCCGGCCAGCTCTACCCCATCGGCAGCCTGTTCACCGGTGAAGAGCCCCGCCTCACTCCGGAAAAAGTGGCTCTGATCACCAGCCGCGTGCATGCCGACGGCAGTAAGGCCGTAGAACAGCTGGGCTTTAATGATCAGGTGCCGCTGGCCACCATGCTGGAAAACTGCATTGCCTGGATGGCCCGGGAACGGATGTTGTAACAACCTGCGGGCGGCTTAATTACAGCACCGCCCGGTAGACCCGGAAGCGGGTGGTTTCGCTGGCCACCTGCACATGACTGAAAGCATCATCCAGCCACTGCACATAGGGCAATTCGCGGTTAGCTACCAGCCACAGCACGCCACCTGACTTGAGGTGTGAAGGTGCTTCCGCAATCAGTCGACGGGTGATGTCCGTGGTACGTTGGCGACGGTCATGGAACGGCGGATTGGTAACCACCATATCGACGCGCCCCTGAATCGGGGAGAACAGATCACCGCCCATGATCCTGCCTTGCAGGCCGTTGCGGGCCAGGCTATCGGTGCTGGCCGCCACGGCGCTGGCACTGACATCCACGCCCTGTACCTGCCAGCCCTGACGAGCCAGCCAAACGCTGATCACACCCGCGCCGCAGCCCATATCAATCACCTTCCCTGGCTTACCCAGCGTGTGCGCCTCCATGGCCGCCAGCAGGAGCGCACTGCCCTCGTCCAGACGGCCATGGCTGAACACCCCCGGGTAACTGATGGCTTCCTGATCCGCCACCTCCAGCACGGTACCCCAGGCTTTCAGGGACTGCTTCTCCCCCGGCTGCAATAAACCGCTATAGAGCTTGCAATGACGGGCGCTATCTTCCAGCACCGATTCATCCACATGGGCATCCAGGTATTTCAGGGCACCACGAATGCCACCCTTGGCCGGGCCGATCAGCCACAGCTCGGTGGGCGCCGTAATTTCACCGGCCAGCCAGTTGAGCAGAAACCGTAACCGGTCGATGGACTTGGGCAACGGCAGCACCAGCAAATCTGTCCCTTCCGGCACTGTGGGCGCGGGCGACCACTGCTGCGCACCAATGGTGTAATCATCCGCATGTACATGCACCGTGGCATCCACTGCCAGGGTTTTCAGTGCAGGGTCGTTGGCATCCACCACCAGTACATTTCGCCCGGCAAGGGCATCGGACTGGCGCAGCAATAATTGGGTCGTATTTTCCATGGGCTCCGGCTCAGGTAATCAGCGGCGGCAGTATAGTGCAAATCACACAGGTCCGGACACGGGTACGGGTACGGCAAACGGCATACTCACGCGCTGAGCCATAAGTAGGGTCTTGCTCAAGTTTTACATAATCACCACGCCAAGCGCCTAGCGAGCCCGGTAGAATTGGCCCATTCATTCCGACGATGTGGAGGCACAAATGGTTCGCACTGCGCCAACTCGCGCTTTAGCACTGTTTGCCTGCTGTCTGTTTTCTTCGTTGGTCGTTGCCGCTACGGATAGCGACAACTTCCACCAAGCACTGGACGCAGCACGCAACGATGACTGGGAAACCCTTTCCCGGCAGCAACAGGCCCTGGGAGAGCAGCACCCCCTGCAAGCCTATCTCGACTTCCACCGGCTGCGCGCCGCCCTGCCCCAACTCAGCCCTGACAAAGTAACGCAGTACGCCGAAAAGTACCCGGATTCGCCGCTCCCCCAGGATATTCGTCAGCTCGCCACTGTCGCCTACGGCAAAGCGGAAAAATGGCAGGCACTACTCGCCATTACCGACAGTGCACCCAGCGGGGTAGCACTGCGCTGCTATTACCACCAGGCGCAATGGGAAACCGGCGACCAAGCCGTTAAAAAAGCCGCCCTGCAAGCGGGCAAAGAACTCTGGGCCACCGGCCAGTCCCGCCCCAACAATTGCGACCCGCTGTTCAACGCCGCCCGCGACGCGGGTGTCATCGGCGATGCGCAAATCTGGGAACGCCAGCAACTGGCCTTTGATGGCAACAGCGCCGGGTTGATGCGCTACCTGGACAAGATGCTGGCAAACAGCCCCTACGCCACCGCCAGCGAATGGCTGCAAACGCTGTACAGCAACCCCGACAAGGTCGTTGACCTGCCTCGCAACCTGCCGGCATCGCAGCGTCAAGCGCTGCTCTCCGCCGGCCTGCGCCGCTGGGCCTACAAGGACACCGAAGCCGCGCGCAAATGGTTCGACACGCAGAGCAAAAAACAGGGCCTCACCGACGCAGCACTACGCGAGCGCGCCGGTACACGCATCGCCTGGTACTCCACCATCCGCGGGGTGGAAGCGAATCGCCAGTGGCTGGATAGCTGGCTGGCGAGCCACCCGGAGACCTCACTGGTGGCACAGCGCGCCAGGCGCACGGTGATTGAACAGGATTGGGACGCCCTGAATGAGTGGGTCATGCGCCTGCCCCAGGACGACCGTAACGACTCCCGCTGGCTGTACTGGCGCGCCCGCGCACTGGAAAACACAGACCAGCCGGATCAGGCCCGTGAGCTGTATCAACAGGCCGCCCAACAACGTAATTTCTTCGCTTTCCTGGCCGCAGACCGCCTGGGCGAGCCCTACCGTTTCTCCGAACAGAAGCACACACCCTCCGCCACGTTCACGCCGCCGCCGGCGATCACCCGTATCCGCATGTTGCGAGCACAGGATGAACCCTACCTGGCGCATCAGGAATGGATGTGGCTGATGTGGCACAGCAACAAGGAACAGCTGGCGGAACTGGCCGACTACGCCCTTACACAAAAATGGTACGACCTGGCCGTACAGGCATCCATTCAGGCCAAGGCCTGGAACACCCTGGCATGGCGTTTTCCACCCGCGTATTTGCCGCTGTTCGAGGAAGAAGCCAAACCCCATGACCTGGATCCCTGGCTGGCCATGGCCGTGGCCCGGCGCGAAAGCGCGTTCAATCCGCTGGCCCGCTCACCGGTCGGCGCCATGGGGCTAATGCAACTGATGCCTGCCACCGCCCGCAAGGTGGCCAAAGACGCCAGCATGGGCAAGCCCACCACCAAGACCCTGCAGGACAAACACACCAACATTACCCTTGGCAGCCGCTATCTGGCGGAGCTCCTCGACGATTTCAACGGCAATCGGGTGCTGGCCCTGGCCGCCTACAACGCGGGCCCGAGCCGGGTGAATCGCTGGCTGGAGAACGCCGAAGACGGCGTCCCGGCAGATGTGTGGATCGAGTCCATCGCGTTCCGTGAAACCCGGGATTATGTGCAGGCAGTATTGACCTACCGGGCCTTGTTCGTGGGCATGCACGATGACCAGCCCCGCAGCAACCAGCTGCTAACCCGCGAAGAAAATGACGGGCTGTATTCCCTGACCATGCTGGACAAGGACTGACCTCAAACCCGGGTCAGTCCAACTGGCGAATATGGTAATCCAGCCGCGCTGCCGCTTTCGCATGGCTCAATGCCGGCGTCGCGGCAAGGCGCCGGCGCAGGTGAATGCTGCGCGCCGACTGGCGGGTAAACGCGATCACCGCGTTATGGCAATCGCTGCATGATAAGCGGAAACGGCTGCTGAAACTTTTCATGGCGCGGCGGCCCGAGGCCGGGCTGTCGCGGTATTCCTGCCAATCGCCAAAGTTCATGATCAGGGAACCATGCGCCGACAGGTTCCCGCGCAGGCAGGCCAGCCAGTCAGCATCGGCGGGCACCGCCCGGCTAACCTGCTCGTTACTGGGCGCAAACAGGTCTTCGATAATCAGGTCGAACGGTTCCCCCTGATAATCACGCAACCACTGCTGCGCATCCCCCTGCCAGGTCTCCACCCCAAACGCCTCGATGCCGAATACTTCGCGGGCCACCTGCAAGTGTGCTCCGTCCAGCTCTACCGCCATCAATACATCCGGATCCAGCAGTTTGCGGATGGGGGGAATCAGCGAACCGCCCCCCAGTCCCAGCACCAACACCCGGCGGAACCGGGCCGGTTCGTGTAGCAGGGCCGGCAACCACAGCAAATCCCACACGCTGCCCGTAAGTAAACGCTTGGGGTGAAACTCCGAATGCTGAACGCCGTTGGCATACAGCCGCAAAGTCTGCCCCGCGCGCCTCACCTCGTAGCGCACGCCGTCCCGTTCCGTTCCCCAGATTAATGCCACCGATTATTTTTCCAGCGTCAGGGTCAGCCCGGTCACCGCGCCATCCACTTTGGATTCTTTCAGGTACACCCGGGACTGCTCAATCTGGAACTGCTGCACCAGCGCCGCCTTGGCATTTTCCGAACGCAAACGTGCCAGCTCCACCAGCTGTGCCTTATCCACTGAGGGCGCCTCTGCGGTGACCATGGCATCCCAGGCACTGCGCGCCAGTACACTGTCCCGCTCATCGTCATCCTCGGGCAGGGGCGCGCTGACCAGTGTTTCCACATCACGGTCATAGTCAGACTCGTAACGGCGGATCAGCTTGCGGCGCCATTTCTTTTCCAACACGGCCGCATCAATACCCGGCCAGTCATCACCGGCCACATCGTCCCCAATCGTCTGATCGGCAAGCGCGGTGCGATCCTCTGCACTGGCCGTACCAACCAGCCCGATGTGCAGGTGCGGCTTTTCAGTGAGCACCTTGGCCAGGGCTTGCAAGGAACTGGAGGTTTGCGGGCCCACCTCGGCGGTGCCGGGGTCGAACACAATGGTCTCCAGGTTCTCGCCACCGGCCAGCCCGGCCAGTACGGAGAACGGCGCCGTGGCCGCCTTGACCACAATGTTGGTCAGCACTTTCAGAATCATGCCGCTGACACTGAAGCTGGGGTCATCCAGGTCACCGGACATTTTCACCGGCAAGGTAATTTCACCGGAACGACTGCGCAGCACCGACAGACCCAGTTTCACCGGCGCCCTCACCGCTTCATCACTGGGCACTTTTTCGCCCAGATAGAACTGGTCCGCAAGAATATCGGAGACACTGTTCAGGTGGTTTTTCTCAACGGTGACTTCGGTATCCACCCCCAACTGGCCCTTCTCCACCTTGTACCCCAGGTACAGCCCGGTATAAGGCGTCAGGCTGGTCATTTCATAATTGTTCAGCGACACCACCATGTCCGTAGACAATGGCTCCGGGGACAAACGCCCCTTGATGGAAAACGGCGCATACCGGTCCACCTGCGCATTCAGGTCCAGCCTGGCAGTGCTGCCCGGACGGGTATCCAGATTGCTCACCGTACCCGACAGCTGATACAGGCCGATACGGAAATTAGGGCTCAGCGACAGGTCTTCATGGCGTACCTGACTGCCGATCAGACGCACGCGATCCACCGTCACTTGCCAGGGTTTTGAGGAAGACGAAGATGAAGCGCTCGACGAGCTGCTCCCCGATGGCATCGCGGCGTCAATGCGGGTAGAGGCATCTCGCCCCTGGGCGTCCACCTGGTGCAGCATGTCCATGCCCGTCAGCCCGATTTCGCCAACGCGCACCCGCTGTGCGGCGGTATCCAGCGACAGCTTGCTCACCTGCACCCTATTGACCTTGATAAGAGGTCGGCCGCCTTCCAGCAAATTGAAACCGGCCATGCTGGCGCTGCCATTCACGGTAATATCCGGGCCATCGCCTTTCACCGCAGACTGCAAATCCAGATCCAGCTGACCGCTAGCCACTTTCAGCGGCGCTTCACGCTCCAGCCAGGGCGACAACGGTGCTAACGGCAGCCCGGCCAGCGCCGCCTTGGCGGTCACCGACAACGGCGCCAACTGGCCCTCACCGGAGTGCGTCAACGCGCCTTGCTCCTGAATCTGGGCCTTGCCCTCCCAGGTAAAGGTAGCTTCTTCACCCAGGATGAGATTTTTCAGCGTGAACTCACCGTCGGTCAGGCTCACCGTTTGCGGCGGATTCAAGGTACGGTCAGTGAAGCGGAACGTATTGCCATCCACTTTCAGCGTTCCCAGATTCGTCACCCAAACCGTCTCGGCCTCTTTAATGCGCTCTGCGGCTTCTTGCGCTTTTTCCTTCACTTCCTGTTTGCGCTGCTCCGCTTCTTCCGGGTCCACCGGCAAGAACAAGGTGGCCAGATCCAGCCCGTCGGCATCCAGGACCACATTCACAGCAGGCTGGCTGAGACTCACCTCCGGCAAGGTGATTTCCTGCTTCTCGCTATCCACGGCAATGCCCGTCACGGTCAACGCAGGCACGCTGACACTGGGCGCGTCTTCACCGGGTTTCTGAATCTGCAATTCACGCAGGGTCAGCTCACCATTGCTCACCACCACCCGGGTGCCCGGTTCCGTGGTGAACAGGTAGTCCGTCTGCAGATCCAGTTCACCGGATGGCACGGTAAAACGCACTTCGCCCTGGGCCAGTTTTGCCAGTGACACCAGGTCCACTTTCTCGATACTCAAGCGGCCCTGGGCCAGGAATGGCGAGAATTCAAAACGCCCATCCCAATCGAATGCACCGCCATCCGGGCCTTCCAGGCGAATGGCGTAACCGTTCTGGTTTTCCCCTTTTGCCACGGTGGAAAAATTGGTCACCGTAAACGCCACCGGCAGCACCAACTGATGGGGTTCCTTGCCTGCGGCTTCGGTATAGCGCAGGTCGCCATTGGTCAGGGCCAACGCACCCACGGAAATGTTGGGAAGTGCCCCGGCGTCTTCCGGGGCCGGCTCAGGCTCAACGTCCTCGGCACTGTCCGTTAATTGGCTATCAATATGCGCAAGCACATCGTCAAAGTTGAAGACAGAACCTGGATTGCGCTGACCTCGCACCGTCAGGCCATCGAGGTCGACCTGACTGAAATGCCAACTCCAGCGAAACAGCGACGACAACTCGAAGTTCACATAAAGCTGATTGAAGCCCAACAGGACATCAGTCTGTTCATCGTTGATAGCGAACCCGTTCACGGTGGCACTCAAGGCCAGCGGGTTGATCTTCACCTCGCTGATCACCACTTCACGGCCGGTCAACTGGGCCAGCGCATCACGGGCATTGTCACGCACGAGACCGGGGGCAACAAAAAAGCCCAGCAATACGTATAACAGATAGAGGCTGACCAGAATCAACAGTGTCTTGATCTTCCAGCTACTGCGCTTCCATGCCTGTGTGACTTTCACGCCCTTCCCCCTCTCGCTGATGCCGCTGATGTTGAAATCCTGACGCCATGGTAGCAGTTGGGCCGGGCCGTGGCGCCCCAAAACCCATTGCAGCGCCTCCCCGGCTGTGGAGAATGAGCCCATTGATTTCAGGAGCCCGCCCCATGAGTAATAACTACCTGCTGAACATGTACGAAAAAGCCTTGAAGCTGCCCGCCGGGCGCAAGCTTTTCTCCATGGTCTTCAGCCGCAAAGCGCCGTACTTCGCGACCATCACACCCACTATCTCTGAATTGCGTCCGAATTTCTGTGAGGTTACGTTTAAGAAACGCAAAGGGGTGGAAAACCACATCCAGACCGTGCACGTCATCGCCATCTGCAACGCACTGGAATGCGCCATGGGCGCCATGGCTGAAGCCTCAGTCCCCAAGCACCTGCGCTGGATTCCCAAAGGCATGAACGTGAACTACACCGCCAAGGCCACCACCAACATTACCGCCACCGCAGAAGCCAACCCGGAAGACTGGAAGCCCGGCAACCTGCCCGTGACCGTAAAAGCCATGCGCGATGACGGCACCGTGGTGGTCGAAGGCACTATCAATCTGTGGATCAGCGAAAAACCGCAGAAGTAAGCTCGCCGAAATGTGCCCGGCTGAGTAGAGAAACCGCCAACGCGGAGTTCATCGCGTGGCCAGGCTGGCGAAACTTTCCTCGCCAGCTTGGCCCAGCCCCCTGCCCCACTTCAGACCTTCTGACTGTTGATGGCCGGCATCCCATTGGCCATGAACGCGGCTGCCATCCTGGCCGATTCATCGATCAGGTCCTGTTGTTGCAATCCACTGCGTTTCAGCGGTTTGAAATCATGATCGCCACTGGGTAGCCAGTGTAATTGCACCCGCTCCGGCAGGCCATAACCCACCACCTCGTCCGGTTTGCCAAAGGGGTCCCGCTCGCCCTGGCAGACCAGCATGGGAGCCGTCAGCGCCGGCAAGTGATCAATGCGGGTTTTCTCCGGTTTCCCGGGCGGATGAAAGGGGTAGCCCAGCGCGATAACGCCAGCCACATCCAGCGCGGCCACACCATTGCCCTCAGCGGCCAGCATGGAGGCCATGCGTCCGCCCATGGATTTGCCACCGATCCACAGTGGCAGCGCGCCATCGGGAATCTCAGACAATTCAGCCGCCAGACTTCGAGCTTCTCTGACGCGCTCGGCAAACGCCGCCAGTAATTTCGGTGCGCGGTCCGGCGGGAATTGTCGTTGCTCGTCACGACGGCGCTGCATGTAGGGAAATTCAAACCGCAGCACCGCCACGGAATGTGATGCCAACGCTGCGGCCATGGTGTTCATGAAATCGCTGTCCATCGCAGCGCCGGCACCGTGTGCCAGCAGCAAAACTGCAACAGGCTTCTCTGCCCGGTCATACAGACAATCCACACCAAACCGTTCAGTCATACTCTCCATCCTGCCATACCCTTAAAGCGCGGCCTGCAACGCTCGTAGCTGGGTGCGCAGTGCATCCCCGAATTCCACCTGAAACACATCCAGCGGGGGCGTCTTTATCACGGTGGCCACCACCGGTGCCGGTTGACTCACCGCCCAGCAACCTATCACCGATTGCTGCACCTGCATCAGGAAACGTATGGCCTGGTCACCCTCGAGGGCAAAGTCGCGCTGCAGGCGAGCAGCCAACTGCGCAAAACTGGCCAGCAAGGCCTGCTTGAATTCCCGTGCCTGTGATTCATCCAGATTGTGTTCCAGCACGGTATGCAGAATAGAGGTCAACCGGCAGAACAATGGGCGGGCAATTAGTAGCTCACTGATTGCCGCCCAAGCGGGCCCCTCCTGCGGCAGAGGCGCCTCAACCATGGCATCCAGTTCACTCAGATAGAGCGCCAGAAACAGCGCTTCTTTAGAAGGGAAATACCGGTACAACGCCGCCTTGGTCACACCGGACTGGCGGGCGATGGTCGCCAGGCTGATGGCCGCGAACCGCTGTTCGGCAAAAAACAGCGCCGCCGCCTCCAGAATGTGGGCGCGCCGTTCCGCTTTCTGCTCCGGGGAACGGGCACGTTGAAAAGGACAAGAATTCACGCTTGTAACAATCCAGCCAGTCGGCGGGTAATCATACGGGGCGAGAGCTTGCCGAGCCACACCATCAACAGGTTCTTCAGGCCAGGAATCACAATCGCGCGGTGGCGTCCGGCCAGCGCCTTGCTGACCACCGCTTCGGTGGTCATGGTGCCGGCCTTGAAGAGCAAGGTGTTGGTCATGTTCGCTTCCTGGGCAAACTCGGACGCCGTGGCACCGGGGCAAAGCGCACTCACTGCCACGCCCTCTTTTTTCAGCTCTTCATGCAGGCCTTCCGAAAACGACAGCACAAACGCTTTTGAGGCGTAATAGATACTCATGTTCGGGCCGGCCTGGAACGCCGCAGTGGACGCCACATTGATCACAAACGCCCCCTGCCCTGCCGTACTGGAATGGCTGGACGCTTTCAGCTGTGGCACCAACCGCCAGGTCAGATCCACCAGGGCAGTCACATTCACCTGGATCATGTCCAGCTGACGCTGCAGTGGTAGATCGGAAAAATCGCCCCGGTCGCCAAAACCGGCATTGTTGATCAAGCCAGTCAGTTCCACATTATGGGTAGCCATATCCGCTACCAGTTTTTCTGCCGCACCGGCCTGGGCCAAATCGGAGGCGATACACACAACCTCAAGGTTATGGCGCTGGCGCAACTCACTGGCCAATGTTTCCAATCGATCCAGACGACGCGCCGCCAGCACCAGGTTGTGCCCCTGGGTGGCCAGCTGGCGAGCAAACTCTTCACCAATACCGGCGCTGGCACCGGTAATCAATACCGCTTTCATCGGACTCTCCTGTCAGGCACACCGGAAGCGGGCGCACCGTCAATGCAAATTAGTAACCACTGGTCACTAAAGTAAAGGAAAGGCCGGCAAAGGTAAATAACCCAGAGTTACTAAACGGCTCCCCACAGGCTCAGCTGCCCATGGGGCCCGGGTGGCACAAAGCCGCCCGTGTCCAGATCCAGCGACTCCCTGTCCGCCAGCCCGGCACTGCGGCAGGCGGAGTCAAAACGCTGACGCAGCAGATGCGCCCAGGCACCCTGCCCGCTCTGACGTTGGTGCCAGCGGCTGTCATAAATGGCGCCGCCATGCAGATCACGCATTACCGACATGACCTTCTCGGCCCGATCCGGGTAATGGTCCGCCAGCCATTCCTGCCACAGCGGCCCGACTTCATGGGGTAAGCGCAGCACCACATAACCTGCCTGCTGGGCGCCTGCCATGGCCACCTGATGCACAATGTCTTCCAGCTCATGGTCGTTGATGAAGGGAATCACCGGCGCCACCAGCACCGTTACCGGTACGCCGGCACGGCTGAGTTCGCGGACCACCTTTAACCGCTCCTTGCCGCCGCTGGCACGGGGCTCCAGCTCTCCTTTCAGACGGTTATCCAGCGTGGTGACCGAAACAGCCACCGAGGCACGTCCCGCCCGGGCCATGGGCGCAATCAGGTCCAGATCCCGCAGCACCAGAGTACTTTTGGTAATCAGGCTGAAGGGGTGCTGGCAATCCACCAACACCTGCAACAGCTCACGGGTAATGCGTCGCTCTCGCTCAATGGGCTGATAAGGGTCGGTGACCGTGCCGAGCACAATGGGCCGACAGCGGTAAGACGGTTTGCGAAGGCTGTCGCGAAGCACCTCCGCAGCATTGTCCTTGCAGAAAATCTCGCTCTCGAAGTCCTGACCGGGTGATAAATCCACATAGGCATGGTTGGGACGGGCATAGCAATAAATGCAGCCATGTTCGCAGCCCCGATACGGATTGATACTCTGCTCGAACGGCAGGTCCGGACTACGATTGGTCATGATGATGCTGCTGGCTTTTTCGCGATGATAGCGAGTCGGCCGGCTCACCGGAGGGCTATCCGATTCAGAATGGCTGACGGCAAAACGGCCAGGTAGCTGGCTCAAGGTGCCCCGGTTCGCTGCGCGCATAAACTTCACCTCTGCATATACTGTCTTTTTGTACAGTATATGCAGAGGCCAGCCAACTCAAGTGCATTCCGTGTGGTACCGACTTCTGCGAGTTACAGGCTTCGCAGTTTACGCAGCTCCCGCACCCCCACCGCCAGTGTCATGAAGTCGTGGGGGCCATCCGCCTGCAGGGTCTGCAAACGGTGGATACCAAAGGCCACCTTGCGGCGGGATTTTTCTTCCCAGGCGGCAAAGCGCGCGGCGGCGTTGTCACCCTCATACTCCAGCACCTTGGCGGCCACTTGGCGGTGCAGGCGGTAGGAATCTTCGCGCAGGTTGGCACGGGCCAGCGCTTGCCAGCGATCTTGCACAGACAGATCCAGAATCGACGACAGCAGCCACAGAATCTGCAGCTTATCGCCCACCAGAAAGTACACTTCCGCCGCCAGTTTCAGCGGCACCTGGGCCAGCGAGGCAAGCTCGACAATATCCGGGGCGCACCCCAGCACCATGGTATTGGCTAACAGCTTCGCCTCTTTCTCGGGCACGCCATCGTCTTTCATGCCCTCCACGGCCTGATCCCATTCCTGCCGATAACTGCCCGGCAGTGCCTCAGGCAGCATGCCTTCCAGCTCGGCAATGGCCTTGCGGTAGCGAGCCACCGCTTCTGCCACCGGACGCCGCCCCCATTTGTAATGAATCAGCCAGGTGGTCACGTGCTTCATCAGCCCGATGACGCGGCCATAAAGCCGTAGCTGCACCTGGCTGTCCACACGCCCGTCCAGGCCATCCACCGGCGCCCAATACAGGTCGCCATCGAACACCGCATGGGCCATGGCGTAGGCCTTCACCAAACGGTGCAAGGACAAACCATGCTCATCCGCATACCGATGCACAAAGGCGAACCCCATCCGGTTGACCACCGCGTTGGCCAGCACCGTGGCGATCAACTCCCGGCGCAGGCCATGGTTAAGCAGATCATCGCCGAAGGACTCCACCAGTTCCTGCGGAAAGTAATGCAGCACGTCCTTGTCAAAGAACGCATCATCGGGGACATCCGACGCCAGCAAGGCATCGAACAGCGCATTTTTGGTATAGGACAACAACACCGACAGTTCCGGGCGGGTCAGCCCTTTGCCGCGGGTGCGACGTTCGCTGAGTGATTCATCATCCGGCAGGTACTCCACCGTGCGCACCAGCATGGCCTGACGCTCCAGCGTACGCAGGTGGTTGGCGTGCTCATCCAGCCGCGACGCCGCGTTGTATTCCAGCAGGCTTAGAGCCAGGCTCTGCACGTAGTTGTCGTGCAGCACCGCATCGGCCACATCGTCGGTCATGCGCACCAGCAAGGGGTCGCGGGTATCGCGATCCAGCCGCCCGTCACGCAAACGCTGGTTAAGCGGAATCTTGATATTCACTTCCCGGTCAGAGCTGTGCACGCCGCCGGAGTTATCAATGGCGTCGGTATTGATCCGCCCGCCATTGAGCGCAAATTCAATACGCCCCAGTTGCGTGAGCCCCAGATTGCCGCCCTCACCCACTACCTGGCAGCGCAGTTCCTTGCCGTTCACACGAATGGCATCATTGGCCCTGTCCCCCACCTGGCTATGACTCTCGTTACTGCCTTTCACATAGGTGCCGATACCACCGTTCCAGAGCAGTTCCACCGGCGCCTTGAGAATCGCCATGATCAATTCTGCCGGGGTCAGCGTCCGTTCACTGATACCCAGCGCCTGGCAGGCCGGCTCACTGAGTTCGATACTCTTGGCGCTGCGCGACCAGACACCGCCGCCCTCGGACATGGCCTCGCGGTCGAAATCATCCCAGGTGGCGCCCCTGGTCGTGAACAGGCGCTGGCGCTCGGCAAAGGTGGCCGCCGGGTCCGGGTTTGGGTCGATAAAGATGTGCAGGTGATTGAAGGCCGCGACTAATTGAATCTGGTCCGACAACAGCATGCCGTTGCCAAACACATCGCCGCCCATGTCGCCGATCCCCACCACAGTAAACGGCTGCGTCTGGATATCCTTGTCCTGTTCCCGGAAGTGACGCTTCACGCTTTCCCAGGCACCCCGTGCGGTAATGCCCATTTGCTTGTGGTCGTAACCGGCACTGCCTCCAGAGGCAAACGCATCGCCCAGCCAGAAGCCGTATTCATCTGCCAGGCCGTTGGCAATATCCGAGAAGGTCGCGGTGCCCTTGTCCGCCGCCACTACCAGATAGGGGTCATCGCCGTCGTGGCGCACCACCTGTTCCGGCGCCACAATCGCGTCGCCTTCGCGATTATCAGTGAGGTCCAGCAGGCCACGGATGAACTCCTTGTAGCAGGCAATACCCTGCTGCTGCCACGCCTCCCGATCTCCCGGTGTGCCGCCTTTCACCACAAAACCGCCCTTGGCCCCCACCGGCACAATAATGGCGTTCTTGACCATTTGCGCCTTGACCAGGCCCAGCACCTCGGTGCGGAAATCCTCACGCCGGTCGGACCAGCGCAGGCCGCCACGGGCCACCGGCCCACCACGCAAGTGAATGCCTTCCATGGTGGGTGAATACACAAAGGTTTCGTACATGGGCAACGGCGGCGGCAACTCCGACACCTTCTTCGGATCGAGCTTCAGGCTGACATAGGCTTTGTCATGGCCGCCCGCGTCCTGCTGATAGAAATTGGTACGCAGCCCCGCGCGCACCACACTCAGGAACGCCCGCAGCACACGATCCGCATCCAGGGACGCCACGCCATCGAGTTCATGATCCAGGTTCTGTGCCAGTTTCAATCCTTCATTATCACGACGGCTGTCAGTCAACTGCGGGTCAAAGCGGGTTTCGAAAAGCTGCACCAGCAAGCGGGCAATGCGCGCATGTTCCGCCAGCAACTCTTCCATGTAGTTCTGCGAATACGGCAACCCGGTTTGAATCAGGTATTTGGTCAGGGTACGCAGGCACACCACCTGACGGGCATTCAGGCCCGCCAGCAACACCAGTCGATTCAGGCCGTCATTTTCCGTATGGCCATTCCAGCATTGCAGGAAGGCATCTTCGAAGTAACGCTTCTGCTGGGCCGGCCCCAGGGAACACTCACCATGGACCTGCACGTCGAAGACCTGAATCCAGCGAGGTTCGCCATCACGGGGCGTCACCCGGGTCGGGTTCTGGCGCGCTACCCGCAAACCAAAATTTTCCAGTGCCGGCAGCACATCGGACAAACCGATGGGATTATTCAGGCTATAAAGTCGCAGGCTGGTCGGGCACGCCGCACCGTCTGCATCGGTAATGGCCAGGCAGGGCAGCACTGGTTGGGCGGCAGACAACTGCGTCAGGTATTGCAGGTCGGCGGCGGCTTCCACGGCACTGTGTGCTTCCCGGTAACCGAGGGGAAAGGCGTCACCGTAACGCAGGGCCAGGGCAGCCCCGTCATCGGCCCGGCTGCCCACCTTGTCGCCCTGCTCATCCTGGTAGCCACTTTCGCGCAACACTTCCCGTAACTGGTCCGACCAGGAGCGGGTAATTTCAATCAGCCGTTGCTCCACCTGGCTGTCGGTCATGGCCAGCTGTGTGCCTTGGGGAATACGTACAATGCAGTGAATCCGGGCCAGCCCTTCGCGGAGGAAATCCACGGTGCGCTCCACGGAGCGACCGTTGCACAACGTCATCAGCTCGGCGGTGACCTTGTCGCGTAATTCCCGGGAGTAGCGCTCGCGGCTCAGGTAAATCATGCACGAATAAAAACGCCCATAGCGGTCCCGGCGCATGAATATCCGCAGATGATGACGATCACGCAGGGCGCGAATGCCCATGCAGATGTCGTACAACTCTTCCTCTCGACACTGGAACAACTCATCGCGGGGAAGCTGGTAAATGATATCGCGCAGGTGCTTGCCGGAATGCGAGCGTTCCGGCAACCGGGAACGGTCTAGCACGTAATTCACCTTGCGGCGAATCAGTGGAATGTCCCGGGGACGATTGATGTAAGCATCCAGGGAAAACAGCCCGATATAGCGGTCGGTGCCTTCCACCGATCCATCAGCGGCCAGGCGCTTCACGGATACCACATCCATATAGTGCGGATGATGAATCGGCGAGCGCACATTGGCTTTGGTTACGACTACCAGACGACCATGGCGGATGTATTTGGCCATTTCGTCATGGGGCGCAATAAATTCATCCGCGTTGGCGTAAGGGCTGCCGGGTCGCGCCAGACCAAGACCGGCCTCGTCCACCAGATGCAGTTGCATGCCACCGTCCACCGCTTTCGCTTCGGAACGGGCATATCCCAGAAAGGTAAAGTGGTCTTCGGACAACCATTCGATAAAGCCGGTGGCTTCCTGTAACTCCTGCTGATCCCGCTCCGGGTAACTGGCCGACAGGTTGCTGCGGGTCGCTTCCAGGTTGTCGAGCATGGGCTCGAAGTCGTCCACCACCACGCGCAGATCACCCAGCACGCGCTCGAGAATGCCCTGCAGGCGGGCATAATCCTCGTCGTCTGCCAGCGGTTCGAATTCCACGTAGATCATGGACTCCGCCGGCTGCTCGCCATCACCCACCCCCGTCACCTGGGTCAGATGCCCATGGGCATCGCGTCGCACCTGAATGACCGGGTGCACGGTCCAGTCGATGGCGGTGCCGGCATCACGCACGGCCATGGCCACCGAATCCACCAGAAAGGGGACGTCATCGGTAACGGTGCGCAACGCGGCAAGGCCGCCGGGGCGACAGGGAGGCTTCAGGTGAATCAGGGTTTCGCCGGGGTGGCGCTGGTGCGCCATCAGCCAGTGCTGCTGGGCGATATGGAAGAGTTGTTCCGGAGGCCGGGCCGTCAACGCGGCCAGACTGCTCATTTCATAATAGGCAGCGAGAAAGCTGCGAAACAGAGACTGGTGGTCAGCACCGATGTGGGCAGTGACCTGCCCTTCCAGCTGGGCCTGCAACAGCGCCTGGCGTTGAGCGATGTCATCCTGCATCGAAACCTCCGGCGTCCTTGGAACTACGCATTACTACGCAACCTCGTTACGTAAAACCGGATCACGTGAGAGGTCACGTTCTCCGGACCCTCACCAGGCCGGCCGGGCGCGCCCTGCAGGCCCTTTCGCTCACTCTATACCGGTGGCCGCGGCCAATACCAGCCTGCTGTTTCAAGTAATCAAACCATTCCATCAGGACAGCAGGATGACAGCACGAAAAACGTTATCGCGCGTTGCGGGGTAAACAAGAGGAGCCAGCGCAGAAAGACGCAAGGAGTTATTCAGAGGTTCCTTAATCCAATGTGGCGCACGCTTTCGCGGGCATCGCATCAATCCACTGGCGCACCAGTGCGACCGCATCGTGGTCTGCGAGGCTGCGACCCAGCGGTGGCATCATATCCTTGGCATTATCGGTATGGCGCTGAGCACCCAGCCGGAACGGCAACACCGAGTCAGCCGCATTGCCGGGCACGATATCGTAGGTGAGGCCCAACGGCCCCCCGTAATACCCCTGCGCCCGGTTGCAGATGCCATAGATGTAATCGGTAGGGTCTCGCCACATTTCCAGCCGCAGGCCCGACAGCGCACCGCTGCCCACGTCACTGTGGCAATGGCTGCAGTTGGTATCCAGATAGGAGCGTACGCGCAGGTCCAGCGGTTCGCTGGTGTCATGCCAATCCACGGCGCGGGGCCAGCTTGCCGGGGCAGGCGCATCAGCCAGCATGCCGTTTTCCTGCCAGTAAACCAGCTGATTTTTGGCTCCACCGGCGTAGGGAAAATCATGATTCAGCTGACGAGCCGTTGTGCCCAGCGGGGTCATCACTTCATTGTCAGTGCGGCCTTGGTGGCACTTGCGGCAAGCCAGCACATCGGGGATCTGGTAGCGGAAATCCTGCTGCACACCGTCGACCATGACATAGGTGTCGATCACCTTGCCGGTCCGTGCCAGCGTGGCATCCTGGCCATCCGCTTGCCACTGATACGGCAACCCCACCCAGCCGGAGGCCCGGTGGATCAACAGGCGGGTTTCCATCAGACGGTCATCGCCCCCGGCAGCGCTGACCGGCAAGGCGAAGGTTTTCACCATCACGGTGCCCACCGGGAATACCAGCCCAAAAGTGTCACGGTATTGTGCCGTGCTCCCTTCGGGCAGAAAAATAAATCGATACTTGGTTGCGTGATCACTAAAAAGGCCACTGGCCGGGGCAAATGCTAGCCCCGGCCCAGTGGGGCCCACACGAGGATCACGGCCATCAGAAAACAGCTGATACTGGGACAGGCGCGGGCAATTCACTTCCGCCAGCGCTTGCCAGTTCGGCCCGTCGCTGTCGGCAAGACAGCGCGGGTCGGTGATATCCGGCTCGGGCTCTGGTGCGGTGGCGGTCGTATCACTACCGCCACCACTGCCACCACAAGCCGTCAGCAGCAATAACAAGACGCTGTACAGACCGGTTCTTGCTATCACTGCATCACCCTCACTTGGAGGAACAGGACGCGTCAGGCAGGCTGTTGATCCAGGCCTTCACCAGGGCAACACCTTCCTCATGGATCAGCGCACGGCCAAGGCGCGGCATGCTGTCCTGCGGGTTGGTGGTATCCATGCGGAAATGCAGGATCGATTCGTCTGCGTTACCCGGCACCACGTCGTAGGTCATTTCACCCTGGTCATAGGCGATGGGGCCCTTGCAGACACCGTGCTTTTCTTTCTCGGTGTCATAGTCGCGCCAGAACTCCAGCTGCAAACCGGTGTAGGCCGCAGTGCCTCCCACGCCGTGGCAATGGGCACAGTTCACATCCAGGTAGCCTTTTGCCGCCGCCATCAGTTGTTCATCGCTGTAACCACTGATCAAGCCCGCATCAGCATCGTGGTAGCTCGGCACCTTGTCCACCTGATCCAGAGCCGGAAGGCCGCTGAGAATACCCACGTCGCTCCAGTGACTCAGCTGGTTTTCCGGGCCACTGCCATAGTCCATATCACCATTGAGATGACGGGCCTTGGGACCGATGGGAATAAACACATTGGTATCGCCGGTATCATGGCTGTGGCACTGCTTGCACTGCGCCTTGTCGGGCACGGAATAGGTGAAGGATTCCTGGGCACCGTTGTGCACCAGTGTCGCGGGCAACTGTGCCCCCTGAACCCGGTAGGTCGCCTCGGTGCCGTCTGCGTTCCACACATAAGGTAGCGCGGTCCAGCCGCCAGCACGATGAATCAGCAGGCGGGTTTCCAGCAACGTTTCCGTGCTCGTCTGCGGATCATAACCGCGGTAAGCGGTATCCGCCGGCAGGGCGAAAGTCTTGGTAATAACGGTGCCCACCGGGAAGTCGAAAACAGTGTCTTCATTGTAGGTGGCACTCTGTCCATCCGGCACAAACACAAACCGGTATTTGCTGGTGTAGTCAGAGAACAAAGGCGTATTCAAGTCATAGGCTATGCCACCGTGGGCATCCCGGGTGGGATCACAGCTGCTGGTAAAGAGGTTGTAGTCCGAGAGCTTTTCCAGGTTGTCATTTTCCAGTGCGTCCCAGTTTACGTCCGCGCTGTCACTGATCTGGCAGTTCCTGGCCACCGGATCGCCGCCACCAGTACCAGCACCTCCACCGCCGCTACTACCGCCACCGCCGCCACAGGCGGTCAGTATTGCGGCGGTAGAAAGCAGAGAAATCTGCATTAATGTTTTCATGTCATGACTCCTGCTTCGGGGCGGCGACAGGCCGCCCCGAAATCAGACAGGTAGAAAAGATAAACAAACGTTAGAGAACAGGGGCCGGCTTGCAGTGCTCGCTGGTGGTGTCATCCACGCCACAACCAAACTGCTCACCCTTGAAGGTCAAGGTGGCCGCAGGCAACGCCGGCTGGCTGCAATCCAGCAGATCTGCACCCACTGCCGGGCTCAGCGTCGGGCCGGACATGGTGGCAGCGGTGGCCGGGTCGTAGGGATAGCCGATCAGGGTGTCGCCGTTGTTCTGGAAACAAACCTTCTCGCCCTCTTCATAAGCGTCAGCCACTGGCAGCAAAGCGCTGCTGTTAGCCAGCTGCTCGCCTAGACCGTCATACAGAATGCCCGGCCACTGCAGTTCCGGAGTCAGTGTGAACAGCGTAATCATGTCCTGAATCAACGCCCCATTCGGTGCGGAACCGGCATTGGTGATGGCGTTATCGTGCACATGAATATTGCGCACAACTGGCAGCCAACCGTCGGCGATGATGGACTGATAATCGGGACCCGCCGCGTTTTCATCGGCGATAAAGAAGCTGGTCACTGCCACTGCCAGGGTATCGTGATCGGCAATCTCGTTATCGAAAATTTCCACATCGTCAGTGGACAGAACGATGACACCTGTGCCCGGCGGCACGATATGAACGCCACCCGGGTTGCTGCTGCTATTGGCAAAGTTCTTGGTGTTGTTTTCAGTCACGGTGTTACCGAAGACCCGCACACCAGAACCATAGGTGCCATTACCGATGGGCAGATCGAATACCAGCAAACCACCGGTATTGAAGCGGGCGATATTGTTGTACATGTCCGCACCGGTGGAGTTCTCGATTTCGATCCCCGCCACGTTGTATTCGGCCACGTTGTTGCGCACAACAATGTTCTGTGACTGCCCCACATAGACACCGGCATCCGCAGAACCGCGTACGTAGCTGTTTTCCACCAGCACATTGCTGCTTTCTACCGGGTACAGGCCGTAAGCGCCGTTGCCCTTGTCCGGCTCACCCTGCCATACCGTCGCGGTGTAGTTGATACGCACACCATCAGCATGCTGGAACTTGATGGCATTGTTGGCCGCTTCCACTACGGCCAGGCCGTAGACTTCCACATCATTGATGTTGGTGATAAACAGACCGTCATCACCTACGGAATTGCTGAAATCCAGGATGGTCTTGTCCATGCCCTGGCCACAAATTGTAATGTCTGCAATGCGTGCGCCACCCAGTTCACCATCCAGGGTCAGCGTATCGTTCAGGTCAAAGCGCCCTTCCGGGAACGCGATCACATCCCCGTCCTGAGCATCAAGGAAAGCAATCTTGGCGCTGTCAGTAATGTTATTCGCATCCAACATGATGGCGTCGTCACCACCACAGGCGATTTCCTGCTGCGGTACATCGGCTGGCATGTCCTGCGGGAACTGATAGCCCACCGGGTTCTCACCACCACCATTAGCACCACCACCACCACTACTGCTGCCACCACCGCCACAGGCGGCCAGTGATACGGCCAGGGCCAGCGGCGCTAGCAGGCGAGCCGCCGGCACATCTACGAACTTGTTCTTAGTTGCATTCATTATTATCTCTCTCCCTAACATCAGGACAAAAGCGTGACGTAAGTCACCGTTTTGAGGGTTTTCGCGCCACATATATCGCAAAATGGTGCGTTATTACGCACAGAGCGATGTACTATCGTACGAAGTGGCTACCTTACGAGGGAGAGGAAGAGCAACATATGGCGCCAGACGCCAGCCAAACAGGGAGTGTGTCGCCAAAAACCAATGCCGTTTCAAAACAACGACATAAGAATAAAAGATTAGAGGCAACCCATGTTCAGCAAACACATCTCCATGTTCCGCAGTGACCTGCGTTACTGGCAGCGCCAAGGGCTCGATCTGCTGGAACTGTTTACCAACGCCAGTTTGCCGGCATCTCTACTGACCGAGAATGATGAGCGTCTGGACGTGTCCGCGATTCATCGGCTGTTCGAGCAGGCGGAAAGGAAACTTGGTGACCCGGCCATGGGCATTCGCATTGGCCAACAAATTCTCCTCCCCGATATCGCCCCCCTGGGGGATGCCCTGCACTACTACCGCGATGGCTGGCAGGCGCTGAAAGTCCTGGAACAGTACTGGCCGCTACTCACGGAAGCCCAGCAAGTAACCATTCACCTGCAAGACGAGTATGTTGCGGTGCGCTGCGCTGCCAATGGTGACGCCCCACTCCATACCATGCAGACCCATGCCGTACTGAGTGGTTTTTTGCGGCTGGCAGACGTGGCTCTGGGCGTGCAGGCCAGTGAAGACGTCCACGTTCACCTGCGAGAGAACACTGCCCATACCGAGCTGTTCAGTGCTTTATTGAAGGCCCCGGTCACCGCGAGTCGCGAGCACGATCAGGTGCTGTTCCCTGCCCACATTCTCGATACGCTCAACCCCAATCACGATGACGAGCGTTTTCAGCAAGCGCTGATCCACTGCGACAAGACCCTGAATTCCCTGCGCGATCACCACCTGATTGACCTGATTCGCGAACGCCTGCGCCATCAACTGGAGGAAGGCCATTACGACCAGCAGGCTTTGGCCAATAGCCTGAACATGAGCGTGCGCAACCTTCAGCGGCGCCTGAACGCACACCATACCCGGTTCCGGGATCTGCTCGATCAAGTCCGCGCAGAACTGGCCGAGCAACTGGTCCGCTACAGCGAGGCAGGCTTTGCCGAGATCGCGCAGCAGCTGGGTTATGAAGATCCCTCGTCATTCAACAAGGCTTTCAAACGGTGGCTGGGGCTGCCCCCCGGCGAGTACCGGACACGGCATCAGGACTCGCCCCCCACCGCATAAGCCGCAGTGAGGGAGGCGGAGTCAGGGTCGAGCAAGAAAGTAGGAATCGAAAGGGGCGGCATTCCAGATGCCAGGAGCGTTACCCACTGGGCAGCGTTACCGCGTGACAAACGCTCTATTGCCGACGAGTCTGTGGCAACAGATCGAGTTACTGCACGGACTCCGGCTGCACCAGCACCCAGGGCGGTAGCACCACTGTCCACAAGCCTTTATCTGCCGCGAACCACGCCGCTGCCTGCTCATCGGTAACCTTGTCGACCTGGGCCTTGTCCCGCCACAGGGCAATTTGCGCGGCCTCATCGTCTGAAAACGCCAGTGCGACTTCAATCAAATCCAGTTCCGGCGCCACATAGACCGTCTGGCCACGGGCAAAGAACGGCTGTAGCTCTTTCCAGCTAGCCTTGGCGGTTTCCTGATTGAGTTTGGCTTTGAGGATTTCCCGCTGTTCTACTTGCTCAGACATGACCGACTCCTGCTGTGAAGCAGTACATTATCGGTGTTCTGTTATGGGCAATCAAAGGGGAAAACAGGAAAGAGGACACCCCAGAAAAAGAAAAGCCCGCCATTTGGGGTTGGCGGGCTAGGCTGTACCGGGCCGAAATCGAACATCCGTGTTCCATCGCGTCCTTGCAAGATCCACTTTAGGGAAACGGCCTACCCGGGGTAAGACGAAAAAAGCGCCAACTCATGTAAGCTTTTCGCCATGGGCAGCATGAGAAACCCGCCACCCTCTCTCACGGACCGCTTACCATTCGATGGTTCGGCTTGCATCCGGCACTGGCCGGTTCCGGCGATCGAACAACGCAAATCGGGCGCCCCTGTCATCGAAGGACACCACCGAAAATGCATTGTCGCTAAAGACCTCACCCGGCACGCTGACTTGCCCCAACGGGCGCCCCCAGCCGCTATAGAGCAGCCCCGGCACCCGAATCATCGGGCGATACCAGCGGAACGCAAACAAGGCGGTGGGCCAGAACAGCCCGGAACATGTCCAGCTATGTACCTTTTTGCCACCGTTCAAGGTCAAACTGGCATACAGGGAAGCATGCACATCACCGCTAAGCACCACCAGTTTCTGGCTCGCACTTTTTGCCATCGCAGCCAGTAGTCGCTGGCGCTGATGGCGAAAGCCTTCCCAGGCATCTTTGCCACGAAACGGGCGCCGCTGTTCCGGAAACATCACCACGGAAGTCACCAGCACCTTGACGCGCTCGGGGTCACGGTCCAGCCATTCGACGAACGCCTGCTCCTGCACCTCGCTGATCATCTTGCGTTGCCAGGGCCAGCGGCTAAGCACCCGCTCGGTACGCACATCCATTACAAAGAAATCCGCCGGACCACGGGAAAAGGTGTACCAGAACTTATCCGGGTCACGGTCCAGATAGGTGCCAGCCTCATTCAATGGGGCCGCCGGAGAATGAGATGCCTGGTAAATCTGGTATGCCTTGATCGCTGCCGGATACTTGTTCGTCCATAACTCGGCGTCGGCCTTGGCCGGCCAGTTATTCTCAATTTCATGATCATCCAGGATCATGTAGCTGTTGGTTTCCCTTAACAATTTGGCCAGGTGCTTCTGGGAAAAACTGGCCCGATAGAGGGAATCGAAATCGTCACGGGTGGCCGCCGCGCCAATGCTGTACATGGAATCGGCATAGACCTGATCACCACCAAACAGGACAAAATCCGGTTTGTGCTGCTCCGCCTGCACCGACATTTCCGCAAAAATCTTGTCGGCGCGATCATCCTGGATAATCCCATCCAACCCGACAAACCGGTAACAACAGGAACCAAACAAGAAGGTTGTCTGATCAGCCGTGGGCTGATCGGTGGAAAAACAGCCGCTCTCAATGGCGTGCCAGTCCAGTGGCTCACCATCCTCTTCGCTGCGCACCCAACCGGCCTGATACTGGTAGCGGGTGCCAGGCTCAAGCCCGTTGATCACCACCACCCCGGAGCCATCGAAGTTGCCATTAAGGCGAAACTTACGGGGTTCAGACCAGCTGTCGCCCCCCTGTTTGCGCCAGCGAACCCGCCCCCACATAAGCTTGTTGCCCGCGCCCAGCTCCCCTTGCGGCAATGCCCCGAAAAGGCGCACATGGCTTTTCCCTGACTCACCGGTAATTGGCCCCACCGCAAAGCGGTTCACTATCCCTGTCATCTGTTATTCTCCCCCTGCATTGAGCCCCCCGGCTCACGCTGCTAGCATCACTGATTAGAGGTGATGTCACCCCGTCTATTCAGGATAAAGACACTTTGTTCAAGGACTCGAAAGCCGCTCTGCTTTTGTTCGTCGCTTTTTTCTCGATTTGCCTGTCTTCCCTGGCTTCAGCCAAAGGGCCGGACACCCAAATCATCGGCGAACAGCAGGAACACATGCACCCCTATCAGGGCCTGTACACCTTCTGCACGCCTGCGGATCAGTCGCCCGGCATTAATGCCATTCTTCAGCGCACCGACCTGCCCTGGCAACCATCCGGAGCCAGCACGCCGAATTTAGGCTTTACCACCGATCATTGCTGGTTCCGCTTCTCAGTTCGCAATCTTAATCGACTTCATCCTGACTGGCAGCTGCAAATCGACTACGCCATGCTCGGTGAAGTGGATGTCTACCAGATCGATGCCGGCGGCACGCTGGTCGCCCACTTTCAGGCAGGCATGGACCGGGATTTTTCCGTACGCCCAGGCACAGCCCCGACGCCCGCGTTCCCGCTGACCTTACCCACAGGCACCGACAACGACATTTTCCTCAAGGTCGCCTCTGCACACAGCATCCAGCTGCCGCTGGAATTACTGTCACAGGAAAGTTACAACGCCTCGACGCAAACACAAAGCGTGGTGCAGGGAATTTTCTTCGGCGGCATGCTAGTGATGATTCTCTATAACCTGTCGCTGTTCTTTTCCATTCGCGAAAAAGTCTATTTGTTGTATGTGTGCTGGTCCGCCGTGGTCACCCTGTTCATGGCGGTATTGCATGGCTATGCCCACCGTTATCTGTGGCCGCATTCCACCCTGATCAGCCAGTACATGATTCATTACCTGCTGCCCCTGATTGTGCTGCTTCCGCCACTCTTTACCCTGCACTTTCTGTCGCTACGGGAAAAAGCACCGCGCCTGGCCATGTGGCTGCAAATGCTGGTGGGCATTGGCACCGTACTCTTTCTCGCGGCGCCTTTTACCAGCCGCACTTTCCTGATTCCGATTTCCGTCAGTGCCATTTTGCTGATGGATTTCAGTATCTTCTTCGTCGGCCTGATCCGCACCCGCGCCGGCGACCCGGATGCGCGCATTTTCACCATTGCCTGGTCCTGCTTTATTGTCGGCGCAGCGGCCATGGCACTGAATAAATACGGCGTTGTTCCACGCAATTCTCTGACCGAAAACCTGGTACAGATAGGCGTCTTTCTGGAAGTCGTGCTGCTTTCCCTGGCTCTCGCCCGGCGCATCAACCGCTTGAAGGAAGCCCATTCCGATTCCGTGCGCGACCGTGCCATCGCGGAAATGGAAGCCTTCAAGGCCGGCGCCAGAAACCACGCCAAAAGCGAATTCCTCGCCACCATGAGCCATGAAATTCGCACGCCCATGAACGGCATCATGGGCATGACCGACCTGCTGCGCCGCACCAGCATGACCCATCAACAAGCGCAATATGTAGGCACCATTTATCAGTCCACCCAGTCGTTACTGACCGTCATCAACGACATTCTCGATTACTCGAAGATCGAGTCCGGGAAACTGGAGCTGGATTACCAGCCTATTGCACTGGAAAACATCGTCGATGATTGCGTGCGGCTGTTTGCCCTGCGTTCCAGCGAAAAATCCCTGCCGCTGTATATTCATATCGACAGCCGGGTACCTGAACGCATCAAAACCGATCCGATTCGCCTCAAGCAAATCATTACCAACCTGCTCAGCAATGCCTTCAAATTCACCGACCGCGGCCACGTCGCCCTGCACGTGAACCTGAAGCAACCGGTGAATAACAAGGGCATGTGCGTGCTGATGATTGAAGTGGTCGACACCGGGATCGGCCTGGATGAAGGCCAGCAGTCGTCCCTGTTCCAGGCGTTCAGCGATCTGTCTGCCAAGGGCAAACACAACGGCGCCGGCCTTGGGCTGGTGATCTGCAAGCGGTTGATCGAGCTGCTCGGCGGTGATATCGGCGTCTCCAGCTCTCTGGGCCGCGGGGCCACATTCTGGCTATCCCTGCCGGTGGAAGTGGAAAAAATTCAGAAACAACCGGTGCTGGCAAACCGGACCGCCGCGATCATCTCCAGCACTGCCCCGCAATTGCTAAGCCTCTCGCAGATTCTCAGCCGTTGGGGCGCCAAGACGCTGGAATACCGTGACGTCATTACCGCGCTTGATCCCGCCAGCCCCAGCCAAGCCGTGGACTATCTCATCGCGGAACTACCTGTGCTGGAAGATCCCCACTACGTGGAACGCCTGCGCGCTCACTTCGACAACCCGGCACTGGTGCTGTTGCACCCCACCGGGCAGCCGCTCAGCGACACCCTGCCGGAAGATCTGCTACTGATAGAAACGCCCTTTTCCTGTCAGGCGCTGAAACGCAGCCTGCTCACCGGCCCCGACGAATCGCGTGCTCCATCCACCACGAAAGAACCACTGATCCGGCTGGACCGCGCCAATATGCTCAAGGTGATCGTGGCGGAGGACAATGCCGTCAACCAGCTGGTGATCGACAGCATCCTCAAATCGTTAGGTATCCATGCCACGCTGGTCAGCGACGGAGCGCAGGCTGTAGAGCAGGTCCGCAACCATCCGGATTACTGGGATATCATTTTCATGGACTGTGAGATGCCGGTGATGGATGGCTACCAAGCCACCCGGGAAATTCGTGCCCTGGAAACCGCCCAGGAGACACCACCGCATTGCTGGATCATCGCCCTGTCGGCCCACGCTACCGGTGACTATGTGCAGAAAGCCCGCGACGCCGGTGTGGATGACTACCTCAGCAAACCGGTCTCCCAACAACAGGTCCACGATGCACTCAGGCGTGGCCAGGGAACCTCTGGATAACTCCTTACGTGCTCAGTCTTTCAGGCTGGCTCGCAATCTAGGCGCGTTTTTGAAGGTGTATGTCCATCCATCGAAAAAGCGCAACAACGAGTGCGGGTCAGCCTGGAAGACCCGAAGGGCGCGGCCTGGAGCGCACATCTGCTGCGCCCTGTCTCTAGGAAAGGGAGCCACCCTTACCGTCGAGACAAGACACAACAGCTGTACGCTCCAGGTCACGCTGAGCATGCAAGGAGTTATCCAGAGGTTCCCCAGGTTTCCAGAAACATTAGCGGCTAACGGAAACCTCTGACGGGTTAAGGAGCTGCGCGCACACCGCCAGCAACTCCCTGACCCGCACCGGTTTACCCAAAAAGGCATTGCAACCGGCTTCCAGGCAGCGCTGGCGATCCACCGCCAGCACGTTGGCCGTCAGAGCCAGCAGAGGCCCGTCAAACCCCCGATCGCGCAGGGCCTGCGCAGTCTCATAGCCATCCATCACCGGCATCTGCATATCCAGTACCACCAGGTCGTAAGCGCCGTCTGCGTCATGAAAGACCGCACAGGCTTCTCGCCCGTGCTCTGCTTCGGTTACCCGCATGCCCACCTGCTCCAGCACCTTGCGCACAAACAGACGGTTCACTTCGTTGTCCTCCACCAGCAACGCCCGCACCCCCTCCAGCGCAGCCAGCGCTTCCCGGGACGCAGGCAGGGCATCCGGCCTGTCGCCAGCGGTTTGTGAAACCGTGTCACAGGCACGCACCAGCGGAATATCCAGCACAAAGCAGCTACCCTGGTTCAGGGTACTGAAGACCTGGATGTCACCGTCCTGGGCACGGGCCAATTGTCGCGCGATGCTCAACCCCAGACCGGTACCGGTATAGCGGCGTGTATGCGATGCATCCGCCTGGGAGAAGGGCTGGAAGATGCGGCTCAGCTCGCCTTCACTGATGCCAATCCCGGTGTCTTCCACTGACACATTCAGACGCGACGCCTCTTCATCCCAGTTAACCCCCACATGCACCCGCCCGCGCTCGGTAAACTTCACCGCATTACCAATCAGATTGACCAGTATCTGGCGCAGGCGGAACGCATCCCCACTGACCGTTGGCGGCATGTCCGTCAGGTAATGGATACGCAGGTCAATGTCTTTCTCGGTGGCCCGCAACTGCAAGCTGTCGATGATTTCATCAAGCAGCACCCGGGCAGAAAACAGCCGTTGTTCCGGGTGCAGTTGGCCTGCCTCGATCCGTGACAGATCCAGCACATCATTAATCAGCGCCAGTAGCGCATCGCCGTTGTGCTGGATGATGGTCAGGTAGCGCCGCTTGTCTGTGGCACTCAGCGAGCCATCGCGCAACAGCTCGGTGTAACCGAGAATCGCCGTCATTGGCGTGCGGATTTCATGGCTGATATTGGCCAGAAACTGGCTTTTGGTCTGGCTGGCATCCTCTGCCTGCATCCTGGCTTGCGCGAGCTGGGTCTGGGCATGGTGAATACTGTCCACCATGGCATTGAAGTCTTCCGCTAGGGCACCGATCTCATCGCGGCCGAGCACCGGTACACGCTGGTCCAGCGCCCCACCACGGGCAATCGATCGCACGGCGTTATGCACCAGCCGCAAACGCCCAAACAGCATGGGCTGAATACGGCAATTGATGACGAACACGGTTATCGAGGTCAGCACCACCATAATCAGCGCCACCAACAAAACCGCATAGAGCATACTCTGGTAACCGTCATGGGGGATCTCGACAATCACCGCCAGCGGCGTGCCCCCGAGGAAATCCGGAATGGGAAAACGCCCCTGTAACTGCCCGCCTTCCACCTCGCCCAGACCCCGCATTAACTGGCCGTCACTCTGGGCTTCCTGCACGTACAAGGCATGCCCTACCCGCTCGGACAGGTAACTCAACCAGCCACTATCCAGCCACACCCCCAGCAGATAGGCCTGACAGCCATTTTCCACCGCAGTACTGAACAGCAAAGGCCTGCCTTCTACCTTCACCACCCCCCAAATCGGCATGCAGCCCTGTTCAGTGAAACGCCGCGCCAAGGTCTCGAACACCGGCGAATTCACTCCCGGCTCCCCGTTATCCCAACGAATGGCATCGTTATCCAGCGCCATCATCAGGTCCAGGTGGCCAACGCCCCCCTGATTCAGCGGCGCCTGCTCGGGCTGCTGGCTCCAGTCCTGCGCCCGTACCCGCAACACCGACAACTGGTCCAGGAAAGCGGCTTCCACCTTGCCCAGCTCACGTTCCGCATTGCGCTCCGCGAGGGTATCCACCAACGACAGGTTTACCCAGTACAGGGCCACCGTTGCCAGCGCCACACAAATAGCGGCAGAGACCACCAGTAACCAGCGAATACGAACTCTCAGCGACATTGCCCACCCCCTCACAACTAACCGCAAACCCTAGCACATCGCCGCACCGCCACAACGCCCGTTCACTCCAGCGGTGCCGTTCCCGGTATGGCCGTCAGCACGCGTACAAAACCGGCACCGCAGACAGCGAAGAACACAGGATGAAAAACCCCGGCAGCCCCCGTATCATAGGCCACCCATTTTTTGGAAATCGATGCCGTTCCCATGAGTGACACTCCCCGCAAGATACTGGTCACCAGTGCCCTTCCCTACGCCAATGGCCCCATTCATCTCGGCCATTTGCTGGAATACATCCAGACCGACATCTGGGTTCGCTTCCAGAAGCTCCGTGGCCAGCAGTGCACCTATGTCTGCGCTGACGATGCCCACGGCACCGCCATCATGCTCAAGGCCGAGGAAAACGGCATCACCCCGGAGCAACAGATTGCCCAGGTGAAAGCGGACCACGAGCGGGACTTTGCCGACTTCCAGGTGAATTTCGACAACTACTACAGCACTCACAGCCCCGAGAACCGGGCGCTGTCAGAAATGGTTTTCCAGCGCAACAAGGATGCCGGTTACATCCTGGAAAAGACCATTACCCAGCTGTACGACCCACAGAAAGGCATGTTCCTGGCCGATCGCTTCGTCAAGGGCACCTGCCCCAAGTGCAAGAGCGAAGACCAGTACGGCGACAACTGCGAAGTCTGTGGCGCCACCTATACCCCGGCAGAGTTGATCGATCCCTATTCTTCGGTCAGCGGTGCCACCCCGGTGGAAAAGGAAACCACCCAGCTGTTCTTTGACCTGCCCAAGTTCGAAGCCCTGCTGCGCGAATGGACCCGCTCCGGCGCCCTGCAGGAGCAAGTAGCCAACAAACTGCAGGAATGGATCGAAGACCTGCAGCCCTGGGATATCTCCCGTGAAGCCCCCTACTTCGGCTTTGAGATCCCCGGCTACCCGGGCAAATATTTCTACGTGTGGCTGGATGCCCCGATTGGCTACATGGCCAGCTTCCAGAACTATTGTGATCGCGAAGGCCTGAGCTTCGACGATTACTGGGGCAAGGACTCCACCGCCGAGCTGTACCATTTCATCGGCAAGGACATCATCAACTTCCATGGCCTGTTCTGGCCCGCCATGCTGGACGGCGCCGGGTTGCGCAAACCCACCGCCATCTACAGCCACGGCTTTGTCACCGTGAACGGCGCCAAAATGTCCAAGTCCCGCGGCACCTTCATCAAGGCCCGCACCTATCTGGACCACCTGAGCCCGGAGTACCTGCGCTACTACTTCGCCGCCAAACTCTCCAGCCGGGTAGATGATTTCGACCTGAATCTGGAAGACTTCGCCCAGCGAGTGAACTCCGACCTGGTCGGCAAGTTGGTCAATATCGCCAGCCGCACCGGCAACTTCGTGAAGAAGTTCGGCGGCACGCTCAGTACCGACCTGGACAACATGATGCTGGTGCGCGAAGTCCAGGAAGCGGGCCCACGCATTGCCGATTTCTACGAGAAACGCGAATTCGGCAAGGCCATGCGTGAAATCATGGCACTGGCCGATCACGCCAACGGCTACATCGCCGACAAGGCGCCCTGGAGTCTGGCCAAGGAAGAGGGCAAGGAGCAGGAAGTGCTGGCCATCTGCAGCACCGCCATCAACGTGTTCCGCCTGCTGGTGATCTACCTGAAACCGGTTTTGCCGGCGTTGGCCGAGCGTGCTGAAGCCTTCATGCAGGTGGAGCCGCTTACCTGGGCAGACGCGGACCAGTTGCTGCTGGGCCATGAAATCGCCAAGTTCAAACCCCTGCTCAACCGTATCGACATGGCGCAGGTCGAAGCCATGCTGGCGGATTCCAAAGACAGCACGCCCGCACCGGTTGCCGACAAGCCCAAGAAAGCAGACGCGAAAAAAGCGGACGCAGACGACGACACCATCAGCATTGATGATTTTCTCAAGGTAAAACTGCGCGTGGCCCGTGTGGCCAAGGCCGCTCACGTGGAAGGCGCCGACAAGCTGCTGCAGCTGACACTGGACGTGGGCGAGCTGGGCGAGCGCAACGTCTTCGCCGGCATCAAAGCGCGTTACGCACCGGAAGAACTGGAAGGCAAACTGGTGGTACTGGTAGCCAACCTGGCACCGCGCAAGATGAAGTTCGGCGTTTCCGAAGGCATGGTACTGGCCGCCGGCCCCGGCGGGGATGACATTCACATCCTCAGCCCGGACAGTGGCGCCAAACCGGGCATGGAAGTGCGTTAAACGGACGTGCGCTAATTAGCGACATAAAAAAACCGGCCAACGCCGGTTTTTTTATGTCTGTCTGAAATCAAACCACAGCAGAAATGTCGGGTTACGGCTACGCCTAACACGACCTACGAATGTACGCGGGTAGATACCGTCTCTCTGAATGAACCACAACCCCTCTCACATGGGTTGTGGTTCATATTCTTTCTGGTGCGCCAGCACGCCATAAGCAATGTGCACCAGTTTTCTCATCGCT
>NZ_WNHC01000001.1:3171626-3470357 GCF_009718865.1 Alcanivorax sp. VBW004
GTTAGTAAGTAGGTCGAATTAGCCTGAAAGGCGTAATCCGACATTCTGCACTTAGCATCAATTCAACGTCGCCAAGTGCTCCCGCAGCGCCGCCTCATCTTCAATAGTAATGCGCCCATAGCCCAGCGTGATCAGCCCCTGTGCCTCAAACGCCTTGAGCGTCCGGTGCACGCCCTGGCGGGTCATCCCCATCATGTTGGCAATATGTTCACGGGTCAGGCGCACCGTCACCGGTCCACTTTCCGGCTTGCCACCCCGCTGCATTTGCGACAGGAACAGCAAGCGCTGCCCGATCCGCGCCTGAGTCCCCCGCAGCGCGTCTTCTTCAATCATGGAGATGGCGGACCACAGCCGCTGGCTGATCAGATCCAGCACCACCGGGTAGCTCTGCGGGTAACGTTGCAGCAAGTCGCGGAAAAAGGGGCCCGGCACTTCCACCAACACCGCCGCCTCATGGGCCGTGGCGCCATAGACCCGCCCGGTACCGGGGGAAAACACCGCATCGCCAAACCAGGTACCGCTGTCAAAAATGATCAGCACGGCTTCCTGACCCTGGGCATTCACCGAACTGATCCGCACCAGGCCCTCGGCAATCACACACAGGTTGGACTGGGGTTCGCCCTTCTCATAAATCGGCTGGTTGGCCTGAAACGAACGCACCCGGGCGTGCCGCGCCGCTTCATGCAGGGCAGCATCGGGAAATCCGGCCAGTAAGGGGCAGTGCCGCAGCACCGTATAGGCATCCGTCATGGAGCAATTGTAAACCAGTTGACAGTTTTCTCCCTAACCCCGGGCCTACACTCAAGGGATTGGAAAATCGATTACCTTAAATAAGGGTCCCTGACCCAAATAAGACCCACATAACGGGAGAGCGCTACATGAACAGCCAGGTCACCATTAACCCAGCCACCGTCCCCTCCAAGAAAGGCAGCGTCAGCGCCGAAGAATGGCAGCTGCGCGTGGATCTCGCCGCCGCCTACCGGCTCATCGCCCTGCACGGCTGGGATGATCTTATCTTTACCCACCTGTCCGCCCGCATCCCCGGCGACGAGCATCACTTCCTGATCAACCCCTACGGCATGATGTTCGACGAGATCACCGCCTCCAGCCTGGTGCGCGTGGATCAGGAAGGTAACAAGCTAGACGACAGCGACTACGACATCAACCCGGCCGGGTTCACCATCCACAGCGCCATCCACGCCGTGCGCGACGATGCCGTCTGTGTCATGCACACCCACACCACCGCCGGCGTCGCCGTCTCCGCCCAGCAGGAAGGTTTGCTGGCCCTGTCGCAACAGAGCCTGTTCCCGCTGGCCAGCCTGGCCTATCACGACTACGAAGGCGTCGCCCTGCGCGATGACGAAAAAGCACGCCTGCAAGCCGACCTGGGTAATGCCAACTTCATGATCCTGCGTAACCACGGCCTGCTCACCGTCGGCAGCACCATCGCTGATACCTTCCTGGGCATGTACATCCTGCAACGGGCCTGCGAAATCCAGCTGCAAGCCTTGTCCGGCAACCGCCCACTGACCCCGATCCCCGCTGGCATCGTCGACACCATCAAGCAACAGGCATCGCAGGTGACCAAAGGCATGGGCGGCAACCTGGCGTGGCCCGGCCTGCTACGCAAGCTGGATCGCAACAACCCCGGCTACGCAGAATAAGGAGCGCACCATGAATGACATGACCGCACCCCGCGCCCAGTTCACCCACATGAAGGACGGCACCGGCGAGGACTGGCAGATCATCGCCAAGTCCTTCGGTGACTTCAGCAAGGGCCTGTCCGATCGCATCATGACGCACCTGCGCCTGCTGGAAGGCGACTTCGGTGGTTTCAAGATCGACCGGTTCCAGCACTGCCTGCAAACCGCCACCCTGGCCCACCGTGATGGAAAGGATGACGAATATGTGGTCTGCGCGCTGCTGCACGACATCGGCGACACCCTGGGCACGTTCAACCACGCCGACGTGGCCGCCGTGCTGCTGGAACCGTTCGTCAGCGATGCCAACCACTGGATGGTGAAACATCACGCCATCTTCCAGGGTTACTACTTCTTCCATTACCTGGGCATGGATCGCGACATGCGCGAGAACTTCAAGGATCACCCGCATTACCGGCAGACCCTTGAGTTCGTCAGCAAATACGATTCCCCCGCCTTCGATCCAGACGGAGAAATCCTGCCGCTGGATTACTTCGAACCCATGCTGCGCAAGGTCTTCGCTGAGCCGCGCAAATCACTCTACAAAGAGGCCATGGCGGAGCAGGAATAACCCGCCTTATCACCCACCCGGAAGTGCCCCTCTGCCGATAGCGGCAGAGGGGCACACCCAATAATAAACACCAACCAGACAACCGTTTCCCCAGAAAAAACAAAGCCCTGCCGCGTGTTTCCCCTCCCCCTCATTTCTCTCTGTCCATTCAGGCCAAAAACCAGCAAGTTCTCACATTTGTGGTTTCCTGCCATTGTCACCGGCACGAAGTAAACCCAATGTATACATACATTGAATGTCGTTTTAGAGGTTAGTGATGGCACAGTCACTGGATGCACTTTGGGAAAAAGTGCGGGCGCAGAAAACCCGCATTCCCTCCCTGTACGGCGATATCGATTTCGATGTCACCCCGGAACGCTTTACCGATGACATCAACACGCGCAGTTCGCTACCGGGACATTTCGCGCGCAAATACCGTGCAGACATTCTTGCCGACAAGGAAAAAGTGGAACGGGCCCGGGCCTACACCCTGCTCGGCGATACCGTCTCCGATGCCTATGCCGCGCTAATGCCGGAATACGGCTTTCGCAACCTGATCAGCATGCTCAAGAAGGCCTGCGATGAAGGCCTGGAAGCCGTGGCTAATGCGCCCAAGGAATTGGTCGATTTCATCACCGCCATGGAAACAACACCGGACTGGGTAGACATGGAGCTGGTCCGCGAAGGCGCGCGCCTGAGCCGTAACCAGATGGCCAATCTGGCACCCTATGTGATTCGTGGCGCCTTTGTGGCCACTTTCATGAACAAGTATTCCGGGCTGCCCATGGCCATTACCGGCACCCTGGCCAACGATTCGGTGAACCAGCGCATCAACGAAACCGCCAGTTTCTTCACCACCGCCACCCTGCCCGGCTCGCTGGAACGCTTTGGCCCGGGCTTCAAGGCCGCCGCCATGGTGCGCCTGATGCACTCCATGGTGCGCTTCAACATCATCAAGCGCGCTACCACTGACAAAGGCGGCCCCTGGGACCCGACGGTTTACGGCATCCCCATTCCCCAGGTAGACCAGATGCCCGCCGGCACCATGCCCGCCTATCTCGCCGCCTTTAAGGCGCTACGCAAGGGACGTAAACATTTCACCGCCAACGAGCGTGCCATCGTCGAACTGTCACGCTATCAGTGCTTTTTACTCGGGCTGCCCGAAGAACTGCTACCCGCCGAGGCACCGGACATTATCGACACCATGCTCACCTACTCCGGCACCCTGCGCGAAGGCTACGACGACGAGACCTGCGGCGAACTCACCCGCGCCACCATGTCTGTGTACCGGGCCAAGAACAAAAAACTGCTCAGCCAGGCGCACAATCTGGTGGAGCGCAGCTTTTCCAAGGTCTTCTTCACCCAGGCATTCCTGGGCAGCAAGGACAAATCGAAAGCACAGGAAATGGGTGTGGAACCACACCTGATCGACTATGCCCTGTTCACCGTGGGCAACCTGTTCGTTCTGCCGCGACTGATCGCCTTCCGAACACTGCAGGATATCCCCGTGGCCAACAAAATCGCCGACAAGATACTGGTGAAGAGAATCAAGGAACTACTGGTGGACTATGGCCACGCGGAATACACCACCGACGCCAATCAGTACGCCCCGACAACACAGGAAAGTAAACAGGAAAACGCCGCCTGAAGGCGGCGCTGGTGTCGGGTTACGGCTACGCCTAACCCGACCTACACGAACTGAGACCTACACGAAATCCCAGTAGGTCAAATTAGCCTGAAAGGCGTAATCCGACAAATCACACAAACTTCCGTAATCCGACAAGGCAACCTACACCCCCAAATACTCCGCAATCAGAAACGCATCCCCAATGCCTTCCCGCTTGCCAAAGTAACTCACCGGGTCCCGCTGATCGTCCTCAATGGAACCCACCTCACAATCAATGTGGTATTGCTTGGCCAGGTCATTAAACAGATTCACCGGGTCTTTGAGCTGGATCTTTTTCTTCACCGGCAGGCTAATACCCAGCACCCAGTCCTCACAATCCTCACTCTCGCAGTCATCCATCAGCGTGGCCGCTTCATTTGTTTCGGCATACGCCTGCAACGCAGCTTGCAGATCAGCCAGGTTCCGCTTGAGCTTCTTTTCCTGCTTTTCATCAAGGCGATCACAGGCGACCAGAAGGTAGACGAGCATAGGGAGGGTCCGGGTTGGGATTTTGTGGCCACTGTACCACAACAAGGCAGCGTTTCATTCGCAGCGGCACAGCCAGCAACCCCACATCATCGAATATTCAGGTAGGTCGAATTCACCCAAGGGCACAGAGAGCCTGAAAGGCGTAATCCGACAACGTTGATCGCTAACCGAAAGGTCAGGGAAAAACGCAGGGACGCTCAACATCTTTATTCCCGAAAACCGAAGAGCCAATGGGAAATGGGAGATCTGGCCCTATTGATTCTGGAAAATCAGGAGCGCAGCGAGTAATTTTCCGAGTACAGCTACTTATTGGGAGACAACAGCACGGTGCTGGATGGAAACCTTTAAGCCGCGCCGAAAATATAACTCCGACTACTCCAGAAGCCTTTCCGGTGCATCCATGACCTCGTGCAACACACGAACAACGAGCACTTCCGACTCAAGTAGTCGATAAAAAACAACGTGATGCTCGACCTGTAATTTGCGATACCCAGAAAAAACATGGTCGTAGTTCGCGCCAAGCGATGGATGATCAATCAGCCGTTTCATGCCGGCCTCAAGCCGATCCACGTAATTATCCGCCTGATCAACGCCCCATTCCTCACAGGCATACACCCAAATCCCGATAAAATCGGATTCCGCCCTCGGCGTGACGTTCAACGTAAGCACTAATCGGCAGCCTTAATCCGCTTACGGCCAGCCGCCTTGATAGCCGATATATCCAACGGTTTCGGTTCCCCGCTGGACTCACCCTCAGCGAGGGCTTGCCTCAGCATGGCAAGACGTTCTTTAGTCTGCTGGTCCCTTCGGATGAGATCGCGGATGTACTCACTATCATTGCCAAAATGGCCGCTTTCAATCTGGGCTTTCACCCAGCCGTCTTGCTGTTCAGTCAGCGTGATGGTTTTCCGGTGCATGCTCATGGCTGGTGCTCCTAACATGGCAGAGGTATGACATTATCATACTCCTTCCTCGCACCGAATCAATGCTCCTCTCTTGCCGCCCAACGCCGCGGACACGCGCTTGTCGCGTGCTCCGCCTTGTTATGCATTTTCGAGCCTTGAAATCAGCTTGCTTTGTACCGCGCGCCACGTGCCATTCTCTCCGTCTTCCTCCCAGAGCTCCTGCAGTTCAGAGCCAGCGAGGATTTTCTTGACCGCCGCTAGCGCCTGCATGGCGTGAGTTGCGTCTATTTGAGGCCTCTTTCCAAACAGAATGCCCTGCTTCTTTTCGAGCAAAACCCCAAGCTCTTTGGGGATGAAGGATGTGTCGCCTGACACTGATGCAGCGATAACTTCCGCAGCGGCAAGAGTCTCAGCACAATCGGGAAACTCCAAATACTCCTCTTCACTCAGCACTCGATTTATCGGGTTCATTAGCACATCCAAACCTTTGGACTTCTCGAGCTCACAAACCCAATCACCTGCATCGTCATTCCCGAAATTATCTTCACTCCACGCACCCACTAAATGTCTCCTTTGTGAGGATAACGCCCGCTTAAAGCGCGCGAGGTACGAGCGTCGTCTTTGACGCGATTGTTATAGAAATTAGCCATGCATCATGGCACCTACTATCCGAGGGGTTTCTGAGTCTTCAACAGCCCCTCTATAGCCACAATCGATACAATTCTCTTGTTCAGGGTATATGAAGATCCATTGATCAGAAGATTGGTCGTACTCAATGGGCATTTGCTCAACGTCTGCGCCGTATGTTTGTTGTAGGAATTCCCTGACCTGTCCCTCCGTAAGTTGAGCTCCCCTTGTAACGGTGCAGCTGACCAATGCCACAGACACTGCTAACCAAGCTCTCATTTGCGATCCCTATAACGCCCGGCGCAGCGGGCAAATTGGAGCGACGGAGGAGCGGGAATTTGATCCGCCTGGCGCCGCTTGTTATGCATTACTTGTCGCCGACACTTTTTTGGACCCTATTGTTTAGTTCAATAAAGTCTCTTACGAGCTGGTCGCAAACGTCTTTTGCAGCACCGCAACGAGCACTAGTTTCAATAAAAATAGAACCTTCCTTCTGTACTACTTCACGTTTTACATACGAAGGGTGAGCCGGATGCGTTTCTGGCGTAAATGAATACAGAGCCCTTTCTGACTTAACTTCTGCGATTTTCCAACCACGCTCAACTCTCACTTGCACATCAGGATTCGATTTTAATTGCTCCAAAAGCTCTGAGACAGCCAACCCATCCGAATTGTGACCTTCATACCCGAGCTCCTCCTTAACGGTGGGGGCAGCTCCGCAGCCAAAAAGTGAAGCAGCAAATACCAGAACAAATATTTTCTTCATCGTTCCCCTCTTATGTATAACGCCGCGCTCTGCCGCTCGTCGGCAGCAGCGCCTTGTTATGCGCCCTCTTCCATTTCATAAACCGTCAAATGCCAGCTCTGCGGCCCGCTCCAAGATATCTCTTTATAAGAACCCACAACAATTCCCTTATCTTGAAGGATAGCCATGAATTGGCTTGGTGAAATGGACGCCTTATAGTCATATGCGAAAACAGCACCCTTCTCATTTAGATCACACATAAGAGCAGCAAGCTCTTCATTTCCATCAACTACTGCGCAACCTTCAAAACTGGTTTCGTTACTTAAGCCAAGCGAACCTACATCTCCACCTAACGTTACCTTTCCGTTCTGGATGGATTGAACATACGCTGGTGGTTGCTGCCCTAGAGCGCCCGACTCTATTTTATAAGGTGGACCTTTTCTTCTCACACTTCCCCCGCATAACACCCGCCACACGGGCAAAGTTGAAGCGCAGCGTAAACTTTGTCCCCGTGTTGGCGATTGTTAGGCTTTTTCATTTTCAGAAACAATGGAGACTTTGACAGATAAAGTAGAAAAAGCTCCTCTACCAGGGTCAACTTCACCAGTATGAACAAAGCTTTTAGACCACTTTTCAACCATTTTTAGGTATTCCTGTCTTTTTGCTTTTAAGTTCGATATTTCTGAACGATCGAACATGGATTCAACGCCAAGAAATGCTTGGTCATCAGTTCTAAATGGTTGAAACAGTCCGAATGAGCTCCAAGAGACTAACAATGACCACATCCGAATCAGAAATGCAAAATCCTTGTCAACTTCATCCCACTTTACAACCGGCATAGCCTCATTATGAGAAATTAGCTTATTTCTAAATAATAGCGCCTGTGAGTTTTCATTTGTGAAACGACCAGACTTAACATCAAGAGCTGTGTTGATACGATCAACCTCTGGCTTAGTGCACGCACCTTCACCAAGCATAATTGGTGAAATTGTTTCCCACAGCTTTCTTAGCGAATTGTTACGTTTATCTTTACTCAGTAGCTTTCCAAATATGGAAAATACCCCATAGATGCCTCCAAGATACCATTGCGCATAAAACCCGCTCTCTTTAAATGGCTCACGCTGAGTATCAACATTCTGGAAGGCGTAAATAATTGAACGCCACTCAACTAACTCAAGAATAAGGTCATCAATTCCTTGAGGATAGTTGCCATTCTTAAAATCATCGGTATTTTTCCATTCATTCAATTTGTCGAGTTCTGAAAGCCACAAATTCTTCGAATCTTCACCATGGGAGCTATCCACCATTTCTTGATAGTAGCTTATGGCTGAATCAATATTCTCGATGGTTCTCGCCTTATTCGTGAGAGAAACAACATATTCTTTTGCTTCGTCGATAGTATTAAATTGCATGTTCCTCTCCCACCTAACGCCATGCGAAGCGGCCGATTTGGAGGCGCAACCGCGCCGGAAAACCGGTCCGCTTGCGCTACTTGTTACATTCCACTGCCAAGCTTTTTAATTGACTCTACGATCAGCTTCCTGCCCTCTTTTGATTTAAGAAATTCGAAGACGAAATTCGTCATCTTGTTTTCTGTCATTTTTGCCCAAATTCCTTTTTTGTAGACCTTTGCGTTATCTTTGATCGACTCCAGTTCACCTTTCAACTTCTCTAATTCTGACTCTGAAATATGATACTTTTCGCTCAGCTCGCTAACTTTAGAATATAGCGTTTCCAGCTTAGAGGTTAATTCCTCAACTTCCTCTTTTGAAAACTTTGAATCCGGATCATCTGGCTCAATCGATATACTTTCCTTGAAAGCTTCCTTAGCTCTTTCAATATCCTGGTCTACCGAAGTTTCATTGCTAATTTCTCTGTGAATATTATGGCACCAGGAGGCAATCCGTTTAGGTACATCCGAGAAACTCGAAACCTGTTTTTTGTCCTCCGCTTTATACTCACCCGGTGATTCATATGTGAACAGCTTTGTAACAGATTTAGAGTAACTTTCAGACGTAAGACTGAAACTCATCCCTGTAGTTACTTCCTCTGTAACCTCCTCTTCTTTAAGTACAAATGAATAACGATCATCGTACTTAAACTCGATTCTGAGAAGCTCTCCATACTCCTCGTCACCCAAATCAAAATCGCCTTCTGAAAAACGTGTACTGTTCAGGGCGGACACTATTTCCTTAAGAAAGCTCGAATTCAGTTCAGGCACAGATCTCTCCTTTGAATGTAACGCCACGCTAAACCGCGCCGCTTTTTGGCGTCGGTTTTGAGCGGCTTGTTATGCGATAGGTGTAATCTAGACATCTGAGGTAAGTTCAATGCACGCCCAGGTGGTTGAGTGCGGCTGATCACCGAAACGTATAGTAACCACTCCGTTCTCAACCCTATTGGTTCTAAGCTCTTTCTGGGAAACGTCCACGATATCTAAGACCCTGTGTGCATAACCCTCTGGTGCAATTTCTTCGTCTTCAGCATAAAACAGCACTTCACTATCGGGGTCTAACTCCTTAAGTTTTTTAACTAACTCATTTACCTTCATTTAGTTATCCCTTCTAGACCTTACAGATTGCCTAACGCCCGGCGCAGCGGGCAAATTGGAGCGACGGAGGAGTGTAAATTTGATCCGACTGGCGCCGCTTGTTATGCGTCATGACACTCAGAAAGCGCACGAATCAGTTCATTATGCAAACCGCGATGCTCGGCATTAATGAAATAGCCTGCCTCATCCACCGTCCCAATGTCAGTTAACTTATTTAGAAGCATACTCCTATGCTCCGCTCTTTTAGTGGGAGCGCCTAGGATCCTAGCTTTCATTGCAGAATACTCCTCCGACTTTCCTGCTGATTCATCTTGGAAAGAATCAGATCTGCTAATGTCTGCCTCAGCAACCATTTTCTGGATGCAATCTCGCACAACAATGTACTTTGCTCGATCACGCTCAGGACAAGGAAAGCAAGACTTGTTCTCTACCAGTTCACCATCAGAGGCCCGAATCAGAGAACCCAGCAGTCTCAGAAGCTGCTCCTTATTCATTTCCCACCTCGAAACCTATAGCGCATAACGCCTAGCTCTGCCGCTTGTCGGCAGCAGCGACTTGTTATGCCTAGCTTTCACGCTAGACAGCTCTTGATGAGTTCGTTGTATAGGCCGTGAAGACCCGTTCCTGAAGCCCTAACTTCTTCGCGGCTTCTCTCCATGGAGCAATATGAGGAGCTACTAAATGTGCATCAAGGCTTTCTTCGCTTGGCCAAAGTTCAGAAAACCGGATCAGGCCAGGGTCAGCTAAATCCTCTGCAACGTCATATGCGATACAGCCGTCATGCTCTCTTGTGGCTTCGACAAACGTGATGAGATGAGGCCTGACAGAACCTATAGAGCCAGGCGGAAAACGAAGATAACCAAAAACTGCCACTTTCACTTCCATGTTCAAAAAATCCCTTTATTCAACGGCATAACAGCGTATTAGTTAGAACGTTCCGCATAACTCGGTTCCTCATAACTCTGAAACCAAGGAGCGCCACCCCGAGGAAAATCCTGCCATCACAATAGGTTAAGATGCTATAGCCAATCTCCTACACGGAGTTATGCGGAACGTTCCTTATAACTCTTTTCCTTTGAACTCGGAGACAGAAAAATCAAAGATCCACTAAATCAACATGTTGGCATTTCCCTTTCCGGGCTCAACGGAAGCTTCCGCTGAAAAGGGGAATCGCAATCCCTACTTGCTGAACGCCCCCGTCGCCAAAAACACTTTTACCTGCTCGATCACCGCGCCATTACGCATCATGAACGGATGCGTCACCGGCAGCACCAGATGGTCCTGCATGCCTTCAACTTTAGTTCTTTCCACCGTGACCTTGCCATCATTGGGGCCGGGTAATTGCGTGGAGAGCAGGAAGTTGATGGTCTGATTGCCAGCAATAACCCCAACAGGGAAATCCACCGGACCGAGCTGGTTGGGAATACTGTCCGGGCCGGTGCCCATCTGGCTGCCGGCGGGACCGTTGAACCATTGGAATGGCGCCCAGGCCCCAAGGCGGTCCACCACTTCGCTGCCCTGATTGGGCGGGCCGAGCATGACGGTTCGGCCAAGGCGGGGGATGGTGTGTTCACTGAGGTACTGGCGCAGCAGAATGCCACCCATGGAGTGGGTAACGAAATGGATGCTGCCTTCGTCGGGGCATTGCGCTAAAGCAGCGGGAAGGGTCTCCGCCGCGAGGGTTTGAATAGGGAGTTTGGTAGAGGGGTAACCCTGGTTCACCACCGTATAACCGGTTTTCTCCAGGGCGGTTTCCATTTTCTTCATGGCGTGGGCGGTTCTGGCCAGGCCATGCAGCAGCACAACGCATTGCGGTTTTTCCATGTTTTTCTCCGCCTGTGCTGCGGGCCAGGCCAGCAGGCACGCCAGCAATAACGCCAGCGCCCCTGCCCTGCCAGTCACGGGTCTAGCCAAGCTGTTCCAGCGCAGTTTTGAGGCGGGCCACTGCCGCATCCACATCACCGAGCTTGTCCAGGCCGAACAGGCCCACGCGGAAGGTCTTGAAGTCCGCCGGTTCGTCACACATGAGCGGCACACCGCCAGCGGTCTGCAGGCCTTGCGCGATAAACGCCGCACCGCTTTTGATGCCATCGTCACCGGTGTAGGACACCACCACACCCGGGGCTTCAAAACCCGGTGCCGCCACACTGGCAAAGCCATGCTCGGCCATCAGGGCGCGTACCGCCTTGCCCAGCTGCCACTGTTCGGCTTTAACGGTCTCCAGGCCGCGCTCCACAGTTTCCATCATGGTGTCGCGGAAACCGGTCAACGCATCGGTGGGCATGGTGGCGTGGTAGGCGTGGCCACCGTTTTCATAGGCGATCATGATGTCGCGCCATTTACGCAGATCGCAGGCGAAACTGGTGCTGGTGGTTTCGTGCAGGCGCTTGTCCGCCGCTTCGCTGAGCATCACCAGGGCGCTGCAGGGCGAGCTGCTCCAGCCTTTTTGCGGCGCACTGATCAGCACGTCGACACCGCACGCCTGCATATCCACCCAGATGGTGCCGGAAGCAATACAGTCGAGGACGAACAAGCCGCCGACGCTATGCACTGCCTCGGCCACCTGCTTGATGTAGTCATCGGGCAGAATAATGCCGGAGGCCGTTTCCACATGGGGGGCGAACACCATGGCCGGTTTTTCCGCCTTGATGGCCGCGACCACCTCTTCAATGGGCGCCGGGGCGAACGCGGCCTGGGGCTGGTCGTTAACCGGGGAGGCTTTGAGGACGGTTTCTTTGGACGGAATCTTGCCCATCTCGAAGATCTGGCTCCAGCGGAAGCTGAAGAAGCCGTTGCGAATCACCAGGCAGGACTGGTCGGTGGCGAACTGACGGGCCACGGCTTCCATGCCGAAGCTGCCGCCACCGGGCACCACCGCCACGGAATGCGCGTTATAGACCTGTTTCAGGGTCGATGAAATATCCCGCATCACCTGCTGGAAGCGTTGTGACATATGGTTCAGGGAACGGTCGGTGAAAACCACGGAGTATTCGAGCAGACCGTCACGGTCAAAATCGCGGGGTAAAGCGGGCACGGGTCTCTCCCAATCAGACAGGTTACGGGTACGGGGTTTTTCGTCTGTCTTGGATACTGGATTGACCGGCCCACCGCAACCGTTTGCCCGCCTTCAACCGCAAAATAGTGGCAAAAGCCGGGTCAACTGTTCAAAAGACGGCCAATGACCTGTACTCCCCTGTCTATTAAGCTTATTCGCTATCATTCTTGAGCGTATACAGGCGCTGCCTCATACTATGCGCCCTTGATGCCATGTAAACATGGCGTCTACTCCTATTTTTCGGCAAGCGAGCCTGCGATCACATGACTGAGTACGTCCTGATTCTGATCAGCGCTGTGCTGGTAAACAATTTCGTGCTGGTGCAGTTCCTCGGGCTGTGTCCGTTTATGGGGGTCTCCAATAAAGTGGAAACCGCCATGGGCATGTCCCTGGCCACCACTTTTGTGCTGACGCTGTCCTCCGTGCTTGCCTACCTGACCTGGGCCTACATTCTGGTGCCCTTCGAGCTGGAATACCTGCGCACCATCAGCTTTATTCTGGTGATTGCGGTGGCCGTGCAGTTCACCGAAATGTTCGTAAAGAAAGCCAGCCCGCTGCTCTACCGGGTGCTGGGGGTATTCCTGCCGTTGATCACATCCAACTGTGCGGTACTGGGCGTGGCCCTGCTGAATGTGCGCCAGGAAGACGCCACCTTTATGTCTTCGCTGACCTACGGTTTCGGGGCGGCGTTGGGTTTTTCCCTGGTGCTGATCCTGTTTGCCGCCATGCGCGAACGCATTGCCGTGGCCGATGTACCCGAAGCCTTTCGCGGCCCCAGCATCGGCCTGATCACCGCCGGTCTCATGTCACTGGCATTCATGGGCTTTTCCGGGTTGATCAAGTTATGAGAAGCCGCGCGCATACAACCCCCCATCAGGCCAGCACGCAGATTCATGGAGTGTGCTCATGACGGCTGTTCTAATTGCTGTGGCGGCGCTGCTGGCGTTGGCGGCGGTGTTCGGTGCCGTGCTCGGTTTTGCCTCGGAAAAGTTCAAGGTCGAAGGCGACCCCATTGTCGAGCAGATTGATTCGCTGCTGCCGCAGACCCAGTGCGGCCAGTGTGGCCACCCGGGTTGCCGGCCTTATGCGGAAGCCATTGCCGAGGGCGAAGACCACAACCGCTGCCCACCCGGCGGGCAGGACACCGTGGTGGCGCTGTCCGAGTTGCTCGGCCGTGAAGAACTGACGCTGGATAATGAAGGCGCGGAAGACGCCAACGTGGCCAAGGTCGCCTACATCCGCGAAGACGAGTGCATTGGGTGCACCAAATGCATCCAGGCCTGCCCGGTGGATGCCATCGTCGGTGCCGCCAAGTTGATGCACACGGTCATCGTTGATGAGTGCACCGGCTGCGACCTCTGTGTAGAGCCTTGCCCGGTGGACTGTATCGATATGTTGGAAGTGGAGCCGACCTTGCAAACCTGGGGCTGGCAACGCCCGGCGGGTATCGGTGAGCGCCCGGACAGCCGCATTGAGGTGGTGAATTTATGAAACGCTTCACGCCACACGCCGGACGCATGACGCTTGTGCAGTGCCACTCGGATTCGCTTGTGCATGGCCGGAGATTGTTGCCATGAGCCAAGCGCAAACAAACAAAACCCGAAAAACACGCTCCGTTTTTGCCCGTCTGGCATCGGGCATCCGGCGTCCAGCGTCCATTCATGACTTCCACGGCGGCATCCACCCGCCGGAAATGAAGCACCTGTCCAACGGCACGCCTATCGTGCCCGGCCCGCTGCCGCAACAGCTGGTGCTACCGCTGAACATGCACATCGGCGCGCCGGCCAAGCCGTTGGTGGCGCCCGGTGACAAGGTCCTCAAGGGGCAGATGATTGCCGAGCCCATTGGCGCTGTCAGTGCAGCTATCCATGCGCCGACCTCCGGCACGGTCAGCGCCATTGGCCCGCGCCCCATCCAGCACCCATCGGGCATGGATGCGGTGTGTATCGTCATCGACACGGATGGCGAAGACCAGTGGCTTGAGCATCAGGGTATTGCCGACTACACCGAAAAAAGCCCGGCCGAGCTGGTAGACCTGATCCGCCACGCGGGCATTGCCGGCATGGGCGGCGCGGGTTTCCCCACCAGCATCAAGGTAAACCTGGGCGACCATCAGCGCGTGGAACAGCTACTGATCAATGCGGTGGAATGCGAGCCCTACATCACCGCCGATGACCGCCTGATGCGTGAGCGTGCCGAGCAAATCGTCACCGGCATTCATATTCTCCAGTACCTGCTCAACCCCCGCCGCACCCTGATCGGTATCGAAGACAATAAGCCCGAGGCCATTTCCGCGATCAAGCGGGCCTGCAAAGGCTGCGATATCGAAGTGCGCGTGGTGCCCACCAAATACCCCTCCGGCGGCGAGAAACAGCTGATCCAGTTGCTCACCGGCAAGGAAGTGGCCAGTGGCCAGCTGCCCGCCCAGGTGGGCGTGGTCTGCCAGAACGTGGGCACCGCCTATGCCATCAAGCGGGCCGTGTGCGATGGCGAACCGCTGGTCTCGCGGGTCACCACGCTTACCGGTGATGGCGTCAGCCAGCCCGGTAACTACGAGGTGCTGCTGGGCACCCCGGTGCGTGACTTACTGGCCCACGGCAATCTGGCCGGCCTGGACATCGGCCGGCTGGTCATGGGTGGGCCAATGATGGGCTTCACCCTACACAACCCGGGCGTGCCCGTGGTGAAAACCACTAACTGCATCATCGCCGCCAGCCCGGAAGAGCTGCCGGAACCGCCGCCGGAACAGCCCTGCATCCGCTGCGGTTCCTGCGCGGAAGTGTGCCCGGCCAACCTGCTGCCCCAGCAACTGTACTGGCACGCCAAGAACGACGATTTGGAAAAGGCCCAGCACCACAACCTGATGGACTGCATCGAATGCGGCGCCTGCGCGTATGTGTGTCCCAGCCATATTCCGCTGGTGCAGTATTACCGCTACGCCAAGGGCGAAGTACGCCAGCAGGCGGCGGACCAGGTAAAAGCCGACAAGGCCCGCCAGCGCTTCGAAGCCCGCCAGGCACGCATTGAACAGGAACAGGCGGAAAAAGAAGCCCGCCGACAGGCGCGCCTGGAAGCCAACCGCAAGAAGAAGGAAGCCGGCCCGGCCGCCGCCAGTACCGTTGATGTGGCCGCGCTGAAGCAAGCCTCACTGGACGCCTCCAAAGCCTACAAAGCGGCGGTGAAAGCGGCCAAGGCCGCCGAGGCGGAAGGCGCCGATAATCTGGCTGAACTGAAAGCCGAGGCGGACCGCCTGAAAGCCGTGGCCGACAAGGCCAAAGCGGCTGTGCGTGACGCCAAAGACGACGCCCCCGTTGCGGCAGCTCCGGCAGAAGATACGGTGGCCAAGCTCAAGAAGCAGGTCGGCGATGCTTCCTGCGCCTACAAGGCGGCAGTAAAAGCGGCCAAGGCCGCCGAAGCGGAAGGCGCTGACAATGTGGCCGAATTGAAAGCCCAGGCGGACACCCTGAAAGCCAGCGCGGATGCGCTCAAGGCGGAACTGCGCGAGGCCAAGGCCAACGCGCCCGCCGCTACCGCGCCGGTTGCTCAAGCAGACCCGGTTGCCGAATTGAAGAAACAGGTCGGTGACGCTTCCTCCGCTTACAAGGCCGCTGTCAAAGCCGCCAGACAAGCGGACGAAAACGGGGCTGACAACGCGGCGGACCTGCGCGCCGAAGCGGATCGCCTGAAAGCAGTGGCGGATCAATTGAAAGCCGATCTGCGTGACGCCAAGGCAAACGCACCCGCCTCCCCCGCGCCCACCGCCCCCTCACCCTCTACCGCTACAGTGGTGGAACAACCCGACCCGGTGGCGGCGTTGAAGAAGCAGGTTGGCGATGCGTCGCTGGCCTACAAGGCAGCGGTGAAAGCCGCCAAGCAGGCCGACGAAGACGGCGCCGACAACGCGGCAGACTTGCACAGCGAAGCCGGTGAGTTGAAAGCCATCGCGGATCAGCTGAAGGCAGAGCTGCGCGATGCCAAGGCCGCAGCACCGCCCACGCCGAAAGCAGCGCCGGCAGCAACCGCCACCACGGATAGCCCCGCCGTGCCGGAAGAACAGGCACCGCAATCATTGGCCGAGGTGGACCCGGAGCAGGCTGCCAAACGCCAGAAGCGCCTCAAGGGCCTGAAAACCGCCTACAACATGGCGCACAAGCAGTACAAGGAAGCCCACGCCGCCTACGAGCGGGCCGAGCGTAATGAGACTGCCAGCGCCGACGAACTCCAGGCCATGCAGGTGAAGATCGACAAGCTCAAGGCCAAGGCGGACAACGCCCGCGATGCGCTGGATGCCCTGGTCGAAGAAGCCAAGGCCGACATTCGCGCCCACACCGGCAAGGATTTGAAAACCCTGAAGCTGGAAGCCGCCCGCGCAGAAAGCGCCCTGGCCGACAAGCAGCAGGAACTGGAACAACAACGCAGCAGCGCTTCGGAAGACACTCTGGAAGCCCTTAGCTCGGAACTCCAGGCCCTGGAAAGCGAAACCCAGATTGCCCGCAAGGCGCTCAAGCAGGCGGTAGAAGAACAAGGATTGGCAGAATGACACAACGCTGGCACGCCATCACGCAACACGCTTCACGGGGAAAAGCGCTAGGGCGAAAATTCTCCGCCGCCAGAACGGCAAGGGCTGAACCGGCATGAGCCTGATTACGTCCACCTCACCCCATGCCACGGTGAAAAACAACACCGGGGCCTTCATGCGCCAGGTGATCTACGCCACCCTGCCCGGCCTTGCTGTCCTCACCTGGCAGTTCGGTTGGGGCTCGGTGATCAATGTGCTGTGGGCGGTCATCGTGGCGCTGGTCAGCGAGGCGCTGTTCCTGAAAGCCCGTGGCCGCAGCATCGCCTTCTACCTGAAAGACTACAGCGCCGTGGTCACCGCGGTTCTACTCGGGCTCGCCCTGCCGCCCACCGCCCCCTGGTGGCTGACCCTGATCGGGGTGAGCTTTGCGATCATCGTGGCCAAGCAGCTCTATGGCGGGCTGGGGATGAATCCCTTCAACCCGGCCATGGTCGGTTATGTGTTGCTGCTGATTTCCTTCCCGGTGGCCATGACCCAGTGGCTGGCGCCCGGTGAGCCACTATCGTTTGTGCAAAGCTGGCAGCTGTTCACCGGGCAGCTTCCGGTGGATGGCCTTAGCGGCGCCACTCCCCTGGACACCTTCCGCACGGTCCAGAGTTCTGCCACTGACACCGCGAACGAGCTGGCTAACCAGGGCATTCTGCATGGCCAGTTTGCCGGGCTGGGCTGGGAATGGGTCAATCTGGCGTTTCTGCTGGGTGGCCTGTATCTGATCAGTCGCAAGATCATCACCTGGCACATTCCGCTGGGCTTTCTCGCCGGCCTCGGCCTGCCTGCCCTGCTGGCCTGGCTGATTGATCCGGTGCGCTTTGCGGATCCCCTCTTCCAGCTGTTTTCCGGCGGCGCCATGCTAGGCGCGTTCTTTATCGCCACCGACCCGGTCAGCGCCGCCACCAGCCGCATGGGCCGCCTGATTTACGCCCTGTTGATCGGCCTGCTGGTCTGGGTGATTCGCAGCTTTGGCGGCTACCCGGACGCGGTGGCGTTTTCGGTATTGCTGTTGAACCTGTCTGCGCCCTTTATTGATTACTACACCCAGCCTCGGACCTACGGGCACAAGTCATCCAATCGAGGGGTCAGCTGATGATGCGCCATGCCATCACCAGGAACGCGGTCATCCTCGGGCTGTTTGCCATCGGTACCGCCGCCACCCTGGCCATTACCAACGAAGCCACGCTGGACCAGGTCCGTTGCAATAGACAACAAGCGCTAATGACATCGCTGAACCAGGTCATGCCCCACGACCAGCACGACAACGATTTGCTCACCGACCGTATTACCGTGAGCGACCCGCTACTGGGCCGCAACGAACACCACCTCTATCGGGCCCGCCTTAATGGCGAGGACAACGGCGCCGTGCTGGAAGCCACCGCACCGGACGGTTACGGTGGGGCCATTGCCTTGATTGTCGGGGTGGATACTGCCGGGGAGATACAGGGCGTGCGTGTGGTTCCGCCGCATAATGAAACCCCGGGCCTGGGTGACAGTATCGAAACCAAAAAATCCGACTGGATTCTGGGTTTCAACGGCCATTCTCTGGAGAGCCCCGGTACGTCCGGCTGGGCCGTGAAAAAAGACGGCGGCGACTTCGACAGCTTTACCGGCGCCACCATTACCCCCCGCGCCGTTGTCGGTGCGGTGCACCGCGCCCTGCAGTATTTCGACGCCAACCAGAACAATCTCTTCAGTGCCCCTGCGGACACCACCCCGGTGGAGACCTGTGATGAGTGATGTGAACTACAAAAAGATCAGCATGGATGGCCTGTGGAATAACAACCCGGCCACCGTACAAATTCTCGGCCTGTGCCCTTTGCTCGCGGTGACCGGTTCCGTGGTCAACGCCATGGGACTGGGCCTGGCAACCCTGGTAGTGCTGATGGGCTCCAATGCCTGTGTGTCGCTGATCCGCAATTACGTCACCGATGCGGTGCGTCTGCCCGCCTTCGTGATGATTATCGCCGCCATGGTGACGGTGATCGAAATGCTGATGCAGGCCTACACGTTCGAGCTGTACGAAATCCTCGGCATCTTCATTCCGCTGATCGTGACCAACTGCGCCGTGCTCGGCCGCGCCGACGCGTTCGCCAGCAAGAATGCCGTGCTGCCCTCCATGGTGGACGGCTTTATGATGGGCCTGGGTTTCCTGGTAATCCTGTTGATTCTCGGCGGCATGCGTGAACTGGTGGGCCAGGGCACCCTGTTCACCAACATGCAGCTGCTGTTCGGCCCCATGGCGGCCAACTGGGAACTCACTGTCATCGACAACTACGGCGGCTTCCTGCTGGCCGTCCTGCCTCCCGGCGCCTTCCTGGGCCTGGGCCTGATCATCGCCGGCAAGAACGTCATCGACAAACATCTCAAGGAAGCCCAGAAGCGCAACGCCAGCGACGAACCCAAAATCAGCCGCCGGGTACGCACCACCGGGAAAGTCAGTTAACCCACTGCACCTGCGTAGGAGCGTCGCTGGCGGCGCGATAAAGTCGTTCCGGGTTGCGTTGCGAAAGCCTGAAACGTCTACTCTTTGAAATTCTGCTTTTCGAAACTCGCTTCTCGCAACTCGCCGCTGTTGTTATCGCGCCGCCAGCGACACTCCTACGGCAACCGTTTTCGCGGCTCGAGCGCCGCTCCTACAGCACCAACGCTGCCACCAATAGCGCCACCGCCACCAACCCGTGTGGAAGAAACACGTGCCGCCAACGCAGGATACGCAGCAGTTCTTTCATGCCGCCGGCGCGGCGGCTGCGTTCCCAGCTATCGGCGCTCTGGAAGGGGGCAATTTCGTCCACTTCACCACGAAAATGCGCTTCAATTTTTTCGATACGCGCATAATGCGCGGACTGAAAGGCCTTCCAGTGCCCTTCCACCAACCAGAACAACAAGCTTCCCACTACCCCGACCCACAGCAGCGCCGGACGATCAAAAAACGCCCCTGACCCCGCCAGAATTCCAGCCAGCGTCACACTCCAGGCCTTGATGGTCAGCGACTTCTGATCAAACGAATCAATTAAGCTGGTGAGGTGGAAATATTCTGCCTGCAACTGCCCATCCAGTTGCGCAGCAGCAGCGGCTGTTGTCCCCACACTCTGTTCCATACGTCCCCCTGTATGCACCTTTGTGACGGTGAATAATCATGAATCGTGGCGGTAAAATAACCCAATGAGAGCACTGACCCGTGCGCCAGGATTGTTCCCGATCCTGGCACTGCAAACCGCTGCACAGGCGGACAATAGCATAACGCTGCGGTGATTTTTTACCTGCCTTTTACCTTCACACTCTTTTGCAATTGAGCCCCCTTTCACGGCGAACTCTCTGTGCCAGACTGGCTCTAACAGGGAAATAACGGAATAAGGAGTGAGCCATGAAAAGCGCAGCAATTGCCACCCTGAGTATTGTGGGTGCCGTGGCCGTCGCAGGCGTGGGTTATGGTGCTTATCAGGCAGTAACCCCGCAAAAATCAGGCTATGCCAAAGTGGTCAATGTGGACCCCATTGTGAAGACCTGGCAGGAACCGCGTGAGGTGTGTCAGCAGGTTAATGTTGAGCGCAAAAAACCCGTGAAAGACCAACACCGGGTCACCGGTAGCGTGGTCGGTGCGGTTATCGGTGGCGTGGTTGGTCATCAGTTTGGTGGTGGTAGCGGTAAGGATGCCGCAACAGCCGGCGGTGCGATTGCCGGTGGTGTCGCCGGTAACCAGATCCAGAAAGGGATGCAGGAAAAAAATACCTACACCACCACGGAACAGCGTTGTAACACGGTGATGGAAGACAAAAGCCGCACCGAAGGCTATGACGTGACCTACGCCTTCAATGACAATGAAGAGACGATTCGCATGGACAAGAAACCCGGCGAACGCCTGCGCATTGAAGACGGTGACGTGGTGATTCAGTAACCGGAAGCAAGTTTCGAGGAGCGAGGAGCGAAAGACCAAACCGGTTTGCTCTTCGAAACTCGCTCCTCGTCACTCGCTTGAGTTCTTTCTACCGTCGCGCACGCAGCTCATAGCAACCAACGTTCGCATTGCCCCTAGCCCGATAGCACAGACACGAACGTCTGGATAATCGTGGCATTGGCAATATCCACGATAAAGCCCCCCACCACCGGGACGATAATGAACGCCAACGGCGACGGCCCATGGTGCTGCGTTACCGCCTGGATGTTCGCGACCGCGGTTGGGGTCGCGCCCATGGCAAAGCCACAATGGCCGGCACACAGCACCGCCGAATCATAGTTGCGCCCCATCAAACGGAAAGTCACAAAGGTAATAAACGCCAGCGCCAGCAGCACCTGACCGACCAGCATGGCCAACATGGGCAACGCCAGGTCCACCAACTGCAGTAGCTGCAGGCTCATCAGCGTAATCGCCAGAAAGATCCCCAGCGCCGTATTCCCCACCACATCGATGGTGGCGTCGTTAACGCGCCACAAGCGGCGTGCGGTATTGCCCAGCAAAATACACACGAACAACACCCACACAAAAGTCGGCAAGCGGAACACGGAAGCAAACTCCTCGGCCGCCACCTTGCCCACCACAACGCCCACGGAAAGCAGCATCAGAATGCGGATCACGCTGCCCGCCGAAATCGGGTGTGGCCGTTCAGCCTTGTCGTAAGCCGCATCATCGTCTGCGGCCCCGTGGGCCGGTGCGGCAATGCGGTAGCGGCGAATCAGGAACATGGCCAACGGGCCACCCAGCAGAGCACCAAACACCAGACCAAACGTGGCGGATGCCGCTGCCAGTTCGGACACACCGGTGAGCCCAAAATCCTTCTCGAATACACTGGCCCAGGCCGCCCCGGTTCCATGGCCCCCGGTCATGGTGACCGAGCCGCCAATCAGCCCATAGTAGGGTTCAAGCCCCATTAACTTGGCCATGCCAACCCCGGCCAGGTCCTGCAAGGCGACCAGCACAATCACCAGCACCGCAAACAGCAACATGGCCCAGCCACCCTGCTTGAGCAGGCGGAAATCGGCAGCCAAGCCGACGGCCCCGAAGAAAAACAGCATGGAGGGCACTTTCATGCTTTCATCGAATGTCAGGGAAACACCACCGATCTGGAGGCCCGTCACGATGATGGTAGCCAACAAGCCCCCCACCACCGGCTCCGGCATATTCAGCCGTGACAGAATGGAAATCCGGTGTACCAGCCACTGACCTGTGCCCAGTACTAACAGGGCAATCATCAGGGTTTCCATGGCGGAAAACTGCATCTAACTCTCCTTCTTCGACCCGCTCTTGCAGGCCCGACAGGCCACTGCGATGAAGAATCCTCCCCCTCACAGCCGCCGCTTCATCCGCTATACTGCCCCGCGAACACAGGATGATGCTATGAACCGCGAGAAACGTACCGAAATTTTTTCCCGTCTGCGCGCCCAGAACCCGCACCCGACCACTGAACTGGAATACCAGTCGGACTTTGAGCTGCTGGTTGCCGTAGTGCTCTCGGCCCAGGCCACGGATGTGGGGGTCAACAAGGCCACCGCGCGCCTGTATCCGGTCGCCAATACGCCAGAGGCTATCTTTGCGCTGGGCGTCGACGGGCTTAAAGAGTACATCAAGACCATCGGCCTGTTTAACTCCAAGGCCGAAAACATCATCCAGTTGTGCCGTATTTTGATCGAACAGCACGACAGCCAGGTCCCGCGCACCCGTGAGGAACTGGAAGCGCTACCCGGTGTGGGGCGGAAAACCGCCAATGTGGTACTGAATACCGCCTATGGCTACCCCACCATGGCGGTGGATACCCACATCTTTCGGGTATCCAACCGCACCCGTATTGCCCCGGGCAAAAACGTGCTGGAGGTCGAAAAACGGCTGGTACGACTGGTGCCGGAGGAATTTCTGCGCGATGCTCATCACTGGCTGATTCTGCATGGCCGCTATGTCTGCATCGCCCGCAAGCCCAAATGCGGTGATTGCCTGATCGCGGATCTGTGCGAATTCCCCCTCAGCCAGCGCCCCGCCTGAACCGGCGCTGGCGCGAGCTCGGGGATCAGCCTTAACCTGTACTCGCGAAGGGAATCGTTATGAATACTGCTACCCGATTTGGCCTGTGCTTGCTGACTGCCCTCCCCCTGAGCCTTGCCTCGCTGGCAACCCAGGCCAATGAACTCACCCCCGGGCTCTGGGAGATCACCGCCAAACTGAATTCACCTGCAGTCCCCGATGCCATGCGCAACCAGGTTCGCAAGGAATGCCTGACCCAGGCCCAGGCCGCGAACCCGGAAATCGCCATGCGCGATAGCTGGAAACAGGGAGGCTGCGGGGCTGGCGAAGTGAATCGCAGCGGTAATACCCTGCACTGGAGCACCAGCTGCAAGATGCCCGGGAGCAACACCCCCACCAAAATTCGCGGCGAAATGGTGCTGCACAATCCCAAACACTACACCACCAGTACCACGGTCACCGGCAACAAACAGTCCATGACCACCCACAGCGAAGCCAAATGGCTCGGTGCCTGCGATAAGTAAGAGCTCATCGCGGTATTGAGGGGCAGGGAGACGAAGTCGCCTGGTGCCGAATGCCTGACGCCCGACCAAACAAAACCGGCCGGGCAACTTGAGGGGCTTTTGGCGTAGGCATCATGCCGCAGGCGTAGCAGTCAGCTCACCGCTGAAGACTTTCTCGAAGAACGCCAGCACACGTTGCCAGCTGTCCTCTGAGGCGCCTGCGTCGAATTTTGATCGTAGCGGCGGCAAGGGGCCCAGCTTCTTGAACGTGAAGGTCTGGTGGTCATTCATGAAGGAATGGCCCACATCGTCATAACTGCGGATATCGTGGGGCACCCCAAGGGTTTCCAGATGGCTCGCCAAACGCTCGCCATGGTCACCGTAGAGCATATCCTGTTTGCCCCAGCCTCCTACGGCAGGACAAATGCCGCGCAAGGTCTCGACCTTTTTGGGAATCCCGCCATAAAAAGGCGCAACCACCTGCACCGGGGCCTGGCTGGCATACAGCACAGCAAATCGCCCACCCATACAAAAACCCATCACCCCCACCTGGGTCACCGGCTCTTCGCTTTGTGCCAGCAACCATTCACGACAGGCTTCCAACTGGGCAAACGCCGGGCCTTTGCCGGTTTCATGGGCTTTCAGGGTCTTTACCACACATAACGCCTTGCTGCCGGGCAAATCATAGAGATCCGGCACCAACACCGGGTAGCCGTTATCCGCCAGCCGCTGGGCGATACGCTCAATATCGTCGGTATAACCAAAAATATCGTGGATGGCGATCACCGCCGCCTTGTGCGGATGAGGGTTGTCAGGGCGTAGCCAGCGGGCACGCATGGTGTGGCCGCCGGGGATGGGAATGCCTACAGGTTGGTTTGTCATGAGAACGCCAATGAATAATTAATAGTGAATAATCAATAACGAAACCATAAGGCTACTATCAAGCGTGATTATTAACCCTGTCCATCGAGGCCACTCCAGTTTCGTTATTAATTATTCATTATTAATGCCCTTTCAGTTTTCCTCCATCGCCACCAACCGTGCTTCGTGCAGCGCGGCAGTACGATGCCTGGTCGCTTCACGGTATTCCGGGTCTGCCAGCATGCTGGCAAAGGCCTCTTTGGAAGGGTAGCGAACCAGCAGAACCTCATCCCACTGTTCATTCTCCGGTGCAATCACCCCGGCCAGGGCCTTGCCCTTCCACACCATTTCACCGCCCACACCACGGACCTTGCCGAACGCCACGTCGGAATATTTCTGGTACGCCTCGCGGCCACTGTAGTCCGCCTCGCCATCCTTGTAGATGGCCTTGTCCTTAAAACGCAGTAAATTAAGCATCACAATGGGCGTCCCGGCCGGGAGAGAGGCCAGAATGTCCGGTAGTTTTTTGGGGTTAGGATCAATCACAGGCTTATCACTCATAATAACGCTCCTTTTCTTGTTACCCTGCCGACTCAGCCTGCCCGGGAAAAGGGCGGATTACGACATGGCCGCGTACAAAGCGGTCATGATCCGGGGTGGACCACCGTTATCTGCTCTGCCGCACACAGTTCTAGCAGGTTGTCACAATCTGCGGTCTGACACAGCACGTCCATGCTGACGTGTTGCCCATAGGACACCTCCCCTATTTGCGCAGCATGTTGCTCCGCCCAGAGCCGAACGCGCTGCTCCAGCGCAAAGGGTACATCAAGCCGCAAGGACGTCTGCGGTGTGTGTTCTACACGTTCCACTGCCGACAGCACCGATTCCGCCGCGGCGGCATAAGCACGAACCAATCCCCCTGCCCCCAGCTTTACCCCACCGAAATAACGGATCACCACCACCAGCACATCACTCATGCCCTTGTGCTGGATAACATTGAAGATGGGCTTGCCTGCGGTGCCGGATGGTTCGCCATCATCATTCATGGCGGCTTGAGCAGAGGCAGGATTTCCCAGCAAATAGGCATAACAATGGTGGGACGCATCCGGGTAGCGTTGCCGGGCCTCATCGACAAACGCCATGGCCTCTTCGCGCTCAGAAACCGGTCTCAGCCAGGTAATGAAACGGCTTTTATTGATGATGATTTCGCGGTCAATCGGCGATGCGGGGACAGGATAACCGTCGATGGGTGGCCTCCGGGACAGATAGAACACAGGCCGTTATGGTAAGGTAATTCCTTCTGTGACCGAACCGTTCATTACCATGTCCACTCCCCCACACAATCAATCAGACAGCCGACCTGACAGCCTGCGCCGCCGCCGACACTTGGCCATTTTCATGGCCCTGCTGGTCAGTGGCGTTGTGTTCGGGCCACTCGCCGGCGCGCTCTACAACGATGGCAGCGTGTTCTTTCTGTCACTCAGTTTGCTGCTCTGGTTAGGCGTGGGCCGGTTTATCTACCATTTACTCGCCCCCGCAACAAAAACGGGCGACCCAAAGGCCGCCCGCGCTGAAACATCAGAGGACTGTGACGACCAGCGTCAGTGATCCAGATAGAGATAATGCTGCCAGCTCATCATTCTCAGCAGAATCTGACGCATAACCGCCACATGATGAACATGATCTGAATAAACCGCAGCCTGGGCACTGACACCCAATGGAAGTGAATCCACCGCATCGCTTTTCTCGATTTCAATCACCGTCAGTGTTTCATTATCCATGCGCTGAAAGGCTTCCCCACCAACCAGCGCTTGTCCCGCTGCCAGTTGAGATTCGGCAATAGTAGGCAGCACTTCGATCAGCTTGGCACTAAAGACCTGCCCAGGCAGGGAAGTAAACGTTAGTTCAGCCTCATACCCCGGCTGCAGCCGCAACAGGGATTGCTGTCGAAACGCCGCAACAAAACGGCGCTCCTGATCACTAACGAAGTTGGCCAGTGGTTTCAGGGGCAATGGCACCGCCATCATCCCCGGCAATACGGCCAATTGCGTGACAAAACCATCGGTCGGTGCCCTAATGATAGTGTTTTCCAGATTGAATCTGGCCTCTTCAAGCTGCGCTTTAACCGCAGCCACAGAGGGATCATCACCATCCACTTCACCGCTCAGTTCTGTCTCAGCTTTGGCTAGCGCCGCTTTCGTCGCATCAAGATCGGCATTGGTGGCAACGACACGTTCACGCTGGGTATCGATCTGTTGCTTGCTGAATGCGGAGGCCGCTCCCTCGTAGCGCCTCAGAGTACGCACGGCCTGGTCCCGTTTCGCGGTTGCCTGGGCAACTTTGGCCCGCGCCTGTGCCACTGCGGCCACATTACCCTGAGCCAGTTGGCCCATGTCCGCCAATTGCGCTTCCAGCTGCGCCACTCTTGCCTCAAAGCGCGTACTGTCCAGCACCACCAGTGGCTCACCCTGCTTCACCCGGGTGTTGGCCTTCACCGGCACCTCAAGCACCCGTGCCCGCACTTCCGATACAAGCGGCGTCACCACATACACCTGGCGGACCTTGTTGGTGAACGGGTGATTATAATTCATCAACAGCACCAGCCCCCCCACCAGCACAATGCCACCCAGTACCGCAGTGGGGACGGTCCATTTATTCAGCGGCACTTTGAATACTTTGAAGATAAAAATACAGATAGCGGCATACGTCAGCAGTAACAGGGTTTCCATTAGAGAGAGCCCCCGTCGTTATGTTCTTTCTTCTCTGCCAATGCCTGCTCCAGCAAGGTCAACCGTTCGGACTGCGCATCCAGTTTTTTCTGGAGCGCAGTGATTAGCGTCTCGTCGGTTCGCTGCTGCGCCTGAACCTGTTGAAAGCCCCAGCCACGCTCAGGCCGATACAGGGTGGCCCAGATCCACAGGAACGGCCACAGCACATGCAGCGTAAACAAGCTCACCCAACCCGCCACATGAATCGCGTCCTGATGTGGATGATTCCGGCTTTTCGAAATTTCGTATGGGATATCGTGAATAGCGATGATGCCGTAAAACAGCACCAGCCCCACAAAAACCAACAGGCCAAGGGCCACGTAACTCAACATTCCGGCCGTCCTTTTTCGTTATTAACCGCGGCCCCTTCCGGCCGCCAGCATCAATGCTAGCAGAAACCTGCGCGATATCGGATTAAAGATCCTGCCCGCAGCCACTGTACAGCGTGCCATTGCGCGTGACTTTCACCTGATAAGGGAAGGCCTCTCCACTCATCACGTCTTCACACGGCTGCTCGCTGATTTCCACTTTCAAGGCGCCGGTCTCCGTACTCGCCATGTAAATGGTTTCCGTCCCTTCGGTTTTGGCCCCCGGATTCGGCGTCGTCATGCTGCTATTGCCGTAGTCCCACACAAAGACCAGCCGTTTCTCCGGGTAAACAGCCAGGTGCCACCCCGGTTCGTTACCGGCCGCCCAGAAACTGGCCCCATCCGCTTTGGCCTGCGCTTTACTGCTAGCGGGCTGGGCCTGGGCTTCTGCATCGACGCGCTCCAGCATGACTGTCATGTTCTGGTTCGCTTCCTTGTCGCCCAGTTCCACCGTGTGCCGCTGAGTCGTCGTCCAGAGCAAACGCCCATCACCATCACGAATCTCCGCGCGCACCGCATACGCCATCGGATGGTCGTTATCGGCGAAAGACTTGTCATAGCGTAACGCGAAAGGCACCGGCACATTTCCAGGGTTATCAATATGTTGTTCAGCGATCATTCTGGCCGGTACATCCATCCGGGATACATCTGCCAACGTTACCGTTACGGTTGCTTCCGGCGGCATCGCCATGCGCTCGCGATACATGACTTTCCCGGCGAGCACGCGTTGCTGGGCGTTTTCCTGTTTCGCCCGATCATCCGGCAAACCTTGCGCATCAGGTTCTGGCTGATCACAACCGGCAAGGGCCAAAGCAGCCCCCAGCAATAGTGAAGAAAGGAGGGCATGGGTTCTGGTCATCATGGGCGTATCCTCAAGTTGGGCTTTATCATCAGACTCAACGGCAGAAGCCCGGTTCCACCGCTTTTCACACCAGTAAAACGAAGCGAGCACAAAAAAGCAGCCCTCAGGCTGCTTCTTTTACGCTTTATTGAAAACACCTCCGCAAGGGGGCGTTTTCAGAGGCTTCCTAGACCGTCACCACCAGTTCCACGTCGATATTGCCACGAGTGGCATTGGAGTACGGGCAAACCTGATGTGCATTTTCCACCAGCGTTTGCGCTTCGCTTTTCTCCAGGCCTGGAATATGGACATTCAGTGTGGCCTGAATGCCGAAGCCTCCACCCAGCGGGCCAATGCCGACCTGCCCGGTAATCGACGTCTCATCTGGCAGTGCCACCTTGGCTTTCCCGGCAACCAGTTTCAAGGCACCAAGAAAACAGGCGGAATACCCTGCCGCAAACAGCTGCTCCGGGTTCGTGCCTTCGCCACCCGAACCGCCCAACGCTTTCGGCGTGGCCAGCTTTACATTCAACTGGCCATCATCGCTGGTCGCCTTGCCATCTCGACCGCCGGTGGCCGTTGCCTTCGCTTCGTACAGTACTTTTTCCAAGCTCATCATCATTCTCCTTGCAGTTTTATCACGCTACTTAATAGCGCACTATTTATTTGCCCGTAAAAAAGGACAAAAATCATTGCTCAATGGTCTTTGTTGCTCGCCAGCCGGCGACGCAGCGAATGCAGGTCATTGCGAAGCTGCAATAACTGGTCCGGTTCACACTGGGTTGAACAAAGTATGGCTTCGGGAACCGCTTCTGCAGATTTCCGCAGTTTTTTTCCTTGCCCGGTCAGCCGAATTTCTACCTGCCTTTCATCCGCCCGGGAGCGAGCGCGCTGCACCAGCTCGGCGGTCTCCAAACGCTTCAACAGGGGTGTCAACGTGGCGGAATCCAGATACAGCCGCTCACCGATTTCCGACACGGACTGACCATCTTTCTCCCACAGCACCATCATCACCAGGTATTGGGGGTACGTGAGCCCAAGCGTCTTCAGCAGCTTGCGGTAGACCTTGTTCATCGCCAGCTGGGCGGAATACAGGGCAAAGCAGACCTGCATATCCAAGTCGAGCAGTGTAGTGTCAGATTCAGCGTCTTTACTCATAGCGCCATATTAAATAGTGCACTATCTAATTGCAAGCTTTCCAGAAATCATCATTTACCCAGCGTGAGGTTGCTGGCGCCTGAAACCCGATGCCCGTTGGAATAACCGACCCCCCTTTCACTGTGACCAATGAGGACACTTTCCCCCGTTGTTTTAATCGTCAGGCAGCGGTTATCAGGCAGGCGTCCGACTTTAAAGCCAGCCTGCGGGGAATTCCCTCGCTTGCCGAGGTTCGTCCCTCAAGAGGAATTATTCGCTTCGCTCCCCCTTTGGGCAGCACGGAACTACGTTCCTACAACGCCGCGGTAGCAGGGTTTTGTTTACTGTTTGTGTGGTTTTCGCGTCTGGCATTCGGCATTGAGCGTCATGCAACGCGCGGGAGGTTCACGGTAAGCCTGTTAAAAGGCCAGGGAACCTCTGAATAACTCAAAAAAAAGCCCGCCAAAAGGCGGGCAACTGTTACTTGCGTCGAGGAAAGTCTGCTCAGGCAGTCGGAGCTGCCTGAGCTTTTTTTATTTAGAACTTGTGTTCCATACCGATACCGAAGATGGTTTCTTCAGTGTCAGCCAAGTCGAACTCAAGCTGTGTACCGTAAGCGTAGACTTTGCTGGCTTTGGCCAGTTTGTAGTCTGCACCCAGGCTTACCTGAGTCGCTTCTTCGTCGGACACATCACCTTCGGTCATGCCGTACTGGGCTTTCAGCTTCACACGATCAATCTTGAAAGCACCGCTCAGGATGTAGGAGGTTTCTTCGCCGTCCGCTTCAGTTTCTTCAGCAGTCTGGAACAGCGCGCCAACTTCAAAGTTACCCGGCTTCAGGCCAAGAGCTACACGAGTGATATCGATGGCTGGACTGGTACCGGTTTCATCGGTGATCAGCTCGTCGGTCATGTCCGCATCGTGAGAGATGGCACCGTAGAACATGTCTTTTTCAGCAACCAGAGACACAGAGATGGTGTCAGCCAGGCCGGTTTCCGGATCGCCGTCGCCGTCGATGTCGTTGTTTTCTGCAGGAATGAATGCAGCGTTCAGGGTTACGAGGTCACCCAGAGCAGGCGTGCTGTACTGGATGATGTTGGAAACCCGGTTTTCGCCGGACAGGACGTTCTTGATATCACCGCCGATATCGTTGAACTGGTCGATTTTGCCCTGGGCTTTCTTGGTGGGGGTATCGAATTTACCCGCCTTCAGGGTACCGAAGCCACCTTTCAAACCACCGTAGATGTTACGCTGGGTGAAGGTCTGGCCGCTTTTATCACCATCGTCAACGCTGATTTCGAACTCAGCCTGGTAGATAGCTTTCAGGCCAGCCACGTCCAGATCGAAATCACCTTTAACACCCAGGCGTGAAGCGTTGCTGTTCAGCTCCCAAGCATCTTCGCTGGGGTTTACGCCATCATCAAACTCTGCGTTTTCCAGGGAAACGTTAACTTTACCGTAAACAGTCGGGCCATCGGCCAGGGCCAGGCCAGGCATAGCTACGGCAGCCCCCACAGCGATCGCAAGCAAATTCTTCTTCATTCCAACACTCCTTCAATCAGGCAATATTTTGTATGCAAAGTAACAGCGTGACTGAAACCCCAACCAAGCGAGGTAACGTTTACTGCTTGGTGGCGCAGTATGGGGAGAGTGGATGACTGAAAAGTTTCTCTTATGTGAAGTTTTTATTTCACAGGAACAAGAAGGGGATCGGAGGGGTCAATCTGCAGATTTTTTCGCTTGTTTCCAGGCGGCTTCCAACGCATTTTCATCTAATGATTTCAAAGGGTTAGATTGCTCGCACTCCATGGTGCGAAAGCGCCGCTCAAACTTGTTGGTTGCCCGGCGAAGTGCCTGCTCCGGGTCGATTTTCAGATGGCGGGACAGGTTTACAAGGGTAAAAAGCACATCGCCGAACTCATCTTCTATGGCCTCTTTGTGACCGTTTGAGAGGGCTTCGTCCAGCTCCGCCAACTCCCGGTCAACCTGTTCACGTACGGGGCCCGGTGCGTGCCAGTCAAAGCCAACCTTCGCGGCTTTCTTCTGAACCTTGCCGGCCCGTTGCAGTGCGGGCAGACCTTCCGGCACACCATCAATGGCGCTGGAGTGTTCGCGCCCCTTGCCGGCGCGTTCCTGTTGCTTGATCTGTTCCCAGTTAGCCTTTACCGCCTGCTCATCACCCGCTTCGGTATCCGCAAAGACATGAGGGTGGCGCCGTACCATCTTGTCACACAGCACCTGAACCACTTCATTGAAATCGAACAGCCCCTGCTCGCGCGCCATTTGCGAATGGAAAACCACTTGCAGCAACAGGTCGCCCAACTCTTCCTTCAATTCCGGATAGTCCCGCTGGGCAATCGCCTCGGCCACTTCGAAGGCTTCTTCAATGGTATAAGGCGCAATGGAATCGAAGTCCTGCTTGATATCCCACGGGCAGCCGGTTTCCGGGTCGCGCAGGCGGGACATGATGGAGAGGAGGGAGTCGATGGGAGTAGTAGACATGCTTTCCCCTGCTGATAGTGGCATGGCTTGCGAATCATGCAGAACCGGAATGCATAATTAATAACGAAAGGCAAAACCCTTGGCGCGGGCATGCCCTTCGGTTTTCGTTATTAACTATTCATTATCAATTATTAATTGCTATTTCTTGTAGCGCCGAACTTCCAGCACGCCTTTAAGCTGATCCATCTTGGCAAGCACCTTGCCCAGGTTCCCCAGGGTGGCGATTTCCAGGGTGAGCAGCATGGTGGCGGTGTTGTCATCCTGATGGGACTGGGTATGCACGGCCGTCACGTTGACCTTTTCATTGGCCAGCACGGCAATCACGTCCTTGAGCAGGCCCTGACGATCCCAGGCGCGCAGAAACACATCCACCGGGTAGGTAATTCGGTCGGCTTCGCCCCAGGTCACTTCGATTACCCGGTTAGGGTCATCACCCTGCATGGCCAGCAACTTCTCACAGTCGGCGCGGTGAACGGTAACGCCCCGCCCCTGGGTAATAAAGCCCATGACCTGATCACCAGGCACCGGCTGGCAGCAGCCGGCCATATGGGTAAGCAGATTCCCCACCCCATGAATGGTGATATCACCACTGGTGGACGCTTTCGGCTTGGCCGGAACAAACTCCATTTCCTGCTGGTTATGGTCCGGCTGCAGGGCCTGCACCTGATTGACCACATGCCCCGGGCGCAGATCGCCCGCACCCAGCGACGCCAATACGTCGTCACCGGTTTTCAGATTGAGGTGCGGCGCCAGGGTATCCAGATCCACTTTTTCCAGCGCCAGCCGCGACATTTCCTTTTCCAGGATGGTGCGACCCTGAACGATATGCACATCACGGTCCTGACGCTTGAACCATTGCTGGATTCTCGCCCGGGCAGATGACGTCGCCACATAGCCCAGTGACGGGGTCAGCCAGTCACGGCTGGGGCCGCCTTCTTTGGTGGTGAGGATAGTGACCTGCTCACCGGTATTCAGGCTGTAGTTCAACGGCACGATTTGACCGTTCACCTTGGCGCCCCGGCAGCGATGCCCTACTTCGGTATGGATGTGATAGGCGAAATCCACCGGCGTGGCCCCCGCTTCCAGGTCCACCACATGGCCTTCCGGGGTGAAAACATACACCCGGTCGCTGACCAGCCCGTGGCGCAGCTCGTCCACCATGGCATCAGGGCTGTCGTCACCCAGCTCTTCGTGCCATTCGAGCACCTGACGCAGCCAGGTAATCCGTTGCTCGTAATCGGTAACTCCACTTTTGCCTTTCTTGGCGCCTTCCTTGTAGCGCCAATGGGCACAGACACCCAGCTCCGCCTCTTCATGCATATCGAAGGTACGAATCTGCACCTCCAGCATCTTGCGTTCCGGGCCGACCACCGCCGTATGCAGGCTCTGGTAACCATTGCCTTTGGGGCTGGCGATGTAATCGTCGAATTCCTTGGGCACGTGTTGCCACAGGGAATGCACAACACCCAGCGCCGCATAGCAGTCGCGTACTTGCGGTACCAGAATACGCACCGCACGCACGTCATAGACTTCACCGAAGTCCAGGTGCTTTTTCTGCATTTTCCGCCAGATGCTGTAAATGTGCTTGGCGCGCCCGTTGACCTCGGCGCCACTGATGCCGTTCTTTTCCAGATAGCCGCGTAAGTGCTCCAGCACGTTATCAATGTACTCTTCACGTACCAGACGCTTCTCATCCAGCAGCTTGGCAATTTTCTTGTAGGCGCCCGGCTGCAGGTAACGGAAGGACAGATCCTCCAGCTCCCATTTCAACTGGCCAACGCCCAGCCGGTGGGCCAGCGGCGCGTAGATATCGAAGATTTCCTGGGCCACCTTGCGCTGGCGCTCCGGCTCCGACTCCTTGACCGCACGGATGATCACCGTTCGTTCCGCAAGCTTGACCAGGGCGACGCGCACGTCGTCGACCATGGCCACCAGCATCTTGCGCATGTTATCCAGCTGCCCATCCTGCTGGCCCAGCACGGCCTTGCGGGTGGGGTTGAGCGAAGTACTGATCGCCGCCATGCGCAGCACGCCTTCGATCAGGTTGGCCACATCCGGCCCGAATTCCTTTTCCACTTCCAGTAGCGTGATCTGCCCTTCGCGCACGGCCCGGTAAAGGATAGCGGCGGGAAGAATGTCACTGTCGGCTCCCAGATCCACCAACACTTCGCCCATTTCCAGGCCGATATCCAGACAGCCTTTGCCATAGGGCCACACCCGGCCCGCGGCCTCACCGGCCTGCTGGCATTGTTCGGCGCGCTCACAGGCCTGTTCCAGCAAGGCACGGTCACGGACCGGGGCGCGATCTTCCAACTGCGTCATCCAGTCGCGCCAGTGAACTATGGAACCTTCTGAGGGCTGTCGCCTTACCGTTACCATGGCAGAACCTGCTACTTCTTCTTCGCTTTTTCGAATACAGCGATGGACTCGACGTGGGTGGTGTGAGGGAACATATCCATCACACCTGCCGCTTTAAGACGGTAGCCCAGCGCCATCAGTTCCCCGGCATCACGGGCCAGTGTGGCGGGGTTGCATGACACATAAACAATCCTTGATGCACCGAGACGGGGCATCAACTTCACCATTTCCAGTGCGCCGGTGCGTGGCGGGTCGATCAGAATACGATCATACGCCTGTCTGGCCCAGGCCTGGCCGCTAATGTCCTGGCTCAGGTCCCAGGCGTGAAACTCCAGGTTTTCCAGGCCGTTGCGGCGAGCATTCTCGTAACCCCGCTCCACCATGGCCTGGCTGACTTCCACACCCACCACCTTGCCAGCCCGCTTGGCGGCGGGAATGGTGAAATTCCCCAGGCCACAGAACAGGTCCAGCACCGTGTGTTCTGGTGAGATGTCCAGCAAGTCCAGTGCCAAAGGCACCATCTTGCGATTAATCTCTGCATTCACCTGGGTGAAATCGGTGGGATGGAAGGCCAACTCCACCCCGGCAGACGGGTGTGAGTAATACAGACGCTGCTCACCGTCTTCCGGCCAGACCCGATGCACGGTACTTTCGTTGCCCGGTTGCAGATAACAGTGCCAGCCCAGATTCTGGCAGAAGCCCACCAGGGCCTGTTGATCTGCCTCAGGCAATGGGTCCAGATGGCGGATAATGAGGGCCACATCGTCATCCCCGGCGGCCAGCTCAATCTGCGGAATGCGGCTGCGGCTTTCCAGGCTGTGCATCAGGGTACGCAGTTCAGAGAGGCGGTGCCCCACGTCCGGGATCAGCACTTCACAGGTGCGGAGCTGGGCAATGAAGCTGTTGCGCTTTTCCCGGAAGCCCACCAGCGTTTCCCCTTTGGCTTCCACGTACTTCACACCCAGACGAGCCTTGCTGCGGTACCCCGTCACCGGGCCGGTCAGCGGTGCCAGCCACTCTTCCGGCTCCAGGCCACCAAAATGCTGCAGCTGTTCACGCAGCACCGCTTCCTTGCGCGCCACCTGCACTGCCGGACTCATATGCTGCAGGCTGCAGCCACCGCACAGAGTACTGTGCTCGCAAGGTGGGGTTACCCGGTCCGGGGACGCGGTGACGATTTCCACGGCTTTGCCTTCATCAAACTTGCGGCGCATGTAGGTGAATTTGAACATCACCTCTTCACCGGGCAGCGCATTATCAATGAAGGTGGTCTTGCCATCGCGGCGGGCGATGCCCCGGCCATCGTGACTCAGGGTTTCAATGCTGGCGGGCTCCGGGGTTTCCGGTAACTGCTTGCGACGTCGTGCCATGGAAGATCTCAATACTCTGGGGGTAAATCCGGGAGTGGGCAGCCATGCAACGCAGGCTGCCAATGTGGTGCGGATTGTAGCGTTTCAGGCCGCTGGCGTCAGATTTGTGACGCCAGCGGCATCAGCTCAGCTCGCCGATGCCTTCTGCCAGGTCTCCAGGAACGCCAGGAAGTGCGGATGCCCTTCTTCCTTCAGGTAGTCCTGCAGCAACGCCAGCTCCTGATCGTAACCGGTAGCGTCCAACTCACCGCGCATCAACTGAAAACGCAGATACACCAGCCAGGTGTTGAGTACGTCGGTTTCGCAATAATCACGAATCCCCTTGAGGTCACCGTCCTGGAAGGCCTCGAAGACTTTGCCACCGCTCATGCCCATCTTGCCCGGGAAGCCCAGCAACGTGGCGATCTGGTCCAGCGGCGCATTGGCGCGCCCGTTATACATGGCCAGCACGTCCATCAGGTCCAGGTGGCGCTGGTGGTAACGGCTCAGGTAGTTGTTCCATTTGAAGCTGGTGTCTTCGTTGCCGGTTTCCCAGTAACGGTGAGCGGCAACGCCATGCTTGAGCGCGCGATAGTGCAACACCGGCAGATCGAAACCGCCGCCATTCCAGCTCACCAGGTTCGGGGTAAAGCGATCGATGCCATCGTAGAAGCGCTCGATCAGCTCTTTCTCTGTGCTGTTCTCATCGCCCAGGGACCACACTTTCACCCCTTGCGCAGAACGCAGCACCACGGAAATAGCGACAATACGGTGCAGGTGCAGGCGCAGAAACTCGGTGCCATTCTCCTGACGGCGCAGGTTGAGCAAGGCGCTGGCAGTGTCCTTGTCGCTAAGCCCATCCAGGTCGTAGATGCGGCGCCCGCCATCCAGATCGGGGATGGTTTCGATATCAAAGACCAATACGTTCACATGCTCTCCCTGTTTTCGCTGTCAATTGTCCACTATCAACTGTCAACGGCATTAAAGACCCCGGTAGACAGATAACGGTCGCCCCGGTCGCAAATAATGGCCACGATCACGGCGTTTTCCAGCTCTTCACTCAACCGTAGCGCACCGGCCACGGCGCCGCCGGATGATACACCGCAGCTGATGCCTTCTTCGCGGGCCAACCTGCGCATGGTGCGCTCGGCCAGGTCCTGATCCATATCCATGACACGGTCCACGCGGGAATCATCATAGATTGAGGGCAGGTATTCCTTCGGCCAGCGGCGAATGCCGGGAATGGACGCACCATCGGTGGGCTGCAGGCCGACAATCTGGATAGCCGGGTTCTGCTCCTTCAGATACATGCTGCACCCCATGATCGTACCGGTGGTGCCCATGGAACTGACAAAGTGGGTAATGCCGCCATCCGTATCGCGCCAGATTTCCGGGCCGGTACTTTCATAATGGGCCAGCGGGTTATCCGGATTGGCGAACTGATCCAGCACTGTACCCTCGCCACGGGCCTGCATGGCCTGGGCCAGGTCGCGGGCACCTTCCATGCCCTCTTCCTTGCTTACCGAAATCAGCTCGGCGCCATAGGCGGCCATGGCATCACGGCGCTCCTGACTCTGGTTGGCGGGCATGATCAACTTCATGCGGTAACCGCGCATGGCAGCGGCCATGGCCAGGGCGATGCCCGTGTTGCCACTGGTGGCTTCAATCAGGGTATCACCGGGCTGTATCTGCCCGCGCTGTTCCGCCTTGAGGATCATGTTCAATGCCGGGCGATCTTTTACCGAGCCGGCCGGGTTATTGCCCTCCAGCTTGACCAGAATGGTATTGCTGGTCTTGCCGGGCATGCGCTGCAGACGCACAAGGGGCGTATTACCCACGGTCTGTTCAATGGTTTTAAGATTCATGGCGCGTATTGTACCTAAAAAGCCGCTTTATGCTGCACGCCTCACGCAACAACGCGGTGGCGCGGAGCGTGCTGCATGTTGCTGCTCTTCAGGCATAATGGGGAAAACAACAGCAATCGGGGATTCATGGTCAACCAAAGCCTTCGCTCACGCCTGATGTTCATGGCCGCCCTGCCCGCCCTGCTGGCGGCGCTGGTCATTGGTGGCTATTCCATGGTCAACCGGATCGTGGATGTCCGCGAGACCAATGCGCAACGTCAGCAACTGGTCACCGATAGCTATGCCGCCCAGCTGGAAACCCTGCCCCATAACAGCCAGCGCAAACAGCAGAACCTGTTACGCCAGTTGCTTGAGGAACAGGACGTCCGGGCCGCCACCCTGGTATTCAACGATGGCCGGCCCACCCTGCACGCCGGGCCTCGGCTACGCCCCGCCCCTGACGGCGCGGCACCCGATGCACAGGGGCGGGTCACCACCGATACCAGCTGGCAGCTGGATCGGGATCTCAGCGGGGTGCTGCCCGCCCAGCTCACCGTGGAGTTTTCCCAGCAGGGGCAATATCTGTCCACGCTGGAAAATCTGCTCACCCTGTTTCTGGTGATGCTGGCACTGATCATGATCGCCATGGTTCCCGCCCTGCGCTTTTCCCGCCAGCTGACTCAGCCCATCAGCGACATGGTCAGTGCGGTGCAACGTATCCGCGATGGCGATCTCAGTATGGCCATTCACACCCAGGCCAAAGGTGAGTTATCGGAACTGGAAACCGCCCTGCGACAGATGGTCGCGGCATTGGCCGACGCCCAGACCGAGCTGCAGCAGAACGTGGATCAGGCCACCCAGGATCTGCGCGAAACCCTGGAAACCATCGAGATCCAGAACATCGAACTGGACATGGCGCGCAAGGAAGCCCTGAAAGCCAGCCATATCAAATCCGAGTTCCTGGCCAACATGAGCCACGAGATTCGCACCCCGCTCAACGGCATTCTCGGCTTCACCAAACTGTTGGACCGCTCTCCCATGACTCCTCGCCAGGAGGATTACCTCTCCACCATTCACAAGAGCGCCGAATCCCTGCTGGCGATCATCAACGACGTTCTCGACTTTTCCAAAATCGAGGCCGGTAAACTGTCCCTCGATCACACCCCTCTCAACCTCCATGACCTGATCGAGGACGTGCAGACCTTGCTCGCCCCCATGGCGCAGGAGCGGGGCCTGGAGCAGGCGGCCATTATCTACTCAGACGTCCCGGTCGCCTTGCTGGGCGATCCGCTGCGCATTCGCCAGGTCCTGACCAATCTGGTCAGCAATGCCATCAAGTTTACCGACCAGGGCTCCGTGGTAGTGCGTGCCATGCTGGAGGAAGACCGGGGGGCAGAAGCAATCATCAAGATTACCGTCACCGATACCGGCCCCGGCTTGAATCCGGAAGCCCAGAAAGACCTGTTCAGCGCCTTTACCCAGGCCGACCAGAGCGCCCGCCGGCAGGAAGGCGGAACCGGACTGGGGCTGGCCATCAGCAAGCGCCTGGTGGAGGGCATGGGCGGCGAGATTGGTATCGACAGCAGCGAGGGCCGTGGCTCCACCTTCTGGTTCACCCTGCGCACCGAGCGGGATCCAAAGCAGCCCCCCCAGCAGCCGCCCCATGCACTGGTAGGCTGCACCGCCACCTTGATCGAAAGTGATGAATACGGCCGGCTGGGCCTGTACCACATGCTCAGCCACTTGCAGCTTCGCATCCATGAACAGCACAACCTCAACGATCTCATGGCGACGCTGGATCAGGGTGCGCTGTCTCACAGTGATTTTCTGGTAGTCGGCCTGCCCAGCCAGGCACCGGGCATCGACCTGCAGCAACTTCTGGATGACCTGGCTGCCCTTGGCACCCCGATTCTGGTGCTGTGCAATAACCCGGAAAGTGTTTCCCACTGGCTGGAGGACTACCCGCACTGCCAGGTTCAGGGAAAACCCGCCACCCGCCAGCGCCTGCATAGCGCCCTGCTCGCATTAAGCGGCCAGGATACCGCTGCACCCCGCCAGCAGCTGGCCACACGACCGTTTACCCAACCGGTTTCCGTGCTGCTTGTGGATGATCACCCGGGTAACCTGAAACTGGCCCGGGTCTTCCTGGAGGAACTCGGGGTCACGGTCACCGCCTGTGATGGTGGTCAAAGCGCCCTTGATAGCTTCCGCGAACAATCGTTCGATCTGGTCTTCATGGACATCCAGATGCCCGGCATGGATGGCAAGGAAACCACCCAGCGCATGCGCGACAGCGAACCCGATGGCGCCCACACACCCATTGTCGCGCTAACCGCCCACGCCCTGGAAAGCGAACGCCGGGAACTACTGGATAGCGGGTTGGACGACTACCTGAGCAAACCCATCACCGAAGGGCAACTACGCCATACGCTGGACAAGTGGGTGCTGCAAAGCACCGCGGATGATCTGCCGCAAGCCCCTGACAGTAACGCCAACAGCGATCAGGTCTTCGATCCTGAATTGGCCCGTCGTCGTGCCGGGGGGCGGGATCATCTTGCCGACGAAATGCTGAAAATGCTGCTCGATAGTCTGGAAACAGATCGGCCCGCTATCTCAGCCGCCTTCGACCGGAACGATAACGATGACTTGCTGGAACGCGTGCACAAGCTCCACGGCGCCACCCGCTACTGCGGTACGCCCCGCCTGGAGCAGAGCGCTCGGCAGCTGGAAGAAGCCCTGAAGACCGGCAGCGACCGCGCCAGCCTGGGGCCGCGGGTCTCTGCCCTGTGCGACGAAATCTGTGCACTGGAACAGCTCTGGCAGGACCAGGGCGACGTCATGACTCTGGGCTAGATTCCGATGCTTCGCTGGATGCAGTGCCTAAACCTTGTCGAGCATGGCCCGCATGCTGCGAACGGCTTCATCCAGCCCGGTGATTGCCGCCCGGGCGATAATGCTGTGGCCAATATTCAATTCATTGATGCCCGGGATTTCCGCAATCGGCAAGGTGTTGTGATAGTGCAGGCCGTGACCAGCATTAACCACCAACCCCTGCTCCAGCGCAAACGCCACGCCTTCACGGATGCGCGCCAGCTCCTGCTGCTGTGCGTCCACCGTTTCTGCATCGGCGTATCCACCGGTATGAATCTCGATTGCCGGGGCGCCGCATTCGCGGGCAGCCGCAATTTGCGCTTTATCCGCATCAATAAACAACGACACTTCAATACCCGCTTGCCCCAGTCGCTGGCAACACTGGGCAATCCAGGCCTTGTTGCCCGCCACATCCAGTCCACCTTCGGTGGTGAGCTCTTCACGTTTTTCCGGTACCAGGCAGCAATGCGGCGGCTGAATGCGGCAGGCAATGCCCACCATTTCTTCAGTGGCCGCCATTTCCAGATTCATGCGGGTCTGCAGCGTCTGCGCCAGCAGTTCCACATCCCGGTCATTGATATGCCGGCGGTCTTCACGCAGGTGCACGGTAATGCCATCCGCACCGGCCTGCTCCGCGACCAACGCGGCCTGTACCGGCTCAGGGTAGCGGGTGCCACGGGCCTGGCGAAGAGTGGCGATATGATCGATGTTGACGCCGAGAAGTACTCTGGACATAAGACTCACCTTAAACGCATTCTTTTCTGGCCGACCTGTAGAGGACGAGCCAGAATTCTAGCTTCTAGCTTCTAGCTTCTAGCTCGTAGCTCGTAGCTCGTATTTTGATTCTAGCTTTCATTTCTCTCTAAACAGCTCCCGGCTTTTCAATGGCCGGTTGCCCAGATGCGGCGCCAGTAAATGTCGACACAGACTCAATGCTGCCCTGCGCGAAGCGGGATGCCAATCACCTTGGGCAATGGCCAGCAAGTCTGCGCCAGCATAACCGCCCCCGGTTTCTGTCTTCGCCAAACCCTGCTCAGGATTTAACTGGTATAACGCCTCGGGATCCAACCCGTGCCCGTGAACATCCTGATCCAGAGCAATGCCGTAACCGATTTGCTCCAACACCGCCAATTCGAATTGCCGCAGCGTAATATCGAACGGAGTCTGCGTCTGCAAGTCGGACAGTGCCTGCTCGTATAACGGCCAAACCGATGGATTGGGATCATCCCGGTGCAGCAGTCGCGTCAGCAGCTCGTTCAGGTAAAACCCGCAGTACAACGCCTTGCCGGTCAGCGTGAGGCGATTGCCGCGCGGCTCGCACGTCCGCAAGGAATACATCTCACCGGAGGGTTTCAGCTCTACCCACAAGGGCGTAAACGGTGCCAGCAAGGGGTCTTTGCGGCCACCGCGCACCACCGCGCCGATACGGCCTAGCGCGGGAAGAAACAGATCTACCGTCAGGCTGGTATTACGAAAAGGCCGCCGGTGAATCAACCAGGCGGCTTGCAGTGACGGCTCAGCGCGGCTCATCGTAGCCGAGCGAACGCAGCGCGCGGGCATCATCGGACCACCCCGCCTTGATCTTCACCCACAGGTTGAGCATCACCTTGCGCTCGATCAGGCGTTCAATATCTTCACGGGCCTGAATGCCGATCTGCTTGATTCGCTCGCCCTTGTCACCAATAAGGATTTTCTTCTGGCCGCGACGCTCCACCAGAATGGCGGCGGAAATTTCGGTGACGCGGGGGCCATCTTCCCACATCTCCACTTCCACACTCACCTGATGGGGCACTTCCTGCCCGAGCTGGCGGACCACTTTTTCACGAATAATTTCCGCCACCATAAAACGCAGGCTGCGGTCGGTAAGCTGATCCTCCTCGTACCAGAACTCACCTTCCGGCAAGCGCTGAACCAGTGCCTTTTCCAGCTCCACCAGGTTTTGTTCGCGCAATGCGGAGACAGGAATCACCGCATCGAAGGGGTAACGTTCACTCAAGGTCTGGATATGCGGCAACAAGGCGGCCTTGTCATCCACGTTATCGACCTTGTTAATGATCAGCAGCACCGGCACCTGATCTTTTTCCGGCAACAGGGACAGCACGTGCTCGTCCGCCGGCGTCCACTTCATGGCATCGACCATCATGCAGATCACGTCCACACCGAACAGGGTGGACACTGCGGCTTCATTCATGGCGCGGTTAAGCGCCTTTTCCTGTCCCGTGTGAATACCCGGCGTATCGGCAAAGATAATCTGATAGTTGTCCCGGCTGAGAATTCCGTGGATACGGTGACGGGTGGTCTGCGGCTTGCGTGAAGTAATGCTGACTTTCTGGCCGATCAAGTGGTTCATCAACGTGGATTTCCCCACGTTGGGACGCCCGACGATGGACACCATGCCGCAACGGGTCGCTTGGGAATCATCGGGGTGGGACGTTGGGGTATCAGTCATACTGCTGCTCCAGCCATTCAAGCGCCAGGCTTGCGGCCTCCTGCTCAGCCTTGCGGCGGCTCGCGCCCTGGGCGATAAATATCTGCTGCACCTGATCCAGTGAGCACTGCACATCAAAGGTCTGTTGCGGTGCCAGGCCTTCCACCTGGGTCACTTCATAGGTCGGCAATTCAAATTTGCGCGCCTGCAGCCATTCCTGCAAACGGGTTTTGGCATCCTTCTGGGCACTTTGCGGTGAAACCGCTTCAAGGCGGGGCGCAAACCAGGACAACACCACATCCCGGCAACGGGGCTCGCCACCATCCAGCAGCATGGCGCCAATTATCGACTCCAGCGCATCCGCAAGAATGGAATCGCGACGAAAGCCACCGCTTTTCAGCTCGCCACCACCCAGCACCAGGTATTCCCCCAAGCCCAGTTCCCGTGCCACCAACGCCAACGTTTGGCCACGCACCAGAGACGCACGCATACGGGTCAGCTGACCTTCAGCAGCTTCAGGAAACTGTTCAAACAGGGCAACGGAGATAATCTGCCCGAGCTGGGCATCACCGAGAAACTCCAGCCGTTCGTAGTTACGGTGACGGCTGACACTACGGTGTGTCAGCGCCAACTCGAGGAGGGAAATATCCTGAAACTGATAGCCCAAACGGGCCATCAGCCGGTTAAGGTCACCGTTCACTGGCGAACGTCTTTCTTGAACTCGTCTTTGAAGGTCATCACGATGCTCACGTTGTAGAACATCGGTTCGCGCACTTCATAGTCTGTGGACACGGTCAGCACACCACCTTCCTTGGCGATAGCCAAGTCATCGACACGAATTACATTGACCTGGTTAATGGTGAAACGCTTGTCGATCCCTGCGCGAATTTCACTCGGGGACATGAGTGCTGTTTTGCTGTCCTGCAGCAATGAGCGGATGGTTGTCGAAATCGTGTTGTGCTCCATATAGGCCGGAACCATACGGAATGCTGCTGTCCCCAGGATAGCCACAACAATCAGCACGACTGCCCAGCTGATCATCGACATCCCACGTTGCCGTGAGGGCGTTGTTGTCATCATTTTAGTTTGCCTCCACCTTATCAATAGCGCCATTACGAGAAAAACTGGGCAGAGAGAAAACCGGTTTCCAGTGCATCCAGATCATGAACGCTTCCCCCACGACCAGCCCCTCAGGGACTATACCCCAGAATCGGCTGTCGTTACTGTTATCACGGTTGTCGCCCATCACAAAGTAGGCATCTTCCGGCACCGTCCATTCTCCCTGGGTACGTGCCTGCGGCAGCTGACGCCCGGTATAGGGGTTGTTTTTGCCTTCCTGCCAAATCAGGTGAGTCGCGTCACCCAACTGCTCAACGTATTGCTTGCGCCACACACCCGGGCCAGCCCATTCATTCACCAGATCCCGGTCAACGATCTCCCCGTTCACCGTCAGCACGTTATCCTTCACCTGAACCGTGTCACCGGGCAACCCCACCACACGCTTGATGAAGTTCTGCTTCCGGTTTTCCGGGAACTTGAACACCATCACATCACCGCGTTCAGGCTCACCGGTTGCAATGATTTTGGTATTGGTTACGGGTAAACGCAGCCCATAGGCAAACTTGTTAACCAGAATAAAGTCATTCACCTTCAGGGTTGGCAGCATGGAGCCGGAGGGAATGGTAAACGGTTCAACAATAAATGAACGGATCACCAGCACCACGAAGAACACTGAAATCAGCGAGTTGGAGGTTTCCACTACACTGGCCACCGGGCCGCCCTTGCTCTTCAATTTCAGAGCCTTGTCGATCAGCCAGACGACAACCGTAATCGTCAGCGCCAGGGTCAACCAGAAACCGATATCAATATCCAACAGAAATCTCCATTAAAAGACGCAACAAGCTGCACGCCCCACGCATCACGTCAAAAGCAAAAACACCTAATGTGAAAAGTTAAGTGCCAGAACTCCAGATCCAATAAAAGCCCGAAAGGCAGAACCGCAGGTTCTCGCGTGTTGCGTGATGCGTGCGGCCTGCTGCGGCTCTTTAATCATCCACCTTCAGCACGGCCAGGAAGGCCTCCTGGGGGATTTCCACATTCCCCACCTGCTTCATGCGCTTCTTGCCTTCTTTCTGCTTCTGCAGCAGCTTTTTCTTACGCGATACGTCACCGCCATAACATTTCGCGGTCACGTTCTTGCGCAGAGCCTTTACGGTCTGGCGGGCAATAATCTTGCTGCCAATGGCCGCCTGGATGGCCACATCAAACATCTGGCGCGGCACCAGCTCTTTCATTTTTTCACACAGGGCACGGCCCCGGTAGGCAGACTGATCCAGGTGACAGATCATCGCCAGCGCATCCACCTTATCGCCATTGATCAACACATCGACGCGCACCAGCTTGGTGGCTTCGAATCGCTCGAAGGCATAATCCATGGAGGCAAAGCCCCGGCTCACGGACTTGATACGATCGAAGAAATCCAGCACCACTTCCGCCATGGGAATATCGTAGGTCAGGGCAACCTGTTTACCCAGATACTGCATATTGATCTGTGAACCACGGCGCTCCACGCAAAGAGTGATCACATTACCCACAAACTCCTGTGGCACCAGGATATTGACCCGCGCAATAGGCTCACGGAACTCCTCGATCTTGCCGCCTTCAGGCAGTTTGGACGGGTTATCCACGTGCAGGATGTCGCCGGAGACCAGCGCCAGTTCGTACACCACGGTGGGCGCCGTGGTAATCAAGTCCAGGTCGTATTCGCGCTCCAGCCGTTCCTGGATGATTTCCATGTGCAGCATGCCAAGGAAACCCACCCGGAAACCAAAGCCCAACGCGTCGGACGTCTCCGGCTCATAGAACAGGGAGGCGTCATTCAGGGTCAGCTTGGCCAGCGCATCACGGAAATCTTCATAGTCATCCGCACTCACCGGGAACATGCCCGCGTAGACCTGCGGCTTGACGTTCTTGAAGCCCGGCAAGGCCGGTACATTGGGGGTTTTCGCCAGGGTCAGGGTGTCCCCCACCGGTGCCCCGTGAATATCCTTGATGCTGCCGCTCACCCAGCCCACTTCGCCGGCTTCCAGCAATTTGGTCTCGGTGCGTTTGGGAGTGAAGATCCCCAGGCTGTCGACCACATGGGTCTGCCCGGTGGATTTCACCAGAATCTTGTCACCTTTTTTCAGGCAGCCTTCTTTCACCCGCACCAGCGAGATCACGCCCATGTAATTATCGAACCAGGAATCGATAATCAGAGCCTGCAGGTCCGATTCGCGTTTGCCTTCCGGGGAGGGAATGCGCTCGACCAATTGCTCCAGCAGATCATCCACACCCACGCCGGTCTTGGCCGACACCCGGCAGGCATCATGGGCATCCAGGCCGATAATTTCCTCGATCTCGTTGATCACCATTTCCGGCTCGGCCTGGGGCAGGTCGATCTTGTTCAGAACCGGCAGCACTTCCAGGTCCTGTTCAATGGCGGTGTAGCAGTTGGCCACGGACTGGGCTTCCACACCCTGGGCAGCATCCACCACCAGCAGCGCCCCTTCACAGGCCGACAGGGAGCGGGAGACCTCGTAGGAAAAATCCACGTGGCCCGGCGTATCAATAAAATTCAACTGGTAGGTTTCGCCATCACGGGCCTTGTAGTACAAGGTCACACTCTGGGCCTTGATGGTAATGCCTCTTTCCCGCTCCAGCTCCATGGAATCCAGCACCTGAGACTTCAGCTCACGGTCACTAAGGCCGCCGCAAACCTGGATAAAGCGGTCTGCCAACGTGGATTTGCCATGGTCGATATGGGCAATGATGGAAAAGTTGCGAATATTCTTGATGTCAGTCATAAGGCCTGTTGAACAAAAAGTCGTTGCCGCACCGGCACTCCCCGCCCCGTGGTCACACCCCAAGGATCAGAAAGAACCGTCCTGCTGCCCAGCCCTGCGCCGGACAACACACCGTGATACTCAAAACGACAAACAATGGGCCGCGATTCTAGCGGATATCGGGGGGGAGTTGCACGGCGCACCGTCCGGTGCGCCGAAAAACCCTGTGTCAGGCCCTGAAAAAGGGGTTATGGCAGCTTCAGTGCCAGAAAACGGGGAGTGCCATCACGGTTGACCAGTGCCGCCACCGTGCCGTCTTCCGGCAAGGCCGCCGCCGCATCGGCCAGATCCGCCGCGCTGTTGATCGGGGTATTGTGCAGGGTCACCAGAATATCCCCCGCCTGAATACCCGCCTGGCGTGCCGGGCCCTCGCTCACCTGGGTCACCACCACACCGGCTTTGAGGTCCAGACGGCTCAATTCCGACGCTGATGCTTCCCGCACGGCCAGACCCAGCTTCACCGCGGGTGACGCCTTATCGGTTTCAGCCCCGCCCTTGAGGGCCATTTCCGGGTTATCCGGTAGCAGGCCGATGGTCACCGACAAGGTCTTTTTCTCGCCATCGCGGATCACCACCATGTCCACATCCGATTCGGGCTTCACCAGGCCAACCCAACGCGGCAGCTCCGATGAGCGGTAGATAGTCTCATCGTTGAACCGGGTAATCACGTCGCCCGGCTCCACCCCGGCCGCCTCGGCTGGGGAGCCCGCCAGCACCTGGGAAACCAGCGCACCGCGGGGCGAATCCAGGCCAAAGGACTCGGCCAGATCCCGATCAACCTCCTGAATCAGCACGCCCAGCCATCCTCGGCTGACTTTACCGCCATCCTTGAGCTGACTGACCACATCCATGGCCATGTCCATGGGAATGGCAAAGCTCACCCCCATATAGCCGCCGGAACGACTGAAAATCTGTGAGTTGATCCCGACCACTTCACCGCTCAGATTGAACAACGGCCCACCGCTGTTACCCGGGTTGATCGCCACATCGGTCTGGATAAAGGGTACATAGCTGTCGCTGGGCAGGCTGCGCCCTTTGGCGCTGACAATACCGGCCGTCACACTGCTGTCGAAGCCAAACGGGGCGCCAATGGCCAATACCCATTCGCCGACTTTCAAATCCGCAGAGGAGCCGATGTCCACCACCGGCAGATCACCGGCATCCACCTTCAGCAAAGCCAGATCGCTCTGCTCATCCGCTCCCACCAACTCGGCGGGCAACTCACGGCGGTCCTGCAGGCGCACCATGATTTCATCCGCTTCCGCCACCACATGGTTGTTGGTCAGCACGTAACCATCAGCGGAAATGATGAACCCGGACCCTAACGAACGGGTATCGTCCTGCTCCGGCAACGACGGCATGTCACCCTCGCCACCGAACTGTTCAAAAAAGTGCTGAAAAAACTCCGGCAGCTGCTTGAGCTGATCCGCGGCAGAAGACTCATCCCGGTGCGTCACGGTGCTGATATTCACCACCGCCGGTCCTTCCTTTTCAACCAGGCGGGTAAAATCAGGCAGGCCGGTCACCAGGGGTTCACCGCGTTCGCTGGAAGGTTCAGAAGCAGGGTCGGAGCATGCCGCCAGTACGGTACTCAGGATTACAAGCCACACTGCTGCGAAACGAAATTCTCGTCGCATTGAAGTCTCCTTTTGTCAGGCCTTGTCCGCGGCCTGTTATTGCGATGCAGGCTTAATCACCACAGCCTGGCAACTATCGTCCCCGGATGGCACCAAGCGTGGTTGATAAGCCAGAGTATGCCCCGCACGGCGGCTCATGACACGGTTGACCGCAAAACCGAGAAACAGCCCCGCCATACCCAGCAAGGCAGACGTATCAACGGTTTCGACGGGAAGCGCCGAGCCAAGCAAGGCACCGGTAAACAGCAACACCAGTGGCAACCCATATACCCACAGGGCACCACGCATCAACGCGCCTTCGGGTAAGGCCACATTAACGGTATCGCCAACCTGGTGAGAATCTTGAGAAGGAACCCGCAGGCGGGCGCGCTGCCCGGACTGCTGTTCATTGATAAGGTGATGCCCACAACCGGCTTTCGCCTTGCAGGCACCACAGGTGGACGCACGCACGGTTTCTACCCAGATAGCCCCGGGCTCTACCGCCACGACGACTCCCTGCTCCTGCAACATTAGGGCTGGCTGTCTCGCACGCTGATGCCTTCAATCACCCGCTCTGCGGTGTTTTGCGGCACCTCGCCCACCAGCGTCACCAGGTAGGCTCCACTGGGGGCCGTGAGCCTGCGGCTAACGGCGACCGTAGGGCCTACGCGGCTCACGCCTTCTTCCACGGTGCTGTCACCCACCGCTTCCACAAACACGGTAAAGGCCGCCAGACCGTCACTGTAGCCTTGTGCTGCCACCGGCTCGCGGTCGGAGCCGCCCTGGCGCCAGTCTTTATCCACGGAGGTAAACCCCGCCGGCATCCATTTCGCATCCACCGACAACTGGTGAGACGGGTGAGAATCCGCCAGTTGTTTCAGATCGCTTTCTTTCACGGTTTCCGGGATGGCGAAATCCTGCTCGGTGAGCGGCGGCGCCAGCGTCAGAGTGACAAACTCCACTCGCTCCAGCGCCACACCACTGCCATCAACCACTTCCGATTTCAGCAGCAGATTACTGTCGTTATCCAGCCACAGGCGGTAACCGTAACGGTGGTTATCCAGGGGCGCCACACGCATACGCGTGGCCGCACGGCCGGCAACGCGGCCATCACCATCCACCAGAATGTTGTACTGCTCCGGCACATCATTGGCGATCCGGTCGCCCAGGGCCAAGGGGCCGCCCTTCTCACGGTTAATGCGAGTCAGGGTGCCGTTCGGGTGCAGGCACACCACCTCGTCGCCCCGGCGCAGCACCTCCACCAGGCGGCCATCCAGATGGGTCAGCCGCTGGAACTCACGGCCACCTATCACCGCATGGCTCACTTCCATGGTGCTGACTTCGGCACCAAATTGATAAAGGAAACGGCCAGTGTAATCGAGGGAGCGATTGGCCTGTGCCATGGACTGGAGCTGATCCTGCGCCGGCGAGGGGTTCGCCAGCGCCACTTCAGACAGCGCCACCATTGGCGAGCAGAGGGTCAGAGAGAAGGCAAGAGCTCGAAGCATCATCCGTTAGCGGGCCCCGTGACGGGCATCCATGCTGACCAGGCGCGCAAAGGGCATCATGCCCTGGCCGCTATGGCGCGCTGCGAAATCGCTATGACGCAGCAGCATGTTGTTTACACGGGGCTGGGAGACCGGCACCGCAGTAGCGGGGGTCGCCGTCACATTGCTGGTCTTGAACGCCTGGGAAACCAGGGAGGTTTCACCAAACGGACGGCTGATGCGGTTATCCGGCGCCGCAGCGGCCAGAGCCGGTGCTGCAGAACCATTCACCGCCTGGCTGCCTTCCCAGGTCTGCCAGCCAACCACCGTGGCCGCCGCCACAGAAGCCGCCACAGCCAGGCGCGCCATGCCACCCAGCCATGCCGGACGACGCGCCGGCAGCGCTTCGTCTGCCAACGCAGCAGACAGGCTGGCATTAAAACCCGCCGGCACCGCCATGGAAGCCTGGCCGTGCATCACGTCGCTGGCCAGCTGCCAGCGCGCCAGCGTATCCAGCTCGCTATCATCGATATCACGCATCACCCGGCGGGTTTCCAGCTCGCTGGTTTCACCGTCGAGGAACGCGGACAACGTTTCCAAATCCCTGTTCATACTCTCACCCTTTATCGCCGCGCTGTGAGCCCAATAGCGGGCGGACAGCTGTGTCAATTGCTTCCCTGGCCCGGAAGATCCGGGACCGAACTGTGCCCACCGGGCATTCCATGACGACCGCAATGTCCTCGTAGCTGAGGCCCTCGAATTCACGCAGGGTCACCGCAGTCTTCAACTCCTGAGGCAGCTCGTTGATCGCTGCATGGATCACCGCCTCCAGTTCCTCTGACAACACGAGGGACTCCGGGGTTCCAATTTCGTGCAGCATTTCTGCACCGGCGTACTGCTCGGCTTCGGCTGCATCCAGGTCAGAGCCCGGCGGCCGCCGGCTGGCAGACACCAGGTGATTCTTGGCAGTATTGACCGCGATACGGTAAAGCCAGGTATAAAAGGCGCTGTCTCCACGGAATCGGGGCAGCGCGCGCCAGGCTTTAATAAAGGCTTCCTGGGCAACATCCTGGACCTCGTCCTGGTCACGCACATAACGGCTAATCAACGCAAAGAGGCGCTGCTGGTACTTGTGCACCAGCACCTCAAAGGCACGTTGATCGCCGGTTTTGGCTTTCTTGACCAACTCTTCGTCTGACACCGATCCCCCGGATCTATCGCGAAACGCGTGAAGTAACCATGGCCGAATTATGACGACCCGCTAAAACGCGCCATTGTAGCAGTTGCCGGCGTGGCGGCTACACCATGAGCGCGATTTCGCCACCTTTTCACATTGCTTGAACATTTCTTTGCCAATGCGATGGCGTGTTTATAGGACAGAATCGGACAGGCAGAAACGCTGATGGTTCCAATAAAGCTGAAAATCAGACGCATTCTCAAGATCAGGCAAACCGAGCCCCCTCGCAAGGCAGGACGAATCTGGCGAGGGGGGGGCATCAAGACTAGAAAATGGAGCAACCACTACCGCCGAATTTCTTTTTCACTTGGGCCATACAGCCACGCATCAGCAAACCGAACGGATCGCCGGGCAGGGTTTCGCAGACCTTCTTGGCCGCATACGCCTTGGAACATTCCGTGGCTGTGGCTTCCAGGGTGTTGCCGGCCACCGGTTGAGCCCCGGCCTGCCCGCCCGGGGCGGCGGCCGCCATCAAGCCAGCAGGTCCGGTCCCGGGTGCCGCCTTCGGTTCACTGACCTCGATCATGGCCGCCACCACGTCAGCAGGCAGCCCCTCCCTGGTCAACCAACTGGATTCTTCAGGGGTAAACAGGCCATAGGGCTGGCCCGCAGCCTTGATACTCGCCGCCATGGCCGGTGCCGAGCGCTTGCGGTAGGTCTTCTTCAGCACATCCATCACCCGCAAATCTGCCGGCCCCACAAACAGCAGGCGTTCATTGCCTTGGATGTCATCCGCAAATTCGGGGTGTTTTTCGACGATCGCCGCATAGGCCTTGAGGCGTTCGTTACGTTTGCGCCCCGCCAACACCTCAGCCAAATGGGTAGACACCAATGGGCGATAGAACTTCAGATCCGGGTTATCCAGCGCGGCGGCCAGCTTGTCCACATCCTTTGATTTCTTGAGCGAGTCATACAGAGGCTCTTCAGCAACAATATTTCGCGTCAGCTTTTCTTCATGGGAAAAGAAAGAGGCATACCAGGCCGCATCGGTGACTTTCTGGGTACCTCGCAATTTCCCTAGCGGAAACCAACTCATGAAAATCGTGCCGCGATAGTGAGCGTTGGCGCTGTACACCAGCTCTCCTTCCGAACGCATTTCAATGGTCGTATCGAATTGCTGCGGTGCCACCATGGGCACCAGACAAAGGCTGAATGAACACCCCACCGTAGTCACCACCACCGTAGCAATCGTAGCAATGCTATTTTTCGGACGCTGGCGCGTTACAGTGATATCCAGCGGCGGCATATCCCCCTCATGCAACCAGTAATCCGCTGCCAGGGCCAATTCATCATTGGCGCTACTTCTGGGCTTCTCATTCAGGCTTTTTTGGAACTTTTCACTGGCCCACGGATAGGCATTATAAGTCGCTTTTCCCTTGGCGTAGGGAATAATCGGGTTATTCGGATTAGTGTTGAAAAGATCAATAGTGTCCTGCGTGATTGGCGTCCCTTGCTCGGTGTAGTAATTTGCAGACATACAGCCACTCAACAAGCTCACAGCTATCGCGCTGGTTGCCAGCACTTTTAGTACCCTTCTCATAGTGTTCCCCGATACTGATTTTCCGTACGCCACTCCCCCCAATGAAAGCAGCGCTGTCCCAAGTCACAGGAAAATAACAACTCTGTCACAAAACCGCATACCCCATTTGGGGGATAGATCAGCATTGGTCATTTAGCCAGAGCCGAATTCACCGCTATACTGGCCACCGCATATCCCATCCAACCGGGCTCTTCACAACAGGATTCTCCATGGCTACCTACCGACACGATGTACTCATTATCGGCTCCGGCGCTGCAGGCCTCACCGCCGCATTGCGCCTGCCGGATGAGTGTCAGGTTGCCCTGCTCTCCAAAGGAGAGCTCACCAGTGCCAGCACCTACTACGCCCAGGGTGGCGTGGCCGCGGTGCTGGATCAGGAAGATTCACTGGAAAGCCACGTGGCCGATACTCATGTGGCCGGCGCCGGCCTGTGCCACGACGATGCCGTGCGCTTCACCGTGGAAAACGGTCCCGACGCCATCCGCTGGCTGATTGATCTGGGAGTGGACTTCACCCGCTTCGACAGCGGTGACGGCAGCAAGCTGCCCTACCACCTGACCCGCGAAGGCGGCCACAGCCACCGGCGCATCATTCATGCCGCCGACGCCACCGGCAAAGCCATTTCCGGCACATTGATTGAACAGGTCTGCCAGAAACACAACGTGACCCGCTTTGAACACCGGGTGGCCGTGGACCTGATCGTGCAGGAACACGACGCCCCCAACGGGGAACAAGGCAAAGAAAAACGCTGTTGCGGTGCCTACGTACACAATATTCAAACCGGGGAAACCGACGTTATCCTGGCCCGCTCCGTGGTACTGGCCACCGGCGGCGCCTCCAAGGTGTACCTGTATACCTCCAACCCGGATGTGGCCACCGGCGATGGCATTGCCATGGCCTGGCGAGCCGGTTGCCGGGTGGCGAACATGGAATTCATGCAGTTCCACCCCACCTGCCTCTACCACCCCAAGGCGAAAAGCTTCCTGATCACCGAAGCCATTCGCGGCGAAGGCGGGCATCTGCTGCTACCCAATGGCGAACGCTTCATGAACCGCTTTGATGAACGCGGCGAGCTGGCGCCCCGGGATGTGGTAGCACGCGCCATTGACCATGAAATGAAGCGGCTGGGGGCGGACTGTTTGTACCTGGACATCAGCCACAAGCCAGCGGACTTCATCATCGAGCACTTCCCCACCGTGTACGCCAAGTGCCTGCAGCTGGGGCTGGATATCACCCGCGATCCGATTCCTGTGGTCCCTGCCGCCCACTACACTTGCGGCGGCGTGATGATCAACGAACACGGACAAACCGACGTACCCGGCCTCTACGCCATCGGCGAAACCAGCTTCACCGGCCTGCACGGCGCCAACCGCATGGCCAGCAACTCCCTGCTGGAGTGCTTCGTCTATGGCAAAGCCGCCGCCGACCATATCGGCGCACACCTGCATAACCTTCCCACGCCCCGGGACGACAATGAATGGGACGATTCCCAGGTCACCGACTCAGACGAGGACGTGGTGATCAGCCATAACTGGGACGAACTACGCCGCTTCATGTGGGATTACGTGGGCATTGTGAGAACAGAAAAACGCCTGGAGCGAGCCCTGCACCGGGCCGAACTGCTGAAGAGCGAAATCGCCGAGTATTACAGCAACTACCACATCAGCAACGACCTGCTGGAACTGCGCAACCTGGTGGTGATCGCCGAGCTGATCATCCGCTCCGCCATGCAACGCAAGGAAAGCCGTGGCCTGCATTTCATGCGTGACTTCCCCGGCGTGAACGAAGAAACCAGGGACACGATCCTGACGCCGGACACAATGAATAGTTAGTAGCTAAGAATTAATAACGTCGCGAACTGCCCCTTTCTGTTCTGAAAGGCAAGAGACCGCGCCCTGGAGCTGGGCGCGGTCTCTATGCGTTGAAACCTACATACGCTGCTCGCGCAATTATTAATTAGTCATTATTAACTATTAATTGCTCTTCCTGTTGGTCCATAACCACTGATAAAACGGCTGCAACTCTGCCACCGGCGCCTGATCCGCAAACACATGCAGCCAGCCCTTTGGCGTTTGCATGGCCAGCCAGGGACCATGGCGGATAACCCGCAGAGGCTGCTCCATCACCTGGGTATGCTTACCCGTCACCGTCAACGTCTGCGCGTGCAATTCCAGCGACTCCGGCTGTGGCAGGCGCCAGCCCAACAGCATCACCGGCAACCCCCCGAGCAACACCAGCATGGCCCAGCCCGGCAATGACGACAGCACAATGACCGGCCCCACCACCAACATCGCCAGCCCGCGCAGGCGCATCGGATAGCGGGAGGCGCCGAGCTTAACCCTTCTTCGCGGAGACCAGGCCGAGGACATGGCGCACATACTCGTTCAACAACGGGTCCGCAGGCTCGCTGCGATAGGTAAACCACTCGAACATGTCGGCGTCTTCACAGGCAAGCAAGGTGGCGAACTGAGCCTGGCGCTCGGCCGGCTCCGCGTCAAAATGGTCATCCAGATAGCCGTACAGCACCACTTCCACTTCAGAGGCGCCCCGGCGACACTGCCAGCGATATTTGCGTTTCAGGTCTTCATTACTCATTTCTGCACTATCCTGATCAGAAACTCCGGCGTCTTGCGCCAATTACCAACCATGGCTTTCAGGCTGTGCGCGCATTATCTATCATGCCTGATGATTTCTCGACTCTTCGGCGTCACACGCCAAGACACACATGCCCAAACGACAGGAGCACCATGAGCTGGTCCCAGTTTATCGCCGCCCAACCCCTCGCTGACCATGCCGAGGCAAGCACCGCACCGGCATTAAGCCATTGCGATCACCTGGCCGTCATCCGCGCCTACGGCGAGGAAGCGGGCCATTACCTGCAAGGGCAGCTTTCCTGTGACCTCCATGAAGTGGACAACGGAGGCCACCTCACCGGCATGCACCTGAGCCTGAAAGGCCGTGGGCTGGTCAGCGTACGCATCGTGCAAGACGGTGATGACTACCTGATGCTCTGCCCCGCCGGGCAAAGCGAGGCGGTGATAAAGTCACTGATGAAGTACCGTCTGCGCGCCAAGGTGGAATTTCAGGTCGACGAGCAGGCGGTGCTGATGGGACTGAGCGGTGCCTTGCCTGCCACCTCGCCCGAATCCGGCCAGAGCGGACGTAACGGCCAGGGCCTCTGGTTGCGCTACCCCAATACGGATCACGCCCTGCTGATCACTGACACCGAGCAGGCTGAATCCGTCTGGACCGTGCTTGCCCAGGACCGTACCGCCACCAATGCCAACGGCTGGCGGCAAGCCGACATCGACGCGGGTGAAGGCATGGTCTATCCCGGCGCTGAAGACCTGTTTCTGCCCCAGGTACTGAACTACGACGTCACCGCCGGGGTGAATTTCAAGAAAGGCTGCTACACCGGCCAGGAAGTCGTCGCGCGCATGCACTTCAAGGGCAAACTCAAGCAGCGCATGCAGCGCATTGACTACACCGCCGAGGTGGACCTGGCACCCGGCGAGACTCTTCGCAACAGCGACGGCAAGGCTGCCGGTGAAGTGGTCAGCAGCGCCCGCAATCATGCCGGGCGCAGCGCACTGGTGGTACTGCGTCGCGACACCGACGGCGTACTGTTCAAGGGCGAGCAACCGCTAAACAGCCAGCTCGGCACCCTGCCCTATACATTGCCCTGGAAAGATTAAGACCCACGGAGCGCACACGCTCTCGTAGGTCGAATTAGCCGAAGGCGTAATCCGACAGCCGACCTGGCAATGGAGCCTACCCATGTGTCGGATTACGCCTTCGGCTAATTCGACCTACCCCAACCGGCCCCTTCCTAAACAAAAAAGGCGCCGAAGCGCCTTTTTTGTTTTGTGTTGCCGGGATTACCGGGGCTTACCCAAATCCGCCAGCGGATGCTTCGGCGCCGGGCAGCGGAAGAACCCTTCGATGTAGTCTTTCGGCACCGACGCCACATCACGGTGACGGAAACCGGGCTTGCCGTCCTTGTCGATCAACAAGGCCCGCACCCCTTCGCGGAAATCCCCGTGCAAGGAACACTGCACGGCCAGGCACCACTCCATGCGGAACACTTCAGCCAGATCGTAATAGGTAGAGCGGTCCAGCTGCTCCCACACCAGGTGGGCGGTTTGCGGGCAACCGCGCTCCAGGTTGCCCAGTGCCTTGTCCAGCCAGCGGTCGCGCTCTTTGACGTTCAGCAGCTGCTCAGTAACCACCGCAATGCTTTCGCCATCGCACAGACGATTAATCAACGGCAGATGGTCGATCAGCGGATGAGGCAGATCACTCATGTCCGCCGCCTGCTGCTTGAACAAGCGGTAGATCACCGCGCGGTTTTCGGCTTCATCATCCGCGAAATCCTGCTCGGCCAGTGCATCCAGCAGGCTGTCGGCATCGGCGTCCACCATGCGGTCCGCCATGCCAATTTCTACGGCTTCGCGACCGTTGATGTGCACCCCGGTGAGGCCGAGGAACAACCCCACCCGGCCGGGCAGACGATTCAGGAACCAGCTGCCACCCACATCCGGGAACAGGCCGATGGTGATTTCCGGCATGGCCATGCGCGAGCGCGGCGTGACCAGGCGGAAGTCGGCACCCTGTAACAGCCCCATACCGCCGCCCATAACAATGCCATCGCCAAAGACGATCACCGGAATAGCGCTGGTATGCAGCCGGTAATCCAGCACATATTCCGCTGCGAAATATTCTTCGGTAAACGGATTACGGCCTTCGCCCGCGTGCTTCACCATGGACTTGTGCATCTGCACGATATCGCCGCCCGCGCAGAGCGCCTTGCCGCCCGCGCCATCCAGCCAGATCGCCACCACATCAGAACGTTGCTCCCAGGCATCCAGCTTCTCGCTCAGCAACTGGATCATCTCCAGGCTTAACGCGTTCAGGGATTTGGGGGCATTCAGGGTGGCACGGGCGATCACACGGCCGCAGCGGGTTTCGATTTCGGAAAACAACACGCAGTCAGACACGACAACTCCATAAAGCAGTGAATAGTTAATAATTTGCGCGGGCCACCCCATCTATTCAGCAACGTCTGAAGCAGCGTTCATGCTATAGGCGCGGCCCCTAGGCTTGAAGAGACCGAGACTACCAACCGCGCAGCTATTAACTATTCATTATTAATTGTTAATTTTCAGGCACCGACCAATCGATGGCCGTTTTGCCCTGCTGCAGCAAATATTGATTGGCACGGGAGAAATGGCCGCAGCCAAGGAAGCCCCGATAGGCGGATAACGGCGAAGGATGCGGAGCAGAGAGCACACAATGTTTGTCGCGGTCGATCAGGCGTCCCTTCTTCTGGGCATGGCTACCCCAAAGCAGAAACACCAACCCTTCACGCTCACGATTCAAGTGTTCGATGGCTTCGTCGGTAAACCTCTCCCAGCCCTGCTTCTGGTGCGAAGCGGCTTGCCCGGCCTCGACAGTAAGCACCGCATTGAGCAACAACACACCCTGCTCAGCCCAATGGGTCAGGTTGCCATGGGAAGGAATTTCAAAACCCAGATCCCGGTGAATTTCCTTGTAGATATTCACCAGTGACGGCGGCGTTTTTACGCCGTGCTGCACGGAAAAGCACAGGCCATGGGCCTGGTTCGGGCCGTGATAAGGGTCCTGCCCCAGAATCACGACCTTTACCTGCTCAAACGGCGTCAGGTTAAAGGCGTTGAAAATATCCGGCCCCGGCGGGAAAACCGTTTTCCCCGCGCGCTTCTGCTCCGCCAGGAAGGCACGCAGTTGCGCCATGTAATCCTGCTCGAATTCGCCCGCCAGATGCCGTTTCCAGCCCGGCTCTAACGGCACGGTCTTGCTGCCAGGCGTGTTCGCGGCATCCACATCAAGCATGGAGGGGAACGACTTTATCCAACATGTTGTACATGCGCTTCTCGACAAACTCCTGGGAGATTTTTTCCGGGTGCACCAGCAAGCGCTGCTCGATAGTCAGGAAGGTCGCAAATATCAGCTCTGCGTCCAGCTTTGGCTCCTTGCAGCCGAAGAGTTCGCAGGCCATGGTCAGCGTCTCCACATGCTGGCGCAGGTACATGTCCGCCAGTTCACGCAGCCGGGCATCCAGAATCGCTTCCTGAATAAACGCCTGTTCGGCCACCACATGGTCACGACGATTCTGCAGTTCATCCACGATGAAGGCGGCCATCATTTGCGCCAGCATCTTCACCAGTCGATCCCGCTCTTGCGGGTTTTCCAGGCTATCGCGGGAAAACTGAGACATCAGCCCGAACGCTTGTTCCTTGAACGGCTCGATCACTTCCTTCATGGCCCGCTCAGCGAACAGCGTGAAGGTGTCTGCGATCAGGTCGGAAATATCCTTGAAATAATAGGTGGTCGCCGACAGCGGCACTTCCGCTTCACGGGCTACCGCACGGTGTCGAACGGCACGAATACCCTCGCGCACGATAATGCTCAGTGAGGCCTCAAGAATTGCCTGTCGGCGCTGCTCGCTACCGGTGCGGCGCGCTTTTCTTCCCTGGTACTGAATTGCACTTGTCATGGACACAGCCAGCCTTTGTTGTCAGCCCTGAATTTGTGTGTCGCTCTCCCGACCTCAAACCCGCAAACGGCGGGCGCAACACGCGCCCGAAAAAACCGCCATCACCGCCCCTGGGGGCGCATATGCGGGAATAGAATCACGTCACGAATCGACGGAGCATCCGTGAACAACATTACCAGACGATCGATGCCGATGCCCTCTCCGGCCGTCGGCGGCAGCCCGTGTTCCAACGCGACCACGTAATCTTCGTCGTAGAACATGGCTTCGTCGTCACCCGCGGCTTTCTCTTCCACCTGCTGGCGGAAACGCTCGGCCTGGTCTTCCGCGTCGTTCAGCTCGGAGAAACCGTTGGCGATTTCACGGCCGCCCACAAAGAACTCAAACCGCTCTGTCACAAAGGGGTTATCGTCCATGCGGCGCGCCAACGGCGACACCTCGGTGGGGTATTCGGTAATGAAAGTGGGATCTTTCAGGCGGTGTTCCACCGTCTTCTCGAAGATCTCGATCTGCACCTTGCCCAACCCGTAACCATCCTTGAGCGGAATACCCAGCCCGGTGGCGATTTCACGGGCGCCGTCCGGATCCGCCAGCTTGGCGGCATCCATATCCGGATTAAAATGCAAAATGGAATCGAATACCGTCATCCGGGTAAACGGTTTACCAAAATCGTACACATCTCCCTGATAGGCCACATCCGTGGTGCCCAGTACCGTCTCGGCCAGGGTACGCAGCATATCCTCGGTCAGGTTCATCAGGTCGTGGTAATCACCGTATGCCTGATAGAACTCCAGCATGGTGAATTCCGGATTATGCCGGGTGGAGAGGCCTTCATTACGGAAGTTACGGTTGATCTCGAACACCTTCTCGAAGCCGCCTACCACCAGCCGCTTCAGGTACAGTTCCGGCGCAATCCGCAGGTACATGTCCAGGTCCAGGCTGTTGTGATGGGTGATGAAGGGGCGCGCGGTAGCGCCGCCGGGGATCACCTGCAGCATCGGGGTTTCGGCTTCCACAAAGTCTTTTTGCACCAGGAAGTTACGGATACCGGCCACGATCTTGGCGCGAATCTGGAACGCCTTGCGCGTATCTTCATTGACGATCAGGTCCACATAACGCTGGCGGTATTTGGCCTCGGTGTCGGTCAGGCCCTTGTGCTTCTCGGGCAACGGACGCAGTGACTTGGTGAGCAGCAGGTACTCATCCATCATCACATACAAATCGCCTTTGCCGGATTTACACAGCGTGCCGCGCACCCCGATGATATCGCCCAGATCCCAGCTCTTGGTCTCTTTGCGCACATCGCGGGTTTCATCCTTGGGCGCAAAAATCTGGATGCGACCGGACATGTCCTGCAGCACTTTGAAGGCTTTGCGGTCCAGCATCATGCGGCCGGCCACTGCCACTTGAATATTCTTCTCTTCCAGCTCTTCCTTGGTGAACTCGCCATACTGCGCCTGCAAGTCGGCGGCCAGGGAATCCCGGCGGAAATGATTGGGGAACGGATTGCCACCCTCGCGCAGCTCGGCCAGCTTGGCGCGACGTTCTGCGATCAGACGGTTTTCGGCAGCAGCCTGTTGAGAGGCGTCGGCATTCGGTGTGGTTTCGTCTTGGCTCATAGCGTTAGGCTTCCGGTAAAGCGCCCGATGCCAGCAATCTGGCATCCAGCATCATCACAATCCCGCTTTCAGGGAGGCTTCGATAAACTGATCCAGCGCGCCGTCCAATACCTGCTGGGTATTGTGGCTCTCTACACCGGTGCGCAGATCCTTGATGCGGCCATCATCCAGTACATAGGAGCGGATCTGGCTGCCCCAGCCAATATCCGATTTGTTGCTTTCCTGGACCTGTTTTTCCGCGTTGCGGCGCTGCATTTCCACTTCGTAGACCTTGGCCTGCATCATCTTCAAGGCCTGGTCCTTGTTCTGGTGCTGGCTACGCCCGCTCTGACACTGGGTCACCAGGGTGTGCTTTTCGCCACCCTCATCAGTGTATTCATAGGTCAGGCGCACCGCCGAATCAGTCCGGTTAACGTGCTGACCACCCGCACCAGAGGCCCGGTAGGTATCCACCCGCATGCTGCCCACGTCGATATCCACATCGATATCGTCATCCACTTCCGGGGACACGAACACCGAACTGAACGAGGTATGGCGGCGGCCGCCGGAATCGAACGGGCTCTTGCGCACCAACCGGTGCACGCCGGTTTCGGTTCGCAGCCAACCGTAGGCGTACTCGCCTTCGAAACGGATGGTGGCAGACTTGATGCCGGCCACATCGCCGGCGGAGGCTTCCACCAGCTCGGTCTTGAAACCGTGGGCCTCGCCCCAGCGCAGGTACATGCGCAGCATCATCTCGCCCCAGTCCTGGGCCTCGGTGCCACCGGAACCGGCCTGGATATCCAGATAGGCACTGCAGGCATCCATCTGCCCGGAGAACATGCGCCGGAATTCCAGATCCGCCACCATTTTTTCCAGATCCCGCAGGTCGCTTTCCACTTCCGTGAGGGTGTCTTCGTCCCCCTCTTCCACCACCAGATCCAACAGGGCGGAGGTGTCTTCCACTCCCTGGGAGGCATCGTTGATGGTGTTCACGACCATTTCCAGCTGGGCCCGTTCCTTGCCCAGGGCCCGGGCATAGTCCGGATCGTTCCAGACATCCGGGTTTTCAAGCTCGCGCTCGACTTCGGTCAGACGTTCACTCTTCTGATCGTAGTCAAAGATACCCCCTAAGCGCTTCGACACGCTCAGACAGGTCGGAAAGATGGGTTCGCAGCGGATTGACTTCCATTACGTCTCTCTAGAATAAGTGCTTGGCAGAATTGATACGCGGAAAACAGCGCAGTCTAACGGTTTGCGGGTTGGCTGACGAGGGTCAGACCATCCCCTCGACGCCAGGAGCATCGCTGGCGGCGCGATAAATCCAGTCGCGAGTGACGAGTCACGAGAAGCGAAAATCATCAGGCTTGACCGTATTTTGGGGTTTGCCTTTCGAAACTCGCTTCTCGCAACTCGAAACTGTGGTGATCGCGCCGCCAGCGACGCTCCTACAAGGACGCTGGCCCGATCAGTCTCTCAACTCGTAAACGTGGTGAGCCTCGCCCTTCATGTTATCAATGGTGGTGCCGATATAGCTGGCATTGTTGGGAATGCCCGAGCCAGTGGTGAACACCTTGAAGGTGCGCACTTCTTTCGGAGTGTCGATCACGGTGTCCGCGTCCACTTCCACCCACATGAAAATCACCGTTTCCTGAGGGATGTAATCCACCCGCAGTACCTTGCCTTCTTCCGGCAGGCGTAGCTCCTGCACTTCGTTGACCACCTTCAGGCGGTGCTTGTGTATGGTCTTCATTTGAGTCCCCTCCGTTAAGGACACAACACGGCGGTGGACGATAGCCACCCCGCGCAGTCAATGCCGGCACGGCCTTTTGGGCCGTACCCTGGTAAAACAGGCGCCCGATGGTGAGCGCGAGGCGCAATGCTAGCAAAAACCGGGGCCGCCGACAGCATTGTCGACAATTTTGCAGGAAGGCGATGGGAGGAAGCCCTGGAGGTTCGCCGTATAAAGCGGTTTCGATTTGGGGCCCGATGTTGGATTACGCCTTTCAGGCTCTCTGTGCCCTTGGGTGAATTCAACCTACACAACCACTGGGGCGGGTTTTGTAGGTCAGATTAGGCGTAGCCGTAATCCGACATCCCCCATCATACCGATCAAAGCGGAATCAAATGCTCGAACAGCAGCTGGGGATTGCGCTGGCCACGGAATTCGTTGACCTCCAGGCGATACACCCCGCGCACCTTGTTGATACGGCTGGGCAGCGCTTCCACCGCCACATTGAAATGAATGGCATCAATCACCCCGCTGACGCCCGGCAGGCCCAACGTCAGCTTCAGGTGGCGTTCGCCGACGATACGGTGCTTGAGCACCTCGAATTCGCCATCGAAACTGGGCGCCGGAAACCCGTGCCCCCAGGGAAAACGGTGGCTGAGTAATTCAGCATTCGTCAGCGACAGCTCGTGGTCTTCCAGCTCGCCGTCCGTTTCCACAATGCGCTCCAGCGCTTTCGGAGACAGCAGTTCACCCACCGCTTTTTCAAAGGCCGCCTTGAAAGCGTCCAGCTTCTCCAGCTCCAGCGACAGCCCCGCCGCCATGGCGTGGCCACCGAATTTGCTCAGTAGCCCGGGATTGGCTGTGGCCACCGCATCCAGCGCATCACGCAGGTGCAAACCGGGAATCGAACGGCCCGAGCCCTTCAATTGGCCGCGCTGCTGGGCCGGAGCAAAGGCAATCACCGGCCGGTGAATCGCTTCTTTTACTCGCGAGGCAAGAATCCCCACCACCCCTTCGTGCCATTCCTTGCCATACAGGCACAGGCCCGCCGGCAGGTTGTCTGCATCCAGCCGGGCCACCTCTTCCATGGCCGCATCGCGCATGCCGTGCTCGATGGAGCGGCGCTCGCGGTTGATGGTGTCCAGGTCCTGGGCCATATCGGTGGCTTCGGCATCGGTTTCCGCCAGCAGGCAGGCGATGCCCTGGGTCATATCGGTGAGCCGCCCCGCCGCATTCAGTCGTGGTCCCACCGCGAAGCCCATGTCCGCCGCCAATACCCGGCTGGGATCGCGCCCGGCCACTTGCAGCAGCGCGCGGATCCCCGGGCAGCCCTTGCCGGCACGAATCCGCCGCAGACCCTGCTCCACCAGCACCCGGTTGGCATCGTCCAGCACCACCACATCGGCTACTGTCCCTAGCGCCACCAGGTCCAGCAGATCGGTAATCGGCGCGCTGGCGGTAACGCCCTGCTCGCGCAGCGCCCGCTGCAGGTCCATCAATAAATAAAACGCCACCCCGACCCCGGCCAGGTTGGTGGCGGGGAAATCCTCACAACCGGGCAGGCGCGGGTTCACCAGCGCATCCGCTTCCGGCAGGGTATCGCCGGGCAGGTGATGGTCGGTAATCAGCACTCGCATGCCTTGCGCTCGCGCAGCGGCCACCCCATCCACACTGGCAATACCGTTATCCACGGTGATGATCAGGTCCGGGTCATACAGCTCTTTGGCCAGATCGACGATGGCCGGCGACAGGCCATAGCCGTATTCAAAGCGGTCCGGCACCAGGAAATCCGGGCGCGGGTAGCCCAGCCGCTCCAGACCCCGCACCATCAGCGTGGTCGCCGTGGCACCGTCCGCGTCGTAGTCACCCACAATGCAGATGCGCCAGTGGTCTGTTCGCCCTTGTAAAAGCAACGTCACAGCCCCACGCAAACCAGTGAACTGTTCAGGATGCGGCAGACGTTTCAGGCCCAGGTTCAGTTGCGCCGGATCGGTCACCCCCCGCCCGGCCAGAATCCGCGCCAGCATGGGCGGCACATCGGGCCAGTCCGGCGTGTACTGCGGCCGGCGGGTGATCTTGGGCAAGCTGGGTTTGTCCATGGGCATGACAGTGCTCGGTGACCTGGTGGCGCGACTTTTTTGTAGGAGCGCCACTGGAGGCGCGAACCGACCGACAGCGAAGATCGGGATCGTTCTGCGAACGATTCCGCGTTACCGCGGTTCGCGCCTCAAGTGGCGCTCCTACAGTGGAAGCTCAAGCCCGGCAGTCTGCCACGGCGTCGCCCGAACAGCACGAACACAAGGAGCAAGTGATGAAATTTTCGCCATACGGCGCCCCGCAATCGCCAACCCGACCAGATAGTCACAAATTAGGGCTAAAAAAGTCATCCCGCTTCCCTATACTTGCGGGCCTACGAGTTTCGTTGTTTATGTAAGCAAACACTCACATGAATGCCATATAAACAACGCGCCCACCCCGGATTTCGGGGCCTGGGGCACACCAAAGCGGTCATTTAAACCGCGTACTTTGGGACTGGAGAGCAGAAGCTATGATCTATCAAGGCAACGCCGTAAGCGTACAACTGCTTGACGACGGCATCGCCGAACTGAAGTTTGACCTTCAGGGCGAGTCCGTTAACAAGTTCAATCAGGAAACCGTGGAAGACCTCGGTAAGGCTGTGGAAGCTGTTAAAGGTAACAGCGACATCAAAGGCCTGATCGTGACTTCCGGCAAAGGGGTTTTCATTGTTGGCGCCGACATCACCGAATTCACAGACATGTTCAAACTGCCGGAAGACGAAATCGCCGGCTGGTGTCTGAAATCCAACGAAGTCTTCAACGCTTTTGAAGACCTCGACATTCCCAAAGTGGCAGCCGTTAACGGCATCGCCCTGGGTGGCGGCCTGGAAATGTGCCTGGCTGCAGATTTCCGCGTACTGAGCGAAAAAGCCCAGGTAGGTCTGCCGGAAGTGAAGCTGGGCCTGTACCCGGGCTTCGGCGGCACCGTGCGTCTGCCCCGCCTGATCGGTGTGGACAACGCTGTTGAGTGGATCGCCGCTGCTGGCCAGCACAAGGCCGACAAAGCGCTGAAAGACGGCGTAGCTGACGCGGTCGTCGCTCACGACGAACTGCAAAACGCCGCCATCGATCTGGTCAAGCAGTGCCTGGCCGGCAAGATCGACTTCCGCGCCAAGCGCGCCGAGAAGCTCGAGCCGCTGAAACTGCCGCCCATGGAAAACATGATGGCCTTCCAGACCTGCACCGCCATGGTCATGGGTCAGGCTGGCAAGAACTACCCGGCACCGGTAGCGGCCGTGAACACCATGCAGAAGCACGGTGGCATGAACCGCGACAAGGCACTGGAAGTGGAAGCCAAAGGCTTCGCCAAAGTGGCCAAGTCTTCCCAGGCGACCTGCCTGGTCGGCCTGTTCCTGGCAGACCAGCAAGTGAAAAAGGTCAACGGCAAAACCGCCAAGGCCTCCAAAGAGATCAACCAGGCTGCGGTACTGGGCGCAGGCATCATGGGCGGCGGTATCGCCTTCCAGTCTGCCTCCAAAGGCACCCCGATCATCATGAAGGACATCGCCGACAAGGCGCTGGACCTGGGCATGAGCGAAGCCAGCAAACTGCTGACCAAGCGCGTTGATCGCAAGAAAATGAAGCCGGCCAAAATGGCCGAAGTGCTGTCCTCCATCCGCCCGACCCTGAACTACGGCGACTTCGCCAACGTGAACGTGGTCGTTGAAGCGGTTGTTGAGAACCAGAAGGTCAAGCAGTCCGTACTGGCGGAAGTGGAAGGCGAAGTGACCGAGGGCACCGTGCTGGCCTCCAACACCTCCACCATTTCCATCACCAAACTGGCTGAAGCCCTGAAGCGTCCGGAAGACTTCGCCGGCATGCACTTCTTCAACCCGGTACACATGATGCCGCTGGTGGAAGTGATCCGTGGTGAAAAGACCTCCGACGAAACCGTTGGCACCCTGGTGGCCTACGCCCAGAAAATGGGCAAAACCCCCATCGTGGTTAACGACTGCCCCGGCTTCCTGGTGAACCGTGTACTGTTCCCCTACTTCGGCGGCTTCGGCATGCTGATGCGCGACGGTGCCGATTTCCAGGCGGTCGACAAAGTGATGCAGAAGTTCGGCTGGCCCATGGGCCCGGCGTACCTGATGGACGTGGTTGGCATCGACACCGGTGTGCACGCGGCCCAGGTCATGGCTGAAGGCTTCCCCGAGCGTATGCAGTACGACTTCAAAGATGTGTCTACCGTGATGTTCGAAAACGAGCGTTACGGCCAGAAGAACGGCATCGGCTTCTACAAGTACGAGCTGGACAAGAAAGGCAAAACCAAGAAGGTTGTCGACGAGTCCACCTACGAACTGATCAAGCCGCACGTTGCGGACACCAAGGAATTCGATGCGGACGAAATCATTGCCCGCATGATGATTCCCATGTGCACCGAAACCGTTCGCTGCCTGGAAGACAACATCGTAGGTTCCGCTGCCGAGGCCGACATGGCCATGATCTACGGCATCGGCTTCCCTCCCTTCCGTGGCGGTCCGCTGCGTTACATCGACAGTGTTGGCGTTAAAGAATTCGTCGCGCTGTGTGACAAGTACGCGCACCTGGGTGGCATCTACGAAGCACCGCAGATGCTCAAAGACATGGCCGCCAAGGGCGAGTCTTTCTTCGCCTAAGCCACGGACACAGGAGATTTAGAAATGAGCTTGAATCCAAAAGACGTTGTTATCGTCGATGCGGTCCGTACCCCCATGGGCAAGAGCCGTAATGGCCAGTTCCGTCACGTGCGTGCCGAAAAACTGTCAGCCCAGCTGATCCAGGCGCTGATGGCCCGTAACCCGAACTGGGACACCCAGCTCACTGAAGATGTGATTTGGGGCTGTGTAAACCAGACCAAAGAACAGGGCATGAACATCGCCCGTAACATCTCCATGTTGGCTGGCCTGCCGCGCACCAGCGCTGCACAAACCGTGAACCGTCTGTGTGGTTCTTCCATGCAGGCACTGCATTCCGCCTCACAAAGCATCATGACCGGCAACGGCGATGTATTTGTTATCGGTGGTGTAGAGCACATGGGCCACGTGGCCATGGATCACGGCATCGACCTGAACCCGGAAATGTCCAAAGTGGCTGCCAAGGCATCCAACATGATGGGCCTGACCGCGGAAATGCTGGGCAAGATGCATGGCATCACCCGTGAACAGCAGGACGCCTTCGGCGTTCGTTCACACCGCCTGGCGTGGGAAGCCACCCAGCAAGGTCGTTGGGACAACGAAATCGTGCCCATCGAAGGTCACGATCAGAATGGCCACAAAGTGCTGTGCGAAATCGACGAAGTAATTCGTCCCGGCGCCAGCATCGAAGACATGCAGAAGCTGCGTCCGGTCTTCGATCCGGCCAACGGTACCGTCACTGCCGGCACCTCCTCTGCCCTGTCTGACGGTGCCTCCGCCATGCTGGTCATGAGCGCCGAGCGTGCCCAGGCCCTGGGCCTGAAGCCCCGCGCCAAGATCCGCTCCATGGCTGTAGCCGGTTGCGACGCGGCCATCATGGGTTACGGTCCGGTACCTGCCACCCAGAAAGCGCTGGCCCGCGCAGGCCTGACCATCGACGACATCGACTATGTAGAACTGAACGAAGCGTTCGCTGCACAGTCCCTGCCGGTGGCCAAGGACCTGAAGCTGATCGACAAGATGGAAGAGAAAGTGAACCTGAACGGCGGCGCTATCGCCCTGGGTCACCCGCTGGGCTGCTCCGGTGCGCGTATCACCGGCACCCTGCTGAACGTCATGGAATGGAAAGACGGCCAAATCGGTCTTGCCACCATGTGTATCGGCCTGGGTCAGGGTATCGCTACCGTCATTGAACGGGTTTGATAAACGCCTGATGCCCAAAGCCTGACGCCGGATGCAATTCGGCGCTCAGGCCCGGCAACGCATTTCCGGCCCGCCTCACAAGGGCAGGACTGGAAACAAAAAACCCCGGCTTACCCGCCGGGGTTTTTCTTTTTTTAACACCAGACTGGCCTGTTCTGCATAACCGGGCCTTTCTGCCCCTCGTCTGCCCCACCGTGCCTTCGGTACAGTAACGGTTCTGTCACCAGAACAGGCTGAAGCGCCGCCGACAACAGAGCATCATTCAAGTCGCGTACTCACCGCCGCGTGAGCGCTGCTTTCTCCACCACAGAGGGCAAGACGGCAACGCGTGATCAGCCTGCATCAAGGAGGAAGCCTTCATGCTTGACTGGATTGCACAGCATCAAAAAATCCTTTCTGTCGTCGCCAGTTTCAGCTCACTGGTTATCTGGATCGTTTACGCGCAACTCCTCTATTTAGGTTTTCGCCGGCAACGCAGCCCGCGCCTGATCATTAACCGTGGGCGCAACAAGGACATCAATGCGCTCTGCCTGATCAGCAACATGAGCGCCGAATCCGTTTTCGTGCAATACATCATCGCCGAACTCCATACATCCCAAGGCACCATCACCATGGATGTGACGGATTTCGAGCAGGAGTACAACAAGGGCGACGAAAACCCGGAAAGACACAATCCCGCTTCAGGCGCAGTGAATATGTCGGAGAACACGCGCCAGGGCCCTATTAAGCCGGGCGGCTTCTCCCATATCGGCACGTTCAAGGAATTGGTTGAGCGCATCGCCCGCTGTGAGGGCATCAAAATGGACGGGCACATGCCCCAGGGCGGCCTGGAGTTCACCCACCTGACCCTGCGGCTGATCGGCATCTATGGGCCCGAGAACAAGCCCATCGGCGCCGAGCGGGGCTTCGAGCTGGCCTACAACGCTAGTGAGTTCTCTCTCAGCCCCGCCTCCTGGGACACCAAACAGCTGACCTCCATGAGACAGCGCCACAAGCTCAAGAAGATTGTGGAACAGCTCAACGCCTCGAACATTACGTCCTCATCGCCGTTTCAGGAGGCGGTAAAGGAAACGCAGACGAGCTAGCAGGCCAAGCCGCACTCAACGAAGCAACGGCGCGGGAGATTCGGCCAGGCCGCGATACGGTGCAGACCTGAGCCCAGGCCTGAAGTGACGGCCCTGGCGCCGCCACAGGTGGATTTATGAATCGGCCTTGCTCTGCTGGGCCGCTTCCAGTGCCACGATTTTTGCGTGCATGGTGCGCATAAGATCCAGCATTTCCTGGCGCTCATCGTGGGCAACCAGATTGTTGGCTTCCCGTTCGGCGCGCTGCTCGCTTTCGTGTACTTCCTGAGTCGCGCTCACAATGATGGCAATAAACAGGTTCAGCACCATAAAGCTGGAAATCAAAATGAAGGGCACAAAGAAGATCCAGGCCATGGGATAGACCTCCATCACAGGCCGGGCGATCCCCATGGACCAGCTTTCCAGGGTCATGATCTGGAACAGGCTATAAATGCTCGCGCCCAGAGTGCCAAACCATTGTGGAAACGCCTCACCGAACAGCTCCGTGCCCATCACTGCAAAGATGTAGAACATCATCAGCAACAACGCCGCCGTCCAGCCAATGCCGGGCAATGCCTGCATCAGGGATTCCACCAACATACGCAGCCGCTTCACCGATGACAGCAGGCGCAGCACCCGCAGAATGCGCAGACTTCGCAGGATGGCCAAAGGCCCGGAGGCTGGCGTCAGGGAAATGGCGACGATCAGGAAATCAAACACATTCCAGCCGGAGCGGAAAAAACGCGGGCCAAAAGCCACCAGCTTGAGCGCGATCTCCGCCGTAAACGCCACCAGAATCACCTGATTCACCAGGGTGAGCCACTGCCCTGCCCGCTCCTGGGCCACCGCGGAGGTTTCCACCCCGAGGATAATGGCGTTCAGGAGAATCAGCGCGGTAATGCTGTTCCCGAATAACGAGGACTCAAGCCAAACGGTCAGACGCTGGCGCCAGCCATAAGAGGAAACGGAAGAAGACGAGGCCTGCATGAAACATCACCCAACGAGATAAAAGCCGCGAGTATACCTGATCTGTCCATGGGTATTGATAGCGTACGGTCGGGCAAGCAGGTCAATTGATCGCTGCTCTAGCCCCCTTTGCGAGCTGGTTAACGCACGGGACAAGGCCCGGGCATCACTCAGGGACGAGCAGGGAAAACCACCACCTCATCGCCCTCCTGCCATACCGGCAGCTTGATCATGGTTTGCAGAAAGAGAGGGTGTTCCAACCAGCCCTGTAACCACCGCTGCAGATTCGGGTAAGGCAGCTGGCTAAATACATCGCGATCGACATGGGCGAATTGGCGGACAAACGGCATCACACCAATATCCGCGATGGTCGGGGCATCCCCAAACAAGTAAGCGCGGCTCTCCAGCAACGACTCCAGAACCTGAAGAAAGCCCTCTCCCCGTTGCCGATACTCGGTCTGAGTCATCTCGACATGGCGATCGGCGTATTTGTAGCGGTCCAGCCAATACTTGAACTCATTATCGTTTTGCTCAATCAGCGCATTCGCCTGATCCAGAACCGTTGCGTCTAACAGCCCCTGTGGATCCTGCTGCTCTAGCGCCCACACCATGATGTCCCGGCTTTCGTCAATCACAGCACCATCGGCCAGCCGCAAAACCGGCACGGTGCCTTTAGGGCTTATCGCCAGCATCTGCGCGGGCTTGTTTTTCAGGGTCACTTCTCGCAGCTCAACCTGCAAACCAGAGAACAAAACGCCCAGGCGGGCGCGCATGGCATAGGGACAGCGCCGAAAGGAATACAAACGATCAAGTGAGGCCGTCATAGTGATATTTCACAACTGGATCAGGGGGTGTATTTGCGCAACGGGGAACCGATATTTCTGTTCACCGCCAAATATGGTTGTCGATGAACACAACCTATAAGGTGCGTAGGGAAGGATACTATTGAAGCGGTGTGCCGTCTCGTAAGCCTCGCTTCATTGCCAATTGATGGGTGCCCCTTTGTTGCCTCTAGCAAACTGGTGGCGATTCACCTCTTACTTCTGTTGTTGTGCATTCGGCCACAAAATCAGGGAGAGAACCGGATGGTATACTCTCCTTTCCACCCGCCAGGCCCAATACCTGGAAACTTCATTGCAGAAGCAATCATGAGAAAGCGTCTTTCAAGCTCAGAGTGGTCCAAGTCCGACTGCAAGATGGCTACCGAAGCCACCTTCCCATCACTGCTCACATCAAGCATCAGCGTTACATTTCCTTCCAAGAAAGCATCATCTCTCAATGCTCTTCGGTATTGGCTGTCAAATTTGGGGGTATAACGGCAAAACGTGTGGTTGATCAGCGAATAAGTCGAGTTGTCTGCACTTCCCGCTTCACAAGAGTCATCCCCCATACTGCTCTTATATTTTGCAGCAATCAGCGGTCGAGGTTCGGTCAGAGAAGAATCCCCATTACCTTCGGAGGCAATCCCAACATCAAAAAGCAATGACATACTCAAAATTAGAAAGCAATATCTCATGGAATTCTCGGATTCAAGCAGGAGGTACTCATAAACTTCTTTCTTCCATAAAGCCTGCTGAAGGCCAACCAATTGATGGGTGTTCTGTTTTGAAATGGGAAATGTGAGGCCTGACCCCGGATCCTCCATTGTTAAGGTCCTAGATTGAAACTAGAGCGGGTCCTCAGCGAGCTTGCCAGAATCCTGAAATAAGGTTAGGTGCCTCGCCCACAAGGGGCGAGGCTGTCTAATTATCGAGAAAACTTACAGTGAAGTTTAACGGACGCTATGCCGATGACTCGAATAGACAACAGAAACTCATTTAGCTTTCGCATCAGAATCTCTCCAATTAACGCTCATATCAGATGAGCCCTGGAATAGCCCGAATGACGATTCACACTTTAGGTGTGCCAGCTCACGGGAGCTTTGCCTTATAGAGTCCTGCCCCACCTTTATCTAACAATTTCACTATTAATGTCAATAAACCCCCGATCCATCAAGCCCCCCTCTCTCGATAGGCTAATTGACGGGCGTCCTGTTGTTGATGTAGGCCGGATACCAATTTCCGCCCCCGCCTCACAAGTGAAGGACTGGAAACAAAAAACCGGCTTATCCGCCGTTTTTTTCTTTGGCCGCTTCGCGGCTGCTTATGCTTCACGCAATCTGAAACTCACCATCGTGTTCGCATCATAATTATGCAATGGAATCTATAAGGGCGCTCGGATAGTTTAGGTTCCCCTTCCCTATCGTTCTTATCCAAGACTCGCAAAGAGCAGATGAGACTGAATTCTCTTTAATTTTAGCAAAAGAGTCTGAGTGCTTTGTTGCAAGCGAAGCATCCACAGTACTTCCAGACTCATATAAACATCTAGCAAAAACCCTCTGCAATAACTGAAGACCGGTATGCCCTCTACACACCCGCAATAAAACCTCATAATCAGTATTATTGACTATTGATTCATATTTCTCATAAGCCGACTTGAAGTTCTCACAAATTTCAGTTTTGTCAGCTCCACGCCAAGAAGACATATCAAAAACCAAATTTCCATCTACAAACTCGAAGTCTTTCCAGAAAACAACACCTAATGGATAGCTTGATTTCCCAATATCTCTAGCCGCCAACGTAATCGTCGCTACAACTTTCACCGCATCCACAAAACAGCCACTAAAAATCCTCAATGCCTCATATTTAAACTCAGAACCAGTAAGAAAGCGAAATGCTTCGATCATCAAGCTCTCATTAAAAAAATAGTTCTCAAACGAATGCCCTATCGTCCAAAAAAGATTCCCCCTGCTCTCATGGCCATCCATGAAATCTAAAACCTTATCCCTCACATCAAATTTATAAAACTCTCTATCACAAAAATAAAACAAGTTAGAGAAATCATGATTACCATCGCAAATACCATGGACCTTTTCAATTTTCTCCCTATTATTTCTCGAGGTTTTTTTGCAGTCACCCTTAATTATTTCAGCTGAATCAACGCGCAAGCTTTTTTCGCCGACAACAGAAAGAATCAGATTTCTTAAATTTGATTGATCATCACGACCCTCAACTAAAATCCTAGTCTTGTTGCTCATTTTCACACTAGCAATATACTGATTGATATCATATCTAACCCCCATTAAAAATCGTCCTCATCATCATTAAGGAAATCAATATCTTCTTCAGACATATCATTAAACCGGGGGGACACCTTTTTCATGAAATCTTGAAAGTCTGCAGCAATTGCAGGCGAATGAGTGCATACAATAATTTGCCTATCACCCAGTTGCCGCATCATTTTTTCAAGCAAATCTTCTTGCCAATCAATGTGAAGCGATATCTCCGGCTCATCAATAAGGACGGCGGTATTCCCGCTCATTTTATTTACTGCATAAAGCATTGTTAAAAGCTGCCTTTCACCTGAAGACATAACTCTTATACTACTCCAAGATCCATCAGGAAATTTCAATCCGACCCTGGGGATTCTTCTTTCTGAATCCATCTCATAAGCAAGCTCCTTCTTATCAAGAAATGAATTCACAACTTCAAAGTAGGCATCAATTTCTTTAAACGCCTTTTGCTGAAAAAGTTGTCTTTCTTTCAAAGCATCACGATAAACGGCTAAAGCTCCGGAAGCAGAGCTCTGCAAAACGCCCTGCATAGAACTCTTTTCCACTAGACTCTGGAGCTCTCTATATGTTTCGGAATTTTCCTCAAAATCACCAAGCTTACTAGAGTTCGATTCTTTCGTTAGGTCAGAAATCTGAAGTAATATTTCATCAGCATTAACACCGCCCTCACCGCCATCAAGAAGCGCAGAGAACACTTTAACAAACGAATCTGAGAATACTGAACTCTCGTATCTAGCTATCTTAATTTGGCAATCTCTTATTTCATTACGAAGATTGAGTTCAATATCAATCGGTGAGGGATAGCTAATTTTAGGCAAAAAATGCCCAAAAAGATCCCTAGAAAATACAGTGGCCTGCTTTGAATATCTCTCAACATTCCTTCTTGCAGAGGAAAGCCGTCTAACCTCACTTCTCGAAGACCATGCCTCCAACATAGTTCTGAACGCTGGAAAATATGATGTTTCAACTTTTGTTATTCCATTAGCCTTAACAAAATCTTTAATTTTACTTGGAAGCTCAGGAACGATAACAAGATCTCTACCGTAACGATCATCCTCCATTTCTCGAATACTTTCCGAAGCTTCTCTTTTAGTAAACCGCAATTCCTCACCTGAAGGAGAAACAATAACCACTATCAATTCGCCACCTACGTCCTCTTGACGAATCTCAACACACTCCCCCCCATAGTAATCAACCCTAATTCTTTTAAAATTCAGAAAAGCAAACCGAATAAAATCACAATTTGCTACGTTAGCAATAATATGGATTAAAGTTGACTTCCCTGTACCGTTGTGTCCATAGAGGATATTTAAAGACTCATTGAAATCTATTTCCAGATCATACCTTTTATGAATCCCGCATAACTCCACTCGCTTAATGGCATTATCAACCATGAAAACCTCTTATTAAGTGACGCAAAAAAACTATGAAATCAATAAACTTGCTCAGGATTTGCATCGTGCATGGAACATTTGGGTCAGGTCTTGCATCGTATATATAATTAACTAACCACCAAACCTTCCCACAAACCAATTTTCCCCACTCCCGGTCAACAACAACTGCTGCCTTGCCCGCGTCATCCCCACATACAACAACCGAACCTCACTCTCCAAATTCTCCTCGTCATCCTTCAACCCTCCCAACCCCGCCAGCACCACCGTATCGAACTCCAGCCCCTTGCTGCTTTGCCGGGTGAGTAGCGCAATACGTTCGGCCTTGGCGTCGTAGGCTTTCTTGCTGGCGTTGTCTTTCAGCCAGGCGTGGGGAAGGTTTTCCCGTTTGAGTGCCCGTTGCAGGGTTTCTGCCTGCCAGTTGTAGCCGTAGATCACCGCGATGTTGTTGAGCGGCTGGCCGTTCTGGTGCCATTTGCGGATGCAGCGTGCGATGTAGTGGGCTTCGTCGTTGAAGGTGTCGAACTTGCGGAATGCCGGTGCCGGGCCGCTGGCGCCGGCCATTTCCGGGGCGATCAAGGGAATATGGTCGTCATCGGCGTCCTGGGCTTGCAGGAAGTCCTTGGCGAAATCGTAGGCGTAGCTGAGGATTTCGCGGGTGTTGCGGTAATTCAGTTTCAGGATGGTGGTGCGACCACGGGCCTGAATGCCAGCGCTGGACAGCGGGAATTTGAGGCTACGCTTCTTGTAGATGGACTGGGCATCGTCGTAAAGCAGCAGCAGGGAGTTGGTGTCCGGGTCGATCATTTGCACGATCAGGGCCAGCCAGTCCTGCTCGAAGTCGTGGCCTTCGTCGATCATCACCGCGCTGTATTGGGCACGGGGGATCTGGCGCTTGTCCACTGCTTGAATGACGGTCTCTACCTGACGTTCCCAAGGCTTTAATTCGGGCGTGGCGGGGATCAGGTCTACATTGTAGGTTTGCAGTTGCCGTCCACACCATTCATGGAAATGGTGCACCTGCACTTTCTCTTCGATGCCCTTTTCGGCAATAAAGCTGCGCAGCCGGGCAGCCAGGGTGATGTTAAAGCACAGCACCAGAATCGGCTTGGTGACGGCCTGGGCCAGGTGCAGGCAGCGGTAGCCGAGGATCAGCGTCTTGCCAGACCCGGCCACTCCATGGATGACCCGGTGGCCCTCGCCCATGCTGCGGGCCAGTTGTTCCTGCTGCAGGTCCATGACGCGGACGATATCCGGGATGGCGTTGTAGCCGGGTTGGCTCTCTGCCACGGCCCGGCTGCCGGTATGACTGCCCTGCCCTTGCCCGCTAACCTGCTCGCTTTCTTCATCAGCCTCATCACCTTCATCAAACAACCCCTGCTGGGGCGCATTGATACGGATTTCCGGGAACAGGTTCCAGCGGATGCGATCGATCTGCGGCAGACTGAGTTTGTCGCCGAAGGCGTAATCGAACATGGCCCAGAGCTGTTCCTGGAAGACTTCCGGGTCGGCGGTAGCGGTCATTTCGTCCCGGCAGATCAGCCGGTGTGGCGGCAGCACCAGCTCCTGATGCTCCTCAGGGATCGCCTCGTTCCATTGCTTGCGAGTGATATTGGGGAACACCACCCCATAGCCCCACGGGAAACAGAGTTTGCCTTTGTGCTGGGCGGAGGTCTGTTGCAGGTGTTCATCGCGCTGCAGTTTCTTGATGGCGGTAAGCGCACACTGGCGAGCTTGCTGCAGGGGGTTGGTGACGGTCTTCAGGCCATCAGGGGTAAAGATTTCCATATCACGGGGCGTGATCTGTTTGAGGGTATCCAGCTTCCAGTCCTTCACCTCCAGAAACAGCAGACCACGACCGGGATGAAGAATGATGTAATCAGGATAGCGCCGGTTGCGCCCCACCGGGGTGTCGTACCAGACGGTGTAGTCATCCTCTAGCAGGGTTTCCAGCCGCTGCCCAAGACGTCGCTCGCCATTGGTCATGCCGCGGATAGTAGTGATATTGGGGATGACGGTGGCCACGATACCTACCGCTCCCAGCTCATGGTGACCCCATAGGCCTTGCCATGAACATTCAGGCGAGAATATCCAAGCATAATCATCTCGCCATTTTCTGGATGCCACTGAACCAGTGTCAGCTTTTCATTTATGTCCTCTTTCCCGTCGAGCCACAAAACGAGCTTCGCCATCCAGCCAAGGTCAAACGCATCGAATGATGGCTGCCCAAACTTTCTCTCTAATTTTGCTCTATGGTTTTCAAAGAAACGCTTTTGCTCCGCCCCGCTATTGAACCAGGCACCGTAATAAACCAGAGAAACATTGTCTGCATCGCATTGATACCAGGTTATTTCAGAGAGATCCGGGGTGTTGTGTTCAAACGCCAGAAGTTCTTGCTCCAGCATGGTTTCCAGAGGCAGATCCGCCTCCGCCCCCCGCGCAATTTCCATCTGATAGGTTTCAAGACATGAATCACCGGGTGAAACGTCCAGGAACAAGGCTGAATATGCAAACGGGGAGCACAGGAGTGCGCACAGCACGAAGAGGATTCGGCACTGCTGGGGAATAACTCGGCAGGTTTTCTGGTTAAGCGTTCCCCAGAATAAAGGCATCTAGTCCCTCATTGCTTTCTAGCCCACGATCCTGGCGGGCCTGTTGTTATTGGTATCTTTCTATTTGTGATCCAGTTCCGAATGTACACAATCTTCGGGCGCAAATAAATGAATAAGCTTCAGGGGCTTTGTTTCTTTGTTGGGGGGGTAAGAGATAGAAAGGAGGGTTCGCCCCTCGAGCGGGGCTCCTACAGGTGGTTTGTGAAGTGGCCGCCCGCCCCTATGCTCGTGCCTTGATCTGCCAGCAGGCGGCGTTAAATTTCACGGTATCGCCGAACACAAAGGGCTCGAAGGCGTCTCTGACCACGGTAATGAGACGGGCTTGTGTCTTTTCGTCCAGGTCCGGGAAAACGCGGCCGAGCGGGCCCAGGCGGGTGAAGTAGCCGACCAGCTCGGTCTCGGGGAAAGTGCATTCGAAATCCAGTGGTTCGATGCTGATGTGATGCCAGTGCGCAGCCTCAAGAAGGCTTTCCACGCGTTTAGCGTCTGCGAAGGCGAACTGCCCGGGGGCGTCCGGGGCTTGTTGTGGCAGCGTGACCATGGATTTGGCCGCCCGGGCAGCGGCGGTCATGAAGGGGTTTTCTTGCGGGGAGCGCCAGGCGACGAACAGCCCAGGGGCGTCTGTGGAAGCGGCACGCCTCAGGTTCTGGAAGGCCTTGATGGGATCGTCGAAGAACATGATGCCGAAGCGCGAGACCAGCATGTCGTACTGGCTTTCACCAAAATCATAGGTCTCTGCATCGCCGCAGATAAACTCTACGCCCGCCTTTTCTGCGCCGTTCTTTTCCGTACCCTGCCGTGCCGCCTCGATCATGACCTCGGAAATATCGACGCCCGTTGCCAACCCCTCACTCCGCGTATAACGGCTGATCGCCCAGGTTGTGCCGCCGGTGCCGCAGCCGATATCGAGAACGCGCTGCGGCGACTGGCATTCCACCGCCTTGGCCAGCAACCCCTCGATGGGTTTGAACAGGTGATCGATCAGTTGCTGGGATTCCACCCAGTTGCGCCCACCCACGCTTTTCCACAGCGTTGACGGGTTGTCGGGGGTCTCTGTTGAACGGTTCATGCTCACTCTCCGGGAGGCGCTGTCTTGATGTTAGCGGTTAGCTTGCCACTTCAAGTCAACTTGAGGTCAAGCAACGATTTTTTGGCGGGCAGTAAAAGTTCGCGCCTCAAGTGGCGCTCCTACAAAAGGGGAGCCAGCATCGCTTGCGGTAAGTTGGCATGGTTCCCGCAGTAACGTGCCTGATGGCCGGCGAAAGTGCTGGCCGAACCCTTTGTGGTCCCGGACCAGAGCAAGAGGTAAGCCCCATGGATTCTGTATCTATCAAAGACCTGATGTGCACGCGTTTTGCGACGATTCACCCGGAGATGCCGGTGGTGGAAGCCTCCAGCAACCTGATCAAGCTCGACATGCTGGGCAGCCCGGTCACCGATGGCGACGGTACGCTGGTGGGCTGGATCAGTGAGCGCGAATGCCTGCAGGCCGCGCTGCAGGTTGTGTATCACAACCAGCGCGTGGCCACGGTTAAGGATTTGATGCAAAGCGAAGTGCTGACGGTATCGCTCACCGATGACGTGCTGAACCTGGCCCAGCAGATGCTCAACGCCAAGCCCAAGATCTACCCGGTGGTGGATGCTGCCAACAAGGTGGTGGGCGTGATCAGCCGCCGCCACATCCTCAACATGCTGGACCAGAAGCTGGCTGAGCTGTGCCAAAAGGCGGGCTAGCCTGCCGCCTGGCGCAGCTCAAAAGCCTGATTTGCGCACTTTTGGTGCTCAATATGCTCGCATCGGTGTGCCGTTGTGGTGCAAAAGCGGCGGGTATCGTTCAGTGGTTCACGGCGAATCCAGGCCCGGTGAAGCACTCTTCGAGTCAAACCACTCAGACACATCGGCGCCCTGCTCGAGTCCATTACACAACCCGCCCGGCACCTCCATCACCCAATCCCGAATCGCGCTAATCACCGGATCATCCCGGCGATTTTCCGGGTACACCAGATAGAACGGTTTGCCTTCCAGTTCCGGGCCGAAGGGTTGAACCAGCCGCCCTTCTTCCAGTTCATCGGCAATCAGGGTTCGGCTCATCAGGGCCACGCCCTGCCCGCCGATGGCGGCGGAGATAGCGTGGGTTTCGTCGGAAAACACCAGCCCGGCACTGACATCCAGCCCCGCCACCTGGGCCCGTTTTTGCCAACCGGCCCAGTCCATGGGAGCCGCCAGGGCGCCGTGTGGGCGGAAGTGAATCAGGGGGTGGTCGGTTAAGTCCGCCATGTTGTCCAGTTTCAGATAAGGGCTGCAGGCCGGAATAAAGGTGTTATCGAACAGCTTCTCCGCTACCAGCCCCGGCCAGTGGCCATCGCCATAACGGATGGCCAGGTCGGCGGTGACCCCGTCCAGGGCAACCGGCTCATGGGAGGCATGGATGCGCAGGTCTATTTCCGGGTGCGCATCACGCAGCATGCAGACCCACGACAACAGCCAGCGCACGGCCACCGCTGGCGTGGTGGACAGGGTTGCTGCCAGGCGGGTCGGCGCCGCTTTCACGCGGTCCACCGCGTCACCAATGCTGTCGAAGGCCGCCTCCAGTGACACAAACAGCTCGCGGCCCTGTGGTGTCAGCAACAACTGCCGGGGCTTGCGTACAAACAGTGCCACACCCAGCGATTCCTCAAGGCCCCGAATATGGTGGCTGATGGCCGTGGCCGTAACAGACAACTCACTGGCGGCCTGCTTGGCACTTTCATGGCGGGCGGCGGCTTCAAAAGCGCGCAAGGCAGAAAGGGACGGTAACCGGCGAGGGCTCATGACTGAATTAAACTCATCTATTAATGAAAATAATGATCGTTTGTGGCGCCTTATTAGCCGGCACTAGGCTTGTCTTGTGCTTAACGATGAATGAGTTCAACTCACAAAACAAGGAGCCCACCATGACACACCTTCTGCAACTGGATGCCAGCGCCCGCCCCGGCCTTGCCGGTCAAGACGCCCACGGCTCCATCAGCCGCCGCCTGACACAACGCTTCATCAGCCGCTGGCAAGCGGCCTCTGCGAACACCGCCGTCACCCAGCGGGATCTGGGCGCTGCCCCTCCAGCCATTATCGATCAACCCTGGATCGAAGCGGCCTTTACACCCGCCGCCAATCAGCAGCCCTGGATGGCAGGCGTGCTGGCCGAAAGCGATCGATTAATTGAGGAGCTGATTGCGGCAGATGTGCTGGTAATCGGCGCGCCGCTTTATAACTTCGGTATGCCCGCTGCGCTGAAGGCGTGGGTGGACCAGATAGTGCGCATGGGCCGCACGGTGGAGTATGACGAAACCCGGCCGGAAGATCCGTTCACCCCGCTACTGGCTGATCGTCCTCGCCACGCGGTCATCCTGTCGTCACGGGGCGGCGCGGGCTTCAATCCCGGCGGCGATCTGGCCCATCTGAATCATCTGGAACCAGGCCTCACTACCGTGCTGCAGTTTATCGGCATTACCCGCATTCACTACATTGCGGTTGAGCATCAGGAAGAAGGCGGGGAGCGGTTGGCCGCGTCTATTCGTCAGGCCGAGCAAGAAGTGGATGCCTTGGTGGAGCAATTGCAGAGCGCTACCAGCGAAACGCCGCAAGCGGATTACGCGCTGGGCTAGGACCGCAAAGATCACGGGGGGCAAGTACTGACATGATGCCAGTACTTGCATGACGAACGCCCGCGCCAGGGATGGCAGGCCATTCGTCATGCAAGCTGATCCGTGACATTACTTAACGCCGCCGCACCAAGCCATCTTCCAGCACCTGCTCGAAGTGATCTTTCAGGGTCTCGCTGGCTGAACGATAGTTCACACCCAGCGCTTTGCTGCGGCTGTTATCGAAGCGCAGTGGATACCCCACGTTACGGCTGATGAACTTGCGGGTCACCGGGCCCATGAACGGGCCGACCGCCCATACCACCGGCTTGGGCACTTTCATCATCGGGAAGGGATACTGGCGGCCAAATTGCTTGCGCAGCATCGCAGCGATGTCGAGCATGGTGACCGACTCGCTAACCAGGATATAGCGGCCTTCTGCTTCCTGGCTAAACGCACCCAGCAGATGCGCCTGAGCCACTTCGCGCACATCCACCATGCCGTATTCCAGGTCCGGCACACCGGTGCGCAGCTTGCCGCGCCCCATGTCCAGCAGGGTACCGATACTGGCGGAGTTACTGGCGTTGGTGAGTGACGGGCCATACACCATGCCCGGGTTGATGGTGACCAGATCCCAGCGGCTGGCTGCATCGCCGCCCTGGGCATCGTGGATTTTCCAGGCTTCGCGCTCGGCAGCCACCTTGGAATATTGATACGGGTTGTGGTCAACGCTGCTGGTGCTGTTCCAGTCCGCTTCAGTGAAGGCGCTCTTGCCCTTCATGTCGGTGGCGTCACCGTACACGGAGGCCACGCTGCTGGTGAGCACCACACGCTTGAGGGTGTCGCAGCGATTAGCGGCATTGAGCACATTGCGGGTGCCTTCCACGGCCGGGCGTACCAGCGCTTCATGGGCATCGGTAAAGCCATCCAGCACGAACGGCGAGGCGGTGTGCATGAGGATATCGCAACCCTGCATGGGCGCATCAAAACTGTCCGCATCCAGCAAATCTGCCTTGAACAGCTTCAGGGTGCCGGGCGCAGATTCGGCAAGGCGCTTCAGGTGATCCACGCTTTTGGCTTTGTCGGGGTTGCGCACGGTGGCGTGCACAGTGTGGCCGGCTTCCAGCAGATCCTTGACGATCCAGCCAGCAATATAACCGGACGCCCCGGTAACCATGACAGTGTGAGACATTGATCGCTCCTCATTGTGGCGAGGGGCTACGCTAGCACGGAATTTCGGCGTTGTGGGTGGCAGTTCACACCACGGGTGTTGTCAGCAAAGGCAGGTGGGTCATCGATCATGCAGCTTTCTGCAGGGCAGAAAGGAGGTCGGGCTTCCCGTGCGTTGCACGACTGACCGGGAGCCCGACTTGGCAGGGTTTCTAGCTAATGCGCATTACTGGTTCAGTAACCATTCGCCACTGTCCAGAACCCGATTGTTAATCCGAATTTCGGCAATGTCACCGGCAAACAAGTTACCCGCGACGCCCTGCCAACTATTGATCCCGATGGACCAGGGTTGGCCCGGCTCAACAATCAGCCCTTTCTGTTCATCAACCCCGGTGCGCATAACCAGCGAACCATCCACATACATCTGCACTTTCTCGCCATCGTTGACCAAGGCGATGTGGTACCAGTATTCGTTCATGACTTCCCAGGACCAGTTGTCGCTACCCTTGCCATTTTGCGATGTACTCACCCACTGGAACTCTTTCAGCGATGAAACATTCAGGCCCAGAGAGGCGTCACTGCCACCGCATGCGATTTCGTGATAGCTGCACACTTGTGAAATCTGCGGGCGGTGGTTAAGAATCCCCGACCAGCTATTGTCTTCAGAAACCCAGCCTTCCGGGAGTTTCACAATTGCCTCGATGGTATAGGTCGGCAAGTAACCCGATTTGCCCGATGCACTGTTCTCAAAGGTCAGCCCAGGCGCATCCGTTTCAAGATAGTAGCCACCGATATCGTTGTTGCCTGAAAAGCGCGCCGCACCGTCGGCGTAACCAAAGGGCGGGGCTTGTGCAGCCACTTCGAAGAAGTCTGCCACCGGCCCTTGTGGATCGTTGTGCGCCATGAGCACCAGGTTGTTGTTATTGCCTGAAGCGTCCAGGAACTGTACCTCGCCACTGGTAGTGGTGACCTGATGGTCCCGGTCCAGGATCCAGTAAGCCTGGGTGCCGTCGATGTTGCCCGGTTCACTGGCGACATGGTGCTCGTTGAACTGACTGAAACGGCTGTCGAAGTCCATGGGAACACTGAACTCCCACCGCGCAAGCTCATCCTGGGGTTGGCGCTGATCTTCCGGTATCGCGGCTACCCAGGGCGAGAAAGAACGGAAATCGAGCTTGCCGTTGGCTTCATCGAACCCCACCAGCTGCATCATGCCATTGCCGCCCCAGTATCCTGATTGATAATCCACAACCAGCATGACCACATCACGACCATAGTTGTTTTTCCCAACCATCATGGCTTCACCGTGGTGGTGGCCATTGAAGGTCAGGAAGATCTGGTCATTGCTGCGAATCAGGTTTTCCCAAAGCCTGGCACCATGATCAGTGAAGATGGCAGTTTCTCCGTCACCCGCAATGTCCAGCAACTGGTGAGTGGTGAGAATGACCGGTAGCTCGGGATGTTTATCCAGAATGGATTGCGCCCAGGCCAGAGTCTGATCGGACGAGCGCCAGTCCAGAGCCAGCACCATAAACTGGCGCTCACCGGCAGAAAAAATATGGTAGCTACTGAAACCCGTGCTGTCGGTACCCTGGAAAGTCGTATAGTTGCCCGCCTGCAAACTTGCCGGGAAGTGGGTCAAGTAGGGCTCGTTGGACAATTCGCGTTGGTCGTCCCACTGCCCGCTATTGAGCACATCATGGTTACCGGCCAGCACGCTGTAAGGGGTTTCAGCATTGGCTTCCAGCACTTGTAGTGCCTGGCGGGCAAACACCCACTCCTGCGGGTCTCTCGCCCTGTCTACCACATCCCCAAGATGCAGGGTGAATTCAATATCCTGTTGTTGGTAGTTATCTGCAATCCATTGCGTTTGTGCCATAAAACGCTCGGGGGAATAGCGGGAGTATTTCTGGGTGTCGGGAATCACCGCTACGGAATAACTGTGAGCATTATTCTCGTCGGGCTTATCCGTCAGCTCACCTGAGCTACTTCCGCTACCACCACAAGCGGACAGAAACGTGGCCATCAAAGCAATCAGGCCAGCATTCCGCCATCGCGATCCGGGCAACAAACTCATCACATACCTCTAATGAATAACAATTAATGGAGCGGCAAACCTAAGTGCTACAGGTGACACTTCCATGAATTCAATTCAGAACGGCAGTGCAACAACTAAAAAAGCGGCAACCGGATCACAATCACGACAGGGTTAACGACATGACTGCCGGAAATCGGCCCAGCGGCAACAACTTCATTTCCGTAAGGGGGCAAAGGAAAAATTCGAGAGTAACGTCGTCACCCGCCAGCGATCGGCGGATGACGTTTTCTGGTCTGAGATGGAGTGGCTAATGACGGGATCAGGAGGCGCCCTCCGAGAGGGCGCCGACAATCACTAGCGAGATGGATTAGCCGCGCGATCGGTTGAACTGCATCCAGACAGCCAGCCCCAGACCCCAGGCGGCATTGACGATCAGACCGCCCACCACCTTGGTGGCATTCACGTCCAGGCCTTTCATGGGGAACACCAGCAGCATGGCCACCAGAGTCGGCCCGATGGCACCGATGACGACAGCGCTAAGCCAGAATTTCATGCCCTGCCAACGACGGATAACCCACCACACCGGCAAGCCCCACACACCACCCCAGAAGGCCAGGGAAATCACTTGTGGTACACCCAGTGGCGGCACCGGAGTCATGTTCCATGGAAAGGCAGGAATAAGGCCGCCCAGCCAGAACAGGGCCAGCACGCCCTGATGGAACAGCAGAGTGGCGACAAAACCACCGGTGAAGGCCTGCAGCCATTGTTGTTTTGGGTTAGCCATGGAATCTCCGTCGGGTTGTGCTTTCGGGTCAGCAGATAGACGCTAGCATATCCCACAACAGAAAAACGTGAGAGCCAAATCGCAGAGCTCGTCCTGGCTTTTATGAACGGACCAAAGAATCAAACAGAGGCGGCATTGCGGATAATAAAAACCCCGGCCAAGGCCGGGGCAAACGAGGAATCAGCAGCAGTATTCGATTTCATTGTGTTCAGGTTCAGGCAAGGTGCAAATGCATCCTTTATCCCCTTTGGTGAACACTTGCCCTGCCACGGTAAGAATCCATACGGGGCATTTTCTTCAGCAATTCTTCGTAGCAGATGATCAAATTATCACCACATCTTTAACCGACGTCTGTAAGCCTTCTCTTACTTTCCCATAGGAACTTAACCATTCCGCCCTGTTTTCGGCCCCGACAGGCGCGCACACAGGCGTGCCACCGGTGAAAGCTCACACCGCTCATAAAGAAAGGCTGGACAGCATGGCAACAGTAGTTTTACGCTAAAGCCAAATGTGAACACATGTTCATTAACGCAGCGTAAACATTGTTCTTCTGCACAGGGTTTACGTACAGATTCGGTTAAGGCCATTGGCCTGCAGACTTGGCAGAGGAGGATACTCAAACGTTCCGGCATGCAGCTTTCCCGGTAACGAAATGGACAGGAACGGACGGTGACAGCAGCCCTCAGCGGCACTGTTCACGCCATGCCCCCGCTTGCAACAGCACCTGCATGCCGGGTTAGCGACAACCTCGAATAATGACAACGAAAGAGGAACCGTTATGCGTCAACCCACCCAGCCAGAGCCAGGTGCATCATCATCCATCTGGTCTCGACTGAGTACCATCACCGATTATTTTGCCTGGCCACTGCGCACCTCCCATTACCTGGAGCTGGTGAATCCGCTGTGGACCACCCACAAGCTGCAGGCCCGAGTAGTCAAAGTGTGGGATGAAACCAAAGACGCGCGCACGCTCACCCTGCGACCCGGCCTGAACTGGCGCGGGCACCGGGCGGGGCAGCATGTGCGAGTGGGGATCCCTGCCAATGGCAAGCATTACACCCGTACCTACACCATTTCCTCGCCCCCCGAGCGCGAAGACGACTGCTTCACGATCACGGTGAAGGCCATCGACAAGGGCACTATCTCCCACCACATCGTGCGCAATATCAAGGTAGGCGATTACCTGCCCATCGGCCTGCCGCAGGGGGATTTCTATCTGCCCGATGCGCAGCCGATTCAGCCGCTGTTTATTACCGCAGGCAGCGGCATCACCCCCGCGTTCAGCATGATCAACAGCCTGATTGCCCAGGGGCGCCTGCCGGATACGCACCATGTCCACTATGCCCCCCACGAGTTTGATGTGGTGCTGGGCAAGGAACTGAAGGCGATGGATCGCTACAACGATCGCTATAACCTGCATCTGATTTACAGTCGTGAAGGCGAAGACCCGAGCCGTAACCGTTTTTCCTCGACACAGCTGGATGCGCTCTGCCCGGACTGGAAAGACCGGGATGTGTACGCCTGCGGCCCCCCTTCCCTGCTGGAAGCGATCGAGCAATGCATGGCCGAGGCGGGCTGTAGCCGCCGGCTGCATGTGGAGCGATTCCGCGCGCCCTTTACCGAAGTGCCCGCCGATGCGGTGGGTGGCCGTGTGCGCTTTGCCCAGAGCGATGTGGACACCGAAGGCGACAGCGACACCCCGCTGCTGAAAGTGGCCGAGGCGGCCGGCATGAACCCGCCCCACGGTTGCCGCATGGGGATCTGCCATACCTGTAACACCACCCTGGTTTCCGGGTGTGTGCGTGACCTGCGCACCGGCGAGGTACTGAACGAAGCAGGCAGCATTGTACAAACCTGCATCTGCGCCGCCGCCGGCGACTGCGAACTGGATTTGTGAGGGAAGAATAATGAAAACCCATCAATACCCGGTCGACCTGACCGACGAACAGATCGAAGAATTCGGTAACGAGCTGGAAGCCATTCGCAACGAGGTATTTGATTCCCGGGGCGACCGCGACCGCGCCTATATCCTCAAGGTGATCAAGACCCAGCGCACCATGGCGGTAAGCTCCCGCTTTGTGATTTACCTGTCGCTGTTTTTCATTCCCGCCTGGGGACACGCGCTGGCCACCTGGCCGGTGGCACTCACCCTCATGGGCCTGGGCGTCTTCGCGCTTGGCATCGCCAAGATTCTGGAAAACATGGAAATCGCCCACAACGTGCTGCACGCCCAGTGGGACTGGATGAAGGACCCGGAAATCCAATCCAACACCTGGGAATGGGACACCATGAGCCCCTCGGACCGGTGGATGCATTCGCACAATGTGGTGCACCACACCTGGACCAATGTGCTGGAAAAAGACCTGGATGTGGGCTACGGCATCATGCGGGTGACCCCCATGCAGAAATGGAAGCCGGCGTTTCTGTTGCAGCCGATCTATTTCATTTTGCTGATGCTGCTGTTCGAGGAAGGCGTGGCCGTCCATGAGCAGGCCATCGACGACCACCTGAAAGGCAAGAACAAGCTGAAGGACTTTACGCCCCTGTTAAAGCGTATCGGCTACAAGGTCTGGCGGCAGGTGGCCAAGGATTACATCGCCTGGCCGCTGGCAGCAGCACTGGTGGCGATCCCGATTTCCTTCTACGTGCCCTTCTCGCCCTTGCTGGTGTTTGGCATGGTGGCCGGCGCCAATGCGGTGGCCAACCTGATCCGCAACATCTGGGCGTTCACCATTATCTTCTGCGGGCACTTCCCTGCCGGGGCCCACAACTTCACCCTGGAACAAGTGGAAGGTGAAACCCGTGGTCGCTGGTATCTGCGGCAAATGCTGGGCTCTTGCAACATCGAGGGCAGCAAGCTGTTCCATATCCTGTCCGGCAACCTGTCGCACCAGATTGAGCACCACCTGTTCCCGGACATGTGCAGCAACCGCTACAAGGAAGTGGCCCCACGGGTGCGGGCACTGGCCGACCGCTACGGCATTCCATACAACAGCGCCTCCCTGTTCCGCCAGTTCGGCACCACCTGGCTGAACAACCTGCGCCTGGCTTTTCCCGGCGGCGGCGAACCCTATGAAGGCAGCCAGAGCCAGACCACACCTTCCTGAACCTGACCTGCCTGGCCCGGTGCATACAACAGGCTGCACCGGGCCTGTTCTTTTCCGGTATGCTCCTCCATGACGCAACCGGATACCTTCCATGACAACGACACAACCGCCCCTCAACGACATCGCCCACATGTTCAGCCGGGCCTTTTTCCACGACCCCCTGTTTGTCTACTTCTTCCCGAACCCGTCGCAACGTGAAGCGCGGGCGTACTACACTTTCCGTTTTCTGGTTGCCCATGCCAGCCAAAACGGTCAGGTACACATCGCCCAGCAACCACAGGATGGCGCTGCTGTCTGGCTGCCATCGTCAGCCCTGCGGCACAGCATGGCCGATATGCTGCGCTTCGGCGCGGTGCGCGCCATGCTCAAGCAAGGCCCCGGCGCGATAAAACGCCAGATGCAGGCAGGCGAGGCCATGCAGGCGGTACATCATCGTGCCCTCAGCGCTCCCCATGCGTATCTGCTGCTGCTCGGCATCGATCCGTCGCAGCAGGGTCGCGGATTGTCGACGCCGCTGCTACAACCGTCACTGGATCGACTGGACGAGCAAGGACTGCCCTGCTACCTGGATACCCATAACCCGAACAATGTGTCCTTGTATCAACGGTTCGGTTTTGAGGTCGTGCATGAAGACGAGATCCCCGGGACCTCGGTACGACACTGGGCCATGCTGCGGCAGAGCAGATAGCCTCATGACTTGGCGTAAAGGGCCTGATACAGATTAAAAAAACCACCGCCCCCCTTCAGGAACGGTGGCTTTCTTTAGGGGGCCTCTGAGAAGCGCCCTTGGTCAATATATTGGTCTTTATTCCATTTCGGCAACAGGCCGCCAGATACCATCCTGAACCTGAGACAGAATAATCCCGCTACCCGCGCGGTGATTAGTCTCGCTCATCTCCGTCTCCACGCCGGTTACCTTGTCACTGAATTTCAGTGATTCCAGCGCATCCAGGAAAGATTCCGTGGTCAGGTCCGGGCCGGCTTCGCGCAGGGCGTTGATGGTGAGCATGGCACCAACACGACCAAGTACGGCGCCACCACTGGGCAGTTCACCATATTGCTCCTTGTAGGCTTTGCCCCACTTCTCAGCTTCCGGCACATGGGTCATACGGCTGACGATGTCCTCCCAGGAAGCAACACCGTACAACCCTTCGGTAACACCACCCGGTGCCGCCGCAACGGCAGAATGGAAGCCCGCCTGGGATACGATGAACTTGGCATCATCCCAACCCATCTGTTTGGCTGTCGCGACGACGGTGATAATGGGGCGCACGGGCAGGGCTACCGCCACCAGTTCGCAGTTGGCATCGCGCAGGCGCGCCAGCGTACCGCTGAAATCACTTTCATCCGGGCGATGCGAAGAGCTCTCGGCCAGAGTCAGTGCATCGTTGGCGTCTGCTGCATCGTTAACCGCCTGATTCACCTCTTCACCGAAGTCAGAGGGAATATACATCACACAAATTTTCTCAATGCCCTCGTCTTCCACCAGCCGGTTCACGCCCTGTAATACGCCCTCGTAGTAGCTGGGACCGAGCACGTAGCGGTAGCGGAAGTCCCCTTCTTCTTCCATCTGCCGGGAAAGCGATAACGGCAGGACGCTGGGAACCTTGTTGCGATCCATGATCGGAAACGCCGCCAGGTTATGGGGCGTCCCCAGACTCATCAGCATGGCAAAGACTTCATCGCGGCTAACCAACTTGTTCACCGCTTGCGTTGCCTTGGGAACCTGATAGGCATGGTCTTCGACGATATAACGAATCTTGCGGCCATGAATGCCGCCCTGTTCGTTCACTTCTTCGAACATGTCGTTGGCCACTTGCACGGCCGGTGAAGAAAACGCTGCGAATACCCCGGACAGGTCGTGCATGCCGCCAATTCTGATTTCAGTGTCGGTCACGCCACGCACCGATTCGGCTGCGGCTTTGTCGTCTTCCTTGTTATTGTTGTCACTGCAGCCCACCAGGGCTATGGCGGTTACAGCCGCCAGACAGAGCTTCTTCATGATGCACTCTCCTCTCGTACCATCAGTACATGGAATCAATCAGGTGCTTGTGTTTTTTCTCCACGAAGGAACGCTTCAGCTTCATGGTTGCGGTCAGCTCCTCATCCTCAGCGGTGAGCAGCACATCGATCAGGCGGAAATACTTGATCTGTTCCACCTGGGCGAATTGTTTATTCACGTCCTGAATAACACTGTCGATGAGGTCCAGCACTTCTTTGGCTCGACACAGTGACGCAAAATTGGAAAACGGTACCTGGCGATCCTGGGCGTATTTCTCCACGTTCTCCTGATCAATCATGATCAGGCAAGTGAGATACTTGCGCTTGTCGCCAATCACCACGGCATCAGAAATATAGGGCGAGAACTTCATCCGGCTTTCAATTTCTGCCGGCGTAATGTTCTTGCCCCCTGCGGTGATAATGATGTCCTTGAGGCGGCCGGTAATGGTGAGCATGCCGTCTTCCAGGCGCCCCACATCGCCGGTATGCAGCCAGCCATCGCGGATGTCTTCGGCGGTTTTTTCAGGTTTCCGCCAGTAACCGGCAAAGACGTGATCACCACGCACCAGCACTTCACCGTTGTCGGCAATGCGCACCTCGGTTCCGGGCAGCGCTTCACCCACGGTGCCCACCTTCTCGCGTTTGGCACTGTTCAGCGAGGCCACACCGGTGGTCTCGGTCATGCCGTAGCCTTCGAACAAAGGCACCCCCAGTGACTGGAACCAGCGGATCTGTTCCGGGGCGATGGGCGCCGCGCCGGTGGTGCCACGACGCAGGCGGTTCATACCGATCAGGTCACGAACATTGCGTAGCACCAGCAGGTTCCAGAACTGGTATTGCAGGGCCGACAGCGGATTGCGCTTGCCATCGCAATGCCAGGCTTCGCCGGCAGCCACCGCACGATCGAAACACCAGCGACCGAACCCGGTGGCTTCGTCACGCAGGGTCATCATGGAACTGTAGACCTTTTCCCACAGGCGCGGCACCGCCGCAAAGGTATGAGGAGACACTTCACGCAGGTTTTCAAAGACGGTTTCCGGGCTTTCTGCAAAATTCACCGTGCAGCCCTTGTAGATGGGCAGCTCCACGGACACCAGCCGTTCCAGAATATGGCACAGGGGCAGGAAACACAGCTGATCATCGTCTTCATGGGCATCGAGTACCTGCTCGCCGGCGGCCAGCTGGAACAACACATTGCGATGACTGATCATGGCCCCCTTGGGCGCCCCGGTGGTACCGGAAGTGTAGATCAGCATGCGGATGTCATCGGGTTGGCTCTGGGCAATGCAGGTGCTGAACTGCTCTTCTGCATCCGGGATCTGTTCACCCAGTGCGTAAAGTTCATCCAGGAACATGACCATGGGATCGTCAAAATCCCGCAACCCTTTGCGGTCATAAACAATGACTTTTTTCAGGGTCGGCACCTGATCACGCACGGTCAGGTACTTGTCCAGCTGTTCATCGTTCTCCACAAACAGGAAGGCCGATTCACTGTCGTTGATCAGGTAGGCCAGCTGCTCGGGGCTGTCGGTGGTGTAGACGCCGTTACTGATACCACCCGCACCGGCAATACCCAGATCGCAGTACAGCCATTCCTTGTTGTCTTCGCTGAGAATGGATACTGGCTGACCACGCTCCAGCCCCAGGGACAAGAGCGCAACGCCAATGGCGCGGGCCTTTTCGTAATAATCCAGCCAGCTATGGCTTTGCCAGATGCCCAGATCCTTTTCACGGTGAGCAATATTACTGCCCCGCTCCAGGCATTGCTTTCGCCAGAGTTTGACCACGGTATCGCAACCGTGGAGCTGAGTGGGTGTGGTGTTATTTTTAGTCATCATCAGCGCCAGGTCTTCTTTCGTTTCCAGCGTTTTTCCGGTCGGTCATCCCCCGCCGACTGGCCCAGATAAAATTCGCGAATATCATCGCTGGCGAGTAGATCGTCGGCACTGCCATCCATGACAATGCGCCCGGTTTCCAGTACGTAGCCGTGGTCTGCCGTATTCAGTGCCACCTGGGCATTCTGCTCTACCAGCAATAACGTTACGCCCTGCTCTTTGTTAAGTCGGCGGATAATCTCGAAGATTTCCTGCACCAGCAGTGGCGACAGGCCCAGCGAAGGCTCATCCAGCAGCATTAATGAAGGGCGCGACATCAACCCACGGCCAATGGCCAGCATTTGCTGCTGGCCACCGGACAAGGTGCCTGCTGCCTGACTGCGGCGCTCCTTGAGGATAGGAAAATAGTCATAAACCATTTCGATATCCTGGCGGACTGCTGCCTTGTCACGGCGAATATAGGCGCCCATGACCAGGTTTTCTTCCACGCTCAGGAACGGAAAAACCTCTCGCCCTTCTGGCACATGGGCAATGCCTTTGCGTACCAGTTTGTCCGGTTCGCTGCCGTCGATGGTCTCGCCAGCCAGGGTGACGCTGCCTTTGCGCGGCGCCAACGCACCGGAAATGGTTTTCATCAGGGTAGTCTTGCCAGCACCGTTGGCTCCCAAAATGGTGACCACCGAGCCTTCATGGACATCGATGGATACCCCGCGCAGGGCCATCACCGGGCCATAAAACGCTTCCAGATTCTTCACCTGCAACAGGGGCTGGGCGCTCAGGGTTTTCTCTGCCGCGTCACTCATGATGTGGCCTCCGTACCCAGATAAGCTTCAATCACTTTCGGATTCGCCTGCACTTCAGCAGCGGTCCCCATGGCTAGCGGGTGGCCTTCTGCCACCGCCAGCACCCGGTCGGAGACACGCGACACCAGGCTCATATCGTGCTCCACCATCAGTACGGTAAGCCCCAGATCTTTCTGCATGTCCTCGATCCACCAGGCCATGTTCTGGGTTTCTTCCACACTAAGGCCGGAAGCCGGTTCATCCAGCAGAATCAGCTTCGGTTCACTGGCCAGTGCACGGGCAATTTCCACCACCTTGCGCACCCCGTAAGGTAGGCCTGCGATTAATTTGTCCCGGTACGGCGCCAGATCCAGAAAGTCGATGACCTCTTCCACCAACAGACGCTGTTCACGCTCACTGCGTCGTACCTTGGGCAAAAACAGCAATTCCTCGAACCAGCGGGTTTGTCGGCGGCAGTGCCGGCCGATTAGCAGGTTCTGGAGGACCGAGGAGTGATCGAACAACTCGATATTCTGGAAGGTGCGAGCGATCCCCAACCCGGCCACGTCGTGGGCAGGCAAGCCAGTGATATCCTGGCCATCGAAGATGATCTGCCCCGCACTCGGTTCATAAAGGCGGCTAATCAGATTGAAGATGGTAGATTTTCCGGCCCCATTGGGGCCCACCAGAGTAAAGACTTCGCCGGCCTTCACCTCGAAGCTCACCCCGTCCACCGCTTTAACACCCCCGAAGGAGATGGAAAGATCCTTGACCTGTAACAGACTCATCGTTGGCGCTCCGTTTTCAGGTAAGTTCGGGTGCGTCGGAACATGCCCTTGCGATACAGGGGAAACAGCTGCAGCCAGGTACGCACCTTGAACCAGACACCATAGAGTCCGCGTGGCTCGTAAATCACCATGAGCAGAATCAACAGCGCGAACAGGGCCGTATCGAGGCCGGGGTAGGCGGCGATCTGTATACCGGCGGTGTTATCCAGGTAATCACTGGCAATGGCGATAACCTGTGGCAACAGCACCACCACGATGGCACCGAAGAAAGCGCCGTGCACTGAGCCCAACCCGCCAATCACCACCTGCAACAGCAGCGTGATGGAAATCAGCACCAGGAAGCTTTCATAGTTCACCGCCTGGGCCAGATGAGCGTAGAGCGCACCCGCCAGCCCGGTAATGGCACAGGACAAGCTGAACGCCAGCGTTTTCGCGCGAGCCACATTGACGCCAAGTGCGCGAGCAGAGACCTCGCTGTCACGTACCGCCAGAAAGGACCGGCCCGAGGCGCTACGCAGCAGGTTCAGGTAGCCCAGCGTCACCAGCACCAGCACTCCCAGACAGAGATAATAAAAAGCCTCTGGCGTGGCGTAGCGATCGATCTCCATGCCAAACAGGCTGATTGGCGGAGCAAACACCCCGGCGACCCCGCCGGTCACCGGCTCGGCCATGATCGACACATCTTCCACGATGATGCTCAACGCCAGGGTGGCGATGCCCAGATAGATGCCGCTCATGCGCAGTATCGGCCGGGCAATGACGGCGCCGGCCACCCCGGAGGTCACCGCACTGGCCAGCAGCGCAGGCAGGAAATGCCAGCCTCGCTGCATCAGTGCCAGATTGGTAAAGGCACCAATGGCCATAAAGGCTGCATGCCCGAGACTCACCTGCCCGGTATGGCCACTGATCAGCATCAGCCCCAACCCGGCCAGCGACCAGACCAGCACAGCGGTGAGCTCCCCCAGGTAGTAATTACCGAGCACCCAGGGCGCAGCCAGCAACAACGCTGCCAGTATCGCGTACTGGGCCATGTGCCAGCGGCCTTCAAACAGATTGATATCGTCGTCGTAACGGCTTTTAAAACGGTTGCTCATGGCCTACACCTTCTTCTGGCTGATCTGTGCAAACAGGCCACCGGGGCGCAGGATCAGCACCAGCAGCATCAGCACATAAGGAGCAATCTGACCGACGCCAGAAGGCAAGTAACGGCCCGCGAACGGTTCCACGATGCCTACCAGCAACCCGCCCAGTAACGCACCGGGCAATGACCCCAGGCCACCGATTACCGCAGCGGCAAACGCCTTGATGCCAAACAGCAGCCCCACCGACGGCTCAACCGCCCCCTTGGCGGCGAACATGACCCCGGCAATGGCGGCCACCACCCCGGACAGCGCCCAGACAATGGCGTTGATCCGCTTCACCGGAATGCCCATGTAGTAAGCAGCCATCTGGTTCTGGCTGCTGGCCTGCATGGCCACACCAAGGCGGGTGCGGGCAAAGAAGAAATAGAGAATGGACGTGAGGGCCACGGTGGTGGTGATGATCAACGCATCCACCACCGGAATAATCAGTTCACCGAATTCCCACACCTTGCCGACAAAGGGCGTTTGCAGGGAGGCGGGATCATGCCCCCAGATAACACCGGCGGCGAAACGCAGCAGAAAACCCAGAGCGATGGTGAGAATCACCATGGCGAACTGCGGCTGACCAAAAATGGCGCGCAATACCAGGCGATCCAACAGGTAACCAAAGATCCCTAGAATCAGGGCGGCCAGAGTAATGCCTATCAGGAATGGCAGGTCGGCGTACTCGGCATTGATGAAGGTAATGCCCAGAAAGGCCCCCAGCATCATCATGTCACCCTGCGCAAAGTTGACCGCTTCTGACGCTTTGTAGATCAGCACAAAGCCCAGTGCCAGCAACCCGTAGATGCAGCCGTTAGCGACCCCGCTGACCAGCAGCTGGAGTATATCCATGGTCCCTCTCTCCCGGGGGGGTTATTGTTCTGGTGTATTTTTATTCAGCTCTTTCGAGACTATCTGAAGCTTTACATTCTCTCCAGTATGTAAAATGTAACAAGGTTGGACAAAGAGCCAAAAACGTCACGGATCAGGCCGGAAAAGCGTTTTTGGACTGGCGAACGCCAACGTGAAGAGAAAAAACAGGACGGAACAGGGTGAAAAAGAGAGAGGGGAAGAGAGCAACAGGCCCGCCGGCCAGGCGTTAGCGGCAGAAGCATTACCGAGGGTAACCCGTAAAGGGTTCTGCACTTTTACCTTCCAGCACATAGCCTGCCGTGCCGTATTCGGTATCTTGCGATGAGACCGTCAAGGTGCCTTCCAGCCACATGGCATCCACCGCCAGATCCAGCGATGTCGACGGTACCCCATGCCGATAGCAAGCAGGCTGACCGGCACGATGATGGCGAGCATGACCAGATGAAAGAGTTCCTCGACACGGCCAAAAACGGATAACAGCCCGATGGCAAAGAGCCCCGCCAGGCTGGCGACACAGTGAATCATGCAGAGACTGGACAGGCCGATGGCCACCGCGTCCAGGCGAAAACGTTGCATCACCGTCTCCCGAAAAACGATTGTTTGTTTACGACGCCGCGCAATCCACGCAACGACCATGCACTTCCAGCAGGGGCTCGCGCTGAATGACAAAACCCACTTCGTCCAGGGTCTGCTGTAATGCGTCCACCGCTGACCCCGCCATGGGCGTTTCCTGAACGCCGCCGCACTGATCACACAAAAGGAACACCGTTCCCCTGTGGCCGTGCTGGCAGGTGATGTGATCGCAGGCCAGATACTGGTTAGTGGAGCTAAGCCGATGGGCCAGGCCTTGCTGAACCAGAAAATCCAGCGCTCGATACATAGTGGGCGGCTGCGCATTGCTCTGGTAACGAGCTTTGAACTGATCCAGCAGCTGATAGGCCGTTTGCGGACCACCCTGCTCCAGCATCAACGACATGACCTGCTTGCGCTGGGGCGTCATCCGCACGCCCTGCTTGAGGCATTGCTGTTCAGCGCTGTTAAGAATCTGCTCGGTACGACTCACTGCCATGTTTTCAGCCTAGATATCCAGAGTGACCAACAAGCGTTGCTGGCCGGGAGACATGGGCGGGGACCGATGGACCACGCCCGCTCCCGAATTATCCCGCCATGTCTCTCCTTTGAACAGTGCCACCTGCCCAGCCTCCAGCTGCTCCACGTGTTGTTGCTGGTAAAGCGCACTCTGTTCACAGCCAGGCACTAAAAGCTGGTCCGACACACGTGGGGAGGGCAACCACTGGCTGCCCGCCCCGCCATAGGTGCACAGCATGCGAACCGGAATCCGGTCCACGTGGAAGCGTGGGCACATCGGTTTGCGCAACGCCGTCACTCGCAACCCGACTCCGTCAACCCCGAACAGACAGGCAACCATATCGGCTAACAAAAACAGGTCCGCTCTCAAGGGAGCATAGGTTGCGTGCGGCAGGGACCGCAGCAGGGTCGCTTCCAGCTGAGTGATGTCCAACCAGCTTTTCACCGCCAGCCGTTGCTCGCAGGCCAGGGCCACCACATCCTGCCCCACCGGGCTGGGCCGATCCCACACGGCCACTTGCACATCATCCTCGAAGATATCCGCGAGTACCGTCACCTCCGGTGCGCCTTGCCAGCCTGGCGGCGCGGCGGTAACCGTTTGAGCTTGCATCACCCTGCCACCTCCCACTGCGGGAAGGGGTCGTCCAGCTGCTCCCACAGCGCCTTGCCCTGAAGCATTTCCGCTTCCGTCAGCAAGCAGCCATCCAGCGCCTTGCGGGTTTCGTCTGGCTGCAGGTTATGGCCGATAAACACCAGTTCCTGGCGCATGTCGCCGAAAGGTTCCTGCCATTTCTCCATGATCAGCGCGCGGTATTCTTCGTCACTGGGCCAGTGTTGCTCCGGCACGGTTTTCCAGAACATGCCGGCCGGGCCATGGTGAACAATGTCACCGGCCTGGCTCCAGCTACCCGCAAAGTGTGGCCGGCTGGCCAGCCAGAAAAAGCCCTTGGAGCGCAGCAAGGTTCCCAACGGCCAGGGCTGCTGCAGGAAGTCCCAGAATCGCTGCGGATGGAACGGCCGACGCGCTTCATAGGTGAAACTGCTAATCCCGTATTCCTCGGTTTCAGGCAAATGCTCGCCACGCATTTCCTTTAACCACCCCGGCGCCTGCTGGGCTTTTTCAAAGTCAAACCGTCCTGTATTGAGCACCGCTTCCAGCGGCACCATGCCGTGGCGAATGGGCAAAATCCGGGCATCCGGGTTCAACAACCGCAAGGTTGCCTGCAACACCTCCAGTTCCTTTTCTGTGACCAAATCCGTCTTGCTGATCAACAGCACGTCACAGAATTCCACTTGCTCCACCAACAGGTCCACCACATTACGATGATCTTCATCACCAAGGTTTTCCTGCTCCTGCTGAAGCGTGCGGGCACTACGATAATCCCGCAGGAAGTTAACCGCATCGACCACCGTAACCATGGTGTCCAACCGGGCCACGGAGGACAGCCCTTCCCCGTTTTCATCTTCAAACGTAAAGGTTTCTGCCACGGGCAAGGGTTCTGAAATTCCGGTGGACTCAATCACCAGATAGTCGAAAGAGCCTTCCCTAGCCAGGCGGTTCACTTCCACTAACAGGTCCTCTCGCAATGTGCAGCAGATGCAGCCATTGCTCATTTCCACCAGTTTCTCTTCCGAGCGGTTCAGTGACACGTTCTGGTTAACCAGTGCCGCATCAATGTTAATTTCGCTCATGTCGTTGACGATGACGGCAACGCGCAGGCCACTTCGATTGTTGAGAATATGATTGAGGACAGTGGTTTTTCCCGCGCCGAGAAACCCTGACAACACGGTAACGGGAAGCTGGCGAATGGGGCTGGGTTGCTGGCTTGTCATGTCTCTATCCAATTCGTTGATGGGCATAATGTCGTTCATTCTGCTCAAGGCGAGCCTTCACCTCGGCGCAGTATTCCGTAGTAGGACGGGCCAGCAGCCGCGGCAGACCAATGGGTTCACCACTGATTTTGCAGTAACCGTAATCCCCGTTTTCCAGCCGCCTCAGGGCGCCACGAATTTTCCCCAGCAAGGCTTCTTGGCGCGCCATAAAGCGTAGCTGATGACGGCAGGTCTCCTCCTCGACAGCGGCGTCCAATGGGTCAGCCTGGGCCGGTGTCTGCAGATTATTTCTGGCACTGCCGATGTGCTGTTCGCAATCGTGAGCCAGGGCAGCAAGACGTTTGCGGAAAAACTGCCGCTGGCTGGCATTCATGTATTGCGACGCTTTCATGGTCAGCAGCGCCTTCTCACTGATGGTGCGAGGCATGATGCTCTCCTTTTTATGTTATGTTATAACATTGCATACCCGATCAACAACCTTCTCGGAGAAGAACCATGAGCTTTCCCCTGCCTGACTCCTATACCGAGTGGCGACATTGCATTACCGAAATATGCGGGATCCCACTTGGTGAGAGCTTTATCCGCGAAAGACTGGCCGCCCTGGACGACGACAACAACCACATGACCCGCAAGTTCATCGAGCTTTACGGCAGGAAACACTGGAAACAGACAAAAGACTGGTTTACCCGGGCACTGAACGACCAAGGAGAAAAGAATGATTCGCAGAAACCCTGATGGTGACCTGCCGGCCATTCATTCGGACGCCTTCGCGACTCTACCGCCATCATTTGCGGCAACCATCATTGGCGGGCAGATTGTCATGGCCGAGGAGGAAGCCATCCGAGTACCCAGCGGAAAACCGGTCGACTTTCTATCACGCACCCAGCCTGCGGAACCGGATGGTGTTTGACGCAAAAGGAGCACTCACAGAGATTCAGCCCACCAGAAACTCATCAAAATGGCGAATAACCCGGTCGGCAAGATGGCCATGGGCATTGAGGCCATCCGTGTCGAGATAAACACCGACCATGCCCGCATTGCGGGCTGCCAGCAGGTCATATTTAAAATCCCCCACGTAGGCAATGCTTGCAGGGGCCATACCCCATTCCCGGGCAATCGCGAGCAAGCCATCCGGAGCGGGTTTTGGCGGGGCATCTTCCCGTGCCAACACTCGCTGCACAGGAATATTCAGCCGGGCGACTGTGAGCTCGGCAATGACTCGGGCATTACGGGTAAGAATAGCCGTGGGAATCCCCATCACCGACAGCCTTTCAAGGCAGGATTGTGCCCCCGGTATCCAGGTGGCCCGCTCCGCCCCGGCACGTTCATATTCCAGTACCACGGCATGGGCCGCTGCCTGTTCACTGGCCGGCAAGGTGTCGATAAATTCCAGCACCCCCACATCCGGTGGGCAATTCAGGTGCGCACGGATGGCCGCAAAATCCAGGCGGGAATCCACCAGGGTGCCATCCAGGTCGAAAATGATGCCGTCGAAGCCCGGCAGGTTATCGGTCGTTGGCATGCTCACCCCGTCACCTCAACCGCCAGCAGCAACAACGAAGCGATTAACGGCACGGCCAGTCCTCCGTCAGCGACTCACCGCCTGTGGCCATCGCGGTGAGTTGCATGTCACTGTCGAAGATAAACCGCAGGCCCTTCTCACCGGGATCTTGCCAGTACACCGCCTTTACCGGCAATGAGCCGGGGCCTGCTTCCAGGGTTTCGTCCAGCTCCCCCTGATACATTTCATATAAAGCCGGTGATTCGCCCAGCGCCACACCGGTATCAGTGCGAATGTTTGACGGGGGGTTAACGTCCAGCCGGGCAATGCGACTGTTTCTGAACTGAGCAGACAGCCCGGCAGGCCACAGATCGCTGCGCACACGGCCACAGGCACTTTGTCCCGATACAATATCCAACGGCACCTTGGTGGTCGCCTGCACACTGGAGAGGGTGTCGCCGATACAAACGTCGCCATAGCAGCCCGGAGACAACCGATGCAGCGGATCTTCACTGTCCAGCGTCAGTGTCACCGTCAGCGCCACGGTCTCGGCATCTGCCCCGCGTTCGGGATCGCCAATTCGGGCGCGGTAGTGGCTGGCCAGGTCCGGCGCCACATCTGAACCCGCTGCCGGATAGGAAAAGCCCCCGCGAAAGGTGACGCAGAGCGTATTGGCATCAGCATGCTGCTCTGCCAACAACGCCCGGGACGCAGGGGTTGTACCGACACACAGTACCGGCTCCACCGACCGCCCCCAGGTATCCGGATAGCCTCGGTCGTCACAATAATCATGGGAAAAATCGAGCATGCAGCGGTGAGGAACGCTTTTGTGGGTAAACACGGCAAGATCAATCGTATTCCCTGCCTGCATCAACAGGGCTTCACTCACGTCTTCCCCCATGTGAACAAAATGGTCCATCTCCCAGCCGACATCCGTGCGCAAATCCAGACGCAAATCGGCAGGTGGAGTGGAGGCAATCAACGGATTCGCTGACACCATCATCCCCAGCCCCACCAGTAATCCCCACTGGCACCGTCGCGCCTGTTGCGTCCATCGCTTCATGCTTTCCCCCGCTGCTCCGAATACCGGAAGCCCGCTCCCTGTCGTTGCCTCAAGGAAAGCAAATTCAGCCAGGCGACGCCAGCCCCTCCTGTCAGCCACAGGCCGGGGTAACGCAATGTGACCTCCCCCATACACACCGGCTCTATTCTGGGTAATACTGAAGGCACTTTTTTTCAGGGAGTGATGCTTATGAAACGCCTAACAAAAGTACTGGCTGGCGCTGCCATTCTCAGTGTGGCCCCGCTGGCCAACGCGGGCTTCTATGTTGGCGCAGGGATTTATAATTCCGGCACCGACGAAAAAATCGACAATGTCGAGTTTGATGATGACGACACCTCCGGCGGCCTGTTTCTGGGCTGGCGTCCCATCGAACTGGTGGGCGCGGAAGTGGGTTATTACGACTTCGGTGAACTGGAAGCGGACAACGGCACCAAGATTGAAGGTGGCGCAGTCACCTTTGCCGGCCTGCTCAGCTTTGAACTCGGCCCCGTGGGCCTCTACGGCAAAGGCGGTGTGGCCAACACCGACTTCGACGTAAAGCACCCGTCCTTCAAGGATGATGAGTCCTCCACCGATGCCTTTGGCGGTGTGGGCGCCACCATTGATTTGATGGACAAGCTGTATGTGTATGGCGAGTTCATGCACTTCGACAATGATGCCGGGATCGACATGTTCGGCGCGGGGCTGCGCTTTCAATTCTGATTCGACCCCTGGTAACAACAAACAAGCCACACGAATAACCGTGTGGCTTTTTTGTTTTCCGTGGATGAGAGTGAAAACACGTTCAAGCCGTTTGATTGGCTTATCGCGAAGACATCGCACCTTGCCAAACGCTCAACGCCGGATGCCTGACGCAAAAAACACAGCCTGAAAGGCTGCGGCTATCCCGGCAGCTCTTTTGAAGAGTGCGCGGGGAAAATCCTGTAATCCGTTTACGAAAAGAGCATGGATGTCTGCTTTTCAATATTTGGATGCCAACGTCAACCGTCCAGCGGAACGGACGCGTTAACGGGCCTGAATTCTATCCAGCGCCTCAACCCGGTCTAATTCCTGGTCACTGAACATTTGCTGCTGCAGGCGCGCCAGTGCCGTCTCCTGATCCAGGTGCGATAACCCACTGTCGATAATCGCCTGTCGCTGCTCACGGTAGCCCTGATAACGTGCCTCCCACTGCGCACGCTGCTGATCCAGCGCTTCCAGACGCGCGGCACCATCCGCACCAAACTGCTGCTCCCGTAACCGGCGAATGTCTGCCTCACTGGCCCCCTGCTCTCGCAACGCCTGGGTACGCGCCGCCAGCTGCGCCGGGCCGCGGGTTTCCGCCAGCATGCTCTGCATGGCAGCCGGCAGCGATTGCGTCAGCCCCTGGAGCCGTTGTTGTCGCTGGGTATCGCTGAGAGAAAGGTTATCGAGGATATCCTGACGGTCAGCCATATAACGGTCGTAAGCGATATCCATGCCGTAGAATGCCTCCGCCGCTTGCTGGCCCAGGTAAGCGACTTGCAGATCGTGACGCTGTTTGACCGCAGTGCGGATGCTGGCAGGCGAACCATCATGGGGAGGCAATGCCGCCATCGCCTGCCCCAGTGCCATGTATTGCTGGAAAAACTGCCAAGCCTCGTTCGCGGCCTCGGCCGGAAGAGACGCCTGCAGATAACTTGCCAGGCGCGCCTGACAATCTTCCAGAGGCTCTTCCCCCTGGGCGGACAGGAAATAATCGAACACCCGACGCAGGTCCGGCGTTACTACTAACTCACCGTCCGCTGTGGTTTGCAGCTGGCCATCGACCTCGGTGCCGCGCAGCGATGCCGGCGTGGCAGCCAGTGTTTCCGCGTGGCTCAAAGCAGCCTGAAAGCTGTCGGCAGCAGGCGCTGCACCCGGGGTATTCGAGCCGGGAAACAAGGCAACGTTCTGCACGCCGCTACTGCTACCCGGGACCGTGGTAACCGGCGACCAGAATAACCCGGCAAGCGCCACGGCCAATACAACCACAAGCAGGACAAGCGCCCACTGAATACGTGACATGATGTTCTCCTTTTTATTTCATGCCGTGACAACGGCACTGATGGACAGCTTAGCCCTCCAGCGCCATAAGCCGACTAAAGAACGGAGAGGCCAGCATGGCCTCCCAATCTTCCCGCTGCCCTAGCATGCTCACACACAGACGGGCCATAGCGGTGATATAGCGGGGCATGTCCGTGTGTTCTGCTTCCGCACAGAACTGGTACCCCAGATGCTCGATGCCCTGCACCAGGGTTTTCAGCGCCAGGCTATCCGGTGGCGTACGACCATGGGCCTTCATAGCTTCGTGGAGAATCATGACAATGCGCTCGTTATGCGCATCGCGGTAACGCGATACCGGCGAAGACACATCATGCAACTCCCGAAAACGGGCAATCATCAATGGCCCCAATGAGCGCCCCCAGTTCAAATAGCCACTCAAGGCCATCGGCAGATAGTCATAAAAGGCTTTCTGGGGCTGGGCAAACACTTTCACAAACAAGCCTTCCACTTCTGCATTGCAGCTTTGCACAATCTCATCAATCACCTCGGGCGCAGAGGCGAAATACTTATAGAAGGTCGGCCGGGAAATGCCCGCTTCCTTGAGTATTCGTTGCACGGTGGTGCCATGCATACCCTGTTCGCCATAGACCGTGCGCCCCGCCGCCAAAATCCGCGCACGTGTTGCCTCAGCCTTGCTGTTGCCCGCTACGCCCCCCCGACGCTGCGCCGCTCCCTCACTCATCACCAATCGCCTTTATTAACACCAGTGTTACTTTACAGACATTTCGCCACATAACCATAAGCTCACTACAAACCGCTGTTTTCAATGAAAATAACCGAAAAAAAGACCGTGCACAGTTAACACCGGGGAGACATTTCCTTATAACAGATTAATATTAACACCGGTGTTAACTTTTGATTTCATCTGCCTTAAGGTGTTCACACTCCCTGACCAGGGAACGCTCGGCGCAGAAACGGCAGTACCGCCGATAACAATAACGAGCCAGGTAAAAATACAATGACTATTCCCTTCAAGGCGCTCACCAGAGCGTTGAGCCTTATGCTGTTCCTGTTAAGCCTGTCAATGAGCATGCCAGCCCAGGCAGGCTGGTTTGACTGGCTATTCAAGGATACCTACACCGAAACCCGTTATCCCATTGTTCTCAGTCATGGTTTATTCGGTTTCGACGATATCGTCGGCTACAACTACTGGTACCGGATCCCGGAAGAACTGCGTCGTAGCGGTGCCGAAGTCTATGTGACCCAGGTTGCCGCCGCCAACAGCACCGAAGTACGCGGCGAACAGCTGGCCCGACAGGTCGAGGATATTCTCGCCGCCACTGGTGCGCAGAAAGTGAACCTGATCGGGCACAGCCATGGCGGCCCAACGGTACGCTATGTGGCCTCCGTTTACCCACAGTATGTCGCCTCTGCCACCTCTGTAGCCGGACCGCACACCGGCGCACGCATGGCCGATGTCCTGTTGGGCGTACAGGAGAACCTGCCGCTCACCGCCGAACTTCTCGGTGACATCGTCAACGCGGCGGTCGGCTTTCTCGACCTGATTTCCGGCGGCGGATACGACCAGGATTCCCTGGCGGCGTTGTATTCCCTGTCCACAAAGGGCAGCAGCGAATTCAACAGCCACTACCCGGAAGGGCTTCCCCAACAGGCCTGCGGCGAAGCCCCGGAACAAGGCAGCAACGGCGTCAGCTACTACTCCTGGTCCGGCGCCAAACCGCTGACCAACGTGCTGGACATCAGCGACGCCGGCATGGGCCTGCTTGCCCTGCTCTATCTGGGCGAAAAAAATGACGGCCTGGTTTCCAGCTGCTCCAGCCACCTGGGCCTGGTGATCCGTGACGATTACCGCATGAACCATCTTGATGAAGTCAATCAGGTGGCCGGTCTGGTCAGCCCCTTTGAGACCAACCCGGCCAGTGTCTTTCGTCAGCACGCCAACCGTTTGAAAAACCGGGGGCTGTAATTCCCCGCCCACGCTAATCGGGAGAGCTCGGGGCGCCATCTGGCGCCCTTTTTTATGCCGCTTTACGCTTTGGGCCAGACCTCATTTCCGTGAAAATTATCGCTGTACCCACTCAAAAGGCAGGCGATATTTTCTTTTTCAGATCCATGAAACCCATTTCTCACTTGCGGGTCATATACTCGCCTCCGCACGCCTCACCCATGAATACTGCCAGCGCTTGACCTCAAGTCAGGTTGAGGCTTTAGGCTGCTGTTTCGTTTCGCGCCTCACCGTGTCGAAAAACCGGCAGCAGGAACGACCAGATAGAGCCCCTGTTACGAGGAAAGATGATGTCTACCGTTTACCAACCCGCCACCCGCCGCGAGTGGCTGGGGCTTGCTGTTTTGATGCTGCCCACCGTACTGCTGGCACTGGATATGACAGTGCTGCATCTGGCCGCCCCTCATCTCAGTGCTGACTTGCAACCCACCAGCGCGGAGCTGCTGTGGATACTGGATATCTACGGCTTCATGATCGCCGGGTTTTTGGTGACCATGGGCACGCTGGGCGACCGGATTGGCCGGCGGCGCCTGCTGCTGACCGGTGCCACCGCCTTTGGTATTGCCTCTGCCATGGCAGCCTTTGCGACCAGCGCAGAAATGCTGATTGCCACCCGCGCCCTGCTCGGCATTGCCGGGGCCACGCTGATGCCCTCCACCCTGTCGCTGCTGCGCAACATGTTCCAGGTCGAGCGCGAGCGCACCCTGGCCATCACTGTCTGGATGACCGGCTTTATCGTCGGCAGCGCCATCGGCCCGTTGGTCGGTGGTGCATTGCTGGAATTTTTCTGGTGGGGATCGGTGTTCCTGCTCGGTGTGCCAGTGATGGTGTTGCTGCTGATCTGTGGCCCCCTGCTGTTGCCGGAATTCCGGGATGAAGAGGCCGGCGCCCAGGACTGGACCAGCGCCCTGTTATCCGTGGCCATGGTGCTGGCCGTGATTTACGGCCTCAAGGACATGGCGCGCAACGGCATTACCGCAATGCCGCTGATCAGCATAGCCGCGGGATTACTCGTCGGGGTGATTTTCGTCCGCCGTCAACGGCGCCTGACAGACCCCATGTTTGATCTGGCGTTGTTTGCCAATCGCACCTTCAGCACTTCTGTTGCCGCCATGCTGCTAACCATTCTGGCGCTATCCGGCGCCTGGTTGATGGTCTTTCAGTACCTGCAAGGAGTGCTGGATCTGTCACCGCTGGAGTCCGGGCTGGTGATGCTCCCGCCTGCCGTGCTGCAAACCGCCGCCTCGTTACTGGTACCAAGGCTGGCGGGCCGACTGCCCCACTGGAAGCTGGTCAGTGCAGGGCTGGTGATGGCCTCGATCGGCCTGCTGTTAATGCTGCCGGTACAGAACCCGTCGCATATTCCCCTGCTGATTGCAGGCATGACCATCATGGGCATTGGCGTCATGCCAATGATGATTCTCGGCACCGACATGGTGGTCAGTGCCGCTCCTGCCCGTAAGGCCGGAGCGGCCTCCGCTACATCGGAAACCGCTACCGAACTGGGCATGGCGCTGGGTATCGCCGTGATTGGCAGTATTGGCGCAGCGCTGTACCGCAACCACATGCTGACAGCCATGCCCAAGGGGTTAAGCGACACGCTCGCCCTGGCGGCAGGCGACACCCTGGGCGGCGCGATCGGTGCCGCCGCCCAGCTACCTGACGACATCGCGCAACCGCTCATGGCCGCAGCCAAAACCAGCTTCAATCTGGCATTGCATGCCAATGCCGCCATCGGCGCCGTGATACTGGCGCTGACAGCGATGGGGGTCGTGGTCATGCTACGGCGCACACCGAATGATGAGAACGACAGCGCCCAGGAGCTGACGCCATTGGCTATTTCACCCGATCAAGAATAATACGGGTTTCGCCGTCATCCGACGCCTGGCCGAATGCCGCCACCAAAGTGGGGCCTTCTGCCAGGCGTACCCGCTGGCGCACTCGGTGGCGCCCTTGCGAGCCGGGTCGGTAGGCAATATCCAGCACAAATCCCTCGTCACCCCGGCGCCCGATATCAATGCGATAATTGTCACCAACTGCCTGCCAGCGCCGTCGCTCCGCATCTGCCCCCACGCTGCCATATAGGCGTATGACCCAATCCCGGCCACCATCCCGTGCCACCTCCGTCACCCGCAGACCATTGTCAGGCACGCCCACCCGATCCAGCAGAAACACATGAAAGGCACTGGCGATTGCCACCATACACACCACCGCACTGAGCCAGAGCCGCCACCCCATTCGCATCGCTGTTTCAACCCTCACCGTTACTGCCTGACTGTCGCTGACGCACCGTTTATCCCATCATTGTTTCAATTACGTATCTGACTGTCACAGTGTAATTGTAATTCAGCAGCAACAGGCGTTTAGTAGAAGGCAGGACCATGGATAAAGGTGATATAACAATGAAAATGCACATCATGCCCGTCCGTCGCAACCTGAAATTTCACGTGCCGGACGACACCGTTCTGAACTGGCACGACAAGGGCCCGGGCATTTCCCAGTTCTTCAATACCCTCTCGCTGTTTTTCCCGGAAGGGGAGCGTTTCTTCATCAACAGCGTGCGTAAATACCGCGATCAGATCGATGACCCGGAACTACAGGAAGCCGTGCGCAATTTTATCGGCCAGGAAGCCATGCACGGCCGCGAGCACGAGGACTACAACCAGAAGATGGTCGCCGCCGGTTTACCGGTGGATAAACAGGAGGCAATCGTTACCCGGTTGCTAAGCCTGATTTCCCGTTTCCTGCCCAATGCCATGCAGCTTTCCGCCACCGTGGCACTGGAACATCTCACCGCCATCCTGGCCGATGTTCTGCTGCGTGAACCGGAGCTGATTGATGGCTCGGACCCGCAATACCAGAAGCTCTGGCATTGGCACGCACTGGAGGAAACGGAACACAAGGCGGTGGCCTTTGATGTCTTTATCACCGCGTTCGGCAGAGGCTTCAAATCCTGGCTACTACGCGCCAGCGGGCTGGTGTTGGCCACGGTGATTTTCTTCTCGCTGTTTTATCCGTTCTATGTGATCAACATGTACAAGACCGGCAAGCTGTTCAGCCTGAAAGACTGGTGGACGTCATTCAAATTTCAGTGGCTCAAACCCGGCGGGTTACGGCGGGTGATTATTCCCTGGCTGGACTGGTTCAAACCCGGCTTCCACCCCTGGGATCACGACAACCGCGAGTTTCTGGCAGAAATGGACAGCCTGATCGGCGATGTGGATGGCTACGACAAGGGCACAGCCGCATGACCGCCTGACGGATAACGCTCACTCAAGCACGCAACGAACCACAAAAAAAAGCCCCGCAGTTGCGGGGCTTTTTGTGGTTCGTCATCGTGATGGCATCACTACATGTGAATGCCGCACTCGGTTTTCTTGTTGCCTTTCCAGCGCCCTTCACGGCCTTCACCCTTGAAGGTGCAGTGGCTGCAGCCAATAGAGTCGAACCCTTGCTCCACCAGCGGGTGAAACGGCAAGTCGTGCTCCTTGATATAGGCGTCACGCTGTTCCTTGGTGACATCAATCATCGGGTTGAACTTGATCATACCCCGACGTTCTTCGAACACTTCCAGGCCAGCACGGTGTTCGGTCTGCCACCCCATCAGGCTGGAAATCCACAGATCGTAGTCTTCCTTGGCTTCTTCCAGCGGGTTGACCTTGTTCACCTGGCAGCACAGGTCCGGATCGGTTTCCCACATACGGTTTTCCTGGGACACCTGATGATGATCCGGGTCCGGGGTCACATCGACTACCTGCAGACCGAATTTCTCGACCAGATAATCCCGGTACTTCAGGGTATCCGCAAAGTGGTAGCCCGTGTCGATAAAATGCACCGGCTGCTCAGGGCGGATGGTCGAGATAATGTGCAGGAAATACGCAGAAGTCGCCGCAAAAGACGAGGTCACCATGATGCGATCCGGCGGAAAATCCTCGTAGACACGACGAATGCGCTCCGCAAAGCTCAGCGGGCGATAGACACGGTTCAGCTCCTCCAGCGTCTCTTTGGACAAGCCGGCGGTATTGTCACCAAAACGTGTAATCAGCTGTGCACTACCCATGATCTACAGCACCTCAAACGGGAATGTCGAGGTGCCATGATAGGAATTCGAGGAAGAATATAAAGGAATATATAGTGATACTTTTATAACGAAACGGGATATGGGCGACATGGTACGACGCCAGGTCGCTGCCATCGCCCCACCCCGTGGTACGCTATCAGAACGAGTAATTCACGCCCAAACCAATCAGCTCCTGCTTGCCGAAATCGTTGTCGACCAGGCGCAGATACTCGACATTCAGCGTGGAGTGCTGGCCCACGCCCAGGTCGAAGCCGCCCCCGTAGGAGCTGCCGTCATCACGCTGGGTGGTGCCGTTGATATCATTCTCCACATACCCGTAGCCGCCAATCAGATACGGTTGAACCGGCCCTTCCAGAGGCGGGGTCAAGCGCGCATAGGCGCCGTAGAAAAAGTCGTTCTCCACATCAATATTGCGATAGGAATCATCGCTCAGCCCGGCCCCCAGGCGCAGTTCCGCACTGACCAGCTCGTGCAATACCATCCCGCCGCGCAACGTCAGCGCAGTGAGTTCCGCGTCGCTGACCGCACCACGGTCAATTTTCATCAGGTTGACCTGGGCACCCGCGTACATCTCTGCCTGCACCGCCACGGCGCCCACCAGCAAACCGACCGATACTGCGCCACGCGCAATGTTGCGGGCAGACAAAGGGAATGAACTCAGCATCCTGCTCTCCTCGTTATGATTGTTATAGATCGCTAGTCTCTGATTCGTAGCGTTCCTGTCCCTTATTGAAACGATTAACCGCCTGAATTGAAAGCGCTGTTTGAACTCAGGAACACGCTTGATCCACACCGCATACGCGAACTGCTTCACTGTGAATCACGATTTAACATTTCAAGCCGAACTTACACGCTGACGGCGGTCGGACTTTCCAGTGCCGCCGTATTTTGGCTTCGGCCACTTTTCGGTAACACCGTAATCCCCGGCAATTTCGGGGCGATTGACAAGGAGATATAGCATGAGCAAACGGATGATGGCGCTCGGCGCCCTGATGATTTCCGCGACTTTCACAGGCACGGCCACCGCGCAGCAAGCCGGTGCCCCCGCGTCACAAGCGCCACAGAGCCAGCAGCAACAGATGCAGCAACAGCAAATGCAGCAGCTGCCCAAGGCGTCTGAGTTCAGTGACAAACAGCTCGATGCGTTTGCCGATGCGCAGAAGGACATGTCCGGCATCCAGCAGAAATATTCCAAGGAACTGCAGGCCAAAAAAGACAAGCCTGAAGAAGCCATGAAAGTGCAGAAAGAAGCACAGGAAAAAATGGTGGAAGCCGTGAAGGACAGTGGCCTGGAATTGAGCACCTATAACCAGATTGCCCAACTGGCCCAGTACGATGCGGACTTCCGCACGCGCATTCAGGAAAAAATGTAATCCTGAGCGCAGCAAAACGCACAACGCCGGCATTCGCCGGCGTTGTTGTTTCTATAAGGTACTGATGCCTCAGGCGGACATCAGAAGTTGGTTACCACACCCAACCAGTAACGTCGGCCATCTTCCACATAGCCGTATTCTTCATAGAAGATTTCCTTGTCGGCCAGGTTATAAATGCCTGTGTTGAGTTTGGTCTGCGGTGTCAGCTGGAAACCAATCCCCGCATCCACCAGCGTATTGGATGGCGCAATGATGGCGCTGTTTGACGGCCCCGTGGTCGGCTGGCTTTCCTCACCGCGGTAACGCACTGTCGCCCAGGGTGACACGGTATCTGTCGCCTGCCAGTTCACGTTCAGGCTGGCCAGATGTTCCGGCAGCTGATTCAGTGGCTCGCCTTTGTATTCCCCGGATTTCTGTTCGGAATCAGTATAGGTATAGCTCAGGTTGATGGACACCACCCGCGCCAACGTGGTGGACAGCGCCGCTTCCACCCCCTGGGTTTCCGCTTCATCCACATTGACCCGGTAGGTAGGATCGGAACCGAACTGGTTCGGACCGTCCGGGCAGATGCTGATGGGGCAGGTAATACGGGTAATCTTGTCTTTGAAGTCGTTATGGAACACGGTGACGTTGGCCATCAGCGACCGGCCAGCGTTGAAGTACAGGCCCAGCTCCTGGTTAACAGAGGTTTCCGGTTCCAGGTCCGGGTTACCGTAGATGTTCCCGCCACGGCTGACCTGCCCCCAATCCGGCGTAATTTCCCGCAACGAGGGAGACCGGAAGCCAGTGGAGACACCGCCCTTCAGTGTCCAACGCGGGCTGAAGCCCCACACACCATAAAGACGCGGGCTCACATGGGTGCCGTAATCCCTGTCATCATCCATCCGTGCGCCTGCGGTCACCGAAAAGGTATCGGTCAACATCCACTCGTCTTCTGCGAACAGGGCATACTTGGACGTGTCGACCTTGGTGCGGTCCGAGATCCGGTTGGTGGTCTTGTCCTGCAGTTCTTCTTCAATGAAATCCGCCCCCACCGTTACCATATGGTTGCCCATCGGCATCACCAGCGCCGTCTTGGCATTGGTGTTGGTAATGGTGATTTCACGGCCTTCATTTTCTGCTTCTTCGCGCTGGATGTAGGTATCCGAGGTGCCAATGGCCCAACGACCAGTGTGCGTCAGCGCGAAGGATTCACGGTTATGGTCACTGAAATTGTCGGTACAGCCACCACGACAACCGGTGGACGCAGCGCTACGCCCCATCAGCCCCTGGCGGCTGTCCTGGGTACGCGTCGCCTCCACGGAGAAATCATGATTATCAGTGGGAGTCAGGCTTAATTTCGCAGTCAGGTTGCGCAGGTCTTTCTGTTCATAGCCATCCACAAACAGGTCTTCCTGGCGGTTATAAAAGCCGCCATACACCTGCAGGCCGAGCAGGTCTTCTTTCAACGGGCCACTCAGGCTGAAGTTCCCCTGCTGGCTGTCGCCGGAGCGCGAATCATCCTGGATGATGGCGTCCAGCTGCACAGAACCGCCCCACTCTTTCTCAACCTTGCGGGTAATGATATTGACCACACCGCCCATGGCATCGGAGCCATACAGGGTGGACATGGGGCCACGGACCACTTCGATACGCTCAATGCTCTGCAGCGGCGGCAGCCAGCTCTGCTCGAACCCGGCGCTGCCGTTGGGTCGGCTTTCCCGGGTGGACACCGGCTTGCCATCGACCATGATCAGGGTATACGAGGACGGCATGCCGCGAATCACGATATCGGTACCGCGATCACCGGAACCACCACCGGTGACAATCACGCCCGGGACATCACGCAAGGCGTCGGTGGTGTCCTGGTAGAAGCGCTCTTCGATCTGCTCCCGGTTGATCACACTGATCGACGCCGGCGCATCTTCCACCTGCTGAACATACCCCCCTGCCGTCACGGACACTTGCCCCAGCTCGTGCACCTCATCCTCTGCCCAGGCGGCGCCACTGGCAGCCGCCAGTGCCAACGCCAAAGTCCCCAAACGCATTCCCATGGTCTTTACTCCTCAAAGGTAAGCAACAACATCAAACCGGAGTGCAAACCGCCCCCTTTCACCGCGCGGCCTGACAGGCAAGCGGCAAAGAATCGATGCAGTTCCCCCGGAAAACAGGCCATACAGGGCCCAGGAAGCAGCAATGAATCCACTTCACGAAACGTAATGATATTGATTCTTATTTGTAACGAAAGGAGATTTACAATTTATACAAGTGGCGGGGCAGGCAACCGCAGATGCACGCACAGGCCAGGGGTGCCGTTGTGTGCCCACAGCTCACCGCCCAGCCGCTCTACCGCACGCCGGGCAATGCTCAACCCCAGCCCAAAGCCGCTACGGTCAGCCCGGGCGGCATCCAGTCGCACAAAGGGCGCAAAGATTCGGTCGAGCTTGTCGTCCGGCACCCCCGGCCCCTGATCCACTACCTGCAGGTGCCAGGCTCCCTCTTCCCATTGCCCAAGCAATTGCACGGTCCCCTGCTCCGGGGAATGGCGAATGGCGTTGCGGACCAGGTTCTCAAACACCTGGGCCAACACATTCAGGTTGCCGTACACCAGAGCGTCGTCCGGCAGCGCACAGGGGAAACGGCACTTGTCCCAACCACTTTCGAACGCCGCATTTTCAACAATCATCTCCCACAGCGCCGGCAACGACAGGGATTCCAGGCCGGAGGTTCCGGTGTCGGTGTCCTGCCATCCCAGTGCCAGGGTGTCATCGACCAGAGTGCGCATGTGGTGCAGCTCCTGCTCCACCCGCTGACGCAATTCGTTTTCGCTCATCTGGCTTTCCAGCGCCACGGACAAACGGCTCAAGGGGGTGCGCAATTCATGGGACATGTCATTGAGCAGTTGCCGCTGGGTCTCCAGCATCCCGGACACCTGTTCCGCCATATGATTGAAACTGCGGGCCAGCTCCCCGAACTCATCCCCGCGTGTTGCCAGCGGGCCAGTCACGCGTGCCTGGGTATCATCCTTGAAGCCCAACACTTGCGCCTGCAGGGCTTTCAAGGGCACACGAGCACGCCAGAACAACAGCCCACCCAGCAGTAACGCAGACAACGTGGGCATCCCCACCAGCAGCAGATTTTCGACCCATGGCCAGTAGGTGCCCGGGCGCAAACGGGGAGGTAACTGCATCAGCAGGCTGCCCTGTTCCGGCGCGACGGGAAACGGCACGCCCAGGTACGGCATCTTTTTGCCGTAGCGAAAACTCATGCGGCTATCCACGCCACGCTGAAAGCGCAACCCGGCCCGTTCCTGCTCGGTCAACGGGACACTGCTCAGCGACTGGTCTGTGGGACTGATAACAGCGATGTCACCCGCTTCACGCGCCCTCATGTCCGCCAGCCACTGATCCACTCCCGCCTGGCCGCCGGTCAGCCAGGCCTGCTCCGCCGCCGCGGCATAACCTTGCATAATGGCAATCGCCCGCTCGTTCAACAGCTGGGCATCATCGCGCAGGACACCGGTAATGCGCGTGCCTACCACCATGGTACTCACCGCGACAATCACCAGAACCAGCGCCAGGCGCCAAAGAAGGGAATAACGTTTCAACATCACAGAGCGTCGGTGATCAGGGTATAGCCCTGCCCCCAGACTGTTCGCACCGCGGATTCCGGGGCGCCAACGTCACGCAATTTGCGGCGTACATGGCTGATGTGCAGATCCAGGCTACGGTCATGGCGACCACAGCCCCGGTGCAACACCGCCTGATAGAGGAAAGGTTTGCTGAGCACCGCATCACGGTGCTCCAGCAACACCTGAAGCAACCGGAATTCGGTGTTGGTGAGGCCCAGGTCCGTGTGTCGGTAAAACGCCACCATGTCATGCTCGCGCAGCACCAGCTTGCCCACGGATTCCAGCCCTTCGTCTTCCGGACGGACACGTTCCAGCGCCACCCGCCGCAACACCGCATCCGCCCGAACCGCCAATTCCGCCATGCTGAACGGCTTCGGGAGATAATCATCCGCCCCATTGATCAGGCCCTGAATACGGGCCTGCTCATCCCCCAACGCAGACACCACGATCACTGGCACCGGGCTTTGCTGGCGCAGGGCATTGAGCAGCTCCAGCCCATTAAGCCCGGGCAACAGGATATCCAGCAGCACCAAATCGTAGTCACCGGAGGCTGCCGCCTCCAGCCCCGCCGGGCCCTCCGCGCACAGGGATACCAGATAGTGACGCTCGGAAAAGTAGTCACGCAGATGGCCGCTTAGTACCGCATCATCTTCGATGACCAGCAGGCGGGCAGGAATTTGGGCAATGGCATTCATTCACGAATGATAAGAATTATCATTAAGGCAGGCCAGCTTTTTATTGAATAGAATTCACTCAACCCCGCCTGTCATTACATTCTTTACGAAGATTGCTGTATTTAAACATAACCATTCTCATTAACATCTCCCCCTCTGCTGCGAACGACCGAACGCCACCGTGAATAAAAAACGCAAAGCCTTCTGGCTGAAACAACTCCATCAATGGCACTGGGTGACCTCTGCGATCTGCCTGATCAGCCTGGTGTTGTTCAGCCTGACCGGAATCACCCTCAACCACGCCAGCCAGATCAGCGCCGACCCGGTCATCCGCGAGCATCAGGGTGAGCTACCCGCCGAACTGTTATCCGCGCTCGCGGAGCAAAAGAACGGCCAGCTGCCCGCCGCCGTCCAGCAATGGCTGGCACAGAAAATGGATTTGCAGCACACCGGCGGAGAGCCGGAATGGGCCGCCGACGAGATCTACCTGCCCATGCCTCGCCCCGGCGGCGATGCCTGGCTGGCCATTGATATGAATAACGGCACGGTACTCGCAGAAACCACAGACCGGGGCTGGATCGCCTTTTTCAATGACCTGCACAAAGGCCGCCACACCGGCACCGTGTGGATCTGGTTTATCGATATTTTTGCCGTGGCCAGCCTGCTTTTCGCGTTCACCGGCCTGGGCCTGATGATGCTTCACGCCAAACGACGCCCGGCCACCTGGCCGGTCACCGTGGCCGGGCTGGTGCTGCCCTGGTTGTTGATCGTGTTTTTCATGCATTAAACACCGCCATTTAAGACAAGAAAGGACCTTCCCATGCGCTTGCGTTACCTTGCTCTGCTCCCCCTGCTCACCAGCCAGGCCCTCGCGGATACCTTTTCGGTGGACGTGGAAGTCCCGCGCAAGCGCGTGGCCGAATACCACGCCCCCTATGTGGCCTTCTGGGTGGAAAACGCCGACCGCAGCACCCTGGAACCACTGGGGCTGTGGTACGACGACCAGGAAAAATGGCTCAAGGATATCCGCCAGTGGTGGCGACGTACCGGTCGCAGCCAGTCCGCCCCCTATGACGGCCTCACCGGCGCCACCCGCTCACCGGGCACGCACACCGTGGATTTCAGCAAACTGGACGCCCTGCAATCCCTGCCTGCGGGTGAGTACACCCTGGTGGTGGAAGCCGCCCGGGAAGTGGGGGGCCGCGAAGTGGTGAAACTGCCCTTCCGATGGCCAGCCGAAAAAACACCGCAGCAACAACAAGTTAAAGGCACCGACGAACTGGGCACCGTGACCCTGACCGTCTCTCAATAACACCGACTACTCAAGGAGCACCACCATGATCCGAGTCCGTTTCCATCAAGCCGCACTGGCCGCCCTGGTGCTGGCCACCGCCCTGCCCGCCCAGGCCCACAAGCTGTGGCTACTGCCCAGCCATACCACCGTGTCCGAGCCCCAGTGGATTACCGTGGACGCCAGCATTTCCAATGAGATCTTCGGTTTCGAGCGGGCCTACCCCGTCGACGGTCTGCAAGTCACCGGCCCCGACGGCAAGCCCGCCACCGTGGACAACGCCACCAAGATGCACACCCGCAGCGTGTTTGACGTACAGCTGGAACAGGAAGGCAGCTACCGGATCAGCGTGGCCCAGCCCGGCTATTTCGTGTCCTATAAAGTGGATGGCGAACGCCAGCGCAGCCGGGGCAAAGACGCGGACAAGCTGCTGGCAGAGCTGCCCAAAGACGCCACTGACGTCAAACTGCTGGAAGTGCTCAACCGTCTGGAAACCTATGCCACCCTGGGCGCGCCCAACAAAACCGGCCTGAAACCTACCGGCAAAGGCCTGGAGCTGGAACTGCTGACCCACCCCAATGACCTCTACGCTGGCGAAACCGCCCAGTGGAAACTGCTGCTGGACGGCAAAGCGGCTGCCGGCATCAAGGTGGAACTGGTTCCCGGCGGCACCCGCTACCGTGACAGTCAGGAAAACTGGTCTGTCACCAGCGATGACAAGGGCATCGTCAACATCCAGTGGCCCGCCGCTGGCCGTTACTTCCTGGAAGCGGGCACCGGCGACAAGAACGTCAGCAACCCGAAAGCCGCCGAACGCTACCTGCAGTATTTGGGCACCGTTGAAGTACTGCCCATGTAAGCGAACTCTAACGTGGCCCCGCCCAACCGGGCGAGGCCACCCCAAAGCCGCCAATTTCGTACCGTTCAGCCCTGAGCCCTGCCCATATTCCCGCGCTTGCACCCTCTGAGCCAGCCGGGCTGCCCGCTTTCATCTCACCTTGGTGATTGGCGAAAAAACGTGCAATTTGCGCATTAGCTACGTATACTCCGCGCCCTCGCCGACCCTCGCTCGGCCCCTCCCCCTAATCCATAGGTACTACATGTCAGATTCCCGTTCCGGGTTCGCCTCTTTAGGCCTGCCCGAGGTTCTGCTCACTGCGATCGCCCGTCAGGGCTTCGAGCAGCCTTCGCCGATTCAGGCGCAAGCCATCCCGCTGTTGCTGGATGGACACGATCTTCTGGGCCAGGCACAAACCGGCACAGGTAAAACGGCTGCGTTTGCATTGCCCCTTTTGGCCCGTCTGGATCCGACCCTGCGTGAACCGCAGATGCTGATCCTGGCCCCTACCCGCGAGCTGGCTATCCAGGTCGCCACTGCGTGTGAAGAATTTGCCAAAGACATCAAAGGTCTGCAGGTTCTGCCCATTTACGGCGGCGGTGAATACCGCACCCAGCTGAAAGGCCTGCGCGGCGGCGCCCAGGTTATTGTCGGCACCCCCGGCCGCGTCATGGATCACATGGAACGCGGCTCCATGAAACTGAACAACCTGAAAGCCCTGGTGCTGGATGAAGCCGATGAAATGCTCCGCATGGGCTTCATCGACGATGTGAAATGGGTACTCGAACGTACTCCCGATGACTGTCAGCTGGCGCTGTTCTCGGCCACCATGCCGCCGGTCATTCGCAAGGTTGCTGACCAACACCTCAAGCAACCCAAACTGGTTCGCATCGACAATGGCGGCGCCACCACCGGTACCACCATCCGCCAGCGTTACTGGCCGGTGGCCGGGCTGAACAAGCTCGACGCCGTATGCCGGATTCTGGAAGCCGAAGAACACGATGCGGTGCTGGTTTTCGTGCGCACCAAGCAGGCCACTCTGGAACTGGCCGAGCAGCTGAACCGTCGCGGCCTGCGTGCCGAAGCCCTGAACGGCGATATTCCCCAGCAGCAACGGGAAAAAACCGTACAGCGTTTGAAAGACAAGCGTTTTGACCTGCTGATCGCCACCGACGTGGTCGCTCGCGGTCTGGACGTGCCACGGATCACCCACGTGGTGAACTACGACATGCCCGGCGACCCGGAAGCCTATGTGCACCGTATTGGTCGTACCGGCCGTGCTGGCCGCCAGGGTGATGCCATCCTGTTTGTGGCCCGTCGCGAGCAACACGTGCTGCGTCAGATCGAGCGCATCACCCGTCAGAGCATCGAAAAGATGGCGCTGCCGTCCGTGGATGACCTGAATGCCAAGCGCATTGCCCGCTTCCAGGAACAGCTGGCCGGCTTCACCTCTGGAGCCAACGTTGATGAAGCCCGCGCGCTGGTCAACCAGCTGCGTGACGCCATGGACATCAGCGACAACGACATGGCTGCCGCCCTGGCCACCATGATGTTCAAGCGTGAGCCGCTGATCCTGAAAGAACCGAAAATGGTCAAAGAACCGCGCCGTCGCGAATCCGCCCACGTGGGTGGCCGTCGTGAAGAGCGTAACCCGCGTAACCGGAACGACAAGGGTCGCAGCGACAAGACCATGCGCCGCTACCGGATCAAGGTCGGCCACGACCACGGCGTGAAACCGGGCAACATTGTTGGCGCCATCGCCAACGAAGCCAAACTGCCCAGCCGTCTGATCGGTCCGATCAAGATCCACCAGGACCACAGCACCGTGGAACTGCCAGAAGATCTGTCACCAAAGCAGCTGCACGTGATCCGCACCGCGCGGGTCTGCCAGCAGGCTCTGGATCTGGAAATGGTGTAAGAAGAGACGCAGCACGCTTCACGCAACACGCTGCAACACGAAGGTCGTTAATTCGTGATTGAGAGGCCCAGCTCCGCGCCGGGTTCTCTACAAAAAAACCGCGCCCGAAAGGGTGCGGTTTTTTTGTGGCTTCTAGCGTCCGGCGTCCAATTTCAGGATCCGGAAATTCTGAAGCCGACCTTCAACGTCACCTGATAATGCCCCACCTTGCCATTCTCGATATGGCCGCGGGTTTCGGTTACCTCGAACCAGTCCATCAGCTCCAGGCTTTCACTGGCCGTGACCAGCGCATTCTCGATAGCGTCTTCAATGGTGGTGCGAGACGACCCGACTAATTCAACCTTCTTGTAGACATGATGGTCAGACATGACTGCTCTCCTTTTCGGTACATGTTCCATGTTCTGAGCGGCAAAACATCCCTCACCGGAAACGCTCTGCCCTCATCCTTCTTCTTTCATCTGTGACACCGAAGCCGGCAGATTACAAGGGGGTGATTTTGCCCAGTCGATCAAAAAACCACCATTGGTTATAGAACCGAGGCATTGAAAGCCGCCCCCCTTTCCCTCATAACAAGAGGTGAAGCACCTGGTCATTGTCCAACCGTTTATTCCAACCCCCACAGGAGGACGCGCGATGGATATGCATAAAATGACACCCTGGAACTGGCTTCGTCAGGAGGGCAACCGCGAGCGGCCTCTCCCGCAACGACAACCCGGCCATCCCTTGTTGCGCTGGGAACGTGAGTTCGACAACTGGTTCGAACAGATGCTTGGCGACATGGCCTGGACGACCCCGGCGCCACACGCCCAACCCAACGCGCCCTTGCGCCCCAACCTGGATATTCTGGAGCGCGACGACCACTACCTGATTACCGCGGAATTACCCGGCGTGGAGAAATCCGACCTGGATGTGACGCTGGACAACAACATGCTGCTGATCAGCGGCAGCAAAACCCCCATCCAGGAAAATGACCGCGACGGCTACCATTATAGTGAGCGCCGTTTCGGGCCCTTCCAGCGCATGCTGACATTGCCGGCCGATGCGGATGCCGAGCAGATGAACGCCGTCTTCCACAACGGAGTACTGTCACTCAGCATCCCTCGCCACGAGCACCATCACCAGGGCAGCCGGCGCATCGAGATTCATTGATTGAGGAGGCGCAACAGGCTGCACGCTTCAAGCAACAACGCGAAGAACCGGTGTGTCTCTATTGACGTCACGGCCCGTGCTCCATATCTGCTCGCGAGGCCGTGACCGGAGTAATCCGTCGACCATGTTGAAGGTCGCCCGGCCCGCACCGGAACCATACTCAGCCCATGGATTCAGCCTCATTACCGGGGTTTCACGGCATCATCACCAAACAACACGGGTAATCAGGAACTCTACTGGCAAGCCACGGAGAACCCGGCGATGCGTCTGCGCTTACTCAACCCCAGAAGCGGGGGCCACAAAGCCGCCAACACGCGGCAACGTCACCACCTTCTGGCCGGCGCTGTCTGCGCCATGGCGCTGGGCTTTACGGCGCCCCTCCATGCGGAGAACAGCGCCGTTCTGCGTTTTGATACGCCACTGGCGATTACCGACAATGCCAACTTTGATCGGGATAACCCGCTGGAACCGGACAGCAGCAGTTTTATCCTGCTGGACGCCAGCAGCCTGAGCAGTGATAGCGGTGAACGATGGGCGTTGGTGTCCCTGCGAAACGATGCCGGCGGCCAGCGTATTCTGCGTGACGACTACCTGGTAGCGGAATTCGCCAACGGCGACCGCCGCCACGCCAGCAACCTGGAAGGCTCTTTCGCCGCCGCAGAGCAACAGCGCAAGATGGTTTTTTTCGGGTACCACCGTTTTCCCATCCTGCGCGTCTTTACACAACAGTAGGTCGCTTTAGGCTCAGCCGTAAACCGACAGAGGTGTCGACTTACGGCCTTCGGCCTCTCTGTGCCCTTGGGTAAAGTCAACCGACAAGATTTATCGCGAAGAGCCGAACGCCAAAGGCCTGATGCCCGACAAACCAAAACCAGCCACCACGGCTCGGCTGTCTAACCAACACGTTTTCAGGAAGTCGCCGCCGCTTTTATCCTTAGATTTTAAGCGTCAACCGTCAGGCTTTTGGCGTCATGCGTCATTTATCAGGCGCTCCATGCTATTTCTCCGGGATCAGTAAACTCTCCAGCGGCTGGCGGTCCGGGCGGAACTGATTAATGGTTTCCTGTGCTTCATAGCCCAGCGAAAGACCGCACAATAGCTTGTACTGACCGGGCAACTGAAAGTGCTTTTCCAGCGGCGATCGCCATAACGCCAGCGCCCCCTGGGCACAGGTTCCCAACCCTTCGTCCGTGGCGGCCAGCATCAGGCTCTGTAAAAAAATCCCCGCATCCAGTGCGCTGTAGACCCCCAGGCCTTCGTGCACAAACACAAAAAGCGCCACTGGCGCATCAAAGAAACGGAAATTCGCCGCCATCTGCTCGTGGCGGGCCTGCTTGTCTTCCCGCCTAATGCCCAGCAACTGGTACAAGCCATGGCCGGTGGCGACCCGGCGCGGCTGCAGGTCATCCGGGTACTTCTCCACCGGACGATAATCGCCATCCGGCATCCCTTTTTTCGTCACCAGCGCCTTGAGCTTTTTCACCATGGGCGCCCGCTGAAGCGCCATCAGTTGATCAAACCGTTCCGGCAATTCGCGACGTAGACTTTCCAGCACCTCACCGCGGGCCACCGCGATCTGGTAGGGCTGGGTGTTGGACCAGCTGGGCGCCCCGCTGGCCCGTGCCAGTAACCCGTTCAGCAACGCATCGCTCACCGGTTGGTCGGTAAATGCCCGCACACTGTGGCGCTGGGCCATCACATCCTGAAATTCCATACTCTGAACCTGTTGTGAGTTCCACTTAGCCTTTATTGTGCCAGAGACTTACAATGCGCAGCCATGACCAAGACCATCGATAACCTGCAACGTCGCGCCAACTTTTCCCGCTGTCGCCAGTATCGCTATGCCCTGTGGCGCCAGTGGGGTGACGGTGATGACTTCATGCTGCTGATTGGCCTCAACCCCTCCACCGCAGACCACCGCCAGGACGACCCCACCATCCGCCGCTGCATGGGTTTTGCCCGTGACTGGGGCTACTCCGGCCTGTGTGTGGCCAATCTGTTCGCCTACCGGGCCACCTACCCGCAGGACTTGTTCGCCACCGCTGACCCGGTGGGCCCGAAGAATGACCAGTGGCTGCGCCGCCTGGCGCGACAGGCAGACCTGGTCGTGGCCGCCTGGGGCAATCACGGTCGCTTCAATGACCGTGCCTTGCAGGTGGCACCACAACTGCCCGCCATGCACTGCATTCGCCTGAACAGCTCCGGGGAACCGGCGCATCCACTGTATCTCCCCAAGCATCTCACTGCCCAACCCTGGGATGGCTACGCCGCCTTGTCCTGACCTTCACCTTGAACGAGCAATAATAGGCACAAAACACCCGTCGGGATTAACATTGTGAGCACACGTCTGGAAAAGAACATCCGTCGTGCCAAAGGGCTGTCCTACGCTGGGCTCACCCCCTTTTATGGCTTGGCGGGCCTGTCCTGGGTTGCCGAGACGGGCAACTGGGCCCTGCATGCCCTCGCCACCTACGCCGCCATTGTCATTACTTTCCTGGGAGCCATTCACTGGGGCCGCGCCCTGGACAAGATGGCCGACAGCAATCAATACCCCACCCTGTTGTTTGGTTTGATGCCTGCCCTGCTGGGCTGGTTTGCCCTGCTGCTGCCCCTGGAGCTGGCACTGCCCATGCTCGCCGCCGGGCTCATGTATGTATGGGGCACCGAACAAATGGTGTTCAACGACACCCTGCCCACCTGGTACCGACACCTGCGCCACCAGCTCACCGCCGCGGCCGTCATCGCCGTATTGATCGGCTGGGCCGCCACCATGTTCTGGATGCTGTGAGCGGCCCTCTGCCTGACAGCGCAACGACTTTCCCTTTTTTTACAAAGCAGCATGCGTTCAAGGCGGCGTAACCGTGGCCCGGCCAGTCTGCCCCCGCTACACTGTGCGCTCGTCACAGGGAGATTCGGGCATATGAAACAGCACTGGCTTCAGCGCATTACATTGACACTTGGATTGATGTTGTTCTCGTTTTCGGCCCAGGCCGCCCCCGCTCTCAGCCCCGTTGCTTCCAGCCAATCGCCCAATTATCACGACGATATCCGGCCCATTTTTGAGAACAAATGCCTGGCCTGTCACGGCTGCTACGATGCCCCCTGCCAACTGAAACTGGAAGCTGTGGAAGGCCTTGATCGCGGTGCCAGCAAACAAAAGGTCTACAACGGTGGGCGCAAAAACACCGTCGACCCCACCCGGCTTTTCCAGGATGCCCAGACCACCGCACAATGGCGTGACAAGGGTTTCTATTCCGTCATCGACAGCACCTCAGGCATGCAGGCATCCCTGTTGTACCAAATGCTCGAACTGGGCAAGCAGCACACCTTCAATCCCAATGAAAAGCTGCCCGACGATATCGCCCTGGGGCTGAGCCGGCAGAACGAATGCCCCGCCCCGGATGAATTCGACGACTACGCTGACGACCACCCCTTGGAAGGTATGCCACTGGCCGTGGCCGGCTTGACCGACAGCGAATTTGCCACCATCAGCCGCTGGCTGGAGCACGGTGCCAGCTTCAAACCGGAAGTGATCACCCCCACCGCCGAAGAGCAACAGCTGATCGACGACTGGGAGGCCTTCCTTAACCAGAGCGATCCAAAACACCAGCTGGTGGCTCGCTGGTTATACGAGCACTTGTTCCTGGCTCACCTGTATCTGGACAAGGGAGAAGACAGCAAACCGGCCCACTTCTTCCAGCTTCACCGCTCCAGCACGCCCCCTGGGGAGCCGATCAAACGGGTTGCCACCGATCGCCCCAATCAAATGCCTCCAGAGAATTTCTGGTACCGCATAGCCCCGGTCCGCGGCACGCTGGTGCACAAAACCCATATCACCCTGGGCCTGACCCAGGACAAACTGGCGCGGACCCGAAAACAGTTTTTCGGCACCGACTGGGAAGTAAAAGAGCTGCCCGGTTATGGTTATGAACAACGCGCCAATCCCTTCGTCACTTTTTCCGACATTCCTGCCCGTGCCCGCTATCAGTTTATGCTGGATGAAGCCGAGTATTTTGTGCGCACCTTTATTCGTGGCCCGGTTTGCCGCGGCCAGGTGGCCACCGATGTGATCCGCGACCATTTCTGGGCCGTGTTTCAGGAGCCGGATCAGGATCTCTACATCACCGATGAAGATTACCGTGCCCAGGTCAGCGACTTGCTCGGCTTGCCCGGCCAGGATGACGACCTGCTGTCCCTCGGTTCGGAATGGCTGAAATACAGCGGCAAACGCAACGACTATCTGAAAGCCCGCAAACAGGCTTACGAAACCGATGAACCACAGGGTCCGGGCTGGGATTCCGTGTGGAATGGTGATGGCGATAATCGCAATGCCCTGCTGACCATCTTCCGTCACCACGATAACGCCTCGGTGCGTAAAGGGCTGATTGGTGACCTGCCGCTGACCACCTGGGTCATGGACTATCCACTGTTCGAGCGCAGTTATTACAACCTTGTGGTCAATTTCAATGTGTTCGGATCGGTCTCCCATCAGGCGCAGACCCGTCTCTACTTTGATCTTATCCGCAACGGCGCAGAACAAAACACGCTTCGTTACCTCCCGGCAGAGCTGCGCCAAACCGTGCTGGCCAACTGGTATCAAAACACCGGCCAACTGCGTCTGGCGATCAGCTATGAGTCAGTGGATACCGATCTACCCACCAATATTCCGTTCGACACCAGCACGCCCATGAACGAATTTAACAACACGCTGCTGACGCGTTTTGCTGAACTCAACGCCCGTCCAGATCCGATCAACCGCTGTGACGGCGAGGATTGTCAGCGTGCTGATGTATCCACCTGGAAACAGCATGCCGACCACACGCTCAGTGCCATTTCTTCACGCCGTGCCGCCAACCTGCCTGCGGTGAACTTTATGCCGGAAGTCAGCATGGTGCATGTACAGGGCAGCCAGGGAGAGCAGGAAATCTACTCCCTGTTCCGCAACCGTGCCCATAGCAACGTGGCGTTCATGATGGGCGAGTCCCTGCGCTACCAACCGCCACTGGATACACTGACCCTGTACCCCGGCGTCATGGCGAGCTATCCCAATTTCATGTTCCTGGTACAGGATGATCAGCTGCAGGCGTTCGTCTCCCAAATGAACGCAGTGAAAACTGAAGAGGACTTCACCAAACTGGTCGACGCCTACGGTATCCGCCGTACTCATCCGGAATTCTGGCAGTATTTCCACGCGCTGGATGAGTATCTGGAAGAGCACGAGCCAACCCAGGCTGGCATTCTCGATATGAACCGGTACGAAAACCTTTAAAAGATTAGCAGCGGGTAACACACCGCAACGCGGGAGGGATAGGTGCCATGGCGCAGCCACCCTGCCCGCGAGGTTTGGTTGAAAGTTCAACGTGGAAAGTTGAACGGAACATCAAGAAGCTCCCCCCCTCTTTTTTCGATTTATCGCGGAGTTGAGTGGTCAGCCGGCTTCAGAACTTGTCTCATTATCCCGCCCTGGCAGCCGCTGGACGCCGGATGCCCGACGACAGACGCTCGCATTCAAAACCTGAAAACCTTGATCTCCATGCTCTTTGTGCAAAGCGCATTACCCGATTATTCCCTCAATGATGGCCCTGACTATCTCTTAAAATACCCTTCAAAAGAGATACCGCAATAACGACAGCCGCTCAGGCTATGGGGTTTTGCGTCAGGCATCCGGCGTCGAGCGTTTGGCAAAGTGCCGGGTATTCGCGATAAACCTCCCATACGCTCTAAGTCTGCCAATGACTAGGTCTGTGGCGCCAGGCCGGTTGCTACTATGCCCGACCTGTCAGTCACACTGGTCAATGTGACCGTCGCTCACCTCTCCATAATCGAATGCAATCCATAGACATAACAATGAGGTTCCATCATGGCGAAAGATGCAGTGGGTTATGCGCTGACCGCGCTTAACCGCCTGGCCAGCTCGGAGGTGCTCGACAAGATGGGCATGCGTAAAAGCGTTGAGCGGCTTGCCTACAGCCTGACCAAAGGCGGCTTCCAGGTACTGACCACCACCGCCCGTGCATTCAAGTCCGGTAACTCAGGCAACAAACCCGAGCGCCTTACCGCCCCGGGCCATACCCGTGACCTGTTCGATCTTGGTGTCACCGACGAACAACAGATGATCCGCGACAGCGTGCAGGGCTTTGCCACCAACGTACTGCGCGAACAGGCTGAGCACGCAGACGCCGCACAACGGACCAGCGAAGACGTGATTGCCCAGGCACTGGAACTGGGCCTGAATTTCTTCGCGGTACCGGAATCCCTGGGCGGCGCCGCCACCGAAAAGTCCACCGTCACCAGCATGCTGCTGGCAGAAGATCTGGCCCGTGGCGACATGGGCCAGGCCGTCGCGATTCTCGCCCCCATGGGCGTGGCCAATGCCCTGACCCAGTGGGGCACCGCTCAGCAGCAAGACAAATACCTGAGCGCTTTCGCCGAAGAGAACCCACCCAAAGCCGCCATTGCGGTATGCGAACCGCGCCCGTTGTTCGACCCCATGGTGCTGGCCACCACTGCCCGCAAGGACGGTAACGACTACGTTCTCAACGGAGAAAAATCTCTGGTGCCGCTGGCGGCCGAAGCGGAAATTTTCCTGGTTGCCGCGCAAACCGATAGCGGCCCGGCCGTGTTTATCGTGGAAGGCGGCACGGACGGGCTCACCGCCGGAGAGGATCCCGCCATGGGCATCCGCGCCAGCGGTCAGCGCCCGTTGAAACTGGATAACGTACGCATCCCGGCGGACAACCGCCTGGGTAATGGCGATTTTGATTATCGCGCTTTCGTGGACCTGGGCACCCTCGCCTGGTGCGCCATGGCCATTGGCACCAGCCAGGCTGTGCTCGACTACGTTGGCCCCTACTGCAACGAGCGCACCGCTTTTGGTGAACCCATCAGCCATCGCCAGTCCGTGGCCTTCATGATTGCCGATATGGCCATCGAGCTGGATGCCATGCGTATGCTCACCTACCGCGCCGCCAGCCGTGCCGAACAGGGCAAAAGCTTCCAGCGCGAAGCTCACCTGGCCCGCACGCTGGTGAAGGATAAAGCCATGAAAATCGGCACCGACGGCGTGCAGCTGCTCGGCGGCCATGGCTTTACCAAAGAGTACCCGGTGGAACGCTGGTATCGGGATCTGCGTGCTGTGGGGGTCGCCTTCGGCGGCCTGCACCTGTAAGGAGGGAGACAACCATGAATATCGAGATTCCCAAGAAGTTCAAACCCCTGATCAACAACGCCTATCAGGTAGCCCAAAGCACCCTCCGCCCGCTGTCGCGCAAATACGATCGCGGTGAGCACGAATACCCGAAAGAGCTGGATATGCTCGCCTCGGTGCTGGATGGCTTCAACGAAGGCGATCCGGCTAACTCCGCCGGCGCCGCCACCACCGGCAGCGGTAAGGTGCAGGACGACGGCAGCGTCAAAAATGGCGCCAACATGGGCGTCTGCCTGGGTGCCATGGAAATGTGTTACGGCGATACCGGCTTCCTGCTCGCCATGCCCCGCCAAGGGCTGGGTAACGCTGCCATTGCTGCCGTGGCCAACGACGAACAGCTGGAACGCTTCAAGGGCAAGTGGGCCGCCATGGCCATTACCGAACCCGGCTGTGGCTCCGACTCCGCTGCCATTCGCACCACCGCCAAAGAAGACGGCGATCACTACATTCTCAATGGCGAGAAGATCTTCGTCACTTCCGGCGAACGAGCCGACTGCGTGGTGGTCTGGGCCAGCCTGGATCCGAAACTGGGTCGCGCTGCCATCAAGTCGTTCGTGGTGGACTGGGGCACTCCCGGCATGGAACTGGCACGGCTGGAGAAGAAGCTGGGCATCCGCGCCTCCGACACCGCCGCCATCAACTTCGTGGACTGCCGGGTACCGGCAGAAAACCTGCTGGGCAGCCCGGAAATCGACACCAAAAAAGGCTTCGCCGGTGTCATGGAGACCTTCGACAACACCCGTCCGCTGGTGGCCGCCATGGCGATTGGTTGCGCCAAGGCGTCCCTGGAGCGCATCAAGGCGTTGCTCAAAGACAGCATCACCTATGACTACGGCAAGCCCGTGGACAACTGCTCTGCGGTGGAAGCCGAAATCTACAAGATGGAAGCTGACTGGGAAGCCGCCTACTGGCTGGCAGTGAAAGCCGCCTGGATGGCCGACAACAAGAAAGCCAACACCCTGGAAGCCTCCATCTCCAAGGCCAAGGCCGGCCGGGTCGGTAATTACATCACCCTGCGTTGTGTGGAACTGGCCGGCAGCCTGGGCTACACCGAAGACGAGTTACTGGAAAAATGGGCCCGTGATTCGAAGATTCTGGATATCTTCGAAGGCACCCAGCAGATTCAGCAACTGGTTATCGCTCGGCGTGTGCTTGGACTGAGCTCCAAAGAGTTGAAGTAACGTTCCAGACGTTTTGCCGACAAATGAATGAAGCCGTTTCTGACTGATCAGAAGCGGCTTTTTTCATCGCTGATCGCGCACAACGGCCGCCCCATACCGAATAACGCCGTTCAGGCAAATTCGCCCTACACCGCCTCAGCACCTCAGCCTTATTCCCTACTGCACAAAGAGACATAACGATGATGTTGCCCTGCCATCAGGTGTGCCAGTATCGAAGGCAGATGGAACGCAATAAAAACACAACACCGGGTTACAGCTTTACCGCGATTAGACAACAGGTTCACCCGCGGCGGGGCAGTAAAGTGAAAGGTAGAAGGTGGAGTGGGACAATAAAAAGGAAGGGAGCCACATGTCTGCATTCAAATACACCATGATGGGGGCCGGTCTGGCTGGATTCATGATGTTGGGCAACGCTGCCCATGCCAACCAGCAAGCCACGGTGATTATCAGCCAGAGCTGCGACTACATGCTGCTGAACTCCAGCAAGGGCATGGTGCTGGTCAAACAGCTGGATGGCATCACGCCCCAGGAAGGGGATACCCTGCTCGGCGAATTCACCGCCGGGGATTTCAGCAACCTGCAAAACAATCGCAACAAGGATTCCATGCAGGTCTGGGTTGATACCGTGGACCCGCATAGCAGCAAGGCACTAAGCCAGTACGGGCGTTATTGCACTTGATAAGAGGCGCAACACGCTTCAAGCTGCAACGCGGGCCGGGTACGGTGACACACGGTAACCGCCATGCCCGCGGGGTTCAGTTCAAAGTGAAACGTTGAAAAGGAAAACTCTGGGGACTTTCCCACGTCCTTATCCAGGCTCGTAGCTCCCTCTCATCTCATCACAAAGCCCGCGAACAACACGGCGAAGCCACCGACTTCCGCCGCGATTAGCGCGAGCATAAATACCGTCATGGCCGCCTGCGGTACCGTGGCCGTGCCCATGCTATGTGGCTTTTGCAGTTGGTTGCGGGTGTCTTTAAGCATGCCGTGCAGAATATAGCTGCCGATGGCCAGAGCGAAGAAAATCAGACAGGCCAGCACCGCCAGGGTGTTTACCCAGTCTTCCCAAACGCTGAGCAAGGCAAAGCGCTCCAACACCAGGCATGCAAAGGCATACATCAAGCTGGCACGGTGGGCGATGTCCACATAGTAATGCGCCCGGGCTTTCTCACTATTGGCCACCTGCACATACTTCCAGGCGCCGGTCAGCAAGCCGACGAGAAAGAAGATGCCACAACCCCAAAGCGCCCATTGATCCGCTGTCATTCCCTGCCCCTGTATTCGTTACATTTCAAAAAAATGAGCCAATCGTTCCTGCATCATTGGCTCCGCATGGCAGAACCGGCGGCGCCCTTCACGCTCCACACGAATCAGCCCGGCCTCCGACAGCTCCCGAACATGGTGAGACACCGTCGGTGCGCCAATATTGAGCCGCTGCATAAAATCCCCAAACGCACAGCCGGCAGGCACCTTGGCCAGATCCGCCTGACCATGCTGGCGACAGTGATCCACAATCACCTGGTATATGCGCAACCGATTAGGGTTGGACAGCGCACGAAAGGCTGCAGCAAGCTGCTCCGCCGTCACAGTGTCTTTCTGTGCCAAAACCGGCACCTCCCGGGAAAATAGTTTGACGGTCATAAAACTAACTTATAGTTTGATCCTCATCAAACTATATCGTTGCGACATCCCTTGTCGCCACTGTTCGTCGCCATCGGAGGAGACACTGTGAACCACGCTGATATTCTCGGCCAGACCCTGGCATTGCCCTGCGAAGTCACCCTGCCCAACCGTTTCGGCAAATCGGCCATGAGCGAAGCACTCGGCACCATCGATAACCATGTAACCCCGAAACTGGAACGCCTGTACGGTCGCTGGGCCCAGGGCGGCACTGGCCTGGTGATTACCGGGAATATCATGATCGACCGACGCCACACCGGCGAGCCGAACAACGTGGTAGTGGACGATGAGCGTGACATGCCATTGCTGAAACGCTGGGCGGAGGCTGGCAAGTCCCGCGGCGGGGCGATCTGGGTACAGCTCAATCATCCCGGCAAACAGATTCCCCGCATGCTGGCCAGCGGTGACACGCTTGCCCCTTCAGCCGTGCCCTTTGGCAAGGAACTGAAAAGCGCGTTCAAGACACCCCGAGCGCTGAGCGAAGAGGAAATTCAGGAGATCATCCAGCGGTTCGCCACCAGCGCCCGCATCTGTCAAAAAGCCGGTTTCAGCGGTGTGCAAATTCATGGCGCCCACGGCTATCTGGTCAGCCAGTTTCTCTCCGGACATCACAACCGCCGCACCGATCAATGGGGGGGCTCACTGGCAAACCGCATGCGTTTCCCGCTGGAAATTTACCGGGCTATCCGTCAGGCCGTTGGCGATGATTACCCTGTCAGCATCAAACTCAATTCCGCCGATTTCCAACGGGGCGGTTTTAGCGAAGAAGAATCCATGACCGTGGCCGAAACACTGGCCAGCGAGGGTCTCGATCTGCTGGAAATTTCCGGTGGTAACTACGAGAACCCGGCCATGGCCGGTGCCAAGGGCGTACGGGAAAGTACCGCCAACCGGGAAGCCTACTTCCTGGATTACGCCAACGAAATCCGCAAGCGGGTTTCCATTCCGCTGATGGTTACCGGCGGCTTCCGCTCGGCCAAAGCCATGGCGCAAGCCGTGGACAGCGGTGCCACCGATATCATCGGCATCGCCCGCCCCCTGGCCGTGGAACCAGATCTTCCCAACGCCATCCTGGCGGGTCAGAGTGGCGTTGTCAGCCGCGTTACCCCGCGTAAAACCGGTATCAAGACCATCGATAACATGGCCATGATGGAAGTGTCCTGGTTCTCCCGCCAGCTGCATCGCATGGGCACAGGCAAAGACCCAAAGCCGGACGAGAGCGTACTGCTCGCCCTGTTCAAGGTTATCGCAACCATGGGTGTAGGCAGCTTCAAGACCCGCCGTCTGCGGGCAAATAATTAGTTGAAAGTTTAAAGTTGAAACGCGAGACAGGTGTTGCCTGTCCCTAGAACGTAAGAGGCCGCGCTTAACGATAAGCGCGGCCTCTTACGTTTCAGATCCAACCCACCAATGGCGCGTTGCAACTTTCAACTTTTAACTTTCAACCACCTTTACAACTTCGCCGCCACTTCCGCGCCTTGCTTGATCGCGCGTTTGGCATCCAGCTCGGCCGCCAGATCCGCGCCACCAATCAGGTGGAAGTTCTTGCCGTCTTCCTTGTACAGCTCACGCAGGGATTCCTGCCCGGCACAAAGAATCACGTTATCCACGTCAAGCACCCGGCTTTCTTCACCAATCTTGATATGCAGGCCCGCATCATCAATTTTTTCGTAGCTGCAGTTTTTCAGCATTTCCACGTTGCGGGACTTGAGCGTGGCGCGGTGTACCCAGCCGGAGGTTTTGCCCAGATCCTTACCCAGCGGCGTCGGCTTGCGCTGCAGCAACGTGATCTGGCGAGCCGGTTTTTCCGGTGCCGCTTTCACCAGGCCACCGGGGGTGTCACCCGCCATATCCACGCCCCACTCTTTCATCCACTCCGGTAATGGCTGTTCGCCTTCGCGGGGATGTTCGGCCAGAAACTCGGACACATCAAAGCCAATACCACCGGCACCAATGACCGCCACTTTCTCGCCCACCTGGGCGTTGCCACGCAGCACGTCCACGTAAGACAACACCTTGGGGTGGTCCACACCGGGAATGCCCGGGGTGCGCGGGAGCACGCCGGTGGCGATAACAATTTCGTCAAAGCCCGCGGCTTCCAGATCAGCAATTTCCACCCGGGTGTTCAGCTTCATGGTGACACCGGTGCTTTCCAGTTTTTTGCTGAAATAACGGATGGTGTTATGGAACTCTTCTTTACCCGGCACCACTTTGGCCATATTGAACTGACCACCAATTTCCCCCGCCTGATCAAACAGGGTCACCGCATGGCCTCGCTCTGCCGCCACCGTGGCACAGGACAAGCCCGCCGGGCCGGCACCAACGACAGCAACTTTTTTCGGCTTGGCGGTCTTCAGGTACAACAGTTCGGTTTCGTGGCAGGCACGGGGATTGACCAGACAGGACGCCCGCTTGAGCTGGAAGGTATGATCCAGACAGGCCTGGTTACAAGCGATACAGGTGTTGATCTCATCCGCCTTGCCCTGTTCGGTTTTCTTGACGAAATCCGGGTCCGCCAGCAACGGGCGCGCCATGGAGACCGCGTCCGCCTGGCCAGCGACCAGAATGGCTTCTGCCACGTCCGGGTCGTTAATACGGTTGGAGGCCACCACCGGAATGGAGACCACATCTTTTACCTGGCGGGTCGCTTCCACGAAAGCCGCTCGGGGCACAGACGTAACGATGGTGGGCACGCGTGCTTCGTGCCAGCCGATACCGGAATTGAGCAGGCTGGCGCCGGCCGCCTCCACTTCCTGGGCCAGCGCCAGCACTTCTTCACGGGTGGCCCCATCCGGCACCAGATCGACCACGGAAATACGGAACATGACGATAAAATCGTCGCCGCAGCGCTTACGTACTTCGCGGACAATTTCCACCGGGAAACGGCGGCGGTTTTCGGCACTGCCACCGTACTTGTCTTTGCGCTTGTTGGTGCACGACGCGGTAAACTGGTTAATCAGGTAGCCTTCGGACCCCATGATCTCCACACCGTCGTAACCGGCCTTCTTGGCCAGCCATGCGGTATGGGCAAAATCCTTGACCGTCTGCTCCACTTCCTTGGTGGACATGGCCTTGGGCTTGAAGGGGTTGATCGGGCTTTTAATGGCAGACGCCGAACGGGAGAAGGGGTGATAACTGTAACGACCCGCATGGAGAATCTGCAGAGCGATCTTGCCGCCTTCCTGATGCACCGCATCAGTCACCTTGCGGTGGTTGCGCACATCCAAACGGCTGTTGAACAACCCGGCAAAGGGGTAAAACCAGGCTTTCTTGTTGGGGTTGAAACCACCGGTCACGATCAAGCCAACGCCACCACGGGCCCGCTCGGCAAAGTAGGCCGCCAACTTGGGGAACTGCCAGAAACGGTCTTCAAGACCGGTATGCATGGAGCCCATAATCACCCGGTTCTTGATCTGGGTATGCCCCAGATCCAGCGGGGAAAGCAGGTTGGAATAGCGGTTGGCTGTCATGGTGTTGTCTCCAAAGGCATCTGCACCACAGATGGCTACGCGTTGATTAATCTGGACAGCGTCAAGTTAAGCGGTTATTTTGACAGTGTCAAGATCACAGAGCCACAACCGGCTTCATGCAACGCCACCACGCATAGGGCACAAGCAAAGGCAGGAGACTCATGACACAGACCGCGCGCTATCACCACGGCGACCTGCATGCGACGCTGCTGCAGGAAGCGAATACCCTGCTCAATGAACAGGGCATCGAAGGCCTGTCCCTACGCAAGCTGGCCGAGCGGGCTGGCGTCTCCCGAACCGCGCCCTATCACCACTTCCGTGACAAGAACGCCCTGCTCTGCGCCCTGGCCACCCAGGCTTTCCGGCAACTGGACGAGATGATCAACAGCCAACTGCAAGAAGCCGGCTCACAGGAAGGCATTCAGAATTTTGTCCGCGAATACCTGCGTTTTGCCACTGAAAACCCGGAACAATATGAACTGATGTTCGGGCGTACCATCTGGAAAGGCGGCGAGCCCACCGATGAGCTCAAGACCATCGCCTACCGTAGCTTCCGGCACTACGCCGAGCGGCTGGCGACACTGTTGGCCGGTCGCCTGCCAGCCAGAACGGATTCGCTGCGCGTGGCCCAGGCCAGCTGGGCCACGGTCCACGGCCTTTGCCGCCTGCTGATTGATGGCATTTACGTGAACCGGGAAGATATCGAGACCGTCAGCGAGCAATCCATTGCCCTGATCATGGCCGCCCTGTCACAGCCTTCCTCCTGACCCTGCGGGCCGGTCCCGTGACCGCGACGACACAAATGAGTGGAACGGTCATGTCCTGCCCGGGCGCGATTGGCTAGCCTGACTGAATCGTCAGGGAGGCTGCCATGAAATCCATTCCAACATTTTGCCGGGTCTGTGAACCCTCCTGTGCACTGATCGCCCAGATCGCCAACGGGAAAGTCACCCGCCTGCAGCCGGACAAGGCCCACCCTGTCAGCAAAGGTTTTGCCTGCCACAAGGGCATTAACTACCTGGCCATCCACCAGGATCCGGATCGCCTCGATCAGCCCCTGGCACGGCAAGGCAGCCGCCGGCCCGGTGAGGGCCAATGGCAACCCCGGGACTGGGACAGCGTTGTCACGGACATCGGCGCCACCCTGTCACAGATACACGAACAGTACGGCCCGGACGCCATCGGCGGCTATATTGGCAACCCCTCGGCCTTCAATGCGTTGGGCAGCCAGGCCATTGGCGATTTCTTCATGGCCATGGGCAGCCGGCGCATTTTCAATTCCGGCACCCAGGACTGTGCCAACAAGTTTGCCGCCGGCGAAGCCGTGTTCGGCACCAGCACCCTGCACCCGGTACCGGATATCGAGAACACCGATTGCCTGCTCATGTTCGGCGAAAATCCGAAAGTCTCACACATGAGCTTTATTTCCATCGCCGACCCCATGGCCAAGATCCGCACCGCCTGCCAGCGCGGCGCCCGGGTCTTCTACATCAATCCCCGCCAGATCGAATCCGCCAGCCCCAAAACCGGAGAAGTGATACAAATCCTTCCCGACACGGATCTCTACCTGATGGCCGCCCTGCTCCATGAGATCGACAGGCTGGGCCGTTTCGATGAGAGCGTGATCCGTGAACATGGCACCCGCATCGAGGCCCTGCGCGCGTTCATTGCCCCCTATTGCGCCGATACCGTGGCCAGCGTGGCAGGCCTGAGCGCCGACACCATTCGTGACCTGGCGGATACGTTCAGTGGCGCAGAGCGTGCCTCCGTGCACATGTCCACCGGCGTCAACATGGGCTAGCACGGCACACTCTGTTATTGGCTACTGCAGATGCTGAGCTTCGTTACCGGCAACCTGGACAAGCTCGGCGGCAATTTCTACAGCGAAGGCTTCTATCCCGCTGCCAAGGCCGGCCGCGCCCGCCTTGATAACGTATTCTTCCCCTCCCAGCATGGGGAAATGCGCCATATCCGCGGCGCCCTGGCTGGCAACCTGCTGCCAGACATGATCCTTGATGATGACAACCCGATTCGCGCCCTGGTAGTCATCGCCGGCAACCCCCTGCTCAGCGTGGGCGGCGAAGCCCGCTGGCGCCAAGCGCTGGAAAAGCTGGACCTGTTGATTGTCATCGACCTGTTTCGCAACGCCACCGGAGAATACGCGCATTACTTGCTACCCTCCGCGGACATGCTGGAACGCCCGGACCTGAATATCTGCGGCCTGGGCATGCAGTACCAGCCCTATGTGCAATACACCGACGCGGTGGTTCCCCCCGCCGCACAGCGCCGCGAAGAATGGTGGATTCTGTCGCATCTGTTGCAGGCTATGGGGCGGCACGCCCCCATGCTGGAACAGGACCCGCCACGGCCCTTCGCCCGGCTCGACCACATGCTGTCGCGCACCGGCTTTAGTGTGGAGACATTGGCTCAACAACCCTGCGGCACTGCCGTACTGGACACTCAGTCTATCGGCCGCTTCTATACGGATTTCATTCAGACAGACGACAAACGGGTCGATTGCTGCCCGCCGCTGTTTGCCCAGGCCATGGCCCTGGCCGATCAGCGATTTCAAACCCTGACCACTGCGACACCAGCCTTCCGGCTGATCAACCTGCGCACCAACTACATGCACAACAGCTGGTACCAGAATGTGCCAGGCCTGAAACGCGGCGCCCATGCCAGCAATGCGCTGCACATGCACCCGGCAGATATTCACTCCATGGGTATTCGCGACGGCGACGCCGTCGAGGCCAGTAATGAATACGGGCGGGTGCAGGTGGCAGTGCGCAGCGATGAGAGTTTGCGAGAAGGGGTGGTGGCCATGACGCATGGCTGGGGAAACCGGCACACACCGGGGATGCGCGTGGCGCAACAACACCCGGGGGTCAATATCAACGCGCTACTGCCCAATGGGCCCGGCAGTTTTGAGAAACTCAGCAATCAGGCCTCCATGAGTGGCGTGCCGGTGTCCATTCAGCCGGTGACCACCGTGGCCGATAACGATGCAAACCACTAACCGGGGCCAAACAGCGCAACCCCGGGCAGTGAAAGCATGCTGATACTGCGCTCCCCGGGAATGCCTCAGACAATCATTGCCTGAATCAGCGCTGGTGGTCCTTCAGAAAACCCAGCAAGGCGTCACGGTAGGCATCAAACGCTTCGTACTGAGGCACATGGCCAATGCCTTCCAGTTCAACCAGAGTGGCATCGGGTATGCGCTGCGCCGCTTTCTTGCCCAGCTGATCGTAGCGCCCCAGTTGCGCACGCTCTGATTCCGGTGCCCGGTTACGTCCCAGCGCGGTGCGGTCCCGGGTGCCGATAATCAACAAGGCAGGCACCGCCAATCGCGGGAAATCCTGCACCACCGGCTGGCTATAAATCATGTCGTAGGCCAGGGCGGAATTCCAGGCAATACGCGGGTAGTCCGGCCCGCGAATCCAGCCCTGCTGCAAGGTCAGCAAGGGCGCATAATCGTCTTTCCACTGGCCATCGAAATAGCTGGCCGTCATATAGGCTTTCACTTTTTCCGGGGTTTTCTTCAGCTCGCCTTCATACCAGGCATCCACGGACTGCCAGGGCACCACCGGGCGCCAGTCTTCCAAACCAATCGGATTCACCAGCACCAGCGCATCACTGCGCTGCGGAAACATCAAGGCAAAGCGGGTAGCCAGCATGCCGCCCATGGAGTGGCCCACTACAGTCGCGCTGTCCACCTTGAGCGTGTCCAGCAAACGCCGGGTTTGATCCGCCAGCACCTGAAAGCTGTACTGAAAATGGGCCGGTTTGGAGGACTTGCCGAAACCGATCTGGTCCGGCACCACCACGCGATAGCCCTGCTCCAGCAAGGCTTCCATGGTGGTTTTCCAATACGCCCCGGAAAAGTTCTTGCCGTGGAGTAACAGCACCGTTTCGCCATTGGCATTTTCCGGCGTCACATCCATATACGCCATTTCCAGGCGCTGTTGCTGATCGCTGACTGGCAGCGTCTGTACCGGATAAGGGTAGGCATAATCCGAGAGCCGTGCATCCAGCGCGGCAGGTTCTGCCAGCGCCACACGACTCAATAACAGGCACAGCAGAACGCCCAGCCCCTTACTCCATTGACGCTGAATGGCTACCCCCTTCATGGCACCTCCTGATCGGTATGTTTTTGAATACGTATCTGTTGTGAGTGCGTTTCCTACGTCCAGTTCCCGCTGATTGCCGTATTTCCATTACTGTCGGAAAAAGCATAACGCATAGCTGCAACCTGAAGACCAAGGTTCCCTGCCTGAGCCGGGTCCGGATCACCTGCGCCCACCTCGACAGAAATGTGACGCGGTTATCTTCCCAGCAGGGATACGCTATATTCTTCCTATAACGATTCGCGTTCCGGGTGTCGGTGGCTTACAGCACTCAACCGACAGGACGCAGGCCGAGCTGGCCACTCGAAGAACACCGCAAACCTGTCCATGGGGGGACGGGTTTGCGGTACAGGGGAACCTGTCTGTATGGACGGATTACTGGATTTTGTCGGGGAAGTGTACGAGGCGTCCTACAATCCGGGGCACTGGAACCGGGTGATGACCCTGCTCTGCGAAGAAATCATGGATGCCCGCTCCGGCGCCATTTTTATAGAAGATCACCAAGGCGGCACCCGGAGCATGATCGGCTATCACGGTTTACCGAAAGCCGTGGTGACCTCCTACCGCTTTGGCATGGGCAAATACGATTACACCTTCCAGGCGCAGCGCGACGAACCTGTCGGCCTGGCCCGGCAGATCATCGACTCCCGGGAAGTCAAAGACGCACACCCTTATTATTTCCGGCTGATTCTCAAGCCCAATGATATTGGCTTTATCTCCGGCATGAATATCTACCACGACAAGGAATGGCACGTGGGCATTGGCCTGCACCGATCATTCAATGCTGAGCCGTTTTCCGACGAAGATATCGCCAAGTTGCGGCTCCTCTATCCGCACTTCAAACGCGCCATCCGCATTCACCGCGAATTCCATCGCCTGCGCACGCGCCAACAAACCCTGCACAGTGCGTTATCGCGTTTTATGCTGGGGCTGATCATTCTCGAACCGGATGGCACCGTGGCCTACCGCAACCCGGTCGCCGATGCCCTGCTCACCCACCATAACGCGCTGGCCCTGGCCGGCACTGGCGTTAAAGCCCACTACGCGGATGAAGATGCCAGGCTTACTTGCCTGATTCAGAAACAGGCCAAAGCCGACCCCAGAGAGATCAACACCCGCAACACCGCCATCGGGCTGCACCACCCGGACCGGGACAACGCGCTGACCGTCATGCTCGCCACCCTCAATGAAGGCAACACACCAGACGGCGGTGAGCCCACTAACGGTTCTGTGGCACTCTATATTTCCGACCCTGATTCGCCGCTGAACATCCCCGCAGAAACCCTGCGTGCGCTCTATGAAATGACCCAGGCAGAATCCAATGTGGCCATTGCCCTCACCAACGGCCTCAGCCCCGGCCAGATCGCGGAAAACAATGGCACATCCGTGGATACGGTACGCTCACAGCTAAAAGCCATTTACAGCAAAATGGGCGTCAGCAAACAGCAGGATGTCATTCGCACCCTGCTATCCGGCGCCATGCAGGTGCTGTAATAAAATCCGCAGCCAGCACAGTGATAACGGATTCATGGAGGATGTAGGCCAAGACGTGTCTTGAGGAAAGGGCAGGAGCGACGACCCGATGCGGTTGTCGCGTGTTGCATGATGCGTGAACCGTGCTGCAGCCGCAGAGCGGCATAAAAAAAACCGGCCAGGTGGCCGGTTTTTTTATTAGCGGGCGTGCGATTACTTCTCGAGAATCGCTACCACACCCTGGCCGCCTGCTGCGCACACGGAGATCAGTGCTCGGCCGGAGCCTTTTTCGTTCAGCAGCTTGGCAGCGTTGGCGATAATACGGCCACCGGTAGCAGCAAACGGGTGACCGGCTGCCAGCGAGGAGCCTTTCACGTTCAGCTTGCTGCGATCAATGCTGCCCAGCGCCTTCTTGCGGCCCAGACGCTCTTTACAGAAAGTCTCGTCTTCCCAGGATTTCAGGGTCGACAGTACCTGGGATGCAAAGGCTTCGTGGATCTCATAGAAATCGAAGTCCTGCAGTGTCAGGTCCAGCTTGTCCAGCATGCTGGGCACCGCGTACGCCGGCGCCATCAACAAACCTTCTTTCTTGCCGATGAAGTCTACGGCCGCCGCTTCACCGATGGTCAGGTAAGCCAGCACCGGCAGACCACGCTCTTTGGCCCACTCTTCAGACGCCAGCAGAACCGTAGAAGCACCGTCCGTCAGCGGCGTGGAGTTGGCCGGGGTCATGGTGCCGTTCGGGCCACCGAAGCAGGGCTTCAGGGTCGCCAGTTTTTCCAGGGTGGAATCGCCGCGCATGTTGTTGTCGCGCTCGAGCCCGTTGAACGGGGTTACCAAGTCATCCTGCCAGCCATCTTCATAGGACTTGGCCAGGTTCTGGTGGGAGCGCCATGCCAGTTCATCCTGCGCTTCACGGGGAATGCCCCACTCTGCAGCCGTAATCGCCTGGTGCTCACCCATGGACAGGCCGGTACGCGGCTCGCCATTTTTCGGGATGTCAGGCATCAGGGATTTCGGGTTCAGCAGTTTCAAGCCCAGCTTGGCGCGCTCACCATTGGTCTTGGCACGGTTCAGCGCCATAAACACTTTGCGGGCATCTTCGTTCACACCCAGCGGCGCATCAGAAGTGGTGTCCACACCGCCGGCGATGGCGCAGTCGATCTGGCCCAGGGCGATCTTGTTGGCCACCAGAATGGCCGCTTCCAGACCCGTTCCGCAGGCTTGCTGCAGATCATAGGCCGGGGTTTCCGGGGCCAGCTTGGAACCCAGCACCGCTTCACGCACCAGGTTGAAATCGCGGGCGTGCTTCATAACGGCGCCAGCGGCCACTTCGTCAATCTTCTCGCCGTGCAGCTTGAAGCGATCGACCAGACCATCCAGGGCTGCTGTAAGCATGTCCTGGTTGCTGGTGTCGATGTAGGCGCTGTTGGAACGGGCAAACGGAATACGGTTACCACCAATAATGGCGACCTTACGAACGGCTTTACCTGCCAGCATAATCATTTCCTCTAGAGATGGACGGTCATCAATGACGACGACGGTGGCTAATTTGGCCACGGTATTCACTCGACAGGGCGCAGTCTACCCCCAACCGTGCCGGCCTCATTGGCTCAAACGACTGTTTGACAACCGGGGCCGGTCAATACACCCGTCACACTGCAGTGATTCAATACGCGCCAGTGTGCGACAGGGCCAGGTTTCCTGCCCTACGAAAGATGGCGTATTTTCTGCCCATCTTTACGCGGCACCCCTTTAAACCCGTTCCGCTTACCCTAAAGGTAAAGGGACACATTCATCATTCGATGGAAAAGGACAGGACCATGAGCGATACCTATCAGACGATTGCCAACTCTCCCATGGGCAAGGCGCTATTCGGCGCAATCAACTTGCCGATTCCGGTTATTCTGGAGCGCTGGCAGCCTGGCCAGGCGTCCTTTATCAAGGGCCGCGTTCTGGTAGGTGCCGCCAATGGTTCCACCGGCATCGATAGCGTACTGAGCACCCTTAAAGGGTCGCCGGACGCGCAGGTCGCTGTGCTGGCCAATACCGCCAACGCCACTGACCTGCAGAAGCAAGCCGGCAAGCTCGGCGTGGATGCGGACAACTACACCGCCAGCCGCGATGACGATGCCAAATTCAAAGGCCTGGTATTCGACGCCACCGGCATCCAGAGCCCGGACGAACTGAAAGCCCTGTGGGATTTCTTCCACCCGGTGATTCGCAAGCTGGATAAATGCGCCCGCGTTGTCGTGATCGGTCGCACTCCGGAAAAACAGGCTGGCGCCGCGCGTGTTGCCCAGCGTGCACTGGAAGGCTTTACCCGCTCCGTGGGCAAGGAAATCAAGAAAGGCGCCACCGCCCAGCTGGTCTATGTGGATGAAGGCGCCGAAGCGCAGCTGGCGTCCCCGCTGCACTTCTTCCTGTCACCAAAATCTGCTTACGTCTCCGGCCAGGTAGTACGTGTTTCCAAAGCCGGTTTCAAAGCTGCCAAATTTGACTGGGACAAGCCCCTGGCAGGCAAGAAAGCCCTGGTTACCGGTGGCTCCCGCGGCATTGGTGCCGCCATTGCCGAAGTACTGGCCCGCGACGGCGCTACCGTCACCGTGCTGGACATTCCGCCCATGGCCGACGACCTAAACGCGGTAGCAGCCCAGATTGGTGGTGACACCCTGGAAATGGACATCACCGCCGACGAAGCACCGGCAGCCATCGCGGCAAAAGCCAAAGCCATTGGCGGCTATGACGTGGTCGTCCACAACGCCGGGGTAACCCGCGACAAGATGCTGGGCAACATGCCGGAAAAATTCTGGGACATGGTGCTGAACATCAACATCGCCAGCCAGCTGCGCATTAACGAAGCCCTGCTCTCCAGCGGCGGTTTGGGCAAGGGCGCCAGCATCATTTCCATCAGCTCCATCGCGGGCATTGCCGGCAACCTGGGCCAGACCAACTACGGTTGTTCCAAGGCTGCGGTAATCGGCATGGTCGATGCGTTCAAGGATGAATACGCCGAGCAAGGCATCACCATCAATGCCGTGGCACCGGGCTTCATCGAAACCCAGATGACCGCCGCCATTCCCTTCACCATCCGTGAAGCGGGCCGTCGCATGAACGCCATGAACCAGGGCGGTCAACCGGTGGACGTGGCCGAAACCATCGCCTTCTTTGCCAGCCCGGCCTCCCAGGGCCTGACCGGCAACGTAGTGCGCGTGTGTGGTCAAATGCTGTTGGGGGCTTAAACCCGCAAGCCCTCACGCTTCACGCAACACGCAAGAAGCAACAAAAAGCCGCGCCCACAGGGTGCGGCTTTTTTGTGGGCTGCAGTCCAAGCTTTCTACAGCGCCGCTGCAGGAGCACCACTCGAGGTGCGAATCCAGGGGCCAGAGTGCAGCCGCAAAGCGACAAAAAAAGACCCCGCCGGTTACCCGGCGAGGTCTTTCTATTCCACGCTCTCCCGAGGTGGATAGCACAAGGAGTCGAGGTTGATCAGGCCGCTTCGGCCACGTCTTTCTGTGCTTTTTTGGCTGCCTTCGCTTCAGCTCGGGCCTTGGCTTTTACCGCACCACCGGGCATGAAGTTGCGAACATCCCAATAGAAGTAACGCTTCAACACGCTATTGGCTTCATCATCATTCTGGCGCCAGCCATACATCTTCGGTTTCTCTTTCTCGATGGCCAGCGTGCCGAAAACCAGCCAGTCGTAGATGGCCAAAGTGGACGTCACGTTCTTGGCGGAGTTCGGGCCACGGGAGTGGTGGTGATGGTGCTGGGTGGGAAAGGTAATCACGTGTGCCAGTGCCCACATGGTTTTACGCACCCAGGCCCATTTGTGATTGTGGAAGTACAGATCCCAGTTCCAGTTCACATGGGTCTGGGCTGCCCACAAACCTTTAAAGGCCGTCGCCACAAGAAAGACTTCCACCAGGCCCAGATACAGACAAACCAGCTGGAAGGCGTAGTTAGGCATGATGAACCACCAGGCCCAGCCATTCACAAAGGTCTGCGTCACCGACAGCTGCCCCTTGCTGTCCTGGCCGCCAGCCAGGTGATGGGGCCGATGGCTCATCTTGTAGAACGCCTGCACCCACTGCAGCGCCTTGTTCTTCGGGCGGCGACTGTGGGCAAACAGGTGGAAGGACCCGTGCAGGAATTCTTCGATGCAGAAGAAGGCAATCAGGGTCGGCCAGAAATACTCGCTTTGCAGCCAGGCAAGAGAACCAGCGCTAGCCGGGAAAAGACCGGTCAGCGCCAGAGTAATCAACAGCAGCATCAGCGGGCGCTGAATAGCCACCATCATGAAAGTGGCAAGAAACGCGACTTTCCAGTCCTGGCGAGTCTTTCTTCCTTCGCGGGTGCGGCCCGCAAAGACTTCCCAGATGGCGGTGATAACGATGAAGGTGGTGACTGACAAGGTCAGTATCTGGTCCATGGGTATTCTCCCGGTTGTTGTTATGCGCACCTCCAAACTAGACAGACTGTATTTATCTTTCTAATTGATATTTGGTATAAGTAATATCCATGAAGCTGAATTTACGCAGTATCGACCTGAATCTGTTGCCCGTCTTCGATGCCATCATGGAAGCCGGCCAGCTCTCCCGTGCCGCGGAATCGCTGGGCATGAGCCAGCCCGCAATCAGCGCTGCCCTGCAGCGCCTGCGCCACACCTTCGGCGACACCCTGTTTGTTCGCACCCACCACGGCATGACACCGACCCCCCGAGCCCGGGAGCTACATGATCAGCTTGGCCCGCAGCTGGTCGCCCTGCGCGACACCCTGAATCCGGAAAACCGTTTCGACCCGGCCACCAGCCAGCGTCATTTTCGCATTCTCAGCGTGGACTATTTTGAAATGGTGGTGCTCGGCCCACTGTTGGCCACGCTCCGGCAGCAGGCTCCCCATGTGGTGCTGGAAATCATTGCTGCCGACGATGACATGCCCGACGAGCTTCACAAGGGCCGGGCGGATTTATCCGTGGATGCCTTTGTGGCCGATGACGACCGCCTGCAGCGCAATGTATTGCTTGAAGAAAAACTGGTCGTCATCGCCCGGCGGGGTCACCCTCATATCAAGGGGCACTGCGACAAACAGCAATTTCTGGATGCGGAACATGTAGTGCTGCCGAACCGCAACCGGCAGCTGCCCCTGGATCAAATCCTCAATGCTCCCGGTTGGCAGCGGCGCACCGGGGCCCGGGTTACCCAGTTTGCCAGCATGCTGGCGGTTTGCGGCGGCTCGGACCTGATTGCCACCGTCCCCGACCGGCTCGCTCAGCAGTACGCCGAAACCATGCAGCTGCAAGTACTGCCCTTCCCCGTTGCACTGCCGCCGGTTCCCATCTACATGATCTGGTCCCCGACCCAGCAACGCGACCCGGCCCACCGCTGGCTTCGCCAGCAACTGGAGCACACCATCGCGCAGGAACCTGCCCCTTGAATTCAGGTCCAATCATGACCACATACTGACTATTGACGGTAAACAGGACACCTCCATGGGTTTTGGTCGCGTTTTCTTTTTCATTTTCGGTTTTGCCCTGCTGGAAGTACTGGTGCTGGCACAGGTAGCTGGCGCCATCGGCTGGCCAATCACCATTGTTGCCACGGTGGTAACCGCTTTGCTGGGCAGCTATCTGTTCCGCCGCCAGGGTCTGGATACCTGGGTACGCCTGAATCAGCGCATGCAACAAGGTGAAATGCCCGGGCAGGAAATGGTGGAAGGCATGATGCTGCTGCTCGGCGGCGCCCTGCTGATCACCCCCGGCTTTATTACCGACACCGTGGGTTTTGCCCTGCTACTACCCGGTTCACGCCGCTGGATGGCCAACAAAGTCATCCAGAAAGGCTCATTGCAAAGCTTCACCACCGTGCAAGGAGCCGGGTTTGCTTACACGCGCTCCAGCTACCCTGGCGGAGGCACCAACCCGTTCCAGCAACGGCCGGGCAGCAACGATGACCGGGCCCTCAACGGTGACACCATTGAGGGTGAATCACACCGCACGGACCAATAGCGTCTGTATCCACTAACAGTCAGCTCGCCCGCCACCCGTGCGAGCTGCCCCCAACCTGAAACCGAAAACACTCCCCGCTCCACTCTATTCACTGGATAAAACCGGATTACACCGCCGACCGCCCAAAGACGCCCCATACCCGGTTAGGAAGTGCTCGTCGCCCCTGCTAGACTGCGCCGCCTCGCGGTAGACTCAGAGCACGCCCGGTGGAGGCACCATGAATCCGTTATTCAATCCCATTGTCTGGTCCGTATTGATTCTGATGGGCCTCAGCCTTGCCCGCATGAATGTGGTGCTGGCGCTACTGTGCGCCGCTCTGGTGGCCGGACTGGGCAGTGGACTGGAATTGCAAAGCACGCTTTCCGCCTTCACTGACGGCTTGGGCGACGGTGCCAACATTGCCCTCAGCTATGCCTTGCTGGGGGCTTTTGCCGTGGCCATCGCCCGCTCCGGTATCACCGAATGGCTGGCCGGGCGCATTATCGAAAAACTTGGCCGCTCGCCGGCGCCGAGCCAGCTTCGCCGCATTCGCACCCTGCTGCTCACCGTGCTGTTGGCAGCCGCGATCATGAGCCAGAATCTGGTGCCCATTCATATCGCCTTCATCCCGATTCTGGTGCCCCCCTTGCTGGAAGTGATGCACCAGCTGCGCCTGGATCGCCGGCTGGCCGCCTGCATCCTGACCTTTGGCCTGATCACCCCTTACATGGTGTTGCCAGTGGGCTTCGGCAGTATTTTCCTGCATACCCAACTGGGACCCAGCCTGGCCAAGGCCGGCCTTGAGTTACCCAACGACACCCTGCCGCTGGCCATGCTACTGCCCGCTGCGGGCATGGTGGTTGGCCTGTTGCTTGCCATCATCCGTTACCGCAAACCCCGCGACTACCGGCCCGTACACCTACCCGGTGAAGAACAGCACGCCCCTCTCTCGGTACGCAACGTGGTCGTCGCCGCCCTGGCATTGGCGTCGGCGCTGGCCCTGCAGCTTTACAGCGACTCGATTATTCTCGGCGCACTGGTGGGTTTTCTGGTCTTTACGGCGGGCGGCGTGGTGCCCTGGCGGGATTCCCAGGATGCCTTCACCCAGGGGGTCAAAATGATGTCCCTGATCGGCTTCATCATGATCGCCGCTAACGGTTACGCCTCTGTGGTGAATGCCAGCGGCCAGGTTCCCGTATTGGTGGAAGCGGTAACCAGTGGCTTGCAAAGCCCACCGGTTGCGGCGGCCCTGTTGCTGTTACTCGGCCTGTTCGTGACTCTGGGGATCGGCTCATCGTTTTCCACCATTCCCATCATCACCACCCTGTATGTGCCGCTCTGCCTGGCACTGGGCTTTTCTCCCCTGGCCACGGCAGCGCTGGTGGGCAGCGCCGCTGCCCTCGGTGATGCCGGCTCACCGGCATCAGATTCCACTCTCGGCCCCACCGCCGGCCTCAATGCGGACGGCCAACACGACCATATTCGCGACACGGTTATCCCTACCTTCCTGCACTATAACTTGCCGCTGATTGCCGCCGGGTGGCTGGCGGCCATGGTGCTTTAAACAGGCGACGCCCAAGCGATAGCGCAATAAAAAAGGCGCCATTGGCGCCTTTTTTATTTCACTTGAGCCAACTCATGTTTTAGCCCAGCGCGTCCTCTTCCGCTTTCAACTTGCGATATTCAATGGGTGTCATCCCCACCCAGCGTTTGAATGCACGGTAAAAGGTGGAAGGCTCGGAAAAGCCGGTGAGATAGACAATTTCATCAATGGATTCATCGGTACCGGCCAGCAAGCGTTTGGCCAGACGACAACGGTAGTCGGCCACCAGCTGGTTGAAGTTAGTGCCGGCATCCGCCAGCCGCGTGCGCAACTGGCGCGCCTTGATCCCCAACCGTTCCGCCACCTCTTCCAGGTTGGCGTGGCCGGACTCCAGTAATTCACCAATCAGCCGGTTCACCTGAGCGACCAAATCCTGTTTTTCCAACCGGGCAACCTGCTCACTGGCAAGTTGCTCGTGCAGGTGCAACAGCTCCGGTTCGTGATGGGCCGATGGCAGAGTCATGACTTTGGCATCGAAATACATGCCCACACTGGGCATATCGAATTTCACCGGGCAATCGAACAGGCGCTCGTATTCCAGCTGATCCGCATGGCGGGCGTGGCCAAAATGCACCTCCACCGGCTCAAACGCATCATCGGTAACGAACCGGAAAAACTTGATCACGCCCATCATCATGCATTCATTGAGATGACTGAGACGGTTACTCCAGATCATTTGCTTGAGGAAAACCCGATCGCCTTCCTCAAACAATTCCCCCTGGGCGGCATCGGACAACAAGCGCTGATAATCCAGCGCCCGCTTCAGGCCTTCACCAAAGGTCGGACTGGAAAGGAACAGGTACTCCAGCACCTGGCCTTTATAGACGGGAATATGTTCACCCAGATGCAACCCGATATGTTCATCGCCAGACACTTTTTCCAGAGCCTGCCAGAACCATTCCTGGGCATCATGAGGGGTACGCAGGTCAGGGACCTGCAAAATGGACTTGTCGAGCCCAACCTCCGCCAACACGGCATCGGCATCAATACCGGCTTTTACCATGGCCTTGTAGGCCATCCGTAACAGCACACCGGAATCCGTCATTTCTGCCATGCGTTGCCTTGTCCCCAATACAAAAAAAGCTACTCTCAGAATCACTGAGAGTAGCATAAGGATGGCAGGGCCGGAACCAGCGCAGCACCGGCCCGAACCAGGAGATCAAACCGCCCTAGCAGGCTGCTGGGGCGATCAGGCAGCCTTGCGGTTTTCTGACTGCGGTTCACGGCTAAGGGACACCACTTTGGCTCGCAGACCATTGAGCGGGCCTTTCTTGCTGTCGCCTTCCGTTTTGCTGGGCAGGGACAGTTTGAAGATCCGTTTCCAGACGCTCAGCGACTGCCGCATGAACGACCCGGTGTTGTACGGCAGGCCGTGTTTTTCACAAATAGCGCGTACTTCCGGGGCGATTCTCGCGTAACGATGCGCCGGCATGTCCGGGAACAGGTGGTGCTCGATCTGGAAGCTCAGGTTGCCGCTCATCACGTGCATAAGACGGCTGCCTTCAAAGTTGGCAGAGCCCAGCAGCTGGCGTACATACCACTGGCCACGGGTCTCGCTCTCAATCACGGACTCCGGGAACTGTTCCACCTCTTCCGGGAAGTGACCGTTATAGATCACCTGGGAAGACCACAGGTTACGCGCCACATTGGCCGTCAGGTTACCGGCGAACACGAAGGGAGCGAACGGACCCGCCAGGGCCGGGAATAGTAGATAGTCCTTGACCAATTGCTTGCGCATCTTCTTCCAGGTCGGCTTGAAGTCAGCCTTCACCTCTTCCTTGGTTTTGGTCTTGTAGATCAGGTAATCCTCCAGCTTGAGACTCTGTACGGCCACAAAGTGCTGGAAGAAGACGGCCAGGACACCAGCCAGGATCGGGTTGAACAGGAAGCGGGGCTCCCATTCCTGGTCTTCCGACATGCGCAGAATGCCGTAACCAATGTCATGGTCCTTGTCGAGCACGTTGGTGAAGGTGTGGTGCTCGAAATTGTGGGTCTGCTTCCAGGCCGTGTTGGTGCAGGTGTTGTCCCAGTCAAAAACCTTGGAGTTAATGGCCGGATCACCCATCCAGTCGTACTGGCCGTGCATCACGTTATGGCCGATTTCCATGTTGTCCAGGATCTTGGAGGCAGACAGACAAGCCACACCGGCCAGCCATGCCGGCGGCAAGAAGCCTGCCATCAGCAGGCCTCGGCCAGCGATTTCCAGGCGACGCTGACGCTTGATCAGGGTGCGAATATAGGTGGCATCTTCTTCGCCCAGGTCCGCCATTTCACGATTACGAATGGCGTCCAGTTCCTGGCCAATGGTCTCGAATTGTTCGGCGCTCAAGTTACTGAAAATACTCATGTGCTTTCTCCTTAAACCCGGTTTGAAGATTCGTCTCGGGACGCTTCGGTTGGGGTAATTCCGTTTAGATGTCTAGCGTCACCGTGCCCACCGGCACGCTGATGCAAATTTGAATGTCTTCTTCACCACTGGTGATCTCACCGGTGCGGATATCGCGCACTTCACCAGCCGTCTTGCGGCAGGTACAGGCGTGGCAGATACCCATGCGGCAACCGGATTCCGGGGTCAGCCCGGCGGACTCGGCCTGCTCCAGCAGGGTGGCGCCATTATTGATGGCCATTTTCTCGCTCTGTACGAAGCGCACTTCGCCTTCAGCGCTGTCGCTTTCGATCTGCGGCGCCGCCAGGGTGAACTGCTCCTTGTGCAGCCGTTCTGCCAAGCCGTCTTCTTCCCAGACTTTCTCCACCGCGGCCATCATCGGCGGCGGGCCACACAGAAAAGTGGTTGCCTGTGCAAATTCTGGCGCAGCGGTAAACAGATGTTCACGGCAAAACAGGCCCGACAGCTCGCCCTGTTCACCGTCATTGTTGAAGCAGCGCACCAGGGTCACGTTGTCGTGGGTCCGCGCGATCTCGTCCAGCTCGCTGGCGTAGATCATGTCGGCGGCGCTATTGGCGTAATGCAGAAAGGTAACCGGGCCAGCAAAGCCTTCATCACACAGGGTGCGCAGCATGGACATCACCGGGGTGATACCGCTGCCACCACTGATCAACAGCACCTGCTCCGGACGTTCTTCCGGCAGGGCAAACTCGCCATCCGCCTGGGACAGGATTACCACGTCGCCAACACTCAGCTGTTCACGCAGATGACGGGAAACAAAGCCGTTAGCGTGCACTTTGGCGGTCAATTCGATGCAGCCATCGGTACGGTGCAGGGAATTGGCCGGGGAATAGCAGCGCGTCTGACGCTTGCCATCAATGGTCACGGAAAGCTGGACAAACTGACCCGGAATAAAGCCTTCCCAGTTGTGGTTGGGACGCAGGGTCAGGGTCACGCTGTCATTGGTCAGGTAGCGTACGGCTTCTACCCTGGCGCGCACCTCGTTAACAGACCACAGCGGATTGAACACTTCCAGATAACGGTCAACGCCGTGGGGATAAGACAGAATTTCCGCCACACGGGATTGCAGCAGGCGGTTAACACCTTGCTGAAAACGGTTGGATGTCAGTGTCATCGAGTTCATGGGGTCAGACCCTATAAGTGAACAGTTGTACGCATTATTCACAACACACCCTTTCTCGTCAACACATGTTCACTAAAAAAATAAAGTCTTTGCCTATCATGGTGTTACAAAGGCTCAGGGGGAATTGGTTGCATCACCAGCCCGCACAGAAGAGAATAAGCAGCTGATTTTGGAGGCAAAAACCAATGACGACGGAAAGCACCAGCAGATCTCGCAAGCCCAAACGGGGCCAGACCCGTGAAGCCCTGATGTCGGCCGCGCTGGAGCTGGTGGTTAAAAAAGCGCCCTTTTCCGCCCTGAGTCTGCGGGAAGTCACCAAGAAAGCGGGCGTGGTGCCCACAGCCTTCTATCGTCATTTCCCGGACATGAGCGCCCTGGGCCTCACGCTGCTGGACGAATCGTTCCGTACCCTGCGTCAAATGATGCGCCAGGTGCGTCAGCAGGAACTGCCCAACGAGCGCATGCTGCGTGGCTCCGTGGAGACCTACTTCACCTATGTGCGCAACAACCGGGCGCACTTTCTGTTCGTCTCCAAGGAACTGGCTAGCGGCACGCCCACCATGCGCAATGCCATCCGCCGTGAAATCCGCATGTTCACCAACGAACTGGCCATGGACATGGCGCGCTTCCCCTTCCTCAATCACATTAATGCTGAAGACCTGCAAATGATGGCCGGGCTGGTGGTCAACAACGTCACCGCGCTGACACAGGAAATGCTGGAACTGGAAGAAATTGATGAGACCGGCCAGCAAGAAGTGCTGATCACCGCAGAGAAACAACTGCGCCTGATTTACTTCGGCGTAGGCATGTGGCGCTCGGACAAGAGCCATTCCTGAACACACTTCACACTTTACGGCCTTGCGCCGCGCCCCTGTGCTTAACTCACCAGACCGCCTGTCTATACGGCCAATAGCGACTCGCCTGCCCTGTTCTATACTCTTTTGCATTGCCACCGTTGCCTACGCTGCAACGCAATCAACGGGAAAGGATTGAGTAATGAGTGAGGTCAAATTCCGCGAACTGCGTAATTCACCACCCATGGTGATCAACTTCGCCAAGGCCGTATTGCGCGCCACCGTAAAGCCCGGCAGCAACCCCACCTTGCCGGACGTGGGCCTGCGACTGAATGACGTCTCCCTCGATGAAAAGCATCTGACTGCTTACCGGAAGGTGTGCGGGTTTGCCGCCGACGGCAAACTGCCCGTGACCTATCCGCACATGCACGCTTTCCCGCTGCATATGGCCCTGATTCTTACCGACGGCTTTCCGTTCCCCGCCATGGGCCTGGTGCATGTACGCAACAGCATCACCCAGTACCGCCCCATTGCAGAACGCGAGCAGCTGAATGTGAAGTGCTTTCTGGGCAACCTGCAGAAAGTCGACAAGGGTTACGAATTTTCCATCTTCACCAGCGTCAGCACCGGTGGCGAGCGAGTCTGGGAAAGTGAGTCCGTGAATTTCTTCCGCAGCGGCGGCGGTAGCAGCAGCAAGAAGAAAGACGCACCCAAGCCGCAACCGGCCACCGACACGGTGGAGTGGAAAGTGCCGGGGGATATCGGCCGCCGCTACGGCGCCGTCTCCGGTGATCGCAACCCGATTCATCTATACCCGCTGTCCGCCAAGCTGTTTGGCTTCAAGCGCCAGATCGCCCACGGCATGTGGTCCAAGGCCCGCTGCCTGGCCGAACTGCAGAACCAGCTGCCGGAAGACGCGTTCACCGTGGACGTGCAGTTCAAATTGCCCATGTTCGTGCCCGCCACTGTGAAGTTCGAGAACAAGCCGGCCGACGGCGGCAGCGATTTCCGTCTGCTCGCCAAGGACGGGATCAAACCCCACCTGGCCGGCCAGATCCGCCCGGCGGAGTAATAGCAGCCGCAACAGGCATCACGCTGCACGCAACAACACGTCCGGCTTTCGAGCAGGACGAAACGTCAGAGGCCGCGCCCACAGTCTGGTCGCGGCCTCTGGCGTTTCAGGCTTTCCAGTGTCGGCCCGTGTTGTTGCGTGCTGCCTGTAGCGTGCTGCATGCCACTGCACTAAACTCGCTCCCCATGCGAGACGATACCCGTGATTACCTTTCCCTGTTTCTGAATGACACGCCCCTGCTGGACGTGCGCGCCCCCGTGGAATTCGCCAAGGGCGCCTTTCCCGGTGCGGCCAATATTGCCCTGATCAACGATGACGAACGTCACCAGATTGGCATCTGCTACAAGCAGCAGGGCCAGCAGGCGGCGATTGATCTGGGCAACAAGCTGGTCAGCGGCGAGGAACGGGAACAGCGTATGCGGGCCTGGCAGCAGTGGTGGCAGGCCAACCCCAACGGCTACCTGTATTGCTTCCGTGGCGGGCTGCGCAGCCAGACCACCCAGGCCTGGCTACGCGAAGCAGGCATCGATGCACCACTGATCACTGGTGGTTACAAGGCGCTGCGCCGATTTCTGATTGATGAAATGGAAGCCTGTATCGCCAGCCTGCCACTGGAAGTGCTGTGCGGCCGTACCGGCTGTGCCAAGACACGGGTGATTGAACAACAGGCCAACGCCATCGATCTGGAAGGGCTGGCCCACCACCGCGGCTCCTCCTTCGGCCGACGCCCCGGCGGCCAACCCGGCCAGATTGATTTTGAAAACAGCCTGGCCATCGCCCTGATAAAACAACGTGCCGCCCAGCCTGCCCGCATTCTGGTGGAAGACGAAAGCAAGCTGATCGGGCGCTGCCATCTGCCTTTTTCCCTGCAAGACCAGATCAAGGCACAGCCACGCATCGTCATTGAGGAATCCCTGGACGCCCGCGTACAGGTCACCCTGGAAGATTACGTGATCGGGCCGTTACAGGAATATGCCCGCTACTTCGGTGAGCAGAATGCCCTCAAGCAGCTTGGCGATGAACTGCTGGCAGCCATGGATCGCATTCGCCGCCGCCTGGGTGGCATTCGCCATCAACAGCTTCGCCAGCAACTCCAGGAAGCCCTGGCCGTACAAACCGCCTGCGGCGATACCGAGTTGCATCGCGAATGGATTCACAGCCTGCTCGCCGATTATTACGACCCCATGTATGACTACATGCTGTCGCGCCGCGAAGGCACCATTGTCTTCCAGGGCACCCGCGCCGAAGTCAGCGATTTCCTCAACAACCGCTAACGCAAAACCCCTCGCAAGCCGTTATACTGCTGCCACGACTGCGTATGGCCGAACCCGCAATCGTATCCGTGCGTTTTCCCGCATAAAGTTCGGTAAGCCTCCCTATTGAACGGAGACAACAATGCGTTTGAAATTCCTGGCTGCACTGGCTGCTGCCCTGCTGCTCTCTGCCTGTAATGACCCCAAAACCGATACCTTCACCTTTACGGCGATTCCGGATCAGGATGAATCCCAGCTGGTCAAACGGTTCGGTACCATCGCCGCTTACCTGGAAGAACAGTTGGGCGTGCCGGTGCAATACGTGCCGGTGAAATCCTACGCTGCCGCAGTGACTGCCTTCCGCAACGATGAAGTGCAAATGGCCTGGTTCGGCGGTCTGTCCGGCGTACAGGCGCGGCGTCTTGTTCCCGGTTCCCAGGCCATCGCCCAGGGCCAGGAAGACACCGCGTTCAAATCCTATTTCATTGCCAACAGCAGCACCGGGCTTGAGCCCGTCGACACGCTGGGCGACGACTTCATTGCACAGCCGTCATTCACCTTCGGCTCCAAAGGCAGCACCTCCGGCCGCCTGATGCCGGAATTTTATCTGCGCGATACCTTCAACCAAGCCCCGGACAACCTGTTCGAGAAAGTCGGTTTCTCCGGCGACCACAGCCGCACCATCGCCCTGGTACAAAGCGGTGCCTATGCCACTGGCGCGGTAAATTTCAAAGTCTGGGAGCGCGAGCTTTCGGAAGGCAAAATCGACACCAGCAAGGTCAGCGTGATCTGGGAAACCCCCACCTATCCAGACTACCACTGGACTGTGCGCGGCGATCTGGATGAGCGCTTCGGCGAAGGCTTCAGCCAGCGCGTTACCGAAGCCCTGCTGTCCATCGACGATCCGGCACTGCTGCAGGCTTTCCCCCGGGAAAAATTTATTCCGGCCTCCAATGCGGACTATGCCCCCATCGAGGAAACCGCCAGCGCCATCGGCCTGTTGGACTAACGGCCACAGGCAAGTTCCGGCGTGTTCCACTTCCAGCAGGCCCGGTTGGGGCATGGCGATCAGGTTGTCTTCGACAGCCTGACGCTGACCATTGAGCAGGGCGAAAAAGTCGCCCTGCTCGGCCCCTCCGGCGCCGGCAAGTCCACCCTTCTCAATGCCCTGCGCAGCCAGCAGGAAAGCGTCTGTGCCTGGTGCCCCCAGGCGGGCGCCCTGGTGCCCATGCTAAGCGTGTTCCACAACATCTACATGGGCGCCCTGTCGCGCAACCGCACGCTCACCAATCTGCGCAACCTGCTTGCTCCCAGTCGACACGAGCGTGAACAGGTGGGCGCTTTGGCCGCCGACCTGTCGCTTCACGACAAGCTGTTCACCAGTGTCGACCAGCTCTCCGGCGGCCAGGCGCAACGCACCGCGCTGGGCCGAGCCCTCTACACGCAACGCCCGGTTCTGCTCGCCGACGAGCCGGTCTCCAGTCTGGACGAACACCAGGGCCTTGCCTTGCTCACCCTGTCACTGGCTCGCCACCACAGTGCCGTGATTGCCCTGCATGATCGGGCGTTGGCACTGGCCTGCAGCGACCGGATCATCGGCCTGAATCAGGGCCAAATCGTCCTCGACGCCGCCACCCGGTCGCTGTCCCTCAGCGATCTTGATGCCTTGTATCAGGACGATGCGTAGCAGTGAACGCCCTACCATGCCTCCCGCCAGCCCACCGCTGAACACCACGGCCAATCGCTGGCGGCGCACCACCGGCGGTCTCGCCCTGGCCGGCCTGACGGCACTGTTGCTGGCCGACATGGAGATCGCCCGCTCCAGCCCTGGCCAGGAACTGCTGCGCATGGCCAAGGGGTTTATGACCCCGGATTTTTTCGCCACCGAGCAGCTGGGCCAGGCGCTGGCCAATACCCTGGCCTTTGCCTGGCAAGGCACCGCGCTGGCTGCCCTGTTCGGTTTTTTGATGGCAGTCTGCTGGTCGTCGCGGGCGGTACGCAGTTTTGCCGCCAGCATCCGTGCCGTCCACGAGCTGTTCTGGGGCCTGCTGCTGCTACAGGTTGCCGGCCTGAGCACGCTCACCGGGGTACTGGCCATCGCCATTCCCTATGCGGGTATCTTTGCCAAGGTATTCGGCGAATTTCTGGAGGAGTCGGATCCAGCCCCCGCTCATTCCCTGCCCGCCAGCACCTCCGCCGTCAGCCGCTTCTTCTTCGCCCGGCTGCCGCTGGTCTGGCAGGCGTTCAAGGCCTACGGCAGTTACCGACTGGAATGCGCCTTGCGCGCCTCTGCCATTCTCGGTTTTATCGGCTTGCCCACCCTGGGCTTCCATCTGGAAACCGCCTTTCGTGAAGGGGTCTACGATCAGGGCGCGGCGTTGCTGTACCTGTTTTTCGCGCTGATTTTCACCCTGCGCTGGTGGCTGCGCCCGGCGCTGATTCCCCTGTATTTGATCGCCGCCGTGGTGTGGGCACCACCGGTCTTCACCGGCAACCTGTCCACCCTGGTGCGTTTTGTCACCGTGGATCTGGTGCCCGCTCCCCTGCGCCACGGCGGTGGCCTGCTGGAACTGTGGCAGTGGTTTGCCATGCTCTGGCAGCAACAACTGTGGCCCGGCCTGTGGCAGACCAGCGTATTGGGGCTGGCCGCGCTACTGCTCACCGGCATACTGGCGCTGGTATTGTTTCCCCTTACCTCACCGTTATTCGGTAACCGGGTCAGCCGTACGCTGGGCCATGGCCTGCTGGTGGTGCTGCGCACCACACCGGAGTTTTTTCTCGCCTTCTTTTTCCTGATCCTGCTCGGCCCCTCCATGTTGCCCGGCATTTTTGCGCTTGCCCTGCATACCGGCGCCATCGTCGCCCACCTGACGGGCCGCTTCAGTGAAACCCTGCGCCTGCGGGCGGACGCGCCGACCGGGATCAACCGCTACGCCTGGGAGGTCTTGCCACGCATCAGCCCGAACCTGCTCGCTTTCCTGCTCTATCGCTGGGAGGTGATCATGCGCGAAACGGCGGTACTGGGGATTCTTGGCATTCACACCCTGGGTTTCTATATTGATTCCAGCGTGGCGGAATTCCGCTTTGACCGAACCGCCCTGTTGATACTGGCCACGGTGTTGCTCAATCTGGGAGTGGATGCCCTGTCTCGCGCACTAAGACAGCGCCTGAGGCTGCAGCCGGGCCACGGTGTTTCAGCAAGCAAGGCCCCGGCAAGCGGTTGACCGACACCGCCAGAAGAACGCAAACACGAGTCGCACTATGAAACTGTACCAAGTGGACGCCTTTACCGACGCCCTGTTTGCCGGCAACCCGGCCGCGGTGGTGCCGCTGACACACTGGCTGGATGACGCCCTGCTGCAGAACATCGCACTGGAAAACAATCTCTCGGAAACCGCCTTTCTGGTACCCGACGATCAGGGCTACGCGTTGCGCTGGTTTACCCCTCAGGTGGAAGTCGACCTGTGCGGCCACGCCACCCTGGCCGCCGCCTGGGTGGTGTTCAATGCGCTGGGCTTTCCCGGTGAACGAGTGCGCTTTTCCACCGCCTCCGGTCCCTTGTTCGTGACTCGCAGCGGGCAGACATTAAGCCTGGATTTTCCGTCACGGCCGGCCCACGCGCTCACTGACATCACCCCGTTTTTCCGGGCGCTGGATTTGCCCATTCGCGAGGTGCTACAAGCCCGGGACACCCTGATCATCGTGGACAGCGCCGATCAGGTGCGCAATTTTCAACCCGACTTCACCGCCATCGCGGCGCTGGATACCTTCGCGGTCATGATTTCCGCGCCCGGCGACGACTGTGATTTTGTCAGCCGCTTTTTTGCCCCGGCCAAAGGCGTTCAGGAAGACCCGGTCACCGGCTCGGCCCATTGCACCCTGGTGCCTTACTGGGCGGATAAACTCGGCAAGACACACCTCCATGCCCGCCAGCTTTCTGCCCGTGGCGGTGAACTGCACTGCCAGCTAAAAGGCGATCGCGTGATGCTTAGCGGCACCGCACGCTGCTACCTGCAAGGCGACCTGCAACTGTGATAAGCCCTTCCGCTCAATACGACCTGGTCTTTGTCGGCGCCGGCCACAGCCATGCGCTGGCCCTGCGCATGCTGGCCATGAAACCGATTCCCGGCGTACGCCTGACCCTGGTGTCCCCGGACAGCCTGAGCGCCTATTCCGGCATGTTGCCAGGGCTGATCGCCGGCCACTACACGCTGGAGGACACCCATGTGGATGTGTACCGGTTGTGCCAGGCCAGCGGCTGCCGGTTTGTTCAGGCCAGCGTCACACAGCTTGATCCACAGAAACGGCAATTACAGCTCAGCGATGGCAGCCAGCTGGCCTACGACTGGCTGAGCCTGGACGTGGGCGCCACACCGGATCTCTCGCCCATCGGCAACGATCACGACAGCGTTGTGCCGGTCAAACCGGTGGCCAGCTTTTATACCCGCTGGCAACAACTCTGCCGCGACGCCGGCGGGCAAACGCCCTCACTGGCGGTGGTCGGTGCCGGGGCCGGCGGTACCGAGATGGCACTGGCCATGGCCCACCATTTTCAGAACCGCCAGCAACCGGCAGAGATTCAACTGATCACCGGAGGGGAATTGCTGCCCGGCTTTCCCGCCAGCGTGCGCGAAAAGATGCGCAAGCGGCTGCAAGCCCATAACGTCACCCTGCATACCCACAGTCGCGTTCACCGTGATGCACAACAACAACTGCAGATGGGAGATCAGCCGCTAACCGCCCAGTGGGTGCTCTGGTGCACGGGAGTGCGCGGCCTGCCAATACTGGAAGACAGCGGGCTGGAGTGCGACGAACGGGGTTTTGTACGCGTCACGGAAAGCCTGCAAACGCTCTCCGACGCGCGCATTTTTGCCGCCGGTGACTGCGCCGCCTTTCCCACATCACTGCCCAAGGCCGGGGTCTATGCGGTTCGTCAGGCGCGCACCCTGGCCGACAACCTGCGCGCGGCCATTCAAGGACAACCGCTGGTTGCCTATCGCCCGCAATCCCGCTTCCTGTCGCTGCTATCTGCCGGCGGCAAAGACGCCATTGCCAGTCGTGGCGGCAGTCTGTCTGTGGCCGGCCACTGGGTATGGCGCTGGAAGGACCATATCGACCGGGCCTTCATGGCCAAGTTCGATCAGCAGCTGCCCGCCATGCCCACCGCCCCCGCGGACCCCGACGCCCTGCACTGCGCCGGCTGCGGCGCCAAGGTCGGCAGCGACGCCCTCCATGAAGCACTGGCAGGCCTTCAGCCAGTCATTAATCCGGGGATTGAAGCCGGTGTAGACGCCGCCGATGATGCCGCCATCATCGATTGGCCCGCCGGGCAGCGGCTGGTCCAGAGCCTGGATTTCTTTCCCGCCTTTATCGATGAGCCCTACCTGTTCGGGCGCATTGCCGCCCTGCACAGCCTCAGTGATCTGTACGCCATGAATGCCCGGCCCCACTCCGCCCTGGCCAACATTACCCTGCCCTGGCACCACCCGCGCCTGCAGGGCCGTGACCTGCAACGGATGATGGCCGGAGCCGTCCGGGAACTGAACGCAGCCGGCTGCACCCTGGTCGGTGGCCACACCATCGAAGGCCCGCAGATGGCCGCGGGTTTCACCGTCAACGGCCAGGCGGATCCGGCACAGCTCTGGCACAAACACGGCGCCCGCGACGGCGACCGGCTGATCCTCACCAAGCCATTGGGAAGCGGCGTGCAACTGGCGGCCCTGATGCAGGCGAACAGCAGCAATGGTGCCGCATTCCACGGCCCCTGGCTGGACACAACGCTGCGCCACCTGCTGACCAGCAACCATATGGCGCAACGGGCCCTGCAGGATGTCCCCGTGAATGCCTGCACTGATATCACCGGCTTCGGGCTGCTCGGCCATCTCTACGAAATCAGCCAGCAAAGTGGCGTTACCCTGTCGGTGGATTGCCACAAGGTACCGCTGCTGCCCGGCACGCTGTCGCTGATTCAGCACGGTGTGGCCAGCACCCTCAGCGATGCCAACCGGCAGATACTGGTGCATTGCCAGCAGCAAGCCCCCGTGGACGACGCCCTGCTTACCGCCCTGTGCGACCCGCAAACCGCCGGGGGGCTATTGTTCTGTCTGCCCGCCGACTATGCCGGGCAGGCACTGCAACATCTTGATCGTGAAGGCATTGCTGCCACCGACATCGGTAAAGTCCTTGTAAAAGATCGCCCGGATCACGCAGCGATCCTGTTGAATAGCGGTCACACTGGTAGCGTATAACCCTTCAAGAACACAGGAGAATGGTTCATGACCACGTCAAAACGCGTTACCGGTATTTTCAGTGCCTTTGTATTGCTGTTTATGCAAGTGCTGATGGTCCCCGCCGCACAAGCCGCCATGATTGGTAATGACACCGTGATTCAGCAACAGGATCGCGCGGCCATGAAGCAGCAAGTCATGCAGCTGATGGATCATAAAGTGGCCACTCAGGCGCTAAGCGAATACGGCGTAAACCAGGAGCAGGTCAGTCAGCGACTGGACCGCCTCACCGATTCCGAGCTGCAGCAGCTGGCTCAGAAATCCGAAGAGCTGCCAGCCGGTCAGGGCGTACTGGGCGTGGTACTGGCCATCATCCTGGTACTGGTGATTCTGGATCTGCTCGGCGCTACCGATGTCTTCCCGGTGATTGACCCGGTCAATTAATGGTGACGGCATTGCGCGGCATGTTTTCCGGAAAACCGGTTGCCGCCCTGCTGGCAACCGCGCTGCTAACGCTGGGCGGTTGCCAGAGTTTTCCCCCACCGCAAAGCGCCAGCGTGCACACCGATCAACAGGTGGTGGTGCCCTTTGTCCCCCAGGACGCTTATCAATGCGGCCCAGCCTCCCTGGCGATGATGCTGCAGTGGGCAGGCAAGGAAGTCAGCGCCGACGCACTGGTGGACGAAGTCTGGTTGCCGGAGCGCAAAGGGTCGCTGGGCATCGAGCTGCGGGCCGCAGCCCGCAGCCGCGGCCTGATGGCCTATCCAGTGGAATCCGCTGACGCCCTGTTTCAGGAATTACAGGCCAACCGACCGGTGCTGGTGATGCAGAACCTGGCGCTGCCCCGCTGGCCGAAATGGCACTTCGCTGTGGTAACAGGCTACCGGGATGAGGGCGATACCGTGGTGCTGCACAGCGGAACAACGCAAAGTGACAGCAGCCACTGGAACCGCTTTATTCGCACCTGGGCCAGGGCCGATCAGTGGGGATTCACGCTGGTGGAAGCCGGCCAGTTGCCCGCCAGCGCCGAGCCAGATGCGCTGTTCCGGGCCATCTCGCCGCTGCCCAATAGCGCCGCCTTCTGGCCCGCTGCCGTGGAAGCCTTCCCGCAAAGCGGACAGCTGTGGTTTGGTTATGGCAATGCTTTGTGGGCGCAGGGCAAGCAGCAAGAGGCGCGGGCTGCGTTTGAACAAGCCGTGCGCCATGCGCCGGAACTGGCCGCCGCCTGGAACAACCTGGCCTATGCCCAAAAGGCAGCGGGTGACAGCAAACAGGCCCGGCAGAGTATTTGCCAGGCCTTGTCGGTGGCACCGGATGATAGCGAGATTCAGGACAGCGCCCGCGAACTGGGCGCTCAGTCCTGCGCCGTATCGCCGGCGCCTTCTGCTCCTTCTGCTCCCTCAACGCCCTCTGCTCCTGCTTCCCCCTCTTCAGCCGCAAGCTCAGGATGCTGCGCCACCAACTGATCGCGCTGCTCACGCAGCTTGTCCAGTTTGGCGATCCCTTCTTCCAGCTGTTCAGGGGCGATGCCGAATTCCTTGCCCCTGGCGATCAGCCCTTCCAGCTCCACCATTTTGCGATTCGCCGCCGCCACGAAAGACGCACGAACCGCCTGATTCTGTCTCGCTTCGTACTGCTGATACTGTGCCGGGTCGGCCAGCTCGGCCGCGCTGGGCGGTTCCCGTAAGTCCGTATTGCGGACCAGCGGCGGCGTACGCGGATCGCCGTTTCGCATACTTTCTCGCAGGGCCGCCACAGCCTGGGGTGAAGGTGAAGGCGTCGGCACCGCGGACGGGGCGTTATCCGCCCGCTTCTCCGGCCTAGGCAGAGAACGTTCCGCCACCGTATCGATCATCGGCAGGGCTGCCGGCGCCGCTGCGGCGTCCACTTTTGGGTCGACATCAGGGCTCGTGTCCGCAGTAACACCCACCGCTGTATTGCCTGCCGGTGCCGGGGGCAACAGCCAATAGGCGCTAGCGCTCGCGGCTATCAGCAACCCGACCAGCAACCCAGGGCGCAACCACCCCTGCTGGCGCTGATAGCTCCCCGTCTGGCCTGGCCGGCACTCACCCACCGCCATCACAACACCTCGTGGTTGACCCGCAACGCCGCCGCCTCGGTGGCATCAGCCAGCAAGGTCTGAAAACGCTGCTGCATCTGTTCCCGGGCAATGGCCTGGGCCGCCCGGTAGCGCACCGATTCACTGTCCACACGCTGGTAGCCCATTTCTTTCTGGTCCACCCAGAGTAGCTCCCAGTACGGCGCGCTGTCTGTGGCCGGGCTACGGAACGGCGGTGACACTCGCTGCACCGGCTGCACAAACGCCAGCGCCTGGGTCCAGTGATCCTCACGGCTGTCGCGGTCAATCCAGCCCAGCGCCCCGCCCTGCTCACGGTCATCCGCAACGGAATAACGCGCGACTGCGTCAGCAAACGCGCTGGCCGGGTCCCTGCTTTCCGCTTTCTGGGCTTTCTGCGCTTTTTGGATATCCAGCAGCTCGGCATAAATCCGGTCGGCTTCAGCCTGGCTGTTCACGCGCAAGTGGTAAGCGTGAACACGCTCCACACGGGTAAATTCGTCCTGGTGCTGTTGGTAATACGCGGCGATCTGGTCCTGGCTCACTTCAGCCGCCAAAGCCCGTAACTGCGGGTTATCGTCATGGATATCGTGCATCAGCCCCAGGTCATGGAGCAGCTCATCGCGGCTCATGGCGTCATCAATACAGTCATCCACTGCCGCAATGGCCCGGGCCGACAAACCGGAGTGTTGATCAAACCAGTAGAACACATACTCCATGGTGAGCTGCTGCTTGATCGCTTCACGGATAAAGCCGGTATTGAGGTTGTGCATCTGTACTTTCAGCTGGATGTTCTGCCGGCGATACAGATCCCACAGCGTCAGCGTCTGCTCTGGCTGATCCTCAGCAAAACGGTAACGGGCAATCACCAGCTGGCTGGCCGCCTGCTGCTGGGCCTCAGTCATGGTGGCGTACAACGCCTGATCCAGCGACAGCAACGGAGCCAACGCGTCCTCGGACAGCAACAACGGCTCAGTCAGATAATCCAGACTGTCAGTCGTGCCGCTTTCTTCCACCGCTACCCGCAGGTCATCGGCAAAAGCCGTACGAATCAGTTTGAAGCGTTGTTGTTCGTGGCGAGTCTGCGCATCGTAGCCCACCCGACTGGTGTCGGCATGCCCGTGGGCGGCCACGTCGTCATGCTCATGGGCCAGGGCCGCCAACAACCGGTTTTCCACCAGCCCCTTGAGCACGGCTTCACGGCTGACCTGCGGTTCGCTGCGCTGTGCGGCAGCCACAAACACATTCAGGGTCGCCACCGGAATCACGCTGCCATCCACGCTTGCTGCCACGTTATCGGGCAACGGTCCCCAACGCTGCCAGCTGGCATAGCCGGCCAACGCAACAGCCGCGAACCCAATGGCCAACACCCATCGATGCAATCCCATGGCCGTTTTCCTCTATCTTGTTATTGGTGCAACGCGGGCACGCATCTCCCTGCACGTGCTTTTACGTGTAGCGTGATGCATGCCGCTTGTTGCGTCTTCTTATCAGGGATTAACCTTCACAGCGGCATGATTCAGCACATGCACCACCATGGCGATGGCATGGGGAATCACCACCTGAGCCACCTGCACCCGGTCCGAGTGGTCGGTGCTGGACAGCACGATCCCGCCGTTGCTGTAAGCCATGGCACCGCCTTGCGTCAGCAAGGGGCGAATGTCATTGCTGGCGGTAGCAAGCGGGGTGAAATCCGTCAGAGCCTGATCGACCAAAGCGGTGTTGTTCAGGTTCTCGCTGTCGTAGTAATCCGCCACCCAGGATTCCCAGCCACTGTGGTTCAGTGCCGAGGTCGTCCACACATGGTGCGGTTGCAGCAGGTCAGTGGTGTGCATCACGAAACCCAGGGTCTGGGCCGTGGGGTTGGCGAGGAACTGGCTGTACCAGTACTGGCCCAGGTTATCGATGGGCTGGAACGGCATTTCCTCGAAGTCATCGTACATGGACTTGCTGGAAGTACTGCCCTGACGATAGTTGGCTTCGGTCACGCCGTAGGTGTTGTACTCGCTGTCATCGGCGCAGCTCCAGAAGCACCAGCCGGTCATGCCCCCGTTACCATCGTCCATGTAGTCGCCCACCAGCCAAGTCGCCGCGATGTTATCGATATCGCCCCAAACGGTGAGCAGGTCGTAGTTATAACCACCCAGGTCGTTGCCGTGAACATCAGAGCCACGGGTATGGTTCTGGAAATGCCAGTAGGAGGTGTAGTTCACCAGTGAGGCCCCGGCATTGAAGACCGGCGCATACACGCAGTCCCCGGTGACCGCGCCACACAGGTAGGTGTCCTGGAAATCGTCCACGTCGTAGGCACCCTGCCCAATCACTTCCGCAAACTGGTCCATGCTGTAGCCGGCCGCGTTGACCCAACTCTTCAGGCGGTTGTACTCCGTGGTCGTCGGGTGCGCCTTCATGTAGTTAACCGCATCAATGGCAATGCGTTTGTGGGTGATTTGCTGAAACGCCTGGGCAGGCGATGACAGAACAGCTGCGGCCAGCAGGCCGGTGAGTGCGAGCTTCTTCATGGGGGTCCCCTCCCGTTATTGTGGTTATGTAACTTTTTGTGTTTATTGATCAAACAATAAACAACCCGGCATACCAACCCAAGGGCTCAGACGGACAAAACATGGACATTTGCTGACAGGCCGCGCCCTGCTCGCCTTCCCTTTTCGTCTCCTCTCCATGCCCGCCCCTCGTATAGAATGGGCACCTGCACACCCTGCCATGAAGAAGTGACAATACATGGACATCGTTTTTGTTCTGGTGGAACCCGCCCGCGGGGAAAACATCGGCGCCGCTGCCCGCGCCATAAAAACCATGGGTTTCAAAGATTTGCGACTGGTTAACCCGGGCGACATGCGCGCCGCCCAGTGGGTCGCACACCACAGCAACGACGTGCTGGAGCAGGCCGTGATCGTGGACACCCTGGATCAGGCGCTGGCCGATGTGGACCTGAGCATTGCCTGTACCGCCCGGCACCGCCTGCAGAAAGACCGTTATGTGGATGCGGATCGTTGCGCCGAACTGGTCGCTGGCAAGGGAAACAGCGTGCAACGGGTCGCCATCGTCTTCGGCCGGGAAGCCAGCGGCCTGACCGGCGAGGAAGTGGCCCGCTGCGACCTGGCCAGCAGCATCCCGCTGGCGCAGGCACAACCGTCACTGAACCTGGGCCAGGCCGTGATGGTCTATGCATGGGAATTGCGCAAACGGCCGGCGACAGTGCAGCCCGAAGCGGACCCAACCACCTTCGGCCACACCCGCCAGGCCCTGCATCAGCTTCTGGCGGCACTACAGATACAGCCGACCGAAAACCTTCACCAATGGGTGGACGAACTGCTGCCCCTGGCCAGTGACCGGGAACTGGGACTGGTTCGCCAGCTGCTGCGCCGCATCACGCGACTGTAACGCCGCAAATGCCCCGACAAGCCGCTCTTCAACACAGCACACGCCACCGGGAAAGCAATAAACGCGACCCTGTGATACAAAGACAACAACACTTTTCTGGAGCCTCGTTGTTATGGATCGACGACTGCCTGTCGCACTGCTGATATTGCTACCCGTTCTCGCCATCGCGCAGCCTGGCAGTTTTTCCCTGCCCGGCGTTGGCGACCTGCAAAAGCAGCTCACGGAAACCAGTGATAAAAAATCTGACGGCACGGACAATCCCGACAAAAAACAGCTCAAGGAGACCCTGAAATTCCGTCAGGAGATCGACAGCAACCAGGAAAAAATCAAGGAACTGAAAACCTTTTCCCGGCAGGCCGCCAGCCAACGTACACGTCTCAACGCCGAACTCACACGTCTGCGCCAGGAACGCGACACCGACTGGGAAAAACACTACGCATCCAAAAATCTGGACGCTCTGGTGAAAGCCCTGGTCAGTGAGCTGGATGCCCTGGAAGCCAACCAGGAAGACCTGGCTGACGCCAACAGCCACCTGACCCGTGCCCAGACCCTGCCGGAACAGGCCCAGAACGTGATCAGCAAAGCCATGGACCGGCTGGACGTCATTCGCACCCGCCTCAATCAGGGCGTGGATGAAGAAGGCGAACCTTTGTCCGAATTACAAACGGGGACCCTGAACACGGAGATGAAAGCCCTGGAGTCGCGCATCGAGCGCTACAACCAGGAGCTGGCCATCGTCGACAAGCAGCAGGACATCGCCCGCCTGAGACAACAAAGCGACAAACAGCATCAGCTCATCATCGAAGCAAAACTGGACGCCCTGCAGCCACTCATCAATGAGCGCCGCCTGAATCAGCTGGAGGAAACCGCCAATTCCCCGGAAACCGATCTCCCGCAAAGCGTGCTGGACCACCCCCAGGTCCAGAAAGCCATGGACAAGAACCGGGCCCTGCGTGAACAACTGGCTGGTGCCAGCGAAAGTGTAAACAGCCTGCTGCGTGAAGCGGTCAACACCAAGACCGAACTGGACAAGGCACGTTCACTATCCTCCACCGTCAACGACCAGATTCGCATGCTCGATGGCAGCTTGCTGCTGTCGCGCATTCTTTACGAGCAGCAAAAAAGCCTGCCCCAGGATCAGGGCGAACTGAATCTGGACAAGGATATTTCTGACGCGCGCCTCAGCCAGTTCGATATCGAACGGGCCATGCAGGATCTGGATGACGCCCCCCTGCCCTCACAGACCCAGGCTGACAAACCCCTGAGCCCGGCACTGGAGCAGGCCTTTTCCATCCTCCGCGAAGAGCGCCTGGCCATTTACGACCAACTGGACCAGGAACTGAGCCGCCAGCTGGCCATCCTCACTCGTACCCAGCTCAGCCATGAACAGCTACGCAAAATTACCCGCAGCCTGCACAACACCATTTCCGAACAAACCTTCTGGATGCCCAGCAACCAGCCCCTGAGTTTTGAATGGCTTGGCAAACTGCCAAAAGAACTGATGGAGCAGGTTAAAACCATGCCCTGGGGCGACCTGTGGGAGGGAACCGGCGATCTGTTCAGCCGCAAATGGGTCTGGCTGATCGGGCTGCTCATCCCGGCAGCGCTGCTGATGGTGGTACGCAGCAAGCTCAAAACCCGCATCGACGAAATGAACAAGGATGTAGGGTACCTGCGCCGTGACAGCCAGGCGCACACCCCCCTGAGCCTGCTGTACACCTTTCTGATTGCGGCACCTGTCCCGCTTTTCCTTGGCCTGCTGGCCGCCGGCTTGTGGGTGCAGCCTGGCACATTCACCAGCGTCATGGGCGCTGCCGTGGCCCAGATTGCCTTGCTATGGCTGGTATTCGAAGTGCTCTACCGCCTGCTTAAAACCAATGGCATCGCCCAGCGCCATTTCCGCTGGAGCATGGAATACAACCATCAAATGCGGCGACGCCTGCTGGTAACCGGCCTGGCGCTCATCCCCCTTACCTTCCTGGTGGCGTTTGGTGACCAGTGGCCAGCACAGCTCAGTAATGACCGGCTCGGACTGGTAATCATGATGGCATCCATGATTACCATCATGGTGAGCCTGCCCTGGGTGGCGCAGTCCTACCCCGGCCGTCATTACAGCCGCACCATGAGGACCCTGGCCACCGGCCTGTGCATTCTTGCCCCGCTCACCCTGATCGTGCTCACCGGCGTGGGTTACTACTACACCTCGGTACGCCTCACCGGGCACATGATCTACAGCCTCTACCTGATTGCACTGTGGATCGTTCTTGATGCCACCGCCGTGCGCGGCCTCGCCGTGGCAGCCCAGCGGCTTTCCTACAAACGGGCCGTGGCACAGCGCGAAGCCGAACAGAAAGAAGACACCAGCAGCGCCGAAGCTGTGGAAGTGGAAGAGCCGCAACTGGACCTGAAACAGGTCAACCAGCAGTCCCTGCGCCTGATCCGCCTGGCGCTGGTGGCCGCGATCGGCCTGCTGGTGTATTGGGTCTGGGCAGACGTACTGCATGCCTTCGCCTATACCGACAACATCGTGCTGTGGGAAACCGCCGAAGGGGCCGGCCAGGCCGCCACCACCTCCCCCATCAGCCTTGGCGACGTGATTGCCTCGCTGGTCATCGGTGCCGTGACCTTCCTGTTGGCCAGCAACCTGCCGGGCCTGCTGGAAGTGCTGGTGCTGTCACGCATGGATCTGCGCCAGGGCACCAGCTACGCCACCACCACCTTGCTCTCCTACGTGATTGTCGCCAGCGGTATCATGCTGACGCTTGGCGCGCTGGGCCTGAGCTGGGACAAGATGCAATGGCTGGTGGCGGCACTGGGCGTCGGGCTGGGTTTTGGCCTGCAGGAAATCTTTGCCAACTTTATCTCCGGTATCATCCTGCTGTTCGAGCGCCCGATTCGCATCGGTGACGTGATTACCATCAACAACCTGGATGGCACCGTCAGCCGCATTCGCATCCGTGCCACCACCTTGATTGATTTCGACCGCAAGGAAATCCTGGTCCCCAACAAGGTGTTCGTCACCGAACGACTGATCAACTGGTCCCTCTCCGACACCGTGACCCGGATCATTCTCAAAGTCGGCTTTGCCTACGGCTCCGATTTGCAGAAATGCCGCGACATTCTGCTGCAGGCCGCAAAAGAGAACCGCCGCGTACTGCGTGACCCGGAACCTGTCGTACTGTTTATGGGCTTTGGTGCCAGTACCCTGGACCATGAACTGCGCGTCCACGTGGATGACATCAACGACCGCCTGGCCGCCACCGACGAGCTGAACCGCCACATCGACGCCCTGTGCCGGGAGCACGACGTGGAAATCGCCTTCAGCCAACTCGATATCCACATCCGCAATGGCAACGGGGATCAGCTGAATCTGGAAACACATTCGGCGGAAGAGGAAGGTAATGGGGACGACAACACTCCACCGCCAGAAGCCAACGACGGCGAGTCCAATGAAAGCAGCGATCCGCGCTAACCACCGCAGGAGCGTCGCTGGCGGCGCGATGGCAGGCTGAGTTGAAAGTTGAAAGTTGAAAGTTGAAAAGTAAGTACTAGAACCTCATGGGCGTCTACCCTGTACGATGTAAGCAGGGTGAGCGCGGAGCATCCAGACGCAAATTGGCACAGACCCGGCTTCGCGTTTCAACTTTTAACTTTTAACTGCTTTTTTCCACGCCGCCAGCGATACCCATGTTCGGGATCAGGGCTTACAGAACCACCTCAAAACACTCCAGCTGCGGCGGCCCCAGGTAAATATCTTTGCGGGCGCCGGCATTGGCGTGGGCCTTTCGGAACGCATCCGACCTGGTCCAGCCTTCAAACGCTTCACGGGATTCCCAGGTGGCGTGTGACGAAAACAGCGTGTACTCCTCGGTACTCGGCCCCTGCAGCAGATTAAAACTCTTGAAGCCCGGCACCTCTTGCAGAAAAGTATCCCGGCCTTCCCAGATAGCGATAAAGTCCTGCTCGCAGCCGGGTTTGATCTTGAAGCGGTTCATTGCAATAAACATAGTGGTCTCGGAGTCATTTCTGGTGTGATCGGTTGTCGCACTGTCTGCGCGCCCCTCTGCACTGCATTACCGCGCCCAAGGGCCAGCGGGCACGTCAGCCTCTGGATTCCATCACACGCAGCTCGGCAAGCGCAATGACCGCCAGTGAACAGACCGCGAGGTTAACCGTAGTTGAATTAAATGCAGATACGGTAAACGCAGGCACCACAAAAAGAGTGAAAGCGAACAGCCCGAACAAGGCCGCAATAGTGATGACATAGGGCCAGCGCTGGCGGTAAAAGACCCACACCATCAACCCGAGCACCACTTCCATCCCACCCCCCACATAAGAAAGCAGGTGCGCCTGTGCCTCGTTCAGACCAAGCGCCATATTCATGCGCAGCTCATCCGCATGGGGCCCCAGTAGCTTCGGTACAATGCCCTGATAAAGCCAGATAAAGGCGATGGAAAAACGGCAGACCTGAAGAGTCATCACCTACTTCGCCCCCAGAAAACGGTCTGCGTGGTCCGGCGAAGGCAGCACGCAGGCATCGTATTTGCCAAAAATACGGTAACGATTGCGCGCCATACGGTCGTACAGCCAGTCACGTATGCCACGCGGGCATATTAGCGCGACTGCCGCCAGTGGCCACGGAAAAGGAAGACCCCGAAGCACCCGAATAATGGCGGTAGAACGCACATAAAACGCGCCTTTCTCCACCAGCACCAACGTATCAAATTCCTCAAGCGGCAAACCGCACCAGGCCAGAATCGCACGCCCTTCATCAGACTGCACAGTAGCCAGCTTATATCGACGACGAGAATCAAAACGCACCAGAAACCGCGCCCAGTAGCTGCACAGCACGCAAACACCATCAAACAGGATCACACGATCCGCTTCATTCATACCCGGTGGTCGTTCGTTGGTGTGCATTGAATTTCTCCTGGAACTCAGGCTATCGAGGAAAAGGCCAATCTTCCCATTTCCCTGCTGAAAGCAAGTAAGGGGAAACGAGAGGTTTGACTGCGGATACGCTACACCGTTATGAGAAAGTGTTCACTAAAGCGGGGGAACTACATCATCACCGGATTTCGCTTGTTATCTGGCTGCTTCCCAACCATTTTTTAACGGAAGAGACGACTTCGCTTGTGCGGTCCTTTCCAGAAGGATCATGAAACTTGTGATCAACTCCCTTAACCGTGCGAAATTCGACGTTATTCCTTTTTTTCATCAGCATTCTCGCTTGATCATAAGCCAGCTTTGGCGAAACACTCTTATCCAGTTCGGACTGAATAATCAGCAAAGGGGCGCTGACACTCAGCAACAGTTCAGTCTGATCTGCAGCCAACATACTCTTCCACCAACGAAAACCGTGCCCACTCATCACAAGAGTCATACTCTCGGAACTTTCGATAGCTCCTTTAAATTCCAGAAACCCCTGTTTTGCCTGTTCAAATGCTTCCGGTGGAAGATCAATGCTCATGCTATAAAAAACGTCATCAACGAAAAATCGGCCTCCGCCATTAAGAGTGATAACCGCACTCACCTTATCACTCCGGGAAGCAACCATCGCTGCAACCAGTGCCCCCTCACTCCCCCCTAGAAGAATAATGTCGTCATATTCAAGTTGCTCATCTAACCATGACATCACTTGCAGATAGTCGTCCGCCCGCTGTCGCGGAGAATCATGCTCATAATACGATGCCGGGCACTCCGGACTGTCACCCGAACCGTTCCAGGGAACCGACCGGGTAAGGGCATATTTTTCCACCGTAAGAACATCCGCATCACCGATCACAGCGGCAAAGCGGTCATTAATCACCTTGCTGTGTACCACACTATTGCAATCCGATCCCTGCATCAGCACCAGCAGATGCCGACCTCCTTTCTTGTCCAGATAGAAAGTGATTGCAGATCCATCCGGCCGCATTAAAGGCACTCCCTCTTCTGCAAACCCGTACTGAATGGCAAACAGCAAAAACGCCATGATTATCGCGAGAGTTCTATACATGAGTCATTTACCTGGGAAGCGTTAGGCCAGCTTTTTATTTTCATCCAGGGCACAAGCACACCCTGAATTTGCTTCCTTCGATTCCCACAACCTTAGGAAAGTTCAATCAGGAGGCCATCAGACTTGAGTGTATTATCGACCCTAAAAAGAATAGAAATTCTGAAGAGTAAGGAGCCCCCCTATTCAATTCGTGGATTCAGCGTATTGGTATTGCCCGTTCCGGGTTATGCGGAACGTTCCGCTGAAAACGAGCGACGCATGCAACTTTACGATCTTGCGATCACGTTAGAGCCTCCTGTGATGTACAATATTTCCACATTTTTCTGAGCCACTGACCATGCGTACCTTTGTCCTCCGTGCCCGCGCGGCCTCCACCAACAGCCAGACCTTGCTCGCCAATGTGGGCGGGGATGCCCATAGCGAGATTCTGGCGCATACGTTGATGAATGCGATCTTTGTGGCCCAGTCGCACCGAGACGATGCGGTAGTGCATCTGGTGCTGGAAAGCACTCAGGACTATTCCCGCACCATTACCTTTGTGGCGGCAGAGATGCGGGATATTGGCGGGTTTCATGAGCAGGCACTGCTGACCAAGGTGGTGCGGGCGCTGGATGCCTCTGCCGGCATGGGCAAGGAACAGATGAAAGCCGTGGAGAGCGGGATTACCGTGCGCACGCAGAGCTTTGAAAAGCTGGTGAAGGAACTGGCTGAGGATGGGCATCAGCTGTACATGATGGACCCCAAGGGAGAGAGCATCCGCGAGCTCACCTTTGCCGAGAAGCCCTGCTTCCTGCTCACTGATCACATTCCCATGCCGAAGAAGAGCTTCAACAGCCTGAAGCGACTGGGCACGGAGAAGATCAGCCTGGGACCGACCATGCTGTTTGCGTCGCAATGCGTAGTGCTGATTAATAATGAACTGGATCTGGCGGGATTCTGACACGCCTGGCCGACTCGCTGTAGGAGCTCCTCTCGAGGTGCGAATCCAAGCCCAGGCGAGGAAACGGCGCTGGCCGTGGCCTCCCGGTTCCTCGAAATGGATACACCGCCCTCTGTAGGAGCGGTGGCTCCAGCGCAATGAAGAGCCTTGCTTCGCAAGGGTTCGCACCTCGAGAGGAGCTCCTACAGCGGCTTCGTGAGACAGGTTTTGGGTTTTAGTTAGCTATTAATTATTCATTATTAACTGTTAATTAACTCTCTAACCACACTTCCCGCGCCCATTGCCAGATACTGCCCCACACCTCGTCTTCGTTGATGCCGCTACCCGGCTCCCACAGCACCACTTCCCCTTCCTGGGACATGGCGTAGATGCCGTTGGCGGCTTCGCAAACGGGAATCAGATAGCGAGGCAGGCCTTGGTCCCAGGCGTTGGCGGCCATTTCCGGGAGGAAGTTGTGGGCGTAGTCGTCCATCACCGTGGCGGGCTCCAGGCTGCCACAGACGATGTCGCTGGCGGTAAGCAGGAATTCCTTGTAGTCCCCCGGCAGTGAAATCAGCAGCTGCTCTTCAATTTCCACCAAACGGTCTTCGTCTGGCAGTTCCAGAGCCACCAGACCGCCGTCATGGCGTTCGCGCAGCATGTCTATCACGTCATCCATAAATTCATCTTTGAGGGTTGCGATGGGAATGCATATTCAGCCCCGACGGAACGGGAACAGGAACTGTTTGACCACCCCTTCCGGCACCTGGGTGCTGGCACGGGTGCCGTACTCGGCGGCCAGGCGATCCGGCATGATCAGGGTGCCGAACAGTTTATCGTAGATGGGCAGGAAGGCGGCGTAGTTTTTGTCTACGGCTTCGTCTTCCGAGGAATGGTGCCAGTGATGGAATTCCGGGGTGGCGATCAGCCAGCGCACGCCCGGGAACCGGAAACGGACATTGGCGTGGATAAAGATGGCGTGGAACGACACGAACACCAGATAGGCATACACCGCCGAGGGCGAGAAGCCGAGGATAAAGATCGGCAGATAGCCAATAAAACGGTTGGCGATGATTTCCACCACATGCAGCCGTGAGGAGGCCAACCAGTCCATCTGGGTGGTGGAATGGTGCACGGCGTGGAATTTCCATAGCCAGGGCACTTCGTGGAAGGCCCGGTGAATCCAGTAGCTGCCCAGATCGATCACAATCAGAATTTCAATGAACTGCAGCCACAAGGGCTGGCTGGCAATGGCCTGCTGGAAGCCGATATCCACCTTGTCGTGCAGCAACACCTGAATAGGGATAATGGTGAAGAAGCTGATCAGCTGCAGGGCCACGTGGCTGAACAGGAAGTACTTCATGTCCGTCACCCAGCCACCGCGCAGGGTCTTCTGTTCCCGGTTCTTCGGGTAGGCACGCTCCAGCGGAATAAAGACCAGCCCCAGCACCAGCAGTGTCAGGATAAAATAATCCAGGCCGGCATACAGGCTGCGGCCATCCACCGGTGGCACATCCAGGCGCCCGGAACCGATTAGCGCAGCCATGCAGGCCAGCACCATGCCGATGATGCCGTAACGCCGTTCCTGGTGACGAAACACGCTGAAAAACCCGCAGGTAAACCCGATACCGATGCCGATAAACAGCAGCAGCCGCAAGATCTCGGCATTGTAAAACGCCCTGAATTCAGGCGTGGTAAACAGTTCCGGATAAAGAAAACAGAAACTTCCCAGCAGCGCCAAAAAACCCAGCCCGATGGAGATCGTCGCCGTAATCTTGCCCTGCCCCGGCGTCAGATCCACCTCTTCGTAGCGTTCGCGCAGAAATTCCGACATTACCCCTCCCTTCCTTGTTCTTTCTTGTCCTGTGGCGGCCCTGCCGCCAGCCTTTCTTTGCCAGACCATGCTGCAGCGGCCTGGCGCCAAGTACCAGTACACGCCCGTAACAAGCTGCTACACTGCGCGTTCAATTAGATAGACGCTGCACGCAGCACGCGACCCGCTTCAACCGGGACAGGCCGTACTTATCCGGCCCCCATTCTCCCTGCTTAAAGGCCCGGGCGCGAGGCACTGACTCTCACCTCTTGCCATTGTCTCGTTCGCCCGGTGTTGTTGGGTTTGAAGGCTGAGGGCTGCGTGATGCGCGTTTCATGACGCCTGGATTTATAAAGTATGCCACTGATTACCCTTCGCGACATTCAACTCAGCTATGGCCAACAACCGCTGCTGGACCACGTCAACCTGTCCATCGACGTGGGTGAGCGCCTGTGTCTGATCGGCCGTAACGGGGCGGGCAAGTCCACCCTGATGAAGGTCATCGCCGAAGAAATTCAGGCCGATGACGGCCAGATCGAGAAGAGCCAGGGGCTGAGTGTGGCCCGGCTGGAACAGGAAGTGCCCGATGACCAGGAGCACAGCGTGCACTTCATGGTGGCCGAAGGGCTGGGGGAGCAAGGCGCCCTGCTCAGCGAACACGCCGAGCTGGTACACCATCTGGGCGACGGGGACGACAAGATACTGGCCCGCTTCGAAGAGCTGAGCACCGAGATCGAGGCCCGCGGTGCCTGGCAGCTGTCCCAGCGGGTGGACACCGTGCTTTCCAAACTCAATCTGGACGGCGACATGTCTTTCGCCGGCCTTTCCGGCGGTATGAAGCGGCGCGTACTGCTGGCCCGTGCTTTGGTACAGGACCCGGACATCCTGCTGCTGGACGAGCCCACTAACCATCTGGACATGGAATCCATCCAGTGGCTGGAAGAGTTCCTGAAAAACTTTGGCACTACCCTGGTCTTTATTTCCCACGACCGGGCCTTCATTCGTTCACTGGCCACCCGCATCATCGAGCTGGATCGCGGCAAGCTGACCAGCTGGCCCGGCAGTTATGAAAAGTACCTGAGTGGCAAACAAGCGGCGCTGGATGCGGAAGAAAGAGCCAATGCCGAGTTCGACAAGAAACTGAGTCAGGAAGAAAAGTGGATTCGCCAGGGCATCAAGGCACGCCGCACCCGCAATGAAGGCCGGGTGCGTGCCCTGAAAGCCATGCGCGACGAATTTTCCCAGCGCCGCAGCCGCACCGGCACCGCCAGCCTGACCATCCAGAGTAGCGACAACTCCGGCAAGATCGTGGTGGAAGCCGACCAAATCAGCTATGCGGTGGGCGGCAAACAGATTGTCCGCGATTTTTCCGTGGCCCTGATGCGCGGCGACCGGGTGGGCATTCTGGGCCCGAACGGCTGTGGTAAATCCACGCTCATTCGCCTGCTGCTGGATCGCCTGGCTCCGGACAGCGGCACCGTAAAACAGGGTACTCAGCTGCAGGTGGCCTATTTCGACCAGCTGCGCGATACCCTGGACGAAGAAAAAAGCGTGATCGACAACGTGGCGGAAGGCTCCGATGTGATCAACCTGAATGGCCAGAGCAAGCATGTGATCGGCTATCTGCAGGATTTCCTGTTCGACCCCGCCCGGGTTCGCCAGCCGGTGAAATCCCTGTCCGGCGGCGAGCGCAACCGTTTGCTGCTGGCCAAGCTGTTCACCAAGCCCTTCAACCTGCTGGTACTCGATGAGCCCACCAACGATCTGGATGCGGAAACCCTGGAACTCCTGGAGGAACAGCTGATCAACTACCAGGGCACCCTGCTGCTGGTCAGCCACGACCGTGAGTTCATCGACAATGTGGTGACCTCCACGCTGGTCTTCGAGCACGGTGAATTGAACAGCTATGTGGGCGGCTATCAGGACTGGTTACGCCAGCGTCCGGAACCGAAGCGGGAAAAAGCCGTCAAAGCCGCCAAGCCGGCCGCAGTAGCGGAAAAGCCTGCTCCTGCCCGCAAGAAGCTGTCATACAAGGATCAACGGGAACTGGAACAATTACCCGCTCGCATCGAACAGCTGGAAGCGGATCTGGACGCGGTACAGACACGCATGTCCGACCCGGATTTTTACAAGGGTGAGCCGGCTGATATCAGTGCTGCACAAGCCCGGCAAAGTGAGCTGGAGCAGCAACTGGAAGTGGCTTTCTCCCGCTGGGATGAGCTGGACCAACAGGGCTAGCGCGGGCGCGGTGCGCCGCGCCGGCCGTACGGAAAACGACACGCAAGGAGCCGTTTGTGCACAAACGCCTGTCATGGATAACCCTGGGCATCCTGTCATTGCTCACCGCCTTGGCTCAGCCCGTCTGGGCCACCGAAATGGAAGACGAAGAGCGAGCGCTGGAGCGGCAGCAGGAAACCGACGCTGACACGCCCAACAAGCCTCCTCACCGGGCGGACAGCAACCAGAGTGACGCAGACGAAGCGTCTGGCAACGCCGAGGCGGAGCCGGAAAAACCCTCCCCCCTGCCACTGCTGGGCCAGACAGTGGAACCCGGCACCTTTGCCACCCTGCACTGGACGCCGGATCAGTCCTTCGCGTCCATTGCCACGCCGGTGCCGGTACTGGTCGCCCACGGTGACAAACCCGGCCCCAAACTCTGCCTCACCGCCGCCATCCATGGCGATGAGCTGAACGGCATCGAGATGGTCCGCCGGCTGATGTACGAACTGGAACCGGATCAGCTAGCCGGCACGGTGATTGGTGTCCCCATCGTCAACCTGGACGGTTTTCGCAGTGGCACTCGCTACCTGAGCGATCGCCGTGACTTGAACCGTTATTTTCCCGGCAACAAGGATGGCAGCGCGGCCAGTCGCGTGGCCCATTCCCTGTTTGGCAATATCGTCAGCCACTGCGACTATCTGGTCGATCTGCACACCGGCTCCCAGAAGCGGGTCAACCTGCCTCAGCTACGCGCGGATCTGGATAACCAGGACGTGGTCGCCTTCGCCAAGCACTTTGGCGGCATGACAGTGCTGCACAGCCCCGGTGTCAGCGGCATGCTCCGCGATGCGGCGGTTAAAGACGGCATCGTCGCCGTGACCATGGAAGCCGGTGGCCCCAACCGGCTGGAAACCCAGGCAGTGAACTATGGCGTGCAGGCCATTGAAACCCTGCTGGAAAACCTGGAGATGCGTAAGGCCAGCCGTTTCTGGAGCGCTCCACAGCCGGTGTTCTTCGAATCAGAATGGATTCGTGCCAGCCAGGGCGGGATTCTGCTCTCCGAGGTGAAACTCAACGACAAGGTGAAAAAGGGGCAGATTCTGGGCACCGTCACCGACCCCATCAGCAATACGGGCAGCGCCATTATCGCCCCCTACAACGGGCGCGTGCTGGGCATGGCGGTTAACCAGGTGGTCCACGCCGGCTTTGCGGCCTTCCGCATCGGTGAAGAGAAGAGCACCGAGGAAGTGGAAGCCCAGGCAGAAAAAGCCAGCAAGGAAAAAGAAAGCAAAGGAGAGAAAGGCGGGAAAGCGGAAAACCCGGAGGAAAACGGCGAGCCTGTGCCTCCCAAGGCGCCGCGACCTGAACGGGACGTGGATCGTGTCGACGACCTCAGTGTTATCGACCATCAGGATGATGAAGACAACGAACCTCACCCCTGATTCTCTCGCTGAATCGCTGCGCGGGATAGATTTCCCGCGCAGCAATCAGCCCCTGGCGTGCTATTGCACCACGATCTGGTCGCGCATTTTCGCCAGTGTTTTCTCCCCGATACCCTTGATCGCCAGCAGCTGATCCGGGCTGGTAAAGCCACCCTGGCTATCCCGAAAATCGATGATCGCCTGGGCCGTTTTCGGGCCAACCCCGTGCAGTGTTTCCAGTTCGGCCATATCGGCAGTATTCAAATTGACGGCACGGTTCTCTGCCTTCGCCCCAGCCGCCTTGGCGGGTTCTGCGGCGGCGGTTTTGACAGCGTCTGTGCCAGGGGCAGGCTGCAGTTCGACGGCAGCGGCTGGCATTACCAAGGCCATCAGCAGAGGCAGAATCGCAACGTAACAGGGTTTCATATGAGATCTCCGTATTCTTTATTCTGAATGGAAATCTCACTTTAAGGAGGCATAAATACTGCTGTTATCCGCCAGCCACAAACGGTGTTGTAAGCAGATTAGGCCAGACTTTGTAATATAGCGTCGACTACATCCGTAGGTGTGGCGGACTGGGTGATGGGCCGGCCGATTACCATATAGTCCACCCCCGCATCACGAGCCTGTACCGGTGTAAGCACCCGACGCTGATCTCCCGCGTCTGACCCTTCCGGTCGAATCCCCGGGGTCACCAGTTCAAAGGCCGATCCGCAGGCCTGTTTCAGCATTACCGCTTCCTGGGCCGAACAGACCACGCCATCCATGCCTGACGCCTTGGCCAGCTCTGCCAGGCGCTGCACCTGTACCTTGGGCACATCCACCACGCCCACCTGCTGCAGGTCGCTGTCATCCATGCTGGTCAGCACAGTCACGGCAATCAGGTGTGGACGCTGGGCGTGATTGGCAATGGCATTGGCCGCGCCTTCCATCATCCGCTGGCCACCACTGGCGTGCACGTTCACCATCCACACGCCCATGTCTGCGGCAGCCGCCACAGCGCCTGCCACGGTATTGGGGATGTCGTGGAATTTCAGGTCCAGAAATACCTCAAAGCCCAGCTTGTGTAGCGATTCCACCACCGCCGGGCCACTGCGGGTAAAAATTTCCTTGCCCACCTTTACCCGCACCTTGGCCGGATCCAGTTGCTTTGCCATGGCCAGAGCCTGGGCTGCATCGGGGTAGTCCAGAGCGACAATAACGGGGCTGGTGATGGACATGGCGAGCTTCCTGAGTGGTGGGTAGGCGGGGCTATGGTAGGCGCTGCGCAGAAGCGGTTCAAGAATGGTCAAACAGTCGTGAGTGACGAGTTTCGAGTTGCGAAAGGCAAACCCCGGAGGCACGTGCGGGTTTCGCCTTTGATCTTCGAAACTCGCAGCTCGAAACTCGCTTCTGGATTTCTTTCTAGACTTCCTTCACCACCGGCTTGATGGTGCCCCAGCGTTTGCAGCTTGGGCAGCGCCATTGCATCAATGGGGTTTCAAAGCCACAGCGGCGGCACTTGTAGAGGCTCTTGTCGCTCAGCAGTTTCTCCGACACCTGCTTGAGCATGTCCAGATGCTCACGGGCCTCGCCCTCGGCGGTGCTGGCCAGGCTCATATCGATGATGCGGTTGAGCCCCCGCACGGACGGGTTGGCCTTCATGTATTCACGGATAAAGTCCGCCGCTTCCTTGTCGCCATAACGCTCTTTCAACGTTTCAGAGAGCAACAGAATACGCGTGGTGCTGGGTTTCTCTGCACTGTAATCGGCCAGCATCTGGATGAAATCTTCTTCCTTTTCCTGATGCTGAAAACACTCTCGCAGGCGTTCCAGTGTTTCATCAAAGAAGTCGCTGTCCTGGTTCCAGACCCGCTGAAAGGCATCAATCGCGGCGCCCCAGTTGGATTCCGCCATTTCCAGGTCACCTTCCGCCAGGCTGGCGCGCACGCACTGGTTATCGAATGACAACGCCCGGCGCAGCATACGGCGGGCTGGATTGATGTCGCCATCCCGACGCAGGGTTTCCGCTTGCTCACAACAGAACTGGGCCAGTACCGGCGCCAGGTTCGCACGGTTCTTGAGCAGGCGCTCACCCATGCTGATAGCGTTGACCCAGTCACGCTCCTGTTCGTACAGACCCATCAACTGCTCACACACTTCATCCTTGGCCTGGCAATCCTGGTCCAGCATTTCCAGCAGTACTTGTTCGGCCAGATCAAAGATGCCGCTGGCCAGATAATCCTGGGCCAGCTCCAGCTGAATTTCTTCCTGTACCGGCCGACCATAGTCGCCATGTTCAAGCAGATGAGTATGCAACTGCGCGGCACGGTCAAACTCGCCCCGCTTGCGAAACAGCTTGCCCAAGGCCAGGTGGGTTTCCAGCCCTTCTTCACTCACGTCCAGGCTGTTGAGCAAGGCCTCAATGCCCTTGTCAGGCTCTTCATTGAGGAAGAAGTTGATACCGGCCACATAGTCCTTGGACAGGGACGCCATGCGGCGGCGCTGGCGACGCTTGCTTTCGCGTCGCCCCATGAAAAAACCGGCAGAAATGGCCACAAAAAACAGCGGAATCAGCCACAACGATTCGCTCATGAAAACAGGCCCTTGATGCCACGCAGGCCCACTCCGGCCAGCAGGCCCAGCAGCAAGCCGATGGCCAGCACGGAGACAACCAGTACCCCCAGTGAGACCTGCCACTGCCAGGCATCCACCAACAGATCGATCATCACCAGATCACGATTGCTGGTCACAAACAGGAAGGCGACAAGAAAAATGGCCACAACGGCCAGAATTACGAGAATCCGGTAAAGGTTTCGCATCGGGAACGTCCTTTTCTGGCCAGGCTCGAAAGCCAGGCAACACTAACTGGCGGCAGCTTGATTGCCGTTGCTACCGTTATTATCAACATCTTCGCCGGAGTCTGCACTCAGCGATTCATTGACCCGCTCACGGAGCTCTTTGCCAGGTTTGAAGTGAGGAACGTATTTACCGTGCAGCTCGACGCTGGCACCGGTTTTAGGATTGCGGCCCACACGGGGGGCGCGGAAATGGAGGGAAAAACTGCCGAAGCCGCGAATTTCAATGCGACCACCGCCGGCCAGGGAATCGGCCATTTGCTCGATCAAGGTCTTGACTGCCAGCTCCACATCCTTGGGGGACAGCTGCGCTTGCCTGTCGGCAATGCGCTCAATCAGTTCTGACTTGGTTAATGCCATTACAGCTTACTCCCTGGGCTCCCAGCCCAGTGGGGCCGGCGCGATGCCGGCCCCCGGGAGGAGCCGTTTATGACTCGTTGCTGCTTTCCATTTGCTTCTTGATCAAGTCGCCAATGGTCTTCGGAGCGTTAGCGTCTTGCTGCTCCTGATGGCCTTCGACGGCTTCACGCTCATCAGCCTGATCCTTGGACTTGATGGACAAGCTAAGAACACGGTTCTTGCGATCAACGTTGGTGATTTTGGCTTCCACCTCGTCACCGACCTTGAGAACCTCGGTCGCATCGTTAACGCGATCACGGCTGATTTCGCTGGCACGCAGGGTACCTTCAACGTTCTCAGCCAGCTCAACAGTGGCCGCTTTCGCGTCGACTGCTTTCACTACGCCCTTAACAATTGCGCCCTTATCGTTAGCAGCAACATACTGAGCAAACGGATCATCTGTCAACTGCTTGATACCCAAGGAAATTCTTTCGCGCTCTGCGTCGATAGAAAGTACCACGGTTTCCAGCTCATCGCCCTTGTTGAAGTTACGCACGGCGTCTTCGCCCTGCTCTTCCCAGGAAATGTCGGACAGGTGCACCAGACCATCGATACCGCCTTCCAGGCCGATGAAGATGCCGAAGTCAGTGATGGACTTGATTTTGCCGCTGATGCGCTCGCCTTTCTGGTACTTCTGCTCGAAGGCATCCCACGGGTTGGACTGACACTGCTTGATACCCAGGGAGATACGACGACGGTCTTCGTCGATGTCCAGGATCATCACTTCCACTTCGTCGCCAATCTCTACAACCTTGGACGGGTGGATGTTCTTGTTGGTCCAATCCATTTCGGAAACGTGAACCAGGCCTTCCACACCTTCTTCGATTTCGGCAAAGCAGCCGTAGTCGGTCAGGTTGGTTACCTTGGCTTTCACGCGGGTACCTTCCGGGTACTTGCCCACGATGTCGTGCCACGGATCTTCGCCCAGCTGCTTCAGCCCCAGGGAGACACGCATCTTCTCGCGGTCGAACTTGAGTACCTTGACGTCGATTTCCTGGCCAACTTCCACGATCTCGCTCGGGTGCTTGATACGCTTCCAGGCCATGTCGGTGATGTGCAGCAGGCCGTCGATGCCACCCAGGTCCACGAACGCACCGTAGTCGGTCAGGTTCTTCACGATACCCTTGACTTCCATGCCTTCCTGCAGGGATTCCAGCAGCTGCTCGCGCTCTGCGCTGTGCTCTGCTTCCATCACTGCACGACGGGAAACCACTACGTTGTTACGCTTGGGATCGAGTTTGATGACCTTGAAGTCCAGCTCTTTGCCTTCCAGGTGCGCAACATCGCGAACCGGACGGATATCAACCAGAGAGCCGGGCAGGAAGGCGCGGATCGGGCCGATGTCGACAGTGAAGCCACCCTTCACCTTGCCGGAAATCATACCTTTTACGATCTCGTCTTCGTCGAAAGCTTTTTCCAGCTCGCCCCAAACTTCGGCGCGCTTGGCTTTTTCACGGGACAGACGGGTGAAGCCCATACCGTCATCGATGGCGTCTACAGCAACATCGACTTCGTCGCCTTCAACGATTTCCAGCTCGCCTGCCTCGCTGAGGAATTCTTCACGGGCAATAATGCCTTCGGATTTCAGGCCTGCGTTAACGGTTACCCAGTCGCTATCGATGGATACAACGGTACCCTTGATAATGGAGCCACGGGCAACGTCCAGGTCCTTTAGGCTTTCTTCAAAGAGATCAGCAAAAGATTCAGTCATGAAATTCACTCAAGTTTTCGCACATGCCAACCAGCAGACATGGGTTAGTCAATAGATGAGACCCGCCCTTCCCCAGCTGGCTTACTTTTTCAGGGTTGAGCAGATCGGCCGCTTAACACAGAGTTGCCCCACGATGGCGGTCCACCGAAGGGCGCTAACGAAGTGTGTGCTACCGTTACGCCAACTGGCGTGCGGCAGCCTCATCAAGAATCCGGTTTACCACGTCATCAACCGTCATGGTGGTGGAATCGATCACCACGGCATCGTCTGCCGGGCGCAATGGCGCCACCTCACGGTTCATGTCACGATCATCCCGGGTGCGGATGTCCTCGACGAGGGTCGCGAGGGTAGCACCAAAGCCCTTTTCCTTCAACTGCTCAAAGCGCCGTCTGGCGCGCTCTTCAGCGCTGGCAGTGAGGTAAATCTTGAGGGGAGCGGAGGTAAACACCACAGTGCCCATGTCACGACCATCCGCCACTAGCCCGGGAGACTCGGCAAAAGCCCGCTGACGGGCCAATAAGGCGTCACGCACAGGCTGCAGCACGGCCACCTGGCTGGCCAGTTCGCCGACACTTTCCTGGCGAATGATATTGGACACATCCTCACCAGCAAGAATCACCGCGGTATTGCCTTGCTGCTCCACAAACCGCACCGGCAAATCCTCCGCGAGAGCGATCAATGCAGGCTCGTTATCCAGCGCAACACCTTGATTTCGTGCATGATATCCAAGCACACGGTACAAGGCACCGGAATCCAACAGGTGCCAGCCCAGGCGAATTGCCACCAACCGGGCCACGGTGCCCTTGCCGGACGATACCGGCCCATCAATGGTTAAAATCGGGGTCATTTCACCTCCAGCTTCAGGCCTGCATGGGTCGCTAACTGGGCGAACCCGGGGAAGCTGGTGGCCACATTGGCGCAATCATGAATGGTAATGGGGCCAGTGGCGCGCAGGGCGGCCATGGCAAAACTCATGGCGATGCGATGGTCACCATGGGACTGGACCTCACCGCCACCGAACTCACCCCCGGTGATGCGAATGCCGTCTTCGAACACCTCATGGCTCACGCCCAGCGCGGCCAGGCCATCGGCCATCACCTGGATGCGGTCGGATTCCTTCACGCGCAGCTCTTCCGCGCCGCGCAGGATTGTCTCGCCTTCGGCGCAGGCCGCAGCGATGAAGATCGCCGGAAACTCGTCGATGGCCAGCGGCACCAGTGCTTCGGGGATCTCGATTCCCTTGAGCGGCGCCGCCTTGACGACCAGGTCCGCCACCGGCTCGCCGCCGGCATCTCGCTGATTTTCCAGGCGAATATCCGCCCCCATCAGTTTGAGAATGTCGATCACGCCGGTGCGTGTGGGGTTGATGCCCACGTGCGGCAAGGTCACTTCGCTGTCGGCCGCGATGGACGCCCCCACCAGGAAGAAGGCGGCGGAGGAAATGTCTGCCGGCACTTCCAGCTTGCCGGCAGACAGTGTGCCACCGCCCGTCAGCGCACTGGTGGCGCCGTCACGGCGCACGTCATAGCCAAAACCGCCCAGCATTCGCTCGGTATGGTCCCGGGTGGGAGCCGGTTCGGTCACCGACGTTTCCCCTTCGGCATACAAGCCACCCAGCAGGACCGCCGATTTTACCTGGGCGGAGGCCATTGGCAGGTCGTAATGGAAGCCCTTGAGGGGCTGACCGCCACGAATACGCACCGGGGGGCGCCCCTGCTCGCCCGTGGTGATCTGGGCGCCCATTTCCCGCAGCGGCTTGGCGACACGCTCCATGGGACGTTTGGACAGGGAGGCATCCCCGGTCAGCTCCACATCGAAAGCCTGGCCGGCCAGCAAGCCGGTCAGCAGGCGCATGGAGGTGCCCGAGTTGCCCATGTACAACGCTTTACCCGGTGCCTTGAGGCCATGCAACCCGACCCCATGAATCGTCACCTGGCCGTTATGGGGGCCTTCAATCACCACCCCCATGTCGCGGAATGCCTGCAGGGTCGCCAGGGCATCTTCCCCTTCCAGGAAGCCTTCTACCTGGGTCACCCCTTCTGCCAGCGAACCGAGCATGATGGAACGGTGGGACATGGATTTATCGCCGGGCACGCGCAGGCGGCCCTGTAGCTGACCACCCGGTGTTACCACAAAAGTGGGATTCTGGGCGGCGTCATTACTGTCTGTCATGGTTACGTCGTCACCTGCACACTGAACATGGTGGGCGCGCGTATAGGAAGTGCGCCCGTTCATAGCCAAAAAATGGGCCCGGGCGGTGTTCGCCCGAGTCATGATGCCCATCAGGGCATCGGAATCTTCATTTTCCACCGCCTGGCGGAAGCGGCCGATGCCATCGCTGAACTGGTCCAGCGCCTGCAGCAAGGCCGCCTTGTTTTCACGAAAGATGTCGTGCCACATCACCGGATCGGAGCTGGCGATGCGGGTGAAGTCGCGAAAACCGCCGGCAGCATAGCGGAAGATCTCGGTGGAATCTCCCTGCCTGGCCAGCGTATCCACCAGCGAGAACGCCAACAGATGCGGCAAATGGCTGGTTTCCGCCAGGACCTGGTCGTGGTAATCCGGCGACATCTGCAGCACTTCCGCGCCCATGGCCGTCCAGATGGCCCGTACTTTGGCGGTGGCCGCCGGGTCGGTGGCATCAGTGGGCGTCAGGATCACCCGGTGATCGCGATACAACTGCGCATCGGCGGCGGTCACACCGCTTTTTTCCTTACCGGCAATAGGATGGCCGGGCACAAACCGGGAGAAATGTTCCCCCAATGCTTCACGGGCGGCCGTAACCACGTTGCCCTTCACACTGCCGCCGTCAGTGACGATGGCCGTGCCGGACAGGCCCGGTTTCAAAGCCGCCAGCACCTTCCCCATGGCCGACACGGGGGTGGAAACGAACACCAAATCGGCCCCGTCCACGGCCTCGGCAAGATCCTGACTGCCCTCGTCGACCACGCCCAAAGCGATGCCCTGTTCCAGGGTCCGCTCGGAGCGGGAACCGGCCACGATGGAACGGGCCAGGCCGTTTTCGCGCGCGGCGGCGGCGAAGGAGCCACCAATCAGCCCCAGGCCAATGACGGCAATGCGATTAAAAATTGGGTCAGACATTCGAGCGCCTACCTTCCTCTGTAGGAGCGCCGTTCAGGGCGCGAACCTGCTTGCGATATGCCGTGCCAAGTACGGTTCGCGCCCTGAACGGCGCTCCTACAGGGGGAGACACCAACGGCTTGACGTTACCCATTCGCCAAATCCTTCAGCACATGCTTGAGGGCATCCAGAAAGCGTTCATTTTCGCGGCTGGTGCCCACGGTGACGCGCAAATGGTTGGGCATGCCGTAGCCACCCAGCGGACGCACGATCACCCCCTGCTTCAACAAGCCTTCATAGACCGGCATGGCGTCACGGCCACAATCGAAGGCAATGAAATTGGCTACGGAAGGGATCTGCTCAAGATGCAACGTCTGCAGGCCTTCGGCGATCTGCACCAGACCCGAGGTGTTCTCACTGCGGGAATTTTCGATGTGATCGTCATCCTGCAGGGCCGCTTCCGCCGCCACCTGGGCCGGCGTATTCACATTGAACGGCTGGCGCACGCGATTCAGCACATCGGCGATCTGCGGGCTGGAGATGCCATACCCCACCCGCAGCCCGGCGAGACCATAGATCTTGGAGAAAGTGCGGGTCACGATCAGGTTCGGGTACTTGCCCAGCCGCTCTATACCATTCGGATAGTGGCTTTCTTCCACATACTCCACGTAGGCCTCATCCAGCACCACAACCACCCGCTCGGGAATCCGTGACAGGAATTCATCCAGGGCATGGGCATTAAACCAGGTGCCGGTGGGGTTGTTCGGGTTGGCAACAAAAATCACCCGAGTGCGGTCGGTCACGGCCTCGGCCATGGCCGCCAAATCGTGGCCGAACAAATTGGACGGCACCTGCACCGGCGTGGCGTTACAAGCCAGGGTCACAATCGGGTACACCGCAAAAGCGTATTCGGAGAAAATCGCTTCGTCGCCTTCCTGCAGGTAGGCCCGGGCAACCAGATCCAGCACATCGTTGGAACCGTTACCCAGCGTCAGCTGCGTGCTCTGCACACCCAGTTTTTCCGAGAGCGCAGCTTTCAGGGAAAACGTGGCGCCATCCGGATACAAATGCAGCTCGTGAAGATGCTTGAGGGCATGAAGAGCCTTGTGGCTGGCCCCCAACGGATTCTCGTTACTGGCCAGCTTGACGATATCGGTGACGCCCAGCTCACGCTCCAGCTCCTCGATGGGCTTGCCCGGCTCGTAGGGCTTGAGCTGCTGGATACCGTTGTTGGCGAGTTTGATGTAGTCCATATTCGCTCCGCGAATGCTTCAGGCTGGCACGCGGCACGCAACACGCTTGAAACCGAGTGCTTGCGAACCGCCGCAACCAGCAACCTAGTCTTTCACTTACCAGAAAACCTTACGCCGATCCGCCCACTCCGGCACATCAAACATGGCGTGCGGCATGGAGCGTGATGCGTGCAAGCACTCCCTTAAAGCACCGCTTTCGGGTAGGAACCCAGCAGCTTGATGGTGTTGCCTGCCGCTTCCAGCTTGTCCAGCACCGCTTGCAAGGTCGCGTCTTCCTTGTGGCCTTCGCAGTCCACGAAGAACACATAGCTCCAGTTGGCGGTGCGCGAGGGGCGGGATTCCAGGCGGGTCAGGTTGATGCCTTCGTCCCGGAAAGGGGACAGCACTTCGTACAACAACCCCGGGCGGTTTTTGCCACTGATCATCAGGCTGGTCTTGTCGCAGCCGGAAGCCGGCGTGTCCTGGCGACCGATGATAATAAAGCGGGTGGTGTTGTCCGGGCGATCTTCAATGTTGCGCTGTACGGCAGTGAGGCCATACAACTCTTCCGCCATTTCCCCGGCAATGGCCAGCGCATTCCACTCATCTTTCAAGCGACGTGCCGCTTCGGCATTGGAGCTGACCGCGATCCGCTCCACGCCGGGCATGTGGGCGTCCAGCCACTGGCGACACTGGGCCAGCGTCTGCTGATGGGAATACACCCGGGTCACCTTGTCCTGGCGGGTATGCTCACCGGCCAGCAGGTGATGGTGAATGCGCAGCTCCACTTCCCCACAGATTTTCAGACTGGAGGTCATAAAGGTGTCCAGGGTGTGATTCACCACCCCTTCAGTGGAGTTTTCTACTGGCACCACACCGTAGTTGGCGGCACCGGATTCCACTTCGCGGAACACTTCATCGATGGCACCCAGCGGCAGGCTTTCCACTGCATGGCCAAAATGCTTGAGAGCAGCCTGCTGGGTAAAGGTGCCTTCCGGCCCCAGAAACGCCACCTTCATGCGCTGTTCCAGTGCCAGGCAGGCGCTCATGACTTCACGGAAAAAGCGCGCCATGGTCTCCCCATCCAGCGGCCCCTGATTACGCTCTTTCACCCGGCGCAGCACCTGGGCTTCACGCTCAGGCCGGTAGAAAACCGGGTTGGGGTCGGTGGCCGTTTTTACCTCAGCCACTTTATGGGCCAGGGTCGCACGTTCGTTAAGCAGATTCTGAAGTTGCAGATCCAGCTCATCGATCTGGTGACGCAAGTTGTCCAGGGAATCGGTCATATTGCCCTCGCAAGCACGCTGCACGCTTCACGCAACACGCGAACAAGCGTGGGAGCGTTGGTTACGATCTGGCGCCAACCGTTCAAATTCATTGTCCTGCCCACCTTTTCAAACAATTCACTGCGCTTCCCGTTACTGCAACCCTGCCAAGCATGGCGTGGTGCATGGTGCGTGAGGCGTCTAGGCGTTTCTTTTCTCAAACTCTGCCATAAAGGCAATCAGCGCATCCACTGCCGCTTCCGGCACCGCGTTATAAATACTGGCGCGCATACCGCCCACGCTGCGATGACCTTTGAGATTCAACAGGCCAGCGGCCTGAGCCTGATCCAGGAACCGCTTGTCGAGACGGTCATCAGCCAGCACAAAAGGCACATTCATGCGGCTGCGGCTGATCACCTCTACCGGGTTGCTGTACAGGCCACTGTTATCAATAAAACCATACAGCTTTTCCGCCTTGCGCTGGTTTATTTCACCCATGTTGCCCACGCCGCCCTGCTTTTTCAGCCAGGAGAACACCAGGCCGGACAGGTACCAGGCATAGGTGGGCGGGGTGTTGTACATGCTGCCGTTGTCAGCATGGATCTGGTAATTAAGCATGGCTGGAACGCTGCTTGCGGCTTTGCCGAGCAGATCCTTGCGAACGATAACCAGAGTCAGGCCGGCCGGGCCGATATTCTTCTGGGCACCGGCATAAATCAGCCCGTACTGGTTCACATCCACTGGCCGGGACAGGATGGTAGAGCTCATGTCCGCCACCAGCGGAGTGTCGCCCACCGCCGGCACAAAGCTGTATTCCAGACCACCGATGGTTTCATTGGGGCAGTAATGCACATAGGCCGGGTTATCAGACAGGTTCCAGCTGTCCTGCGGCGGCACAGTACTGAAGTTGGTGTCTTCACTGCTGGCCGCCACATTGATCTTGCCGTAACGACCCGCTTCCTTGATGGCTTTTTTGGACCACTGCCCGGTGTTGATGTAATCCGCCGTTTGCCCTTCACCCAACAGATTCATGGGCACCATGGCGAACTGGCTGGATGCCCCGCCCTGCAGAAACAACACCGCATAATCATCGCTGATGCCCATCAGGTCACGCAGGTCTTTCTCGGCCTGCTCGGCAATCTCCACAAAGACGTTATCGCGGTGGCTCATTTCCATGATGGAAAGACCCAGCCCCCGATAATCCAGCATTTCTTGCTGGGCCTGTTCGAGTACCGCCTGCGGCAACGCCGCCGGGCCTGCGCAGAAGTTATAGGCGCGGGACATGCATTTTCTCCGTTTAAACGAATCCGGTTAATCAAAGAAGCCCGGTAACACCGGGCTCGGGTTGTTGCTCAAAAGTTCATGCGAAGCCGCTGTAGGAGTGTCGCTCGCGGCGCGATCATTCTTGATCGCAAGTAAATCGCGCCGCGAGCGACGCTCCTACAGGTTATTCCTCAGCGTCGTCGCTGGTGTCGGATTCCGGTGCTTCCGGGGACGCTTCCCCTTCGATCACCTCGCCGTCTTCACCTTCCTCTTCCTCGACACCTTCCAGCTCGGGAATCGTGGCCAGGCCACACAGGGCTTCGCCATCGGCCAGGCGAATCAAGCGAACACCCTGGGTGTTACGGCCAGACGTACTCACCTGATTTACACCGGTACGCACCAGGGTGCCCTGGTTGGAAATCAGCATGATGTCTTCTTCGCCGAACACCTGGGTGGCGCCGACCAGCTCACCATTTCGTTCGTTGATCACCATGGCAATCACGCCCTGGCCACCACGCCCCTTGGTGGGGTAATCGGTGAGCGGAGTACGCTTGCCGTAACCGTGTTCGGAGGCGGTGAGGATCTGGCCATTTTCTTCCGGCACGATCAGGGAAATCAGATCTACGCCCTCGGCCAGTTTGATGCCACGGACACCACGGGCCAGACGGCTCATCACACGCACCTTGGACTGATGGAAACGCACAGCCTTGCCGTTGCGCGCCACCAGCATGATGTCTTCGTGGCCCTGGGTAATCGCCACGTTCACCAGATGCTCGCCTTCCTGCAGTTTCACCGCAATCAGGCCGGAGCTGCGCGGACGGGCGAAGTTGGCCAGGGCGGTCCGCTTGACGATACCGCTGGAGGTGGCCATGAAGATAAAGGGCCCGGGGACCGTTTCGGCCACCGCTTCCACATCGCCTTCCACTTCACTATCGGCTTCATCGTCAACCGCGTCGATCACGTCATCCGCATCAACAATCTCTTCTTCTTCGCCACCGGCTTTCTGCTGGCGCACCATTTCCGCGTCCAGACGCAGAATGGCAGTAATGCGCTCTTCATTGCCCAGTGCCGGCAACAAATTCACAATCGGTTTGCCGCGCGATGCCCGGCCACCCTGGGGCAGCTCAAAGGTACGCAGCCAGAACACCTTGCCCGCATCGGTAAACAGCAACAGGGTGTCGTGGGTACCGGCTACCAGCAGGTGTTCCACATAATCTTCGTCTTTCAGCTGCCCGGCGGATTTGCCGCGACCACCACGCTTCTGGGCGCGATAGGTGTCGATGGGCTGCATCTTGGCGTAACCACCGTTGGACAGGGTCACCACCACGGTTTCTTCGGCGATCAGGTCTTCCATGCTGAAGTCCTGACGGGACGCTACGATCTCGGAACGACGCTCGTCGGCGTATTCTTCACGTACCGCCTGCAGTTCTTCGCGAATCACTTCCATCAGGCGCTCGGGGTTACCGAGGATCTTCAGCAATTCAGCGATCTGCTCCAACAGTTCCTGATAGTCATTGATCAGCTTTTCCCGTTCCAGGCCGGTCAGCTTCTGCAAACGCAGGTCCAGAATCGCCTGGGCCTGTTCCGGACTCAGGTGATAAAGGCCATCCACCAGGCCATATTGTTCATCCAGGCCATCCGGGCGAGCCGCGTTTTCACCACCGGCACGCTCCAGCATCTGCAGTACATCGCCGGGCTTCCAGCCCTTGTCCAACAGCTTGGCCTTCGCTTCGGCGCCACTGGGGGAGGCTTTGATCAGCTCGATAACCGGATCGATGTTGCTCAGGGCAACCGCCAGGCCTTCCAGCAGGTGGGCCTTTTCACGGGCCTTGCGCAGTTCGAACACGGTGCGGCGTGTCACCACTTCCCGGCGGTGACGGATAAAGGCATCCAGCAGCTCGCGCAGGTTGAGGATCTTCGGCTGACCATCTACCAGTGCCACGGTATTGATACCGAACACCGATTCCATCTGGGTCTGCTGGTACAGGTTATTGAGCACCACCTCGGCATTTTCGCCACGGCGCAGCTCAATCACCACGCGCATCCCTTCTTTATCCGATTCGTCGCGCAGCTCGGTGATGCCTTCAATTTTCTTGTCTTTCACCAGCTCGGCGATCTTCTCAATCAACCGCGCCTTGTTCACCTGATAGGGGATCTCGGTGACGATGATGGCTTCTTTACCGCTCTTGTCGGTGGCTTCGATTTCGGCGCGGGCGCGCATGTACACACGGCCACGGCCAGTACGGTAGGCCTGCACAATACCGGCGCGGCCATTAATGATGCCGGCGGTGGGGAAATCCGGGCCCTTGATGTATTCCATCAGGTCGTCCGGGGTCAGGCTGTCGTCGTCGATCAACGCCAGACAGCCATCTACCACTTCGCCCAGGTTATGGGGCGGAATATTGGTGGCCATGCCCACGGCGATACCGGAAGACCCGTTCACCAGCAGGTTGGGCACCCGGGTGGGCATCACATCGGGAATCTTTTCCGTGCCGTCGTAGTTATCGACGAAATCCACGGTTTCCTTGTCCAGATCGGCCAGCAGCTCGTGGGCAATCTTGGCCATGCGCACTTCGGTGTAACGCATGGCAGCGGCGGAGTCCCCATCGATGGAACCAAAGTTACCCTGACCATCCACCAGCATGTAGCGCAGGGAAAAAGGCTGCGCCATCCGCACGATGGTGTCATACACCGCGGAATCACCGTGGGGGTGGTATTTACCAATCACGTCACCGACCACACGGGCCGATTTCTTGTAGGCCTTGTTCCAGTCGTTGCTCAACTCGTGCATGGCAAACAGCACACGGCGGTGCACCGGCTTGAGGCCATCGCGCACGTCCGGCAACGCCCGCCCGACGATTACGCTCATGGCGTAATCCAGGTATGACTGCTTGAGTTCGTCTTCGATGTTGACCGGGGTAACTTCTCTGGCGAGATCCGTCATAGCGATCCTTACTATCCACAAGGTGTTGGGAAAGCCCCTGCGGCTTCCCCAAGCCGGCCCATTTTCGGGGCCGATTTCACGGGATGCCCATGGCCGCCCGTGCAGTCTGTTCTTATAGGCAGTGGAATTTCAGGGGGCAGACGCCCTACCCGGCTCCACTACCGTCGCGAATTCCGGCTCATAAAGCCCGGAAAAGCCCCGGATGATAGCACAGCTGGACGGTATCGGCGCCATACTCGCGTCGATCCTCGCAAGATGGCTTTTCTTCGCCAGTGCGAGAGCACTTTCTCACCATAGAGCAAAGGCAAAACGCGCCGTGACAGGCTATACTGCGGCGCATAATTCGGGGCCACAGCCCCCTGTTCCATCAAGGAGTTATGCATGAGCGACAATCAGGCCGACCTGATCGTCCACGCCCGCTGGATCGCCCCCGTCGACCCGCAGGGCACGGTACTGGAAAACCATGCCCTGGTGGTCAAGGACGGCCGCATAGCCGACTTGCTGCCCACAGCCCTGGCCAACGAAAAATGGCAGAGCGAGGACCAGCAGCATCTGGGTGGCCACCTGCTGATCCCCGGCCTGGTCAATGCGCACACCCACGCGGCCATGAACCTGCTGCGCGGCATCGCCGACGATTTGCCCCTGATGACCTGGCTGGAAAAGCATATCTGGCCCGCCGAAGGGCGCTTTATCAGTGAAGCCTTCGTATACGACGGCACCCGGTTGGCGGCGGCGGAAATGATCCGCTCCGGCACCACCTGCTTTGCCGACATGTATTTCTTCCCCGCCCATGCGGCCCGGGCCACCGTGGAAGCCGGCCTGCGCGCCAGCCTGTTCTGCCCTTTGCTGGATTTCCCCACCCCCATGGGGGCCGGCCCGGAGGATTATCTGCGCCTGGCCACGGACGCCATGGACGAATGGCAGCATGAACCACGCATTCAGATCGGGTTTGGCCCCCACGCCCCCTACACCGTCTCCGATGCACCGCTGCAAAAGGTGATCACCCTGGCCGAAGAGCTGGATGTGCCCGTAATGATGCATGTGCATGAAACCGCCGGCGAAATCCAGATGGCCGTGGGCAACACCGGCGAGCGCCCGCTCACCCGCTTGCACAACCTCGGCCTGCTGTCGCCACGCCTGCTGGCCGTGCACATGACCCAGCTCACCGACGACGAAATCGCGCTGGTGGCCGAGACCGGCACCCACGTAGTGCACTGCCCGGAATCCAACCTGAAGCTGGCCAGCGGCTTTGCCCCCGTGGAAAAACTGCGCAAGGCCAACATCAACGTGGCACTGGGCACCGACGGCGCCGCCAGCAATAACGACCTGGACATGCTCGGCGAAGCCCGCACCGCGGCCTTCCTGACCAAGGGCGTGAGCCTGCAGGCTGATGCCCTGCCCGCCATGGAAACACTGAGAATGGCCACGCTGAATGGCGCCAAGGCACTAGGCCGTGACGACGAGATCGGTTCCCTGGAAATCGGCAAACAGGCCGACATGGTGGCCGTGGATCTGAACCGACTGGAAACCCAGCCGGTCTATGACCCGGTGGCCCAGCTGATTTACGCCGCCACCCGCGACCAGATCACCCATACCTGGGTCGGCGGGCGCTGCCTGATGGACAACCGTCAGCTGACCACGCTCAATGAAGCCTTGATCCTCAACAATGCCCAGCAGTGGCAAGAAAAAATTGCCGGAGCCGACCGTGACTGAACAACAAGCCCAGACTCACTCCTCCAAGCAGAACGTAGACGCGGGTGAAATCGCCAAGTTCAACGCCCTGGCCGAGCAATGGTGGGACCCGAATTCCCAGTTCCGCCCGCTCCACGACATCAACCCCCTGCGCCTGAACTATATCGACGAACGCGTCAGCCTGCCGGGCAAGAAGGTCATCGACATCGGCTGTGGCGGCGGCCTGCTTTCCGAAGGCATGGCCCGCCGTGGCGCCGAGGTGACCGGCATCGACATGGGCGAAGCGCCACTGGCTGTGGCCCGTATTCATGCGGAACAGGCCGGCGTGGCCGTGGAATACCTGCAAACCCCGGCAGAACAGATCGCCGAACAGCGCGCCGGCCAGTACGACGTGGTCACCTGCCTGGAAATGCTGGAACACGTGCCGGACCCCTCCTCGGTCATCCGTGCCTGCGCCACCCTGGTCAAACCCGGCGGACAGGTGTTCTTCAGCACCATCAATCGCAACCCGAAGGCTTTCATGTTTGCCATTGTCGGGGCGGAATATGTGCTGCGCCTGCTGCCCCGTGGCACCCACGAATACGCCAAACTGATCAAACCGTCGGAATTGGCCGGCTGGGCCCGCGATACCGGGCTGGAAGTCAAAGACACCGCCGGCATGGTCTACAACCCGCTAACGCAGGTGTACAAGCTGAACCGGGATGTATCCGTGAACTATCTGATGCATGCAGTGAAAGGCGAATAAATTCGGCGTCATGCCGACACGCATCACGCTTCTCGTTTACACGCTTTTTTGCGTGTTGCGTCCAGCGTGATGCGTGCAAGCGGAGAACTATATGGAACGCCTTGAAGCCGTTTATTTCGATCTGGACGGTACCCTGATCGATACCGCTCCGGATTTTTATACGGTACTCAATAGCCTGCTTGAAAAGCACGGCCGCCCGACAGTGAGCTACTCTGCCGTACGCGCCAACGTCTCCAACGGCGCCCGCGCACTCACCGAGCTGGGTTTTGGTGTCGGGCCGGACGATGCCAGCTTTGCGCCTCTGCTGGAGGAACTGCTCAATGCCTATGAGCAACACCTGGCCGTGGATACCGTGCTGTTTCCCGGCCTGGCCGAAGTACTCGACTGGCTCGACACCCAGCAGCTGCCCTGGGGCATCGTCACCAACAAGCCCGCCCGCTTTACCGGCCCGGTACTGGAAGGGCTCAACCTCCACCAACGGGTGGGGCCCGTCATCTGTCCGGACCACGTCAAGCAGCGCAAGCCGGATCCGGAAGGCCTGCTGATCGCGGCCCATGATGACAACGTCAGCCCGGCCAACTGCCTGTACGTCGGCGACCACCTGCGGGACATTCAGGCCGGCCAGAACGCGGGCATGGAAACCGCCGTGGCCGCCTTCGGCTACATCGACGCGGACGACGATCCGCGCGGCTGGCAAGCCAACTATTATCTGGAACAAGGCAGCGAACTGTTGCCACTTTTACAGAAACTCTACGAGCAAAAAGCACACTAACCGTAGGGCGGAAGTAGGCCAATTATTCGCCTCCGCCATCAGCCAACGTCACAACGGCCAGGCTTATGTGCCACACATGTGACTCGCGCGGATTTCCGCCCTACGATTAAAGCATTCGGCGCCGGGCATCACGCCTGCAGCACAAGAAACACAGGAATCACCATGACCGACATCCAGCAAAACGCCCTCAACTATCAATGCGCCCAAGACACGTTCAAAGACCGCATTATTCTTGTCACTGGCGCCGGTGCCGGCATCGGCCGCACCGCTGCACTCACACTGGCCGCCCATGGCGCCACAGTCATCCTGCTGGGGCGTACCCAGGAAAAACTGGAAGCGGTTTACGATGAAATCAAGGCCGCTGGCGGGCCGGAACCCGCCCTGGCACCGGTCAACCTGACGGTCGCCCGCCCGGAAGATTTCCAGGAACTGGCTGGTCTGTTCGACAAGGAGTTCGGCCGCCTGGACGGCATCCTTCACAACGCTTCCATGCTCGGTGATATCACCCCCATGGACCGCTATGGTGCCGGCACCTGGGAGTCCGTCATGCAGACCAATGTGAACAGCGCTTTCTACCTGACCCAGGCCATGCTGCCTCTGCTGCGCGCCAGCGACGATGCCCGCTTGCTGTTCACATCCTCCAGCGTGGGCCGCAAGGGCCGGGCATTCTGGGGGGCCTATGCGGTTTCCAAAGCGGCCACCGAAAATCTGGCCCAGGTCCTGGCCGAAGAACTGGAAAATACCAGCAATATTCGCGTCAACACTCTCAACCCCGGCGGCACCCGCACGGATATGCGTGCCCTTGCCTATCCCGGCGAAGACCCGCAGACACTGAAGACCCCGGCGGACATCATGGCTCCTTACCTGTACCTGCTGGGCCCGGCCAGCCGCGAGGTCAACGGGGAGTCCATCGACGCGCAGCCCAAGTAAGTCGCGAGAAGCGAGTGACGAGGAGCGAAGATCAAGATTTTCGAAACTCGCCACTCGCTTTGCCTTTCCTTTTCCTTTTCCCCCTTCCCGTCAGTATCCCCAGCCTGCCCCTTGACCGTTTCGCCGCTGCTTGCCGTAACGCGGCCACCCCCTGCGCAAAAGTCCTCCCTTATCCTGCAACAGCATGCTACTTATAACGTTCATAAAAAAAATGCCGCGTCAGGGAGACCGCCATGCGCACCGCTATCACGCTTTTCTTTCTTGTCAGCCTGCTGTGCTCTTCACTCAGTGCCGCCACACTGACACAGGCCCAGAAAGACCAACTCAAGACCCTGCTGCCCGGCGTGACATTGAGCGACAGCACCATCGAAAAACTCGAAGACGTCTTTTATACCCGGGACATGCCGGTGCGCAGTCGCCTCAAGGCCATCAGCCAGATGGTTGGTCTCGATCAAATGCCTGCCGGCAGCACCCTTAAACGCACCATCTGCATTTGGGATATTGGCGGACGCAATGGGCCGGTTTTCAATGCCGCCATGGAGCAGCGGGCATTGGCCGTGGAATACGGCATCAACCTGGACATGGTGCCCTATACCAACGAAACCGTGATGGTGGAGGAGTTCAAGGCTGGCCGCTGTGATGCGGCATTAATGAGCGGCCTGCGGGCACGTCAGTTCAACCTTTACAGCGGCAGCGTGGACGCCATTGGCGCCGTGCCTGACGACCAGCATATGCAAACCCTGTTGCAGGTGCTCTCTCATCCGAAACAAGCCGGCCATATGGTGCAAGGTGACTACGTGGTAATGGGCATTTACCCAGCCGGTGCGGCCCACATTTTTGTTAACGACCGCAGCATCAGCTCACTGGCGAAGGCCGCCGGCCACCGTGTGGCCGTGCTCGATTATGATCAGACCCAGGCAGAAATGGTGGCCGCCATCGGTGCCACCCCGGTCACCACCGATATCGTTTCCGCTCCGAACAAATTCAACAACGGTCAGATTGATATCCTCCCGGCCCCCCTCGTTGCCTACGAAATTCTGGAGCTTTATAAAGGCATGAGCCCCGATGGTGGCATTGTCGATTACCCGCTAACGCAACTTTCCATGCAGCTAATCGGCAGGCTGGACAAGTTCCCCAATGAAGTGGCGCAGCTGATTCGTGAAGCCTCGTTTGAAGCCTACCCCATGGTAATGAGCCGCATTGAACAGGAAACCAAACGGGTACCTGACCGCTGGATGATTAACATCCCGGAAAAAGACAAACAGGAATACGAAGTCATGATGCAGGACGCCCGTGACGCGCTTCGCGGCCAGGGCTATTACAGTGGCGATATGCTGACATTGCAGCGAAAAATTCGCTGCAAGTTCAACGCAGCACGTTCCGAGTGCAGTATCACCCAGTAACATCTCAGGCCAACTTTACACAGAATTCCAGCCCCGCAGCGCCCTTCAGGGCGCTTCGTACAATTGTCATACAGGCGGTAAAACTTCGCCGCCCGGCAACATGCTATAAGCGTTTCATCTAATGACAAAGGATCGGTCATGGGGACGTTTCGATACTTATGCATGGCACTGCTTTTTGTTGCTGCGGCCAATGGTTCAGCGCTGACGCTCACCGACAAGCAGCAAACACAGCTCAAGCAGGCACGGCAATCCATGGGCCTTGCGGAAAACGAAAAGCTGAAAAGGCATATCTGCCTCTGGGATTTATCCGGTCGTTCCGGACCCGTGTATAACGGCGCCACCAATTTGCGCGTGGATTTGCTCCGTTATGATGTTGATATCAGCCTGGAAGCATTCACCAATGAAGGCGTACTGGTTGCCTCGCTGAAAAACGGCCACTGCGATGCCGCCCTGATGAGTGGATTTCGCGCCCGTCAGTTCAATCGTTTTACCGGCAGCATTGATGCACTGGGCGCACTGCCAACACTGGAACACGTCAACCTTCTGCTACGCACGCTGGCCCACCCGCAACTGGCCGACAACATGGTCAGCAATAAATTTCAGACACTGGCCATCACGCCTGCGGGAGCCGCGTACCTTTTCGTCAATGATCGCGCCCTGAATTCCCTCGGCAAAGTGGCGGGAAAAAAAGTGGCGGTTCTGGATTTTGATCCCGGCCAGTCAAAAATGGTGACCCGAATTGGCGCTACTCCCGTTGCCAGCACCCTGGCCACGGCTCCCAGCCAGTTCAACAATGGCAGTGTCGATGTGCTGCCTGCTCCGCTGATTGCCTATCAAGCCCTGGAGCTTTACAAGGGGATGGAGCCCGCAGGCGGGATTGTGGATTACCCCATCGTGCAACTGACCGCGCAACTGATTGCACACACGGATCGTTTCCCGCCCGCCTTTGCCGGTCTGATCCGCGAAGTCGCCGCCGACAGTTTCCAGTCCGTGCAGACGGCCCTGGAAAAAGAAGCCGGGCGCATTCCTTCACATTGGTGGATCCCTCTCCCGGATGAAGAGAAACGCGACTACAACAGCATGATGCGGGACGCACGCATCAAACTGCGTAGCAGTGGCTATTATGACCCGGCCATGTTGAGCATTATGAAAAGGATACGCTGCACCCTTGAAGCCGACCGACCGGAATGCAGCCAAAGCGCAGAGTAACCAACGCGCACCGAATTCCACGCAAGATTGATCAGCCCGATTGGCGGCACCGCCGGGCAGGCGGGCTGATCAGCCAGCGACGCACCGCCTCTAACCTGCCCACAATGCTGTAACGCTATTACGGCTAACACCAGCTCGTGATGCCAACAACAAACAATAATGGCCACGGAGGCTATCGTGCGATTTCTTCGTCACCTTTTTCTGCTTTCCCTGCTAATTGGCAGCCCCTTTGCTCTCAGCGATGGCAGGCTTGATCTGACGCCTGCCCAGCAAGCTGAACTGGAGAGCTTTGCACCCGGCGTGGAGTTAACCCCCGCGCTGGCAGAAAAGTTACGCGCCATTGCCTTCGACCAGAACCGGAGCCTGGATGATCGCATCAAGGCCATGCAGAAAGCGGCGGGCTTCAGCCAGGGCGAACCGCTCAAACGACGTATTTGCATCTGGGATATCGCAGGCCGCGCCGGACCAATTTTCAAGGCGGCAGAAGACCAGCGTACACGCCTGCTGCAATACGGCGTGGATCTGGATGTGCAGCCCTACACCAGCGAAAGCGTCGTTGCCGAAGACCTCAAGGCCGGCATTTGTGATGCTGCACTCATTACCGGCTTACGCGGTCGTCAGTTCAATAAATACACCGGTACCATCGATGCCATTGGTGCACTTCCCACCAAGGCCCACATGAAAATTCTTCTGCAGGTCCTGGCCAGCCCGAAAAGCGCCGACAAGATGGCAAGCGGCGAATATGTCATTCTCGGCCTGGCTCCGGCTGGCGGCGCGTATGTCTTCGTTAACGACAGAAGCATCAACACTCTTGCCAATGCAGCAGGAAAGCGTGTTGCGGTGCTCGACTATGACCCCACGCAAGCGGAGATGGTCTCGCAGATCGGGGCAACACCGGTCGCATCCGATATTGTTTCTGCACCCAATAAATTCAACAACGGTGTAGTGGACGTCCTGGCCGCGCCATTGGTCGCCTACGAAGTACTGGAACTCTACAAAGGCATGGATCCAGACGGCGGCATCATCGATTACCCGCTGGCGCAAATCACCATGCAATTGATCGGCCGCAAGGACAAGTTTCCCAACGAGGTGGCACAACTGGTGCGCGAAGAGTTCTACAACAGTTATCACCTGATCATGGAGCGCCTGGAAATCGAAGCGGCCAAGGTCCCCGAGCGCTGGATGATCCAGATCCCCGAGGAAGACAAACAGGAATATGAAATCATGATGCAGGAGGCCCGCCTGCAACTGCGCAAGAAGGGATATTACGACCCGAGCATGCTGACCCTGCAACGCAAGATCCGCTGCAAGCTGGACGCCAGCCGGGCGGAGTGTAGTAATCCGGTGGAATGATAGCTACGAGTTTCGAGTTTCGAGTTTCGAGTTTCGAGTTTCGAGTTTCGAGTTTCGAGTTTCGAGTTTCGAGTTTCGAGTTTCGAGTTTCGAGTTTCGAGTTTCGAAGAGCAAGAAGCAGTAACACCAGGCTGACAACGCCATCTCTTGATTTTCGAAACTCGTTACTCGTCACTCGCATCAAGGCCAAACAAAAAAACCGTACCTTCGCAGGTACGGTTTTTTTTGTGGCTCATAGGTCGTAGCTTGCTGCTATTAGTGCAGAAAGCCACCCGGCATTTCGTCAACGGCACCGAACATGTCCACCCGGTTATCGCTGAACATATCCATTTCCGGCGCCAGCACCTGCACATAACGATCGAAGTAGAGGAACTGTTTCAGCAACAGGGCAAACTCTCGCGGGAAACGGATACCGTGGCTCTCACCAATTTTGACGATATCCATCAGCAGGCGATTCACCTCCTTGTCGTTACGGTCCGCCTGCACCAGTGAAGACGGGTCCACCTGACCCAGCGAGCCTTGCAGCCCCTCAATGTCCCGGGCCAGCGCTGCAACATCCACCTCTTCACGGGTCATGCCAATCACGGCCATGGCTTCTGCCATCTGCCGCACATCACCGCGACCAATAGCATCAAAAAAGGTGGCCATGCCATCCCAGGCTTCACGGCGTATCCGCCCGACGATACCAAAATCGATAAACCCTACCCGGCCATCTTCCAGCAGCATCAGGTTTCCGGCATGCACATCCGCATGGAAGAAGTCACACAACATAAGGCTGGAGAACCAGGTGTTAAGGGCGGAGATCAAGGTGCCTGCCGGATCGTCGGTATACTTTTTAAGTACATTCATGTCCGTCAGCGGCACACCGAAGAAGCGCTCCATGGTCAACACCTTGCCTGTGGTGTGCGACATGATCGGCTCCGGCGCCACCGCCTGGGTATTCCCGGTATCGCGCAAAAACACGTTGAACGCCTTCAGGTTGTTCGCTTCCTTGATGAAATCACACTCTTCCAACATGCCGGCCTGCAATTCTTCAATGACCCCGGAAATGGCCGAACGGGACAATCCTGGCGCCAGCTGCTCGGTAATCCGTGCGGCAAAGTAGAGAAAATTGAAGTCTGTCAGCAGCACATTCTTCACACCCGGGCGCTGAACCTTGATAACCACGTCCTGGCCGTTCTTCATCTTTGCTGCATGAACCTGCGCAATTGACGCACTGGCCAATGGTTTGGGATCCACAAATTGATAGAGCGATTCAAGGCTGGCGCCCAGCTCGGATTCAATGGTTTCGCGAATGTAATGAAAAGGTAGGGGGGGCGTACGGTCCAGGCAGCGCTGAAACTCTTCTACATACTCTTCAGGGAAAATCGATGGGGAGCTGGCAATAAACTGCCCTAGCTTGATGTAAGTCGTGCCCAGGGATTCGAAGGTCGTACGCAGCAAAGCCGGCACTGGCGGGCGATCCCCCAGGGCCCAACCGAGCCCCTGGCGACCCAGGACGCCGAGCGTTTCGAGAATACGCAGTCCGCCCCGGGCGGTATTCAATGCCAGGGAAAGGCCACTCCGTTCGCCCGCCAGCCAGGCCCGCATGTCTTTAACGCCACTGTGGTCACTCATAATAAAATCGTATTTTCCCTGTAGATTCCATGGGTTGATCAACACAATCCATGATATAGCAAATTTATTGTTTGTAATTGCTTGCAGGCTTTTTTGTAATTGCCGCTTGTGCCAATTGGCGGACTTTCGTACCTTTGACCGCGCTATGTGAGAACAATAACAAGGAGCTAACGAATGGGTTCTCTTTCCATGAAAAAAATGCTACGACATTCCGGTCTGGCCTTGGTAGGGGGCGCCATCCTGGCTCTGCAAGGCTGTGGCGTCATCTACAAAACCACCGGCGATGTCCTCATCAGCTTCGGTCGATCCGAAATGCTGCCCTACATGATGACCTACGACGACGTACGCATGGCGTGTGTCACCGGTGAAGCCCAAACCCCGCTACTGATGTCTTTCGAGCGCGTTGGCTCTGACCCCAGCAAGCTTGGCGCCATGGTATTCACCACCGCCGCCACCTGTGCCGAACAAATCGCCCTCGACGCTGAATTGCGCTACATGCGTTCAGTGAAAGATGGACGGGTAAGTGAAGCTCAGGATGCCCGCATCGAGCAGAAACGCTGGTCCGCTGTTGCCGCTGATCGCCAGTACAAGGCGTACAACTACATGGTTGAAGCCTACGGCGATATGAAAGACGGCGAATGCCCGAAACTGAAAACCGACTTCGACGAGCTGGTATGGATGGTCGGCAACATCTCCGGCGTTCAAGCCCTGCTCAATGATGGCGCATCCGATGGTGCGGTGGGCGTTCCCCGCGATCTCGCCGCCAAGGTCGAGCGCAACATGAAGTGCCTGGAGAACGACAAGTGGTGGGGCGTGCCCCGCGGCACCCGTGCTGCAGTCTGGAACCTGCTGCCGATGCTGGCTCCGCCAAACGCCGACGCGTGGGCCGAACTGGAAGCCTCGGCCAAGGCCGGTTTCGACAACGGTATCCGTCTGGGTAGCGCCCTCTACGCCATGAGCGCGTTCAGCAAAGGCAATGACGAGCGTCTGCGCAAGGCCATCCGCGACTACGCCGCCAACGGCCAGAACCTGAACCCGGATTACGCCATGCTGGATGCCATTGCCGGCTTCATCGTTCAGGGCATCTCAGATCGCGAGTGGACTGAAAATACCGGTAAGCGTACCCCCATCGGTGGCATTGGCACCTTCTGGGATGACCAGGCCCAATCCGGCCCCTCCGTTAATATTGACGATTTGCTATAAGCCTGTTGCGGCCTTCGGGCCGCTTTTGAATAAGTTGTAAGAAGTAACCAGGAGACAATCATGCGCTACGTTAAAGCGTTAACTGCAGCCGCCACTGCCGCTCTGGCATTGACGTTCACCCCTGCCGCCCAGGCCGCCGAAAAACGCACCATGTGCGTATTCGACATTATCGGTGCCAACGGCGATATCTATAACATCATGAAGGACTACAAGACCGCCGCCCTGGGTTGGGGCATCGATCTTGAGCTCAAGCCCTACACCGATGAAAAAATTGCCTCCGAAGACCTGAAGGCCGGCCAGTGTGATGCCGCCGTCCTGACAGGTATCCGTGGTCGCCAGTTCAACAGCTACACCGGCAGCATGGACTCCATCGGCGCCATTCCCAGCTATGACGCCATGCGCACCGTTATCACCGTGCTCGCCAGCGGCAACCCGGCCATCAATGAAAAACTGGTTTCCGGCCCTTATGAAGTGGGTGGCGTTGCCCCCATGGGCGCGGCCTACCTGTTCGTGAAAGATCGCACCATCGATACCGTCGGCGAACTGTCCGGCAAATCCATCGCGGTACTGGAATACGATACCGCACAGGCGAATATGGCGTCCCGCGTGGGCATGTCCCCGGTAATGTCAGATATCACCAACTTCTCCGGACGCTTCAACAACGGCTCCGTGGATATCTGCTTTGCACCGATTGCAGCCTACTCCGCTCTGGAACTGTATAAAGGCATGCAGCCGGACGGCGGCATCATCGATTACGTCCTTGGCCAGCTGACCGCTCAGGTCATTCTGAAGAAAGACAAATTCCCCGCCGACTTCGCAGCGCAATCACGTAAATACATGCTGAGCCAGTTTGACCGCGCCATGCGTGTGATTGAAAACGCCAACAGTGAAGTGAACAAGAAGTGGTGGATTCGTATCCCTGAGGCCGACAAGCTGCGTTATGACGAAATGCTGCGTGAAGCGCGCATCGCCCTCACCAAAGACGGCACTTACAGCAAAGACATGATGTCCCTGTTGCGCAAGGTACGCTGCAAGCATGAAGCGTCCCGCGCAGAATGCGTAAACCCTGTCGAATAAGCAGTTCTGTATGTTCCAACGGGGCCAGATGGCCCCATTTTTCCCTAACGACCAACGTTTCTGTTACCCGCTCTTCGGGTACCAGGTAAACAATACGTTTACGCTGCTCCAGAAAGGCGAAGGTTAAGGTGTTGAGTCCTCTGATGCCCTCACCTCTTCGGCTTTTTCGGCGGTATAACAATAACCGGGTGCACAATGGATAAACCTTCTCTGACTGTTGCAAACCGTTCCGTGGCGGAATGGTTATCCTCCCTTCCCACCCTGATTCTTCTTCTGCTGACTATTTTTCTGGCTTCCGGCGAAGTCATTCACTCTCAGCTACTGAAAATCGGCGAAAACACCTGGGAAGGCTATTTCCTGCTACGTGGCGCGGGCATGGTGGAGCAACCCACCTGTAACCGTGATCCAGACCTGAATCAGGAACTGGAAAAAGCCATCAAGCAGAAAAAACAGCAAATGGCTGACGACCCCCTCGCGGGCATCTTCGGCACAGAGGTCGACGAGACAGCCCTGCGCAAGTCACTGGAATCGTCCAGAGCGAACTGTCGCGGCAAGTGGGAGCGGTACGAGCTTATTCAGGAGAAGGCCACCCCCGGTGTGATTGCCTTCCGAACCCTGGAAGGTGGCGTTGCCAAAGTGGTTACCACCCTGGGCAACTACAAACGCCTGCTGCTTTGCCTGCTGGTGATGATCTGTGCCGCGACCGCCACCTTGAGTCGCCATCATATTTCGCTGCGCCCGGCACACACACGAAAAGATCACTTTGTTTCCAGCGTGGGGCAACTTGCCGCCAACGTGATGCTACTCATGTCTGCCTGGCTGTACCGTGGCGAAGAAATTAGCGCCATGGCCGACGGGGTTCAAGTCAATCATTTCTATCTGCATCAGTTCTGGATCGCAGGCTTTCTGCTGCTGTCTCTGGCCGCTCTCTACCAGCTGATTCGCCCACCCAAAGACCTTGAGGAAGGCGGCACCTGGGGCAAGGCGATGTTGACCATCCCGCTGTACAGCTTTATGTGTCTTACCGCCGGTGCGCAGTTCATCAGCCAGGGCTACTACCACGGCATCAGCGTCTATCTCGGCATGATGATGGAGCTGTCTACACTGTTCCTGAGCCTGGCGCTGTATATCTGGATTGGTATGCTGCTGCGCCAGACCAAGATGGCGCATCTGGTCTTCGACGTGTTGCGCCCCTGGAAAATGTCACCAGAGCTGATGTGTTTCGTTGTTCTGGCGGTTGCCGCTGTGCCCACAGCCTACACCGGCGCCTCCGGCATCTTCGTTATCGCTGCGGGTGCCACCATTTATAACGAACTGGTTCGTGCCGGCGCCCGCAAGCAACTGGCTCTGGCTGCCACGGCCATGTCCGGCTCCATGGGTGTGGTGCTACGTCCCTGTTTGCTGGTGGTTATCATCGCGGCTCTGAACAACAGTGTAACCACCGATGAACTCTTCACGTCCGGCCTGAAAATCTTCGGTCTGTCACTGCTGCTGTTCTTCATTTACAGCCAGTTTGCCCGTACTGCCCCGGCACGTATTGCGCCGTTCTCGGAAGCGGTTCCCCAGAGTCTGAAACGACTGATCCCGCTGCTGCCCTATGTGATCATCATGGGGACGGTTGTCGTACTCTTCCGTGACCTGCTGGATACGGAACTGAACGAAAACTACGCACCGATCATTCTGCCGGTGATGCTGCTGTCTATCCTGGCGTACGAAAAGCTGAGCCAGAAATCCCTGCATGTGTTCACCGTGGTCCTGGTGCCATTGCTGATCTACTCCTGCTACAACCTGTGGATCATCAATGAAGCACTGAACAGCGGCGCCATTCCCACCGGCACCTCTGCAGAGCAATTGGAAGGCCTGTTCTGGGGACTGTTCTGGCGTAATGTCATCCTTGGCGCCTGTCTGGTGACCCATTACCTGGTGAAAACCCCGGATATGGATCCGCATTATCAGCCAGAGCCCGGCGTGGGCGACAAGATGGAAAGCTCATTGCGCTTTGCGACCAACGAGACTACCGGCCATATTGGCGCCCTGCTGATGTTGATGGCCCTGTCGGTCAGTGTCGGCGGCATCATCGAGCGTTCCGGCGTCATGGAAATGCTGCCTGAAACCTTCCCGAGCATCTGGCTGGCCATGACCCTGTTGGTCGTCACCATGGTGATTATCGGCATGATCATGGACCCCTACGGGGCGGTGATTCTGGTCAACGCAACCATTGCCCAAATTGCCTTTGACAATGGTATTGCGCCATTACACTTCTGGATGATCACCCTGGTGGCCTTTGAGCTGGGTTATCTGTCACCCCCTGTGGCACTGAACCACCTGCTGACAAGGCAAGTGGTCGGGGACGAGGAAGTGGAATCCGCCAAGGTACCGGGTGGCAGCTTCTACCGCCGCTACGAGAAGTTCCTGCTGCCGATCGCGGTGATGCTGACTGCGCTGCTGCTGGTCTCTTACGTACCGCTGATGTCGGACTCGCTCCACGAGTTCCTGTTCCAGAAGATCCAGGTCGGCGTTCACTAACGCTAACCGACACAGCAAAAAGGGCCCATTCGGGCCCTTTTTGCGTTTTGGGGTCAGCAACGTTGTGCCCTCATCTCTTTGCGGCCCGCCCCCCTTCCTGCGCCATCGAGCACTGCCTTTCCATACCTATGCCAGCGTGCTAATTTGCAAAATCTTTGCTCACAGGAAAATAACAAGGACAACACATGGCCACATCCCTGCGCATGGAACGGCGTACCGCCCGAGAGTGGTTTTCCTCCCTGCCTACCCTGCTGCTGCTATTGCTGACGATTTTCCTGGCTTCCGGGCAGGTTATTCATTCCCAACTTCTCTCGATCGGTGAAAACACCTGGGACAACTATTTTCAACTGCGTAGTGCCGGCGCCCTGAATGAGCCCACCTGCAACGCGGATGCTGACCTGGACAGGGAGCTGGAACGCGCCATTGCCGAAAAGAAACAGAAAATGGCCGACGATCCCCTCGCCGGTTTTTTTGGCACCGAAATCGATGAAAAGGCGTTGCGCCAGTCCCTGGAGTCCGCACAAACGCTGTGCCGTGAAAAGTGGGCAAACTACCAAATGGTCCAGGAAAAGGTCACCCCCGGCGTCATTGCCTTTCGCACCCTGGAGGGAGGCGTGGCACAGGTGGTCAGCATTCTGGGCGACTACAAGCGACTGATTCTTTGCTTGCTGCTGCTCATTTGCGCAGCGACGGCCACCCTGACCCGTCACCATATCGCTTTGCGCCCGGCACGCACCCGCAAGGATCATCTGGTCTCCACCCTCGGCCAGCTCACTGCCAATGTGCTGCTTCTGGCTTCTGCCTTGATCTATCGCAGTGAGGAAATCAAGGCGATGGCTGATGGCGTCCAGGTAAACCACTTTTATTTACATCAAGTATGGATAGGCGGCTTCGCCATTCTCAGCGCCGCGTCTCTCTGGCAGCTTTTTTCTCCGCCCAAGGATCTGGAAGAAGGCGGTAGCTGGGGCAAGGCACTGCTAACGATTCCGCTGTACGCGTATATGTGCCTCAGTGCCAGCATCCAGTTCATGTCTCAGGGCTACCTGCACGGCACCAGCGTCTACCTGGGCATGATGATGGAATTTTCCACCATGTTTCTCAGCCTGGGGCTTTATATCTGGGTAGGGATGATGCTGCGACAGACAAAGATGGTGCATCTGGTTTTCGATGTGCTGCGCCCCTGGCGCATGTCACCCGAACTGATGTGCTTTGTGATTCTTGCTGTTACCGCTATCCCCACCGCCTATACCGGCGCATCCGGTATTTTTATCATCGCTGCCGGTGCAACCGTATACCACGAGCTGGTCCGCGCCGGCGCGAGAAAGCAGTTGGCACTGGCCGGGGCGGCCATGTCCGGGTCCATGGGTGTCGTGTTGCGCCCCTGTTTGCTGGTGGTCATTATCGCCGCCTTGAATAACAGCGTGACCACAGATGAACTGTTCACTTCTGGCATCAAGGTCTTCGGTTTATCGCTATTACTGTTCTTCATTTACAGTCAGTTTGCCCGCACCGAACCGGCACGCATCGCCCCGTTCTCACAAGCGTTTCCCGCAAGCCTGAAACGGCTTGTCCCCCTGCTGCCTTACGTCATTGTCATTGGCACCGTGGTGGTGGTTTTCAGAGACATCCTGGGGGCCCAACTTAACGAAAACTATGCGCCCATCATCCTGCCGATGATCATGCTGGCCGTGCTGATCTATGAGAAGTTCAGCCGTCATTTCCTGCACCTGTGCGCCGCGGTACTGGCTCTACTGCTGATCCATTCAAGCTATGACGCCTGGTTGGTCAGCAACGCACTGGATGCCGGCAATATTCCATCTGGCACCTCCGCCAACCAGCTTTCCGATACGTTAACCGGGCTGTTCTGGCGAAACCTGATTCTCGGCATCAGTCTGCTTATCCATTATCTGTTCAAACCCAGCGGCGAGGTATCAGAACTGCCAGCCAAGGAAGAAGGGGTTGGAACCAACCTGGAAAGCTCTCTGCGCTTCTCCACCAATGAAACCACCGGGCATATTGGTGCGCTGCTCATGCTGATGGCACTGACCGTCAGCATGGGGGGACTATTGGAACGCTCAGGGATCATGGAAGCCTTGCCGGAAACGTTCCCTTCGATCTGGGTCGCCATGACGCTGCTGGTGGTGACCATGGTCATCATCGGCATGATCATGGACCCCTTTGGGGCGGTCATTCTGGTGAACGCGACCATCGCCCAGGTGGCGTTCGATAACGGCATCGCCCCATTGCACTTCTGGATGATAAGCCTCGTTGCCTTCGAGCTGGGCTACCTGTCTCCACCCGTCGCCCTTAACCACCTGTTGACGCGCCAGGTCGTCGGTGATGACGAGGTGGAAAGCGCCAAAGTCATCAATGGCTCTTTCTACCGGCGCTACGAAAAATACCTGTTGCCCATTGCCGTCATGCTCACGGCCCTGTTGCTGGTTGCCTTTGTGCCGCTGCTCTCTGACAGCCTGCATCACTGGCTATTTCAGAAAATAGACGTCACAGGGTGATCAGCGTCGCAAACTGCCAAAAACCCTTGCAGGGCTCAAGTTGCCAGCCCTGCAAGGCCCCAGTTTCCTATCGTCCCGGAATAACTGATACTGTAAAGTAGGCGGATATGTCAGGGAGATAACTGATGAGTAAAACGCAGGAACCCCGCGCTTCACGCGAAACCGAAGCGCTTCCCAAAACGATCAAGCCCGCCCTGTTGTTCTTGCTGTTCCTGTTCGGGGTGGTTGCCACCATGGCCACCGCCGCTTACGTTGTTGACAGAATGATTTACGGGTAAGTCATATGGCTACAGCAATGGACAACCGACGCCACCCCCGGATCAGCCGTGAAGAGAACCTGTCTCTTACCTTGCTGCCCGCCGGGTCAGATGCCGTGGCACCGGAAGATCGCCTGTATCTGACCACCCACGATATTTCCCTCGCCGGGATCAGCGTGGAGTTGCCTGCGCCGATCAAGCCCAATACGGATGTTGAGCTCTGGGTTGCCCTGCTGGAAAAACACGGCACATACCACCTTTACGGCACCATTGCCTGGTGCGCAGCCCCGGAAGGCCACCTGCTGGCCGGTGTCGCCCTGGACCTGGAACGGGCGGACGGACGCCTGTGGGCGGCGCATTTTGATACCACCGGTTATTTCAGTGACTGACAGCCTGTTTCAACGCGGCCAGCACTACCAGCAGTTTCGTCCCACCTACCCCGATACGCTTTTTGAATGGCTCAGCGCCCAAAGCCCTGCCAGCCATCTTGCTGTGGATGTGGGTTGTGGCAGCGGCCAGGCCAGCCGCGGCCTGGAACCCCACTTCCAGCATGTGATCGGCACCGATATCAGCCTTCGGCAACTTCAGGCTGCGCCAGCCTCAGCCACAAGCTTTCTGGCGACGCAGGCCCATCAGCTTCCCCTGCCAGATACCTGTGTGGACCTGATCACCGTTGCCCAGGCATTTCACTGGTTCGACAAAACCGCCTTCTTTGCCGAGGCTGAGCGGGTTCTGAAACCCGGCGGGGTACTGGCCCTGGTCAGTTATGGCCTGTGCGATGTGGAGGGTCTGGAAGGGATGGTCAGGGCATTCCATGATGGCCCACTGGGCCCATGGTGGCCGGCGGAACGCGCCGATGTGGTGGCTGGCTCCCCCCAGGCACAGCTGCATTGGCCAGCCCTGCACTTTGCGGATACCACCATAAAACGGGAATGGTCCGTGGAGACGTTTATTGGTTATCTGGATACCTGGTCCGCGCTGGTACATGCAGCCAGAGCCGGCCAGAGTCCGCTGGCCCCCTTCAGTGCAGCGCTGCGAACACAATGGGGGCCACAGACACGCACCGTGCACTGGCCACTACGGGTGCGCGCCTGGCGAAAGCCGCGCCCCCATTAAGCGGCACGCGAGCGAGCGTCAGGCGCTGTCGGGGAAGTGCTCAGACAACAGGCCTGCCAGCCGATCCAGGCGCTTGCGTCGTTTCGCCATGCCGAAGACATTGAGTAGACGGGTTGCCCAGGTGAGCGCCGTTACCAGCGTATCGCCGCCGCGACGGGGGATCACGTGCACGTGCACATGGGGCACATGCTGATTGGCCTCACGGCCATCGTTGACCACCACGTTGTGTGCCTTTACGGCAAGGCCGGCCCGCTTCTGGGCGACAATGGTCCGCCGCGCCAGATCCATCAAGTGGTGTGTCACCGCAGCGTCCAGCCCTTCCAGCAGAGGCGCGTGCTCACGCGGAATGACCAGGCAATGGGCTTCACGGATCGGGAAAAGATCCAGAATCACCATGGCCTGTTCATCTTGGTAAACCACGCTGGCGGGCAACGTGCCCGCCTGGATCTGGCAGAAAATACACTGGCTCATTGCTGAACCGGCATGGCCGCTTGTTTGCGCCGCTGCCGCCACAGTTCAAATGCTGCCACCACCAATGCCACCACCAGCATGGCCAACAGCGGCCCACCAGCGCGCCACAGGCTCACGTCTTCCTGCGCCAGGCCATCGAACAGGCTGACCACCCAGGCCGGCGCCCATTCGTCATGTTGCGGGGAAACAGACCAGGGGGTCAGCAACAGGGCCGTCAACACGGTACGCAGTGGCACCTTGCCCCACCGTGACAGCGGGCGTGTCAGCCACCACCAGACAAACAATACGCCGACGCTGCCGATCAGGTAGGCAAACCAGCCCCATAGATATGCTTGTGTTGTCACAACTTCTCCTACACGTGTGATTGAATCCACTGCCAGGCACTCACCTGCATTCAGTCTATCCAGTGAACAATATGCTCTTCCCAATCGTCTTCCGGCACAAGCTGCTCGGACACCACGCGCCCGGCCACGCTGATACCTGCCTGCTTCACGCTGCCCGCATTTTCGCTGAGCAGCGGATGCCAGCCGGGTAACGGCTGGCCATGGGCGCGCAAACGATACGCACAAGTGGACGGCAGCCAGTCCGTATCCCGGGCAATGGCTTCAGTCACTTGAATACAGTCAGGGACCCGCTGAAAACGCTCCGGATACACCCGACACTGACATTTTTTGCTATCCAGAAAGCGGCAGGCCAGATTGGTAAACGCCAACTCGCCGCTATCTTCATCTTCCAGTTTGACCAGGCAACAACGGCCACAACCATCACACAGCGCCTCCCACTCGCGGGCATTGAGCTCGCCCAGTGGCAGGGTCCAGAACTGCGCACGCAGTGGCAGGGTCACCTCAGGCATCACGCCCGGCCGGTTTGTCCGGATGGCCATCGGCCATGAACAGGTCTTCATCCGGCGGCGGCGGCATCTGCAGATAAAAGCCCTGCTCGCGGATTTTACCCATGACCTGCTCCACATCCGCCCGGGCCAAAGGCCGCTCCGGGTTAAGGATCATGTCGGTCACATGTTCAGCATGGCCAAATTGCCCCATCAGTATTTCTGGCACCTCTTTCAGGCCCTTCTGACGATCCACATACAAATACATACCGCTTTTGCGGCGGCTCTTGTAGATCGAACAAAACAGCTTGCCTTTCAACACTCCCTCACTCACTACAGTAACTCCAGCAGGGGTTGGGTGACGATGTCATGGCGCCACCCGGTCAACGGCTCCGGCACCCGGTCTGGGTGACGGATAAGGGCTTCCAGCCAACGCCGGCGCATCAATACATCCGGCTTCATGTCCATCTCTTCGGCGATCACGCCTACCCGGTTGCGCAGGGTCTTGGCGAGTTTCTTCTGTGCCGCATCCGGCGGGCCCGGCAACGGGTCCGGCGGAGTCTGCCGGCGGCCCTCTTCCATCAGCGCCAGCAAGGCATCACCATCGCGACGAATTTGCTTGGGATGAAAGCCCAGATCCGCCAGCAAGCCCCGGTCACTACGACTGGCCCGGGCCAGGTCCAGTAGCTGGGCATCTTTGAGCACGAAACTCTTTGGCAGGTTCCGCTCCCGGGCCATCTGGTCTCGCCAGGGTGTCAGGGCCGCCAGCACCGCCAGGCTTTCCCCCTGCAGCAGGCCCGCCCCCTTCACGTTGCGCCAGGCATCCTGGGCAGGCGTGACACTGCGAGCCTGGTTCAACAAACGTTCGCACTCTTCCTGCCACCAGGCGCGACGCCCCAGCTTGTCCAGTCGCTCGGCAAGAATCGCCGCCACTTCCGGCAGGTATTTCACATCATCTTCGGCGTAGTGAAGCTGTTCGTCGCTCAATGGCCGTTTCAGCCAGTTGGTGCGCGTCGCACCTTTGGGCAAATCGACACCCAACAGCATCTGGACCACTTTCTGGTAGCCCCACTGCATGTCTTCCCCGCTCAGTGCCGCGGCAATCTGGGTATCTTCGATGGCTGCCGGGTATTGGCCAGTAAAGGTGGCAATGGCTTCCAGATCTTCCGAGCAAGCATGCATGACCAGGGTGTGCTGCTGAAATACCGGAGACAGCGTGGGGCCATCCACCCGGGTGGTATCAATCAGGCGGATTTGTTCACCGTCGTGTACCTGCACCAGCGCCAATTGCGGCCAGAAGGTGCGCTCGCGCATAAATTCCGTGTCCAGATACAGCGGGGTCCCCGCCGTCAGCCCACCTTGCCATTCACTGATTGCCTGATTGTCCTCGCACCAAAGATACGCCATGTTTTCGCCTTGTCCGGGAATGAAAAGCCCTTGAAGCGGCTTTCACAGGTCATCGCTGCGCATGAAAAGGGCAAAATGGCCTGCAAAAAAACACACAGGACAGGCCTTGCCGGCAGCGGCAACAGAATTTGCGACGATTATACGGGCTGTGGCGCTCAATTTCCCGGCGCATTTCTGCTACTCTTTGCGCCGCATTGAAATCGCACAGGAATGACGCTAATGAGCACGAAACTGGTACTGGTCCGCCACGGCCAGAGCGTATGGAACAAGGAAAACCGCTTCACCGGCTGGAAAGACGTGGATCTGACCGAGCAAGGCCGCGAGGAAGCCCGCACCGCAGGCGAGCTGCTGAAGGAAGCCGGCTTTGAGTTCGATGTGGCCTACACCTCGGTGCTCAAGCGTGCCGTGCGCACCCTGTGGAGCATTCTGGACAACATGGACCAGATGTGGATCCCGGTGATCCGTGACTATCGCCTGAACGAGCGCCACTACGGTGCCTTGCAGGGGCTGAACAAGGCGGAAACGGCCGCCAAGTACGGGGACGACCAGGTGCATATCTGGCGCCGCAGCTACGACACACCACCGCCGAAAATGGAGCGAGACGACGAGCGCTACGCCGGCAACTTCCGGGTGTACAAGAACCTGAGTGAAGCGCAGATTCCCCTGTCAGAGAGCCTGAAAGACACGGTCGACCGCTTCGTGCCTTACTTCGAAAGCGACATCAAACCGCAAATCGAAGCGGGCAAACAGGTACTGATCTGCGCCCACGGCAACAGCCTGCGCGCGCTGGTGAAATACCTGGGTGACATTTCCGACGAGGAAATCGTCAAGCTCAACATCCCCACCGGCGTGCCGATGGTCTACGAGCTGGACGACAACCTGAAGCCCATCAAGAACTACTACCTGGGCGACGCAGAAGCGGCAGCGAAAGCAGCTGAAGCGGTGGCCAATCAAGGTAAGGCGTAAAGAGAGACGCAGCAGGCTTCACGGGGCACGCCACAACGCGTACAACCGCAAAGCTTGCTGTTAACGAAGAGGCCGCGCCCCTGTTTGGGGTGCGGCCTCTTGCATTCATGGGGTTTGCTGGACGGCTGACGCCTGACGCACAAAGCCCCGCCAGAAACCTGCATCACTGCGCGCCTACCTGGCCTTGCATATAATCCTGCCGGCCCGCCTCCCAGGCGGAGCCCAGCACCGCATCGTGATACGGGTTGGCCCCTCCCCATCCGGCATACAAGCGGCCGCGTTCATAGGCCATCTCCACGGTATCCTGTTCCGATGCCTGCGGCGCTCGCCAGCGGGCCAGCCAACGCGTGACCAGTCCCTTCACATCATTGGATACCACCAACAGACTGGGCACCAGCAACAGGCTCACCAAGGTGGCAAACAGCACCCCAAAGGCCAGCGAGACGGCCATGGGGATCAGAAAGCGGGCTTGCACGCTGGTTTCCAGCATCAGCGGAGCGACACCGGCAAACGTGGTGATGGACGTCAACATCACTGGCCGCAACCGCCCGCTCACACCACTAATCACCGCATCCCGTAACGATGCGCCTTTATCCCGGAGGTCGTTGATGGCATCGAGTAACACCAGATTGTCATTCACCACCACGCCACTCACCGCGATAATTCCCACCAGCGACCACAGTGTCACGCTGTAACCCAGCAGAAAGTGCCCCATAAAGGCCCCCACCAGACCAAACGGAATCGCCGCCATCACCAGCAGGGGCTGGCCATAACCGCCGAACAGAATGGTGAGCAGGAAGAAGATTGCGGCCAATGCAATCAGGTAGCTTATCGACAGGTGTGACAGGAAGTCCTTGATCGCCGCTTGCTTGCCCGCCACCGTCCAGCCGGCTTTATCGTCAACCGCTATCATCGGATCCAGCAGCGCCTTGCGCAGCTCTGCCATCACCAGAGCTGGAGACGTGGTGTGTTCATCCACAAAGGCACTCACCGTAGCACTGCGACGACCGTCATAGTGGCTAATCATGGCCGGCGCCTGCCGGCGCGATAGCGAGGCCACGGCCGCGAGCACGGTCATTTCACCGTCCGCAAGTTGCACCGGCATTCGCTCCAGATCGGTAATCTGGCGACTGTCGGCCTGGGCCAGCCGCAGCATCACCGGCACCTCCTGGTCCTGTTCAAACCAGCGATCCAGTTCGATGCCGTGGAACGCATTGCGCACCTGCGCCCCCACTTGCTCGGCCCGCAAACCCGCTCGCTCCCCTTCTTCACGCAGATTGATATCCACAATGGTTCGCTGGGCATGCAGATTATTGGCCACCTCGTGGACCCCATCCATGCGCGCCAACGCCAGCGCCGCCTGCTCGCTCATCCGCTGTAGCGTCGTCAGGTCCGGGTGGAACAGATTGATATGAATATCCGGTTTCACCTGCATCAGGCTGGCATGGAATTTCACTGACAACGCATCGGCGATCACCCCGTGCTGATCGCGCCACCGCCGCGCGATTTCCCGAGGCGGCAGGGCGCTGGTATCACCGCTGATCGCCAGGGTCACCCGAACCCGGTATCGCGCACCGGGATCACGAGCGTTGGAGGTTTTCTGGCGCACGCCCTGTTCGGCAAACACCGCATCGATGTGGATCGGTGCCTCGGCTTGAGCAGCCTCACCGTCCCCTGCCAGCTGGCGAGCCAGCGCCTGGGCGGAATCTTCCAGCTCCCTTACTTCCCGTGCCAGACGAGGATCACCGGTGCCCTGCGGGAACACCACTTCCGCCATCACCCGGTCTCCTTCCACCCGGGAGAACAACACCATGGTCAACCAGCCGCTGTTAACCAACGCGCAGCAGAAAACAAACAGGCCCACGAATACCACCACCAACACATAACGCCAGTGCAGGCAGCGTTGCAGAATCGGCCGGGCACGCTGGTCCAGCCAGCGCTCCAGACCATCGTTAAGGCGCGTAGCCAGTTGTTCGGATTTCAGCCACAGCCCCCGCGCCGGACGATCGTGGCTCAAGTGGGCTGGCAAAATCCACAGCGACTCCACCAGCGACAGCAACAGGATGGTCATCGAGACGATGGGAATAACCCGCATCAATGCCCCTTCCGGCCCCGGCAAGAACAGCAAGGGGGCAAAGGCAAAAAGCGTGGTCATGACCGCAAACAAAATCGGTTTCGCCACCCGTTGCGCCCCACTGATAGCGGCTTGCCCCCCGGTCAGCCCCTGGCGGCGTTGGTGGTCAATGCTTTCGCCCACGATCACCGCATCATCCACCACAATCCCCAGCACCAGAATAAAGGCGAACAGGGAGATGGTGTTGAAGGACTCGCCCAGCAACGGCAGCATGGCGCAGGCACCGAGCATGCACACGGGAATCCCCAGTGCCACCCAGCCCGCCAGCCGTAGGGTCAGGAAGATGGCCAGCATGAGTGTCAGCAGTACCAGGCCTTGCAAGGCGTTACGCCAGAGCAGGTTGGAGCGCTCACTGAACTGGCGAGCATCGTCACTCCACACCTGTAACCCGACACCGGGAGGCAGATCCGCTTCTGCCAGGTAGTCACGCACAGCCCCGGCCACATCCAGCACGTTCTGATCGCCTACCCGGTACACATCCAGCGCCACCGCCGGTTTGCCATCCAGCCAGGCCGCCTGGGTGTCCCGGGAAAAACCGTCCTGCACCTGGGCCACATCGCCCAGGCTCAACAAGTCCCCCTGCTCCGACTGGCGGATCACCAGTTGCTCATAAGCGCGGGCATCACCGGGTTGCTCGCCGGTCTGCAGCAGCCAGTCGCCCTTGTCGCTGCGCAGCACACCGCCGGCGATGCGCTGCACGCTCTGGCTGGCTGCAGCCGCAATACCATCCAGCGTCAGCTCGTAGCGATACAGATCATCCCGGGAGACCAGCAGCGCCATTTCCCGTTCCGGCAGGTTTTCAATATCCACGCTGGAAATAGCATCACGGTTGAGCAGCTGCCGGCGAACCCGGTTGCCCAGCTGGTACAGATCCGTGCGGGACAGGGAGCCGCTGAGCAGCAACCGCACCACCCGGTTACGCACAATCAGCTCCTGCACCCGCGGGCGTGCGGCCCCCTTGGGCAGGTTATCCAGAGCATCCAGGCGCGTGCGGATCTGCTCCAGCACATCGCCGGTATCATGCCCTTCCAGCACATCCAGCTGCACGCTGCATAACCCCTCACGGGATTCGCTGATCAGCTCAGTGCCGCCCTCCACATCGTCCACCGCCGTTTCCACCGGCGTACACACCAGCGATTCCACGGTTTCCGGGGTGGCCTGGGGATACGCCACATAAATGCCGATGCGGTCCAGCGGCACATTGGGCAGGGTTTCCTGACGGGTATGGGGAATAGCCAGCAGCCCTGCCAGCAGCAGGGTCATCATCAACAGGTTGGCAACCGCCCCATTTCTGGCGAACCAGGCAATGGAACGATTCATGGATGTCCCTCACCACTGTTCTCGCTGTGATGGGCCAGACCGGTCTGGGCCGGGCGTGGATCGATCCGCATGCCTTCCAGCAATTGCAGATCCCCGGCCAACACCACCGACGTCTCGCTGTTGACTCCATCGTGGAGGTAGAGGTTGTCACTGTCCTGATGCAGTATCGCCACCGACTGGCGACGCAGACGCTGGTCGTCGTCCAGCACCCAGACAGACTGGTCACCGGCCTGGGCAGAACGGGGCAACACCGCCACCGCCGGCGTCGCCGCACCGCGCAGTTCGGCCTGCACCAGTACACCGGGCTCCAGTGGCAATGACTGACCGTCATTGGCGACCTGCACGATCAGGTACATCATCTGGTTGCGGTTCAGCCCCCCTTCACGGCGCACCACCTTGCCTTCCCAGTGCCCCTCCCTGCCGGCGAAACGGCCGGTCAGGATCACACTGACCGCCTCCAGTGTGCTGTCATCACCAGGCACGATACCCAGCAAGCCAAGCCACTCATCACGGACCGGCAGGCGAATTTCCACCTGGTCTTCCTGGTACAACTGGGCCAGCTTGCTGCCCGCCTGCACATGTTGCCCTGCCATCACCTGCACGGCTTTCAGACGCCCGCTGATCGGCGCCAACAATTCGGTCTGTTCCTGGTTACGCTCCGCCTGACGCAGGCTGGCACGGGCAGCACTCAGCCGGCTCAGGGCTTCGTCCAGTTGCGGTTCGAACCGCCCCAGCGCCGACGAGCGCCCGGAAGCCCCAGACACCCGCGCCTTGGCCCGGGTCTGGGCCAGGTGCAGACGCGCCGCATGGACACTGTTCTGACGTGAGGTCACCTCCAGCGCAAAGGGCTCCGGGTCCAGCTTGAGCAACACATCGCCAGCAGCCACTCGCCCACCATCGGCAAACGCCGGCGCCACCTGCTGGATTCGCCCGGAGACTTCCAGACTCAAGGGCAGATCATGGCGCGCCGTGGCCTGCCCCTGGCTATAGACCGGAATCACCACATCCTGCCAGTCCACAGTCATGGTATTGAGGGCCAGCACACTATCCTGAGCCTTGGCCGGCGGCGGCGCCGGTGGCACCAGATAAAGCGAAAAAACGGCCATCGCCATGGCCAGGGTGGCCAGCAATGCCACCAGTGTTCGCAAGCTGAGAGAACGCAAACCGGCAGGCAACTTCATTCAACCACTCCCAGCCAATTAACCCAGCGCTGTAAGCACTGGCGCACCGTGGCTTGCGGCGCGCCCAGGGATGAGTGCACTTTCAGGGACAGACTCATGCAGCCATTCACCACAATCACACCGTTGGCGACCGGATGGCTCGGGCTGCCCGGGCCGCAGCAGGCAAACACGGTATCTTCCCGCATCCCTGCGGAGGCAAAATCGATCTCCCATTCACCCAGGCTGGAAAAAGACCCGCAGTGCTGGGTGCCTTTCTGCAAGCGCCCACACAACCAGTTCACTCCCCGCTGGCCGATCAAGCGTCCAATACGCGCCAGATGCCAATACCGCCAGTGCACATTGGCCTTGAGGTAGCCACGCACGGAACGGTCCAGCCTGGCGGCCTTGTCCTCATGGTCCACGGTGAGATAGAACGCGCTGGACAGGTTCATATCCGCGCGCAGCATGGGTACCACACCGCGCATGTTCACCGGAAAGCACCAGCTACCGGCAATGCCGTGCAACATCAGGGTGTCGCAGACCGCCCGGTGCAACGCCAGTAATAGCAAGCTGTTCACCGACACCTTGTTTTGGTGAGCCCGCTGATACAGCGCACGGGTCTGCGCCGGATTCAACCATTGCACGCAGACCGGGCTGTCTTCGATTTCTTCAGCTTCGGCTTGCCCAGGGAAATCGCGCCAGTGGCGCCACACCGGTTCCCGCGCAGGCAGGTCGTGCGGCAACCGTTGCCAACGCTGCCACCAGCGCGGTGCCTGCTTCTGGCGGCTCAGCGGCATGGGAGGCTGTGCCACCCCGCGTTGTTTCAGGGCCTGGGCAATACCGCCCACGCCATCATGGTCCCGATGACGCAGGGCGACGGTATCGCGTTCACCACTGCACGGATCGATAAAGATAAATTCGATGCGATCATCAATACCCAGCCCGGCTCGGGCGCGATACCACATGCCGATATAATCCACCGGCGGCCGGGACGACAGGGTGCGGGTCGACACGGTATTCACAGGCGCGCCACTTCCACATAGGGCAGGCGATCATCAAGTTGCTCGCGGGGATCGCCGTCATAACTCACCAGAAAGTGATCGCTCAACAACAGACGACGGCGGTAGCGGGCCGGTACCGTTGCCAGTGGATCCTGGGCAAAGAAGCCACACACCAGTGCATCATATCGGCCATGAAAACGGTCCACGGCGTGATCTAGCAACAGACGCAACAAATCAGGCTGGTTATCTTCCACCACCACACAGTGCAAGGTGAGATAAGACAGAATGCCGCCGGGCGCAGGCAGCTTCATGCCACCGCGCAACACGCTATGGGTATTGTAGAAGTGGCGTAGAAACCGCAGGCCCCGGGCATAACCCAACACGCGCGTCTGCTTTATACCCTGCTGATCCCAGAATCCCAGCAACCCCTTGAGCTGCCCCTTGACCCATAGCCCAAGAAAGCTCTCCGGGTTCAGTCCATAACAATAGGCATCACCGCGTACCCGGCTGACATCCCAGTAGGGGAAGAACTGCTTGCTGGCCCCTTCGCGTTGCAACAATGCCGCCATGGCGGGCAGGTCGGCTTCACCGGTTTGCCGGATTTGCACATCTTTTGGCAGCCGCTGATGGCGCGCCCGGGTATACACCAGGCTGGTCTCGATCGTGCCGTGGAGGTAATAGGTGGGCAGCCCGGCACGGCCACTGGCCACCGAGCCCAGCGAGGCCTCGTTGTCGCGCAGCACCGTGGTCTGCATCCACTCGCCCTCGGACAGTTGCTTGCGCAACTGGCGAAACAGGCGGTGCAGCACCAGGCCATTACGGAATTGCGGCGCGATACGTAAATCGTGAGCATAGCGAATCGGTTTCACCTCGCCATTCACCCACAGGTGCCGCCAACCCACATTGTAGACAGCGCCCAGTTCACCGGCACCGCCCTTGGGCTCAGCCACCCACACGTCCGGCTGTTCGCAGGTCACCTGGGCGCCCCGGAAGTAATCCGGATGCCGCTCAAAATTCAGGGTCACCGCGCCGTGCTGGGGCGTCCCCTGCAGCAGCGCCAGGATGGCCCCGTTATCCTGGTCACAGGCAGGCCGGATGCGGTAACTCATACCGTCACTCCGGGTTCCTGTGTTTGTGCCGAGCGCGCTTCCAGCCAGGTCGGCACCCTCCCTGCCCAGTACTGCAGGGACTCCATCTTGATGTTGCCTTCGATCATGCCGCGTTGACGGCAATGCTGCAGATAACGCTCACGCATGCCCGGATGAATAACGCAGCGCAAAGGCGCCAACTGCCCCAGATTGCGCGCCAACTGATAATGAAAGTGCAACTGCAACGCCGACTCCATTTGCACCGCTATGTGCTGGGCAACTGCCGGGTTCTCCCCTTCCAGTAACAGCACATAGCCAGGCAAACCCTGCGCGGATTGATCCACCGCCACAGTGCATACGGGTAGCAATTCCTCCGGTAACGCCAGGGCGGCCATGGCACCATCCACAGCGGCCGCCGTCATTTTTTCGCCGACCAGATCAGTGGTTCCTGCTCGGCCAAGGAAACGCAAGCTGGGAATACCGCCGACAAAATCATCCACTTCCACCAGATCTTTCAGCCGGTAACGCAACAAACCGCTGCCGGTACTCAGCAACGGCATCACCTGCTGCCCGGCCTCCAATTCCCAGGGCGCGAAGATACGGCCATCGGTAGGGTCCTGAAATTCATACACGTGACTGCGATACGCCAGCGGATAACGCCCTGCATAGGGAATGGTGACCACGCCTTCGGTGGCCCACAGTCCTTTGCCCTGAAACGCGGCCTGGGGAAGTAAAGCATGCAGCTCTTTCGCCCACGGCGTGGAGGCCGCCGTATCCCAGGCACTCACCAACGCCAGCTTTGGCCACAACGCCATCAGGAAATCCGCGTTTAACCGGCCATCCCACTCGCGCAACAAGGCTGCCGCTTGCGGAGACCAGGGGCAGGAATCCACCGCACCACCAAGCATGCGGTTCCCCCAGGATCCGGTGTTAAGCACCTCAGCCAGCTCCTCTCGCCACTGTGCCATGGCACGCAGCATCCCCAACCCGAAAGTGGGACTCCAGATCGAAAGCATGGACAGGGCCGGATCGCTGACCAGATAGGCAAGGGTGGCAAACAGGGAATCATCGGAGGTTCTGGCCAGCGCCACATCCTGCGGCACACACTGGGTCGCACCGGCCAGCAAGCGCTTGCCCATGGACATCAGCTGAATGTCGTCATTCACATCCTCGCGCATATTGTCGCGCAGCGAGGTGGGCACCCAGGACATGGACCAGTAATGACGCCCCTGCACCAGCCGGGGGTACTGCCGGTACAAATCCACAATCCAGGGGCTAATGGCCGCATCCAGTTCACCAAGAAACTGGCGTGTATAGGGAATCCATTTAATCGCTGACGTGGAGCCACTGGTTGGCTGGCAGCGAACCAGGGGGGAATCGATCAAGCGACAATCACCGTGCTCGCGCGACAAGGTAATCGCATCCGCCCATTGCTCATAATCCGTAACCGGCTGCCGGTCCGCAAACGCCTCCCACGACCAGTCACCCCGAATGCCGTTTCGATGCCCCAGCGGGCTGGCTGCCACCCGCTTTAGCAGCGCGGCCTGTTTCTGTCGCTGTACCGATTCCAGCCGCTCACGGCCAGCCGCAAAACGACGCTCACCTGGCCAGGCGGCCAGCTTCAGAAGACGATGTCCAAACATGATATTTCCCGGCTTATTCGCAGGCCACAGCGGTCACTGCAGGCTTGGTTTTACGGCGCTTTTTTTGCCAAAGCTGAAACGGATAGCTAACCAGGAGCTTCAGGTTAACCTGTCCGATACAGGGCAATTCCGTACCGCGCTGCCAGGATGGATTTTGTTTTTCAAAAAACTGGATTTTTTCGTTCGCCAAACGCATTTCGTCAGAAATACCCGCCACATCGGATTTCAGATGTGTGTACCCCTCACCAAAATCAAGAAGACGGCGCTGATTGCAGTAATAATCAGAAAATAGAGATTGGCAGTACGCATCAACCAGCGGCGCTAACCGCTGATCCTTTCCCTCTGGGTTGGGGTAATAATTATGGAAATTATTCGCCAGCAACAGATAGGTTTTATATCCCTTGGAAATCAGCAACCAAAACATGGGGCGGAACGGGTGGCGTATTTTTTCGCGAATCATCCGGAAGAAAAACTTCACTTGAAGCGCTTTGCTACCCCAGTATTTTTCTTCAATGATGGTGTCGCCACTAAACACGCCCTTTACCCGGCGACCTTCCACGTTCATGTCGATAACTTTCAAGGTAGAAAAACCAACCACGCGCTTGGTTGCTTTCTCCTCCACTAAAAATATACCGCTCTTTTCCACCATATCCTGGCAAAAAATATCCAGGCTTATATTTTCGTAGTACCCGGAGTAGATCTCATACATTCTTCGCATTATGGGTACCGACACCTTGGAAAGGGGCAGATATCGGGCTTTCAGGTTAGATGCATTTTCCCGTTGCATTTTCCCGCTCCATGATTATTTTTATGCGTTGAAAAGCGGTGCTCATGATCTACACGGACCGTGATTTACTTAATAGTCAAAGCGGCCATTTTTTTGTTAAAAATGGCAACACTGGTTTAAACCAGTAACAATAACGCGTCCAATGAGACGCGTATCACAAGTAAAATAACAACAATGTCAGGCCGCATGGCCGAGGCAGAAAAATGAAAAATAATGGAATGGCACTGGACGTTCCGCTAATTTCTATTCGCTATGCCCGCCGTTTTTTACGGTTCACACAAAAACACGGAATAAGTGGAACCATCGTACTCAAAGAAGCCCGCATCGACCCCGCCTTATTGGATAACCCGGATGCCTTTCTGACCATGAGGCAGCTTCTCACCATGCTCCGTCATGCCGACGCCCTTCTCAAAGACGACACCGCATCATTTCGCTTTGGTCAGGAACTGGATTTACAGGGTCATGGCCTGCTGGGTTTTGCCCTGCTTCGCCAACAGGATTACCGCAAGCTGGTTAATATGGTGGTGCAATATCTGCGTGTTTCATTGCCTATCATGGATATGGAAATCCACTGCACAGGCGAAGACATCTCCATTCGCCTGCATGACAGCTGGGACCTGGGCGAACTAAGACCCTTTGTTACCAACATCTACATGGGCAGCATTCATGCACTGGCATCGCTTGTCTGTCGCCGTTTCACGTTTGAATACGATTTTCCGTGCCCAGCCAAAGCCTCCAGTTTCCAGCATCTGGGCGAAGGCATCGAAATGAAATTCAACTGTGAGCACAACCGCGTACTGCTGCCACTATCCGGGCGCCAGGCTCGTGATGATGACGCCACCGTGGCTAACTATCTGGCCACGGCCCGGTCCCAGGAGCAGGCCCAGGGCGATGAAAGTCTCAAGGTCGTCATTCAGGTACGCCATGAAATCCGCAACGCTCCCGGCCGTGACAGCACCCTGGAACGGGTAGCCGCCAAGCTGGGCATGAGCCCTCGTTCTGTACGCCGCCATTTGAGCCTGTCCGGGTTTGCCTTCAGCGGCCTTCGCAACGAAATTCGTGAAATGTTTGCCACCCGCTACCTGGTGGACACCGATATGGCACTGGAAAAAATTGCTGAGTATCTGGGCTACAGCGACCAGGCCAGTTTCAGCAAGGCATACCGGGGCTGGACAGGGCACACCCCCGGAGAAGTCCGCCGCAACGCCAAAGTACCGCCCCCTTCCTGGGACAGCGCAGAAGAAGAGCACCAGAATGTACCCGACGGCGAAACACCCTCTCAGCCGGGCCATTGACTTAATATCCCGCATTCCTGACGCTTGGTGTTTTTGCGTTCCCCGATCCTGGCACTAGTATCGGGGAACGCTCCCGGCGTCAGCCAAAATACTAGCAATAACAATCAGGAAGAGACTGATGAAGAAGCTGTTCACCGCCGTTGTCACGGCCTGTGCGCTCACTGCCTCCCTCTCCGTGCAGGCAGAGACCATTAAACGCAAAATCTGTGTATTCGATATTGTCGGTAATGTGGGCCCGGTAATGGGTGCCATGAAAGACTGGAAAGCCGCCGCACTGGACTGGGGCCTGGAAACCGAGCTGGTGCCCTACACCAACGAAGCCATTGCGGCGGAAGACCTGAAAGCCGGTGTCTGTGATGCCTCCTTGATTACCGGTATCCGCGGCCGGGCGTTCAACAAATACGCCGGCACGGTTGATTCCATTGGTGCCATCCCTTCCATGGACCACATGAAAGTGGTGTTGCAGGTTCTCTCTCACCCCCAGAGCGCAGACAAACTGTCACAGGGCTCCTACCAGATCATGGGGATTGCGCCTGCAGGTGCTGCGTATGTATTCGTTAACGATCGCCAGGTGAACTCCCTGGCCAAAGCGGCCGGCAAGAAAGTGGCCGTGCTGGAATATGATGAAACCCAGGCCAAGCTGGTTTCCCAGGTCGGCGCTACACCGGTTGCCTCGGACATCACCAACTTCTCCACCAAGTTCAACAATGGAGTGGTAGACGTGATCGCTGCGCCACTGGTTGCCTACAACGCGCTGGAACTCTACAAGGGCCTGAGCCCGGACGGTGGCATCATCAATTATCCGCTGGCCCAGCTGACCATTCAGCTGATCGCCAAGAAAGACAAATTCCCGGCAGAGATGGCGCAAAAATCCCGGGAGTATTTCTACAACAACCTGCACCGCATCACCGATCAACTGGACAAAGAAGCCCAGCACGTGGACAAGCGTTGGTGGGTGGAAATCCCCGATGCAGACAAGGCCGAGTACGAAGTGATGATGCAGGAAGCCCGCAACCAGCTTCGTGACGAAGGCTACTACGACCCGGACATGCTGACCCTGCTGCGCAAGGTACGCTGCAAGATGGAACCGGCGCGGGCGGAGTGTACTTAAAGGGAGACGCACCACGCTGCATGCTGCACGCGACAACGCGGATCAAGAGTGTCGCAATCTGAAAAAAAGAGGCCGCGTCCATGAGTTTGGGCGCGGCCTCTTTGGTTTTAAGCGTGCTTTGCGTGCAGCATGAAGCGTGTCGCGTCTCTTAAAGCCCCAACTGCTTGGCGATCACTTCGTTCATGATTTCGTGGGTGCCACCGCCAATGGACAGAATCCGGTTGTCGCGGAACAAACGCTCCACCACCGTGCCACGCATGTAACCACTGCCGCCGAAGAGTTGTACGGCGTCATAGGTCACCCTGTCAGCACAGCGTGTTGCCACATTCTTTGCCATGGACACATCCAGCACACAGTTTTCGCCGGCTGCGATCTGGGCTGCCACCCGGTAGGTAAACTCGGTACTGGCTTTCACATCCGTCGCCATTTCCGCCAGCTTGTGGCGAGTCACCTGGAAGCCGGCAAGAGGACGGCCAAAGGCTTCCCGCTCCTTCACATACTTCATGGCTTCATCCAGCGCCAACTGGGCCGTGCTGTTTGCCGTCACGGCCAGAATCAAACGCTCCATCTGGAAATTGCTCATGATGCAATAGAAGCCACCATTTTCCGGGCCGATCAGGTTTTCCGCCGGCACCCGGCAATCCTCGAAAAACAGCTCGGCCGTGTCAGAAGCCCACCAGCCCATTTTTTTCAGCTTCCGTCCCACCGTAAAGCCCGGCGTCCCTTTCTCGATCAACAACAGGCTGATGCCGCCGTATCCCTTGTCGCCGGTACGGACTGCCACGGTGTAATAATCCGCGCGCACACCACTGGTAATGAAGGTCTTGGCACCGTTCACCACATAGTGATCACCATCGCGCACGGCACGGGTTTGCAGGTTCGCCACGTCAGAACCGCCATTGGGCTCGGTGATGGCCAGGGCGGAAATTTTGTCGCCATTGATCACCTCGGGAATTACCCGCTGCTTCATGGCTTCACTGCCCCATTTCCAGACCGGCGGCAGCCCGATATCCAGCGACCCCAGGCTTGCGCACAGCCCGCCCGACGAGCAACGCACCAGCTCTTCGCAGGCGGCGATTTTCATGAAGACGTCTTCACCCGTCCCACCAAACTCTTCCGGAGCATTGATGCCGAGGATGCCCGCATCCGCTGCCGTCTTGTACAACTCCCGGGGGAATTCCCCTGCTTCTTCCCAGTCATCCACCTCCGGGAGGATTTCCCGCTCAACGAATTTGCGGACGGTATCTCGCACCATCTGGTGGGTTTCATTGAAATAATTCAGGGTGCTCACTGGACCTCCTTGGATTCATTGGATTGCGCACAACCTAGCGCTTGCTTGGTTTAACCATAACAGAAAGCCGCCAAGGGAAACCAGACGAAACCGCGGCTTGTGTTTACGGATAGAAAAGGAGATTTACGCTTTCGATAGACACCCTGGAAGGTGCCCTTTATCAGGCGTCAAAGGGCCTGCGGCCTCTCAGCGCCTGTGCCAGGGTAGCGCCATCAACGAATTCAAGCTCACCGCCCATGGGCACCCCCTGGGCGATGCGGCTGACACCCACTCCCGCGTCCTGGGCCAGGTCCAGTACATAATGGGCTGTGGCTTCGCCTTCCACAGTCGTGCCAGTAGCCAGAATCAACTCGCTGATCTGCCCTTCATTAAGGCGTTGCTCAAGCACATCCAGCCCCAGCTCACGGGGCCCCACGCCATCCAGTGGCGAGAGCTCCCCCATCAGCACGAAGTACTGGCCCCGGTATTCGCCGGACTGCTCAAATGCCAACACATCCCCGGGGGTGGCAACGATACAGACCAGCGAGGCATCGCGACGCGGATCATCGCAGACAGGGCAAAGTTCTGCTTCAGCATAGTTCCGGCAACGCTGGCAATGCTGCACGCCGTCCATGGCCGCATGCAGGGCGTCCCCTAACCGGCGACCGGATTCGCGCCCCCGGTCCAGCAACGCATAGGCCATGCGCTGGGCAGAACGGGGGCCCACTCCGGGCAAACAGGTGAAGGCATTGATCAGCTGGTCGACCAGCGGCGCGTGTTTCACAATTTCGGCGTCTCGTGGCTATGCTTAGGGTTTAAAGCCCGGCGGGAAGGGAAAGCCACCCGCCATGTTCTGCATGTTGTCCTGCTGCTGTTTTTCCACCCGGCGCACCGCATCATTCACCGCGGCGGCAAGCAGGTCTTCCAGCAATTCCTTGTCTTCGCTCATCAGGCTGGCATCAATATCCACGCCTTTCACATCGTGCCGACCGTTCATGGTGACTTTCACCAGGCCCGCACCGGACTCGCCCACCACTTCACTGTTGGCGGCCTCGTCCTGCATTTTCTTCATCTTCTCCTGCATGGCCTGAGCCTGCTGCATGAGATTGTTAATATCGAAATCCATGGTTTGCTCCACTAACAACGCACCAGGCTGCACGCTTCACGCAACACGGTAAAAAGACAAAAGCGGTTTTACCGTGTTGCGTGTTACATACCGCGTGCAGCGTTTCTCATTCCACTGTCTCTTTCGGGGTGACGCTTTCTTCGTCCAGCCGCCCCGCAAAGGTGGTGACCAGTTGCTGCACCACCGGGTCGGCGTGCAGGGTATCCTTGGCCTGGGCCAGCAATTCCTGCCGGCGCGCTTCGGCCATTCGCTCCGGGGTCTCGCCCGGCTGCTGCTCAAATTCCACCTGAACCTGGATGCGACGCTGGAAGTAATTGCCCAGCGCACCGCTCAATTCTTCCAGCCGCTCCTTGTTGACCAGCACCTGATGCCCGGGGCTGATCCGCAGCGTCCAGACGCTTTCCTCACGGCTGATCAGCACCGCATTACGGGCGATATTGCGCACCGTGCCATCCACGTCCAGGCGCAACAACAAGGCGGCCCACCAGGTGGCCACTTCCGCCTCATTGGTCGGCTCCGCCAATGGCGCCAGGTTTTCGGATTCCGGGGCAGGCTCAGCGTTTGGCTCAGGGTCACTCTGCGGTTGGGCTACCACCGCCGCTGCAGTCTCGGCAGCAGGCTCTGGCTGATTCGCTTCTACCTGGGCCAGGGCCGCCGACGCTGACGGAGAGGACGAAACCGGGCCATCATCCCAGGGCGGGGCGTCATCCGCAGACGCAGGCACTGCTGCCGTCTCTACAGGAGCCGCTTGCTGAGCGGGCGCGTATGTCACCGTGGCAGGGGCCGGCTCGGGGGGCTGAGCAGCAGGTTCTGAGTGAGACGCAGCGGCAGGCGGACTGTTCAGCAGGGCACGCAAATCCGGCTTACCGCCGGGCTCTGCCGACGGCGCTGCCGCTTCAGGCTTTTTTGCGGCGGGGCTGTCCCCCTGCACCAGCACGCCCTTGGGCGTAAACAGCACCATGCGCAACAACAACATCTCCAGTGCGGCACGGCTATCCGGCGCATCCTGCAAATCACGACGGCCCCGCAGGGCCACGTCGTAATACAGTTGAATCTGTTCCGCAGTGAGTGCGGCCGCCAGCTGTTGCTGGGTCTCGTCATAACTGCCGGGCACCGCCTGGCACACCGCCAGCTGGTGAAGCTGGCTGATCAGTTCATCCAGCAAGGCCAGCTCGCCGGGACAATGCTCGCTGACCGTCGCCAGCGCCTGCAACACGCCACCGGGCTCCTGCTCCGCCAGCGCCACCAGCAGCGTCAGGACGTGGTTGCGGTCCACCGTACCCAGCATGGCGTTCACCGCCTCACTGCTGAGTTGCTCACTGCCGAAGGCGATCGCCTGATCTGTCAGGCTCAACGCATCCCGCATGGAACCCTGAGCCGCTTTACCCAACGACAGCAGCGCCGGCTCTTCGTAGCGAATCATTTCCTTGTCGAGCAAGGCTTTCAGGTGCCCGGCAATCTGCTCGGCGGGCAACGCCTTGAGGCTGAACTGCAAACAGCGGGACAGCACGGTCACCGGCAGTTTCTGCGGATCGGTGGTGGCCAGCAGGAATTTCACATGGGGAGGCGGTTCTTCCAGGGTTTTCAGCAACGCATTGAACGAATGCGCCGAGAGCATGTGCACCTCATCGATCAGGTACACCTTGTAGCGGCCCCGGGTCGGTGCGTACTGCACGTTGTCGAGCAGCTCGCGGGTGTCTTCCACCTTGGTACGGCTGGCCGCATCCACTTCGATCAGGTCCACGAAGCGGCCGTCGGTAATCTCCTGACAGGTAGGGCATACGCCGCAAGGACGTGCACTGACACCCTGCTCGCAGTTCAGGCAGCGGGAGAGAATACGGGCAATGGTGGTTTTCCCCACCCCGCGCGTTCCGGTGAACAGGTAGGCATGGTGTAGCCGATCCTGATCCAGGGCATGCATCAGGGCCCGTGAAACGTGCTCCTGCCCCACCAGTTCATCGAAGGTACGGGGGCGGTATTTACGGGCAAGGACCTGATAACTCATAGCACTCCAGCGGCAATCATGGCCACCAATACAAAGGGATTGGAATCAGAGCGCTTATGCTATCGAAGTTCCCGGGGGGAGGACAGTGGGAGAAGCGTGTTACGTGAAAGCGAGCGGCGTGTAGCGGGGGAATTAGAGCGGTCTTCCCGCCAGCCGCACCCCGGCACACAAGTCCACTGCTACCGTTGCTCCCTTCCGGGCCTGGCGGGGTTCGCAGTTTATCGTTGCGGGGGGACCGACGGGTCGACCATAACGCGCTTCGGGCATGGCAGCCGCGAAACGAGCGCGCATTGTGGCGAATGCCCACGGCTATTGCAAGAGAACAGCGGAGCCTGGGCGTTCATCTGACTAAAGCTTGAGCAGGCTGGCCCTGCCCTGGCCGCAGGACTACACTCGAAGTAGCAAGAGCAGGGCCGCCAGCAAGGCGCAAGCGCCCTGCCCTGCCTATCCGCGGACAGGGAGGCACCATGGACAACCATCCCACCATTCGCATTGCCATCAATGGTTTCGGCCGCATCGGCCGCTGCCTGGTTCGGGCCCTCAGTGAACATCCGGCACGGGAGCGTTTTGAACTGGTCGCCATCAATGACCTGGCCGATTTCAATGTGCTTGCCCACCTGCTTGCCTTCGATACCACCCATGGCCGTTGGCCCTATTCCGTGCATTATGACGGCGACGCCATGGAGATTGATGGCCGCCGGGTACCCTGCTACGCCACCACCGATCTGGACCAGTTACCCTGGGGCGAGCACGCGGTGGATCTGGTGCTGGAGTGCAGTGGTCGCTACAAGCAGCGCGCACAGCTCCAGGGCCACCTGGACGCTGGCGCCCGCCACGTGCTGGTGAGTTACCCGGTAGACGATGCCGACGCCATGGTGGTCTACGGCGTCAACCACGGCCTGCTTGATGATAGCCAGCAGATCGTTTCCAACGCCTCCTGCACCACCAACTGCCTGGCGCCACTGGTGGATGTGCTCGACCGGGCTTTCACCGTCAAGCAGGGGCTGATGACCACGATCCACAGCTACACCAATGACCAGAACCTGGTGGACAAGGCCCATGGCGATTTGCTGCGCGCGCGTGCAGCGGCAGTGAACATGATCCCCACCGGCACCGGCGCCGCCAGGGCGGTGGGCAAAGTGCTCCCGCACCTGGCCGGGCGACTGGACGGCATGGCCGTGCGCGTGCCCACGCTGAATGTGTCGCTGGTGGATATGACGCTACTGCTGGAACAGCCCGTCACGGTGGAAGGTGTCCATGAGAGCCTGAGCAATGCCGCCCATGGGGATTTACAGGGAGTATTGGCGATGAACCATCTGGCGCTGGTTTCCAGCGACTTCAATCACCTGCCCTACTCCTGTGTGGTGGACACCAACCACACACGGGTACTGGGCCCGCAGCTGAAACTGCTGGCCTGGTACGACAACGAATGGGGGTTCAGCCACCGCATGCTGGACGTGGCGGCTTATTGGATGGCGGCATAGGCGCTACACGCGGCCTGCAGCGTGCGGGCCTGTTGCGTGTAGCGTGAAGCGTCCTAATCAAACGGGCTGAAATGCTCTTCCCGACCTGCCTCTTCCGCCTCATGGCGATGGCCATGCATGACCTTTTCCACCTTGGTGGCCTGCAGATCGTCATCGGCATCCACCATCATCAGATAATCGCCCTGCTCGACCCGGTCGATATAGGGAGACAAGTGATGGTTGGTAGACGAGACGCCGCGCAAGCCACCTAGCCAGGCACCAAAACAGGTACCAAACAGGGTCGCGCCGATAATGGCGCCACTCTCCAGATTGGTTCCCCAGGGATCAAGCCCTGCCAGCAAGAAGCCGCCGAACAAGCCAGCCGCCATACCGATAATCGCACCGAGAAACCCCGAATGCATGATGTCGGTTTCTTCCCACGGGGTGGTGCCATGTACATGAGCCTGGGCGATGGCCATGGTGTCGGTGCCCATGACATGCAGGCGGTTTTCACCGATCCCTGCCTGACGCAGTTCACCGGTGATGCCCTGAACGGACGCGAGTGATTTGGTGAAATAGTAGAGTCGTTTCATTGCTGCCTCTCCCTGTGGCAAACAAATGGCGAACAATCGACCGCTTTGTGCGTGTAGTACGCGGACCGTACTGTGCGCCAGTCTTCCTGACCGGCAGTGCTTCTGAAGACCGCTCACTGCCGTGATCAGATCCTTTAGCGATGACTGCTCCAACCGGTTATGCCATTGCGCTATTGGGGCAGCCGTTGCCTTTACTACTCCTGAAACTAACAAAAAGGGGCCGTAATGGCCCCTTTACTGTGTCACAAAAACCGCGTCACAGAATGTGAGCGATTAATTACTTTTTGTAGGTGTCGGCGCACCGTCAACCGGGATCACACGGGGCTTTTTCTCTTCCGGCACCACGCGGGTCAACGTCACGGTAAGCAGGCCATCCTCCAGCCCGGCCGCTTCCACTTCCACGTGATCAGCCAGCTTGAAAGTCCGCTCGAAAGCCCGGCGGGCAATACCGCGGTGTAGCCAGGTTCGCTCACTGTCCTGTTCCGTCTTCAGGTTACCGCGAATGCGCAGTTCATTTTCCTGCACGGTGATATCCAGGTCGCTGCGCGCAAAGCCGGCCATGGCCATGACAATACGGTAGCGGCCATCACTTTCGCGGATGATGTCGTAAGGGGGGTAGCCATTGGACTGGTCAGCACGCAGCGCCGCGTCCAGCAGCTCATCAAAACGGTCAAAACCCACAGAATGGCGAAACAACGGGGCAAGGGAAAATCCGGTATTCATCACACTATCCTCATTCCAATCTCACCAGCAGACCCCGCAGGCGTCCGCTGGAAAACGGTTTAAAAATGGTTGATGTGACACGGAGCCGCCGGCAGTCATCAAGACTGTCTGCATTGCTCCAACCGGCCAGTTGTCACTGGATAAGAAAATGGGGGCCTGCAAATTACTTTCAAGGGGCAGGAAGAATTTTTACCGTGACAGTCTGGGGAGGCAGCGAGAACCCGTCAGGAGCACCGGCAGCTACAGTGGTTGCGGTCACGGAAATGGCCGTGCCTTTTCCCTGAAACAGAATCGGTACGCGCACACAGACCCGCTCACCCGCCGTAACCGGCCAGGCAGGGCTTTTACCGCTCTGCCATTGTTCACTGTTGCCAGAACAGTGGCGGTCCATCAGCAAACTGCGCACCGCCGGGTGGGCGCTGGCGAACTGCACCTGCCCGCTAAGGCTGGCACGGTATTCAAACCGCAGCACCGAGGTGCTGCCCGTTTCCAGATGCTGATTGTCAGGCCCCCGCCAAAGCGGCTCGGACACCAGCCCCAATAACAACGGCCCGGAATGTTGATCCGGCAACGCACGCAAACCCCAACGCAGCGTCTCGCCGACATGCTCGCCCGCCTGACCGTTAAGGCCCGGCAATTGCGGGACGTGCCAATGTTCTGGCAGAGCCAGGGTCAGGGCCATTGGTTGCCCCTGGCTGCGAGCTTCAGAAAGCCGGAACTGGAAATGCCCACTTTCCACTGTGCTGATCCTGCTGGGTTCGTTGCCCGCACCGGCCAGGCTCACAGCCCACCCCGCCAAACGACGCTCCCCCGGATCCGGCTGGCCGTTAAACGCCAGGGCCGGCTCCCCGGCGCCGTTGTCGTCGAACAGCTGCCCGGTAATCCAGTGGCCCGCCGGCCGACAACGATAGCCCGCCACTACACCCGAAACCGGTAACGGGCGCAGAGCCGGCATGATGCCATCCCGGGCCGCCAGCGGCTGGCCTGCCCCGCCAGCTCCCCCGGCACCGCCACCCGCGCCACCGGTTTGCTCAATGCTTGCCGATACCGTCGTTGCCGTAGGCGCATCCAGCCAGAGCGTCCCACCGGCACCACCACCGCCGCCAATGGCCTCCGCCCGACCTGTACCTGTGATCGCGCGCCCCGGCAAACCACGCAGATCCAGCAGGCCATCGCCCACAAGCCGCGCAGTCCGAATCACCAGCAGGCCGCCACCCGATCCCCCGTTTCCTCCCTCGCCGTTGCGCCGGGCAGCCGCTCCACCGCCGCCGCCCAGTATCCAGCCTGCCACCGCCGGGTGGCCTCCCTCACCGCCACCCTGCTCCGGCGCACCCTGTTCACCGGTGCCACCATTCCCGCCGCCACCGCCGTTACCCAACTGCTGGTGCGCCAGATCCAGCCCATTGCCCCCACCACCGGCATTGGCGGGCGCGCCCCTGCCCATATCGCCCTGGGGGTAGCCCAGCGTCGCAGCGGGCAATAGCAGTAAAGGGGTGCCTGCCAGGCCCTCCCCCTTGCTGCCATGGTGGCCATAGCCCGCCGCCTGATCGTCCACACTGGGCGTGCTGTAGCGCCAGTCATCCGGCCGCCCCAACGCCCCCTGCAACGACACCGCCGGCGCCCCGCGGAAACCCGTGCCGCGCACCGACAGGGTGTGGCCGTTAAGGTCCAGCTGGCGGCGCACATCCACTGCCAATACCCCACCGGTGGTGCCATTCCAGGGCAACGCCGCCACATCCTGCTCCAGGCTCAGGCTGTCGAATTGTGGCACCCGCACCAGCTGCCAGCGCCGACGGCCCTGTTCCTCGTTAGCCGGGGCATTGTCATAATGATGGAGCAGCCCACCCCCCGGGCCCGCGCCGAGGATGCGCATCTGATCGGCATCCACCCGCTCGATGCGCACCCACTCCTGCGCCCAGATTGCAGGCGTATCGCTACGCACCTGACCGTAGGCCGGGGAGTTCGATGTGTTGATGGGGGCGCCCTGAACCTGCATTAACAGGGCGAGATCGCCGGGCTGCAACACAGCCCGGCCACGGGAATGGGACAACGTCAGAGTACGCGTGCCCGGGGGCAACGCCTGGTTGTCCGGACCGGAAAAATAACCATTGATGGTGCTGCCAACCGGCGTGACTCCATCACGGCCCGGTTCGGCACATAGCGCCGCGCCTACCGGATGCGGCAGTAGCAGGCAGCCCAGTATCAGCGCGGCGGATCGAGCCAGTCGGCGGTAGTGTTGTTGCAACGGAACCATCCGGCAATACTGTAGCGTTCCCGGGTAGCTGCCAAGACTTCGTGGGGAATTTTCTCGCTGAGGAACGCCACCAGCGTCCCCGCACGGGGCTCTACCTCAGTGGCCACACGGGTTGCATCCGCCTCGGGCCAGATGCGCAGGCGCCCACCCCATTCGCTTTGCCAGTTATCGTTGAGATAAAGCACCACAGACAGCAAACGGCCATTGTTGCCGTTAAAGGCATCCACGTGGCGCTGGTAGAAATCCCCCGGCCCGTAAATGGCAAAGTGGGATTCCAGCTCGAACAACCCCATGAACAGCTCGCGATTGACCGCCAGCCGCAGGCTTTCCAGCCCTTCAAACAACTGACACTGAGCCAGCGAGTCACCTTTTAGCCAACAGGTGCGGTCGCTGCGAACGCGGGTATCTTTCTGGTGTTCCTGGCGACGGCCAATGCCGGCAAGGCGAAACTCGCCGTGCTGGTCCTTGTAACACGCCTCCTCGCGCAAGGCCCGCACCAGCGCCGCCGGGAAATAGCCGGGCGCCACCGCGAAACCCTGCCGGGCCAGCCCATCAATCAGGCCATCGAGTGGGCTGCCGCCCACCCCGCCCAACAGATCCGCATTATCATGCACTGGCTGTGCCCTCTCGCTGTTAGTGCAACGCCCCACCGGCGTCAGGATCAAAGTCGTCTGGCCATAGCAGCCAACCTTCCTCCTGGCATTCATCCAGCAATTGCGAGGTGGCATCCACCGTCGCCTGCACAAAATAGATGAACTGCTCGAAGGTCACCCCATTACGCCCCAGTAGCAGATCGCACACCACCAGGCGGGGCAGGGAATCATCGTTCACGTCCAGAAACAGCTTCACCGACGGATACGCCATGTTCAGCCGGCTCAATTCCGCCTGTACTGCAAACAAAGCGGCCGGGCGCACTTCCAGTTCACTGGTCAGCAAGATGCCATCGTCTTCCACGAACAGCCGCGCATCCACCACCCCTTCACGGCCCTGCAACTCAGACAGGTGCAGCGCATGGCAGTGCTCACAGATATAGTGCTGGATATTGGCCTGCTGCAACCAGCGTTTTACCTGGTCCGCATCCGCGTTCACGACGCCTAACATGACATTCTCCTCAGGCCCGCCATCACGCGGGTTTCTTGCCGGTCGCGAATCATCTGCCATTCGCCGGGAAAAAGAAATAGCCACCCGGCCACCACTTTGGGTCATTCATCCCTGAATACCCGCTGGGTAAGATGGGGGCTTCGTGCCTGATTGCCTGAAAGGAATAAAAGAATGACAACTCCCCATGTGGCCTTCCGCTCCAGTGACAGCCTCCATCAGCGTACCGATGCCTTTATCCAGCGCATGAACGGTGGCGCCAAACGCCCGGAACCCAAGGAAATTGAGGCCATCATGGCCCAGTTTATCGAGGAAGCCCTGGCCGCCTTCATCACCCGCGCGGCGCAGGCTGCGGATCTGAGCCCCGGCATGTTCAAAGTGGTCAACATGACCTGCAGCACCATCAGCAAAACCACCCACCTGGTGATCGGCCGCAGTGCGAAAAAAATGGACCTGACGCAGAACCAGGCCGCCGCCGACTATATGGATCAGGTGCGTCACCCTGCCACCGATGGCGACCACTGGTATGTGGCCTTCCCCGTCAGCGAAGCGCACTGCGCCCAGTGCAAGGACGTCATCCGCTTATGCCAGGAGGGAGAAGAAGACAAGGCCCGCCGCGAACTGGCTGCCTACCTGCTCACGCTCACCGATGAAGCGATCGACTGGTACTTCCAGCGCCCCATGGCCCTGCTAGGTTTCGGTCCGGTGCTGCGCAAAGTCGCCAACGTGGGCGTGGAAACCACCCGCAAGGCCAGCCGTAGCCTGATCAGCAACCTGATTCCCAAGCTGGGGCCGGAGCAGCTGCTCGCCTCGGCGCAATATCAGGAGAGCATGCTGCTCTCCTTTCCCCCTCGCACCCGCTAAGCCCCCCCACTGACGTTGCACTGACATGGAAGTGCAACGTCGTTTTCCTTTATCCGCTACACGGCCTACACAGTGCATCTCTTTTGATAACAAATACTTACACTTGCCGGGTCTTGTAGGCTAACTTCACCAAGTTTTTACAAAACTACTTATTCAACGGATTGCGCAGCAACTACACAGCTCTCTACTATCAAATTGGTATTACATCACAAAAAAACGAGGAGTGAGCCGTGTCTTTGCGCCATGCCATACTTGTCCTGCTACAAGACCAGGAAGCCAGCGGTTACGACCTCGCTCGCGAATTTGCCAACAGTATTGGGCTGGTATGGAACGCCACCCACCAGCAGATTTATCTGGAGCTGGGGAAGCTCAACGACCAGAGCATGGTGAAATATCGCCATATCCCCCAGGACGGCAAACCGGACAAAAAACTGTACCGGATCACGGATGAAGGACGCGACGAGTTAATTCGCTGGCTTCGCAAGCCAGCCGCACCACCACGCATCCGCGATGCGTTCATGGTCAAGATTGCCGGCGGCGATCTGTCCGACAGTGCGTCCATACTGCGCGAGCTGGATGACCAGGCCGATCTGCGCCGTGAACGGCTAAACACCTTCGAGTCACTGGCCAGCAAACTGGATGACACCAGCCGCGACCGTGACCTGTTTACCTACCTGACCCTGCGCCGGGGCATCCTTGATCAGCAAGCCTGGCTGCACTGGGCTGACGAGGTCCGCAGCGCCCTGAAAAAACGTGAAGAGCAGCCAGTATCGGTGCCTACATCGGTGTAATGACTCACAACGCAACAGAGACCCTGCTCCGCCAGCTTGGCTGGCTGGTTCAGGCTCCCGCCCTGTTGCCCTGCTCGCCCTTCCACGATGCCGGACATCTGCTGCAACGAGAGCTGCAAGCCGATCCGGCATTACTGCATAACGCCGCCACCCGATTACAGTCCCACCCCGGCCCGCGCCGCCTGGGGCTGATCTTCGAGCAGTGGGTCGCGGCCCTGGTGGATGCCAGCCAGGGCCTGGAGCGCGTCGCCAGCAACCTGCCTATCCGCGAACAAGGCCGCACCCTGGGGGAACTGGACATGCTGGTGCGTGACCGGCAGAGCGGCGAGCTGTGGCACTGGGAGCTGGCGCTCAAATTCTACCTGGCCACCGCCGAGCAATGGTACGGCCCTAATCGCCACGACACCCTGGCCCGCAAGGCCCATCACCTTTACCAGCAGCAACTACCACGTTCCCGATCGAACGTGGCCCGCGCCCAACTGGCCGAACAAGGCTGGGAGGTGCACAGCCAGGCTCTGCTGACCCGCGGCAGGCTCTTCTACCACCGCGCTATCCCTCCCACCGGTGTGAAACCAAACCCCGGGCACGAGCGAGGCTGGTGGCGCACCACCGACGAGCTGGAGGACGGCCCCTGGTCAATCATTGAACGACCGTACTGGCCCACACCGTTTATGTCAGACAAAGGTACCAATTTCGTTGATCGCACCACCGTGATTGACTATGTTGAAAGCCATTCACGCGCGCTCATGGTCACGGGCCCTCACCATGACCAAGCGGGCTTTATTGTTCCTGTCAGCTGGCCAACCCCATGACATTTCAACAACAACCGCCGGCACTGGTGGACAACCAAGGTCGAGTTGCTTTCGGTGTGTTCCCGGAAACCGTCGCCCACGTTAACGGTCGTGCAGCGGACTACCGCACCCCGATGGGCAAACCGGCCTCTTCCTTTGCCCGGCACTTTCATTACAAGCAGTTCCAGTATTTCGGCATCATCAGTGATGAACTGCTGGCCGGCTGCGCTTTTGCCCATACCGGTTACCTGGGCATGGCCTTTTTCTACCTGTTTGAACCACAAACCGGCGCCCTGCACGAATACACCTGGCGCTCCCCCCTGGGCAGAGATCTGCGCATGTCGGCATCGCCGCAGCAGGGCGAGAGCGTATTCCGGCAAAAAAACGTGGATATCCGACTGGGCTACCAGCAGGACGACCAGGGAGCATTGAGCAAAAGCCTGTCAATCAAACTGGATGGTCTGACACTGGATGCTCATATGGACGAGGGCCCCACATACCAGCCCATGTCCCTGTGCACCCGCACCGGTATTAACGGCTGGGTCTATGCCAACAAGGTAGCCGGCAAAGCCGTCACCGGCTCGCTACAGCGCCAGGGCAAACACACTGACCTGAGCGCCATCGACGCCAACGGGCACCATGATTTTTCCGCCGGTTATATGCGTCGTGAAACGTTCTGGAACTGGGCCTGCCTGTCTACCCGGGTTGGTGATACCCGCATCGGGCTCAACCTGTCCTGTGGTGTCAATGAGACAACCTTTTCCGAAAACTGCCTGTGGATCGATGATGTCATGGTCCCCACCGGCGGAGTGATATTTGATTACAACCGTGACGAGCTGATGCAACCCTGGGCAATCCGCAGCCTGTGCGGCCGGGTACACCTTCAGTTCACCCCCAACGGAAACCACAAAGAGCGCCTTAACCTGGGGCTTTTTGCCAGCAATTTCAATCAGCTGTTTGGTCACTTCGATGGCGAGCTTCGCCTGGATGACGGGCGCCGCCTGCCAATCGAACGCCACTACGGTTTTGTCGAGGAGCAGTACGCAAAATGGTAGATCAACAACGCGATACCAACGAGGAGACCCTCCAGCCGCCCGCACCGGAAAAATTCAACGAAAAAATCCGCCGGGGATGCTTCTGGGTAGTGCAATACTGGCGCGAACTGTTCAATTTCAAGTTCGATAAATACATGATCATTCAGGTCATGCCGGGGGTCTACGGCATTGCCCTGACCGCCATCGCCATGGGCCTGCTGTATCTGTGCGTGGAAGCCTTTATGGCATCCACATGGCGCGGGATTTTCTATTTTTTCTTCGCCGCCCCACTCACCTTCCTGTTCGCCGCATCGGTGCTACGCGCCCTGCTGGAATTCTACATGGTGGTATTCAAAATTTCCGAACATGTGGATGAACTGGTAGGACTGCGTGACACGGTGGATCGCCTGTCAGGCATCAGCGACAGCGTTGACGAAATGGTTGCGGTAACCCGCCGCATTCCTTTCTGGCGCGCCCTGTCCGGCGGGGGTGCCCGCCCGGCCCGCAAAACGCCCAAGGAAAACGATAAGGAAGAAAAGAAGTAACGCGCTTGTCAGCGGGGCCGGCTTCGCCCGGGCCCCACTGACTGGCACGGACACCGTGCACTATTTTTCCTGAGTCGCTTCCAGCGCAGTCAACAACAACCGCTGGAAAATATGCTCACGCACGCCGTCTGGATCCGTCAGCGCCATGCGCTCCAGTGGAGCTGCAAACTCTGTCGGACTGCCTTCGTGGAACAAGGCTTTGCGACCCAACTTCAGATATTCCTTGTGGCTGACTTTCTCTTTCAACCAGGTGAGCGCCGTCATCAAGCGCTGCTCCACCTCGGTGAAATCTGTACCCAGCGGGAAAACAGGGAAGCTCGCCTTGCCACAACGCTCGGCTATTTCGTGTAAATGTTCAGGATTGTTACGCCGGTGCGCTTCGGGAATCTGATAATCCTGGCGCAGCTTGCCTGCCGCCTGGGCCTGCTCCATTAGCTCTACCTGGAAACGGCTATCGGCCACGTTCAACATGGCCATCACCACCTCTTCATCAGTCTTGCCACGCAGATCCGCCACACCATACTCGGTAACCACCATATCGCGCAGGTGCCGGGGAATGGTGTTGTGCCCATAGCTGAACACCACATTACTCATGGCTTCGCCACCGCGTTCACGCCACGCCCGCACCATCAGAATGGAACGCGCACCTTCCAACTCATGGGCCTGGCTGACAAAGTTATATTGCCCGCCCACACCACTGAGCACGCGGCCATCGTCAATCTGATCCGAGGCCACCGCCCCCAACAAGGTCACCGTAAACGCCGTATTGATGAAACGCGCATCCTGACGCTGCAGACGGTTCAGGATTTCATCGCCATAAAGATGGTTGATGAAACTGATGCGCGTCATGTTGATTCTATTGCGCTCCTGGTCCGTCATCTCCCGCAAGCGCGCATAGAAATCCCGGGGCCCCAGGAAAAAGCCACCGTGCATCACCACGCCACCGGCCAGGCTCTCGCCGAACACCGCCTTCAGGGCTTCACGGGTGGTGCGATCATCCAGGTCATTAGGCACGGTCACCTCATTGGGCAGCCGTAGTTCGTCACCGTGTTTGCTAATACCGTCGCGGAGAATACCGAACCGTTTCAGGGTGCGCAGCTGCGCACGATCCAGCCGCCGACTGATGGCCGACTGTTCGCGCAGGGCATCCAGCAGCGCCAGCCCGGGGGTTGCCGGGTTATGCATTTCCAGGCGCTGCAGTGGCGCCCAGTCATATACCGGCCGGCGTATGATGCCGTCGTCAATCAACGTGAGCAGGCCATGGGTCATCATTTCGCTGCAACCGTAGAGGCCCTCACGAAAAACCCCGGTGCCTCCTTCCCGCTCAATCAAGGCGTCATGCTCCGGCGGCACACCCCAGGCTTTCAACGCACTCAGATAACGGGGATTGTCCTGCTCGCGCAGACGCAGGTGATGCACCAGCGCATCGCCAAGGGCACCAATACCGATTTGCAGTGTGCCACCGTCACGCACCAGGGTACTGGCATGCAGACCGACAAAATGGTCCTGAATATTCACCGGCATGTTCGGGGTACTGAACAATCGCGTGTGGCCCTGCGGATCATCTACAAGCAGATCCATCTCCGGTAGCCAGTCGTCCACCCGGGCATCATTACCCATAAAGGGCAGGTCCCGATGTACCTGCCCCACGGCCACGATGGTTTCACCAGCTTCCCGGCGCGCCTTGAGCAAGGGCATCAGGTCGAGAGTCACTTCCGGGTTGCAGGAAAAACTGTACTCGTCGTTACCGTCCACCTGCCGGTGGGCCAGTAATTGCGCCACCACATTCACACCTCGCGCATTCAGGTCCCGCGCCACATGGGTGTAATTGCTGCTGATGTAATGTTGCTGGGCCACATCACTGCCCAGCATGCTGCCGGGCTGCATGAAAAACTCGAAGACACGAATGTTGGCGGGCAGGTTTCCACGCTTTTGTGCCGCCAGGTAGCTCAACGCTTCATAGTCGCCAAACAACCGATCGGCAAAGGGGTTAAGGAAACGTTTTTCCAGATCACTGCCCGCTCCAGGTTTGCCCAGAGACAAAGCGGTATAAATATCCAGGCTCAAGGACGGGTCCGCTTCCACGCGTGCATAAAGTGCATTCACAAACCGGTTGGGCTTACCCAGCCCCAGCGGCATAGCGAGGCGAATCTCTCCACCTGTGGCCTCAATAACCCGGTCTACCGCCTGCTCTACCTGATTGATTCGATCCGTCACGACCTCTCCTTGTCATTCATTCAGCGCGATTAATGTAGTGCCATTCAATGGCTGGCAGTGCTGGACACCAGCGTGACCAACACCACACCCGCAATAATAAAACCCATGCCCAGCATGGCAGGCAAATCGGGTATTTGTTTAAAGAATAGCGCGCCCACCAGCGCAATCAGTACGATACCCACTCCAGCCCAGACCGCATAGGCAATCCCCATGGGAATCGTACGCAGGGTCAGGGAAAGGGCATAAAACGCAATGGAATAGCCCACCACGGTAGCCACTGATGGCCACAACCGGGTGAACCCCTGGGACGCATTCAGCGCCGAGGTGGCCACCACTTCGGCCACAATGGCGATGGACAAATACAGGTAACCCATAGGGACTCCGCAACAATGGGGCGAGTTGATCGGGCCGGACATTCAGGCCGAAGGGGCAGCCTGCAACTGATTCAACAAGGCCTCCCAGTGTGCCAGTTGTTGGACCGGGAAGTCAGCCTGAGGGTGGCGCGCAATCAGTACCAGGCGCGAGTCGGTGTCCTGATCCGGCCACCGGTTCTGTGGTGTCATCTCCGGTGCCTGTTGCGCCACCCACTGCACCAGCATGGGACCGTCCAGCCCGTTCACCTGCAACAGCCCTTTCACTCGCACCAATGCATCGCCACATTGTGCCTGCAGCTGCTGGAGCGCGGCCTGCCATAATGGCCAGTCGAGCCCATGGGGCCAGCGCAGCGAGGCACTGAACAGATTATGGCGGGGCGCCTGCTTCTCCGCGGGGACCAGCGCAAGCGACTGAGCGGCAAGCGCCGCTCCCCCCACAGGGGCGAACTGGCCGGTCACCCGGCAACGACGCGGAAACGATTCATCAAGCAAGCTCGCGTCAGGAAAGTCGGCATCCAGCCGGTATTGCCGCGCCGTTACATTCAGGTCATGCAGCTGCGCCTGCAACACCTGCACGGCGGCGGGCTCGGCCTGTTCCGCCTTGGAAAGCAGCAGCGCATCGGCGCTGTGGATTTGCTCCAATACTTCCGGGTGCGCAGCAATGGCATCGGCACCGGCGCGGGCATCGACCACGGTCAGCACCGACTGGCAGACAAAGCGCTTTTTCAGCCAGGGGTCCTGCTCCAGTGGCGCCACCACACCAAAGGGCTCCGCCGCGCCGGTGGTTTCGATCACCACCGTCGTGAATGCGGGAATATCGCCGTTCTTGCGAGCCATGAACAGGTTACGCAACGTGGTGGACAGGGAGCCCTGAATCACGCAGCACAGGCAGCCTCCGGCCAGCAACGAGACCGACACCCCGTCGGTGCCGGTGAGATGCTGGTCGATACCGATATCGCCCAGCTCGTTGATGATCAGGGCCACATCGCGGCGCTCGCTCAGCCAGCGGTTGAGCAGTGTGGTCTTGCCACTGCCCAGAAAGCCGGTGAGTACCACCACCGGAATCCGTTCTTCCACGGTAATCAGCCCAGCGACCAGGGCAACTGCTCGCCGGCAAAGAACGGCACCACCGACTCACCAGCGGCGTCGATCACGGCGGGTACGTCCCAGGGCTTGCGTTGCAGGGTCACAGTGTCGGTGTGGCGCGGCAGGCGATAGAAGTCGGCACCAAAGTGGCTGGCGAATCCTTCCAGCTTGTCCAGGGCATTGTGCTGCTCCAGGAAGGTGGCATACAGCGGCAGGGCCGCCCGCGCCGAGTAACAGCCCGCGCAGCCACAGGCCGCTTCTTTCTTGTTACGGGCGTGCGGTGCGGAATCCGTGCCCAGGAAAAAACGGCTATGCCCGTCGATCACCGCTTTCTGAATGGCCTCCTGGTGCTGGCGACGCTTGAGAATCGGCAGGCAGTAATTGTGCGGGCGTACACCCCCTACCAGCAGATCATTACGGTTCATCAGCAGGTGCTGCGGGGTCACCGTCGCCGCGGTCAACGTGTTGGACTCACGAACGAAGTTGACGCCTTCCGAGGTAGTCACATGTTCAAACACGATCCGCAGGGCCGGAAACTGGCTGCGGATCGTATTCAGGTAACGATCAATGAACACCTTTTCCCGGTCGAAAATATCGATATCCGCATCGGTCACCTCCCCGTGCACCAGCAGCGGCACATCGTGCTTTTCCATGGCTTCGTACAGATGGGTAATCTTGCCCGGATCGGTAACGCCACTGGCAGAGTTGGTGGTGGCACCCGCCGGGTAGAGCTTGAAGGCATGCACAAAGTCACTGTTGGCTGCGCGCTCCACTTCCTCCACCGGAGTGCTGTCGGTGAGATACAAAACCATCAATGGCTCAAAACTCACCCCGGCAGGCACCTGCGCCATGATGCGCTCACGATACTCTGCGGCCTGGGCCACCGTGTTCACCGGCGGGTTCAGGTTGGGCATCACGATGGCACGACCGAATACATTGGCCGTGGCCGGCACGGTTTCCGCCAGTAAATCACCGTCGCGGAAATGCAGATGCCAGTCGTCCGGGCGAGCAATGGTCAGGGTATCGGTCATGGAGTCACCTTCTTTACCGTGGAGATTCGTGGGGCGTTTCGGGGGCGTAGTGTAGCGCAAAGTGTAGCGCAAGTTGGTGTCGAGGCAGAGCACGAGGCACATGAGAACCGCGGTTGCGGGCGACATCGGTCCGGAATCGAAAATCGCCTGCAGCATGTACACGGCCCACAAACAAAAACGCCCCGCATTGCGGGGCGTTTTCTAATATGGCGGAGAGGGCGGGATTCGAACCCGCGATACAGTTTCCCGTATGGCTCCTTAGCAGGGAGCTGGTTTCAGCCACTCACCCACCTCTCCGGAATGCGGTACTGCTTGTGGTTTGGTGGTGAACGCTCTTAATCGGCGCTGTCACCAAACTCGCCGCGCATCATAACGATTTTGCGAACAAAATACAGCTCAAAAATCAGGCAGACTCGCTATCTGACGATTTTTCGTGCTGAATTCGCTGATAAATTTCTTCACGGTGTACGGCAACTTCTTTCGGTGCGTTCACACCGATACGAACCTGATTGCCTTTTACACCCAGCACAGTGACGGTCACTTCGTCACCGACCATCAGGGTCTCACCAACTCGACGCGTAAGAATTAACATAATGATCCCTCCTGGGGTCCTTTCATTTCCGTGAGCGCTTTCCGTACCTGAGGCTCGCGGGTTGCCGTCCTTGACGACTCCTTGGTGCAGAGACCATTTACCCACCCCTGGCACGGGGCCGGTAGTATGCCTGAATCAGATTCTCAAGTCTTGCCGTGAGAGGGGCGAGACCAACCGGTCGTCGCCCCATACCTACCTGACGGTATGCCGATTATGCGCCGGGCTGATCCAGCTCGAAAGCAGAGTGCAGGGCACGGACTGCCAGCTCCAGGTACTTCTCGGCAATGACCACGGACACCTTGATCTCTGAGGTGGAAATCATCTCGATGTTCACCCCTTCGTTGGCCAGGGCCTCGAACATCTTGGACGCCACGCCCGCGTGAGAGCGCATGCCCACACCGACCAGGGAGACCTTGGCGATCTTGTCGTCACCGATGATTTCCGGGTTGCCCAGCTCTTCCGAGGCGTTGCGCAGGGCTTCCTGGGCACGGGCGAAATCGTTGCGGTGCACGGTGAAGGTGAAGTCGGCAGCGCCGTCTTTACCCACGTTCTGCACGATCATGTCCACTTCGATGTTCTCTGCGCTTACCGGGCCGAGGATCTTGTAGGCAATACCCGGGGTGTCCGGGGCGCCACGCACGATGATCTTGGCTTCATCACGGGTAAAGGCAATTCCGGAGATTACCGGCTTTTCCATATCAACCTCGTCTTCGACGGTAATAAGTGTCCCAGGGCCATCCTGGAAACTGGACAAAACACGCAGCGGCACATTGTATTTGCCGGCGAATTCCACAGAGCGGATCTGCAGGACCTTGGAGCCCTGGCTGGCCATCTCCAGCATTTCCTCGAAGGTAATGCTGTCCAGGCGGCGGGCGTTATCCACTACTCGCGGGTCAGTGGTGTAAACACCATCCACATCCGTATAGATCTGGCACTCGTCCGCTTTCAGCGCAGCGGCCAAAGCCACAGCGGTGGTATCAGAGCCACCACGGCCCAGCGTGGTAATGTTGCCGTCACCATCGACGCCCTGGAAACCGGCCACGACCACCACACTGCCACCATCAAGATCGGCGCGAACTTTCTTGTCGTCGATTTCTTCGATGCGGGCTTTGGAGTAGGTGTTGTCCGTACGCAGGGGAATCTGGCTACCCGTATAGGAGCGGGCATTGAGGCCCTGCTTTTGCAGCGCCATGGACAACAGGGCAATGGTGACCTGCTCGCCGGTGGACACCAGCACGTCCATTTCCCGTGGAGAGGGTTTGTCGGTAACGCCGTTGGCCAGCTCGATGAGCCGGTTGGTTTCCCCACTCATGGCGGAAACGACGACGACCACCTGGTCACCCCGTTTATGAAAGCCGGCTACCTTTTCGGCAACGGCCTGGATGCGTTCGACCGTACCTACCGAGGTACCGCCGTATTTCTGCACGATAAGAGCCATAAAGTCGCTTTTTCTGCAAAAAAGAGCGCGCTACTGTACCAGAAACGCGCCGGGATTTCATGTTCAGGTGGTTTGGCGGGTATGATCTTCGACCTTTTCCGCCCCCAAAGTGGGTTTTTCAGGCCGGAAATAACGGGTATTTCCAACCTGACAGCCCTACCCGGCCACCCAGCCCTTTACACTTTCCAGTGCCCCGGGCAACGCAGCAGGATTATTACCGCCACCCTGGGCCATATCCGGGCGACCACCGCCACGGCCGTCCACTTGCTCGGCCACAAACTTGAGCAGGTCACCCGCCTTGTATCTGGCGGTCAGGTCCTTGGTGACACCGGCCACCAGGGCCACCTTATCGCCTTCCACTGCGGCCAGCAGAATCACCGCGGAACCCAGCTTGTCTTTCAGCTTGTCCATGGTGACCCGCAAGGTCTTGCTATCGGCACCGTCGATTTGCGTCGCCAGTACCTTCACGCCGTTAATATCCTGCACATCGCTGGTCAGGTCGCCGCCGGCGCCACTAGCCAGTTTCTGCTTGAGGCGTTCGATCTCTTTTTCCAGTTCACGGACTTTCTGCGCCTGGCTGCGCACCCGCTCGGCGGCGTTGTCCGGTGAACTCTTCACCGTAGCCGCGATCTCGCTGAGGGCCCGCTCCTGCTGGCGCATCACCGCCAGGGCGTGTTCACCCGTCACCGCTTCGATGCGACGCACCCCGGCAGCCGCAGAGGCTTCCAGGGTAATGCGGAACAGCCCGATATCACCGGTACGGTTCACGTGGGTGCCACCGCACAACTCCTTGGAGAAACCGTCACTGCCCATGCTCAGTACGCGCACCAGATCATCGTATTTCTCGCCGAACAACGCCATGGCACCCGCCTCACGGGCGGCGTCAATATCCATCAATTCGGTGGTTACTGCGGTGTTGGCCAGAATCTGGCGATTCACCAGAATTTCAATCTGCTCACGCTGGGCTTCGCTGACGGCTTCGCCGTGGGAGAAGTCAAAGCGCAAATAGTCGGCCGCCACCAGCGAGCCTTTCTGCTGCACATGCTCGCCCAACACGTCGCGCAGGGCGGCATGCATCAGGTGTGTGGCGGAATGGTTGCGCATCACCGCACGGCGACGATCCACATCCACATAGGCGGATACCTTGCTGCCCACCGTCAGGGTGCCGCTTTCCAGCTTGCCCACATGCACGTGGGCCGCCTGGCGCTTGCGGGTATCGGTGACCAGGAAGCGGGTTTCACTGTCATCGCCTCCCATCAAGGCACCGGTGTCTCCCACCTGGCCCCCGGATTCGGCATAGAACGGCGTGCGCGCCAGCACCACCATGCCTTCTTCACCGGCGTTAAGCGTTTCTACCGCCTCGCCATCCTTGTACAGGCCAACAACCGCATCTTCGTCGGCCAGCTTCTCGTAGCCGGAGAAATCCGTCACCGCGTCGATATTCAGACGATCACTGTAATCGTTGGCGAAACTGCCCGCCCCGCGGGCACGCTCGCGCTGGGCAGCCATGGCGGTTTCGAAGCCGTCCATGTCCACAGTCAACGCACGCTCACGGGCCACATCCGCGGTCAGGTCCGGCGGGAAACCGTGGGTGTCGTACAGGTTGAACAGCACCTCGCCGGGCAGCACCTTGCCATCGAGTTGCTCAATGGCGCTTTCCAGCACTTTCATGCCCGCCGCCAGGGTGCGGCCAAACTGCTCTTCTTCCGCCAACAGAGCCTTCTCGATACGGGCCTGCTCTCGGCCCAATTCCGGGTAGGCCTCGCCCATTTGCTCGACCAATGCTGATACCAGCGTCGAGAAGAAGGGTTGGTCCTGCCCCAGCTTGTGCCCATGGCGCAGTGCACGGCGGATGATGCGGCGCAGCACATAGCCACGGCCTTCGTTGGACGGAATCACCCCATCGCAGATCAGGAAGCTCGCCGAACGAATATGGTCCGCAATCACGCGCAGGGATTTTTCTTCCAGGTCGTTGCAGCCTGTCGCCGTGGCCGCCGCTTTCAGCAGCGCCTGGAACAGGTCAATTTCGTAGTTCGAATGCACGCCCTGCAAGACTGCCGCAATACGCTCCAGGCCCATGCCGGTATCCACACTGGGCTTGGGCAACGGCTGTAGCTCACCATCCGGCTGGCGGTCGTACTGCATAAACACCAGGTTCCAGATCTCGATATAGCGGTCCAGATCTTCGCCCTCGGAGCCCGGTGGCCCACCGGGCACATGTGCCCCGTGGTCATAGAAAATTTCCGAGCTTGGACCACAGGGGCCGGTGTCGCCCATCTGCCAGAAGTTGTCCTCGTCCAGCCGGGAGAAACGCTCAGCGCTGACGCCCATTTCCTTGAGCCAGATATCCGCCGCTTCATCGTCGGACACGTGCACGGTGACCCACAGACGATCTTCCGGCAGCCCCAGGGTGCCCGTCAGGAATTCCCAGGCAAACTTGATGGCTTCGCGCTTGAAGTAGTCGCCGAAGCTGAAATTACCCAGCATCTCGAAGAAGGTGTGGTGACGTGCCGTATAACCCACGTTTTCCAGGTCGTTGTGCTTGCCGCCAGCGCGGACACAACGCTGGGAGCTGGTTGCACGGGTGTAATCCCGGGATTCACGGCCCAGAAACACATCCTTGAACTGGTTCATGCCCGCGTTGGTAAACAACAGGGTCGGGTCATTGTGGGGCACCAGCGAGGAGGACGGCACCTTAGTGTGTCCCTGGCTGGCGAAGTAATCCAGAAAGGCCTGGCGTAGTTCAGCACTCTTCATAGGAGAAACAATCATTGGCTGGCTGTCAGAGAGGGCCGAGTATAGCGCCCTCAAGGCCCGGTTGCGATGGGGAAGAAGCAAGCGTCAAGCTCCAGGCCACAAGCTGCAACGCGGTTGAAGATTTTATTGATTGCAAACGCCATGGGCCGCGTCCGAAAGCCTGAGCGCGGGCTGTTGGCTTTGTTCAACAGACAATCCGCGTCCGCGTTGCGGCTTGCGGCTTGCGGCTATCCTTTCAACGCCGCCGCCAGGCACACCGCCAGCACCATTACCAGCAGGATGCGCTTGAGCACACGGGGGGAGACCTTGTGCGCGAAACCCACGCCCAACCGCACGCCCAAAAGGCTGCCCAGCGCAACGATCAGCCCCGGCAACCAGGCAACCTGATCGCGGGCCACAAAGATCCCCAGGGCAAGCACGGTAAAACTGCCAGTGATCGCCAGTTTCAGGGCGTTGCCACGCAGGATGTCATAGCGCAGCTGCCCCACCAGCACGGCGATCAACACAAAGCCCACCCCCGCCTGCACAAAGCCCCCGTAGGCACCACAGAAGAACAGCCCCAACCAGCCGGCAACAGAGTCATTGGGCTGCAGTGGCTGCTCGCCCGCTGCCGGCGACAGTTGATTCGGTTTGAACACCATGATCAGTGCTACCACCACTAGGGTAGTCAGCAATACCGGCTTGAGAATGGACTCCGGCAGATAGGACGCCGCCAGAGTTCCCACCAGAGTGCCCAGCAGGCAGGGCACCAGAATCGCCGGCAGCGGCTTGAACGGCATGGTGCCGCGCTTGTTGAACTGGCGCACCGCCTCCACGCTTTGTATCAGCACTGCCACCCGCATGGTGCCGTTGGCCAACGCCGCGCCCATGCCGGTGAGCATCAGCAATGGCAGGATCAGCAGGCCGCCACCCCCGGCCAGGGTATTGATAAAACCCGCCAGCACACCGGCGCCCAGCAGCGCGGCCGCTAACCAGGGATCTGATAGATATTCCATGGCGTTTCCAGTCCGGGGGCACAAAGCACAAGGATACCCTCACCCACCCGTCAGCAAAACGCGTTGAGGGCACTGACTTGTATAAGCGCCCCGTAGGAGCGTCGCTGGCGGCGCGGTTCATGCCTGGTTCAAGAACAGTTACACCACAGAAAGCTACGTTCGCAGAGCAAACCCCCGCTCGTCCTCAGTGAGCTCTGCCCTAATGTGATGAAAGTGGTTAACAGCCTTTCCGGGGTTGGGGTATCGCGCCGCCAGCGACGCCCCTACAGCCAGACACCAGCGCCATGGCAGCGGTTCGGGTTCGGTTCACTCCGCATTTTAGCTAACACGCCTGCACAAGCAGCGATCAATCTAAATCGTCTTGCATATCCAGCGCCGCGAAGCTCTGTTCAGCATCAAACCCCCTGCTTTGCAAAAAACGCAGCTGTTTGGCCTTTTCTTTCTGATCCTGGGGGTACTGCCGAAAGCGTCGGGCGCGAACTTCTCGGGCCAGGGCAAACCAGTCTACCTCCGCATTCTCCAGCGCTTCGGCGATCCAGTCGTTTTGCACGCCTTTGAGCTGAAGTTCCTGGCGAATGCGCAAGGCACCCTGCCCGCGCTCAATGCGGGCACGCACAAAAAAACCGGCAAAGCGCCGGTCATCAATAAAGCCGTGTTCTTCGCACCAGGCCAGCACGGCCGCCAGCGCAGGCTGGTCACCCAGCCGCTGTTGCAGCTTGGTGACCAGTTCGCGACGAGCGTGATCGCGCCGCGCCAGCAGGGCAACCGCCCGCTGGCGTAGCTCGGCCTCTGTCAGCGGTTCACTCATCGTCAGCCGCGGCTTCCTCTTCTACCGGTACTTCAGCGGTGGGATCCGGCAGCAGGCGCGCACGGATTTCTGCTTCGATTTCTTCGGCAATAGCCGGGTTTTCACGCAGGTACTCACAGGCGTTCTGCTTGCCCTGGCCGATCTTGTCACCCTTGTAGGCGTACCAGGCACCAGACTTGTCTACCAGACCCTGCTGCACGCCCAGATCCAGCACTTCGCCTAGTTGGTTGATGCCCTGGCCGTAGAGAATCTGGAACTCGGCCTGGCGGAACGGCGGGGATACCTTGTTCTTGACCACTTTCACACGGGTTTCGTTACCGGTGACTTCGTCCCCTTGCTTCACCGCGCCGATACGGCGAATGTCCAGACGCACGGAGGAGTAGAATTTCAGTGCATTACCGCCGGTAGTGGTTTCCGGGTTACCGAACATCACACCAATCTTCATGCGAATCTGGTTAATGAACACCACCAGGGTATTGGCGTTTTTCACATTACCGGTAATTTTACGCAGCGCCTGGCTCATCAGGCGGGCCTGCAGACCCACGTGGGTGTCGCCCATCTCGCCTTCAATTTCCGCTTTCGGCACCAGGGCGGCCACGGAATCCACGATGACCACGTCCACGGCACCGGAACGTACCAGCATGTCGGTGATTTCCAGCGCCTGCTCGCCGGTATCCGGCTGGGAGACGATCAGGTCATCCACGTTAACACCCAGTTTTTCCGCGTAATCCGGGTCCAGAGCATGCTCGGCATCCACGAAGGCACAGGTGGCGCCTTTTTTCTGGGCCTGGGCAATCACGCTCAATGTCAGGGTGGTTTTACCGGAGGATTCAGGACCATAGATCTCGACAATACGGCCTTTTGGCAGGCCGCCAATGCCCAGGGCAATGTCCAGCCCCAGCGAGCCGGTTGAGATGGAGGGCATGCGCTCGCGCTTGCGGTCGCCCATGCGCATGACAGAACCCTTGCCGAATTGGCGCTCAATCTGTGACAGCGCAGCGGACAGCGCCTTACCTTTATCGCTCATTGTGACCCCTCTCCGTTTTCGGCGCGTCACTCATTGACGCCAACCGTATCTGATCTGTCTTATCTGGCCTTTCGGCCAGTGCTGACAATATGGACAGTATTATGAACAGCATTGGCTGTCCATTGCAACCTCCCATATTTATGCCGTGCCAGCCCCACCTCGATGAGGCTGAAATGAATAGCCCGATTGTGGCTACTTGAGGCGGGCATTCAAGCCCAAGATGGCTTCCAGGATGGTCTGCTGACGGACGGCATCGCGATCACCGTCGAAGTGGAAACAGCGGGCTTCGGCATAGCCCAGCTTCTGCCCCCAGGCAATCCAGACCGTGCCCACTGGCTTGTCCGGCGTACCGCCATCCGGCCCGGCGATACCGGTCACCGCCACGGAGACATGGGCCCGGGAATGGGTAATGGCTCCCCGCGCCATTTCCAGTGCCGTTTCTTCGCTGACCGCCCCCGCCGACGCCAGGGTCGAGGCCTGCACACCCAGCATCTCCACCTTGGCCTCGTTGGAATAGGTAACAAAGCCCCGGTCAAACCACGTTGACGCCCCGGACAGGCCCGTCAGCGTCTGGGCAATGCCCCCGCCGGTACAGGATTCCGCCGTCGCCAGAATCAAGCGCTGTTTTTGCAGGGCAGAAGCCAGTGCGACAGCGGCGGCAAGGATATCGTTATCCAACACAGGGGGATTCTCCGTTGCAGATGTTGCCGGCAATAAGCCGGGGCGATGTAATCAGCCCAGATCCACGTTGTGATACACGTTCTGCACATCGTCCAGATCATTCAGCATGGCCATGAATTTGTCGAACAGCTCCATGTCTTCGGCGCTGATGGTAGTGTAACTCTGCGGGACAAACTGGATTTCATCCACCTCGAATTCCAGCTCGCCGAAAGCCTCCGTCAGCGCCTGCTTGGCCTTGAAGTATTCCGTATTGGGCGTGAAGACGGTCAGTGTGCCGTTGTCATCTTCGATTTCGCTGACATCCACATCGGCGTCCATCAGCGCTTCCAGCACCGCATCTTCGTCTTCGTGAGCAAAGACAAAAATGGCCACGTGATCGAACATGTGGCTCACCGTGCCCTGGGTGCCGATCTTGCATTTGGTCTTGGTGAAGGCCATACGCACATCACCAAAGGTACGGTTCGGGTTGTCCGTCAGGCATTCAATCAACGCCATGCTGCCGCCCGGGCCATAGCCTTCATAGCGTGCCGGGGAATAATCCTCGCCGCCGCCGCCCTTGGCTTTCTCGATGGCCTTGTCGATCACATGGCCGGGCACCTGGTCTTTTTTCGCGCGGTCAATCAGGCTGCGCAGCGCCAGATTCGCCGAGGGATCCAGGCCGCCAGACTTCGCGCTGACATAGATTTCCCGGCCATAACGACTGTACACCTTGGCTTTCATGTCCGAGGTTTTCGCCATGGACTCTTTACGGTTTTGATAGGCGCGGCCCATACGGATCTTGCTCCAGAGAGATTGATTGCCGGGTATTTTAGGGGAAGATGAGGGCAAGAAGAACAAGGGAAGGAGCGAGAAAGCAGCGCTCAGGCAACAAGGACGCCCTTTCTGACCAGGTAACGGCAAAGGCTTGCCCTTCCTGACGCTATTTCCGCTATCCTCCCCCTCCGCCATAAATAAAATAGACCAGGACCTATCGTGCACACCCTTTATCGCATTGCGTTGGCAGCGCCTCTTCTCCTTAGCCCATTAGCACAAGCTTCCAATACCTTCGATTACGTCGACATTGGCTACTCCAGACAGAACACAGACTACTCCGGTTTTGGCGACAGCAGCTCCGGCACCGTAAAGGCCAGTGTCTCAGCCTTTAAATGGTTCCACGCCCGCGGTCGTTACCATGCGGGTAATGTCCGATTGCCAGAAGAAAACGCACAGCAAGAATCCTGGTCAGTCATTGGCTTGGGGGTTCACTATCCATTCAACGCCAAAACGTCCATTTTTGCCGGCTCAGACCACAACAAACTTGAACTACAAAACGGCTCTATCGACCGCGGCTGGTACCACCACATCGGCCTCAGACACGAATTCAATGAAAAATGGCAGATTGGACTTGAGCTCGGCGAATCCGATGTGCTGTTTCGCGACACCGCCTCGCTTATTGAAGGCATTTATAAAGTCACCCCGCAGGTTGGGCTGTCTGCCACGCTGCGCGATTACGATGATCTGGATTTGACTGAATACGAGGTTGGCGTGCGCTGGTTCTTCCGGGACTAAAAACTTCAAGGCCTGCATCACTGCTGAGTGGCGCCTGCTCCCATAGGCGGCCACTCAGCCGCAAGCGCTGCAGGCGCAATCCCGACCCTCAGCAAACGGTTACCGAATCAACTTTCCAGTTCAACCAGCGACTCTTCAAAGTAATCCAGAAAGCGCTGGATATGCGGCAGTGTATCGCGGCAACCGATAACACCGAACTCCAGGCTGTCCTTGTAGCTCACCACGGTGATGTTCAGCGCATAGCCATGCAGTACCAACGACACAGGGTAAGACGCCAACATTTCAGCGCCGTTGAGATACAGCGGATCCTTGGGCCCTGGCACGTTGGAAATCACCAGATTGAACATGGGGCTTACCCGCCCGGACAAGCCCGTCACCTGGCCAAGCGACAGCGGCACATTCGTGAGTACGGTATAGACATCGATCTCGGATTTCTGCATATCGCCAAGCCGGGACTTCACCCCTTTCATGGAATCCTGAATGGCTGCCAGCCGGTTCAGCGGCTCGGCGATATGCGTTCCCAGGCTGACCTGCACGGTGGTGATCGCATTACCACCGTCGCCCGCCTGGTCCGCACTGCGCAACGACACCGGCACCTGAGCCACCAGCGGCTGGTCCGGTAACGCGTCCTGGCTCAGCAGGTAACGCCGCAGGGCCCCACCACACATGGCCAGAAACATATCATTGACGGTGCCGCCATGCTGTTTCGCCGCTGCCTTGATACGAGGCAGTGACCAGGACTGGGCCGCAAAGCGCCGGGCCCCGGTCACTCGCCGGTTGAGCTGGGTTTTCGGTGCCCGATAGATAGTCTTCACATTGCCGTCTTTGGGCTGTCGCAACAGGTCCACCAGCTGGCCACTGCCCCGGCGCAGGTTATTCACTGTGCCTTTCATACCCGTATTTGCTGCAGGGGCACCACTGCTCTTCCTCGGTTTCTTCTCCGCATCCCATTCGCCGGACCAGGGCACCGGCAGGCGATCGTCGGCACTGTTAGCCAGACGTGACTGCATCAGGTACATACCCGCCACCCCGTCCACCATGGAATGGTGCATCTTGGTATAAAGGGCGAAGCGGTTACCTTCCAGCCCTTCAATCAAGTAGCTCTCCCACAGCGGGCGACTGGGGTCCAGACGCTGGGCGTGCAGCCGCGACACCAGCGCCAGCAGCTCGCGCACCCGTCCCGGGCGCGGCAAGGCGGAATGGCGCACGTGGTAATCGATATCGAAAGTCTTGTCTTCCACCCAGGCGGCGTCCATGCGCATGGGCAAGTGCGACTGAATCTTCTGATTGAAGGGACGGCAGATTCCATTCACCTCCACCAGGTAGCGATAGATGCTTTCCATGTAATCCGCGGGCGCATCCTCCGGAATGGCAAACAACGCCAGCCCACCCACATGCATCGGGGTCTCACGGGTTTCCATCATCAGCCAGCCGGAATCCATAATGGACAGTTTACGGGCCATTTTCCCTGCTCCTTATTGTTATCCGTTCCCTCACAGCCAGGCGCTTAAACACGCAGCCGCAAACGCCCTATCATCCGGTTTTTTCGTGGCAGAGCATTACCAGAATGGTTGCGTTTGGTTATCAACGGTCAATTGGGAGGATCGGTGGCGGGAGTGGGGGCACTACCTAGCTTGATCCGCCGGCACCAGCACCATGGCATGCATGTCCGCGAAACGCGCAGCATCCGTGCCCTGAAGCTTGTTGTACTTAATGATCGACTGCAGGGATTTCACATACGCCTGCCCCCGTTCGGAATACTTGTCGAGGGTAGTGGCCGCCTCAAGGCCGGTATAGCGTTTGCCAGCCTTTCGGCTGCTTGCCCGCAGAGTGCGAAAATGTGTATAGGCCGGGTGGCTATTGAGGTTCAACGCATGGGCTTGTACCGACTGCAGTGGCGCATCAAAGGCCGCGATTTTGTAATTGCCCATCCCGCTACGCTGGCTCTGCGGAGTGATCCCCTTCCCTCCCCACGTCCATTGCCCAAACAAGGCGTTACCAGCGAACGCAAAACGGGAGGTTCCCCAGCCACTCTCCTCCGCTGCCTGAGCCAGAATTAGCGAAGGCGGAATCACATCGACCCGGCGTAACAGCTCAGCGACACGCTCCTTGCCGCCTGTTTCCACCCGGTACTGGTCGGCCAGCTGCTGGAGCCAGCGGTTATCGTCAGCGGACAACGCAGATTCCATCTGCAGACCAAGCAGGCGTTCCCGGTCCTGCTGAATCAATTCATTACTGCGCAGTATCAACGGCCCCACAGCACGGAAGAACAGTTTTTTCTTGAGGCTGACACTGATCTCACGGCTGACATCCTTGCCCCACTGCTCCGGCACCGTGGAGAGGTAAACCCTGGGCACATGGCGGTCGCCTTCCACCCAGTTTTTATCGGTATAGTGAAGCTGCTCAAACAACTCGAGCACCGCGCGATAATCATCAATGATCACCACACTGACCCTGCTCTCGCCTCCGGTAGCCTCGGCGTAATCCGACGCCAGCGCGGAACAACTCCACAACATCAGCAACGCAGCGAATATGGTTCTTGTCATCACCTCTCCCTCTTTGCCCGTTCTGCTTGCCGTTTATTAATAGCAAACCGCGCCAGGCTCCCTGATCCGTCACACGACCATGAAGATCTGTCATGATTCCTTTCACCAATCCCTTTATCATGGCCGACTTTAACCATGATGTATTCTCCGGAGGAAGCGTGAGCGCGGACCTGAGCCAACATACGCCGATGATGCACAGGTGTGTTTAGGCTGCATCTAAAGGATCCCAAGCATACTCTTTTAACTTGCTACACAAAAACCTATACCAGAATTGTGGATTGTGGCGGATGTAGATGGACAGTGCTAGATATATGAAAGCACTGCCGTACACAACTGCAAATAAAGTAATCGTAAGAAGTTAATCCAAGTTTAGCAGGGTATAGCGGGCGCGGGTCGTGGGTAGCTTCCTCGCTTTTCCATGACTCCAAAACTGACCAAAAGGTCAGTCATTGGCTACGCCTCTTGTAGCAGATTCTCCAATTTATTCGCATCCTATACTGCTGCTGTTTCTTAGCCCTGACACAGCTTCATTAAGGGTTAGTCTAACTATAAAGGCTTCCTTCTCTCTGTGGGTAACTCGGAAGGTTAATGTAAGGGAGAATTAAGGAGGAAAAAATTCAGCGTGGAGGCAGAGGGGACCGACCATCGCCGCATGCGGCGATGGCGGCACTTCGAAAGAGGACTTACTGCGATCGATAAATCAACACACGATGATTACGGGAGTCGGAAACTAACAACCCTTGGCTGATAAACTTTACGTCGCTGGGTAAACTCAACGTACGTGCCGTGGGGGTAGCGTCACTAGTACCGTTCTGGTCATCGTCGTTCCTCCTTTCGTGATTGAATTCCCCTTGGCCGAGGACTACGTCAGCGGGCTCGAAGCTGGAGGTCGGGAAACGATTCCAGACAAGAACACGACTGTTTATCTGATCAGCAATCGCGAGTTGAACGCCGTTAGAATCGACTTGGGAAGGAAGTTCAAGGGTTCTAGCAGACGGTTCGCTATCCTTAACGCCACCACTACCAACCCCGGTGCAACGGTCTTTTGATTGGGCGACGAATCGTCGACATTGGTAATGACCAGCCCATGCCCATCAGAAGCGGCCTGAAAATCAATACCAAACCAGGGCAGCTGAAGCGTGCCGTAACCGGCCAGAATAAAACATAAAATAGCGACGATACCGCTACTCAGTAGAATACCCCGGGGAGCAACACCTCGCACCTTACCCCCTGCGGTAACCTTTTCCCCATACCCATTGAAGAAAAGCATTACACCCTCCACTCATTATTATTACGAAGCACCCACATCCATTTTAGACGCCTACACCACAATGCCACCTGCGGCACCCAGCCTAAAAAGCCAAAGTTTCAAACAACCAGAAGACATTTACCACTCATAAAAGAATCTCCCCCGGCGCAGCCGCAAACCACAAGATCAGCCAGGTGAGTTCTATATCATCTCTGCAGGCACTTCTAAAAAGCACGCCAATCCCAAAGAGTGTTAATGAGCAAGCTAAAAAAGTACAGCCCCGAGCTTAAGCATGAAGCGGCTGATCAGATCCTTCATCCTGGGGTTAGCTGCTGACAGGTAGCGTTTTATCTGAACTTCACCGCCGCTTTCTTATCCCGCTAGCGCAGGGACACTTCATGACTGATGAAAAATTTAGTATGGGACATGCCTACTTAAAAAACGAGCCACCTCTTTACTAAAAAAGGCGGCTCTCCTTAGAAATTAATATTACCCAGAAAAATTCAATTTAATATTTTTTCAACTTCTGGGGGCTTTCTATATTTTGTAGCCTGCTCAAATCCATATGCAATTTCAATAATTGTTTTTTCATCCCATTTTCTTCCGAGAAATTCAACACCAATAGGCAAAGGCTTCTCATCAGATGTAAAACCTGCCGGCACAACAATCGATGGCTGTGATGTGGTCGATCCAAACTCACAGTTATTTGGTTGAAGTATTCCTGTCGGCTGAGGCGGCGTTCTAACAGGTGGATAAACCAAAGCATCCAAATTCATCTCATCCATTTTTTCTTCAACGTAAATCCTCATTTCTTCTCTTTTGGAAATCTTTTCCAAGTATACGTTCTCAGGAGTTAATCTTGCTGCAAGCGAAGCCAAAATAATTGTATTTATGAACGGGTGAACATCTCCACTTAGCGATACCTCCGCGGTAGTTTTAACTGGAGCGTCAAACTTTGAAAGATACAAATCGAGGTCATCTGGAAACTCCTCAAGAATAACCATAGTCGATTCGAAATCCGGGAGCCTAACATCATCAACAATTTCTGCCCCCCCCTCTTTCAACTTATTGATTACATTATCAAAGACTGCGTTCACATCTTCATTATCCCCTATAGAATCCTGTCTTCCATAAGACCTTAGCACACCGATTCTTTTTCCCTGAAGTCCATCTTTTCTCAAACTCTCCATATATGAAAATGGCCGCTGCGCAGTTAACGTCTTGGGATCTGAACTATCTGGCTCAGCCATTATGTCCAACAACGTAACCGCATCTTTAACCGTTCTCGCAATAGGGCCAGGTACATCCTGCGAATGACTCAGAGGAATCAACCCATCTTGAGACAACAACCCCACACTCGGTCTAATTCCTACAAGAGACTGGTTTGACGGGGGAAGCCTTATTGAGGCACAAGTGTCAGACCCCGTACCTACAAGCCCAAAATTCAGAGCGACCGCAGCGGCACTACCACCGCTTGATCCTCCTGCATCTTTCTCAGGATCATATGCATTCCCCACACGTCCAGTTCTGCTATTATAACTTTGGGTAAAAAAAGCAAACTCCGTCATTGTTGTTTTCCCCAATATCAACGAACCCTGCGCTCTTAATTTTGATACTGTAAAAGCATCATCAGGTGGCTGAGATCCCAAAAGAGCCAATGACGAAGATGTAGTAGGAAAGTCATAGGTATCGTAAAGATCTTTCAATAAAACGGGAACACAATGCAGTCGTCCAACGGGACCACCACTAGAATAGCGCCGGTCTAATTCCTTTGCCTGATCACGCCACGAGGGGTTAATAGCAATAATTGACTGGAAAGACTTCCCTTCAGTTGATTCTTTCTTGTCATACATGTCGATACGGCTCAGATAAGCCTCAGCTACATTTTCGCAAGTAGCCGGCTTTCCTGTGTCAGTGATTACCTTTTTATATTTAAATGCATCTTGCAGGTCTGCAATTGTTGCTTCTTCAAGCGTAAATTGTTTGCTTCCGCTTAAGTCCGCTAACTCATTATCTGAATCAGATCCACACCCAGTAATAGAACCCACGATAATTGAACTAAACGTTAAAGTTCGTAGAAGTTTCATTTGCAATCTCCATGAATAGAGTTCGCAATCTATCGCAACCTTCATGCCAAGTTTAAAGCCAGTTTTATGGGAGCAAAGGTCAATATTGGCACCAAAGGTAAACATTTTACCAATTGGTGCTTACTTTTGGTGCATGCAACTTAGCCCTCTCCATTCATTTGCGATGAGCCAAGCCAAGCGATTCAAGTAGCTTGACCAGATTGAGGTGGCCTTGCTGTCACCTTCATTCCGCTCGCAATCTATCTGCAATTCGAGTTCAGGTATCCGAATCAAGTGGCTGAAGGGGCCTTCCAACTCCTCCAGGTTCTAGCTGTGTGGATTTTGAGAGCTTTGGAGAATGGCAAGTTCGGCAAGCCCTGTACCCTGATGGTCACAATTCCCTGATTGCCACGATGAAAAAGCTTCGACCGAAGTGCATTATCATGGAAGCAACAGGCGTGTATTACTTTGATCTGGCGGTGGTTCTGGTTGAGGCCGGCCTGCCCGTGGCAGTAATCCCCCCCAAGAGCACCAAGAACTTCGCCAATATCAAGCTGCAGAACAGCAAGACCGACAGCATAGATGCCGCACTGCTGGCCGAGTACGGCATGCGCATGGAGCCCCGTTTGTGGACACCACCAGATCAGCACCGCCAAGCCCTTCGAAGCCTCGGAAGGCAGATCAACCGCCTGACCGGTAGCCAGACACAGGCAAAGAACCGCCTCCACGCCATGAAGGCCGCGCAATCTACGCCCACGCTGCTCGTTGAAGATGAGCAGGAAGCGATTGAGATGCTTGGTCGACGCATTGAGCGGTTGAAACAGGCTGCGATGACGCTTCTGAGACAATCACCTGAGCTCAAGCGTTTATACCGGCATTTCTGCGCGGCCAAGGGTATCGCGCAGGCAACGGCCCCCGCGTTTCTGGCTGAGCTCCGCGTCTTGCCGGATCACCTGAAATTCGCTCACAGGTCAGCAGTCGTGCCGGGCTGGATATACGCCTGTACCAGTCTAGAAGCAGCGTTCATAAGGCCTCGAATCAGTAAAGCAGGCAACGCGCACATACGCTCAGCGCTGTATATGCCCGCCATGTCAGCCGTGCGCTTTGATCCGAATGCCAAGGCATTTTATGAAACCCTGGTAGCCCGCAGGAAAACCAAACTGCAGGCCCAAGTGGCGGTAATGCGAAATACCTGACAAGTTTGTGGGCCTGCGTTAAAACGGATACCCCGTTCGATGCATCGCTGATTTTTATTGGTTGCCATGCGAAAAATGCTTGCTCTTGAAAAGGGCATCAAAAAGCAGATTTCCAAGATATAATTTATATAGCGAAAACCCCTTTATCCTAGTTTTACAGAATTTGTCTTAACAGGCCTTCTAAATTTTATAACAAGGCCTAAAAACTTATTTTATTGATGAACTTTGATAACTAAGACTGATCCCTCCTGGCGGAATTTTCAGTTTAATCTTCCCTCCTTCCAGCCCAGCCAAAGAGATATTCAAGCTTATATATTTTTCTTCTTTGTTCTTCATTTTTAAAAACAGCCGCCCATCCGGAAGAAAATCTAATGGCCCTTCAAGGGTAACTGCATCGATAGGCTTACTTTTAACATCATGCCCACCGGCACCATTTAAAACAACCAATCCCGGAGCATCAAACAACAAATCAAATGTAATTCTAAACATGGGGCCATCTTCGGTTTCAAAAATATAACCAATAGGTGGAACAGTACGCAGACCGTCTGCATCCTGGTTATATCGAACTCGCATGATGTTAGGGCCTGTTGATGACTCCACAGGCAACAAGCTAATATTTTCGCCTAAAATTGTATCACTAAGATCAAGACCCAAAACGCCAAGGACATCCCCCAACGTTTTCACAACACCTCCAAGTATTCCTCCAATAACAGGAATGTTACTCAACGTTCCACCCAACTCATCAGTATCTAAAGGCAAGCCGATTATTGCTACTGAGTCTAAATTTGTTAATGCCACCATGGTGGGATAAATAACAACAGGAATACCTTCCTTCTCTGAGTCATAATTTAATATTTCTGAATTTAGCGCCCCCGAAACATACATCACCTTTTTACTATCGCATCGTATTGCGCCGCCTTGCCCAAGCGCCTTAAATCCGCACCCAGTATTTGCTTTTGTAATAATTCCACCCCCACCTCCCTCATGAGGTAGAACCAATGTCGCATTATCTAGCAAATCAGAAGGACTGATCTCAGCAGAAGTTATTGCAATTTCTTTTGAATCAATCTGTAAATTGTTGTTTACATCCACACTGGGAAGATTCGCCAACTCTTGGAAAACAGTACTAGAAGGAGAGGATCCCCGGAAAAGAATCTCCATATGCGGCCCTCCACTCTTTAAACCATCTCCCATAAGGAGCGCTGTCTGCAAAGGCAGGCCATCTACGGAACAGATACCCAGGCAACCAGTCCCACCACCATTACTAAGCAATACATAACGGTATAAAGCACCCTCTTCCCATGCACTTTCTGGCCTAAACGCAAGGCTACGGCTAGCCACCTCTAACTGACCAGAAACGGCCTTCCATTCACCCTCCTTTTCTTTTTCCACCAAAAAGGTGTCCCCAAGAACGATGGTTTCGGCATTCATATTCTGTGAGAAACGCACGCGAATGTTACGGTTAGCGGGAATTAATGTAATAGGAAGTTTATCAATTTCAACCTGTTCGTCTTTAGGGCTAGAGGATATACATACACCTTGAAAACCGGCGTTGATTTCTGCCTGGGTCGCAGAAGTACTTGCACAGGGAAAACCAGGATATGTTGTAGTGACAAAAGGACTTCGGCGAACATCTACCGGTCCATTATCTAGTTGCTGTGGCGCATTGAAATCGACTGACACATATTCAGGCAGGGTGAAATCCAGGCTGTTGTCGCCTTCCAGGCTGTCCAGCATTTGCAGCGCATTGCCTTCCAGATCGGTAATCTCCGGGGTGGTGGTGATCACATACTCGACACCATATTCCACCGGGGTATCCGGGGTAATAATCAGCGCGCTGCCATCCAGCTTCCAGGAAAAGGGCTCCTGCATACCGCCCTTGGTGAGCATCAGGCTGGGGCTAACGCCTTCGGCGTCAGCGTCGGCGGGGCTCTTAATGGTGGCCTCTTCCAACACTTCATTGAAGTGGATAATGATCGGATCGCCGGGCTCCATACGGTTTGCCACATTACCTGGCTGCCAGGACAGTTCCAACCCGTTGCCGCCATCCATCGCCGGCACAAAGGGATTCACCGTATCAATGGGCTTCTGCGGCGCGATTTCTTGATCTTGATAGGACTCCATGCGGAAGCTGAGCACACCGTAGGCGCTATCCACCCCCAGTACACGGGGTTCGACAATGGTGATGGCATCAGCGATAAGCTGCCCATCTTCAATCAGGCCCGCGCCTACCAGCTCCAAATGCAACAATTTCTGCGTAAATGCACCGTTGGCCCTGGGATCTTCGGTTGCAAATGCAACATCCATAAACAGGCGCAGTTTCTTCGGTGCGTCATCGCTCTCTGCATTCGGGTTGGGGAACAAATAACCAGAGGCATCAGAAATAATCTGAACAGTCACATCACCTGAATCAAAACCGACTGGCACCGCACCACCAATCAATACCTCGAGGGAATCCCCTTTAAGGATCCCACCCTTCTTCACCCGTAGCGGCGTAACTTCGGGGAAGTTCGGGGTAAATGCCAACTCAGCATACACATCACCCTTTTGCTTGGAGAACGTCTTGTCTTGCAACAGCGTGCTGTTTAGCGGAACACAGTTAATCGGCTGGCCAGTGAGCTCAGAAACGCGAACACCTTCATCCTGGCACCCCAGGGAGGGATCCGCCGGGGGGGCATTGGTGACCAGTACAGCCCGCTCACCCGTGGTCGGCGAGGTGGTGTCCTGAGGCACCGTGGTGTGGGTGTACGCCTCAATATCGTCGCCAAATACACTCTTGAGGCCGTTTACCGAAAGCTCATAGGTAGCGCCCGGGGCCATGTCCTCTTTGGGATCCACACTGATGGCCGTGCGCCCGACCAACAGCTGGGCCGGCACCAGTTCACCATCCCGGGTCAGGCTAATGGTATCGCCATACATCGCAGTGGACTCATCAATCGGGTGGGAGGTACGCAACCGGAAGGTGGTGAAATCCATGCTTTCGAACTGCTGATCGTCCGGAAACAGGGAATCCACCTTGAAGTCCGCAGCGCTTTTTTGGGTGCTTATCGGGCCTTCCAGCGCCGCCCGGGTGGTGAAATTCAGTGCGCCATCACTGAAGTTAACTGTTTCACCCAACACCGTGACGCCATCCATAACCACTTCATAATCCGTGGCGGGATTAAGCGCATCGTCCGGAGTCAGCACCACACCGCGGCCATCGGCCACGGATTCCAGCGTGAAGGGCACGCCCCCCTCCGGCCCGGAGAAGACAAAATTACTGGCCTCTGCGGTCACTTCCTGGCTGAACTGCAGCGCCACAATAGTTCGCGGCGCCACATGTTGCTGATTATCCAGCGGGTAGCTGTAGTGCAGGTTGCGCGGGTTAAACGTCGCGGTGTCGAAGCTCACATCAGCGCTGTCGTCACCACAACCCATCAAGGTTGCAGTGGCGAGAGCGGTCAGTGCGAGTGCAATATTGTTCTTTTTCATGATGCACCTCTGCTTAGAACTTGACGGTCAGTGAACCACTGAATACATGCACATCACCATCGGTGTTCACGCTCTCATAGGGGTTACTGACACCGGGCCGAGTTGTTATCAGTTCGAAATCACGCTCTTGCAGCTGCTGGTATTGATAGCCGAAATCAAGACGCATGGGGTAGGCCAGGATCGGCGGGTTCTTGATGATCAGGGAGCTGCCCACCCCTACAATCAGCCGGTCATTGTCAAAGTAGTTCACGTCCGGCGTCTGCAAGCTTTCGAGCGGGCTTTCCTGATACGCCACACCACCAAACAGAATCATGTGTTCGTTTACTGTCCACTCGGCACCAATGCGCGGCACCAGCACATCCTTGAACGTGGCGTTGGCCTGATTTTTTACTGTATCGCTCCCCAGCACCTCTTCCAGGTCCTGCCAGTTCTGCTGCTCAACAGAGATGGCAGCGCGGAAGTTATCGCTGAAGTGGTACAGAATACCGGCACTAAGAATGTCCGGCTGGTAGGAGTCGATGGTGCCAATAAGTACGGTAATGCCAGGGTCCACCACCGTGCCAGGAATAGTCAGGTTGGATTCCACCGCCGTGCGGGCCTCTGTATGGCCACGGAACACAAACGCTGTTTCCAGTCCGGTCCAGATACCACAGTCTTCCTTGCTGCAGAAAATCTTGCCCCACTCCAAATTCATGGACAGAACAGGGCGAATGACGGGCTTGGCCGTCACTGTAAGCTCTTCATACTGGGTAGTACCCGACAGATCCGAACTGGCAATTAAGGTGGCTTCACTACTTAGGGAGACGTGGGCAGACGCCCCGGTGGTAATACCATTGGCGACTTCAAGCCCGCCCCCCAGGTTCAGGAACAGGGGCTGGCGGCCGTAGCGCATGAACTGGCCTTCCAGGGCCACCCCTGAATTAAAGGCCATCATTTCTTCACCGAACTTCTCGACCCCGGCAATAATGCCAAAATAGAGCGGATAATCCCCTTTCAGCATGTCCGAGAGATCGGTCTTGAGGGCGATAATCTGTTGTTGGGCGTCAGCCACATTGGCTTTGTCACCGTCACGGATTACCGCAGCACCACCACCACTGGGATTGCCGTTACCGACCACACTCAAATCATGTTCGGCATGCAGCAGCCCCAGCGTCAGTTCACCGCGGGGGTCCTGGGTCAAGTAAGCCGGGTTGTAATAGAGCGCAGACGCCTGGGTATTAAACAGCGACATAGCTTGGGCCGTACCCACATCGAAGGGTAAAAGACCGTAAGTACTGGCGGCATTCCCCATTGATCCGAACGCCGCGGATGCAAAAACCATAAAAAGTGAGGAAACATATATTCTTGCAAAAAAAGCGTTTCTTGTAATCATGAAAACCTCATAATTCCAATAACAAAAAATGGAAAAATAAAAACATTCACACCCTTCTTTAATCTAAAAAGAAAGGAATATACGCTCTATACCCAAACTAAAATCAATCAACCGAACATCCATTTATTAGATCCTTATAATCACACCAATGACAGGATCTTTTTTGGACATTCTAGGTGGCGGAGAATGACAACTTTAATGTCACTAATAATGCAACCCAAGCTGGGTTACTCTCTTAAGTCAGGGACATATATTGTGGAGGTGACACCAAGTCGATTATTCACTTGGAAAACCATGCAGACACGAGCCATCAGACGATCCGACCGCTTCAATTATCAACTTCCCGGGATGCGTTTTCTGCTCCTGGACATCTCAGCGATTACCACTTTGAATGCCAGAACGGCGCACGGGGAACTGGTTGTAATTCAAAGCTCTATAGGCGGAAAACTGTGGTTCACCTTACGACGGAAAAGCCATCTGAAAAAATCGTAGGCTGAACTTGACCTGACAAAAACCCTAGGAAAAACCGCAACTATCATATCAGGCCTTAATTACTACAGAAAAAACCTCAATCACTAAAACTTCCATGGCAAACAATCATAGACAAGCTCACTACTTATATACCAAGTCCAAACTATTAATCAGCACACCCAAAAGCTGACCCGTACGCATTATTTCTTCCAAAAATAGCCAGCAAGATGAACAAGTAAAACCATGATAAAAACAATGTCCCTCCCTGCTTATTGGAAGCATTTTCAAGCCCCTCAGAAGACATGACTACTTCTTGGGAGTTGCCACCTTCATCACTTTCATCTTGGTTATTTACGCTATCCACGTCATCATGCTTTTCAGTAACATACCCAGCCGCCATAAAAACTTCATCTATTTGAATCCAAGAGTCATTCCCCCCCGGCTTCAGCCCTGCATAAACTCTCACTTGATCGTTATCTCCAGAGTTAAACGATATTTGATAATTAACATACTCATCTCCTCTAATCACTGATTTATCAGCCAACGAGACGCCATCCCTCCCCCTTACACCAAAGAGAGCCAGCTTAGATCCAGATGCTCTCAACCACCCTGTCAAATAATAATCAGTATTACTTGCAACAGAAACGTCCTGATATATTTCATGCCACTTATCATCATTACTCCTTATCCAACCATTACCATTGCCCAAATGACTTAATTCGACATAATGGTCCAAGCCACATACGCCATTACATTCCCAGTGCAAGTCATTGGTAACAGCATAAGCTCCCTCGTATTCAAAACCTCCATTAACAACCCAATTCGCAGGAACCGGCGGATCATTAAATACCCTCATTAAATCTGGAAGTTCATCTTTAAAACTGCGAATCCAGTAACCTGCAGAATGCTGTCCATCACCATAAGGGTAAAAGTTGTGAACGACTCCCAACTCATTTAGGCGGTCATGCATAGAAAAATTCATTCTTTGCACTTCAGCCTCTTGAATCCATCCCATGAACAGAGCAATTGGATTATAACCAACCTGGCTATCAAGGGGCCCAATCTTCCCATTACCAAAGTAAAATGAAAGATGCATTCCTCTTAAATTAGAAGCCGATTTAAGCGGATTGTGTTTTTGACGCTTCAGTGTATCCAATGGCCATAGACCAAAAATTGAATACGGCATCCTTCCTTCTATAATGGGGGAAACGCCTATCCAGTTTGACACTAGCTCTCCGCTTGTATCCACTGCTCCTGAAAATGATGCTGCAGCGACAAAATGATCAGGATGCCTAGCGGCATAGCTCATAGCGCCATAGCCTCCCATGGAAAGTCCCACTACGGCACGCGCCTCGCGACGCGCGTCGGTTTTTAATGTGTTATCAACCCAGGGAATAAGCTCTTCGAAGAAAAAGGTTTCCCATTTCGGGGTACCGAAGATACCGGGAACAGTGGCATCCGCATACCAGCTTCCTTTTCCCATGGACGGCTGAACAATAATTACGTCGAGGTCTCCAACAATTTCTTGCACGCCCCATATCGTCCAGTCTTCGTGGGTTCCTCCTCCACCATGGAGAAGATAGATAACCGGATAAGCTTTCTCACTCTCAGTGTACCCTGTTGGCAACATCACTCTTACTGTGGTTCCACTCACGAGATTCCCGGAGACAATATCGAAGTCAGTAATTCTTTCGTTTATTCGCTGGCTATCAGCAAGTTCAAAAGAATGGGCTGGCGTACAAATTAATAATAAAAGCGTAACCAAAAAACAGAGCAACCGGATCATCATGGCACCTCGCAATGAGTAAAACCTTGCATCATGCCAATCATCACACCGTTGAGAGGGACAAGTCCGGACAAGCAGAGGCTCCGGAGCCGACACTTCCGATAGCTATATCACCCTCTCGCCACCCTCCGAAGACGTTCATAAAAGTCCTGTAACACCCTTTCGCTCGACGGCTCCAATTTTATGCCAGCGTTAACCAACAACCCCGCGACCATCACATAGTGACCAACAAGCATGGTCAATTCGATTACCTGCTTTTGAGTGTATCTCTTGTTCAGCGCAAGCCAGTTTTCTTCATCCACCAGGCGTTGCTGGCACAACTGGTCGCAGGTTTCCGCTAACAGCTGATCGCCGCAATTCGCGATCTCCATGGAAGGTTTTGTCATCTCAACGATTTCTTGATCGCTAACGCCAACCTTCAATGCCATTTCCACATGCTGCCCCCATTCATAGCGGCTTCTGCAGTGCCAGGCCACACGGAGAATCGCTTTCTCCCTATCCGTGGCAGGAAGCCGCCCGAAGGGCATCATCTGAGAGGCAAAAACCAGCCAAGGCCAGAAAATCCGCCCATTGATGCCGATGACGGGAAAGATATGAGGCAGCTCCGTTCGACCAAAGAACCGCACCAATCCGGACAGGCTTCGCAGCAAGAGGGCCTGCTCCCGACGTGGCGGGGCAGGAATGCGAATACATTCAGGGCATGCCCAGCCCTGCTCGGGATGCAAGAGATCTGAATTTCTCATGATTTGCTGTTTCCTCGTTGTCGATATTCGCCTGGCGTTAAGCCCGTCCGCTTCTTGAACCAGCGAATAAGAGATTGCCTGGACTGGAATCCAAGTTGAAATGCTGCCACCTCCAGTGGCTGACAGCCATTCAATAACAGGTCTGACGCCCTCTCCATTCGAATTTCATCAATCAGACTACGAAATTTAATGCTATGGGCATCCAGACGACGATGCAGAGTGCGGCCACTCATGCCCAACTGATCCGCCACGTCTTCCAGGCTGGGGGGGCTGTCGACAAACATGGCATGCACCAGGCGCATTACGGTTTCCGGTAATGTCATGTTTTGCTGTCGTTGCTGCATCAGCGAATCAGCATGTTGCGCCAGTGTCGTTTTAATACTCAGGTCCCCATGGCTCAGCGGCTGATCCATTAACGCTCGATCAAAGCAAATTCCGGCTTGCGGCTGGTCAAAATAAATCGGGCTTTGAAACAGCTGTTGAAGGCGTAACCGCGTCTCTTGATTCTCAGGCGCGCAGTGGGAGAAATGAACTTCGAGAAGAGCCAAGGGGGTCGGTTGCAGAAGGGTACGGGCAAGCACGATGAAACTGCCCAGAACATAATCGTAAGCGTGCCTACGAAACAGAGGACTGCCCGCTAGGCACTCCCAATCAACGCGGACCCGGCCAGGCAAGTGGACAACCTTGCTATTCCCGAAACTACTGAGGAGTCCGTTGTACCGCACGAGCAGGTCTAAAACGTCGGCGAAGCGTGTGCAACTCTGGCTCAGGTAGCCAAGAACCCCAAACGCCGCTGGCTGAATGTTCTCCGCCATCACCAGCCCGAAGGGGTAACCCGGAAACCGTCCATCGAGTTGTTCCAGAAGCTCTTCGAGCATGGAAATTGGCAGTGTGACTTCCGCCCCGATGGCTGGATTATTATTGCCCAGCTGGAGCAACCATTGGTCCACATCAAGACCATTTGCCTGTGCGGTACGAGCCAGATGCTGGAGATGGGGGGCTGCCACCCAGTTATCGTTATCATCCACAGTCATTCTCCAAACGATATCGCCGAGTATGTCACACCTTCTGCCAACCAAGCTGTGCTGGCATTTTCAGACCCTTATTGTGGCGCGATTGGTTACCGGGGGGAACCGGACGGCATGGCATCATTCCTATTCTTAATAGGAGATCACCATGAAGTCACTGCGTAATAAACTCTGCCTGGTTACCGGCGCTGCCAGCGGAATTGGCCGGGCAACGGCGCAACAGCTCGTGGCCGAAGGCGCAAGGCTGTGTCTAACCGACATTGATCAAACGTCTCTGGATACTGTAGCGCAAGAGCTGGAGGAAAAGGGCGGGCAAGTCTTATTCCACCGAGCGTTTGATGTCTCTGACCCGGATGCGGTGCAGACGTTCGCCGATGCCATTCATAAGAAGCATCATAGCGTCGACATGGTGATGAACATTGCCGGCATCTCAACCTGGGGCACGGTTGAGAACTTGGAGCTAAAGCATTGGCGTCAGATCATCGACGTCAATTTACTAGGGCCAATTCATATTATCCACGCATTTTTACCGCCGATGATCGAGGCGGGCCGAGGCGGCCATCTAGTCAATGTCTCCTCCGCCGCCGGCTTGTTCGGCCTGCCCTGGCACGCTGCCTATAGCGCCAGCAAGTTCGGCTTAAGAGGCATTAGCGAAGTACTGCGTTTTGATCTGCGTCAGCATGGTATCGGTGTCAGCCTTGTTTGCCCCGGGGCCGTGGACACTGGTTTGGTAAAGACCCTCAATGTGATTGGCGTGGACCGTAATGACCCCGATGTGAAGGCTCTGACGGGGCGCTTCCAGCGTCATGCTAAACCCCCTGAGCATGCGGCGAACAAGATCATCGCCGGTGTTAAGAAGAATCGCTACTGGATCTTCACCTCTTTTGATATTCGCTTAGGCGTATTCGCCCAACGCTTTTGCCCACCACTCTATGAAGCGGCCATGAAGTGGCTGAGCCGTATGGTATTCAGCGTATATAAAAAAAACGACAGCAGCTCGCCCCGGTGATTTCTCAGGCCACCCACTGGGGCCGACGTCGGCCCGAAGAGCTCGCAGCAATCCCTCTTCATCGGCACGCCGCACTGGTTTAGCTGGTCATGTAAGTGACAGCGCAAGCCCGACGTCCCCCCGGCAATTACAGAAAAGAAAGACAAGTATAGACGCGAACCAGGGAGCCTCTGAAAAACTCCTCACGTGCTCAGCGTGAGCCTGAAGCGTGCAGCTGCTGTGTCTTGTCTCGACGGACGGGGAGGCTCCCTAGATCAACAACGCCAATAATACAAAGGTACTTGAGGCAGAAATTCAGAGAGTTAACATCCCAGAAAACGATAATGTCACACAAAAACATACACTTTCATTTCGACTGCAAAGGAAAGTCATTGAACCTCGAGGTCATATCTGATGTGAATCCAAAAAATACGGTGAGATTCGCACGGCCATCACCATTCGGTGCCCGCCCAAGTTATTGAGTGGCTGAATGTTCCGCGCCCAAGCCTGCAGCTCCCCTTACGCATTTCCGACTGGACGCTCCAGCAAGGCCCTATTGTGGGCCTAAAGAATCTGAATCTCACCATTTCCTAGCTCTTTGGCCGCGAGCCAGGAAAAGCAGCAGCCAATCAAAATGGGCGACCTAGAACACTTCACAATCCACGATCTGCGACGCACCTTTCGCAGCCTCTAGGTTGCGGAAGGCGTGCCGAGTCATGTGGCGGAACGGTGTTTGAATCACAAGCTGAAGGGAGTTGAGGGTATTTATGACAGATACGACTATTTCGATGAAAGGAGCTCAGCCCACCAGAAGGTGGCAAACCTAGTAGAAGCCGCTATATAGCTGCTCACCTCCCAAAACGTTGCGAGCACGCTCTATCCCGGAAGCAGGGGCAATTACAACCAATTTTGTCATTTCAACTCAAATATTTAAACTTAACCACCAAATCATGATAGCCTCTCAGGCTTCAAATCCGGAGAGGCCGAACCATGATCCGCTGCCACCTTGCCCGCATGATGGGCGAGCACAAGATGCGTATTGCCGATGTGGTGAGAGAGACAGGGTTAAGCAGAAACACCATTACCCTGATGTACAAGGAAACCGCCCAGAAGGTGGACCTAGATGCCATTGAACGGCTCTGCGCGCTCTTTGAATGCCAGGTAGGCGACCTGCTTGAGCTGACGCAACAATAAACAGGGATCGTAATGAAGTTTAACGAAGACACCCGAGTAAAAATCCCGACCATCCTCCATTTGATGAGGCTGGGCTATCAGTATCTCTCGCTCAAGGGCCAGAGCTGGGATCTGGACACCAACATATTCCCTGAGCTGTTCTCATCAGCAATCACGCAAATCAACCCCGGCATCGAGGCGGACGATGTTTCCCGGCTCCTGGAAGATGTCAAACTGCTGCTCGACAACGAAGACCTGGGGCGCGCCTTCTTTGAAAGGCTAAGCGACCGCTCCAACTCCAAGCTGATCGACTTCGAAAACTTCGACAACAACAGCTTCCACGTCGTTACCGAACTGACCTGCCAGAATGGCGATGAAGAGTTTCGACCAGACGTCACCCTGCTGATCAACGGCATGCCGCTGGTCTTTATTGAAGTGAAAAAGCCGAACAACCGTGAAGGCATATTGGCGGAGCGGGATCGCATCAACAAGCGCTTCCAGAATCCCAAGTTCAAGCGCTTTGCCAACATCACGCAGTTCATGATTTTCTCTAACAATATGGAGTATGACGACGGCGACCCAGAACCTGTTCAGGGCGCGTTCTACGCCAGCAGCTCTTATCATAAGCCGGTCTTCAACTACTTCCGTGAGGAAGAAATCCTGAACCTTACGGCCTTACTCAAGCCGTTATCAGGTGATGACGAAATCAAGGTGTTGAAGGACAACAACCTGGAAGTCATTCGCAGCAATCCCGAATTCATCGTCAATAAAGACCCGAATCGGCCAACAAACCGCATTTGCACTTCCCTGGTCAACAGAGACCGGCTGGCGTTTATCCTGCGTTATGCGCTCGCCTATGTGTCAGAGACTGACGGGCTGCAAAAGCACATCATGCGCTACCCGCAGTTATTCGCCACCAAGGCCATCAAAAGGAAACTCAATGATGACGTTAAGAAGGGAATCATCTGGCACACCCAGGGCAGCGGCAAAACAGCGCTGGCTTTCTACAACGTGCGCTTTCTGACGGACCACTTCCAGAAGCAACAGATCATTCCCAAATTCTACTTCATTGTCGACCGGCTGGACTTACTGCAGCAGGCGCAACGGGAATTCACTGCTCGCGGCCTGACGGTGCACACCGTTAACTCCCGAGAAGCCTTTACCCGCGACATTAAGGCAACCCAGGTTATCCACAACCATTCCGGCAAGCCAGAAATCACGGTAGTGAATATCCAGAAATTTAAGGATGACCCGGACGTCGTTTCGACCCAGGACTACGATGTAGCTATCCAGCGCGTGTATTTCCTAGATGAGGTCCACCGCAGCTATAACCCTAAAGGGAGCTTCCTGGCCAACCTGAGCCAGTCAGACACCAATGCCATCAAAATTGGCCTCACGGGCACGCCGCTGTTAGGCGACGATTACAATTCCCGCGCCCTGTTCGGAGAATACATTCACAAATACTATTACAACGCCTCTATTACCGATGGCTACACCCTGCGCCTGATTCGAGAAGAGATCGCCACCAACTACAAAATGATCTTGCAACAAGCTTTGGAGGAAGTGGAAATCCAGATGGGGGATGTGGATCGCAAGCTGATTTACGCCCATCCAAGCTTTGTCGAACCCATGCTCGATTACATCATCACCGACTTTGAAAAAAGCCGGGGAGCCCTGAATGATGCAACCATAGGTGGCATGGTGATCTGCGATAGCGCAGATCAAGCCAAGCAGATGTTCGACATCTTCAATGGCGTCTACGCGCAGGCCGCCAGCTCACCTGATGAAATCAAGGATTCCGCTCAAGCCATGATTGCAGCAGCCAAGCCTGACAGCTATGCCGCCAAAGCCAAGCAAGACAACAAGATCAAGAGCGCAGCGCTGATCCTGCATGACATAGGCACCAAGGAAGAGCGTAAGGATTGGGTGGAAGACTTCAAAGCCGGGAAAATCGACTTTCTGTTCGTCTTCAACATGCTGCTCACCGGGTTTGATGCCCCAAGACTAAAGAAAATTTATCTGGGCCGAGTCATCCGCAAGCACAACCTGCTACAAGCCTTAACACGGGTAAACCGCACCTATAGGGACTTCCGTTACGGCTACGTGGTGGACTTTGCCGACATCCGCAAGGAGTTTGACGCGACCAACAAAGCCTATTTTGATGAGCTGCAATTAGAACTCGGCGATGAAATGGAGCACTACTCCAACCTGTTCAAATCCCAGGAGGAAATGAAGCAGGAAATCGAGCATATCAAGGATGTGCTGTTCCGTTTCGACATCGAAAATGCCGAGGTATTCACCGACCAGATCAGCCAGATTCAGGACAGGGAAACCATCCTGGCTCTGAAAAAAGCACTGGGCGATGCGAAAAGCCTCTACAACCTCATCCGCCTACAAGGTGAGTACAACATCCTGGATGAGCTGGACTTCGCCAAACTTAACATCCTCTATCGGGAAACTTGTAACCACCTGGATATGCTCAACCTCAAGGAGAGCATCGAGCAAGGCACGGATACCGGCAATTTACTGAATATGGCCCTTGAGGATGTCATCTTTAAGTTCATCAAGGTGGGCGAAGAAGAACTGGTACTGGCCGACAAGCTGAAAAACACCTTGCGCCAAACCCGCGAAGCCCTGGCCAGTAATTTTGACCAACAAGACCACAAGTTCATCAGCCTGAAGGAAGAGCTGGAAAGGCTATTCAAGAAAAAGAACCTCAGCGAAGTCACCCAGGATGAGATGGTGGCCAACATCGATGCGCTCAACAAGATCCACGAGCGCGTTAAGGAGCTGAACCGCGAGAACAACCAACTTCGCCAGAAATACCATGGTGATGCCAAATACACCCGCATTCACAAGCGCCTGCAAGAGCGCGGCCCAAGCCCCAACTTAGCCAGCCAGGCAGAGCGCAAGATCTTCGAAGCCCTCACCGGGGTAAAGCAGGACGCCGATGAGCAGGTACTGAATAACAGCCAGATACTGGACAACGAAAGCTATTTTGAACGCCAGATGATGCCCTTGGTGATCAGGCGCTTCAAAGGCGAGCAAAACATACAACTCAACGCCGACGCCTCACGCTATATCAATCACCTGGTTGTCGCCGAATACCTGAATGAATTCAGCACCGGAGCTCGTACGTGGTAGAACTTGAATTTAGAGACAAAACAAAGGCGCTGATCGATAGCCTGAAGAACATATGCGCCCACTATGGCTTAGGCAACGACGGTAATGAATTCAAAATTATCACCCAAACCTTTCTATACAAGTTCCTGAACGACAAATTCGCCTACGAGGCGAAGAAAATCGACGAGAAGGTCGCCAACTCCGAAAAGTGGGAAGAAGCCCTAGTCGCCATGAGCGAAGACGAGCTGGAAATGCTCCAGTTGCAAATGGGCGGCGATACCGCACGCTTAAAACCGCACCACTTTATCAGCTACCTATTTAGCCAGCAGAACGCGCCAGACTTCGCCAAGCTGTTTGATGACACATTGCGCGATATTGCCCAGACCAATAATGACGTGTTCGCGGTAAAAACTGATGGCGGTGCCAAGGTGGTGCTGTTTGACCGCGTGAGTGAATACATTGCCGATGAGTCCAAGCGCGATGCTTTCTGCCGCGCCATCATCAATAAGTTAGTGGAGTTCAGCTTCGAGCGAATCTTTACTCAAAAATTCGACTTCTACGCCACCATCTTTGAATACCTGATCAAGGACTATAACAGCAACTCCGGCGGCAAATACGCCGAATACTACACGCCCCATGCCGTGGCTCGCATTATGGCGGCCATTCTGGTGCCCACGGAGCAACAGGGCAAAGTCAAGGACGTTAGTTGCTACGACCCTTCCGCAGGTTCAGGCACCCTGCTAATGAACGTAGCCCATGCCATTGGTGAGAACCGTTGTAGCATCTACACTCAGGACATCTCGCAGAAGTCCTCAAACCTGCTGCGTCTTAACCTGATCCTGAACAACCTGGTGCACTCCATCCCCAATGTGATCCAGGGTAACACCATCTTGCACCCCTTTCACCGGGACGGCAAAGACCTGAAGCGCTTTGACTATATAGTTTCCAATCCACCATTCAAGATGGATTTCAGCGACTTCCGTGATGAGCTGGACAGCAAAGAAAATAAAGAGCGCTTCTTTGCGGGCATCCCCACTACCCCTAAGAAAGAAAAAGAAAAGATGAAAATTTATTCTCTTTTCCTTCAACACATAATCCATTCGCTAAAATCAGGCGGAAAGGCAGCAGTGGTTGTGCCTACCGGTTTTCTTACTGCAAAATCAGGGGTTGATAAGAAAATTCTTCAGCATCTCGTCAAGGAAAACCTTGTGGCGGGCGTAGTATCTATGCCATCTAATATCTTTGCTACAACTGGAACCAACGTTTCAATTCTGTTTATAGATGACAGCGACAAAGACAAGGTAGTACTGATTGACGCATCTAACCTAGGTGAGAAAATCAAAGACGGCAAGAACCAGAAAACCGTTTTGAGCGCGGATGAAGAAAAACGCATTATCGACACATTTAATTCCAAAGAGGCTATAGAGGATTTTTCCGTTTCTGTCAGCTATGACGAGATCCAGGCCAAGAACTATTTACTAAGCGCAGGCCAGTATCTTGATGTCAAAATCGAATATGCAGATCTGAGTACAGAGCAGTTTGCCGAAAAGATGCAGGACATTACTAGCAGACTGGAAGGTTTGTTTAGCACGTCTCGTGAACTAGAAGCTGAAATTAAAAAGCAATTGGCGGGGTTGAAGTATGATCTTTAACTCGTCGAAATATAATAATAAGTGGAACACCAAGCCACTAACTGACCTTGGAAAGTTTCAAAGAGGAAAGTCCAGACACCGCCCTCGAAATGACCCTCAGCTTTTTGATAATGGAACTTATCCGTTAGTACAAACAGGAGAAGTTAAAGCAGCCAATTTATATATTCGTTCTCATGATGCTTGCTATAACGAATTTGGCCTTTCACAGAGTGCTCTATGGCCTAAAAACACTCTATGCATCACTATCGCTGCAAATATCGCAGAAACCGCTCTACTGGGTTACCCAATGTGCTTCCCTGACAGCGTTGTTGGGTTTAATGCAGACCCTGAAGAGTCGTCAGAACCCTTTATGCACTACGTATTCACCTACATTAGGAAGGCAATTCAGAATTCTGCGAGTGGAAGCATTCAAGACAATATAAATATTGAGTATCTCACTGGGCTACGATTTAAGATTCCACTTAAAGATTACCAAGATAAAATCGTAGCTATTTTGTCAGCATTAGACAAAAAAATTGAAATCAATAACCGCATCAACGCCGAACTGGAGACCATGGCCAAAACCCTGTACGACTACTGGTTTGTACAGTTCGACTTCCCCGATGCCAACGGCAAACCCTACAAATCCTCCGGCGGTAAAATGGTCTACAACCCAACCCTAAAGCGGGAAATTCCGGAGGAGTGGAGTGACAAAACGCTATCTCAGATAGCGAACATTACGATGGGGCAATCTCCAGAGGGGAGCTCCTATAACGAAGAAGGTGTTGGAACTATTTTCTATCAAGGCTCCACCGACTTTGGATGGCTATTTCCCAGCACCCGTCAATACACAGCAGCACCAAGCCGCATGGCAAAGAAAGGCGACATTCTTTTAAGTGTCCGCGCTCCTGTTGGCGACATGAATATTGCTAACACTGATTGTTGTATTGGCCGCGGGCTGGCTGCATTGAATAGCAAAATCGGATCGGACGGATTTCTTTTTTATGTGATGAAGTACTTCAAGCAGATTTTTAACCGCCGAAACTCTGAAGGAACAACATTCGGCTCCATCACAAAAAGCGATCTTCATTCGCTCACGTTGGCATACCCGACAGCGGGTCTGCTCAATAAATATGATGACGTAGTGACGAATTATAACAAGATGATCTTCGAGCGAAGTCTTGAAAATCGTGAGCTTATAAGTCTTCGAGATTGGCTGCTACCCATGCTAATGAGCGGCCAAGTAACAGTAAAATAAGGAAATTGGGCGATGACCATAAGCCAAATCGAGATAAGGAACATCAAAGGGATTTCGCATGAAAACTTTAACGTGCAATTAAAGGCCTACAAACCCAACCTTTTGGTTGCACCTAACGGCTTTGGGAAAAGCTCAATCGCAACCGCTTTTTCATCGATGAATACCAAGCGAATCGATCTCGCTGAAAAGGATCATCATAAAGAAAACGAAAAACTGGAACCTAAACTGAGCATTACGGTTGATGGGCAGAAATTAACCGCAGACAGAAGCAAAAACGAGATTCGCCAAAAGTTTGATGTACTGGTAATCAATAGCGGTCTAACTCCGAAAGCGAAAAAACATTTCAAGGGAGCAGTATCCTCTACTATTGAAGTCAAACCCATAAAAATCTGCAAAATCCCGGCGAAAGCAGATTTTTCATATAAGCCCTCCGAGTCCAAGGCCAACTTCGGGCGGAACGGAAAAATTCTGCCCAACATATCAGACTTACTGAAAGACCCGAGGCTTTTGGAAGCCATCCAAGGAATTGAGCTATCAAAATTCACCCAAGTCCGAATTCAAGCAGCGCTGAATACCATTATAGACAAAGTAAACCAAAAAAATGGAAGCGCAGCAGTCATATCTCAATGGGTTTTGGACAACTGTTTAGATGAATTACGATCATTGCCATTACTGAGCAACATAGCTGAACGGCTAGTCCAGTATGGCAGTGCAGATTCCGAGGTAGAAGGCTTTTTTTCTGCTTATCAGATTGCGCGCCTCCATGCTGCCGCCCCCAAAGGATTTTCTGCTGCGATAGATTGGCTGTATTATTTAACCGTCAAAGCGCATTATGAAAACCTACTATCCAACTTCAAGAGTTCTAACTGGCAATGGGCGAAAGTTGAAGAAACAAAAAAAAAGAAAGATCTGATCATTAACTTCCCCAAAGCTCACCAGTTATCGAACGGCCAGCGCGACATTATTACACTTGTTGTTCAGTTGCATAAAACTTTGCATGAAGGCAGTAAAAAACCGCTCATATTAGTCATTGACGAGGTATTCGACTATCTGGATGACGCCAACTTGGTAGCCTTCCAATACTACGTAACTTCGATCATTGAATCGTATAAAGACCAAAACCAAGAAATTTATCCAATAATTTTAACGCACCTTGATCCCGGCATATTTTTCGATTTCTGTTTTAACAAGCACAAAATTCAAATAAATCACCTACTTGCAAAACCGACAGGAAAATCACAACAAACTCTACGACTTGTAGAAGCAAGGGATAATCAAGAAAACATCAAGGATGGGCTAGAAAAATACTGGTTCCACTTTCACACTGACCTGTGTGAGATCCCTGAGAATGAGTGGCCAAAAAACCTTCCGAATGACTGGAGGAATTCTGGGGGATTCCATAAGTACTCCCAGAGCGAGCTAGCTCGCTACCTGAAAAACAGGAATTACGATCCTCTAGCCGTGTGTTTTGCTACACGTATTGCTGTTGAAAAACTCGGTTACGGCCTACTGGAACAGGACAACCAGAAAGAAGATTTTCTAGAAACCAAGACGACAAAAAAGAAAATGGATTTTGTGGCCAGCACTGGTGTTGATATCCCGGAGATCTACTTTCTGCTTGGACTGATTTACAACACAAACCTGCATTGGAACCAAGGGCGAGATTATGTGTCTCCACTTACGACAAAGCTTGGACATCCCACGATAAGGCAGCTAATAAGAGAGGCCTCAAATTCTGCATTTAATAAATAAGCGCCATCAAATCAAGATTACGCTGGAAGCTATCATATTTTGTTAGCTCCTAACGAAATGCCACGCTGATCTATAATTTGGAAAGCTCTTAGATAAAATAAAGCCAAGAAAATGAAGAAATTGCCGATGAAGAGAAAAATTGAGGGGGTTCTGCGCGAAGCGCCAGGCCTGAAAGGTCGCCAAATCGCAAGAAAACTGGGGCTGGACCGAAGGGAAGTAAATTCATACCTGAACAAGCAAGACGGGGTCTTCTTTAAGGATGATAACCATTGCTGGTTCATTGCCAAAGACTCTTGCCTAGAAATACAGCTAGTCGGCGATGCTTGGATCGATGGCATTTCTCTAGACAGATCTGTAGGAGAAGCTGGAGCACCTTTGGATTCCAGTCTCTCTTTCATCACATTTGTTGTACCAAAGGGGTGCAAAATTCTCCTGGAAGCAGCCGCACGCTTGCTAGCCTATGCCAACCAATGCACATTTACCGGAAAACACATCACTATCGACTTTAATGATTGTCAAAATACTCTAACCTATTTCGATAGGATTGGGTTCTTCGAAATGTTACATGAAGATGTGGTGATAAAGCCTCGTCGGCCGATTTTTTCGGGGGCTGAATTATTTAAAGGTAACAGTGAAGCCGTGTATGAATTCGGCGAAGTAGATCCTGAGGATCTGGATGAGGACATCCCGCAAAGACTAAAGCACAGCTTTGTAAGTTACGCTGGAGAGAATTACTCTCAACCCGCCTTCACTGTTTTATCAGAGCTTTTTGGCAACGTGCGCGATCATTCTGAATCTCCCATACCTGGGTATATAGCACTGCAGCGATATAAAGGCTTTAGAGCTCGCCACGGCTATCGCGGCGTTGACCCTCACATACAAACGATTGTCTCCGATAGCGGGCGAGGAATCACGGGGACACTCAAACCTATTATAGAAAACAAGTACCCTGGACTTTTTAGAAAGCTTGACTTCAACGACCCAAAGTCCGGCCCGCAGCTGGTGCGAGAGGTTTTCAAGAAGGGCAGCATATCTCAGTCCAGTGATGAAGGGCGCGGTTTGGGCCTAAAGCGAAGCGGCGATGTGGCTGCGTCATACAATGCCGTAATCACAGTTCGCGAAGAGTGCTTTGAACTTAAGCTTACCTACAAATCAGGAAAACTGCATAAGACGAATTACGAACTCGATCTTCCCAGGCTCATGGGCACGCACATTTGCTTTGATTTCATTCTTGCAAGTCACCAGTAAATCTGATTAAATTAATGGGATGAATCAGAATTCGCCAATCATGCGCCTCCGTGACTTTACTAAAGACGACCACCCGTTTGGTAACAAACAAGGGAGAGAAGTACTTTCACTGCTCTCTGATTTTGTTGATAACAACCCTTCCGACATTTATGAAATCTCACTTGAAGGGATCACTGCGACTGATGCTTCCTTTCCAAGAGAGAGCGTGATTTCGTTAGCCAAACTGAATAGGGGCGAGAAAGGCTTTTTCCTTTCGGGATCTCTAACCAAAGATCTCCTTGATAATTGGCACTATGCCGCTATCGCCAAAGAGCAATCTCTGATCCTCAAGACTCAGGATGGCTACTCTGTTATTGGCCCCCCGCCGAGCAAGGGATCACAAGAATTGCTCGACTTCATCATGAAAGAAGGTGAAGTCACTACCTCCAAGATTGTTCAGAAATTTGGCGGATCGGCTCAGAATGCCAGCGCGAAACTCAAGAAACTGTTCGCCTCCGGCCTGATCCTCGGCAGCAAAGCCGTTGCTGAATCTGGCGGCCTTGAGTTCATTTACCGCGCCATCAAATAATTCTGCTTAATCTGCTTGACTTAATCAGTTTTACTCGACTATCCTCTCTTTTATACATGGCTGAGAAGCCATTTTTATTGACATCTGGTTAAACAGATTAACTTTATCAGAAAGAGAGGCTTGTATGGCTACAAACCCACCAGTTGGAGATGGACATCGGAAGGGGGCGGTGAAAGGTCGGACCCAGACGAAAACCCCTTCAGGACATTATGTTAAGCGTGACACCTCCACCGGCAGATTCATGGATGTCAAAACGACTGATAAGACGCCGTTCAAGGGCGTTCGCAAGGAGAAGTAGCACATGGCAAATGGAGCCGATCATACTGCGGCAGGCGCATTAACCGGAGTGGCTATGGCGTGCTATGCCCAGCATCAGGAAGAGCCTGTCAATCCGTTGCTGGCAATTACCGCCAGCACAGTTTTTTCTAAACTGCCGGACTGGATTGAGCCTGCCACTAATCCACATCATCGCCAGTTTTTCCATAGCGTTAGCTTCTTGGTGATACTGGGTTATGGCTTGAAGAAAGCCTATGACTGGAAGCCCGAAGATAGAGGTAGTCAATTGTTGAGATTTCTGGCCTTATGCGCTGGAGCTGGTTACATCAGCCATCTCGCACTTGATAGTTTAACGCCACGCTCACTGCCCTTGCTCGGTAAAATTTAAGGAAGAGGGAGGGATAGCCATGGTTGCAGAAGTTACGAGACATATAACCGATCAGGCTCAGCGAGAGCTCTGGGCGCGAGCCGCTGGTCGCTGTCAGTTTAAGGGTCACAACAGGCTGCTCCATACATCCTGCGTGACGCAAGAATCTGTCAATGCTGCCCAGAAAGCCCATATCTACGCATTCTCAGAGAACGGGACTCGGGGACGCGGACCGTATAAATGTAATCTCCACGCCCTCAATGATGTCAGTAATCTGATGCTGATGTGCTACGACTGCCATAAAAAAATCGATCAAGCTGGCGGCGCAGATCGATATCCTGCCGACCTTTTGATTGCTTGGAAGACGCAACATGAACAGCGCGTGGAAATTGTAACGGGCATTGCCCCTGACAAAAAATCTAATGTCGTGCTGTATGGCGCTAATATCGGCTCCGAGAAATCGCCGATCCAATACTATGCCTGCGTTGAGGCAATTTTTCCGCAATGGTATCCGGCTACCGAACGGCCTGTGCTAGTTTCCATGACATCGGAGCTGAATGACAGCTCACCGCAATACTGGCAAACAGAATCACAGCATCTCCTGAAAGCCTTCCAGCGGAAAATCCTGTCGATTATTGAAGATGAGCCTTGCAAGCATTTTTCTGTGTTTGCGCTCGCCCCCCAGCCCTTACTCATACAGCTTGGCTCTTTGTTCACCGATAAAATCGACGTGGAGACTTACCAGCTTCATAGAGAGCCAAAAAGCTGGGCGTGGCAGGAGTGTGAAGATGAATTTGATTACATCATAAACAAACCGGATAACTTTAACGGGAAGCCTGCACTGATTGTATCGCTGAGCGATCATGTCTCCCATGAGCGCATCACCAGGGTGATCGGTGAGGATACATCAATCTGGGAAATAACCCTCGATAATCCGCATAACGATTTTATGCAGGACAAGCAGAAACTTGCTCTGTTCAGAAAGCACCTGAGAAGTCTGATTGTCGAAATCAAGAGCGAACACGGAGAGGCAACGCCGCTCCACATCTTTCCCGTGATGCCAGTGTCATGCGCTATTGAATTCGGGCGGACAAGAATGCCCAAGGCCGATATGCCATGGTTGATTTATGACCACGATATTGAGACCCAGGAATTTATTAAAGCCATTGAACTGAAAGGTGATTTACATGCTGTCTAATCGGAGTAACGAAGTTCTAAAAAGTATCCTTGAAGAGATTCAGCTGCCGGACAGCGCCTATGAGAAAGCGGGGAATAGGTATAAAGATATCGGTGAGTGGCTACACCGTGAGGAATCAAGCTGCGCTGAATACGATCCGCTTGTCTTCTCGCAAGGTTCGTTCAGGCTGGGGACGGCCATCAAGCCCGATTCTGGTGAAGAGTATGACCTTGATATGGGGTGCAATCTGAGGCAAGGGTTAAGTAAAATTGATATTACGCAAGAACAACTGAAAAAGCACGTTGGCGTTGAGCTGGAGAAATATCGCAACGCAAGGGGGATCAAGGAAGAGCTAGCCGAGAAAAAGCGTTGTTGGCGCCTCGAATATGCCGATGGGCTTCGCTTTCACATGGATATCGTTCCTTGTATTCCTGAAAATGAACGCGGTAGAAATATCTTGAAAGCGCGAATGATTGAAACTTCTCACTTTGAAGATGCGCTTGCCCAAAATGTATCCGGTCTTGCTGTGTCCATAACGGACAATACTGACCCTGGATACAGGGTTGCTAATGATAACTGGAGGGTCAGCAACCCTGAAGGCTATGCTCGCTGGTTTGAAACACGCATGAAAACAGCACAATCTCTTATCAATGAGCGCGAGGGCGTTATCAAGGCCAGTATTGATAGCCTGCCTTACTATCAATGGAAGACCCCATTACAACAGGCAATTCAGCTATTGAAGCGACACCGCGATACAATGTTCAAGGAGAATGAGGACACCAAACCCATTTCCGTTATTATCACTACCTTGGCATCGAAAACTTATAACGGTGAGACAGACTTGGTTTCGGCCTTAACCAATATCCTGTCCTGCATGGACGAGCACATCAATAACACAGCGCCCCTAGTTCCAAACCCTGTAAACCCAGCCGAAGATTTTGCTGATAAATGGTATGATCCTGCTTCAGAAAAGCACAAGCTGAAGGAGAATTTCTACAAATGGCTCTATCAAGCCAGGGCCGATTTTAAAGCGCTGTGCTCGCAGAATGAAAGCCGCATTGTGGTCGAAGCGGCTGACCGCGGCCTAGATGTTAAACTTGCTACATCCTCTGTTGCAAAGACATTAGGGCTGTCTACGGCAGCGTTGACGCCAACCAAAGAAATCCCCCCCTCTTCTCCGAAACCATGGTTTAACCAATAAATGCAGCATTGGGACTCTTTGGGGCTAGAGGGTTTTCTCTCTGTTCATCCTGGAATCAGGATCGCGGAACTCAACGACGATTCGATTGCACTGTCGGGAAGGTATCACTTGAGAGCACAGCTCGCAGGTAGCCAGCTCGTTGATAAAATGTATCAACTCAGGGTGATCATACCTCGAGCCTATCCTGAAAAGCTGCCTCAGGTTATCGATGAGGGAAGGTATATCCCTCGTAGCCAGGAATATCATACATATACCGATGGCTCTTTTTGTTTAGGATCAGAATTTAGAATAAAATTTATTTTACAGAATAATCATTCTCTCACAGCTTTTTTTGAAAATATCGTTGACCGATTTTTATATGCTGTCACGCATCGCATTGAGTTCGGCATTTTCCCTTATGGTGAACTTGCGCATGGCGAACAGGGATTAGCCGATGATTACGGAGAAATGTTCGGAATCAGTGGGAAATTGGCTGTTTTGCGTGCATTGAGGGCTCTCGGGAGGCGTAAGAGAGAATCCAACAAATTAACTTGCCCCTGTGGTTGCGGTCTTAGACTAGGCCTCTGTGATTATCGTTTTACATTAGCGGATTTCCGTAAAACTGCGCGCCGCCGCTGGTTCCGTCAGCATTTGAAGGAATCCTTTAAGCCACTTGAAAAACCTAAAAAGAAGTCTCGATCTACAGGCTCTACGGGTAAAAAAACTGACAGCTTACAATTACTCATCACTCCCTCCCTTTCTTGCCATCCAGCCTACCACCTGATCGGCTCAGATCACCGTTACTCAATATTTCTCCTATATTCCAAATAATCTCAAATACATACCACCTCCACGAAGCCAGGAAGGAATGGCCTTCCTGATCCCATTTCATGGAGGTTTCATGATCATACAATGCCCCAGCTGCCAATCTATCCGGGTATCAGCACTCCACAACGGACGCAGAGTATGTGGCTCCGTCGGCACAGCTGCTGGTGCCGCTAGTGGGGTAGCTGCAGCCACCAGTGGTGCCCGTGTGGGCATGACACTGGGCTATGTCGCGGGTCCGGCAGGATCTCTACTCGGCGGCATCGCCGGAGCCGTGATTGGCGGTCTGATTGGAGGTGTTGCCGGCGGAGAGGCCGGTGCCGCTCTCGGTGACAAGCTCGACCAATCCTTTCTCGACAACCTGCAATGCCTGGATTGCGGCCACGCCTTTCGAATCGACACTGATTAAACCGTATTTCGCGCCCCCTTTCACTGCATGCCAGAGCCCGCCTTGTGCGGGCTTTTTTATGCCGTTTTGGAGTTTCTATGGATATCCCCACTTTCGTAAAGAACGAGCAGGGCCTGTACCACGTACAGGGCTGCGTGAAGCCTGAAGAGATTGTCAGTACGGCTGCCACCATCCTGCTGGATGAGCTCACTGACCGGGAAGCGCTGACCGCGCCCACCGATGTCGCCCAGTTCCTGCAGATGGTCCTGGCCCAGGAGAAGAACGAGGTCTTCGCGGCCATCTTCCTCAACAACAAACACAAGGTGCTCAGTTTCGAGCCCTTGTTCAACGGCACCATTGATGGCGCGGCGGTGTATCCCCGTGTGGTGGTACAGCAGGCCCTGGCCTGCAATGCCGCTGCCGTGATCTTCGCCCACAACCATCCCTCCGGGTGCTGTGAGCCCTCCCAAGCTGATCGCACCATCACCACCCGGCTGAAGGACGCTCTGGCACTGATCGATGTGCGGGTACTGGATCACTTCGTCGTGTCCCGCTCCGAGTGGGTCAGCCTAGCCCAGCGCGGCTGGCTCTGAGCCGCCCCTCTTCGGCTTTTGCTCTACCCCTGACCCACCCCCTCTTCTCATTCGTTAATCCGCCCGTTTCGGGCTCATCGTTATTCTTGGAGATTTACCATGGCACATCTTGTCGAAAGCATGGCCTATGCAGGCCGTACCCCCTGGCATGGGTTGGGCAACCAGCTCGCCAGCCAACAACCCCTCAATGTCTGGATGCAGGAAGCCGGCATGGACTGGGAGATCCGTGAGACCCCTGTTCGCTTCATTAGCAGTGAGGCCGGCGCCCTCGGGCAAATCTCATCCTTCCCGGATCAGAAAGTCCTGTTTCGCTCCGACAATCAGGCGCCTCTGTCCGTAGTGAGTAACCGCTTCAAGGTGGTTCAGCCCCGGCAGATCCTGGAGTTTTATCGAGATCTCACCGAGCGCTCTGGTTTTGAGCTGGAAACCGCTGGCGTCCTTAAAGGGGGCCGCAAACTGTGGGCTTTGGCCCGCACCGGGCAAACGGGTTCCTTGGCAGGCAATGACCAGACCAACGGCTATGTGCTGCTGGCTACTGCCTGTGACGGCACATTGGCTACCACCGCTCAGTTCACCAGCATCCGGGTGGTGTGCAACAACACCCTGGCGGTAGCCCTGAATGGTGCCGGCCAGGCGGTGAAGGTCCGCCACAACACCACCTTTGATGCCCAGGCCGTCAAGAAACAGCTGGGGATCTCCGTCTCCGCCTGGGATGACTTCATGTACCGGTTGAAAACTCTCAGCGAGCGGCGCATCACCCGCAAGACCGCCGAGAAAGTCATGCGCTCGGTCTTCACCGATGTGAACTACTCCTCTGGTGACATGCTGGTGAAACCCAACGAACAGGCCATGAAGAAGGCCCTGGCGTTGTATGACGGGGCCGGTCGCGGTGCGGAGTTGCCGTCTGCCAAGAACACAGCCTACGGCCTGCTCAATGCCGTGACCGAGTTCGTGGACCACGAACGCCGCGCCCGCAGCACCGACAACCGGCTGGATTCTGCCTGGTTCGGCAAGGGTGCCCAGATCAAGCAGCGGGCCCTGAGCCAGACTCTGGAACTGGTGACCTGACTGATTCCCTACTCATTCTTTTCCCTCGACTAAAGCCCGACCCGCTCTGTGCCGGTCGGGCTTTTTATTGTTTGGAGCCTGACCATGACAGAACGTAATCCCGATAGCAGCGCGACACCCGAAGTCAGCCTCTCTGCGCCACCCCTCTCACCGCATCTGGCCGCCATTTGGGGTGCCTTTCTTCATGAAGGGGTGATGCTGAACAGAGAGCGCGGCACCCGGCTTCTGGAGATCTGGGGTAATGGCTGTATCGAACTGATCAGCACCCTGTGTGACCTCATCCCCGATATCTGGAAAAAGGTACAGCCCTACTGGTACGGCCCGCAAGGGTTTCCTGGGGTGTTCGAGTACGAGGTGGTGTCCATTCTGGGCGAACAGCTGGGCGCCTATCTGCTCAAGAATGACGGCAATTTGCCGTCCAACGCCGACATCCAACAGATGATCACCGATCTGGTGGTCACCTTCTTCAGCCAGGGCGGCAGTCATGAGGTCCCTACGGATCAGACACCCCAGACCCATCGGCTGATCAATCTCCATGATCGCTTTACCGAGCGGCTGACCCAACTGGAAGGAGGTCACTCATGAGCACGCCCCGCGCTATCAAACCCTCATCCCGTCCGGCGCTGCGCCTGGTGTCCACCAAGGGCATGAACCGGGAGCAGTGGCTCAAGGTTCGCAAGCAAGGTATCGGCGCCAGCGATGCCGCTGCGGCGGTGGGGCTCAACCCGTATCAGTCACCGCTGGAATTGTGGATGATCAAGACCGGTCGGGATGGCTTGTTACCGGCCCCCGATCCTGACGACATTCATACCCCGCTGTACTGGGGCAACCTGCTTGAACCCAAGGTGGCTGAAGCCTACGGCAAGGCGACGGGCAACAAAGTGCGGCGGGTAAATGCCGTGCTCCAGCACCCGGATGCAGACAAGTCCTGGATGCTGGCCAATCTGGATTATTCCGTTGTGGGAAATCCAGAGGTGCAGATCCTTGAGTGCAAAACCACCGGCCTTAATGGTGCGCGGCTCTGGGCCGATGGAGTACCGGAGTACATCCAGTGCCAGGTGCAGCATCAACTGGCCGTCACCGGCAAACAGGCGGCGGACGTGGCGGTGCTGATCTGCGGGCAGGAGCTGCAGGTACACCGCATCGAGCGGGATGAGGAGGTCGTCAAGGAACTGATCGAACTGGAACGGGCCTTTTGGCATCAGGTGGAGACCGATACGCCACCCGACGCCGATGGCTCCGACTCTGCCGATCAGGCACTGCGGGCACTCTATCCCCACGGCGACGGTGAAGCCCTGGACCTCATTGAAGACACCGCACTCAACGGCGACTTCAGCGAGATGCTGGATATCCGGGAGCGCCTGGCCCGTCTGGCCGAACGGGAAGCTCGGCTCAAGCAGCGCATCCAGCAACGCATGGGTGATGCCGCTCGGGCTTACTTCCTGGATGGCCTGGTGAGCTGGAAGCGCAGCAAGGACAGCACGGTGCTCGACACTGACGCCCTGCTCAAGGCGCAACCCGCGCTACTGCAGCAATTCCCCAAGCACCGGGCTGGCAGTCGCCGATTCCTGGTCAAGCCCAACGCCTGATCGTTCTCGCATTACCCCTCTCAATACCCTACGCCTCACAGCATAAGCGCCGGGCCCTGCCCGGCGGCTGTGTGGTTTATTGATAACAGGAGATTCCCATGATCAAAGGACTCGCGATTACTCCCCCCGTGATTGGCCGTATCAGTATTGGCCGCATGGTGGAAAAGAACGGCAAGCGTCTGCCGGAGAAAGACGACCAATTCACTATCACCACCCAGATCCAGACCCGGGAGGGCTGGCTACCACACCCACTGGATGATGCCCTGCGCCAGGAGGTACAAGGCAAGAAGCTACGCAGCATTCCTGTCACCCTGCCCTTCAATGATCCGGACCTGAATCTGCGGGCAGAGTACACCTTCTTCGAGCGCAGGAGTGGCCGCCCCCTGTGCAGTGGTGACGGGGAGATCTGCCGTCGCCGCACCGACCAGGGTCTGGAGCAGCTGCCCTGCCCGTCACCCGACCTATGCGAATTCGGCGCCCACGATCTATGCAAACCCTACGGGCGGCTGTATGTACGGGTCGGGGAAGAGGATGAACTGGGCTGCTTCGTGTTCCGCACCACCGGGTATAACAGTATCCGTACCCTGGCGGCACGGCTGCGTTATTTTCATGCTATCAGCGGCGGCAACCTCGCCACCCTGCCACTGGAACTGAAACTTCGCGGCAAGAGCACCACCCAGAGCCACCGGGCACCGATCTACTACGTGGACCTGACACTGCGAATAGGAGTAAGCATGGAAGACGCAGTTAACCAAGCCAGGGAGGCCGCCAAACATCGAGAAAGCCAAGGCATCAATCAAGCAGCATTAGACACAATTGCCGAAGCGGGCCTGCTTAATGCTCAGTTCGAATATTCAGAGGAGGAAGGCTTGCAGGTTGTGGAGGAGTTCACGCCGGAAGGCGCGGTCACATCGAACAAGACTCAACCGCAGCCCTCAAAGGGGCTCAGCCAGAAGCTGGCCGAGAAGAAGACAGCCTAGTCATCAATCATGGCCAACAGGCCTTCGCGCCGTTTGACAGGGAGGCGCCGGTAGCTCTTGAGCAGTTGGGCTTCGGCGTCATTACGCACCTGTGCGCCATACTTATTCGCCGACGCTGACACACCCTCAACAGCGTCACCACAGATCAAATGATCCAGCGATAACCCAAGGACCACTTTCAACTTTGGCAGCAGCCGGAATCCCGGCGCATCACGGCCATTTTCCCAAGCAGAAATAGTGGATTTCGTCACTTCCAGCTCGAAGCCCAGCTGTTCCTGCGTCAAGCCCAACGCCAACCGTGCCGCCTTCAGGCGCTCAGGAAAGCTCATCACGCCACTCCATCAATCAGATAGAGTAACGCTACGGCAGCACCATACCTCTGTCGTACTGTAATGCTTGACCTTAATAGTATCGCATTGCAATACTTGGTGAGTCTTGAATTACATAACACTCAAACCGAGACACACCTTCCAGTATTCACGGATAAGTACAGATGCCCTTGGGGGAAACACAATGATTCGGTTGATCGGATGCAGCCTATTTTCTGCCTGCTTGGCTATTAGCGGATGTGGCGGAGGCGGTGGGGGTGGATCAAGTAACCCAGCTGCTCCAGACAAAGTTAATACCGCCCCCGTGGCGGATGCCGGCCACTTGCAAAACGTCAAAACCGGCGATGTCGTAATCCTTGATGGTTCTGCCAGTCACGACGCAGATGGCGACTCCCTTACCTACCATTGGCAGTTCACCGCAATCCCCGTAGCGAGCTCTGCCACACTGACCTCACCGACCAGCCCCAAACCCCGGTTCACTGCTGATGAGAGCGGTCTTTATGAACTGGCGTTGGTGGTCAACGATGGGCAAAGCAATAGTGAGGTCGCGACCGTCTCAGTAACAGCCACTAAGCAGAACAGCGCCCCCGTCGCCAATGCAGGCCCTGATCGCGCCATCGCTACAGGCAGCGTGGTTAATCTGGATGGCCGTCAAAGCAGTGATGCTGATGGTGACCCGATCACCTATCAATGGTCATTTTCAAGCAAGCCCGCAGGAAGCCTGGTTAGTTTGGCAAATGCGAACAGCGCACAACCTGCCTTCACGCCTGATATCGATGGTGAATACCGCGTGACGCTGATCGTGAATGACGGCACCGTGGACAGTATCGCCGATGAAACACGCATCCTGGCAAGCACGACCAACAGTCGCCCGACTGCCAATGCGGGACCTGATCAGAACGTCATCACTGGTGAAACCATTACATTGAACGGTGCAGCCAGTCAGGACGCAGACGGCGACCCCCTTGGCTTCCACTGGGCATTCGTATCCAAACCTGCATCCAGTACCGCAGCATTAACCGGCGCTAGTCTCAGCGCCCCCAGCTTCATCGCTGACCTGCCAGGCGATTATGTGCTGTCACTGATAGTAAATGACGGTCGCGAGGACAGCCTGCCAGACAATGTGACCGTAACGGCCACCAAAGCGAATTCGCCACCCGTGGCATTCGCAGGCGAAGACCAGGTAGTTCAGACGGGAGATACCGTCAACCTGAACGGCAGCGCTAGCCGAGACCCGGATAATGACCCCCTCACCTACCACTGGCACCTCCTGTCCCGACCTGCAAGCAGCCAATCATCAATCAGCAACCCTGAGGCCATCGTTCCGACCTTTATTGCGGATCTATCAGGACAATATCGCATCGGCCTGACCGTCAATGATGGCAAAGCCGACAGCCCACTGTCAGAAATCACGGTAACGGCAACTCACCCAAACACCGCCCCAAGCGCCGATGCCGGCGAGGACCAGTCCGCATACACAGGCGACACCATTACCCTCAATGGCGCGAATAGCCAAGATGCGGATGACGATAGCTTGTCGTACCAATGGCGGTTCGTCTCATACCCGGAAGGCAGCAGTGCGGTATTGGCAGATGCTGACAACATCGCTCCAAGTTTTGAAGCTGACCTTACGGGCATCTATATCGTGGAGCTGATTGTCAGTGACGGCGAAGAACAAAGCGCCCCTGATCAAGTTACCATTACCGCAACCAAGGCAAATGCCGCCCCCATCGCATTGGCTGGCAGTGACCAGACTGTCGTCGCGGGAGATCTGGTTAACCTGGATGGAAGCAGCAGCTACGACGACGATGGCGACTCCCTTAGTTATCAATGGCAATTTGCCGACAAACCTTCAGCCAGTCAGTCCGTGCTGTCGGATACCGGCATTGCCACACCCAACTTTACTGCTGATCTACCGGGCAAATACTCGCTCCAACTAACCGTTAGTAATGGTGTCGCCAGCGCAATTGCCCAGGTAATCATTACCGCCACACCAAAAGAATACACCTTGTCCTACAACGCTGGACCCGGTGGAACGCTAACTGGCGACACCCACCAAGTTGTAATGGAAGGCAGCGATGGCAGTCCCGTGACTGCCGTCCCTGATACCGGGTTTTCTTTTTCCCAATGGAGTGATGGCCTGAGTACCTCCTCCCGTACTGACAAGGACATAGATGAAGATCTGACACTTTCCGCCATGTTCAAGACTAACCTGACCAAACCGGAGAATCTGACCGTCAAACCAGGAGATGGTCAGCTAATCGTGAATTGGGACAGTGTTGACGATGCCACGAGTTACAACCTCTATTACGCCACAGAACCCGGCGTGACGCCGTCTAACTATCAGGATCTTCAGGGTGGCGCTAAAGAATCCTATTCTGGCAGCCCCATCACTCTCTCAGGGCTGGTCAATGGACAAACCTACCACCTTGTCGTGACCGCAACTCTAGCCTCTGCCGAAAGCGAAGAGAGCCAGGAAGTGAGCGGCATTCCCGCCATACCCGTCATTCCCTGGAAAGACTCATTGCACGAAGGAAGCCTCAACATACAAGTCGAAGGCCCCAGGAAGGCAACGGTAAATTGGCCGGAAAATACTGACAGCGCCTATAACCTGTATATCAGCGACACCCCAGACATTGAGCTGGATAACTATGCAGCCTACGGAGCCACACTGGTTACCGATGTACGGTCTGGATACGCCCTGACCAGCCTCTCAACAAGGAAACCGTACTACATCGCTCTGGAAGAAAACGGCGTGATTGTCTCATGGAGTCGGTTCAGAACGGCTCCGTGGGGCGTTGATACCGGTGTCGGTGCCCAGGCCATTGGTCCTGATGGAACACGTTATATTGCCGGCGGATTTACCACTATAGGCATATCTATCGGTAGCGCCGAAGCGTTCTCCTCCGGAGAAAATGCCCAACCCCTTGGAATGCCAAGAGTCAAAGGCAAGGTCAACGCGATTGAAACTGATGGACTTGGAGGCTGGTACATAGGTGGCGACTTTTCAAGCGTTGATGGAAAACCCAGAAACAACCTAGCCCACATCAATAACCAAGGTGTTCTGACAGACTGGGCTCCATCAATTAACAACTCAGTATCCGTTATAGCAGCCGATAGAGAAGCCATCTATATCGGCGGCACTTTCACCGAAATCAATGAACAAGAAAGGCCTAAACTTGCTGCTTTCAATGCTTATTACCAAACGAGCCAAAACAGCTGGAAATTTAGCGGTTCACTAAAAAACTGGCAGCCAGTATCAAGTGGCGCCAGCAATATTGAAATTGACAACAATTATATATACATCTCCTCCGCAGACAGCATTTATGCCATAGGAAGGAACTCTGATTCCAGTGACTGGAGCATATCCGTCGATGGCTCTGTTATGGATCTAATGGTCCATGACGGCATTGTCTATGCTGGTGGCTCATTCAGCTCTATCGACGGCAAAGTGAGAGGAAAGCTCGCTGCTATTGATAACAATGGCCAACTGACAAACTGGTCTCCAGATGTAGAAGGCACTGCGGTTCGCTGCCTTTATGAATCAGGAGGCCGGATCTACCTCGGTGGCAATTTCACCCACATAGAAGGCGAAGCACGGAGCAATATTGCCAGTCTTGACCTGAATGGAAATATTACGCCTTGGAGCCCTACAACTGACGGTGAAGTTTATTCCATCTCCTCTACAGAGGACGAAACCATTTACCTAGTAGGCTCTTTCGATCATGTAAACGGTATTGCTCGGCCTCATGCTGCATCTGTCGATAGCAATGGAAAGCTTAATGACTGGAGCATCACATTGGGTCGAGGCCATGCTGGCTCAAACCCATCTATCAGAACCCTATCCACTCAAAAAAATGCGATCTACATCGGCGGCAATTTCTCACAGTTAGGTCTTTTTCCCCGAAACGGCTTGGCAGCATTCGACAATGAAGAAAACCTTACAGAGTGGAAACCATCTGTTGATGGATTAGTAATAACACTCACAGTGGCCGGCGACACTATTTATTTTGGTGGCGAGTTCAGCAGGGTAGACGATGAAAGCCGCAATCATCTAGCCGCCGTTGATACAGCAGGAAATATCATGGCCTGGTCACCTTCAGCCAACAACCGGGTTGATATCCTAAAATATGATGATGGCGTCATTTACATAGCAGGCATCTTCACGTCCGTAAACGATACTGAAAGAAACCGACTCGCTGCCTTGAATGAAACGGGATCGCTTACAAGTTGGAGCCCTGAAATTAATGGGACTTTGGTTTCCGCAATGGAAACATATGGTAATCGAATCTATGTCGGTGGAAATTTCACTCAAGCCAACAGCCAGAACAGGAAATATCTAACCGCTTTTGACAAATCCGGTCATCTCACAAGCTGGTGGCCAATAGTAAACGGCCAAGTCACTTCTCTGGCAATCAAAGAAGATACGATTTATGCCGGTGGTCGGTTTGATTACGCGCATCCCGAGGACCGAAACGGCCTAGCAGCCTTTGGCTTGTCCGGCAGTCTAGCAACTTGGAACCCCAGCATTACCAATTATGCCGGTTTTATCCCTGCTGCCATCGCCGTTGGAAGTAATGAGATTTACGTCAGCGGTGCATTTCATGAGATCAATGGCATGAAGCTTAACCACTGCTGCCTGGCCTCATTCGGATTTGATGGCCAGTTAACAAATTGGCGACCAAAGCCTGATCAATACGCACTTGCCCGCTCAATTATTCTGGGAAATGGGAAAGTCTACCTAGGTGGCCATTTTACTGAAATGGGAGGAAAAGTCCGGGCAGGAATGGCCGCCTTCTATGAAGAAACAGGAACCATCCTTGAGCAGTAACAAGCCACATATAAATACCAAACAGCGCAGCTCTTGCTGCGCTATACCAATACGATCTCTTACCCCGTTAAGGACCAACAATGAGCAAGAATATTGATATTGCCAAATACACTTCCGAGGAAATAACAACAGAGAAGCTTTCTGAGCTAATATCTAAGAAAGCCTCCTTTCAGATAGTCGCGGTTAAGAACATCAGCTCAGTGGTAAATAAGGTCGAAGGAGCGATTGAAAAGAAAGGATTCCGTTGCCGGGTATACACTGAATACCGGGCGGCCTCCTTAGCCAGCTTCGCTATCCCGACTGGCTTTACCCAGGTTACTGGCTTTGCCTCAGTGATTGGCATCGCCGCACATAACCTAGCCACCTTTAACCCTGATTACGAGATCGGGAAAAACAAACCTGCCGGCAAAGTGACAGTGCTGTATAAGAAAGATTAGCGCCTTATTGGTAACAGCACCGTCATGCCGTGTGTGGATACTCGAGCAGAACATCTCTCGGATAGTCCCCGTTTTCCTCGCCTACTACGCTCCAAGGTCTCGATCAATTGGCATTAAACCTCCCCGGTCCTATTGGTACCGGGGTCTACCATTACAAATTGGCCCCCCCTCCTGCTTTCATCTGATACAAAACCTCGCAGCCATCCATGAACCACGAAAGTCCAATAGCCGGTCAATGAGGCACTTCCTGGCAATCCCTCTCCTCAATCCTCTCCAGAATCCAGGCCTCGATTTCATCAGATACCCAGCCAACCGTTCTTCCCCCAAGCGGCACGGGTTTGGGGAATTCCCCCTCAGCAATACGCTTGTAGATAGAAGAACGGCCAAGACCGGTATCCTTGATCACTTCTGTTAGCCTCATGAATCGCATGAAATTCTCCTCGTCATTCGTTCATGCGATAGCGCAGCAACGTAAAAACTTACTTTCCTCAGCCCTGACTGCACCCAAAGTTCCGGTGCCCGTCGTCATAAAGCTTGGTTTCCACCTTTGCCAGGTAGCTCATGCGCCTGAACACCTCATGATATTGCGCGGTATACATAGACGACCCTTTTGAAATCAGCTGGACCGGGCTATCAGGGAAATGGACTAAACCGATTCCTTGGTTCCCTGTCTTCTCAAGAGCGCGGTTCCATGCTCGCTGGATACGTTCCGCCATATTGCTGACCGCTTGGCCTTCCTCCAGCCACCACGGGTAGTCGGCCTCCGGCTGACCCGCGATACGCCCTAAAACCGAGTAAGCATCTCTATTGACCATAATGGCAATATGGTAGTGAGGCTGCCCTTCCCCGCCGAACTCACGACACCAGATCATGCGAACCTGGCAATCATGAACTCGCTTACCTTGACCACGCTTACGCTTCAAATCGCACCTGATCTGCGAACGAAGGGATTTGATGAAGCCGCTTGCCAACCCCCCTTTGGGGCCGGACCTACCGTACGGCAGCCTAGCAACGAAATGGATAACACAGGTTCGTGGATGGTCATGTAAGGCCCGGTCCAAAGTAGACCGGATAGATTTGAGGTAATTCACCGCGAGTGGACGGTCAGGCCTTGCCAGTACCGGCAAGCCTTCCCAGACGGGTTCATAGTGGAGTTTGAGGTTGGTGTTACTGGAATGTCGTTTTCTCATTGTCTGGCACCTATGGTTTCTTCATAGGTACCAGCGCACTGGTTGAAATTTACTCATAAGCAGGCTGGTTTGGTCCAGCCTGCCTGTGACTCAACCAACTGCACTTACCAGCCTTCACAAGTGGGCTGGCTAAGTGACTATATGACTATATATATCTATTACCGACCCTGAACAAAGGGCGACCCAGCATAAAACACCCCAGATTTCTGGTTCTCACCGTCAAACAGGTCCACAAATAGAACTATCCAGTTAAACCACTATTTATGAATACGTAACGGGGCATTTCTTCACACAACTACGCAGAGTTAGAGTCATCTCTCTCTGATCCGATAGGCCAAGCTACGAACCTGAGAGAATAGCTAAAATCTGAGCCCTATTCAGGCCCAACCTTAATCGGTCGTCGGCGGCATATCGATCTTCCACAGCCGATGTAATATTGATACATAATCGTTCCGCCAGATAAAACGACCGCAACCAATTTCTAAGGAAACTGAGAGCCCGAACATAGCATTATGGTGCAACTCAGCCTTGACACCGTCGCTTTCCAAAAATCCTCGCCGTAAACCCACGGCCTCCAGCGTTACGAAAGCTTACTGAATGTAAGTTCATTTAGTCGCATCAACTGCGGCACGGTACTGAGGCAATTCATCTTAACTTGGTAGCGTTTTTTATTTTCGCCACGAAGCTTTATCCCTTCGCAGTTCTTTCCCAGTCATAACCGCGCAAACAATCATTTTCCTTCCTCACCATAGATCAATTCCCCATCGCTTTACCAAGAAAGCAAGCAGAGCAAAACAAAAAACGGTCAAAAAAGCTGAAACTAATAAAGCCAGCCAAAACCCCCAGCGCTCAAGCATTGCTGGGAATAAGGCGAACATTGGCAGGGTTGGGAGCACGTACCAAAAGGTATACCAAGCATGATTGGCCAGTTTGACGGTGGGCTGGCCCTCAAAATAAAGCCACACCAAGACCATTAATGTAACGACAGGTAGTGACGCCAATAGCGCCCCTACCCTATCGCTCTGCTTAGCCAGCTCA
>NZ_WNHC01000001.1:3470457-3739388 GCF_009718865.1 Alcanivorax sp. VBW004
ATGTCCACAGAGCCATCGTCGTTATACTGCAACTGCTCACTGCGGCTTCCCAGGGTCACATCCTTGAGCTCGGTTCCACCATTGTCGTAGGGGCGACGGGTGTTTTCGCTATACAGGGTCACCGACCAGAACTGCTTGACCGGCACATCCTTCGGCACTGTCACTTTATAGGTCTTGTCGGCACGCAGAAGATTACCTTCACTGTCTCGCTTGGTGGTCATGTAAACCTGCCCGGCCCCTACCGGCGGGTTCACCATCCCCTTGGAACTGTAAACCGCCTCATAGAACCACGTGGTTCGTTCATCCAGCTCAACTCGCGTCTCGGTTTCCTGCGGCACGGAAAAGTCATAGCTTTTGTACCAGTAAGTGCCATCCCACCAGGGCTTGGTGTAACGCGGCGTAATCTGGATGTTGCGCGCCATCAATTCACCCAGCGCAGCCCCTTTGAGCAAGATCTCTTTCTGCCGCTCCGTGGGATTGAACGGCTGCCCTTTTTCTATTCCCAGGGGTTTCAGCATTGCCGTCCAGGCCTTGTCGATTTTTCGCACCGGCTCATGATTGATAATGTCTGCCAGGGATTCCCAGTAGGCCATGCCACGCGGGGCCGTTCCGCTCCACTCCACATCCTTGTTCTCGATGTAATTGAACGGTTTCAGGGTTTCGCCAACCCGCCCCATCTTGAATTCCGATTTGAAGGTTTTCATGTACTCGGGATCAGGATCGAGGATTCGCAAGGCAATGACCAGAAAGTTGGAAACACTCTGGAAAGTGTAGACACCCTCTTTCTCGTACTGACTGACATCATCTTCTGGCCCAACGATAATAAAGGTGCCGCCCTGGGCTTTCTCCGGACCGGTCTGCCCGATATCCGTTACCGTTCGCTGCCAAACATCCACAAACCCGCTCGCTGTTGCACCCGCCGGGTAATCAAACACCACCGGGCCCGCTTTCAGGTCTACGTAGCCAAACATGTAGGGAACGGTCAGGTTCCCGGTAACGATACCGCGCTTTTCCTTGAGCGAACTCAACACAACAATATCGTGCTCTGAGTCCAGCCCGTAGGCATCCACCAGCCCTTTTTTCTGGGCCACCACGCTGACCATGGGGGTGCTCCAGATATATGCCTGGGACGCACGCTGCAAATCCATTTCATCGTACAAACGCTGAGAGACATCTTCATCGAAGTAACTGTCAACCAGTTCGATATTGCCAATGGGCGTATCGATCACTTCATCGCCATGCAAGGTGGCTTCCCCCAAGGGCACGGTTTTTTCTTCCCCCTGCGAGCATCCGGCAAGGCCGGCCAGAACAAGAAAGAAACCCGCTCCCAGCAGAGCACCCGAACCGTTCCATTTCATATCATTCTCCTTACTTTAAATCACGCCAACAGTCGGTGGCAGCGAACTCATACCTGAAAATCACGGCCACAAGACACTCTTTTCCCTTCCAGCTTTCGCATAAATAAAAACGCCCGACTCCGGTGACACGGAAATCGGGCGTCTCTGCTACTTCACGCGCATGTCTCTTGCACGCTCTCAATCATCGCTATGGCGTTACGATGTTGAACCAGAACTCGAAGTCATCCAGGCAGGACATCATTTCATTCAGTGCGCCCTGCTCCCCGGAGACCGTCACATCGCCCTTCTCCATGGCTTCTTCCAGGGTGATCTGCTGAAGCATGAATGCATCCAGTGTCTCACGGCTCAGTGAAACGGTGGCATCCGCCTCATCAAACTGGCGACCTTCGGTGTGATTCAACACCCCATGCACCATTTCCACCGCATACTGTTGCTCGATGTCGGTAAAGTCGAAGTTGAGCTTGATATGCTTGCCTTCGGCCTTGTCGCTGTTCAAGCGCACGGCCAGGAAATCGAAGAACAGGCCCAGGTCCATGGCACGAACGGTGTCCGGGCTGGCGGTATTGGGCGTCGGCAATTGCGCCACACCATTGCGCAGTTCCTGGGCGCCGCTCAGGTAGAAGTTACGCCACGGACCACTTTCTGCCTGATACCCCATCTGCTCCAGCGCGTCGGCTTGCAGGTTCTTGGCTTCCTGGTTATCCGGGTCGGCGAAGACGGCATGATTGACCACTTCCGCCACCCAGCGATACTCCCCTTTTTCGAAGTAGTCACGGGCCTTGTCCAGCAACGCATCCACACCGCCCATCATCTCCACGTAACGCTCGGCCGCATCCGCCGGAGGCAGTTCGTGCAGGGTCGCCGGGTTGCCGATAAACCAGCCCAGGTACATAACATAGGTGGCCTTCACGTTGTGGCTGATGGAGCCGTAGTAACCGCGGTTGGAAAAGTTCTTGGCGATGGCATCGGGCACTTTGATCTGCTCGGCAATCTCCAACATGGTGTAGCCCTGATTGGCCATGCGCAGGGTTTCATCATTGATGAAGCGATACATATCGCGCTGCAAGGCAATGTGTTCGTTTACCTTGTCCTGCCCCCACACCGGCCAGTGGTGCATGGCGTACATGACTTCCACCTCGTCGCCCCACATGTCCAGCGCCTGGTTCAGGTACTTGGACCAGGCCAGCGGATCGCGGATCTTGGCGCCACGCAGCGAGTAGGTGTTATGCAGGGTATGGGAGGAATCCTCGGCCGTGTTCAGCGCCTTCTTTTCCTTGATGTAGTAGAGCATCTCTGATGGCGCCTCGGAGCCCGGCGCATAGAGGAATTCATAAGTCAGCCCGTCAATCTTGTGCACTTCACCGGTCTTCTCAATGATCGTGGTGGGCGGGATCAGGGTGACCGTACCGGCAGAGGTCGTGGAGCCCAGGCCGGCGCCAACCTGGCCTTCCTCGCTGGGCGGCAGCAGGTTGCCATACATGTAGCTGGCACGACGACTCATGACGTTACCGGCCATGACATTCTCGGCAACGGCAGCCTCAAGAAACCCCACCGGAGCGTAAATTTCTACCTTGCCGGCTTTCACATCGGCTTCGTCAACCACACCACGCACGCCACCGTAATGATCCACATGGCTATGGGTATAGATCACCGCCACGACCGGTTTTTCCGGCCGGTGCTCATAGTAGAGATCCAGAGCCACCTTGGCTGTTTCCGCAGAGATCAGCGGATCCATGATAGTCAGGCCCTTGTCACCTTCCACGATGGTCATGTTGGACAGGTCCTGATTACGCACCTGATAAATGCCCTCAGTGACTTCGAACAGGCCGGAAATATTCAGCAGCTAGGACTGGCGCCATAGGCTGGGGTTGACGGTGTCCGGTGCATCGGCGCCTTCCTTGATGAAATCGTACTTGGCCGGATCCCAGATCAGGTTGCCGTCTTCACCCTTGATCATGGCTTGCGGCAACGGAGCGATAAAGCCCTTGTTGGCCAGCTCGAAGGAGGTGTTATCCGAGAAAGGCAGATAGTCTTTCAGCGCCTGATTACTTTCCTTGGTAGCGGCCTCAGCGGGCTTGGGGCCTTCTTTCTCTGCCGGAGCCTTGTCAGATTTTTTCTGCGGCGCCTTTTCCGCTACCGCCGGTTGGCCGGCCTCTTTCTGTTGCCCGGCCGATTGTTCGCCTTCGTCACCACAGCCTGCAAGCATCAGGCAGGCTGTGAGACTGGAGTAGAGCAGTACGCTTTTCATAACAGCATTCCTTGTTGGAGAGTCCTTGATCAAGGTCCGGCAATAGCTGTACCCATATGCCCACCTGAAAATCCATCATCCCGAAAGGTATTCAGGGTGTAAAGATTTGATATTTGCGCCCTCCAGCCAGCCTGATAGCCAGGGAATACCGGCGCTAGCGGGAAGGTATGCAACAAGGATCCCAGCATCCAGCACGGTTATTTCAATGCAGTGAATCACCGTGAATAGCCCTGAACAGAGAGCCAGTTCACGAAAAGCAAAAGACGAACCGCTTGAGCGTAATGCTCTGGCTTCATGGTCAGGACTGCAGCCTGAAGGAGGGGAGGGACGGCCTAGTCCGCCCTTGAGATGGTTTCCTGCAATATCGTCATGTCCATATGGCTCTCCACCATATCGGCAAGCCGGTCCAGTTGCTGCTCCCGGTGAGCGGCATAATCTACGCCGCGATTATCGTGCAGACCGGCCCAGGCAAGGATGGCGTTGCCACTGTCTGCCACATCAAACAAACCGTGCAGGTAACAACCCATCAGCTGGCCATCCTCACTCATGGCCCCATCGTATCGGTCACCCAGCATCAGCATGGGGCGGCTCAGAGCCTCTCCGCGGGTAATGCCGTTATGAATTTCGTAACCTTGAACAGGCGAACCTGAGGCCAGCAGCTTTCCCGATGTATTGGCAAGCTGCTTGCCCGCTATCAACTCGGTGCTCATGGCCAGCCAGCCCAGCCCCTGGCTGCTACCGGGGTCACTCTCCAGCCCCTGGGGGTCATCAATCCGTTCGCCGAGCATCTGAAAGCCACCGCAAATACCCAGCACCTTGCCGCCGTAACGCAAGTGCCTTTCGATCTGTTTGTCCCACCCCTGTTCACGCAGGAAAGCCAGGTCCGCACGGGTGGCCTTGCTGCCGGGGAGGATCACCAGATCCGCCGCCGGCCAGGGCTCGCCCATTTTCACAAAACGCAGGTTGACCTGCGGATGTAGACGCAGGGGATCAAAATCATTGTGGTTACTCATACGCGGCAACAGCGGGACAACCACATTGAGCGCATCACTTTCGTGTTCGCCCTGTTCATCCACCGCGTCTTCCGCATCCAGGGTCAGGCCATGGAGATAGGGCAACACTCCGAACACCGGTTTGCCGGTGCGCGCTTCCAGCCAGTCCAGGCCGCCTTGCAGCAAGGAAATATCGCCCCGGAAACGGTTGATCACAAACCCCAGGGTGCGCTGCTGTTCGCTTTTCGACAAAAGATCCAGCGTACCGGTGAGGTGCGCAAAGACACCGCCGCGATCGATGTCCGCCACCAGGATTACCGGGCAATCCACCATTTCGGCAAAGCCCATGTTGGCAATGTCGTTATCGCGCAGATTGATTTCCGCCGGGCTGCCCGCGCCTTCGGCGATGATCACATCGAACCGGGAAGACAAATCCTGCCAGGCCGCCAGCACCGCCTGCCGGGCGGTCGCCTTGTAGGCGTGGTAATCCAGCGCCTGCATATTGCCCAGCACCTGGCCGCGAATAATGACCTGGGCACCCATGTCGGTCTGCGGTTTGAGCAACACCGGATTCATATCACTGTGTGGCTCCACCCCGCAGGCCAGTGCCTGCAACGCAGTCGATCGGCCGATCTCGCCCCCATCCACGGTCACCGCACTGTTCAATGCCATGTTCTGCGGCTTGAACGGCGCCACCGAATAACCGCGCCGGGCAAACCACCGGCACAACGCCGCCACCACCGTGCTCTTTCCCGCATCGGAGGTGCAGCCCTGCACCATTAGCGCAATCATGAGCGACAAGCCTCAAGCCGCAAGCTACAACATGAAGAACACCATGAAGAAGACCGCAGCACTATCGCCGCGTCGCAAACGCTAGAGGTTATTCGTGTGGCATGACATACCTGCTTGCAACACCTCTCTCGCGTTGCAGCTTGTAGCTTGTAGCTTGCAGCTTTCCTCACAGCCCCTCCCCTTCGGCTTACCTGGTTTCGCTATTAATTATTCATTATTAACTATTAATTAAAGTTCGACTCCCTTCTGCGCTTTCACCCCCAGATCCTTGAACGCATGCTTCACCACTTTCATCTCGGTCACCGTATCCGCCAGTTCAATCAGTTCCTTCGGCGCATAGCGACCGGTGACCACGGCGTGCTGCATGGCCGGGCGATTTTGCAGGTCGTCCAGCACCCGATCCAGATCAAGGTATTCGTAGCGTAATGCGATATTGAGTTCATCCAGCAGCACCATGTGGTAGCTATCGTCCTGGAGCATGGCACTGGCGATATCCCAGGCAGCATTGGCGGCCGCCACGTCGCGCTCCCGGTCCTGGGTATCCCAGGTATAGCCTTCGCCCATCACGTGATAATCCACATTGGGAAGTTCTCGGAAAAATGCTTCTTCGCCGGTACTGAAGGCACCTTTAATAAACTGCACCACGCCCACTTTCATGCCATGGCCCAACGCCCGCGCCACCATCCCGAAACCGGAACTGCTTTTGCCCTTGCCCGACCCGGTCAACACCAGCAGGATGCCCTGCTCCTTGTCGGCATTGGCGATACGGTCGCGCATGATTTCCTGTTTTTTGGCCATGCGCCAGGCATGGCGTTCGGGGGTTTTCGCATCGTCACGCATGGTCGTCTCCTGTGCGGGAAAGGGAATCCTGATCGGAAAAAATCGCTTCAGCTCGAAAATGGCCGTTAAAGATATCCGCCACCACTTGCGGGGCCGACGGAAAATAGCCGTGGAAGAAACTCGCCACCAGGCCCTGGTCCTGATAGACCGGCTCGCCTTCCGTACCGGTTTGTTTCTGGCTGAAAACAGTGGGCGTTAACGGCGTCGACAAACAGCCATAGTGGAAGGTATGCCCGCGCAGCTCCCCCTGTGGAGTGGCCAGCGCCTGCATGCCCAGCCCCTGCAGTTTTTTCGTCAGCGTCGCTTCACCCGGCAACAGCCCGAAACCGGCATGGCGTTTTTCGTCACCATCGATCAGGGTTGCCATGCAACTCATCAAGCCGCCGCACTCGGCCAGAATCGGTTTGCCAGCAGCGTGGTGGTCGCGAATGGCGTCGCCCATGAGCGTATTCATCGCCAACGCTTCCCCGTGCAGTTCCGGGTAACCGCCCGGCAGCCATAGCGCATCTACCTGGGGCAACGCGGCATCCTGCAATGGGGAAAAGAACGTCAGGGTTGCCCCCATCTGACGAAGCACATCCAGATTGGCGGGATAAATAAACGCAAACGCGGCATCACGGGCAACACCGATATGGCAACCTTCCAGCAAGGGCGGCAACGGTTCGGGAGCGGGCGCAGAAAAGCGTACCGCCTGTGGCAGCCGGTCCAGGCCGGCGTCTTGCAACACCGCTGCAGCCTCATCCAACAGCGCATCCAGATCGGCCAACTCATGCGCCTGCACCAGCCCAAGGTGTCGTTCAGGTAATGTCATGGCCGCGTGCCGTGGCACCGAGCCCAGCAAGGTCACCCCCGCCGGCATCCCTTCACGTACCAGGTCACCATGGCGCTGACTGGCCACCCGGTTGGCGATCACTTCATTTACCATCAGGTCATCGCGATAACTGGCCAGCCCCAACGCGACGGCACCGAACGTTTGCGCCATGCCCCAGGCGTCGATCACCGGCAAGGCGGGGATACCCGCCAGCACCGCCAGATCCGCACTGGATGGCGTGCCGTCGAATAGTCCCATGGCACCCTCCACCAGAATCAGATCAGCCTCTTGCGCGGCCTGCGCCAGCCGCCAGCGGCATTCATCCTCACCGGTCATCCACGGTTGCAACTGGTACACCGGCGCGCCGCTGGCCTGCTCCAGAATCATCGGATCCAGATAGTCCGGGCCGAACTTGAACACGCGAACCCGGCGCCCCGCATTGCGGTGCAGCCGGGCCAGCGCTGCGGTAATCAGGGATTTACCCTGCCCGGAACCCGGTGCGCTAATCAGCGCCGCCGGCACCGTGGCATTCAATAAGGTTGCCATCGTAGAACTCATTCTCGTTTGATTTTCCAGCCACGCCGAATGCGCTAGCCGGGGACAAACACCGGCGCACCATTCACTTGTGCCACCACCAGCTTCTGATCGTAAAGACGTTCCAGCGCCTCCGGCACCAGCATGGCGTGCGCCGGGCCGAAGCACAGCTCGCCGTCCGGATAGAGCAGTAGCAGGTGATCACACCAGCGGGCGGCCAGGTTCAGATCGTGCAGGCACATAAACACCGCCGCGCCGTTATCGGCCTGTTGATTCAACAGTTCCATAACGGCCACTTGATGATGTAAATCCAGGTGATTGGTGGGTTCGTCCGCCAACCAAATCGTGGGTTGCTGGGTCAGCGCCGTGGCAATGGACACCCGCTGCCGCTCGCCGCCGGACAAGGTACTCACCAGGCGATCCTTGAGCAGGTTCAGCGACAACGCAGACAAAGCCTCTTGAGCGAAGCGAATATCCTCGGCGCTCTCGCGTTGCCAGGCAGCCAAAAAAGGATGGCGACCAATCAAAACCGTTTCCATCACCGTGGCAGGGAAGCTGTCCTGGCGCTCCTGGAACACCACCGCCACTTGCCGGGCCACATCCCGGCGCGACAGGTTTGCCAGTGGCGAACCATTGAGACTCACCTTGCCACGTCGCGGTGGCCGCAAACCCGCCAGGGTATGCAGCAACGACGTTTTGCCCGCCCCGTTCGGTCCCAATACACCCCAACGCTGGCCGGATTTCACCTGCAAACCAAGAGGCTCACCATCCGCACGACCCGGGATATCGACAATCAGATTTTCAATGTCCAGCACCGCCATGGCGCTCTCCGTTTGGTGTCACAGGTTCCGGGCAATGTCTTTGCCGATCCATCAGCGGTTTCGATGCAGCAAAAACAGGAAAGTGGGCACCCCCAACAGGGCCGTAATTACCCCCACCGGCAACTGTTCCGGCGCCATCACCGTGCGCGCCAGGGTATCGGCCACGGTCAGCAGGGTACCGCCGGCCAGCACACTGGCCGGCAGGATGATGCGCTGATCATTGCCCAGTAGCAGCCGCAGCATGTGCGGCACAATCAAGCCGACAAAGCCCACACTACCGGCCGTGGTCACTGCCACCGCGGTCAGCAGGCTGGCGAGGATATACACCAGCCACTCCAGCGGCTTTACCGCAATGCCCAACGCAGCCGCCTGCAACGGCCCCCGCGCCAGCACATTAAGGCTGCGCCCCAACGGCAACGTGAGCAGCACCGCCGGAACCAATACCAGCCAGGCACCATAGGGCGCCCGGGCGTAACTCAAATCGCCCATCAGCCAATACAGCATGCCCGGCAGTCGATCCGCCGGGCTCATGGTCAACATGAAGGTAATTACTGCGCCCCAACCGGCGGCCACCACCACGCCGGTCAGCAACAGTCGCGTCGGGGTCCAGCCACCGCCACCTTGCGCCAGACCAAACACCAGCAGGGTGGACAACAGGGCGCCGGCAAAGGCTGAGCCGGACACCAGCGCCAGCCCACCCCCAATCAACATGGCCCCCAGCGCGCCGACGGCCGCACCACCGGAAATACCCAGCACATAAGGATCCGCCAGCGGATTGCGCAACAGCACCTGCATCAGGGCCCCGGCCAACGCCAGCAGCCCCCCGGTAGAAAAGGCCGCCAGCGCACGGGGGGCACGCAGCGACACGATCAGTTCCCGGTACAGTTCACTGCCGCCACCGGTCGCCACCGCCCACAGGTCCTGTAGCGAAATCGACACACTGCCCACCGCCACCGACAGCAACAGCGCCAGCAGCCCCAAACCCGTCAGCCCCAACAGGGCGGGAAGCGCCCGCTGCTTACTGGCGGGCACGGGCAGAATCCAGATGCCGGCACAAGGTACGGGCACCGGTCAGCATTTGCGGCGTGGGCCGCTGCAATGTGGAGGGCGAAACAAAAAACAGATTGTCGTTTTTCACCGCCTGCAGGGTGGCAAACTGCCGCCAGGGATCCAGCCAGCCGGGGTCATCTTCGCCCATGCCCCCCGCAACGATGGCCTGCGGGTTTTTCTCCAGCACCGACTCCTTGCTGATACGCGGCGCCAGCGTGGGTAGATCGGCGAACACGTTTACTCCGCCACAAACCTGAATCGCTTCACTGATCAGATGCTCGCGGTTCACCGTCATCAACGGCTCTTCCCACACCTGATAGAACACGCTGACTTTCGCCGCATCCGCGTAACGTTCACGCAGGGCATCAATGCCGGCGCGGAAAGCATCCGCCGCACCCTGGCCAACCTGTTCCGTCCCGGCCAGCCGGGCAAACCGTTCCAGTGTGGTGCTCACATCGGCAAACCGGCGCGGTTCGCTGTAATACACCGGCAAACCCAGGGCCTGCAGACGTTCCACCTGGGGCAACGGATTGCCACTGTGCCACGCCACAATCAGATCCGGTTCCAGCGACAGCACCGCCTCCAGATCCAGGCGTTTGTAACTCCCCACTCGCGGTAATTTTTTCGCCGCTGGAGGGTAATCACTAAAACTCACTGCACCGACCATCTGCTCACCGGCCCCGGCCGCAAACAGCAGTTCGGTGGCTCCCGGAGACAAGGCGATAATGCGGCTGGCCGGTTTTTCCAGGCAGAGTTCACGCTGGGTATCGTCGGTGACACACACCGTCGCCATGGCCGTGTGAAACAGGGCCAGCATTGGCAGCAATAACCCCCAGCGTAAAACGCGCATCCACTCACTCCATCTGATGTTCCCTGCACTACCTATCGTAGCGCAGGCTCAACATTACCGAACGCCCTGCGTTCATATAGTTCCAGCCACCAAAGTTCTGTGCGGTGGTGTATTCCTTGTCGAGCACGTTTTTCACCGCCAGGCGTGTGGACCAGTTGGGTGCGAAATCCCAGCCCGCCCGCAGATCCAGCAGACCGAAGCCGGACAGCCGCACGTCGTTATCGGCATCGTTATAACGGTGTCCCTGCAAGACCACACTGCCGCCCAGGGAAAACTCGCCCAGGGCCCGGTCCAGGTCAAAACGGAAACTGCGCTGGGACTGACGCTGCAGCACCAAACCGGTGTCCCGGTCTTCCGGATCCTGAGCCGTAAAGGCCGCGCCGGCACGCCACTGGTTGATCTCCATGCCAACGGCCACTTCGGCACCACGAATACGTGCCCGGTTCACATTGAACGGTGCGTACCGCCCTCCTTGCAAGGCATAGGCAATCAGGTCATCCACTTCCGTCTGGTAGGCGGCGATGTCCCAGAACCAGTGCTGATACTGGCCTCTTGCCCCCACTTCTGTGCTTTTTGAGCTTTCCGGGTCCAGTTGATCATTACCAAAGCCCGGGAAGTACAGATCATTGAAGGTGGGCGCACGGAAGGCGGTGCCATAGCTGGCCCGGAGCCGATGGTGACTGTCCAGCTTGTAGCCCAGCGCCAGGCCTCCGGTGGTTTCACTGCCGTAGGCTTCGTTGTCATCGTAGCGACCGCTGGCCTGCACATCGACGTCACCAAAGTTCAGCAACAGCTGGGCAAAACCGGCGGTGTTTTCACGTTCGTCTTCCAGATACAGGGTCGTGCTGTCCACCAGATCCTGCAGGTAATCGGCACCCACCACCAGCTGGTGGTCCCCCAGCGCAAAAACGTTCTGCCAGTTCGCCGCCCGGCTGCGGGTGTTGAAGATGCTGTCCCGGTCCCCGTCGGTGAAGTTTTCATTGTCGTCACGGGCATCGCTGAGAATCAGTTTGCTCAGCCAGTTTTCCGTCACCCACAGCTGCCCCTTCACACCGGCAATCTGCATGGCGTAGTCAGTCACTTTTTCCTGCTCGGGGGTACTGCCTTCAAATTCGGTACTGCCCGCCGCGCGAAAACCGAACACGCCGATTTCCGCGTCGTTATCAAAACGGTGGGTCAGGCGAGCTACCGCAGACGTGTTGTCGTAACCGCGATCTTCGCTGCCCTCACGGATTTCCGTGCCATCGGTATCGAAGCGGTCCACGGCCACGTTATAGCGCGTGCCATCCTGCTCGCCCTGGGCGCCGGCGGCGACCCGGCGACTGTTGAAGGAACCCCCGCCCAATTCCATCCAGCCGCTTTGCTCATTGCTCAGATTGCGGGCTCCCGGGGTAAAGACCTGCACCACACCGCCCACCGCATCGGCGCCATACAGGCTGCCACGGGGGCCGCGCACGATTTCGATACGGTCAATCAGCGTGGTGGGCAAAAACTGCCAGGAGGGGCTACCGGCGGTGGCGGAACGCAACCGCACCCCATCGACCATCAGCAATGTGGAACTGCTACCGGTGCCTCGCAGGTACACACTGGTTGCCTTCCCGAAGGCACCGTTACCAGTGATATCCACGCCGGGTTGCCCGCGCAGCATCTCGGTCATGTCCTGCGGCTGGCGCTCACGCAATTGCTTTTCATCGATCACCGTCACCGACGACAACGAGGCCTCCGTGGTGCGGCTGGTCAGCGTCGGCGTGACCACCACCGGATCGAGCATGGAAACGCGCAGGGCGGCAGAATGATCGGACTGTGCGGGCTCAGCGTAGGCAAACAGCGGCCACACAGACAAAGACATCGCGGCGCAGGCCGCAACGGAACGAAACAACATTGGAAGATCCCCCTCTGCCGTGCCCACCCGCACGGCCTGGATTTAGCCGCAGCAGAACAAGCACAGGGAGACAGGCGCCATCGCGCCAACACACCCCGCATCGCCCACCGCAACGCCTGGTTGGAAGTCGCAGAGAACTTCCTTACCTTCTGGCCGGTCTCCGGGCTGATGAGCGAGGGGCAACCTCTCGACAGTCGCCTTCCCATGCAAAAGCACAGTGGCGTTTCGACTGTCGTTTACTCAATCACCGTTGCGGGGGCAGCGTCGGATTTAGCGCCTGAGGCTCTCACCGACTTCCCGTTTAACCCGCCCTGTGTTCAGGGAAGGCACCGAAAGGTGGCGCGAAAATACCAATGGCGGGGGGAACAAGCAAACACAAAAAGGCTTCATGAAAGGAACTCACGTTGGCTTGAGCAAAACCTCAAGCCAACGCAGACAGGGCGGAGCGCAAACGATCCCATTGCGCCTCACTCCCTGCCAGGCCAAACCGCAGGGCTTGCGGCTCGGCAAAATAGCGCACCAGAACGCCCTGCTTTGCCAGTGCCTCGAAGTGCACCTGCGACTGGTCGCCGGGGCACCAGGCAAACAAATGGCTGTCTCCCCGGGGAGACAACCCGGCATCATTCAGCAACCCATCCAGGCGCAGGCGATCCTCACGCAACCGCTGGCGCTGCTGTTGCTGCCAAGCCTGATCCTTAACCGCCTGCGCCATCACATACCGCGCCGGGTGGCTCATGGCCCAGGGGCCCAATGCCTGCTGCAAGGCGTGACACAGCGCCGGTTCGGCGACCATCAGCCCGGCGCGTAATCCGGCAAGGCCAAAAAACTTTCCCAGGGAGCGCAACACAACCAGGCCGGTCAGGTGCGCATCCGTCGCCAATGACTCCCCCATGCTGGCATCCAGAAAGGCTTCATCCACCACCAGCCAACCACCGCGAATGGCCAGCTGCTGGTGCCAGCGCCGCAGCGTGGCGCCCGGCAACAGGGTTCCGGTTGGATTATTGGGATTCACGCATACCAGCACGTCCAGACCTGTCAGTGCTTTCTCAACCTCGTCCACGGTCAGCAACACCACCTCATGGCCACCCCGTTGCCAGGCGCGGGCGTGCTCGGCGTAGGCCGGTGCCACAACGCCCACCCGACAGGGCGATCGCAGGGCCGGCAAGGTTTGCAGCGCAGGTTGGCTACCCGCCACCGGCAGACAACCGGCACCCGCGGGCAAGCCCAGCCAGTCACGAGCCACCGCGTCCAGGCCATCATCGTCCTCCGGGAGACGCTGCCAGACCGACTCAGGAATAGTCGGCACGGGATAACCATACGGGCTGATGCCGGTGGATAGATCCAGCCAGTCGCTGCGCGGAATCCCCCATTGCCGGGCGGCCTGATTCAGGCGCCCACCGTGTTCCAGCCCTTCCGGCAATACACTCACAACAGCGCCCCCGCGATAAGCACCGCCAGCCACAGCACCAGGCTACGCCGCACCAGCACAATGGCCGCGTCGATACTGTTCGCATCTGCTGTGCGGCCTTTGCCCAGCAACGGTTTGTCTTTCCAGCCGCCGTGATGCGGCGCCCCGCCGCCCAGCTGCACCCCCAACGCCCCGGCACCCGCGGCCATCACCAGCCCCGCATTGGGGCTGTCACAGGCACCGGCCTGTTGCCGCCAGCAGCGCAACGCCAACCGGCAACGGCCATGCAATCCACCCACCAGCGCATAACTCAACGCCGTCAGCCTCGAAGGCAGCCAGGCCAGCGCGTCATCCAGTCGCGCAGCCACTTTACCGAAGCGCTCGAAACGGGCCGTGCGATAACCCCACATGGCATCCAGCGTATTCACTAACCGGTGCAGCACCGCCCCGGGCAACCCCGCCAGCACAAACCAGAACAGGCTCGCGAATACCGCATCGGCACCATTTTCCAGTATGGATTCGGTGGCCGCCCGTGCCACCCCTTTGGCATCCAGCGCTTGCGTGTCACGACTGACAATCCGCGCCACCTGCTCTCTGGCCAAGGGCAAATTCTGCGCCCGTAACGGTGCGGCGACCGCACGGCCATGGTCGGCCAAACTGCGCGCGCCAATCACTAGCCACAGCCCCACCACCTGCAACAGCCAGCCGACCCATCCCGGCAGTACCACCAATAGCAACACAATCAGCAACACCACCGGCGTCACCAACAGACACAGCGCAGCAGCCCCATGGAGCACACCGCCCGATGCGTCCGCATTCCAGCGCAATTCCAGCCACCCGGCCAACCGGCCAAACATCACCAGCGGATGCCCGCGACGCGGTTCGCCGACCAGCGCATCCAGCAAAACCGCCGCCACCGCAGCGCTAATCAGGGAAACAGAAAGCATGATTTCAGTGTCATTGTCCGGCATCGATGCGGGGAGTGTACTTGACACTCCCGGTTGCGGGGCAGAGGATTTGCCGCTTTCCGGCCCTGTGCCGCCCTAACCGGAGACGCCCGTGAGCACGCCTTTGCCTTGGCAACTGCCAATTACCGCCCCCAGCGGTAGCCATCGGCAAGCCGCCCTGCACCGCCAGACCCAGCTCACCAAGCCTGCCGGATCCCTGGGTCGCCTGGAGTCTTTGGCCGTCCAGCTGGCCAGCTTGCAGGCCACGGACCAGCCCCAGGCGCAACAAGTGAGCATGGCCGTTTTTGCCGCCGACCATGGCGTCTGCGAAGAAGGCGTTTCCGCCTTTCCTCAAGTGGTCACCGGGCAGATGATTGCCAACTTTGTCACTGGCGGGGCCGCCATCAGTGTTATGGCCGAACAACTGAACGCCGATCTGGAAGTCATCAACCTGGGCACCGTCGCGCCACCACCCATTAGCAACGGCGTTATTGATGAACAGATCGCCCCGGGCACCCGCAACCTGGCTCGACAAGCGGCCATGTCCGACACCCAGCTACAGGCCGCTCTCGCCGCCGGAGATCGCGCCGCCCAACGGGCCGCCGAGCGTAACGCTCACCTGTTTATTGGCGGCGAAATGGGGATTGGCAATACCACCAGCGCCACCGCCCTGGCCTGTGCGCTGCTGGGCGAAGACGCGGCCGTCCTCGCCGGACCCGGCACCGGGCTGACACCGGAAGGGGTGTCCCACAAGATCGACGTGATTACGCAGGCGCTGGCCCGCCACGGCAAACAATCCGACCCATTGGCGACACTGGCCTCATTGGGCGGCTTTGAAATCGTCGCTCTGGTCGGCGCCTTTATTGGCTGCGCGGTCCGTGGCATCCCGGTATTGGTGGATGGTTTTATTGTCTCCACTGCGGCCCTCGCCGCCTGCCGGCTCCGCCCGGAATTACGGGACTGGCTGCTGTTCGCCCACCAGTCACAGGAGCCCGGACATCAGCGCCTGCTGCAAGCATTGGATGCCAATCCGTTGCTGGATTTGTCCTTGCGATTAGGCGAAGGCAGTGGTGCTGCTGTAGCGGTACCGTTATTACGCAGTGCCTGCGCGCTGCATAACCGGATGGCGACCTTTGCCGATGCCAGTGTGAGTAATCAGAACGGATAAATTGTCGGATTACGGCTACGCCTAATACGACCTACGTGAGCGGGAATAGATACCAATGAGCACCACGTTTTTTGACTTGATTCGCCATGGTGAACCGGCTGGCGGTCAGATGTATCGGGGCCACAAGGACGACCCCCTGAGCGAGCTGGGCTGGCAGCAAATGCGTGACGCCATCCAGGCGGAGGATCAGTGGGACCACATCCTCACGTCACCCTTGTTACGCTGCCGGGAATTTGCCGCCGCACTGGCCAGGGAAAAGAATGTACCGATCACTGTCGCTCACGATTTCAAGGAAATCAGCTTCGGCGACTGGGAAGGCAAAACCCGTGAACAGGTAGCGCAGGAATACGGCGATCATCAGGCCAACTTCTGGCGCGATGCAGAAAGCCATCCACCAAGTAATGCGGAAACCGTTCAGGATTTTCATCAACGTATTGGTGAAGCCTGGGCGCTATGGCAGGAAACGCTGAAAGGCCAGCGGGTGCTGCTGGTTTGCCACGGCGGCGTGATTCGCATGGTGCTGGCCCACGTATTGAGCATGGCACCCAGCAAGGCCATGGCCGGTTTCCAGGTGCCCTACGCCTGTCGCTCACAAGTACGGATTGATGACACCGAATTTGGAACCTTGAGCTGCCTGCTATCACACGGCTAGCATTTTTTGTAGGAACGTAGCGTAGCGAAGTAACGACCGCAGGTCGGCCCGAAGGGTGAGCGAAGCGAATACGCCACTTGAGGCGCGAACCGAGCGTCAGCGAGTGACGAGTTGCGAAAAGCAATAAAAACCAAAACCTTTCCGGGTTTTGATTTTCGAGACTCGCTACTCGTAACTCAAAACTGTGTTGTTCGCGCCGCCAGCGACGCTCCTACGGGAAGGGAGTCTAGCCTTTCAACGTCTGCGTAAGCCCCGCCACTGACAGCAGCACCGTATCGCATTTTTTTGCCAGTGACTGATTCAGCCAGCCCAGCTCATCGGCAAAGCGACGGGTTAACGGGTCCATGCCAATGGTCCCCAGCCCCACTTCATTGCTGACAATCACCACATTACCGGGGTACTGCCCCAGCGCCCCAAGCAAACTATCCCGCTCCCGGACGAACGCCGCGTCCCCTGCATGCAGCAAATTACTCACCCACAGGCTCATGCAATCGATCAGGACACAGGGGGCCGGTGACAACGTGGCCTGGCGGTTAAGCAAGGCGCCCAGATGCATCGGCTCTTCCACTAGCCCCCAGCTCGCCGGGCGTCGCATGCGATGGCGGCGAATGCGGTCGCTCATTTCACCGTCGCCCGCTGTGGCCGTGGCCACATAGACCACCGGATCGTTTTGCTCGGTAACCCGCTTTTCTGCCAGTGAACTTTTACCGGAACGAATGCCGCCGAGAATAAGACTGTGTGGCATCAGTTTTTCTTCACGAACTGGGTCAGAATCACAATCCGCTGCCCCTCTACCCGGCCTTCAATGTGCTCGGGGTTATCCTGAACCAGGGAAATATTGCGCACCGCGGTGCCACGCTTAGCGGTGAAATTGGCCCCCTTCACATTCAGGTCCTTGATCAGCGTGACCGAATCACCGGCTTCCAGCACGGCACCATTACTGTCGCGATGCAATTCCCGCGCTTCTTCCGTCTGGCCTTCACCGGTCGCCTGGGCCCAGGCCAGGGTATCGTCATCCAGATACAACATATCCAGCAGATCCTGCGGCCAGCCCTCTGCCTGCAAGCGCGTCAGCATACGCCACGCCAACACTTGCACCGCCGGCACCGGGCTCCACATGCTGTCGTTCAGGCAGCGCCAGTGGTTGGCGTCTTCATTACCCGGGTTGTCCAGCTGGGTCTGGCAGGTTTCACACAGCAGCACACTCTGCTCGGCGGTGCCATCCGATTCCGGCGGCACCGCATACACTGCCAGGGCATTACCCGAGCCACACAATTCACAACACGAATTGGCGCGGGCAAGCAGCGAGGATTCCAGGGTCATGTAACACTCCTTTGTTGGGCGCGCAGTATAGCGGATTTGGTAGCCCCGAACCGGGCGCAGGTGACAGCAATGGTTTTTGGCCATTTCTGCCCCGGTAACAGGTTTCTCGCGTCTATCCGCCCAGCAACCCGGAAAACGATAAAAACAATAACGTATCGCCCGGCGATACCGTGCCACCCACCGGCACCACCGCCAGGCCGTCAGCCCACACTGCAGAGCTGAGCATGCCGGAGCTCTGGTTGGGATGCTTTTTCAGGATCAGCTGGCCGGATTCATACACACACCGCACGCGCAGATACTCCTGCCGCTTGGCCGGTTTTTTAATGGTGAAATCCACGGGTAACGGCATGGCGGTTGGCAGCACCGCATCGGCACCGCAAGAACGACGCAGGGCGGGTAAAACCAGCATCAGATAACACACCAGCACCGCCGACGGGTTGCCCGGCAAGCCAAAAAACGGAATGTCATCAATACGCCCGTAAGTGAACGGCTTGCCCGGCTTGATCGCCAACCGCCAGAAGTCCAGTTCACCATGCTCCGCCAGCACCGCACGCAAATGATCCTCTTCACCCACGGACACGCCACCGGTGGAAATAATCACATCCGGGCGCTGCGCTGAATCGGTAAGCACCCTGGTCAGGGTATTGCGAATAATGGCCGGATCATCGGGCAGGTGCTCACGCTGTACATTCACAAACCCGCTTTGCAGCAACAGCTGCGCCAGTTGCGGCCCATTACTGTCGAAAATTTTCCCCGGTAGCGGCGTCTCTTCCGGCGACTGGATTTCATCACCGCTGGTCAGAATCAACACCCGGGGTGTATTCACTTTTACCGTGGCGATCCCCACCGAAGCAATAAGACCCACCGCTTGCGGTGTCAGCCTGTCGCCCCGTTCCATCACCACGTCGTTGCGACGGGCATCCTGCCCCGCCGGGCGTATATTCTGTCCGGCAGTAACCGTGTCCTTGCCCGGCAATCGTACCCGGGTTTCCGAGATCTCACAGTCCTCCTGCATCAACACGGTATCGGCCCCGGCCGGAACCGGCGCCCCGGTAAATATCCGCGCCACCTGCCCCGGCGCCAGGGTGGCCGGTGCAGCCCCCGCCGCCACCCGCAGCGGCATGGGCCGGGTCAGCCCCGGCTCGTCCAGGTCCGCATGGCGCAGCGCCACACCATCCACGGCGGCGTTATCAAACGCCGGCACATCCACCCGGGAAGTCACCGCCTCAGCCAGATATTGCCCCTGACAATCAGCCAGCGAGATCTCCCGGACCGCCCGGAAGGGGCGCGCCGAATCCAGCAGGCGCGCCAACGCCTCTGCCACCGGCATCAATGTCTGTTTGGATTCCTGCACGTTTCCTCCATGGTGCCGTCGCAGCGGCAGTTTTATCGCCGCACCTGGGCCACAAAATTACAGGGACGGTGGCGGGCATCCAGCTGCTCCTGAATGATGCGGTCCCAACCGGTGGCGCAGGCATTGTTGGAACCGGGCAGACAGAAAATTACCGTGCGATTGGCCAGCCCGGCCAGGCAACGGGACTGGATAGTGGAAGAGCCAATATCCTCCACGCTCACCTGACGAAACAGCTCACCAAACCCTTCAATCTGCTTGTCGAACAGGATCGACAACGCCTCCGGGGTAGAGTCTCGCCCGGAGAATCCGGTCCCACCGGTGGTGAGAATAATCTGGATGTTCTCGTCGGCAATCCAGTCCGATACCACCTTGCGCAGCTGGTATACATCGTCCTTGACGATCTGGCGAGCGGCCAGGGTATGGCCCGCGCCTTCCAGGCGCTGCACCAACAGGTCGCCAGAGGTATCGGTTTCCGGGGTTCGGGTATCGCTGACGGTCAACACCGCCACGGCCAGAGGCTCGAATTGCGCCGCAGGCTTGGACATAGACTCTCTCCTTTCAGATGGCCTAATACTACCACGCTCACCGCCCCGGGCTGGACAGAACAGCACCGATTGACCGTTGCCGACACCCCCTGTTCTGCATTACATCCCGGGGGTAGATTCAATGGACCCGTTTCCATGGTCTCTGCGTGGATGCATGGCGCATGAATTTGCTGCCACAGGACATTTTCTGCAAGAGAGATGTAGTTGGTCTACTTCCGATTAAAGAAGATGTTCTGTGGTAGTGAAGGCTTGAGCCAGGCGCCGCGCAGAGGCCATGGAAACGGGTCAATACAAGGTGTTTATCGGAGAACCGTCATGAACCGTATGGAAGTCGCCCAGCAAGAGGCCGCACAACTGCCACGGATGCCCCAGCGCAAGCTGGAGGATATTCCCGGTGACTATGGCTGGCCGTTACTCGGGCATACCGTGCCGTTCCTGAAGGACTATCAAAAGATGGTCACCGAGCACGCCGCGCAGCACGGGCGGGTCTTCAAAGGCTCGGTACTGTTTCAGCGTGGTGTGACCCTGCTCGGCCCGGACGCCAACGAGTTCGTACTCAAGGATCCTGAGCATGCCTTCTCCAGCCGTGCCGCCTGGAACCCAATTCTGGAAAAACTGTTTACCGACGGGCTAATGCTGCGTGATTTTGCCGACCATAAATTTCACCGTCGCATCATGCAGCAGGCCTTCAAGAAACCGGCCCTGGCCAGCTACCTGGACCGCATGAACAGCCACATCGGCAGCGAGCTGGACAACTGGCCCACCGGCGAAGAACTGCGTTTTCTGGACCATATCAAATCCCTGTTACTGGACGTGGGCGCACAAATCTTTTTTGGCCTGGAAATGGGCCCGGAATCCGACAAGGTAAACCAGTCTTTTATCGATGCCACCGACGCCTCCCTGGCGGTTGTGCGCCTGCCGATCCCCGGTCTGCTGTGGCACCGCGGCATGAAGGGCCGCCGCTATCTGGAGAATTTTGTCACCGGACTTATCCCGCAGAAACGCGCCAGCGATACCCCGGATTTCTTCAGCGAACTGTGCAAGGCGGCAGACGAGGAAGGCGGTCTTTCCGATCAGGACGTGATGAACCACATGATCTTCCTGTTGTTCGCCGCCCACGACACCACTACCAGCACCCTGTGCTCCATTATCTACATGCTGGCCAAACACCCTCACTGGCAGGATGTGCTGGTCAACGAAATGGAAGGGCTGGGCAAGGACACTCTGGACTATGACGACCTGGGGAAAATGGAAAAAACCGGCTGGGTATTCCGCGAGACCCTGCGTATGCGCCCGGCACTGACCACCTTCCCCCGCCGCACCGTCAAGGATGTGGAATACCAGGGCTACACCCTGCCCAAAAACACCCTGGTCAACGTGTCCACGCTCTACACCCATTACATGGAAGAATACTGGAGCAACCCGACCACCTTCGATCCAGAACGCTTCAGCGACGAACGTGCCGAACACAAGAAGCACTTTTACCAGTGGGTTCCCTTCGGCGGCGGCCACCACAAATGCCTGGGGCTGAACTTCGCCGAACTGCAAACCAAGACCTTCCTGTTCCAGTTTCTGAAACGTTACCGTGTCAGCGTCAAACCCGGCTATGAACTGCCCACCCAACAGGTACCGCTGATCATGCCGAAGGATGGGTTACCGGTGGTACTGGAGAAGCGATAAATCAGCACGGCTTCGCCTACAGCTACGAGCTACGAGCTACCAGCTACCAGCTACGAGTTTTTACTCAAAGCTGACAGCTCGTAGCTCGAAGCTGCCTTTATGACTGCTGAAACAAATGCACATCCCGCTGCGGGAATGGAATGGTGATGCCGGCCTTGTCGAAGGCGTATTTCACCTGCTCGAACAAACCAAAATACACCGGCCAATAATCCTCCGAATTCACCCACACCCGCGTCAGCATATTGATGCTGCTGTCCGCATGGGCGGAGACAAAAATATTCGGGTCGAATTGCTCACCGCTGAGGATACGGCCGTCATTATCAATGACCGACTGGATCGCAGCCCGAGCCTGCTCAATGCTGTCGCCGTAACTGATACCAAATTCGATATCCACCCGCCGCTGCGGCTCCACAAAAATATTCTTGATGCAGCCGTTGGACATCAGGCCGTTAGGGATCACGATGCGCTGGTTGTCATAGGTAATCAGGATGGTGTTGAAGATCTGGATATCCCACACCCTTCCGGTATATCCCTGCGCCTCGATAATGTCCCCCAAACGGTACGGCTTGAAGAACAGGATTAGCACCCCGCCGGCAAAGTTGCCCAGGCTGCCCTGCAGCGCCAGCCCCACCGCCAGGCCAATGGCACCGAGCATGGCAATAAACGAGGTGGTCTCCACCCCGACCATACCTGCCACGGCCACCAGCAACAGGATTTTCAGCAGCACGTCGATAAAACTGGTCATGAACTTCTGCAGGGTGTCGTCCACCGACTTGTGGCCCAGTACCCGGTTCATGCCCTTGATCACCCGCTTGATGATCCAGAAGCCGACCACCAGCGTAACCACCGCCAGCACCACCTTCGGCAGATAGGCCATGCTCAGCTCGATTGCCTTGTCCAGATACGGCTGGATTTGCTCCATATCCATGATTCCCTTCCTTAGTGAGTTATGTAGACCGTTAAAATACCACCAAGACGTCATCCGCAAACCGTCACTACGTCAGAATTTGCCAATATTTACCCTTGCCCCATTGCCCGCAGGGGAATGAATCCCCCGGCGGATTAACGCTATACTGCGGGCTCATTTTCCACCGCACAGACAGCCATGAAATACGCCATCCTGCCGGTCACCCAGTTTCAGCAGAACTGCTCCTTCCTGAAGTGCGAAGCCACCGACAAGGTCGCCATCGTCGACCCGGGCGGTGACCTGAACCAGATACTGGCAACCCTGAAGCAGGTGGGCGGCACCCCGGAAAAGATCCTGGTGACCCACGCCCATCTGGACCATGTGGGCGCCGTGGCCGAGCTGGCCGAAACCTTGGGGTTGCCCATTGAAGGCCCGCACCGCGATGACCAGTTCTGGATCGACATGTTGCCCCAGCAGGCACAGATGATGGGCTTTGCGCCTTCGCCGCCGTTCACCCCGAACCGCTGGCTGGAAGGCGGCGATACCGTCACGGTGGGCAGCACCCAGCTGGAAGTACGCCATTGCCCCGGCCACACCCCCGGGCACGTCGTGTTCTATCAGCGTGAAAGCAAACTGGCCGTGGTCGGTGATGTGCTGTTCAACGGTTCCATTGGTCGTACCGATTTCCCCAAGGGGGATTTCGACACCCTGATCACCGCCATCAAGGAACAGCTGCTAACCCTGGATGACGACGTCTCCTTTATTCCCGGGCACGGGCCCATGTCCACCATCGGCCACGAACGCACCCACAACCCCTTTGTTTCAGGCAAGCACGGATAGAACATGGATTCAGTAGTCATGAAATGGGGACTCACCGTCGTCATCGCGATTCTGGGTTGGGCCCTGTCCATCCTGCTGCGCGGCATCACCAAGCGGCTGGGTCGCCGCCGCAATTACTCCCGCGCCCGTATCTTCCAGACAGCGGTGGTCATCAACAGCGCCTGCCTGATTATCAGCCTGATCGCCATTGGGGTGTTGTGGGGATTGAAAGGCGACGGCCTGATGGTATTTGCCACCTCGCTGATGGCACTGCTCGGCGTGGCGCTGTTTGCCAGCTGGTCCATGCTCAGCAACGCCACCGCGGCCATCATTCTGTTCTTCAGCGCCCCCTACAGAGTGGGCGACCGCATTCGCCTGCTGGACGGCGACAACACCGTCACCGGGCAGATTCGTCACATGGGACTGATCTTCATCACCATTCAGGATGAGCTGGGCCACCGTTACACCCTGCCCAACAACCTGCTGCTGCAAAAAGCCGTGATCCGCCTGCGCGGCGATACCCTGCCCCGGGATCAAAAACACATGCGGGTAGATTAACGCTGAAAGGCTCACCCCCGAAAACATTCTCGCTGCGTTCGATTCGCCCCCTGTAGGAGTTCCCTTCCAGGGGACGAACCGAGCGTAGCGAGGCGAAAAGCTTTCAAACTCCATTTTTGATAGGCGGTCTTGATGGGGCAGAAAAGATAGAGCGAGCTGCAGACGATGTGCGGTTCGTCCCCTGGAAGGCGTCTATTCGCTATGCTCATCCTTCGGGCCGCACGAATTACGTGCGTTATCCTCGCTGTGCTCGGTTCGCGCCCTAAACGGCGCTCCTACAGCCGCTTCGTAGAAAGATCTATGCCGAGGGAAATTTTCTGTTTCCCTATCCAGCCGAGCAAGTGCGTCACTACATCCTGTAGCCAAAACTCAGCATGTACTGGGTGCCATCGTAGGGGAAATCCGCGATGGCATCGTTGAAATCCATCTCTACGGTCTGCTCGCGCACCACAACGCCGAACTCCGAATTGCCACCCACGGAAAAGATCAGCCCCAGCGAGGCGTAAGCCCCATAGCCAAAACTGAAATCCCGGTCATCCCCGTTCACCACCACCGCCGTACTCAGCGGCTGGGGATAAGGCTTTTCCTGTTCCTGCTTCAGGGAGCCCATCAGCAACATGGGGCCACCGGAAACAAACAGCCGCGCGCGATCACTGAAATTGATATCCCCGTAGCCACCCAGCAGGGTTCCGAACAGGAACATCTCATTCTCCACCTTGACGTTCACGGTGGCGCCGCCATTCACCACCCCCGAATAGCTCACCGAATCGTTCTGCCAGCTGATCACCGCACCGCCTTCATAGCCGTAACGGAAACGATCGCCGCCTCCCAGAATTTTCTGCACCCCGCCGGTGAAGAACGGCAAATCATCGTAGTCCCCATCCAGCGTGGTGCCATTGGCGGTCACCGTGGTGTCCTCATCGTTCAGCTGCAGCTTGCCGGCCTGCAGGAACATGTATTGAGCATCCTGCGCCCAGGCCGGCGCCGCCAGCAGCCCACCCACCAGGCTGATAATCCGCAATCCTTGTCTCACCGGTCTCCCCCCTCTGCAACACCTTGATAGCAACAGCATAGTGCAGATTTTCTACCAAGAACATGAACCGGTTACCGCCGCTTTCAGAGTCCGGTAAAGTAGCAGCAACGGAGAATGCCCGGCCCCACAGAGGAAACCGGAAACCCACAAAGGAACTGCCATGCGAACCCTGCTGCTTCCCCTCATTACCGCCTTGATTGCCGCAGCCGCCCTGCTCAGTGGCTGCCAGAACAATCAGGAACCCGGCACCGCCACACTCCCGGATGCCTGCTCCCAGCCGCCGGAATCCGGCATGTGCAAAGCCGCATTCCAGCGCTATTACTACGATGCCGACACCGGCAGCTGCCAGACCTTTATCTGGGGCGGCTGCAAGGGTAGCGTGCCGTTTGAAACCCTGGAGGCCTGCACCCAGGCCTGTAATGCCACCGGCAGTCCGGCTCCCGCCAAGGGTGCCCCCGTCAGCAAGGAGGCCCAACAATGAGTAACACCAGCACCGCCAGCCTGGCACGTGTCGTCTACGTCCTGCACCTGGTCGGCCTGATCACCGGCGGGCTCACAGCCATCGTCGGCGTCATCATCGCCCACCTTCATGCCGGCGACGCCTCACCACCGCTGCGCGAACACTTTCGTTTCCAGTACCGCACCTTCTGGATCGGCTTGCTGTACTGGTTCATTGCCGGCATCACCACCCTGGCCCTGATTGGCTGGCTGCTGATGGTGGTGATCACCATCTGGTGGATCGTACGCTGCGCCCGGGGCCTGAGCGCCCTGAACCACAACCAGCCCCCCGGCAAGATCGACACCTGGGGCTTTTGATACCCGCCCGGCCTACCTGTCACATAAATGACATAGATGCCGGCCAGACTGGCCGGCTCGCGCCCCTCAACCCGCTCCCAAGGAGAAGTCATGTTGTCCCTGCGCCTGCTTACCCTCACCCTCTGCACCCTGTTTCTCGCCGCCTGCGCCCGCAGCCCGGTAGTCCAGCTGTACGACGGCCCGGCCAAAGCCGACAGCCAGGTGCTCACCGTGAAGGTGCCCAGCGAAATTGAAGTATTCACCATCAACGGCAAGGAAGTGGAAGGCGTGAACACCTTCTTCGCCACCGACTTCAAGGAACTGAAACTGGCCCCCGGCCGCTATGAGATTCTCGCTTACTACAAGGAGCTGTGGCAGCTGGACGCGGACAACCATGAAATCGTGAAAAGTAATCCGGCCAACTTTGTCATCGACGGCAAGGCCGGCGATCAATGGCAGCTGGGCTTCAACCAGCCACAAGACGTGGAGCAGGCCCGCGCCATGGAAGACAGCTTCAGCGGCTGGGTAGCAAACAGCAAGACTGGTGAGCGAGTGGACGCCCAGGAATCCGGGCTGATCCTCAACCGCGGCTTTCTGGCCCCCATCGCCGGCGAAGAAGTGACCACTGCCACCAGCAACAGCGTAGCCCCCCAGGCCGCAGCAGGTGCTGCCGCCGGCGCCACCGCTGCCAGCGCAAAAAAGAGCACCACCGTGGCCCCGGAAGCCAACTACCTAGACACCCTGAAAGCCCAGTGGAAACAGGCCACCGCAGAAGAACGCCGCGAATTCCTGCAATGGATTGCGGAATAACCGGCCACCGGATAGCGGAAATGGCGTAACGCCATTTCCGTCACCCGATACGAAGCCGCTGTAGGAGTGCCACTTGAGGCGCGAACCGAGCGCAGCGAGGCGACAAAACTTTTAGAGAATGCCAAGCCTATCTTGAGAAACCTGTCAGGTTCGGCAAGCCATGATTGTCCTTTGAGCGATCCCTTGCTTTGCAAGGTTCGCGCCTCAAGTGGCACTCCTACAGCGGCCTTGTAGATGTCGTTGTAACAACGCCCGCCCCCTCACTCCCCCTGAATCGTCGCCACCAACCGCCGGGCACCACCGTGGTCGCGGTGTTCGCACAGATAAATGCCCTGCCAGGTCCCCAGCGCCAGCCGCCCGGCCTGAATCGGGATCGTCAGCGACGGGCCGATCAGCACACTCTTGATATGCGCGGGCATATCGTCCGGCCCTTCCAGGGTATGTTCATAGTACGGCGCGTTCTCCGGCACCATCACATTCAGGTGCCGCTCAAGATCACCGCGCACATCAGGGTCGGCGTTTTCATTGATGGTCAGCGAGGCGGAGGTATGCTGAATAAACAGATGCAGCAAACCAACCTGCAGATCCGCCAGCTCCGGGAGGCCTCCCAACACCTCATTGGTCATAAGATGGCAACCCCGGGGCATGGCCGGCAAAGTTAAATTCCGTTGCAACCACATCGGCTTTTCTCCCCGTTGTTTACGAAGACACAGCAAAGACTCTGTCATACAGGCCCGTCAATGCCTCATCATCACACTGGTGGCAATAGTCCTCCATGTACAGTTGCGTCTGGGTGCGAACCTTCATGAAATGCGCTCGAAAATAGGCCTGTAGGGAAAACGGCATAGCCAGCGGGGCAACCATCAGTCCAGCTTGGTATAAAAAACGGGACAGACCCTTCGACGTCCAGCGCATGGCCCGCTGCTGAGGCCGCTCTTCCTGTTTAGCCAGGCAAGTCAGAAGCGCCTTCTGCGCCGTCACCAATTGCGCCAACAGCTGCCGGTCGCGGCGCAGCTGGGCAAAGTTCCAATCACTGTCTTCCAGAGCACACAGGAACGTCATCAGAATCGCATTGGGTAACCGCGACGCCGATACCGCATCGTCGACTCTCTTGCAGGCAATAGCAGATTCACGCAACAGCGCCTCCACGCCCATCGCCCGTGCGCCGCCAGACAACGGCATTGCCGTAGGCGGCAGATAATAGGCCACACGTATCACCTCGCCCGTCTGCAAGGGTGTTTCACCGGGGAGAGGATGATAATAACTGATCATATTGATCATCCCCTTCACCACACTTTCCTCGCTCCAATACTCACCAAGCACTTTATAATCCGTTTCGCTGGGTTGCAGCATCAGCAAGGTGGCATCGGCTATCGCGTCTTTAACGATGCCAAACGGCAATGCACGCAGTGCATCAGAGGATATCGCCAGAAATACATAATCCCACTCCTCCCCTGCCACATGATCCCACTGTGACAACAGGGAAAAATCCGAGAAGTGACGGACCTCATCTTTTACCAGGCGGCGCTTTCTTATCATCGAGACACCGGACTTCAGGTCATTACGGTGTTGCTCCTTAACGAAAAAAGTCACACGATGTCCGGCCATGGACAAGTGCTGTCCATACACCAGACCGACGGCTCCAGCGCCCACAATCAGGATATTCATTGCCAACCTCTACACAACAACGCGCCATTCGGCATTTGCTGCCCAGATTAGACATTCCTTTGGCCAGCGGATACGGGACAAGCAGGCCAATAACAGCGGCACGATCGGCATAAACACAACAAAGGTGAATGATGAAACTCAAGAACCAGACCATTGTCCTCACCGGCGCCTCCAGTGGCATCGGCGCTGAAGCGGCCAGGATCATGGCAAGAAAAGGCGCCACGCTGTGCCTGGTGGCGCGCCGGGAAGAGCAGCTTCGAGAGGTCCAACAAACCATTCAGGAGCAGGGCGGCACCGCCTTTATCTACCCCTGCGACCTCAGCGACAACACGGCCATTGAAGCCTGCGCGGCACGCATTCTCGATGAGCACCCCCGCATTGATGCGCTGGTGAACAACGCCGCCCACTCCATTCGCCGCCCCATCGAGCAGTCTTTCGACCGCCTGCATGATTATCAGCGCACCGTGCAGCTGAACTATATCGGCGCCGTGGCCATGACCCTGCAATTCCTGCCCCGCTTTGTGCAGCAGGGCCACGGCCATGCGGTGAATATTTCCAGCCTGTCCACGCAGATTCCGATCCCGCTGTTCTCCGCCTACCTGGCCAGCAAGAGTGCACTGGAATCCTTCACCCGTTCACTGGAAGCGGAGATGGGCCATCAAGGCGTCAGCACCACCGTGGTCTACTTCCCCATGGTGCGCACCCCCATGTCCTCACGCACGGCTATTTATAAATACATGCCAATGATGCACGTGGAAAAAGCGGCGGGCTGGATTGTGGAAGCCTGTGAAAAACGCCCGGCGCGTATCGCCCGCCCCATGGGCAAGCTTGGCAGCGTCCTGCTTGCCGCCGCACCGGGGCCGGTAACGCGCCTGCCCCAACCCCTGTTTCGCGGCATGGATAAAATGCTCGCCAACCGGTTAAAGAAGAAGCGTTAAAGGCAGGAGCGAGTTCAAAGTTGAAAGTTCAAAGTTTAAACGCGAAGAAAAGGCGAAGAGGAACGGTTAGCGCCTTACTCCGCGCTGGACGCGGGCACGACAGTCTACGATATGAAGGGCCGCCCCACGCTTTTAAACTTTGAACTTTGAACTTTCAACTCACCACATTGATCGGCGAGCCTGCCTGCCACTGGCGAATATTTTCTACCACGCCCTCCAGCACCCGTTGCCGGGATTCGCGGGTGCCCCAGGCGTTGTGCGGGGTAATCAGCAGATTGGGGATGCCGTCCGCAAGCAACGGATGGTCCGCCGGGGGCGGCTCGCTGCTGAGCACATCCAGACCCGCGCCACCGAGCTGGCCACTGCGTAGCGCTTCCGCCAGCGCCGGTTCATCAATCAGACCACCGCGGGCGGTATTCAGCAGCAAGGCGCCGGGTTTCATCTGCGACAGGAACGCCGCATCCACCAGCTTGTCAGTCTGCGGCGTTAACGGGCAATGCAGGCTGATCACATCCGCCGCCGGCAACAACGACGCCATCGGCACCCGCCCGGACTGATTGCCCTGGGCCTGAAACGATTCGGCAATCTGCACCGTCATGCCGAAGGCCTCCGCCAGGCGGGCGGCTTCACGCCCCAGATCCCCATACCCAATCACCCCAAAGGTTTTCCCTGCCAATTCCGTCATTGGATGGTCAAGCAGGCAGAACTGGGGCGCCTGACTCCACCGCCCCGAACGCACATCCTCATGGTAGGGAACCAGTCGGGCCGCCAGTGACAACAACAACGCCATCGTATGCTGAGCCACCGACGCGCGGGCATACCCCGTCACATTGCAGACGGTAATGCCCTGGGCTGCGGCAGCATCCAGATCCACATTATTGGTACCGGTGGCACAAATGCAGATAAGCTTGAGGGACGGGCAGGCTTTCAGCGTGGCGGCATCGAGCACCACCTTGTTGGTCACCACCACCTGCGCACCGTCCAGCCGGGCCTCACGCTGGTCCGGGCGGGTTTGCGGGTAGAGCGTCCACGACAACATATTGTCGAAGGCGGTGAAGTCCAGCTCGTCGGGAACCAGGGTATCGGTATCCAGAAAAACGCCTTGCATAACCTGTCACCTTTGGGGAAGAAGGGAGACCTGCCATGCTAACGGATTTGCTGGAAAAAATGGGCTTCGACCTGCCGCAGCAGGAGTGGGAAAAACCCGTTGTCGGCGTCAGCGCCTGCCTCACCGGCCAAAAAGTGCGCTACGACGGCGACCACAAACACAACGCCATTCTGGTCCACCAGCTGGGGCCCTTGCTGCGCTTTCGCGAAACCTGCCCGGAAGTGGCCATTGGCCTGCCCGTGCCGCGCCCGCCCATCCAGGTGGTGCAGCTCGACGACCGCCTGCGGGTGCGGGGCGTGGACCAGCCACAGCAGGATGTCACCGACGCCCTGGAAAACGTGGCCGCCACCCTGCAACAACCGTTGAGTGGCTTTGTGTTGAAAGCCCGCTCGCCCAGTTGCGGCTACCTGAGTACCCCGGTGCATAACCCCCAGGGCCAACAGATCGGCATGGCCTCCGGCGCCTTTGCCCGCAAGCTCCACGAACTGTTCCCGCGCATTCCACTGGCCAACGAGGAAGACCTGGAAAAACCCGCCTTCCTGCAGGCCTTCCTGCTACACGTGTATTGCTACCACCAGTGGCACCACAACGACCACCAGGGGCAATGGCTCAATCACATGCAGGAGCAAACCGAACAACTGGACGAACCGCTACTCAGCGGCATGCGCCAGTACCTGGAAAAGCTCGGGCAGGCCATGCATTGAAATCAAGATGTCGGATTACGCCTTTCAGGCTAATCCGACCTACCAATCCCCATGCTTCATCCGTAGGTCGAATTAGGCCGAAGGCCGTAATCCGACATCGCACTCATAAAAAAACGCACGGCCCGAAGACCGTGCGTTTTCTTTTTACCCGTACCGTCTTGTCAGGATGCCTTGCGCAGCACCTCTTCATTCCGGTACGTCACTTCATAGTCATCCAGCTCGAAGGCACTCAGCTTTTTCTTCAGCTCAGCCAGCGACCAGGGCCAGGCGGCAAAGTTACGGCCGTTCTGGTCCAGGTAGTAGCTCTTGCAGCCACCGCTGTTGAACACCGTGCCCTTCAGGTGTTTTTGCACCTTGTCGTTGTGCTGCTTGAGCACATCCGGGCGAATGGTGATTTTGCCAATATCATTGGCCTTCACTTTCTTCAGCCCATCAATGATGTAGTCCAGCTGTGCCTCGGCCAGGCCGATAAAGGAGTCGTACACCAGAACGTTCGGCCCCAGCACCAGGAAGGCATTCGGCGTGTTTTCCAGGGTCGCGCCCAGATACGCTTCCGGCGAGCTGTCTTTCCACAGGTCCGACAACCGGTCACCGTTGGCATTCACCACCTTGCTGCCAATCGGCGGATGCGACACGTCAAAACCGGTGCCCCAGATAATCACATCCACTTCATGGCGCTCACCGTTAGCGGCGATAACCGTGTTGCCATCCACTTCCACCAGGCCGTGGGGAATCAGGTTGGCGTTATCCGCCTGCAGGGCCGGGTAGTAATCGTTGGCAAACAGGATGCGCTTGCAACCCAGGGTAAAGTCCGGCGTTACCGCCTTGCGCAACGCCTTGTCACTAATCTGCACACGCAACAGTTGCTTTGCCGCCGTGCTGATGGGTTTCAACACATTGGGATTACGCAGGCCAAAGTTGATCACATTCAACGAAGTGGCCACCGCCTTGCGCCAGCCACGCTGAATCACCGGCAACGCTTCGATGGTGCGCTTGCTTCTGTCACCCAGCGGCAGGTCCGGCTTGGGCAATACCCAGGGCGCAGTACGCTGGAATACGAACAGCTCTTTTACCTTGGGCTGAATCTGCGGCACAAACTGAATCGCCGAGGCACCGGTACCGATCACCGCCACCCGCTTTCCAGTCAGGTCGTAATCATGGTTCCACTTGGCGGAATGGAACATCTCGCCGGTGAAACTTTCCAGCCCGGGCAGCGCAGGAATCTTGGACTCTGTAATCGGCCCGGTGGCAAAAATCACGGTCCGCGCCAGGTACTGGCCGTTGGACGTATCCAGCACCCAGAGGTGGCGGTTTTCGTCCCAGGTGGCGCCGTCCAGCGACGTATTGAATTCAATCAACCGGGTGATGCCAAACTTGGCGCTCACGTCTTCCAGGTAGTCGAGAATTTCCGGCTGCTTGGCGAACAGATGGCTCCACTTGCTGCTCAGCGCAAACGAATAGGAATACAGCGAGGAAGGCACATCACAACCACAGCCCGGGTAGGTATTTTCCCGCCAGGTGCCGCCCACACGGTCTGCCTTCTCGATGATCTTGAAGTCGTTATAGCCTTCCCTTTTCAACTTGATCGCTGCAGCAATACCGGAAATGCCGGCACCGACGATAAAGGAATCATGAATTTTTTCTGCCGTCGCCTTGCGCGCAGTGGTCTTGGTCTTTTTTGCAGCGGCCATGGTTATGCCCCCTTGTTACTGACAAAGCGGTAAGAAAAACCCAGGAACTTGGCGTAAAAGTTCGGCGACGCCCGCTTCATCATCCAGAACAGCTTGGCGTCAACCTGGGGCGTGGTGTACAGCTCGCCCTTGTCCAGACGGTTCAGGGTCAGCTTGGCCACATCGTCACTGGTGGTCATGGCGTAGTTCATCAACGCATGGTCCGCCAGCTTGGAGTAACGGCCGGGGATGCGGCCGTTCTTGATGATGTTGGTCGGCACCAGCGTCGGGCACAGCACATTCACGCGAATGTTGTCCCTGGCCAGTTCCGAGAACAGGGTTTCGGACAGGGCACGCACACCGGCCTTCGTCACGTTATAGGCACTCATTTCCGGTGCCGCCGTGTACGACGCCGCCGATGCCACATTGATAATGGCGCCGCGCCCCTGCTTCTTGAAACCGGGCACAAAGTAGTGGCAGCCATGGATCACGCCCCACAGGTTCACGTGCATGCACCACTTCCAGTCATCCAGGCTCAGCTCATCGAACTTGCCCCCCAGGCCCACGCCGGCGTTATTGATGACCATGGTCACCGGGTGTCCCAGCAAGGCTTCAGATTCCTCGGCCAGTTTTTTGACCTGCTCCGCTTCGCCCACATCACAGTGAACCGCAAAACCTTTGGCGCCCTGGGCTTCCAATAACGCCACGGTTTCCTGTGCTGCTTCCAGATTCACATCCGCACAAACCACGGCACCGCCACGCTTGGCCAGTTCCAGTGCAAAACTCCGGCCGATACCACTACCGGCACCGGTCACTACCGCATAGGCGTTCTTGCTGGGTTTGGCAAAACGCTGCTTCAAAAAAGTCATCATCTTGATTATCTCAACAGGTTATCGACGGCACGCCCCTAACCGGGCGTGCCACGAAAATCAGGCGCGCAGTTTCGGCACGAATTCCTTGACCAGATACGGCGATAACAGACCCGTCTTCGGGTTCAGCAGCTTCTCCTTGTAATACTCAAGGTAGGCCGTGGTGTCGTGGTCGTTGGGATGAAAGTCGCGACGCATGTAATCCAGAATGTGCTTAACCGTACTGCCGTAAACACCCTCTTTCGGGCCGGCCAGAAACACCAGGCTGGTTTTCACGTCTTTCCAGAAACGCAGGCTCAACAGCTTGGTCGGCTTGCGATACACCGGAATAGCGGCGCCGCCCAGCGGCACCAGGAACATGATGGTAAAAGCCGCCAGAGCAAAGCCGCTCACCCGCAGCGGGTAATTACCGGACAGGGTCTCGTAGACATCATAGGCAATGTCCTTGTGCTCGGACTCTTCCAGCATGTGCCACATCCACAGGGCGCGCTGTTTTTCATCTCCGGTTTCGTAGAAGACGGCTTCGTTCTTCATCATGTATTCCGCCAGTACCGCAGTGAAATGCTCAATCCCGGCCATCAGGGACAGCTGCATGCGGTTGGGCAGTTTCTTGAAGCCGTACTCAAACACGTTGTCCGCCAGGAAGCGGTACAGCGCCACCGGGTAGCGATGCTCGGCGAGGGTGTCATTAAACTCGTCGTGCATTTTGGAGTGAATGGCTTCCTGGCCAATCAGCGCCGTCACCCGCTGCTTCAGCACCGGGTCCTTGAGAAACTGGCGGTGGTAACGGGCCGTGTCGATCACCAGCTCTTCGCCAAAGGTCAGGAAGATAGACAGCGCCTGAAAGTACGCAGTGGCAAACTCCGTATCTTTAAAGAAGGTGGTGTCGAGATCCTTGGCATCAAATTTGAAATCCATATGCCGGATGGGCACCTCGGGAGCTTTCCCGGCGGTTTTCGGCGCGTATTGATGAATGGTTGCAGTACTCATAAAGGTCACCTGTCCACGTAAGGCCAACGCCAGCCAATAAAAAAAGGGGGAGGCAGAAGCAGGCAGCACATTGCTTACCCCACCAACCGTTACATTAACTGATGGCACAATAAAGCGAATGCTTGTTCGGATTCAATTCGGATTGCTCTGTTTGCAGAAACCGCTCTACACAACGGGAACAGAAAAACGGGGAAATACCATAAATAAACGCCTACAGGGTAAGTAAGCGCACACAAATACGGTTATTTCGGGCCAATTATTGTCGGACAGCTTTGCCCGCCACCGGTCATTCGGGCAGGAAAAAGGTTCTTCGCGGATTAGGGTGACTAACACGTTTCTCGCCATCTGCCTGGCTTATCCCGAATACCCGGCACTTTGCCAAACGCCCGACGCCGGATGCCTGACGTAAACCGCCATAGCCTGAGAGTCTGTCGTTATCCCGGCCTCTCTTTTGAGAGGTGTTTTGAGGAACGGCCAGGGCCATCATTGATGGCAATAATCGGGTCATGCATTTTGCACAGAGAGTATGGCGGCAAAGGTTTTCAGGTTTTGAATGCAAGCGTCCTTCGTCGGGCATCCGGCGTCCAGCGGCTGCCAAGGCGGGATAATGAGACGAGTTCTGAAGCCGGATGATCACTTAATTCCGCGATGAACCGAAACAGGGGCTATCCGGCGCGGGCGCGCCGGTTCCCGGTTACAGAATCAGGGTCAATCCACCGGTGATCACGGCGAACAGCACCGTCAGCCAGACCAGCGTCCACCAGGGGAACGGCGGCGGGGGCGGCTCTACTTCCAGCTGCTTTTCCAGATAATTTTTCAGCAGTTTGGTGTTGCGGGTATTGGCCTTGTAGATGGCATCAAAGGCATCGCCCACCACCGGCAGCAGGCCACCCAGGAAGTCGATGCCCATATTGCGCAGCATGCGCAGCTTCACACCCTTGCTGGCGCCGGCGCGGTGAGCTTCCACCACCACATAACTGCCCAGCACCAGGCCGGCCGCATCACCAACGATCGGCACCAGGCCAATGATCGCTTCGGCGCCAATCTGGAACTTGGTAAAGGGAATGCCAATACTGCTATCAGTGAAGCGACTGAACTTTTCCAGCCGTTCCAGCGCGGCTTCCTGCTGCGCTTTACTCGGGTTTGCCATTAGATCTCCACGTACAGCTGGCCGTCTTCTTCGGTTACCGGCCAGGTTTCCAGGGCTTTCTCGCCCCGCACCACATTCAGCATCTGCACCCCCGGCGGGAAGTTTGCCCACTCGGAGACTTCACCGGTGCGGATATCAAACTTCGCCCGGTGCAGCGGACACTGCACACATTGGTCCTTGAGAATCTTGCCTTTGCCCAGTGAGGCAAACATATGGGTGCAACGGGCCTGGGTGGCGTAGAAACCATCACTCAGGTGGTACACCACCAACTTGGTGTCCCCCGCCTTCATGGCACGGCTTTGTCCTTCCGGTAAATCCTGGCTGGCACAGAGTTCATAACGCATGGTGCTCTCCTGGCTGGCTGAAATTTTGTTGTGGACGACGAAGCACCTGTAGGAGTTCCCTTCCAGGGGACGAACCTTGCGCAGCAAGGAAACCTGCCCGCAGGGCGATCAGGCCTTACCGCACTCGACGGTTTCATTCATGGAATTGCGGAATCCCTGAACCCTCTGTCGCCTCGCTTCGCGAGGTTCGTCCCCTGGAAGGGAACTCCTACATGAACCGCGCTTCGCTACTCCAGATACGTATACCCTGCCAGACCCTCGCGTACCAGCTCGATAAAGCCTTCCTGCTCGGCATTATTCAAGTGCGCCTGGCGGCAGTGCTGCTCCAGGGACGCCAGCAGCTTGTCGGTATCGTAGTTCACGTAGCGTAGCACCGAGCTCACCGTATCGCCGTGAATGGCATGATCGAGCACGATGTTGCCGTTGTCATCCACGTCCACGTCCACGGAATCCGTGTCGCCGAACAGGTTGTGCATGTCGCCGAGGATTTCCTGGTACGCGCCCACCATGAAAATGCCCAGGTGGCCGTTGAGCTGTTCCGGCAGCGGCAGGGTAGCTTCCACGCCTTCGCCATCCACGAACTGGTCGATGCGGCCATCGGAATCACAGGTAATGTCCTGAATCACCGCCCGGCGGGTGGCGGGCTTGTCCAGGCCGGACAGCGGCAGCACCGGGAACACTTGGTTGATGCCCCACACATCCGGCACCGACTGGAACACGGAGAAATTCACGAACAGCTTGTCCGCCAGTGTTTCGTTGAGGCTGTCGAGCAGCTCGCGCTGCTGTTTGCGCAGCGGATTCAGGCGGCCGCGCAACGCCAGCAGGCAGTTGATATACAGCTGCTCGCCACGGGCGCGGGTGGCCAGGCCCAGATCCCCGGCAATATAGCGCTGGTGAATGTCCTGCCAGGCGCCAGTCACTTCCGAGAAGCGCTCCAGCAGATTGCCCGGCTCGCCGGCCAGCGCCTGTTGCAGCTCCCACAGTTGTTGCAGCTCCGCCGCGTCATCCGCAGTGGGCGCCTCCACCGCCACCGGCGCCATCTGTTCCTGGTCGGTGATGTTCACCAGCAACACCGCATGGTGGGCGGTCAGCGCGCGGCCGGATTCGGAAATAATGTTGGGCTCCGGCACACCGTGTTCCGCGCACTGCTGCTGCAGGGTCTGCACGATATGGCGGGCGTAATCGGCCACGCCATAGTTCATGGAGCAATAGGACCGGGAATGGGTGCCTTCATAGTCCACCCCCAGGCCGCCGCCCACATCCACGGTTTCCACCGCCGCGCCCAAGGCGCGCATCTCGGTGTAGTAGCGGGCCGCTTCGCGCATGCCCGCCTTGATGTCCTGAATATTGGCCACCTGGGAGCCCAGGTGAAAATGCAGCAGCTTCACGCAGTCCAGCCGCCCGGCGGCGCGGCAATGCTCGATGGCCGCCATCAACTGCGGCGCACTCAGGCCGAACTTGGACTTCTCGCCCCCGGTGTTCTGCCAGTTGCCCTTGCTGATGCTCATCAGCCGCACCCGCAGGCCAATACGCGGCGACACGCCCAGCTCATCCGCCAGCGCCAGCAGCGCCGGCAGCTCGGACATCTTCTCCACCACAATTTGCACGTGGAAGCCCAGCTTCTCGCCCATCAACGCCAGACGCAGGTATTCCGCGTCCTTGTAGCCGTTACAGACGATGGTATCGCCCGGGTTGGACAGTGCCAGCACGGCCAGCAGTTCCGGCTTGGAACCCGCCTCCAGGCCCACTCGCTCACCCTCATCGCGGGCACGCAGAATCTCGTGCACCACCCGGCGCTGCTGGTTCACCTTGATCGGGTACACCGGCGTGTAATCGCCCTGATACTGATGCCCGGCGATGGCGTCACGGAAGGCACCGGCCAGCAGCTTCACCCGCTGGCGCAGAATCCCGGAAAAGCGCGCCAGCACCGGCGCCCGCAACCCGGCCGCCCGGCAGCTTTCCAGCACCGCTTCCAGCGTGGCCTGGCCGCCCGGCTCGCCATTGGGGCGCACACACAGCTGGCCCTGGTCGTCGATACGGAAGTAACTGTCGCCCCAGCGATCCACGTTATAGATGTCGCTGGCGGGTACGGGAGATCTGTCGGTCATTACGGGTCCTGAAAAATACGCCTGCACGCAACACGCGGGCACGCCATCATGCGGTTAACTGCCGCCATTATGCCTGCCCGAAGGCGGCGCTAGCACCCATTTTTCATGCTTTGACAGTGAGGCCGGAGGTCTTACAATCCAGCCTTGAGTGGCAACTCATTCGCGATGCGAGCATCGCTTCCCACAAACACCACCCCCAGGGTGGCACCGTTTTTTTGTGGGAAGTCATGCTTGCATGACGAAGGACCATCACTCCGCCCACACCACTCCACCGGGAACCACCATGAGCAGCACCAAAGACAACTGGTTTTACGAGCACTTCGACACCGCCGGCACCGCCTTCGGCCTGCGCCTCAAGCAGAAGCTGGAAGAAGTGCAGACCGAGTATCAGCACATCGAGATGTGGGAAACCGACACCTTCGGTTACCTGATGACCATTGATGGCGCCACCATGCTCTCCACCCGCGACAACTTCCTCTACCACGAGATGATGTCGCACCCGGTGCTGTTCAGCCACGCCAACCCCAAGCGCGTCATCATCATCGGCGGCGGCGACTGCGGCACCCTGCGTGAAGTGCTACGCCATCCCAGCGTGGAAAAAGCCACCCAGATCGACATCGACGAAATGGTCACCCGCTACTCCGAGAAATACTTCCCGGAACTGTGCGAGTCCAACGGCGACAGCCGCGCCGAACTGCTGTTCGAAGACGGCGTGCAATACATGCGCGATTGTGAAGACGGCAGCGTGGACGTGATCATTGTGGACTCCACCGACCCGGTGGGCCCGGCAGAAGGCCTGTTCAAGGCCGACTTCTTCCGCGATTGCCACCGCGTACTGGCCGAAGGCGGCATCATCGTGCAGCAGTCCGAATCCCCGCTGCTGCACAGCGATACCATCATCAAGGATCTTCACAAGAACATGCGTGAAGCCGGCTTCACCACCACCCAGACCCTGCCCTTCCCGCAGCCGGTGTATCCCAGCGGCTGGTGGAGCTGCACCCTGGCGGGCAAGAACACCGACGTGAGCGAATTCCGCGAGACGGATGCCACCGGGAAAGGGTTTGATACCCGCTATTATTCAGCGGCGGTTCATAAGGGGGCACTGGTGATGCCGCCGTTTATGGAGACGGCGATTAAGGGATGAGTTGAAAGTTGAAAAAAATAATGCCCTCGTCTTCGTTGGAAGCAAGGGCATTATTTATCACCATGGGGCTGGCATTATTCCTTTTCTGGCATTCTCTAATTTGACTCTGAATGCCTCATCATTCCACTCTTTCATCGCCATTTCCGAAATAGCGTTCGCCTCAGAATAACGGCCATTCTTCGCCAGCAGAGCGACAAGTAGCGAAGAATGATAAGAAAAGTAATTGTATCGAAACTCTTTCACTCTTCCTGGAACTACTTCCTTTGATTCTCTTGCTTGAAGATCCCGAAAATTGCTCAAATACGCCTGAAACTCCTTATCCGGATCGATATAACCATTACACAACTTATACCGCTCCTCTTTGACTAAAGATTTTCTGGCTAATCGATATACTTTACGAGCCAAATCAGGTTCTTCTTTGTCAAGCCAGGAAAAAAGCGATACAACTTTTTCCTCCCTACCTATATCCTCATAAATAGATTTGAAATCATTGAATGATTTATAAGGCTCAACTCCACTCCTGACTTTACTCTCCGCCTCGCTGGCTTTTTCTTCGAGTGCCTCTAACGCTGGTGGGTACTTCTTCGCAAGAAGCACCCAATCACCCAGCGCGAATGAAAGCCTCACACCATACAAACTACTTTCATATTTGAGCGCGTTATCAAAGAACCAAATATGCTTTTCCAGTGCTTCTGGGTATCGGCCCTCATCATGATCTCTCTCCGCTTCTCGGAGCACCTCGCTTGGGTCGAGTCTATTTGGCGTAGAAAACCCCACAAGCCCTGAAAGGCACATAGCAACGAAAGCAATGCGTATTATTCTCATGGAAATCCAAAAATAGTTACTAAATAATAATTTTCACACCGTGATCGACACCGGAAAGCAGGTGTTGATACAGAGCATTCATATCGTTGTACCAGTTCACGCCTATACGCTGCCCGTTTTTCAATGTCAGTGTCAGGCCAGCAATCTCGCCATTCTTTGAATCAACCTTTAACTTTGAAAGGTCAGAAAACAGCACATTGCTTCCCGTATTCTTATAGTGAAAGCGCAGCCCTTCAGCGGTTCTTTCTATTTCCCAGTCGCGCCACTCATCCACATCATCGAGATAGGCGGTCAATACTTCCCAGAATATTTTCGCCGCCAGGGGATAGAGGGGAATGATAGAGGCAGCCCAGAAATTGTCGGTTATCAGGTAGAGCAGAGCGGCGACAGCAAAGAAAATGCAGGCCGAAGTGATTTCGACTCGCTTTTGGTATCTTTCCAGTACGGCTTCATCGATCTGATGCTTCATCAATGTCTCACGAATTCACCATTGATGGATAATCATATTACCTATTACGCACGGGGCAAGACCTGACCCTAAGTTCCGCGGTCGCACTCGACGGGAAATGAGAGACCTGACCCTAACTCTAGGTATCATCTTCGAAATGAAGCCTGTATTGAATTTTGCCTGTTTCTAAACTGACAACAAGAATGTCGCAGTTACACATAGGACGGAAGGAGGTGTATGCCAAGTCCTTTCTTTCCGAAGAACCACACAAAACAACAGCTAAACCATCGTCAAAAAACACTGATTGCCGGCCAAGCAACCCGTCCCCATATTCATCAGAGTACTCTATCGACCAAACCTCAGTGGACTCCAACATCGCTGCATTGTAGCAGCGGAGCTGAGAACGAACCGTATCATGCATTAGCAAATAATCTCTATAGTGATATGCAACACCGTCACCGCAAGAGAAGCGTTCAATTATATTAAAATTCTCACCATCAACAACACAAAGTTCTTCTGGATCAAAAAGTGACCGCTTGTTAAGAAAGGCAGGATAATCTCCATTATCATGACGGGCAAGAAGGCTCAGCACCTCATTAGAGGCACATATATTCTCTTCAGTTTCTAGGCTTCTGAGGACTGAAAGACCACTACTTACAACAAAAAGGCTTCCTTTTTTTATTTTGAAAAAAAACCACCCCCAGGATCACATGATGATGGATAATCTGATAACAGCACTCTCTGACTAGTAGAGTCATAACGAACAAGCATATAACCAGCAAACCAGTACTGTCCTTCGAAATCTATTTCAGCAGACCAAAAGTTCCCACAAAAAATCTTCATTTCAAACCTTTCTATAAATTCCCATAATCACTTATCCACGTGGTGATTGGGTCAGGTCTTTCCCAGTGACCTTTAATTTATTACCGCACGGAGCAAGAGCTTACCTAATTCCCATGAAAACCACTTTATATTTTATTCTCTATCTTATAGCAGTATTTCTTCAAGAAAGGAGATAACGTTTCGCTCCTCTTTCCCGATCGAACGAAGCCCTAAAAAACCTCCTGATGAAGCAGCCACACGCTCCGCGATCTGGCATAAATCCTTACAGAACTGCACACCACCATCTTGAGCATATTGCGAAATAATGCTCCTCGCTTCAGACAAGTGCTCCACAAAATTAAGGCCACTTGAGGAATAATGGTTCATCAAGGCATCAATATTTTCTGCTGCAGCGCCTAACGCCGCTTTCAACGCCTGGGATTCCACCCCTTCCCGATCAATCATTATTTTTACGAATTCGGATTTTTCTTTCTCATCGATGCTGCCATCTGCAGCAGCAACCATCAGGAAAGTAACTATTGGCGCGCCTACAAGCTTATCCCACTCCTTCCTTAAAAAGGGCCCCACTCTCTCGTCAGCATCCAGGCGATTAGTTGTTTTTTTTCCCAACAAAGGCTCCCCTTTAGCCTTTACTTTGTTTTCCTCATCAACAACATATCGCTGAATAAGAATAGATGCCTCTTCCTCTAACTCGCCCAGCTCAATGAAAAGACAATCTGTTTTCTCATCATCCATCGTTACGTAGCCATCCCAAATCAGCCCGTAAAGATGCACGTCCTTCTTTTTCTCCCCAATAACCTGATCCGCCGAATCAAACGCTTCCTGAATATCGGAGGCCATCAAAACATGGGTCGCATCGCCGCCTGATACCGTTTTTATCTTCAAGAACGGGGTGAATGCTTCTCCGTTTTGTTCGTCCACCAACCCCAAACCGTGATTAACGCAGTCAACAACGAATGCTTCCGTTCTTTCGTTTATCCCTTCAATCATTTCTTTCCCCGTAGTTTGATTTATTTCAACAACCTGGAGCCATCACGACCCACAAGGTTTCCCCCATGCGATAGTCATGAAAGTGAAGCGCGCGCTATTGAGGTAAAGTCTTGACCCGTGCGCAGACAGAGAAGGAGAGAAGTAACTGCAGAAACCAGCCGCAGGCCAGCATAAAGATAAACAGACAGGCATCCCTTCCCCCGATTCGCTTTCGCAGGCCATGCCACCCTGGCTGGCCGGTTGTTATTTGTGATCCAGTTCCGAATCTACACAATCCACCCGCACAAATAAATGCACATGGGAAAAAGTCTGTTTACGGCTGGCCCTCGGCCTTGTCGGCGGCGGCGAAGTGAGCCATTTGGTCGGCGTGGGCCTTGATAAAGGCCGGGCGGGCGGTGGCGCGGGTGATATAGGCCCGGCAGGCCGGGTGATCTGCCAGGCCGTCGAAGCGGTCTACCAGGCGCAGTACGTCGGCCATGAGAATGTCGGCGACGGTAAAGGTATCGGTGAGCCATTCGCGGCCGGTGAGCGTAGTTTCCATCTGCTGGAGACGGGCGGAGAGGAAGGCATCCAGGTGTTGTCGGCCCGGGGTTGGCTGGTTATCGCCGGCGAAGTGATAGAGGGACCAGGGCAGGCTGGCGGCTTCCACGGAGTTGAGGGCGGCGAACAGCCAGCTGATGACCGCGCTGCGGGCGTTCGGGTCGGTGGGCATCAGCGATTCACTGCGCTCTGCCAGATGCAGGAGGATGGCACCGCTTTCGAACAGCGAGAGATCGTCATCGGTGAGCCAGGGCACCTGCCCGAAGGGCTGATGCGTAAAGTGCTCGGCTCCCCGTTCGTGAAACGGAACACTCTGCACCCGATACGACAACCCGGCCTCTTCCAGCGCCCAGCGCACGCGCAGGTCACGCACGTAACCCCGTGGCATGTCGGGCACCCAGTCATAGGTGGTAAGGACAAGATCCGCCATAGCGCGCTCCCTCGCGTTAGTCTCTTTTTAAGACCCTGAATCTACACAAGATCGCAGCGCAACACACATAGCAAACACGCCTGCCCATCACGAAAAGACAAAAGCCCGGAACACGTCACGCGCGCCCCGGGCTTTTCTTTGTCTTGTAGCTCGTAGCTATTTTTTGACTTCTTCCTCGACAAAATCCAGCCGGTCTTGCCCGAAGAACATTTCATTGCCCACGAACATGGTTGGCGCGCCGAACACGCCGCGTTTGATGGCGGCCTCGGTGTTGGTTTTAAGTTGTTCTTTCACTTCGTCGCTAGCGGCTTTGTCCAGCCAGGCTTGTGCATCCAGGCCCGCGGCGGTAAGGACGCGGGTGATTTCTTCCGGCTCGGACAGTTTGCAGGGCTCGCGCCACATGGCGTAGTAGAGGGCGGTGATCACGGCATCCTGTTCCGGGGTGCCGATGGCGGCGGTGATGATGCGCATGGGGGTGATGGTGTTCACCGGGAAGTGCGGGTTCATGGTGAGCGGCACCTGGTAGCGCGCGGAGTAGCGGGCCAGGTCGCGCATCATGTACATGCCTTTGGCAGGCACGGCACCGGGCGGGTTGTTGCCGGTGGCCTTGAAGATGCCGCCCAGCAGGACGGGCACATACACAAGTTCGGCGCCGGTGCGCTCACAAATGGCAGGCAGCTGGCTCCAGGCCAGGTAGGCAGTGGGGCTACCCACGTCGAAGAGAAATTCGATTTTTTTACTCATTGGTTTTGTCCTTTCAAAGGGTTTCGTAGGAGCGTCGCTGGCGGCGCGATTCCAGACGTTGGGTTATCGCGCCGCCAGCGACGCTCCTACGGCAGGGTTTTGGGTTTGTGTGGGAGAGCATGCTTGCATGCCGAATTCCGGGCAGGCCCCTTCGTGATGCAAGCATCACTTCCCACAAAAAACGTGTTGCGTGTCGCGTGTTGCGTCTCTCAAAACGTTTCCATCCACGGGCGCAGGTCGATTTCGTGGGTCCAGGCGTCGCGGGGTTGTTGGTGGAGCATCCAGTAAGCGTCGGCGATGTGTTCCGGGTTGAGAATGCCATCCTGTTCTTTCTGGGCATACTTGGCCGGGAAATTGTCGCGGATGAACGCCGTGTCGATGGCGCCATCGATGATTGGGTGCACCACGTGGATGCCTTCCGGCCCCAACTCCCGGGCCATACTTTGCGCCAAAGCACGTAGCGCAAACTTGGCGCTGGCGAAGGCGGAGAAACCCTTTCCGCCACGCAGTGACGCAGTGGCACCGGTGAAGATGATCGTGCCCTTGTTGCGCGGCACCATCACGCGGGCAGCTTCACGACCTGCCAGGAAACCGGCGAAGGCGGCCATCTCCCAGACCTTGCGGTACACCCGGGCGGTGGTTTCACGGATAGAGAAGAACACGTTGGCGCCGATGTTGAACACCACCACTTCCACCGGGCCGACCTCATTTTCGATGGTGTCGAACAGCGCCACCATCTGCTCTTCATCGCGGGCATCGCAACCGAACGGGCGAGCCTTGCCACCCGCGGCTTCGATCTCCTGCACCAGCGGCGTCAATGCCTCTTCATTACGGCGGGTGATGCAGACGGTGTAGCCTTCGCGGGCAAAGCGTTTGGCGATGGCGCCACCGGTGGCATCGCCGGCACCGATGATAACGGCAACAGATTCTGGCATGGGGCCTCCAACAGGTTCGTTCTGCAAACAGTTAGTTCCAATTAGGAACTGATGGTCGGTTCTTTTTAGGAACTCGTCAACCCTGTATGATCAAAAACGATTCACGGAGGTTCACTATGCGCTGGCAAGACATCGATCAACAGCCCTGCTCACTGGCCCGTTCGCTGGCCATTATTGGCGATAACTGGACGCTGCTGGTGCTGCGCGACTGCTTTCTCGGGGTGCGCCGTTTTGATGATTTCCAGCAACGGCTGGGCGTCACACGCCATGTACTCAGCGACCGGCTGCGCAAGCTCGCCGATGGCGGGGTACTGGAAAAAGTGGCCTACCTGGAACGCCCCCTGCGCCACGAATACCGGCTGACCACCATGGGCCGCGACCTCTACCCGGTGATTGCCCACCTGGCCCAATGGGGCGACAAATACCTGGCCGGTGATGCCGGCCCACCGCTGGTGCGCGTGCACCGCCAATGCGGCGAACCGCTGGAGGCCAAACTGCAATGCGGCCATTGTGGTGACAGCGTGGAAGCGCAGGACATTCGTCTGGAAGAGAACCCGTACTGGGCCGGGCAATTATTGCCGACCCAGGCGGGGTAAGAGAGTTTGTCGGATTACGCCTTTCAGGCTAATTCGACCTACCCAACTTTCCAGGTAGGTCGAGTTTACCCAAGGGCACAGAGAGGCGCAGCCGTAACCCGACATTGAGCGTTGCGAGGAAGCCTCAGTGCTCGGTGCCGTTAAGCGCATGGAAGATGTGCTCCAGAGCCGGGCCGAAGCAGCCATCGGCACCGTAATGGCCATGACTTGCCGGCCACTGCGCCTGCGCCATAGACACGCCCAGCGGCGGCGCCACCTGCGCAGTGGCAGCATCATCCTCACTGCGCTGATAAATGGATTCCCCTTCCTTGATGGTTTCCAGCACGGTAAGTGAGTGCAGTGTTTGCGGCGCCACTTCCAGCGGGTTCTCCGACAACACCACAAAGTCCGCCAACTTGCCCACTTCGATGGAGCCCTTGCTGGCTTCTTCAAAGTGCTGATAGGCAGACCAGATTGTCATTGCCTTGAGCGCCGTCATCACGCTGACCTTCTGTGCTTCACCCAGCACCTTGCCGCTGCGAGTGGTGCGATTCACCGTGGCATCCAGCACGCGCATGGAATTAGGTAACGCTACCGGCGCATCGTGGTGGGTGGTGAACCGCATGCCCGCTTCCCGGACCCAGCCGGTGGGCGAAATGTTTTCCGCCCGCTCCGGGCCGAGCACGGAATCGCGGTGCCAGTCACCCCAGTAGAAGGTGTGCATGGGGAACAGGGACGGGAAGATGCCCAGGGTTTTCAGTTCGGCAACCTGATCCTTGCGCAGGGTCTGGCCGTGGATCAGCACCGGGCGCACATCCACACCGGGCACCGCTGCTTCCGCTTTTTCCCAGCCCATGATCATCTGGTCGATGGCCCGGTCGCCATTGGCATGGGTCAGCGTTTGCCAGCCGTTTTCCAGGGCCTTGGTGTACACCTCCACCACCTTGTCATCTTTCACCACGCCGTAGCCGGCATAGTCATCGCCCTTGCCGTGGGGCGGCTGGTAGTAGGGCTCGGTGAGCCAGGCGGTTTTGCCCTGGGGGGAACCGTCCAGGGTCAGCTTGATGCCGCCGATGCGAAAATGGTTATGGTACTGCGGTGTGCTGTCCACGCTGTGGTAGAACGGCGGCACCATCAGTTCGTCCACGCCCTCATTGAGAATATCCGGGTAGGACACGATATCCGCTTTCAGCACGCCGGCCTGGGCAGCGCCCATGGCCACCTTCACGTGCTGCGGCGAGCTGCGGCCATCCTGCAGGGTGGTGTAGCCGAAGCGGGTGTACAGCCGCTCGCCTTCCTTGAGCATGGCCACGGCTTGCTCGCCGTTCATTTTCGGGAACAACTTTCCCAGTGCCATAAAGAAGGCATTTTCTTCCAGCAGGCCCGTAGGCTCGCCGGTTTTCGGGTCTTTAACGATGACGCCGCCGGGCGGGTTGGGGCTGTCGGCGGTGATGCCGATTTTTTTCAGCGCGGCGCTGTTGAGCACACCAAAGTGGGCGCTCTGGTGCACGATCAATACCGGCGTATCGGCACTGACCTGATCCAGCTCTGCGCGGCTGGGGTGACGCTGCTCCGCCAGCTGGGAATCGTCGTAACCGAAACCATAAATGATGCCGAACTGCTTGTTCAGTTCCGAGGTTTTGGCGAAGGCCTGCAAGCTATCCACCAGCTCCGGCACACTGCTGATGCCACCATCCGGCGGCGGCAACAGGTTGGCGCTCATGGCCTGAAAACCGACAAAGGACACATGGCCATGGGCATCCACAAAACCGGGCAGCAGCGTCTTGCCCTGCAGATCGTGCATGGTGGTGCTGTCCCCCTGATAACGCAGCACCGCGTCTTTTTCACCCACCGCCACAATGCGCCCATCGCGCACCGCAACAGCCCGGGCCTCGGGGGCGTTATCGTCGACGGTTATCACCGGGCCATTGAACCAGATGGCTTCGACCGGAGGCGGCGGTGGCAGATCGGTCTGACACCCGAACAAGGCGGTTACTGCCAGAGTACCCGGCAGCCACTTGCTGATTGAATGTTTCATTACTCTCCCTTTTTTTCACTTCTTATAAGTTTTGCAAACGTTGTAGCGCCTTTTGACACTAGCAAGCCTGCGAGAGAAGCAATAAACGGAACCTTATAGAAATGTTTCAAAGCAGGAACGGCGTCGCGTTTACGGGCACCGTGAGGGCGTGTCGGATTACGCCTTTCAGGCTAATTCGACCTACCAAACACCCCCTTTTAGTAGGTCGTGTTAGGCGTAGCCGTAACCCGACATGGAGCCTATGCAGAAGGCGCATCTAACTCGATTTCGCTCTGCATGCCTTGCAGCTGGGCCAGCACCCGCTGACGCAGCCAGCTGTGCGCCGGGTCAGCACTCTGGTCACGGTGCCAGTAAAGGTGCATTTCCAGGCCGGGCAGTTCGCCGGGGAACGGTTTGAGCACCAGCCCCTGACGCCGCAACTGCCCGGCCAGGCTGGCGGGCATGGTGAGCAGCAAGTCAGTTTGCTGCACGGTGCTGAGCGCCGCCTGATAATGCTGACACCGCAAGCGGATATGACGCCGGTAGCCCTGCCGGGCCAAACCGAAATCTTCCAGCCCCGGTCCTTCGCGACGGGACGATACCAACACATGCTGGGCGGCCAGATAGTCAGGCAGATCCATGCCTTCGGCCAGTGGGTGGGAGTCACGCATCATCACCACCAGCGGGCCATGCAGCACCGCCTGATGCTCGATGGCTTCCGGCAGCGCCAACATCACATCGCAGGCCAGATCCAGCCGGCCGCTGGCCAGCTCGGTGGCCATTTGCCGGCGGCTCACGGTGAGCGACTGCAACTTCACCCCTGGTGCTTCATCCATAAACTGGCTCATCAGTGCCGGTAGCAAGCGCCCTTCCAGTCCGTCACGCAGGCCCAGCACAAAGGTGCGCTCCGCTTCGCTGGCATCGAAACCACCCTCTTCGCTCAGGCAGCGCTGGAACCCTCCCAGGGCGTGGCGCACCGGGCTGACCATGGCGCGCGCTCTGGCGGTGGGCACCATGCGGCTGCCCTGACGGACAAACAAGGGGTCACCCAGACGGTCGCGCAGCCGCCCCAGGGCGTGGCTGACCGCCGGCTGGGTGAGGTTGAGCACCTTGGCGGCGCGGGTCAGCGACCCCTCGGTGTAAATGGCATCGAAGACCACAAAGAGGTTCAGATCGAATCGCGAAACATGCATCAGATTTATCCAGAATTATTGCAATGATTCATTGGATTTATTGAAACGCGGTCTCTAGCATCGGTCAATGGGCATCTATCATTCATTTTTGTAATACAGACGAACTATGAGCACATCCGCAAACACGGCTACTTCTTCCCAAACGCAACGGGTACTGATTACCGGCGGCGCCTCCGGGCTGGGCCGCGCCATGGCCGAAGCCTGGCTTCGCGAGGGCGCCCGGGTGCTGATCGGCGACGTGAATCAGGAACGCGCAGCAGAAACCCTGGCCGCCCTGAAGGATCTGCCCGGGGAATTGCAGTACCAGTATCTGGATGTGCGCGACGCCGCCAGCTTCAACAATTCGCGGGAATGGCTGGAACAGAACTGGGGCGGGCTGGATGTGCTGGTCAACAACGCCGGGGTGGCCGGGGCTGCCCGCATCGACCGTGGCGACATGGCCGACTGGGACTGGATTTTCGATATCAATGTGAAAGGCGTGGTGCGCGGCTGCAAGGTGTTCGTGCCGATGATGAAACGTCAGGGCCATGGCCATATCGTCAATATCGCCTCCCTGGCCGGGCTGCTGCATGCGCCGGTGATGGGCAGCTATAACGTGACCAAGGCCGGCGTCATTTCCCTGTCGGAAACCCTGCGTTTCGAACTGGCGCCCTATGGCATTCATACCACCGTGGTGTGCCCCGGCTTTTTCCGCACCAACCTGCATGAGTCCATGCGCACCCCGGAACCGGGCATGATCGAAACCGTGGACAAGCTGCTTTCCAGCGACGAGCTCAACGCCAACCAGATTGCCGAGATGATCAAGCAGGCGGTGGCCAAACAACAGTTTTTCCTGCTGCCTCACAAAAGCGGCCGCCGCGCATACTGGATCAAACGCTTCCTGCCGTTTGTGTTCAACCGGATCATGCTGAAAGGCGCGGTGCGCCTGCAGCGCAAGCTGGAAAAAACCGAACAGAAAAAAGAGCACTGATTTATGCCGGTGATTTATCTTATTCGCCACGGACAGGCCAGTTTCGGCAAGGAAGATTACGACCAGCTTTCCGAGCCGGGCTGGGAGCAAAGCCGTATTCTTGGCCGCGCCCTGCAGAACCAGGCACTGGGCTTTCCCCGGGCTATCTGCGGCACCATGCGCCGTCACCGGGAAACGGCAGAGGCTACGCTGGGCGAACTGGGACTGCCAAAAGAGTGGCACACCGACACCGGTTTTAATGAGTACAACCACGAAGAGTTGCTCGCCGTTGACTGGCCCCTGGCCACCGACCGCCCCGCGCTCACCGCCTGGCTGGCGGAGCAGGAGCAACCTCGCAAGGTGTTCCAGGCCCGTTTTGAACAGGCCCTGCGCCGCTGGCAGCGTGGCGAAGGGGACTACAGCGAAACCTGGCCCGCGTTCCGTGAGCGGGTGCTGGCCAGCACCTATAGCCTGGGCAACAGCCTGAGCAGCGGCGACAGCGCCCTGGTGTTCACATCCGGCGGCGCCATCAGCGTGATCATCCAACAGTTGATGGCTCTGGATGCGGAAGCGCTGATCACCTATAACCGCAACCTGATCAACACCAGTGTGACCCGCGTGCTTGTGAACGCTGGCAAGTTGCGGCTAGTGTCAGTGAACGAACACCTGCACCTGCCCAGCGAACAGGTCACGTATCGATAACCCTTCCTGTAGGAGCGTCGCTGGCGGCGCGATTCCACGCGCACGGAAATCGCGCCGCCAGCGACGCTCCTACAACGAATCATTTAGAGCGGGGATAACAATGCCGACACGCAAGAATATTCTAATCACCGGTGCCAGCTCCGGTCTGGGCGAAGGCATGGCGCGCCTGTTTGCCGCCATGGGGCGCAACCTGGCGTTGTGTGCCCGGCGCATGGATCGGCTGGAGACATTGAAGGCCGAGCTGGAAGAAAAACACCCCGGCATCAAGGTGCTGATCAAGCCGCTGGATGTGAACGACTACGATCAGGTGTTTGCCGTGTTCGATGCTTTCCGCACGGAACTGGCTGGCATCGACCGCATTATCATCAACGCCGGCATGGGCAAGGGCCAGCCCTTGGGCACCGGCTATTTCTACGCCAACCGCCAAACCGCCGAAACCAACTTCGTGGCCGCACTGGCACAGACCGAAGCGGCCATGGAAATTTTCCGCGCCCAGAACAGCGGTCACCTGGTGATGATTTCTTCCATCAGCGCCATGCGCGGCATGAAGAAAAACCTGACCACCTACGCCGCCACCAAGGCCGGTGTGGCCATGCTGGCTGAAGGCCTGCAAGTGGAACTGCAGGATTCACCGATCAAGGTATCCACGATCTTCCCCGGTTTTATCCGTTCCGAGATCAACGAAAAAGTGAAAAACACCCCGTTCCTGGTGGACACCGAAACCGGCTGCAAGGCACTGGTGAAAGCCATCGAGAAAGAGAGCAAAAACGCCTCCGTTCCCGGCTGGCCCTGGGGCCCACTGGGCTTCGCCATGCGCAACCTGCCATTAAAAATGGTCGGGAAGATAATGTAAGGGAAAGCGTTCAAAGCTGTTTGGCTTTGGCTGAAAGGATGAGACGAGCGATGATTAAACCTTGGCCTATCTATTAGGTCCCCTCTCCCTTGAGGGGAGAGGGACAGGGAGAGGGTGGAGCTACAACGCACAGGAAGCACAAAAGGCAGAGTAATGGACTACCGCCACCGCTTCGCAAAGGATTTGCGAACCCACATGACAGACGCCGAACGTTTGCTATGGCAACACCTGCGAGCCCACCGACTAAATGGACAGAAATTCCGCCGCCAGCAACCGATAGGCCCTTACATTGTTGACTTCGTTCACCTGGGGGCGAGGCTAGTTATTGAAGCTGACGGAGGTCAGCACAATGGAGATGCGGCAGATCAGGAACGTGATGACTGGCTAAAAGCAGAAGGCTATCGCGTGATGCGATTCTGGAACAATGACATCCTGCAGAGCACTGATGCGGTTCTGGAAGAAATTTTCAAGGCCGTCTCACCCTCTCCCTGTCCCTCTCCCCTCAAGGGAGAGGGAACCCTCCAGAAAGACCCTGGGGAAAACGATTAACACTCCAGCTCCGCCCGCTCTCCCGGGAAAAACATTCTCTCTGCCTTGCTCATCTACCCACCTGTTGCGTGCTGCGGCTATTTCCACTTCATGATCGGCGCCCATTCGCGCCAGTCGTCTTCCGGTTGTTTGTACAGATCAAACCGCTCCCCCGCTTTCGCCAGCGGACCCGGCTCGGGAGGGGTGGCGAAGCTGATGCCGCCACGGAGTAAATTTTCCAGGGAGCTGGCCTGCACTTCTGCGCCTTTGAACAAGCCGATGTCCACGGTCAGTCCGGAGCTGTTCCAAAAGCGGGTATTGCTGCGTACCAGTCTCGCGTATTTCGGTTCGATGATGGCCTGAATTTCCACGAACCGGCCCCCTTCGCTCAGCTCGCTTTCACCGATGGTGCCCACCTGCAAATCACGATAATAAATCTTGCGACCTTTCTTCAGTGAGCCCAGATGATCGGCCACCAAGGTTATCTTCAGGCCTAGATTGGGTTGTTGTTCCGGCGGTGTTTCCAGCCCATCAAATTCTTTTTGCGATTCGCCCTCACCGGGTTCTACCGCAATGTATTTCCCTGACACCAGTGTATCCAGATTGCGCGCACCGGCGATGCCCAGTTCCGGTTCCACAATCCAGAAACGGCTTTTCTCCCGAGCCAGTTTTTCTGCATCCTGGTTCAGGCTGGCATGGACCGTCACGTGTTTCAGGTCATCGCTAAGGACGATTTCATCCACACTGCCCACGGGCACGCCCCGGTAACGCAGGTCTACCCCCGGCTTGATACCCGAGCCGTTTTCAAAGGTGATTTCAATCTGTACGTCTCGTTGTAACAGCTGGTCGTACAACAACCAGCCAGCCACCAACAGGCTGACCAGAGGCACCAGCCAGATAGGGGAAGGCCAACGGGAATGTTTCACTTCAGGGGTGTCCATGGTCCGCTCCGTCAGGGTCTTGAATCCATAATTGTTGGGGAGAAAAAGCGTGGGCAGACAACATGGTCAGCACCACGGCGAGAGCAAAGGCGATGATGCCCGGCCCCGGTTCCACCCGGGCCAGATTGCCGAATTCCACCACCGCTGCCAGCAGCGCCACCACGAAGACATCCAGCATGGACCAGCGGCCAATCCAGTACACCAGACGATAGGCCCGGGTACTGATGCGGGGATTATTTTCGTGGGGAACGCGCCAGTAGATCACCGCCAGCACCAACACCTTGAAGAACGGCACCAGCAGACTGGCGATAAAAACAATAATGGCAATGCCCGGCATGCCGGCCTCAAACAGTTGCCAGATACCATCGGCAATGGTGCTGGCCTTGCCACGGCCGGTTTCAGTGACCGACATGATCGGTAGCAGATTGGCCGGCACCAGCCAGACGACGGCGGCAATCAGCAATGACCAGGCCAGCGCTCGCTGCTGCCCCGGGGGTGCATTAGTCGCCATTGCGCGCCTCCAGCAACCGCTGTAGCTGATCCGGCTGCGCCAGAGTTTCCACGATCAGCCGCAACAACACCGCTACCACCAGACAAAACAGTCCCGGCCCCGGGGTGACCGTGGCCATGTCACCCAGCTTGGTCATGGCGATCAGAATGCCGAGCAGAAAGATATCGGTCATGGCCCATTCCCGACTGTGCCGGTATGCCTTCATCCAGAAAGGGTCGGGCTGCCCTGTCGACGGCGTATGATCACGGGCAGCCCACAACAGGCGCCCCGCTGACAGCAAATTCAGCAACGGCATGATGACCAGGGTAAACAGCAGCAAGACCCCGACAGGAAAATAGACGCCTTCCATCAATCGCAGTACACAATCCAGCAGGCTGGCCTCACGATCCAGGCCGAGGTTTTCCAGACGCATCAGCGGCAGGATCAGTGCCGGCAACCACAACACGGCGGTGGCCACGGTAAGTGCAAGCAGGGAGTCAGGACGCAACGCCCAGGCACCACTCAGCTGGGCATCACAACGGGGGCAGCGCCAGGCGCCACGAGCACGGCGGGAAGGCACAGCAAGCGAAGTGCCGCAATCCGGGCACTGCAGTGCGTCAGCAGACATGGACTTCCCTTCCCTGTGTTCCGGCACAGCCACCTCCTTGGAATAACCGTACCAGAATGACGACAAAAGCGCCGAAAGAACGTGAAGAAGGCGGGAATTTTACGGAGTTTTAAAGAGATGCATCATGCGACACGCTGCAGGCAACAACGCGATCAAGGCTTGCCGTTTTATAAACGTGAGAGGCCGCGCCCGGAATAAGGGCGCGGCCTCTCACCTATCGAAACCTGTACGGCTCCGCTTCGCGCTGTTGCGTGAAGCGTGGCGCGTGCAGCGTCTCTCAATCCAGTGGCCCGGGGGTCTTCTTGCGCTTCACTGTGGCGAAGCCGCCCTTGGTGTCCTGGGTGGGCGGTTTGGCATTGCGTTTGGGTTTAGCCGCTTTTTTCTTGGCACCGGATTTCTTGATGCCTTTCTTGGCATCTTCTTTTTTCTTCATTTTTTTCTTTTTATTGCCGGCGGCCTTGCCGTTGGACTTCAGGTTTTTCGGCCCCAGGAAGTTGCCACGCAGGGCTTCCACCAAACGGTATTCAAAATTCTGACGCAGGTAGCGTTGAATGCCGGCCATCAGATTCCATTCGTGGGCGGCGATCAGGGAAATTGCGGTGCCTTCACCGCCTACCCGGCCGGTGCGACCAATACGATGCACGTACTCGTCGCCGCTGCGGGGCATGTCGAAGTTAATCACCAGATCCAGGTTGTCCACGTGAATGCCACGGGCAGCCACGTCGGTGGCGACCAGCACTTTCACGGCACCGGCCTTGAGGCGATCCATGGCCAGCTTGCGGTCTTTCTGATCTTTCTCGCCGTGCAGCACAAACACTTTCAGATTGGAGGCCACCAGCACCCCGCCAAGGCGATCGGCCTGCTCGCGGGTGTTGGTGAACACCACGGCTTTTTCGTAGGTTTCGTTGGCCAGCAGCCATTGCACCAGGCGCTCTTTGTGCTTCACGTCATCGGCGGTGATGATCTGCTGGCTGACGGACTCGTTCAGGTCACGCACGGAATCGAGCACCAGCGATTTGGGATCACGAAGCACGCTGCTGATCATGTTCTCCATGGCGTTACCGCCAGTGGTGGCGGAGAACAGCAGGGTCTGCCGCTCGGCCCGGCATTCCGCGGCCAGGCGCAGCACGTCATCGTTGAAGCCCATATCGAGCATGCGATCGGACTCATCCAGCACCAGCATTTCCAGGTCCTGCAGAAGCAGGTTGCCTGCGTCCAGATGTTCGATCAGGCGACCCGGGGTGCCAATCAGGATTTCCGGGTTCTTGCGCATTTTGGCGGCCTGCACTTTGAAGTCTTCACCGCCGGTCAACAGCTCTGCCTTGATAAAGGTGTAACGGCCCAGTGCCTCTACCTGCTTGAGGGTCTGCTGAGCCAGCTCGCGGGTGGGCAGCAGAATCAGGGCACGGGTATCGGTGCGCGGACGGGAATACTGGAGCAGCTGGTGCAGCATGGGCAGCAGGAAAGCCGCCGTTTTGCCGCTGCCGGTGCGAGCCACCACGCGTAAATCACGGCCTTCAAGCGCCGCCGGAATCGCTGCCGTCTGAACAGGGGTCGGGGTGGTGATTTCCAGCTCGCCAAGGGCCTTGATCAGGCGCTCGTGCAGGTTCAGGTCGGCAAACGAAGACATAACGGGCTAACTCCATAAATAAGGCCGCCATTGTAGCATCCGAGGGGGTTTAAAGTGGAAAGTTAAAAGTTGAAACGCGGTGATCCGCACCTCTCCGCCGGAGGAGTTATTGCTTCGCGCTGGCAACAGAGCTTGAACCTGGCCTCCGCCATCCAGCCTACCAAGTGCCCAGCTCGCGCCTTTCAACTTTTAACTTTCAACTCAGTCCCCCACCCGGGCGAAGCGGGGTTGCACCTTGCCGTCGCGGTCCACGGTTTCGGTGAACATGGCCAGGGGCCGCACCCACAGGGCCTGATCACCGTAGAGCGGGTGGTAGACCACCACGGTTTCACCGCTTTCGGAATGGGTCGCCAAGCCGATCACCTGGTACTCATTGCCTTTGAAGTGCCGGTAGCGGCCGGGTTTCAGGTCACTCATGGCAATTCTCCGGGTAACGGGGTGCGGGGCAGCCGCTCGGCGATGGCCGCCAGCACCAGGGGATTCCAGGGTAGCCCTACATGGGTCCCCTGCACTTCCACGTTTTCTGTCATGGGGCCCTCCTCTTCCTGGCTGCACTGCCAGGCCACGATGCCGTCTTCACGGGTAAAGATGGCCGTGCACGGCACCGGCGGCGCCGCTATGCGTTGATTGAACGCATCCCGGTCCGCCGGCGGACGGTTCGGGTTAAACAGGTTGAAGAGCGTGGAGACGTTGTTGGCCTCCGGGTCGCCATTGATGGGGCTGCCCAGGGTAAACACCTGGCTCACCTGATCGGGAAAGGCCCGCGCCAGCTCCCGGGCAAACACACCGCCCAGGCTCCAACCCACCAGCGCCACAGGTTGCCCGTGACGGGTATTGATCGCCTGCAACTGGGTAACTAACAGGTTTTTACGTTTGCTGTTCATGCCCAGGTTGGTGCCCTGGGCCCAGCCGTAAACGTTATAGCCCAGCTTGCTCAACGCCCTGCGCAGTGGCCGCGTACTGGCATCGCTGGCGCCAAAACCGGGCACAACAAGCACTGGCTGGCCTTTGCCCAGCGGCAGCTGCCGATGGCCGAGCCCACGCAGCAGATAGCGTCCATAGGCCCACGCGGCGCGGCTTTCACCCAGCAGCAGCTTGATGGATGGTGGTGCAATCGTTGTTGTCATCACTGGCCCTCCGGCCCTTTTTCCGGCGCCTGCAGCAGGCCGGTTATTAACCTGCCGGCAACGGCGCATTTGCAACAATGGTAACCTGTCAGGAGGGGTCGGGGATGGCTGACTGGCGACAGCCTGCAGCCAGAGAGTCAATGATTTGCCGGGGAACGGTCTGCGGCGAACACAGTCATACCCTGCCAACAGGATGCCGAATGGTATCCCCGTTTTACGCACAAGGCTTTCACGACCAAGGAGCGCCCATGAAAAAAGGACTCATCGCTTTTATTACCGCCTCACTGCTGAGCAGCACCGGTATGGCCATGGCCAAGTCACCGGAAAGCCCCAAAGTGTTTGGCTGGGTGGAAAAATCCACCCTGGTGCCCTGGGGTGTGGAATTGAAGACCAAGCTGGACAGCGGCGCGCTTACCTCTTCCCTGCATGCCACCGATGTGGAGGTGTACGAAAAGGATGATGAGGACTGGGTCCGCTTTACCGTGGATGTGGTAGATGAAGCCACCGGTAAAAAAGTGGAAAAAACCTTCGAGAAGCCGCGTTACCGCAAGGTGCTGATTCGCGGTGCCGGCGGCACGGAACGTCGCCCGGTAGTGCTGATGAAGGTGTGCATGGGCAACACCGTATATGAAGAGCAGTTCACCCTGAACGACCGCTCGGACATGATCTATCCGATTCTGCTGGGTCGCCGCACCATTTCCCACCTGGGCTATCTGGACGTGACCCAGACCTTCCAGCATTCACCGCAGTGCGATAAAAACTCACCGGTGAAGATGGACAAGGACCAGCAGGACGATGAGGACATTAATGATTAGCGCAGCATGCCTCACGCTGCACGCAACAACGCGGTTCAACTCTCGCAGATGTTGAAAGACTGTGCCCGCGCTGACACCTTCAGCGCGGGCACGGCGTTACTGAACAAGATCACACCCTTCGCGTTGTTGCATGATGCATGCCGCGTGAAGCGTCTCTTTCAAACTTCAAAATAGCCGTACAGGCTGTCCAGCGCTTCGCGCAGCACCTTGCCCTGCAAACTGATCCGCGCCTGCAGCTCTGCTACCGCATCGTCCGCATCCAGCGCATCGATATTTTCCTGCAATAGATCCAGCGGCTTGATGCGCTTGATCTCCAGCTTTTCGTTGATATCCAGTTCCAGCGAATCCTGCCACGCCAGATTGATGCGGGTAGCAACCATGCCGGTTTCCAGGTGTGCGAGGATTTCTTCCTGCCCCAGATCCACGGCGGTGAACTTCACCGCCGCGCCTTCGTCCTTGACGCCTTTCAGCTCGCAACGGTCACCCAGTGTGAACCCTTCCGGCAACAGCTTGGTATCACGCAGCCAGTTACTGAAGCTGGTGTAGGGGGCGGAATTCGGCGCCGGGTACGCCACGGGCAGGGAGCCGATGGCTTTACGCATGCAGGCGATCACTTCTTCGCCGCGACTGGCGGAGGAAGAATCTACCATCACCCGCTTGCGCTCGGTATCGATCAGCAGCGAGGTGCGGCGTGAGCGGGTAAACGCCCGCGGCATCAACTCAAAGGTAATCTGCTCTTTCAGATCCGCCTTTTCCTTGCGCCCCACCTTGCGGCCTTCTTCCTGCTGGATGTGCTCCACTTTTTCATCCAGCAGCTCCTTGATCACCGGCCCGGGCAACAGACGAGCGGTTTCCTGGTAGGTGCAGAAAATGAACCCGTCCACCGCGTAGGCCATGGGGTCCTGCCCCTTGAGCGGCGGTACAAAGCCTTCGGTGCGTTCGGTTTGCGAACCGCAGGGCTGGCAGCGGTTCTGGTCCAGAATTTCATCCAGTTCGGCCACGGAACAGGGGAAGGCTTCTTCGCCCACAAAGACAGTCAGGTTCTTGATCCACATAGAGTTTTCCAAAAGCAGGGGCAGTGAGAAAAGGCACTGCCGATAATGAGGGCGGCCAACGCCGGTCGGCCACAGTAGCGAAATGCCGGGGGCGGCTCAAGCAGGGAAACCGCTGGAGCCAATAATCCGGATAAGGGAGCGCCGTGGAGAATCGAGCAAGGATTCAGCGGGAACCCAACAGGGGGGTGCAAAGTCCCTGTAGTAGGGTTGCAGATTGTTTCCCGTCCCGGCGGCCACAAACCAGCCGGGAGTCGTACGCTTTACAGGAGCAGACCATGAAAACGCTGACCTTCGATAATGGCGACACCCTGCCCATGCTCGGCCTGGGTACCTGGAAATCCGAACCCGGCGAAGTGTACAAGGCGGTGAAGAGCGCCATTGAAACGGGCTTTCGCCACATCGACTGCGCCCATATTTACGGCAACGAAGAGGAAATCGGCCAGGCTCTCAGTGACGTGTTTGCCGCCGGGACGGTAACGCGCGAAGAGCTGTGGATCACCTCGAAGCTGTGGAACAGTGACCATGCGCCGGACGACGTACAGCCCGCCCTGGAAACCACCCTGCGTAACTTGCAGCTGGATTATCTGGACCTTTACCTGATGCACTGGCCGGTAGCGCTGAAGCCTGGCGTGCCGTTCCCGAAATCCGCGGACGACATGGTGCCTCTCAAGGAACTGCCGGTGGAAACCACCTGGGCCGCCATGGAAGCACTGGTGGACAATAACCAGACGCGGCAGATCGGCGTGTCGAATTTCAGCGTGAAAAAGCTGCAGGATTTGCTTGGCAAGGCACGCTACAAGCCCGCCATGAACCAGATTGAACTACATCCCTATCTGCAACAGAACGACATGCTGGCCTTCTGCAAGGAACAGGGCATTGCGCTCACCGGCTATTCTCCACTGGGGTCATTTGATCGCCCTGCGGGCATGAAAGCCGATGACGAGCCGGTGCTGCTCGAAGACCCGGTGATCCTGGAAATCGCCGACCGTCATGGCGTCTCCCCGGCACAAGTGCTGATCAGCTGGGCACTGCACCGTGACACCGTGGTGATCCCCAAATCCGTGAACCCGGAGCGCCTGAAGCAGAATCTGGCCGCCGCCGAGCTGTCACTCAGTGACGCGGACATGGATGCCATCCGCACCCTGGACAAGCACCGCCGCTACGTGGACGGTGGCTTCTGGGCCCAACCGGGCAGCGATTACACCCTGGCCAATCTCTGGGATGAGTAAGGCCATACCCCAGGGCCTGTTCACACAAAACAAAACGCAGACTGTCCTGTAACGACATGGCCGATCCGGGCATCTACTGGTATTCCTTACTCACACTTCGCTATCAGTACAGACAAGGATCGGCCATGGATTACCTGCGCACCCCGGATTCCCGCTTCGAGCGGCTGCTGGACTACCCTTTCGAACCGAACTACGTGGATGTGGGCGGATTACGCATGCACTACGTGGATGAGGGGCCGGCCGACGGCAAACCGGTGCTGATGCTGCACGGGGAGCCGTCCTGGTCTTACCTGTACCGGCACATGATTCCCATCTGCGCCGCCGCCGGCCATCGCGTGATCGCCCCGGATCTGATCGGCTTCGGCAAATCCGACAAGCCCACCGACATCAATGCCTACAGTTACCAGAGTCACATGGATTGGGTGAAATCGCTGCTCGATCAGCTGGATCTCACCGACATCACGCTGGTATGCCAGGATTGGGGATCATTGATTGGCCTGCGCCTGGCCGCAGAAAACGAATCCCGCTTTCGCGCCATCGTAGTAGGCAACGGCATGCTGCCTACCGGTGATCAGCAGGCACCAAAAGCCTTTCACCTGTGGAAGAACTTTGCGATCTATAGCCCTGTTCTGCCCATTTCCCGCATTCTGAATAGCGCCACCTTCCGCAAACTGGGTCCGGACGAAATCCGCGCCTATGACGCGCCGTTCCCCAACAGAAAATACAAGGCCGGGGCGCGGGCCTTTCCCAAGCTGGTACCGGTGACACCGAACGATCCGGCCAGCGACGCCAACCGGGCGGCCTGGAAAATTCTGGAGCAATGGCAAAAGCCATTCCTGACCACCTTCAGCAACGGCGACCCGATTACCCGTGGCGGGGACAAATACATGCAGGAACGGGTCCCCGGCGCGCAGGGGCAACCGCATCAAACATTGGTGGGCGGGCATTTCCTGCAGGAGGATTCCCCGGTGCAGTTTGCCCAGGCCGTGAATGGCTTACTTGAAAAAATGGGCTAACCCGGAAACGCAAACCTGATTCGTGGGAGTCCGCAGGCGCGGCTCCCACACCTGACAACGGTCAGGCAGTTTGCAAGCCAGACTCGGTGCTGCGCACCCGGGTCTTCACGTCCATGCTCGATAAAAATTGCCCGAAATTCCGCTCACGACCCAGCTCATCATCAAAGCCCTGAACGCGGTCATAGGCCACCCGGCCGTTAATGATCGTGGCCGTCACGGCGTCATCGTTGCGCTTCACCAGACGGTTCAGCGAAGTGCCTTCCAGCGGCGCCCAGGCCACGTCATCCAGCTCGTCGGTGAGCCCTTCCGGATTCACGATGACCACATCCGCCCGGCAGCCCTGGCGCAAGCTGCCGGCCTGCAAACCAAACCAGTCCGCCAGGTCGGCGGTTACCGCATTTACCCCTTCTGCCACACTCATAAAGGGCAACCCGGCTTCGTCCGCATCACGAACATATTTCAGTAACCGTAGCGGGAAGTTGTACTGGGCAATGGATTCCAGATGTGCGCCGGAATCGGCAAAACCCACATGGGTATACGGGCTCGCCAGCAGCTTGTGCATGATCTCCGGCCGGTGATTACCGTAATTGGTTTTCCAGCGCAGATCATTGCGGTACTGCACCGCCAGATCGAAATAGGCATCCACCGCATCCTTGCCTTCAACCACTCCGATTTCTTCAAAGTTTTTGCCAATTAACGACGTGTCCGGGCAATCCACCACCCAGCAATCACTGAAGTCCCGGTGCCAGAGTCCCTTGGTGAACAAGGCGTTGACGTGCTTCTTGAACAGCTTGCGGAAGGCGGGATCATCCACCTTCGCGTACATGGCATCTTCATCCTTGTAGTCACGCAGCAACTCACCGGAGGAAAATTCTTCAAAGGCGTTCACATTCAAACCACTGAGATACAACGTGAACGGTGCGGGCAATGTCTGCCAACGGAAGTTGCCCCGCAAAAAGCGGTTAGCCACGAAACCACTCAGCCGTGTCACCACGTTAAGCCAGGGGTTGGATTTGAGGTCCAGGGCCGTAAGCATGGAGCACTTCATGGGGCGACGGAACAGGCCGTGAGCCTGCCACAGGAAGCGCACTACGTTGACCTTCTTTACCGCGTCCGGGGCGCCCTGCATTACCGCATTTCGGCGACGCAGAATCCGGAACAACCGTTTGAATTCGTTCCAGCGTGCGTAGGTGGACGGCAAGGGCCGTGACCAGGCTCGATCTCCGTCTACCTTGTCCAGCCGGGTCGTCATCAGCGACATGCCGACACAGCCGGCATCCAGCGCCTCTTCCAAGAGGGATTCCATTTTCTGCAATTCCTGTTCGCTGGGTTTTGCCGGGGACGTGGCCCGCTCCAGCCCCATTACCGCCACACGAATATCGGAATGCCCCACAAAAGAACCCACATTGGGCCCCAGCGGCTGCCGGTCATAAAACCCCCGGTAGCCGGCAGCGTCACGCCACGTTTTTTTCTCTTTCAGAATCGGCAGCACCGCTTCACGGGGCACCGCTTCCACCCGGGTAAACAGATCCGAACAATCTTCCGGCTGGGCATTGATCATACTGATCGAGCAAGAACCGATCAGCACCGAGGTTACCCCGTGACGCACCGACTCTTTCAGTGACGGCGTGGCAATGACTTCCGCATCGTAATGGCTATGGGTTTCGATAAAGCCCGGCGTGACCCATTGCCCGGTGGCGTCATACACTTTGGGCGCCGCATGGTCAGGCAACGGAACATCACTGATGGTGACAACGCGCCCATCACGAATCCCCAGATGCCGGATACTGCCGTCCCGGCAACTGCCATCAAAGAACTGCCCATGATTGATCACAATGTCGTAAACGTATTGCTGCATGATGCCCCGCCGCGATGTTGTTGTTGGATGGCACGGAAAATGGCGCACACGAACGCCAGCCTGCTAACAACCATAGAACGGGCATTGGATCAGCACCCGGCCATTACGCGACAGGAATTGGTTAATCAGGGACAAGGCGTCAGGCTGTGGCCACCTCGAGCATGGCCGATGACCAGAATTCCACACGGTTGCGCCCGCGTTTCTTGGCTAGGTAAAGCGCATCATCGGCACGGGATACCAGCTGGGATTCCGTGGCCTGCTCTCCGGCAAGCGCAGTGACCACCCCGAAGCTGGCACTGACGGTGAGCGGCTCACCCACATCAAGCATAACCGGGGTGCCGACCAGGGCAGCGCGGCACCGTTCGATCACTTTTTCTGCTCCCTCGTGGCCGGTATCGGGCAATACCAGTACAAACTCTTCGCCACCAATACGCCCTATGCGATCCGTTTCGCGCAAGCATTCACGCAGCAAGTTCGCCACTCGCACCAGCACGGTATCGCCGGCCGCATGGCCGTGACGGTCATTGATCTGTTTGAAATGATCCAGGTCCATGACGCACACGGAAAGCGCTTCCCCGGTGCGCCGGGCACGAGCCATTTCATGGGCAAACTGGTCAAACAGGGCCCGCCGGTTCGACAGCCCCGTAAGCGGATCCTGCACGGCCATGGCGCGCACCTGGGCTTCACGGTATACCCAGCGGCGCAGCAGCAGGGACACCAGCGTCAGCACCCCCGCCACGAAGGGCACCGAAAAAGCAACGGTGCTGGCAATCCAGTAATAGGACAGGGAGCCCTTGGCCGCCGGATCGGTGCGGAAATACAGCGCGTAAATATCGTGACCTCGGGCCGCCAACCAGGACAACAGCAACACCATCACGGTGCTCACGGTGAAGCCCCAGACCACTGGACGGAAGCCGAACAGGATGAATCCCACCAGGGGTGAACCGAGCAGCACCATTCCCGTGATCGGGCTATACAGCCCGAACATCAGGCCCAGCAGCAGAAAGCTGACCCCAAAAAACTGCACAAAGCAGTGTACAAAAAGCGGCGATTGGCGCCGGACCTTACGTAATAATAAAGCCCAGAGAATGAGCAGCAGATAGCCGCTCAAATTGAATAACAGCACCCAGGAAAGCTGCCTGGCGCCGACCGGGGAGACGTACTGCGCACCGAAGTCAGTGTAAAACGCAGTGACCAGATGCCAGACCAGATAGAAGGACATGTAAATGAACAGCAACACCGACAACAGCAGGCATTTATCGCTGTCCTTCCAGTCGAGCAACCGGTAAATCGCAGGGGATTTCGAAGCGACTTTTCGCATACGCATCTGTGACCTAATTCACGCCTGTTTCGGAATTATGTCACCCTGCAAGCCACAGCGGAGCCAGCACGAACCACGCTGGTGCAGCCATTGCTACCAATGGTCGGAAAGCGGCGATAATGTGAGCATCGCCATCGCATCCGAAACGGAATCGCGGCAGCGACGGAGTCATACCCCTTTTCCCCTTTACCTCAACCGGGGTTGAGGCCGTACTCTCCCTTTTTCTGTTGATGAACCCGGAGCCTGCCATGCCTGTTGATCTGGATGCCTACTGCCGACGCGTCGGTTACACCGGTGAACGCACACCCACCCTGGCAACCCTGCGCGCCCTGCAGCAATGCCACCTGCTGCATATCACTTTTGAAAACCTGAACCCGCTGCTGGGCAAGCCGGTGCCTCTGGATCTGGCCAGCCTGGAACACAAGCTGATTCATCAAGGCCGTGGCGGTTACTGCTTCGAGAACAACCTGCTGTTTATGGCGGTGCTGACGGCGCTTGGCTTTACCGTGCGGGGGATTACCGCCCGGGTCTACTGGAACCAACCGGAGGACGCACAGCCACCCCGCTCGCATATGTTGTTGCTGGTAACCATCGAGGATGAGGAATACTTGAGTGACGTAGGATTTGGAGGCATGACACCGACAGCGCCATTGAGGCTGCACAGCCTGGCAGCCCAAAGCACTTCGCTGGAGAATTTTCGTGTTCTTCCCCAGAGCGACCATTTCCGTATTGAAGTGCAGCTGGGTAGCGTATGGCGACTGCTTTACCGGTTCGACCTGATGACGCAATGGCCCATCGATTTCGACATGGCCAACTGGTACGTGGCGTGCCACCCGGCGTCAAAATTTGTCAATAACCTGATGGCCGTGCGCACCGACGTAGACCGCCGCCACACACTCTTGAACGGGCTCTATACGGTACGCTACCCGGACGGGCGCAGTGACAAACAAAACATTACCGACCCACAGGCGATGGCTCGCCTGCTAGCCGATACCTTTCAGATTAATCTGCAAGGGCTGGAGCAAGACCTGCAAGCTGCGCTGATCGACAAGGCTTTGCTTTAACGGGTGTCTCGCGCCCATATCAGGGCCGTGCCAGCAAGGCGAATTTTGTAGGTCGAGTTTACCCAAGGGCACAGAGAGGCGTAGCCGTAACCCGACATTTTTTCCGCGCCAATCGATTCATCGCCTAATGTCGGATTACGCCATCAGGCTCTCTGTGCCCTTGGGTAAATTCGACCTACTCTCTGCGCTAGATTGAGGCAGCTCATTGCGAAAAAGTGTCCACAAATAACGCTTCCACTTTGTCTCTCGCCCAGGGTGTTTTGCGCAGAAACTTCAGGCTGGATTTCACTGACGGATCGCTGATAAAGCAATTGATGCGGATGCGGTTTCCCAGCTCTTCCCAGCCATAGTGTTCAACCAGTTGCGTCACCACGGTTTCCAGGGTGACGCCATGCAACGGATTATTGGGTTGGCTCATCAATATTTCCGTCAGTCTGCTTTTGAAAGGACAAAACCATCGCGGGGAAAATGCACCTGAATCTGCCCCACCACGGCATCATCACGACGAACCACCAGCGTGCAATCATCGCAATAACACAGCTCACCGAACACCGGCTCACGGCCATAATCTGACGGTGCCACTCGCACGGCCTGACCCAGCAAAGGCGCCTGCTCCACCTGTTCGGGCAGGGCCCGCGGCGTAGCCTGGCGGGCAATCTCCAGCGCGTCATCCGCACTGATATCCTTGCGTGTGCCCTGCCCGAAGGCCTGCATGCGGTTCATCCAGGCCTCCACTTTCGGATGGCTACCCGCAATGCTTCGCCCGGCCAGATCACGGCGAAACCAGAGGCTGTGGTAGGCGGAAAAGTCACCGGCATTGGGCGCATCGCCAAACAGGAAATTCCCGGTCAGCAGGGTTTCCATATGATCCAGATGCGCGGCCACCTTGCGACGCATTTCGCGGGGGCTGTCGGCTTTCACTTTCGACTTGCTGCCCATCTTGATCCGGTCCAGCAACAGGCGCCCCAGATCCAGCAACGACGACTCTTTCAGCACCAGGCGCAACAGGGTGAAATTCCCTGCTGTAACAATGGAGGCCAGGAAAATCTCCAGGTCCACCTCACGGACGAAGGCCTGCACCTCTTCACTGCAATTCTCCACCACCAGCTCAGGCTTGTTGCCCAGCCGGGCAATTTCGCGGCTGAGGGTGCGGGTATCACAAAAAACATCAGCGCCAATCTGCGCCACCGGAATTTTCCGGTAGCCGCTGGCCAGTGGCGCCAACTTGGGGCGCGGTGGCATTTCCGCCACGGTGACCGACTGCCATTGCAAGCCGGCATACCCCAGCATGGCACGGGCTTTCTCGGAAAACGGGGACAGCGTGTAGTGGTGCAGAATCAGTTCTGACATGAAAGCATCCTGAATTAAGTGATCCATATGGCGGCAAGCCTCATATCCCCGCGCGACAAGGTCAAGCACCCATTGCCCTACCCCTGCGTTGGCAACCCTGTAATATACGCAACTCTTTGCTCTTTGCGCCCCTCACTGCCGACGGACCTGCAGATAATGAAATGGATTTACCGTTTACTGATTGCCACCTTTATTGCCCTGGTTGTGGGGGGCGCCATCTCTACCGCCCAGGACCACTGGCGCATGCATCAGGACGCCATGGTCCGCATGCAGGAAAACCTGCTCAAGCAACAACAAAAGCAGCAGGAACTCAGCGACCGCATTGCGCAGACCCGGACCAAACCCACCCTCAGTGACCACGACCGCTGGTTGATTACCCACCTGGAAAAGACCCGCGCCGGCCTGGACAAGATACTGGTCACCCAGCAGTCCGGCGTTTCCCGGCTGCAACGCAGCTTCTTGCGCACCTGGATCGGCAACCTGGTGCTGTTCATTGCACTGGCCGGCCTGGGGCTAGGCATTGTCACTCGCTCCGGGAATGCCCTGAACAAGGAAGAGCAGCGCTGGCTGGCCAGCCGCCCGGAGGACATTCCCTCACTCAGGCTGGATCCCGGCGCGCACCGCAACGTGACGGCCCCTACCCGCAATGCCAGCAACTTTGTGACCGGGCGCATCCGGGTCGTGAAGGCCGACCGGCTACAGGTAAAGCGCAGCGGCATACTCAGCGCCATGGGGTTGAGCTTTATCATCGCACCACAAGGCGGGCTGATCGTAGAGCTGTATTTCCTCTACGACGCGCTGATGGTTGCCCATACTCCGTTTCAGCAACTGGAATGGGGCGGCATGATGCAAAGCCTGATGCTGTCGATCCCGTTCACCCTGGTAGGCCTCTACCTCCTGGCATCCAGTACCAGCCAGGCCAGCATCGATCGTCGCGAACAGCGCATCACGCTGCCCGAGGGCCCCCGGACCATTGCGTTCAGGGAAGTGGAATCCATTCAGCTCAACCAGATACTGAGCACCGGCAAGCGCAGCTACCTGAACAGCCAGATTCAGTTAAACCTGAATAACGGCGAGGTCCTGTCATTGCTCAGCCATGGCGGCAAGGAGCAGATCTATGTGGACCTGATCCGCACCGCCCTGTTCATGGACAAACCCGCGGTGCTGGCGCATCACTAGACGACCGGTCTAATCAAGTGTTAGAGTGCCGCCCATGAATACACAAACCGCCATCAATCAGCCAGACAAACACCGCGACACCCGCCAGCACCTGCTGGATACGGGTCGCGATATTCTGGCTGCCCGCGGTTTCAGCTCCGTCGGCTTGAGTGCCATCCTGCAAGCGGCCGGCGTGCCGAAGGGCTCGTTCTACCACTACTTTCAGTCCAAAGAGCAATTTGGCCAGGCGCTGCTGGAAGATTATTTTGCCAGCTACGTACAAGACCTGGATGCCCGCTTCGCCGATGACGGCACTCCGGCCATCAGTCGGCTGATGCAGTACTGGCAGGACTGGCAGGAAAACTACTGCGGCCCCGCCGGCCTGCGCGATTGCCTGGTGGTCAAACTGAGCGCCGAAGTGGCCGACCTGTCCGAAGCCATGCGCATCACCCTGCGTGATGGTACCGAGCAAGTCATGGCGCGCATTGCCAACTGCATCGACGCCGCCATTGCCGATGGCTCCCTGCATCCGCAGCCAGCCCAGCAGACCGCCGGCAACCTGTACCAGCTATGGCTGGGCGCCAGCCTGCTGACCAAGCTGCACCGCAATGCGCAGCCCATGAATCAGGCCATGACGCTGACCCAGAGCATGCTCGCACGCTGACACAACCACACTGAACACAACTGTGCCCGCTATTAAGCGGGCTTTTTTACCCATCAACTCTAGACGACCGGTCTATTTAACAGCCATCAACCGAATCAAGAGTCATCAATCAAGGATACCGCACCATGAACAACTTCGATTTCTACAACCCCACCCGCATTGCTTTCGGCGAAGGGAAAATTGCCGCTCTCGACACCCTGGTGCCCGCCGACGCCAAGGTCCTGATTCTGTTTGGCGGCGAGAGCGCCCGCCGCACCGGCACCCTGGGCGAAGTCGAAGCCGCACTGGGTAACCGCCAGGTACAATTGTTTGGCGGCATTGAACCCAACCCCAGCTTTGAAACCTTGATGGAAGCGGTAACCATAGTGCAGCGCGACGGCATCGATTACCTGCTGGCAGTGGGTGGCGGGTCGGTCATCGACGGCACCAAGTTTGTCGCTGCGGCCTCCGTATTCGACGGCGATGCCTGGGACATCCTGCTCAAGGGCGGCACCAATATTCACCGTGCACTGCCATTCGGTTCGGTCCTGACCTTGCCCGCCACCGGTTCGGAAATGAACAAGGGCGCCGTGGTCACACGCAAATCCCTGCAAGCCAAACTGCCGTTCCACAGTGAGCATGTGTTCCCGCAATTTTCCGTACTGGATCCCACCAAAAGCTTCACCCTGCCCCCCCGGCAGGTCGCAAACGGCGTGGTCGATGCCTTCGTTCATATTGTCGAGCAGTACCTGACTTACCCGGCCAGTGCCCCGGTACAGGACCGCTTCGCGGAAGGCTTACTACAAACCCTGATCGACATCGGTCCGCAGGCCCTGAGCGACCCGGAAAACTATTCGGTGCGCGCTGATCTGATGTGGGTCGCCACCCTGGCGCTCAATGGCCTGATTGGTGCCGGCGTTCCCCAGGACTGGGCCACGCACATGCTGGGCCATGAACTCACTGCCCTGCATGGCCTGGACCATGCGCAGACCCTGGCCATTGTGCTCCCTGCCATGCTGACAGAACGCAAGGATGCCAAGCACGGCAAGCTGGTGCAGTACGCACAACGGGTCTGGTCTATCCATGAAGGCAGCGAGTCAGAGCAGGCCGAGGCCGCGATTGAAAAAACCCGCGCCTTCTTCGAAAGCCTGGGCGTAAAGACCCGTCTCGGGGATTACCAATTGGCTGAAGAACATATCGAACCGCTGATCAAGAGCCTCGAGGAACACGGCATGACCGCGCTAGGCGAACACAACGACGTCACCCCTGACGTATGCCGGAGGGTGCTGCACGCCAGCCTCTAACCTCCCCACCCTTGCACAACCCCACCCCGGCTTCGGGGTGGCACTGAGATGAAACCGACGGAGAGCAACCATGAATATTCTGATGATTCTCACCTCCCACGACCAACTGGGCGACACCGGCCACAAAACCGGTTTCTGGCTGGAAGAATTTGCCGCGCCTTACTATGTTTTCAAGGATGCGGGCGCACAGATCACCCTCGCCTCCCCCAAAGGCGGCCAGCCGCCACTGGATCCCAAAAGTGACTCACCGGAGGCACAAACCGCTGCCACCGATCGCTTCAATCAAGATGACGATGCCAAAGCTGCCCTGGCCAACACCCGGCCCCTGGCCCAGGTGGATACCCAGGCGTTTGATGCCGTCTTCTATCCGGGCGGCCATGGCCCGCTCTGGGACCTGGCCGAAGATGCCCACTCCATTGCCTTGATTGAAGCCTTCAACAACAGCGGCAAACCCATCGGCGCTGTCTGCCATGCCCCCGCCGTATTTCGTCACACTCGCCATAACGGCGAACCGCTGGTCAAAGGCCGTGCCGTCACTGGTTTCACCAATGGCGAGGAAGACGGTGTGCAGCTCACCGATATCGTTCCCTTTCTGGTGGAAGACATGCTCAAGGCCAATGGCGGCGTCTATGAAAAAGGCGACGACTGGGCCAGCCATGTGGTCACCGATGGCAATCTGGTGACCGGGCAAAATCCGGCCTCATCGGAAGCCGGAGCAAAAGCCCTGCTGAAACTGCTGGCGTAACGGAACAATAAAAAGGGCGCCTATGTGCGCCCTTTTTTATTGTTCATCGCGGAATTGTGTGATCAGCCAGCGTCAGAACTTGTCCCATGATCCCGCCTTGTCCGCCATACTTTTTGTGCAAAATGCATTATCCGATTATTGCCTCAATGATGGCCCTGACAATTCCTCAAGACACCTCTTAAAAGAGATACCGGAATAACGACAGCCTCTCAGGCTATGTCGGTTTACGTCAGGCATCCGGCGTCGAGCGTTTGGCAAAGTGCCGGGCATTCGGGATAAACCAGGCAGATGGCAAGAAACGTGTTATTCACTCTAATCCGCGAAGAACCTTTTTTACTCGTAGCTAAGGTTGGTCGCCTTGCCTCGGAACACCCGGTAAACAAAGAAGGTATAGCAAAGAATCATTGGCAGAGTAATCACCGTTCCCCAAAACGTGAACAACAGTGACTCCGTTGCTGATGCAGACTCCCAGATCGACAAACGCCCCAGTACGATGTCCGGAAACAAACTGTACGCCAGCCCGATACTGGCCAGCACACACATGACAATCAATGACAGGAACGCCAGCCAACCATAGCCGTTATCCAGAATCTGCCGACTGTTGAAAACCCAAATCAGGCCGGCATAGGCCAACGCCGTGGCAATCGGAATGGGCATCAAACCGATGGCACTGGGCAAGGTGAACCATTTAGCCGCAATGGTAGAGCTGACCAGGGGCGTGGCAATGGAGATCAGCAACAGGAATGCCCCCATGGGCAAAACTGCCAGGCGCCCCCAGCGCACTGCCTTATCGAATAAGGCTCCTTCGGTTTTGATCAGCAACCAGGAAGCACCCAGCATGATATAAAGCGCAGGCAGGGCCAACGCAATCAAAGCGGCGAACAAGGTGTTCGTGGCATCCCCGGTAAGGCCGGTAACGAAAGCGCCAAGCATCCAGCCCTGGGACACTGAAGCCACCAGGGACCCCACCGCAAACAGCGCGTTCCATTTTGCCTTGTGCTTGTCGCCCGCCTTAACGCGAAAATCGAACGAGACGCCACGCAGTATCAGCCCCATCAGCATCAGCGTCACCGGCAAATACAATGCGGTCAGTACCAGCCCGTGGGCCTGCGGGAACGCAATCAACAAAATACCCACACCCAGAACAATCCAGGTTTCGTTGGCATCCCAGAACGGCCCGATCGAGGCCACCATCACGTCCTTTTCTTCCTCGTTGGCGAATGGCAACAGCAAACCGATACCCAGGTCATAGCCATCCAGAACGACATAAATCAACAGTGCCAGCCCCATGGCGCCGGCAAAGAACAGCGGAAGCCAGTATCCAAGATCCATTATCTCTCTCCTTCTGCATGTTCATCGTCATCCAGCTCAGCCTCCATGGCCCGTTGCTGTGGGCTCAATGACAAGGAGCGGGCGGGCTTGGTCGCCATGTAACGCAGCGCCGCGATATAGGACACCAGCAGGAACAGGTACAGCAGCACATAGCCAAACAAGGTACCCGCCACCGTCGCGCTACTGTGATCGGCCACCACGTCGGCTGTACGGAGCAGGCCGCTGACCACCCAGGGCTGACGGCCAATTTCCGTCACATACCACCCGGCCAATACCGCCACCCAGCCAGAGAAGGTCATCACCGACAGAGCTCGCAACAACCACACGTTACCGTCCCGACTTTCACGCGGGCCGCGAAACAATTTCCAGACAGACCACCAGCCCACCAGAACCATCAGCACGCCGATTCCCACCATAACCCGGAAGGCCCAAAACACCGGTGCCACTGGCGGGTGATCACCGTCAAACTCATTCAGTCCTTTCAGCTCACCGTCCCATTCGTGGGTAAGAATCAGGCTGGCCAGCCCAGGCACTTTAATGGCCATATGGGTGGTGCGCTGCTCCTCATCGGGAAAGCCAAACAGGGTCAGTGGAGCATTGCGCTCGGTCTCCCACACCCCTTCCATGGCGGCAATTTTGGCTGGCTGGTGCTCCAGGGTATTCAGGCCATGAAGGTCGCCTATCCAGACTTGCAGGGGCGCCAGCACTGCTGCCATCAATGCACCGGTGCGCATCACTTTCCAGGTGGCCGGACCATCCACCCCTCGCATGGCTCGCCAGGCACTGATCCCCATAATCAGGAACGCCGCCGTCAGCAAAGACGCGTTGAACATATGCGCAAGGCGATAGGGGAACGATGGATTGAAAATCACTTCCCACCAGCTCTCCACAAAGAATACGCCGTCTTCCAGGCGGAACCCGGTAGGAGTCTGCATCCAGGAATTCAGGCTGAGAATCCAGAATGCGGAGAAACTGGTGCCCACTGCCACCAGCGCACAGGACACCAGGTGAAGGCGGTTGGACACCCGATTTTTCCCGAACAGCATGATGCCAAGAAATGAGGCTTCCAGAAAAAAGGCCGTCAGCACTTCATACCCCAGCAACGGGCCCGCGATATTCCCCGCCCGCTCCATGAACCCGGGCCAGTTGGTGCCAAACTGAAAACTCATGGTGATGCCCGACACCACCCCCAGCGCAAAGCTGAGGGCAAAAATCTTCACCCAGAAGAAGTAGGCATATTCCCAGGCCTTGTCACCGGAGAAGGTGTAGCGCAAGCGGAAGTAGAACAGCACCCAGCACAGGCCGATGGTGATAGTAGGAAACAGGATATGAAAGCTGATATTGGCGGCGAACTGCAGCCGGGCCAACAGGAACGGATCAAATTCCACCGGGGCGACTCCTTCCTTTCGTCCAGTGACGAGGTTTCATTCCTCCAGACAGTAGCACAGGGGGATGCAGGGTAAATGAGACAAAAGGTCCATGCGGTTGCCCGGGCAAGGCGCCACCGCACGTGAAGACAACGACAAGAACCAACAGGTGTTAACACTTTGTATACACCTGCAACATTTCCCCGCCCTGTCCACAACACGTTATGCACAGCATCCACCGGGTTTAGCCAACAAAATGCACTTCATGAAACTGGCAATCCGTTTTGGTCATGCCAGCAAGTTCACTTTCTGGAGAGCACACCATGAAAACAAGAATGGGGCTGGTAGCCCTGGCCACCGCAGCCATGTTGTCCCTGAGCGGCAATGCCATGGCACTGACCAAGCGAACCTTTTGCGTCTTCGACATCATCGGCGCCAATGGTGACACCTTCAACATCATGCGCGACTACAAGACTGCCGCTGTCGAGTGGGGCGTGGATGTAGAGCTGAAGCCCTACACCGATGAAAAAATTGCCTCTGAAGACCTGAAAGCCGGGCAATGTGATGCCGCCGTGCTAACCGGTATTCGCGGGCGTCAGTTCAACAGCTACACCGGCAGCATGGATTCCATTGGTGCCATCCCCAGCTACGACGCCATGAGAACAGTGATTGCGGTGATTGCCAGCAACAGCCCCAGCGTCAATCAGCATCTGGTTTCCGGCCCCTATGAAGTGGGCGGGGTTGCCCCGCTCGGCGCGGCCTTCCTGTTCCTGAAAGACAAGGAAATCGACACCGTTGAAGAACTGGCGGGCAAATCCATCGCGGTACTGGAATATGACAGCGCCCAGGCCAGCATGGCTTCCCGGGTCGGCATGTCGCCGGTCATGTCCGATATCACCAACTTCTCCACCCGCTTCAACAACGGTTCCGTGGATATCTGCTTTGCCCCGGTAATGGGTTACTCCGCACTGGAACTGTACAAGGGCATGGCGCCGGATGGCGGTATCCTTGACTACGTACTGGGTCAGCTGAGCGCCCAGGTCATTCTCAAAAAGGATAAATTCCCGGAAGGCTATGGCCAGAAATCCCGTGCCTTCATGTTCAGCCAGTTTGATCGCGCCATGAAGCTGATTGATAACGCCAGCAATGAAATTGCCGACCGCTGGTGGATTCGCATTCCCGAGAAAGACAAGCTGCGTTATGACGAAATGATGCGCGAAGCCCGCATCGAGCTGACCAAGAAAGGGGTATACAGCAAAGACATGATGTCCCTGCTGCTCAAGGTTCGCTGCAAGCAGGATCCCTCTCGGGCGGAGTGTGTTAACCCGGTGGAATAACCGCCTTTAACAAACGACTCCGATAAAACGCCGCCAGCATCCCTGGCGGCGTTTTCGTTACACACTGGTGTAAATCGCTCACCCTGAGGCGCCATTGCGCTGACCGAACAGCAATTGAACGCCACCACAAAGCTGGGTAGTTTATTGGAACAAGCAGCGCCAGTGCGGCGCCCCACTTTTACTCTGAGCTGCAGCGAGCCATGGCCCTGACTTCCGCGGATGTTCGCAACGCCGAACCGCTCCAGAAAGACTACAAACTCCATGACGACAAGGGGCTCTACCTGTTGGTAGAAACCGATGGTAACCGTACCTGGAAACTCAGCTACCGTTTCGACGGCCGCAGCAAAGTCATCACCCTGGGGCCTTGCCCGGAAGTCACCCTGAGCTTTGCCCGCCAGCTGCGCGATGAAGCCCGGGAACTGATCGCCGATGGCATCGACCCGATCAGCCGTTGCGTCAAGCGGGAAGTCTTCAGCCCCTCGGTGGAAACCTTTGAAGCGGTGGCCCGGGACTGGCTGGAGCGCGTCTATCGACTGGAAGTGTCCGAAGAACAATTCCGGCGCACCAAGCGGCAAATGGAAAACTACCTGATTGCCAGCATTGGCAAACGGGTCGTCAGTGAAGTGACCCCCGAAGACCTGAAATCCCTGGCGGCCGCCCTCGGCGCCGAGGGGCATCTGGACAGGGGCAAGCGTGTTCTGGGCATCGGCAAGCGAATCTACACCCATGCCCGTGATACCGGCGTGGCGGGCTACCAGCAAACCGGCGCCCTGCGCCGCCGGCTCACTGGTTCTGGTACCGAACCGGAGTTTTTGCTCAGCACCCGTGAGCAGATTCTCGATCTGGCCAGCGGCGTTCTCGGCCAGTGGAGCCGCACCACCACTACCGCCGCCCTCAAACTCACGGTGTGGTTGCTGGCCCGCCCCAGCGAGATCGTCAACGCACGCTGGTCCGACATGGACCTGGACGCCGGCGAGTGGCGCATCCACCGCAACAGCACCGAAAGCCCCACGGGCAGCAAGATCATTACCGTGCCTTTGCCGCGCCAGGCGGTGGAACTGTTGCGGGAAATCGAGCCCATCACCGGCCGCCAGGAGTACATCTTTCCCGGCACCCGCGATCGCAAAAAACACCTGGGCGCCAGCACCCTTTCCGCGGCACTGAAAAAAGTCACACGGACCACACCGGCTTCCACCGACAACCTGCGCACCCTGGCCGCCACCGCACTGGGCGAACTGGGCTATCAGGCAGAGCAGATTCAATCCCAGCTGCTCAACCAGACCGGCGACGAACCGGCCGACCGTCAAACCTACCTGGATAAACGCCGGGAGATGCTGCAGGCCTGGGCGGACTATCTGGACAATACCGCCATCGGCAAGGTCACCCGGCCGCGCAGACTCTGATACCCTGTGGGCAGTCACATTCACTGCCACCATTCAGGATATTGCATGCCAAGCCCGTTCGGCTTTCGTTTCGACAACACCTACCGCCGGCTGCCGGAGCCTCTGTTTTCAGATTGCTCGCCACAGCCGGTCAGCACACCGGCCTTTGCCCTGTTTAACGATGCACTGGCCCGGGAACTTGGGCTCGATAGCGAGGCCTTGTCGACGCACCCTGAATTTTTCAGTGGCAATGCATTACTGGATGGCAGCGAGCCCATTGCCCAGGCTTATGCGGGCCACCAGTTTGGCAACCTGACCATGCTCGGCGATGGCCGCGCTATCCTGTTGGGCGAACACGTTGATGACAGCGGGCAACGCCGCGACATCCAGCTTAAAGGCGCCGGGCGCACCCCCTTTTCCCGAGGTGGCGACGGGCGCGCGGCCCTTGGCCCCATGTTGCGCGAATACATAATCAGTGAAGCGCTACACGCCCTGAATATTCCTGCCACTCGCAGCCTGGCCGTCACCCACACCGGTGACCGGGTGCACCGGGACACACTGCTTCCCGGCGCCATCCTGACCCGGGTGGCAACATCCCATATTCGTGTAGGCACCTTCCAATACGCCGCCGGGCAACAAGATCCCGCCCTGCTGGAACAACTGGTGGATTACACCATCGCGCGCCATTACCCCTCCCTGGAGGGGGCAGAGAACAAGGCGCTGGCCCTGTTCGAAGCGGTGATGGATCGCCAGATAGATCTGGTGGTCAACTGGATGCGCGTGGGCTTTATTCACGGCGTACTCAACACCGATAACGTGACCCTGTCCGGCGAGAGTATTGATTTCGGCCCCTGTGCTTTTATGGACAATTTTGACCCGAACACGGTATTCAGCTCCATCGATCGCCAGGGACGTTATGCCTATGGAAACCAGCCCAGCATCACCCAGTGGAACCTGGGCCGTTTTGCGGAAACCCTGCTCGGCTTGATCGACGAAGACACGGACACCGCCATCGAAAAAGCCACCGCGTCGCTGAAGTCATTCAGCCAGCGTTACGAAGAAAAATGGCGCGCCATGATGAACAAGAAACTGGGATTGTTCGGAAGCGAAGCTGAGGACGACAAGCTGATTGCCAATTTACTCACCTGGATGCAGGCGCAGAACGCGGACTACACCAATACGTTCCGTGATCTGATCAACGACGGCCTGCCTGACGGGGAGCAATACCAGAATGAAAGCTTCCAGCAGTGGCACCAACAGTGGCGGGCGAGGCTGGCCCGCAACAGCAAACCCCTGGCGTCATCACTGTGCCTGATGCGTAATCACAACCCGGCGGTGATACCGCGCAATCATCTGGTGGAACAGGCGCTGAATGCCGCCAGCGACGATAACGATATGGCGCCAACCCGTGCGTTATTAGATGCATTGGCCGAACCTTATGCGGACCGGGACAGTAACGATCTTTATCGGCAATCAGCCGCACCCGGCGAGCAAGTGTTTCAGACCTTTTGCGGCACCTGAAAGAGACAGCATCTTGGCATTTTGTCGGATTACGGCTGCGCCTCATTCGACCGATCCGAAGCTCAATGTCGGGTTACGCCGCTACGCGGCTAACACGACCTACAAACGGGGCCGATGTGGTCACACGGTCGCTATTGTCTGTAGGTCGAATTTACCCAAGGGCACAGAGAGCCTGAAAGGCGTAATCCGACATTCCTCGCTCAAGGAACGCCCTCAGCCTTGCAGCTTGTCCATGGTCTTCAACTCAAAGTCACTGGCATCGTGACGCTCAAGCAGCTGGCTGGCCGGATCACCCCAGGCCCGGTTCACCATGCGGCCACGCTTCACGGCCGGGCGCTCGGCAATCTGGTGGGTCCAACGTAATACATTGGTGTACGTATGGGCTTCGATAAACTCCGCCGCTTCATACACCTTGTTGGTGACCAGCGCGCCGTACCACGGCCACACAGCCATATCCGCAATGGTGTATTCACCACCCGCCAGATACGCGTTATCCGCCAGCCTGCGATCCAGCACATCAAGCTGCCGCTTGATTTCCATGGTGTAACGATCAATAGGGTATTGGTATTTTTCCGGTGCGTAAGCATAGAAGTGGCCAAAGCCACCCCCCAACATCGGCGCACTGCCCATTTGCCAGAATAACCAGTTCAGGGTTTCGGTGCGGGCTGCCGGGTCCCGGGGCAAAAACTCACCGAACTTTTCCGCAAGGTAAAGCAGAATGCTACCGGACTCGAACACTCGCTGGGGCGGGTTCACGCTATGGTCCATCAGTGCGGGAATCTTGGAGTTGGGGTTCACATCCACAAAACCGCTACCAAACTGATCGCCATCCTGAATATTGATCAACCAGGCATCGTACTCAGCCCCCTGGTGACCTTTCTCAAGCAGCTCCTCCAGCATCACCGTGACCTTCACCCCGTTGGGCGTGGCCAGGGAATACACCTGCATGGGGTGCTCACCGACCGACAGTGTCTTGTCGTGTGTGGGGCCGGCAATGGGGCGATTAATATTGGCAAACTTGCCACCGCTTTCCTTGTCCCATTTCCAGACCCGGGGCGGCGTGTAGGTATCGTCAGACATGTTGGCTCCAAACAGAATGAGTGCAACGACTATTGCAGACACTATGGCCAGCCGCCCCGGCGTGAACAAGGGCAATCAGCCGATTGATTCCTTCAGCTAAATGAATCAATCCCCTTGCTGGGTCTTGCGTTGCTCACGTAACGTTTTTTCCGCTTTCTTCGCATAGTCGGCACAATCCATCCGTGTCGACTGAGTGACATCGGTATAATCCCAACCACTGGCACCGGGATGCGGCGTCAGCAACAGGTCGCAAGGTAATTGCTTCACGGTTTTGAAGGTGCCGGTGAAAGCCTCAACGATGTGGGGATAACGCGGGTTATCCACCAGCTGATAGCCCGGCGCTGTCAGGCTGTCCACGTAGGCAATATCCACCTTTTCTCCGTCTCGCATACTCTGCCAGGTCCAGGCCATGCTGCCGGGGGTATGGCCCGGAATGAAATGGGCGGTGAGTGTGAGGTTGCCCAGAGAGACCTGTTCGCCGTCCTGAATCTGCCGGTCCACCCGCACTGGCGGATAAAGGATATCGTCACCAAAATGAATATCGTTAGCGCCACCGTCCGCCATCAGCATGGCGGTTTCAGCGTTGGCCACCAGCCGGGCACCGGTGGCCTGTTTGATCGCCGCCAGCGAGCCGGCATGGTCGCCGTGGCCATGGCTGACCAGAATCCACTTCAGAGTCTGCGGCGCCACCCCCACAGCCTCCATGTTGGCCAGCAGATGCTCGGCACTCTGGGGCATCCCGCCATCAATGAGGATGGCGCCGTCGCGGGTTTTCAGCAGCAGCGAGGTCAGCTCGTCGGTACCGATCTGCCAGACGTTATCGGCAATCTGCAGCGGTGCCATGGGCTGCAGCCAGGCCTCCGGCACCGTGTAGGCTTCCAGCTGCGGCAACGGGGTTACCGGTTCGGCCTGGGCCGCGCTGACCAGCAACACCCCGCATAACGCACTGCATCGAATGAATGTCATCGCTGTTCTCCCTGGAAAAACCGTTGGACGCACCTGGCCGGGTTTGGTTCGCCAAGGCTTACCCTTGTTGCTGCTGAAGCCATACCAGCAGGCCCTGACTGTTCAGATTGATATCAAACCCGAGCGCATCCTGCAGTTCATCCTCCGACAGGGCGACACCATGGTCGCGAGCCTTGGCAAACAGATAGTCCTGCATGGCAGATTCCAGTCGCGGCAGCAACGTAGCGTCATCGCCGGGAGCGGCGGCTTCTGCCAGCGCCACGTAATCATCCACCATCGCCAGCAAACGTTCGCCGGGCTCTTGGGGCGTATCCATGGCCCCATAATGAGTCAGGAACATGCGCCGGGGATTCAGCGCCAACAACTTGCGAATGGACGCTTTCAACGCCTGCGGATCGAATTGCACCGGCGTGGTGGTGGGCAAGATGAAAGGGCCTTGCTCGGTCGTCAGGGGCGGGTAAGACAGCCCAAAGGTATCACCGGTAAAAATACCGGCAGACAGGGAGTCATAGACACAGAAATGGTGGCGGGCATGGCCCGGGGTATCGTAAAAATCCAGGCGTCGCTCGCCGACCATCACGTGGTCCCCTTCATGCATTTCCCGCACGCGCTGCGCGTCCACAGGAATAATATCCCCATAGACTTTTGCAAAGGCCTCTTCACCGTATACCGCTGTGGCACCGGCCTTGAGTTTCGAAGGGTCAATCATGTGCCGGGCGCCACGGGGATGAACCAGTAAGGTTGCCGCCGGTAGCGCCTGCATCAAGCCACCCACACCGCCGGCATGATCAAGGTGCACATGGGTAGGGATAACAAATTTGACCTGTCCGCGCTCGATGCCCCGCTGCTCAAGCAAGGAAAGGATAATCGGCACGGTGTTATGGGTGCCCGTCTCGATGACGGCGTACTCGTCGCCCCCCTGTAGCAGATAACAGGCCGCCAGCCCTTCGCGCATCATGGCGGTGTCGATACGGGTAATGCTATGGCCGATATCGGCGTAGGGCTGGGATGACATGGCGCGACTCCTGGCGAATAAACAACAGCCACTGACTATAGTGGAGTTAGCGGCAAAGGTGCACTCGACACAAGTCCACGTTGACGTAAGAAGCATGATGGATGACGCATGACACATGTTTGATGTGTAGAGGCTTGCGTTATCCATGGCGCCACCTTGGCTGCCTCCCTAAACCAGCGCCAACGTCTCCCCCGTTAGACGGGATGCCAACTCGCTCGCCACAAACCGGGCACGAGCCGACAGTGGCCACTCCGCGCGATAAATCAGCCACAATGCATCGACCACACGCGGGCCCATTTCCACTACCCGAATTGCCTCCCCCGGGGCATAGGCTTCACGGGCGTAACGCGGAATCACGGTAAATCCAAAGCCACGCGCCACCGGCTCCAGAATCAAGCCGACCTGATTCACAAACCCCTTGCAGGCGATACTGCGAATACCCCGATTACCGGGAAACACCCGGCTTAGCAGACGCGATGCCATGGCGTGCCCATCCGGATGATCAATAAAGCCAAGGCTTTCAAGGTCTTCCCAGCTGTTAACTGTGGCCGTGGCGGGCACCACCAGGTCCAGCGGCTCATCGGCAAAGTGGCACGCCACCAGGCGCGGGTCATCCGGCTTGAGAGTAACCAGCCCCAACTCAAAGTGATTGTTGCGCACACCCTCCAGCACATCCTGATCCGGTGCAAAGCGATGGCGCACAGACAACCCCGGATAAGAGGCCTGCAAATCCAGCAGCAGCGGATACAACGACAGGCCAATGCTGCCCGGGGTGATCAGGCTGATTTCACCCTGCCTGTCGTCCGCCCCTGACAACCGCAAATTCAAGCGTTTTTCCGCCTGCTCCATATCATCGCAATAGCCCAGCAACGCCTGGCCTGCCGGGGTCAATTCAACCTGACGGGGACGGCGAATCAGCAACGGCCCCAGCTGCGCTTCCAGATGATGGATATGCTGGCTGACCGCCGCCTGCGTCAACCCCAGTTGGTCCGCCGTGCGCGTGAAGCTGCCACGCTCCGCCAGCACCACAAATGAACGCAACCATTGCGGATTCATCATAAGAAAACCTTATCAATATAATAAGCAGCACTCAGTTTAACTTATACCACGACACCCGTACGCTTTCCTCATGCTCGACAACAGCAATCACCATCAACCATGAGGAGCCCCCATGAGCCAGACTTACCCACGCAATTTTTCTCACATTGGTCTTTCCGTCACCGACCTGGACGCTGCCGTGCGTTTTTACACGGAGGTGCTCGGCTGGTATTTGATCATGCCCCCCACCACCATCAGCGAAGATGACAGTGCCGTCGGCGTCATGTGTACCGATGTGTTCGGTGCTGGCTGGACATCATTACGCATTGCCCACCTTTCCACTGGCGACCGTATCGGTGTGGAGATTTTTCAGTTCAACAATGCGGAAAAGCCGGAAAATAATTTTGAATACTGGAAAACCGGGGTCTTCCATTTCTGCGTGCAGGATCCGGACGTGGAAGGCCTGGCAGAGAAGATCGTTGCTGCCGGCGGCAAACAACGGATGCCCGTGCGAGAATATTTCCCGGGCGAAAAACCGTACCGCATGGTCTACATGGAAGACCCGTTCGGCAACATTCTGGAAATCTACAGCCACAGCTATGAGCTGACTTACTCGGCTGGGGCATACAGCTAGCGCCCATCCGGCGTCCAGCGGTTGCCAGGGCGGGATAATGCGACAAGTTCTGAAGCTGGCTGATCACTCAATGCCGCGACAAACCTAAAAAATGTATCGCGGCATTGAGGGAGTGACATGAACGGAGCAGTGTCTTTCCCTCATACCGCATTGCACAGAGAGCCTGGTGCCTGACGAACACCTTGGCGTCAGTCCTTGGCCAGCTGCAGAAGATCCCGCGCATAGGCGTTGATATCAAACGGCGTCTCGCCATCCATGGTCAGCGCCACATGGCTGGCCAGTACATCCGCCATTTTCTCCAGCGCGGCATCATGATCCAGACCATTCTTCGTCAATGCCATCATCACCATCCCCGCCTCACGGGGGTGACCATCCGCAATCTGGTTTTCCACGGCTTCAACCATTGCCTTCTGGGCAAATTCGTCTTCAGCCTGCTCCATTTCATTCATACCGACTCTCGCTTTGATGACTTTTCATTGCTGCCACAGGATCCGTGCCAGATTGGCTAACCAGTCTACCCTCGCTATACGCCACGGTATAACCTGCCTTTCCATCATCTCCGGCAACAAGGGACCTTCTTACATTGACCCGGGAAGTAATCCCGCCCCATGAAAACAGCAACCGTCAATCACTAACCGCCAAATGTGGGCCCATCTTCTGCCTGGCCGGGACTTTCTGCATCAGGGAGAAACCGGGCGACCAGCACGGTATTGGTCGACCAGATTCCGGGCCTGTTCCCGCTCCGCCTGGATTATCGCTTTCCAGCCATTGAGCCTGGGAGTCAGCTTGGTAACACCGATAAAATAAGCCAGATCACGATAGGCTGCGTACTGCTCCTCGCTGTACCAGATATCCGCCGTGATGTTCTGCGGAAAGGCATTGCGCTGGGCGGATTCACTGTCGTAATAGCGGGCCACATTGCAGGAGTAATGGGCCGCCCCCTCCCCCAGATCCGCTAGCGAAGTCAGGCAGGCCTGATCTGGCGGCACGGCCAGATTGTCAGCCAGCCTGTTTTCATCAAGCGACAGCTTCACATAAATGATCTGGCTTGGCTCTTGCCAGGGAAAACCGGTTGCTGTCAGCTCAAACACACCGGCGCCCTGGCGCTGAATATAATCACCAGCCAGGGGGCACGCGTCTTCGGCACACTTCAGCTCGATCCCCAAATTGGCATCCAGGTTGGCCCGAATACGTTTGAGCGATTCGAATTCATAGTCGGGGTCATGCTCGGCATCCACCACTACAATCCGCCGGGTACCGCGTTCAATCAGGGAATACAGGCCGAGGTTCTCGGCATGGCCGCCATCACTGATACGCAAGGTGGCGTGGTAATCCTCCGGCACAGCGAACTTCAGGGGGAAACCGCCCAGCAGCTTGTAGGTCCAGAACCAGACGTTCCCCATGGGCCCTTCCTGGGTGGCGGGGTTGCGCATCTCGTAGCCAAGATTCATGTTGGCCGCAGACACAAAAAAGTCCCCCAGCCCCCGCAACTGTCTGGCCCCCTCATCCACTGCCGCCCCGGATGTAGCCACCGCTTTCGAAAAGGAGATGGGGGCCAGCAGCTGTTGCTCTGGCTGGTAACTGGTATGGGCCGACCCCCATTGAACCGGTGAGAAGGTAAAGACACTTTTCTCCAGTGAGGCCATATCATAATTTTCGTCATCATCAATAAAACTGTACGGCCGGATCAGCTTGGTATTGATAATTGGCAGAGACAATGGCGGCACCGCTTGACCGGCATCGACCAGGGCATCCGCACAGCTGTTATAGGCCAGCGCAAACTCCCGCAGATGGCTAAAATGTAGCTCCTCTGTCTGGGAAGCCTTGCGCCAAAACAGCACGCTGCCATTTTGGGCGTTCATGAACTGATCCGGTTCATGCTCGAAGTAGTCAACGTACTCATCATGGTCGGCGTTGGGTGCCAGGCCGTAAGCCCGCTCCAGCCCTTTTCTATAGGCATTGGTAAACACCGAACCATTGATCAGTCGCAGATTCAGAAAACCATCCGTAACCCAGTAGAAAGGCAACGACACCACATGGGATGCAACCAACCCACCGCTCTCGAGGGCCTGTACGGCACCATTACTGGAATAGTTGATAATGTCAGACTGGGCCGCGATATGGCGCTGATAGGCGTCATCCGCCAGAATGCTGCCATCAGTTCGCGACAGAAAAAGCGGAGACAGATTGTCCACATTCTGCTCATCCTGGTGCTTGCTTGCCACCAGTTGACAAAACGGCGTGGCCGCCACATCGGCGGAACCCGCCATGCCTTTCAATACGTTGGCGTAATAATCCCGGTTAGTAGCGGGAAGTTTTTCTGCCAGGCTTCCATCCAGATTTTCCGCGTACATGGTCCCGTAGAAACGCTGCGACATCAGCCAGTAGGAGGTATAGCCACCACCGGAAACCGATGAAATGGCATCCGCTTCTTCCAATAAACCACTGTGATTGAGCGCCTTCAAAACGCCCATGGAAAACGAAGCCGAACGGGCCCCACCTCCTGACAACGCGATCGAAAAGGCATCCCTGGGATAAGGGGTTGCAGACGCCGTGTCATCAAGACAGCGCTGCAAGGCATCGGTGCGACCGCCGCCCTCGTAGCTTTTTACACCAAAGCGCAGTAGCAGCTCCTGACAGAAACGGCTGCGCAAATAACCTTGTTGATCCTCTGCGGTGACCGCCTTGTCCCCGGACACGCCGGTGATCCGGGATAACCGGTCCGGAGTTTCATGTGTGGCGCAGCCGGATAAGACCGCATACAGCATTCCGCCCAGCAGGCAGGCCGTGAAGTTCCTTTTCATGGTGTCCTTCCCCGTTTTATATTTTTCTTACAGAAGTATGCTCCTCCTGAAGGCAGCAAATAAAGGTGGCAGACCAAGACGATTGGGAGGCGATCAGAGCCAAGAGCAACACCTGCGCCGAGAAGACAGCTATCTCGGTATGCCTCATGAGGAGTGCGCAGAGAACAATCCAGCGGGCACCACGGCTACGCAGGCAAGGCGCTGTCAGCAAACCACTGCAGGATAGCCTCGCGCTGACGCTTACTGTGAGGGTGGGCCAACAACCCTTCCACCAGAAAAGTGCCCACTGTGGCCAGCATGGTCGCGCGCTCCTGCGCCACACCGTCCGCTTTCAGGGTATGGATCACCGCCGCCTCCACAAAGCGGTGAAACTGGTCATGCCATTCCCGGATCACCGCGGACTGTTCCAGCCGGGCATGCACCGTGGTGACCAGTTCGCGGCTCTGTTCGAATTCCCGCAACGCCCAGGCCATCTTGTCCTTCAAGGGTTCATCCACGATGGTCGGCAGGTGAACGAGGGTCTGCGACATCTGCCGGTTGAGTACAGCCACCAACAGTTCATCCTTGCTGGCGTAATACCAGTACAGGGTATTCGGGGCGACCCCAAGCTCCCTGGCAATACGGCTCATGGACGTACCATCGTAGCCCAGTGACAAGAACAGCCTGGCTGCTGTGCTCTCCAGTTCGTCCTGCTTTACCTTCAGATCAATATCGCGCTTATTCTTGGCCAAGGGGCCTTCTCCCACAGTCGGTCCGGTCATCTTGTATGGTATTCAAGAATGCTAGTCTTTGCTCTTGAATGCCATACAAGACAACTGGAGCCCGACCATGGATACCCTGCGACATAGCCCCCAGGACCTGACCTGTGACAGCCAGCGAACCGGTTTTTACTCTGGCGGGACCTGGTGTGCAGCCACCCTGCACCGGCCAGCGAAGGCCACGGCAGAAACACTGCCAGCTATCCTAATGCTGCACGGCTGGGGCGGGATTCAGGATGCGCTAACGGTGTCCTACTATGAGGAATTTACCCGCGCTGGCTACGCGGTGATGACCTTTGATTATCGCGGCTGGGGCGATAGTGCCGGCCTGCCGCGACACGTAATTTCTGCCCGCCAGCGGGTAGCCGACGGCGACGCCGCCCTGGCCTTCTTGAAAAGCCTCCCGGGCATCGATCCCCGTCGCATCGTGCTGTGGGGTTCGTCGTTTGGTGGCGGCCACGTGGTGGAGCTGGCCGCCGAACACCCGGAACTGGCCGGGGCTATTGCCCAGGTTCCCATGCTCGATGGCATGGCCGCGGTGCGCGCCGTCCCCTTGCCACGACTGCTGCGCTTTGGACTCTACGCCACGGCCGACCTGCTCAAGCCGGGCCAGCCGATCTACCTGCCCGTGGTCAGCGAACCCGGGGCGTTTTCCTCCATGGACCGGGACGATGCCGGCAAGGCACTGCAGCTGGCCGAAACCAGCATCGGCCGTCGCTACGACAACCGCGTGGCGGCCCGCTCCATGATGACCATGGGGCCCTACCGACCTTTCAAGCGTCTCAAAGATATCCGCATTTCCACCCTGTTGCTGGGCGCCAGCCAGGATTCTGTTGCCCCCTTTGTGGAAAGCGCCATCCGCGGCGTCAACAATCCCAACCTGACCATCGCCAGCATTGACGCCAACCACTTCGAGCCCTATTTCGAGCCGACATTCAGCGGCGTGATCCGCCAGCAACTGCTGTTTTTGGAAGGACTGAACGGTTTTGACAAACCGGCGCAAAGGAAGAGTGCCTGAACGTCATGGGCTGTTATTCTCCATTCTCTTACGGATGCGTGCCCCTTCTTTCCGTTTTTCCTTTTCTTTAATACATCCATCCCGCCACGGGTTTCCCGTGGCAGACAGTCACCCCATTACACCCTGCCACCATCTGTAACGAACACGGCTCCTGCGCATCGAAGCAATAACTGAACACGCGCAAAGGCTCGTTATGCGTTCATTTTTTTGTCTGGCTCTGCTGCTGCTTTCTGCACCGCTGTATGCCGACAGCACACCATTGATCCTGAACAGCGGCGAAAAGAAGGTGTCTCTGATTGAGCTTTTCACCTCGGAAGGATGTAGCAGCTGCCCTCCCGCTGATCGCTTCCTGGCCTCACTGGGAGAGCAGGAGGAGGCGTTCACAACCTTTATCCCACTGGCGTTTCATGTGGACTACTGGGATTACATCGGCTGGGCCGATCCCTATGCCAGCCCGGATTACAGTAACCGCCAGCGGCGCTATGCCCAGCTGCACGAATCCGGTCGCGTCTACACGCCCGGCTTCTTTATCAATGGCAAGGAATGGCGCGGCTTCTTCCAGCGCAACCGCCACTGGCAGCGCGCGCTGTCTCATGAAGAAGTGGGAGATCTGTCCATTCGCTATGCCAACCATACCCTCCACGCCACTTTCAACGGCGCCCTGCCTGATAACGCCAACCTGAACGTGGCCTGGATTGGCTCCGGCCTGCAGTCCTCGATCCGTCGAGGCGAAAACAGGGGAAAAACCCTGAAGCATGATTTCGTGGTGCTGCACTGGAGTCATCAGCCAATGCCAACGGCCTCGCTAACGCTGCCACTTCCCGCTCCCCCCGATAAAGGGCAGGAACAAACAGGGCTGGTGGTCTGGATCAGTCAACTCACCGACCCACATCCCGTACAAGCTGTGGGCGGCTTTCTTTCGCAAAAAAATAATTCAACGTCTTCCCCGGAGTCACCATGATCACTATTCGACAAGCCCCGCTTGGCACATTGAAACGCTTTTCCTGTCTGCTTTTTCTTATGAGTGCCAGTACTGCCGTTTCAGCAGCTCCCACGGCCATCAATACCCCGCTATCACGGGCACCGCTGGACGACACCAGCCACTTCGGCATCGGCGCCACCACCTCGACAACCGAACGCCCCTTTGTTGGCGTCGACAGCCAGGACGAAGGACTTCCTTATTTCTCCATTCGTTATAAGCGCTTTAGCGTGGAAGGCCTTGATGCGGGGCTGGATCTTTTCAAAAACGATAACAGCGTCTTTGGGCTGCTGCTGACACCCCGCTTTTATGAAGTGAAATCCAGCTTTGCCGATGACGGTGAACTCAATGGCATTGATACCACCCACCGCACCGTCTTTGCCGGCGTATCCTATCAATACCAACATGCGCTGTTTCAGGTAGCCGCCAACGCCCTGAAAGACGTCGGCGGGGAAAGCGATGGCACCGAAGCAAATCTGACCGTCAGCCGGGGGTTCAACTGGGGAGACTTCACCATCGCGCCATCATTGGGGCTGGTATGGCAGGACGGCCGACTGGTCGAACATTTCTACGGTGTGGCGGATGACGAAACAGCGCCGGGGCGCCCCGCTTATGGCGAGCACAGTTCATTGAACTATCAGGCGGCCCTGACCGGAATCTGGACGCCGGGAAAGCACTGGCACCTGTTGGCGGTGGTAAAAGAGGACTATCTCGGTGAGGGCATTACAGACAGCCCGATCATCGATGAGCGATCACTGACGTCAGTGGCAGTGGGCGCGGTATTTTATTTCTGGTGACAAGGCCGGGAAAGCCAGCATTAGCACTCAAGAAAACACCCGACAATGACACTACAGGCGGCGTCGCGACCATTGCATGAGCAAAGGGCGCGGGTCGCTCACCGGCCCCACCCATTGCACCGGCTCAGCGTCGGCCAGCGAGCCGACACAAAGCATGCACTCGCCTTCCGGGGGCGCCGAACTTTCCACATAGCGCACGGTATGCCGAGCGCCTCCACGGTTACTGGAATACTGCATTCTGCGGGATCGTTCTTTTCTATCCATACTCACCACCCTGGTGACATCAATGTACGCTTGCTGCTCAACGCCAGAACCATCACGGCTTTCCGAACCGGCCCGCACCCGCAGACCCGCGCGCTTTTTCTCCCTTCTTCCTGGCCAACGCCACCGTCATCAGGCGCCGAAACTGTGGGCACTCCAGGTGGCTGGGGGCCTGACACTTTGCCGCATGCCGCAGCCCGTCCCGCATGGCAGACAACCGGCGAATTGTGACGTCCAGCGAATCCGCCCGGTCGACCAGGGTTTGACGATCAATCTGTGGCTCGCCACGGGCATCAAACATGGCGCCGATTTCATCGAGTGAAAACCCCGCCGACCGGCCCAGCGCAATCAACGCCAGTTGATCCAGCACCACAGGCGCGAACAGGCGTTTTATCCCCCGCCGGCCCGTGGACATGATCAATCCTTTCTCTTCGTAATAGCGCAGGGTCGATGCAGGCAATCCAGCACGCTGCGCCACTTCTGAAATATCCAGCACGGCCTTGACCTCAAGTTGACTTGAAGAAGTACGTTACCACCACACTCTCAACGAGGCACCTGAAATGGCCACTACCACCACCTGTTTTCTCGCTGTCCTGATCACCGGAATCACCGCCACCCTGGTCATGGATGGCTGGAGCGTACTACGCCAACGGGCCTTCGCCATTGCCGCCCCTAACTACGGGCTGGTCGGGCGCTGGATACTGCATATGCGCCACGGCCAATTCCGGCACAACCCGATCACTCAATCTCCACCGGTAGCAGGAGAAACCGTCAGCGGATGGCTGGCGCACTACCTGATCGGCATTGTCTTTGCGAGCCTGCTACTGGCCACGGGAAGGCAGGCATGGATCGACCACCCTACTGCCGGGCTACCCATCCTGATCGGCCTGGTTACCGTGGCGGCCCCTTTCCTGCTCATGCAGCCGGGCATGGGGGCCGGCATCGCCGCCTCGCGCACCCCGGCACCGAACAAGGCCCGGCTGCAAAGCCTGCTCAACCATGGCGTGTTCGGCGTGGGTCTGTATATCGGCGGCTGGGCCAGCCACTTCATCCTGTACTAGGGAGCCCTGACAGGAAGAAAGCAAAAACGCGCGGGAAAATGCGATAATGGCCACCGAGACAGACAGCAACGACCACGCCCCACCAACGGTGATACGCCATGACCACACTACTGCTGAATTTGCGCCAGGTACCGGACGACGAGGCCGAGGAAGTGCGCACTCTGTTGAATGAGCAGCAGATCCCGTTCTACGAAACGACACCGAGCTTGTGGGGCATTTCTTCGGGGGGCATCTGGCTCACCAACCCGACAGACCGTGAGCGCGCCAAGGCGTTAATGGAAGACTATCAGCAGCAACGCACCCGGCGGGAAAGGGAACGCTTCGAGGAAGCCCAGCGGGATGGCACCGCGCCAACGTTGGGCGGCCGCTTGCGCGATCAGCCCGGCCGCGCGCTGGGTGTGCTGATCGCCGTCACGATATTAATATTGGTGACACTGGTGCCCTTTTTGACGCTGGGGGAATACTGACGCTGGTAAATGGCCCCAACGCCTGCCGACTGACTCAGGCGGAAAAATAATCCTGCATCCAGGTAAATAACGTCTCCGCACTCACCTCGGCCAGATCCATGCGCTGAAAATCCTCGCCGGCGTCCTCATCAATAGTGCCAAATTGATAAAGAAGCACACCGGGCTGCTCATCATGCAGTATCAGAACAATGCGTCCCCGCGTCTGCAGGCAATCAATGGTCATGGCATCGGCAGGAATACCCACATCACGCATGCCACGGCGCACACCCACCACTGGATTAATATGCTCGTAGGTCTGCTGGATGCGCGTATGCGCTTCGGTGATCATATCGGACAAGGCTTCAAGGGCGGCTTCTGACATTGGGGGCTCCTGGCACGTTAGCGGCACAGGGTAGCAAATTGCGCGAAGACACCACTACCGGCCACCACGCCGCCACCGATAGAGAGGAACGCCCTTACAATAAAAGCTCGCCCTCGATCGGAATAAACCGGCTGGCAGCGCGAGCCAATGAATCCGCGGTCAGTGGCGCGACGCCATAGACGTCCACATGCTTGCCCTTGCCCACCCGCAACTTATCCACCAAAAGATCGAAATCACCGTCCCCGGAAACCAGCACCACGCGGTCCACCTCCGCAGCATATTCCAGCGCATCAATGGCGATACCCACATCCCAGTCGCCTTTGGCGGAACCATCGGAGCGCTGAATAAACGGTTTTAGTTTCACTTCGAAACCGATGACACGAAGAATATTCTGGAATTCACGCTGTTTTTTATCGCCCCGATCGATGGCATAAGCGATGGCTTTTACCACCTGTCCCTCTGACGTCACGCTGGACCAGAACGTGTTGTAATCGAATCGGCGGTTAAAGGCCTGCCGTGTTGTGTAGTACACGTTCTGCACGTCTACCAGTATTAAAACTGTTTTCATCGGGCTCCCGGTTTCACTCAATCGCTTGTCATTAATGTGTACAGACTGGGCAATAAAAACCTCAACCCTCAATCAGCCAGGCTGTCATTTTTTCTGCCAGCGCATCCAGTATGCCTTCCGGGTCCATGGCTGGCGGGGCCACCAGCACCAGGTGCATCAGCGTGCCGGCAACGGAAGTGGTCATCAGGTACAAGGTGTGCTGCTGGGCGTTCAGGGAATATTGCTCCCGCGTATAATCCAGCCCTGCCATCAGAACCTGCTGTAATTCGATTTCCAACTGCCGGGTGGCTGGCAACTGGTGCAAGTAAGGCACCTGGAAAACCAACACCCGCAATAACTCTCGATGCTTGCGCATTAGCCGGTAAATCGCGCCCAGAAAATATCGCATGGCGCTGTTTAAGTCATTGCGGCTGTCTGTCAGCGCCAGCCGACCTTCCAGCATCGCCCTGACCTCTGCCACCATGTCCTGCACCAACCTGGCCACAATGGCATCCTTGCCGGGAAAGTACTCATACACCGAACCAATGCTGACCCCCGCCACTTCCGCAATGGCATTGGTGCTCAAGCCAGCGTATCCCCGGCTTTCCAAAATCCGAGCACATGCCTGCACCATCGCCTGAACCGAGGCTTTCGAGCGGGCCTGCCTGGGCTCTTTTTTGACAGTAAAATCAGAGACTTTCCAGCGAACCTGCCCCATACAACGCTACACCTTGCCAGCAGAGAAACCCGAGTATTTCCGAGTATATGCTCAGGTTACACTGGATGTATTCGCTCATTCCATGGATCCAGTCGAGACCCCATCATGTCCAATGCCGTGAAATTCAGAACCCCCAAAGTCCTGCCTTATGTAAACAGGCTCCGGGATCACTGGGCCTGGCATCTCAAGCGTGCCGTGGCGCCGGGCAAAGCATTGCAACAGCGGGTCAACGGCAAGGTGATTCTGCTCACCGGCGCCAGCTCCGGCATCGGCGCCCTGGTGGCAGACAAGCTGGCTGACGCCGGCGCCACTGTGCTGCTGGTGGCCCGCAATCAGGAGAAACTGGAGGCGATTGCCCACGCCATCCATCAACGGGGCGGCCAGGCGTTCGTGTACCCCGGCGACCTGTCCAATATGGAAGAATGCGACCGCCTCTGCGAACAGGCCCTGCAAGACCATGGCCGGGTGGACGTGCTGATCAACAATGCCGGGCGCTCCATTCGCCGTTCCATCAAGTTCACCGTGGGACGCTTTCACGATTACGAACGGACCATGCAGCTCAACTATCTGGCCTCCATCCGGCTGGCCATGAATCTGCTGCCGGGCATGGAAGCGCGCAACGAAGGCCATATCATCAACGTGTCCACCGTGGGCGTGCAGGCTAACCCGGCGCGATTTTCCGCCTACCTGGCGTCAAAGTGGGCATTGGAAGGCTGGACCTGGGTGGCCGCCAATGAATACGCTCACACCAAGGTGCGCTTTTCCTCACTGAATTATCCGCTGGTGCGCACCCCTATGATTGCACCGACCAAAATCTACAAATACATGCCGGTCATGTCGCCGGAAACCGCTGTGAACTGGATGCTGGACATGGTCGTGACCCAAGACAAACGCAAGCTGGGCGTGTTCGGGAAGGGCGCACTTGCCATGTACTACCTGCTGCCAAAAACATCAGAATCCATCGTCAATTTTAGTTATCAGAGCCTCTATGAAGAGCCGCCCGCCAATTATGTTTCCAGCAAAGTGCGGGCAGGGACTGTGGCCAATACCGCCACCGCCGACAGCACAAAAAAACGCCGCGCATAAGCGCGGCGTTTTTCTACCCCCAGCAGACACTTCACCGAGACGAGCAGCCATTCTCCGCTGCTACCCCTCCTGCAAACGCTCCAGCAATTCATCAATGTCGGCTTTGAGTTCTTTATCTTCAATCTTGTTGGCGCTGACTTTGGCATCCGTCAGGCTCTGAATCGCCGCATCGGTTTTCCCCAATTCAACCTGCAACGTCGCCATGGAAAACGCGATTGATGAAAGATAGTCCTTCGCGTTCATATCACGGGCTTTGCCCAGCGCCTTTTCGTACAGGCTCAACGCCACGTCCAGCTCTTCAGTGAAGTCAGCCAGGGTTTCCCATTGCTCAGGGTGATCTTTATCGGTTTTTTCGTTGTCGACACACACCGCCTTCAGCTGGGCATACAACGACTCAAAATTGTCTTTACGCCCTTTTCTGTCAGCCTCCATCAGCTGCTCAGCCAGACCGTAAACCGCCTTGTGCATCTTGGTATTAATCATTATGACTCCACTACCATCAACAAACCCCGTTCAGGCGGCTCAACTTACCTGTCCTGGGCTGACAAAAACAGTGCTCACTGCCACATAACGCTCTGTAGGCAGAGAGCATTCAGTAACGCCGGCTAAGTCTTTCGAGGGTCGATCAATATCTTGGCGTGCTGCTCCGGATTACCTAATGCCGTGAAGGCCTCATCCACACCGGCCAAGCCGACAGTTCCCGTAATCAACGGGTCCACATTGACCTTACCCTCGGCGATCATATGCAGGGCATCACGGAATTCAATAGGCATGTAACCCAGCACGAAACGCAGATCAATTTCCTTGTTGATGGCATTCACCGGCACAAAGTTGTCGGTCTTCATGCACACCCCCACCACCACCACACACGAACGCAGCGGCGCCTCGGCGATGATGCTGTTAATAACACCTGGCACGCCCACACATTCAAAAATCACCGGGCGTTTGGGCTCGGTCACCCCGGCCACTTCCGCCGCTCGCCACAGGGGCTCCCAGGGCAACGGCGTCATGCGCAGCATGGCCATGCCATCCAGGGCCATGTCGAACAGCTGCGGCGCATTGACCACAAAGCCCCGCTTGGCCAGGCCCTCATAGGGACTACCCTGGGACGGATCTACCACCACATGCGCCCCCATGGCCTGGGCCAGTTTGCGCCGTGTGGGGGAATAATCGCTGGCCACAATATGCCGCACGCCCTTGGCTTTCAGCATGGCAATCACACCTAGCCCAATGGGGCCGCAGCCAATCACAATCGCCGTATCCCGGCGACTGATCCCGGAGCGATTCACCGCATGCAAGGACACCGCCATGGGTTCGGTCAGCGCCGCATGATCGTCAGAAATGCCGTTGGTGACCGGGAACGCCAGCGATTCCTCCACCACCACTTGCTCTGCATATGCACCCGGTGCCGCCGTCGACAGCCCGGTCAGGTGAGCAACGCCATTGCCCCGCCTCATCGGCATGGCCACAATGCGCCGCCCACCCTTCCAGCGGCGATGGGTCTTGGGACCGTAATCCGCAATCTCCCCCACAAACTCATGCCCCAGCACCACATGCTCATGGCTGCGCATGATATGCGGATAACCAACACGCTCGGTGGCCTCTGCCAGCTCATCCGCGTGATGGCGCGCATGCAGGTCCGACCCGCAAATACCGCAACGCAGCACGTTAAGCAGAATCTGGCCCTTACCAGGTGCCGGGTCTGCCAGGTCCTGAACCTCAAATTCACCGTGATGACATACAACTGCTTTCATGGCCTTTCCCCTCACCGTCTGCGTTAACGTCAGCTAGCAGTTTCACTATGCCACAAGACAATAACAGGTCGGGCGGAGCCATTTTTATTTCGACGAGAGAGGACAGGGATTGTTGAAAACAGGTCAGGCAGATCATGCCCGCCCTGTTACCTCACCAGTGGCGCCGCAGGGCGTCAGACGCTGAATACACACTCAGCCCTGTCACCGCCACAAGAATCAGTCCCATCCCCAGAACCTGACTGGCGGCCAGCGCCTCCTGCAAAACCACCACCCCGAACAAGGATGCGGTTACCGGCTCCACCATGGCCACAATGGAGGCTACCGCCGGCGCGGTGTGATTCAGGCCAACAACATAGAGCACAAACGACAACCCCGCCCCCAGCACCCCCAGGCAGGCAAACAAGGGCCACTCTGCCGAACGCGCCGCCGCCATCACCTCACCGGTTTGTGCAGGCCACACCAGCACCACCACCAGCACGCTGAACGCAATGGAGAGAATCGCCTGGGGGCTGCCATGGGGCGCCGCATACTTGAAACCGAAAATAAAAACCGCGTAACACAAACCCGACAGCAAACCGGCCACCACCCCCAACACGGTGACACCCGCGTCATCCACATTATGGATCCGCGTTAGCAGAACAATGCCCAGCATGACCACCATAATGGCGACCCACTTTACCGTAGATGGACGCTCCAGCCGGAGCGCAAAGGAGAGCAGATAGACAAAGACCGACGCGCTGTACATCAGCGTTGCCGCCACGGCCACGCCACCGTGGGAAATGCTCAAGAAATAGAACGCAAAATTCCCGGCCACCCCCAAGCCAGCCACCACCGACCAGCCCCATAACCGGCGATCACCAAGGCCATGATTCAGCGGCCGACAGCACAGCCAGGCCAACACAAACAGCAACCCGATGGCACCACGATAAAACGCCACCAGAAACACACCCCATCCCGCCTCCATCAGCATGCTGCCAATGCCGCCAGAGAGCCCCCAACAAAGTGCCGCCAGAATCACCAGGATTGTAGAGATGCGCGTCATCGGTCCTCCTGCTGCTGGCACCTGGTTTGTGCCAGAGAACAACACAGCGAGCCGAGCAAGCCCGCCGCCCCACTCCATCGCAGAAAAGCGTGTCATGCAACCCGGGGAGCCGATGATGGAGCTGGGGAACCTGGAGAATAGTGAGGTAAGAGGGCAACAGGAAAGGAGCGTAGCGTCGCGAGATCCGGCGCGAGATCCGGGACACGCATAAATTTACGCATAAATTTATAGTCATACCATAATGCAGGCTCAAGCGAACCAAGTACGCTGCCCCGACACCCAGCAACGCCCTGTCGCCTCGGCAAAAGCCTTTACTTTAGTCAGTGCCCCCAGAGCCACAGGGCGGCGCTGCTTTCTGGGTTTCATATGGCGAAGCCAGGCTTGCTGATCAATGCCAAGCCTCTCAAGCACATCCGCCGCGTGACCAGAAATCGCCCCACGCTTATCCGCCCGCACAACTCGCCCTGTAGCATCCACGAGCTGGAGGTATCCATCAACCGAAATCGACACAACGATTCAGCATCGTCATTTTCAACATCACCTGACTCAACAAATGGCAAAAGCCTAGGTTTATTAGGAACCTTGTTCCCGGCTACCACCTCCTCACTACGTTGCTGCACAGAAGTGTAATCAGAGCTTTCCGGAGTCGTGGCCATGGACGCTCTAACGGGGTTCAAATCCACATAGGCCATGCAGCTGAGTAGCGCCTGCTCATCCAACAAGGCCTGACACTTATAAAGGCTTTCCCAGAACCGGCCCTTGCAGCAATCTTCCTCATTGGCACGACGGGCCAGATATTCGTTCAGGCATTTCATAAACCAGCCAAGGTCGAACAATCGCTCGCGCCAGTCGGCGACGATCTCCAGCGCTTTCATCGTTTCCGCCTCACTGGTTTCGTCTCTCAACCAAAGTTTAACCAGTAAGTGTCCAGAGAACAGCTGCATCCAACGTTCCGCCACCTCCCTGTCCGGCCAGTCCGCAGCACGCTCACGATCCACTTTCAGCACCACATGATAGTGATTCGACATCACCGCATAAGCACACAAATCAATCGCGAATACTTCGACCAGTACCGTCAAACGCTCCACCACCCACTCGCGGCGATGCTCATAGTCCTGCCCGGAATAATGGTCCTTGCCACACAGAAAAGCCCGCCGCACACAGCGACAGATGCAGTGGTAATACGGGGTTTCATCAAGAGACACTTGAGAATAACGCGCTCGAGTCATGGCAGCCTCCTTGCTTTCCATGACTCCAAGACTAGCGACGAGAGTAGGGACTAACTATCAGCGATCACACGAGGAACACGTAAGAAATGCTCTCATTCATGCGTGTCCCTTATTTTTTTTCCAAAGGTCCCTAAATTAAATGATTTTACTCTTAACCAGCTCAATCTTCCTATCATATTCCTCTTTTGACAACACTCCCTTTCTCAATAAAACATCGAGATTATCCAAATCTTTCATGGCACTCTTCTTATCAAAATATTTTATTACCCGAGAAAGAAAAATGACAATAAAGCTGGCAATACCATAAATGAATCCCGCAGCCATTAAAAACTCGCCCACATCATCTATAAAGCCACCAAAATTCACATCCAGGATTGCACCAAAAGAAAACGCTACCCCACCAATAAGTGGATACTTAATCAGACTATCCATAAAAAACCTTTTTATTAAAATAAGTGAAATTTCCAACTGCCACGATAACAGATCATATTTAAACCATACATGGATTACAGAGCCATTTAACGCCATGCTCAACCGCCGCGAAAGCGGTCGGATTGCAGCTTATTGCTATGTGCACATCCCTGCTTAACGCACTCCAATTCATGCGTGTCCTTTTTTTATAATCCTAAATGAAAAAGCCGCCAAACCGGCGGCTTTTACGCCCCAAGCAAACACCAACTTAATAATGCCTGCGAAGGGTGAGTTGTGACTTGATTATTAGATAGTCTTCATAGCGGGTCAAATCGCCCACCTCACCGCTACAATTCCGCAGTCTTCTCCCTAGAAAACACCCCATAAAGACTCGGCAACACCAACAAGGTCAACGCCGTGGCCGACACCAACCCACCCACAATCACCACCGCCAGTGGCCGCTGCACCTCACTGCCTACTCCCGTCGCCAGCAACATGGGAATCAGCCCCAGCATGGAAGTGAGTGCGGTCATCAGTACCGGACGCAGGCGGGAGACGGCGCCTTCGAAGATCGCCGTCTCCAGGGCTTCGCCATCGCGCAGGCGATGATTGATGGCTTCCACCATGACCACCCCATTGAGTACCGCCACCCCGAACAGGGTGATAAAGCCCACGGAGCTGGGCACGGACAGGTACTGGCCGCTGAGGGCCAGGGCGAGGATGCCGCCGATGAGGGCCAGTGGCACGTTGACCAGGATGAGGACAGCCTGGGCCACGGAGCCGAAGGCGAAGTAGAGCAGCAGGGCAATCAGGCCCACAGCCACGGGTACCACCATGGCCAGACGTTGCTGGGCGCGCTGCTGGTTTTCGTACTGGCCGCCGATGTCCACGCTGTAGCCGGCGGGCAGGTCGACTTCGCTGTCGATGGCCTGCTGGATGTCGGCCACCACTGAGCCCATGTCACGACCGGCCACATTGGCCTGGATGACCACGCGGCGTTGCACGTCGTCGCGGCTGATCTGGGGCGGGCCGGAGACCAGGGAGACGTCCGCCACATCCATGAGCCGCACCCAGGCACCGTCGGCGGCTTTGAGGCGCAGGTTGCGAATGGCTTCGGCGTCCTTGCGGGCGTTCTGCTCCAGGCGCACGTAGATGTCGTAGCGCTCGTTGCCATTGATCACCTGCCCGGCGCTGCCGCCGCCCAGGCCATTGCTGACCAGATCCATGACCTGATCCACGCTCAATCCATAGCGGCTGAGGGCGTTGCGGTCCGGAGTGACGACCAGTTGGGCTTCACCGGCGATCTGTTCCAGTTGCACGTCGGTGGCGCCGTCGACTTCCTTGACGGCCTGGGTGATGGCTTCGCCTTTTTCCTGGAGCACATTAAGATCCGGGCCAAACAGTTTGATGGCTAGCTGAGCTTTGACGCCGGAGAGCAGTTCGTCCACGCGCATGGCGATGGGCTGGGAAAAGTTGAGCAACAGGCCGGGATGTTTTTCCAGTTTCTTCTGGATCTTTTCCTGTAGCTCCAGGCGATTGCTGGCGCTCTCCCATTCATCTACAGGCTTGAGACCGATATAGATTTCCACGTTGCTCACCGGTTCCGGGTCGCCACCGATTTCGGCACGCCCTACCCGGCTAAGCGCGTAGGTGACTTCCGGGAAGGTCATGATTTCCTTCTCCAGTTTTTGCCCCACGTCCAACGCAGTATCGAGGCTGGAGGATGGGGCCAGCGTTACGCGTAACGCCAACGTCCCCTCTTCCAGCACCGGCACAAATTCAGTGCCAATAAACGGCGTGGTGGCCAGTGCCAGGGCAAACAAACCCACCGCGCCACCGACCACCACTTTACGGGCCTGCATGGCTTTGCCCAGCAGGGTGCGATAGCGGGCTTCCAGCCAGCGCATCAGCTTGTTGGGCTTTTCTTCCACGCCATTGCGGAACAGGAACCCGGCCAGTGCCGGCACCACGATCAGCGCCACCAGTACGGCGGCGGTCATGGCGAGCATGATGCTGATGGCCATGGGCACGAACATTTTCGCTTCCACCCCTTCGAAGGCGAACAGGGGCAGGAACACCACCAGGATAATGCTGGCGGCGAAGAACACCGGCCGCGCCACTTCCTGGGCGGCGTCTTTTACTCTCAAGGCGATGCCGCCTTGTTGATCGTGACCGCCCTCTTTCTGGCTCAGGTGTTTGAAGATGTTTTCCACCATCACCACGGAGCCATCCACCAGCATGCCGATGGCCACGGCCAGACCACCCAGCGACATCAGGTTGGCGGACATGCCCAGGCTTGCCATCGCCAACAAGGCCAGACCAATGGAAAGCGGAATGGACAGCAACACCAACGCCGTGGCCCGCAGGTTCATCAGGAACAGGGCCAGCACGATGACGATAAACACGAAGGCCAGCAGCAAGGCGGTGACCACGGTGCTGACGGCTTTTTCCACCAGATCGGCCTGGTCGTAGAACACCTCGAACTGCACACCGTCCGGCAGGGCCTGCTGGATGCGCGCTTCACGAGCCTTGATGCCATCGATGGTGGCCTTGGTATTGGCGCCCATGCGCTTGAGCACGATGCCGGCTACCACTTCACCCAAGGCTTCCGGTTCGCCGTTAGCATCGCGGCGGGTCATGGTAAGGGCGCCCTGTCGAATCTCGCCGCCGAATCCCACCTTGGCCACATCGCTGACGCGCACCTGGGTGCCATCCACTTCTTTCAACGGAATGGCGCCAATGTCATTGAGACCCTGCTCGCCGCTGCCGACCCAGCCCATGCCGCGAATCACCAATTGCTCGGCGCCGCGATCCAGATACCAGCCACCGGCGTTGCGGTTGTTGGCGGCGATGGCATCCATGACCTGTTGCAGGCTCAGGTCGTAGGCCAGCAACCGGGTGGGGTTCACGTTGACCTGATACTGGCGCACTTCACCGCCATAGCTGAGCACATCGGTGACGCCACCCACCGGCATGAGCAGCAGTTTCACCACCCAATCGTTGAGGCTGCGCAACTGCATGGCATCCACATTGGAGCCGGGCTCGGCGGTGAGCAGGTATTGATAGACCTGACCCAGGCCGGAGGTGTTGGGGCCCATTTCCGGGGTGCCGACGCCGTCGGGAATATCCTCCCGTGCCGCCTGCAAGCGTTCGAACACCAGCTGGCGGGCGAAGTAGATATCGGTGCCTTCCTCGAACACCACGGTGACGATGGACAGGCCGGTCTTGGAGATGGAGCGTACCTCGGCCACCTGGGGCAGCGCGTACATCACCGCCTCGATGGGATAGGTGATCAGCTGCTCCACTTCTTCCGCGGCCAGGCCTTCGGCCTCGGTATTCACCTGTACCTGGACGTTGGTTACATCCGGGAAGGCATCCAGCTTCAGGTTGGGTAATTGCCAGCCGATCACGCCAATGGTGATGACCAGTAACAGCAACACAATGAGGCGGTTGTTCACCGCCCAATCGACAAGTCGATTAAACATGACGGTGATCCTCAGTGATTGTGAATATCGAAACCGGACTTAGCCATTTCACTGGCCAGAAAAAACGCCCCGCGAGTGACCACGCGCGTACCCGGTTCAAGACCCGTAACGATGCGGCGGTTTTCCAGCTGGCCATTGAGTTGGATTTCCACGGGTTTGTAGTGGCCAGGCTCTTCTTCCACGAACAGTTGCCAATCGCCATCGGCGCTACGGGTGAGCGCCTCTTCCGGCACGGTGAGGGTGTTCTCCGGTGCCGCCAACGCCAGTGCCACATCGGCAAACATGCCGGGGTGCAACAGATGGCCCGCATTGGGAATCGCCACTCGCACCGCAAGGGTACGGGTGACGGGATTGAGGCGATGGCCAGACTGGATCACCTTGCCGTCCACGGATGTGCCACCCACGATGACGCGGGCCGGGGTACCGGTGCTGATCTGCAAACCGGGGCTCGGCGGCAGGGCGGCTTCGGCCCACAGTTCGGATTCATCCACCAGCGTGACCAGGGCGCTGCCCGCGGTTAACCATTGCCCTTGCTGGAAGGCATCTTCCAGCACCAGGCCATCGTCCGGCGCTGTGAGGGTATAAACCCCTTTTTCATTTTTTCCGGCTTCGATATCAGCGATGGCGCTGTTACTGAGGCCATAACCCTTGGCCCGGGCTCGCAGGGACTGGTACTGACTTTGCGCGTCCAGATAGCGCTGGTTGCCCACGGTACGCCGGCCGAGGTTTTTAACCCGCCGCCAGCCGTCCGCTGCCACTTGCAGATCACTTTGTAACTGCGCCATGGCCGGGCTGAACAGGGTGGCAATGGCATCCCCTTTTTCCATGTGCTGGCCAAGCGTGGCACTGCGAGACTGCACCTGGGAATCGATACGCACCGGCACCACCCAGGTGCGGTACTGGTTGCTGATAATTTCCGCCGGCACGGTCAGGGTCCGGGTAGCGTCGGCATCAGGCTGCAGGGTAATGACCTGCAGGTTAAGCGTCTTTTGTTGTTCTGCGGTCAGCTCCAGTGCCGCTTCTTCATCGTCATGTTCGCCGTGTTCGGCTTCATGATTGTGCGCGGTTTCTTCTTCCTCTTCATGGGCATCGTGGTCGTCATGACCATCATGGGATTCGTCCGCATGGGATTCACTCTTCGCAGGCACATCCTCATGATCATGGCCGTGTTCGCCTTCTGCCCAGACGGGAAAAGACAGGCTGGCCAGCAGTGCAATGGCTAGCGGCGTTTTTTGAAATGTCATTTTCGCTTTCATAAAAAATTTTCCATTTTTTGTAGGAGCGCCGTTCAGGGCGCGAAGAAGTTGGCACCGCGTGTCGCAGAAACCATTCGCGCCTCAAGTGGCACTCCTACAGTAATTTTTCGCTTAATTTCTCGTTTCAAGCGGTGTTATTCGCTTCGCTCACCCTTCGGCCCAGCCTGCGGCTGTTACCTCGCAAGCTCGGTTCCTACAGAACAATCATTCGTTGGCCAACTGGTTCAGCCAGTCGTTGAGCTGGGCGCTTTCATAGAGCCACTGCACCCAGGCCTGCTGCATGGCATCGCGCAGGGCGATGCCAGCCAGCCGGGTATCGAGCCGCTGATTCAAGGCCTGCAGATAGTTCTGGGTGGTGAGTTCGCCCTGCTGCCAGACGCGCTTGAGCAAGGTGTCGCTGCGCGCCAGGCTATCGCCGGTGAGTTGTTGCCAGGTTTCCCAGCGCTCGCGCCGCTGCTGGTAATCGCTCAACGCTCCGTCCAGCCGGGCCTGAATGTCGTTGCGGGTTTTCTCCAGCAGTGCACGCCGCTCTTCACTGTCCGCCAGGGCAGCTTCATAGCCTGGCTTGCCGGTATTGAAGAACTTCAATGGCAGGCTGAAATCCACGCCCCACAAATTTTCGCCACCTTCCTGGCCCACGCGCAGGCCCAGGGTCGGGTCGGTGTTGCGTTGTTTGTCTGCCACCGATACCCCTCGCTCAGCCAGCGCCAGTTGCTGCTCGGCCAACTGCAAATCGAAGCTGGTGGGGAGCCGTTGCACGACACCATGGGTGAGTGACGGGGCCTGCCAACGGTCCGCCGCCGGCAAGGCCACCGCGGGTTGTTGGCTGGCCAGTTGCTGGCGCAATGTGGTGGCAGCACGGGTGGCGGCACTTTCCGCATCCGCCAGGGCCTGCTGGGCCTGCCCCAGTGACAGGTAGGCCAATTGCGCATCCACCTGCCCCACATCCCCCGCCTGTTCGCGGCGGCGAATCAGGTCGGTGAGATCGCGCAGCTGCTGTTCCTGCTCACGGGCGGCCGCCAATTGCTCGCGGGCGGCGGCATGGGCCACCAGCGCATTGAGGCTGTCCGCCAGCAGGCGGGCGCGGGCCTTGTCGCCACGCAGCTGCGCCAGCTGATCCCGTACGGCCACGGCATCACGGCGGGCGCGGGCCTTGCCGGACCAGTCCAGCGTCTGGCTGAGGCCCACGGTCTGGGTGATATCGAGGCTGTCTTCGTAGTCGATATTCAATGAAGGGTTATAAAGCGGCTGCGATAAAGCCCGGCTTTGCGCCAGCAACCGTTCCTGCTCCGCCTGGATGGCCCGGCTGGCCGGTAGCTGGCTGACCTGGCGCTGCACCCATTGCGCCCACTGCGCGGGCGAGGAAGAAGAATCGGCCGACGCGCTGGCATACGCGCACACGGCCAGTAACAGTGCGGCCATGCGCACTGGGGTCTGGATTCCCATGGGGAAACTCCTGATGTCTCAAAACGTTACGTCAAGAACAATGCCGACGCTCGCCACGGCGCACATTCACCGATGGACAAGGCAACAAAGTCGGGGAAACGAAGAAACGATCAGGCTATAGGAGGACGGAAAGGGTTATCGGCCGGGGCATCCGGCAGGAAGGGGCGCAACGCCATTTGACCTGCAGAGGGCGGGGCCAGGCGCAGCGGCTCACAATCGGTGGAGGCCATGAAACCATGGCATTGACAGCAATGGTCGCCGCCTTTGTCCAGCACATCCGCACTGACCAGATCCTGCTGGACCTGTTCCAGCGAGGCAGCTGCGCCACCATCGTGCCCGTGATGCATGGCATCCAGCACCAGTACATGAGTACTGATGACAAGCAGCAATGTGTAGACCAGTGCTTTCATGGGATGCCCGCTAACGAGGGAAGAGTCGCAACCTTGCGATACCCATAGACCGCCGTCAAGACAATCGGTTCCCCGTCACCTGTGGGTACGATCCGGTCATCCCGTTTTCCGAATCGGCATCGTATAGTGTCGGCTCCGTTTCGCCGGAATGAAAAAGGAAAACCATGAGCCACATTGACCAGATCAAAAACGACATTCTCGCCCACCCACTGCACCGGGCCTGCGAACTGGAACTGGTAAGCGCGGTGGATGGCCGCAGTGAAGTGCGTTTCCCGGTGAATGATTTCACCACCAACCCCCAGGGTGCCCTGCATGGCGGCATCGTTTATGCCTTGATGGATGTGGCCTGCTTTTTTGCGGCGGCCTCCAGACTGCCACCCGAGCAGCACGCGGTGACCATCGAAACCCATAGCAGCGTGCTGCGTGCCGCCAGCCGGGGCGAACAGGTCGTGATCCGCGCCCATGTGGACCGCCTGGGCCGAACCCTTGCTGCCATGCGGGCTGAAGCCTATGCCATAAACGCGCAGCAGCAGGAACGCCTGATCGCCACCGGATCGGTGACCAAAGCCATCGTGCAAACCGCGTAGCCGTTTTTTTGCGCGTTTTTCCCGCGTTTTTCCCCACCATTGTGCGGTTTTCGTCCCTGCCGGATAAACGGCTATCCGGACGGCATGACCGGCTCCTTGCCGTTGCCCGAACCAATTGTCAGCCCCTATAGCGGGGCGTATCGTAAAACCTGATACCCGTGTGCCCACCCTTAGCGGAAAAGGGTGGGCACAATGTTGTTGAACGCATGCAGTCGCCGGCAGGACGCCAGCGTAGTAGCACGCCGTGAATGAGGGACTCACCATGTATCAGGTCATGGTCGTGGACGATGAGGAATACATCCTCAAAGCCTTGAAGCGCACTATCAATACCTACACCGACTGGGAAGTGGAAACCTACCAGGACCCCCACGAAGCCCTGCGCCGGGCGCGCACTACCGTATTCGATGCGGTGATAACCGACTATATGATGCCGGAGATGAATGGCCTGGAACTGCTACAGGAACTGCGCGACCTGCAACCCGACACCATTCGTATTGTGCTGACCGGGGTGATCGACATCGAGACGGTCATGTCCGCGATCAACAAAGCCGGCGCATTCCGCTTTATCCCCAAACCCTGGGACGACGACCAGTTACTCGACAATATCCGCGAAGGCCTGAAGTTCCGCGATATTTTGCTGGAAAACCGTATTCTGGCGGAAACCGTGCGGGAACAACGCGAGACCCTGCGCAGCATGGGCTACGAAGGCTAGCCCTTTCAGCCCGACAAACAACAACTCACGGCGCGGCGCATGAATAGCTTGCTCGACAAAACGGACATCGGCTTTGGCATGGAAGCCCAGGGGCTGTTCCTGGTTTCTTCCACTGTGATCCTGCTGATCATTATTTTCTTTCTGTACAAAACCTATCGCACCTCCATCAACGTGGAAGCCAAACTGGCCGAATTTTCGTCGCTGACGGACAACCGCTTTGGCCGCAAGATGCACCTGATCGAGGTCAACGCAGACGAATACAAACTCAACAAGGCGCTGCTCGGCCCACTGGCGCGCATCATCGACGAGTACTGTGTGCTGACCACCGACCGCCACGGCACCATCACCTTTGCCAACGGCAAATTTCTGGCCCTCAGCGGTCATTCCTTTTCCCGCCTGATCGGCCAGAACGAAAGCTTCAATCACCCCGACGATGCTTCACTGCCGGTGATGCAGTGCGACCAGGCGCTATCCGGGGTGTGGAACGGGGAGGTTTGCAACCGCCATGCGGACGGCAGCCGTTACTGGATGAACATGTTCCTGTTCCCGCTTTCCTACATTTCCGATGAAGACGATGGCTATATTTATTTCGGTACCGATATCACTGATATCAAAACGGAAAACAACCAGCTGATGCAGGAAGTGAAGGACAAGAGCCAGAAATTGAATCAGGTGGAATCACTGCTTCTTCACTCGGAAAAAATGGCATCACTGGGCACTATCTCGGCGGGCATTGCCCATGAAATCAACAACCCGATTGCCTATGTTTCTTCCAACCTGAATCGCAGCCGGGATTACCTCGACGCCATGGCCGGGGTTATTCAGGGGCTAAAAAAACGCATCAGCGAAGAGAAGTTTCAGCAATTTCTGAATACTGAAGAAAAACTGAATATAGACACAAAGAAACTGGCCTTCATGATGGCGGATTACCCCGCCCTGCTGGATGAAACCGATGAGGGAATTGAGCGAATAAAGAAAATTATTCGCGACCTGAAACATTTCTCCCATAACCGACCCGAAGCGTTTTCCCCCACCGATATCGCATCCTGCCTGGCCATTTCACTCAACCTGGCCAAACATGAACTGAAAAACCGGATTACGGTTACTCACACCCTCCCCGACTCTCTGCCTTCGATCAGCGGATCGGCAAGCCAGCTATCGCAAGTGTTCATGAATCTTTTCGTTAACGCAGCCCAGGCCATCGAAGACAAAGGCAGCATCGCCATTGCGGCCCAGTGCGATGAACAATGGTGCACCCTGACCATCACCGACGACGGGCCGGGCATTGCGGATGAAGCCCTGAAGCAAATTTTCGAGCCGTTTTTTACCACCAAACCCATCGGCCAGGGGACCGGGCTTGGGTTGTCCATTTCCCACGACATCATCCAGCACCACGGCGGCACCATGACCGTGAAAAGCCAGCTTGGCACCGGCACCACCTTTACCATCCGGCTGCCACTGAAGCAGACCGACCGGGCCGATGCAGCCTGATTTCGTGTACACCCTCACCACGCCCGCCGGGGTGCAGCAACGCATCCCGATTACGCTGGTTGAGGAACACGGCAGCATCGCCGTCCCCGACACCTTCACGCCGCCGGACTGGGCCGCGCTGCGCTATCACCAATGCAGCCATTGCCCACTGGACCCCGACGAACACCCCTACTGCCCCATCGCCCGTAACCTGGCCTACCTGCTGCCCGATTCCGCATTGGGTGATTCGTTTCAAGCGGTCAACCTGGACGTAGAAACGCCGCAACGACGCTACCAACAAGACACCACTCTGCAACGGGCACTCAGTTCCCTGTTCGGACTGATTTGCGCCCTGAGCGACTGCCCACACACACGCTTCCTGCGCCCCATGGCCCACTTCCACCTGCCACTGAGCAGCGACACGGAAACGCTGGTGCGCACCGCCAGCCTATACTTGTTGCAACGTTACCTGCTCAACCGCAAACAACCGGAACAAACCATTTCTCTGGACGGACTGAATGATCGCTACAACGCGCTCAATGAACTGAACCGTTGTTTTACCGGAAGGTTGCGCCAGCGCGGCGAATCCGATGCGCCGATCAATGCACTGGTGCTATTGCATGTCACCGCACGGGAAATGCACTGGAATCTGGAAGAAGAACTGGAAAGCCTGGCGGCGCTGTTTTCCGGGAGCGACGGTTAATTAGGGATGTCGGATTACGCCGCTACGCGGCTAATCCGACCTACACGAAGCACAGCGTTTACAATAAAGCTGTGTAGGTCAGGTTAGCCGCGTAGCGGCGTAACCTGACACCAGCAAACGCAATCCCCCATTCAATCAATAACGGGCGATTATTCTTCCGCACCCAGGTAGCGATTCAACACTGTGCGCCACTCCTGGGTCGGGAGAATTTCCAGCATGGCCTGGTCCAGCGATTCGCGCAATGCGCTGCCATTGGCCATGGCAAATGCGTAGCTTTCTTCGCGGACCAGGGCGGGCAACACCAGCGCATTGGTGGTACCGCGTTCGCGCAGCATATAACGCATGACCGGTGCGTCGGACACCAGCGCATCCACCTCGCCGATCACCACCGCACGCAATGCCTGCTGGTTATTCGGATACGGAACAAAGGTGGTGCCCTGACCTGCCAGCCAGTTCGCACCACTGGTGCCCTCCACCGCCGCCACTTTTACCCGGGGTAAATCGGCGGCGCCATTGATGCGCGACTGCAGCTCATTGAGCGTCACGCTGGAGGCAATGGCCGCCGTGAAGCCGGAAATGGTGATAATGCTGACAAACATCCAGACCAGCCCCAGAACCCGTCCCCCGGTACTCACCGGCGCCTTGTCACCGTACCCCACCGTGGTCATGGTCACCGCCGACCACCAGAAGCCGCTACCGATACCCTGGCTGGCGGAACCACCGAACTGTTCAGGGTTCTTGCGCCGCTCCAGCAACCAGATCAGCAAGCCCACCAACAGCAATACCAACACCAGAGCCAGTACCGCCGACACAAACTTCCAGCTGAACAGATTACGCAGGGTGGTCACCCAGCCACTGGCTTCGTTACGGGTGGCAATCCCCAGGCCCGCCCGGAACATGGGCTGGGTAAAATCCAGACGTCGCTCCCGGTCGGCAGTCACACTGATTGCGCCAATCGCCACGTCAGCCTGCCCTTGCTCCACAGCAGCCAGCATCTCCGACACCGATCCGTAGGGCCGCAGGCGATACTCGTAGCCGGCCTTTTCTGCCACCTTTTCCCACAGTTCCACGCTGATGCCGTCCCAGCGGTCTCCTTGCTGATAACTGAAAGGCGGCGACGCTTTCACCGCCACCGTTAACGGTGCGGCCTGCGCCGCTGAAACCAGGCCCCATAGGCAAACCAGTACCAGTGCGAGTATTCTGCCGTTCAATGTGTTACTCCTTTTTCTTTCACCTCCAACGCGGTAGCCCATGCCCCGACACACGCGAGCACTGAGCCTGTTGCTGCTCGTTAACTTATTCTTGCTGTCGTCACCAGGCGAGGCCCACGGCATCCTGCCGGATGAGATCCCCATGGCCGCCGGCACAGCGCTGCGCGACCCCGGCGATCTGGCACCGCAAACCGTGGTGCTCACGGATCACTGGACGCCGGCCTCACTGACCTTCACCCAAGGGCAGGCCATATTACTGATTCTGGAGAATGCCAGCCCGGAGTGGCATTTGCTTGCTCTGGTCGATGACACAGCCCTGCGCGACCAGAACCTGATCCACCGGCTGATGCCCGACCTGCGCAAGGACTACCCCAACACTCGCCTGAGCGAACCCGATACCAGTGTGCAACTGCCCTGGCGTTTCGACAAACCCGGCGAGTATTCCCTGCGCTGCGTACGCGCCGAGCACCAGCAACACAGCCCCGCGCTGACCATTATCGTTGATCCCCCCTCGAAACCATGAACTTTCGGCTACCGTTGCCGTAAACGTGACACACATCGCGCATTGGCCTATCCGTTATTGCGCTACTGCACCCTTTTTGTCGCATTAATCGTTCAGGCTCTGACGAGTTGCCTGTGCGCAACGGTTTCCGCTACCCCAAACCGAAACACAGTTATCAATCTCAAGGAGGAGCCCCATGAAACAATCTGCCCCCCTGTCGCGCCGCGAATTGCTCAGGAAGAGCTCTCTGGGTATGGCCGCGCTGGCTATTGGCCCGAGCCTGCTATCCATTAGTCGGCCACTGTCCGCCCAGTCGCTGGCACAGATCGGCCCGTTACAGGCACCCGACGAGAACGGCATTCGGCTACCCGCCGGGTTTTCATCACGTTGCATCGCGGCTGCCGGGCAGCGGGTACGGCGCAGCTTCTGGAACCGCACGGCCTACCGCTGGCATAGCTATCCGGATGGCGGCGCCACCTTCCCCGCCGACGATGGCGGCTGGGTATATGTGTCCAACAGCGAGACCATCAGCCTGTTGGGTGGCGGGGTATCCGCGATACACTTTCATGCAGACGGCTCGGTGAACGATGCCTACCGCATTCTCGGTGGCACCAACCTGAATTGTGCCGGCGGCCCTACGCCATGGAATACCTGGCTGTCCTGCGAGGAAATTGATTTCGGCCGGGTTTATGAATGCGACCCTTTCGGAAAACAGCCCGCCCAGGTACGCCCGGCGCTGGGCTTTTTCAAACACGAAGCGGTGGCCGTGGACGACCAGTTTGCCATGCTTTATCTCACCGAGGACGAGTCAGACGGACGCCTGTACCGGTTCATCCCTGCAGGCCAGCACCGTGATGGCCACCTGAATCTGGACGATGGCATCCTGCAGGTTGCCGCGGTGGACGAACAAGGATTCGTAAGCTGGCTGGACCTGCCCAACCCCACGCCCTCGCTACTGGAAACCCCGACCCGTGAACAACTGCCCCAGAGCACTGCATTCAATGGCGGCGAAGGCATCTGGTACAGCCATGGCCAGGTTTACTTCACCACCAAGGGAGACAATCGGGTCTGGCAACTGGACACCAACCTGAACCAGCTCAGCGTACTTTACGATGCCGCCACCGCCGGTAATCCATTACTCACCGGCGTGGACAACCTGACCGTTTCCAGCGGCGGCGATGTGCTGGTGGCCGAAGACGGCGGCGACATGCAGATTGTGGTGATCGACGCGCAGGGCAATGTCGCCCCCTTGCTGCAGGTCACCGGCCAGAATGATTCAGAGATTACCGGCCCGGCTTTCAGTCCCGACGGCAACCGCCTGTATTTCAGCTCCCAGCGCGGCAGCGCCATTTTCGGCGGCGGCAAAGGGTTCGGAATCACCTATGAAATCACCGGACCATTCCGGGATTGGGTAAAGCTATAGAACATCGGTTCCGAGTAACGAAGAGAAACCCCGGATACGGTTAAGCTCAAGCGGTCTTTTGATTCCTGTCTTGCCTTTCGAAACTCGTTACTCGCACCTCGTAACTGCTACGTTATGCAACAGACTCTCATGCTCCTTTCTTTTGGGAGAACGTAACCCCCCCCGCCGATACCAGCCTGCTTCCGCTTACTGCAAAGCAGCCATAAACCATAAAAAAGCCCCGGCAAGTGCCGGGGCAAGGGGAAAACCGGAAAGGATTCCGGTACAGACTCAGCGTTCTTCAGTTCGGTTCAGCATGCTCTTCCTTCACCCGGAACCAGGCCGCGTAGAGCGCGGGCAGGAACAGCAGGGTCAGCGCGGTGGCCACAATCAGCCCCCCCATGATCGCCACCGCCATGGGGCCAAAAAAGACACTGCGCGATAGCGGAATCATCGCCAGTACAGCGGTCAGCGCGGTCAACGCAATGGGGCGGAAACGACGGACTGTGGATTCAATAATGGCATCCCAGGCAGTGAGCCCCTGATCCATGTCCTGACCAATCTGGTCCACCAGAATCACCGCGTTACGCATGATCATGCCGGCCAGTGCAATGGTGCCCAGCATGGCGACAAACCCGAACGGCTTCTGGAACAACAACAGGAAGAAGGTCACCCCGATCAGCCCCAACGGCGCCGTGATGAAGACCATCAGCGACAACGGGAAACTGCGCAGCTGCAACATCAGCAAGGTAATCACCACCAGAATGAACAGTGGCATCCCTGCGTTCACCGATTTCTGGCCCCGGGCCGATTCCTCCACCGTGCCACCCACCTGTAGCAGATAACCCGGCGGCAGATCCGCCTGCACCTGGGACAAGGTCGGCATGATTTGCTGCATCAGCGTGGCAGGCAAGGCGCCGTCTTTCACATCCGCCAGCACCGTCACCGTCGGCAAACGATCGCGATGCCAGATGATGCCTTCCTCGAAGCCGGATTCCAGCGTCGCCACCTGATTCAGTGGCACGCTGCGTCCATTCTCCGTCTGCACCGCCAGGTTGCCCAGCAACCCCAGCGCATGGCGTTCATGGCTGTCGCCGCGCACTTCCACGTTGATCAGTTCGTTATCTTCCCGGTACTGGCTCACCGCCACACCAGAGAGCGACGCCTGCAACGCAGTGGACAGATCCGAAGTGGTAATGCCTAAAGTCCGTGCGCGATCCTGATCCACGATCAGACGCACCACCTTGCTGGGCTCCTCCCAGTCCAGATGCACGTTGGCGGTGTGCTCGTTATCACGCACTTTCTCGGCCACCCGGCGAGCCAGCTCACGCACCTGGGAAATATGCTCACCGGACACACGCAGCTGAATCGGATAGCCCACAGGCGGACCATTCTCCAGTCGTGATACGCGGGTACGCACGGCCGGGAATTCCCGCTCCAGGATCTCCATCAACCAGCTACGCACCTGTTCGCGTTCTTCCACATTCCGGGTGAGCACCACAAACTGGGCGACACTGGCGGCCGGTAATTTCTGATCCAGCGACAGATAAAAACGGGGCGAGCCGCTGCCCATATAGCCCACGTAATTTTCGATCATGTCGTTTTCGCCAAGCATGGCTTCCAGGCGCAGCGCCTTTTCCTGGGTCGCCGTCAGCGATGCTCCTTCTTCCAGCTTCATATCCACCATCAACTCAAGCCGGCCGGACGCCGGGAAGAATTGCTGGGGCACAAAACTGAACAAAAGAAGAGAAAAAACAAAGATGCCCACGGTCAGCCCGATGACCGTTTTCCGGTAGCGCACGCACCACTCTACCCAGCCACGGAAACGACGATAAAACGGTTTCTGGTAAGGGTCATGTACATCTCCGCTGGCATCACGACGGGCCAGACTGGGCAGCAACTTTTCACCCAGATAAGGAACGAACACCACCGCAGTCACCCAGGACGCCAGCAACGCAATGGTGACCACCTGGAAGATGGACCGGGTGTATTCCCCGGTGCTTGATTCTGCAGTGGCAATGGGCAGAAAGCCTGCAGCGGTAATCAAGGTGCCGGTGAGCATGGGGAAGGCGGTACTGGTCCAGGCAAAGCCGGCAGCCTTGATACGGCTGAAACCCTGCTCCATTTTTATCGCCATCATTTCCACGGCGATAATGGCATCGTCCACCATCAGGCCCAGTGCCAACACCAGCGCACCCAGCGAAATCTTGTGCAAGCCGATATCGAAATATTTCATCGACGCAAAGGTCATCGCCAGCACCAACGGAATGGAGAAGGCCACCACCAGACCTGTGCGCCACCCCAGCGAGAAGAAGCTCACCAGCAACACGATGGCCAGGGCTTCCATCAATACCTGAACAAATTCCCCCACACCGGCTTCCACTGCCGCCGGCTGATCGGAAACCTTACGCAGCTCCATGCCGATAGGCAGGCTTTCCTGCAATGTGGCAAAGGTCTGGTCAAGGTTTTCACCCAGCTTGAGAATATCGCCGCCGTCCTTCATGGACACCGCAATACCAATGGCATTTTCGCCCATGAAACGCATGCGCGGCTGCGGCGGATCACTAAAGCCCCGATAAACGTTGGCGATATCGCCAAGACGCAGAGTGCGGTTTTCCACCTGAATGGGGAAGTTGCGAATATCGTCCACGCTGGTGAATTCACCGGATACCCGCAGGCGCACGCGGCTGCTGGGTGTTTCAAAAAAACCCGCGTCGGCCACCGCATTCTGCGACTGCAGGGCCTGCTGCACCGTCACCAGCGGAATGCCCAGGGACGCCAGCTTGGTGTTGGCAATTTCCACCCAGATTTTTTCGTCCTGCAGGCCGACCAGCTCCACCTTGCCCACGTCGTCCACCCGCTGCAGCGCCAGCTGCAAGCGGTCGGCGTAGTCTTTCATGATGGCGTAGTCAAAACCCTCACCGGTGAGCGCATAGATATTGCCAAAGGTGGTACCGAATTCGTCATTAAAGAAGGGGCCACGTACGTCCTGGGGCAGGGTGTGGCGAATGTCGCCAATCTTCTTGCGAACCTGGTACCAGAGATCCTTGATGTCCTTGGAACGCATTTCATCCCGGGCCATGAACATGACCAATGACTGGCCCGGCCGGGAATAGGAGGTAATGCGTTCAAAGTCACCGGTCTCCATCAGTTTCTTTTCCACCCGTTCGGTGATTTGCCGGGACACTTCCTCGGCACTGGCACCGGGCCACAGGGTGTTGATGGTCATCAGCTTGAAGGTGAACGGCGGATCTTCACTCTGGCCCAGGTTGGCATAGGAAATGGCCCCCATGGCACCGAGCAGAATCATGGCGTAAAGCACCAGGGTGCGGTTCTTCAGCGCCCATTCGGAGAGATTGAACGACATGGTCATACTCTCCTTATTGATCCGCGTCTGGGCTTGGCGTCGCGTCTGCACTGTCATCAGCCGGGGCCTCCGGGGCCGCCTGCTCGGCAAGTGCGGCCTCAGCCAGATCCAGCTGACGGTTCTGGCGATCCACCGGAATAACCCTCTGTCCTTCGCGCAGCAGCTGCGTGCCTGCGGTCACAACCCAGTCCTGCGGCTGCAAGCCGCTTAACACCGGCACCACCTGTTCCTGATAGGGCCCCACTTCCACCGGTGTTTTCTGCAATGTCAGCGCATCCGGGTTGACCACCCACACATAGGTATTACCTTCCTCAGCGGTGAGCGCAGACAGGGGAATACTGAGCACGTCAGCATTGGCGGCACCGCTGACAAAGACCCGGGCAGACTGCCCCAGATCCGCCCCAACGCTGGCGTTTTCGAATGCTACCCGAGCTTCAAACGTCCGTGAGCGGGGATCCGCGGCAGGCGACAACTCCCGAATTTTGCCTTCGAATACCTGCCCGGGCCGCGACCATAATTCAATCGCCACCGGCATGCCGATCTTGAAGCGGCCCACGTCCTGCTCCGGCAAATCAATCCGCACTTCGCGGTCGCCATCGATCGCCAGTACAAACACCGCCTGGCCGGCAGCCACTACCTGGCCAGCCTCCGCCAGACGCTGGGCAATCACGCCGTCACGGGGCGCTTTCAGCGAGGCATAGTCCGCCTGATTCCGGGCCACCTTCAGGTTCGCGCGAGCCTGGCGCAGCTGCGCCACACTGGCGTCATAACGGCTTTCAAAGGAATCGAACTGGGAGCGGCTGATCACATTGCGCTCCATCAGCTCGCGGTAGCGCTCCAGTTCGCTGCTGGCCAGGTTGTGGTCGGCCTGGGCAGAGGCCATCTGCGCCCGTACCGCATCCAGTTTCAGGCTCACATCATCGGTATCCAGCTTGGCCAACACCGTCCCTTCACTGACCCGGTCGCCCACATCCACCAGCCGCTGGCTGATCTTGCCACCAATGCGGAAACCCAACTCCGGCTCATAGCGGGCACGGACTTCACCGGGGAACACGTCCTGACTGGCATCCGCCGATAGCGGCTGGGCCACCAGTGCCGGGCGGGCCGGCGCCTTGTTTTCCGACTCCGGATCGGAACACCCCTGCAGGGACAACGCCCCCACCGCCATGCCCGTGGCGATCAGCCCCGACAGCACTCTCGACAGCAATACAGAACGAAACATGACTGGTTCCCTCATTGACCCCACCTCTTTAGACGGATCCGCCCGTTAAGTCGGCGGATTTTGCCGGTCTTGACTTGCCGACATGCTATACTGGCCAGTATAGTAATTTTATTAAACTGAACCGTCCAGTATTGAAATATGACCGACTCTGCCTCCCCAGATCAGCCCAACCCACGCGGACGCCCCAAAGACCCGGCGAAACGCAGTGCCATCCTTCAAGCAGCCACCACACTGTTTCTCGGGCAGGGATTTGCCGGCACCAGCATGGATGCCGTGGCGAAACAGGCTGGCGTCTCCAAACTCACGGTGTATAGCCATTTCAGTGACAAGGAAACGTTATTTTCGTCAGCCATTGAGGCGAAATGTCACAACCTGCTCCCCATGCCGATCTTCGAACTGGAACCGGACCTGCCGATTCGCACCACCCTGACCAAGATTGGCCTGGCGTTTCTGGAACTGATCCATACGCCGGAAGTGATTGAATTACAGCGACTGATGAGCAGCCTGGCGACACAGGATCCGGCCATGTCACAGCTGTTTTTCGAAGCCGGCCCACAACGCACCATTACCGCCATGGAAAACCTGGTGCGTAACGGCAATAACACAGGCCGATTGCAGGCAGACAATCCCAAACAGGCGGCGGAGAATTTTTTCAGCCTGTTGCAAGGCTGCGAGCATATGCGTGTGATTATTGGCTGTAACCAGCCAATGACGGCCAGCGAGGCGCAGCCCCATGCCGCACAAGTGGTAGATATGTTCCTGCGGGCTTACGGGAAAGAAGGGGAATAAACGGATTTAGCAGCGTAGTCATGCATTGAAGGCAGCGGGGCCTTTGGCCCCGCCCTGAAAAGATCAGAAGGATTTTCTGACGCCGATGGAGAAGTGGTCGTAATCCACGTCGACCTTGGTAGTGCCGATCTCGGCTTCATGAGTGGCATCCACATAACCCAACACCAGTTCAGGCGCATCCGGCGCAAAGGAAATAGCCACATCCAGGCCGAGCAATTCCGGGTCAATATCAACGCTACCCGACCCTACGCTAGCATCAGTCTCGGTATCACCCATGTTGTACCAAAGCGATGCAGTCACCATATCAAAGTTAGCGCGGGCACCAACCTCCAGACCGTACCCTTCACCCGCCATGGCAACCAATGTCGGACGGCTAAAGCCTACGGCACCATAGAGATCCACCACATCGGCCAGCGGAAAATGGGCGCCCACACCAATAAAGGTCATATCATTTAGCGCCGTATTCTCAACACCGGTGAGGCCAAAGCCCTGATCATCATCATAGTCCAGCGACAGATGCCGCCCCAAAACCATCACATAATCACCGATTTCAAAACCGCCCTGCAGCCCGAACCCTCGCTGAAGATCCAGTGAATCCGACACACCTCCACTGCTCACTTCGGAATCACCAGACACCACATAATCGAACTGCACGTAATTAAAAGAAGGCGCATCCGCAAAGGCATGCTGACCCGTGGCCCCCATCAGGGTGGCAAACGCAAGCGTGGCAATTTTCTTGTTCATAACTTTCTCCCTGTTATATAAAGACGAGCCAACGATGCCTTAAGCCCGACCACTGGCATCCCTGCCTCCAGACCATTGATAGCCCAATTGTAAAAAAACCGCAATATACAATATATTTACCGCACCAATAGGGCACAACGACCCTTCCCCCGCCAACACTGATTCAAGACACGCCACGCAACGCTTTCACTTCTGCCGCATAAAGCAGTGCCCTGCCCCGACGGCGCTCACCCAGTTGCCACCAGATCACCCCAAGCCAGCGAATCGCCAGGCGATCCTCGGCATTGCAGGACAGAGCCTGCTGGGCGATGCGCAAAGCTCGCCCAAGCAAGCACTGGCGATGGCCAGGGAACCGTTTGGCTGCCCGCACCAGGGTCGCGATATGCCCTAGGTCATCGGCACTCACGGTGCATCACCGTTCTGGGCACTGTCCGCATTCGGCTGCACTTTGGCGGCAGCCTTGCCCGGCACGGCGAAGGCGTACCAGTCCAGTTTGCGAGTCACCACCATCACGGCAGCCAGAGCGGCGAACAGCAGCAGTGCGCCCAGCAACAGAGCATAGTCTTCGGCCATGAGGATCCCGTAGATCAACCCTTGCACCAACAGCAGACTCAAGGCAAACGTCCAGCCAGCCTTGAGGGAGCGCATGGCGGCCATCAGGTAGATGCCTATCAATGCACAGCACGATAACGCGGCCACCAGATAGGCCAGCAGAAAGTCGATATGCTCACTGAGCGCCACCAGCAACAGGTAGAACATGGCCAGGGCCAGGCCCACCAACAGGTATTGCATGGCGTGCAACGGGTACCGACGCAGCACTTCAAAAAGGAAAAACGCCGCAAAGGTCAGCCCCACAATCAGGTAGCTGTATTTCAGCGCCCGCTCACTGGAGAGCAACCCTGTCACCGGCTGCACCAAACGCACCCGCAATGCCTGGCCGCTGTCACCGCAGGCTGCATCACCCCGGGCGCAATGAATCACACTGGCCGCCGCCAGGCTGTTGGTACGCCACTGGCTGGTAAACCCTTCCGGGGTAATCTCCCGCTCCACCGGCAACACCAGCCCTTCAAAACTGGGGTGCGGCCAATCGGCCCGTAACGCCATGCGGGTTTCCTTGGCCAGCGGTAGAGCACCGAGTGATTCCGTGCCGTTCAGGTTCAACCGCACCTTGACGGTAAAGGCCCCGGCCAAATCGTCGGGCAGCGCCACGGCCACCGCATTACCGCCCACGCCATCCGGCAACTGCTCGGTTTCCACCAATGGTAGCGGCACATCGTTGACCAGAATCTGTGGGCGCTCCACCAGCCCGCGCAGATCCTGAATCTGCAATAGCAGCAACGGTTTCTGTGAAGACACCACCTGTTCCGGCTGACTCACTTTCTGCCAATTGGCGGGAAACACGGCTTCGATGTGCAACAGGCTCCGGTATACCGGCACACCGTAAATACCGCGATAGCGCATTTCACTTTGCAGCTCGCCATCAATACTCAACGTATCCGGAATCTGGCTATCCAACACTTGTCGCCGTTCAATAGCTGTACAGGTTTCGCCACTACGGCAATCACGTTTTTCCACCAGCTGTTTCCGGGTTCGCGGCACCACGATCAGAGGCCCACTGATCTGCTGCTCGCCACTGACCTGCCGGGTAATTTGGTGTTTGACGTGCATCGCCTCATTACTGCGGTCGGAAATTTTTCCCTGAATCATCAACAGCGGCACGACCAGCACCAGCATTAGCCCGGCAATGGTGAACATTTTCAATAACAGGTTGGGTCGCATGGCTTCTCTCCCACAAATGACACCCACAATGGTTCCCTCACAGGGGAGGCCAGTGTGCGAAACCGGTTTGAGGGTTTTGTGGGGATTGTGTGGGGAAATGCCGTTGCGAGTTGTGAGTTGTGAGAAACGAGTTACGAAAACCGGGCGAGGTTTTTCTTCTCGCTTCTCGCTTCTCGCTCTATCGCGCCGCTAGCGACGCTCCTGCGGAAGGGGATTATTCGGGGAGAATTAGCCTGGCTTGAACGCCCTGATGGGTGTTTTCCACATTGAGGCTGCCACCGTGCAAACTGGCAATTTCGCTGACCATGGCCAACCCCAGGCCGGAACTTCTTTCCTGACCCGGCGCCGGCAGGGAATAGAAACGCTCAGTGATGCGTCCAAGCGCATAGTCAGGAATCATGGGGCCGATGTTGGTTACTGTCAGGCCGGCCGCCTCAACATGCACCGTGATGGCGGTGTTTTCATTGGCAAAACGCAGGGCGTTATCCAGCAGGTTGAACAGGGCCAGCTTGAGGGTCTCCGCTTCCGCCAGCAGGGTGCCTTCATTCACGGTGATATCCAGCTGTTTCTCGGCCAGCAACGCATAGCGGCTATGCTGCCATTCCTGCACCAGAGCGGAAATCGACACCGCACTTTTGTGCGCCGGCAAGCTTTCCAGTTTTTCCAGCCTCGCCATGGCCAGTAACTTGTCCAGCAGATCACTCAGCCGGATGCTTTCGTGTATCACGTTATCCGTAAAACGGTGCAGGGACGGGTCGTCCACTTCCTCGGCCAGAATTTCCCCCGCACCACGAATCGCCGCCAACGGACTTTTCATTTCATGGGTCAGCAGGGTCACGTTATCTTCCAGCTGCGCCCGCGCCTCCAGGCGACGACGCATGGCGGTGACAGCATCCGCAAGGTCGCGAATTTCATCGCGGCCACGAAAGCGCGGCGGCGCCGGGCGTTCATCGTTGGCCACCGCCTCGGCATAACGTCGCAACCGATTGACCCGGCGACTGAGCCACCAGGCCAGCAGCACACCCAACAACAAACAGACCAGCAGCGCCAGGCCGCCGTAGAGCATCAGATAACGTTCCGCACGCTGCACAAAAGGCTCAATGGCACGCCCGGGTTTACCCAGACTGATGACACCAATCAGGCTGCCCTGATCACGAATCGGCGCGGCCACATACATTATTGAGGTAGATGGATCCTGTGGATCACTGCGTGTGGTGCGGGCGCCATAGCGCCCCTGCAAGGTCAGATGCACATCGTTCCAGCGGGAAAAATCTTTTCCTTCGTCCTGGCCACGGGAATCAAACAGCACGGTGCCGGTGGGGCCGGTGATATACACATGAGTGTGGATGCGCGTTTTCTTCAGACCCCAGATATCCGCATCCGGAGTGCGCCCGGCGTAACGGTTAAGCGCATCCCGCAGCGCCGGCGTGATCACGATTTCCCCGTTAGCCGCATCACTGGCGACAATTTCTGCCAGCAGGTTGGCGGCATCCACCAGAGTCTCTTCTGCAGACTGGCGCACCAGCGGCTTGGCCTGGCCAAACACCAGATCCAGCACGAACCAGCCCACCAGACCCAGGATCAGAAAATAAAAGACCAGCAGGCGTTGACCGAGCTTCATGGCATTTCCAGCACGTAACCGATTCCCCGCCGGGTGGCGATAAGTTGATCGCCGCCCAGCGGACGCAATTTCGCCCGCAGGGTCTTGATATGGGTATCCACGCTGCGCTCGAAGCTGTCTTCATCGCTATCGCAGATATCCAGCAGGTGGCTACGACTGAACACCTGCCCGGGACGCTGCACCATGGCCGCCAGAATGCGGTATTCCGAACGCGTTAGCGTCAGCGGCTCGGACCGGAAGAAAATGCGAAAGCCCACTTCGTCCACCTGCCAGGACAATTCACCACCCGCGTGAGCGGACAGCGGCGTCGCGGGGGCGCTGCGTTTGAGAATGGCACGGATACGGGCCACCACTTCGCGGGGGCTGAACGGCTTGGTGACATAATCGTCGCCGCCCAGCTCCAACCCCAGAATACGGTCCACTTCATCCTGGCGAGCGGTGAGAAAAAGCACCGGTAATTCGCTGCGCTGGCGCAGCTGCTTGAGCACCTCGAAGCCATTGATATCCGGCAGCCCCACATCCAGCACCATGACATCGAAAGGCTGGCCATTCACGGCATTCAGCGCATCCTGCCCCAGCGTCACGTGGGTCACGGCGAAATGCTCACGCTCCAGCGCAAACACCAGCGGCTCGGCAATACGCGGTTCATCTTCTACGATCAGTACAGCGGGCACTTGAAATCTTCCTGGCCAGTAACCATGGCATGATAACCAGACCACGAGAGCGTTCCCATGCCAGGAGGCGTTTATGTTGGAACTGATCGACAATCTGCCCGGTGACACCGTGGGGGTCAGCGCCCACGGCGAGCTCACCGCCGAGGACTACCGCCAGGTGCTGGTGCCAGCCATCGAAGGAGCACTAAGCCAGCACGAGCGCATTAATGTGCTCTACGAAATCGGCCCGACTTTTGACACATTTTCTGCCGGCGCCATGTTGCAGGACGCCCTGGTCGGCCTGCGCCACCCGCTGAGCTGGAAGCGCATTGCGGTGGTCACCAGCCACCACTGGATCAGCAACACCGTCCAGCAGGCCAGCGCGCTGATTCCCGGCGAGGTCCGGGTATTTGAATGGGCGGAACAAAAAGATGCGCTAAGCTGGTTGGCGGGCTAGCCCTACCATTGCCTTGAACGGGTCCGGATATGAGCCACCTGATAGCGCCCCTGAAATCGCTGCAGGGTCAGCACTATGTCGCTCTCCTGATGAAAAGCCTGCTGGAACAGTTGATAGGTTTCCCTCTGGTGAAGCGAAACCCTCAACCCTTCATCGCTAACCGTTTGCCGCACGTCACTAATCGCTATTGTCTGGCCAGCCGCAAAGCGCCATAGCGCTTTTTGCTGTTGCAGATACTCCGCCCGCGTCAGTGTAACCACCATGGGCGCTTCCTGCGGCCCCAGCGTCAGGGTCACGACCACCGTGGCCTGATCAGCAATCAGTTCTGCCAGTGCGGCACTGTCCTGCGCTTTCATGGCTTGCGTATAACGCTCCACCCATGCCGAGCCTTCATCGGCCCACGCGCGGCAACACAACAACATGAAAAAAGCCATAACCAACCTGCGCTGTATTGGCATCACCATTGACTCCCGTCACCACACTCTGCCCGTTGCGCGGCAACCTTGCAGCGCACCTTTTTCATCAACGCCATGGTTTCCCGGTGGTACACCCCTGACTCCACCAGAAAGGTGCGTGCCTCATTCATCATCAGCGCATAGCGGGGGCGATCCTTGTCCGGCGGCGGATAGAAAAACAGCAGGTCTTCTTCGGCACGGCGAATGACCGTCATGGCACGATCGAACTGTTGCGCGAAGTAACGCCGGGACCAGGCCATAAAGTCGGATGAAAAGCGGTCGTGGCGCATGACCAGTTGCAGGGTCAGCTGCGCCGTAGGCATTTTCACTACCACTCCTTTCACCCCGACTCCCCGGTACAATTCCAGCGGCAGGTACGCCACTGCTGGCGCGGCCACCACATCCACAACGCCGTTGTTGAATTTGCTGGAGAAGTTGCTCACATCGGACAGCTCCGGGCGTACACCGATATGCTTCGCCATCAGCATCTGGGCGCGATCATTATCGAACACCGCCATGGTTCGCCCCGCCATTTTCTCCACGCTGTTGATGGACCGGTCGTTGATAAACAGGTAGGCCGCTCCCAGCGGCAGGATGCCCGCTGTTTCATAAGCACCATGGCGCATGGATTGGCTCAGGCGCGGGTCCGCCAGCAAGCGGATCATGATTTCCAGGCTCTCGTAACGCTGTAACCCGCCGATGGCATCCACACTTCCGGAGAACGGAACAAACTGGCGAGCCTTGATACCGGTCATCATCAACCCATCACAAAAGCCCGCTTTGAGATCCTCCGCCGCCACCCGCTCATCGGTGAACACACGCAGCGAGAAGGCCTCGCCCTCCCCGGCGGCGGCGACCTGGTAATCGCGCATCTGTTCCCATAAATCACCCTGGGCACCCACCAGGCTGAATACGCAAAGCGTTTTCGCGTGCAGTGCCGACACCGGCAGACAGAACAGGGCAATCAACAGGCCGGCAATAAAGTGCTTTGGCAATGTCATACGTTTTTTCTCACCATAAAAAACCGCCTCGAATACTTTCCAGCTATTCTTTCCATAACCCCGGCTAGCGGGAACCACCCGTCACCGCCAGGGCGATCAGCCCTTCCTCGGCCAGGGTGTCCAGAATGCGGCTGCCGGCCCAGCGGGTACCCAGCGAGAAACCGGGCACTCGGCCAAGGCGGGAATACCCCGACAGCATTGGCGCCAACCAGGCCAGCGAGCGGCGACCGGCCCTGTCATCCGGCAGCGCAAAGGCATCGGCCATTTCCTCGCCCAGCATGCGCCGAAACAACGCAATCTGTAGTGTCCGGGGCAGGCGTGAGGTGGGACGCTGGGAGCACAACCCCTCCAGCAAGGTGGCCATGATGGTTTTGGCGGTAGTGTCCGGGGCAAAAAACTGACGCATCATCTGCTGGTCGAACTGGTCTTGCTGCAACTGGCTCTCACCGAGCAGCGCCAGCGGCACCCCCATCAAACGGGTGACATAGCGCCAGATCATGCAGAACCCGGCCGCCTCCTCTTCACTAGCCTTGACCCCAAGGCGACGCATGCCCTCGAGGAGATGGGAACCGAAGAAGGCCGGCCCCGCTGCGGTAGCAAGCTGACTCACCGGCATCCCCCTTTGCTCCACATCCCAGCCTTGCTGCAGAGCCTGCATCCGCACGATGGCATGCACCAGACGCACCTGCAGACAGGCCGCCCACATGGGCTCCTGTGGCGCCAGCGCGTCACTATCCATGACGCCAAAAAACAGCGCCGCCGATTCGTTCAGGCGCCGGGTAATGCTGGCTTCCATTCGCCCGGTGCCCGCAAAAATGGCCGCCGCATCCGGGTGCGCAAACGTCAGCGGCAGGCAACCATAGGTGAGCCCCATGACCAGCGCCGGAAAATTACGTTGCGCCATGGCCCCGCCCTGTTTCATCAAGGCAAAATCTACCCAGCCAGGCACCGCATGCATGTCTGCCAGAAGGGCCTGGCAGGCCGCATCTCCCCGCTCGGCAAGCACGGTCACGGCCAGCGCCGGCTGCGCCATGGAACGCGACTCCCGCCGCAATACACATACCACCTCTTCCGCCAGCGGATCGCCCTGGAAGTGCCAGGGCAGCATGCTTTGCAGCCAGGCTTCGCCGTCACCGGCATCCGCCTCGTGCCCGCTACCCACCACCAGCGGCTGGATGCGCGCATAACGCTGCCCTGCCGCAGCTGCCCCCGGCTTTCCCTGAAACTCCGACCTGCTACCTGTTTCCATGGTGGTCTCTCCCTGGCCTCTGCCCTTGGTTAAAGCCTAACCTTGCCTCTCAATTTACTCAACATGTTGAGTATTAATCAAGTTTAGCCGTGTTACACTGCCCTGACAGGAGAAAGAGCATGTCCTTACGCCACGTATTACTGGTCTATCTCGGCAGCGGGGGCGCCGCCGGTTACGACATCGTCAAAGGTTTTCAGCACACTTATGGCTACCTCTGGAACGCCAGTTTTCAACAGGTCTACCGGGATCTGGGCAAGCTGCATGAGGAAGGGTTGCTGGATTGCGAAATGGTCGACAATGCCCCCAGGCCACCGCGCAAGGTCTACCATCTGAACCAGACTGGCTGGCAGGCCATGCTCGAATGGCTGGCCAAACCCGCGCCGATTCCCCGGCTCAATGATGCCTTCATGGTGAAAGTCTCCGCCGTACACCTTCAGGACCCGGATGTGCTGGCTGGCGAGCTGGAGCAGTTACGCCAACACTATCAGGACACCCTGGCGCATCTGTATCGCAAACGGGCAGTCTTCGAGTCCCTGCCGGAATCGGTGCTGGAAAAATTCATGGGCGTGTTTCTCACCCTCAAGCGTGGCATCCACCTGGCGGAAAGCTGGCTGGATTGGGCGGACGAGCTGGACACCGTGCTGGCCGCACGCAAGTGGCAGCAGCTCACGCCGGCGGATGTCCATCTGTTTCTGGAAACGCTACAGGGAGACGGGCTGCCTCAGCCGGACAGCGTCCGGCAACCCGCCAAACGCCCGGACTCCAAAGCCAAACGCAACCAGAAAAGCCCCCAACGCGGTGGCAAGAAAACCTAGAAAATGGCTGTAACCCTGCTTCCTCAGCCCGCCTGGCGGCGGGACAGCAGCAGGGCATCCAGCAAATCCCGGCCGGCGCTGTGCAGCTCCCTGATGTCCTTCAGAAAGAAAGTTTTCTTCACCCTTGTTTGCACCACCAACACACCGTAGAGCACGCCGTCGCACTCCAGTGGAATCCCCAGGTAACTGCGGAAATGTTCTTCATCGGAGCCGGGCACATAGAAGTAATCCATATGCGCCTGGATATCCCGGGCCGCCACGGCGCTGCGGCTGCGCGCCACCTTGCCGGTCAACCCCTGGCTGTACGTCAGGGTGGCTCCCAGCACTCGCTGATTGAGACCACTGGTAGCGACGATCTCCAGGCACTGCTGCTGACCATCAGCCTGATACAGGCTGCACACCTGCACGTTGAGCTTGTTTCTCACTGCATCCACGCGGGCATGCATGAAATTCGGGGGCAAGGGCACGCGATTACCTCTCTATAGGCCCGCGTTAATGCGGACCTTCTCTCCCTTTCAATTTCCGTGCCTGCTTGGCGCTGCCTCAGGCAGATCACCACCACATGCTTTACACTGTACGCGTACCCTTGCCGTGGAGCCCTGCGTTGGCCAAAAAAGCAAAAACCGAGGCCGAGATCGCGCGCTTTCGTGAATCCGTGTGCGAGGCAGCCACTCGCCTGTTCATCGAACGCGGGCCCCAGAATGTGACCATGCGGCAGATCGCCAGCGAAGTGGGGGTGAGCCCGATGACGCCCTACCGCTATTTCCGCGACAAGGATGACATTCTGGCCACCGTTCGCGCCGCCGCCTTCAACCGCTTCGCCACCGCCCTGGAAACCGCCGTGGCCAGCGCCCCGGACGCCCGCAGCAAAGGCCGCGCCGTGGGTGATGCCTACGTGGGGTTTGCCAAGTCACACCCCGCTGCCTACCAGCTGATTTTTTCCTTTTCCCAGCCCGACGAAGACCGTTACCCGGAACTGCAGGCCGCCAACGGCCGTGCCCAGGAAACCATGGTGGGCTATGTGCGCGAGATGATTGAGGCGGGCCTGCTCAAGGGCGACGCCCAACTGATCGGCTATATGTTCTGGGCAACCCTCCACGGCATCGTGGTGCTGGAACTGGCCAGCGGCCTGCGCGGCATGGACGGCGACACCCTGCGCGAGAAAATCATGCGCACCCTCTACGCCGGCATGCAGGTCACCCCGCCCACTCTGGATTCCTGACCGTTTAGCTCACTCTCAGCATTGGTGGACTTGACTCTATAAATATACAGTATAAATTTTACTTCGTATATTTATCTCGTCGGGTCGTGCTTCCCGGTGGCCCGGACCCTGCCCCGCGTGAGTATCGGGGCCCAGCATGAGGACACAGTCATGTCTTTACCCGTTGAAATCCGCTCTCGCCTGCGCCTGCCGGTGATGTGCTCACCGCTGTTCATCATTTCCAACCCGGACCTGGTGATCGCCCAATGCCAGGCCGGCGCCATCGGCTCGTTCCCGTCCCTGAACGCCCGCCCGCTGTCACAGCTGGATGAATGGCTGCACCGCATTACCGAAGAGCTGGCCGCCTGGGACCGGGATCACCCGGACCAGCCCGCCGCACCATTCGCGGTAAACCAGATTGTTCACCGCTCCAATGACCGCCTGGAAAAAGATCTGGAGCTGTGTGAAAAGTACAAGGTGCCCATGGTGATCACTTCCCTTGGCGCCCGTGAAGACGTGAACCAGGCAGTACACGGCTGGGGCGGCATGGTGATGCATGACGTGATCAACAATCACTTTGCCCACAAGGCCATCGAAAAAGGCGCCGATGGCCTGATCGCTGTCGCCGCCGGTGCCGGTGGCCACGCCGGGCAGCTGTCACCGTTCGCGCTGATGCAGGAGATTCGCAGCTGGTTCGACGGCCCGCTGGCCCTGTCCGGCTCCATCGCCAGCGGCCCGTCCGTGCTGGCCGCCGAAGCCATGGGGGCGGATCTGGCCTACATCGGCTCGCTGTTCATCGCCACCCAGGAAGCCAACGCTGACGCTGCCTACAAGCAGATGATCGTGGACAGCAACGCCTCCGATATCGTCTACAGCAACCTGTTCACTGGCGTACACGGCAACTACCTGGCGCCGTCCATCGTCAAGGCAGGCATGGACCCGGCCAACCTGCCGGAAAGCGATCCTTCGGCCATGAACTTCGGGTCCGGCGGTAATTCCGACAAGAAGGCCTGGAAAGATATCTGGGGCTGCGGCCAGGGCATCGGCGCGGTGGATGCGGTGCAAAGCGCCAGCGACGCCATTGCCAAGCTCAGCGAGGAATATCAGCAAGCCCGTCGCGCACTGAATGCGGCCTGAGCCAACATCAAACACAGGAGAAAAATCATGGCGAATATTGATGCATGGCACGCGGTAGTCAAAAGTCGCGACAACCAGGCACTCAGTGACCTGATTGCCGAAGACGCGGTGTTTCACTCACCGCTGGTACACACCCCACAGGCGGGCAAGGCACTGACCACCGCCTACCTGACCGCAGCGCTGCACGTGCTGGCTAACGACAGCTTTCGTTATGTGCGGGAAGTGCATCAGGGGGACAACTCAGTACTGGAGTTTGCTCTGGAACTGGATGGCATCGCTGTGAACGGCGTGGACATGATTGAGTGGGATGCGGAAGGAAAAATCATCGATTTCAAAGTGATGATCCGCCCCTACAAGGCCATTGAAGTGGTGCGTACTAACATGGCGGCCATGCTGGAAAAACTGGGCTAGAAAAGAAGCCCCGCGGACAGGACTGAACAACAGGTGTCCGGCAAACTTAATGCCGGATACCTGACGAAAACCGCCTCAGCCTTCAGGCTCCGATCATATAGGACCTGAAGGCTTCGGTGGCTGCGGCGACCGTCACCGCCACAAAGACCCCGCTGAACATGATGCCCACAATGGCCACCAGGATCGCCATGAACTTGGTGCTCTTGTGTGATGGCCGCAGATCCCCATACCCCACCGTTAACGCGGTAATCATGGACCAGTAGAACGCATCGAATCGGCTCCAGCCTTCACGGCGCCCCACCCATTGCCCCAGCCCGACAATCACCACCAGAAACCCTGCCAGGAAAGGCGCAACCAGCACCATCGCCTTGATGAACAGGGCCAGAAATGCGAAGGCGAACTCCATCGTCACGGCGCTACAGGCTGAACAGCACCCGGCAGAACCAGGTTTTCAGGTAAGCGGTTTCGGCAATGGCCGGGTGCACCGGATGATCCGGGCCCTGCCCTTCATAACCCACCACCTGAATACTGCGGTCGATGTGCCGGGCGCTACTGTGCACCACATCCAGCAGACGCTCTGCCGGCATGTGCATGGAGCAGGAAGCCGATACCAGATAACCACCGGGTTTCACCAGCCGCATGGCCAGCTCGTTGATGGCGTGATAACCGGCGAGGCCGTTCTTGAAATCTTTTTTGCGCTTGATGAACGCCGGCGGATCCAGCACCACCAGGTCGTACTTTTCGCCGTCGGCAATCAGCTGCTTCATGGCCGCAAACGCATCACCCTGAATACTGCCCACCACGTCAGCGACACCATTCAGCTCGGCGTTGCGGTGCACATAATCCGTGGCCATTTCGGAACCATCCACACAGGTCACCGATTCCGCCCCGGCCAGTGCCGCCTGCACACCCCAACCTCCACAGTAACTGAACACATCCAGTACGCGGGCCCCTTTGGCCAACGCCTGCATCTTCTGACGAGCAGCCCGGTGATCGTAGAACCAACCGGTCTTTTGCCCTTCCGCCAGCGGCGCCACAAATTTTGCGCCGTTTTCCGTGAGGCTGATTTCGTCCAGCATCTCGCCTTTCAATGCTTTGGTGTAACGATCCAGCCCTTCGATTTCACGGGCCGCCGCTTCGTTCTTGGCGATGATGTGAGTGGGCGCCAGCACTGCATCCAGGGCACTGACAATCACATCCAGGTGGGCTTCCATGGCGCCGGAACCGGTCTGCACCACCAGCACATCGTGGAAACGATCCACCACCAGGCCGGGCAAGCCATCGGCTTCGCCGTAGATCAGGCGGTAGCAGGCATCATCAAACAATTGCTCGCGCAGGGTCAGCGCCTGCTCGATGCGCTTTTTGAAGAAACTGCGCGACAATTCCTGTTTCACATCACGGCTGTAAAGGCGGGCCGCGATCAGCGAATGGGGACTGAGCAGCGCACGCCCCAACGGCTTGCCGCGGCTGTCTTCCACTACACAGGTACCAGCGGACAAATCCTTGAGCGGAGTATGACGGGTATCAATTTCGTTGGCGTATACCCACAGATGGCCCGCCTTGAGGCGGCGCTCTTCATTTTTGCGCAGGCGAATAACAGTCGGTTCGGTCATGGTGCATACATCAGCTGGCCGGAAAGGGAGGGATGATAACACAGGGAGAGAATGCCACGATCAACGACAGAGGCAGCTGCGCACGAACACACAAAGAGATCCTGTAGGAGTTTCCTTCCAGGGGACAAACCAACGGCTAACAGGAATGCTCGAAGGTTTGCTGGAGCCGGGCTGACTTCTCACGGTTCGTCCCCTAGAAGGGAACTCCTACAGCGTTTTCGTCGGTTTTCGAGAACCAACAATTGAAAAAGCCCCGACCAACTGGCCGGGGCTTTTCGTGTTGCGTGACGCGTGTTGCTTGTTGCGTCTCTTATTAACCCTTCACAAACTCAGGGTAGGCTTCCATACCGCAGTCTGCGATATCCATGCCTTCGTACTCTTCTTCTTCGCTAACGCGGATACCCATTACCACTTTCAGGACACCCCACACCACCAGGCTTGCGACGAATACCCAGGTGAAGATAGTCAGCGCACCGATCAGCTGGCCAGTGAAGCTGGCGCCACCGTCGTCGGTCAGCGGGTTGGTGATCGGCACCAGCATCAGGCCCAGGAAACCAACCACACCGTGCACGGAGATCGCACCTACCGGATCATCGATCTTCAGCTTGTCCAGAGTCAGGATGCTGAATACCACCAGCACACCACCCAGAGCACCGAACAGGGTCGCCTGCAGGGCAGTCGGAGTAGAAGGCTCAGCGGTGATCGCTACCAGGCCAGCCAGCGCGCCGTTAAGCAGCATGGTCAGGTCGGCTTTGCCGAACAGGATGCGGCCAACGATCAGCGCAGCAATGGCACCACCGGCAGCAGCAGCGTTAGTGTTCATGAACACAACCGCAACCGCGTTGGAGTCGCCCACACTGGAGGTTGCCAGTACGGAGCCACCGTTAAAGCCAAACCAGCCCAACCACAGGATGAAGGTACCCAGTGCCGCCAGCGGCAGGTTGGAACCCGGGATAGCGTGTACTTCACCGTTCGGGCCGTACTTGCCTTTACGTGCACCCAGCAGCAGAACACCGGCCAGGGCAGCAGCTGCACCCGCCATGTGAACGATGCCGGAACCCGCGAAGTCAGAGAAGCCCAGGTCGCCCAGGTTATACAGGCCGAACACATCAGCGCTGCCCCAAGTCCAGGAGCCTTCCAGCGGGTAGATGACACCAGTCATTACCACTGCAAAGACCAGGAATGCCCACAACTTCATCCGCTCAGCCACGGCACCGGATACGATGGACATGGCGGTCGCCACAAACACAACCTGGAAGAAGAAGTCAGCAGAAGGCGCGTAGGTTGCCGCTTCTTCTGCACCAGCAACCCCGTCACCCACAATCCCGGACAGGAAGAAGGCGCCGTCATACATGATCGCGTAACCGCATACCATGTACATGGTGCTGGCAATGGCAAACAAGGCCACGTTCTTGGTGAGAATTTCGGTGGTGTTCTTGGCACGCACCAAGCCAGCTTCCAGCATGGCAAAACCTGCCGCCATCCACATGACCAACGCGCCACAGATCAGGAAATAAAACGTATCCAGCGCGTATTTCAGTTCAAAAATTTGGTTTTCCACAATGCAACCCTCCGAAAATGGAAGCGTGTTTTCCTAAAGCCCTGGCATGGGTCAATTCAAAACACGGTAAAACTTAAATCGCGTCCTCGCCGGTTTCACCGGTACGGATACGAATCGCTTGCTCAAGGGAGGTAACGAAGATTTTGCCGTCACCAATTTTGCCGGTATTCGCAGCTTTCGCGATGGCTTCAATCACCTGGTCCAGGCTGGACTCGGCGATGGCCACTTCGATTTTTACCTTGGGCAGGAAATCCACCACGTACTCGGCACCCCGGTACAGCTCGGTGTGACCTTTCTGACGTCCAAAGCCTTTCACTTCGGTAACAGTGATGCCCTGCACGCCAATCTCGGAGAGTGCTTCACGCACGTCATCCAATTTGAACGGCTTAATTACGGCAGTAACCAGTTTCATTTCTTTCTCCTCAGCTTTCACCGCGTCCGGTGACGTCCGTTTCTCTTCGAGCCCCGTTATGGTTCCCGATCCACAGCTTGCTCGAACGCTCTGACCCAATTAGTGCACGACCCATGCCAGTTTTAGAAAATCATGCATTTTCAGGGATTTACATCACGGTCTGGATTCATCATCCAGCCCGGGCGCGCCATTATAGCGCACCACAATGGGGCGGGATCCAAGTTGGTGCAGAATGTCTGCCCGCCCCACCCGGTGCCTCGCCCCCGCACACCGTGCTACCATCCGCGCATCATTACAAGGACGCCGTTGTCATGCCCGATCAGCCCTTTATCGACCGCCTCATGGCCGACATCAGCCGCCGCCTGCCCACCGACCTGGGCGGCCTGCGTAGCGAAGTAGAGCGCAACGTGCGCAGCGTACTGGCGGAAACCGTCAGCCGGCTGGATCTGATCACCCGTGAAGAGTTCGATATCCAGCAACAGGTACTGCTGCGCACCCGCGAAAAACTGGAAGCACTGGAGAAACAGGTGGCCGAGCTGGAGAAGTCAGCGGACGCTTGATCCGCGTTTGCGCCTACCGAACTTTCACTGCCCAAAAGCGAGTGACGAGTGACGAGAAGCGAGTATCGAAAAACAAACCCACCCCAGGTTTTCGCTTCTCGCTTCTCGCTTCTCGCTTCTCGTAACTCGTAACTCGTAACTCGTAACTCGTAACTCGTAACTAACCAAGCCTGATCGTCGTAACGCCTCTACAGACAATCCGATTTCCTACATCTGCCGCCACCAACCTCGCACAGGTACGCAGGCCCTCTCCCCGTACACTGCCTCACAAGCCATTGAATTTGTGAGGAATCGTGACGCATGCGCTGCTGTACAGCCGGGCACCGGTAGGGATTGACGCCCGCACCGTGCGGGTAGAAACCCATCTGGCGCCGGGCTTGCCGGCGTTCACCATCGTGGGGCTGGGGGATACCGCCGTGCGCGAGAGCCGCGACCGGGTCCGCTCCGCGCTGGTCAACAGCGGCTTTGATTTCCCCCAGCGGCGCATCACCGTAAGCCTGGCGCCGGCAGATTTGCCCAAGGATGGCGGACGCTTTGATCTGGCCATTGCGCTGGGCATCCTGATAGCCAGCGGGCAGCTGGGTAACATCACCACCGACCACTACGAGTTTATTGGCGAATTGTCGCTGAACGGCCGACTCAATCCCGTTTCCGGCATGCTGCCCTCTTCTCTTGCCTGCCTGGCGGAAGACCGCACTCTCATCGTCGCCGCCGATAACGCCGAAGAAGCCGGCCTGCCCGGCACCCCAACCCTGGCCGCCAACCAGCTGGCCCGGGTTGCCGCCCATCTCACCGGCCAGCAACCCCTGGAACCCCATCAGTGCCAACCGCCCTCCAACCAGCCTTTTCAGGGCGGCTGTTTGTCGGAAATCCGGGGCCAGCAAACCGCCAAGCGGGTGCTGGAGATTGCCGCGGCAGGAGGCCATTCCCTGCTTTTATGTGGGCCTCCCGGGGCAGGGAAGAGCATGCTCGCCTCGCGGTTGCCCGGATTGATGCCGCCCATGCGCACGGCCCAGGCTCTGGAAGTGGCAGCCATTCATTCACTCAAACAGCCCCGCAACAGCCGGCTTTTTTATCAACGCCCTTACCGGGCACCGCACCATACCTCCTCGGCAACGGCCCTGGTCGGCGGTGGTAGCTACCCGCGGCCCGGGGAAATTTCCCTGGCCCATCACGGCATTCTGTTCCTGGATGAATTACCGGAATTCGACCGCAAAGTGCTGGAAGTCATGCGTGAACCGCTGGAAACCGGTGAAGTCAGCATCGCCCGCGCCGCCCAACAGCTCACCTTTCCCGCCCGCTTTCAGTTGGTGGCGGCCATGAACCCTTGCCCCTGCGGGTATCTGGGAGATCCGGAAAAGAGCTGCGGTTATCGCTGTGAAAAAGCCAAGCGCTATCAGGGCAAGCTGTCTGGCCCGCTATTGGATCGCATCGACCTGCATCTGGATGTGCCCGCCGTAGAAGCAAAGGAGCTGTTGGGCGACAAGGAAGGGGAAACCAGCGAGGCGGTCGCCCAACGGGTTCGCCATGCGTGGAAACAACAATGGCACCGGCAACAGCGCCTGAACCGGGAGTTAGGCAGCGACAAACTGGAACCCATGCTGCGCCGGCACCGGGACTGGCTGGCGGGGGTCATGAGCCGGCTGGGATTATCCGCCCGTTCCCTGCACCGTAGCGCACGGGTCGCCCGCACCATCGCCGATCTGGATAACAGTCCGGAGGTGGAGCGGGACCACCTCCGCGAGGCGCTGAGCTACAGACAAAATGTGCAGCAGGGCTGACACTGCCCTTTACCTGAGACCTGCTTGCAAGGCCAAGGGGAGCATGCCTTGCGACAACTTGCCCCTTTTCTTTTTTGCGGCAGGGGAGAAGGCGCAACCCGCGACGTTACTGAACCTGCAACTCAACACGCCGATCCTGCCGGTAGCAGGCTTTCAATTCACCAGCCGATACCGACTGACAGCGCGATCCGGAAACCGCCGTATCTTCACCGTGCCCCTTCACCTGTAGCGTGGCAATGCTGTCACCCTGATTTTTCCACCAGGTGGCTACCGCCTGCGCACGCAGGTCGGCAAGGCTCTGGTTATAAACGGCACGCCCCAGCGGATCACTGTAGCCATTCACCTCGACCACAGGCTCTTCAAGGTTTGCCACATTCTGATACCAGGCTTTCAGCGCAATCCGGCTTGCGTCGGTCAGGACGGCGGAGTCAAACGCAAAGGTCACCCGCAACGGTTTTGGTACGACAATCTCTGGCGACGCCACCTCCGTTGTTGATGGTTTTTCTTCCTGCTCGGCGACAGGCTCCCCGGTGATGGCCACATCACATTCCGGCACGGCCTTGTCTTCGCTCCAGTCCGCCGTCCGCCAGCAATGGCCGTCTGCGGTTTTTAACAACTGCCCTTTCCCGTCGGTGCGATACCCCGGCCAGGCATCATCAGGCACCTTGCCCGCACAACCGCCCAGAAAGAGAAAGCCACAGCTGGCCGCCACGGCCAACGCATTGCATTTTTTCATGGTTAATTCCTTACCAGGTCAGGTTGGCACTGAGCAGCCCACCGTGGCTTTCGGTATCCCCACCAAAGCGCCCGCGGTATCCCAGCCACAGAGAAAAATCATCGGTCATGAACCATTCCGCCCCGGCATTCGCCGCCAGCTGGGTGTCGTTCTGGTCCGCGCCGTACACAGTGAAGCCCTGCTGAGCACCGGCAAAGCGAGCGGTCTGCTCTGCCTGGGTATCGCCAAAGGGTTGCACCACTGCCAGCCCGCCTTCTGCCACCAACCAGTCGCCGCCCACCACGAAGGCGCGGGACAGGTCCGCCCCCAGCCAGGCTTCGCCGCTGTTCAGCTCACTGTCGTCCACCGTCAGGCCGGCAATACCGCCGCCGGTTTCGCTAAAACCATCCCGTTCGATACGGACCATGGAAACCATCGCATAGGGATGCAGGCCGTTTTCTCCCCAGGCCAGGTCCCAACCGGATTCCAGCGCCACCCGCAGGGCGTCCACGCTGCTGTCAGATTCCGCCGGTGCCCCCATGACAATGCGCTGCTGGGATACATCGCTGCTGCCGTAACTCAGGTCACCGCGCAGGAACCAGGGCCCCGCACTGCTCCAGCGGCCATACAGGCCCGCGAACCACGAGGACACGTCGCCATCGGCCTGACGATTGTCGTAATCCAGCGCGCCATCCGCACTGCCTGCCGCAACCCCCAACAGCCAGTGATCCCACTGATGGTCGACGCCCAATGCCAACTGGTCCCCCCGGAAGGCATAGGCCGCATTGCCGATATCACCCTGGCTGTCTTCTTCAAACCGGGAAGACTGGGCCTGCACCCAGACACCGTTGCGCTTGCCCCCCGCACCGCCGCCCGCGGCCTGAGCCACCGGGCTGGCCGCGGCTGCCTGCGCATAAGGATCGGACGGCGCGGCCAGTGCCTGCAATTGCTGTGACAAACGGGCATCCATTCCCCCACCGGACTGGCCGCCCGCGTTGCGACCGCGCTGGCGCATGCCGGTGGCAAACCGCTGTTGCAGCTGCTGCCCGGCCGTCAGACCTGCCAGCAGGCTGTCACCACTAAACGCCTGGAAGGCATCGGCGGCCTGCGTCTTGCTCATCTGTAACACCTGCCGATAGAGGCTGTGGGTCATGGCCATGCCATCCACGTTGCTGGCCACCGCTCGCTGGTTTTCAGTCAGTGCCGCGCTGGAAAACGACAGGTCATTGCGCAGCAATGCCAGCGATGCGGTATTGCTGCCGTAGCTCAACACCGGATCAAGGAAGGCATAGTTGGAGGACACATCATCGAACTGGCCGTTGATGCCACCGGCCGCGCTGAGGAAGGTATAAGTACTGAACGGCTGATAGTCACCATCGTTGCCCACATGCAGTACGGAACCCGCCAGGTTGGCCTGGCCGGTGACGGTGATCAGATCACTGCTGGTGCTGGTCGGATCCACTTCCAGTTCCAACAGGCTGCCGCTGTTGAAGGTCAAGTCGCCGTTGATGGTCAGGGCGCCAATGGAGTTCCCCGCCGCCAGGGTGCCACCGGATTGCACCGTGGTATCGCCCAGCGAACCACTGCCGCCCAGCAGGCCGCCGTTGTTCACGGTAAAGGCCACGCCATTCATGGCACCGTTTACCAACATGCCACCGGCATTCACCGTGGCATTGCCGGTCATGGAATGATCGGCAGAGAGAATATAATTGCCGGCGCCGTTCTTGATCAGGTTGCCGGTGCCGGAGATCACGCCGTCGTAGAGGTAGTCGTTGGCGCGGTTGATTTCCAGGGTGCTGGAAGTGTCAGAAAACAGCACATCCCCCACGATGGAGCCTGTGTTGCCCCCCGTGCCCAGCGTAAGGTGCGCGCCATTATTAAGTAACGTTAACCCAGTAAAACCAGTATGGTCCCCCGTCCAGACCACATTCGCACCGGATATGTCATAAATCCCATCTCCCGAAATTGTCCCGTCATATTGAACCGGCGCCACCCCTCCAGTGGCAACGATTTGCCCCCCGGCTTCAATCAAGATGTCCCCGGCAAAAGTGTCCGCCGCCCCATAAAGTTCACCATTCAGAACATGGGTCAGCCCGGTGTAGGTTTGCTTGTTGATCAAATTCGTAGGGCCGCCTAAATCCCAGGTAACGCTGCCGCTACCGCTGATTGTCCCCTTATAAGTAGGAGAACCAGAGTAATCGTCAATCAACACATGAGCGTCGTTAAGAATATTGCCACCCAGCTTATAGAGGTTTCCCTGCAGCGTGCCTTCCCGCACCCACCAGTCCTGCGCCTGAGGCAAAACGCCCGCCAGCACCAGCGTCCCCTCACCGGTTTTAACCAATCCATTCGTCGCGGTGATGTCATTCTCAATCGTCGCCACATAACCGCTGCTGGCAGCGCTACCATCGCCCACGCGGATTTCCCCTTCCGTGCCGGTCAGGTTCAGGGCATCACCGCTGAGCACATAGCCATCGCTGGCGAACTGGATGCCTTGCGCTTCCACCGCGCCATCCGCATCCGACACCGTTACCGTACCGGCATCGCCGGCGAAGATGGCAAAGCCGGGGTTGGGAATCATGGGGCCGGTGATGGAGCCGGTGGCATCGGTCCAGACGTGATTCGTCGCCGTCCAGGTGCCATTACCACCGCCCTGGGTGGTGCCGCTGGCCAGGCCATTGGCATTCCAGAAATTCAGCGTGGTGCCGGTGGTATTAATCAAGTTGATCTGCTTGTCGCCGGCCAGGTATTGCAGATCGTAGGCAGGATCCGGGTTGGCCAGTTGCAGGCCACCGTTGCTTTCGGAAAGGGTGCCGGTGTAATCGAACAGGCGATACAAGCCCGGGCCGAAGCTGCCGGTATCGTTGATCGTCAGCGTCGAGCCATTGATGGCCAGATCGCCATTCACCGTCACACTGTCGCTGGAGCCCGGCGTCACAAAATCACCACTGGGCGCACCGAACTGGAAATCCAGCAGGCTGCCCTGCTCCAGGGTCAGGTTGCCATTGATGGTCAATGCGCCCAGGCCATCCCCCGGCGCCAAAGTGCCGCCGGACTGAACGACAGTGTTGCCCAGCGAACCACTACCGCCCAGCAGGCCGCCGTTACGAACAAACATCGCCAGGCCGTTCATGGCACCGTTTACGAACATCCCGCCTTCATAGACACGACCCTCGCCGTTAATGGCATGGTCTGCCGATAGATAGTAATTGCCGTCACCGAATTTAAAGAGATTACCGTTGCCGGAGATCACGCCATCATAGTAATAGTCGTTACCCCGGTTGATAATGAGGTTACTGGCTGCTGAACCATTGAAGACCACGTCCCCAATGATAGATCCGGTATTACCCCCGTTTCCCAGTGTCAGCTGAAACAACTTGTCAGTGCTTCCAGAGATATAGGTCGTCCCCGTAAAGTCATGATCCGCCGTCCAGATGATGCGGCTGTCGAGCAGGCGGACCTCTCCGCCTCCCGAAATCCTGCCGTCATACCGGCCCGTACTGTTGTAGAAGTAGGTTAATGCTGAGCCAGCATCCAGAAGGATGTCACCGGCAATGGTATTGGCCGAAAACACGTTCACCATGCCATTCTGGATCTGAGTCAGCCCGGTGTAAGTCTGCGGGTTGCGGACGAAGATCGGCCCTCCCTGCCAGGACACATCGCCACTGCCACTGATCTGGCCGAAGTAATCTGATACTCCCAGGGTATCCATCACTCGCACATGGGCATCGTTGCGGATATCCCCGCCAAGAGTGCTCAGCTCACCACTCAGTGTTCCTTCCCGCACCCACCAGTCCTGCGCGCTTGCGCCCGTCAACGTCCAGGTGCTGGCACCGGTTTTCTCAAAACCTTCAAAACCCTGAAAGGTGCTTCCCACAGCGCTCGTAAAAAAGCTACCGTCAACATCGCCACCCAACGCCAGCACATCATTGCTGCCATTGGCCACCACATTGCCCCCCAGGCTGTAGCCGCTTTCCAGGGTCAGGCGGTTATCGCCACTGGCAAAGTGAATGGCGGTGGTCTGGTTGCCGCCGGGGTTCACCGTGCCGGCCAGGGTCACCTCCAGATCGGACCCGCTGATACCGTAGCCGCCGATACCATCAGTGCCCGGAGTGCCACCGGCACCGCCCAGGCCACCGTCGCCGCCTGCCACTAGCGCACCGGCACTAATGGTGATTGCAGCACCTGCATCGGCCTGAATGCCTGCGCCGCCGTCTCCGCCATCGCCACCAATGCCCTCTGCACCGCCCGCGCCGCCATTGCCACCATTGCCACCGTGGAACTCCGCACCGCTAGACAGGGTGAAGCGGTCCCCCGGAGAGGTGATAAGCAGTCCCGGACCACCATTGCCTCCCGCACCGCCATTACCGTAGAAGTAATCGGAAGAGCCACCCGCACCGCCATCGCCACCCGAGGTAGAAAACGTGAAGTAATAATCTCCCGGAGCCAGCATAGAGCCTGCGCCGCCATCCCCCCCATCACCACCATGACTGAAGGGGCGTGACGCATCCCCCAAGGTGCCCGGCAGGTTCACGAAATTAATCCCCGTGGCCGAAATCGGCGTGCCCGTGATATTGATAATCTGCAGATCCAGGAAATTCTGCGCGCCCTCGATGATCAGCTGGTCACCACCCGACCCGCTGTCAGTCACACTGGCGCTCATCTCGAACGGGCTTATGATCTGCTCAATGGTCGCTGCCAAATCAATCAATTTGTCGCCAGTATGAATGGTGACAGTGGTCGCAACACCATCCACAGTGACGCGGATCTGGTCACCATTATTGATGCCAGCCACGGCAGTCAGATCAGTTTTGTCCGCGTCAATACCGGTTGTGGTCGACGCTTCATAGGCAGGGGCGTCCGCGTACACCAGACTGGCACCATCGCCACCGTTGCCCCCATTATCAAACGCCCCACCGTCACCGCCATCCTCACCGCGACCGCCGGTTACACCGTCATGGCCGCTGCCATCGGCACCGTCCAGGGCGGCATGAACCGGCGCCGGCAACAACAACAGAAAGGCCAACGCGACACCAAATGCAGCCAACCATTCTGCGCGATCGTAGTAACGCCCCCCAATACGGCGCCGATGGAACAAGGACATGACACACCCCGACATGATTTATTTGTTTCTGCGCTGTAGGGTAGAGAGAGGCTTGAGTGAGAACCACTTCTCACTTATGTCATTTTCCGGGGTTTTATCATTTTTCCGGGGCGCTCATTCTTTTTGATGATCTCAGGCCATTTTCATTATGGATAATCACGACAACAACGAGACACCATCTCGCCTGGTAGTAGCCCATATGAATGGTGGCCAGGCCATTGATCTGCCCGGCATTCGCGGGCGCATGGAACGACTGGAGTTTGCCAGTGGCATGGTGCTCTATCGCATGGAATACGAAGCCCTGGATGACTGCCATGTGCAGGTGCAGAACAGTTTCAGTGAACCCTGGATCGGCTCCGCCATGCACCTGCAGGGCCGTTCGGAATTGAGCCACCCCAATGGCAATACCTTCAGCCTGACAAGCGACTCTGCCTTGCTGATGCGCGTGGATCCTTCGGGCAGTCGCTTTCGGTTATTCAAGGGGCAACTGATTCGCCATGTGGGCGTAGCGTCAACGCTTGCCCCCTTGCTGGAACGCTTTGATGGTAAGCTTCCGGAAAAATTATCACTTTTTCGCGATAAAAAATTTGGCGACATCCAGATCGGCCAGTCGTTTTCCCCCAGCAGCCGCTTGCGACAGCTGGGCGGAAACCTGTTTGATCACAACGCCCGCGGCAGCGCCCGCAAGCTGAAACTGGAAGGCATTGCCAATCTGTTTCTGGCAGAAATTATCGAGCTGTTCTGTGATGATGACTTTAATGAAGATCGCATTATTGTCTGGGAAAAGCAGGCATTGACGGATATCACTTTACACATTGAAAACCACTTGGGCGGCGACCTTTCCATTGCCCGCCTGGCCAATCAGGCTGGCATGACGGAAAATCGACTGGATCAACTTTTCCGGCAGAAGTTTCACCTCAGTTGTGCCGAGTACGTCCGCAATGAACGAATGGCTGCCGCTAATCGCTGGCTGGAAAAAGGCGAACTGTCCGTGAAGGAAGTGAGCGAAAAAACCGGCTACCGCCATGTCAGCAACTTCTCCCGCGCCTACCGTGCGCGGTTCGGCGAAACCCCGGCGCGAACATTACGTCGGGCAACCAACGGGTAACACCACCCAGAAAAAATCTGGCTCCCTGTAGGAGCGTCGCTTGAGACGCGAACCGGGCACAGCGAGGCGAGCGAAGGATGTTTTCGGTGCATACCTAACGAACCCGGATGCCTCTGATCGTCCTCGGCCGATTTCGTGCTTCGCACGGTTCGTCCCTCAAGCGGAACGCCTACAAAAATCGCTTTATACCCATGGAGCGACACCCACCCTTCTGGCACAAAAAAGCCCCGCCGAAGCGGGGCTTATAGCGTGGTGCCTGTTGCGTGAAGCGTGTTGCATCTCACGTGTTGCTGCTGCGGAGCAGCCTTACACTCCCCACTTAAAGAAATCGCGCTTCTCTTTCAAATAAATACGCGACAATACCATCTTGTGCACTTCGCTAGCGCCATCCACCAGACGGGCCTGGCGGGCGTAGCGGTAGATCCACTCCAGCAGGGTGTCCTTGGAGTAGCCCCGGGCACCGCACAGCTGGATGGCGGTATCGGCCGCCTTGTGCAGGGTATCCGCCACATGGATCTTGGCCATGGAAATTTCTTTCTTGGCAAAGTCGCCCTGATCCAGCATCCAGGCCGCCTGCATGGTTAACAGACGTCCCACTTCAATTTCTTTTGCCACATCTCCCAGCATCCACTGCACGCCTTCATGCTCGGCCAAGGTGGTGCCAAAACTCATGCGATTTTCCACATAACCCGCCGCTTCTTCCATGCAACGCTTGGCCAGGCCCAGCCAACGCATGCAATGCGTCAGGCGTGCGGTACCAAGACGGATCTGGGTTACCTTGAGACCATCGCCCACTTCCAGCAGACGATTCTCGTCGGGAATCACCAGTCCATCGAACTTGAGTTCACAGTGACCACCGTGCTCTTCCGGGCCCATGATGGGAATGCGGCGTACCACTTCCCAGCCGGGCTGATCGGCATCGAACAGGAAGGCGGTGAGGCCCTTGCGCGGATCATCGCTGGTCTTGGCAATCAGGATAAACGTCTGCGCCCCTTCAGCCCCGGTAATAAACCACTTGCGACCCTTGATGATCCAGTTGTCACCTTCACGGGTAGCCGAGGTGTAGGTCAGGGACGGATCGGATCCGCAACCGCCATCGGGCTCGGTCATGGCAAAGGCCGAGCGCACCTTGCCGTCGATCATGGGTTGCAGCCAGCGCTCTTTCTGTTCGTCGTTGAGAATCTTGTTGAGCAAAATCATGGTGCCGTCATCCGGCGGCGCACAGTTGAATACCACCGGCCCGAACGGGCTACGTGCAGCCTCTTCATATAACACCGCCATGCCGGCCACGCCCACGTCCAGGCCACCACGTTCTTTCGGTAACTGAAACCCCCACAGCCCAGCGGCTTTGGCTTTTTCTCTCAGCGCATCAACCACGCTTTCCTTGAAATTTTCATGGTCATCGTAATTGGCTTTGTTATTTTCCAGCGGCATGATTTCCGCTTCAACGAAAGCGGCGACTTTCTGCCGCAGGCTTTCAATTTCCGGGCTCAGGGAAAAATCCATGATCTGTCCTCGGTGAATTCAGTTAGAGGGTATTGCAGAGGTGCCCGCCGTCCACGGCGATAATGGCTCCACTCATGTAGGAGGATGCGTCGGAAGCCAACAACAACAGCGGGCCAACCAGCTCGTCGATATCACCCAGCCGACGATAAGGAATGCGTTTGAGCATTTTTTCAGCCAGCGGGCTGCTGAAAAAATCCCGATTGATATCGGTTTCCACATAACCCGGGCAAATGGCATTGCAGCGAATATTGTGGCGAGCGCAGTCCAAAGCCAGAGATTTGGTCAACTGCACAACAGCTGCCTTGGACGCGGTGTAAGGGGCCACACGTCCTCCCACTCGCAAGCCAAGAATGGAGGCGATGTTGATCAGGCTGCCGGGGCGCTCATCGCGCTTCCATTGCTGGATGGCAAACTTGGAAACGGCCCAGACCCCTTTCAGGTTGGTATCGACCACTCGGTCCCATTCGTCTTCGGCAATATTTTCGGTGGGGCCTTCGTGGGACACACCGGCATTATTCACCACCACATCCAGGGCCGGCATGTCGGCAAAGGCGGCCTCGACGCTGGCGTGATCGCTCACATCCATGGGCACGACCGTGGCGTCGCGGCCCAGATCACGAACGGCTCTGGCAGTGTCTTCCAGTTTTTCCACACGGCGGGCGGCCAGCACCAGATCCGCACCTTCTTCAGCCAGTGCCATCGCAAAATGCGCACCGAAACCACTGGACGCGCCGGTAATCAGAATTCGCTTACCGGCCACACTGAATCGCTGGGACATAACTTCCTCATCCTTCTTTGCATGAGGAAATGAAACTAACCATCCGGCCCGGCAGCCACAAGGACGAAAACGCTCAGAAAGACGATGACAACAGCAAGGACAGGGCGTGACGGGTATCCGGAGTGGTACCGGGCAAGGCCAGTGCTTGGCGAACGGGCAACCATTGCACCGCGACCACTTCGTCACTGAGGGAAACAGAATCCGGACAGGCCACCGTCGATGACAATGCACCCCAGACCTGGTGATGGGGGTTGGCGAACCAGAACCATTGCCAGCGGGAAAACTGACGCTGCAACCCCAGCTCTTCGTGCAGCTCCCGGCTCAATCCCTGAGCCACGGACTCATCCGGGCGCATCACCCCGCCCGCCGCCAGATCCCAGCCACCGGGGTAGAAATGCTTGTCCGCTGCCCGCTTTTGCACACAGACGCGCCCAGCCAGATCCTGTACCACCACGTAGGAGGCACGATGAATCAGGCGCTGGCGCTGCATACGCCCGCGCTGGCAACTACCGCGAGGGTGATTATGCCGGGAGACCAGCAGGACGGGTTCGTGGTTACTCATAGGGGTGTTGTTTTTGCTGAAACAGACGAGGAACACTAGCGTTATGGGGAAGGGATTGCCAGATGGAGCGAGGGACGAGGGCGCAGCTGTAGGAGTTCCCTTCCAGGGGACGAACCGCGCTTAGCGCGATATTGGCGAAAGCCAATCCTCTGTTCACCGGGTGATCCTTTTCCTGTAAGGCGAGCAGCACAACGGCGGCCACTGCTTCGCAGCGCTCAGTTCGTCCCCTGGAAAGGAACGCCTACAACACAAAGGAGCATGGGTTGGGATTACGGCTGGAAATGACTGGGCGGGTGGCCGGTCCATTTACGAAAAGCGCGGGCGAAATTGCTGGGATCCGCGTAGCCCAGCTTGATTGCCACCTGCTGCACGGTGATATTGGCCTGCAAATAAGCCATGGCCTTGGTCATGCGCACTTCTTCCAGCAAGGAGCGATAACTCACGCCCAACGCATTGAGATAGCGACGCAGGGTCCGCGAGGTCACATGAAAGTTGCCGGCCAGCTGCTCCAGGCTGGGCAGCATACCTTCTGCCTGCATCAGGCGCGCACGGACCCGGCTTGCCCAGTCCTGATCCGCTTCCAGACGCTGCAGCTCTTCTTCACATTTCTGCGCCGCCATGTGCCGGGATGCCGGGTCGGACAAGGTGAAAGGTTCACTGAGCAAGGAATACGGCAATCGCAAGGCGGCCACCTCCGCCCCAAACTCAACCGGCATTTGCAGCAGCTCGCGGTAGCGCTCCGCGTGCGCCGGCGGCGCGTAGGGCAGCTCCAGTACGGCGCCACGGAAACGCTCGCCCAGCAAGTAGCGGATGCCACCCACCACTGCGGCGACCACCACTTCCAGGTAGGTTTCGCGAATATCACCCAGTGGCACACTTTCCAGCAGGCAGAAACGCACCCCTTCCGTGGTCGGCTCAATACGCGGTACACACAGCCGGGTACGGGTGCGGAAATAACGCTCCAGCAAACGCAGGGCATCGCCGAGGTCGGCGCTGCTGATCGCCGCATACCCCAGCAGGCCGTGGGCGGTCAGCGTCAATTGCTGCCCCAGGGCCAGGCCCAGTGCCGGATTACCGGTCATATCCCGGGCCCCAACCATCACCCGGCGGAACTGCTCGAAACGCAACGCCGGCTCCGGGTTATAAACTTCTTCTTCCGTTAGCCCCACCTGGCGCAGCAAACGCCGGGTATCCACGCCCACATCACTGATCAATTCGACCAGATTGCGGACGTAGTTCACCGGCACCGGCGAACGGCCAGTGCCCGGATCAAGCTGGATAAAGCGGTCACGGTTCATGGGTCCATCATACGCTATTTTTTGACCTGTCCGGAAATGACCGAAAAGTGTCCAGCCCTGCACTTCGCCGTTGGCCCCCTCTCTCCGACAATGCCTGCCTCGGAATTTCCCGGCTGCATTCAGCCAGCACAATCCAAGGACAGCCCCATGACGACGGATTCACCCGCTTACAGCCGCCAGTTCGGCGCCGATGATGCCCGCGCTATTCGCGATGCCGTGAAGAAGGATCTGGGCCCCGGCGCCTTCAAGGCCCGCCCCCTGCGAGCGCTGTGGTTCATTCCCCTCAATATCGTCATCATCGGCAGCATCGCCGCCATTCTGGTGCTGAACCTGCCCTGGTGGGGCAACCTGCTGTTGTCCCTGCTCGCCGGCCACACCCTGGCGTGCCAGGCCCTGTTGGCTCACGAGGTCCTGCACGGCGCCCTGGGCATGAGCAAGCGCATGCAGAACACGCTGGGCTGGATCGGCTTCGGCCCGGCGCTGGTGCCACCGGAGTTCTGGCGCCGCTGGCACAATGTGGCTCACCATGCCCATACCAACCTGGGCGACAAGGACCCGGACTCTTTCGGCACCATGCACCGCTACGAGAAACACCCGAAGACGGCCAACTTCACCAAGCTGGCCCCCGGTGGCGGCACCTGGTACAGCTACCTGTTCCTGTTTTATTCCTTCATGTTTCATGCCCAGCTGGTACTGCGCCTGCAGACCCGCAAGCGTGAAGAGTTCAAGGGCTTCGACCGTAAAAAGGCCATCCGCCAGTCCTACCTGTGCATGGCCGCCTGGATCACGCTGGCCATCGTGTCCGGCCCGCTGGCCATCTTCACCGTGTTGATTCCGATGATGATGATCAACTTCATCGGCCAGGGTTATATCCTCACCAACCACATGCTGCGCCCGCAGATGGACAACAATCACCCGGTGGACAATTCCATGAGCGTGCGCGCCTGGCGCTGGATCGACCCACTGCACTTTCACTTCAGCCACCACGTGGAGCATCACCTGTTCCCGAAAATGGGTTCGGATCAGGCCCCGAAAGTGCGCGCCTGGCTGGAACAGGAAATGCCGGAACGCTACGTGGCGCCCAGCCATGTGAAAGCGGTGGCGATGCTGTACCAGACGCCGCGGGTGTACAAAGACGCGAACACGCTGATCGATCCGCTAAACCCGGAAAGAACGGTGGATGTGATGGAATTGCAGGGGCAGTTGAACTAAGCGGGCGCCGCAGGAGCGTAGCGCAACGAAGCAACGCCCGCAGGGCGGCCCGAAGGGTGAGCGAAGCGAATAACGTCACTCGTGGCGCGATCATCAGCGTAAAAACACGACTCACACGGCTAAAGCGAAGCCGCTGTAGGAGTTCCGCTTGAGGGACGAATCACGCGTCAGCGTGGAAATCGCCTGCGGGGCAATCAGGAGAGTCCTGCGCCTGCGTCGTCAGAATGATCAGCAGCATCAGCATAGCCCGTTTCCTCGCCCAGGCTCGGATTCGCCCCCTGGAAGGGAACTTGTATGTTTGAATGTCCCTCCTGCAACCATGCAGGACTTGCCGGGGTGGAGGGACCAAAGGGGCATCTGACCTAAGGTACAGACGGTAGGAGATTTGGCCCCACCTCGCACCTATTCATACGCCGATAAAGAATCCATCGGCTGAGTGGCACCTCAGACCGACGATACCTAGCAAGCCAGCGTTCAGGTGCGCCCCGACAAGCATGTGTAACCTAGCGCAAGGGGCTGTTCAGTGGCAATGCAAGTAGAACCCTCCATTATCGGTATCGACGTGGCCAAGGCTGAGTTGGTCATCTATTTCCAGGGCCAGATCTATTCCATTGAGAACACGCCTAAAGCCATTCGGGCTTGGCTCAAGGGTCTGCCTGCCCACTGCGAGATAGCCATCGAGGCCACTGGCACTTATCACATGGATGTTATCGAGCTGGCCCACCGTAAAGGCCATCACATCTACGTGATTGATGGTTCTCGCCTCCACCATTACCGCAAGGGCACAGGAGGGCGCGCCAAAACGGACGCCTCTGACGCACAGCTACTTGCCCGCCATCTGCAACATGAAAAAGAGGCGTTGCGCCGCTGGAGCCCGCCACCCAAGGCGTATCGGACGCTGCAGACCCTGCTGCGCCGCCGTGCGGCACTGGTCAAGGCGCGGACCATTATCCAGCAAAGCCTGGGTGCAGAGCCGCTACTCAAAGCCGGCTTAAAGAGGCTGATCTCTCAGATCAACACGCTCGATGCACAGATCCAGAAGTACCTTCGCGACGCGGCCAGAGAGGCAGGACTCTGTGATCAGGTGAAGCGTTGCAAAGCCCTGGAGGGCGTGGGCGATCTGACAGCCTATGCCCTTGTCATGGCCTTCCTGCGAGGCGACTTCAGGAACAGTGATGCGTTCGTGGCCTTCCCGGGAATGGACGTTCACGTGAAAGACTCAGGCACCAAGACCGGCAAGCGAAAACTGACCAAGAAAGGTGATTCAGAAGCTCGCAGGCTGCTTTACTGCGCGGCCATGGCCGCTCGCCGGAGCAAGCGTTGGGCAGGGGTCTATCAGGCTTATCTGGACCGTGGGCTGGCAACCACCCAAGCGCTGGTCATCCTTGCGCGCAAACTGGTTCGTATCGCCTTCGCGCTTATGAAAAATGGCACTGACTATCAGCCGACCCCTGCCTCATGAAGACAGGGGTGGACAACATAGAATCTCCTACAGCGGCGTTGCAGAAAGCCTCTTAGATGCCCGCGACCTCTTCCTCTGTCAGCGCCCGGAACTCCCCTGGCGCCAGATCCGCATCCAGTACGATGTCGCCGATCTGCTCCCGGTGCAGGCCCACCACCTTGTTGCCACGGGCAGCCAGCATCCGTTTGACCTGATGGTAGCGCCCCTCCGTGATGGTCAGCCGCAAGGTGTGAGTATTCACTCGCTCAGCCAGGGCCGGCAAGGTCGGGCTGTCCTCGCCGCGCAGCAGGATGCCATCCGCCAGGGCCTGTAAATCCTCGTCACTGACCGGATCCGCACAGGTCACCCGATAGCACTTGCCACAGGCATGGTTCGGGGACGTCAGGCGATGGGACCACTGCCCGTCGGAGGTAAGCAGTACCAGCCCGGTGGTATCCCGGTCCAGCCGGCCGGCAGGGTGCACCTGGGCGCGTAACACAGCCGGCAACAGATCCAATACTGTGCGGTGCTCCGGATCGTCCGTGGAGCAGACCACATCAACGGGCTTGTGCAGCATCAGATAACGATGGCCGGGAAGCTGCACGACTTCACCATGCAACATCACCACCTGATCCGGGCGCAACTGCAGGTTGGCTTTGGGTTTTGCTTCATCAGCTACCGTTACCGCCCCGCCGCTGATCAGCTTTTTCGCCTCCTTGCGGGTGAGGCCAGCACTGTGGGCGAGAAAATAGTCCAGACGCATGGGCAAAACCGTTTCCAGAGAAACCACCATGATAACCGACATAAGGTGTCTGGAGTGCAGACTCATCACTGGTATCATGGCGACCCGATTTCACCCCCAGCGTTACCGGAGCCCCATGAGCAAACTCAACCCCCGCCAGCAGGAAGCCGTGAATTACGCCGACGGCCCCCTGCTGGTACTGGCCGGTGCGGGCTCCGGCAAAACCAGCGTGATCACCCGCAAGATCGCCTGGCTGATCCAGGAACGGGGTATTCCGGCCCGCCATATCGCGGCGGTGACCTTCACCAACAAGGCTTCCCGGGAAATGAAGGAGCGGGTGCAGCAGCTGGTCAGCCGCGACCTGACCCGGGGGCTGATTGTCTCCACCTTCCACAACCTGGGCCTGCGCATCCTCAAATCGGAATTGAAAGCCTGCGGCCTGCGCAACGGCTTCTCGATTCTGGACGGTGCCGACAGCAAGGAAATCCTCAAGGAGATCCTGCGCCAGGGCGAATCGGAACGGGACCTAGACGCGGTCGACGTGATCCACAAACGCATCTCCGACTGGAAGAACGCGCTGGTGCTGCCCGAGGAAGCGGTAAGCACCGCTGAAACCGACGACGACCTGCGCGCAGCCATGGCCTATGGCGGTTACGATCGCATGCTGCGAGTGTGTAATGCGGTGGATTTCGACGACCTGATCCTGATGCCGGCGCGCATGTTCCGCGAACAGCCGCGTATTCTGGAAAAATGGCGCAACCGCATTCAGTACCTGCTGGTGGATGAATACCAGGATACCAACGGCGCCCAGTACGAAATGGTGAAAATGCTCACCCTGCCCGAGGGCAAATTCACCGTGGTAGGCGATGACGACCAGTCCATCTATGCCTGGCGCGGCGCCCGCCCGGAAAACCTGGCGCAGCTGCAGGAAGATTGGCCCACTCTCAAGGTGGTCAAACTGGAGCAAAACTATCGCTCCACCGGCCGCATTCTCAAAGCCGCCAACACCGTCATCGCCAACAACCCCCACGAGTTCGAAAAGAGCCTGTGGTCCGATTACGGTTACGGCGAACCGATTCGTTTCTCCGCGCTGCGCGACGAAGAAGCGGAAACCGAATGGATCGCCAGCGATATCTTCCATCGCCGCCTGCAAAAAGGATTGCAGTGGAAAGATTTCGCCGTGTTGTACCGCGGTAATTTCCAGTCACGGATTCTGGAAATGAAACTGCAAAGCCTGTCGATTCCCTACAAGGTCTCCGGTGGCAAAAGTTTTTTCTCGCGCAGCGAGATCAAGGATCTGATGTGTTACCTGCGCTTGTTAGTGAACCCGGACGACGACAACGCTTTCCTGCGTATCATCAACACTCCCCGCCGGGAAATCGGCCCGGCCACCCTGGAAAAACTGGCCACCTGGGCACTCAAGCGCGGGCAGGGTCTGTACCACGTGTGCGATGACTTTGCGCTCAGTGAAGTGATGAATCCCAAAGCCGCCGAAAAGCTGCAAAAGTTCAAGGCCTGGCTGGATGCCAAACGCCAGTTCTGCTTCGGCCAGAACAGCTTGCAGGCAGTGCAGGAACTGATCACCGATATGGATTACGAAGGCTGGCTGATGCAGAACGCCTCCAGCCCGCGCATCGGTGAAAAGAATATCGAAAATATCTGGCAACTGGTGCGCAGCATCGAGCGTATGCTGGAAAAACAGGAAGACGAGGAAGAAGGCGCCAGCGATCTGGAATCGGTGATCAAGAAACTGGTGCTGCTGGACATGCTCGAACAACAACAGGAAGAAGACGATTCCGACCGGGTGCAGTTAATGACGCTGCACGCCTCCAAAGGCCTGGAATTTCCCCACGTCTACATGATGGGTGTGGAAGAAGAGTTCCTGCCCCACCGCACCAGCATCGAAGAAGACAACATCGTCGAAGAACGCCGCCTCATGTACGTAGGCATCACCCGCGCCCGGGAAACCCTGGCCATGACACAGGCGTTGACGCGCAAACAATACGGCGAGCGAATCGACACCACCGCCAGCCGCTTCGTGGACGAAATGCCCCAGGACGATATCGACTACCTGGGCATCGGCATTCAGAAGGATGAAGCAAAAGAAGCAGAGGTGGCCGAGGCCAGCATTGCCAATCTCCGGGCGTTGCTGGATTAAAGCAACGCAACATGCCACACGCTTCACGCAACAACGCGAAATAATTCTTCTCTCTTGTAACGCAAAGAGGCCGCGCCCCAAACGGGAGCGCGGCCTCGTTGCTTTGGGAGCCTGTAGAGCGTTCCCGCGTTGTTGCGTGAAGCGTGTGGCGTGCTGCGCCTCTTATTTCGCCCCACTTTTTTGCAGCATGTAAATCACCGTGCTGCGAATTTCGTCGTCACTGCAATCGAAGCAGCCACCGCGAGGCGGCATCGAGTTGATGCCATTGATCGCTTCCTGCACCAGGGTATCGAAACCTTCTTCTTCGACCTCGTGCGACCAGTAAAGGCGATGCTCCTTGCCGACACCGGGAGCGCCCAGCGCACCGGAGCCGTGACAGGTCACACAGTACTGCTTATACAACTGCGCCCCGTCACGCGCCGCTGCCTTGTCGGTAGCCGTCGTGTCCGGGGCGCTGTCGTCAGAGCAGGCTGCCAGCACCAGCGCTGACAGCATGATTCCGGGTAAGGACCAGCGGAGCCTCAACAAGGTTATTGGCTCTTGCTGACCATGTATTCGATAGCGTCTTTGATTTCGTCATCAGAGCAATCCATGCACATGCCTTTCGGGGGCATGGCATTGATGCCATTGATGGCGTTCTTCAGCATGGTGGCTTCGCCTTTGGCGACATGCGGTGCCCAGGAGGCCGCATCACCCACTTTCGGGGCGCCGGCAGCGCCAGTGCCATGACAGGCGGCACAGGAGGCGTTGTACACCTGCTCACCGGAACGGGGGCCACTGGCCACTTCTTCGGCCGGAGCGGCAGCGCTGCCACATTCGTCGCCTTCCACACACACAGAGCCCACCGGCTTGATACGCTCTTCGATGGCGCGATCACTAAATACAGAGCGCTCGCCCAGCGGGTAAGGGGAGATTTCCTTGGTGCTCTTGGCAGCCACGCTACCGGCGGCAAACAGGGTAGCGACCAGGACCAGGCTGGCAGTCAGCATCTTTTTCACAATTACACCTCTAATTCTCTGTGGTTCGCCGCGGGAAGCCCTTAACGGCCTCTTGTGGGCGCTGCGGCTGGCGATTATACCCGCTCCAGCCGTAGGGACAAAACGCTTGATGTTACCCCGGAGGCTTGACGGCGCATACCGGGCCAGGAATCCGCCATGCCAGAGCATCTGCTGACGGAGGAGACAGCCCCTCACGCAACGTTATCGACCCGGTGTCAGGCCAGCTCAATACGCGGCAACAACAGGGTAAAGCGACTGCCTTCGCTGACCACACTGTGCACCCGAACCTCGCCGCCATGACGTTCGGTAACGACCTTGACGAAACGCAGGCCCATGCCGGCCCCACGGGTGCGGGCGCCACCGCTGGTGCTGGCCCGGCTGAAACGATCGAACAGCCGCTCCTGGAATTCCGGCGGAATCCCCACCCCCCGGTCACGCACTTCGCAGCCCACCTGATTGTCCTGCGCATACAGGGTCACATCAACGGAACTGCCCTCATGGCTGTATTTCACCGCATTGGTCAGCAGGTTCACGACCAGGCGCTCCAGCAGCTCATTGTTGCCCAGCACCCAGACCTCCTGGTCCGGGTCGTACTCAAACCGCAGCGTGATATCACGCTGCTGCGCCTGAATCTGTACCTGATCGATGGCACTTTCGACCACGTCGAGCATGTCCTGCTCGTTCATTTCCACGGATTCCACCGCTTCCACCCGTGCCAGCTGCAGGAATTGCTCGGCAATATTCAGGTTGCGCTGGGCATAGTGCTGCACATTGTCGAGGAAGGCCGGCAGGCCCTGATGGTCGCCGCTCTGGCGCATTTTTTCCGTGAGCGCCAGCACCGATACCATGGGCGAGCGCAGGTCGTGGGAGAGGAAATCCAGCATTTCGGAACGGGCCCGCATGGCCTGCTTCACATCGCTGATGTCCTTGAAGGAAATGATCATCATCCGGCCCGGGTTGTCGCCGGCATGCACCAGCAACATATCCAGATACAGGTCGGTGCCCTGACGGTTGCGACACTCCACCTGGGTGCGGCCTTCACCGAGGGTCCGGCACAGCAGGGCATCCCAGCTTTGCTCGCGCAGTTCCAGTTCCCGGTCCAGCTCCGTGACCATGGGCTGCCCGGCATCCAGGGCGCCCATTTCCAGGCCCAGCAGGAAAGCCGCCTGGGGATTTGCGTAAACAATCACCCCACAGGCGTCGGCGATCACCACCCCTTCGCGAATCTGCGCCAGGGTGACCTGGAAGAAACGGGTCAGGGCTTCCTGGCGTTCCTCTTCCCGACGCAACCGTTCGATGTGCTTTTCCAGTACCTCATAGCGCGGCCCCACATTGGGCGCCCGCGTACGGATACGGACCAGCATGGCGCGCACCCAGTAATCGTAGGTATCCGCGTGCAGCGCCTGGTCCCAGACCAGATCCAGCTCATAGCGACGACCTTCGTGGCGGAACCGGTACTGGCGCGCCAGCGCGCCCTTCCAGGTTGCCGCCGGCAGGCTGTCGCCGCCACGCAAGGGCTTCTCACCGCCCAGTAGACGCCAGGAACGCACCGGCAGCACCTGCTCCAGCATGCGCCCCATCTGCTCCAGCGTGGACGGCTGCGTCAGGCGCTGGTTCAGGTCACTGTATTCCGACAACCGTTCCAGGGCATTACGCATATAGGACAGGGAGTATTCCAGCCGCCGCCAGGTCCACAGCGGATAGGCCATGATCGCGGACGCCATGGCCGCAGACGGCGGGAACCACAACCGCAGGGAAATCAGCGTGGCCATGCTCACCAGCATGCACAGCAACAGCACGGCAAACACCAACGGCATGCTCCAGCGCGGCAACACATAGGGCAGCAGCAAGGGCGCCAGTAACGCCAGCACCACTCCCAGCACCAGTGCGCTGGGCATGGGCAGGTCGCGCACCAGCCGGTCCGCGCGCAGGGCATCCAGCAGATTGGCATTGATTTCCACCCCGGCCATCAGCTCGCCCTTGCTTGCCATGGGAGTCGGCAGCATGTCGCCCAGGCCGGCGGCGGTGGCGCCGATCAACACGATCTTGTCACGGATCAGTTGCTCGGGAATCAAGTTTTCCAGCAGCTCCACCGCCGACACCTGGGGGTAACTGTTTGGCCCACTGACAAAAGGTATATAGCGATGATAGCGCCGCACATTGGCCAGCCCGGAAAACTCTTCCCCCTTGTCCGCCGGGAAGACCTGTTCAGACAGGATGCCTTCCTGCACCAGCAATGTCTGGGTGATATGGGGCCACCAGGCCTGGCCAATCCCCGAGCGCATATAGACCGAGCGGGCCACGCCATCGGTATCCAGCTCCAAGTCCACATGCCCCAGCCCGGCCGCGGCGCGGGCAAACGGCGAATAGGGCAGCACTTCGATCAGCTGCCCGCCGGCGCGCAATTGCTCTACATGTACCGGCAGGTAGACATGCCCGTTAGCCGCCATGGCCTGTACCAGGGCCAGGTCGGAATCCGGGTTATTGCGGTCCGGTTCGGAAAGAATCAGGTCCATGAGCACCGCACGGGCGCCCATGTCGGTCAACCGGTCAATCAACTGTGCGTGGACTTTGCGATCCCAGGGCCAGCGGCCAATTTCACGCAGGCTGTATTCATCGATACCGACGATCACCACGTCCTGGGACGGATCATCCGGAAGCGTTTGCAGCAGGTTGTCGTAGATATAGCGGTCGACAAAGGAGAGCGCACCGCTGATTGTCAGCAGTGCACACAGCCCCACCACCAGGCACAACACCGATACATGCTCTGCCAGATAACGACGCTGGTCCGGGCTCAGACGATTGCGCATGATTTATAGTGCCAGCAGCAAAGCCGCCGCGCCGACGAAGGCCCACAGATCCCAATGCGACTCTTTTTCCGGCTCGGGCTCAGGGGGTGGCGGTGCCGGGGTTACGCTAAACGCGTGCCAGCTTTCCTGGCCCCGCAGGCCGTTTTCATCTATCGCCCTCACCAGCAGACGATAATCCCCGGTGGGCAGATCTTTTTGCCAATGGCCAGTAGACAGGTGGGCCTGGGTCAATAACCGACCTGCTGGCTGGCTATAGAGCTCCAGCAGATAGGCACGGGCCTTGGACTGGGTCGGCCATACCGCCACCACATCGGTGTGCGAGGCGCTCACCTCCATGGCTGGCGCCGGCAGCAGCTCCACCGGTTCGATGGGCGCTTCATCCAGGCGGGCCAGAGTAGCGTAGCCGCCCTCGATCTGGCGATCGGTGCCGCGCGCGCCCACATCCACGCGCCCGTCGATCACTTCGTTACGCGTGGTCTCGGCGCCATCCACACCCAGGTAATATTCCGTGCCACGCACCGCCGCCACGGCGCCAGGCGTATAGACTTCAAAAGACGCTTCATCGCTTTGCCGGGGGGTGACGCTGTTACGAATATTACCGCGCTGCAAACGCAGCTCGGTGCGTTCATTCTGCTGATCCAGGAAGCGGCGATAACGGGTCACCACCAGCAGGCTGGCTGGTTTGATATAGACTTCGGACTGATCGGCAAAGCGCAGGCGGGCACTGCTTTTCGCAGCCGTTTCCAGGGCATCACCAAATGCCACCGCATCACCGTTTTGCAGCTGACGGGGCTCCCCGCCCCTGGCCGGGTACAACATGACTTCACCGGTAACCGCATCCACGGTGGCGGGAATGGGCTTTTCTTTCAGCCAGCTGATCGGCACCCGCAAGGTATTACCGGGGCGCAGGGAATGGGGGTTGTCCAGCCCGTTATAACGAGCCAGTTCGCCCCAGCAGGTTTGCGGAGACTGGGCAAACTGTTGACAGACTTTCCATAGAGAATCGCCAGGACGCAAGGTGTAATGCCAATCATCCCCGGCCCAGGCCGTTGATAGAAGGCACAGCAGCATGGCTGTGCTCAACCAGACCCTCATAGATGTGTCCTTATTCTTCAATCGGCTCCAGACGATATCCGTGCTGGTACACCGTTTTAATTCGATAGCCACGTTCAGGGCGAATATGCAGGCTACGTCGAATCCGACTGATATGCACGTCAACGGTGCGCGATTCGATCGGGGTCATGATACCCCAAACCTTCTCCAACAGGTGCGCACGGCTCATCAGCTTGCCTACATTCTGGAACAGATAGCAGGCCAGCTCGTAATCCTTGTCCGTCAATTTGATTGCGTCTTCATCCAACAGGATCTGACGACGGGACCGGTCCACGGTCCAGGGCCCCACACTCAGGGCGGTTTCTTCATCCATTTCCGATACCCCTGCCCGGCGCCCGAGAGCGCTGATACGGGCCAGCAATTCCGCTTGCTTGGTCGGTTTCACCATGTAGTCATCCGCCCCCTGGGAGAGCGCGCCAACAATCGATGACTCATCATCACGCTGGGTCGCAAACAACACCGGGGTGCGGTTACCACTGGCACGTACTTCTTCCAGCACGGCGTAGCCATTCATGTCCGGCACTTCCCAGTCGAGCACCAGAATGTCGAAAGTGTCGCGCCGTAACAGGGACATGAATTCACGGCCACTGGCCATGTGAATACAGTTATGGCCAGCCTCTTTAAGCCAGTGAGTGACTAGCTCTGCCTGAGCCATGTCATCTTCGAGATAAGCAATGCGCACGGTTAAACTCCATCTGTTGCAGGCCGACATCTGCCCGCAAAGGGTACCGATCTACCAACGGATTAGCGGGAAAAGATTGTAAAATGCCGAAACGAACGATTCGACACCAAAACCGGGGCCACGTCCAATGCTTCACCGCCTGCCATGCCGCTGGCGCGACGCTCAGGCCGGCCCGCTGGTCAATTTCAGGCCGATGACACCCACCACAATCAGCGCCATAAAGGCCAGTCGCGAGGCATTGGCCGGATCCTTGAAAAAAACGATCCCCAGCAGCGTGATCCCCACCGCACCAAGCCCGGTCCAGATCGCATACGCCGTGCCCACGGGGATACCGCGCATGGCATAAGACAGCATCAGCATGTTCAAACCGGTAAGCACCAGCGAGGAGCCAATGGACAGCACCCCGGGGTTAATCTGGATCCATTTGAGGCTCATGGCCCAGGCGATTTCCACGATAACGGCCAGTAGCAACACCACCCAATACAGATTCATCCTGCTTTCTCCAACACACTTGCCCACCACGGTACGGTGACCGGAGGCAGGCACGGGCTCGTCAGGAAAACAGTACTGTCGGAAACCCGCAAAGAGACAGCCTGCTCATATTCAGATACCGGGAGAGGGTCCCGGCGCGCCGATTATAGCGATCCCGCCACAGGATGCACCCAATCCATGGACGAGACCGCCGCAACCCGCTATCATTCGCGCCCGTTGAACCCCAAGTTCTTCAAGTTTTGCGCCCGTAGCTCAGCTGGGCGTAGCCGGAAAAAGGGAAGCATGCTTCCCCCGGCGAAGCGCGGATTGCCATGCAGGGCAATTCGCCGGACCGGCGAACGCCGGGAGCGTTAGCAGCGCAGCGCGCTGTCAGGTGGTGACGCTAGCCAACACCCCTTAATATGAACGTCAAAGTTTTGCGCCCGTAGCTCAGCTGGATAGAGCGTTGCCCTCCGGAGGCAAAGGTCAGAGGTTCGAATCCTCTCGGGCGTACCAGATAAAAAGGCCTCCCAAACGGGAGGCCTTTTTTATTCGTCGCGCATTAGAGTGACAAACACCCTTCTCTCCGCTTGATTGGCTTATCGCGAATCCCCCGCACTTTGCCGGGCGTTCGACGCCGCGCGTGCCGTGAACACAACCTCACGCCTTTTCGCGATAGGCGCTGGGCGAACACCCTTCCCAGCGCCGAAAGGCACGCACGAAACCGCCCGCATCGGTATACCCCAAATGGGCCGCCAGCTCCTCGATTTTCATGGTGGTGCTGTCAAGGAGTTGCAGGGCCAGCTGGCGGCGCTCTTCTTCGACCAGGTCCCGGTAGCTGGTGCCCTCCTGCTCCAGCTTGCGGCGCAGGCTGCGGGTGGAAAGGGCCAACGCACTGGCCATATCGTTGAGGGTGGCCCCAAGGCCCAGCTCCCCCAGCAGTTTCTGGCGCACCTTGCCGGCAAGGCCGCTGTTTTCCACGGTGTCCATGCGCTGCTGGCATTGCTGTTCGAGCATGCGGGTGAGCACCGGGTCGTAGCCGGGGAATGGCTGACTGGCCCCCGCCCGGTTGACCAGAATACGATTGGCGCTGGCATGAATGCCGGGAGCCATGCCGCACAGGGCCTCAATGGCCGAGGCGGCAACATCCGGCTCACCGGTGAATTCGACACCTCTGAATTCCACGCCCTGAAAGGTAATTTCCCGTACCAGGTTGAGGGCCGTCGCCATGTCGCGCTCAAGAAGAAACTGGCGCAGGTGTGGGGGGATCGGGTCCGGGTCGAAGATCACACCGAACGCGTCACCGTCCTCGCAAACAGTAATGCGGCAGTAGGCGGTGCTTAGCGGCAGGTAACGCAGCCCCAGGGCGACAGCATCGCGCAGGGTCTTGCAGGTACGTAGGGCAAAGCCCCACACACCGAAGGTGGCCAGGTTGTATTGCAGGCCCAGTTCAAAGCCACCCACTCCCTCTTCCGGCAGAGCCAGCATCAGGTTTTCGATCAGGCGCATTTCCTGGGTCCGCGTCACCAACCCTTCACCACTGGACAATTCGGTTTCCGAGATGCCGGTGCCGAGCAGGCAGGTCTGCTGGTCGATGCCGTTGCGCAAGGCAAAGTTAAGCATGACCTGACTGATGGCCACCGGGTGCAATTTGTCATCTGAGTGCTGCATTGCCCGTTCCGCTGGTTCCGCCCTGTCACTCCCTGGCCACTTCTGCAGGGTGATTGGCCACGGTGGCTATTCTGGTTTTTTCGCTGTCGACGTAGTGTTTACCCTGATGAGACCAACAAGAGGCAACACCATGGATGCGGCAGCATTGAACAAGCAGGCCATTGCCTGTGCCAAGCACTATATGGGGAAAACCGCCTGGCCGACAATTTTACTGACGGCGGGTGTGTTGATCGCTTTCGTTGCCACACTCGCGTTGTTTGCCGATGGCACCCTGCCGGCCTGGGGCGCCTACCTACTGGTCGCTGCCCTCACCTACATGTCCTACACACCGCTGCACGAGGCCGCCCACGGCAATATTCACGGGCAGAATGACCGCCGCAAGTGGGTCAACGATTTGTGCGGGTATCTGGTGGCGCCCATTATTGCGATTCCCTACGCCTCGCACCGCATCGAGCATTTCACCCACCACCGCTATACCAACCAGCCGGACAAGGATCCGGACTTTATTATCAGCGGCATGCAGAAAGGGCTGGTGGGTTTATTGGCCGCAGGCCTGCGCTTTCAGTGGGTACAGAATACGTTTTTTGTGCAACACAGCTGGGGCAGCGCGTCACTGAAGGAAAAGCTGATTTATAGCAGCGAGCTGGCACTTTCCGTCGGCTGGCGGGTTGCCTTTTTGCTCATGGTGGACCAACCCGGCACCGCGGCCGTCATCCTGCTGGGGTACTACACTGGCGGCCTGTTCACTGCCTACTGGTTTGCCTATCGCCCCCATCATCCCTACAAGGTGAATGAGCGTTATCGCAATACCAATAGCCTGATCATGCCGCGCTGGATGAAACCACTGGAATGGTTCTGGCTGGGCCAGAACCTGCACTCCATCCATCACCTGTTCCCGCGGGTGCCGTTCTACCAGTACCACGCATTACACCGGGATATTGAGCCTATTCTGCAGGCCCAGGGCACCCCGATTATCGGTATTTTTTCCCGTCAGCCCGTAGCCGACAAGGCCGCCTAAGATGCCACGGCCCACCCTGTAACCATCAGGGTGGGCCATGCAAGTTCAGGCCGCAGACGCGCGCCCGGCCACCGCGGGGGCATCCGCTGAGGCCACCCAATCCAGCATGGTCGCCCGGATTTGCGGGAAATAGCGGCCACCAACACTCCAATGGCAACACCCCTGCACTTCCACCAGCCTGGCCTGATCACCAAACCGTTGAGCAATTTTACGTTGCACCCGCAAGGGCGTGATGCGGTCTTCCGTGCCCCCCATAATCAACACCGGACACTGGATTCGGCTCACCTCCACATGGGCCGCGGAACGGCGGCCCAGCAATGGCGCCATGCTGATCTGGAAGGTCGCCATGCCGGATTCATAAGTACTGCTGTCGGTAATGTCCTGCTGCACTTCCGGCGTCTGACGATTCGCCACGCCATACTGCACATTGGCCAGCCGCATCTCGGTGAATTTTTTCCACAACGGGAAACGCAGCATATTGCGCCCCAAAGTCCGAATCACCGAGATGCCCAGCCCATTAATCCCTGCCGGCGCCGCTGACGACAACAGAATCAATCGCTCGCAAGGCACCTTGGCTGCCGCCAACTGCGCCAGCAAGCCGCCCATGGAATGGCCCACCAGAATAGGCGGCCGGGACTGATGCTGTATCGCCTCAACAATGGCATCCACATAGTCCTCCAGCCGAGCGCTGGCCAACGCCGCCAGACTGGATGAGCTGTGCTCCTGCTTGCTGCGATGATAGGGCAGAGTCAGCGCCTCCACGCTGTAGCCTGCATCATCAAAAGCATCACGAACGTCCTGCAGGGTCTTCGCATCGCTCCACATGCCGTGCACCAGCAGCACCGGAGCCTTGTTGTTATCACTGTTCGTCATGATGGCCTCCTTATACCGACCCAGCTCAGGCCGTTGCCTTGATCGGCTCAACATTGTCACGGCCTGCGGCGGCAGGAGAAGAGAAAGCCAGAATGCCGTCATCCACGGCCTGATTGACCAGGGTGTTTTTGTCCTTGCCATAGTGCATGGTCACCGCCCAGGGCGCCTCTTTGCCCTGGCGAGGCATGCGATCTTTCGCACGACTGATATAACCCGGAGCAAAACCATCCAGCATGCCGGAATCGGTGATGTTGTCGCCATGGTCCACGGGCGTCGCCGCGCTGAAACCCTGTTTTTCCATGTAGGCAAACAGGCGACACAGGTATTGCCCACCAATGTCACTCTTGAGCGTCCAGGGCGCATTGGTATAACCGAAGATCCAGCCATAATTGGGAATATCCTGAATCAGGATACCCTTGTAGGTCATCTTCCTGGGCAGTGCGACCGGCTCACCATCCAGTTTCAATTCCAGCCCACCCATTAACTGCACATCCAGACCCGTGGCAGAAACAATAATATCCGCCTCAAGGTGCTGCCCGGATTTCAGAACGATTCCGGTTTCATCAAAACGCTCGATATGATCGGTAGCGATATCCGCCTTGCCGGAACGCAGGCTGGTAAAGAAGTCTCCATCCGGCGCAGCACACAGGCGCTGATCCCACGGCATATAGCTCGGGCTGAAGTGGCGCACATCGATGTTTGGCGCCTGCTTGTGCATGTGGGAGATCAGCAGTTTGCGGGCACGCTCTGGCCAGCGCTGGCAGGCCAGATACAGGCCGCGCTGAATCAGGATATTGCGCCCACGGGTCATGCTGAACACCCACTTTTTCGGCAGCACTTTATTCATCGCCATGGATACTTTATCGGTATCCGGCATGGCCATAATGTAGCTGGGCGAACGCTGCAACATGGTCACCTTGGCCGCTTTTTCCGCCATCGCCGGCACCAGCGTAATCGCCGTGGCACCACTGCCAATCACCACCACTTTCTTGCCGCTGTAGTCCAGCTCTTCCGGCCATTGCTGCGGGTGAATAATCTGGCCCTTGAAGTTCTCTTCTCCGGCGAAGTGTGGCCGGTAACCCTGGTCATAGTTGTAGTACCCAGCGCAATTCACCATGAACCCGCAGGTGAATTCACGGCTTTCGCCGCTGGCTTCATGCTGTGTATAGAGTGTCCATTGCTGCTCATTGCTGGACCAGTCAGCGTTATCCAGTTTCAAGCCGTACTGCACTTTCTCGTAGAGGCCGAACTCCCGGGCCGTTTCCGCCACGTACTCACGGATATCTCCGCCCTTGGCCAATACCTTCTCGGAGTACCAGGGTTTGAACTCAAAACCGAAGCTGGCCATGTCGGAGTCCGAGCGGATACCGGGATAACGGAACAGATCCCAGGTGCCCCCCACCTTTTCCCGTCGCTCGATAATGGCCATGCTCTTATTGGGAAACTGGCGGGCGATGTGGCAAGCGGTTCCGATACCGGAAAGTCCGGCACCAATGATCACGATGTCGTAGTGCTGGGCGCTCATGGCGGCCTCCTTGTTGTGAGTATTGGATATTGATGCCAGTCACTATTTCAGAAGCCACCCTTGACAATATTGACGCATGTGGACATATTTTTGACATAACGCGACAAAGTCGTCCGTTATTGAGCCCGCCATATGCAACGAGCGACATCATCAAAGGGCAACCGCCCAAACACCCGGCCGCACCATGAGTGACCTGATTCGCGCCACCAACCTGTGGGGGTTCGACGAACTGGTGCGCCAACTGGGTGGCGACCCTCTGCCCTTGCTGGAGCGTTACCATATTCCGCCGGAGGAACGGCGGGATGACAGTTCTTTCCTGCTTTATCGCAACCTGACCGCGCTGTTCGAAGACACCGTCCAAACCCTTAATTATCCGCAACTCGGCCTCAAGCTGGCGGAGTATCAGGGCATGGATATTCTTGGCCCGATTAGCGTGATCGCGCGCAGTGCGGCCACGGTAGGCGACGCCATCGACAGCATTGCCCGCTATCTGCACCTGCACAGCCCGGCCCTGGGCATCAGCAACACCTTGTGCGAACACCAGGGGCAGCCCTGTATCCGCTTTCAGTTCACCATTGATGAAAGCAGCTCCGGGGGCTATCGCCCTCAGGCCTATGAGTTGAGCCTGTCGAACTCTCTACAGGTCATGAAGCTGCTCTGCGGGGACACTTTCCGCCTATATAGTGTCCACTTCATGCACGCACGCCAGGCTGAGCTTGATGCGTATCACGACGTGTTCCGCTGCGACGCCTATTTCGAACAGGATTGGTGCGGCTTTTATTTGCCTGCGGCAGCCTTTGCCATGCCACTATCCAGCGCCGACCACCATACCTGGGAGCTGGCGGAGCGTTATCTGGCTTCCCAGCAAGCCCCCAACGCCATCACGCTCAGCGAAGATGTCACCCGCCTGATCACCACCCTGCTCCCCACCGCTCAGTGCACCAGCGCCGCCATTGCCTCACACCTGTCCATGCATAAACGCACCCTGCAGCGCCGCCTGGCCAATGAAGGGGTCAGCTATGAACAATTGCTGGAAGAGGTGCGCCTGAAACTGTTGCGTGAATATCTGATGGAGCCCAACCTGAAGCTCAGCCAGGTCGCCGGGCTGCTGGGCTACTCCGAGCAATCGGCCTTCAACCGGGCCTGCCGCCAATGGCTCGGCACAACGCCACGGGCCTATCGCCGCCAGCTATTGAGCCAGGCCTAGACAGACGACGCGCTTACAGCTCATCAAAGGAATCGTAATAATCGGCAAGGCGATCAATCAGTGTACGCACCGCCGGCAGCATGCCCCGGCGTGACGGGAACACCGCATGGATAATATCTTTCGCCAACGCCCAGCGGGGCAGTAGCTGCACCAACTCACCGCGCTCCAGCTGGTGCTGCACGGTGAGAACCGGCAGCTGCACTACCCCCACACCTGCCACCGCCGCACGGCGCAGGGCAATCATGTCGGTGGTCACATAACGAGGCTGGTAAAACACTCGAACCTCACTCCCATCTTCCCCGCGCAGGGACCAGCGAAAATCCGGGCGCGGCGTTCCCAGCCCGAGACTCGGCCAGCTGGACAGCTCTTGCGGATGGCCCGGCATACCGTACTGCGCCACCAGCTCCGGGCTGGCCACCAGTGCCAGCCGCCGGTCAGACAACACCCGCACCACCAAATCACTGTCCTCCAGACCCGGCGGGCGAACCCGGATCGCCACATCCACCCCTTCACTAATCACGTCCACGCGCCGATTAGTGGCTTCCAGATGCACGGTGATTTCCGGGTACTGCTTCATGAAGTCGGCCAGGAAAGAGCCGATATGCACATGCAGCAGCGTAATCGGGCAAGCCAGACGAATAACCCCACGGGGTTCCGCCGTCACTGTATCAATGGCTTCCTGAGCCGACTCGGCCTCCACCAGCATGGCCTTGCAGTGCTCATAGTATTGCTGCCCGACCTCGGTCACCGAGAACTGCCGGCTTGAGCGATTGATCAGTCGCACCCCCAGCCGCTCCTCCAGCCCGGCCACCCGTCGGCTCAGTTTTGACTTGGGCACCGTGATCGCCCGGCTGGCCGGGGCAAAACCACCGAACTCCACCACCTTGGCAAAGTAGAACAGGTCGTTAAGGTCCACCATCTATCGTCCCATTTTTGCAACGCTGAGTTGTAATTTTGCCATCTATCCGCCCATCCGTTCCACGCATAATATTCACCCATGACCAAAACGGAGGAACCCGCCATGAAAAAGATTCTCGGTATGTATTCCGCACCCGCCCCGCACTGGGTAGGAAACGGCTTCCCGGTTCGCTCCCTGTTTTCCTACGAAAGCCACGGCAAACAGCTGAGCCCCTTCCTGCTGCTGGATTACGCAGGGCCGGCACGCTTCCCCCCTGCCACCAAGCCTCGCGGCGTTGGTGAGCACCCACATCGCGGCTTTGAAACAGTGACCATCGTCTACCAGGGCGAGGTGGCTCACCGGGATTCCACCGGACAAGGCGGCGTGATTGGGCCGGGTGACGTGCAGTGGATGACCGCCGGTGCCGGCATCCTCCACGAGGAGTTTCACTCCCCCGCCTTCACCTATCAGGGCGGAGAACTGGAAATGATCCAGCTGTGGGTGAACCTGCCCGCCGCGGACAAGATGACCGCCCCGTCCTATCAGGGCATCCGCAGTGATGAGATCCCGGTAGCACCACTGGCGGATAACGCCGGGGAAGTGCGCGTCATCGCCGGGGAATTCCAACAACACGCAGGCGCGGCCAGCACCTATTCGCCCATGCAGGTATGGGATATCCACTTGCGGGCGCATGCCACGGTGACGCTGGACCTGCCCGAAGGCTGGAACACCGCGGTCATCACGCGCAAAGGCGATGTTCAGGTCAACGAACATACCCGGGCGGCTGCGGCACAGATGGTGGTGCTCGACGCAAAGGGCACGCAAGTACAGCTCCACGCCGAGGCGGACAGCGATCTGCTGCTGATTGCTGGTGAACCACTGAATGAACCCGTGGTGGGTCACGGTCCTTTCGTGATGAACACCCGGGAAGAGATTCAACAGGCGATACGCGATTTCCAAAGCGGCAATTTTGGCCAAATCCCGGCCTAACCCTTAACCAACGGGTGGCGCGCCCAGCGCCACCCATCACACGCAGGAGAAAGACCATGGGTAAGCAATACAAGAGACTCGACAAGGACAATGCAGCGGTACTACTGGTCGACCATCAGGCCGGCCTGCTGTCTCTGGTGCGCGACATTGATCCGGACAAGTTCAAGAACAACGTGCTGGCACTGGCCGACATGGCCAAGTATTTCGAACTGCCGACCATCCTCACCACCAGCTTTGAAACCGGCCCCAACGGTCCACTGGTGCCAGAACTCAAGGAGATGTTCCCCGATGCGCCCTATATCGCCCGCCCCGGACAGATCAATGCCTGGGATAACGAGGACTTCCTCGCCGCGGTAAAGGCCACCGGCAAGAAACAGCTGATCATTGCCGGCGTGGTCACCGAAGTCTGCGTGGCGTTCCCGGCCCTCTCGGCCCTGGAGGAAGACTTCGAGGTGTTCGTGATCACCGATGCCTCCGGGACCTTTAACGCCATGACCCGGGACGCCGCCTGGGACCGCATGAGCGCCGCCGGCGCCCAGCTGCTGACCTGGTTTGGCGCAGCCTGCGAGCTACACCGTGACTGGCGCAATGATATCGACGGGTTGGGGGCACTTTTCTCCAACCACATCCCGGATTACCGCAATCTGATCACCAGCTACAGCACCCTCACCGAAGGGAAATAGACCACAGGCAGCGACCGGCTGGCCGCCCCTGACAGGGCGGCCAGCAGACCTCACCGCAAGAGAAGATCTGCACATCTCAGGGTAAACATACCGTTCATCCATGAACCTTCTTCACAGAAATAAACACCATGTTTCCCGAAAATAGTCGTTTTTTGCACGATTTACCGTTAATTATGACGATAAACAACCTGTAATATTTTGTGACTGAATGTTAACTTGCGCCGGCAAAATCATAACTCGGGAAAGTTACCATGAAGTATTCAAACAAAGCCGTGCTGGCAGCCGCGATTGCTGCTGCGTCTACCCAGGTCATGGCCAATGGCCTGGCCCTGAACGAACAGAGCGCCAGCAGCGCCGGTTCTGCCTACGCAGGCCGCGCCTCTACCGCTGCCAACGCCAGCACCCTGTATGGCAACCCTGCCGGCATGAGCCGCCTGGACCGCGCCGAAGTGAGCGGCGGCCTGGCCTTTATTGATGCCAGCACTGACATCAGCAATGCCGAAGGACAGCTAGCCCCCGGTCTCCCCGTATCTGGCACAAACGATGGCGACATGGTGCCTTTTACCACCATTCCTTTCGGCTACTACGTCAGCCCGATCAGCGACAAACTGCATGCCGGCATTGGCGTGTACGCCCCCTTTGGCGTAGAGAGTGACTACGAAGACAGCTTCCAGGGCCGCTACCAAGGCGTCACCAGCATGGTGCAGGTTGTCACCATCCAGCCCACCATCAGTTACGCCTTTAACGATAGCGTCTCTGTGGGCTTTGGCCCGACCATCAACCACATCTCCGGCGAACTGACCAGCAAGGTTCCCGGCGCTGCCTTTGCACAGATCAATCCCGCCTTCGTTAACGCAGCAGACAGCGACGTGGAAATTGAAGGGGACGATATTGCCTACGGCTTCAACCTGGGCACGCTGATTGCGGTCAACGACCGTCTCGACTGGGGCCTGACCTATCACTCCAAGATGGATTTCTCCCTGGAGGGCGACACCACCGTGAGCGGCTCCCCATTGGGCACTGTGCTGGATGGCGAATACGATGCCGAGCTGGACATCACCATGCCGGAATCCGTGGATACCTCTGTCAGCTTCCAGGCTACAGACAATCTGGACCTGTATATGGGCGCCACCTGGACTCGCTGGAGCCGACTGGAAGGCATTGAAGTAGAAAACAGTGGCGTAAACCCTCTTCTGCAGGCTCAATTCGGCACCATCACCGAAGAGTTGAACTGGGAGGACACCTGGTCCTTCGCCGTTGGCGGTGCCTATCAACTGAACCCGAAGTGGGTGGTTCGCGCCGGCTATGCCACCGACAAGTCTCCCACCAGCGATGCGGATCGTACCGTGCGCATCCCGGTGAGCGATCGTGATATCTACACTCTGGGCGCCGGCTGGAGCCCCACGGCTGACCTGACCTTTGATGCAGCCTACGCCTACATCAATGAAGAGAAAGGCCGCGTATCCCAGGACACCTACAGCGCCGATTTCGAAAACAGCGCTCACGGCCTGGCCCTGCAGGCGACGTACCGCTTCTGATTTCAGATGCGCTAATGTCACATAAAAAAACGGCGCCCCAGGGCGCCGTTTTTTTATGTCGCCCTGCGGCTGCAACACGGTTCACGCAACGCACCCAACGCCAAACATGACTCTTCACCCTCTCTGGTAGGTCGATTTAGGCTTAGCCGTAAACCGACAAATCCGCAGCGATGAAGACAAGCCTTTGAGCACTGGCCACTTAACCAATACGCAACGCCGCATTAGCCCTTGATCGGCAACCGAATCAGCTCACCGCTTCCCGTTCCGTTTCGGTGAGATGCCTGGGGTGCCCCTCGGTCACCTTGCCCACCCAGAGCGGATGAGGCTCAGCCAGACGCACACGCTTGCGAAACTGGCGGCGCACCACCCACAGGGATAACGCCACCAGCAGCAACAGACCGTTGATCAACAGGTTATCGGCCTCAAGAGCGTGACCACCCTCCAGCACCACCTGCAACAGCGGCACCGCCAGGTAACACAACGGCGCCACCATAAGCATCAGGCCACTGAACCGCAGCGGCGAAGCACGCAAACTCCACAGCACCAGCAGCACAACCACCACACCACAAATTGCTCGCTCCGCGGTAGCAACCCAGGCCGCCCAGGGCGTATACGGCAGCCCCTTGCTGACCAGGAAACTGCACGCCACGCCGATCACAACGCCAAAACAAAGCCCAAGAGTCAGGCGCAACAGAAACGCCGATCCACGGCTTGGCCCCTGGCGATCACTGCGACGCTCGCACCACAGCACATTACCGGACACAAACAACAACGCCCCCAGCAAGCCCATGGCGAAGTACAGCCATTTCACCAGCATCCCGCCGTAATCGCCAAAATGCAGGGAATACACCGGCGAGAACGAATCGAAGTTCAAGCTGCGCTGCCCCGGAGCGATCACGTTCAAGACTCCCATCGCGGGGTCCAGCACCACATGCGCGTGATGCCCCACATACCCCGGCACAGAACCGGCCACATCCACCCAGCCGGCCGCATCGCCGTAACCGCGAATTTCCACCCAATCCACACTCATCTCAGGCAACGCATCGGCCGCAGCAGACAGATAATCCGCCATCGGCACCATGGCAACGCTTTCACCCTGGCTTTGCACCGGGGGCCATACCGCCGTTTCCTCTTCAATAACCCCACGCAGCTGCGGGCCAAATACCAGGGTTCCCAGCACCACGGCGACCAGCGTAAAGGCGCCCATGGCGGCGCCGGTCACCGACATGATCAAGTGGAAGGGCAAGCTGACCACACCGATCAGGTTGTGCATGTTCTTCCAGTAACGGCGCATGTTGCCCTCGTGCTTGAGGGCAAAGAATTCCTTGCGCAGTTTCGGCCAATGAATCACCAGGCCGGTGAACAGGGCGGCGCCGTACAGAATCGAGATCAGCCCCATGAAGGTCATGCCCAGGTTGATGGGCAGGCCGCCACTGGGAATCGCTAACTGGTAATGCAGCTGGTTGATGAAATCCGCCAGCGCCGAGCGAGGCTTTTCAACATACTTGCCCGCCTCGTCGAAATCCGTGGCATGGGCGGTGAGCCACTCCCCGGCACCCCCCTCTCCCACACCAGAAGCGCTGGACTGAAACCACATTACCGCCGGGTCTTCCTCCGGCAGGAAAAAGAGGCGCTTACGCGCATCCGGGTATTGGTCGGTCACACGGTCCAGAAGCGCTTGCCCATCGATGGCGTCTTGCGATGCCACCTCCGAAGCCTGCGGCGCCTGCCAGTGATGCAGTTCGTGATGGAACACATTGAGGGCGCCGGCAAAAAACGCCACAAATAGAGCCAGGCCACTGGCCATGCCCAGCCAGGCATGCAGGTCGATAAAGCGTCGCAAGCGGTCCGCCTTCATGCTCCACCTCCCTTCATGCTCCACCCCCATACAAGGCGGTAGTTTGCAGCGCCATCCAGGCGACCCCATTCATTACCAGCAACGCCACCAGCGGGGGCCAGGTACGCTCAGGTAGCGCCACCAGCACCACCAGCAGCATCCACAACAAGGTCACCCCCAACAATTGCAACACCAGCCAGGACTGCCAGGGCGCCGGTACCGCCGCCGCCAACAACCCCATCAGCATTACCGACAACGGCAGGCTCAGCAAAAACGCCAAAAAGGCTCTCATCGATTGCCCCCCCGGCGCTGATAGCTATCGCGGTAATGGCTGACCAGCAGCGGCACCAGCAGGGCCGGCAGCGTGAACACCCACAACCCCACAAACAGGCCCACACTGACACCCAACTGCAGTGACAACAGCCACAGCCCGCCGGCCAGCAGGGCCAGCGCGATTACGCGGGTAAAGACAGGAAGGGGCTGATCCAGCCAGCGTTGCTGGCGATCCGACAGATAAAACAGCAACACACTGGCAAGTGTGGCCAGAACGGCAACCAGCATAGGGAGAGAACCATTAATCCATGATAATGGTTCTCATTTAATAGTAGCAGGGTGTTTTCGTCAAGGTGCCCAGGGCACCCACCGGCTCAGCGGGGGCGCAGCTCGCGCAAATAATCACTGGCCTCGCTAAGACGCGCCGTGGACAGGCGATCCCAATCCACGGATTCGCGATCCGGCATCCATACACCGGAAAACGTGGACGCATCCGCCAGCACCAGCTCCGCATTGAGCATGGGCACACCGTGGTAATCACCGGCCATCCCCCCGGCCCGGCGAATCGCCGACCACCAGGCCGGCGGCCGCCAGTGCAGGCGCACATCCGGCAAATGGCAACTCAGTTCGGTTTCTGCCACGCAGCATTCCAGCACGCTGTCCTGCTGACGACTCAACCCCTGCCGCCACAGTGCCGACCCGGCCACCATGACCAGCGACGGAAACGCCCGCAGCAATGCCCGGCAACGGTCTTCATCGGTGAGCGGCTCGCCCAGCACGACCTTGTAGAATACCGGTCGCGGCGGCGCCACCTGCTTGACCACTCCAGCCTCCAGCCAGCGCAGCACGGTATCCAGCGCGCCACCAGCTTCCTCCGGTTGCAGCTGCTTGAGATCCGAGAGGGTAAAAACCCGTGGCAAACTATCCAGCGCGGGAGACAACATCGTCATTGCCTGCATCAACGGTCCGCCACATCCGCCAGGGGAAGCCGCAGGCCCAGGCAGGAACGCAGGGCCATGGTCCACGTCAGCAGATGGCAAATCACCGTAAGTTGCCGGGCCTCCGGCAGGCCGGCCAATCGCAGCAGCACCACCTCGTCGACCTGACGCTCGAGCCTCTTGATTTCCCGGGCCCGCAGGTCATTGGGGTTCTGACGTTGCGCCAGACGCAAGGTCAACAAACGCCCCTGGATATCATCTTCCTGTGCCGCATAGGCGCGCTCGACCAGGCTGTAACTGGACAAATGCCGCATGGTGCGCGTGCGCTGCTGGCGCCGGGAACGGTGCCTTTGCGGCACCACCAGCACAGAGAAAACCCGCGCCAACCACTGCACAACAGGCAACCAGCGAGCCCCATCGCGACACGCGATCAGGTACCAGCCCCAGGCCCGCAGACGAGACACATCCCGGCGCAACACCCGCACCCGGGCATGGCTATCCGCACTGCCCGACGAGGCAAAGCTCGCCCGGTAAACGGCCAGGTACTCCTGCAGGGCCTGCAGCCGTGTCTCCACCGCTTCCAGCCCCAACTCCTGCTGACGCCACTTCCCCGCGCCCTGCTGTGTGCCCATAAACTGCAACTCCTGCATAGCCACTACTCAAAGACAATGCATAAAAAGTGAAGCCGGCGCCGCTGTGAAACAGATTCAGCCCGGCACCGCTAACTCTAACGAGGCAGCCGCGCCCACCCCAGAACAAAACGGTCCGATTTCCGTGTAGCCACGTAGCCGTTTTGTATCTTCCTGATACAGGTTTTGGAATCAGTTCACACTTTCAATCGCTGTATCATTTCACCTACAACAAAATGCATGAATATCTTATTCTCCTGCGTCACCACAGACAGGATCTATCCCTTTGCACCTACGCCCCTTCTCGCTCTGGCTTTGCCTTGCCCTGCTTGCCCCCGCAGCGCCCCTTCAGGCCCACCCCGGCGGGCTCGATCAACAGGGCGGGCACACCGACCGTCGCACCGGCGACTACCATTGCCACCGGGAGCCCTGCCTCACCCTGCACCGCCAACAGCAACAGGCTGAACAGGAGGCCGCTGACACCCAACGCGCCTTCAGCGGACTCTATGACCGGGACCACTGGCCCCACTGGATAGACGCAGACCGGGATTGCCAGGACACCCGGGCAGAAGTCTTGATCGCCACCAGTGAAATTGCAGTGACCTTCACCAGCCCGGACCACTGCACCGTGGCCAGCGGCCGCTGGTACGACCCCTACACCAACCAGACCTTCACCCGGGCCGGCGATCTGGACATGGATCACTTTGTTCCTCTGCGCCATGCCCACGGTCACGGCGGCGACCACTGGGACGAGCGGTTGCGCCGACAATTTGCCAACGACCCGGACAACCTGATCCCGGTATCCGCCAGCGCCAACCGCAGCAAAGGCGCCCGCAGCCCGGACCAGTGGCTTCCCGATAACCGCCGCTACTGGTGCGAATACGGCCAGCACTGGGAACGGATCAAGCAACGCTACCAATTGATGGTCACACTCCAGGAAGCCGACGCCCTGAAACAGCTGTTAAGCCATTGCCCGCTGGCCGCACATCCCTGACCCCAAAACGACAAAACCCCGACCACAAGGCCGGGGTTTTGATTGTCGCATCACCCGTCCGCAGACGGTGCGCTCACTGCATGACAGGCTTACTGCTGGGCAGCGTCTTTCATGTCTTCAGCAGACTCTTCGGCGTTCTCATAGGCGTTATCCATATCTTCGCCCATTTCTTCCATCGGCCCTTGATCCGGGGTGATGTTTTCTACCGCCTTGTCTACCTTCTCGCCAGCGTCCTCAACCGGACCATCGTTGGCGTCACAGGCTGCCAGCAGGGCAGAAGAGGCGAAAATGGCGGCCAATGCCGCTTTACCGAAAGTACGCATAGAATCACTCCTTGAATTAACTGATTCGGACAGTGAGCACTCTAAGCATGTTCCTGGCACTTGGCCAAGCGGATTCGCACATTTAGCGGCCATTTTACGAAGAGTTACAGATGGGCGCGCGCCAATTGGCATAGTGTTTTTCCTTTCTCAGCGCCTTCCGCCGGGTAAGATACCCCCATAACAAGGAGAACAAATGAAAAAACTCGGCAGGCATGCAGGCCGCACCATGGGAAGGAACGTGGGCGGTCTGGCACAACTGGTCACCCGTTTCGGCAACGAAATAACCCAGGTCGTACAGGATATTCACGGCGCCGTGGCCAACCCCTTCAGCCTGCGCGGGCACGATTACACCCCCGCTCCCATGGTGTACAACCTGATCCGCTACGGCTTTCGCCAGGCCGGCAACCTGGCCGGCATGGCCGACCTGCTCGCGGACCCACAACGGGAACTGCGCGACAGCCTGGACCTGCAAAGCATCATCAACGGCATTTTCGGTCAGCTACTGGTCGAGCAGAACAACCGCTATGCCCTGCCCATGACGCTGCTCCCCAAAGCGCCCCCGTCACCGGAGGCCGATACGCTGGTCATCTTCCTGCACGGGCTGTGCATGAATGAAGCCTGCTGGAATAGTCCCGCCGCTGATGCCTTCTGCCAATGGGCGCGCCAGCATCTCAACGCGGATATTCGCTACCTGCGCTACAACACCGGCCTGCATATTTCCGACAATGGCCGCAAGCTGGCCGGGCTGCTGGCCCACACGGCGCTGCCCGAGCGCGTGATCCTGATCGGCCATTCCATGGGCGGACTGGTGGCACGCAGTGCCCTGCATCAAGGGCGCGAGCGGGATGACAGCTGGGTCAACCGGGTCAGCCACCTGGCCTGCCTCGGCTCTCCCCATCAAGGCGCCCTGCTGGAACGGTTTGGTAACGAAGCCAATCGCCTGCTGGGCCGCACACCCTACTCCCGCCCCCTGATGCGCCTGGCCAACCTGCGCTCAGACGGCATCCGTGACCTGCGCTTTGGCTATGTGCTGGAAGACCAGTGGCGGGACCGCCCACTGGACGACCCGCGCCCCACCCGCAAGGTGCCCCTGGACCCGCAGGTTCAGCAACTGTTTATCGCCGGCAGCGTCAGTGAGCCCAACCATGCCCAGCCCCGGGGCGACTGGCTGGTAACCACTGATAGCGCTTTGGCGGAGCATCTCTACCCGCAAGCGGACCATCTGACCCGGGAACTGTTTTACCAGATGGGCCACATGACCATGATTGAGGAAACCCGCACCTACGCACGGGTACAGCGGTGGCTGGACGAATCAGCCGCCACCTGAAAGTACGGCAAGACCAGCCAAAAAACGCAGTGCAGGCTTGTTATATTTTCCAGCTCTGCGCTTTCAGCGAGCCCGCCCGGGTCAGCCAGCGACCAGGACCGCCACAGCCAGCGCAAATAACGCCAGTGGAAGGATAATGATGCCATTGCGGATAGCGCGCTCACGCCAGAGCGACCAACGGTAATAACGATGCATTTGATTTCCCCTATTTCCCCAAATAAACAGGAAGTATAGGGATGTCAAAACAATATCAAATCGCCCAAATGGGGTATATGCAACAATAGACCAGCAGGGCTTTACAGCGAGTGCAGCCAGAATTGCATGGCTTTGCGGCTGGGGGCAGTGTCGCCCACATCGGTCCAGTCGAAATGGGCCACAAGCTGGTTCTGCGGAAAGTAATCCCGGGCGCGCCAGAATGCATCCAGCGGCTGGTAATCCGCAGGGCGAGCGGGGTGCGACTCTTCCCGCGCTACTGCGCAAAAGGCGGTATGGCGAAACCCGAAATCCGCCGCATATTGCTCACGCAGGTCAAAGAACCGGTGGCCCACTCCCTCGCCCCGGTAGGGCTTGAGCAACACCGACTCCCCAAAATAGAACACCGAATCCAGCTCAGCCCCCAGTTGCCGAAACGGCGTCTGAAACGCTTCATCCGCCTCGCGCAAGGGCAGCGCCGTTGCCGCACCGACCAGCCGGTTATATTCCAGCGCCAGCACAAGCACGCTACGGTCAGACTGGGCATAACGGTCCAGGTAACCGCGCTCGTATTCCAGATCGCCGTCATAGAGGTAGGGGTAATCCCGGAACACCTCAATACGCAATTGCGCCAGTGCATCCAGCCAGGGTTCGACGGCAATACCGGTAACCGGACGAATTTCCACTGCGGACATGGGCGCTCCTGAATGTCTACGACAAGGAGTCACATGAATACCACGGCAGGGCCCTGGTGGCGATGAGGAGACGAGTTAAAAGTGAAAAGTTCAAACGCGAAGCTGGCACAGCGCTAACCGGATAATATTTTGCTCCGCGCTTTACGCTAAACGGGAACGCGGGCACGGCCTTCCCGATACAAAACACATTCTTCGCGCTTTTGAACTTTAAACTTTACACTTTCAACTCAACATTCACCCCGGCCAGGCAAGAATAAGCCCGGTGCACCAGAGCACCATAAACACCGCCTGGCGGAAACGCTCTTCATTCACCCGGTGATGCAGCCATTCACCCAGCAGTATCGCCGCAATAACCACGGGCACCAGCAGCCCGATACGTGGCGCCGCCGGCAGCAGGGTGCCATCGATCAGGAACACAACGGTGAGCAGGCTGTTCAGCGACAGCCAGACCAGAATCAGGGTGGCGCGGAAGGCTTTCTTTTCCAGTGACAGGCCACTCAGGGCATACACCAGCAGCGGCCCACCGGAGGCAAACAGGCCATGGGTGATCCCGGCCAGAAACATCCAGCAGCGCGACCACCAGCTACCATGGGGCGCCACCTTGATGCCCTTCCACATGCGCCACAACTCACGGCTACTGAACCACACCACCAGCAGCCCGAAACCATTTTTCAGCAACTGATCGCCCATCCACGGACGCAAGCCATACCCCGTCAGTGTACCCAGCACCATCAACGGCAGAATCAGCCGCCACAGGGTGGGCCAGTGAATATGCTGACGATGACGCCAGCTCAAGGTCGCACTCATGACAATATTCAGCGGCACCAATACCGGCAGAATCTCCGGGATTGGCAGAAACAACGCCCCCAGGGAAAGGGCAATCACGATACTGCCGAAACCGGTCATGGCTTCGGTGGTAAAGGCAAAGAATATGAATAACCCCAGCAACAGCCAGGGCAAGGTCATCAGGTCCGTCACGGGGGCTCCTACTGGTTCAATTCGCTGGCGAATTTACGCTGCATCATGCGCTGATAAAGATCCGGGAGCAGTCGCCAGAGCAAGCTGGCAAACCAGGTGAAGCGATCCGGGAACAAACGTTTCTTCTTCTTTGCGTAAGCGTCAAACACCAATTCAGCCATCCATTCCGGGCTGCGCATATCGCCGACCATGGAGCGTTTATGGCTGGCCGGGCGTCCATCATGCCCCAGGGCGTTGGTTTCAATCGGGGTATCCAGAAAGCTCGGGTACGCCATCAGAATATGGACGCCATCACGGGCCACTTCGCCGCGCAACACTTCAAAAAACTGGCTCAAGGCACTTTTCGCACTGCAGTAACCCGCACGGCCCAACACCGGCATCCAGCCCGCCATGGAACCAATATTGATAATGCCGCCACGGCTTTTTTTCAGCAGCGGCAAGAAGCCAATCGCCAACTCCACCGGTGCCTGCCAATCCACCGCCATGACTTTACGAAAGACCGCCATGCGGGTTTTTTCCGCCAGCGACCGGTGGGTAATGCCCGCGTTATTGACCAGAATATCCAGCGAAAGCTCGTTATCCTGCACCCAATTCACCAACGCCTGCACGGCATCGCCATCGGTGACGTCCAGATCCCGAAAGGTGACGCGGGCAGGATCTTCAGCGGCCAGCGTATCGGCGCGCGATGCCAGCAACGCAGCATTCATGTCCACCAGGATCACCCGGTGACCCAACGCAAACGCCTGCCGGCTCAAGGCCCACCCCAGACCGGAAGCCGCCCCGGTAATCAGTACCGTTTTCATAACTGCCCCCGCTGCCGGGCCGCTGCCATGAAAAAGCGGAAGACCTGCTCGGAAGTCTTGCGGGGAATATAGCCAAACTCTTCTTTCAGCCGGCGATTACTGAGCACCGGCCGGTAGCGCAGAAAATTCACCTGCGCCGGCACATACTGGGTCAACCGCAGTCGATTACCGATCCATAACCCGCTGCGAATCAGCCAGGCCGGCACATGAATCACCGGCTTGCCCAACAAGTCGCCCAGCGTATCAATGGACAGGGCGCCATCCCCGGCCAGATTGAAGCAACCGCTACGATCCTGATTGACTCCCTGCTCGATAATACCCACCACATCCTGATCCCAGATAAAAACAAACGGCGACGGCGAACCGGCCACGGCCAGCAACCGTTCCCCCTCGAAAAGACGGGTAATCAGGTTACGAGTGTCCGCGCCCAGCACGGTGCCGGGGCGCAGCACCAGCTGCTTCAGGGCGGGATACTTTTCCCGGTAATCCGCCAGCAACTCTTCCACCTGGCGCTTGTGATCCGAATAGGGAAATTCCGGATTACCCCGCAAGGGGTCCTGCTCATCCAGCCAGGCCGGGTTATCGGCATAATAGCCGTAGGCCGCTCCGGAACTGGTCACCACCAATTGCGTCGCACCGCTGGCCACACAGGCATCCAGCACATTGCGCGTACCATTCACATCGATATCGAAATCACGCGCTCGGTCACCGGAATCTTCCAGTACTGCGGCCAGATGCACCACCTGATGAATGCCATGCTCTTTCATCAGCAGGGCAAGCTTCGCATCACGAATATCCATTTGATAAAACGGGAAATCCGCACTTTCATCCTCGCGGATATCCACGCCCACCACGTAATGATGTTGCTGCAGCTGCCGGGCCAGCTGGCTGCCAATATAGCCAGCGGCGCCGGTGATCAGAATGCGTCGCGACATGCGTCCTCCTGCGCCGGGCTTCGTGACCACCACCAGGCCAGCAACAAGCCACTGATCAGATGCCAGACACCCCAGAATGCAGCGATCAAAATCATTTCACTGGCGTCCGGGAAGAAGGTAAACAGAATGGCCAACCCGAGGCCGGAGTTCTGAATACCCACCTCCATGGTGATGGCACGCCGATCTCCCCTGGGGAGCCCGGTAATCATGCCGGCCATGGCCCCCAACCCCAGCGCCAGAAAGTTCTGCAGCACCACCAGCCCGACAATACGGTTCGCCGTGGCCAGAAACACATCCATGTTATTGCCGAACGCCACACCCACGAACAGCAACAGCACCAGCAAGGTGACATAACGCATGGGCTTCTGGGCTTTTTCCGCAAATACCGGAAACGCCTTGCCCATCAACATGCCGACCAACAGCGGCAGCCCCAGCACCAGCGCCACCAGAATCAGGATGTTCATGCTGTCCATCTGGATGTCGGTGAGGATGGGTCGGGTAATCGGGTTCAGCCAGCCATAAAGCGAAAAGTTGAACGGCGTCATAACAATCGCCACCACGCTGGACACCGCTGTCATGCTCACCGACACAGCCACATTGGCTCGCCCGAGCCAGGTCATGATGTTGGAAAACGAACCGCCGGGACACGACGCTACCAGTATCATCCCCAGTGCCAGTTCCGGATCGACTTCGAAATACCAGGTGGTGACACAGGTGGCCGCCGGCAACAGTACAAACTGGGCAAGCAGACCAACGATGGGAGCATCCGGGCGCTTCAGCACCCGCCGGAAATCATCGCCGGTAAGCGACAGGGAAACACCAAACATCATGAACGCCAGAATGACGTTCAGGATCAGCAGATTTTCACTTCCGAAGTGTATTTCCATCTCACACCTCCGTCTTCAATTTTTTCAGTTCGGCAATGTGAGTGTTGACCGCCTTGCGATAGCAGTCCTTGTTGACGTAATACGCCATGCGCGCCAGTTTCAGATAGGCGTAACCGCCATCCAGATTTTTTTCCGCCTGCTGGCGTACGGTTTCTTCCAGGGCTTTTGCGGCGGGCGCCCCCTGCTGGCTGGCACGGATATACAGCGCCACCATTTCGGCCTGCTCGTTACGCCCTTCCCAACCCAGACCCGCAGCCTCCACCATTCCCATCATGAACAGGTTACGGTGCACCGGATTGAACACATTCAGATAAAGCTGCGGGGCATCACTGTTGTTCCAGTTCAGCTCGGCCGGGTCGATGAAGGGATAGTCCAGCTTGTAACCGGTACCCATGAGAATCAGGTCATACTCCCGTGATTGCCCATCGGCAAAAGTCACGGTCTTGCCTGAAACGGCAGAGATATCCCCACGCGGCGCAATGTCGCCGTGGCCAATATGATGCAGTACCAGCGAGTTGATCACCGGGTGGGACTCATACAGCTTGTAATCCGGGTCCGGCAAACCGTAGTCGCTGGGCTTGCCGATGATCATGCGGATCAGGCGATCATCCACCTTTTGCTTGAGCGCGCGGGGCAACTTGATTTTGCCGCCAATGGAATCGGTGGCCTTGCCGCCAATAAACTTGGGCAGGAAGTAATAACCCCGGCGCACGGACATATCCACACTGGCCGCCCGGTGCACCGCATCCACAGCGATATCACAGGCCGAATTACCGCAACCCACCACCAGCACCCGCTTGTCATCGAAACGGGACGGATGGCGGTACTCACAGGAATGCATCAATTCGCCATCAAAGCGGCCCGGCAGGTTGGGCAGATTCGGCGTATGCAAGGTACCGTTGGCAATCAGCACACCGGAAAAGCGGCGACACTGTTCTTCCCCGTTTACCTCGGTGGTCACCAGCCATTCATCACCATCACGCAACACCTGGACCACCCGGGTGGAAAACTCGTAGTGCTCATAGAGTCCAAAATGCGCAGCGTATTGCTGGAAGTAACGCTTCATTTCGCGGTGATGGGGGTATGTTGCCACCTCATCGGCCATAGGGAATTCCCGGAACTCGGTCATCGCCTTCGACGAGATCAGGTGGGCCGACTCATACATGGTGCTGTGCGGGTTATCGATATCCCACAGGCCACCCACATCGGTATTCAGGTCAAAACCGACAAAAGGAATACCGTATTTCTTCAGGTTTCTGGCCGTGGCCAGCCCCATGGGGCCGGCCCCTATCACTGCGTACATAGCTATCCCGTTTTATTGTGTCTTTTTTATTCGGTCACCGGTGCCCGACAAGCGAAGCGGAGCACAGAGTTTGGTATGCTTGCTACTCTAGGGTCGGCCAGCAATAGACACACGGCTATTTCAGGACTTTGTCACGGTTAATTCGGGACCTCACTCACACCCATGTCGCATACCCCCACCGTCACGGTACGCTTTACCCAGGCCATCAGTCAGGCCGCAGAGCAGTTGGGATTCTCCCTGCCTGCGCCCCTGAAGAACGCCTTTGCCGAGCAGGAACGGGTGAGCCTGGAGTTGCAGGGGGAGATCTGGGAAACCTTTTGCCAGCAGGCAAACGATCCGCTGATTGGCATCCAGTTCGGCCAGGCCATACAGGTAGGGCATCTGGACACCGTTGGCATGGTGCTGATGAGTTGCGACACCGTGGCCGAAGCACTGGACTCGTTGATGGATTACTACCCCATTGTTGGCGAGGGCGGCACCTTTGAATATGCCGTGGCAGGTGATGTGTGCGAAATCCGCTACCAGCCCCAATACACCACCCGGCTGGCGGAGCGGGTGGAAGCCGCGCTGGCCTCCTTGCTGCAGCTCACCCGCTGGTCCACCGGCGAGCAGGTCCACGCCGACAGCATTACCTTTGTCCACCCGGCACTGGATACCCCGGCACGCTATGAGGCGCTACTGGGCGTGCCCGTGGCGTTTTCCGCTCCCCATAATGCCTTGCGCATTCCCGCCTCTGCGCTATCGCTGCCACTCATTTATGCCAACCCGGCCCTGTGCCAGCACTTGCGCACCCTGGCCGACCAGCTGCTGGAGCAACTGGGGAGTCAGTCGTTGAGTGTGAGTGTGCGCGACCTGCTGCGCCAGAATCCCCGTTGGGGCAAGGAAAAAGTGGCCGAGCAACTGGCCATGAGCGGCCGCCACCTGATCCGCAAACTCAGCGAAGAAGGCACCAGCTTCAAGCTGCTGCGCGATTCACTGCTGCAGGGCATGGCAGAACAGTCGCTGAAGGAAGGGTTAAAACTCTTTGATATTGCCGACAAACTGGGCTTTTCCGATGAAAGCGCCTTTGCCAAAGCCTTCAAACGCTGGACCGGCATGACGCCGGCCCAGTTTCGTGCACAAATTTAAACGGCCAACAGCGCCTGTTCGATGTCTGCCAGGATATCGTCCACATGCTCGATACCAATGGACAGACGCACCAGGTCTGCGCTGACACCCGCCTTTTTCAGCTCTTCATCATTCAACTGTCGGTGCGTGGTCGTGGCCGGGTGACACGCCAGCGACTTGGCATCGCCAATGTTCACCAACCGCTTGACCAACTGCAACGCATCAATAAAACGCGCTCCCGCCTCGCGGCCACCTTCCACACCAAAACTGAGAATCGACGAGGGCACGCCGCCATCCATGTATTGCTGCGCCAATGCATAATCCTTGTCGGTTTCCAGCCCGGCAAAATTGACCCAGCTTACCTTGGCATGATCGCGCAGGTACGCAGCCACTTTCATGGCATTCTCGCAATGGCGCTCCATACGCAGGCTCAGCGTTTCAATGCCCTGCATAATCAGGAACGCATTCATCGGCGACAACGCGGCGCCCATATTGCGCAAGGGCACAACCCGGGCACGACCGATGAACGCGGCCTCACCCATGGCTTCCACGTACACCACACCGTGATAGCTGGGGTCCGGCTCATTGAACTGCGGAAAGCGCGGATTGCCTTTCCAGGGGAATTTGCCGGAATCCACGATGGCACCGGCAATGGTCGTGCCGTGGCCGCCCATATACTTGGTCAGCGAGTGCACCACGATATCGGCGCCGTGTTCAAAAGGCCGGCACAATGCGGGGGTTGCCACCGTATTATCCACCACCAGCGGCACACCCGCGTCATGGGCGACCTTGGCCAAGGCTCCCATGTCCACCACGTTGCCCGCCGGGTTACCGATGGATTCGCAGAATACCATCCTGGTTTTTTCATCAATGGCATCCGCAATCGCCTGGGGATTACGGCCATCGGCCATGCGCACCTCAATGCCCTGATTCGGCAAGGTATGCGCGAACAAGTTATAGGTACCGCCATAAAGCTGACTGGTGGAAACAATATTGTCCCCGGCCTTCGCCAGTGTCTGGATCGTCGCGGTGATCGCCGCCATACCTGACGCCATGGCCAACGCACCAATGCCGCCCTCCAGTTGCGCAACACGCTCTTCCAGCACCCCGTTTGTCGGGTTCATGATGCGACTGTAAATATTCCCCGGCACTTTCAGATCGAACAGATCGGCACCATGCTGGGTATCGTCAAAGTAGTAGCTGGTGGTCTGGTACATGGGCACAGCCACCGCATGGGTCTGCGGATCACCGGCAAAACCGCCATGAATGGCTATTGTTTCTCTTTTCATCATTCCCTGCCTCACATCAAATTGTCGCCTGGCGACACACACGCAAAAAGGCCGCCAAACGGCGGCCTGAAAAAATCGTTCACTCTATTTAATCGGGGGTTCGTTCCAGAAATCAAACTGTTTGGGCACATCCGCCAGAGAGGTCTCAAAACGCGGATCGCGTTTTTCCAGAAAAGCGGTGAAACCATCCTTGCCGTCCCAGAACTCGTTGGACCAGTAAATCATTTTCGATTCCACCACATGGGCTTCCGCCGGATGGGAGAAATTGGGGTTGCGCCACAACATCTGCTTGGCCAGCGCCACGGCCACCGGGGAGCTTTTGGCAATCAGTTTGCGGGCTATACAGCGCGCCACGTCCAGCACTTCACCCTTGTCATGCACACTGTGGAACAGGCCAGCCTTCTCGCCTTCTTCGGCCATGAAAATGTCGCCACTGATTACCCACTCCAGCGCCTTCTGAATACCCACCACTCGGGGCAAGAACCAGGAGGAACAGGCCTCCGGGGTAATCCCCCGCTGGGTAAAGACAAAACCGATCTTGCTGTTGGCCGCCACCAGACGGATATCCATGGGCAGGGTCATGGTGATACCCACACCCACCGCAGCGCCATTGATGGCCGCAATCACCGGTTTGCGACAGTTATAAATCGCCAACGACAGTTCACCACCGGAATCGCGAATGGTTTCCAGCGGCGGATCCATCCCCTCCGCATCGTCATAACCGAACAGGTGACCGCCATCTTCCGGCTGCATTTCCATGCCGGCACAAAACACCTTGCCCGCGCCGGTAACAATCACCGCGCGGATGTCATCGTTGCGGTCCGCTTCTGCCAGCGCATGCACCACTTCGTCTTTCATCCGCAGGGTAAAAGCATTGAGACGGTCGGGGCGGTTGAGGGTAATGGTCAGAATCTGCTCGGCCAGATCGGTCTTGATGTCCTGATAATCCATGGTCACTCCACAGGGGTTGTGCGGTTTTCAGCAGGTATCGACAGAGGCACTACCTGCACCGTTTGACCCCGAGCATACCCCGACGGCAAGGCGTCGAACATGGCACGAAGTGTCCGGTTGAGGTGAGGCTGATCGTAAAAGCCGGCGAGCACCGCCAGCTCGGTAAAATTCATCCCGCTCTGCCAGAGCGACAGGGCACGCTGACACTTGAGATGCAGCTGGTAACGCTTCAACGTCACCCCCATCTTCTCCCGGAAAAGGTGGCGAAAGCGGGATTCGGACAGCCCGGCCTGCTGCGCCAGATGGGTCATGGTGGGCGCCGGCTCCGGCGCATCACGCAGCCAGGCACAGCTGGCGGCAATGCGCGCATCCAGCGGCGACGGAGAGGCCAGCTGCCGCAGTTGCTGCACAAACGTCACCACCCCGGTTTCGGGCTGAGCCGCCCGCGATAAATCACGCAAGGTATCGCTGAGCCACTGCTGGTGCGCCGCCGACAACGGCTGCTGCAGGGCCAGGGATCGCCAGGCCGGCTCGTCCGGGTCGAGATGCAGAATAGCCACCGGGCCATCGCTGTGCAGACTTTGCTGGCACTCCGGGGGCACCAGAACGGCCCGGGCACAAAGCACCCGGCCGTCACGGGTGACCCGAATATCCCTTTCCAGCCCGACCAGTAACGACGCCGCCACATGCTGGTGGGGCTGGTTGTGCAGCGAGGAAAGCGCCATCAGCCAACCGCCCCGCCAGAGAAACAGCGGGGTCAGCAGACGAGGATCGGAAGCCGGCGACGATTGGGACATGCCGGAAATAGTGCCCGCCCGGGGCCGGGCAGGCAACGTTCATCAGCGCCTGATCAATTCACCACACCGGAGCGGCGCAGCCCCAGCTTGTGGGCCAGCTCGATGCTGACGAACATGGGGCCGACCAGCAGAAACACCAGATCATCCACAAACGACGGCTTTTTGCCCTCTACCTTGTGACCCCACACTTGTACGGCCCAGGCCAGCAACCACAAGGCCGCCGCACTCCAGCCCAACGACAGGGCGCTGCGATCCACCGCCACCACGGCGGCAAGGGACAGGGCCAGCCACACCCCCATCAACGCCGTCATACCCACGGACATGCGCAGATAGAACGGCATGCAGATCGCGGCCAGCAAGGTACCACCGTTGACCCAGTACGCCAGGCTGCCGTCCAGCCCCAGCCAGTGCCCCAGCGGTATCAGCCAGAACAGCCCCAGGGTGGACACAAAAATGGCCGGCACACAGAGGATGTGTACCCATTGATTGACCGGATTGCGGTGGCTATCGCCATAGTCCGCCAGAAAGGTATTGAGATCACGCATGGACAGCTCTCCCGAGTTGTTGTTTTGAGCTGCCACACAGCTTAGCGGCAGCTCACACCCGGGAATTGTACGAAGGGGTTATCCCGCGCGGTGGCCCCTGGGAAGCAGGCAGACGAGACTGTCAGTCGCAGCCCCGGCGGCTGTCCTTCAGCGCGCGCAGCACCTGCTCGCGGGTCAGCAGGCCAGTCAGGATGCCCTGGGCATCCACCACCGGGTAGATTTTGGGTTTTTCCGTGATCATCAGCTCCGCCACGTTCACCGCCGAATCGTCTTCTTTCACCGTCAGCGGCTGATCGTGCATGAAGTCTTCCACCACCAGCGCCCCTTCACAGTGATAACTGGAAATCAGCAGCTTGCGCAGGCAATCCTGTTCGGAGACAAACCCCACCACCTTGTTCTGGCTATCCACCACCGGCAGCCCGGTGAACTTGTGCTGCAACAGCGCGTCCACCACTTCGGTCAGCTCGGTGCCGGTCTTGATTGCCATGGGGTGCTTTGCCATCAGGGCACGTACCGTCATCTCTTGCATATCGCTCTCCTTCTGCCAGCCCGGCCACTACCGGAACAGTCCAGATTCATGGTTTTGACTATAGCACCCCCCGAGGAGCCTCTGCCTGCGGTTCTTGCCCATCCCAACGATCAATTCCTGCAATCGCTATACAATGCAGGCATCGCCTTCCTACAATGGCTCCCAAGACAACAAGAAGCCTGACCGCAGGCCCACATGGAGCAGAGGAACAGCGAATGGTATCGCCCCGCGTCTGGCTGGCTTTCGGGCTATTGGCCCTGTTGATTATCTCCCCGCTGCAAGCCGCCGAAAATGCGGCCTGCGATGCGGCAGAGCTGACACTGGCCCAGCTGAAACAGCAGCGTCAGCAACTGCGTACGGACCGCTACACCCTGCAATCCATTTTCGATGGCGACGTCCCCACCCCACACCAGCTCAACACCCTGCTGGGGCGCCCCCTGAACCAGCGGCCGTTACTGCCCCTGATCGAGCCGCAACCGCTTGCTGTGGTCGACAGCAAATGTCCGGCCCTGCAGAACGATATCGACACCCTGACCCAACAGGTCAACACGCTGGAGCAATCGCTCTACACCTTGCGGCAGGCGTTTTTCGGTCTCAACTTCCCCCAGCGCCAGGCCTTTCTGAACCTGGCAACGCACCATACAAAACTGCAGACACTGGCCGATAGCCCGGAGACGGATCCCTCCATTCACCAGGCGAGCCAGGTACTGCAGCGGCACATTCAGCAGGTGTGGGCGGTGCTGGGCCAGCTACAGAGCGCCCCCGCAGAGGCCCTGCAAACGCTGGATGAATTGTGGCTGCAACTACCCGCATTGCGCGCCCCCAGTGGCGCCCGTTCCACCGCCTGGCGCAGCCTGCTCAAGACACGGCTGGATATTCAGAAAGACGTCCGCGCGCTGCGCTCGGAACTGTGGGAAAACCGCCCGCTGCTGGAGCAGATCAACAACCTGGGCGGCCTTGGCCAGGCCCCACTGCTGTTACAGCACGAAAGCCAGCGCATCGGCCTGCGCGTGCTCGATATCGTTGCGTTGATGCGCTACGACCTGAATGGCCCTATCCGCAACGGCGGCTTCATGCCGGTGGTACAAAATATCCTGGCGTTGATTCTCGGGGTGGTGGGCTTCTGGTTACTGATTCATCTTGCCCAGCGCACCCGCCGCTGGGCCCTGTCACTACATGACCGGGTGGTGCAACTCAGTGGCGAGCGCCGCTGGCTGCTCAATGCCAGCCGCCTGATCAGCGGGCTGGCGCCGATTCTGCCGTGGATCCTGATCTGGCTGGTATTGGGGCGCCTGGACCCGTTGCTGGACACCCCCTCCAGCAAAATTCTGTTATGGCTGTTACCTCTGGCGCAGCTATATGTGATCTACGGCCTGCTGTGCCTGATCGGCGAATGGCTGGTCATGCGCGTTGCGCAAAGCGCCAATGCCTACCTGGGCGGTGGACAGACCCAACAGGTAACACGCCACGCCCGTAATCTGGCGCGCTGGATGATTGTCCCCTGGGTGCCGGTCATTGTGGTCTGGGAAAGCCTGGGGCCATCGCTGATGTACTACCTGTTTTTCGGGGTACTGCTGGTAGCCATTTACTGGGGGCTGGGGCGGTTACTGGCATTGCGTCACCAGGACTATCAGGTCTGCCTGCAAACCCTGATGCCCTCGCGGCTGGACCCGCTGATTACCCGCCTGTTGCACCCCCGGCTCTTCTGGCTGTTTGCGCCGATGATGCTGCCCATCGCCCTGATCAGCTTTCTGGTCGGCTTTGTGGACCGGGTGCTGGCTGACTTCGACTGGTACATGCGCCTCAAGGCCCGCTGGTTCCGATTCCGTGCCACGGTGGCCACCGACGAAGACGAGACCGATGATGCTGAACAACCGGCGGCGCAGTCCTACGAGCGCTGGTTTGCCTCCGCCCTGCCGGACGATGCGAGCAAAACCCCGTTTATCGATACCGGGCTGGTGGCGGCCATGGAGAAAAGCATCCAGCGCTGGCACGAAGACAAGACCGATGAGAACGCACTGGTCGTGGCCGGCGAGAAAGGCTGCGGCAAAAGTGTTTCGCTGGGCAAACTCAACGCGGTGCTGGAGAAAAGCTGTGAATCCCTGCAGACCCTGCACCTGAAAGTGCCAGCGAAAACCTGCACACCGGAAGCCATTCACCGGTTAATTGGCGATGCGCTGGGCTCGGATCTGGTCAACGACGGCCCCGCCGCTCTGGTCAAGGAAGACGAACACCGCCAACCCACGCTGGTGGTTCTGGATGAAGCACAGAACTTTTTCCTGGCCCAGCTGGGCGGACTGGAAGGCTGGCGCACGGTACTGAATCTGGTCAATGCGCGGCTGGACAATGTGTTCTGGGTACTGCTGATCAACAACCAGAGCTGGGCCTACCTGTGTAACGTCTTCGGCCGCGAATACCAGTTCCGCAATGTGATCCGGGTAAAACACTGGGGGCAGACTGACATTCGCTCACTGATCCTTAGCCGCAACCACCTGAGCAACTTCCAGCTACGCTACGACGAAGTGTTGCTGTCCTCGCGCGGGCCGGAGGCCGGCAATCTGCGTAACGCGGAACAACGCTATTTCAGCCTGCTGTGGGACGCCAGCCGCGGTAACCCCATGGTGGCATTACGGCTGTTCCTGACCTCAGTCAAAGTGAAGGGCCGACAAGTCACCGTGGGGCTGCCCAATCCACCTTCTGCCAGCCTGCTCGACGGCATGGGCGATAACTCCCTGTTTGTGTACGCGGCCATTGCCACCCACGAAAACCTGACCAGCCACGAAATCACTGCGGTCACCCATTTGCCAGAGAACATCGTGCGCTACGCCCTGAAAGGCGGCTTTGATGCCGGCTTTCTGCACAAGGATGAAGACAGCCGCTACCGCCTGGTGCCCCTGTGGTACCAGCAGGTGATCAGTTACCTGACACGGAAGAACCTGCTCAATGAATGATGGAAATATCGTCAACGACCTGACCGTCGTGGTGGAACTGTTCAATGTCTACGCATTGATGCTGCTGTTTATCGGCGGCCTGGTGCTGTGGGCGCTGAACTGGGGCATCAGCAAGGCAAGCCAGAAAATCACCGAGAAAATGCCCACCCGGCGCTTCCTGATTCTGCAGATCACGACCCTGATCGGTTTTGTGCTCTACACCGTCGGCGCCATCGCGCTGGTGATCGGGGTGCTGCAACCCCCCAAGGAATTCATGCTCGCCGCCGGGGGTTCCATCGCCGTGGCGCTGGGCTTTGCCCTGAAAGACATTGCCGCCTCGCTGGTGGCCGGCCTGCTCCTGCTGTTCGATCGTCCTTTCCGCGTGGGCGACCGGGTCAGCTTCGATAATGTCTACGGCGAAATTGTCTCCATCGGCCTGCGCACCGTGCGCCTGCAAACCCTGGACGACAACCTGGTCACCATCCCCAATTCACGCTTTATCACCGACGTGGTCGCCTCCGGCAATGCCGGCGAGCTGGACATGATGGTCGTCACCGATTTCCACGTCGCCCTGGATGCCAACATCGAACAGGCCCAGGCCATCGTGGAGGAAATCATCGTCACCAGCCGCTACGCCTACCTGAAAAAACCGGTCACCTTTGCCATTGAAGAAATCGAAGTGGGCTACCGGCTGGCGATTCGGCTGCGCGCCAAGGCCTATGTGCTGGATGTGCATTACGAGAAAGCATTTCAGAGCGATATCGTAGTGCGGGTCTCCAAACGCTTTACTGAAATGCAGGTGGCACGGCCCGCATAATCTGCCGGGCCGTTATTCAGTATCCTTGTTGCCATCATCACTGGCGGGCTTGTCGGCCTCGCCGGACAGCACCTCTTCCAGCTCCTCACGGGGCATATAATCCAGGTCCCAGTGACTGGTGTAGGTTTCTTTCAAACGCCGCCGCCCCCGGTGCAAGGGCTCCGGGTCTTCATCACTGCCATGGGCTGCGTGGTGCTCACCCAGTGCCGGCCCGGGCGCGCTGTCGCCCTCCGATTGCGGACGCTCCGTTTCCTGCGCCACCCCACGCCGTTGGCGCCAGGCGGCAAGCCATCGTTTCAGCCAGTGCATACTCTTTCCTCCGGCCGTTACTGTTCTGCCTACCCTATCATCCCGGCTTGCCATCCACTCGCGGGCGCGTCAGCACCGGCCCATAAAGCAGCAGGAAGCCGGCAAAGGCCAGGCTCCATAGCCCCGCAGACAGCCACACCCCGGACAACCAGGGCAACCAGCCCAGCGCCGTCAATACCCGTAAGCCACCCGCCGTCAGCACCAGCGCATACAGCAGGATTCCGCCGGGCGGCAGCGCCACGGCACGGCCGGTATGCCCCACCGCCACACGGGTCATGACGCCCATGATGGTGGTGCCCATGGCGCCCGCCCCCAAGGCATGCAACCAACTGGTCGGGGCCACCCAATGCCACTGGGCCAGCGCCAGCAGTACAAAGCCCAGCACCACCCACACATGCCCCAGGTGCAGAATCCACAACAACGGCTCATCCCGGATCTGCCAGGACGACCAACCCGCCAACCGCAACGACGCCATGAGCGCAGCCGCCAGCGCCAGCACTGCCAGCAGCGTCCCCTTGATATCGAGCGCCACCAGCACGGCCACCATCAGCGCCAGGCCCAAGCCCACCGGCGTCATCCAGGGGATAGTGCGCACCCGGGCACTGTCCCGGCCGCGAGCCTGTAGCCAGTTGCGTGTAAACGCCGGAGTAATGCGCCCACCGATAATCAAGATCAGCACCGCCGCCAGCACCACTAGGGCATGCAAATAATGCGGCGACCCGGACAAATGAAACAACAGATCCAGCACCCAGCAGAACGCCAGCACCATCATCAGCACCAGCTGCCGATACTGGCGGGCATGCCAGATGCGGATACCTGCCAACTAGGCCAGCACGGGCATAAAGGCCAGATCGATCACACTGGCCGCCATGGGCCAGGTGCCAGCAAACGTCATTGCCAACCGGCCGGCCAGCCACAGCAACCACACCGCCAGTAACCGCCCGCCTGCCACCGGGCGCGCCCCGGTCCAGTTGCACACCGCCGTTAGCAGAAAACCGGCAATGGCCGCATTGAGAAAGCCCGCCAGCATTTCGTGCTGGTGCCACAGCATGGGAGGCAAAACCAGATTATCCAGGCCTCCCCGGGTCAGCAGGAACACCCACAACGGCACCAGCACGGCTGCAATTAAGGCTGCGGAAAGAAAAAACAGACGAAACGGAAACGCAAACAGCGGCGCCTGCAATCCACGCGGGGACTGCCGGGCTTGCGCGTCGGGGGTATCGGATGTGGAATCTGACGGTGCCATCGGACTCTCCCTGCCGGAACAGACACCCTCGAATATACCCGGTTGCAGGCGAGCATGATGGTAATAACGCGGTAAAACTGACCGGGATCACGACCCGGCCAGTCAGGCGAGAATCAGGACAGCAATTGCGGGCGCTTCATCAGCCGCGCCAGTTTTTCCAGGCCCTGCTGTCGCAGGTGGGCACTATCACGCTTGGAAGGGTGAAAATCGCGTTTGTAATAGGCCAGGTAGGATTTGCCCAGCTTGCGCAGCCAGCCGGGTTTGCCCACCAGCCAGTTGAGCCCCTGGCGCACGGATTTCCAGTCAGTGGGATCATCCATTTCAGCGCGCAACTGGTTGTAATGCAGAATGGTAAAACCAATAAACTCCACCGTGGTAAATGCCATTTCCGACGTCCGCACCCAATAGCTGTCCACCTGATCGCGGTACACATCAAAGGCCACGGATTTGTGTTCGCTTTCTTCCACCGCATGCCACAACCACAGCGGCACCATGCGCTCGTCCATGCCTTCGATAAATTCCGGATGTTCCAGAATCATTTCCGCCAGCATGGCGGTGAAATGCTCCAGCGCGCAGGTCTTGGCCAGCTGCCGCTCCGGCGACAACCACTTGGCCATGAATTTCAGGCCATCCTTCACATAGGCATCCACCTTGCCGGTGGGCACGCCCTTGGATTCCATAAACGCATTGAAGGCATCGTGCTCATTGCCGTGATGCGCTTCCTGGCCGATAAACCCTTTCACCTGCTCACGCAGCAAGGGATCGGTGAGGTTCTTCTGGAAATGGCGCACGGAACGGACGAAGAAGCGCTCACCTTCAGGAAAAGTGCAGGACAACGCCGTCAAGAGCATGGTCTTGAACTGGTCATTGTCGAACCAGTAACGGGGCATGGCCGGATCAAATTGAAAATCCATCTTGCGGGGCTGAATATCACTTTTATTCACTTTTTTCGGCGGCTGACGCTTGGCCGTTTGATCGCGTTGCCCTGTGGTTATAGCAGTGGCTGCATTGGCATTCATGGCGGTGTCCTCGTTGCTCATGGACACAGTATTTGTCAGTCACAACTGGCACACTAGTGCAGGTTGTGCCATTTTGCTGGCGCAACCTGCCCATGCCCGGCTCAATGAGATGAGGCCTGTGCGCGGGCGCCGGTTTACTGTGCCGTCACGCCATCCCGCCACGGCACGGGTCAAACCGCGCCGGTTTCCCGCCGGTACAACCGCGCATGAATATCGCCGCCGCTTTTTTCTTTCGACAACACCCAGTGTGCAGGCACCGCCGGCACCTCGCCCTGGCGGCGACTTTCCACATAGATAATCGCCCCGTCTGCCAGCAGCCCGTGGGCTTCCAGCGCCTCACAGGCCGGCGTCACCAAGCCCAGATCGTAAGGCGGGTCGATAAAAACCAAATCAAATGCTTCCCGTTGCGCAGGCAGCCAACTCAAGGCATCGGCGCAATGCACCGTAATGCGCCCCTCGAACAGGGGCGTTAACTGACGGTTCAGGTCCGCGCTCCGGTCACGCTGCTTCTCCACCAACACCGCCTCCCGGGCACCCCGGCTCAGGGCTTCCGCCCCCAACGCACCGGAACCCGCGAACAGATCCAGCACCCGCAGCCCCGGCAACTCGAATTGCAACCAGTTGAACAGAGTTTCGCGCATACGATCCGAAGACGGGCGCAAATCACCACCGTGGTCCACAAAGTGCAGCCGATGGCCACGCCGTTCACCACCGATAATCCGCACCTGGCCTTTCTGCGCCGCCCCGGCGCTGGCGACGGGGCGTTTACCTGAACGCTTACGGGGCACGATCGGCGGGCTCCTCGGCGGCGGCCGCGTCAGCGTCGCTATCGGCCGGACGAATCTGTGGCGCCTTGGGACCGATGCTGACGATGGCCAGATTGTCCGGGGTCAGGTTGCGCTGGAACGCGGCCTGAATCTCCTCCGCCGTCACCGTGCGCACCTGCTGGTTGAACCACTGCAGGTAATCCAGCGGCAGGTCGTAGAAACCGATGGCGCCAAGCTGGCCGATGATGTCGCTGTTATCCGCCGTGCCCAGGGCAAAGCTGCCAAGAATGCTGGCGCGGGTTTCTTCCAGCTGTTCCGCGGTGGGGCCGTCCTGCACAAACTGGTCGATCAGATCCAGGGTCAGGGTCAGCGCGTCGTCGGCATTGTCGTTACCCGTCTGCAGGCGCACCTGAAACGGGCCACCGGCGGCCATGGGGCCGAAATGGCTGCTGATACCGTACACGTAGCCACGCTTCTGCCGCACTTCGTCGGTGAGAATGGAGGCAAAACCACCACCGCCGAGCACCTGATTGCCCACATACAGGGCCACATGGTCCGGGTTGCCCCGCCAGGTGGCCTGATTGCCGAGCAGGATATGGGTCTGGGCGGAGGGAAAGGTAATGTGCTGGCGTTGGCGCTCGGCGAGCGGCGCAGCCCGCTCCAGCGGCGGCGCCGCCTGACCTTCCGGCAACGCAGCGCTGATGTCCGCGGCAATTTTCTCCGCCTGGGCGCGGTCCAGATCACCCACCATGGCAATCACGGTGTTACCCGCCGCGTAGTAGGTGCGGTAGAAATTCTGCAGTTGATCACGGGCAATGGCCGGCAGACTCTCCAGGGTGCCATCACTGGGCTGGCCGTAGGGGTGACCGGCAAACACCGTGGCCTGAAACGCCTTGCTCACCTGCGGGCCGGGCACCTGGGTTTCCATACGCAGCCCCTGCATCATCTGGGTACGAATTCGCGCCAGGGTGTCCTGCTCAAACGTCGGGCTACCGATCACCTGATTGAACAGCGCCAATACCGGTTCACGGTACTGCGCCTCGGACAGGGTACGCAGGCTGATCACCCCCATATCCCGGTAGCTGGACGAGGAAAAGCTGGCGCCCTGATCTTCAAATCCGCGGGCGATATCGTCCACGCTCATGCCATCGGCGCCTTCGCCCAGCAAGGCGCTGGTGAGTGACGCCAGGCCCGGGTGCGCACCATCGCGGGCGGAGCCGGCATCACTGACCAGACGAATATCCAGCATGGGCAGCGCATCGCTGGCCACAAACAGGACTTTCGCCCCGTCCCCGGTTTGCCAGGACTGGATATCCAGCGCTGGCGCTTGCGGGTCGGTTGCTGCCACCTGCGCTTCGGTGCGGGGGAAAGCCCCCGAAAAGGTCCCGGCACAGGCACTCAGCAGCGCGCCCAGAACGAGCAAACAGGCCAGTCGGAAAGCATTCATCTTCATGGTTGCGGCTCCGCTTGCGGTTGATCAGAGGTCGGCGCTTTCGGTTTCACCGTGCCCACGGTCAGGCGTTCTGGCACCAGCCATTGCTGTGCCACGCGCTGCACGTCTTCGGCGGTAACTGCCTCCAGGTTGTCGGCAAAGCGGGCGGACAGGTCAATATCCAGCCCCAGGGTGCTGAGCATCCCCAGCTCCATGGCCTGACCCATCACCGAGTCTTTTTCGTACACCTGGCCCGCCAGCACCCCGGCCCGCACCCGCGCCATTTCCGCGTCGGTGGGCAGCGTGGTTTGCAGCCGTTCGATCTGCGCCAGCAGCGCTTTTTCCACTTGCTCCAGAGTCACGTCCGGGCTGGGAGCGGCGGTCAACGTGAAGGTACCATCGCCCCGCTGAATCCCGCTGTAGCTGGCACCGGCGCCGGCCACCAACCGTTCGCCACGCACCAGATCCGTTTCGATACGCGCGCTCATGCCGCCATCGAGCACGCCAGCCAGCATGGTCAAGGCGTAGAAATCACTCTTGTCTTCCAGCGTGACCAGCGACGGAACGTTGTACATCATGTACAGGGAGGGCACTTTAACCGGCAGACTCAACGCCAGACGGCGCTCACCGGCCGGCGGATTCACCGTCTGTTTTGGCCGTGGCGGGGTCTGCCCGGCCGGCAGATCGGCAAAGAATTTCTCCACCAGAGGCTCCACCTGCTCGCGGGTGACATCCCCGGCAATCACCAGGGTGGCGTTGCCCGGCACATAGAACCGCTGGTACCAGCTACGCGCCTGCTCCGGCTGCAGCTGGGCCAGCAGCGAACGCCAGCCAATAATCGGGTGGGCATAGCCAGTCCCCGGACGGGCCACCGCCTGGAATTTTTCCCAGGCCAGCGCATTGGGGTTATCGTCCGTGCGCATGCGCCGCTCTTCCATCACCACATCCAGCTCGCGGGCAAATTCCGCGTCGTCAATTTCCAGGTGCCCCAAGCGTTCCGCCTCCAGCTCCAGCGCCAACGGCAGGCGCGACACTTCGTATTGCTGGAAGTAAGCGGTGTAGTCATAACTGGTAAAGGCGTTATCGCTGCCCCCGTAGCGGGACACCAGCCTGGAAAAATCGCCGGGGCCCAGCTTCTCGGTGCCCTTGAACATCATGTGTTCCAGCACGTGGGCCAGCCCAGTCTCAAAAGGGGCTTCATCAATGCTGCCCGCCTTGAACCACACCATCACGGTGACCACCGGCGCGCGGTGATCTTCGCGCACCAGCACTTTCAGGCCGTTATCCAGCGTAAAGGCATGGGTCGGCAGCGCCGCCTGGGCAGTCAGCGACCACAGACCCAGCGCCAGTACCGTTATCAGTCTTTTCATGAAATACCTCTATTGGGGGCACACCTGTGTTGAGAACCACAAACCCGAAGCTGCTCCCCTCTCCCCATAATGGTAGGATAGCGGCGCGTTCGCCCCCGCGAACGGCAACTCTGCAAGCAGGTCCTTTTTTTCTCCGGCATAGCATACCGGGTTATCGCCCTGCTCTTGCAGCCTCATTGCAAAAGAAGGGTCACCCTTCTTGATTGGATACGACTGATCATGAGCGACGAAGTTTCCCGCGACGACGACAACCGCCCGCAACCGGACGAAAAACCGGAAGAAAAGAAGACCGGTTTCTGGAAGCGCATGTTTACCGGTGTGGATGCCGACGAGGCACCCACCGCAGCGCCCGAGCCCGCGGCAGAAAGCGCCCCGGCACCCGCGGAGCCTGCCACACCGCCACCAGCAGCAGCGCCGGAGCCCATACCTTCTGCGCCAGCCGCCCCCGAGGAAAGCCCTCAGGATGAGGACGGCGACGGCGGTTTCTGGACCCGCATGAAGCAGGGCATGAGCAAGACCCGCAAGGGACTGGGCAAGGGCCTGGCCGACCTGCTGGTGGGCGCCAAGGAAATCGACGACGAGATCTTCGAGGAAATCGAAACCCAGCTGCTGGTGGCGGATGTGGGCGTGGAAGCCACCGACGTGATCGTTCAGGCCCTCACCGACCAGGTAACCCGCGAAGAGCTGGTAGACGCCGACGCCCTCTACGAATCCCTGCAGAACGAACTGCGCAAGTTGCTGGTTCCGGTGGACCAGCCCATGCAGATCGACGGCAGCAAAAAGCCCTACGTGATCCTGATGGTGGGTGTGAACGGGGTCGGCAAGACCACCACCATCGGCAAGCTGGCCTGCCGCTTCAAGGCCGAAGGCAAGAGCGTGATGCTGGCCGCCGGTGACACCTTCCGGGCGGCCGCCGTGGAGCAGCTGCAGGTATGGGGCGAGCGTAACGACATTCCCGTGGTGGCCCAGCACACCGGCGCCGATTCTGCCTCGGTGGTCTATGACGCAGTGCAGGCCGCCCAATCACGCGGTGCCGATATTCTGATCGCCGACACCGCCGGGCGCCTGCATACCCGTGGCAACCTGATGGAAGAGCTCACCAAGGTGACCCGGGTGATGAAAAAACTGATCCCGGATGCCCCCCACGAGGTATTGCTGGTACTCGATGCAGGCACCGGCCAGAATGCCATCAACCAGGCAGAACAGTTCCGTGATGCCGCCGGCGTGACCGGGTTGGCTCTCACCAAGCTCGACGGCACCGCCAAAGGCGGTATCCTGTTTGCCTTGGCCAAACGCACTGGCCTGCCGATTCGTTTTATCGGCGTCGGGGAACGACTGGAAGACCTGCGCCCCTTCCATGCGGAAGAGTTTGTGCAGGCACTGTTTGAAGATGTGACCGGTTAAACGCCGCACGCCCCAGGCTTCACGCAACACGCCGCGTGCAAGCCTGCTGCGTGTTACGTGAAGCGGTCGAGCCTAAGCGAGACACCATGATTCAGTTTGACCGGGTCAGCAAACGCTACCCGAACGGGAAAGACGCGCTCAGCAAAGTGGGGTTCACACTCCCCGCCGGGCAGTTGACGTTTCTCACCGGTCACTCCGGGGCGGGCAAGTCCACCCTGCTGAAACTGATCATGATGATTGAGCGCCCTACACAGGGGCAGGTACTGATTGATAACCAGAACCTGAACGGTTTCAGTAATCGCCACATCCCCCTGCTGCGTCGCAAGATCGGCATGGTTCACCAGAACCACCAACTGCTGTTCGACCGCAGTGTCTTTGATAACGTGGCCCTGCCGTTGATCATCGCCGGCTATGCCCGTGCCGACATCGGCAAACGGGTACGCGCCGCCCTGGACAAGGTGGGCCTGCTGGACAAGGAAAAGCTCAACCCGATCATGCTCTCCGGCGGCGAACAGCAACGCGTGGGCATCGCCCGGGCAGTGGTCAACAAACCCCCGCTGCTGCTGGCCGATGAGCCCACCGGCAACCTGGACCCGGCCCTGTCCGAAGAGATCATGGACCTGTTCAAGGATTTCGCCCGGGTCGGCGTGGCGGTCTTGATCGCCACCCACGACCTGAGCCTGATCGCCCGCTACAACCACCGCCTGCTGACCTTGCGCGAAGGCCGCCTGATCCATGACGGCGACGAATCAGGAGAGGCCCATGGCGCCTAACAACACCAACAAGGGCAAAAGCAACCGGGGCGCCCGCAGCGCCACTCCGGTCAAACCCGGCCGCCAGAAAACGGAACGGCCACGTCGGGTGGCCGGCGCTCACAGCGCCCAGACCTCCCTGAGAGACCGTTTTATCAGCTGGCGCCAGCACCATCGCGACTCCCTGCGCGACGCCCTGCAACGCCTCAATGCCGCCCGCGCCAGCAGCGCCATGACCATTCTGGTCATCGCCATCGCCCTGGCCCTGCCCGCCGGGTTGGCCGTGCTGCTGGACAATGCCCGCGCCATCACCCGGGGCTGGGACGGCAATGCCCATCTGTCCGTGTTCCTGGACATGGATATTAGCGAGGCCCGCCAGCGGGCGCTGGCCGAGGAATGGAAAGGCACCGAAAATATCACCCGCACCGAGGTGATTACCCGCGCCCAGGCGCTGGCGGAGTTCAAGGCCCTGTCCGGTTTCGGTGATGTACTCGAAGCCCTGCCGGACAACCCGCTTCCCCCGCTGATTGTGGTCTTCCCGGACAGCACCGACCCGGTGACCCTGCGCGCCCTGGAGAACCGCCTGGGCGACGCTGATGGTGTGGATCTGGTGCAGCTGGACGTGGAATGGGTACGCCGCCTGCACGCCCTCATCGAGCTGGGAGAGCGACTCATTTCCGCCCTCACCCTGGCGCTGGCCGCCGCCGTGGTGCTGGTCATGGTGAACACCATCCGCCTGGCCATCGAAAGCCGGCGGGAAGAAATTGTGGTGGTCAAGATTGTCGGCGGCACCGACGGCTTCGTCCGTCGTCCTTTCCTCTATACCGGCTTTTGCTTCGGCTTCGCGGGCGGCCTCACCGCAGTCATTCTGGTGCAGGTTGCGCTGTGGTGGCTGGGCGGGCCCATTGATGAATTGCTGATGCTTTATAGCAGCGAGCAATCACTGACCTCCATGGCTGCATCCAGCCTGATCATCCTGCCCCTGTTCAGCGGTGTACTGGGCCTGCTGGGCGCCTGGCTGGCCGTGGGCCGCCACCTGGGCGATATCGAGCCGAATTTCTGAGGCAAAGGCCCCGCAGCCCGGCTTCAAGCCTGGAAGCGGGTAGCCTGACAAATTGACGCCCAGGGAACCTGATCGCCCCAAACCCCTCTAATACTCTGTTCATCCGTGCTTAACACGGGCGATGCATGCTCTTAAGCAGCGATCAACTGAGTCGATCAAACGGAACTTTTTCGCCTATTAGCACTCTATGAATGCGAGTGCTAATATCAGGACTCAAACGGATTGGGATGCTCGTCAACGAGCGACGCCAACGAGGAGAACACGCGCATGACACACCTTTCAGAACGCGCACAGGCGCTCACATTAGCCGTACCGGGTAACGACCTGGACGCCTACATGCGAGCCGTTAACGCCGTGCCGGTACTCAGCGCAGAGGAAGAACAACGCCTTGGCGAACGACTGTATTACGATCAGGACCTGGATGCGGCACGCAGCCTGGTCCTGTCTCACTTGCGCTTTGTCGCCCACATCGCCCGCAGCTACACCGGTTACGGCCTGCCACTGGGCGACCTGGTGCAGGAAGGCAACGTGGGCCTGATGAAGGCCGTAAAGCGCTTTGACCCCACTAAAGGGGTCCGTCTGGTGAGCTTTGCGGTGCACTGGATCAAGGCCGAAATCCACGAATACGTGATCAAGAACTGGCGCATCGTGAAAGTGGCCACCACCAAGGCCCAGCGCAAGCTGTTCTTCAACCTGCGTGGCCAGAAAAAACGGCTGGGCCGCCTGACCATGGAAGAGGCCCAGCGGGTCGCCGACGATTTGGGCGTTACCGCCACGCAGGTCAAGGAAATGGAAGGCCGTCTGGGCGCCTACGACGCCAGCTTCGATGGCCCCACCAACGATGACGACGACAGCACCGTGGTGTCACCCGCCGCCTATCTACACAGCGACAATAGTGACCCGGCCGATCTGCTTGCGGAACAGGACAAGCAGCAGCGCGAAAGTCGCCAGCTGAGCTCAGCCCTGATGGCACTGGACGAACGCAGCCGCGACATTCTGGAACGCCGCTGGCTGGCGGACCAGAAATCCACCCTGCAGGAACTGGCCGACGAGTACGGCGTGTCTGCCGAACGGATTCGCCAGCTGGAAAACAACGCCATCAAGAAGCTGCGTAACGCCATCGCAGCGTAAAAGAGACGCTGCATGCTTCACGCAACAAGCAACACGCTAAAAGCCCCTTTCGAGGGGCTTTTTTCAGGCCCCAGCGCTTTCCTGTAGCTCCCTGTAGGAACGAGCGTAGCGAAGTAACGCACGTATTGCAGTGCGGCCCGAAGGGGGGAGTGAAGCGAATAACACCTCTTGAGGTGCGAACCGAGTGCAACGAGGCGACAACAGTCCAAGCTTATCGCAATCGTTCTTGTATAAATCTGTCGAGCCCTGTTATTCCTGATCGCCCTGCGGTCGATTCCCACGCTGACGCGCGGTTCGCACCTCAAGAGGTACTCCTACAGCGGCCTTGAATATCCCGACGGCGACGGAATTCCGGTACACTACGCAACCCGAGGCGGCACCCTTCTACGACCGCCACTGCGGAGCAATGAATGAAAACCCTGCTTGTACTCGGCGCCCTCAACAGCGCCCTTGCCGTCATGCTCGGCGCTTTCGGTGCCCATGGACTGAAAGCCCGCGTGGACGAATCCCTGCTCGCCACCTGGGCCACCGCCAGCGAATACCATTTCTTTCATGCGCTGGCGCTGCTGCTGGTGGGTTTACTGGCGAAAACGTTCGGCGCCTCCAGCATGGTCACTGCCGGGTGGGTATTGTTTGCCGGTATGCTGGTATTCAGTGGTAGCCTGTACGTACTGGTGTTAAGCGGGCAGAAATGGCTTGGCGCCATTACCCCGCTAGGCGGCACCGCCCTGATCATCGGCTGGCTGATGCTGGCCTGGTCCCTTTTCAAACACGCTTGATAAAGATCATGAAGCTCATTGTGAATGGCGATACGCTCTCCCTGGATGGCAACACCATTGCCGACCTGGTGGCCCAGCTGGAACTGACTGGCCGTCGACTGGCGGTGGAAGTGAACCGGGACATCATCCCGAAAAGCCAACATGCCGACTTCACCCTGAACGAAGGTGACGTGCTGGAAATCGTGCATGCCATCGGCGGCGGCTGACCCGCACCACCCGAATTGCCCTGACAGCAAACTACTCACCGAATTATCGAGGCCAGAATGTCCGATCTGCTTACCATTGCCGGAAACACCTACTCCTCCCGCCTGCTGATCGGTACCGGCAAATACAAGGATTTTGACGAGACCCGCGACGCCATCGAAACCAGCGGCGCAGAAATCGTCACCGTCGCCATTCGCCGTACCAACATTGGCCAGAACGCGGACGAGCCCAACCTGCTGCATTTCGTCAGCCCGGACAAATACACCATCCTTCCCAACACCGCCGGCTGTTTTACCGCCGAAGATGCGGTGCGGTGCTGCAAGCTGGCGCGGGAACTGCTGGATGGCCACGACCTGGTGAAACTGGAAGTGCTCGGCGACCAGAAAACCCTGTACCCGAACATTACCCACACCCTGCACGCCGCCCGCGAATTGATCGACGACGGCTTCAAGGTAATGGTTTACACCAACGACGACCCCATCGTGGCAAAAGAACTGGAAGACATGGGCTGCGTAGCGGTGATGCCATTGGGTTCCCTGATCGGTTCCGGGCTGGGTATTCTCAACCCGCACAACATCAAGCTGATCATGGAAGAAGCAAAGGTCCCCATCATCGTGGACGCCGGCGTGGGCACCGCCTCCGATGCGGCGCTGGCCATGGAAATGGGCTGTGACGGCGTGCTTCTCAATTCAGCCGTGGCCCATGCCCAAAAGCCGGTATTGATGGCCTCCGCCATGAAGAAAGCCATCGAAGCCGGCCGCGAAGCCTTCCTGGCCGGGCGCATGCCGCGCAAGGCCTACGCCTCGGCTTCTTCGCCGCTGGATGGCCTGAGCCGCTAATAAAAGGCCAAACGCCGGATGCCAGACGATCGATGTTAAACGCGCCTGCACGGCAGGCAAAAAAACGGCGCCACTCTGGGGGGAGTTGGCGCCAAGGGGAAGTGTTGAACCGTTGATGCTCGTGCACTTCAGGCAGAGTTGTATTGAATCTCTGTGTTCACTTTACCCATCCCTGATCAAGGTGGCGTGAAGAGGGCACATTCACCGCCACCCGGTCCTTTTTGTTATAATCCACTGCTACAGCGTCACCCTTTCATCCGCCTCTTTCACTACGGTAGTCCGGCCCCATGCTCGATTTCATCAACCACGATAAAGATCCGGAAACCGGCAAGGTCATGCGCAAGGTGCGCAGCTTTGTCCTGCGCGAGGGCCGCCTGACCGCCGGGCAGCGCAATGCTCTGGACACCCTGTGGCCCCGCTTCGGGCTGGAGCGGGATCAGGGCACGCTGGATCCCGAACATGTTTTCGGCCGTGATGCTCCCCGGGTGCTCGAGATCGGTTACGGCATGGGCCAGTCGCTGGCACAAATGGCCGCCGCCGACCCGGACAAGGACTTTATCGGTATCGAAGTGCACCGTCCCGGCGTAGGTGCCCTGCTCATGGAAATCGAGCAGCAGGGCCTGAATAACCTGCGCAGCTACTGTGACGATGCGGTAGAGATTCTTGAACTGTGTATTCCCGACAACAGCCTGGCACGGGTGCAACTCTACTTCCCCGACCCCTGGCACAAGAAGAAGCACCACAAGCGCCGTATCGTCCAGCCCGCCTGGGTGGCACTGGTGCAGCGCAAATTACAGCCAGGCGGCATCCTGCATATGGCCACGGACTGGGAAAATTATTCCGAACACATGATGGAAGTGATGAACACGGCCGAGGGCTTCAACAATATGGCGGGGCCTGGCGGGTTCTCGCCGCGCCCGAGCTGGCGCCCGGAAACCAAGTTTGAGCGCCGCGGGGAAAAACTTGGCCACGGGGTCTGGGACTTGTTGTTCGAGAAAAGCGCTTAACAGGAAAGAATTCGTTCTACAAACGGGCAAAAAAAACCGCAGCGTGGGCTGCGGTTTTTCTTTGCTCGATCTCAGCGGAAGTAGCCTTCCACCCCCAAGCTTAAGCTGTTGTATTCCAGCTCTTCACCCATTTCATCTTCAAAACTGTAGAAGGTGTAACCGGCGAAAATACCGCCTTTGCCCTGATTGAAGAGAAATTTACCACGCAGGCCATAGAAAAAATCCCGACCATCGCTGCTGCCTTTAGACGTTCCGAGGGCAGTGGTAGTAGTGGATTCGCCATCCCAGTTCTGCAAACCCAATGTCCCCCCCAAATAAACGGTGTCCGCAAGTGGGAACATGATATCAGCAGCCAGGTACAGACCATCGGCATCCACCTCATATTCGCCTATCTTCATTCCACCAGTGAACACCTCTCCGGATTGCTCCCCGAATTGGCGATACCCAACCCGAATAGAAGACGCGCCACTAAAAGCATACCCCAGGTACAGGTCTGGGCCGGTACTGGCACCATCATCTTCTACGTTGAAGCCGCTACCCAGTACATCTTCCAGCTCATCAGCAAAATTGCCGGTATCCCGCGCAAAGCCTCCACCCACAAGAAAGCCTCCTTTCAGGCTATCTTCGGCAGCCCAGGAATTTCCGGTGGCCAAGGTTACCAGCAACATCACTAGCGTTTTTTTCATGATTCCCCCCTTATTTTGGCAAAGGCGGCAAGACTAATAGCTAAACGGCAGATGGAAAATCTTTTTCTTATCGTTGCGATATTGCTTACACGCTTTTGAGAGATGTCGCACTGGCAACCCCCATCGCCCCCATCGTGCCCAGCACCAGCAACGCCCAGTCGTTCCCCAGCATGGCCACCGCCGCACTGATACCGCCAACCGCCAGCAACAGAACGCCAATCACGGTATTGCTCACCGCAGTGTAATCGGTGCGCTTGGTGCCGCCCGCCATGTCCACCATGTAGGTCTTGCGGCCGATACGCACGCCGGCATGGGCAATAGCCAGGATGAAAAAAGCCACCGGGTACAACCAGTGCATCCCCTCTGCCTGCACACCGGACACCGACACCGCGCCCGCCACCACACACACCAACGCCGCCAGCGCGCCACCGCGAACCATCACGGTGCGGCTGGAGCTGTCCGCCATATAGCCCCACACCGTGGCACTCACCGCACTGGCCAGGCTCGACGCCAACACGAAACTCCCCAGCAGCAACGCCAGGCTGGACTGCTCTTTCGCCAGCAACACTAGAAACGGCGACGCCAATGACGACGCCATCAGCAAGGCACGGGTGATTACGAAACGCCGAAAAGGCGCATCGTCCTTCAACAGGGACAAGCTATTCCAGGCCTCGCGAAGGGCGTTGCTACCGCCCTCGCTGGCACCGGGATATTCATCCACGGACAGAAACACCAGCGCGGCCACCAACCAGGCCGCACCGGCACCGGCCAGCAGTGCACTGTAGAACAGGACGGAAGGGTCGCTGTCGCCACGGAAGATCAGCAGCGTCAGCCCGAAGGTCAGCGCTCCGGACAGCGTGGCCGACAGTCCGGTGAGCCGGCCACGGCGGGATTTGGGAATGCACTTGCCCTGCACATCCTTCATGGACACGGAACAGAAGCCCCGGCTGATGCTAAAGAGCACCAGCAGGCCGACAATCCCCCACCCCGCGGCCAGGCCATCCAGCAACCAGACCACCAGCGCCATGCCCAGCACGGACAATCCCTGCAGCGCCGCTCCCAGCACCCAGAAACCCTTGCGTACGGGATAGCGCCGCACCAGCGCCCCGATCATCAATTGAGGGATCAGCGAGCCGGACTCGCGAATCGGCACCAGCAAGCCGGCCAGAGAGCCCGGCGCGCCCACCGCACTGATCAGCCAGGCCAGCACGGTTTTCGGGTTGATCAACAGGTCGCCAACCTTGGTCAGGGTATTGGCGGCGATAATGCGAAAGAAGTTGCCCGGCACCTCCCGGCAAGCGTCCTCACTAATGTCCGTACAGGTGCGCGCATCTTCATCGTTGGCCACTTTTTCATACAACGCGTCCACTACCGATTCTTTCTTCATACCCTTCCTGATAATCGCTAGACGCCGAATGCCGGATGCCTGACGAAAAACACGCGGCCTGAAATGCTGCCGCTATTCCGAGACGCTTTCCCCGTTTTGCGGCGCGCAGGGGTTTTGTGTGAAAGCATCCGGCATACTGGATGCACAGAACCGCGAAAATACCGTGCCCGATTCGGCAGGATACCATGGCAACGGCCGGGCTTTGATTGCGCCCCCACCGGGCGGGCTTTAGACTTTGCGACATCTCTTGCTAGCGAGTCATCATGTCGCAACAGAATCCCGACGTCTTGCCCCATGCCGCCGCCGGCTCCGTAGGGCTGATCGAGCCACAGGTTCACCACTTCGACACCCCGTTGGAGCTGGAATGTGGCCGCACGCTGCCGACCTATGATCTGGTTTATGAAACCTACGGCACCCTGAACAGCGACGCGTCCAACGCGGTGCTGATCTGCCATGCCCTGTCCGGCCACCATCACGCCGCTGGCTATCACCGGCCGGACGACAAACGCCCGGGCTGGTGGGATACCTGTATCGGCCCCGGCAAGGTCATCGACACGGACCGTTTCTTCGTAGTGAGCCTGAACAACCTGGGCGGCTGCCACGGCTCCACAGGCCCGGCATCCATCAATCCGGAGACCGGCCAACCCTGGGGCCCGGATTTTCCCATGATGACGGTGAAGGACTGGGTGAACAGCCAGGCACGGCTGGCCGATGTGCTCGGCATTCCGCACTGGGCGACGGTCATCGGCGGCAGCATGGGGGGCATGCAGGCCCTGCAGTGGTCCATCGATTACCCGGAACGCCTCAGCCATGCAGTGGTCATCGCCGCCGCACCGAAATTGTCTGCCCAGAACATCGCCTTCAATGAAGTGGCGCGACAGTCGATTCTGACCGACCCGAACTTCCACGGCGGGCGTTATTACCTGCACGATACCTACCCACGCCAGGGGCTAATTCTGGCGCGCATGGTCGGCCACATCACCTACCTGAGCGACGACGCCATGCGCATGAAGTTCGGCCGCGACCTGCGCGCCGGGCGTTTCCATTTCGGCTTCGATGTGGAGTTTCAGGTGGAATCCTACCTGCGCCATCAGGGCGAGGTGTTTTCGCGCAACTTCGACGCCAACACCTACCTGCTGATGACCAAGGCGCTGGACTATTTCGACCCGGCCCGGGAGTTTGACCATTCACTGGAGCAGGCCCTGGCCAAACCCAGCTGCAACTTCCTGGTCATGTCGTTCACCTCGGACTGGCGCTTCGCGCCGGAACGCAGCCGGGAAATCGTCAACGGCCTGGTCCACGCCGGCCGCAATGTGAGTTACGCGGAAATCGACACGCCCAAGGGCCACGACGCCTTCCTGCTGGACATTCCCGAGTACACCAAGCTGTTCGGCGCCTACATGCACAGGGTCGCCAACGAGGTGGAAAACAGCGCCAACGAGACTGAAAACAGGGCAACAAACGTGGAGGCCAGCACCGATGCGTGATGACCTGCAGCTAATCAGCGACTGGATTCCCCACAACGCAACCCTGCTGGATCTGGGTTGCGGCGACGGCACCCTGCTGGCCCACCTGAAAACGCACAAGCAAACCGCCGGCTATGGCCTGGAAATCAACCAGGACAACCTGGCCGCCTGTTTTGAAAAGGGCGTGAATGTGCTGGAGCAGGATCTGGACGGCGGGCTGGGCAATTTCCAGGATCACCGCTTTGATTACGTGGTGATGACCCAGGCCCTGCAAGCGGTGCTGCGCCCGGACCAGATCCTCAACGAAATGGTCCGCGTCGGTCGCGAAGCGATTATCACTTTCCCCAACTTCGGCCACTGGAAAGTCCGCGCCTACCTGGGCCTGAAAGGGCGCATGCCGGTGTCGTCCGCGCTGCCCTACGAGTGGTACAACACCCCGAACATTCACCTGTGCACCGTGCAGGATTTTGAAACCCACTGCCGAAAGCACGGCATTCGTATCCTCGAACGCCAGGTGATTAACCGTAATCACCGCACCAGCGTGCTCAGCAAATGGTGGCCAAATCTGTTCGGGGAAATCGCTATTTATCGGGTGAAAAGCTAAGCAGCTACGAGCTACGAGCTACGAGCTACGAAGTTAGGCAGTGCAGAACTCGTAGTCCAGGTTCCCACTCTTTTATCTTTTTCTCGTGGCTCGCGGCTAGATACTCGCAGCTAACCACATCTGGAGTTCCCCATGGAAAAACTCGTTCTCGCCTCCGGCAACGCCAAGAAACTCGCCGAAATGCAGCACCTGCTGGCCCCGCTCAACATTGAAGTGGTCGCCCAGAGTGAGTTCGATGTGCCGGAAGCCGAAGAAACCGGCAGCACCTTTGTGGAAAACGCCATCATCAAGGCCCGCAATGCCTGCAAGCACACCGGCCTGCCCGCCATCGCCGACGATTCCGGGCTAGAGGTCGCCGCGCTGAACGGCAGCCCCGGCATCTTCTCCGCCCGCTTTTCCGGGGTCGGTGCCACCGACGCCAAAAACAACGCCCTGCTGGTAGAGATGCTCACCGAGATTCCGGAAGAGGCTCGCCAGGCCCGCTACGTAGCATTGATTGTATTGATGCACCACGAAGACGACGCCACCCCACTAATCTGCCAGGGCAGCTGGAACGGACGCATCGTACTGGAACCCCAGGGCGAGCAAGGTTTTGGCTACGACCCCCATTTCTTTGTGGAAGAAAAAGGCTGCACCGCCGCGCAGCTGCCCGCAGAGGAAAAAAATGCCATCAGCCACCGGGGCAAGGCCATGGCTCTCCTGATCGAAGCATTGAAAGCCTGACGACCGCGCAGGGAGTGAGCGCCTTCACCGCGCCTTCGCTCCCCTCTGATAAAATCAGGGTTTACCGTCAGCAAGGAGCTAGCTCGGTGCCAACCCCACGCCGCCCTACCCCGCAACATTACCTCTGCCTTGCCCTGCTACTGCCTGCCGCCCTGAGTGAGGCCAACCCGCTACACGGCAGCCTGCAGACGCAATGGCACAGCCGCTATGTGAGCGAAGGCCGCGACAATCTCGATGGCCACAGCCTGCATAGCCTGGGCGGCGACCTGACAAAAGACCACGGGGCCCTGGGAGTCTGGCAAGCCTGGGGCGCTGGCAGCAGCGACTACCGGGAGAACAACCTGTTCGCGGAATACGCGCCGGGCATCGGCCGCTGGGAACCGTACCTCAACGTGACCTACCTGCAATTCCACGCGGACGACCCGGCACTGGACACCCCTGATGACGTGGAAGCCGGCTTCGGTATCGCCACCCATCTGCAGCCCTGGCTGGCCCTGCGCGCAGACGGCACCTGGAGCAAGCAGGCCGACGGCGCTTTCTATGCGCTATCACTGGTAGGGGAACAGCAGCTCTGGGCAACCGGCATCGCGCAACTGCGGCTGACGCAAGCCTATGATCAGGGTTACGCCAGCGAGGACTATGACGGCCCCAATCACCGCGAAGTGGGTGTGATGCTGACCTGGCACTGCCACCGGTCGGTCAACCTGTGGGCCGGCTGGCAGCACAGCTGGGCAGGAGAAGATGTGCGCCGCGACGGCGGTGGTGACCTCAGCTGGGGACAGGTCGGGGTGATGGGTTACTTCTGAGCCCGCGCCAGCCACCGGTCCAGCGCATTGGCAAACCGCCCCTTGTCCTGACTGGAGAAGCTGGCCGGGCCGCCGGTCTGCATCCCCGCCGAACGCATTTCTTCCATGAAATCACGCATATTCAGGCGTTCGCGCACGGTATCCTTGTCCAGCCAGTGACCACGAGGCGTCACCGCCTCGGCGCCCTTTTCCACCACTTCAGCGGCCAACGGTATGTCTTGGGTCACCACCAGATCGCCGGCCTCACAGCGCTGCACGATTTCATTATCCGCCACGTCAAAGCCCTGCCCCACCTGAATGGAACGGATCAACGGCGTACGTGGTACGGCGATATGCTGATTCGCCACCAGCGTGCAGGGAACCTGCGCCCGCTGTGCAGCACGGAATAACACTTCTTTCACCGGACGCGGGCACGCATCCGCATCAACCCAGATATGCATAAATGGCAGTTAATAATGAGCAATTAATAGTGAACAACTAAAGAAAAACCCCTAGTCACCCGACTCTGTTACCATACTCCAACCCGGCACTGTTTTTTATCTGTCGCTATTAATTATTCACTATTCATTATTCATTGCCCTTCCATGCCCCTGACCAACCCGCCGCTCTCGCTGTACATCCACACCCCCTGGTGCGTGCGTAAATGCCCCTATTGCGATTTCAACTCCCATGAGCGGGGCGAGATTCCGGAAGCCGCCTACCTGCAGGCCCTGCTTACCGATCTGGAACAGGATTTACCGCTGATCGGTGACCGTCCGGTGGAAACGGTGTTTATCGGCGGCGGCACCCCCAGCCTGATGTCCGCCGACTTTTACCGGCAACTCTTTCAGGGCATTCGCCAGCGGCTGACCCTGCAGGCAGACGCCGAGATCACCCTGGAAGCCAACCCCGGCACCCTGGAAACCGGCCGCTTCGAAGGCTTTCGCGACGCGGGCATCAACCGCCTGTCTATCGGAGTCCAGAGTTTCAATAACGCGCATCTGCAAGCGCTGGGGCGCATCCACGATGCCAGCGCCGCCATCGACGCCGCCCACCAGGCGCGGGCCGCCGGCTTCGACAATTTCAATCTGGATATCATGCATGCGCTACCCGGGCAGAGCCACGCCCAGGCCCTGGACGATCTGCAGCAGGCCATTGCCCTGCAACCCACGCACCTGAGCTGGTACGAGCTGACCATCGAGCCTAATACCGTTTTCTACCGCGCGCCGCCGGTCCAGCCAGACAGCGACGCCATGGCCGACACCGAACAGGCCGGCTTCGCCCTGCTCGCTCAGCACGGCTACCAACGCTACGAAATTTCCGCCTTCGCGCAATCTGGACGCCGCTGCCGGCATAATCTCAATTACTGGCAATTCGGGGACTATCTCGGAATTGGCGCCGGCGCCCACGGCAAGATCACCCAGGCCTCGCAGGGTCACGTGCACCGGTACCAGAAAACCCGAAAACCCGAGGACTACCTGGCCGACGCCGCCCATGCCCGCCGTCAGCACCAGCCCATTGCCCGCGAAGATCGCCTGTTCGAGGCCCTGTTAAACGGCTTGCGTCTGGTGGACGGCATCACCTGGCAAACGCTGGCGCAAGCCACCGGAGAGCCGGTCGCACAATGGCAAAACGCACTGACCCCGTTGGAGCAGCAGGGGTTGCTCGCCATCACAGACCAGCGGCTGGCCTGTACCGATAATGGTTTGCGCCACCTGAACGGATTGCTGGAAAAACTGGCGGCGGCGCTTTTGTAAACGGCACGCCCGTCTACACGCTGACAAAAGCGCTTGAACCCTATTGCAAGGCTATTCACACTGAATGGCGGGATCACAAAAGATTATGACTATGACAAAAACACGCAGCGGGCGCGAACAGGCGCTAGCAGAAAGAGAACAGCTCTTTATTGAGGCAACCCGACAGCAGCTTTGCGATGAAGGCTTGCTGGGCGTGCAGATGGCGGCCATTGCCCGCAGCTGCAATTTTGCCACTGGTACGCTCTATCACCACTTCGCGTCCAAGGAAGACCTGCTTATCGCGGTCTGCACCGAGCTGACCACCACACGGCGGGAATACTTCGAGAAAGTCGCCCATTCCGACCTGTCCAGTCGCGACAAGATGCTGGGGTTTTCCCTGGCCTACTCACTGTTTGCCCAGCACTACCCTGAACACTTCCGGCTCGAACAGTACATCATGACAGAAGTCGTCTGGCTGGCGTCGTCACCCAGCCGTCGGGAGCAGTTCCTGACCGCCACCCAGCCCATTGGCAGGATGGTAGAACAGGTCGTTCGCGATGCCATTGGCAATAACGAACTGGAAGACCATGGTCAGGACCCGCTGACATTCAGCATCGGCCAGTGGTCCATGGCCATGGGCATGCATACGCTGATCCATGCCGACGGCATCCTGGATATGTACGACCTGAAAGACCCTCACAGGTTGCTACTGCGCAACGTACAGCTGCAGCTCAATGCCATGCAGTGGCAACCGCTTGACGACAGCCCCTTTGATGACGGCGCACTGAGCAGCAAAGTCACCAGCCTCTGCGATTACCTGTTCGCGGATCTGTGCAAGGAAAAAGGCAGTTGCCTCAAGCTTGGCAGCGCCTGACCCCGGCTCGACCGTTTACTCGCCCACAAAAAAGCCCCGCAAGTGCGGGGCTTTTTTGTGGTGAACAATGGCCGGCGGTTATTCCGCGCTGGCCACCGCTTCCTGTTCTGCGCTTTTCTGCATCTCTTTTTCCGCCTTCAGGCTCTCATGCTGAGCCGGCGTACAACCGAGACAACGAACGAAGGTATTCTTGCCCGGGTTCATCACCAGCACTTCGCCGGCTTCTCCCGGATTGCCCCCCAGCAGACTGAACGGCAGCGTAACCACATACAGGCCAGCCCCCACCACCGTGGAAACCAGCAGCAATGGGCGCGCAAAAACCGCGTCGCCGATCATTGCCATTTCCCCCGGCCGATCCAGCTTTGATTCAGCCGCCTGTGCCGTGACGGGCGCCATGGCAGCAAACAGCATGGTGGAGGCGAGTACGGATGCCACTACCGGGCGCTTTGCTCGCTTCATGGTGAGTCCCTCTTGTATTTTTATAGTTAAAGTATCGCTGACATTGTTTCAGCTAAGTCGTTAATATTCCGACAATTGCATCACAATCTACACCTTTGTTCTTAGGCCAGCAATAGGTCAGGCGCTCAATCATTGATCAGCACCGACGCGAGGCGATCCCCCCACCCTTCCCCCCGTCACCGCTGGCATTGCGGGCAATAGGCCGTACTGCGCTGGCCATGCCGATCCGCCTTCAGGATGGCTTCGCATTGCAGGCAGGGCTGGCCAGCGCGGCCATACACATTCAGTGACTGGGCAAAATACCCGGGCTGACCATCGGCGCGGGTGAAATCCTTCAGAGTCGTCCCGCCCGCTTCAATCGCCCGGGCCAGCACCACCTTGATGGCCTCCGCCAGCGCCTGATAGCGCGCCAGGGAAATACGCCCGGCCGCCCGTGATGGATGGATACCCGCCATGAACAGGCTTTCCTGGGCGTAAATATTGCCCACCCCCACCACCGTGGCGTTATCCATGATGAAGCTCTTCACTGCCACCTTGCGCCCCCGGGAGCGGGCAAACATCCCCTCACCGTTGAACGCCTCACTGAGCGGCTCCGGCCCCAGCGACTGCAACAAGCTGTGTGGCTCTTCGCCGGCCTGGAACAGCACCGTGCCGAACCGGCGCGGATCGTTGAAGCGCAGTGCCTTGCCGCTATCGAGCAGCAGGTCCACATGGTCGTGTTTGCGCAATGGCAAGGTCGCATCCACCACCCGCAGGGTGCCGGACATGCCCAGATGAATCAGCACCTGCCCGTGCTCCAGCTCAATCAACAGGTACTTGGCCCGCCGGCGCAGGGCCACAACGGGGCAATCACGCAATGCATAAAGGGCCTCACTGACCGGCCAGCGCAGGCGCGGCTCACGCACCGTGACCGACGTCAAAATACGTCCCTGCACATGTGGACGAACGCCGCGCAGGGTGGTTTCCACTTCAGGTAATTCAGGCATAAAAAAGGCAATAAATAGTTAATAATGAATAGCGAAAACCAACACAACATCCAAAAGCATGCATGTCTTAGGCTACACTGCTTCCGCAACTCGTTTTTCAATTATTCATTATTAATTTACTCTCATGTCTCTCACTTACTGGCTCGGCGTCGATACCGGCGGTACTTTTACTGATTTTGTTCTACTGGGCGACGGTGAACCGCGCATCCACAAAGTGCTGTCCACACCCTCATCCCCGGAACGCGCCATCCTGCAGGGCATCAGGGACCTGGGCCTGAGTGATGCCATGGCCAGCGGGCAGTTGGCGATTGTGCACGGCACCACCGTAGCCACCAACGCGGCCCTGGAAGGCAAGGGCGCCCGCACCCTGCTGATTACCAATGAAGGGCTGGAGGATATCCTCCGCATTGGCCGCCAGAACCGCCCGGAACTCTACAATCTGACGCCCCCCAGCAACGCCTCTGCGGTCAGCCTGCTGCCCGCGCTCGGCTGCCCGGCACGGCTGGATGCCGCCGGCCACCCCGTGACCCCGCTCACCGACGGCCACATTGCCACCCTGTTGAGCGCCGTCCGCGAGCTGGACCCGGAATCCATCGCCCTGTGCCTGCTGTTCAGCTACCTGAACCCGGAACACGAACAACGGCTCAATGACGCCTTGTGTGATGCCGGCTTTGCGGTGAGCCCATCGCACCAGATACTGCCCACCCGGGGCGAATACGAACGGGGCATGGCCACCTGGCTGAATGCCTGGCTGGCCCCCCGCGTCGCCGACTACCTGCAACGCCTGCAACAGGCCACGGCCCCCGCGCCACTGGCTATCATGCAATCCCACGGTGGCACCATTGCCTCACAGCAGGCGGCCGATCTGGCCGTCAACCTGCTGCTGTCCGGCCCTGCCGGTGGGCTCGCCGCTGCCCAGCGGCTAGGGCAGCAGCTGCAGCAACCGCAGCTGATGACCTTCGACATGGGCGGCACCTCCACCGATGTGGCCTTGCTTGATGGCGATATCCGCCTGACCCAGCAGGGCCACATTGGCCCCTATCCGGTAGCCGTTCCCATGGTAGATATGCACACCATCGGCGCCGGCGGCGGCTCGCTGGCCTATGTGGATGACGCGGGCCTGCTGCACGTGGGGCCGCAATCCGCTGGTGCCGACCCCGGCCCCGCCTGCTACGGCAAAGGCGGGCAACAGGTCACCGTCACCGATGCCAATGTGGTGCTGGGCCGGCTGCAGCCGGACTTTGCCCTCGGCGGCTCACTGGCGCTGGATGTGCCCGCCGCGGAACAGGCCATGGACAGGCTCGCCCAGGCCCTGGGCCTGACTCGCCAGCAAGCCGCCGACGGGGTGCTGGCGCTGGCCAACGAACACATGACCCAGGCGCTGCGGGTGATCTCCATCCAGAAAGGCTTCGACCCCGCGGACTTCGCACTGATGAGCTTCGGTGGCGCCGGCGGCCTGCATGTCTGCGCGCTGGCCGACAACCTGGGCATGACCCAGGCCATTGTTCCGCAACGGGCAGGCGTCCTGTCTGCCGAAGGGCTGGTCTACGCCCCGCGCAAACGGGAAATGCTGCAGGCACTGCCAGAACAGGTAGACGAGCCCCTGTTGCACGAACGCATTGCGCAACTGCAACAGCAGGGCCAGGCAGAGCTCATTGCCGAAGGCGTCAGCGCAGACCGGATTCGCCACCGGGTGTTTGTGGACATGTGCTACCGGGGGCAATCTTCCGTCCTGCAGATTAACTGGGAGCCCACGCTGGCCGACCGGGAAACCGGCTTCCACACCGCCCACCAGCAACGCTTCGGTCACCAGCTGGGGCTCCCCGTTGAGCAGGTCAACCTGCGCGTCCAGAGCCAGGCCCAAAACAACCCGCCTGCCCAGCCAGATCGCCATACCCGGTCAGCGTCAGCAGAACGCCTTATCACCTTGCCCGGCATAGACACCCCAGTGGCCGTGTATAACCGCGAATCACTGGGCGCCGGGCAGCGTATCGCCGGTCCTGCCCTGATCTACGAAGCCGTGGGCACCACCTGGCTGGCCGCAAACTGGCATGCCTCCGTCGATTCCCAGGGGCACCTGTTGCTGCAACGGAAGGCATAACAGCAGTGCCCATTCGTCAGTCAGCAAGCACCTTTGGGACCCTGATTGGCCGTAAAGTCCGAATTTGACCCGTTTAGTGTCTTATGTCCGTCATCCCGGGTAGGGCACAATAGCGGCTCCGTCTTTTTACTGTGCGACATCTATGCTGAATTATCTGAGTGAGGGCCTGCTGGCTCCGAGTCTCGGTGCCCTGGTGCTGATCACCCTGGCCATGACCCACGTGACCATTGTCAGCGTCACCGTTTACCTGCACCGCTATTCCGCGCATCGGGCGCTGGACATGCACCCGGTGCTCAAGCATTTCTTCCGTTTCTGGCTGTGGCTCACCACCGCCCAGAACACCCTGGAGTGGACCGCCATCCACCGCAAACACCACGCCAAGTGCGAGACCGAAGAGGACCCGCACAGCCCGGTGGTGAAAGGCATTCGCAAGGTACTGAGCGAAGGGGCCGAACTGTACCGCGAAGAAGCGGAAAACGAAGAGACCCTGAAGAAGTATGGCGCTGGCTGCCCGAACGACTGGGTGGAACGTAACGTCTATTCCCGTTTCCCCATGGGCGGCATTGCCCTGATGGCGGTCATCGACCTGCTGCTGTTTGGCGCCGCCGGCATTACCGTGTGGGCCGTTCAGATGATCTGGATCCCGCTGTTCGCCGCCGGCGTCATCAACGGCCTGGGCCACTACTGGGGTTACCGCAACTTCGAGTGCGCCGATGCGTCGCGCAATATCTCCCCCTGGGGCATCCTGATTGGCGGCGAAGAGCTGCACAACAATCACCACACCTACCCCAACTCCGCCAAGCTATCCGTACGCCGCTTTGAATTCGATGCCGGCTGGGCCTGGATTCGCCTGTTCGAGATTTTGAGACTGGCCAAGGTGAAGAAAGTCGCCCCGAAACCGGCCCTGGAAAAAAGCGCCCGCGGGATCGACCTGGACGCGCTTCGCGGCGTCATGCAACACCGCTTTCAGGTCATGCGCCATTACCGCAAGACCGTGATTACGCCGGTCTTCAAACAGGAACAGGCCCGCGCCTGTGACGCCACCCGCGACCTGTACGGCCGCGCCAAGGCGTTGCTGCACCGGGACCTCACCCTGATCAAGCCCAATCAGGAACTGCGCCTGAAAAGCCTGACCGAGAACAACGAAACCCTGGAAGCGATTTACCAGTTCCGTCTGCGCCTGCAGGATATCTGGACGCAGACCAGCCGCAGCTCATCGGAAATGGTGGACGCATTGGAGAAGTGGTGCTACGACGCCCGCGAATCCGGCATCCACGCGCTACAGGAATTCGCCGACCGGTTACCTCATTACCGGCACGCTACTGCCTGAAACGAAAACGGCCGCTAATGCGGCCGTTTTTCATTCATCTCTTTCCAAGCATTTTCCCCGTTTTTTTGGTTCATCGCGGAATGGAGTGATGAGTCGATTTCAGGCGTTACCTCTTTATCCAACCTCGACAATCGCTGGGCGCCAGATGCCCGACGACGGACGCTTGCATTTCAAACCATGGCCGCTATGCGATCTTCGCAAAACGAATGTCTCAATGATTCCCTGAATAATGGCCCTGGAGCCCTCAAAAGAAATACCGCAATAGCGACAGCCACTCAGGCTATGGGGGTCTACGTCAGGCATCCGGCGTCGAGCGTTTGGCAACAAAGTGCGGAGGGATTCGCTATAAGCTAACCAAACGGCAAGAAGCGTGTTATTCACTCTAATCCGTGATGAACCTTTCTTGGTCGGCCAGCATTGAATACCGGTTTACATGCTCAGCCCTGTGCAGACGCAACAGTGATGTTCTCAATCACCTGAATGGCATCCTGATTTGCCGCTGAGACATTCACCGAAATTCCTCCCAAGCCCACACCCAACGTGCGCAGAAGAGGATTGATCAAAGCATCGCCCAGACTGACGACCACATCCGAAAGCAGATCCTCAATCAAATCGATCACGGGATTCAGCACCTGACCAAGTGATATCCCTCCCAGCGTCCCCTCCAGCAAACTTGCGTTAACCGTGAGCCCAAGATTAAGACCGGCCAAGCCACTTCCCAGATCCTCATAGCCCACCTCAGCACAGCCAGCCACCGGGTCACAATAAAGATCATAGCGAGGATCCAGAACCACCGTTTCCTCTGCTCCCGGTACGGTGCCATCCAGTTCGGCATCAAGATGCAATAGTGGATCAATCGACAACAAACCGAACAAGAGGCTGAGTCGACCCACATCCGCATCCAGAGGCGAAGATTGCAATTCGCCATCACTATCCAGGCTTCCTGTCACGATTCGGGCCACTTCCCGTTCCAGCTCGACAGTAAATTCCACGGTATTGGAAGAACCTGCCGCACAATCAGCTGCGACCAGGTACCCACGACCGCCACCGGCGTTCACTGCCAGGGGAATTTCCAGATCGGCCAGAGAAAACGTCACAAGCCCCAATATATTGATCGGCAGAATCTCGGCTCTTGCTCGTAACTGCAAAGTCACATCCGGTGCGTAAAACTGTGTCCTCCAGTTACCGTCAGCATCCTGCCTCGCCGGCCCGATAGCCACGGTGGGAGGTTCCCCCACGTGTAGCCCCAGATCCACCGTTTCAATATCCGCAATCAGGGGGATATTGAGGTCATTGATATTCAATGGCAGATCCAGCACGCCTCCCTGACCAGCCTGTTGCTGCTCAGCCAGATTCAGCACCAGGCTGATCACCAGATCATAGACCGGAAACTCACTGTCTTCCGGTACTGAGGTCGCCTCAACCACCTCAATGACATCACTGACCTTGATGGTTTCAATACCTTGCGAGGTAGCAATATCATCCAGCAAAGAAGCAACCGGTGCGGCAACGCCACCCACATCAGCAATAGCCGATGCCAATTGATCGGCATCCAGCCCCAGCAGCTCCGTCAGATCATCCACCGCCAACGTGGACAATAAATCTCCCAGCTGCACGGTGGCGTTTTCCAGGCTATCCAGGCTGGTTGGATCCAGAGAAAAGCCCGGCTGATTCAAGACCACACCCAACAGTGAGCCCAACAGTGAGCCATCGCCACCGACCCCGACAGTACCTCCGGCAGCGCTAACCGTCGCTGTCACTTCTTTGCGGCTGGCAGCATTGACCGTAATATCCAGGGTGCCGAATACCGATTCAGGCAACAATATGGAAATGGGCTCGCTACGGGTATAAGACACCAGCACAGCGTTACTTTCCTCGATAAAGTTCACCGCCTGAAACGTCAGGATATTGTCTTCATCACTCCTATCGATCAAACCTGTCTGTATCAACAGGCTGTCATCCGTACCGGTATACCCCTGGGCCCGTGCGGCAGCCAACGCACGCTGCCTGACGGTAGCCGTGGCAGGCGCCTGGCCGCCACAACTTTGCGTAGCCGATGCCCCCGCCTGCGCCGCCACATTCACCTGCGCCTGCATTTCGCCGCGCAGCATATACAGGCGCGCGCCATCCAGTGCCATCACCGACAGGATGACGACAATCAACAACAGCAGCGGTGTAATCACCGTCAGGGCGCCCTGCTGGCGCCGGCGATTACTCGTCGCGGGTCTGTTCACCGAAGGTGTCCGGTATGGCCGTGCGGAATGAATCCGCCAGGCGACGCTGGGTATCCACATAGATAGGCGCCGAGAGCTCACTTTTTGCGGCCGGACGAGAGTCCCGCTGCTGGTTCAGCAACCAGTCGGTCACTGTTTCCGGCACATTGTTTACCACTTGATCGGATACACCGAAGCTATAATTCTGCTCGGGCTCGGCCGCCACGGCCAGGCCCGGCAGAAGAAGCACAAGAAGCCATTTATTCATGGTGCGACCCTCCCGAACTGTTGACTGAGTTTCTCCGCATAGGCCATTTCGTCCTCGGAAAAACCGTATTGAGACTGCAATTCCTGGATGCCTTTTTCGTTATTACTCATCAGGTAGGCCACTGCCAGATTCTGGCGAACCGGCCCCTGGCCATTCGCCAGCTCCAAGGCCGTGCGCAATTCAAATGCCGCATCGTCATAACGGCCAACCAGCAACAACGCATAACCGTAATCGTTGCGCACCTGGGATGTGGCTGGTGCCATATCACGGGCTTTTTCCAGATGTGAAATTGCCGACATGACCTCATGGCGCTTCAGCAACACCATGCCCAGACCATGTTCACTGCGGCCATCACCACAACGGTTGGCCATGGCCCGATACACCTCTTCCGATTCTTCCAGTTTGCCGGACGCCGCCAGTAACTGCCCGTAACGCAACCAGTGATCGATGGCGTTCATCGGATCATTCTCCAGCTGCGCCAACGCCGCATAGTTGCGCCCTTTGGCCATCAGGGTATCGACCATTTCCAGGTCCACCCTTTGCTCTGGCTGCAGCGCATCCTTGCAGACAATGCCAGACACATCCACGGTACCGCTCGCCTGTGCAGGCGCGCTTTGGTGGGCGCAGCCCGCCAGCACTGTCAGCAGCGCCCCAGCACACAGACCTCCCCAATTACTGCCACGCATGTCCCTGCTCCCTTTCATCGTGTCAACGCCTCGGCAATGGACACCACCGCCGGGCCACCAATCAGAATAAATAACGCCGGCAGCATGAAAGCCATCATGATCACCGTCATTTTTGCCCCGATCCGGTTGGTTTCTTCCCGGATCCGGTTGCGCTCCACGTTCTGTGCTTCGTCGATAATCTGGTCCAGGCTGTGCGATACACCGGCCCCTAACTGGCTGCTCTGTTTCATCAGCACCACATAACTGCGCAGCACCGGAATCCGTTTATTTTCACCCAGCTCATCCAGCGCCTGGGTGCGTTCCGCACCGGATTTCATTAACCGGTTAAACCGGTCAATACGGGCAATCAGGATTGGCAGCAACGGCCTGCCCTGCACACCAATAATGCGCAGCACGCGCTCCAGTGACAGCCCCGCCTCCATCAGCATGCGCGTCATGTGACACAGCTCCACTGCTTCCAGGTTCTGGCGCATTTCCGCCTGCGCCCCCATGCCACGAATGGTTCTGCGCGGCAGAATAAATCCTGCCGCCGACATCAACAGCCCGCCCAGCGCGCCGAAAAACAGAAACCCGATGGCCGCCACCAACACCGGCAACAACCAACACGACAATAAATAAATCACCTGGGACTGTTCACGGGTTTTGCCCATGCCTTTCAGCGCAAGGCGAATATCTTCGTAATCACTGGCCGCCAGGGAAGACTCTGTCAACGCCCCGGAAATACGCCACAGCCAGAAACCGCCACTGTCATTTTCCGCACGGACACCCGCAGTGTCGTGCAACCGGGCATGAACTCGTGCCCGCATTTCCCATTCCCGCGCCTTGAACAACAGCAGCCACAGCGCCACCAGCACAAGGACGACGGACAGCGCCAGAAACAGATCACTCACGCCCCACCCCCTGCACCATGCGCCAGATAATCACCACACCGATGCCCTGCAGCACACCGGCGATAATCAGCATGGTGTGCCCGGTGTCCGTGCGCAAAAGCACATCGGCATATTTTTCATTAATCAGCATCATGTACACCGCCATACCCAAGGGCAGCAGCGTAAAGGCTCCTGCGGTAAAACGGGTTTCTGCGGTGGACGCAAGAAACTCACGGCGCAGTTCCTGTTGCGAACGCAGGGAATTGGCCACTTGCTGCAGAACCGGCCGAATGGATGAGCCGAAGCGGGCGGAGGTGCGCAAGGCAATGGATACCAGCACCAGTGACGGCACCCGATAAAGCCGCGCAAAATCATCAAACAAGCCGGTGTAGTCACGCCCGGATTCCACCGCACTGCGCAGCCGGAATGTCAGCGGTTGAAACACCGGCGGCGCATCCTGAAACGACTCCAGCAACGACGCTTCCAGAGAGCGGCCCGCCCCCATGTAACGCAGGGTCGAATCCATGATGCCCGGCAGGGATTCAAAAATGGCACGGCGCTGTTGCTGAAACCGGAAACGCCAGTACAGCCACAGGCTCGCCATAATGAACAGGGCGACCACGGCGGCCGCAATAAAACCGGACGACGCCAGCACCAGCGCCAGCATGACAAAGATGACAATGCCCATCAGCGTCAACTGGGTACGCGACAAACGAATATCTGCGCGCAGCAACAGACGCTCCAGCGGCCCGCTGACCACCCGTGTCTGCCCCAGCTCCTGACCCAGCTCGGTGCGTTGCTGTAACCGCTGGCGCACCCGGTCGCTGACCAGGCTGCGCTGCCGGTAACGGAACCAGACCAGCTGCAACAACACCGTCAGCACGGCAATGATGCCGAGCACCTGTGCCATGCCGAGCAGTTCAACCGCGCTCATCATTGCTCCGGTACAGGTAATCCATGTGATAAAGGTCATCGCTGGTGGGCGTTAACGCCACCACTTCACTCACCCGGCGACGGCCATCCGGCGTTCGCTCAAGCTGAATAATAATATCCAGGGCAGAACCGATCAGCCGGCCAATAGCCGTTTCACTGGCGTCATAGCCACTCACCGCCAGCAATGTCTCAATACGCACCAGCGCATCGCGGGAACTGTTGGCGTGGATGGTGCTCATGGAGCCTTCGTGGCCGGTGTTCATGGCCTGCAGCAATTCAATGACTTCATTGGAACGCACCTCACCCAGAATCACCCGGTCCGGGCGCATCCGCAGGGCGTTAATCACCAGCTCACGGGCACTGATGCGCCCCTTTCCCTCGGTGTTTGCCGGGCGCGTTTCCAACCGCACCACATGGGGGTGGTTCAGTACCAGCTCCGCCGAATCCTCAATGGTGAGGATGCGTTCCGGGCGGGGAATGTACTGGCTGATCAGGTTCAGCATGGTGGTCTTACCGGTACCGGTACCGCCACTGACAATAATATTGCGGCGCGACTCCACCGCCTTGATCATGATGTCCAGGCAGGCCTCGGTCAGCGAACCTGAATCGATCAGTTCCTGGGCGCTCAGATGGTTGCGCGTGAACTTACGAATACTGATGCTGGGACCATCCAGCGCCAGCGGCGGGATAATGGCGTTCACCCGGGAGCCATCCGGCAGGCGGGCATCCACCATGGGGCTGGATTCGTCCAGCCGCCGCCCCAGCGGCGCCAGCATGCGACGAATCACTCTCACCACGTGGTCGTCATCGATAAAACGCACCGACGCCTTTTGCAGCACCCCGGACACTTCAATAAACACACTGTCAGGGCCGTTCACCAGGATGTCATTGATCTGTTCATCCGCCAGCAAGGGCTCCAACGGGCCAAAGCCGGTGACTTCATCCAGCGCATCGCGGGCAAGCTGATTGAGATCCTGGGTGGAAAGAGGGACCCGGTTCAGGGCGATATACTGACCCACGGTGGTACGGACAAAATCCGACAGCTGGTCGCTGCCGGCATTGCCGACCTCGATCCCTTCTTCATCCAGGCGCTCTACGACCCACCGATGGGTGCGATCCTTGAGCTGCTGGTATTCCGCATCGATCCGTCCGGCCACAACTGCTCCTGCTATCCGTTGCGTTGACTGTTATTCGGGCCAGGCGCCACGCTCATTGCGCAGGCCAGCTACCCATTACTGCGCACGCGCTGCCACCAGCTCGAACTGGTGACATCGTCCTGCTGCATTTCCAGCTTGCCGACCAGCGCCTGCAAGGTGCGACTGTAACGGCACCGCGGCGACTGCTCATGGATCGGCAGCCCACTGTTCATGGCCAACAGCCGGTACCGCCAATCCATCGGCAGGCCACCAAGCAGCGGCACCCCGGCCGTGTCTGCCAGTTCGTCCAATCCCGGCGGTACATGGCTGTCCACACCATCGACGACCAGACTCACCTGGCTCTCGCGGCCCAGATGGGAGCGCCAGTCGTTACCCAGGCTGCGCACCGCATGGGCCTGATCCACCAAAGGATGCATGGCCACCAACAGGTGCCGGGCATGGATACCCAGCGCACGCACCCAGTGGCGACTTTCCAGCGTTCCCACATTGATCACGATGCGATCGAACATCTGCATCAGGTGATTCAGGGCAATGAACAGGTCCGCACTGCGATCGCCCTGCAGGTTGCCGCTGTCCACGCCACCAGCAAGCAACCGTAACCCAGGACGGTATTCTTCCAGCGCCGTGCCGATCAGGGTTTCATCCAGGGTTTCAGGGCTGGCCAGCAGGTTTTCCAGGTTGTACTCGTTATGTACATCCAGATAGAAAATCCCCCGCTCACCCGGCTGGGTATCAATGGCCAGGCAGCGCTCTCCGGGAAACAGCCGGTTCAGCGCCAGCGCCACATTCTGCGTCAGGAAGCGGGTATCCACCGTGGCACTCGCCGAGGCCACCAGCGTGAGATTATTGGTGCCGGAACGTACCTCGTCACCGTAATGGCCCACCCGCAATAACTGGTGGCGGCGCAAGCGCTCACGGACATCACCGGCATCGGTACCGGCAACGAAACAATCCCGGGCACCGGCGCGCATGGCCTGCAACAGCAGTTCCTGATTGGCCCGGGCGCATACGGTAATCACAGTGACCCAGGGGCGGGCGCTGGTCAGCGCGGTGATAATGGCCAAAGACTGGTCCATATCCGCTTCAGAAATTTCCACCATCACCACATGGGCGGTGGTGGCCTCCAGTAGACGCAGCACCCGGGTCAGGTCGGAACGGCTGACCTGTTCCAGCCGAAAAGGTTCTTCGACAACCCGCTCCAGCCAGGCCTCGATGCCATCGTCATCAACAACCGAAAGAACAATGTCGTGGTCACTCATAGCATCACCAGCTCAGTCCATGGCGGATGGGTTGGGAGCCGCGACGGCTTTCCGTGGCCATATCCAGCCAGCCCATGCTGCTGGAGTGATAGCCAGCACCCGGCAAGGTCACCGGCGGGCTGGTGGCCTCCTGCGGCGTGACCAGATGTGGTGTCACCACCATCACCAGCTCCTTGTCGTCTTTCTGGATCCGCGAGGAGCGGAAGAAAGCGCCAAGCAATGGAATGTTGCCGATACCGGGCAAGCGGTCACTGCTGTTAATGGTGTTACGACTCACCAGACCACTAATGATGAAGGTTTCCCCCGGTGCCAGTGACACGGTGGTTTCCGCCCGGCGTACCCGCAGGCCCGGTACCGCCACACCGCCGGTTTCCACCCCGGCAGAAAAATCCAGCTCGGAGACTTCCGGCGCCACCTTGAGAATAATCTGACTCTTGTCGATAACGGTGGGGGTGAGGCTCAGGCCGATCCCGAATTCCTTGAATTCGATCTGCACGCCATCGGTGGTGCTACGGGTGGGCACCGGGAATTCACCACCGGACAGGAAGCTGGCGCTTTGCCCGGACAGGCTGGTCAACGACGGCTCGGCCAGGGTATAGGCAAACCCTCCGGCCTCCAGAGCATTGATCGCCAGCACGGAGTTGGCGCCGAAGCCGAACAGGTTGAAGCCTTCGGTGCCCAGCGGCGTGGGCACCGCCCCCGGCACCTGGAATCCAGAGCCTGGGGCGGCAATACCCACCGCAGACTGTCCACCGTTAAAGCTGTTGCTGTAACTCATGCCCAACTGATTCAGTTCGGAGCGGCTGACTTCCAGCACGCGGATATCCGTTTGCACCTGGGTCCCGAACGGCAAGGCATCCCCCAGGGTTGTCGCCACCACCACCGTGCTGCGCAGCGGTTTGCTGCTATTGCGCAACCACACCGATAGCACCGCTGACCCTTCGGCTTTGGCCGTCAGCAACAATTCGGCACTGCCGGTGACAGTCAGTGCCGCCACCCCCGGATCCGAGGTCGCCACCTTTGACACCGCCGCCGGGAACGTAAGCACCTTCTGATCCCCGGGCGCCAAACGCATGGAGTCGGTCAGGTCCTGTGCATTCGAGACCGTGGCCGTCAGCCACAGCAGCGTTGCCATTACCGCCCAAGCGGCCCCTTTCATCCCACCCTTAACGCACATAAGTGCTCCTTGAGTCAGATCCTTCATAGACTTCGACTCGCTGTCCCGGCGACTTGGCCTTTGGCGCTGGCGCACGGGTGACCGGGAACAGATCCTTGTAATAGACCGGTTTGCCTTTGCCATCGCTGGCGCTGGCCACAGCCTCTTTGTTGGTGTCCTTGTCGTCGCTGGCAACCACCGCCAGGCGCATCGACCCTTCTTCCGCCGCCAGGAGCAGCGGAGGCACTTTATCCCTGGGCACCGCCAGCACCACCGTATTGTTACGGCGCTGGGCCTCACGGTCCTGCTCACTGCTGGCGGCGGCCATGGCGCCTTTTACCGCCAGCACCTGAATATTGCGCAGCAGCACCAGCGCCGCCGGGTTATCCCGCTCGGCCTTGCGAAACGCCACCACCACATCCACCAGGTCGCCGGGCTGCAACAAGCCGCCCGCCATGACCACATCATCCACAGCAACGCCCACCGCACGGAACCCCGTGGGCAAGGCACCGGGAAGCGTGCCGCCTGGCTCAAGATGATTACGGGAAAGCAGCTCACCCGGACGGGCAAACTGGCGAAGCTCTTTGCCCACCACCGTTTCATCGGCGGTCAGCACATTGGCAATTGGCGCAGGGGATGACACCACCGCCAGGGACTCTTCATCGAGTGTATCCCCGACATTCAGGCTTTGTGTCACCACCCAATAGCGATAGCTGGGCGCCTCCTGAGTGGACGACGTTGTATCCGCCCCCTCATCCTTCACCACCAACGCCGGTGTCGGATCGCGACTCAATCCCACCAATGCCAAAATCAATGCCACCAGCGCCACTGCCAGCGCCGGCAACATGTACAGCAGTCTTGATCCCATGTTCTCTCCGGAACATCCCTGTCTGTTTCTGGTTCTTGTGGCGGGCGCGCAGAATCAGAATGCTGCCCGCGCCTCCGCATCCAGCCGGTCCGGCAAGGGAGGAAACTCCCCCAACATACCGAAGCTCAACGCCGGTACCACCGGATTGGTCTGATAATTCGGGTAAACCAGGCGACAGTGGAGCATTTCTATCCCCCCCACTGTTTCCAGATTGCAGGCACCGCTGGCATCCAGCCCCCTGAGGCTTGGCGGTAGCTGTGTCACCAGCCCGGCCAACGCCGAATTGGCGCGCTGCGTCACCGACGCCCCCAGGGCGGCCCCTTGTAACGCAGAGCGATCAATGTACAAGGCGGTGGATACCGCATTGTCCACCGCATCCTGCATCCGGTACTGGGCAAAGAATGTCAGGCCGTATACCGCCGCGCCATATAACATGGCGACAACGAAGGGGAATAGCAGCAGAAACTCCAGCGCCACTGCCCCTGCCACGCGCTCACTTAAATGCGCAGCCCTCCTGCTCTGCCTGCTATTCGCCACCAACATCTTGTGCGCTAGTAAAAAGCCCAGAAAATGCATCTGAAAGCGGATTTGATTCGCCACCAAACACCGTTGCCAAAACACCAACTATCACAATGATAGCCGCAGCCAGAACAATGTACTCCAGTGCACTGGCACCACGCTGCTTACGCGCGCGACCTGGCAACTGGGTGTAAAGACGGGCAAAGATAAATTGAGAAATCATAGTCAAAGTACTCATAGTGCTCTCCGTGCACGCTCTTTGTGCGGGTTGCCAAACTTATCCCAAAACCATTACATATGCGCAAATATGAACTTACGGTTCAATCCTATGCAACTGTGATGTCCTTCACAACGCCGGGCATGTAGCCTTTTGTTGCAAAACCTCCCGGTCCTGTAAAGCTAGCACCGGCGCCGTTTTGTGACGCAGGTCAAACCTCTGTGCGGGACAGGAAAGACGATAGACGGGCTTTTCCCGCGCAGATTTGATATGCAAATCAGCTTATCTTGCGTGTACTTTTCTCCGGACATAAAAAAACCCGGGAAATCCCGGGTTCTTTTATGTCCGCTGCCAGGCAGGCAAGCTAGAAGATCATTACTTGATCTTCGCTTCCTTGTAGGCCACATGCTTACGCACGACCGGATCATACTTCTTGGTTTCCATCTTTTCAGGATGGAGACGCTTGTTCTTGGTGGTGGTGTAAAAATGACCAGTGCCAGCAGAGGACACCAGGCGGATTTTTTCACGAATAGGACCGGCCATGGGTTTAACTCCTTCTGTTAGCCTTAAACGCGATCGCCGCGAGAACGGATATCGGACAATACAGAGTCGATACCTTTCTTGTCGATGATGCGCATACCTTTAGAGCTCACCCGCAGACGCACGAAACGCTTCTCGGACTCAACCCAGAAACGGTGGTGGTGCAGGTTCGGCTCGAAACGACGCTTGGTCTTGATGTTCGAGTGGGAAACGCGATTGCCCGTTACAGGGCGCTTACCGGTCACCTGGCAAACTTTGGACATTGTCTTGCTCCGTAAATCTTCTTGCGGGGGGACGGTAGAGCCCCGGAAAAGGCGCGTTTTATACCAGTACGGCGATCAGGATTCAAGTATTCTTTGCTTGACGCTCCCTGCCAACCCGCCTCCTGCCCCCACAAAAGCAGCCTAATGTGTTGATTGGTAAGCGGAACAATAAATTCACTCGATATTCATATTTTACCGTTACTGATGGGGTCCTCATTCAGACAAGACACCTTTGCCATGCCCGCTTATCGATCAAACAGCCCGGGGGCCGCCCCTGCTGGACCGAACTCCACCTCCCGCCGAACCTTCCTTGCAGGACTGGCTGGCGCTGCCACCGTACTGTCGGGGTGTGGTGGAGGCAGCAGCAGCTCGCCTTCCGATAACATCGCGAGCCCGAACCAGCCCACGGAACCCGATCCCGGGCCGGACATTGATCCACCGGTGGAGCCCCCGGAACCCCCTGCGCCCTTCCCGCCCCGGGGGGTTCACGCCAGCATTGAGGAGAGCAGCCTTACCTCCCGGTCTATTACCTGGTTTACCGACACCAGCCATGCGCCGGCGCAGCGGCTCGAATACGACCAGGAACCCCTGCTGGAAGGACAGCAAAACACGCCTGTTTTTCTCCATCAGCGCCAGGCCAGCTCTGAAGCCACCTTCGGGGTAGACGCCCAAACCCACCGCATCAAAATAGACGGGCTTGATCCGGATAAACCCGTCCGCTACCGCGTCGGTTCCCCTTCCGGAGGCTGGTCTCCCGTTTACCAGTTAACACCCATCAACACCCAGAACTGGTCGTTTGTGCATTACGGCGATCAAGGGGTTAGCGTTCGCGCCCAACGGGTTACCGAAGAAATCCTCAAACAACCCCGTGACCTGGCTATCATCGCCGGCGATCTTTCCTATGCTGACGGCGAGCAATCGGTATGGGACACGTGGTTTGATTTGGTGGAACCCCTGCTGGCCAACACCATCACCATGGCGGCGGCGGGCAACCATGAGTCCAAAGATGGCGACGGCCTGCAATCCGGCAAGGCCTTCAAATCGCGCCTGACTCACCCTGACCCACTACTGAACAACCTCAACCCCAACCCCGGCAGTACCTACTATGGCTTTGACATCGGTCGGGTGCATTTCTTTGTCAGCAGTGCAGGAGCCTTGATCGATGACTTCACCCTGGCCGAAGAACTGATCAACCTGGAGATCGACCTTGCTAAAGCGGCACTGCGGCGTGCCCGCGGCGAACTGGACTTCATTATACTGATCCAGCACTACCCCATCTGGACCGACCAGGATGGCCGCAGCCCCGCCAACCTGACACTGGTTGCCCTGCAGGAAAACATTCTGCTTCGCTACGGCGTCGATCTGCTGCTGGTCGGCCATGACCACATTTACCAACGCTCCGTCCCCATGGGCTTTGGCATCCCTTCGCGGCTGGGTTATGTGCAGGTGCTTACCGGCACTGGCGGTCAATCCGTCCGGCTGTTTGACGACAACGGGATACAGCGCTGGTCTGCCAGCGAATTCGTGGGCATCGGCTTCTCCCGTTTCGAAGTGGAACCCGGCCGCATCAAGGGCTATTTCTACGGCGCGGCCCCCCAAGGCCTGGGGGACGACGTTCGCCAGACGGTCACCGACCCCTTTGCCCTGCATGATGAATTTGAGGTGGAACAGCGCGACTGGCTGGCTTGCCAGAACTGCGCCTTACCTGCCCGCCCGGCCAGCGAACTACTACAAGACTTCCCAGCGCTGGTTGCGCACACCCGGGAACGTAATCGACGCGCCATGGAGCACCACAGCCATGGCTGATCCGAACTGGCCCAGACAAGGCTCACAACGCTCCTCGCGAAGCCAGTGACACCCAGCCGCCATCACCGATTACCAGATGGTCTAACACTCGGACCTCCACCAATCCTAGCGCCTCCACCAATCGCCGGGTGATGGCATGGTCCGACTGGCTGGGCTCGGCCACGCCCGATGGGTGATTGTGGGCCAGGATCACGGCCGCGGCGTTGTGCTCCATGGCCCTACGCACCACTTCCCGCGGATAAACCGCCGCCGCATCGATGGTGCCCTGAAACAACTTCTCAAAGGCGATCAGGCGATGCTTATTATCCAGGAACAGGCAAGCGAACACCTCAAACGGTAACCCGCGCAACTGGGCCGTAAGCAGCTGCCCGGCCTTGTCCGGGTTATCCAGTGGCTGCCCTCGCTCCAGGGGCTCCGCCAGATAGCGCCGCCCCAGCTCCAGCGCCGCCAGCAACAACGCCCGCCGGGCGGTCCCCATACCGGGCAAATGCGCCATTCGCTCCGGACTGAGGTCCAGCATGGCCCGCAAACCACCGCTGCCCGCCAACTGCCGGCGCGCCAGATCCACCGCCGTCATGCCCTGCTGGCCAGTACGCAGAAAGATCGCCAACAACTCCGCATCACTGAGCGCCCCGGCCCCCCTCGCCAGCAACTTCTCCCGCGGCCGCTCATCCGTCGGCCAGTCTGTTATGGCCACAGGAACGCTCCACGCATCATGCCCACACGCAACACGGAAAAATCACTTATCACCTTGCCTCCAGCTTTCTCAACATGCCCGACAGAAGGGCAAACACTTTTTCGATCATGGGTTTCAGGTCCTCTTTCCCGCCATACCCGAGACGCTCCGCCACCATAAGCTGAGTCTCCAGCTCAAAGAGCGACCCTCTCGCAATACGCAGGAAACGCCTGAACTCCACATCACCACCCCGCCCATAGCCTTCCGCAATATTGGACGGCACACTCAGGCCCGCTCGCTGCATCTGCGACGCCAACCCGAACACCTCCCCTTGAGGAAACCCACGCGACAGTCCATACGTAGCCACAGCCAGCTCCATCGCCGCCTGCCACACTCGCAATTCCTTATATCGCCGACTCAAAACTCACCACCTCCGATGCCACATTTTGTTTTGCGTGCAGCCTGTTGCGTCCTGCGTGCCGCGTCTCTTATACAGTGCTACTCTATGCAGCCTGACTTGATAGCAGCCTTGCAGCTGCAGCGGCAGTGGAGATTCGCCATGCCTGCCGTCATCCAAACAAGGGTTTTTGCATGCAACGTCTGATGAACAAACGGGTCCTGCTGGGCGTCACCGGTGGTATTGCCGCCTATAAAGCCGCTGATCTGGTGCGCCGGCTGCAGGATGTGGGCGCACAAGTGCGGGTGGTCATGACCCAGGGCGCCTGTGAATTCATCACCCCGCTGACCATGCAGGCCCTCTCCGGCCACCCGGTGCACACCACCCTGCTGGACCCCACCGCCGAAGCGGCCATGGGCCATATCGAGCTGGCCCGCTGGGCAGACCTGGTGCTGATTGCACCCGCGTCCGCCAATTTCATGGCTCGCCTGGCCCATGGCCACGGCAACGACCTGCTCACCACCCTGTGCCTTGCCACTGGCGCCCCCATCGCCATTGCCCCAGCCATGAACCAGCAGATGTGGGCAGACCTCAGCACCCAGAAGAACCAGCTGATCCTGCAGGAAAAAGGCATCACCGTGTTCGGGCCGGGCAGCGGCAGCCAGGCCTGCGGCGAAGTGGGCGCCGGGCGCATGATCGAACCGCTGGAAATCATCCAGCAGGCCGCAGAAGTGTTCGACTACCAGCTGCTCACCGGCAAGCATGTGGTGATCACCGCCGGCCCCACCCGCGAATCCATCGACCCGGTGCGCTACATCACCAACAAGAGCTCCGGGAAAATGGGTTTTGCGCTGGCCGAAGCCGCCGCCGAAGCGGGCGCCAAGGTCACCCTGATTGCCGGGCCGGTGAATCTGCCCACCCCGTCACGGGTGGAGCGCGTGGATGTGGTGCGCGCCGTGGACATGTACGAGACTTGCATGGACGTGGTGGAAAACGGCTGCGATGTGTTTATCGCCACCGCCGCCGTGGCGGATTACCGCCCCACCGTGACCGCTGACCACAAGATCAAGAAATCCACCGAGGAAATTCACCTGACACTGGTGAAAAACCCGGACATCGTGGCGTCCGTGGCCGAGCACGCCAAGCGCCCCTTTACCGTGGGCTTTGCGGCGGAAACCCAGGACGTGATGGCCTACGCCCAGGGTAAGCTGGTGAACAAGAAGCTCGACATGATCGCCACCAACGACGTTTCCGGCACCAACGTGGGCTTCAACAGCGACAACAACGCCCTCACGGTGATCTGGCCCAGCGGCCACAAGGTGCTGCCACTGGCCTCCAAGGCCCAGATTGCCAAGCAGCTGATCGAATTGATCGCGATACGGTATAAAGACTAACGCTGGCACGCGCCACGCGGCATGCAACACGCCGGGCTTTCCCGCGTGATGCGTGTAGCGTGAAGCTTGCTGCCTGACCGAAGGGAAAAGCATGAAACTGCAATACCGGGTACTCGACGCCCGCCTTGGCGACAGCATTCCACTGCCTCACTACGCCACCGACGGCTCCGCCGGGCTGGACCTGCGCGCCATGGTCAAGGAACCGATGACACTGCAACCCGGGGATACCGAGCTGCTACCCACCGGCATGTCCATCTTCATTGACGATCCGGGCTACGCCGGCATGATCCTGCCACGCTCCGGTCTGGGCCATAAGCACGGCATCGTGCTGGGCAATCTGGTGGGGCTGATCGACTCCGACTACCAGGGCGAGCTGATGGTGTCCTGCTGGAACCGGGGGCAACAGCCCTTCACCCTGGAGCCCGGTGAGCGCATCGCCCAGCTGGTGATCGTGCCGGTCATGCAGGTGGAACTGGAACAGGTGGAAAGCTTCAGCGCCAGCGAACGGGGCGAAGGCGGTTTCGGGCACAGCGGGCGCCATTGAGGCCCGGCACAAGAATCACCGGACACAAAACAACAACCACAGCAGCACAAGCACGCACCACAGCGCGCACCACGACCCAACCACAATAATACCGTGGCAGCGCCGGGCAAGCGGAGGGGATATGGGGAACAAGAGCGACAACAAGCAAGGCAAGTCCACCAGCGCCATGAAGCAGCTACTGCCTCTGGTCGCCGCCGGCATCGTAGCCGTAATCGCCGCCACCGGCTGCCTCTACGCCTACCAGGCCAGCCAGCTGCAGCCCGAGCAACAGAACGCCCAGGCCCGGCTGCTGGCCCAATCACTGGCAAGCCAGGCGAGCAACACCATCCAGACCTCACGCCAGCAGCTGGACATCCTCAGCGACCGCAGCGATGTGAACAAGGCGCTCTCCGACGGCAACCTGTCCAGCTTTAACGTACACCAGAACCAGTGGCTTCCTGATGCCACCGTGCAGCTCGTCCCGCGCCGCGGCGCAGACACCGCCCAGTTCAGCTACACCGCCCAGGAGCTTCTCAAGAACGTCCGCCTGGGCCAAGAACCCGGCCCGGTGATCATTGCCGGCAACCCCCCCCAGCTGGTCATGGCCCGCGCCACCAAAAACCAGACCGGCAGCCTGCTGCTTACCCAGTCCCTGGCTCCGCTGGCCACTACCCTGCGTACCGCCATGCCGGAGGGCAGCGCACTCAGCGTCACCTACGGCGGCAGCCCCCTGTTCGACAACAAACAACACGCCAACGGCGGCACTGCCCAGGTCAGCCAGGGCCCGGTTCAGGTCACCCTGACCCTGCGCGCCCCCCACGGCAACAGCCTGATCGTCGCCACCCTGGGCATCGCCCTGGGGGTAGTCGTGATCCTGCTGTGCACCCTGCTGGTGAACCGGCTGCTGACCCGGGCCCTGCGCCAGGACGCCGCCGAACTGATTCGCTACAGCGATGAGCTGACGCGCCAACCCGGCGTCACCGCCCGCGACCATTTCCACTTCCCGCTCTTCACCAGCGTCAACGATGCCTCCGCCCGCCTGGCCAAAAAACTGCGCGACCGCGCCGGCCCCGCACGCCCCCAGGCCACCGCCAAACCCGACGCCCTGATAGTGGAAGAAAGCGACGACGACAGCATTCTGTTGATGGATGACGACAACGGCGGCGAGTCCCTGCCGGACAGTATTTTCCGCGCCTACGACATCCGCGGCGTGGCCGGCGACACCCTCACCGCCCAGGGCGTTTACCTGTTGGGCCGCGCCATTGGCACCGAAGCCGGCGAACTGGGCCAGCAAACCGTGCTGGTGGCCCGCGATGGCCGCCTGTCCAGCCCGGAGTTAAGCCGCTCACTGATCAAGGGCCTGCTGGAATCCGGCCGCGACGTGGTCAATCTGGGCCTGGTGCCCACCCCGGTGCTCTACTACGGCACCGAAGTGCTGGAAACCCAAACCGGCATCATGCTCACCGGCAGCCACAATCCATCGCAACATAACGGCCTGAAAATCGTCATGAACGGCGAAACCCTGCACGGCGACCGCATTCAGGCCTTCAAGCAACGCATCCACAACAAGGCCTTCAGCGAAGGCAGCGGCCACGAAGAAGAACGCGATATCAGCGACCGCTACCTGAACGATATCGCCAACGACATCGTGCTGGCCCGGCCCCTGAAAATTGCCATCGACTGCGGCAACGGCGTCACCGGCGAACTGGCCCCACGGCTGTTCACCCAACTGGGCTGCGACGTGACGCCGCTGTACACCGAGATCGATGGCAACTTCCCCAATCATGCCCCGGACACCGGCAACCCGGACAACCTGACCGACCTGATCCGTATCGTCCAGCAGGAAGACCTGGACCTGGGCCTGGCGTTCGACGGCGACGGCGACCGCGTGGCCGTGGTCACCAACAGCGGCGAAATCATCTGGCCGGACCGCCTGCTCATGTTGTTCGCCAAGGACCTGCTCGGCCGCAGCCCCGGCGCCGACATCCTGTTCGACGTAAAATGCAGCCGCGCCCTGCCCGCCATTATTCGCAAGAACGGCGGCCGGCCCCTGATGTACAAAACCGGGCACTCGCTGATCAAGGCCAAAATGAAGGAAAGCGGCGCCGCCCTGGCTGGTGAAATCAGCGGGCATATCTTCTTTGCCGACCGCTGGTTCGGCTGTGACGACGGCGCCTATGCCGGCGCCCGGCTGCTGGAAATTCTCTCCCTGCAGGACGACACCGCCGGCCAGGTATTCGACCAGTTTAAAACCGGCGTCACCACCCCGGCGCTCTATATTGATGCCAGCGATGACAACAAGTTTGCGCTGATCGATGCCCTGATGGCCCGCGCCGAGCAGTTCGCCGGTGGCCGCCCCACCACCATCGACGGACTCCGCGTGGACTTCCCCGATGGCTGGGGGCTGGTGCGCGCCTCGAACACCACACCATCACTGGTCGCCCGCTTCGAAGGCCGTGATGAAGAAGCGCTGGAACGGGTCAAAGGCCAGTTCCGCAAGCACCTCAAGGCAGTGGACGAGAGCCTTGAGCTTCCGTTTTGAGGTAGAATTGCCGGGCAGTGAGTTGAACGTTTAAAGTTCAACGTTGAAAAACGCGCCAGACGTGTTTGGGGCAACAACGGCCGCAGCCCGCGCCCTCACCGGCGACCGCGGGCACAGCCTTGCGGAACCTACAGACTTAAAACCGCGTTTGAACTTTGAACTTTAAACGTTCAGCTCCAAGGCCCCCATCCCCAAGGAGAAGTAATGGACACCAACAGTGCCCACGACACCGCCCGGATTCTGATTGAGGCGCTGCCCTACATTCAGCGTTTTTCCGGCACCACCGTGGTGATCAAATACGGCGGTAACGCCATGGAGAACGAGGAGCTGAAGAACAGCTTCGCCCGTGACGTGGTGATGATGAAGCAAATCGGCATCCACCCGGTGATCGTGCACGGCGGTGGCCCACAGATCGGCGACCTGCTGGAGCGTCTGGGCAAGGAATCGAAATTTGTTCAAGGCATGCGTGTTACCGACCGGGAAACCATGGACGTGGTGCAAATGGTGCTCGGCGGCCTGGTCAATAAAGACATCGTCAACCTGATCCAGCACAACGGCGGCCAGGCCATCGGCCTCACCGGCAAGGACGGGCGCCTGATCAAGGCCCGCAAGATGGTCCTCAAGGCCAGCGACGCGGACAGCCCGGAACTGCAGGCCTCGGAAATCATCGACATCGGTCACGTGGGCGAAGTGCAGGGCATCGACACCCGCATTATCGACCTGCTCGCCGGCAGCGACTTCATCCCCGTTATCGCCCCCATCGGCGTGGACGACAACGGCACCAGCTACAATATCAATGCCGACCTGGTGGCTGGCAAGGTGGCCGAAGTGTTGCGGGCAGAAAAACTGATCCTGCTCACCAACGTGGCCGGCCTGAAAGACAAACAGGGCCAGATCCTCACCGGGCTCACCACCGAACGGGTCAACAGCCTGATCAAGGACGGCACCATCTACGGCGGCATGCTGCCCAAGATCGGTTGCGCCCTGGAAGCGGTACAAAACGGCGTCCACACCGCCCACATTATCGATGGCCGGGTGTCCCACGCGGTACTGCTGGAAATCCTTACCGACAAGGGGATCGGCACCCTAATCAGCAAGGACTAGTTGAAAGATGAAAGTTCAAAGTTGAAAAGCGCGCCAAACGTGTTTTGGTTTTTAACGGCAGCAGCCCGCGCCCTTACCGGCAATCGCGGGCACGCCCCTGCAAAATCCACAGACTCAAACCGCGTTTCAACTTTAAACTTTTCACTTTCAACTCAAACACCGGCAAAGGGGATTGCCGCGAAACGCTACGGCAGCGAAAAACAAAACCGCAGTAACAAGCCCGGGAACGTTGGGCGCGGTGTTTGCCTGTGATATACCTCTGGGCCACACTCGCGTTGCAGCCAGAAGCTTGTTGCTTAGAACTGGGAACGATACTTCATGACCGATAAAAAACCGTCGCGCAAAGAGCAGATTCTGCAGTCGCTCGCCCACATGCTGGAAGCCGCACCCGGTGGGCGCATTACCACCGCCGGGCTGGCGAAGGAAGTGGGGGTGTCCGAGGCGGCGCTGTACCGGCATTTTCCCAGCAAGGCGAAGATGTTCGAAGGGCTGATCAGCTTTATTGAAGAAGCCATTTTTTCGCGCATCAACCGCATTATGGAAGACGGCAAGGCCAGTGATCAGGTAGAGCAGATTCTCACCCTGCTGCTGGCGTTCACCGAGCGCAATCCGGGCATTACCCGGCTGCTCACCGGCGATGCCCTGACCGGCGAAAACGCCCGTCTGCACCAGCGTATCCAGCAGTTCTATGATCGGGTGGAAAGCCAGGTAAAGCAGGTGCTGCGTGATGCAGAATTCAAGGAAGGGTTGCGCACCCAGGCGACCCCGACCATCACCGCCAACCTGCTGCTGGCCGTGGCCGAAGGGCGCATCGCGCAATTTGTGCGTTCCGGTTTCAAAACCCTGCCCAGCCAGGACTGGCCAGCTCAATGGGCGCTGCTGCAGCCCACCCTGTTTCGTTAGCCTCTTGCATGACGAAGGCGGCCTCAGCCGCCTTCGTTTTGTTGTTGCTCAATCGCCTCAAGCCGCTCGATAATCGGGGCGTATTGCTGGTTGGCCTGTTCAATTTCCCTGTCGAATTCCAGCAGCTTTTGCTCCGCCATCTGGATCTGGCGCTGCAGGCGGTCGATGGCCTCTTTCACCACCTCCGGCACGTCCCGGCCCGCCCTTTCGTTGCGCGCCGCCGTGGCAATTTCGTCATCCAGCTTCATCTGCAACTGGGCAAGATTGTTCTCTTCGTAGCTGATACTCAGCTCCAGCGCCTCGACCTTGCGATCGCGCGCCCGCACCGCATCTTCCGGGCCGGCATACAGGCGCAGCATCTCCCGGTCTTCACGGGCCTGGCGAGCCTGCTGCATCCGCTGGGCTTTCGCCTCGGCGTCATTCAGCTGCACCCCCTCCACGTCTTCCAGCACCCGGCCATACTGATCCAGCAACTGGTAGCCACTGCGGATGGCATCCATGGTCAGGGTTCGGTTCAGGTGCACCACGCCGTCAGAAGTTTCATGCCGAAAGTAGGCGCCATCCGGCATGCGCTCATTGGCACGTTGCCCCGAGCGAGCCCACACTGACGAAGTCAGGATCAGCGCCATCAACAAGACGACGATTTTCATTATTATTGCACTCCATAACGCTCCCGGTACTCACGCATAGGCGCCACCATTGTCTGGCTGTCCGGTTGCTGTTCCAGCCAGTCGATGATATCGCTCATGGTGACGATACACCCCACTGGCACCCCCAATGCTTGTTCCACTTCCTGGATCGCCGACAGGCCCTTGCCCGCTTCGGAAGGCTCTTTAGCGCATTCCTGCCGATCCAGCGCCACCATCACCCCCGCCATGGTCGCGTCAGTCTTCTCGAACAGCGTCGCCACTTCGCGAATCGCCGTTCCCGCTGTAATCACATCATCTATCACCAGCACCCGGCCCTGCAATGGCGCGCCGACCAGCCAGCCACCCTCGCCATGATCCTTGGCTTCCTTGCGGTTGAACGCCCAGGGGTAATCCCGGCCATGGTGCTCAGCCAATGCCACAGACACCGCTGCCACCAGCGGGATGCCTTTATAGGCCGGCCCGAACAACATATCGAATTCCAGCCCGGATGCCATGATCGCATCCGCATAATAACGACCCAGCCGAGCCAGGGCCTCGCCGGTGTGGAAAGTCCCCGCATTGAAGAAATACGGGCTTTTGCGTCCGGACTTCAGGGTAAATTCCCCGAATTTCAGCGCGTCACGCTCTTCAGCAAAGCGCAGAAAATGCTTCTTGTAGTTCTTCATACTCAAGCCTGTGTGCTAGCCAGTCTGTTCGCAACTGCGCGAAGCCGCGCCGCCACAGCGACACGGCCCGCGTTTCTCTCTTTAGCGTATTACCAGCCCAGCGCGACCTGCTGGGCCTTGATGATCTCGCCAATGCCCTTCTCCGCCAGCCCCAACAGGCTGTCGGACTGCTCACGGGTAAACGGCGCACCCTCTGCGGAACCCTGAATCTCGATAAAGCCGCCCTGCTGGGTCATCACCACGTTCATATCGGTGCCCGCATTGGAGTCTTCGGCGTAATCCAGATCCAGCACCGGGGCATCCTCGTACATGCCCACGGACACCGCGCCCACCAGGCCGGTGAGCGGGTCACTCTTGATCTTCTTGGTTTCCAGCAGGTGGGTAAAGGCATCCACCAGCGCCACACAGGCCCCGGAAATAGAGGCCGTCCGCGTGCCACCGTCGGCCTGCAGTACGTCGCAGTCCAGGTAGATAGTGCGCTCACCCAGTGCCTTCATGTCCACCGCGGCACGCAGGGAGCGGCCGATCAGGCGCTGAATTTCCAGCGTGCGCCCGCCCTGCTTGCCCCGTGTCGCCTCACGGCCGGAGCGGGTGTGGGTGGAACGCGGCAGCATGCTGTACTCCGCGGTCAGCCAGCCCTGGCCCTTGCCCTTGAGAAAGCGCGGCACGCCCTCTTCCACGGACGCGGTACACAGCACCTTGGTACCCCCGAACGCCACCAATACGCTGCCCTCGGCATGAACGGTGTAGTTGCGGGTAAAGCTCAGTTCACGCAATTGGTCGGGGGCTCGGCCGGATGGGCGCATGGAATCTCCTGGTAGTCTTGGAATCAAAAGGGCGACCATTGTAGCAAACACCGGCGCCGATGCCTGCCTTGCACCCAACCCCGTCTCGACTAGACTAGGGAGCCCGGCACCGCCCGCGGTTTTTCATGCCGCAGGAGCCTGCCTGCAGGCGAAAAGGCCGTCGCGAGTGACGAGAAGCGAGTTTCGAAAGGCAAACCCCGATGGTGGGAAGCCCGGGGTTTCGCAACTGGACACTCGTCACTCGCTTCTGGTCTTGTCTTTTCGCCTGCACGCAAGCTCCTTCAGCACACCAACCGGGACAGCCCCATTCCCTGGCCAACACAGAGGTTCACCATGATTTGCAGCATGACCGCTTTTGCCCGCGCCGACCGCCCGCTTGAAGGCTACGGCCTGGTCTGGGAAATCAAGGCCGTGAACCACCGTTACCTGGAAATCAGCCCACGCCTGCCCGACGCCCTGCGCTCACTGGAAAACGCCGTACGCGAACGCTGCCGCAAGGCCCTCGCCCGGGGCAAGGTGGAAGTCACCCTGCGCTACCAGCAGGACGCCAGCGACGCCGACCTGGAACTGAACGAGCCCCTGGTCAAACAGTTGTCCGAGATCTCCCGCCGGGTAGGCGACCTGGTGCAGCACCCCGGCCAGGTCAACCCCATGGAAATCCTCCGCCATCCCGGCGTGCTCAGCACCCGCGAACTGGACGTGGACCTGCTGCAACGCGAATCCCTCACCCTGCTGGATGAAGCCCTGCAGGCCCTGATCGACACCCGCAGCCGTGAAGGGGAACAACTGGGCAAACTGATCGAAGAACGCCTCGACGGCATCATCACCCAGGTCGAGATCGTCAAAACCGCCGTGCCGCGCATCAAGGAAGCCCAGCGCGAACGCCTGCGCAGCCGCATCCAGGACGTGATCGACTCCCCGGACCCGGATCGCCTGGAACAGGAACTGGTCTTGCTGGCGCAAAAAATGGACGTGGACGAAGAACTGGACCGCCTGCTCACCCACGTCACAGAAGTGCGCCGCATACTGAAAAAAGGGGGTCACATCGGCCGGCGCCTGGACTTCCTCATGCAGGAACTCAACCGCGAAGCCAACACCCTGGGCAGCAAGTCCGTGGACAGCGAAACCACAGCGGCAGCGGTAGAATTGAAGGTGTTGATTGAGCAGATGCGGGAGCAGATTCAGAATATCGAGTAAAATCCAGGGAAGTCCATAATCGTATTTAATTCATTGTTTTTAAAGAATTAAATATGAATATCAGTCCATGGAAATCCACTGCCATCCACCCCTATCCAGACAAAAGTGGTGGGCAAAATGGTGGGCAAAAACGTGACTTTTTCCTCCCCCGCACCTATATTGACCTGAAATGGTGGGCAGCTCTCAAGGGGCTGCCTGCAAACCATTGATGACAGAGAATTTTTCTCTTCAATCAACAAACAAAAAGTGGTGGGCAGCCTGTTTTTATAGGATCAAACGCCACAAGGTCAAAATGAGCAAACTCACCGCCACTCAGATCAAGTCCCTGGCAAAGCAGGCCCCCAAGAAACACACCGATGGCGGCGGCCTCTATTTCTGTGTACGCAAGTCCGGCATGCCCTACTGGATGCTACGCTACAGCGCCCAGGGCAAGCGCCACGAAATCACCTTGGGCCAATACCCACAGATGTCCCTGGGTGACGCCCGGGAAGCCGCTGTGCTAACCAAGCAAGGCATCCGAACGGGCACCGACCCAATCCAGGAAAGGGCCAAAGTTGTCCAGCCCGACATCCGCACCGTCAAAGACCTCTTCCAGGACTGGCATGAGACCGACCTGTCCCGGCGCCTGCAACATCCCAACATCCCCAAGCGCATCTACCAGAAAGAAATTCACCCGGTGATCGGCCTCTACCCGATTGCCGACGTCACCCCAAGGGATATCCGGGCCGTCCTGCAGCGCGTCCAGAGCAGCAACCGCCCCACCATCGCCAATGACACCCTGATGTACATGAAGCAGTTGTTTCGTCATGGCATCAAACTGGACCTGTGCCAGAACAACCCGGCCAGCCCATTCACCGTCAGCGACGCTGGCGGCGTCGAAGCCAGCCGGGAACGCACTCTAACCCTGGAAGAAATCGAACATGCCTTTAGGGTCTTCCGGGAGCACATCAACAGCTTTGGCCGGGACAACTACCTAGCCTGCGGCCTATTCCTGGTGCTTGGCGTGAGAAAAAGCGAGCTATGCGAAGCCCGCTGGGAAGAATTCGACCTCGAGGCCGGAATCTGGGATCTCTCCAAGGAGCGCAGCAAGACTGGCGCAGCGATCACCATCCCTCTACCAACCCAGGCCGTTGAGTGGCTAACGGTGCTGCATGGCCACGCCTGCGGCTCGCCCTATGTGTTCCCAGCCAGGCGCGCCAGCAAACGCCCCCATATGGGCCCTGACACCCTGAACCGCGCCATTTCCAAGCTATTTGGCCGAGAGGCTGGCCGGAAAGTGCAGCCACCCAACAAAATGGGCGACCTGGAGCACTTCACCATCCACGACCTGCGACGCACCTTCCGCAGCCTCGCGGCTGCGGAAGGTGTGCCGAGTCATGTGGCAGAACGGTGTTTGAATCACAAGCTGAAGGGAGTTGAGGGTATTTATGATCGGTATGATTATTTTGATGAAAGGAAGCGGGCCCACCAGCAAGTGGCCGACAGCATAGAGGCCATCACCCAATTTTGAGACAGCTATCCCCCTGAGCAGCCAGAGCCAAAACCACTACTCTGTGATTGGCAATGTCGCCAACCACAGCAAGTAGAGGTAATTATGAGTAAATCACGCACTGGGGCGGGCTGGCCCAGCAAAACCGGTGAAAAGTCAGGGGACCGCAGAGACAACAACCCTCCGAGAGGAAAATGACGAATTCGGGTAGTGCCGGACAGGCACTACCCCCTTACACCATCCGACGGTACCTACCGTAAGCCCGAATTACGATTTCCTCGTAACCAGTAACCGCATGCTTATTGGCATATCCAACATGCGCCCTGAACAAACGATCCAGAGCACGGGCGCACCTCTCCAAAATCTGGCCGCCCCATTTTGCACTAAAAGTAATTGAGCTTGAGAGTTTGTAAACAGGGTGATTTTGCCCCTAAAGCCCTCTGTAGCTGATCCTGCTTCTTGAGAAACACTACCCTCATGCTTTGAAATTCTTATTGCAACATTTCACTTAGGGCAATAAAGAATGGCTGACTCAGCGGTTACTCGGCAACACAGTGGAAAGACCTGAAAATTATGGTAATCTTGTTGAACAATCGACGTCTTGATGGATGACCAATTTCTCCAAGCATATGCCCGCAAGAACAAGTCGACCCACCTCAAAAAAATAAGACATTTACATCATTGGACAAAAGTATGAAACCTGTTTTTTTGATCTTTTTTACCATTCTCTCCTATTCCTGTTCGAGCAATGACCAATTAATGATTCTTGAAAATGGCATCCACTTCTATCATGTAACCTCCCCAGACAACTTAAATAAGATTTATGCTGGATCTTGCAATGATATTGCACTACGCGCCTTTGAGAAATCAGGGCATGCCATATGCGGCATCGACGTGACGGATGTAGCTCGTCAATGCCCTCAAGGAATTCGGTGTGAGAGGATTGAATATGGTTTTGAAGAAAGTAAACTTTCATACGCTAATTACATTGTTGATAAAGATGGGCTGATAAAACTATCTGCCATTAGCTCGAAAACATTCGGAGATCCTGAAATCTCAGAATTCAATAATGGATCCACTGGAACGATGGCAGCTCTGGTCATCACCAAGAAGTCGTGGGAATTAGGTGATAAAGCTTTCACCTTGTCGGTTATGACAAACCATGACCACAATGGTCGTGTAGAAAGAGAGGCATACATCTCTGGCATCGCACTGAACAGCAACATCAAAAATGGAGATTAAAACTTAAGGCTCCCTACATCTAAAACCAACAAACATACACTTTCATCATAACTTTTGATTATCCGTTAAAGGAGTTAACGCTTGTGAGATACGAAGGTTACCTCGACGTGGAGGGTGGAGACTTCGAGCTAGAAGCACAGCCGATAATACTGAGAGATAGCAATCTATCATTTGTATTAAAAGGAAGAGATGAATTTGGTTTTTTCCGAGTCGAAGGCTTGGCTGCGAAAACCGAATATGGTTTCTTTCTTGCTTCTCGAGTTCCGCTTATATACCCAGATTACGATGCGAAAAATTGTAATGAGCTCGCCACAATTCGATTTGACAAAATCACGCTTAGTGAGAGCATGGAAAAGTGCAATATTTCAGGAATATGGAAGCAAATAAAAGGAGAAGAGTGGAAATTTGATGGTGTGATTATTTCTGTCCATGAATCGCCACCAGTTCTCTAGACACTTCTCAGCCGTTCTTGGTGACGCTTTTCATACTCTACTGGTGACAACTGCTCATTAGAACTATGGCGTCTCCGGTTGTTATAGAATATCTCGATATAATCAAAAATATCTGCTCGGGCGGCGTCCCGGCTGCTGTAAATCTTTCGCTTTATCCTCTCTCGCTTCAACAGCTGGAAGAAGCTCTCAGCAACAGCATTGTCGTGGCAGTTACCGCGCCGACTCATGCTCCCCTCCAGGTCATGCGCCTTCAGAAACGAGTCCCAGTCGTGGCTGGTGTATTGGCTGCCTTGGTCGGAGTACACAATCACCTTGCCCTCAGGCTTGCGACGCCAGACAGCCATCAAAAGCGCATCCAGCGCCAGCTCCTTGGTTATCCTGGATTGCATTGACCAACCGATCACCCGTCTTGAGAACAGATCCAGAACAACCGCCAGATACAACCAGCCTTCATGTGTGCGGATATAGGTAATATCCGTTACCCAGCTCTCGTTTGGAGCTTGCGGATTGAACTGCCGCTGCAGGATATTCGGTGTCACCTTGTGTAGCTCCCCAGCCCTATGGCGTGGCTTACGATAACCAACCTGCGCTCGCATTCCCGCGTGGCGCATCAGGCGGTGGACCCGATTGGGCCCGCATCGCTCGCCATACTCGCGTAGATCAGTATGGATCTTCCGGTAGCCATACACGGCCCCGGATTCCAGCCAGAACTGCTTGATCAGCCCGGACAGGCGCTCGTCCTCGATTGTACGAGCTGAACGAGGCTGTCTCTGCCAGGCGTAAAAGCCACTGGGGTGAACGTCCAACAGAGAACACAGTGAGCGGATTGGCCACCGCTCGCTGTGCTCCTGAATGAAGGCGTACCTCAATCGGACTGACTGGCGAAGTACGCCGCGGCTTTTTTAGGATGTCTCGCTCTTCGGTAACGCGCTTGAGCTCTTTCTGGAGTCGGCGGATCTCGGATTGGTCATCTGCATTGGCCTGATGCTGCTCGGAATCCGGACCAAACTTCCTGATCCAGGCGTACAGACTGTGGGTGGTGACGCCAAGTCGATCAGCCACCTGGGCCACACTGTGACCACGATCCGTCACCTGACGAACCGCCTCAATCTTGAATTCTTCGGGATAGCGTTTGCTGCTCATGGATACCTCTCTGATTGCCATTTTGGATGGCTGAAAGGTGTCTAGCAAACTGGTGGCGATTCAATTCGGGCAGGGACAGCTTCTACACTGAAAGCTACACTTTTCAAATCACCAGGAGAGGCTTAAAGAATAATTTAGCAAATTTTCTTACATGCTTTTCTCCGATTATTTTTTGCACTCCCATTGTTGCCCCCATAAAGCATAACCAAAGATTTAACCCCAAATACAAAGCGGCCGCATCTTAAATCACGCCAGAGATCATAAAGCCACTTCAAGGGCCAGCTCTGCATAAATGTTGCTCGTTACACTTTTCATGTGTTACGGTTATTTCATTACACACAAAACGAGTAACGATATGAAGTGGTCACAGCTCGGCAGGTTTCTGTCAGAAGCAAGAAGCCAAGCAGGCATAGCCCAGCAATCAGACCTTGCCGCAAGGGTAGGAGTAAGCCAACAAACCATCAGCAGATGGGAAAAAGGGACTTCTCGACCACGATCCAAACAGGTCCCGACTCTAGCCTCAGTCCTTAAATGTGATGCCAAACGGATATTAGAGCTAGCCGGCTATACAGAGAAATCTCCTGTCACGATCTCATTCGACAAGCCATGGCCCCTTGATGCCCTAAGCGAGGAATCATTTGAGCGCTTCTGTACTGACCTGCTAAAGCGCCTGCACAGAGCAGCAAAAATTTACAGATACGGCGACAAAGGGCATACACAAGAGGGGCTAGACGTCGAAGTTATATTTGAAGACGACACATGCCATACATATCAGTGCAAGCGCCACGCTCAGTTCGGACCTCAAAAAATAAAGAGGGCCGTCGAAGCTCACACCAGAGCCTCAGAGAGAAAATATATATTGGTTAGCTGCCTTGCCAGCCCCCAAGCAAGAGAAGAGATAAAGAACCACGCCAACTGGGAGCTCTGGGACAGAGAAGACATCTCTCGGCACATTCGACTATCTCTAAGCAAGGAAGAGCAAAGAATCCTCGTAGATGTCTATTTCCCAGGACAGCGAAAAGCACTAATAGGGGAATTAGAACCATCCCCTTGGCAGGAGCCCAACAAGTTCTTTTCAAGCATGACCCTAAAGCATTCAGGGTTTTCTCATCTATGGAACCTCGTAGGTCGAGAAAAAGAGCTTAAAGCACTCACAAATTACCTTAAGCAGAATGACCACCCCATCACCTTACTTTCCGGCTCAGGGGGGTCTGGAAAGACACGCCTGATCAAAGCCGCCATAGACATAATCACCTCTTCTCAAAACGCTCCAAGCGTCTTCCTCCTCACCCAGGACCGGCTTACATTAAAATCACTGGAAGAGCTAGGAAGAGAAAAAAAAATACTAGTTTGCGATGATGCTCACGATAGAGAGGAGCTACGGCTTCTTATCGAGTATGCCGCCAATCCAGACAACAATACACGATTACTTCTTGCGTATAGAAAATATGGCGAAATGCTCATTAGAAAACAGGCCCCACAGTTAATCACTGACAAAACCCCAATTATTATTTTAAATAAATTATCACCCAAGGATGCCGAAAACCTTGCCACCCAGGCATTAAGTGAGTTCGGCGCAAAGACAGCGCATGGGAAAAAGTTAGCTCAATATACGGGAGATTGCCCACTTGCTACGATCATAGGGGCACAAGTCTTATCAGCCAAAAAGGAAGCCCTTCCTGAGTTCCTCCATAGCGAAGAAATATTTCGTGACACACTAATGCTACAGTTAGTGGAAAAAATTGTCGAAGGAGTAGGAAGCGGATTTGATCCAGACTCCGTCAGGCAAGTGCTAGAGTTTATCGCTTTAATGCAGCCAATTTACGAGAATGACAGCGCCATTATACAAGCCATAGAGGAAACATCAGCACTCTCTAAAAGCAATGTAATTAGGATTATTAAGAGACTTCGCAACGCTGGAGTTCTTTTTCGAAGAGGAAGAAAAAGCAAGATATCGCCCGACCTGCTAGGTGATTTCCTTGTCGAAAGTTCATGCGTAATTGACTCCGGGTCAACAGGGGTAGCAGAAAAAGTTTTCGAGTCACTCCCTCCAGGGTATATAGGAAATTTCTTAGTTAACCTAGGAAGACTAGACTGGCGGCTTTCTAACGGGAACACAAGGCAAAGCAAACTCCTTGATTCAATATGGGAAAAACTTGATACAAGCGAACCATATTGTACCGCAGTTTCAGAAACAGCATTCTACCAGCCAGAAAAATCGCTCAGATATGCCAAACGACTTATAGAAAGCGATTCAAGAAAAGAACATATAGCAAAAATATTAAAATACACTGCATATAACTTTGACTACCTTCCGGATGTCTGCGAACTTCTCTGGAAAATTGGAAGGGATGACGACAGGCCTCTTAACCAACACCCTTGGCACGGAATAAGGATTTTGAATGAGCTTGGCGGACCAGAGCCAGGAAAGCCAGTCTGCTATTGCGATATGATCGCAGATTTTGCGATTTCGCTACTAAACCACAAAGAAAATTGGAAACACACCTACTCTCCAATTGATTTTCTTGGCGAGATATTAAGCACCGAAGGCCACACAACTGTATCAAGTGCACGCTCACTTACCATGACGCCATTCTGCGTTCCCCAGGAAATAATGGCCGAAACAAGAAGAAAAGTTATAAATGCACTTATCAGCCTACTAAGCCATGAAGACAAATCCATCGGCTATAAGGCAGCACTTAAGCTGCATGAAGGCCTTAGGTATCCGATGGGTCTTTTTGGAGCGAAATTACCGGAAAAGGCCAGATCAAACTGGACAACCGATTTTATTGAGACTTTGAGAAGTATTAACAATCATTTGATGAATAATAACATTTCAGCCCCAGTCCTCATGGGGGTTGTAAAGTCTATTTCATGGCATGCATTCTATGCAGATGAGACGACCTCAACCCTAGCACTCGAAATTTTCAATAACCTAGATAGAGACCTAAAAACCAAAACCATTCGGTTAATTATGGATGGATGGGGGCATTCGACCTTCAGACACAATATCGACAAATCTTGGGAGAGCATGAAGACCGAAAAGGAAAATATTACAATAAAAATATTAGAATCATTCAATGATGAAATATCAGCTTTGAATTTCATTAAAGAATGCATTGCTGAAATAGAAGAATCAAATCCTGATCGTTATTCATCATCACCATTGATTGATTCCTTGCTTGATCGATCCCCAAAATCAGCCCTAGAAATACTTCATTGTGCAATTTTAAAAAATGACAAAACACTTCTTCCACATGCGGGCAAATCTATATCTACATTGCTATATACAGATGCAACCGAAGCACATAAGTGGATAGACACAATATTCCACATTGGCGAAGAAAGTAAATTATCCGCAATAGAGGAAGCCTACGCCATATACGCTCCCGGGGATGAATATTCCGAAGAAGACATAGCCAAAATAAACAAAATATTTTCACATGATTCTTTAGGGTTTACATATACTAAATCAAGCATAATAAGGCGTGTCGCCAAAACCGACAAAAATCTAGCAATGACTCTTATAATGAAAGTTAAGATGTCGAACCCAAATCAATCTGTGCATGAACTTTTCCTTATTGCAGCGGACGCAGAAATATTCCCTATTGATACAATGAGCGAAGAATTCATCGATCACCTTATTTCACTTCTCAAACCGATCCCTGCCATCGATGACTACTGGGTACAAGAGTTCTTGAAGAAAACCATAGGGAAATACCCAAAGAAAGTTATTACTCTATTCACTTCAAGAATTGAGTCTGCAGTAGAAGCAGAGGATTGGCATACCCACCCTGTCCCACATGGCCCATACAGATCTACTGAATTTAATCTTCTCTCTCACCAAGATGGCCATCACCTTTTAGATCGAATTTTGGACTGGGCATTACCCCAAATACAAGATTACTCATTCTCGTATAGATTCGGAGAACTAATGGAAGCTCTCTTTCATCCATTTGATGAAAACTTAGCCGGTGCCTTAAGAAGATGGGCCGAAAACGGAGATCATGAACGGATACATGTTCTAAGTGCTGCAATCAGAGAAGCGCAGAATGATTTTGTCTTTGAACAAAAAGAATTTGTCGCATGGGCTCTCAGCCACGCTCAATCCTACGGTGAAGATTTCACTATTGATCTAAGCAGTACGATGTACGGGACTGCGATCTCGGGAATCAGATCCGGGACAGTTGGCAAGCCATTTCAACAAGACATTGATTTAGCTCATCGTTCTGAAGCTATTATCAAGGAAACGCCAATTTTCCACCCAGCATACAAACTATACACTGCTCTATTGGAACATGCTCAGGATGAGATAGAACGTCAAAAGGACGAGGGAAAATTTCTTGACGAAGAAGACGAAGAATAAATTTCATCAATCACTAAATATTAAATGGGGTAATAATGAGCCTGCACGACAGAATCCTGAGATTGAGACAAGACCACCGAGAGTATGGAAATAATGGCATTTTAAATGCCATTCAGCTTGGTAATTTGCAGGCAAATAGACAATGAAGCAGAGCACGACCCTCTAGCTAAGCAGACAATTAAAAGAGTTTTCCATCTTTTGCATGAATATCATGCTGGCTATGACGAAAAACTAAAATCAGCATATGAGCTCTACTCGGAATACGCCATTTATTTAGAGCTACTAAAAAGCGGATACAAAATTGATCGTATCCCAGAGGCTCAAGGCGAGAAGAGACCAGATTTTAGAGTCAGCAATGGAGAAGATTCCATCTACATAGAAGCGAAGATCCTTGGATGGAGCGGAGGTTCTATCCAGCACAATAAAGCTATAGAATCTGGCATCGACGCCCAGATTGACATAGAAAAACAAATACAGACCGGTAAAAATGTTGCTTTCGGAATCAGTGAATACAACCCAATTGGGGGCGGAAAAGACGCTCAAGAGCAAGGCGAACAATACATCATAGAAACATTAATAAAAAAACTAGCTAACAATGTCAAAACTGGCCAGCTTGCTCTCGGAGATACCTTTCTACTTTGCGATATTACTTCATTGAGTCTTTTTCCATACCCACGAGAGGAAAGCGCTGCCGTTCATAATTTTCACAATCCATACGGCAGCTACACCTCTGGAATTCTGTGGCACATTGCTTTTGCAAAGCATGGCGACATGATTCTGAAAAGCATTGAATTCGAAGGCAAACCCAACGTGGCTGGAAGATTAAACCAAGAAGGGCTAATGGAGCGTCACCCTCAACTGGCGGGAGTAGTTTTTAGAACCAAGGGCCTTGGAACGGAGGTAAAATATACAAGCATGATCCCAAGTGCAAAATTTGAGAAATATGGAGACATCGTCACCAGACTTTTTGATTACTGGAATGATGAAGACAACAGCAACGCCTGGCATTTACTTTCAGATAAACATGACGGCCAATCTTGAATCGATGGATATATCACGTTAAACATGACCAATCTCAAAGCCTCGAATCACAACGGATATAGCCATTCCTGATTACCGCCCAAAATCTCTCGCCCCGATGAGGCCCTCTGTATCTCTGGAGGCGTCATTTTTGCCGAGGAAGCTCCCCTGCGAACATAGACCTCATTCCTCAACCTCAAATAATTAAGGCCGTCAACCTTCTGAACATTGACAACCACGATAAAAAGCCCTGCTATTTCAAAAATCGAAACACTAAAGCACTGGTTATTTTTCAGAGTATCTTGGAGTCGTTTCGAAACATCTCTCTTATATACATCAATGGCCTCCTTAAGCTCCCGCTTATACGACCTGAAACAGCCGTCATTGATTCCCAGAACTTCAGCATCATCACTGACACCAATAAACAACCTACCTCCTTCGTGATTCGACAAAGCGCAAACAGCCTTCTCAATTTCACACACTTTTTTACTCTTGCTTTCCGTCAATTCTATATATTCTTTAAACTCGCAAAATTCACTCTCACCTCGAGATATAATCTTAAGAAACTTCTCTTTTTCATCAGATTCATTTACGTTCCCATAACGAAACTCCCATTCCGATGAAGAGCAATAATCCACAACAGAGTCACTTTTGTCTACCAACCACAATTCGATATCAGAAACAGATTCTTGTCCGTATAAAAACTCATCTTTTTCATTTTCTTTATTTACATCTACACCATCAACACTTCCTACCAAACACATATTTTCAGCAGTATATTTTACATATGAAACGCCAGTTGTTGAAAAATTCAAGCGCCCCCTGTGATCAGTCACATCTATAAAAATGCCTCCTCTAAGCCCATCTAAAGAGCCATGAAATTTATTCAACCCCAAAAAAGATTTAATATATTCAAAAGAAGAGAAATGGAATTTCATTCCGTGGGCTACTAGCTTTGTATCTGGACAATAAACATTTCTATTAACATCTGCGCGAAACCTTCGAATAGGCTTTCCACCTTCGGCTGCATGGCTTGGAATTAATGTTTCCGTCCAATTCAATCCATGCTCCGCAACATCTAATAAGGGAGCTTCATCTAGTGGGAGCTTACCTTCCATCTCAAGGTCAGAAATAATAGTCGCTATATCTGTCCTGTTAAAAATCCCTGTTATAAAAAGATACTCTGGATACTCTAAGCTCTGAACTGGACCAGCCACTGCACTGTCTCCCCCCAACTCAATACTCCCAACAAGCAGAGACCATTTACCATTAATTTTTGTGAATACCCCCTTAAACACACCCCGAATGGGCTGACCTGAAGAAAGGTAGCGATTAGACCGCTGAACAATGTCAGGCTGTCTAAGGTTAATTGTTCTCGTCAAAGTCACTGGTTTCTCACTAGAGCCAAAGTACTGTTTATTTCGAAATACAAATTCATTCTTTATTCAACTTGGTTGTCCATTTTCCATATTTCCTAGCCTTCCAAGCAAACATCATTTTTCACGATACAACAGTAAAAATCACTGCTCAAGGGTACTGGCTATGCATATAGACAGGGTTCTGGTTTCACATTACCGAGCCATTAATCCAGATTTTTTCAAACACATATCACTTCCATGAAGCCAGGAAGGAATAGCCTTCCTGGTCCCACTTCATGGAGGTTTAATGATCATTCAATGCCCCAGCTGCCAATCTATCCGGATAGCGGCACTCCACAACGGACGCAGGGTATGCGGCTCCGTCGGCACTGCTGCAGGTGCTGCTAGTGGGGTAGCTGCAGCCACCAGTGGTGCCCGTGTGGGCATGACCCTGGGCTATGTCGCGGGCCCCGGAGGATCGCTTCTCGGTGGCATCGCCGGTGCCGTGATTGGTGGTTTGATCGGAGGTGTTGCCGGCGGTGAGGCCGGTGCCGCTCTCGGTGACAAGCTCGACCAAACCTTCCTCGATAATCTGCAATGCCTGGATTGCGGCCACGCCTTTCGACTCGACACTGATTAAACCGTATTTCGCACTTGCCCCTTTCACTACATACCAGAGCCCGCCTTGTGCGGGCTTTTTTATGCCGTTTTGGAGTTTTTAATGAATATCCCCACTTTCGTAAAGAACGAGCAGGGTCTGTACCACGTACAGGGCTGTGTTAAACCCGAGGAGATTGTCAGCACTGCTGCCACCATCCTCCTGGATGAGCTCACCAACCGCGAAGCGCTGACCTCACCCACCGATGTCGCCCAATTCCTGCAGTTGGCCTTGGCTCAAGAGAAGAACGAAGTCTTCTCCGCCATCTTCCTCAACAACAAACACAAGGTGCTCAGGTTCGAGACGTTGTTCAACGGCACCATCGATAGCTCTGCGGTTTACCCCCGTGTGGTGGTGCAGCGAGCCCTAGACTGCAATGCGGCTGCTGTGATCTTTGCCCACAACCACCCTTCTGGGTGTTGCGAGCCATCCCAAGCTGATCGCGCCATTACCACCCGACTCAAGGACGCTCTGGCTCTGATTGATGTGCGGGTTCTGGATCACTTCGTCGTGTCCCGCTCCGAGTGGGTCAGCTTAGCCCAGCGTGGCTGGCTCTGAGTTTTTCCTCTTCTGCTTTTGCTCTACCCCTGACTCTCCTCACCTCTTCTCATTCGTTAACCCGCCCGCTTCGGGCGCACTGCTATTTCTTGGAGATTTACCATGGCACATCTTGTCGAAAGCATGGCCTATGCAGGCCGTACCCCCTGGCACGGGCTGGGTAACCAGCTCGCCGCCCAACAACCCCTCAATGTCTGGATGCAGGAAGCCGGCATGGACTGGGAGATCCGTGAAACCCCTGTCCGCTTCATCAGCAGCGAGGCTGGCGCCCTCGGGCAGATCTCATCCTTCCCGGATCAGAAGGTTCTGTTCCGCTCAGACAATCAGGCGCCTCTGTCCGTGGTGAGTAACCGCTTCAAGGTGGTTCAGCCCCGGCAGATCCTGGAGTTTTACCGGGATCTCACCGAGCAATCCGGGTTTGAGCTGGAAACCGCTGGTGTCCTTAAAGGTGGCCGCAAGTTGTGGGCCCTGGCCCGTACCGGGCAGACAGGCTCTCTGGCAGGCAATGACCAGACCAACGGCTATGTGCTGCTGGCCACCGCCTGTGACGGCACCCTGGCCACCACTGCCCAGTTCACCAGTATCCGGGTGGTGTGCAACAACACCTTGGCGGTTGCTCTCAATGGCGCCGACCAGGCGGTGAAGGTCCGCCACAACACCACCTTCGATGCCCAGGCCGTCAAGAAGCAGCTGGGGATCTCGGTCTCTGCATGGGATGATTTCATGTACCGCCTGAAAACCCTCAGCGAACGGCGCATCACCCGCAAGACCGCCGAGAAGGTCATGCGTTCGGTCTTCACCGATGTGAACTATTCCTCTGGTGACATGCTGGTGAAGCCCAACGAACAGGCGATGAAGAAGGCCATGGCCTTGTATGACGGCGCCGGTCGCGGGTCGGAGTTGCCGTCTGCCAAGAACACGGCCTACGGCCTGCTCAATGCCGTCACCGAGTTCGTGGATCACGAACGGCGTGCCCGCAGCACTGACAACCGGTTAGATTCCGCCTGGTTCGGCAAGGGTGCGCAGATCAAGCAGCGGGCCCTGAGTCAGACTCTGGAACTGGTGGCCTGACTGATTCCCTACCCATTCTTTTCCCTCGACTAAAGCCCGACCCGCTCTGTGCCGGTCGGGCTTTTTATTGTTTGGAGCCTGACCATGACAGAACGTAATCACGATAGCCGTGTAAACCCGGAAGCCAGGCTCTCTGCGCCACCGCTCTCCCCGCATCTGGCCGCCATTTGGGGCGCCTTTCTCCATGAAGGGGTGATGCTGAACAAGGAGCGCAGTACCCGGCTTCTGGAGATCTGGGGTAACGGTTGCATCGAGCTGATCAGCACCCTGTGTGACTTCATCCCCGATATCTGGAAACAGGTGCAACCCTACTGGTACGGACCGCAAGGGTTTCCTGGGGTCTTCGAATACGAAGTGGTGTCCATCCTGGGCGAACAGCTGGGCACCTATCTGCTCGGCAATGATGGGAATTTGCCACCCCAGGCCGACATCCAGCAGATGATCACCGAGCTGGTGGTCACCTTCTTCAGTCAAGGCGGCAGTCATGAGATCCCCCCGGATCAGACGCCCCAGACCCATAGGCTGATCAATCTCCATGATCGCTTTACCGAGCGGCTGACCCAACTGGAAGGAGGTCACTCATGAGTACACCCCGCGCTATCAAACCCTCATCCCGTCCGGCCCTGCGCCTGGTGTCCACCAAGGGCATGAACCGGGAACAGTGGCTCAAGGTCCGCAAGCAAGGTATCGGGGCCAGCGATGCCGCTGCGGCGGTGGGACTTAACCCGTATCAGTCTCCGCTGGAGCTGTGGATGATCAAGACCGGTCGGGATGGGCTGTTACCGGCCCCCGATCCGGACGACATCCATACCCCGTTGTACTGGGGCAACCTGCTTGAGCCCAAAGTAGCGGAAGCCTATGCCAAAGCTACCGGCAACAAGGTGCGGCGGGTGAATGCGGTCTTGCAGCACCCGGATGCCGACAAGCCCTGGATGCTGGCCAATCTGGATTACTCGGTAGTGGGAAATCCAGAGGTGCAGATCCTGGAGTGCAAAACCACCGGTCTCAATGGCGCCAGACTCTGGGCCGATGGCGTACCGGAGTACATCCAGTGTCAGGTACAGCATCAGCTGGCCGTCACCGGTAAACAGGCGGCGGACGTGGCGGTGCTGATCTGTGGGCAGGAGTTACAGGTGCATCGCATCGAGCGGGATGACACCGTCATCAAGCAACTGATCGAACTGGAGCGGGCCTTCTGGCATCAGGTGGGGACCGATACGCCACCCGACGCCGATGGTTCCGACTCCGCCGATCAGGCGCTGCGAGCGCTCTACCCTCGTGATGATGGCGAAACCCTGGATCTCATTGAAGACACCGCACTCAACGGCGATTTCAGTGAGATGCTGGATATCCGGGAACGCCTAGCCCGTCTGGCCGAACGGGAAGCCCGGCTTAAGCAGCGCATCCAGCAACTCATGGGCGAGGCAGCACGGGCTTATTTCATAGAAGGCGTGGTGAGCTGGAAGCGCAGCAAGGACAGTACCGTGCTCGATACCGAGGCCTTGCTCAAAGCTCAACCCTCACTACTGCAGCAATTCCCCAAGCATCGGCCCGGCAGTCGCAGGTTCTTGGTCAAGCCCAACGCCTGATCACTCTCGCCTCATCTCACTCAACACCCCACGCCTAACCGCATAAACGCCGGGCCCTGCCCGGCGGCAGTGCGTTTTTTATAACAGGAGATTCCCATGATCAAAGGGCTCGCGATTACTCCCCCCGTGATTGGCCGCATTAGTATTGGCCGCATGGTGGAAAAGAACGGCAAGCGTCTGCCGGAGAAAGACGACCAATTCACCATCACTACCCAGATCCAGACCCGGGAGGGCTGGCTACCGCACCCACTGGATGAGGCGCTGCGCCAGGAAGTACAAGGCAAGAAGTTGCGCAGCATTCCCGTCACCCTGCCCTTCAATGATCCTGACCTGAATCTGCGAGCGGAGTACACCTTCTTCGAGCGCAAGAGCGGCAGAGCGCTATGTGCAGGTGATGGGGAAGCCTGTCGGCGTCATACCGAGAACGGCCTGGAATCCCTACCCTGCCCATCGCCGGATATGTGTGACTACGGCAGCCATGGGCTGTGCAAGCCCTATGGTCGTCTCTATGTCTGTATCGGAGATGACGATGAGCTGGGCTGTTTCGTGTTCCGTACCACTGGCTACAACAGCATCCGCACACTGACAGCTCGGCTGCGCTACTTCCACGCCATCAGTGGCGGCAATCTGGCCACACTGCCCCTGGAATTGAAGCTGCGGGGGAAGAGCACCACCCAGAGCCACCGAGCACCAATCTACTACGTGGATCTGACGCTGCGCGCTGAGCAATCCATGGAGGACGCCGTCAGCTACGCTAGAGAAACGGCCAAGGCCAGGGGAAACCAAGGTATCAACCAGGCAGAGCTGGATAAGATAGCCCATGCCGGCTTACTCAACGCTCAGTTCGAATACTCGGAAGAGGAAGGGTTACAGGTCGTGGAGGAGTTCGTGCCGGAAGACGCACCCTCACCGGGCAGTACCCAACCCCAGTCTGCACAAGGACTCAGTCAGAAACTGGCCGATAAAAAAGCTTTTTCAGTCTGAAAAATAGAAAAGCTCCGCCAAAATAGCTCAAGGACATAGTGGCGGAGCTAGAAACGCTATTCAGTAGCTTGGCGCATCAAGCTACAGCCGTTGTGTTAGCGATGACGATTATGTTGAAGGCTTATCTGGGCTCTTAACGTAGAAACCCAACGTGACATTTTCTGGTGACGGCATGGAGGAAGTACTTTTCTGTAGAATCTCGCAAGCTTGAAGGTTCATAGTGACAAATTCCTCCCAAGTGTACTGCTGGGCATAGTGCAATTCGTATTGCCGATCCACCCGGCAAATGTCCGGGCGTTCGGCATAGATACCGCAGCCTCTGCTGCCAACATCATAATGCCGGCAGATACCATCACCTCTGTCAAGAAAGCGGGTTTCCGCTGCCAAATTGACGAACTGACAACAGAGACCGCATTGACTGCAAGGGAAAATGCGCATTTCATTTTCCCTTTGATGCCAGCCATTTTCGGGTGCTAGCTCTGTTTCCCATCTCAAAAGGAAGTTCAATATCACGTTTTTCGATTTCCTCCTTTAGCAACAGGCCGCGCTGCAACTCGTCATTGCAGATTGCCAGCTGTAGAGAGAACTCAGTGAGCTCATCGACATCCATGTTGAGTTCGATTCGACCCAGCTCGGTCAGATAGCGATCCAGCTCCGCATTGATATCCTGAAACTTCCGCACGCTGGCGGCGTGCGGCATAATACTGTCAACAAATGCCCAAAGCTTCTTGGCCAGACCACTATAGAGCATGAAATAGTTGAGCCCCAGGGTAATCAACCCTACTGCCAAGGCGCTGACGAAAGAAGCCAGTTCACTACCGAACGGAAAGCTACATAGGGGAAGCAACTGGGTATAGATCATTGAACCTACTACCGTGGCAGCGCCGACAGAGAGAATGGTCGTCACAGTCTTACAGAGATCGACGAAAGGTAACTGCTGAGGATTGAAGATAAGCAGCTTTATCGCTTTTACCAGGTTACCCCACAGCTCTCGGATAATCTTTATCGCCATTTTCTGGGTAGTGGCAAATATGTTGATCAATGTAGTCGTGGCACTGCTGAGGACGCCAGCAAAGGCTCCATCCTTGAAACTGATCAAAAAATCCTTAAAGCGAGACTGAACACGCAGCCATATTCCTTGCAGGGTTTTCTTAATGCTTGTCATGAAGTCGTCTAGACTAAAGTAGACCCTCATCTCTTCCAGTATCTTGGGAAGTTGCTCTCTTAGCTCGAACCAGACTTCAGCCAAAACCAGACCGAGCATTTGACGTGTCCCCATGCTGACCCCGGACATTGCTGCAGCACCACCTGCCGCCTCAAGGAATTTGCTGCTGGTGTAGTACTCCTGGTTGACCTGTTGGTTGTAGGGCTCTCTGGCTTCTTTGTCCCGTTTTCTCATCGTCTCGGGATTCACGGACTTGAGGGTTTCTATTGTTTCCTCTTTTTTTCTTATCTTGTCTTCCAGTTTACGCGCCTCATGCCGTTGCGCGGGTGTATCGCGGGGCATGTCAGCAAGTTGCTGCTGGTGTCTGGCCAAAACCTTTTCATTGTTATCAATCAGCCTTGGGAGCTTGGCCAAGTAATCATCAATGGACGTTTCCCCCATTGACTTATTGATACTCTCGTGTGTGGATTGCAGGTTGCTGCTTTGGTTGGCCAGTTCTATACCATCTAGTTCGCTCAGAACGCGTCCGCGGTCATCATGTATTTCTTTGGCACTGATAACGTGATCAAGGTTGCGGGGGTCATTACGCGCCATTTCGGCATCTCGATAAGGGTCATGCAACCTACCGTTTTGCTGGGTTTGTTTGTCTTGCTTGCCGACTTTCTTGTAGGTGCTGTCTTCTTTCTTGATATGTTTGTGGTGGTATTTATCAGAGTCATAAGCCTCACGATTTTCGTAGCGTTGTTTCTCCTTGTCACTGGCCCAGATATCCTGGCGAGCGTTGTTGATCGTATCTACTTCGCCGCCAGCTTTATCCTTGAAAAGGAGAAAGTCGAGGCCGAAGCTTGTGGCCAGGCTGTGGACTACAGTTTTTTCGAGCTCTTCGGTCCATGGATATTGGGTGGCATCTGTCTTCATGATGAGGTCTACCAAACGGTGAGAGGAAAACAAGGGGGACAAGCTCCCCCTTTAAAGCATTAAGCGCTTTCGATTTCGCCAGCACTGGCCTCGGCCTCGACTAAGGCTTTATCCAGTTCAGTGTCATTGAGGATCATAGAGCCATCTACATCCGTTTCCATGACAGGCAAACCGTTTTCATCTTTTTCGATTTCCTCGCCTTCTTTCTTGGTTTTAAAAATGGGCGTAGTGATTACGTCGACCATAATGCTCGCTAGGGCATAGCCATTTTCGATAACTCTGATAATTTCGTCGTTATAGCTACTCAGCGCTGCATCTATGTCTACGTTGCGACCTTTGACATCCTCCAGGAAATTGTTGATGCCCTTGAGGCTGTCGAAGTACAGAGAGAACTGATCGTAGATGGACAACAGCGCCAGTTTAATCTTGCGTGCATAGGCCTCTGTAGCAGAAAGATTTTTGATGGCTCTAGCCAGCTTCTCGACTGCCGCATCAACTTCCCGGTCTGCCTTGCGCGCGTTCCTGAGAGCTTCTTCCCCATGGCTATTGTAGGCCCAACCGGCAATAGCCAATACCGGGGCAGCTACTGCTGTGCCGAGAATAGCTGACCCACCGACGATGCCCAAGCCACCGGTTGCCAGGGAACCGCCGCCAATGGCGGCCAAAGTCGCATTGGTGGCAGCAACGCCAGCCAATGAGGAAATAGCTGTACCAGTGGAAGCCGCGCCGAGAGCCATGACGCCGCCGTATACAGCAAATCCCGCCGCTGCACCTGCCAGGCCGGCACCAGCAGCAGAACCCAGTACACCAATGGCTGTGTAACTATAATTCTCAATACGCTGTAGTTCATGTTTGGGAATATGGACTTCCAGTTTGTTCTGGCGACCTGAGTTCAGTTGCTGGAGGAGCTCGTCGGCAAGGGTTTTGAATTCACCTAGGCTCTTACCGATGTCGAGCTGCCTTCCTCCCAACATTTCGAGGGCATGCGTGGTTTCCTTCTCCTGATCATCGAAGATGGTTTTTTTTCGGTCGTATCGGTGCTGGGCGCTTTTCACAATTTCGTCGGCCTCCGAATGCTTCTGGTAACCGTCGTAGCCTTTTTTTGCACCGTAAGCGGCGGAGGCTAGTGCAGCTGCGCCGATGATGAGAGGCAGAGGCATAGTTCGTTTCCTTTAGTTAGTTTAATTATTTACGACCAGCAACAACCGTCGCATGAAGCAAGGAAGTATGGGTTCGCACAAAATCATGATGCACACACGGCACGATAATTTTTTTCTATCAAAATTTCTTTTGTAGCGGCTCAAAACTGATCTAACTATTCACTCCGAGCATTCTCAACAGGATCTCTTGATCCTTCTACTCAGCTGTGAAAAACCGTGAGAACATAGCGTCTTTACTTTTCTCATGTGAGCTCTTCACCTTCCGCCTGCATCGCCCCCATCGCTCGTAACCACCAATCAAGCTGCGGGGTATCGGCGACGGTGGCGCAGATTTTTAGTGTGCCGCTGGGGTGCTCAGTGATTTTCTGGTCTTCGCTGAGGCGGGATTCATATAGGTGTTCACCAGCTTCCCGGCTGAGTACGATGTTGAGCTTCCTTGTACCGCCGTTACCGAAACCCAAAGCTCCCTGTTTCAGATAGTCGTCCAGGTGGAAGGTTTTTGGCCTGCGTGCTTTTTCTTTTTTAAGGGCGGCAGAGTGAAAGCGGTGCAGGGCGAAGATACGTGGCTCTTCACTGCCTTTCCGAGTGGCAATGAGGTACATAACCGGGCCGCGCTGTATCAGCGCAAGCGGGTCGAGCTCTAAGGTTTGGGTTTCTTTCTTGCTACGGTTCTCATAGCAAGCATCCAACCGTCTTTCTTGTAGCAGTGCGTCTTGAATGGCCTCTAGCGCTTCACTGTTGATGGCTGGAGGTATCAATGGTTGGCTGGGAGGCACGATGCGCACTTTGTCTGCCCATCGATGGGCGGGGGCGGTGTTTTGGTTGGCCTGTTGGCGGGCATTATCGAACCAGGGGCGCAATTCATCAAGAATGCTGGCTGGCATGAGCAGCCGCAGGTGCTGCTCCACCATCATGAAGGTAAGCGCTTGACCACTAGTCATGCCAGGCGCGCTCATATCCGGGGCATCGTCTCGCCAGCGCCAGCCTTGCGGTGAAAGGCCATCCGCTTCCAGGGGAAACTGTTTCGCTAAAGTCTTGAGGTCGCGTTGAATGGTGCGCAAGTTGATTTCAATGCCCTCACGCCGCAGCGCCTGCTGCAAGGCACCAGTTCCTGTCCAAGCTCCCCGCTTCAGGGATTGCAGCAGTAACCATTGCCGATGCAGGGTACTGGTCGTGTTGTTACTCAAGGCATCCGATCCCGTTTTTTCTGATTCTTCTTTCGCAGAGGCTTTTCTCTACCCTTATTACCTTCTTCCCAAAGGCATTATGGTTTTCTATCCTGGCGATGAAACCCTCGGCCAGGCTTGGCGCGACAAACTGTGTCGCCCCATGCAAGCAGTTATCCCGCTACCGAGATAACCGGGTAGCTGGCATCCCCCCATAGGGTGCCGGGACTATCCATCATGATCTCGATCACTGCGGGCACCAGTTCACCCATGATGGTCACACAGTCACGGATCTGCTCTCGGTTAACGCTACTGGCCCACGTTGCTCCACCGTGGATCAACTGATTGCGCAAGGTGTAGATGCGAGCCAGCACGATAGCCAGCAGCTTGTGGGTGTCTTGTGCCGAAAGGGCATAATTGGCCGCCTTTTTGGCGGCCTGGAAGCTTTGTTGCCACTGCTCTTCGGTCTGGTTGCCTTTCTGGTAGTCCCAGAAACCGGCAAAGACATAAGGGTTATCCAGCAAGATGCGAATAGCACCGGGGTAGGCACTCCAGACAATCCGATCCAGGCGTTTACCCTGATCTAGGTCGTGGAGCTTTCTCAGAAAGGCGTTGAAGCTGGCCTGCTCACTGAGGCCCTGGCGGTCGTCGATTTCGGTGGCGTAGGCGGCGTTGAAGGCGATCCACAGGAAGATGAAACGACTGTCCGGGTCGTCTTCCTGCTCGGCACGGTGGAGCCAGCTGAGGGCCCGGTGAACACGCAGCCCTAGGTTGTCCGGGTAGCTGTCGCGCTCTGCGCGCTGCCGCGCCTTGAGTTTCTGGTAGTGATTGTCCATGTTTTCCCTAACGAGTGACGATATCCCTACCGCCCCTGAATTCCCTGTCCGCCTGAAGACTATTCACATTTTGGCTGGGAACTGTATCACAATACGAAGAAATGGCTAGCGGCCATGAATTCACCCGATGATACCGCTGATCACTAGCGTGCCAACTGTGGCGCCGCTATCACGCAGCGCCACAGGCTCCTTACGTTTACCGCTTCTTTAAGTCACCGCTCGCATCAAAAACGGCCAGCCCTGAACGGCGGGACACCGCCGCACCATTAGAGGCACGCGAAAACGAACCACCCAGATAGATGTCGGAGCCATCGGAAACGATTGAGTAAAGCGGTCCATCGGTTTCTGGCTGCCAAGCGGACAACTCACCTGCTTCGGTAAAGGCCACCAGGCCGTTAACCGGGGAATCTCCTGTCCCCTCGCCTGCGCCGGTGAAATTTCCAGCTGCATAAATCAGGCCATCGGTCATCAACAGCGAACTCGGCCGTCTTGCATAGCCTCCCGACAATCCCGGATTCCAGCCAGTCAGGTTGCCATCGACATCAAAGGCTGCCAGGCGATTACGGGTTGCGCTGCCAGTGCTGCCACCTGCCTCAGAGAAATCACCCATTGCGTAGAGAGTGCCATCATCAATGGCAATGGCTCTTACCTGACCATTAGCTTCACCTGACCACTCGGTAAGGTTACCGTCCAAATCAAAAGCCGCCAGATTGCTATACGCGTCTGTGCCGGTGCCACAACTCGTGATGTTGGTCGTGGATGTTCCACCCACATAAATCCGGTCATCTGAAGCGGCCAGGGCATAGACCCAACCATTAGCTTCAGGATTCCAAGGGAGCAGACGCCCGCTACTATCAAACGCAGCTAGACAATGACGAGTAAAGGAACCTGAGTTATCACTAACGGTGGAGAAGCCACCCCCGGCGTACACCACACCATGGCTCACGGTTAATGCACTCACCGCTTTATCGACTCCGGGGTTCCAGCTCAGCAAATTGCCCGCCGTATCGTAAGCCGCGAGGTGATTCCGCTCCGTACTGGCAATTCCATCACCAGACAAGCTGAAGCTCCCGCCTGCATAAATAACGTCTCCATCGACCGTCAACGCAGATACCGCTGCATCGGCTCCAGGGTTCCAGTCTTTGAGGAACCCTTCGTCATCAAACGCTGCCAAGCGAAGGCGTTCACCGCCACCCGACACATTGAAATCTCCGGCAACAACCACTCCATTGCCATCTGTAGCCATGGCGCTAACGGAATCACCATCTACGCCAAAGATGGAGCCTGACTCTTCGGCTACGGCAGCCCCCTCATCCATGGCAACAATGGCCTGAACGGGGCTGCTTCTATTAAAGCAATTCAGCTCGACATCAACGGACAGTGCAGCGGCATAATTACAGAGTGATTTCTTATATTCGTAATAGTCGCCAATCTCCAGGTCATAGCGTTGAAGCCCAACGCGTCCGTCACTACCGATATAAACCTTTCCGGAACCCGCTTCAGGAGAAATCGTAATGGCGTTCACTTCATCTTCCGAGATTACCGGCCACTCTTCGACCAAATTTCCCGATGATGTCGAAAACACTGCGAAGTTCTTTCGGTAATCAATTCTTCGACTTGTAGTCGCATCAATGAACCTTACGGGCTCCGATCCAATGACAAAGCGACCGCCAACAAACACTTGATCGTTACTGATCACCAAGACATTGACCCGTCCTGGCACAGACGCCCACGACAACAAGGCCCCACCAAAATCAATCTTTGCCGCATAGGCTCGATTAACCGCCGCACTGCCACCGCCTATTTGTGTGAAATCACCACCAACAAAGACAGCATCATCACTCACGGCGAGCGCCTTGACCGGGCCATTGGCATAGGGATTCCAGGCCAGCAACTCACCATTGGTATCAAATGCCGCAAGCTTGTTTCTGGCAATACCTGCTGTGCCGTTACCCGCACTGGTAAAATCGCCACCGGCATAGATCGTGTCGCCATACCGCGCCAGCGCGCGAACAGTATCGTTAGCGCCTGGGTTCCAGTCTGTTACACGCCCACTGGGAGCAATATGTGCAAGCCCCATCCGCGCGTAGTCTCCCGCGCGGGTGAAATCGCCACCGATGTACCAACCGCCTCGGCCATCAGAAATCACCGCGTGGACTGCACCGTTAACTTGCGGCAGGGCCAGGATGTGGGGATTGACCGCATTGTTTCCAGCAGGAAACGCTGCCACGCCACCGACGTTCTGTCCGGCCAAGGTGAAGTTGCCACCAACATAACGCGTGCCATCATCACTAAGGGCCTGGGTGTTTACCGTGCCATTCACGCCCCAGGTCGTTGACACCGTATTTGTCCAGTCCGCTATCCGGCCATCGACTTCCAGCGCGATGTAGACTGGTTCATTGATTTCCAGGTTTTCAATGGACATCGGGGGCGTCACGTTAAGCCGAAGGTCTACACCGTAGCTGGCGTACTGGCTCAGATCCGCGTTCGGGTCTTTACTGATATAGAGGTTGAAGCTGCTACCGGTTTCATCGAGACCTATATCCCAGTCCACCTTGGCCGTGGTGGCACTGGTCAGATCAACTCGCAAGCGCCCTTGGTGCGCACTGACCAACCAGGGAGTGTTGGGTAGCAGCAAGGAAAGTTCATCACCACTGGCACTTTCGGTGCCATCGATGACCGTTGTGACTACGAAGTAGTAACGCTGACCACCATCAAACTCTTCCAGTGTTACCGGACTAGATACCCCTGTCAGCATGCCGCCACCAGGTAGACTATCGTAATTTTCAGGTGTAACACCGGGCTCCAGAGCGTAGTAGACGTTGTAGCTGTCTGCGTACGGATTGCTATCCCAGCTCAATACCAGAGAGCCGTTGTTTACGCCCGTGTTCACTTCTTCTGGCGGGGAAAGCTGTTCTCGAAACTCTGCCGTTACCTGCAGGTCACTCTGAACATCGGTATCAGTACGATTGGTTGTCGTGACACCATCGCTCCACTGAATAAAGCGATATCCGGAATCTGGCACTGCAGCGACCACAGCACCATCACCGCCGTGCGCTACTACCTGAGTACTATTTCCAGTCACAGATCCGCCAGCACCCGCCAGATACGTCAAGCTGTATTCGTTTATTTCAAAGCTGGCACTGACCGAAACATTTTGCTGGGCGGCAAGGTCAACACGTGGGTTTTGCGTGCTGCCATCGCTCCAGGAAACAAAGTTATAGCCGGTTTCCGGCACGGCTTGCACCACACTGCCGTCCGAGCCATGAAACACGGTCTGCCCGACGATCCCGGACAGCGAGCCATGGCTGCCCGCTGTATAGGTCAAGGTGTATTCGTAAATATCGAAGCCTGCCAGTACATTGATATCCGATTGCACACTGCTATCGGTACGGCTGGCCGAGGTATTGCCATCACTCCAGGTGGTGAAGTAATAGCCACTATCAGGCACGGCGGTGACGGTTTCACCGACGTCGCCCAACATGACTTCCTGAACCGTGGAGCCAACGATCTCACCACCAGCCTGGGCGCGGTATTGCAAGATGAATGATTGAGCTTGCGGGCCACCCGCACCGTGACACAGATAGGTTGTGGACTGCACTTCGGCGCTATCAAGTACATTGTTGCCGTTCTGATCCAGGCCCACCAGGAGCGCTACACCGCCTGCCGCACAGTTTGTCCCCGCCGGCTCTTCCTGTGTTGAGAGCAGTGCATTTTCGCCATCTCTGCCGGGAGCGCCGTCTTCACCATCGGCTCCATCAAGCCCATCATTGCCAGGTTGACCTTCCGCGCCATCCTGTCCATCAACACCATCCAGACCATCCTCGCCATGACACAGGAAAGCGGATTTCTGGACCTCTGCAGATTCAAGAGTGGCGTTTCCATCCAGATCCACACCGACCTGTATCTGTTTTCCTCCCGCCGCACAGTTATCACCCGCCGGTTCCGAGGAAATGTTGATCAGCGATTGCAGGCCATTCGTACCGTTTTCGCCATCCGCTCCGTTACACACATAAAAGTTGGCGGTGACCTCCGAGCCCTCAAGCAGGCCATTGGCATTGCTATCCAGCCCTGTATCAATGCGATAGCCGCCCACGACACATTGCTCACCGGCAGGGATCTGCGTGGAGGCCAACAGGGCCTGGGCGCCATCTTGCCCATCGGAGCCGGCTTCACCGTGACACAGGTAACTGGCTTGCGCTTCCTCACCGGCATCCAGCAAACCATTGCGATTCGTATCCACGCCAGATAACACCCGAACACCGCCCGCCGGGCAGACCGCTCCGGGTAGCTCGACCTCTGTTTTGATCAAGGCGGACAAACCATCCTGACCATCTTCGCCGTCCTGGCCGTCCTGGCCGTCTTCTCCATCGGCCCCATCAAGGCCGTTACACGCGTAGGACGTATGCTGAATCTCAGCGGTTTCGAGAACACCGTTGCCGTTCAGGTCAATCCCGGTATCTATTCGATAGCCCCCAGCGGAACATTCTTCTCCCGGCTCAACGGGTTCCGTCGAGGCCAGAGCAAGCAATCCATCTACCCCATCTGAGCCATGGCAGACGTAAGAAGCGACCTGTATTTCAGCAGAGTCCAGCGTCCCGTTAAGGTTTACATCTTGCCCTGAGTCGATACGCGATCCGCCCGCCGGGCAGTTCGACCCCGCCGGCTCGGTAGAAGAATTGATAAGAACCGGAGTGGCATCCCGTCCATTGCTACCGTTAACACCATCAACACCATTGTTTCCGTCTTCCCCTCCACAGCCAGACAGGAACGCGGTCAACACCAAGGCAAGCGCCAAACGCAGGCTCGCAGCAGCCATAAGAATCTCCATTTTCATTGCTTTTATCTGCGTGCCAGATGCCATGACCGGACATGAAAATTGGCCTTTCAGCCTGCACACGCCTTTGCAGTGAAATTCTCCCGATTCAGGAAGCGGGTTAAACCCTCTCAGGCACACCGGGCGACGTCTTGTGTCGCCCAGCTACAGCATGCCCCCTCGCCTACGGGTTCAATCCCATGACATTGCCATCCGCCAGACATCGCCGTTTTATGATGTCAAATGCCACATTCACATTATCTAAATCAATCATCACTCCACGTCGTTCTTGAAGCGCCCCCTATCTGCTGAACTTCGGGCAGACAGGGAGCAATGAATGGAAGACCTTAGAAAACAAGTCGGCGAGCGCATCAATGCCCTACGCCGGGCACGCGGCCTGACGCAGAACGAGCTGGCAGAGAAAGTCGAGCTGGACGGCCGCCACATCTCCCGACTGGAGACCGGCAAGCATTACCCCTCGCTGGATACACTGGCCAGCATGGCGGCGGTGCTGGAGGTGGAAATACAGGAATTCTTCCTGTTCCCCACGATGGAAACAGAAAGCCAGATGCGGGATGCACTTATTGAAATCGCGCGGCAGGCATCGGAGCCAGAACTACGGGGATTACTGTCTTTTGCACGGAGCCAGGCAGCTGTGCGAGAAAGGCAGTGACCCTCATCAAGAAAACGCGATAGCACCAGAAATAGCACCCACGCCATGAGCAACGACAAGGCAAATCAGTAACCCATATCCTGATTTTGGGCTTGCTCGGCCAGGGCGCGCATGGCTTCCTGGCTCTGCTTATCACGCCTCACTTCGCTCAAAAGCTGATCCCAATCATCGGGAGGGCGGCCATTTCTCAACATCTTGCGGAAAACCCGGTAGGCATCATCGGAGCTCTCATACGCCCGCTTGGTGCCTTCATCATTGACCCAAGCATAGACAATAACCTTGCTTGAGGCGTGGTAACGAAAGAACAACCGGTATTGCTGAAAGAACTTCGCACGGAACCAGTGCTTGTAATCCGCACCGAGTGTATTCCCCTGTCGGAACTCCGGTTTTGTCGGGTCCTGCGGGATGACCTCGAAAGCAAGCTTGGCAATCGCAGCTAACCGCTTGGTGGCATTTTTCTTGGTGAACCCCTCAGGGTTTTTCTCTTTGAGGCTTTCGACTTGTCCTACCAGGGCTTCAAGCTGCGCCAAAAATAATGGGTGGGCGTAAACCGCCCACCCATTGATTGTCAGAGCGGTCGATTGCCTTCCGCTCATTCATCGTCTTCCTGTAAAGGTGCATCCAGATCTACCTCGACCCCCTCCGTCAGCGACTGGATGCGTTGCATTAACGCACCTTCAACCGCCTGGATGTGCTCCGGATGCTCGGCAATATCACGCGCCAGGAAATCCAGGAACGACCCCAGAGCCGGGTCATCGCCTTCGCTGGAGGTCGCACGGGTCAAAACCACTTCGCCATTCTGACGGATAACATAGTGAATCTTGTCTCGCTTGTTGAGTTTGAGAGCACGGCGAACCGTTTCCGGCACGGTGGTCTGATACCGGTCTGTCAGCTTGGATTCGACTTCGAGGGTGGCCATGGCCGCCTCCTACACTATGGGGATGACAGACAGATGGTAATGCAATCGCATTACATACGTCAATGCAATCGCATTACCAAAACATCAGCCCGCCTGATCCCTTTCCCCAATTCTCTCCAGAATCCAGGATTCCACCTCATCAGAGACCCACCCCGTTGCACGGGCACCCAGCGGAACCGGCTTTGGAAAGACCCCGTCCGCAATCAGCTTGTAAATGTAGGACCGTCCCAGGCCGGTGGTATCCATCACTTCTTTCAATCGCATGATTCTCATGAGCAATCTCCTTCATCTCATGAGATGCGGCATGGCGGTAAAAACTAACCAGCCTGACCACTACCGACGACTGCATCCAAAGCTATTGGAGCCATCCCCATATCGCTTGGTCTCGGCCTTGGCGAAGTAGCTAAGTCTCCTGAATAGATCCACATACCGGTCGAATATCGTCACTGAGTTCGCATCAATGTAGTAGGTCCCATTGGTAGGGAAATGCACTAGCCACTGGCCAGCACCCCAAGGAAGCCTCAGCGCACTGCACCAGGCGCTACGGATTCTTCCCGACATATTTTCCGCTGCGATCCTTTCCTCTTCTTCCGGGTGGCCATTACAGCCGAATGCCCCGAGATAGCGGTAAGCGTCTCCGTTCAACAATATGCAACAATGGTAATGGCGATGGCGCGATATGTTTTGCTCTCTCGCCCAAACATATCGGAGTTCGCAGGAGTGCACTCTCTGTCCCTGCCTGGCCTTTCTCAATTGGTGGGCGTTGATTTTCGCCTGCAGAGATTCAAAGAAGCTCGATATCACACTGGAGTCTGGCTCAGGGAAGTCGACAGGGATTCTGAGATCGAAGCGGATAGCCGTGGTTCGTCGATACCTGTCCACCGCCTTCTTCATGGTTTCCAGGATTCTCTCAAGATACTGCTCAATGTAGGGAGAGTGCTTGGGCAGCAGCGGAAGACCGTTCCATTCAGTGCCTTCCACTAAGGTCAGGTTGGGGTTGTGGGGATGTCGTGTTGCCATGTCTGTGTCCTATTCGTTGTTGAACACAAGAACAGGCACACACGTAATTTCTTACTCGGATTAGCCTCCACCACGCTATAGCCATTGGCTACCAAGCGTACTTCAATGATAAAACCTATATATCTATAACAGACAGCTGAGATGCTTGAGAAAGGCACACTGCAGCGCAGCCATCAAGGGGCTCACCCTGAAGGGCAACCAAATTTCACTCTGGAAATATATGATGCACTGAAACCAGTTTTCCTCTCTTCCTACCCCATTTGAAAGTCCCGACACTCACAGTCGCCAGACCTAAGACCCTCTCTGGATTTAGACAACCTCTAATCTGACAATCCACCGCCGAAACCTTTTCGTAGCCCCATATGAACCAAAGAGGCATCTTTAATCTCCGTCTCTTTATTCAACCGCTCCCAGCGCTTTTTCCCTCCCTGAAAATCCCGAAACAGGAATATGCTCTCTTCCAGCTGCTTCTCACTCCCTGGGAAAATAGCCAGGGTCCATAACCTTCCGGTCTCAGCATTGATCAGCTGATACGAGCTATAAATCCTAAATTTGGTGCTCTCACACAAAAAACACTCCAAATCAGCCCCCTTCAGAGCCTCCTTATAGAGGCTCATGGCCGCATCAGCCCATTTCTTCACCCCATGATCGACCAAATACTCCAACACAGTAGGCAACAGCGCCCTCTTGTCTTCGGCCATATGCTCAAACCAATGCTCCGTACCCAGCTCTCGCCCCAAATCCTCACTTAATGATTCACCCTCCCCATCACCAAGGCCATCCTCATCCACAACTCTCCTTTCAAGAACAAGGCATGCATGCTGGGCCAATAGACAGGCGAGATGCCCTGCAGTCTTAAACCACGGTCTATCCCGGAAATATTCGCTCCAACCAGCCGGCAATCCCTCTCTCCGCTCAATCTTAGCCAGCTCTTCCTCACCAAGCCTCCTCAGACTTCTTGCCCCAAAAAGGCCATAGAAATTGCATATCCAATCAAATGGTCTCCACGCCAATCTATCGAATACATAGATGCAATGGACCCTGTTCTCCCCAAAAAGGGAGTGCCCCAAATCGAGCCAATAGACCCCTGATCTCCTTCCAAATAGATCTGTTCCACTGATACCTGGCAGCCAATTTCTGAGCAACCCAATCTCAACAAGTTGATTGAGCGCATAGCCAAACTGTGACTCTTTAAGCCCCGCCATCTCCCTCAAAGCTTTCTCCCCATAGCTACTGACGTACCCTGTCTTATCAGCAGACATCACAAGCACCCCGAGCAAAAGCAAACTGTTCACCGTCAGCGCATCGCTCCCCTCCTCCCTTTTCACCCGGATACGGCCCAACCTTTCAGTCTGGCAAAAGAGCCCCCTGATCAGATTTTGATTTAGTGAAAAAGCCTTATCCCCCTCTACTAACGCAGCCAGCCTCTCAATATTGATTCTGAAGCTTTTCTGTCTCCTACCCCTTTTGCTCTCAGCTCCCGGCATAGGGCAGAGCTCAACCACACCTAGCGCAATCCAAGCCTCCCGAGAACTGCTCACATATCGATCATTGAGCTGGATTTTTTGTGCCAGGTCCTTTACTTTGTCCGTGACGGTACTGGCCCCGTAGCACCCCCAAACCGCAATGAGGAAGTGCTTGTCTATTGCGGATATCCGGCGATCCCTTAGCTTGAGTATCCAGCAGATAACATCTTCACCAGTCATAATTAATCCCCATATTTTCACCCCGAAATTATAGCGATCAAAGTAGTTGCAGCGCCAATGGTGCCACAACTCAACATTTTCTATTGCATCAATCTACAACTAGTTTAAAACTAGTCTCCACTAGCTTTAAACGTTCTGGACACCACAGCCATGTCAATAGTCGAACTCTTGAATCAAGGCGATACTGCTGAATACGAATGGGCTCTGAGCTACCTACTGAAGAAAGGCTACTCTCGAGCAGCCCCGCCACACGACAGCACCTTTCAGCAACTACAACAGGTTAACCACCTAGATAAAGAGGCAATGCGGTTATTCGAGGCAGCACTGGCACGCCACAGAAAGCGGCAAGAATCAAAGCAAAGAGGGGAGAAAAACTACAACTTTTTTCTTAGCAAAAAAACAAGCGCTCAACTCGAAAAATTGCGTAACGAATACCGAAAATCCGTGCCTGAGTTGCTCGAGTTTCTGATCGATCAATCAGCCAAAGATTTTGAGTGGGGGAAGAGGGAGGGAAAGCGAATAGCCATGGCAACTGCCCACACCAGAAAAGCCACTCTATTTCAGCCAGACAACTCACAAGCAATCCTAGGAAGTCAGATCGAAGGTCTTGTGAATGCTGTTCAATCCAGGGATCGAATTATCAACCAACAGATAAACATGCTATCCGAACTACAAGCAAAGCTAGAAAGCTGGGGGCTCTCCAACGAAACCCCTGGCCCAGATTATGAGACTCTAAAAGCTCAACACTTCAAGAAAACTGATCAGTCAATCCGTCTAGAGCTCGAAAAACGCCCCCAGCAACAGACCGAGACTGACCACGACAGACAAGACCAAGATACACAGGCATGACCTCAAACTAGCGACTTACCCCATACACCTTCCTTAACTCATCAAGCTGCCGACCAATCAGCTCAGCAGTACCACGATCTACTCCGAAATCTCTGGCAACGGCAGCGAAATCAGCGAGAGCATCCACGATCCCATCAATATCTTTCCGGGCCAGCTCCCACTTGGCGTACCCAGCCCGCGCCGCCAGTCCTTGGATGGCTTTTAGCGGCGGATTCTTGCCGAAACCGGCATAAGCGGTGGCATGCTCCTGGTAGGGGTGAGGGCTAAAGGTCACATCGTAGAAAGGGGCAGGCGTCCATTCACCCGCATCATCCTGCAGGAAAGCCCAGTTCTTGCTGTGGTCGTCCTGGTTGCAGGCAAACAGGTTGAACATGGCCCTGCGAAACTGCAGTTTGCCTACTGCTGGCGAACGACATAGGTGGCGGCTGGCCTTGATCAGATCCTCGTAATCCAGGCTAGGCGTCCGGAAATCCGCATCCAGCAAGCCACAGGCACTGTGCATGTGGAGTCGACCTGCCTTTTGGGGATGGCTTATCCAATCGAACCGCTTTACCCCGAGCCAGGCTCGGGCACCACTTTGTTCTGGCGCCTCGAACAGCCGCCACTCAGGCGGCTCCAGCCCCAGCTTTCCGGCCAGGTGCAGATAGACCGCTTCACAGAGCCCTTCTTCATGGCCGAGGGGCAGATTCCGGGAGGTAAACTTGACCAGCCAAGCCTCATCGCCTAGCCC
>NZ_WNHC01000010.1:0-2568 GCF_009718865.1 Alcanivorax sp. VBW004
ATCGCGGGTGTCGACCCGCAGGTGGGCCTGTTCGCCGCGGCCACCATGGCCATGACCATCGCGTTCGTGGGTGGACGGCCGGCCATGGTCTCGGCGGCCACGGCCGCGACGGCCCTCGTCGTCGCGCCCTTGGTGGCCTCCCATGGACTCGACCACTTGATCGCCGCGGTGATCCTGGCCGGAGGGTTGCAGGTGGTCCTGGGGCTGCTCGGCGTCGCGAAGCTCATGCGGTTCGTCCCGCGCTCGGTGATGGTGGGCTTCGTCAATGCCCTGGCCATCCTGATCTTCACCTCGCAACTGCCGGACCTGATGGGCGTGCCGTGGCTGGTGTACCCGCTGACCGCCCTCGGCCTTGCGATCATCCTGCTGCTGCCGCGCGTCACCACGGCCGTCCCGGCCCCGCTCGTAGCGATCGTCGTCGTCACCGTGATCGTGCTGCTGGCCGGCGCGGACGTGCCCACGGTGGGGGACAAGGGCCGTCTGCCGGACTCTCTGCCCGCCCTGCTGGTGCCGGATGTGCCGTTCACGCTGGAGACGCTGCAGCTGCTGTTCCCATACGCGCTCGGCATGGCCGTCGTCGGCCTGCTCGAGTCCCTCATGACCGCCAAGCTCGTGGACGACATCACAGACACCCGCTCCTCCAAGACCCGCGAGTCCTGGGGCCAGGGCGTCGCGAACGTGGTCTCGGGGCTGTTCGGGGGCATGGGCGGCTGTGCCATGGTCGGCCAGACCATGATCAACGTGAAGGCCTCCGGGGCCCGCACCCGGATCTCCACCTTCATGGCGGGCGTGTTCGTGCTGATCCTGTCCGTCACGCTGGGTGACGTGGTGGCGCTTGTGCCCATGGCCGCGCTCGTGGCCGTGATGATCTTCGTGTCCCTGGCCACCTTCGACTGGCACTCGATCCGGCCGTCCACGCTGGCCTTCATGCCCAAGTCCGAAACCGCCGTGATGCTCGTGACCGTGGCGGCCACCGTCCTCACCCACAACCTCGCGATCGGCGTGGGCCTGGGCGTGCTCGCGGCCATGGTCATGTTCGCCCAGCGGGTCTCGCACTTGGCCACCGTCACCCGCACCCTCGAGGGGCAGGGGCGCGACGCCGTCGCGCGCTACCGCGTGCAGGGCGAGCTGTTCTTCGCCTCCTCCAACGACCTCTACACGCAGTTCGACTACGCGGGCGACCCCGCGCGCGTGGTGATCGACTTCAGCCAGGCGCACCTGTGGGACGCCTCCACAATCGCGGCGCTGGACGCCGTCGAGGAGAAGTACCGGCGGCACGGGGCGACGGTGGAGATCACCGGTCTCAACGTGGCCAGCCGGGCGATGCGCGCTCGGATGTCCGGCCGCCTCGGCGGGGGCCACTGAGACAGGGTTCGCGCACCCCTGACCCTTCGGACTCTGACGTAGCGGCAGCGATCCAAACGGCCCCGACCGGGCGCACCCCTCTCGGTTCAGACCGCGACACCTACCTGCAGCCAGTCCTGCGTGATCGCGGCAACAAGACCGCCACGGAGCGCTGCAAAAACCCCGCCACCAAGCGAACGAAGCCACAGGGCAGGGCGTGTAAAGTGGTATACCCGAGTGGACGCATCATCCCCAGGCGAAGAGGAGCCAGACGCTCAGGCGGGCGGGTGGCTTTGGGCACGGTGAGCGGGCACCACCTTCGGCATTCGGCAGCCTCCCTGGCCGTGCCGGCTTCCTCTGCTCGAACGCGGACCGCCCATGGGGCACGCGAAGGAAGCCGGTGCCTCCTGCCCGCACCCCTGGAGAGGATGGTCCCTGCCTGCGCCACCCCAGTAGGCTCAGGTGGTCGTATTCATCCAGTTCAGCAAGAGCTTCATGCTGCGCTCAACCACATCCACGAACCAGCCAAAGGGGATACCCATGGTTGCCGACTCCGAGGCGGCAATGCCCGGCCACGCCATGAAGATCGGCGAGGTGGCCGGGCGCACCGGCCTGTCCCTGCGTTCCATCCGCCACTATGACGACGTCGGCCTCGTTCCGCCATCCGCGCGCAGCGAGGGCGGATTCCGGCTCTACACCGAGGACGACGTGACCCGCCTGCTGCGCGTCATGCGCATCACCCCGCTCGGCTTCAGTCTCGAGGAGACCGCCCTCCTGCTCGAGGTTCTCGAGGGGCCGGCTGCCGAGGCGCCGCGGGAGGACATCGCGGCGTACCTGGAGCGGGCGCGGAAGGGGCGGGCCACACTCGCCCGGAAGCTGCGCCAGGCGGACGAGCTGCTGGCCGAGCTCGAGGCGCTCGGGGACTGACCCACCCGCCCCGGTCCGCTGGCCAGCGCACGCACTCGGCATCCGCGGTGATCTCCGCCACGCATCCGACAATCCGCGCCAAACCTACCCTCACGTAAGAGTAGGGTTCCTCTCATGACACCTGCCTCCACTGCCTCCGCCCGCGTGGCGGCCCCGCCAAACTCGCGCGAACCCTCGCCCGAGCAGCTGCAGTCCGTCCGCCTGACCCTCCGCTCACCCGGCCGCCTCAAGACCGAGGTCCTCGCCGGCCTCGTCGTCGCGCTGGCCCTGATCCCCGAGGCCATCGCCTTCGCGCTC
>NZ_WNHC01000011.1:0-1379 GCF_009718865.1 Alcanivorax sp. VBW004
GAGTTATTGTCAAATCTGGTGTACGGGCTCAGGCGGCGTTCCTGTCTGACTGATCCTGTACTTGTTCCCCATCCTTGAATTTCACGTTGTTGACCACGAGGGCCAGCAGATCAAATCCCTTGATCCGTTTCCAGCGCTTCTGCGCGGTTTCCAGTAGCTTGTAGACCATCGCCAGCGTGGTCTCTCGGGAGCCGCAGTTCCGCGCTCTCTTGCTTCTCAGGCGCACCGTCGAAAACGTCGATTCGATCGGATTGGTCGTCCGGATATGGACCCAGTGTTCTGCCGGGAAGTCGTAGAACGCCAGCAGCTCCTCACGATCCTTGCGCAGCCGTTCCATGGCGCCGGGATACTTCGACTCAAAGCGTACCAGCGCCCGGTCAAATGCCTTGTGCGCCTCGTCCTGCGTCTCGGCCATCCAGATCTCATGCAGCGCCGCCTTGACCTTCGGTTGCACCGACTTTGGCAGCGCGGACAGGATGTTCGCGCTCTTGTGCACCCAGCAGCGCTGATGGCGGGTGTCCGGATAGCACTTGGCCAGTGCTTTCCAGAAGCCCAGGGCACCGTCACCGATCGCCAGCTTCGGGCTGGTCGTCAGGCCCCGGGCCCGCAGTCCCGACAGCAGTTCTGACCAGCTGGCCTCCGACTCTCGGTAGCCGTCCTCAACCGCAACCAGCTCCTTGCGCCCATGCTCCGTCACGCCGATGATCACCAGCAGGCAGAGGCGGTCATCCATGCGCACGTTGCTGTATACGCCGTCAGCCCACCAGTACACGTAGCGCTTCTGGCTCAGATCACGCTGACACCAGCGCCGGTGATCGTCAATCCAATGCTGCTTCAACCGGCTGATGGTGTTGGCGGACAGCCCCTTGGCCTGATCGCCCAGCAATGCAGCCAGTGCATCCTGGTAATCGCCGGTACTCACACCCTTCAGATACAGCCAGGGCAGCAGCTCCTCGACACTTCGAGCCCGCTTCAGGTATGGCGGCAACAAAGCACTGTTGAAGCGGACGCCGGAGCCGCTGCGATCCCTGACCTTGGGGACCTTGATCTCGACATTGCCGATGCCGGTCTGGACGGTACGCTCGGGCAAATAGCCATTGCGCACCACGGCCTTGCGACCATCCGGCAGCCGATGCTCAGCATGCTGCTCCAGTAGCACTTGGAGCTCGGCCTCAACGGCTTGTGCGATCAACTCGCGTGCACCGCTGCGTAACAACTCGGTCAGCGGATCTGTTACCTGTTCTTCTGGTTGTGAAAGCGCTCTCAGGGTAGACTGGGTCATGGCGTATCATTCTCTGTTGGTTGTGATTCTTGCCGGAATCAATCAACAGGATACGCCATCCTTCTATCTCCCCGTACACCAGAAATGACCATAACTC
>NZ_WNHC01000012.1:0-1270 GCF_009718865.1 Alcanivorax sp. VBW004
GTGATCTTCACCCGATAAAACGGACATATGCTTATTTACGCTGCCATTCCTTCATATTCCATTGGCGAACAATAGCCAATCCCTGAGTGCAGGCGTTTCCTGTTGTAATATTGGTTTATGTACCCACTCAGAGCATAGCGTAGCTCTGAAGCACTTTGGAATAATCGACCTCTCAATAACTCACCTTTCAATGTATGAAAGAACGACTCCATATGAGCATTATCCGTGCATTGACCAGGTCGGTTAAGGCTATGAGTAATTCCATGCTGCTTTAGGGCCAACTGATAATCAGCACCACGGTATTCAATCCCCCGATCTGTGTGGATCATTAGTCCTGCTTCCGGTTCACGCTTTCGCAATGCACTTGCCAGTGTCTTCCGTGTCGTTGCCGCTGTCCGGGATACATTAAGGCTCCACCCCACAATCCGGCGAGAATAAAGATCCATCACCGCTGACAGGTAATGCCACCGGTCCTTAACCTTAAGGTATGTAACATCTGCCACCCAGACTTTATTCATGGCCTTCGGCACACCACCATCCGGTCTCAAATTTTCCCCAGCAGCGATAAAGCGCTTCAAGCCGGGCTGACGACGGGTGACCTTCACCACTCTGGCGACCAGGCCGTGCTCACGCATCAATCTCGCCACTCGCTTTTGACCAATGGCAAGACCCTGCTTTTGAAGCACCTTGAAGATACGAGGGCTGCCGTAACGGCCATCGTTGGCGTCATAAATCGCTTTAATTCGTTTCGCCAACTCAGAATCTTCTATATCACGCTCGGATGGCTGACGCTTACACCAGTCGTAATAGCCACTACGTGACACGCCCAGCCACTCACAAAGAGCCTGCACCCCTAGCTCTTTTCCGAATCTCTGGACGAATCGATATCTAGCTGATGTTCCTCCGCAAGAAACCGTTGCCACTTTTTTAGTAGATCGTTCTCCTGCTTCAGCCTGGCATTATCTGCCTTGAGCCGCTTTAACTCAGCCAACTCTTTCTTCTTTTTACTGACATCAACAACTTTCTTGCGCTTATCGGTCACGATCTTCCCTTCTCGGTATTCTTTTCGCCAACGTGACAGCATGAAAGGGTGAATGTCGAGTGTTTTGGCAACAGCCTGAACTTGGATGCCATCCAGAAGGCTTAACTGAACTGCCTTGGCCTTAAATTCATCTGAATACTGCCAGGTCTTTCTTGGGTTGTTGTATCTGGGCATGGGACACCTCATCTTCTGTTAGATATTCGTGTCCGTTAAAGCGGGTTAGGATCA
>NZ_WNHC01000013.1:0-1261 GCF_009718865.1 Alcanivorax sp. VBW004
CCGTCACCATGGGCGTGAGGATTAGAGGCACTGTTTGGCAACTCCTCCGGCTCACGACCCTCTGTTTCAACCTCACCGTTAACACTATCCTCTGCATCCAAATCAAAGCGCTTCTCGTACCCGGACAGCGGAGAATTAGCAACCCCCATGTCTTCATGAGTATGCTGGTGATCATCCTTGTTCAGCGGAAATTCATCAGGATTGCTTGAGTGTAGATATCCATGCAGCTGCATCAACAGCAACAGCAACCCCAACACCATCAGCAGCCCATTGGTCGCTTGACTGAAGCGTTTGAACGATGCCATGCGGCGCCAACCAGACAATAAAAACAACATGATGGCCAGCGCAGCAATCTGCCCCAACTCTACGCCAACATTGAAAGCCAGGATGCGAAAAACCAAACCATCTTCTGCCAGAGGTAATTGCTGCAATCGCGTCGACAGTCCAAACCCGTGAATAAGACCGAAAGCGAAAACCATCCACATTAAGTTTGGTGACTTCATCTTCAGATAAGTCTTGAAACCGCCAAGGTTATCAAACGCCTTATAGCAGACAGTCAGAGCGATAACCGCATCCACTAAGTAGTAATTCGCCTGAATACTATAGAGGGTGGCAAACACCAGAGTAATCGAGTGGCCAATGGAAAACGCGGTTATAAAACGAACAATGTCACTGAAGCGGGTCAGAAAGAACACCACGCCGAACAGAAACAGTAAATGGTCATAGCCTGTGACCATGTGCATCGCTCCAAGCTCAATGTACTCCATGAAACCGGCATTGAGCGCCCTCGCCTTATCCTCTGCTGACATGCCATGCCCCATGGCGATGCTGCTTGCCAAAATGGATAGAAGACCAATCCAGTATTTCAATTTCACAACCTAAACTCCCTTGTTGTTGATTTGCTGCGCTGCCTTCCCATTGACCAGCCGGTACAGGGCTGGCAGGACAAATAGCGTTAGCAAGGTAGAAGAAATAATGCCGCCAATAACGACAGTCGCCAGTGGTCGCTGAACCTCAGACCCGATACCCGTATTCAGCGCCATCGGCACAAAACCCAATGATGCCACCAGTGCGGTGGTTATAATTGGCCGTAACCTGGTCACCGCGCCTTCAATAATCGCGTCATCCAGCGTTACACCTTCATGCATCAACTCACGGATAAACGACACCATTACCAACCCATTGAGGATGGCAATACCCGAGAGCGCGATGAAACCCACAGCTGCAGAAATGGAAAAGGGGATATCTCTGAGAAACAGCA
>NZ_WNHC01000014.1:0-1147 GCF_009718865.1 Alcanivorax sp. VBW004
GTATTCACTGGAGAGCAAGATGACAATTCGTTGGCGTTACCTGGATGGATGGCTGGTAGCTCATCATTAAGAAGGGTCGGAATTGAGGATCTGGGAAGCGGATTCTTCATTGGGCCCGGCGCTGGCCTTATTGCTGAATGAGGCTCCAGAACTCTCACGTCTATTAGTGCAGGGATTTGGCCAAAATTGCTGACGGCAGTACGATTCCTGGCCTTTGGTGCACTCGCGCGGCTTTCTTTGGGCATTATGGTGTCTATTTTGTCCATTAAATGCGAAAATTGGACAAAATAGTATCCATATAGGTGTGATATGGTCGCCCTACTTGACGATGCCGATGTCCAGCGGGCATTTGCCACCCATCTGCGACGTTTGCGCAAGCAGGCCAAGCTGTCTCGCGATGCGCTAGCTGCGCGTAGCGGTGTGCCAGCATCCACCATCAAGAAATTCGAGCTCACCGGCCAAATCTCGTTCCGGCAGCTGCTATTTCTCTGGCAGAGTCTGGACGATCTGCGTCGCCTGTATGCGTTGACTCGCAATTCCCTCAGCGAAGCTGAGTTGCCATCCAGTATCGATGAGGTGTTGAGCGATGACCTTTAAACCGGTCCGCAAGCTGACGGTAACCCGCACGCTGGCAACGGGGCAGGCGGTGACGGTTGGCGTGCTGGCGCAGAACCGGCAGGGCGTCTTTTTTCAGTACGATGCGGATTATCTCGCGCGCTTCGGAAACCTGTCGCCCTTCGGCCTAAAGGCAACCACTGAGCTGCAGCTTGCTCCCAAAAGGCCGCATTCCGGCCTGCATGGCCTGTTCGGCGATAGTCTGCCTGATGGCTGGGGTTCCTTGCTGCAAGATCGTGTGTTCCGACAGCATGGCATTCTCCCTGCCCAGATCACCGCCATGGATCGCCTGGCGTTTGTAGGGGCTTCCGGGATGGGGGGCCTGTCATTCTCGCCGACCTCGGAATACCAGCTTACCTCAACCGGCGACATCGACCTGGCGACGTTGGGTCTGGAGGCGCAGGCGTTTTTTGACGGTCAGACGGAAGAGGTGCTGGCGGATCTGGTGGCAGCAGGCAGCTCCGGTGGTGCCAGACCCAAGGCGCAGTTCTACATCTCCCCGGATGAGCCAGATCGCTGCCGCACGGTGGCG
>NZ_WNHC01000015.1:0-1094 GCF_009718865.1 Alcanivorax sp. VBW004
TCGACCTTGTGTCTCTCCGGTGGAAGGATTTGCTACCCTTTCGCCACTGCTGGCGGGTAACCCGTAGTCGACCTGAGGCCCTGAGCCTGTGATGTAGATAGGTCCCGCCAGCATTTCTCTCAAAACTTGAACGGTATCCGAGCCCTCCGTTGACCGGATGAGGCTGCACGAACAAGGAGAAGTGGAGAGATGGCTACCATCGGTATTGATGTCAGTAAGAAAAAGCTCGATCTATGCTGGTTGCGTGATGCACAGGCCGGCAAGGTAAAAACCCGGGTATTTCCCAATGCCCACGATCACTATCCCGCGCTGCTGGCTTGGTTGCTCAAACAAACCAACGAGGAGGCAGGCGACCTCCAAGTGTATCTGGAAGCGACGGGGATCTATCACGAGCCCCTGGCGTACTGGCTGCACCAAGCAGGCGTGACGGTCTACGTGCTGAACCCTGCCCGCGTGCGTTATTACGCCCGTTCCCTGGGCGATCAAGGCAAGAGTGACAAGAAAGACAGCAAACGGATTGCGCATTTTGCGCAGGCGAACCCTGAGCTGACGCCTTGGCAGCCTGAGCCAGAGGAAGTGCGGACCCTCAGGCAACTGGCCAAACGCCTGGAGACTGTGCAGAAGGACATTCAGCGCGAACAGAACCGGTTAGAAAAGGCGCAGTTCAACCGTGACACGCAAGCGGAGCACTCGATTACGCATGTGCTGGCGTTGCTGCGACGGGAGGCCAAAAGACTGGTCAAGGAAGTGGATGACCATATTGATCGCCATGATGGTCTCAAGCGCGACAGGCGCTTGCTGGAAAGCATTCCGGGTATCGGCGAGGTGCTGTCGGTGCATTTACTGGTGACGCTGCGATCAAGGCGCTTCAAAAGCGGCCGACAAGTGGCGGCCTTCATGGGTCTAGTGCCGGTGGAGTGGACCTCGGGCAGTTCGGTCAGACACGCACCGCGACTCTCGAAAAATGGAGATCCAGCCTTGCGGCAGAAGTTGTATATGGGGGCCGTTGTGGCGATGCGGCATAACCCCAGCATCCGGCGGCAATATCAACGGCTGTGTGCTGCAGGTAAACGAAAGATGTCAGCGCTGGGCGC
>NZ_WNHC01000002.1:0-3392 GCF_009718865.1 Alcanivorax sp. VBW004
TTTAAGAGCCTGACGATGACCTACTCTCACATGGGGAAGCCCCACACTACCATCGGCGATATGTCGTTTCACTTCTGAGTTCGGCATGGGATCAGGTGGTTCCAACATTCTATGGTCGTCAGGCAAACTGGTTTGGTTGCCCTGAATAATCAGGATGACCAAATAGGTTGCCTTACCGGTGTTCTCTACCGAAGTAGAACTGCTTGCTCACCGGCAAAGCCAAATTGGGTAACGAGAAGTTTGCTATTCAACTGCAAGGTTAGTATCTCTCACACCGTATCTTTGCGTTACCTGGCTTGATGTGCCGAGTAACTGCTTTGGTGTTATATAGTCAAGCCTCACGGGCAATTAGTACTGGTTAGCTTCACGCCTTACAACGCTTCCACACCCAGCCTATCAACGTTGTGGTCTTCAACGGCCCTTCAGGGGAATCAAGTTCCCAGGGAGATCTCATCTTGAGGGAGGCTTCCCGCTTAGATGCTTTCAGCGGTTATCCCGTCCGAACGTAGCTACCCGGCAATGCCACTGGCGTGACAACCGGAACACCAGAGGTTCGTCCACTCCGGTCCTCTCGTACTAGGAGCAGCTCCTCTCAAATCTCCAACGCCCACGGCAGATAGGGACCGAACTGTCTCACGACGTTCTAAACCCAGCTCGCGTACCTCTTTAAATGGCGAACAGCCATACCCTTGGGACCGGCTTCAGCCCCAGGATGAGATGAGCCGACATCGAGGTGCCAAACACCGCCGTCGATATGAACTCTTGGGCGGTATCAGCCTGTTATCCCCGGAGTACCTTTTATCCGTTGAGCGATGGCCCTTCCATACAGAACCACCGGATCACTAAGACCTGCTTTCGCACCTGCTCGACTTGTAAGTCTCGCAGTCAAGCACCCTTCTACCTTTACGCTCGTTGCACGATGTCCGACCGTGCTGAGGGTACCTTTGTGCTCCTCCGTTACTCTTTGGGAGGAGACCGCCCCAGTCAAACTACCCACCACACAATGTCCCCGATCCCGATAAGGGACCCAGGTTAGAACCTCAAACATGCCAGGCTGGTATTTCAAGGACGACTCCACAATGACTAGCGTCACTGCTTCAAAGTCTCCCAGCTATCCTACACAAACAGGTTCAAAGTCCACTGTGAAGCTATAGTAAAGGTTCACGGGGTCTTTCCGTCTAGCCGCGGGTACACAGCATCTTCACTGCGATTTCGATTTCACTGAGTCTCGGGTGGAGACAGCGCCCCCATCATTACGCCATTCGTGCAGGTCGGAACTTACCCGACAAGGAATTTCGCTACCTTAGGACCGTTATAGTTACGGCCGCCGTTTACCGGGGCTTCGATCAAGAGCTTCGCCGAAGCTAACCCCATCAATTAACCTTCCGGCACCGGGCAGGCGTCACACCCTATACGTCCGCTTACGCGTTTGCAGAGTGCTGTGTTTTTAATAAACAGTTGCAGGGGCCTTTTCACTGCGACCGCCGATAGCTCAGAGAGCAAGTCTCATCACCGTCAGCGGCGTACCTTCTCCCGAAGTTACGGTACCACTTTGCCTAGTTCCTTCACCCGAGTTCTCTCAAGCGCCTTAGAATACTCATCCCAACCACCTGTGTCGGTTTGGGGTACGGTTCCTTATAACCTGAAGCTTAGAAGATTTTCCTGGAAGCATGGCATCAACCACTTCCCGGTCACAAAGGACCAGTGGTCTCGACTCTCAGCCTTAAGGTGCCGGATTTGCCTAACACCTCAGCCTACAGCCTTTCCCCGGGACAACCAACGCCCGGTAGGCATAGCCTTCTCCGTCTCTCCATCGCAGTTATAAGAAGTACAGGAATATTAACCTGTTTCCCATCAGCTACGCATTTCTGCCTCGCCTTAGGGGCCGACTCACCCTGCGCCGATTAGCGTTGCGCAGGAAACCTTGGTCTTTCGGCGTGGGAGTTTTTCACTCCCATTATCGTTACTCACGTCAGCATTCGCACTTGTGATATCTCCAGCATGCTTCTCAACACACCTTCACAGACTTACACAACGCTCCCCTACCCCGCATACATAGTATGCAGCCGCAGCTTCGGTATCCAGTTTGAGCCCCGTTACATCTTCCGCGCAGGCCGACTCGACTAGTGAGCTATTACGCTTTCTTTAAAGGGTGGCTGCTTCTAAGCCAACCTCCTAGCTGTCTGAGCCTTCCCACATCGTTTCCCACTTAACTGGAATTTGGGGACCTTAGCTGGCGGTCTGGGTTGTTTCCCTCTTCACGACGGACGTTAGCACCCGCCGTGTGTCTCCCGGATAGTACTCACTGGTATTCGGAGTTTGCATCGGTTTGGTAAGTCGGGATGACCCCCTAGCCGAAACAGTGCTCTACCCCCAGTGGTATTCGTCCGAGGCGCTACCTAAATAGCTTTCGGGGAGAACCAGCTATCTCCGAGCTTGATTAGCCTTTCACTCCGATCCACAGGTCATCCGCTAACTTTTCAACGGTAGTCGGTTCGGTCCTCCAATGCGTGTTACCGCATCTTCAACCTGCCCATGGATAGATCGCCCGGTTTCGGGTCTAATCCCAGCAACTATACGCCCTATTAAGACTCGGTTTCCCTACGGCTCCCCTAAACGGTTAACCTCGCTACTGAAATTAAGTCGCTGACCCATTATACAAAAGGTACGCCGTCACCCCACATGTGGGCTCCGACTGCTTGTACGTACACGGTTTCAGGTTCTATTTCACTCCCCTCTCCGGGGTTCTTTTCGCCTTTCCCTCACGGTACTGGTTCACTATCGGTCAGCCAGGAGTATTTAGCCTTGGAGGATGGTCCCCCCACATTCAGTCAAAGTTTCACGTGCTCCGACCTACTCGATTTCACTTGATCAGATTTTCGGATACGGGGCTATCACCCACTATGGCCGGCCTTCCCAGACCGTTCTCCTAATCATTCACAAGCTTAAGGGCTAATCCGCGTTCGCTCGCCGCTACTGACGGAATCTCAATTGATTTCTGTTCCTACGGGTACTTAGATGTTTCAGTTCCCCGCGTTCGCCTCGCATACCTATGTATTCAGTATGTGATACCTGCCTTATGACAGGTGGGTTTCCCCATTCGGAAATCTCCGGATCAAAGTCTGTTTGCCGACTCCCCGAAGCTTATCGCAGGCTACTACGTCCTTCATCGCCTCTGGCTGCCAAGGCATCCACCGTGTACGCTTATTCACTTGACTATATAACCCAAAACAGTCACTTCCAGTCCGCCTTTCGACAAACCTTCCATCACCATCCAGGTCTTTCATCGTGATAACGATTCACCATAAAGACACAAATGTCAGAGATAATATCTAACGCTTGCATTCTCATTGAATACTTGGACTTCTCATTTCCCAAATTGTTAAAGAGCT
>NZ_WNHC01000004.1:0-48297 GCF_009718865.1 Alcanivorax sp. VBW004
CGCCAGCTCCCGCAGCTCCAACGGAGTGAACTTCACCTGCGCCGGCCCGCGCCGACCGAACACGTGCACATCCGTCACCGGGGAAGCGGCCAGGTCCCGGTACACGTTGTCCGGGATCTCGGTGGGCAGCAGGTCCTCGGCATGCTTGGACAGGATCCGGGCCACATCCAGGGCCACGTTCCCGTTGCCGATCACCGCGACCTGCGTGGCCTCCAACGGCCAGTGCCGCGGCACGTCCGGGTGCCCGTCGTACCAGGCGGCGAAGTCCGCGCCCCCGAACGAGCCGGCCAACTCCACCCCGGGCACGTCCAGGGCCGCGTCCCGCACCGCCCCGGTGGAGAACACGATCGCGTCGTAGTGCCGGCGCAGATCCGCCAGGCTCAGGTCCGTGCCGTAGTCCACGTTCCCCAGGAAACGGATGTCCCCGCGGTCCATGACCTTGTGCAGGGCGTTGACGATGCCCTTGATGCGCGGATGGTCCGGGGCCACCCCGTAGCGGATCAGGCCGAACGGGGCCGGGTACCGGTCGAACAAGTCGATGCTGACGCGGAAGTCCCGCTCCTCCTTGGTCAGGATGTCCGCCGTGTACACCCCGGCGGGTCCGGCACCGATGATGGCGATGCGCAACGGGCGGTCAGGCCTCGAAGACGAGGGGGTCAGGGTCATGCTCGTGCTCCTTCGGAGGTCGGGTTCAGGGTCAAGATCGGGGAAGGGACACCGGCCGCAGGCGCGGCCGTGGCGTAGGGGCTCAGGCGCACGACGTCGCCCACGACGATCACGGCGGGGTTCTCCACACCGACGGCGGCCGCCTGCGCGGCGATGGTCTCCACCGTGCCCACGGTGACCCGCTGGTCCGGCATCCAGCCGCGCTCGATGATCGCCACGGGCGTCGCGCCGTCGAGGCCGCGCTCCGTCAGTCGGCGCGCGGTGTCCGCGAGCCGGCGCACGCCCATCAGCAGGACGAGCGTGTGGTCGGCCCGGGTGGGCACTTCGGACAGCTCTTCGTGGCCGGTCACCAGCGTGAAGCCGGTGGCGACGCCGCGATGGGTGACCGGGATCCCCGCGGCGGCGGGCACCGAGACGGCGCTCGTGACACCGGGGACCACCTCGACGTCGACGCCGTGGGCGCGGCAGTGCGCTGCCTCCTCGCCCCCGCGGCCGAGGACGTACGGGTCGCCGCCCTTGAGCCGGACGACGAGGCGGCCGGCCCGGGCCTCCCGGACCAGGACGGCATTGATCTCGTCCTGCGTGGCCAGGTGGTTCCCGGGGGCCTTGCCGACCTCGATCACGGGCACGGCCGGGTCCAGCTCGGCCAGGAGGGCGCGCGGGCCCAGCCGGTCGGCGACCACCACGTCGGCCTCCGCGAGCAGCTGTCGGCCGCGCACGGTGATGAGCCCGGAGTCGCCGGGGCCGCCGCCGACGAGGGCCACGCGGCCGGGCTCGGCGGACGCGCGCCGCCGACGCAGCGGCAGTCGCCCCGTGGACAGGGCGAGGGTAATCGCGTCCTTCAGGGCGCGGGCGCGGCGAGGGTCTCCCCCGGCGTTGACGGCCACGGTCACGTCCCCGGCCCGGACGACGGCGGGCGTCCAGGCGGCGGAGGACTCGGCGTCGGAGGCGTCGACGCACCAGACGCGGCGGGCCTCGGCGTCGGAGGCCACGGCCCCGTCCACGGCCCGGTCGCCGGTGGCGGTCTGGGCGAACCAGACCCCGTCGAGGTCGGACGGGCGGTAGGGGCGGCGGTGCAGAGTGAGCAGGCCGGCCGCCGCGAGCCGCTCCACCTCCTCCCCCGGCTCCGGGGCCACCACGGTGACGAGCGCGCCGGCGTCGAGGAGGGCGCCCATGCGGCGGCCGGCCACGCGCCCGCCGCCCACCATCAGGACGGGCCGGCCGAGCAGACGCAGGGAGGTGGGGTACAGATCGGACGCGGTCATCGCGTGCTCCCTTCCAGCAGCCCCCGGCGGCGCAGCATGCGCCGCTCGACGGGGCCGAATACGGTCAGTTCGACGAGGACGCCGACAGCCAGGATGGCCAGGACGGCGCAGAGGACGACGGCAAGGTCGGACTCGGCCCGTCCCTGGTGGAGCAGGGTCCCGAGTCCGACGCCCATGGGCCCGCCGACGGCGATGATCTCGGCGGCCATGAGGCCTCGCCACGCGAAGGCCCAGCCCTGGCGCAGGCCGGAGACGAAGGCGGGCAGCGCGGCCGGGAGGACCACCAGCAGGGCGGTCTCGAGGCGCGAGGCGCCCAGCACGCGGGCCGCACGACGCAGCTGCGGCGGCACCTGGTCCGTGCCGGTGGTGAGGCCGGCGACCACGGCGGGGACGGCGCCGGTGAGCATCACGAAGTACGCGGTGGCGTCGCTGAGGCCGAACCACAGCACCGCGAGCGGCACCCAGGCCACGTTGGGCAGCACCATCAGGGCCGTGAGCAGCGGGCCGAACGCCCGTCGCAGGACGCCGACCTGTCCGAGCAGCAGGCCCAGCCCGACGCCGACGACCACGGCGAGTGCGAAGCCCACGACGGCGCGGCCCACCGACGTCGCCACTGCCTGCTGGACGAGGCCCTGGGCCCACAGCGTCCCGAAGGCCCCGAGGACGTCGCCGGGACCGGTGATCGGCTCGCCGCGCGCACCGGCCAGCCACGCGGCGACCTGCCAGATCGCCACGAGCAGGACGACGGCGGCCACCGGGAGCAGGACCCGGCTCCAGTCCCACCCGGCCAGACCCGTCCGACGGGTCGAGTCGACGGCCTGGAGCGCGTCGAGGCCGCTGTCGAGCTCGCGCAGCTCGTCGTCGGCGGCGGCCCCCGGCGCGCGGCCGGGGGCGTCGAGGGTGGGGGTGTCAGTGCGCATGGCGACGGATCTCCTGACCGAGTCGGGCGGTGATGGCGGCCGTGAGGGCGGCCGCGGCGGGCGGGTCCTGGCGGGCGGCTGCGGGCACGTCCCATTCGGCGACGACGCGACCCGGCCGTGAGGACAGCAGCAGCACCCGCTGGCCGAGGCGGACGGCCTCGGCCACGTTGTGGGTGACGAACACGACCGTCCGACCGGTCTGCCGCCACACGCGCTCGAGCTCCACATGCAGCAGGTCGCGGGTGATCGCGTCCAGGGCCGCGAACGGTTCGTCCATGAGCAGCAGGGGGCGGTCCTGGGCGAGGGCCCGGGCCAGGGCGACGCGCTGGCGCATGCCGCCGGAGAGCTGGTGGGGTCGCAGGTCGGCGGCGTCGCCCAGGTGGACGAGGCGCAGCAGCTCCCCGGCACGCTCCCGACGCTCCCCCGCGGGCACACCGGCGAACCGGAGGGCGAGCTCGATGTTGCCGCGGGCGGTGAGCCACGGGAAGAGGGCGGCGTCCTGGAACATGAACGCGGCCCCCTCCCGGGGGGTCTTGACGACGCCCGCGGTGGGCGCCTCAAGCCGGGCGATGAGGTTCAGCAGGGTGGACTTGCCGCATCCGGACGCGCCGAGCAGGCAGACGAACTCGCCCGGCTCGATCCGCACGGAGACGTCCTCCAGCACGGGCGTGGGCCCGCCGAAGCTCTTGCCCACGTCCTCCATCACCACTGTCATGACCGCTCCCGTCGCCCCGTCGTCATCCGGATCAGGCCTCGTCGCCGCCGCGCACCATGCCGGCGGCGAGCGTGGCCCCGTCGTGGGGGTCGATCACGAGGAACGCCCCGGTGCGCCGATGCACGGCGTAGGGCTCCACGGGCAGCGGCGCGGCCAGGTGCAGGCGCACCTGTCCGATGTCGTTGAGCCCGAGGGTCTCGGCCGGGTCGAGCCGCAGGGTGTCGAGGTCGAGTCGGCCGGCCACCTCCTGGACGAGCGCCCGGACGACGGCGGTGCCGTGCTTGACGAGGACCTGCTGCCCGACGCGCAGCGGCGCGGCGGAGAGCCAGCACAGGGCGGCGGACACCTCCGCGGTGGGGCGCGGGGCGGTGTCCGCGGCGGCGATCGTGTCCCCGCGGGCCACGTCCACCTCGTCGGCCAGGCGCAGGACGACCGACTGCGGGGCGGAGGCCTCCTCGAGGGACTCGCCGGCGGCGTCGACGCCCACCACGGTGGTGGTGCGCGCCGGCTGCCCCGGGGTGAGGACGGCGACCGCGTCCCCGGGCCGGACGGTGCCCGCCACGACCTGCCCGGCATAGCCGCGGTAGTCGCGGAAGACCTCGGGGTCGAGACCGGGGGCCAGGGCGCCCTGGGGGCGCACCACGAGCTGCACCGGGAAGCGGAAGGAGGCCGCGGCGTCGTCCTCGGCGTCCGCCCCGGGCAGCGACTCGAGCAGCTCCATGAGCGTGGGGCCGGTGTACCAGTCCGTCCGCGCGGAGCGGGTGACCACGTTGTCGCCCTGGAGGGCGGACACCGGGACGCTCACCGCGTCGGAGAGGCCGAGCTCCCGGGCCACGCGCCGGACATCCTCGGCGATCGCGGTGAAGACCTCCTCCGAGTAGTCCACGAGATCGATCTTGTTGACGGCGACGATCACGTGCGGCACCCGCAGCAGGGCCACCACGCTGAGGTGGCGCCGGGTCTGCTCCACCACGCCCTTGCGGGCGTCCACGAGCAGCACGACGGCGTCGGCCGTCGAGGCGCCCGTGACGGTGTTCCGGGTGTACTGCACGTGCCCGGGGCAGTCGGCCAGCACGAAGGTGCGCCGGTCCGTGGCGAAGTACCGGTACGCGACGTCGATCGTGATCCCCTGCTCCCGCTCGGCGCGCAGGCCGTCGGTCAGCAGCGCCAGGTCCAGCCCGCCCTCGGCGCCGCCGAAGCCGCGCTCGGCGGAGGTGCGGGCCACGGCCTCGAGCTGGTCGGCCAGGACGGCCTTGGAGTCGTGCAGGAGGCGGCCCACGAGGGTGGACTTGCCGTCGTCGACCGAGCCGGCCGTGGCCAGGCGGAACAGGGTCCCGGCGGGGGCGCGCCGGTCCAGCAGTGCGGTGCTCATCAGAAGTACCCGTCCTTCTTGCGATCTTCCATGGCCGCCTCGGAGATGCGGTCGTCGGCGCGGGTGGCCCCGCGTTCGGTCAGGGTGGAGGCGGCGACCTCGAGCACGACGTCCTCGACGGTCGCGGCCTCCGAGAGGACGGCGCCGGTGCAGGACATGTCGCCCACCGTGCGGTAGCGCACGGTCCGCGTGGTGACCTCCTCGCCCTCGGCCGGGCGGGAGTGCTCCCCCACGGCGCGCCACATGCCGTCGCGGCGGAAGACCTCCCGCTCGTGCGCGTAGTAGATGGAGGGCAGCTCGATGCCCTCGCGGGCGATGTACCGCCACACGTCCAGTTCGGTCCAGTTGCTGATGGGGAACGCGCGGACGTGCTGGCCGGGGGTGTGACGGCCGTTGTAGAGGTTCCACAGCTCGGGGCGCTGGTTGCGCGGGTCCCACTGGCCGAACGCGTCCCGCAGGCTGATGATCCGCTCCTTGGCCCGCGCCTTGTCCTCGTCACGGCGGCCTCCCCCGAAGACGGCGTCGAACCGGTTGGTCCGGATCGTGTCCAGCAGGGGGGTGGTCTGCAGGGTGTTGCGGGTGCCGTCGGCGCGCTCACGCAGCTCGCCGCGGTCGATGTACTCCTGCACGGAGCCCACCACGAGCCGCAGGCCGAGCCGCTCCACCGTGCGGTCGCGGAACTCGAGGACCTCGGGGAAGTTGTGGCCGGTGTCCACGTGGACCACCGGGAAGGGGATCCTCCCCGGCCAGAAGGCCTTCGCGGCCAGGTGGAGCATCACCACGGAGTCCTTGCCGCCCGAGAAGAGCATGGCGGGGCGCTCGAACTCGGCCACCACCTCGCGGATGATGTGGATCGCCTCGGCCTCCAGGGCGTCCTGGACGTCGGGCCCGGCGGGGCTCACGGTCCCCGGGTCGGGGGCATGGGTGAGGGTCATCGTGTCTCCTTGGTCTGTCTCGGGAGCGGCGCTCAGACGTGGATGCCGCACTCGGTCTTCGCGGTCCCGGCCCAGCGCCCGGCACGGGGGTCCTCCCCGGGGGCGACGGGGCGGGTGCAGGGGCGGCAGCCGATCGAGGGGTAGCCGTTCTGCAGGAGCAGGTTCACGGGCACGTCGTGGTCCGTGGCGTAGCCGACCAGGTCGTCGAAGCTCCACGGGGCGACGGGGTTGACCTTGACCATGCCGTGGGCCTCGTCCCAGCCCACCAGCGGGGTGTTCGTGCGCGTCGGCGCCTCGTCCCGGCGGACGCCGGTGAACCACAGGTCGTATCCGGCCAGCGCCCGGTTGAGGGGCTCGACCTTGCGCATCGCGCAGCACAGCCCCGGGTCGCGGGCGAACAGGTCCTTGCCGTGGCGCTCGTCCTGATCGGCCACGGTCAGCTCCGGCAGCACGTCCACCACGGTGACGTCGAGGCGGCGGGCCACCTCGTCGCGCGTCGCGAGGGTCTCGGTGAAGTGATAGCCGGTCTCCAGGAAGAGGACGTCCACGCCGGGCATCCGCTGCGCCACCAGGTGCGGCAGGACGGCGTCGGCCATGGAGCAGGCCACGGCGGCCCGGCGGAGGTCCACATGGCGGGCGGCCCAGTCGACCACCGCCTCGGCGGGGGCGTCCCAGCCGAGCTCGGCGGCGCCGGACTCCGCGAGCGCCTGCAGGCGCTCGAGGTCCTCGGTCGGACGGGTGGGGGGAACGGTGCTCATCGGAGGGCCTCCTCGTCGACTCGGTGCGCCCACCGGGCGAAGGTCTCGCCCGGCTCACGCTGCTCGTCGTACCGGCGGACGAGGCGCTCGACGTAGTCGACCAGCCCGTCCGCGCGGACCTTCAGGCCGCGGACGCTGCGTCCGAGGCCGGCCCCGGCGCGGTCCACCGAGGCCAGCCCGCCGCCCAGGTGGACCTGGAAGCCGGGCGTCTGGCCGCCGTCGTCGTCCGGGAGCAGCTGGCCCTTCAGGCCGATGTCCGCGGTCTGGATGCGGGCGCAGGAGTTGGGGCAGCCGTTCACATGCAGGCTCAGCCGCTCGGGGAGGCGGTCGGCGAGGTCGGCCAGGCGCTCCTCAAGCTGGGCGATCGCGGCGGTGGCGGTGTCCTTCGTGTCCACGATGGCGAGCTTGCAGAACTCCAGGCCCGTGCAGGCGATGGTGGAGCGGCGGAACACGGACGGCTCCGGGTCCAGTCCCAGCTCCTTCAAGCCGGCCACGACGGCGTCCACCCGGTCCCGCTCGACGTCCAGCACCACGATCTTCTGGTGGGGGGTGGTGCGCAGCCGCGTGGAGCCGTGGGCCTCGAGCAGGTCCGCGAGGGCGGTGAGGGTGGTGCCGCTGGAGCGGCCGACGACGGGGGCGGCGCCGATGTAGAAGCGGCCGTCCTTCTGCTCGTGGACCCCCACGTGGTCGCCGGGGCGGGTGGGCGGGGCCGGGGCGGGGCCGTCGGGCAGGGCGTAGCCGAGGTACTCCTCCTCCAGCACGGTGCGGAACCTCTCCGGCCCCCAGTCCTCGAGCAGGTACTTCATGCGGGCCTTGTTGCGCAGGCGCCGGTAGCCGTAGTCACGGAAGATGCTCACGACGGCGTGCCACACCTCGGGGGCGCGCTCGGCCGAGACGAAGGCACCGATCCGGTCGGCCAGGCGGGCCTTCGTGGACAGGCCGCCGCCGACCCACAGGTCGTAGCCGGGGCCCAGCTCGGGGTGCACCACGCCGATCAGGGAGACGTCGTTGATCTCGTGGACCACGTCCTGGGAGGGGTGTCCGGTGATGGCGGTCTTGAACTTGCGGGGCAGGTTGGAGACCTCGAGGTCACCGATCCAGCGGTCCGCGATCTCCCGGATCACGGGCGTGGGGTCGATGATCTCGTCCGCGGCGATCCCGGCCACCGGTGAGCCGAGGATCACGCGCGGCACGTCGCCGCAGGCCTCGGTGGTGGACAGGCCCACGGACTCCAGGCGCCGCCAGATCTCGGGGACGTCCTCGACACGGATCCAGTGCAGCTGGACGTTCTGCCGGTCGGTGATGTCCGCGGTGTCACGGCCGAAGTCGGTGGAGATCCCGCCGATCACGCGCAGCTGCTCGGTGGTGAGGTCGCCGCCGTCGATGCGCACGCGCAGCATGAAGTAGCGGTCCTCGAGTTCGTGGGGCTCCAGGGTGGCGGTCTTGCCGCCGTCGATCCCCTGCCGGCGCTGGGTGTACAGGCCCCACCAGCGGAAGCGGCCGTGCAGGTCGTCCGAGGGGATCGAGTCGAAGCCCTCCCGGGCGTAGACCTGCTCGATGCGCTCGCGGACGTTCAGGCCGTCGTCCTGCTGCTTGAACTCCTCGTTGTGGTTCAGGGGGGTGGTCCCGTCCACCTTCCACTGGCCGTGCGGCTTGGCGGAGGGACGGCGCGGGGTGCGCGCCGGCCTCGACGTCTCGTTCACCTGGGTCATGGCCGCCACGCTAGGAACCCGGCATGCCGACCCCAAGATCGTCGACGCGGTTCGTCACGTTCCCGGGGCCGGCCCGCGGTCGGGGCCCGGCCCAGCCCCGGCCGTGTGACGAGCGGCTCAGCGGCCTCCGGCGGCTCCCCTCGGGGCCTCGGCGAGGGCGGACCGCAGCCGGTCCAGGGCGATCCGTGCCACCAGCGGATGCGGCAGCAGGGGGTCGGTGACCGCGTCCGCGCCGCTCTCGCCGAGTCGGTCGTGGAAGTGCCCGGGGGCCAGCAGGTGGGCGGCCACCACGGCGCGACGGCCGGCGGCGTGCACCCGGGAGACGGCGTCGGGCACACGGGGGGTGGCCGCCGCCCCGAACGCCGCGGTCACGGGCAGTCCCGTGGCCCGGGCCAGGGCCCCGGCCAGGGCGTGCACCTGGGCCTGGCCGTCCGCGGCGCGGGTGCCGGCCGCCGCCAGGATGATGTCCGATGTCGCGGCCTCACCGGCCGGCACCGCCCGGGCCACCCGTTCGGCCAGAACGGTCACCAGGCGCGGCTCGACGTCGTCCCCGGCCCCGGCCAGCGGTGCGGCGGCGATCGTGTCGGGTCGGGCGGCCGCGGCATGGTGGATGTCGTGGTGGACGTGATGGCCCAGGGACAGCAGCAGCGGCACGATCACGGCCGGCTCCCCCGGGGGCAGGGCCGCGACGACCTCGTCGAGGGAGGGGCTCTGCACGTCCACGTAGGCCTCGTGGACCTGGGCACCCGGCCCCTCGGCGTCCAGGAGGGCCGCCAGGTCGGCACGGAGGCCGTCGATCACGACGCGGCCGGCCGCGTCGTGCGTGCCGTGGGCGCAGGCGATCACGTGCAGCACGGGCGCGCTCATGCCGAGCCCACCGCGTCGGCCCACACGTTCTGCGGCCCGCCGCTCACCGGCGGATCACCTTGTGCTGGGCAGCCTGGGCGACCGGCCGCATCACGATCTGATCCAGGTTCACGTGGTGGGGCAGCTCGACGGCGTGGACGCACACCTCGGCGACGTCCTCGGCGGTGAGCGGCTTCTCCACGCCCGCGTACACGGCGTCCGCGGCGGACTGGTCGCCGCCCAGGCGGTTGCGGGAGAACTCCTCGGTGTGGACCATGCCCGGGAGCACCTCGATCACCCGCACGTTGTGCTCGGCCTCCTCCAGGCGCAGCGCGCCGGTGAGCCCGTGCTGGCCCATCTTCGCGGCGTTGTAGCCGGCGCCGCCCTCGTAGGCGGTGACGGCGGCGGTCGAGGTCAGGTTGAGCACGGTGCCCTCGCCGTGGGCGCGGAGCATGGGCAGGAACGCCTGGCACATCGTCAGGGTGCCCAGCACGTTGACGCGGTACATCCACTCCCAGTCGGCGCGGTCGCCCACCCCCACGGCGTCCGTGCCGAGCGCGCCGCCGGCGATGTTGACGAGGGTGTCGGCGCCGCCGTCGGCCTCGACGCGCGAGGCCAGCGCGGCGACGGCGGCCTCGTCCGTGACGTCCAGGGCGGCGGGGACGACGTCGCCGCTCACGCCCTCGTCCCGGGCGTCGGCAGCGAGGGTCTCGAGGCGCTCGGCCCGGCGGCCGACGGCGTACACGCGCCAGCCGCGGCGGGCGAGCTCGAGGGCCGTGGCGCGGCCGATGCCGCTCGTGGCCCCCGTCACGACGGCGGCGCGGGCGGGGTTCTTCGCAGGTTCATGGGTGTGGCTCACGCCTCCGACCGTAGCCGAGCCGTGCCGTTCGGAGCACCGCCCGAATCACCTCCGTCAGGTCGACCGACTGCAAGGGCGGGACGTCCCGGGCGTCGTCGCAGGCCCGGCCCGCCGCCCCGGTCATGGGAGGATGGCGGGCATGGCTGAGAACCCGCAGGGCACAGACACGCCCATCGACGCATCGACCCCGTCCACCCCCGCCGCCGGCGCCGTGGCCGTGCCGGACAAGCCGGCCCTCGAGGGCCTCGAGGAGAAGCTGACCGCCCGCTGGGCCGACGAGCGCACCTACGCGTTCGACACGCAGACCACCCGCGAGCAGGTCTACTCGATCGACACGCCCCCGCCGACCGCCTCCGGCTCGCTGCACGTGGGCCACGTCTTCTCCTACACGCAGACCGACGTGCTCGCCCGCTACCAGCGCATGAACGGCAAGAACGTGTTCTACCCGATGGGCTGGGACGACAACGGCCTGCCCACCGAGCGCCGTGTGCAGAACTACTACGGCGTCCGCTGCGACCCCGCCAAGCCGTACGTGGAGGGCTACCGCCCGCCGGAGAAGCCGGCGAAGAACCAGCGCGACTGGGATGTGATCTCCCGCAAGAACTTCATCGAGCTCTGCGAGGAGCTCGCCGTCGAGGACGAGAAGGTCTTCGAGGACCTCTTCACCCGCCTCGGCCTGTCCGTCGACTGGGACATGACGTACCGGACCATCGACGACGTCTCCCGCGCCGTCTCCCAGCGCGTTTTCCTGGCCGGCATCGCCTCGGGCGACGCCTACCTGGCCGAGGCCCCCACCATGTGGGACGTGACCTTCCGCACCGCCGTGGCCCAGGCCGAGCTCGAGGACCGCGAGGTCCCGGGCGCCTACCACCGCTACGCCTTCACCGCTGCGGACGGCGAGCCGGTCTTCATCGAGACCACCCGCCCCGAGCTGCTGGCCTCCTGCTCCGGCCTGGTCGCCCACCCGGACGACGAGCGCTACCAGCACCTGTTCGGCACGACCGTCACCTCCCCGCTGTACGGCGTCGAGGTGGAGGTCTTCCCGCACCCGCTGGCCAAGCCGGACAAGGGCTCCGGCATCGCCATGGTCTGCACCTTCGGCGACCTCAACGACGTCACCTGGTGGCGCGAACTGCAGCTGCCGACCCGCACCCTGATCGGCCGTGACGGCCGCTTCGCCTCCGACACCCCCGAGTGGATCACCACGGACGCCGGCCGACAGGCCTATGCGGACACCGTGGCCGGCAAGACCGTGTTCTCCGCCAAGCAGGGTGTGGTGGACGCCCTCACCGCGGCCGGCCTGCTGGACGGAGAGCCGAAGAAGATCATGCACGCCGTGAACTTCTACGAGAAGGGCGACAAGCCGCTCGAGGTCGTCACCTCCCGCCAGTGGTACATCCGCAACGGCGGCCGCGACGCCGACCGCCGCGCGGAGCTGATCGAGCGCGGCCGCGAGCTCTCCTGGCACCCGGAGCACATGCGCCACCGCTACGAGAACTGGGTCGAGGGCCTCAACGGTGACTGGCTCGTCTCCCGCCAGCGCTTCTTCGGGGTGCCGATCCCGGTCTGGTACCCGCTGGACGCGGAGGGTGAGCCCGACTATGAGAACCCGATCCTCCCGGCCGACGAGCAGCTCCCCGTGGACCCGGCCGCCGAGGCCGCCCCGGGCTACTCCGAGGACCAGCGCGACGTCCCCGGCGGCTTCACCGGCGACCCGGACGTCCTGGACACCTGGGCCACCTCCTCGCTGACCCCGCAGATCGTGGGCCGCTGGTCCCGCGACGAGGCGTTCTTCAACAACGTCTTCCCGTTCGATCTGCGCCCGCAGGGCCACGACATCATCCGCACCTGGCTGTTCTCCACCGTGGTGCGCGCCCACGCCCTCAACGGCTCCGTGCCGTGGACGGACACCGCGCTCTCCGGCTGGATCCTCGACCCGGACCGCAAGAAGATGTCCAAGTCCAAGGGCAACGTGGTGGTCCCGACCGACATCCTGGACCAGTTCGGCTCGGACGCCGTCCGCTACTGGGCCGCCTCGGCCCGCCTCGGCGCGGACACCGCCTACGAGGTGGCGCAGATGAAGATCGGCCGCCGTCTGGCCATCAAGCTGCTCAACGCCGCCAAGTTCGTGCTGAACCTGGGCGCCACGCAGGACGCCGTCATCCGCACGGCCGACGACGCCGCGGCCGTCACCAACCCGCTGGACGCCTCCCTGCTGGCGCGCCTCGCGGCCACCGTGGAGCAGGCGACCCGCGCGTTCGAGGCCTACGACTACGCGCGTGCCCTCAACGTGACCGAGCAGTTCTTCTGGGCCTTCACGGACGACTACGTGGAGCTCGTGAAGGACCGTGCCTACGGCGGCCACGGCGAAGCCGAGCAGGCCTCTGTGGTGACCACGCTGGCCACCACCCTGGACGCCCTGCTGCGGCTGCTGGCCCCGTTCCAGCCGTTCGCCACCGAGGAGGTGTGGAGCTGGTGGCGCGCCGGCTCCGTGCACACCGCCGCGTGGCCGGGCGCCGCGGACGAGGTGGCGGCCCTGTCCTTCGCCGCCTCCGCCGGTGACGCCGAGGTCCTGCCCACCGTGGCGCAGGTCCTGGGCGGCGTCCGCAAGGCGAAGTCCGAGGCCAAGGTGAAGCAGCGGACCGAGGTGCGCTCCGCCGTGGTGACCGGGCCGGCCGACTGGCTCGAGAAGCTGCGCGGCGGCCTGGCGGACCTCAAGGCGGCCGGCAACATCGCGGACCTGTCCCTCACGCAGGGCGAGGCCGGCGAGTCCGCGCCCCTGGCCGTCTCCGACGTGCAGCTCGCACCGGCCGAGGACGACTGATCCCCGCCGCGCGCTCCCGGAAGGTGTCTCGGGGGCGCACGCGGCACGACGACGGCCCCGCCGCCCATCACGGGCGGCGGGGCCGTCGTCGCGCCCGTGCTGCAAACCCGAGCCTGCCGTCAGCGTGGGATGTTCGTGGCCCGGATCCGGTAGGGCACAGCACGCGTCGGACAGTCCGCCGCCGGATCGGAGTTCGTCGGGAGGCGGCGGCCCTCCCGGGGGTGTCGTGGTGCACCTCCCGGTCATGCTCCTGCCGCATGTCGCAGTGCGGTCACCGCGGCAGGGGTGGACACTGAGAGGATGAGACCGACACCCGATCCCGCCCCGGCCGGCCGCCGCGCCTGCGACTCCTCCGCCCGGCGGATGTCCGCCGCCCTCGCCGCCATGGGCGTGCTCCACTTCGTCCGACCCGAGCCCTTCGACGGGCTGATCCCGCCGTTCCTGCCCGGCTCGGCCCGCGCGTGGACCCACGGCTCCGGCGTGGCCGAGCTGGCCGTGGCGGGTCTGCTGGCCGTCCCGCGCACCCGGCGCGCGGGCGGACGCGCCGCGCAGGCGCTCTTCCTCGGCGTGTGGCCCGGCAATGCGTGGATGGCCTGGCGGTGGCGACGCCGGCCCTGGCCGGCGCAACTGGTCTCCCTCGGGCGGCTGCCCCTGCAGGTCCCCCTGATCCGCGCGGCCGGCAGGGTGGCGCGCAGCTGACCCCCGCCGCCCCGCACCCCGACGACGCCGGCCCCACACCTTCGCGCTGAAGGTGTGGGGCCGGTCTCGTGCGAGCCGGGGGCTCAGTCGAACTGCGGATCCGTGGTGCGGGCCCGCTTGATCTCGTAGAAGTACGGGAAGTCGGCCAGGGCGACGGCGCCGTCGAAGATGCGGCCCGCCTCCTCGCCGCGCGGGATGCGGGTCATCACGGGACCGAAGAAGGCGGTGCCGTTGAACGCCACGACGGGCGTGCCGACGTCGTTGCCCACGAGGTCCTCCGCCTCCTTCTGGCTGGCGCGCAGCTGCTCGTCGGCCACGTCGGTGCGGGCGGTGTCCAGGATGTCCGCGTCGTGGCCGAGCTCCTCGAGGGCCTCGGCCACCACGGCCTCGTAGTCCGTGCGGCCCTGCTCGTGGATGCGGGTGCCGACCGCGGTGTACCACGGGCCGAGCGCCTCGGCACCGTGCCGCTCGCGCACCTGCACGGCGGCGCGGGCCGGCAGCCAGGCCTTCTCGAGGCGGGCCAGGTAGTCGGGGTCCAGGTCGCGGCCCTCGTTCAGGACGGCGAGCGACATGATCTTGAAGACCACCCGCACGTCGCGCACCTTCTGGACCTCCAGGATCCACCGGGAGGTGATCCAGGCGAACGGGCACGTGGCGTCGAAGTAGAACTCGACGGTGGGCTGCTGCGTGGTGTCGGTCATGCTGTGCTCCTTGCGGTCAGGGAGCCGTCTCGGCTCCGGTCGGTCCTCCTGGGCGACGGCGGTCAGGCGCTCCGGCCGCGTCGACGTCGTTCCACCTCGGCCGGGATGAGCGTGGGCTCGGCCTCGCCGCGCACCACGTCCCCGGAGATGACGACCGTGCCCACGTCCGAGCGGGAGGGCAGCTCGAACATCACGGGCTTGAGGACGTTCTCCATGATGGAGCGCAGGCCGCGGGCGCCGGTGCCGCGGGCCTCGGCCTGGGCGACGACGGCGTCCAGGGCGTCCTGCTCGAACTCGAGCTCCACGCCGTCCATGAGGAACATCTTCTGGTACTGCTTGAGCAGGGCGTTCTTCGGTTCGGTCAGCACCCGCACGAGCTGTTCGTGCGTGAGGTCCTCGACGGTGGTGATCACGGGCAGGCGGCCGATGAACTCGGGGATGAGGCCGAACTTCAGCAGGTCCTCCGGCCGCACGTCCGCGTAGGTGACGTCCCCCGCGCCCAGGTGGTTCAGGGGCGCGCCGAACCCGATGCCCTTGCGTCCGGCGCGGGAACCGATGATCTCGTCCAGGCCCGCGAACGCGCCCGCCACGATGAACAGCACGTTGGACGTGTCGATCTGCAGGAACTCCTGGTGGGGGTGCTTGCGTCCGCCCTGCGGCGGCACTGACGCCACCGTGCCCTCGAGGATCTTCAGCAGGGCCTGCTGCACGCCCTCGCCGGAGACGTCCCGGGTGATGGAGGGGTTCTCGGACTTCCGCGAGATCTTGTCGATCTCGTCGATGTAGATGATGCCCTGTTCAGCCTTCTTCACGTCGTAGTCCGCGGCCTGGATGAGCTTGAGGAGGATGTTCTCCACGTCCTCGCCCACATAGCCGGCCTCGGTGAGGCTCGTGGCGTCCGCGACCGCGAACGGGACGTTGAGTCGCCGGGCGAGGGTCTGCGCGAGATACGTCTTGCCGGAGCCGGTGGGGCCGACCATGAGGATGTTCGACTTGCCGACCTCGACGTCCGCGAGGTCGTCCCGCTCGGTGAGGCGGTCGGCCAGGTCACCGCTCCGCGCCTGCGGCCCACGCACGCGCTTGTAGTGGTTGTACACGGCGACGGCGAGGGAACGCTTGGCCGCCTCCTGGCCGATCACGAAGCTCTCGAGGTGGTCGAAGATCTCCTGCGGGGTGGGCAGGACGGTCTCGTCCGCCTCCGCCGCCTCGCCGAGCTCCTCCTCGATGATCTCGTTGCACAGCTCGATGCACTCGTCGCAGATGTAGACACCCGGGCCGGCGATGAGCTTGCGCACCTGCTTCTGGCTCTTCCCGCAGAACGAGCATTTCAGCAGGTCAGCGCTCTCTCCGATACGCGCCATGGTGGTACTCCTCGAGGGCCGGGCGGAGACGTCCGCCCCGCGCGGGCGGCGTCGCTGTCAGATTCCGTCCAGCATACGACCGTGGACGGACACGTTAAGGGACCGGGTCCCCGGTCGGCATCGAGGGGCCCGGCCGCGCGGCCGGGCCCCTCGACGGGCGCCGTCGGTCAGGCGGACGGACGGGTGATCTTGCGGGAGGCGAGGACCTCGTCCACGAGGCCGTACTCGAGGGCCTGCTCGGCCGAGAGGAACTTGTCCCGGTCGATGTCCTGCGAGACCTCCTCGGGCGTGCGGTTGGTGAGGGAGGCCAGCGTCTCCTCCATCCACACGCGCATCCGGTTGATCTCCTGGGCGTGGATCTCCAGGTCGGTGGCGGTGCCGCGGTCGCCCTGCATCGCCGGCTGGTGGATCAGCACGCGCGCGTTGGGCAGCGCCAGGCGCTTGCCGGGGGCGCCCGCGGCCAGCAGCACGGCCGCGGCGGAGGCGGCCTGGCCCAGGCACACGGTCTGCACCTCGGGGCGGATGAACTGCATGGTGTCGTAGATCGCCGTCATGGCCGTGAACGAGCCGCCCGGCGAGTTGATGTACAGGGTGATGTCACGCTCGGAGTCCATCGCCTCGAGCACGAGCAGCTGGGCCATCACGTCGTCGGCCGACGCGTCGTCCACCTGCGCGCCGAGGAAGACGATGCGGTCCTCGAAGAGCTTGGCGTAGGGGTCCTGGCGCTTGAAGCCGTAGGGGGTGCGCTCCTCGAACTGCGGGAGGATGTAGCGCGCGTCCGGCGTGGGCAGGGAGGGCATCCCGGTGGGGAGCCCGGCGGGGAACTGGGTCATTCTTGGTCTCCTGGAGAGGGTCGGGACGGTCCGGGCAGGGCTCAGCCCCGGACGCCGCCGCCGCCGGTCACGGACGCGGCACGGTCGGCGATGTGGTCGATGAAGCCGTACTCGAGGGCCTCCTGCGCGGTGAACCACTTGTCACGCGCGTTGTCCTCGAGGATGGTCTCCACGGACTGGCCGGTCTGCTCGGCGGTCAGCTCCGCCATCACCTGCTTCATGTGCAGGATCAGCTGGGCCTGGATGCGGATGTCCGACTCGGTGCCGCCGATGCCGCCGGAGGGCTGGTGCATCAGCACGCGGGCGTGGGGGGTGGCGTAGCGCTTGCCCTTGGCGCCGGAGGCGAGCAGGAACTGGCCCATGGACGCGGCGAGGCCGGTGGCCACCGTCACGACGTCGTTGGGGATGTACTGCATGGTGTCGTAGATCGCCATGCCCGCGGTGACGGAGCCGCCCGGGGAGTTGATGTACAGGTAGATGTCCTTCTCCGGGTCCTCGGCCGAGAGCAGGAGCAGCTGGGAGCAGATCGCGTTGGCGTTGTCGTCACGGACGTCCTCGCCCAGCCAGACGATGCGCGACTTCAGCAGCTGGGTGTAGAGGAAATCCTCGCGCTGCGCCGGGTCCACCGAACGCATGCTGGGGGTGATGTCGGTCATCACTTCCGCCTTCCTGTCGAGATGTCCACGGGCCTCCCGAACGGCGGCCGCTCGCGCGGACGGACGGGTCCCTGATCGAGTCCGACACTAGCCGGGCGTCCGGGCCGGCGCGCGGGACGCCGTCGGCGTTTCGCTGTTGGCGCAGGTTGTCGCGGGCCCTGCCCGGGGCCGCCCACCGTGACCCCGGGACGACGACGGCGCCCCCGCCGGCCTGGGCGGGGGCGCCGTCGTCGTGGCTCGGCGGGGGTGCGTCCCCACCGGCCGATGTCAGGCCTGCTCGGCCGCCTCGGCGTCGTCGGCCTCGGTCGCCTCGGCCTCAGCGTCGAGGGCCTCCTGGCCGCCCGGGGTCACGAACGCCGTGAGGTCCACGGCCTTGCCGTCGGTGTCGGTGACCTCGGCGTACTCGAGGACCTTGGCCAGGGCCTTGCGGCGGCGGACCTCGCCCATGATCATCGGGATCTGACCGCCCTGGTCGAGCATCATGGCGAACTGGTTCGGGTCCATGCCGTACTCGGAGGAGGTGGCGATGATGTACTCGATCAGCTCGCCCTGGTCGACCGTGACCTCCTCGGCCTCGGCGACCTCGTCCAGGATGACCTCGTTGGCGAACGCCTCGCGGGTGTTCTGCTCGAGCTCGGCACGGTGCTCGGCGGTGTCGTGGTCGTCGCCCGCGGTGTGGCCGCCGGCGGAGAAGTGCTGCTCGACCTGCTCGGCGATGACGCCGTCCGGCACCGGGACCTCGACGAGCTTGGCCAGCTCCTCGAGGACCTTGTCGCGGGCCTCCACGCCCTGGCGGTTCACGGCCTCCTCGGCGGCCTGCTTCTTCAGGTCCTCCTTGAGCTCGGCGATGGTGTCGAACTCGGAGGCCAGCTGGGCGAACTCGTCGTCGGCCTCGGGCAGCTCGCGCTCCTTGACGGCCGTCAGCTCCAGCTTGACCACGGCGGTCTCGCCGTCGTGCTCGCCGCCGTTGAGCGTGGTCTCGAAGGTGGCGTCCTCACCGGCGGACAGGCCGTCGAGGGCCTCGTCGATGCCCTCGAGCATGGTGCCGGCGCCCACCTGGTAGGACAGGCCCTCGGCCTGGTCGACCTGCTCACCGTCGACCGTGGCGGTCAGGTTCATCGTGACGAAGTCGTCCTGGGCGGCCGGGCGGTCCACGTCCTTGAGCGAGCCGAAGCGCGAGCGCAGGGCGTCGAGGGCCTTCTGCTCGTCCTCCTCGGTGGCCTGGGCGGGCTCCACCGTCACCTTGAGGCCCTTGTAGTCGGGCAGCTCGATGGTCGGGCGCACGTCGAACTCGGCGGTGAAGGCCACCGGGCCCTCGGCGTTCTCCGCGTCCGGGGTGGCGGTCACGTCGACCTCGGGGCGGGAGATCGGGGTGAGCTCGGCCTCGGCGATGGCGGCGGAGAACCAGGTGTTCAGGCCCTCGTTGACGGCCTGGTCCACGACGACCTCGCGGCCGAAGCGCTGCTCGATCAGACGCGCCGGGATCTTGCCCTGGCGGAAGCCCGGGATCTGCACCTGGTTGGCGATGTCCTTGAACGCCTTGTCCAGGGCGGGCTTCACCTCCTCGAACGGCACCTCGACGGTCAGCTTGACGCGGGTCGGGCTGAGGTTCTCTGCGGTGGACTTGACCACGGATGACTCCTGTTGGTGGTGGTGGATGGTCTTGACGTCGAGTCGGGGTGACAGGATTTGAACCTGCGGCCTCACGCTCCCAAAGCGCGCGCTCTACCAAGCTGAGCTACACCCCGCCGTCGTCCCCGACGCCGGCGGGCTCACGCGGTGGAGGCTCGCCGGACACCCGAGGGACTGCCCGAGGGCAGACTGTGGAATCCTAGCGCGCCGCCTCGCGCGCCGCGAAAAGCCGCGACCGCCGGCCCGTGAAGCCGTCCATCGTGGCGTTGACCCCGAGGATGTCCATCGCGAGGTCGAAGACGGGCGCCGGCAGGGCGCGCAGGGGTGCGATCAGGCCGACGGCGCGCGGCAGCAGCAGGCGGGTGCGGCCGGCCTCGACGGCGTCCAGCACCTCCTGCGCCACGTGGTGCGGATCCAGCACGGGCAGCAGCCAGGGCACCCGGCTGCGCACGCCCGCGAACATCCCGGTGTCGATGTAGAAGGGGCAGACGGCCAGGGAGGTGACGCGGCTGCCGTCCTTGCGCAGCTCCGCGGCGAGGGACTCGGCGAAGCCGACCGCGGCGTGCTTGGTGGCGGAATAGTCCGTCTGGCGTGCGACGCCGACCAACCCCGCGGCCGAGGCCACCGTGACCACGGCCCCGCGGTCCCGGGCCCGCATCCCGGGCAGGACCGCCCGGGTCAGCCAGTACGGTGCGAGCGCGTTCACCTCGAAGGTGCGGCGGATGCCCTCCTCCGTGGCGTCCTCGAGGCGCGCGCCCGTCACGACGCCCGCATTGTTCACGGCGACGTCCACCTCTCCGGCGCGGGCGGCGGCGGCCTCGACGGCGGCCGCATCCGTCACGTCCACGCGCTCGGCCCGGGCGTCCGCGCCCTGAGACCGGATCTCGGCGGCGACGGCCTCAGCCCCCTGCAGGTCGAGGTCCCAGACGACGACGCGGCCCGCGCCGCGGCTCGCGGCCCCCAGGGCGATCAGTCGACCGATGCCGGACGCGCCGCCCGTCACGAGGACGGTCGCGCCCCGCAGGGGCAGTGGACGACGGCCGGCGAGGGCGGACGCGGCCCTGCGGAGGACGGGACGGGAGCCGTGCATCATGCCTCTTCCCCCACGGCCGACGCGGGCCCGCCGTGATACGGTGACAGCCGCTGGTCCGCGCCGAGCGCGGCCCCGCGGGGATGTAGCTCAATGGTAGAGCCCCAGTCTTCCAAACTGGCTACGCGGGTTCGATTCCCGTCATCCCCTCCAGACCTCATGAGCCGGGCCGTCGTGGGCACACGATGGCCCGGCTCATGACTTTCTCGGGTGCGTCGTCGTCCGCGCCGGTTCCTTCACCGCTGTGCCCGATCGGGGCCTGCCACAGGCCCCTCAGCTCTGACAGGTGAGGCACCGGTAGAGCTTCCGGGCCGCCATCTCCTCCACCACGATCGTCTCGCGCCCGCACACGAGGCACGCCAGGCCCTGCCGCTGGTACACGTAGTTCGCGTGCTCGGGCCAGGCCGCTTCGGCAGGGATCCCCGGCCGGTGTTCGGGCCGCGTGGTGACGATCCGCCCGAGCCGCACGCCCTCCCGCATGAGCGCGGCGTTATCCGCCCAGAGGGACGCGAGGTCCGCCAGGGCGACCTCCCGGGCCGGCCGCCACGGGTCGATGCCGGCGCGGAACAGCGCCTCGGCCCGGAAGATGTTGCCGATCCCGCTGACGGCCGCCTGGTCCATCAGCACGACGCCGATCGGCCGCCGTGTGCGCCGGGCGGCGGCATAGAACGGCGCGGGATCGTCGTCGTTGAGCGGATCCGGGCCGAGACCGGCGACGACGTCGGCAGCCTCGGCCGGGGTGAGTGCGCGGCACCGGCTCGCGCCGATCAGGTCGGCCCAGCCGTGCTCGGAGCGCAGTCGCAGCCGGACCGTGGAGGCCGGCGGCGGGGGCTGGACCCAGCCGTCGGCGTCGCGGGCGGGCTCGGCGGCCGGGGCGCCGTCGTCGTGGACCTCCCGCTCGCCGACCCGGCGGGGTGCGCCGATCGAGGACGCGGCCACGAAGTCCTGGTCCCCGCCGAAGGTCCACGCCCCGTACATGCCCAGGTGGACGTGGAGCACGCGGCCGCCGGAGACGTCGGCGAAGAAGTGCTTGCCGTGGGCCCGGGCGCGCTCGAGGACCTGGCCGTCGAGCAGGGCGGCCCCCTCGGCGAAGCGGCCCTGCGGACTCGTGGCGCGGATCCGGCGGCCGCCGAAGACGTCGGTGAACTGGCGCGCGAGACGGTGGACGGAGTGGCCCTCAGGCACTCACATCAGCACCTCTCCGGTGGTCTCGTAGTGCGCGATCTTCCCGATGCGGCGCACGTGACGCTCGTCCCCGGAGAACGGCTCGGCCAGGAACGCCTCGATCAGCTCGGTGGCCTCCTCGAGCGAGTGCTGCCGGCCGCCGACGGCCACGACGTTCGCGTCGTTGTGCTGGCGGGCCAGCCGCGCCGTGTCCAGGTTCCAGGCCAGGGCGGCGCGGACGCCGGCCACCTTGTTGGCGGCGATCTGCTCGCCGTTGCCGGAGCCGCCCAGCACGATGCCGAGCGAGTCCAGTCCCTGCTCGCGGTCGGCGACGACGGCGCGGGCGGCGTTGATGCAGAAGCCCGGGTAGTCGTCCTGCGCGTCGTACTCGGTGGGTCCGTGGTCCACCATCTCGTAACCGGCGGCGGTGAGGTGCTCCACCAGGTGGGCGGACAGCTCCATGCCGGCGTGGTCGGTGGCGATGTGGACGCGCATGCGCAGACTCCTCCAGAAGGACGACGGTCGGGTGGGGTCAGTCTACTGACGGCCCCACCCGACCCCCTGCCCCGGGGCGGCCCGGCTCAGATCAGCGCGACCGATCGCTCGGGCTCGCGCACCGGCATGGGCTCGGGCTCCCCGCTCGCCGAGGAGAGGAAGCCCTCCCCGGTGAAGTGGCCGTTGCGGGCGCGGAAGTCGTAGGCGTAGTCGGGCCAGATCAGCGTCAACTTGCCCGAGCGGGGGTCGACGTACCAGGAGTGGCAGCCACCGTCCACGAGCCACACCGAGGTGGCGGCCCGCTCCTGGAGACGGTCCACGTACTCCTCCTGGGCGAGTGTCTCGGGGACCATCGTCCGGATTCCCTCGTGTTCCGCCCGGTCCAGGGCCTCCAGGATGTACGCGATCTGCGACTCGATGATGTAGACGATCGAGTTGTGCCCCAGCGAGGTGTTCGGCCCGTTGATGGCGAACAGATTCGGGAATCCCGCCACGGCCGTGGAGTCGAACGCCGCCATGCCGCTGCTCCAGTGATCGGCCAGGGAACGGCCCTCGCCGTCGTGGACGCGGTCGGCGAACGGCGGCTGGGCCGCCTCGAAGCCGGTGCAGAGGACGACGACGTCGACCTCGTACCCGTGACCGCTCACGCCGAACAGCCGGCTCCCCTCGACGCGGTCCAGCGCGCTGTCCTCCAGGGTGACGTTGTCCCGGGCCATGGCCGGGTAGTAGTCGTTGGAGACGAGCACACGCTTGCAGCCCGGCAGGTACCGCGGCGTGAGGCGCTCGCGGAGCTCGGGGTCAGAGACCGCGGCGGCCAGGTGCCCGAGGGCCTGGGCCCGGACCTGGTCCAGTGCGGCCGGCACACCGCGGCGCTGGGCATAGCTCGACTCGGCGAACCAGAAGATGTCGTCGCGCTCGCGCTGCATGGTGTGCGGAGCGCGCTCGAACATGCGGCGCACGGCCGCGGAATACGGCTTGACCACGCGCGGGGTGACCCACGCGGGGGTCCGCTGGAAGACGACGAGCTCGGCCGCCGTCGTCGCCAGCTCGGGGATGACCTGGATCGCGGAGGCGCCGGTGCCGACGACGGCGACACGCTTGCCCTTCAGGTCCACCGTGTGGTCCCAGCGGGCGGAATGGATGACCTCGCCCTCGAAGGCGTCGAGACCCGGGACGTCCGGCAGGCGGGGGTCGGCAAGGTGCCCGGTGCCCATGATGAGCCAGCGTCCCGTGTAGGTCCCGCGCGGGGTCCGCACCATCCACCGCTCCGTCTCGGGGTCCCAGTGCGCTTCGAGCATGTCCGCCCCGAGACGCAGGTGCGGGGTGAGGCCCTCGTCCTCGGAGAAGCGCACGAGGTAGTCCTGGATCTCCGGGCCCGGCGTGTAGAAGCCCGACCACTGCGGGTTCGGCGCGAAGGAGAAGCTGTAGAGGTGGCTCGGGACATCGCATGCGGCGCCCGGGTAGGTGTTGTCCCTCCAGGTCCCGCCGACCTGCTGGGCGCGGTCCAGGATGAGGAAGTCCTCGCGGCCGTGACGCCGCAGCTGGGCGCCCATGCCGAGGCCGGCGAATCCGGAGCCGATGATGAGGATCTCGGCGGACTCGTCGCGCGGTGCGGGGCGCACGTCGGTGGTGGTGGTCGTGGTGGTGGTGGTCATGGCTGGCCCCTCTCTCAGGCGTGGGTCTCGGGGATGATCGCGCCGGCCGGGTGGCGGTCGGGCTCGCGCAGGTGCAGGTCGACGATCTGCATGAGTTCGGCCGGGCGCTCGAGGAAGAAGGCATGGCCGCTCGTCATGGTCGTCAGCCGCGCGTCGTCGATGATGCCGAGCAGCTCGTACTGGTGATGGGGCGGGACCATGACGTCCTCGGCACAGGAGACGATCAGTGTCCGCGCGGTGACGGCGGAGAGACGGTCGGCGACGTCTACGCGGGCGTTCAGGTCCATCTGCCGGGCGGTGAACTCGTCCGCGGTCAGGGAGGCGAGTGCTCCGTCGAGCATGGCCGGGGTCAGGGAGCGCAGGGCCAGCGGGGACAGGCCGCAGAAGGCCGTGTAACGGGCCAGGGCATCAGGGCTCGTGGCGTACAGGTGCCGCCAGACCTCGTTGCGCAGGCGCTGGTGGACATCCGTCGTCGCCCAGCCGGCCACGAGCACGAGGTTCTCCACGCGGCGACCGAGGTCCGCGGCCAGCTGCCCGGCCACGACGGCGCCGAGTGAGTAGCCCAGCAGGTCGAAGGCGGCGTCGGGGCCGAGGAGCTCATCGACGGCAGCCCGCACCTGGCCGACCAGCAGGTCGACGGTCAGGTCTGCGGCGGGGTCGGCCGTCGGCGCCCAGTCGACGGCGATGACGCGCGTCCGCGTGGCCATCATCGGGAACAGGTGGCCGAAGTGCGAGGCGGTCGTCCCGCCCGTGCCGTGGACCAGCACGAGAGGCCGGTCGAGCTCCCCGGGCGTCACCGAGTCGTGGCAGGTGACGGAAGCACCGTCCACGCTGACGGTGCGCGTGACGGTCGATGCGGTCAGTGGCATGGGGCTCCTCCTGGAAACCGATATGCGGACTATGGGCTCGACGCCCGCGATGTGACGCGCCCTACATTTACCAGCATGGCGCGTTCATTTCTCAAAATGCAAGCGGTGGCGGCAATCATTGAGTCCATCAGATGGAACTAGCTCCGATGCCGGAGCTGCGGCACGATGGACCGGTGACCCCTATGACCCCACCCACCGGCGTCCTGCCCCGCGCCGCCCTCGTGATGCGCCTGCTGCACGAGGTCGGACCCGCCGGCCTGCGGCTGAGCCAGCTCGTCCAGCGGACGGGCCTGCCCCAGCCCACCGCCCATCGACTGCTTGCCGACCTGGCGGAGGAGGGCGCCGTGACCCGGCGCGGGGCCGCCTATGCACTCGGTGATCGGTGGGGCCCGGTCGGATTCGAACCGGTGACGCCGCGGTGCCTGATCGAACGCGAGGCCAGCCGGGCCGTGGTCCAGGCCGCCGCGGACGAGCTGGGGGACACGGTCTACCTGGCGGCACGGGCTGCGGGCGGAGTGGCCTACCTCCTGCGATGCGACGGCGACTCCCCCGTGCGCGTCTTCACCGTGGAGGTCGGCGAGGTCAAACGGCTTGCCGCCGGGTACGCCGGCATCGCACTCCTGGCCTCCCTGCCGCCGGAGCGCCGACGAGCGGAGGTGGACGCGGTCGTCGCCCGGCCTCCCCGCCGCTGGAACCTGACGGATGACGGGGCCCTGCACGACCTGCTGGACACCCTGCTGCGTCAGATGGACGAGCAGGGGTGGTGCGGGGGTGTGCCGGTCGTGCCCGGGGTGGCCGGAGTCGCCTGTGGCGTTCTGGCGCGGACGGGAAGCATCCCCCAGGTGTCCCTCACGGCCTCGGCGGCCGAGCAGCGGATGCCACCCGGACGCGTGCCCGAGGTGGCTGAGGTGCTGCGTGCGGCGGCGACCCGACTGGCCGAGATCGGGGGCTGAGCAGGTCGACCGGCCCGCCCCGAGGCGCGCCGCTCACGACGCCCGGGCCAGGTGGCACACTGGGGAGCACCGTGCCGTGGCCCCCATCACAGGCGCCCGGCCGTGCCGCATCCGCCCGACCCCAGGAGGAGTCCGACCGTGACCACCGCCGCCGCCATGAACATCACGCGCGAAGAGGCCGCCGCGCGCGCGGCCGCCCTCACCGTGGACGCATACGAGGTGAGCCTGGACCTCACCCGCGGAGCGGAGCACTTCCGCACGGCCACCACCGTCACGTTCGCGGCCGCGGAGGACGCGGTGGGCACCCACACGTGGATCGACTACGTGGCCGGGCAGGCTCCCGCGGTGACTCTCAACGGCGAGGCGCTGGACGTGGCGGACTTCGACGGCGCCCGACTGCGGATCGGCCCGCTGGCGGCGCAGAACACCCTCGTGGTCGACGGTCTCGGGGACTACAGCAACACCGGCGAGGGCCTGCACCGGTTCGTTGACCCCGTGGACCAGGAGGTCTACCTCTACACCCAGTTCGAGGTGCCCGATTCCCGCCGCATGTTCGCGGTGTTCGAGCAGCCCGACCTCAAGGCCGCGTTCCGCTTCACGGTGACCGCGCCGGCACACTGGGCCGTGGTGTCCAACCAGCCGGAGGACTCCCGCCGCACCCTCGGCGTCGTGGCGAACGAGGACAACCCGCAGGGCGTGGACACCGCAGTCTGGGAGTTCACCCCCACCCCGCGCATCTCCTCCTACATCACCGCGCTCGTCGCCGGCCCGTACGCCTCCGTGCACTCGGAGCTGACCAGCGCCGACGGCCGCACGATCCCCCTCGGCGTCTACTGCCGCGCGTCGCTGGTGGAGCACCTGGACGCGGAGAACGTCTTCGAGCTCACCCGCCAGGGCTTCGAGTTCTTCGAGGCCCAGTACGGTCACGCCTACCCGTTCGAGAAGTACGACCAGCTGTTCGTGCCCGAGTTCAACGCCGGCGCGATGGAGAACGCCGGCTGTGTGACCTTCCTCGAGTCGTACGTCTTCCGCGGGACCGTGCCGGAGGCGCTGATCGAGCGCCGCGCCATCACGATCCTCCACGAGCTCGCCCACATGTGGTTCGGCGACCTGGTGACGATGCGCTGGTGGAACGACCTGTGGCTCAACGAGTCCTTCGCCGAGTTCATGTCCACGCTCGCCGCCGCCGAGAACACGCAGTACACCGGCGCCTGGACCACCTTCTCCGCCATGGAGAAGAACTGGGCCTACCGCCAGGACCAGCTCTCCTCCACGCACCCCATCAAGGCCCGGATCCGCGACCTCGACGACGTGCTCGTCAACTTCGACGGCATCACCTACGCCAAGGGCGCCTCCGTGCTCCGCCAGCTCGTGGCCTGGGTGGGCCAGGAGAACTTCATGGCCGGCGTCCGCGCGTACATCGCCCAGCACGCGTGGGGCAACACCGAGCTGCCGGACCTCATGTCCGAGCTCGAGGCCGCGTCCGGCCGTGACCTGTCCGAGTGGACCCGCGTGTGGCTCGAGACCTCGGGTGTGAACACGCTGCGCACGGAGGTGGAGACGGATGAGGCCGGCATCATCACCGCGCTGCGCCTGCGCCAGAGCGCCCCGGACGGCTCGCCGTCGGCGCCCGGCGACGACGTGCTCCGCCCCCACCGCCTGGCCGTGGGCTTCTACGACGTGGACGAGGCCACCGGCCACCTGACCCGCACCGAGCGCTTCGAACTCGACGTGGCCGGTGAGGTGACCGAGGTCGCCGAGGCCGCCGGCCGCCGTCGTCCCGCCGTGATCCTGCCCAACGACGACGACCTGGCCTACGCCAAGCTGCGCCTCGACGACGCCTCGTGGGAGGCCGCGTCCACCCGTCTGAAGGATGTGGACGGCTCCCTGGCGCGCACCCTGCTGTGGGGGGCGGCCTGGGACACCGTGCGCGACGGCGAGGCCTCCGCCGCCTGGTTCGTCGACCTCGTCCTGGCCAACGTCGGCCACGAGCGGGACTCGTCCGTGGTGCAGACGCTGCTGCGGCAGCTCGCGACGGCGATCGGCCTGTACCTGCCCGAGGACCAGGCCGAGGCCGTGCGGGTCGCGGCGGCCGACCGTCTGTGGGGCCTCGTCGCGGAGGCCGAGGACGGCTCGGACAACCAGCTGCAGTTCGTCAAGGCGTTCGCCCTGCACGCGCGCACCACGGCGCAGCTGGACCGCCTGGCCGCCCTCGTGGACGGCACCCGCACCGTGCCCGGGCTGGACCTCACCACGGACCTGCGCTGGGAGCTGCTCACCGCGCTGGTGGCGGCCGGCCGCGCCGGGGAGGCCGAGATCGCCGAGGCCGAGCGCGCCGACGCGACCGCCACGGGCGCGCTCGCCGCGATCCAAGCCCGGGCCGCCGTGCCGACGGCCGAGGCCAAGCGCGCGGCCTGGGACCGGGTGATGGCCGGCGAGCTGTCCAACACGGAGCAGCGCCAGGCCCTGATCGGGTTCGCCCGGGCCCACGACGCCGCGCTGATCGCGCCCTTCGCGGACGCCTACTTCGAGGGCGTCGAGGCGATGTGGGACTCCCGTTCTCACGAGATGGCCGAGACCGCCGCGACGCTGGGCTACCCGACCGCCCAGGTCACCCCGGAGATCGCCGACCGCGCCACCGCCCTGTCCGAGCGGCTGGCCGGCACCCGCGCGGGGCTGTCCCGCGTCCTCGCCGAGGGCCGGGACGAGACGGTCCGCGCCCTGGCCGCGCGCGGGCATGCGACGGCGCACGTGCATCAGGTCCACGCCGGGGCCTGAGCCGGGCGGCGGCGGCCGCCGCGGCTGACGCCTCTGCTGGCGCCTGCGGGGCGGTGCTGGTGGGCATTCCACGGAAGATGCCCTCCAGCATCGCCCCGGCCGCTGTCGAGGCGCGGGCTGGCTAGGCTGGAACCCATGAAGCACACCTTCTCCCTGCGCACCGAGTGGACGGGCGACCGCGGCTCGGGCACCTCTGGCGTCCGCGACTACGACCGCTCCGTGGTGATCCAGGACGCCGCCGTCGGCGAGATCCAGGCCTCGGCCGCCCGCCCCTTCCGCGGCGACGACTCGAAGTGGAACCCGGAGACCCTCCTGCTCGGCGCGCTCGCCGAGTGCCACGTGCTCTCCTACCTGCACGTCGCGGCGACCTCCGGGGTCGTGGTCACGGGGATGACATGCGGGGTGGAGGGTGAGCTCGAGGTGGACGGCGACGGCGCCGGGCGGTTCACCGCGATCACGCTGCGGCCCGAGGTCACGCTGCAGGACGAGGCCGACCGGGAGCGGGCCGAGGCCCTCCACGCCGAGGCGCACCGGCTGTGCTTCATCGCGAACTCGCTCTCGGTCCCGGTCGCCGTCGAGCCGGTCCGCCCCGAGGCCCTGCCCACCGGCACGCCGACGCTGCCGGACCACTCCGCGCGCCTGGGCGCCCCCCTGGCGGTGCTGCGGCCGCGCGTCGCCAAGGGCCCGTCCCGTGTGACGGGCCTGGCGGAGCGGCCCACCGAGGTGGAGCCGGTGATGCAGGAGGGCACGCCCGCCCCGGTGGAGCAGGTGCGCGCCCGCGACGCCGCGGCGGGCCCCGCCGGTGCGACCCCGGGGACCCCGGCCGCGCCCGGTCAGGCCACCAGCTTCTATGACGCCGTCGGCGGCCGCCCGACCTTCGAGCGGCTGACCGCCGAGTTCTACGCCCGCGTGCGCGAGGACGAGATCCTCGCCCCGATGTATCCGCAGGACGACTTCGAGGGCGCCCAGCGCCGGCTGCTGATGTTCCTGGAGCAGTACTGGGGCGGACCGCGGACGTACTCCGAGGAGCGCGGCCACCCTCGCCTGCGCATGCGCCACGCTCCGTACCGGATCGATCCGGCCGCGCGCGACGCGTGGCTGCGGCACATGCGCGCCGCCGTCGACACGCTGGAGCTGTCACCGCTGCACGAGGCCGAACTCTGGGACTACCTGGAGCGGGCCGCCCACTCCCTGCAGAATTCGGCCTGACCGGCCCGCGGTCCGCGCCTCGACATGGGGCGCGGGCTCACACCGCCATGGCGGGGCGGCCCAGCACGAAGCCGCCGGGGGTGTCCAGGCGCGTCCACGGCCCCGCCGTGCTGAGCCGGGCGCGGCCGCCGGGCCGCAGGAAGCCCAGCGCGTGCGCGCCGAAGGCCATGCCGGCCGGGAACTGCGGCGCCTCGCCCCCGAGCAGCGGTCCCCACATCTGCGCCCGGACCTTACGGACCAGCGCCTCCCCAGGGTTCTCGGGCAGGGCGTCCCGCACGGCGTCGGCGCCGCGCGTGGCCACCTCGGCCAGCTCCTCGTCGGCGACCTCGGCCGCGGGCGTCCAGCCGCCGCGGGGCGGGGTCAGCGCGGTCCAGGTGACGTGCTCGCGGCCCGGCGGCACGGCGAACGCCAGGTCGACGGGGTCCTGGCCGCGCATCCGGGCGGTGCGCTCGGTGACGGAGCCCAGGGCGACGACGGCGTCCAGGTCCGCCACGCCGTCGGCGGTCGCCAGGGGGACGGTGCGCAGCCCCAGGACGACGGGCACCCCGTCTCCGAGCCCGGCCGGCTGCAGCACGGAGACCCACTGGGCGAGCATCGGGGTGCGGGAGCGCCCCGCCTCGGGCACGACGTGCAGGCGCATGCCCGTGTCGGCGACGCGACGGGCGCGGGTGGCCAGCTGCTCGAGGTCCCGCACAGCGCGGTCGTCGACGAAGCGGAGGACGGGGGCGGCGGAGTGCTCGGTCATGCAAGCATTGTCCCAGGTCCGCCGCGTCCCGGGCCGCCCCGCCGTCGCGGGGTCCATCCACGTCGAAGGAGCCGTTCGTGCCGCAACGCCATCCCCGTCCCCGCCCCAGTCGCGCACCGGGCCGTCCGGCCTCGGCCCCGACGGACCCCACCGACGTGCTGCGCGGGATCCTGGAGCTGACGCCGGCCGCGCCGGACCCGGTGACGGGTCAGGTCCGCTTCACGGGCACGACTCCCCGGCAGACGCGCGGCCGGGTGTTCGGCGGCCAGGTGCTCGCCCAGGCGCTGGCGGCCGCCTCCCGCACGGTGCCGGGCGCCCGCCCCGCCCACTCGCTCCACGGCTACTTCATCCGCCCCGGGGACGCGCTGCAGCCCATCACGTTCACCGTCGAGACGCTGCGGGACGGCCGCTCCTTCTCCGTCCGCCGGGTGCTGGCCTCTCAGAACGAGAAGGCCATCCTCGCCCTCACCTGCTCCTTCCAGGAACCCGCCGGCAGCCCGCTGGACCACCAGGTGGCCATGCCCGAGGGCGTGCCCCGGCCCGAGGACCTGCCCACGACAGCGGACGTGCTGGGCGGCATCAACCACCCCGTGGCTCAGGAGTGGGCGTGGGCCCGGCCGTTCGACATCCGTCACGTCACCCCGGCCATCTATGTGGACCCGGCCGCGGAGACCGAGAACCGCAACATGGTGTGGATGAAGACCTTCACGCCCCTGGCGGACGACCCCGCGCTGCACCGGGCGGCGCTCACCTACGCCTCGGACTACACGCTTCTCGAGCCGATCCTGCGGCAGCACGGCGTGGCCTGGATCCAGCCCGGCATGTCCGTGGCGTCCCTCGACCACGCGATGTGGTTCCACCGGCCCGCCCGCGTCGACCAGTGGCTGCTCTACGTCCAGGACTCCCCCAGCGCCCAGGGCGCGCGCGGCCTCGGCACGGGCACCGTGTTCACCGAGGACGGGACGCTCGTCGCCTCGGTCGCCCAAGAGGGCATGGTCCGTCTGCCGGAGGGGGCCGCCGCCCGTCGGGCGCGGGTGCGTGGCACGGCCCAGCGCATGGCCCTGCGGACGGTGCTGCGCCGCAGCTGGCGGCGCTGACCCCGCCCCGGCGCGACGACGGCCCGTCGCGATCACGTGATCGCGGCGGGCCGTCGTCGGCGCGGCGCCCGGGGGCGCGTCGGCTCAGTCGCGCGTGAGCTTGCGGTGCGTCATGCGGTGCGGGCGGGCGGCCTCGGGGCCGAGCCGATCGACCTTGTTGGCCTCGTAGGACTCGAAGTTGCCCTCATACCAGTACCAGTTGGCCGGGTCCTCCGCGGTGCCCTCGTAGGCCAGCATGTGGGTGGCGACGCGGTCCAGGAACCAGCGGTCGTGGGAGACGACCACCGCGCAGCCCGGGAACTCGAGCAGCGCGTTCTCGAGGGAGGTCAGGGTCTCCACGTCGAGGTCGTTGGTGGGCTCATCGAGGAGCAGCAGGTTGCCGCCCTCCTTGAGGGTCAGGGCCAGGTTCAGGCGGTTGCGCTCACCGCCGGAGAGCACGCCGGCCTTCTTCTGCTGGTCCGGGCCCTTGAAGCCGAACGCGGACACGTAGGCGCGCGAGGGCATCTCGACGTTGCCGACCTTGATGTAGTCCAAGCCGTCCGAGACGACCTCCCACAGCGACTTCTCGGGGTCGATGTTGGAGCGGGACTGGTCCACGTACGAGATCTTCACGGTCTCGCCGATCTTCAGCTCGCCGCCGTCCAGGGGCTCGAGGCCGACGATGGTCTTGAACAGGGTGGTCTTGCCGACACCGTTCGGGCCGATCACGCCGACGATGCCGTTGCGGGGCAGGGAGAAGGACAGGCCGTCGATGAGGACGCGGTCCCCGAAGCCCTTCTTCAGGTCCTTGGCCTCGATCACGACGGTGCCCAGGCGCGGGCCCGGCGGGATCTGGATCTCCTCGAAGTCCAGCTTGCGGGTCTTCTCGGCCTCGGCCGCCATCTCCTCGTAGCGGGCCAGGCGGGCCTTGGACTTCGCCTGACGGCCCTTCGTGTTGGAGCGGACCCAGTCGAGCTCCTCGGCCAGGCGCTTCGCGAGCTTGGCGTCCTTCTTGCCCTGCACCTCGAGGCGGGCGCGCTTGGTCTCCAGGTAGGTGGAGTAGTTGCCCTCGTACGGGTAGAGGCGGCCGCGGTCGACCTCCGCGATCCACTCCGCGACGTGGTCGAGGAAGTACCGGTCGTGGGTGACGGCGATGACGGCGCCCGGGTAGGAGGCCAGGTGCTGCTCGAGCCACAGCACGGACTCGGCGTCCAGGTGGTTGGTGGGCTCGTCGAGCAGGAGGAGGTCGGGCTTCTCCAGCAGCAGCTTGCACAGCGCGACGCGGCGCTTCTCGCCGCCGGAGAGGTTTGTGACCGGCTCGTCCCCCGGGGGCGTGCGCAGGGCGTCCATCGCCTGCTCGAGCTGGGAGTCGATGTCCCACGCGTCCGCGGCGTCGATGGCGGACTGCAGCTCGCCCATCTCCTCCATGAGGGCGTCGAAGTCCGCGTCCGGGTTCGCCATCTCCTCGGAGATCTGGTTGTAGCGCTGGATCTTGCCGTAGATCTCGCCGACGCCCTCCTGGACGTTCTCGAGCACGGTCTTGGACTCGTCCAGCTTGGGCTCCTGCATCAGGATGCCCACCGAGTAGCCGGGAGAGAGCCGCGCCTCGCCGTTCGAGGGCTCGTCCAGCCCGGCCATGATCTTCAGGATCGTCGACTTGCCGGCGCCGTTGGGGCCGACCATGCCGATCTTCGCCCCGGGGTAGAACGACATGGTGACGTCGTCCAGGATCAGTTTGTCGCCCACCTTCTTGCGGGCCTTGACCATCGTGTAGATGAATTCCGCCATGCGGCCCAGGCTAGTCGGTGGCCGCGGGATTCCACTCATCGTGCCGATCCCGCGACCACCGAGCCCGCTCCCCCTCCGTGCTCCGTGCCGCCCCGTGGTCAGGCGACGCCGGCTGCCGCCGGCTCGCGCTCGGGGGCGCCCGCGTCCGACTCGTCCGGGCCGGGCGAGGCCGGGGCGTCGCCACCCTGGAACCCGTCCGGCAGGCCCGCGCTGAACCCGTCGTCGACCGCGCCGGCCCGCCCACCCGATGCGTCGTCGTCGCGCGGGGCCGACTCGGGTCGCGGCGCGCCCGAGCGCTGGCTGCGCTGGAATGCCGCCGAGCCGAAGCCCAGGTCCAGCCCGACGGCGTCTGCCACCACGTCCACGGACGTGCCGGAGCGCTCGCCCGTGGACCAGTCGCGGACCCGGAGTCGACCGGTGACGATCACGGGGTTGCCCTTCTTCACGGACTGGGCGGTGTTCGAGCCGAGCTGGCCGAACGCCGAGATGCTGTACCAGTTGGTGTGCGCGTCCACCCACTCGGCGGCCTCGCGGTCGAAGCGTCGCTCGGTGGTGGCCAGGCGGAAGCCGGTCACGGCGGCCCCCGATGCGGTGTGGCGGGTGGCGGGGTCCGTGGCCACGAAGCCGCGCACGGTGATGAGGTCCTGCATGGTGTGCCTCCTGGGCTGGGCCCCGGTGGGCGCCGGGGCGGGTCGTCGGCGCATCGGCTGATCCGCCACCGCCAGACAACCCCGCCGCGGGGCACCCCGGCAGGATCGGGGGCCGACCTGGGGACACGTGGAGGTCCCCGGGCGACTGTGCAGGAGCCGACGGCGCCCCAGCCGGGGGCCGTTAGACTGACACGGCCCAGCCCCAGTAGCTCAGCTGGACAGAGCAGCGGCCTTCTAATCCGCCGGTCGGGGGTTCGAATCCCTCCTGGGGCACCCAGACCAGGGGCGGAGCCGTCCGAGCACGCCCGACGCCCGCCCGAAGGAGACCGTCCTGGACCGTCTGCGCTCCTGGCTCCGTGCCCCGCGACCCGTCGTCCCCGCGGTCCGTGTGACCCGTCGCGAGGGCGTCCAGCTGGCCGCCCTGCTCGTCGCAGCCGCGGTCCTGTACGTGACGCACTCCTTCCTGCGGTATGCCACCTACGAGGCCAAGGGCTACGACCTGGGCATCTTCGACCAGGTGGTGCGGCAGTACGCGCTGTTCAACGCCCCCCTCAGCTCCGTCAAGGGCGTGGACTTCCACATCCTCGGCGACCACTTCCACCCGATCCTCGCGCTGCTGGCCCCCTTCTACTGGGTGTGGCCGGACCCCCGCATGCTCGGCGTGGTCATGGCGCTGGCCCTCACCGCGTCCGCCGTGCCGGTGTACCTGTTCGCCCGTCGTCGCGTCGGCCATGGGGTGGCCCTGGCCGCCGTCGCCGCCCTGCTGCTCTCCTGGCCCTTCCAGGCGATGGTGAACTGGGACTTCCACGAGGTCACCCTCGGCGTGCCGATCCTCGCCTGGCTCGTGTGGGCCCTGGACGGGCAGCGGGCGTGGCTCGCCACCGGCCTGGCGGCGCTGCTGCTCACGGTCCGAGAGGACATGGGCGTGACCCTGCTGGCCGTGGCCCTGGTGATGGCGATCCGGCGCTTCTGGCCGCAGGCCGCGGTCACCGCCGTGCTGGGTGTGCTCGGCTACTGGTTCGCCACGTCCGTGGTGATCCCCCACTACTCCCCCACCGGCGCGTTCGGCTACTGGCAGTTCACGGCCCTGGGCCCGGACATGCGCAGTTCGGTCCTGTTCCTGCTGACCCAGCCGTGGAACGCCGTCGCGGTGCTGTTCGACCACCCGCTGAAGGTGGCCCTCTGGCTCCTGCACTTCGTCCCGCTGCTGTTCCTGCCGGTCCTGAGCCCGCTCACGCTGATGGCCCTGCCGATCCTGCTCTCGCGGCTGTTCAACGACCGGCTCAACGTGTGGGCCCCCGTCTACCAGTACGACGCGATCCTCGCCCCGCTGCTGCTCATGGCCGCGCTCGAGGCGGCCCATCGGCTGGCCGGACGCCGGAACGCGCTGCGCCGGCTGCCCGCCCTCCTCGTCTCAGCGGCACTGGCCGCCGGCCTGATCGGCACCGCGTTCTTCCCGCAGGTGTACCCGCTGCACCGCACGATCGCCGGCGACATGACGACGACGCAGCATGCCCGCGACCTCGACCACGCGGTCGGGCTCATCCCGGACGGGGTGTGCGTCGAGGCCGCCGACAACGCCGTGCCGCACCTGACGGCCCGCACGTACGTCGGGCTGCACGGGGACATCGGCGACGAGCTGGCCACGTGGATGATCGTGGACACCTCGGTGCCCGAGCTCGGCGGCTGGGACCCCCTCACCCCGGAGCAGGCGCTGGCCCGCGCCGAGCGGCTCGGCTTCGAACGGGTCTGGTCCGCGCGCGACGTCGTCGTCCTGCACCACCCGGACCGCGCGGTCTCGCCCACCTGCACGACGTACCTCGAGCACCGCTGAGCGGCGCACCACGGCGCAGGCGGGCCCGCTCCGCCGTCAGCGGCCCGCGGACTCGCCGAGCGGCTGCAGGCCGCGTCCGGCCGGGGGAAGGAGCAGTCGGTCACGCGCACCGGTGAAGACGCCGGCGTGCGGGTCCTCCGCCACCCCCGGGGCGATCTCGGGGGCCCCCTGGTCGAGGGCGGTGCGGCGCACCGGGTCGCGGACGGGGTCCAGGATGTCCTTGACCACCGTGGTCATGAGCCACACGAGGGCGACGATGTGCGCCACGATCCCCGAGGCATACCAGGCGGTGATCCACCAGGCGCCGCCGGCGAACGCCCCGTCGGAGGTGATGCGCGCCGACTCCATCCACACCCCGCCCCAGTGGTAGACCTCCACGGCCTGCCAGATCCAGAACGCGCGCCACCGCGGCGTCGCGAGGACCACGAGCGGGATCAGCCACATCACGAACTGCGGCGAGTACACCTTCCCCCACAGGATGAAGGACGCCACGATCAGGAAGCACAGCTGGGCCATGCGCGGACGGTGCCGCGCCGCGAGGGCGAGGTAGGCGATCCCCACGCAGCACACAAGGAACAGGCCGTTCTGAAGAGTCGTGAACGTCTCCCCGGACCATCCTGTCCAGGCCAGCGCCAGCCAGGTCGAGGAGAAGGAGACCGCGCGGTCCCCCGAGAACGTGTAGAAGCGGGACCACTGGTCGAACGCCGTCAGCATGAACGGGAGGTTCACGGCGAGCCAGGCCGCCGCCCCGGCCACGGCCGCCTTCACGAACCCGGCCCAGCGGCCCGTGCGCAGCGCCAGCACGAAGATCGCGCCGAAGAAGAACAGCGGGTACAGCTTCGTGGCGGTGCCGAGTCCGATGAGCAGGCCGGCGAGGGTCGGACGGCCCGCCGTCCACGCCCACAGGGCCAGGGCGGCCAGCATCACGGCCCACAGGTCCCAGTTGAGCATCGAGGTGAGGATGATCCCCGGGGCCAGCGCCACGAGGAGGGCGTCCCGGGAGCGACCGCGGGCGGTGTACGCGGTCGCGACGACCAGCACGATCCAGCAGAGCACCACGCCGGTCGCGTTCACGTCGAAGTAGGTCACGGTGCGCTCGTGCAGGTCGCCGGAGGCGGGCACGAGCCACATGGTCACTCCCGCGACCACGGCCAGCAATGCCGGGTACTCCATCCACTGCTCGGGCGGCAACGGCGTGTAGAAGGGGAAGTGGCCGTCCGAGAGGCCGCGCGTGGGGAACAGCTGGGCGAAGTCCGAATAGCACATGTGCGCGTGCACTCCGGGGGCCGCCCAGCCGTTCACGCGGCACCACTGCTTGGTCAGCACGCCGACGGCGGCGGCCACCACGGTCAGGCCGACGAGCAGGCCGACCCAGCGGGCGCTCGGGCGGGTCGGGGCGGGACTGCGGGGGTGGGAGGTCACGGTCTCTCCTGGGGGATGCGGGTGGGCGAGGAGGCGGGGTGCGCGGCGGTCGACGGCGGCCCGTCGGACGGTGCGTCCGGCGGCACGCCCGCCTCCGGAGGCGTCGGCGACGCCGCCGCGGCCCGCGGCTCGACCACCTCCAGGGGAGGACGCCGCCGCCCGGGGAACAGGGGCGCGGTGAGGGGATCGCGGTGGATGATCCATCCGATCCCCGCGAGCATCAGGACGAGGGTGAACACGCGGACGGCCACGACGGGCAGCCACTGTGCCACCGAGAGCTGGTCCACCACGCCTACGCCGGTGAGCAGCAGCACCGCGAGCGCGGTGACCCACCCGAGCCAGCGGGGATGGTCGGCGCCCCACGGCAGCGGGCGGAGAGCGCACGCCAGCAGCGGCAGGACCCAGAGCAGGTACCACGGCTGGATGATCGGGGCGGTGGCGACGGCCACCACGAGCACGGCCGCCGCGCTGAACACCGGGTCCAGGGGCCGGCGGCGCAGGGCCAGCCACGCCGTGAAGCCAAGGGCCGACACCGTCATCACGGTGTAGAAGGCCGCGGCCACGTCGCGCGCCCCGAGGGGCGTCACGGCGTCGACGACCGCGCCGAGCAGCAGGCCGAGCAGGCCCACGGGGGCATACGGGAACGCCGCGTCCCCGCTCGTGAGCATGGCCGGGACCCAGCCGAACCAGAGGCCGGAGCCGGCGCCGAGGATCGTGAGGACGGCCAGGGAGATCACCGCCGTCGTGCACCACGGGCCGAGCCGGTCCCGCCGGCGCAGGCGCGGATCGGCCGCGCGGAACCGGGCCCAGCCGGTGGGCAGGAGCAGGGCCACGAAGGGCAGCACCAGGGCCGTCAAAGGTTTGATCGCGACGGACAGGGCGATCAGCACGATCCCCCACAGCGCATGGACGCGGCGGCGGGGCGGGCGGACCATGAGCAGGATGCCCGCGAGCATCAGCCCCGACATCAGCGCGTCGTTGTGCGCGCCGGCGATCATGTAGAGCAGGAACAACGGGTTCGCCACGGCCACCCACGTGGCCCACGGCCCGCAGCGGCCCGCGACGGCGGCCAGCCGCGGCACCGCCCACAGGCACAGTGCCAGGCCCGCCAGGGCGAGGAGGCGGAACGCCGTGACGGACAGTTCGATGGTGCCGCCCGTGGCCCGCCACGTCGTCTCGGCGAACAGCAGGAACAGCGGCCCGTAGGGGGACGGGGACTCGGCCCAGATGGAGTCCGCTCCCTGCATGAACCAGCCGGGCAGGGCGGACACGCCCTGGGAGTACGGGTCGAGACCCGACGCGAGGAGCCGGCCCTGCTGGAGGTAGGAGAACACATCGCGGGAGAAGATCGGCAGCGCGAGCATCAGCGGGGCGGACCACCACCAGGCGGCCCGGGCCACCAGCCGGCCGTGCTCCTCCCAGCGGCCCCGCAGCGCGCGGCCCAGCTCGAGCCAGGATCGGACGAGGAGCAGCGAGCCGGCGGCCAGCAGCACGGTGCTGAGCAGCACGCCGGGAAGGTAGACCCGCAACGGGTTGAGCAGGGTGGTGCCGGAGAACACCGAGTCGGGCGTCATCGGCAGCCACCCCACGCCCCAGGAGCCCACCGTGATGAGCACGGACGCCCACGTGCCCCGGCGGACGGCCGCCTCCGGCTCGGGCTGAGCCGCCACGCGGCTCGGACGGGGCCGCCGGGCGCCGGTCGTCGCGGGGGCGGCGGGCCTCACTCCCCCGGCTCCACGGGTCGAGGGGCGCCGCGGAGCCGGGCCAGGCCGGCACGTACGGCGGAGCGCACGTGCCAGTGGTCCTTCACGAACCGGCTGGTGCGGCGGTCCACGACGAGGATCCACAGCAGACACACGGCGGAGACGATCAGGGACACGGCCTTGACCTGGTCCGCGATGTCCAGGAACTGCCAGGTGAAGAGCTGGTCCGACGCGCCGAACGCCAGGAAGTAGCCGACCGTGAACACGACCCACTTGATCTGCCAGTTGTCCCGGATGCCGAGCACGGCGAAGAACGGCAGCAGCCACAGCAGGTACCAGGGCTGGATGATGGGCGAGAGGATCACCAGCGCGGTGAACGCCCAGGTCATGCGTGTCATCACGCGGTCCTGGCGGCCGAGGAACATCAGGGCCAGCACGATGAGCACCGAGAGCGCGCGTCCGGCGGTCTTGTACACGCCCTCGACGGCCTGCACGTCCGCCCCCTGTCCGAGGAGCTCGCTCGCCCCCACCGTGATGAGGGACAGCATGCCGATCGGCCCCCACGGCACGGTGCCCGTGCCCGTGCCGACCATGACGGCCACCCAGCCGAAGCCGAAGCCGTTGAGCACGCCCACCAGGGCCATGAGGCCGAAGGAGATCCCGGCGGTGAGGGCCCAGAAGGCGAACCGGCGCGGCCATCGGGCCGTCGGGCCGGCCCACAGCAGGCCGATGAACGGGAGCAGCACGAGGGTGATGGGCTTGATGCCCAGGGACAGGGTGACCAGCACGACGCCGGCCACCCCCCACACGACGGACTGCCCCGGCCGCTGGGGGCGGAGCGGATGCCCGGCGCGCAGCGCGCACCACGTGCCGGCCAAGGCGAGGCCGACCATGAGGGCGTCGTTGTGCCCGGACGCGACGAAGCTGATGGTGAAGAGCGGGTTGGCGGCGCTGATCCACTGCGCCCACGCTTCGTTGACGCCCAGCCGGCGGGCGAGCAGCGGCACGAAGACCATGATCAGCGCGACGCCGGCCACCGCCACCAGGCGGAACAGGAAGATCGCCAGGTCCGGGTTCATGTCCCCCGAGATCGCGACGACGGCCTGCTCGATCCACAGGAAGATCGGACCGTACGGGGTCTCGGAGTCCGCCCAGGTCGCGTCCGCTCCGAGCTGGAACCAGTTGGACAGCGAGGAGATCGTGTCCACGTAGGGGTCCTGCCCCGCCACCATGAGACGGCCCTGCCCCACGTAGGCGAAGATGTCCCGGCTGAAGATCGGCAGGGCCACGACCTGGGGCAGGCACCACAGGGCGGTCGCGAGGTTGACCGTGCGCAGGGCGCCGCGGCCGAAGGGGCGGATCGTCTGGCCCAGGCGCAGCCAGGCCCAGAACATCACCCAGCAGCCGAGGGTGAGGAGCGCTGTGCCGGCGAGCACGCCGGTCTCCTGGGTGCGCCACGGGATCAACCACTGCCAGCGGTTGATCGGGGAGGCCGAGGCCAGCCAGCCGACGGAGTACGAGCCCACCACCAGGAGGAGGGAGCCGAGGGTCCCCACCAGGATGGGCCACCAGTCCGCGCCGGCGACCTGGGGGTCCGCGCGGAGGCCGCCGACGCCGACGTACTCCGGCCGGTGGGCCGTGGACCCGGACGGACGCGGGGTCGACACGCTCATGCGACGGGTCCTTCCGTGCGGTCCTGCGTGGGCGCGCGAGGGCGCGGCTCGCTCGAATCTACCATCGTGACACGCGAGTAGCCTGGGGGCATGAGCGAGACGAGCACCCCCGCGCCGGAGAGCGCCCCCCTGGTCTGGATCGACTGCGAGATGACCGGCCTGCACCCCCAGGTCGACGAGCTCGTCGAGGTGGCGGTGCTCATCACGGACGCCGAGCTGAACATCCTGGACGAGGGCATCGACCTGGTGATCCGTCCCTCCGCGGCGGCCCTCGAGCAGATGGACCCGTTCGTCCGGGACATGCACACCACCTCCGGCCTGCTGCCGGAGCTGGCGGAGGGCCTCGAGCTCGACGACGCCGCCGCGCGCGTCCTCGAGTACATCGCCGCCCGCGTGCCCGCCGGCAAGGGCCTGCTGGCCGGCAACACGGTGGGCCAGGACAAGCTGTTCCTCGCCCGCTACATGCCCGCCGTCGTCGACCACCTGCACTACCGGATCGTGGACGTGTCCACCGTGAAGGAGCTGGCTCGCCGCTGGTACCCGCGCGCCTACTACCAGGCCCCCGCCAAGACCGGCGGCCACCGCGCCCTCGGGGACATCAAGGACTCCATCACGGAGCTGCGCTACTACCGGGCCGCCGTCATGGCCCCCGCCCCCGGCCCCACCACGGAGGAGGCCCGCGCCATCGCGCAGGTGGTATCCGGGGCGCAGGCCTGAGCCGGCACCCCCGGCCCCGCTGCCCCGATTCGGCGCTGCGCGGGATCTCGTGTACTGTGGACCCCGCTGCGCCGCGCGGATCCGTCCGTGTGAGGCAGTCATGGTGGGCGTAGCTCAGTCGGCAGAGCGTCTGGTTGTGGTCCAGAAGGTCGCGGGTTCAATCCCCGTCGCTCACCCCACCCGAAGCCCCCGGAATCCTGCGGATTCCGGGGGCTTTCTCGTTCCCTAAGCGTGTCCGTGGTTGCGTCCATGGTTGTGTTCGGCACCCCGCGGGGCCGGATCGGCCTCCGCGTGAGCGACGGGACCAAGGAGAGCGAGTCATAGCAACCATCAGCACGCGCACATCGAAGAAGGGCGTGACCACCTTCCGGGTGGGCTACTACGAGGGCGGCCGCTTCCGGCAGATGCCGGCCATGCTCTCCGAGACGGGGGCGCGCCGCATCAAGGCGATCATCGAGGACCCCGCCCAGGGCCCGGACGTCGCCCGCCGCCTGCTCGAGGCCCACGCCGACGGCGCCGAGGACGTGCCCACGCTCGCCCAGTGCCTCGAGCGCTACGTCGAGGCCCGCGCCGTCCGCTGCAGCGAGGGCACCCTAGCCGGCTACCGCCGCGAGGCCGCCCGCACCTTCCTCCCCCGCCTCGGGCAGCTGCCCGTCACCGCGATCGACCGGCCCGCCGTCCAGGACTGGATCCGCTGGCAGATGACCCAGCCCACCGCGCGCTCGCGGGCCGCGGCCGAGCGCGCGGCGCGGGCGGGCACACCGGCGCCGCCGCTGGAGCCGGTGTCCCCGAAGACGGTCCGCAACGCCCACTCGCTGCTGTCCTCGATCCTCTACCTGGCCGTCCAGGACGGGCTGATCCCCACGAACCCGGCGCACGGGCAGGACCTGCCGGCCGACGACGTCGAGGAGGAGAAGGACATCTTCACCCGCTCCGAGTGGGACCGCTTCTACCGGGCCATGACCCCGCACTTCCAGCCGCTGCTGGCCCTGCTGATCACCTCCGGCGCCCGCTGGGGCGAGGCCACCGCCCTGCAGGTCCGCGACCTCGACGTCGACGCCGGCGTCATCCACGTGCGCCGCGCCTGGAAGAAGGGCGCCCAGGGCGTCGTCCTCGGCACCCCGAAGACCCAGCGCGGCCGCCGCGCGATCATGCTCCCCGACCACGTCGTGGCCATGCTCGCCCCGCTCGCCGCCGGCCGACCCCCCGAGGACTTCCTCCTGACCTCCCCACCGGCCGCGTCATCCACCGCACGAACTTCGTCGAGCGCCACTGGAAGCCCGCGCTCGCGGCCGCCGGCATCACGAAGGACCTCTCACCGCACTCGGCTCGGCACACGTTCGCCTCGTGGGCGCTGATGGAGGGGGTGGCCCCGCAGATCGTGCAGCACCGCCTCGGCCACGAATCGCTCGAGACCACCTCGCGGCGGTACGCGCACCTGCTGCTGGACGCCCAGCGCGCCGCGGTCGACGCGATCGGCTGGGAGCCCTCCCCCGGCACCTGACCCCTGGCACAGCGAGAGGCCCCGTCCAGCTGGCTGCTGGACGGGGCCTCTCTTGCGCTTCCCTTCGCGGCCTCCACGCTCCCCGAGGGGGCGGACACGTTAAGCGGCCGACGCCCGCACCGCGCGCTCGCGGGTCTGCCGCGACTCCCGGGCCCGCCGCGTGGTCACCGGGTAGGCGGCGATCGCCACCGGGTCCTCAGCCAGCACCGCCACGCGCATCGCCAGCGCCGTCCCCCGCAACCCGACCAGCTGCTCCGCGGCCCGGTCACGCGCGGCCCCGTGCCGCCACCGCCGACCCCACAGCTGCAGCACCATGTGGTCACGCACGGACAGGTGGCCGGCGCTCGCGGGCGCCTGGGTGGTGGTGGTCATGTCGGGACGCTATGCGGCGGCCCGGACACCGTACGCGGGTCAGCCGCGGGAGACCTGGACGTCGGCGCGGTAGTTCGTCTTGCTGGTGAACTCGACCTGGCAGCCGTAGCGGTAGGTGGCTGACGTCGCGCTGGCCTCGGCGCGCACGGTCCCAACGACGTTCCAGCGCAACCCCTCGCCGGTGACGTCGGGGACGGCGAACGCGAGGCGGCTGTACTCGGAGGGCAGTTCCTCGGGGACGCGCTGCTTGCATGCGGCGACGGCGTCGTCTCGGCTGAAGTCCGCGGGGTCGGCCCGGTCCTTGATGATGTTGATGACCCCGGCAGCCATGAGCAGGGCCAGGATCACGAGGACCCACAGGCACCCGGCCGGCATCCTGCCCCGCCCGCGGGTGAGTGTGGCCGGCGCGGTGCCGCCGGACCAGTCCTGCACGGTGTAGCCCGCGGCGCGCAGCTTCGCGCGCACGTCCTCGTCGTTGTCTGCGGCCTTGAGCTGGCGCACGGTCTCGCCGCGCTGGTCCTTCACCTCGATGGTGCGCACGCGCGCGACCGTCTTCCCGTCGAGCAGCTCCTCGCGCCCCTGCGACACGTCCGCCGTGTACTCGGTCATCTTCGCCATCTCGCCTTCCTTGCTGGTGCGCCTCGAGCGGGCGCGCTGCCTTGATTGTGACCCAGCCGACGCCGGCCTCCCAGCAGGCGCTCAGGCAGAGTGCTCGGTGGCCAGCGCGGCGAGGTGCTCGTGCTCGGCCCGGGTGAGTCCGGCGAGTCGGTCGAGGAGGACGAGCTCGGTCACCCACAATTCGTCGGCGAGCTCGTTCAGGCTCATGGACCAGGGCAGGGCGTCGGCGAGCTGTTCGAGCGTGATCAGGTGCCGGGCCGCAGCCGCGCGCACCGCGTACTCGACGGCTGGCGGCTGGCAGCCGCGGTGGCCGTGTTCGAGGTGCACGAGCTCGTGGGTGAGCGCGCACCGCCGCTCGGCCTGTGTCATGCGTGGGTCGAGCCAGATCACCGTCGCGCCGTCGGTCGCGGCCGGCGCCGTTGGGTGGGGGCGGGCCCAGACCACGACGACGTGCGTCAGGGTGCGCAGCGCCCTCCAGGGGTGGGACATGCCCGCACCGTAACCGTGAGACGGGACACGTTATGTGGATTCAGGAAGCCCGCTTGTCGTGTTCAGGGACGCCGCGCACGGGTACGCGTCTGATCTCGCCCTTGTAGAGCACGTAGTAGGCGCCGGCGACGCGGCGCAGCACAGTGATGGCGTTGACGAGGATGTGCGTGAACAACCCGAGAACCAGGCCTACGAGGGCCCGGAACGCCAGGGGCGCGATGGCGGCGAGGGGGGCCCCGAAGATGGCCAGGCATAGGGACACGATCAGAGCGCTGCCGCTGACGGTGGTCAGGTAGAGGGAAGACATGGCCGCGGTGCTGATGGAGCGCAGTTGAGCGGGGGTGCGCGGGAGCTGGGGCGAGTCATCGAGCTTGATACGCAGGTTCATCAGGAGGACGAAGGCGGCGAGGAAGCCCGCGACGAGGGTGCCTGCTGCCCCGGGGAGAGCGGTGAGGACCGCGCTCGCGGCGCTGCTGGCCGGCGCAGGCGCGCCGCCGGAAGCGTCGGCGGGTGCGGAACCGGGGATGGGCACAGCCCAGCCTCCGAGGATGCCGACGGCGAGGGGCAGCAGGAAGATGATGGCCGTCGTGCCGAAGGAGATCCGTCGGCGACCTGGGTCGATCAGGCTCTGGAAGTGGGGGTGTGCGAGGGGGCGGAGGTCGAATCGCTCGAACACGGTGCCACCTCCTTGGGTGGGAGCGACGGTCAGGGGTTAGGGCGCAGGGAGTCGGTAGGGAGGAACGGCTGGGGCAGGGCCATGTCGAGTCGTGCCGCCAGTTCGAGGAGGTCGGGGGTGACCTCGTGGAGGAACTCTACGTCGTCGACCTGGTAGGGGGACTTGATGAGCCGCGTGAAGGGGTATGGGCGGCGGCCGATCTGCAGCCGCCTGGTGCCGTGCGCCGTGGCGATCTCCACGACCGCCTCCCCTTCCTCGAAGGAATCGGGGTGAGGCAGGGAGCCTACGCTGTTCACGAGATCGGTGACGCTGGTGCGGCTGCCCTTCCTGAGGAAGCGCTCCACCGGGGCTGGCTCGACCTGATACGCGACGCTCATCTTCCGCGGTCGGGTGTCCTCCCCGATCGTCACGTCGTCTGGCGCCTTGACCGTGAACTCGATCTCCTCGATGCGGGCAGCGTCGTCCTTCAGCACCTGGTCCCAGGCCATGTTGTCGGCGAGGTCGTGCGCGGTGTGCAGGGACACGTTGTGGCGTGCGAGCAGGTGGGCGTAGAGCCGCAGACGGGTCACCTCGCTGTGGGTTCGCCCTGAGTAGGTCTCGTGCACCATGAAGCCCTGGCGGGCGTCGTTTGAGGAGAAGGCGATCAGGACACGGCCCGGCCAGACAAGGGAATCCTCCTCGCGGACTTCGCCGCGCTCCTGGCCGCGCTCGTCCTTGACGGTGAACTTGCTGCCAGCGCGCCCGCCCTCGATCTTGAGCAGGATGAACCCCTGTGCCGTAGCGTCGTGGATCTCCACGATCCGGTGCTGCTTCTGATCGTGGATCTTGAGGCCCTCAGTCTGCAGCACCTGCAGGGCGCCTAGCAGCATCCCCTTCGCGCTCTCGGTCTGCAACGGCAGCAGGGGGACGGTCTCCGGTCCCGCCTCAGAGTCACGCTCACGCGCCTGCTCCAGGGAGAAGGTCCACACCCTGAAGCCGTAGGGATACCGGCGTCGCACGCTCACGCGCTTTCTCCTTCTCCGTGGTCCTGGGACTCCTCGCCGACGTCGCCCCACTCCCGGGCCTGCCGGTCGCGGGAGGGGTGGCCCGTGCCGTAGGGGTCGATGTCGAGCACCTTGGCCTTGCGTAGCTGGTCGGGGCCAGAGATGAGCACCAGGAGGAGGGTGAAGAGTGTCAGGAACGGGCCGATGCCCGGGACGCCAGACAGGATGAGTCCGAGGACAGCGAGGCCAGCGATCAAGAGCCACGCGGTTCGTCGGGGGTGCTTGCCGGCGCTGGAGCGGTCGCGGTCGTCGACGAAGACCTCCTTGCCCTTCACGGTGTAGTAGATCGGGGTGCGTGGCCCCGTTCCGATGCCGAGCCGGGTGACCTCGCCGCTGAGAGGGACGGGAGTCGGGTTGGCAGGGGGCTGGGGCTTGCCCGGCTTCTTCTCCGCGCTTGGGGTGGAGGGGCTCGGCGTCGTGTCCAGCTCGGCTGGAGACGTGGAAACGAACCGCTGGTCGAGTTGGTCGCGCAGCCGGGCGGCGGAGTGACTGCCCATGGCCCGGGATCGGCCCTTCGTCTTGGGCTCGCCCTGGTAGGCGTCAGGCACCTCGTAGGAGTGAGCCTCGGGCACCAGGTGAGGGAACAGGGGCATCTCACGCAGCCACTCGTCCGACAGCTCCGTGGACTTCGCGCCCTTGATGGTGAGCTCGGCTGCGAGCCCGGAACCGGTGATGGTCCCCCAGACGCCCACGACTCGCCCCATGCCCTCGGCGTGCTCGATCACGGGGAGGTAGTGAGCCGACGTCGCCGCGGTGAGCTCGCCGCCCTTCTCCCCGTCGAGGCGGACCTCCACGGTGCGCCGCACATTCCCGTTGCGCAGCGTCGACTCGGCCTTGTGGAGTGTGAGCATCACCGGCCCCTTGCCGGACTTCGGCACGTACTCGAAGAGATGCTCGAAGTGCTGGTCTTCCTTCACGACCTGGTACGTCTGCCGCCCATAGGGCAGCGCAGACGTCGTGGCCGGGTATCCCGAATTCAGCGGAGTGAGCCACTCCGGTTCGGGGAGACCCACACGTACGTTGAGCTCCGCCTCTCCGTTGAACCCGACGTAGGCGTAGATCCGCGCGTTCGTGCGCAGAACAGCACCGGAAGCCACCACACGCTTGACCGGCAGGTGGTAGTCGGCAGCGAGTTCACGTGAGAGATAGCCGATCACACGCCCCTTGGCGCGCACAGACACCGCCCGCCGGTCGTACGGGTTATCCGGCTCGGGCACGACCTCCACGGGCACGGTAGCTTCCACAGGAGCTCCGTCCGCGGGGAGCCGCGGCAACACTCGAAGTATCGCCTCCCGGTATGCGAACTCACCTACGAGCTCCACTCCGTTGTACCCGCCATGCGGCAGTTCATAGTGTGCCTTCTCAGCCATCATGGCCCCCCTTTACGTCTTGGCTCTCTAAACCGACGTCGCCCCATTCTCGGGCCTGCCGGTCGCGGGCCAGCTCGAAGTCGGGGTGTGCTGCCAGATCGAAGTCGGCCAGCGCGCCGGCCACCGCGGTCTTGTGTTCAACGCCAGGGTCACCGCCGAGCGCTCCCCCACGCTCGGCCGTGCCGCGCTCGCGGTCCTGGTGCTGGTCTGAGTGGTCGTGCTCGTCATATTGGTCCGTCCTACTGTTGAGATGCAGCGAAGATTTCACACGACACGCGGCGAACTCTTCGCAGAGCCGGATGATCGGCGAGGTCTGCGAAAAGTAGTCCTCAATCGCTGGCGGTGGTGACAACGTCGCCGGTCAGTACCTCTGGCTGACCGCCCTGACCCCTGTGCCGCAGATATGCCCCTGGGGTGCACAAGGGATCGCGTTCATGCCTCGAAGGCGATTCATGAGGTCATGCCACCTGGCCGCACGATGTCGGCTGCCGGTACGCAGGGCAGATAGGCCAGTTCGGAGGCCGACCGCGGGCTATCAGCCAGTGTCGCTCTTGCCTGCTACCTTGCGAATCTGCACTGAAGGGTGTTGTGCGGCGATGGTTAGCAGTTGAGAAACGGCAGCTCCTCCCGAAGGAGTCTGTAGTCCGGAAACAACCGCCGAGGCACTCCGCCTTCCGCCAAACTTCAGGGCCTGCGACAGGATAGTCACGACGCCCGTAGATGCGCGGTCTGCAACGACCAACCTACTCAGCCCTCTGAGGGGACTGCCGCACGTTTAGGTGACAGTTGGGGTGTCAGGCCGCGAGGCTCACGGCCGGGTTCATGATGGCCTCGTATTCGACGGGGGTCAATCGGCCCAGGCGGGCCTGTCGGCGGTGTCGGTGATACGTCCTTTCGATCCAGGTGATGATTGCGATTCGGAGCTCTTCTCGGGTCCGCCAACGCTTACGGTCCAGAACGTTCTTCTGTAGCAGCGCGAAGAAGGACTCCATGGCGGCGTTGTCTCCGGCAGCACCGACTTGGCCCATCGAGCCGATGAGGTGATGACGGTTCAGGGCGTGCACGAACTTCCGTGACCGGAACTGGGCGGGTTCAACCGGTCGTTGCAACACCGTTCGTCGTGAGCGAGCGTAGCTGCTCGGCGAAGACCTCCGCTGGCGTCTTCCAGTCCAGGACCTTCCTGGGCCTGTTGTTCAGCGTGTACGCGACTGCTGCGAGGTCCTGGGCCGACCACCTCGACAGGTCCGTGCCCTTGGGGAAGTACTGCCGCAGCACCCCGTTCGTGTTCTCGTTCGTCGGCCGCTGCCATGGTGAGTGCGGGTCGGCGAAGAACACCCTCGTGCCCGTGTCCATCGTGAACCTGGCATGCCCGGCCAGCTCCTTGCCCCGGTCCCACGTCAGGCTCTGCCGCAGCTGCTCCGGCACGTCCGCCATCGCCTTGATCAGGGCCGCGGTCATCGCCTCGGCCCCGTACCCGCCCAGCGAGGGCCCGTTCTTCACCGGCGGCTGCTCACCCCATCCCTGCAGGCGGGGCAAGTGGACCAGGATCGTGGCCCGGCTCTTGCGCTCGGCCAGAGTCCCGATCGCTGAACGCCCGGTCCCGATGATCAAGTCCCCTTCCCAGTGCCCGGGCACAGCACGATCAGCGGC
>NZ_WNHC01000005.1:0-10145 GCF_009718865.1 Alcanivorax sp. VBW004
AATGTGTAATACTGGGCCACAGGGTTAGCCCATCCCTTACCAATATCACTACCATCCGGGGCAATAATTTTCCCTCCCTCCCAGTAAGATGAGGGAAATGGATGAATCAATGACCATTCATAGTGTGTCGCGCCCCGGATATTAACTTGATACGTATCAACACCACTGTCGCGCCATAAATCAACACCTGCATTTTTGTTTTCTGTCGGGGGCTCGGAATGAGGCACAGGGACCAGAAAGTAATCGCCAGATTGCCCCATTGTTGGAACTCTGGGAATAACGTCAACATTATCCAGGCTATCTCCTAACATGAGGTTATCCCAGGCCACAGCCGCTTTCACAGGATTACTTTCATGCATCTTTCCTTTCCAGTCGCTCTCGCCTTGCACAACCGAGACTGCCGTTGCACCCATTGAATGGCCGGCAATTCCAAGGCGCTCAGGGTCAAGGAGTTCGTAGATCGGATTATATTCTGTCGTTTTAGCCAAGTTCAGATCTGACCTGGGACCAGGGGCACCCGGTAAGTTATGCGGATACACGTTATCTGGGGTCGAATAAAAGAAATCAATTGCATCAATCAAATTTCTTCGGAATACAACCGGGTTTGCATTACTTCCTAGCTTCCCGCCAGGAGCGGTTAAATCTGAGTAACCCTGCCCTCTAGGATCAAATGTCATTACAATATAACCATTCTCAACCAACAGCTGAGAAGCCCACCAGTACAGTGTTTCCGGCGCTTGAACAGATCCGTTAACTATAATAATGGCAGGATATTTTTTTCCTGGTTCAGGCTCTTTAGGGCCCCATACTCGTCCACTGATCCTGGCCCCTTCATTGTCATAGAAGTTCACAGGATAAAACGTACCTATGGTTTCGTACCATTCGTCTGAACCTGGGTGTCGGAAGGGATCTCCAGCACAATGCGGGATAACCGAACCACACAGGTTTAGCAAACTGTTCCAGAAGGGGTCAGTTAGCGTTCTTTTGACAAACACCAAAGAGTCTATTACTCCCTGAGCAATGAGGCGCGTTTGGAACTTTGGATCTAACAACTGCTTAAATGTTGCTTCTGTTGCCTTCCTGTAGTTCTGAAGCTCACACTTCGTCCACTGAGAAGACGGGTAAATGGCTGCACGACAGGCAGAAATTTCGATCTGGTCCGTCTCCTCTTCCTCCTCTTCGCTGTCATTTGGCTCGTTTGGCTCGTTTGGATCATCAGTATCTATAGGTTCTCTCGGTTCAGATGGCTGACTAGGTGTCAAGTCGACCCGAGCAGCATCTGAATCGGAACCACAAGCCGACAGAAAAAAGGTTAATGCAAAAACCAGGAAGACTTTATAGGAGCAATTATGTTTACATGGGAAATTCACGCAGCTCTCCGTAGCATATAGTTTATTCTTTATACCTCCATGATTCATCGGTCTCATTTCTATGAGAATATTGAATCAAACGTGGCTCCCGAAAAGGGGAAACAAATATTGGCCTACAATCTACCCGCGGCAACCCCGTTTAACATTTAATATCAATTAAACACACATTGATAAAATCGGCATCCTTCTTAATTGCTAAAAGCTATTTCATCATGCAATCAAGCACTGCTCAGCCATTCCACTCTTCTATTGTGACAAATCCTTTGGGTCATTATTTTTCACTCCAGATCTTGTTGATGAGCAGGGCCCTTTACATAAATAACAAACACCGGGACACCATAATTAGTAAATTACTATTTACTAAAAATTAGATAACAATTACTCAGTCTTTTTAGATTCTTATGTGAAAAGCTTCAACAACCTTCAACATAATATGGACTTGGATTTTTCTCTGGATCGCGGGGCTTGCCGTTACCGTCTGAGGCTATAGAAATTCAAAGGTTATCAGAGCGCCAATTGTAGGCACTCACATACCCGCAATAACCCCCCCCTTAAAGGCCGGACAAACTATGCCATCAGAATCCGGCCAACTTATGGTTACACGAACACTCACCTCTCGGTATATTTCGTACTGTATTACATACCATGTATATACATACTACCTTATGCGCTTGAAGTGGGAAATGACAGCACTAAAGTAACATAAGATAATCAAGACTTATTTTAGGTTATGGTGAATTTTGCTCGTTCTGGTACAAAAAACTGTACATTTGCGTGTCACCCTACTGATCTCGACAATGCTCGTTGTCTAATTCAAATTCGACCGTGGTATGACTCAAATCGAATTCAGACAGCTCCTGAGACAAGCGTTGCTTTAGAGTTCTTTGATCTTCCAGCGACACACTGGCATTTAGCTCAATATGCACTGTAAGTACATGATGCTCTCCATCAAGTGACCACAAGTGCAAATGGTGAAAACTTTGAAACTCCGGGATCGATTTGAGTTTGCTTTCAATTTTTTTAGCGAGGTTTTTGTCGGGTACACCCTGCAAAAATAGTTTTAAGGTAGAACCGACATTACGTAATACGTTGAACAATATAAAAAGGGTAAATCCGATGGCCAGAATCGGGTCCAGGATAGGCCATTCAACAAACATAAGTACGATCGACACAACAAAAACGGCCACCCATCCGAGCACGTCTTCAAGCAAATGCCAATTGAGAACTTTTTCATTCATGGTCTTGCCTTTGCTGAGCTTGAATGCCGCAAAGCCGTTCACGGCAATACCAAAAATCGACAATGCCAGCATGCCTTCGGTCACCGGCATTTCCGGATCGGATAAACGCGGAATGGATTGGTACAGTACCCAGGCTGAACCAGCAATCAGAACGATGCCGTTAATCAGTGAGCCTAATAATGACAGTCGTTTATAACCGTATGAAAAATTTTGGGACGCTGGCCTGTTTCCAAGTTTTGCCAATATCCAGGCTAGCCCAATCGATAAACTATCTCCCAAATCGTGGACAGCATCGGCCATGATTGCTGTGCTATTGGTTAATACCCCGCCAATAAACTCAATGATCGTGAAGCCTACATTCAGAAAAAATGCCCAACCGATTCGAGCGTTGCTCTCATCATCGTGTGAATGAGAATGCATGGGACCTCCCGCGTCATGATAAAAAATTATTTGAAAATGGCCCCGGTATACGCCGGGGCCAAGACTCCAAGTTGCACACCCTAAGCTGCTTTTTCCTCTCGGCGATGAACCCACTGATACAAGACCGGTAGTACCAATAGCGTCAAAATTGTCGATGAAATAATGCCACCAATCACGACCGTAGCGAGCGGTCGCTGTACTTCAGCGCCGGTGCCGGTGTTTAATGCCATCGGCACAAAGCCAAGGCTCGCCACCAGTGCCGTCATCAACACGGGGCGCAAGCGAATCATCGCGCCTTGGATAATGGACTCAGTTAACTGCCCGGTTTCATGCCAAAGCTGGCGAATAAAAGCGAGCATCACCAAACCATTGAGCACCGCCACCCCGGAAAGTGCGATAAAGCCAATCCCCGCCGAAATAGAGAGCGGCATATCGCGCAAATACAACGACAACACACCGCCGGTGAGCGCCAACGGCACACCACTGAAAATAATCAGCGCATCCTTAAAGGATGAAAATGCCATCACCAATATTCCAAGAATCACCAGGAGCGTGAGCGGCACGACGATGGATAATCGCTGGCTGGCTGATTCCAATTGTTCGAAAGTGCCCCCGTAATCCAGCCAATAGCCGGGGGGAATATCGGCTTTCTCACGAATCGATTCTTGAACTTCTTTGACGAAGCTGCCCAAGTCTCGACCCCGCACATTCGCCGTAACCACGATTCTACGTTTACCGTTTTCTCGACTGATTTGCGCAGGCGCGGGTGAAATATCCAGGGTTGCGACTTCTTCCAGAGGAACGTAGTCACCGTTTTTTAGTGGCACCGGCAGAAATTTCAGTTGGTCAATATCGCGGCGAGTCGTTTCGGGTAATCGTACAACCAGCTCAAAACGGCGGTCGCCCTCATAAATAATGCCGGCCGATTCACCGCCGATGGCTGCGGACACCCAGTCTTGCAATTCAGCTACGTTTAATCCGTAACGCCCCAAAGCTGTGCGATTTGGAATGACGGAAAGTGTGGGCAAGCCTGTGACTTGTTCGACACGGGCATCGGCTGCGCCGTCGATGGCATTCACTACTTTGAGGACATCATTCGCCGTCAGAACCAGTTGATCCAGATCATCACCAAATATCTTTATCCCCAAATCGGCACGTACCCCTGAAATCAATTCGTTAAAACGCATCTGAATCGGCTGGGTAAACTCATAGTTGTTGCCAGGCAACTCCTCCAGTGCACGCTCCATCTCTTCAACGAGTTCGGCTTTGGTCTTGGACGAATCCGGCCACTCGCTTCGTGGCTTGAGGATGACAAAGTTGTCCGCAACATTGGGTGGCATAGGATCGGTTGCGACTTCCGCCGTACCAATACGCGCAAAAACCTTGTCCACTTCTGGAAAAGCGGCAATTCGCTGCTCCAGTATTTCCTGCATTTCCACGGCTTGCTCTAACCCTGTACCTGGAATGCGCATGGCGTGCAGCGCAATATCGCCTTCGTTAAGTTGCGGAATAAATTCCGAACCCAACGTAGAGGCAAGCCACAAACAAAATACCACCAGCACCGACGCAAAACCCACCACGACGTAGCGAAATCTAAGTGCAAGTTTCAGTAGCGGTTGATAGGCGGATTTTGCCTTGGCAATCACCACACTTTCTTTCTCGCTGATTTTTCCGTTCATGAACACAGCGACAGCGGCCGGCACAACGGTGAGTGATAGCACCATCGCCGAGAGTAAAGCCATGACGACTGTGGCGGCCATCGGGTGGAACATTTTTCCTTCCACACCGGTGAGACTGAAAATCGGGATGTAGACGATGGTGATAATGGCCACACCGAACAAACTCGGGCGAATCACTTCCGACGTTGCGTCGAATACGGTATTCAATCGTTCACGTAAATCCTGCTTTCCATTGCCATGTTGGTTCTCTGCCAGACGTCGAACACAGTTTTCCACAATAATCACAGCACCATCGACAATCAGACCAAAGTCCAGAGCACCGAGGCTCATTAAATTCGCGGAGACACCGGTTTTTACCATGCCGGTGATGGTCATCAACATGGATAAAGGAATCACGGCTGCCGTGATCAGTGCAGCGCGGAAGTTGCCCAGCAAAAGAAACAGCACAACGATCACCAACAGTGCGCCTTCCAACAAATTCTTGGAAACAGTGGCAATGGCTTTGTCCACCAATGCAGTGCGATCGTAGACCGCTTCGGCAATCACACCGTCTGGCAAAGAGGCCTGAATATCCTCCAACTTGGCAGCCACATCCTGGGCCACGGTCCGTGAATTGGCGCCGATTAACATCATGGCGGTGCCCAACACGGTTTCCACCCCATCCCGTGTCGCGGCGCCGGTGCGCAGTTCTTTGCCAATGCTGATGTCCGCGACATCCTTCATCCTGATCGGAACAGAGTCGTGTTCAGCGATGATCACATTGCCAATGTCCTCAATCGTGCCAAGCTGGCCGGGTGAGCGCACCAGCAGTTGTTGACCGTTGCGTTCGATGTAGCCGGCACCGCGATTGTCATTATTCGCTTGCAGCGCTTGCATCACATCCTCAACACTGACTTTGTAGATTAACAGCTTTGCTGGGGCTGGCATGACGTGGTATTGCTTGTTGTAACCACCAATGCTGTTGACCTCGATCACGCCTTTTACTTGCGCAAGCTGAGGTTTGATAATCCAGTCCTGAATTTCTCGCAAGTCTGTGGCTGTATAGGGTTCGCCATTGGCCATGCGCGCATCCGCTTTCGCCTGTACCGTGTACATAAAAATCTCGCCCAAGCCGGTCGAGATGGGGCCCATCTCCGGTTCAAGTCCGGGCGGCAAAACACTTTTAATCGCGCCGAGCCTAGCGTTAATCAGGTTGCGCGCAAAATAAATGTCAGTACCTTCTTCAAATACTACGGTGACCTGAGACAAGCCATACCGTGACAAGGAGCGCGTGTAAGCCAGGTTCGGCAAACCAGCCAATGCGGTTTCTACCGGGTAGGTAATGCGTTGCTCGGACTCCTGTGGTGAGTAGCCTGGTGCAGCGGTATTGATTTGCACCTGGACGTTGGTGATATCGGGTACGGCATCAATGGGAAGCTTTTGGTAGCTCCATACGCCCACACCGACAATGACAAAAATAAAACATAAAATGAGTAAGCGCCGCTCTATCGCAAGGCGCAAAATAGAATCAATCATAGTGTGCCTCGATCAGTGTTCGTGTTCAGCTTCGGATTTTTCGATATCGGCTTTAATCAGGTAACTGTTTTGGCTGACATAATCGCTGCCCGCTTCAAGCCCCTCAACGACCTCATAAAAATGGTCATCACTACGGCCCAATACCAGCGGCGTAAACCGATATTCCTCGCCTTGTTTCACAAACACGCCCTGGCGGCCGCCCAATGTTTGTACGGCATCTTTCGCTACGGCCAAAGCCACTGAAAAACGACCCACTTCAATACGGGCTTCCGTCATCAAGCCGGGTGACAAGGATTGCTTATCATTAGCGAGTTTCACACGCGCCAGCTGATACGGTGATTCTATCGACGGCAAAATATGATCTACAGTTGATGCCACACTGCCTGAGCCAGTTAATAGGTGGACGGCCTGACCTTCGCTGACCGAAGATTGCTGTGCGGGATACACACGCAATTCCGCCCATACCGTGTCAAAGTTGGCAATAGAAAATAAAACCTGATCCTGGGTCACTTCACCGGTATTGGCATGACGCTGGACAACACGCCCCGTAATGGGAGAACGGATGGTGTAGGTTTTCAGGCTTTCGTTCGACTCAATTTCAGCCAAAACGTCGCCGGCTTTTACGCGATCACCCAGTGTGACCTTGACGGTTTTGACCAGGCCTTCAAAACGCGCACGCACATGGCTCATTTGCTCCGGCGCTGAAACAATGGAACCGAACACGGTGATCGTTTGGTGCAGCTCTTGCGGCCCGGATACGGAGGTAACGATACCCACCTTACTCGCCATTTTGTCTTCAATACGACTGCTGTTTTCTTCTCCGTGCTCATGCTCATCGTGATCATGTCCGTCTTCATCGTGGTCGACATGATCTTCATGCTCGTCATGGTCACCTTCTTCATGATGGGGTGCGTGTTGTTCGGACGCTTCATGTTCGTGGTTATGATCGCTTGCGGAAAACGCGGGTGTGTTCGAGAGAAAAAACACACTAGAAATAACCAATAAGTAATAATTCTTCATCGATATAAACTCCGGAGGCCAGACCTGATCTGGCCAACAAAAATTAGGGGTTAAGGGCTTCGCCGGTGAGCTGTTCAATCAAGGCCTGGCTAATTAGCGCCGTGGTGGCGGCATCAATAAGCGCCTGTTTACTGGCAAGCAATTCTTCCTGGGCGGCGATGAGATCAAGATAGCGATAACGCCCATTGTCAAAACCTTCGTTGGTGAGCTTGAGCGCTTTTTCCAACGCGGGGATGGCGACATTTTGGGTAAGATTGGCCGCCGCGATACTTTGTTTTCTGAGCGACCATGCTTCAAAAAGCCGTGCGTGCAACACTAGGAGCAAATCCTGTTGGGCGTAATCTACGGCATTGCGATTGGCTAACGCGGCTTTGACGTCGCCACTGCGGCGTTTACCGGAGAACAAGGGGATGGAGATACCGGCAGTGAATGCAGAATCACCCGTCTCTTCAAAACGTTTAATGCCTGCGCGCCAGCTTAAGTCGCTGCGGCCACTGGCACGAGCCAGAGTGACTTCGGCATCGCGAATACGGGCTTCACTGGCGAGCACTTGAAGGGCCGGTGAGCTTTTAACACGTGTGTACAACTGATCGAAATCTTGTGTGGCACCGAAGTCAAACAGGCTACCGCTTAATGAATGAAAGCCGGCCGTTGTTTCTCCCCAAAATCGTGCGAGTAACACTTTCTGACGTTCAAGCTGCTCTAGCAGTGCCGCCAAACGAATTTCAGAACGTGTGAGTGCCGCCTGCGCTCGCATCACCTCCGCTTCAGCCGTGGCCCCTCGCGCGGAGCGCGCTTTGACGGTTTTAAGTATGGATTGGGACAGTGCCAACGACTCTTCTGCCAATCTAAGGTTTGCCTGGGTCGATAAACCTTCGATATACACTTCGGTGAGCTTGCCGAGCGTATCCAGAGTCGCCGCTTGTTGCTCCCATTCCGCTTGATTGATACGGGCATCCGCGAAACGCATGCGTGCCTGGCGCTTGCCTCCAAGCTCAATCACAGAAGAAAGTGCAAGAGTCGTTTCGGCGGCATCAAAACCTTCATTGGCTCCCGAGCCAGCAAAGTTTTCGACCTCCAGCTCAAGTGCTAGCGCCGGGCGCAAGGCACCGGTTTGCCTTTGGGCACTCAACGCTTCTGCGGTGAAGCGGTATTGGTACAGCTGAGGGTTTTGCGCAAGCGTCGACGCCAGTGCTTTTTTTAACGAGAGTGTGGACTCGACGTTTTCTGCAATCGCTGATGGCGCCGTGCTGCATAGTAGAAGCGCAAGCCACAGCCAGGTGCATTTACACCTGAAAAATAGGGTATTTATCATGAAAAAGTCCTGAATTAAGTCGTGTTTCCGCGCGTGCGGGTGTTGCTTCTTCTTGCTTAAGGGGACTTAGGCTTTGGGAGGGCGTAGGAAGGTTTCGTAGGTTTCGGGGAACGTATTTTCAGCGTAATCGGGTACGGGAGAAGAATGCTTGGCCAAATGCACACGCTCGGTGGCAATCAGAGCGGCAGCGCAAAGATGGCCATGACAATGACAGCAGTGATGACAATCCCAATTTTCCGCCGTGGATGAATTGGAGTGATTAGCCTGAGCGTCGGCAACGTGTCCATCGTCATGGAGATGGGTATCATCAAATACAAGGTGCTCAGCGCCGGACTGGTGCAACTGATGTGCATCGCCCATGGCCACCGCGGATTGCAAAACAACCAGCGTAAGCAAAAAGTATGTCAGGACACGTTTCAGCATTGAAATCTATTTATCTATTTTCTGAGTCATGGCGATCACACTACCTTAACATAAGAATACGTCGAGCACCGTTTAACACCACAAGCCCAATAATAACACCAATGACCAGATCCGGAATTTGCGATCCCGTTAGCGCGACCAGACCTCCGGCAAGAATAACCCCCGCGTTGGCGAGCACGTCATTAGCCGAAAAAATCATACTGGCCTTCATATGGGTGCCATTATTTCGCACCTGGTAAATCAACATGAGACACGCGGCGTTAGCCACTAATGCCAGACTGCCAATCCCCATCATTAGCAGAGAGACCGGTTCACTTCCCATAAAGGCGCGCCTGACCACTTCAATTAAAAGACCCATTGCCAGGGCGGCTTCGAGCCAGCCGGATAAATGCGCGGCTTTAAGCTTGGCTTGCGCCGCTTTGCCCACTGCATAGAGCGCTACAATGTAGACCGCAGCATCGGCAAACATATCCAGTGAATCCGCGATTAGCCCCGCAGATTGTGCCACAATGCCCACGGCAAGCTCAAAGAAAAACATCATGGCATTAATTGCGAGCAACCACTTCAACACGCAGGCTTCTCGTGAATCGTTAATCTTTGTCTCTTCTCGTATCTTCTTTTTTGCGCTTTCAGCATCCACCTGTTCAAGCGATAGGCAGCGGGCGCCAAGTCCCACGGATTTCATGGTCGTTTCGACCTTTTCCGGCAAATTGGAGTGATAAATACGCACCTTCCGCTTGGGGGTATCAAACTCGAAGGCGACGGCATCCCCAAAGCTTGCGAATGCCGTGCGGATGAGGTTCTCCTCAGAAGGACAGTCCATCTGAGGCACTTCGAAGACGCTTATGTTATTCAGAGTCACAAAAGTATTATCCGGTTGCAGGTTTGATCCTGAAGGCTGTGAACCCGCTTCGTCACTTTGGCAGCCGCAGCATTGTGAGGAGTCAGATGTCATAAATAGACCTTGAAATAACGATGTCTGCAAGCTTAAACTCTATAGTAACTATAGAGTCAAGTGGTGGCGTGGTTGAAGATTGGTGAATTAGCAAAACGCAGTGGGTGTTCCATTCAGACCATCCGCTACTACGAAAAGGAAGGTTTGATTTCTGCTCCGGCAAGGACAGATGGTAATTTCCGGGTGTACGACACACCGGCTCTCGAAAAG
>NZ_WNHC01000006.1:0-6211 GCF_009718865.1 Alcanivorax sp. VBW004
ACATAATATACAGTGTCGCACCGCTTCAACGGCCCCCCCGATTAGGGCGCTTCCGAAAAAAATGCTTGTCGCTGAATGGCTTACGGCTTTAAAGCGCTTCGTCCAGAGTGCAAATCCAGCCTCATCCTCCGAGCGCTCTGCTCGCTCAATCGCCCTTGCTGCAATTATTTCGGCTGGGTCAACGTCCAGCGCCTCCGCTATCTTCCAGACAACATCGTCACTGTCGATGATTGACTTGCCAGACAGGTATCTAGAAACGGTTCCTCTGTTCACGTCCAGCCAGCGCATGGTGTCGCCATCTGTGCGGTGTTTTAAGGCTTTTTGTGCTTGTTTGAGGTAGTCGGCAGTCTTTTTCATATCGTGTCTCCTTGTGCCAATTAGACCCCCTGTGTTGTCTCTTTGCAATATTGCCGCTTTACAACGTTGCAGGCTTGCAATACATTCGACGTATTGCAGCACTGCAACAGAGTGAAAGGGGTAGGGGATATGACAAACCAGAAGCGCGAAGCGCTTAACAGTCGGCACACAAGCGTTAGCCAGGGCGATAGCGTTGCACCGACGATACCTTGCCCCCGGCTCTCTCATAAATCTGCTGGCCCCCATACCACCAGTTCCCAGCGCTTCCTCAATCGGTTCTCTGCGGGTGACTCGCTCAACGCGGCTACACCCTTCCCTCGCGCCATGAAAAACCGGTTTTCAAAAGGGGCAGGGCAATGACAGGGCTTGTTGTCAAATTGAACCCTTATAACGCTCCGTTTAAGCCAGCATCTGAGCCCGGCGTGTACTGGCTGGATCAGCAATATGCAGGTGACTGCCTCCATGATTCCCATGTGATGGCATACCGGGTCGCTAAATTCCGCCGTGCCGGTTCAATCCTCACTGATTGCGGCCTGCCGCATCTGGCAGAGAAGGGCGCAGCCCGTACCCACTTTATCCCGAACGCTGAATTTATGGCTGACCTTTCTCGTGATGGTGTCAAGGCTGCGCGTCGTTATCTCAAAAATCAGGGGCGCAAATAACATGGATTCGATCATGGCTTTTATTTCTACGCCTTCTGGCTATTTTTCGGCTTTGGCTACCTGCGTCGTCTTTGGCTATCTCTTGGGTGAAATTTTATGAGCGCTCAAGCTCCTGAATTCACCCCCTCAGTAATACGGGGTGAAAGTACCTTAGACCTTCCCCCGGTGATTGTGGATACCGTCTCTTTTTCTTTTCCGCTGTCGCTGATTGGCCATGACCGTTCCAACGAAGACTCGCCGCGTTGGACGGCCAGCGATGCGGAGATTGTCGAGGCTTTCCAGTCCTTCATGGATGACGTTTTTGGCCGCAATGTCTTTACCGTCGATGAAAAGGTGAGGGGAGGCCGCAATTTCTTTGATGCTGGCTGCACCTTTGATGGTGGCTTTATCGCTTTTGGTGGCAATAACCGTGTGCCCGATGGCTACGGCGGTCACCGAATTGTGGAACAGCGCTTCCAGCTCTATGTGGACGGAGACGGCTGCTGTCGTGTCCCTGATTGGTCCCGCGTTCATAAAAAGATCAGCCAGGCATCCATGGATTGCCGCATTACCCGCGCTGACCTTGCTTACGACGATCACGCCGGTTCCCGTGATGTTGCCCATGCTATCCAGCTCTACAAAGACGGGGCATTCACAGGCCGTGGCCGCCCGCCTAAGGCTTCCTACGTCGATGACTTTGATTCCGGCAAGGGCAAGACGCTTTATATCGGAAACCGTGCAAACGGCAAAATCCTGCGCGTCTACGAAAAGGGCCGCCAGCTTGGTGACGTAGCGTCGGAATGGGTCCGTTGGGAGCTGGAACTCCATAACCGTGACCGTGAAATCCCCCTTGATGTACTGGTTTCGCCGCAAGAATTTCTCGCCGGTTCGTACCCGGCCATGAGCTGGGTTTCCGACATCATCCAGAAGATCAGCACAGGCCGGGAAAAGCTCAAAATCACCTATCAAAAGCTGGTTGCCTCTGCGCGCATCCAGTACGGCAAGTTACTGCATTTCGGGGCGCTTCAACTCGGAAAAAGCAAGGAAGAAATGTTCCATGAAATATACAAGTCCGGCGTTCCTGAGCGCCTCCGCTGGGCTGCTGATAACCATTTGCTCCAGAGGGAGCTAGGAGAAGAAGCATGTTTCTTTTGAAGGGCACCATCATGGGCGTTAAGTCCGTAGACAACACTGACCGCAACACGGGTGAGGTTCGCACTAAGATGTTCGTGGGTGTGTCTGTCCCCAAAACGAATGGCTATGACGGCGAAACGGTGAGCTATGACATCCAGATCACCAAAAAGCAGATTCCTGAGGGCGTTGCTGCTCACTATGAAAAGCTCAAGGGTAATGAAATCTTCGTCCCTGTTCTGGCTTTCCCGTGGGCTGGTCGCAATGGCAATGCGGGCCTGAACTGGTTTTTGGCCGATGACGGTCTCCCTAAAAACTTCAAGTAGACAAGTAGCTAATGGAATTAATAGCGTGCACGACAGGCGACTGGCAACAAGCCGTTGACGGCTCGGTCATCTGTTCGGGCACTCTCGAAATTGTGGCGGAGACAGGCCCTTTCGGACTGCCCCCGCTCACATACGAGCAGGCTAACGAACTGCTCGGGGCATGTTTGCTCTTATGGGCAACAGTCTGGGGTTGCAAGAAACTCTTCGGCCTCATTCGTTAAAACTCAAAATTAAATCACGGAGTAACACCATGAAAAATGCAATGAAGGCCCGTCTGGAGTCTATCCAGTCCCGCACCCACGGTATGGGTAAAAAGGTTGGTCAGCTTGCAGTTGTCGGCGGTACAGCCATGTATGCCGGTGCTGCAAACGCTGCGCTTGATGTCACGGCTGCCGCTGGTGAAATTTCCGGCCAGTCTGCCAACGTGGAAACTATCGCACTGGCAGTGATCGGCGTTCTGGCCGTGATCGCCGGTGTTGCCTACGTTCGCCGGGTTATCAAGTAAGCCCAACGCAAACGGGAAGGGGGCCGCTTGGCCCCTTTTTTATCAGAGGTGAAAAATGGAACCGGACATTGGCCCATGGCTCTATCTAACCGTCTCACTTGCTGCTTTCTATATGCTCTTTTCCTAGTGGCAGCTATATCCCCGCTTAACGCCGCCACATTCAACCCCCAAATTGTTGCCCAAGGTGGTAATCAGCAATCAGTAAATAACTCCTGCGACAACGAACAGTCTTCAAACCCTGGTCAGCTCTACGGCGTTGTCACAGACTCATCATCAGGGCAATACACTTGCCTAAGGTGTTGGACAGGCTACGGGAGTTTCAACGGTACCTACCCATACGGCCAATGCAGCACAGAGCCACTTCCTGAACCAGAGTGTGAGATCCCAGAAGGAACAAAAAAACGAATTGGCACAGACGTTAAGGCTACGGTCGTCTGTGACTCAAACTGCGAGTTTGTCCGCAATTCCGGCTCAACTTGTGTCTTCGTAGGATCTACCACTTCCTGCTGGGCAGAATATCGAAGCAATGGCGACTACTGCGAATTCTCTGAGCCGCAACAGGATAGGCCCTTTCACGACTACACCGACGAGGATGACTGCTATAGGTCAACCAACGGAAAAAAATTCTGTGAGGTTCCGCCGGATTCCCCTTGCCCGAACTACACGGTTATTGATGGCCGTAAATACTGCAAAGAGTCATCAGAGCAGCCAGAACCCGATGATTCAGATGGTGATGGCATTCCCGACACTGACGACCCGGACCCCTCAAACCCTGACTCAGACGGTGACGGCGCACCAGATGGTGACGACCCGGACCCCACAAACCCAGATTTTGACGGTGACGGTATCCCAGACGGTGACGATCCAGACCGTGATGGCGATGGCGCCCCAGATTCCCCCGGCTCAGGCTCAGGCAACGGCGGCGGTGCAGGTTTAGACCCTGACCCCAACAACCCAGATACAGACGGCGATGGCATACCTGATGGTCAGGACACCGACGCAGACGGCAATGGTATTGAGGATGACCAGGAACCGGAAGAAGAAGAGGGCAACACGGTAGGTAAGGGAACGTGCGACAAGGAACAGGTAGAGGAGCCAGACTGTAGCTCTGCCGATCCGATACAGTGTGCTGTTCTCCTGAATGAGTGGCACCACTTTTGTCAGGAACAGCTATTCCGTGAGGAGTTGAAGGGTACAGAGGAATACAACCAAGGCGGCGATTCGCTTCTTGACGGTGATGCACCAGAAAACCAGATAGCCTCAAATGAGGTCGGGTTCGGCTCTTTCCTCGATGGCCTGGACGACTCTGGTTCCGGCTTTGGTGGCTCAAATTCCTGCCCCGCTGATATTCAGGTGTCAGTCCCCCCGTTTGGCTCCATAGCCATACCCTTCACTTTCATCTGTGATTTTGCCTCAAAGATCAGGCCGCTAGTCATCGCGCTCGGCTGGCTTGCCGCTGGCTTTATCGCCTTCCGATCAATGACGGAGAAATAACCATGCCTTTCTGGCTGCAGCCAGTAGCTGCTTTTATCGCGTCAATCATTGGCCCTACAACGGCCCGTGTCTTAGGTGCCATCGGTCTCGGGACGATATCGCTTACCGGCGTTCAAATGACCTTGGACGGCGTTATTGGTCACATAAAAAGCGGAATGGGTGGCATCACCTCCGACATACTTTCAGTGATTACTATGGCCGGTTTCGATGTGTTCTTGAGCCTGATAATCAGCGCCTATATCGGGATTATCTCAATCCGCACTTTATTCGGTGCATTCAAGCGTTTCGGCTTTATGGACTTAAACGGGGGCGAATAATGTTCTGGTTATTTACGGGTAAGCCGGGAACGGGCAAGACGAGCAATGCAATAGATTTCGTCTTGCATGACAAGCGTTTCAACGTAGAGGGAAGTGATGCAAAGCGCCCCGTCTACTACCGTGGGATTCGAGATCTCAAGCTCGACTGGATCGAGCTATCCGACGACGAAGTCAAAAACTGGCCCGACCATCTTCCAGATGGTGCCGTTCTTGTTGCTGATGAAGCACAACAGATATGGCCGGGCAGACCAGCTAGCAAGCCTGTACCTTTCGGGCTGACGGCGGTAGAGACCCACCGGCACCACGGCTGGGACCTCATTTTCATCAGCCAGGACCCTTCGTTACTCGACACGCATGCTCGTAAGCTCTGCAACGAGCAATACCATTTTAGCAGGCCGTTCGGCGCGCCTTTCGTCATCGAGTACCATTCAGGTTCTGGCTATGTGAACCCGGCGACAAAGTCGGAGCTAGAAGGGTGCGTAAAGACAAAAAAACGGCTTCCCAAGCGTGTCTGGGGTCACTATCACTCGGCGGAAGTCCATACCCATAAGTTCAAGCCCCCAAAAATCCTTTTCCTTGTCCCGGTCCTTATCGCATTCACCGTGTTCATGGTCTGGCGCTTTTACACCAACTACGGCACACATCCAGAGGAGGAGCCTACGGGATCGGGCGGCGACTCTTCGCCGCAACAAGTTGTCCAGGCGGAACCGCCGCCCCCTGAAAATTGGGGTGATCTTCTCGCGCCAGAGGTTCCGGGCCTCCCGTACACGGCCCCGATATATCGACAACAGGCCCGTCGCGCTGTCTCGGTCCCAGTGGTTCAGGGCTGTATGTCCATGGAGTCAGATTTCAGCGATTGCACTTGCTACACGCAGCAAGGAACGACAATTGCCGATATGCCTTGGCAGATGTGCCGGCGAATACTTAAAAACGGAATGTTTAACCATCTGGCAAGAGAGGAAAGAGAAAGCACAAGGGGAGGGCGGGGAGCTGATGGCGACGCAGTCGCCACGGCGTCCGCCCGCCCCGTCGCTAAAAATTCATCGCATTTCTAAAACGGCATTACAAGCTGGGCGGGTTGTTTTTTGATTCGCTCCAGCTCTGCCTGTAGCTGTCTCAGCGCCCATATAGATCGTATCTCGTCCGGTCTGTATTCGTTCCCGTCCGGGTCCGACAAGGCATCTTCTCGAACCTTCCAGCCGTTCCATTTCGGGCTATTGCTTGGCAGTTCTCCGCGGCTAAAGAAGGCCACCAAGCGAATAATGTGTGATGGGGCTGAGTTCGTTCTCAGGTATCTGCGGAGTGTTGTTGGGTGTAGCTGTGTGATTTGCTGTATCTGGTCAATGCTCAATCCGAAGGCAACTTCCCTGAATGTCATTCGATCTATCCCGCAAGGCTAAATCGCCACTTTGGCATAAACCCGGGAAACTGTTCTATTTG
>NZ_WNHC01000007.1:0-3242 GCF_009718865.1 Alcanivorax sp. VBW004
TCTTTGATGGTTGCATGAAGATTTTCAGGAAAACGTTCATCCACGCCCTTAGCAAGATCCGCCAACTGTTGTTTAAGGTTTGTAGTGAATTCGTGGGCGTCAGTTAAAGGCATTTCAACCTGATCACTGTATTTCTGTAATTCATTATCCAATGTCTCATCATCAATCAGTTGTTCTCGATAGTCATCGAATTCGGCACTGAAAGGAATAAACAAATCGCCTGAGGAAAGTTCTTGTTTAATATGCAATAGCAGCCACAATTCAAGATACTTGCGATGAAAAATCTTCCCGCTGTCCTCGCTGCTTTCGTTACTCACTATCAGCTTTTTCCATTTCTCAGTTAGCCAGCTCAAATCAAATGCTTCTGGCATAGCCTGGTCGACGGATTCTTCGCTTAAAAACTCTGTGCGACTGTTGCGCAAACTTTTTAATAAAACGAGAAGTGATGCGGTACTGGTATCACTGGATGTGGATTGCAAGTCCAGAATATCCAGACTGTTCAATAGCAACGCGCGCTTTTGGCGATACGATTTGAGCATGAAGGGGTAATAGTTATTCCCCGCATAAGCAATATGCTGATTGCAGCGTTCAATCAAAGAACTCGCTTCGTCACCCAGTACCGTATCCAGTGCCGCAAACTTTTGTGTTTGCTCCGGATGCTGATCATAAGCGACTAAAACATCACGGAATTTGGCAATCAAGGCGTCGATTTGTTTTTGATGTTCCAGAATGTATTGATGCAGCGCTGATTGAGCGGTCGATTCCATGCTTCGGAGCATTTTAATATACAGGTTTGCCACGTCATCGAGCGCTTTGCTGTGCTGTTGACGCACCAGGATAACGGCAAGTGCATAGCGCTTGTTTGGTTTGAGTCGAGCCATTTCGGGTGCAGTGAGCGCCCTGGCTTCAAGGGCAAACTGACGATATTTCACTACCGGAACATCGACATCAGGCAGTGACTCACCAAGTACCTGCAACCAGTGTACATGTTGAAGATAGCTTCGCACCTCTTTGTTGCCTGGCTTCTTGGGCTCGCGCTTAAGCGTGTTCCATGCGCCATAGGCACCGTCAGACGGATTCAACAGCTCATCAATTTTTTGTTTGGCATCGTTCGTAAGATCTCTGCAGATATCACGAAAGCACTGCTCATTAACTTTATTACGCGCCGATCTTGCGATCCGCTTAAGAACGGTAAAGCCAGGTAATTCATAGTGATTTCGTACCAGTTCTTCAAGCATTACGTTGATAATATCCGCCAACATCTCTTTGGTTTCTGCCGCTTTTTCCGCTATGTCGGTGAGCCAGGGCTGATCCTCTGAAGCAAAGGATCGAATGCCAAGATAGTCTCTTAAAATGTGCTGTTGTCGGGGGCGAGAGCCAGAGCGGTCATAATCTTTAAGTTGCTTTAGTGTCAGCGGTCGCTTGATTCCGATCCGATCCATCACGTGAGCAATAATGCTGGGTGGTGCAGACGCCAGCGGAACAAAGTAGCCGAGGCGTTGGAGCAGTTTCAGGTTTAGCATGAACCCGAAACGTAATATGGGCTTCTTCTCAGATTCAATCAGGCTCAGTTCTTCTGGTGTTGGTGTGTAGTACTCATTAAGCTCTTTTTCGGTAATGGTACTTCGCAGTCTGGGATAGGCGGTTTCGTGGAGGCTGCTCATGATGCGGCATACTATGACGGGAGTGTGTTAATCCCACACTCTGTCGATGTGCGGGTCGCGAATGGTGGCCTCCAGCATACATTGATTATCAGAGGCGATCTGATGCATGTGATGGAGTAATTCATCCAATGCTTCATCCAACGCGTCGCAATCATCAGAACTTATCGTGATGCGATAGCGCGTTCCCTCAGCATCAAGCTTTTCCATCGCCCTGGGCAATAAACAATGTCGCTCTATCAGAGATCTTGCCTTACCGGTGCCATGAGAATGTTTGCTATAAGGTTCAAGGCAGAGGCTAATTTCCAATGCCGTGTCCTTCGGAAGGTCGGAGTCTTGCTTGGCCTGTGTTATAGCTTGAGGCAGTGCTTGTTGTATTCGTTGTTGGGAAAACGGATCGGCGCCTTCGATATAGCGCATGGCTGATTGAACATCTTTCCAGCCGACGTACTCCATCAACGTTTTGGTATCCCAGCTATTAGCGGTTGCCCAGGTCGCGAAGCCGCGTCGCAAAGAATGGCTGCTGAATTCATCAGCATTGGGAAGATCCACCTGGTGGCAATAAGCCTTGATGATAGCAATCACACTGGCTGGATGAATCGCCTGTTCTGCAGAGTGCCCCCACTGGTTAATCGCTGGAAAGGCGGGACCTTTGGTCAATTGGGCCGCACTCATCCAATCCGTGAATGCCGTTACGGGACACAAGAGTTGCAATGCCGGAGCCCGATACGTTCGGCCATGGGACAAGCGATCGGTTTTGCTTCTGGGAATGAAAATTTCCATCCCAACACCGGGTATAACGCTGACATTTTCTACCCTAATACGCGTGAGTTCGTCTCCACGAAATGCTCTCCAGAACCCCAAAAGAATCAACGCTCGATCACGTAGCAGCTTAAGGGAATTGACAGAGCGGGTATCTGTTTGGGACAAATGTTCAGTAATCCAGCCGTCGATGGCCTGGAGTTGTTCAATTTGCAGCGGTTTGGCTTGTTTTTCCCTGAAAGGATGTAGTTCACCAATCCCCTTCAAAACCTTTTTAACATGAGGTGCTTTGGTTGGATCGGGAAAGCCTTGTTCATTGTGCCATGCGGCCAAGGCTGCCAAGCGTTGCTTGAGGGTGCTGATCGCCAGTGTAGGAGCATAATGCGCGAGGTAGGAAGCGATGCTATCCGCTGTCGCAGGCAGAAATCCTCCCCATGCGTCCTCGTAGTGCTCAATGGCGGCGCGGTAACTTTTCCGGGTATTCTCTCGCGTGGCAGCGCGAATGTACTCATTGACATCTGCCATGGCAGTCTCGTTCTTTTAATTTCGGGAATGCGATTTGGGGGACAACTCATCCAAAATGCCGCACTGTTCGATGGGGCGTGCATGGCCACACTTTTGGCGTAACACCTTCAAATCAGCATGAAGTTTTTGGAGATCGGCAATACGAGACTCCACAATTTTCAGGTGCGCATCGATCATATCGTTCACTTTCTCACACGGTGTGCCTGGTAAATGCTGGAGCGCCATCAATTGCTTGATTTCGTCTAATGTCAGGTCAAGTGCTCGACAATTTTTGATGAATGCCAGCTTTTCGAG
>NZ_WNHC01000008.1:0-3228 GCF_009718865.1 Alcanivorax sp. VBW004
GGGGTTCTAGGGATTTTGCCGCCAAATATTGCAATTCGCTCTGTAGGCCTTGCTATTCCTAGGCTGTAGAGGTGCATTACTTTTCCAGGAACGGTATATATTCCTCAATCGGCGCCATCAGATACTCAATATCCAGCATTTCACTAGACTGATTGAACAGGTATTTACCCTTCAGATTGATGCTCTGCCATGCGACCGGAGATGCTCGCTTAATGGTCTCCGCTTGCTTGTCTTTGCCCTGATGCTCAAAGCTTTGCAGCAGGTTACTGAGAACTTTGGAGTTGAAGTAGATGATGGCATTGGCCATTAATCTAGCGCATTCATTCCACAGCTCGATCTCTTCATCGCTGTTACCACGGAATCGGTCACCATTCACCTGGCTAATCGCTCGGCGTAGCTGATGATAGGCTTCACCGCGGTTCAGTGCTTTTTGCACATGACTACGCAGCTCAGGGTCATCAATGTAGCTCAGCAAATATCGAGCTTTTACTAATCGGTTGTATTCGGTAAATGCTTCAAGTAAGGGGTGGTTACTTTTATAAGATGAAAGTTTTCGCACCAAGGTGGCTTGATCCGTTTTGCGCTGTGCCAGTGAGACTGCGATGCGTTGGATGGTGTCCCAGTGCTCCATGATGCGTTTGATATTAATGGGCTTTTTCAGGCTGAGCTGAAGGCGGTCGTTTTTATCCGTGGTGATATTAAACATCTTTTCGATCACGCTTCCAACTTTGGCGTATCGAGGCGCAAACTGGTAACCAAACAAGTCCAGGAGTGCAAAATTAATGTGGTTAACCCCATGAGTATCCGTCGACACAACGTCCGGGATTATTTCAGATCTATTGTTCATCAGAAGGTCGAACAGGTAGTGGCTTTCATGCTCGTTAGAACCGATAATTCGGTTGTTGATCGCCATGTGATGGGCGTTGAGGCTTACGTTCGATAACCCCTTGGCTGTACCGAAGTATTTTGAGGAGTACCGAGTGCGGAAGGTTTCCCTTTTGGCTTCGAATTTCTGCCCGTCGGCGCTGACATGCACAATGCCTTCCTGGATGTAGTAGTGTTTGAAGATCGGTAATTTGGCCGTTGCATTGTTAATACGGTCGTTAGCGTTACTAAGAGTTTCTAACCGCAAGTAATTAGCCTGAATGGTGCTTAACTGTTCATAGTTACGATCAGAGATCTCTGCTATACCATAGATTCCCTGGTTGGTCGCATTCGCAACCATTATCGCCAATAAATCCACTTCGAACTGCCGACCTTTAGTGTTCATACCTAAGACGTGCTCGAAGTCATCGATAAAACCTGTATCTCGGTCGACCACTCGCAGAACATCGGCGATGTCTACCGAACGCATCTGCCCAAAGAAAGGGTTATTGACCAAGTGCTTCTTGCTCGCAGTGGGCAACCTCCAGTGTCGTTTACCTCCTTTTTGCTTCAGGATAATGTCTCGGTTGTCCGTTTCTTCCAGATAGTGGCTCACCTCGTCCAGACGCATATCAAGTTCGGTAGCCATATTGGTTATGAGCGATGCAGGATTGGCCATCAGCTTTTCCTGTGCAGTGGATTCTAACAAGCTTTGCTTTTCTTGTTTCCAGTACTTTGGTTTAACTAAATCTGCATCCAAAGCCCGGTATTTAATAACGTCTGGCATCAACAGCTGACCTTGCAATCGGTCGGGAATCTGCAGATAAAGGTACCATTCATAACGGCCTTTATTGAGGCTATCATCTTTATTCAGCAACAATGGGAGTAGTTGTTTTTGTGGTAAACGGCGATCCAGACTGGCATCACTGAGCTTATGATTGGCTACCAAATCTAATCTGGCTTGATCTAGCACTCGCGCCAGTCGCTGTGTTTTATCTGCACCTTCAATTCGTAAACAGCAGAACAATGATCGTAGCAACCCTGTGCGTAGCGTTGATTCTCCATCCAGTTGCTGCCAATAAGACTCATCTGCAGACTTCTTTTGACTGCTCAAGTACTGGCAGACAGAGGTGAGATCTTTGGCATTAAGTACCTTAAAAGCCTGCTGCTGGACCGATTGTAAGCGAGTGTCCGGTTCAACATCTTCTTCCAAAAACAACTGAAAAACACCTGCAGCTTTTTCGACATTCCGAGCAGCTTTCTGCCAATCTTTATAGACTTGTTCCTTGGCCATTGCCTTGGCACGAGCCTTCACTTGCCGTACATGATGGATAAAACCATCAGCGATTCTTTCCAAACATTGCTGATGTCGATGTTGCAGATAGCTTAACAGGTACAACTGCTGATTGAGCGGTGATTGCCGTTTGAGTTTGGCACCATAGTAATCCACGCGGCTGGCGAAATAATGTAGGTTCATTTGCGACAGCCCCAGGCTTTCCTGCACTTGAGTGACTTCAACGATCCAAGGCTGAAGGTGATGATAAACTTGAAGCTCTTTGTTTAGTTCAGTGCCTGTGAAATTGCGTGCACCTTGGCGCAGGTGTTGTAACGTAAAGGCATTCTCGCCACACAGTAGCTCAGAGAGCATGGTCTTCAGGCCTTTGGGGCAAGCGGCTTTCACGCGCTCATGTAAAGCATTCTGGTGTTGTATCAGAACTTGGCTGATGAGCTTCTGCAGTGTGCTGTAGGCGGGAATTGCAATCTTGTTGTGGGACAGATATTCGGTCGTCGAGTCAAAAAGAGCTCGTGGTGCCGCCCAGCTATTTGCGCTTTCAAGTAAATGGCCTGTCAGCAATGAGTGGTGTTCATGGTCACTCCAATTAGAAACGCCAAGTAACGAAAGAACACGCTCGTATAATCGGGACTTCTGGTCAGCCTTCAGGCTAAATCGACGGTATTTTAGATCTTTGAAGTACAGTTTAGAGACAAATGCTAGGTCAGACTGCATTGATTTGAAGCTGGGATTGAGCAGGATCGGTTTAGATTTGAAATAGCCCAGCAGAACGATAGCCACAACTCGATGCTTACGATCTCTAATCCGGTTGATTTCATCGAATTCTCGGTCATTAAGAGTAAAGAAAAAACGCTGGTCGGATTCGGAGAACACGGGAGGTGAATACAATTCTTCAATTTCTGCCGCTGTCAGTATCGACAGGCGCTTACCTTTGCTCATATCTTGACCCAAAAAGCCAAGAAGGATACAGATATTTGCGGTGAAATGAAATTAATAGCCTTCTACAGGTCACGCCAGCCGTGGCTTGCAGGGCGAATTGCAATATTTGGCGGCAAAATCCCTAGAACCCC
>NZ_WNHC01000009.1:0-2873 GCF_009718865.1 Alcanivorax sp. VBW004
GCAACTGTGGGACTATCAGGCTTCAGGTTTCCACATAACAACAATGATGGTCCGTCCATGACCCCCGATCACACCTATTATGGCGGTCTGCTGCTATTGGCCCTGCTTATACTGCTCGAATGGTGGCGCCACCCGACCCGCTATCGGGCTGGCGATACCACCACCAACCTGGTGATGTATGCCGGCTACCTGCTGATCGGTCTGGTCTGGCTGGATATCCTGTTCCGCATTTACTACAGCGTCTGGCAGTACCGACTGTTCGACTTTGGTCCCTGGTGGCTCGACCCTGCCAGCGGCCGCTTCTGGGTACTGTGGGGCGCACTGTTTGTGCTTGAGGACTTCTGCTTTTACTGGTTCCATCGCGGCAGCCACAAGCTGGCGTTTTTCTGGGCCGCCCATGTTACCCATCACTCATCGAACCTTTTCAACCTGAGCACCGCCCTGAGGCAAAGCTGGTTCCCATTTATCACCTTCTTTTTCTGGTTGCCTTTGCCACTCATCGGCTTCGACCCGCTGATGGTGATCACCATGCAACTGATCAACCTCGCCTACCAGGCCTTCCTGCATTCGGAAACCGATCCCTGGCCGCGATCCTTCGGTCGGCTTTTCAATACACCGACCCATCACCGTATTCATCATGCCAGCAACGCGGATATTGTTGACCGCAACTTTGGCGGCACACTGATTATCTGGGACCGGTTGTTCGGCACCTTCGCCAGCACAGACCAGACGATTCAGTATGGTGTGCGGCCGGCCCCCGGCAGGCGCAATCCGCTGTGGCTGCAAATTCATGGCTGGGTTGAACTGGCCCGCCGCCTGTTACCCAAACGGAGCACCGGACAATGACTCTTCGCCCTGCCCTGACAAGCCTGGTTCCCGGCCTTTTCCTGGTCGCTGCCTCCACCAGTTTTGCCGGCTGGGCGGAAATGCAGATTGAGCGCACCGTGCGCAATATCGCCGCAGTGCAAAGCTACCACGGTGTACTGGAACAGCAGGGACTATACGGCGACGACATGGTGAAAAGCGAAATCTGGTTCCAACGCCCGCATGACTTCCACAGTCACACCTCGGCGCCGGCCAGCCTCGCCGGCAGCGTCACCCGCTATACGGGCGACACCCTGATGGCTTGGCTGCCAACGCTGGATATCGCCGTGATCATTCGCAATCTGCCCGCCGCACCAGCGGAACAGGAAGCCAAGCGCATTGAGGATGCCTGGCGCGAAAATACCAGGCGCTACTTCTATGCACTTGGCAATGTCAGCAAGGTGGCTGGCCACGATGCCATCGAGCTGAAACAGAAAGCCCGCAACCCCGACGACCTGATCCAGCATTCGCGCACCCAGGTACTTGATCAGTACAGCTTTCCACTGGCGGGCGACATTAGCCTGCACGGCGGCGACGGGTTCAGCTACCGTTACCAGCACATCGAGTTCAACCAGCCGATTACACTGCCCGAAGCTCCAACGCTGCCGGCCTCCGCCATGCAGATCGAGTGGGATCTGGACTGGCCGGATGCGAGCGGCGACGCGGTCACTGCACGGCTGCCCGCCATCGGCAAGCTGCCCGACGCCCTGCTTGGCCTGCCGCTGCAACGACGCCTGATTCATCCTGGCGCGCTGCCTGCCGTGGCCGGCTACTACTCCGACGGCAACTACTTTGTCCTGCTCACAGCGGCCCGTGACTTTGGCCTGCCCAACCCGGCACCTTATGGATTGGACGTCACGCTGGGCAAGGACAAGCCAGCCCTGCTTGTGCTGACACCGCTGATCAATACCTGGAGCTTCGCCAGTAGCGGCGTCGCCTGGACGGTTACCTCCAACCAGCATCCGGAACTGATATACAGCGCCCTGCGAAATAAGCCCGGCTGTGCCAGCCTCTGCTGAGTTGCCATCACTGCGATCGGGAAACAGGGACGCTCATCTTACAAAATCAAAAGGACCAGACTCTTGCGAACCTGATCGAAGGGTACGCGACTACGATAGTCCGATGGATACGCTGAGCCTTACGCGGCATCAAGCACTGTTTGATACATATCTCGCAAAAAAGGACAAACTGACAAATCCGGAAGAGTCCGTATAGCCGGAAGTAAAGCGCTCCTACGGCTTGTGCACCACCGGCAAATGCAGCCCCCAACGAATAGCCACCAGCCTGATACCAACCACAACCAGTATCCCGCCGGGGAACGCGTAACTCTCCGGCACGCCTAGCTGCTTCATGCCGAGATAAGCGAGCACGCCGGCAATCGCGGCCGTGGCGTAAATTTCCTGGCGCAGGATCAGCGGCACCTTGGCGGTAATCACATCACGAATCACGCCACCGGTAACGCCGGTCATGGTGCCCATCAGCACCACAATCAACGGTGAGCTGTTGGCCGCTTCGGCGTACTGGGCTCCGGACAGCGCAAACAGGCCAAGGCCAAACGCATCCGCCACTTGCAGGCTGATGCCCGGTGGCTGGCGCAGTCGCAGGTAAAGCACGGTAGCGATAGTGGCAGCAAGAATAACGACCAGGTACCAGGTATCGGTGATCCAGAAAATCGGGTGACGATCGAGCAGCAAGTCACGCAACGTTCCGCCACCGATCGCTGTGATCGCGGCAACCACGAGCACACCGAGCAAATCAAGGTCCCGGTCGCGTGCCGCCAGTACACCACTGACAGCAAACACGGCAACGCCAGCAAGATCAAGATAATAGAGCAGCATGGGACACTCCGCAGACAGGGCGTCGTTGCCTGGCACCGTTGGCATCGCTTCGTACGCCGCCCGTGCGTCACACTGCCATTACTGACAGTGTGCGCCGCAACAGGCAGAATGGTCAGCATACTGACAAACACGCGACAGGAGAATCCTATGAGCCAGCCCAAGGTTCTCGCC